>PYGH01000021.1 GCA_003014445.1 Fusobacterium naviforme | reverse complement strand
CCGAAGGAGGCAATAAACTATGTCTGGTAACATTATACAGTTAAACGAAGATCTCATAAAGAACAATCTTAAGGATCTGGTCAGAAACAGTGTTGAGGAGACACTCAACGCTCTGCTGGATCATGAGGCTGATGAACTGGTCAGGGCTGATAAGTACCAGCGCTCTGCTGAGCGCCAGGGATACCGTTCCGGCCATTATGATCGAAACTTTACGACTTCTTCGGGCGACGTCACCCTTCACGTCCCAAAGCTCAAAGGTGTTCAGTTCGAGACCGCCATCATCGAAAGATACCGTCGGAGAGAATCATCCGTTGAGGAAGCTCTTATCGAAATGTATCTGGCCGGCGTCTCGGTCCGCCGTATCGAAGATGTCACGGAGGCTCTCTGGGGTTCAAAGGTATCTCCGGGGACCATCAGCAACCTCAACAAGAAGGCTTATGAGCACATTGAAGAATGGCGCATGCGTCCCCTTTCAGGAGAATATCCCTACGTTTATGTGGATGGCATCTATCTGAAGCGTTGCTGGGGAGGCGAGATCCAGAACGTATCTGTCCTTATCGCTATCGGTGTCACTGAAGACGGCTACCGGGAGATCATCGGTGCTGCCGAAGGCATGAAGGAAGATCACGAAAGCTGGAAAAACTTCTTCATTTATCTCAAAGAACGTGGGCTTTCAGGCGTCCGTCTGGTCATTGGTGACAAGTGCCTAGGCATGCTCGAATCCATTCCGGAAGTATTTCCCGAGGCACGCTACCAGAGATGTACCGTTCATTTTTACCGCAACATCTTCAGCGTCACTCCTCGTATGAAGATGCAGGAAGTCACCCGAATGCTGAAGGCCATCCATTCTCAGGAAGACAAACAGGCCGCTAGGGAAAAGGCAAAGATGGTAGTAGCCAAGCTTCGCGAGATGAAGCTTTCTACTGCAGCAAAGAAGCTGGAGGACGGCATCGAAGAAACATTGACCTACATGGAGTTTCCTGTACAGCACTGGCATCGGATCCGCACCAACAACCTGACAGAACGGGTGAATCGTGAGGTACGCAGACGTACACGTTCCATAGGCGCGTTCCCAGATGGCAACAGTGCTTTGATGTTGGTATGTGCCCGCCTTCGTTATGTGGCATCCAACGATTGGGGCCAGAAGCGATACCTCAACATGAAGCACCTCTA
Source organism: Fusobacterium naviforme (assembly GCA_003014445.1). Lineage (GTDB taxonomy): Bacteria > Bacillota > Clostridia > Lachnospirales > Lachnospiraceae > Moryella > Moryella indoligenes. The sequence continues at coordinate 85 of PYGH01000021.1, read as the reverse complement.
TGACCTTGAAACCGAAAACCAGCTGGCGATAGGCTGACGCTCAGCTACCGATGGTTTGAATTTGCGAAAAAATCTTGACACTAGG
>PYGH01000020.1 GCA_003014445.1 Fusobacterium naviforme | reverse complement strand
CTTACATCTTCCGTTTCCTACCTCTACCTACTCGACCTTTTGGTTAAACCCTCGACCGATTAGTGACAGTCAGCTGAACGTATCGCTACGCTTACACCTCTGCCCTATCTACCTCTTAGTCTTAAAGGGGTCTTACTACTCTCGCATGAGATATCCCATCTTGAGGGGGGCTTCACGCTTAGATGCCTTCAGCGTTTATCCCGGCCCGACTTGGCTACCCGGCCGTGGGGTTGCTCCCCAACCGGTACACCAGTGGTCAGTCCATCCCGGTCCTCTCGTACTAAGGACAGCTCCTCTCAGATATCTTACGCCCGCGCCGGATAGGGACCGAACTGTCTCACGACGTTCTGAACCCAGCTCGCGTACCACTTTAATGGGCGAACAGCCCAACCCTTGGGACCGACTTCAGCCCCAGGATGTGATGAGCCGACATCGAGGTGCCAAACCACTCCGTCGATGTGAACTCTTGGGAGTGATAAGCCTGTTATCCCCAGGGTAGCTTTTATCCGTTGAGCGATGGCAATCCCACTTTATACCACCGGATCACTAAGTCCTACTTTCGTACCTGCTCCACCCGTCGGTGTCGCAGTCAAGCTCCCTTCTGCCTTTGCGCTCTGCGAATGGTTTCCAACCATTCTGAGGGAACCTTTGAGCGCCTCCGATACTCTTTCGGAGGCGACCGCCCCAGTCAAACTCCCCATCTGACATTGTCCCCCGTCCAGATAATGGACGCAGGTTAGAAACCCAGTGCCACAGGGGTGGTATCCCAACAGCGGCTCCGTATAGACTGGCGTCCATACTTCGTAGCCTCCCACCTATCCTGTACGAGTAACACCGGATCCCGGTATCAAACTAGAGTAAAGCTCCATGGGGTCTTTCCGTCCTGGCGCAGGTCACCAGCATCTTCACTGGTACTTCAATTTCACCGGGTGCATTGTTGAGACAGCGCTCAAATCATTACGCCTTTCGTGCGGGTCGGAACTTACCCGACAAGGAATTTCGCTACCTTAGGACCGTTATAGTTACGGCCGCCGTTTACTGGGGCTTAAATTCAAAGCTTCGCGGGTTTCCCCGCTGACCTCTCCTCTTAACCTTCCAGCACCGGGCAGGCGTCAGCCCATATACTTCACCTTACGGTTTCGCATAGACCTGTGTTTTTGCTAAACAGTTGCTTGAGCCTTTTCTCTGCGGCTGCATCTCTGCAGCACCCCTTCTCCCGAAGTTACGGGGTCATTTTGCCGAGTTCCTTAACAATGCTTCTCCCGCCGGCCTTAGGATTCTCTCCTCATCCACCTGTGTCGGTTTGCGGTACGGGCTGACATGATACAATAGCGGCTTTTCTTGACAGTTACGGTCACCGGCTTCGCTACTTGATTTCGCTCCCCTTAACG
>PYGH01000019.1 GCA_003014445.1 Fusobacterium naviforme | reverse complement strand
CCTTATCAGTAAGCGAAGCAGTCAATAAAGTAATGAAGACAGAATTCATATATCAGGAGAACTTTACTAATTTCCAAGAACTTAATCTAAAATTAGCAGAATACGTATATTGGTATAATAACCTAAGAATTCATGGATCTTTAGGATATAAAACACCAGTAGAATATAGAAAAGCAGAATAAAAAGCTCTGGAAGTTTCATAAATTAAATAAAATATATGAACAGACTGTCAAGGGCAAATTTCAACGAAATTTGGGCGAAGCCTTTACCCTTGATTGTCTGAGAATATATTTTATAATCTAAAGAAACTTTCAAGCTTGATAATGTTCGGTTATAAATTGTCTAAAAAAGGGTTGCCATTCCATGTATTTGGGTTCATTAGAAGAATGCCGAGCAATGGGTAACATGACGCTGATGTGTTTATACACAAAAAAGCTACACGTGCGTTGGCTGACAACAGGGAGCTAAGTAAATTAACACCAGATAAAATGTTTGACGCTATTAATAAATGACAAGTATATGAAATTGGTTTTACCTAGTTTAAAAAAGAAATTATAATGAAAATATGGAGGCTAAGAATATGAAGATTAATAATGAATGTTGTTGTGGATGCAAAACAGAAAAGCCGGATCAAATTAAAGACAATTGTCCTGTATGTAATAATGAAGGGATTTCCATTAGTAAAGTAACTGTTGAACATCTAGTGGTAGATGATTATCGTAATGCTGTTAACGGAGATCAATATAAGATTTGCATGAACGAGGACTGCGATGTTGTTTACTATAACTTAGATAATGAAATAAAATTCTTGAAAGACCAAGTTAGAGTTCCTATCTGGTTTAAGAAAGATGCAGATCCTAAGTATGCTTGTTATTGTAGCGAAGTCACAGAAAATCAGGTAATTGAAGCAGTTGTAAAGCATGGCGCGAAATCCGTAAAAGAAGTAAATGCCATCACTGGGGCAATGAAAAATCCTAATTGTAAAGAAAACAATCCGTTGGGAGTTTGTTGTCATAAGATTATTCAGGAAGCTATCGATAAAGGCTTGAAAATGAAATAATTACAGTCGATATGTTCCTACAAACGAGAGCCAATCTTTGATATGTTTCCATCTACGAGCGTGGATATGTTCCCCATAACCATAGGGGTTGAGACGGTAGTATTGCTGTCAAAAGCACATAATTAAATAATTAGAAAAGGCTTGAAATAAAGCGTTTCCGAGCATTTAGGTGCTCCTTTTAGAGGAGACTTGGATGCTCGGTTTTTTGCTTTATGGGAACATATCAACTACTCATAAAACAGGGTTGAGTTGACAGGTTAAAAATGGGCAACCGATAAGGTAAAATAAGTTTCGCAAATTCAATTGAATAACAAAATAGACACAGTCTATTGCCATCGGTAAAATTAAGCTACCACACAAAATAA
>PYGH01000018.1 GCA_003014445.1 Fusobacterium naviforme | reverse complement strand
AAAGTCCGGACAATACTCATTGCAGCGGCATAATCGGCAGTAGGTTCCGGAACTACCCTGACGTGTACAGTCTTTCCGGCACAAAGCCGGGGCCTTGACTTTACAGGAAAACCTGTTCTTACAGGCATTGAAGGAGTAGCCCGGTTTGCCGGTCGCGATCTCGACAGCATACTTGCGAACCTCTCTGGAGATGGTTGATGGATCCTTGTGAAGTTGGTCGGCGATCTTTTTAAAGGACAGCCCTTCCTTCAGGAGTTTCTGCAGTGTTAAACGTTCTTCATAGGTAAAAAAGTTTGCCATAGTATCCTCCGTCTCCACCGCCAACTGGATGAGGATACCATACGGAAGAACAAGGAAGTAAGAAATATCCTTCGCCCTTCTGCCTGTCAAGGGCACTAGCGTGCCGCTGACGCGGAGACCCTTGCCAGACTTCGGGCTCATGATGTATCGCAGCCAAGGGAATGACGGATCAGAACGCTCCGCCATTCCCCATCATCAAAAAGAGACCAGCACCAGCCAGTCTCTTTGTAAACCGGAATGCAACCTCCCGGAGGGTATTCATTTATAAGCAACTATGGACTCAGGTCAGGGTGAGAGGGGTTGCATCTCGTTTTACAAGTGAGGGATCAGACAACACGAAACTGCTTTCTTCGTCTTTCCAATACCCGAACGGCTCATATAAAGTTGTTATCATCTACACTCATCTGCGCCCCAAAGAAATCTTTTATCTGTTTTACTGACACCGGGAAAAAATTATTGGCATCGACACCTACATCATATCGCCTGATACCCTCTGCACGATTCGCTTCGTTGTATTCCATTCGGGCATGTATGTGACCATGCAGCTGATATCCCCCACTACTTTTCTTGGGCCAGGACAACATAGGATAATGCATTAGTGCAAAATTGCGTCCGTCTACGGAAACCTTCATAAAATCCCTAATGTCTTCGAACAACCTTGGATCATATTTCTTATCATGGTTGCCAATTATCAGATACTTCTTTCCATTCATCTTTCTGATAAGTTCATCCGCATCCTCAATCTTCATATGATGACAGATATCTCCAAGGATATAAACCGTATCATCTTTATGAACTACGGAATTGAAATTCTATAGCAAAACCCGGTTCATCTCTTCTACAGATTCAAATGGGCGGCTCTGCATATTTATAATGGCTCTGTGGCCAAAGTGCATATCTGCCGTAAAATAAACCATATTTATCACGTTCCTTTCGGATCTTCGCGCAGAAAAATCCCTTATTATTTTAAATTCAGATCATGGCATTGTCATTATACCCGCAGTATAAGTGATCTTCGCAGAAAATCTCTAATTGTACCTGTCTAATTACGCAATGCTTATGATTGATAGCGTAAACTTTCTTGAATGGAAAGAAAAATTGCGGACATGCTGATAAAGGAAATTCCTGAGATACTACGGTATAGCGGCGTACACGATATTACCGCAGAAAAATAGGACCCGATCTTTCGATAGAGCCCTTACAAAAGCACTGCTGTTTTTTCGACGTGGTTACAATTTATTCGATGGTAAACCAATTGTCAAAGATAAATTTCAGAAATATCTACTTCATTTCATGCGACATATTTATCTCAAAACAACTCATCCAACTTCACCGCAAGATTTTCAAAGGTTTCTTCCTTCTTCCGATCCGTCGCTTCCGCATATACGTCCATCGTAGTCTCGATGTTCTTGTGTCCCATGATGGATTGGATCACTTTGAGATTGTTCTCCACCTCACAGAGCCGGGTCGCAAAGGTATGCCGGAGATGATGGCAGGAAAATTCCGGAAGCATCAATGGCTCGCGGCCTTCCCGTGCAGCATTGAGACGCTCATCGGCGTTATAGCTGTTCACAATCCGCTTAATCGTGCGGTTGACACTGGCAGGATTCGGCAGTGTACCGAAGCGGTTCTGAAAAATGAAACCTGAGTATCCATCCACCTCCTGTTCATTACTTCCGTTCGAGTCCTCCTCTTCCCGCAGGATATCCAGCGCATCCCGAACAGAATCCAGAAGCGGAATCGTGCGGATGCCGGCATCGGTCTTGGGCTTGTGGATATGAAACTCCGTCGTCCGATCCTCGGAGGTCGGGTAATAGGTCAGGCTGTGATTGATGCTGATGAGATTTTTCTCAAAGTCGATGTCCTCCCACCGTAATCCAAGCCCTTCCCCGATACGCCATCCCGTTCCAAGTAAAATGGTAAAAAGCGGCCACCAATGCACATAGACCGGGTGATTGGCGATATAATCCATGAATGCTTTCTGCTGTTCCGCCGTCAGAGCGTGCCGGACACCCCTGTGAATTCCGCTTTTCTTCGTAATTTCCGTCATAACACCATCCGTCGGATTCTTCCGGATAATGTCGTCCCTGACTGCCATCTGAAAAGTTGGATGCAGGAGCGTGTGAATGTTGTCCACCGTGGCGATGGCAAGCTTCTCGTCATTGATGAGATGAAGGTAATACTGCAGGATATCCGAATACTTGATATCGATGAGCTTTTTCTTTCCGAAATCATTCCGCACGAAGCGATTATACATGTAGATATAATTGCTCCGAGTGCTGTCGCGGAGATTTGGCTTCATCTTGATGTACCGGTCAAAGGTATCGTTAATCGTCGCTTTTCCGGCGGCGTACAGATTCAGCCCATCCAGTTGATCTCTCGTCAGCTTTTTCTCCCTCTCCCGCAGTTCCATGAGATCGGAAGCATAGATGTATTTTCTTCTTCCAAGCGGATCGGTGTAGGTGTACAGATACCGGTTGTCAGATTTTCTCTGCACCTCTCCGGGCTTTAGCACCCGTCCCCGGTTGTCTTTCCTTGCTTTTGCCATGTTCAATTTCCTCCTGACAAACTGGAAACGGTCATGAAATGCATGACGTTCTATGTTAGATTATTTGACGTTTTGGTTCTGATTCGATTATACGTGACTGCAAAGCTTTGCTGATTAACTTTCGTGTCAGAATTTCTGACATGAAGAACATTCCAGACGTTTGGTTCAGTGTCACGGTTCCTCCGCAAAGGTCTCCAGATACTTTTCAAATTTTTCGATGCTCACCAGAACCAGTTTGTCCACTTTGTAGGTTGCCTTTGCCTCATGCGCCATCTGCTGGAACTTGGAAAGCCCCATACTGTAGAGCTCCGCGCCTTCCTTATACCGCACGAACTTTTTCTTTGCCGTCGATTTGGTTTCCCGGATTTTGGCCTTTCTATCTGTCATCTGTCTTTCTTCCATGTCTGCCTCCCATATTTACTCTGTAATGTTTTCTCTGCCGTATCTCTGACCTGCCTGCGGATCCTGTAGATCTTCGTGTAAAACGACGGGTTAAAATAATCCTGTTCCTTTATCATCTCTGCATTCATCTTGCAGGCGTAATAATTCTCCAAAAGATGCGCCTTCTCACAGGGCAGTATCTTCATGCATGCCTTCACCACGAGATAGTCCTCTTTCATTCTGGCGATCGTCACAGCTTCCATCCGGTATTCCTCCGGACATTCTGTGTTTTTCACCTCCTGATCAAGATTTCCGGTTTCGATCGCATCAAGAAGCATGACCCGCTCGACTGCTGCATCTGCGGTAGGATCCGCATATCCGGATTTCCGGATTCTGACGCCGGGATCTCCCAGTTCACGCCTTCTTCGCTGCATCTTGTCTGCTTCGATATTGATACACAAAAGCTCCCGAAGGCCCTGCAGCATTTCCTCAAATCCCGGATAGTAATTCAGGATGATGTCAATTTTCCCCCGGAGTGACGCATTCCGGTACCTGGTTGTAATTGTCTCTTCATCCACCATGGATTCCTCCTGTCGGTACTTTGTCTATGCAGCGCTGCTTGTCTTGTCCTGACATCATTCAGGATAAAGTATCCTGCTCTGTTATTCGTTACCCGAACCGACAACATCTGCGTGCCTTGTTGTCAGAGCGACAACTTTTTCTCTAATCTGTCGTAAGCTTCTGTCCGAGAACCGATTTGCGTTAGGCATTTCCGAATCCCCATGGCACACTTTCCTCGTCCGGATTAGCGTAGTAGTTCTTTTTCTAATGCGGCAAGTGTTCTGATCTGCTGAAGGGCAGCATTCCTTGCCGCTTTGCTTTTAAAAGACAGCAGCAGCACCACCGCCTCCTGTATGTCCGGTTCCGAATCAAGCGTATCGAGTTCCGGATGGCTCCCGCGGAGAATGTAATCTGTCGTCGTCTGAAAGATCTCCGCAAGGCGGATAACCACATCAGACGGCACAGTTCTCCGATCCGTCTCATAGGAAGAGATTGTTCCCTTGTTTTCAAAATGCAAAAGAAGTGCAAGCTGTTCCTGGCTCATCCCATCTCTGTTTCTTAAGTTTCTGATACGGCTCCCGATTGTCCCGCTCTCTTTTCCTCTCCCATTCTGCTCCATGCTCTTTCCTTTCCGGCACCGTACAAGACGGAAGCCGGAGACATGAGGCCTGTTTTTCTGAATGAGAAGTTCCCTCGCAGGTCAATGGATTTCTTTCCATAAATGCAACCATGAACGCAAAAAAGAAGCCTGCAAAACAAGACTGTGATCATAACAGCGGTTGGACGCACATTTTGCGTCTTAAACTGCTGATCCAGCTTCCGTTTTGCAGGCTCCTCTAATCCATTTTCAAGCGCGCTGTCTCGTGGCCACTTCTCCTGTATGAGGGATCGTCCCTCCAGGCTGGCCGCGCGCCGATAAGTTCAGCTCTATAGGCAAACTCCTGATATCCCGTGTTTCACCCCTTCGTCTTTCCTTGAACGCTGGCGGACTGTTGAAGCTGCAGATTCCTGCCTCTTCCGACATCTTTCAGACAGTAGGCATCTACTGTGACAGCCCCGCGACCGATACGGCTACAAATCGACGGAATATCTCATCCATATTCGGTTTTCACGTGATTTTGATTCCTGCAGCCGGTAGATTGGCCGGTTCTGTCAGGGGAAGCTCTCTGTCTTCCTATGCCCGCGGCGTCTTCCGGTTCACAAACCAGAAGCCATTTTCCTCATAAAACAGTTCGACTCTCTGTCCGAGAATCCGGCAGACATACCGGATCCCGGCGCCTCCTGCCTTGAGGCTGGCACACCGGTCCACGCGGAGGATCTGGTCAATATCGTATTTCCGCCCGTCCTCCCAGACGAGGCGGAGCGGTTTCATCCTCCCGTCAGAGGAAAAATCCGCGACCACCTCGACATAGGCCTTGTAAGGGCTGACCGTCAGCGTCTCCTGCGCGTGTTCACTAAGCGGCGCGTCACTTCGCACCTCCGGGCGGTCCGAGCGCCCGGAATCATGATGATAGTCGTAAACGCCCATGCGGCTCATCTCCCCACTCTGCCATGACCGCAAGACTGTAGAGCCACAGCTTCTGATCTCCCGGTAAGTTCATAAATCGTGATTCTGCCACCCCGGATGACTGCTTTCTTGTCTGTTCCGCACTGCGGGCAGTGGATCACTGCTTCTCCTTTTGACAGGACCATCAGAAACTGTCCGCACTGCGGGCAATGTACAAGGTATCCTTTACTTTCCTTCTGCATAGCTGGTTTCATTTTCATCATCATTAACACACTCTCTTTCATTCTCACTGTCTCATTTCGGAAAGGGAAAAGAACCGATGATAAGAACCTCGACTTACGCCGGATGCTTCCCGGCGGCTGTTCTGCCCCTGCTGATCACAGGGTCTGCAAAGAGAAACATGGCATCGTGGCTTCTCTCTGTACTGCAAGTATAGCGCTATTTACAATAGTTTAAAATGGTCGTTTTAGCCAGTTTTTACTTTCTATAATAGTATTTCTCTTGACTTTGCCGTAAAGGATGCTATTCTGTAGGGGAGAAGATAAGGCCTGAAGGCGGCGGGATATCCGCTGCAGAACAAAATCAGAAAGAGGTGTTGTATGGAAAATATCGGCGCGATCATCACAGCTTACCGGAAGAAGGCGCACATATCCCAGACCGAACTTGTGGATAGACTGCAGGCCGAAGGAATTGAAGTCTCACAGAAGAGCGTTTCCGCCTGGGAGACCGGGAGGAATGAGGTCTCCGCGCGGATTTTCCTGCATATCTGCCGGATTCTGGAGATCCCGGACTGCCTGGAGGAATACTTCGGAAGCAACCCAAAGGACCCCCTGTCCATGCTGAATGACGAGGGAAAAAAGAAAGTGCTCTCCTACATTGATCTTTTGATCCATCCAGTGAGCTACGTCAAGGAGACGAACGTGATCCCGTATCTGGCAGCTCCCGCGGAGACTCCTTCCATGACCCGGATCCGGCTCTACGACGCAAGAGTATCTGCCGGGCATGGAGATTTTCTCGATTCTGATTATTACACGACCATCGAAGTGCCCACTAGAGACGCACAAGACGCGGATTTTGCCGTTACGGTAAGCGGAGACAGTATGGAACCGGCATTTCATGATCACGACATGGTTTATGTGCACCAACAGGAAACGCTGGACGACGGGGAAATCGGGATTTTCTCGCTAAATGACAACGCGTATATCAAGAAGCTGAAAAATGACAACGACGGGACATTTCTCATTTCCCTGAATCAGAAATACGCGCCGATTCCGGTGCATCTTGACCGCGATGAATTCCGCATTTTCGGGAAGGTGTGCAGGGCAGTCCGGTAGGGATCGCTATAGGTCAGTCAGAATCTTATAGGGGAGGTGATGCAGCTTGGAAGAAAGACCAAACAATCTGCTGGAGGCCCGGAAGTCCGCCGGGCTTTCCCGGAACAAAGCCGCTGAGGATCTGAAAGTCGATCCGAAAACGCTCTATCGATATGAAAACGGGACGCAGTGCCCGAATGTCTATGTGGCGATCCGGCTCTCCGAATACTATCACCGGACCGTAAAAGAATTGTTTCCGCCGAGAAGCGGGATCTGAACAGAGAAAGGAGACGCCCATGCCGCTCTGGAACCCATGGCACGGCTGCACCAAATGCAGTCCCGGATGCCGAAACTGCTATGTTTACCGGCGTGATGCCGAGTTCGGCAAGGACGCCTCTATCGTAAAGAAAACCGCCTCTTTCAGCCTTCCGGTCAAAAAAGACCGGCGTGGGAACTATAAACTGAAGCCGGAAGACGGCACGGTCATGACCTGCTTCACCTCGGACTTCTTTCATCCGGACGCCGATGCCTGGCGGCCCGAAGCCTGGCAGATGATGAATATCCGCCCGGATCTGCAGTTCTATTTTGTCACTAAGCGCCCGGAGCGGTTCTACGAAGGCCTTCCCGCGGACTGGGGCAATGGATATGAGAACGTCCACATCTGCTGCACCTGTGAGAACCAGTACCAGACAGACCGGCGCCTTCCGGTCTTCCTGAATCTTCCGATCCGGCACAAGGAAATCATCCACGAACCGATGCTGCAGGAAATCCATATTGAAAAATATCTGGAACAGTACCACGATCAAATCGAATGTGTCTCCTGCGGAGGTGAATCCGGGGAAGATGCGAGGCTCTGCGACTATGGATGGATCATCATCACCAAGATGCAGTGCGTTGAATATGGCGTTCCATTCCACTTCCATCAGACCGGCAGCCTCTTTAAGCGCGGAAGCCGGATTTATCACATCGACCGCAAGGATCAGGAAGAACAGGCAAGGAAATCAGGGATTGACACGCCAATCTCTTCCATTTGATTATTGTCTCGCTCTGCTGGCTGCTGCGCTTAGCTCCAGCCATTTCAGGTCTCTGGAAGATCGTTGGGAATCGTTAAAAGCAGAGGAATGTCTGCAAAATTTCGTTCAGAAGAACAGTGCGTCCCACTTCTCTATCTCATCGATCCATGCGAGCGGATCATAATATTTCTTACTCCTCCCGTTATCGCGGATCTCATACCGGAGCGTTCCGCCGCCCAGGAAAGCATCTACGCTGATCACACAGTCAAGATGTCCGTCGTCCTGTCTGGTCTTCTCAATACGCATTTTGACATTGGAAAACGAGCACAAAAGAGTTCTGACCGCCGGGAGATCCTGTTCATTGACGTACTCTCAGCCAAGGAGTGCTCTGTGGACATATGGGGTAATTTTCTTTTTCATTTCATTGATATAAGCCTTCATATCATCGCCGAGTCATTTAAAAAGTTTGAACAGCCAATCTTTACAAATCGATCTCCAGTTTCGATGATCGCGAAATTTCAACAACCAGATTTCCGCCAATGATCAGCGGCGTCATTTCCTCCCAGGCTCTGAAGATGAGGCGTTCTGTTGTCATATGATAATCCCCTCCAGATGATCGCACTCATGCTGGATGATCTGCGCGGTCCAGCCAGTAAATCTCTGAACATGCTTCTTCATGTCCAGATCCTGGTATTCCAGTTCAATTTCACGAAACCGCTTTGTCTTCCGGGTTCCAGTAAGAGAAAGGCAGCCCTCTTCCGTTTCGAATGGCCTGGTCTTCTTACGAATGGCTGGATTCAGCATAGCTACGTTGACAAGGCCCATATTGACGGCGATAATCTGCTTCTTCACTCCGATCATATTGGCCGCCATTCCAACGCACTCGTTTGCATGCGCTTCCAGCGTATCCAAAAGATCACGCGCGACCTGAAGATCAGCTTCCGTCGCCGGCTCCGATTTCTGTGCGAGGAAGAAGACATCCCTCATGATTTCTCTGACCATTCGTTTACTCCCAATTCTTCCATACATTCGGCTGGTAACCAACTGTAGCCTGCCGGCCGTTCCGAACCACCGGCTGCTTTTCTTTCAAGGCCTGTTGGTAAATGCCCATCAGTCCGTAATAGTTCATCAGATCCGACCAGTGATTCGCCGGATGGTAGTAATCGATGAAAAGCCGCTCTTTCCTGGCGACGTTCATGAAGTAATACCAGTTGTCGTTTCCAGTGCTGTCGTTTAACGGCGGCTTCTGTAAAACCGTTGTGAGCATTGTCCCAAACGTCGAACCGCAGATCACGATGTCCGGATCAATCAGAGAAAATTCCTTCAATATCTCGAGGCGGTCCTCCCTGGCGTATGCATCGATTTCTCCATAATCCGAGGCGCTGTCACCATTGCTCTTCTTCAAGTTAAGAATAGCAATCTGCTCCAGTGATTCTGCGTGCTGCTCATCTGTTAGGTTTGCTTTATATCTTGCGATCTCGTTCGCGTCGGTATGCTGGATTCCATAGGTCCAGCGGGCAACTCTCCTCCACATGGGCAGCGTCGGATGATACATCCTAAGCCAACTTGCAAGGGCCCTGTTATCCCAGTCTGATCCGTAGGCTTCCTTCATGATAAAGAGGATCCGCTTCTTATCGCCGCTGTTCCATACCTCCGGATTCACGATTCCATCCGCAATAAAAACATTCTTCCCATGGTCTATATTTACCTGAATGCTTCTCTTGCCGTAGGTATATTCAAATGATTCCGGTTCTTTCCCGCGCCACAGAGTAAAAAGTTCGTCCAGTGTAGAAGCATCCTCAATTTTCTTCTGATAATCAGCAGGCATATAACCTTCCTTAAAGTCTTAACAATCCAAAAGGCAAGAGAATAACCGACTCATCAGTCATCCTCCCCTTCCTCGACATACCTCTCATATTCCTCCGGTGTCAGTTTTCGGATCAATTTCTTGGTCTTCTCCACCGGGAAGGAAGCCTCCTTTGGCTGCAGATACTCCACGTCCGTCACCCGGACGATCTTCTCCTCGTTGTCCTTTCCGGCCGGAGCCCAGGCAAAATCTCCCTTCTCATAGATAGCCTCATCTGCGAGGTAGGTGTACTCCTTCTCCGCATCTTGGAAGATCACCTTGCAGAAAATAAGCTCCGACTCGCGGCGCTTTTTACGGCTATAGGCATCCTCATCGAAGAATTCACCCAGCCCGTAAAAGCTGATGAAATCCCGCACCTTCTCTACCAGCTCCGGGAAATCCTCAGGCAGGCTCAACTTGTCATAGGTTCCGTCCAGCTCATCCACCTGCCCGGATCGCCAGCGAATCTTCAGGGAATATTTCCTCACATCATCGGGGTTGTCCACCGCATCCGGCGGATTTCCTTCCCGGTCTGTCAGGTTCAGATCCTCCAGTTCATCCAGCAGGTTCGGAATCCCACCGCTGATATGGTAGATATGGAGCTAGCATATAAATAGTACAAAATAAGGATGACCTTTTCCCTGTTAATCATGTACCATGAAAGGACAGGAGGGAATGGGCCATGGCAAAAGGAACAGCGTACACACAACAGTTCAAGGAGGATGCCGTTCGATACAAGAAGGAGCATCCAGAGCTGTCCTACCAGGCAGCAGCAAGCAACCTCAACATCAGCATCTCCGCTCTGAAGACCTGGATCAAGAAGTCAAAGGAGAACGAAGGAAAAGTCCCAACCCGGGGGACTGGCAACTATTCCAGCGACGAGGCAAAGGAAATCGCCAGGCTGCAGCGAGAACTTCGTGATGCCAAGGATGCGCTTGAAGTATTAAAAAAAGCCATCGGTATCCTGGGAAACTGACACTGGCCGTCTACACAGCAACTGCTGAATACGTGGAGGAAGTACATCAGTCTCCGGTGAAACACCGGGTCTCTGTCAGCGGGATACTGAAGTATCTTGGTGTTTCACGCTCCGGTTAT
>PYGH01000017.1 GCA_003014445.1 Fusobacterium naviforme | reverse complement strand
TGTTCTATAAAACGACCGTTTTACAAAATTAATTATAACTCTGTTCAAATTCACTGTCAATTACCTTCCACAATCTGCTTTTATCATAGCCACCAGATAAGCCACCCTGTTTTTGACTGGATTCTTCTCAGACATCCGGTTCATCCTGGCATATTTCTCTGTAAGGTAGTGGTATCTCCGGAACTCAATGCTGTCTATCGGAACGTTAGTTGGCAACATACTATCCGGAACATCAACCAACACTGTAAGGATTTCCTTCATTTCCGCCCGGGTAAATTCACTCTTGTCTGTTCCACCAGGGCTGCAAGCCTCCTGAAGGAATGAAATAATATCCTGTCTTGCTTCATCATTCTGCCATTCCTCTATGGTAATCTGATCGGTATCCAAAATATTTTCTTCAGAGCTAGCCTCATCCAGCTTCTTCTGATCGATGAACTCATCCAGCAAAAGGGGATCCTTATGCTTTGTATTTTTCTCTATCGTAAACTTTAGGGACAGTACCTTTCCTCCCGGTCCTTTTGCTCCGTAAGGTTCATAGGTAAATCTGATGTCTGTGTTTTCTTCGAGTGCCTGCTGACACGGAATTATTACCCATTGCTTAAAATTATTATATCGTTCATATTCTCCTTTCTTTATCCCTATTAGAATTCTTAATTCTTCTATCGACAGTATCCGATAACCTATTTTCTCATACTGCTTTAGGATTTCATACATCCGGATCTGATTAGAGCTTTTGAGCTGCAAAGCATTCCAAAGACGATAGGTAAAATACCTGTTCTTAAATTCAAACATCAGCGGCAGGGCTTCATCGTGAGCATCGATCTCTACATACCATTCTCCATACTCATCTGTATCTACCTTACATTTCTTGAAAAGCTGAAATCCGCTGTATCCTCCCCTCTCATTAGGGACATTGACCACCTTACTCAAAAGCCCATTAGTTACATTTTTCATATATTCGATATTAATACGTCCTAGATCCATGATTGCCCGAAAATCAGCGATTGGAAACCGAACTTTTCTCGATTCTGGATCATCGGGATTGATCTTGCTCAGGTAGATGCTAAAGAAACGAAGTTGCTGAACAGTCATGCTGTTAGCTCTCAACTCATTCAACACATTTCTTTTTTTTACTAAGTAATTTTTTTTTATTGATTTAGTTTCCATATATAGCACCTATCCTTTTAATTCAATTCTAGCCACTATTAACAACATACCATAGTTAACTAGACTTATCAATATATCTAGTTAACTAGACTGGAAAATCAATGTAGTCAACTGCGCAAATCAATGTAGTCAACTGCGCAAATCATTCTAGTCAACTACGCAAATCGTTCTAGTCAACTACGCAAATCATTCTAGTCAACTACGCAAATCGTTCTAGTCAACTACGCAAATCGTTCTAGTCAACTACGCAAATCATTCTAGTTAACTAAATTTGTAAACCCGCATAAATACTAGCTTTTTCGGAACCGAAAGATATATTAAATATAATTAAAACAAGATAGATAGATCTATCGATCTATCTATCTTTAAATACAAAATAAAACTGATAGACGGATGGACTAAATCCATTGTGGATAACTGTTTTTCACAAAAAAGCTCCGAAATTAAATATATTCCAGAACTAAAAACATAATAATTTAATAATATAAAGTTATAGTGTTAAAATGTCGCTTCCTACGGGGCTCTGCCCCGAACCCCGCACTCGCCGTGAGGCAGAGTGACGGAGCTTTGCTCCTGTCCCTTGCAGGGAAGTGTGACGCTGCCATTCCGTCAAGGGACGGGTAGTATTTTCTTCCTGCGGTCGAAAATCTCCACCCTCAAGCCCTTGACTACATTCCCGCTTTTGTCTAATAAATCCTGCTTCTGTGCCCTACATCAATAAGCACAAGTACCAGCTGATTATCTTGTATTTCTGCCAATATTCTGTAATCGCCTACTCGATACCGCCATTGTCCGCTCCGATTGGAAGTCAATCCTTTGCCATGAATGCGAGGATCTTCACAGTCCATTAGATTTTTATCAATCCATGCTTTAATTATCTTTTGAGTCTGCCTGTCCAGTTTCTTAAAGGCTTTATCAAATTTGTCGGTTGTAACCAGCTGATAAATCATAAGTCAAGTTCTTTCCAAAGTTCACTAATTGGACGAGTTTTCAATGTTCCTGCTTTCTTTTCTGCTTCATAGTCTGCAAAAACTTTAAGGTCGTATTCATCCTCAATTCGTTCAAGCATGGTCGTTCTAATGATTTCAGACAAGGTGCTGTTATTGTGTTTCGCGTAAGACCTGAAAATATTTAATTCTTCTTCCGGAACTCTCAAACTGATAATGGACATATCAATACTCCTTTCTTTTTATGTAATACGATTGTATTACATTTATGAAACGAAAGTCAATAAACTAATGGCTGCACCCTTCAGTTCTTTGGAGGAGGCCGGGGTGAAGGGAGAGAGTCCAGCAGGAGAATCAAGGCCTGAAGGAGAGAATCGAAGGGCTTGAAGAGACACTTCATAGCTTAGTGGCTATCATTCGTGAGAAGCTTCCGGAGATTAATACTTAGATGTATATTTATTGATAAGAATTAATATAAGTTACGGAATAATGGAAGAGTGGATTTTTGCAATAAGAAAAAAAATAAAACGAAGAATAAGGTATAATGTGTTTGAAATGATTTTGAATAAGGTTATAGAGTATGGAAAGGGGGATAAGCAATGAAGAAGGATACAATTGTAATTGTTCTGCTTATTATCATAGTAGTATTGTTATTAGTTGTGATAAATCAAAATCATCAAATATTACAGACGATAAATTCTGCTGGAAATTATTTGTCAGAGAAATTGGATATATTAAGTTCATACGTAAAGTAAAAACACTTCCGGTCTTTTCGACCGGAAGTGTTTTTTAGTGTGGTTTTGGTAAAGATTAAATAATCTTTTGTTACGGAATTAGTGCTGAACCATTTTTTGAATCTGAGATAACTGTACCCGCTGAGAAAGAAATGGATGCATCAGCTCCACCGATTCCAACGGAAAAATTTATACTAGGTGAAAGTTGAGAGTGCCCATATGCAATGTAGTAAAAGAAATCCTTTTTTGCGTGAGTGTCAGATCTGACTGTAAATGATCCGCTTCCACTTTTGGCATAGTAATAGTTGTCTGATTTGCTGACATTGAACTTGTGTCCTGCACCTGATGTGCCATTACTATCTGTTGAAAATGTAGCTGCACTTTGAGTGTAGTATGCGCCTGTATTAACGTTATAGTATTTGACATTGGAGCTATTATTTGTTGTTGCCCAATTATTCCATGATGCAGCAATCATATCTTTCATTTTAAATGCAGGAATGGAATTCCATTTCCAGGAATAAGTTAATTTTCCAGTGGTGTAGTTTCCATCGAATTTAAAATTATTTGTTCTCGCGGAAAGAGTTAGAGTTGCTCCTAATCTTCTTAGTTCAGCATCTGTTCCGTGGAAATTTCGGATGATATTTATTTGGCTTTTTGAATATCCATTAGCGATTAATGCATTATCACTTAGTGTATTGAGGTTTGAAATATGTTCATTAAAGACGTTTTTATAATTTTTTATATCTGATATTTCAGCTGAATCAAAATTTTTTTCTTGTAGAGAAGAGATACTTTCTCCTGCCAGTTGTTTTACAAGCTCATATTCATTGAGGGTGATAGAGTTTTCAGTTGATGCAGCTGCAAATACTGGAACAACTGGTAAAGATAGGAATGTGAAAAGTAAGAGAGAAAGTAGAATTGAAATAGAATTTTTGAATAGTTTCATAATGCCTCCTTTCTATAATCTGATAAAAGTTACTAAATTTATTATAGGCTTTAGCAATTAAAAACACAACTACGAATGAATTTAAATAAAATTAAAAAGAAAATTTGTACAATGTCAACAAAGAAACATTATAAAATTATAATACCATAAAGTTAAAAAGTTATAAAATTAAAAAAATCTTGTTATTATAACGCTATAATGTTAAAATGTCACTTCTCGTCTTTTACAGGATAAAACAACTGAGTTTTTCTTGACCGACAACATAAAATCCCTCTGAACCCTTCTATTTTGCCTTTTAAGCCTTTTTACACTTTCAAGGCTAATTATAATGCCTCGAAGCTGTAAAAGCGTTTAACGGGCTTCTGAGCGCTTTAAATCGGCTATACTGAGAAGGATCCGTCCTCTCAAAGGTCGATACGCTTCCAATGCTCACCCGGTCGGGATTGCCACCGAAAGCGCCCGAGCGTACGACGTTCTATCCGACTACGGGGCTCTGCCCCGAACCCCGCACTCGCCGTGAGGCAGAGGGACAGAGTTTTGCTCCTGTCCCTTGCGGGAAAGTGTGACGCTCTCATTCCGTCAAGGGACGGGTAGTATTTTCTTCCTGCGGTCGAAAATCTCCACCCTCAAGCCCTTGACTGCATTCCCGCTTTTTCACTGTTCCGGATAGCTCCGGCATAGTATAATCATTCCGTTGTCGTCCTCCAATCTGGCAACAGAAAGGAGGTGATGTCAGTGAAAGACCTTACCGCATTTTTACTTTCCGTTGTGGCGAGTGTAATTGGCTATTACATTTGCAAGTGGTTAGACGGAAAAGACCAAGACGACAATTAGCCCAAAAGAAACCCCGGAGAGCGGCTACTCTCCGGGGTTTCTTGATGTCAGTGCCTTACCGCACTTTTGGCTATCTGTATTATAACCGATTTCTCTGGAGAAGGTCAATAAACTAATGGCTTCACCCTTCAGTTCTTTGGAGGAGGCCGGGGTGCAGGGGCAGAGCCCCGCAGAACTTCGGCTTGCCAATGAGTGGAGCGGACTCCGTGCGTACAATCGGCGTGTGATAACGGGCTGAAAGGCTTTTTCTTTCAGTTCCCCGTTATCGGCAAAGCCGAGGGAACGCACGGAGCAGGGAAGTCAAGGGGCTTTAGAGCAGTAAGCGGACTGAGCGAAGCGAGGGAGCATTAAGGAGCGTCCCCTTGACTGACCGGCAGCATAACGGGTTAAAGTTACAGCATTAAGTTATTTAAAAAATTATATTATTTTAGTATTAAAACATCTTGATAATATAAAGTTAAAACATTATAATATCTATAGATGAAGGAGGCGGAAGATATGAGATTGCAGGAACTTCTAAACAAATTTACAAATGCTGATTTTTTACTTACTGTTGATGGATGGTGTGAAGAGCTATCCTTTTATGATTATGAGGAGGAAAAAAGAGAAGAGTATTGGAAAGAATATAAAAATAAAAAAATAAAAGGTTTGGCTATTCTTATTACTAATGAAAGACCAGAGCTTTGCATTGAACTTGAAGAATAGGGAGAAAAGAATGAATGTGAAAATAATTGCTATCGCTAACCAAAAAGGTGGAGTAGCAAAGACAACCACTACAGCTGCAATGGCTGCCGGACTGAAAAGAAAAGGATATAAAGTTTTGGCAGTTGATCTTGATGCTCAGGGAAATTTAACAACAAATGTTGGGGCAGAAACTGATGGTCTTGCTACAACCTACGATGTTATGAAGGGAATTTCAACAGCTGAAGAAGCCATTCAGCATTTTGATGTTTTCGATATTCTTCCGGCTGATCTTGCACTTGCAAGTGCGGATATAGAATTTGTACAGACAGGAAGAGAACATAAATTAAAAAAAGCACTTGCTTCTGTAATTGAAAAATATGATTTTATTCTTTTAGATACACCTCCCACTCTGGGAATTATGACTACGAATGCTTTTTTTGCAGCGAACGAAGTTCTCATACCGGCAAATGGATTTGATGGCGTAAAAGGAATTGTAAATCTTGTAAACAGTGTAAATACTGCAAGAGAATATGGAAATTCTGGTTTGAAGATTTCAGGAATTTTACTGACAAGATATAACCCAAGAGCAAATATTGAACAGGGAATTAAAGAACTTGCAGAAGCTGTAGCACATCAGATTGATTCTAAGGTATTTAATACTTATATCAGGACTTCTGTGATGGTAGATGAAGCCAAAGCTAATAAAACAGACATATTCAGCTATGATTTAAAAAATAATGTATCAAAGGACTATATGAAGTTTATTGAGGAATTTTTAGAGGAGATGTCCAATGAGTAAGTCAAAATTTGATGTAACAGAAACTGCAAAGAAATTTATATCTGATATTAAGGAACCTGAATTGAAAGAGGAAATAGTTTCTGATATTGAAGATAAAAATGAAAATTTAAAACCAAAAAAAGCAAGAGGGAAAGATAAGAATACCGGAGAAAAAACCACACAGGTTGGATTTTATATTACAGATGAACAGAATATGAATGTTGCAATGGCTGCTATAAAAATGAAAAAAGACAAGTCATCAGTAGTGAGAGAAGCATTAAATAGTTATTTAGAAAAATTAAAAGAAGAAGGTATTTTATAAATGAATTGTAAAACAGGGAGTAAAAGCCCCTGTTTTTTATTGAGAATTTATATTTTTTGTTTTACAATTATACTGAGCGAAGCGAAGTACAGCAAGCAAAGTAAGATGTCACCATCTTACACGAAACATCGAAAAAGACTATCGTCTATTTTCTTTGTCTCGGCTTGTTGGGGCTCCGCCCCAAACCCTGAAAAACAAAACATAAGGAATTTAAAAGATGGCAAACCTTGAAAGAGAAATAAGGCTTACCGTACGAGTAAGCGAAGAAGAAGAGAAAATAATAAAAGAAAAAATGCTTCAAGTTGGGACAAGCAACTTTTCTATGTATGCCCGAAAAATGCTTTTAGATGGTTATATTGTAAAGAGAGATTTTGCAGAGATAAAGGCTCTTACAAAAGAGCTTTCGAACCTTGCAAGAAGTATTAACCAAATAGCGCTTCGGGCAAATGAAACAAGAAGTATTTATGAAGGAGACGTAAAGAACCTACAGTCATATTATCAGAATGTTAAGAGAGCTTGCATTGAACGTCTGGTGAAAATGGTGGAGGATTAAACGAATGGCTTATACCAGAATACATGGAATAAAAGCTACATTGAATAGAGTAATGGATTATATTGAAAACCCTCAAAAAACGGAAGGACAACTTCTAATATCCGGATATAATGTAGATCCTTATACAGCGGCGCTTGAATACAGAATGACAGCAGCCCTTGGAAGAGAACTAAAAGGAGATTACACTAAAACTGGAGGGGCGAATAATCTGGCATATCATATGATTCAAAGTTTTTCTCCGGATGATCTGATTTCTCCGGAGAAGGCACATGAGCTTGGAAAGAAATGGGCGGATGATATACTTGAAGGTAAATATGAATATGTTATCAGCACACACATAGACAAGGGGCATATCCATAATCACATTGTATTTAATTCTGTTTCTTTTTTTGATTATAAAAAATTCAATAATTATAAAGTTGCACAGCATCTCAGAGAAGTAAGTGACCGAATATGCGAAGAAAACGGATTAAGTATAATTGCAGAACCTCAAAAGAAAAAAAGTATGTCCCATTATGAATGGGAACAAGTAAAAAAAGGTAATTCATGGAAAGTTCAAGTAAGAGAAAGTATAGATGCTGCTATTTTGAAATGTCGGAATTTTTCAGAGTTTAAGGATGAGCTGAGGAAGTATGGAATTGAAATTTTAGAGGGGAAGTATCTTACATTCCATAAAATTGGAGTAGAGAGCAAAAACGGAAGAGCAGCTAAGATCAGAGGAAAGACTATTGGCAAGGACTATACAAAAGAAAGCATTCTTGAAAGGCTTTCCGGAAAAAAGAGAGAAAAAAACATAGAAGATTATCCGGTAATTGAAGGAACAAGAATTATTCCAGGAGAAACTTATGTGTTCGCTAAAGACAGAGGAAATATTGGAAAGGTAACAGGAATAAGCGAGGGTAAACTGACGGTACTCTTTCAGAATCTGGAAAATGGAAGATCTACAGAAATTATCATGCGTCCTGAAGCTATCAGACCTTTGACAGCAGAGACAGCAGCAAAGAGGTATGATGATAACATTGCATGGCACTATATCAGCAATCAGAAGAGATTATCTGAATTAAGAGAGTTTGAAAGAACACTTCAGACAATCAGAAAAGAGAAGATACACGGAATTGAAGATTTTGATAGCAAGATTACAGAGCTTAAAGATAAATCCGGAGAGGTGAAAAGAACTATTAAAGAGCTCAATGAACGAAATATCCAGTATAAAAATGCGGCAAAATATCTGCTGACATATCAGAGGTATCAACCAATTTTTGAAGATCTTCAGAAACAAAATTTTATATCCAGAAAGAAGTATGTCAATAAATATAGTGGAGAACTGGAGGAGTTTAGATTTGCTGTAGAGCAGCTGGATAAGATGGGGGTAAATACAACTGTTGATCCTGAGAAGGTCATGAATCTTGTGAGAGAACAGGATGAAAAAGTAATATCTATCAATGAGCAATTAAATAAGGTAAATCATCGAATAGAGAATATCCGGAAGGCTAGAGAGATTGTAAAGGAAATTATGATGGGAAAAGTCGAAGAACGGGACTATGAAAAGAAAAAATCGAAAGAAGATATGGAGAGATAGAAGAAAAGCTGGGTCTGGCTTATTACTTTTAGTAAGTTGTGGGATTATTCCGGAGAGTGTCCATCCGGATCAGCGCCGGAATGCAGAGAAGAGAAAGGAAATTGCAGATTAGTATGACAAGGCTTTCCGGTACGCTGTTATGCTTCAATGCTTTGACAGACACACGCCGTTGCCTATCAGTGGAATATCAATATAACTTTATAATTTTTTAACATTATAAAGTTATAATTTTGCTTTAAAAAAGGGAGCAGTAACACCGCAATGTTACATGTTCCCCTTTGATATTAGCCGGAATATAGTTAAAGCTCGTTCATCATAACTCTATATCAGTTTCTTTTGTCTTTTTTGGAAAAGACGAAATGGATTCATTATAAGCTACAGCTTTTTCTTTAGCGGTTTTCTTGACTTCAGAGAGAGTTTTTTTTTCAGGAATTATGGCAGTTTCGTGAGAGAGCAACTGTTTTTCTTTTTCTTCAAATAAAAGTCCTAGTTTATCAAACATTAGAAGAAAGCTTTCGGCAAGCTTGTTTTCGTCAATAAGCTCATCGTGCTGCTCTTTCATGATATAATCGAATTGCTCTACACCCTTATATTCAAGGGCACTTCGCAATAGAGTAAGCGTTTGAGGAAGAAGCTGCTCATAGTAATTGTTACAAATGAAGGTAAGGTCGTATAAGTCTCGTATCTTATCCCTGCTTGAGTAAGCATTTGTTTTCATGGCGCAAAGGGTATTGATATTATATACCTTGATGCCATTGACGTTGGTGATTTCGGAATCATCAATATGTTTTCTCCGAAAAGAGATTTCCACTTTTAAAGGCTTTCCGTTGTTGCCGTAGTTAATCATATAGCGTTTGACAGTATCAGTGTCTTTTGCTGTACGATAGGAAAAAGCATACTCCTGACAAAAGCCGTCCATGATTCCTTGTATATTTTTAGTTTTACCGTCAAGATCGATATCTTCGGAAAATCGATCAAGCTTGTAGCACATTAGGAGAGCTGTACCACCCTTTAAAATAAAGTTATCTGATTTTTCATTTAAGTATTTGAGAAAATTATGGATTACCGCCCCATGCTCTTTTCTCCAGTCGGTCATGCGATTTTTCCTTTCTTGTATTCCAGCCATTGGGAATAGTATTCTTTCCCCATAAATTTATCTATTTCTGGCCAATTTGGAAAATTGGAGAGAAGTAGAACATGTTCAAAAATCTCGTCATTATAGGAATCGTTGCAAATATAATCTTTGTTCATCCCTTGTGCCAGGGACAATTTGTCAAGTTCAAGCAGATCAAGCAGGGCGCGAATATGGTTAGCCACATTATATTTTTTATTGTGCTCCGGAATGCTAACATTTGTTTCAATGCCATAATCTTTAAAAATGCTGTCATTGCTGTCTTTGATAAAAGGGGCATTCCATTGCAGTGCAGCCTGATGCCAGTCCCCGCATGTCAATAGGGAGCATGGTATATTTAATGCATGTTGTCCGGTAATGTATTTCATGTATGATCCTTTCCTAAAATTATAACGATTTGACTTTATAATATTATAAAGCTTTAATTTTATTCAATTATATCGTCAAGATCGATCTTCTGAAAGGCTTCTTCTGTGAGTGCATTGACCTTACGAACAATAGTATTCAGCTGCTCTATAAATTCCGGATCTTTTACTGCCGGAAGGCTATGCCGTATATTTTCCAGGACTTTATCACGGGAGAGATTTTCCGGGTCTGAGTAAAGTTTAATCAGTGTCCGTTCTTCAATCGAAAATGCCATTAAGTTACCTCTCTTTCTTGTAAGGGTTCCGGATGCTCCTTGATGGATTGATTGTACTGATAAGCCTTCTCCTTTGCGTGCTTTAAGACATCCTTGAATATTTTTGGCGTTTTTGCAGGTATATTATCCTTAAAGCCGAGTTGTTCTCTGGTCTTTTCACGGTCAAGATCAATATCTCCATCAAAGCGCACTGTATCAAGCATTTCTGTATAACTTCTAAGTTCTTCTGCTTTTTTCTCTTCGATACAGGACTGATCCACGGATAATTCTTTTTCCTTTAGCAGCATGAGATTACCATCAATCCGGGAAATTAAATCATTCGCCTGCTTCTGGATTATTTCAAGGCTGCCTTTTAATTCTGAGAGCTCTTTATCACTGCTCCATCCGGCAAGATATCCGAAAGAATAATCCGAGGTATCAATATTGTAATGGCTGCATACAACGAAAGCTGTACTCTCTGCCTCTATCTCTCTTGTGCGGCGATCTGTGCGATCTGCAAGAGCAAGATTTTGTTCCGGAGCATGGAGATCCGCATGTGTGATCTCATGAATCGCTGTTTTAATAGTCTGAACCTCACTCATTCCAGATTTAATTGCAATCTTACGAGAGATAGGATTGCAATATCCCTTTACTTCTCCTTTTATCTGCTCAAATGAGATAGGAAATGGAGAAGTGGATATTATTGCCTGCATGAGCTTATCGTAGTCAGTTACTTCTCCTGTTAGCTCATTTACAAGTGTCGGAAGAGGCTTTCCGTCAGTCTGTGATATGTCATACACATAAACAGGAACATAGGAAGGAACAATGTATTCTTCTGTTTTGGTAGCAGGTTTTCGTGTTCCATCAGGCTGATAGGAATATATGATATCTCCATTATCATCCTTTAATTCAACCTGTTTTTTTAGTTTTCTGGAGGAATAACCTATGATCTGTATTCCCTTTTCGCCTCTAAGAACCTGCCTGTTAAATTTCTTCTGCCATGCTGCATATCCGGCAACAAGAGTTGCGTCTGCTTTTTGCTGTTGAATAAGCAAGATATTCCGGAAACTGTACTGATGAAACTTTGACATTGTAGTAAGATAGGTCTGATATTTTTCACTTTCAAAGACTTTTCGTATTCCATCTTCAGCTTTCTTCAGCAGGACGTTGATCTTTTCCTGACTGTTTGGCATTTATTCTCTCCTCCTTTCTTTGCTTCGTTTGTCTAGGGGTTTGATGGACAATATATTTGTAAAAAGATGTTACAGATATTCCGACTGTTTCTGCAATTTCTCTTACACTAAATTCTCGAGTTTCATACATCTTTCTGGCTTTATCCAGCTTTTTCTCATCCGGAGCAGGACGTCCACCGCGACGTCCTCTTGCCCTGGCTGCGTCAAGGCCAGCTTTCGTGCGCTCTGAAATAACATCTCGTTCCATCTGTGCAGCTGCACAGAACATATAAAAGCAAAATTTCCCGGTTGCAGTTGTGGTATCGAGGTTTTCTTGAAGAGAAACAAAATGTATTCCATTCTTTTCAAAATCTTCTGCAAGTGAAATAAGCTGCTTTACAGTTCTTCCAAGGCGATCGAGCCGCCATATTACAAGTGTATCTCCAGCTCGTAGCTTTGATAGCAATTCTTGAAGCTTGGGTCTGTTTTGTCTTCCTCCGCTTATTTTCTCTTCAAATATTTCATCAACACCATACTTTCTAAGTGCATCGATCTGAAGAAAGATATTCTGATCTTCTTTACTTACTCGTGCATATCCAAAAACCATTTAACCTATCCTCATTGTTTTTATTTTTATTTTATTACATTCCTCTTGGTAATGCACCTTAAAACGGTCGTTTTATAGAACAACAAAAAGGGGAGGAGGTTAGACATGGCAGCAGATCTGGGGGAACAGGCGGTCATGATTATGTATAAGACAGGCTCTGAAATCACCTTAACCATGCTGAAAGCAATTATACAGAAGCTGTTGGAAAAGAATAACGTGCTGCAACATGGAGAGCAGAGTATGGAAGCCCTGAATATGCAGGGAAAGAAGCTGGAGCATGTGGAGCTTCCGGGACAGGATATTAAGGAATTTCGGAAGGCACTCAGAAGGTATGCCGTAGACTTTTCTGTGCTTCGGGATAATGCAGCCGGGACATACTCTGTATTTTTTAAAGGACAGGACACAGAAAGGATTTATGCCGGGCTAAAGGGTGTCCTGAAGGAAGCCATAGCAGAAACCGGGGAAAAGAAGCATATCAAAGAAGTAATCGAGCAGGCGACAAAAAAGGCAGAAGAGCTTGTTGCGCAGCAAAAAACACCTCCGGAGAAAAGCAGGAATACAGAAATTGGTGAAAGAGGATGAAAAAAACAGAGCTTATATTTTGCAGCGTTATCTCTGCCCTGGCATTTTATCTGTTTAATCGGATTGCTGCAATATTTCTTTTACAGACTGGTAATTATTTTGAACGGATCAATGTTGCTGTAGATACCATCGTCCCGGAAATCACTTCAAGAGTTTTCTACCTGGATATGTCGAAGGAAGCTCTTACCGTTGGGCTGATCGGTGCGGTTGCCGTCTGGCTGATCTATCTTTACAACGCTTTCCAGACAAAAAAGTATATGCCAGGCAAGGAGCACGGTTCTGCGGAATGGGGGACAGCGGCCGACATAGCTCCGTTCAAAGATAAAGATCAGGAACAAAATATACTTCTCACGGAAACGGAACAGCTCTCTATGTCAGACCGCATGAAGAGGACAAGGGAAGATGATTATAACCGAAACAAAAATGTTCTTGTAATCGGAGGCTCCGGTTCCGGAAAAACAAGATTTTTTGTAAAGCCAAATCTGATGCAGCTGCATAGCAGCTATGTAATCACTGATCCGAAGGGAAGTCTGATTCACGAAACCGGGAAAATGTTTCTGGACGCCGGATATCGGATTAAAGTATTTGACCTTATAAACCGGGATAAATCCGATTGCTACAATCCTTTTGAGTATCTGAAGACAGAAGACGATATCCTGAAGCTGATTAACAATCTGATCTCAAATACTACATCACCAAAGAGTAAGAATGCCGGGGATTTCTGGGAAAAGGCGGAAACAGCACTACTGGAAGCAATTTTTGGCTATATCCTCTTTGAACTAGTTCCGGAAGATCAAACAATGGGGACTGCTATGGATATGCTGCGAATGGCAGAAGTCAAAGAAAATAACGAGAATTTTAAGAGCCAACTGGATATTATCTTTGATGATCTGAAGGAAGAAGATGCAGAATCATTTGCCGTAAAGCAATATGAGCTTTTCAAGTTTGCTGCCGGGAAAACCGCAAAATCTATCCTTGTATCCGTCGGTACAAGGCTCGCAGCTTTTAATATCCCATCTATCCGGAGGCTTGTTTCAACCGATACGCTGGAACTTGACCGGATCGGCAGCGAGAGAACCGCCCTTTTTATCATTCTTCCGGACACAGACCGTTCTTTCAACTTTCTTGCCGCAATGATGTTTCAGCAGATGTTTGATATTCTCATCTACCGGGCGGATAACGATTATCTCGGGAAATTACCATTTCATGTGCGATGTATGATGGATGAATTTGCTAATATCGGGCAAATCCCACAGCTAGAAGTCCTGATCTCCACTATTCGCAGCCGTGGTATTTCAATGGACATTATCTTACAGAATCTTGCCCAGATTAAAAATCTGTACAAGGATACTTGGGAGGTAATTACCGGAAACTGTGACAGCCTTCTGTTCCTTGGTGGGATGGAACAGAGCACACTGGAATACATTTCAAAGCTTTGTGGCAAAGCGACAATAGATAACCGGAACAGCAGCGAAACAAAAGGGCAGAATGGTTCCTACTCTCTGCAATATCAAAACCTTGGGCGTGATCTCATTACACCGGATGAGGTGGGGGCATTGAAGGGTCGCCATTGCATTCTGAAAATCAGAGGATGCAAGCCTTTCCGGTCACAGAAATACGACATTGAAAAGCATAAGAACTATAAAAAACTATCGGATGCAGATACAAAAAACTTCTTTGATTCGGAACAGCGGAAAAGGAGCGCAGCAGAAGCGTTTTTCCGGAATGTACGCTCAGTGCAGGTTATGGAGGTTCCTGAACTGAACACAATATAATTTTTTGATATTAAAATAATATAAAATCATAAAATCATAAAGTTATATTCTTGTGTTTATAGCGCCTTTTGCGTTGTAATAAAAGTTGACTTCATAGGAGGAAATGGAAAATGGTAACTTTGCAGAGTGTGCTTGAACTCGTAACGAAATTTGCAACAGTTGGAGGGGGGCTTTGGCTGGTATGGGGCGTGATCGTACTTGCCGGCGCTCTGAAGGATAAAAATGGTCCGGGACTCCAAGCTGGTATCTGGCAGATTGTTGGTGGAGGACTGATTATCGCAGCTGCGGCACTGTTTGGAAATATCACTACATGAAGTCGAAAAAATACAGGAGGCAGCGGCGTGTTTTGGTCGCTGTCTTTTTTGAAGAGGAAAAGCTATGTCTGATGCGATTTTAACAGTCCTTGAATGGATTAATAATATTACAGTTGAATTAACCGGAAATTCTAATGCTTTGACAGGAGCTTTTGGATCTTATCTAGATAAGGTTTATAACTATGCGGATACTGTCATGCACAGCGTCTGTATGCCGGTCGCCTATGTTATCCTGGCTCTCTTCTTCGTCATGGAGCTCTACAAAGCAAGCGTTCGGATCGATGGCTCCGGAGGCGGCACGCCGATGGGAGCGGAGCTTGTCTTCCGGGTGATGTTCAAAATGGTGGTTTGCAAGATGGTAGTTGATAACATTCCGAAAATCATGAAAGCAATCTTCGATGTATCAGCGGAACTGTCACAAAAAATTAATGGAATAAATAGTGGAGAAAGTATTGATGGAGGTATGAAGTTGGAACAAGCTAAAAACCTTGTTTCAGATATCGGGTTCATCCCTGGCATTCCGGTATTACTTCTTTGCTTTATTGTTTTTTTGATTACGCTGTTTGCAGTAGCGTTTTCCAACGTCATTATTATAACCCGTTTTATTGAGCTGTATATTTACCTTGCGATTTCTCCGATTCCGATTGCGACTATCCCGAATGAAGAACTCAGCCAAATTGGAAAAAACTTTTTTAAGTCCTTTGCGGCAGTCTGTATACAGGGTACTCTGATTTATCTGGTTCTGACATTTTATCCAATGATTTTCAATCAAGCATTTAAGGACGCAGCCACAACGGAAAATTCAAATATCTATATGTTATTACTCGGAACGCTCTGCTATTCCGTAGTCCTGATCCTTGCTGTTTTCTCTACCGGAAAGTGGGCAAAGAGTATCTGCGGAGCCATGTAAGTAAAGATCGGGCATGGCGTAAAGGAGAACATGGAATGCCGGATCCAGAAACCGGAGGGCTTGCGGCAGAGCCATGGAATATAAAGTTTAGGAAAACCGTCCGGTATGCCCTTTTCAAAGGGCAATGAGGACAAAACTTATACGGGTAAAATCGTTAAGAAAAGAGGTGAGAGTTATTGGCTATTGAAGTAGATGTCCCTGTAGAAATAGACGACTACAAAGAAAAACTTATCTTTAACATGTCGCTTCGGCAGCTTGGATGCTTTTCGGCAGCCGTTGTTTTGGGGGTAGGGTCATATTTTCTCTGCACTAAAACAATGGGGCTGTCCATGGACGCCACAAGCTATGTCATCATAGCGGAGGCTTTGCCACTTATGGCACTTGGCTTTATCCAGAAAGACGGTCAACCATTTGAAAAATTCTTTGCCTTAATGATACGGCATAGGATTGGACTTCATAAGCTAACGCTGGAGGCCGAAACAGATATTGAAAAAGAGCTGAACACTTCAGAAGAAAGGAAATCGTCTTATGCTTGGATTTTTGAAAAAGAAAGCACCGGAAATGGAAAACCTATCCTTACAAGAGCCGAACGAAAAGAAAACCGCCGAATCAGAGAAGCTATTGTCTTCCAGACAAATAAGGCGGCAGCAAAGAGAAAAGGCAAAGCAACAAGACAAAAAATTAAGGCAGCTCAAAAAGAGTACAGAGCAGCAAAACGAAAAGCAGATCAGGAGCACGAAGCAGCAAGCGGCACCAAAGAACGCCGTGGACTATATCGGATATTCAAGGATGTTCGACGACGGTATCTGCGAGGTGGAGCCGGGACTGTACTCAATAACCATGAGGATCACGGATATCAATTATCAGACGGCAAGAAGGGATGAGCAGGTCGATATTTTTTCTAAATACTGTGAAATTCTGAACACGCTGGAACCACCCCTGCATTATCAGATCACGATTAACGACCGGAACATTGACAAGGATTTATTCCGGGAAAGTATGTTTCTAAAGATGAATAATGATCCGGAGGATGAGTATAGAAAAATAATGAACCGGATGTTGTCTGATAAGGCATTAGAAGGAGAAAACAGCATCGTCCGGGAAAAGTACATTACTATTTCCACGACCGCAGCAACCTACCGCCACGCAAAAGCAGCTCTGTCCCGCGTAGATGCTGACTATGGAAGCCATTTCAAGAGCCTCGGTTGTGATATCGAAGTTCTAAACGGTACGCAGCGACTGGAAATCATACAGGGACTTACCCGTCCCTATGAACCATTCCGCTTTGACTATGAGACACTAATTTACAGCGGACTGACAACAAAACAGGTCATTGCCCCTATGAGCTTTAATTTCAGTGATAAAAGGAGCTTTGAAGTAGGAGATTACTTCGGAGAAGTGCTTATCATCCGGGATTATCCCGCCACCATGTCTGACCAGCTGCTCACCCGGCTTACAGATCTTCCGATTGACCTGGTAATTACCGTCCACCTTGACAAGATCAAACAGGATAAGGCACTTGAAAAGGTTCGGAGAACACTGGCTTTTATGGAGATGGAGCAGAGTGCAAATCAGGAAAAAGCTGCTGAAAAGGGACGAAATCCTGAGCTATCCACTCCGCAGGAAGTACGCCGTAAGTATGCCGGAGCAGAAAGACTGCTGGACAGTCTGGAAAATGACAACCAGAGGATGTTCAAGAGCACGATCCTCCTTTATACCTTTGCTCAGGATATGGATAAGCTTTCCGACAACATTATTCAAATCTGCTCCATTTGTGCAGAAAAATCCTGCACAGCAGTTCCTCTGGACTACAGACAGCGAGAAGGCTTTAATTCAACGCTTCCTCTCGGGAAGAATAGCGTTGATATTCAGAGAACACAGACAACCGGAAGTGCTGCTGTATTCATTCCGTTCACAACACAGGAGCTTTATCAGTCCGGAGGGATGTACTACGGATTAAATGCGTTATCCCGGAATATGATCTTCTTCAACCGTTATAGTCTGAAGGCTCCAAACGGCGTTATCCTCGGCACACCCGGTAGCGGAAAGAGTTTTGCAGCAAAGAGGGAAATGATTAACGTACTTCTTTCCGATCCGAATGCAGAAGTGCTGATTATCGATCCGGAACGGGAATATACAGCAATTGCAAAAGGCTTCCATGGGGAACATATCCATATCTCTGCCGGAAGCAAGAATTTTATCAATCCTATGGATATTACAGATAATTACGCTGATGACGATGATCCGCTGATGTTAAAGGCAGAATTTGTCCTTACCATGGTAGAACTGCTTGTTGGAGGGAAGTCAGGACTGACTGCCGGAGAGCGTTCCATCATTTCCCGTGCCTGTACCCTTTCCTACCAGAAATATTTTGCAAACCCGAAAAAATACCCGATTCCGACCTTAAAGGACTTTTATGAAATTCTGAAGGAACAGCCTGAGCAGGAAGCAAAGAGCCTTGCTCTATCGCTTGAGCTTTACATCGACGGTACACTTTCTGTCTTCAGCCATCATACCAATGTAGATACAAAAAACCGTCTTGTTGTCTATGACGTCCGCGACCTTGGAAAGCAGCTTAGAACACTGGGAATGCTAATTGTCCTCGATCAGATCTGGAACCGGATTACGCAAAACCGGGCAGTCGGCAAGCGCACCTGGATTTATATTGACGAAATCCAGCTCCTGTTTTCCAATGAGTATTCAGCACAGTATTTCTTTGAGCTCTGGAGCCGAAGCCGAAAGTGGGGCGCAATCCCCACTGCAATTACCCAGAATGTAGAGACGCTGCTTCTCTCTGACCTGGCAAGAAGAATGCTTTCAAATTCGGATTTTATAATGATGCTGAATCAAGCGCAGCCGGATAGGGTAGAGCTTGCCGGACTTCTGAACATGAGCACAAAACAGCTCTCATATGTTACCAACACCCCGGCTGGAAGCGGTTTACTGTTCGCCGGAAAATCGATTGTCCCATTTGTAGATAATTTCCCCAAAGGAAATCCACTCTATGAAATGATGACAACCCGTATCGAAGAAGTAACAGAGCTTGAAACTGCAAAACATGATGAAGTTTTAACTTTATAATGTTTTAAAACTATATTATCAAAAATTTATATTACCATTTACAGGAGGGGGAATGAGCAGAAACATAAGAACAAAGGAAGATGCTGCCATTATCCGGGACACTAACAGGGAGCATCTCAAAGATGTGATCCGTTCCTCAGATCAGGATTCTGCCCAAAAAAGCATTCACTCTCAGGATCATTCTTCGCTGATAAAGGAAGAAGGGCACGTAAATTCCGAGGTTTCGGAGCATCTTTCCAAATCTTCAAAAAGCCATTCCTTACAGCAACCAGAATTATACCGAACAGAAACAGCTGAACCGGCTGCCTCGAAGTATTCCGCAACACCAGAAGAGGCAGCTCAAAAAGGAATGTCGGCTTCTTATCAGGCGGAACGGTATCAGCATTACACTCATGAGAACTCTGTCAAGAAAGAGGCAAGATACGGTACAGTTGAAGGAAAGACAGGGGAAGGGAAAATCATCGGCGGAGCTGCCGGAAATGCTGTACTGAAACCTGAAAACCGAATTATTAAGGATTCCAAAGTTGGAGTTGCTGGAAGATCTTCCGTAAAGGCCTCTGTTCAGGAATCACAGAGCAATATTATTAAGCCGGGTATTGATCTGGCCGGATCTTCTTCAAATTCTGTTCCAAACAATTACGGGAAGAAAAATGGATCAAATGGCTTCTTACGGAATGCAGGCCGTATTGCTGAACGGAAGGTACTGTTAGGAACTCAAAGCTCAGAAGATCTTTCACAGAGAGCCGCAGCACAGGCAAAGAATTATGGCTATAAGGCAGGAAAGTATGCCCTACTTGCCTCCAGCAGAGCTGTTAGGTCTGCGAATATCCATTTATTAAAGCATAAAGATAAAGCTAAGATAGAAAAGCAACGATCAATGAAGAGGCATCCGGTTCCCCTTCTCTCTCCTGCCAATACCATAAAAGAGAAGGTTGGAACGTTAGCAGAAGATTTTCAGGGCTCTGATGACCTTGGAATCCGGACAATTACTGCATCAAAAGACGCCATTTTTAAGGCGAAAAGGACTCATCGTATGGCGTCTTCCGCAGGAAGGGCATTCAAGGGGACTGCAAAAGCAACCGCAAAAGGGGTAAAAAAGGCTGCTCAAGCAGCAAAGAGCATTGTAAGAAAGAGTACTACAGCTATTAAAAGCTTTTTTTCCAATCCTCTTGTGATGAAGGTTAGCCTGATTGCAGGATTGATTGTGCTTCTGATTGCCTTACTGATAACGGCAGCGTCTTCTATCACCTCAATTTTTCCTGTCATTAGCCTAAAGAGTGAGGATAAAGAGATTGCCAAAACTTATGATTATGTTACGGAATTGGATGCCAATCTGACAAATGAAATCAGAAATATTTCCGGAGACGGTATAGACGAATATCATTTTTATGTTAATGGCTCCTCTGTTTCGAGAAATGATATTATGATATACACGAATGCAGATTACATGCTGATGTACCTTGACTGCAAATATGAGGATTATGCCTTTGATAACCCTATCCTAGGGGCTTTTGGCGGAACCAGCGTAAAAGAAGAAATTGCAATGATCCATCACACACTGCACTCTTATGAAACGAATGTATGGGAGGAAGAGATTGAGCATGAAAGTGACAATAAAGATGGAACGACAGATTCCTGGACAGAAATCATCCATCACATGGATGTAAATGTACACACAGGGAATTTTGAGTCTTATCTCACGGATAATCTTGATACCCTTCTTACAGACGATCAAAAAGAACTCTATGACGTGCTGAAGGAAATTGGTGTTTATACTTCCAGAAAGGAGCTTGGCAATCCGTTTGTCGATAAATCAGAGTACTCCCTTCAGGAGCGTTGGGGATGGAAATTCCAAAATGATAGTGTGATTCATAATGACGGTGTAGACATTCCTAAAAGCTTCGGGACAGAGGTTTGTTGTGTAAAATCCGGAACCGTATCTGAAATAGGAACCGCTGGGAGTTATGGAACTTATGTCCGGATCAAGAGTGGAAAAAGCGAAGTTCTGTATGGAGGTCTTTCTTCCGTGAATGTCTCCGATGGAGATACGATAACAATAGGAACTGTGATCGGGAAAGCATCCGTATTACATCTGGAGTACTTTATAGAAAATGGGTTTAATACAAACCCTGCTTTTTACCTGGAGGGCTACTCCGGTTATCTTTCTGATACAGGACTCGGTTTCATGGGAGATTCCATGCCCGGGCTGGAAAGCTTTTCAGGAAGCAAAAGAGCTGCCCTTGCGAGAGCTTTTCCTGATGGTATTCCCACATCAGAGGCAGCTATGGCTCAGTACATGGTGACAATTTCTGTTCCCTGTCTTAACAAATCCGGACAAAGGGTGAATAGAAGGGTGACCTGTAATCCGAATATTGTGTCTGAGGTGCAGGAAATTTTTGAGGAAATGGCAGATATCGGCTTTATTGCCTATGATGTTTCCTGTTATTCTTATCGAAGTAAGAATAATAACAGTGGCAAGAAAAGCCTTTCTTCCCATTCTTACGGACTTGCCTTTGATATAAACGTGAATGAAAATGCCCAATACCTTATCAAAAATGGAAGATATGTCCTTAATACAGGTTCTCTTTATCAGCCAGGAAGCAATCCCTACTCCATTACGCAGGAGGTTGCTAATATCTGGATACGGCACGGCTTCGCTTGGGGCGGTGCATGGAAAAGCCAGAAAGACTACATGCACTTCTCTCTGACAGGTGATTAAATGATGTGAAAGGATTCTTCTATGAGAACACGAACCTATATTATAATTTCTTTTGTCCTCGTTGTTATCGTTCTTGTCCTGGGTATGGCAACCTTTATGAAAAGCAAGCAGCCGGAAACCGTCTCAGAAACAAAAGCTGAGGAAAACTTAGATTCTCGGGAAAACATCAGCTTTGCGGAAACTCTCAATATGGAAAGTCTCGCTGATGAAAGCTATCCGGAGGAAGAGGGACTTCATGCTGCCAGTAAAGAGACGGAGGAGATTATCTGGTCGAAAGATAAAATCCATTTCGTAAATATGGACAGCTTTTATGATCCGGAAAGTACTCTTCCCTTAGATGCCTGGAGTAGAATTTCCGATGAAACAGATGCTTTCTTGAAGACTTGCAACATCACTGCATGGGAGCTTTCAGGGATTCCCGGCAGCCTGAAGCTTATCGGGCGTACCTATCAGCTTCAGGTGAATGCTTCAGAAATCCCCGATTCTGTACTGACAATTTTTTATAATTCCGAATCACAAAAATTTGACTTTCGGTATGAAGATCCTTCCCATGTTTTCGCCACAGAAAACGCACCTTAAGTTTATAAATCTATGTTTTTATAATTTTATAATTATTTAATATCTTAACGTCTTAATTTCAAGGAGGCTGTATGGCGAAGAAAGCAACCGAAGAACGAATCAAAGAGAAGAAAGCTGCACTTGAGAAAGCAAATAGCCAAATGGCTGCTTTGCAAGTCAAGATCAAGAAACTGAAAGAAGAGATTGAGGAACTGGAAAACTTTGAAATCCTTGCCCTTACCAAAGGGCTTGATATGCCGGTTTCCGAGCTAAAATCTCTCATCATGGAACTGAAAGAAAAGAAAGAACTCAAGGAAAAGGAGGCGGAACATGAATAAATTAGCCAAACTTGGAATAACCGCACTTTGTGGTATTCTCTTTTCGGTTTCACTATCTTCCTGTGGAGGGAAAAAGAAAAATGCTCCGGAAACCGTTCCGGAAACGGAAACTACAGCAGAAAAAGAAAGCTATGATCTTATCGGATCATGGTACAGTGACCGTGAGAATGGGGATACGCTTACGCTGAATAAGGATGGTTCTTATACCTCGTCCGTCTGGCTGAAGGACGGAAACTACAGCATTGCTGGAAATACACTGACTTTGACAGATCTCTTCGGAAAGGAGACTAACCTTACAATACAAGGAAACGGGGAAGAACTTACTCTCGTCTATCCTGATCCGTCTACGGGACATACCTATTACCAAACAGAAGAGGCTTTGAACGCCGTAAAAGCTGCCCGGGAATCTGCTGCGGAAGAGGAGCAGAGCTTCAATGAAGCTGTTGTCAAGAAGATTTTGACAACGGGAGACTGGACAAATCAAAAGAGTTTTACAGAGCCGGGAGGCTATACGTTGCATATAACAGATACAGAATTTACTGTTTCTGCTAATGAAGCGCACGAATTGAAAGATGATCCTAAATTTGCAGAATTATTTCCAACTAAGACGTATATATATAAAATCACAGATATAAAACAGGAGGAGCCTCTTCTTGGATCACCCTACGAAAGCAGATATTCTTTCAAAGCAACCATTACAAGAGATAATGGAGATACACAAGAAAATATACCTTTTTATATTGATATAGGGAGCGACAATTTTTACAGTATCTTATCTGGTGGCTTTCCTTACGATGGGAAAACTTACAGTAAAACTATAAAGATCGACTTCGATACGCCGCCGGTCAGTGTTCCGGAAGAGACAAGCGTTCCGGAAACAGCTCATGAAATTCCGACTATTGCCCATATCGATCCGGAGACCGATTCTTCCAAAGAAAGAATTATCGTCCATGAAGATGGAAGTGTTGAGCATATCCGTCAGATCCGAAGAACTGACAACCCTGATACTGAAGTCACAAAAGAAAACTGACGTTACGTAAAACGGTTCGCTCACTCAAAAATAAAATTTGGTTTGCGAACCGTTTTACGTAATATTTTTTACTGAAAAAAAGCATGTTTCCGTAATACTGCAAAATGTTCTATAAAACGACCGTTTTA
>PYGH01000016.1 GCA_003014445.1 Fusobacterium naviforme | reverse complement strand
CCTATCCGGCGCGGGCGTAAGATATCTGAGAGGAGCTGTCCTTAGTACGAGAGGACCGGGATGGACTGACCACTGGTGTACCGGTTGGGGAGCAACCCCACGGCCGGGTAGCCAAGTCGGGCCGGGATAAACGCTGAAGGCATCTAAGCGTGAAGCCCCCCTCAAGATGGGATATCTCATGCGAGAGTAGTAAGACCCCTTTAAGACTAAGAGGTAGATAGGGCAGAGGTGTAAGCGTAGCGATACGTTCAGCTGACTGTCACTAATCGGTCGAGGGTTTAACCAAAAGGTCGAGTAGGTAGAGGTAGGAAACGGAAGATGTAAGGTAGCCTGCAGTAGCAGGGATTAGATTTCGGATGAATTGAGATAAATGTTCTGTGTGTGGTTTTCAGGGTGTGATATTTGTGTTATCATATTCTTATTCTGTCGGAGTGGTGTTTGACGCGCAGACAGATTTTGGCCCCATGGTCAAGCGGTTAAGACATCGCCCTTTCACGGCGGTAACACGAGTTCAAATCTCGTTGGGGTCACTAGAGTTTTGGAACTCTCCTTGGAGCTTTAGCTCAGCTGGTTAGAGCAGTCGGCTCATAACCGATCGGTCCCGGGTTCGAGTCCCCGAAGCTCCACTCGCATCATTCCTCGTTAGCTCAGTCGGTAGAGCACGCGGCTGTTAACCGCGGTGTCGTTGGTTCAAGTCCAACACGGGGAGCTTAAGGCCTGGTGGCTCAGTTGGTTAGAGCGCCGCCCTGTCACGGCGGAGGTCGTCGGTTCAAGTCCGATCCGGGTCGCTGGGCATCCTTAAGGGGATGCCCTTTTTTTACCTTGTGTGTGTTATCACATAGCCGGCGTGGCGGAACAGGCAGACGCCCGGGACTTAAAATCCCGTGGTCAGAAATGACCGTGCCGGTTCGATCCCGGCCGCCGGCATACAGAGGGCAGAGTATTCTGTGAGAGCAGAGTGCTCTGTTTTTTGTTATTACAGACTCTGCTGCTCGGTAAAAATATCGAATCGTGCTGATATTTTTCGGGTTCTCCGGTATAATAAGGCGAAGGAGGGAGTGAGCCGCAGTCATGGAGAAATATACAAGCCTTAAGGAAAAGGTTTATAATGCCGTGCTTCAGGAAATTATTTCAGGAAAGTATCAGCCCGGGGACATTTTAAATGAGAAGAAGCTCATTGAGAAGTATCAGGTCAGTAAGTCTCCGGTGAGGGATGCCCTTATCGCACTCTGTGCAGACGGAGTGGTGCGGAGCATTCCCCGCTATGGTTATGAAGTAATACGATTAACACGCGGAGATATTTACGAGATGCTGCAGTACAGAGAATTTCTTGAGAGCGGCATATTGCAGAAAAACTATAAGCGTTTTGGTTCAGCAGAGATTGCAGAGCTGAAGGAGCTCAATAAAAGCTGTCAGCGGGATGATGTAGATCCCATTCAGCACTGGCGCTTTAATATGGATTTTCACGTGAGGATGATGGAGCTCTGCGGAAATGATTTTATTACGATGAATGTGAAGCGCTGCATGTCGCGCCTGCTCCGCGCCTACTCCCAGCTCTACTGGAATCGACGTGCGGATCGCCTCCTCTCCCATGATACGAAGCATCATGAGCTGATCATCGCTGATCTTGAGCGTCAGGATCCTGCGGCACTGGCTGAAGATATCCGGGAAGATCTTCATGATTTTGGCGGCTTTACAGGTTTTTGAGCACTTGTCCTGAAAAAGACGGAGAAAACCTCTCAAAACTATAAAAATAGCTTGATTCTGATAATATCAGTGGTATTATTTATAGCGGAGGGAGGTGCTATATGAATTCAGACAATCAGGAAAATTTCAGAAATTATACCGCGATCCTGCGGGAAGAGCTGGTTCCGGCCATGGGATGTACAGAGCCGATTGCCATTGCATATGCGGCGGCGAAGGCGAAGGAGCTGTTGGGCGAGAAGCCCCGCCATATCACAATTGACTGCTCTGGAAACATCATCAAGAATGTCAAAGGGGTTACAGTCCCGAATTCAGGAGGTCAGAAGGGAATTGAGGTCGCTGCTGTACTTGGAATTACGGGTGGAAGAGCGGACAAGGAGCTGGAGGTCATTGCGGAGGCGGATGATGCAGCCAGGGAACGCTGTAAGGAGTTGGTAAGTGCCGGATTCTGTGATGTCAGTCACGCGGAAAACGTTCCGAATCTCTATATTGCGGCGAAGATCCGTGGGGATGAGCATACAGCGGAGATTGTGATCGAGGATCACCACACGAATATTGTTCTCATGAAGCGGGACGGAGAGACAATTTTCACCAGAGTACCGGAGAAGAAGGTCTTGCCGGAGAAAAACGAGACGGCTCTGGCGGATCGCAGTCAAATGACGCTGAAGGGGCTGCTGGATTATGCGGAGCAGGTAGATCTTCAGGAGGTAAGGGATATTCTGGAACGTCAGATCCGCTACAATTCCGCGATTTCTCAGGAAGGGCTGGACAATCGCTGGGGGGCCCAGATCGGGAAGACTATGTTGGAGAGCTGGGGAAATGATGTGAAGACCTGTGCGATTGCGAAGGCTGCGGCAGGCTCGGACGCCCGCATGAGCGGCTGTGCACTGCCCGTTGTGATCAATTCCGGTTCCGGAAATCAGGGCATCACTGTAACCATGCCTGTTCTCGTCTATGCAAAGGAGATGCAGCTGTCCGAAAGCAAGCTTTACCGCGCGCTGCTGGTCAGCAATCTGGTCTCGATTTATATCAAGCATTTCATAGGCTCGCTCTCGGCTTTCTGTGGAGCTGTCAGCGCTGCCTGTGGAGCAGGCGCAGCGATTACTTATATGGCGGGGGGTGATTACAGACGTATCTCCTATACGATCACAAATACCTTGGGTAATGTAGGCGGTATTGTGTGCGATGGTGCCAAGCCGAGCTGTGCAGCAAAGATAGCATCCTCTGTTCACGCTGCCATTCTGGCCTATCAGATGAGTATGCGCGATCAGCAGTTCAAGCCCGGTGAGGGCATAGTGGAAGAGGACGTCGAGGAGACGATACGGAATATGGGCTACATCGGCAAGGTTGGAATGAAGCCCACAGATCATGAGATTCTGAATGTCATGATCCATAAAGTAGATGTCAATGCTTGTCTTTGACAGATAAACACAAAACAGGGAGGGATTATTATGGAAAAGAAAGGTTTTACACAAAGTCTGCCATTTCGTCTGATTATGGCACTGGTGATCGGTCTGGTGGTCGGACTGATCATGAATTCAATGGAGGAATCCGCTGCAATTACCGGGCTTCTCAATGTGATTGTCACTGTGAAGTACATTGTCGGTCAGTTTATCAGCTTCTGCGTGCCGCTGATCGTCATCGGCTTTATCGCCCCCTCTATCACGAGGATGGGAAACAATGCTTCTAAGATGCTCGGATTTGCCCTGCTGATCGCTTATGCTTCTTCGATTGGCGCGGCATTTTCCTCTACTGTCGCTGGTTTTGCAATTCTGCCGCATCTCTCCATTGACCCGAATGTCGATGGACTGAGAGAGCTGCCGGATGTTATCTTCCAGCTTCAGATTCCGCCGATTATGTCTGTTATGACGGCACTTTTCTTCTCCGTCACCGTCGGCCTTGCGGCAGTCTGGAATCATGCGGAGATCACCACGAATATACTTGAGGAGTTCCAGAAGATCGTACTCTCCATCGTGACGAGATTCCTGATTCCGGTGCTTCCGCTGCTCATTGGAACGACCTTCTGCACATTGGCATACGAGGGAAGTATCACAAAACAGCTGCCGATCTTCCTGATCATTATCATTATCGTCATGATCGGTCATTATATCTGGCTCACGCTGCTCTATGGCATTGCCAGTGCATATTCCGGAAGAAACGGTATGAATGTGATTAAGAATTATGGTCCGGCATATATGACCGCAGTTGGAACCATGTCCTCCGCGGCGACGCTCTCCGTTGCACTGCAGTGTGCGAGGAAGTCCGAGCCTACACTCAGAGATGATCTTGTGAACTTTGGTATTCCGCTCTTCGCAAATATTCATCTCTGCGGCTCCGTTATGACTGAGACCTTCTTTGTTATGGCGGTGTCGAAGATGCTCTATGGAGAGTTCCCATCCGTAGGAAAGATGATTCTGTTCTGCCTGCTGCTCGGCGTATTCGCAATCGGTGCTCCAGGCGTTCCCGGAGGCACGGTCATGGCATCCCTCGGCCTGATTACTGGTGTGCTTGGCTTTGATGAGACCGGTACAGCGCTGATGCTCACTATCTTTGCGCTCCAGGATTCCTTCGGAACTGCGTGCAATGTTACCGGAGACGGCGCTCTGACTCTGATTCTCACGGGCTATGCAGAGAAACATGGCATTAAGGAAGCAAAGCTCGGGGATGTGCTCTGAGCAAAACTGAACTCATAGATTTTCAAAAATTGAGAAGCGGTGAATTCCATCTGGAATTTGCCGCTTCTTTCACTTTTACTTTGACCGGCAGAAGTAAAATTGATAGAATCGATCGTAAGAAAGCTGGTTTTATATCATATGTGCTAGGAGGCAGATTATGAATTTGACGAATATGAAAAAGTCAGTGACGCTGGGGGGCAGAATTAATCTCAATGATTTTGTCGCTGTGTCCAGATTTCATGCAGAGTTGCTTTTTTCAGAAGATTATTGCAGGAGAGTCAGTGAAAACCGAAAGGTAGTTGAACAGTGGATCGCTGAAAATAAGGTGATGTATGGTGTTACCACAGGCTTTGGGAGTCTCTGCAATAAGGTGATCAGTCCGGAGGAGGCGGGGCAGCTCCAGCACAATATCATCGCCTCACATTCCACCTCGGTCGGGGAGCCCTTTACGGAGGAGCAGGCGCGGGCAGTGATGCTGATGGTGCTGCAGAACCTTGGGCAGGGATATAGTGGTGTACGATTGGAACTTCTTGAAAAGTATCGCGAATTTCTCAATAAAGGGGTTACTCCCTGGGCGCCGCGCGAGGGCTCGGTCGGTTATCTGAGTCCTGAGGCTCACATGGCAAGAGTCGTTGAGGGGGATGGAAAGGCTTACTATCAGGGCGAGCTGCTGGATGCAGCGGAGGCGCTTCGGCGGGCTGGGATTGAGCCGCTGAAGCTCGCGTCCAAGGAGGGGCTCGCGCTGGTTTCCGGAACCACCTCTGTGACAGCGCTCGCAGTGCTTGCACTCTACGATATGCTGAAGGCGGCGCTCTCTGCGGATGTGATCGGAGCTTTTTCTTTTGAGGCCTGCGGAGGGCAGCTGGATGCCTTCTGCGAAGAAGTGATGAGTGTTCGCCCGCATCCGGAGCAGGGCACTACGGCCAAGAATCTTCGGAGCATATTGAAGGATTCCGCCATGCTGAAGGAGGCGCAGGGGGAGCATCTTCAGGACTGCCTCTCTCTTCGCTGTATTCCGCAGCTTCACGGCGCAGCAAAGAAGACGCTTTATGATGCGCTGCGTACCATAGAGACAGAGATGAACGCCTGCTGTGACAATCCGATCATCTGGAAGTCTGAGACGCGCAGCACTGCGATCTCGGCCTGTAATCCGGACTCCTCCTATGTCGGGATCGAGATGGATTCTGCCTGCATCGCCGCGACCAATTTGGCAAAGATCTCCGAACGGCGCAGTAATCACCTGATTGATGAGAGTCTCAGCGGCTATCCCTGCTTTATGGTGAAGAATCCCGGACTGAACTCGGGGCTTATGATCACCCAGTATACGCAGGCGGGACTGCTGAATGAGATGCGCGTGCTCTCCACCTCCGCGACCATTGACAACACACCGACCTGCTGTAATCAGGAGGACTATGTCGCAATGGGCTACAATGCTGCGAAGAAGGCTGTGACCATTGCAGAGCGCCTGGAGTATATTCTGGCGATGGAGCTTCTGGACGTCTATGAGACGCTTGGCTTCCAGAAGAGCACGGCGCCGCGCGGCAGCGCCACACGCACAGTGTTTGATGAGATCGCAAAGACCGTACCGCAGATGGAGGACGATATGTTCCTGCATCCGCACATTGAGACCCTGAGAGATCTGATTCACAGCGGAAGGCTGCTTCAGCTCGTGCAGTGCTGCGTGGGAGCGCTGGAATAAGTAAATGTAAGGCGCATAATTGATGACATGGAGTGATTTGCTGTAAAACGAATGAAGTAATTTTAAGAGGGCTCTGAAATAGGGAAAACCAGAAATGTCTTGAAGGACCAGTGAGTATTTAATACAGGACAGATAGGGAGTTCTCTGCGCAGGAGTCCTTTTTTCTGTGAAAAACGTAGAAAAAAACCTGCTGAATTGTCATTCCGTTCGACATTACATCGACAGTCAGACGGTATACTGATGAAGGAAAGAGATCTTAAGCTGTGTCATTCCGATCTCAATTTTAATCTCAGGAGGGAAAAGATGATTTATATTGATGGAAACTTGATTGCAACAGCGGAGATTATTCAGTCTGAGCTTGATAAGGCGGCGGTGGCACAGTCCACCTCCGGCTGGATGGAGCTGAATTCGGAGCTCGTGCAGTACAGCGGCGGCGCAGAGGTGAAGATCCCGAATCTTGACATGGACGGCCTCGCAGACTATGACCGCGCAAACGGCTTCACTGCAGGGGATGTGAAGTTTGGGTATCAGACAAAGAAGCTCACGATGGATCGCGGCAGGAGCTTTTCTTTTGATGAGCATATATATATTTTCAACAATTGAATCAAAGAACTACTGCGGATCGGACATGTAAAAGACATAACAGTTGAGCGGAGAGGCTTTGTCCGTCAGAATTTTAGATAAAGAGTTGAAACAATAAAAATCAATATGACAGACTGCATGCAGATAATAGATAATTTTTTCGATTGCCCTTATAATGATCTTATACAGGATTTTGCTTATATGATATACAAATATAAAGGAGTACAGCATGGAATACAGACATGAAAAAAATCTGATCGCGCTATATGATGAGAGCGGAGAGCGGCTTGCACGGGTTGAATTTCCGGCAGTCGGAGAGAATATTGTGGAAGTGACACATACGGTCGTAGATGAATCCGTGCGAGGACAGGGGATTGCGGGCCAGCTCATGAAGGAGCTGGTGAAGGAGCTGCGGGAGGACGGCAGAAAGGCCGAGCTCTCTTGCTCTTACGCAGTTCGCTGGTTTGAGAAGCACCCGGAGTGCGGCGATGTCCTGCAAGAATAAAAAGCTGGAGGAGATGTCTCTTCCGGAGCTGCGGGCAGAGATAGACAGTCTGGATCTTCAGCTTCGGGAGCTTCTGATGCGCCGTATGGACTGTTCCCTTCAGGTAGCCCGGGAGAAGGCAGAGAGCGGAGAGCTTCGGGTGTACAGGGAGGAGCGGGAGCGGGAGATGTTGTCGCGGCTCGGCGGGAATATTCCCGCCGGGCGCAAGCGGGCATATCTTGCCGTGCTGCGAAAGATCACGCAGTGCAGCCGCATGTATCAGTACGCGCTGCTCTGCAATTGGGGAAAGATTTCGTTTTCGGCTCTTTTGGAAGAAATCGGAGCGGAAAAAGCGAGCACCCGGATCTGTGTGACATTTATCAGAAGTGCAAGCCCCGAGGCGCTGGGGGAACTGCTTGGCACGGTGGGAGATTACGGTTACTGTGTTGAGAAGCTGGAATTGAAAAAGATGGAAGCGGAAGGAGAGAATGTCTGCATTTTCCTCACGATTCTGGGGAATATTCAGGAAACAAATATGCAGACCCTTCTGCTGCAGCTTGCGGCGGAAAGTAATCATTTTAAAATACTGGAAACCGCTTGACAAAACAGCTGGTTCAGAGTATATTCTTTAACGCAGCAAGAAAGTGTGTGTGTAGCTCAGCTGGATAGAGCACTTGGCTACGGACCAAGGTGTCGGGGGTTCGAATCCTCTCACGCACGCGTAGCCCTCAAGCCCGGACGGACTTGGGGGCTTTTGTCAGTGATAAAAGCCAGCGTTTCCGGGGGATGTATTGCAGGAAACAGGGAG
Organism: Fusobacterium naviforme; assembly: GCA_003014445.1. Lineage (GTDB taxonomy): Bacteria > Bacillota > Clostridia > Lachnospirales > Lachnospiraceae > Moryella > Moryella indoligenes. Next base: position 17,008 of record PYGH01000016.1, on the reverse strand, counting down.
ATGAGGCTATGAGACGTATTTTCTGGGGAGGAATGTACCTGCTTGCGGCAGCTCTTGCAGCTCTGACGATCTATCTCTATGTGCTTCCGGAGAGTGAGATCGTCCTGGCGGAAGGAACAGCGGCAGAGCAGCAGGAGACACAGACTGTGATGCCGGTTTTTACCATTGGCGGCGTCACGGTGGAGACTGGAAGCACCAGGCTGGACGCTCTGCTCGATGCAGGTTTTCAGCTGAAGTTCGAGCTGGATGGAAATATCTATGACCTGAATGTAAAAAACAGCTCGGCAAATGCACATATGCAGTATGAGGTTCTGCTGTTTCGCGGAGAGCAGCGTGTGGCGAAGCTCTGGTATACAAATACTTCCGCAGAGCCGGAAAAGCCGGGGGATTGCACGATAGACGGTCTGGAATTCACTTCGGATGCGCCGGGCTGGAAGATACTGCCGGTACTGGTAGATGGCCAGGATATGAGTGAACTGGATATCACCGGCGTGGCGGAGGCATTTCCCGCTTTCACAGAAAAAGAGGGAGCAGTGACAGAGTACAGGAGGGCGGCAATCTCAGAGCGGCAGTCCATGGTAGCGTATATTCGCGGCGGTGAGGGACAGGAGATTGCGGCTTTTGGGATCAAAAACTATATGCCGGGCTCCGGAACGGCGGAAGGCGGTGCAGAGCAGAGCGATGGGAATCATTGAGACTTCAAAGCTGGTTTATGATTATGTCACCAGAGATGACGAGGAAAAGGTTCAGGATGTAAACCGGGCGATTGATCATGTGAACCTGAATATCACGCCGGGTTCCTTTGTTGCGGTGCTTGGACACAACGGTTCGGGGAAATCCACCTTTGCAAAGACGCTGAACGGGATATTGCTTCCTACGGAGGGCACTGTTCTGATCTCCGGAGCGGACACAGCGGACGATGCGCGCCTTCTGGATATCCGCCGCACGGTCGGCATGGTGTTCCAGAATCCCGACAATCAGATCATTGCGAATGTCGTGGAGGAGGATGTCGGCTTCGGGCCCGAGAATCTGGGCGTCCCGACCGGGGAGATATGGAAGCGCGTGGACGCGGCGTTGACGGCGGTGGGAATGACGGCCTACCGCCTCAAGTCGCCGAACCGTCTCTCGGGCGGACAGAAGCAGAGAGTTGCAATCGCGGGTGTTATGGCAATGAAGCCGCAGTGCATCGTGCTGGACGAGCCGACGGCCATGCTCGATCCGAACGGACGCAAGGATGTTGTGCGAACCATCATGGAGCTGAATAAGCAGGAGAATATCACGGTGATCCTGATCACGCACTATATGGAAGAGGTGATCGGAGCGGATCGCGTGATCGTGATGGACGATGGCAGAGTGATGATGGACGGAACGCCGCGAGAGGTGTTTTCAAGAGTCGAGGAGCTGAAGAAGCTGCGCCTTGACGTCCCGCAGGTGACGGAGCTCGCATGGGAGCTGAAGCAGGGCGGAGTTGCACTTCCGGACGGCATTTTATCAATTGATGAGCTGATGGAGAGCCTGCTACCTCTTCTGAAGGAGCAGAGCGGGAAGTAGTCCGGAGCAGCGGGGATGCGGGGGAGAATTTTCCGGAAGCATCGTGGAACAGAAGGCAGCGGCAGAGCTTAGAGTCGCTTACACAGTGGCAGGTAGCGCAGATACGGAGAAGTGGAATGTCAATCCGAGCGGAGCATCTGACTTATATTTATGGCAAGGGCACGGCTTTTGAGCAATACGCCCTGAAGGACATTAATTTTGAGATTCCGGACGGCCAGTTTGTTGGCCTGATCGGACACACGGGGTCGGGAAAATCGACCCTGATACAGCATCTGAACGGCCTGATCCGGGCAACGGAGGGCAGGATATTCTTTCATGACGAGGATATCTACGCGGAAGGCTACAACATGCGTAAGCTCAGAACAAGGGTGGGGCTTGTGTTCCAGTACCCGGAGCATCAGCTCTTTGAGGTGGATGTCTTCTCAGACGTCTGCTTCGGGCCTAAAAATATGGGCCTGCCAAAGGATGAGGTAGAAGCGCGGGCCAGGGAGGCGCTGCGCATGGTGGGACTGGATGAGAGCTATGACAGACAGTCTCCCTTTGAGCTCTCGGGAGGCCAGAAGCGCCGCGTTGCGATCGCCGGAGTGCTGGCGATGCGGCCTGAGGTGCTGATTCTCGATGAGCCGACGGCGGGACTGGATCCGAAGGGACGCGACGAGATTCTCGATAAGGTCAGTGAGCTGCGGCAGGAGCGCGGGCTCACGGTGATCCTTGTGTCGCACAGCATGGAGGATGTCGCGAAATATGCGGATCGCCTCATGGTGATGAGCGGAGGAGAGAAGCTCTATGACGGGACACCAAAGGAGGTGTTTCGGCATTACAGAGAGCTGGAGCAGATTGGACTCTCCGCACCGCAGGTCACTTACATCGTGCAGGAGCTTAAGAGCCATGGGATAGAGCTTGGCGAGGATATTACAACAGTGCCTGAGGCGCGCGAGGCGATATTGCGACTTCTCGGCAGGGAGGCAAAATGCTGAAGGACATCACACTTGGACAGTATTATCCCGTCGATTCTCCTCTGCACAGACTGGACCCAAGGACCAAGCTGTTTGGAACCATGGTATACATTATCTGCCTTTTCCTCTGCAATTCCTGGCCCGGCTACCTGTTGGCAACGCTGGTGCTGATCGGCATCATCCGTCTCTCCAATGTGCCCTTCGGCTATATGGTGCGCGGACTGCGCGGGATACTTTTTCTGCTGCTGCTCAGCGTGAGCTTCAACCTCTTTCTGACAGACGGGACCGTGCTTTTTTCGCTGGGCATCCTTAAGGTGACGCAGGAGGGACTCAAGACTGCGGCATTCATGGCGCTGCGGCTAGTCTATCTGGTGCTCGGCTCCACGGTGATGACACTCACGACGACTCCGAATGCGCTGACGGACGGCATGGAGAAGGGGCTTGGATTTTTAAAGCGCGTGCGTGTGCCCGTGCACGAGATGTCCATGATGATGTCGATTGCACTCCGCTTTATCCCCATACTTATGGAAGAGACGGATAAGATCATGAAGGCGCAGATGGCGCGCGGGGCCGATTTTGAGAGCGGGAATCTGATTCAGAAGGCGAAGGCCATGGTTCCGCTGCTCGTGCCGCTCTTTGTCTCGGCCTTCCGCAGAGCTACAGATCTCGCAATGGCGATGGAAGCGCGCTGCTACCACGGCGGGGATGGAAGAACAAAGATGAAGCCGCTTAAGTATACTGCGGCAGATCGCATAGCGTATCTGCTTCTGCTTCTGTTTTTCCTGCTGACCCTTCTGCTTCGCTGGCTGTTTTAAGAAGGCATTGCCTGAATCGGCGTCTTCCCGGGGGGGACGGCGCTGCGCATCCGGTGACGGGACAGGAGGCAGAAAGAAATGAGACGAATCCGACTTACCGTGAGCTATGACGGAACAGAGTATCACGGCTCACAGCTTCAGCCGAACGGCATTACGATAGAAGCGAGACTGAATGAGGCGATACGGAAGCTCGGAGGGGGGAGCGACGTGATCTTTGCCAGCCGGACAGACGCCGGTGTTCATGCACTGGGAAATGTTGCCGTCTTCGATACGGAACTCCGCATGGCAGCGGATAAGTTTGCCTTTGCACTGAATCAGCGCCTTCCGGAGGATATACGTATCCGCCACTCCGATGAAGTGGAGCTCCAATGGCATCCGAGAAAGCAGAACTGTAAAAAGAGCTATGAATACAGAATCTACAACAGCCGGATTCCAAATCCGCTGCAGCGGCGCTACGCGCAGTTCTGTTACTATAGTCTCGATACGGAGTGCATGCGGAAGGCTCTCGGCGCTCTGATCGGGGAACATGATTTTGCGGCCTTATGTTCCTCCGGAAGCAGCGCGGAGCATACGGTGCGGCGCATATACAGTGCGGAGCTTCTGGAGGAGGGCTCCCCGGGTGACAGACTCATCACTCTCCGCATCTGCGGCAGTGGTTTTCTCTACAATATGGTGCGCATCATCGCGGGAACCTTGCTTCAGATCGGTATGGGACGTCTCCGGCCGGAGCAGATGGCAGAAATCCTGCGCTCCCGTGACCGGAGACAGGCGGGACCGGTGGCTGCGGCCTGCGGGCTCACGCTGAAAAAAATTGAATTCCTTCCTGCTCTGCTTCCGGAGCTTCAGTCGGAGAATGAGGACTGGAGCTATGTGCTGGATCAGCGCAGGACAAAGGAGAGCGGCGGAAGCCGCCTCACCATAAGACGCTGTGCGGAGCAGGATTATGAGGCCCTGCTCACGCGGCTGCTGCATGAGACACACAGAAATGGAGCTGTATACACACTTCTCAGGGATCTTGAGAGGCCGGAGAGACTCGCCGCCGGACAGCGCTATGGCTACTATCTGCTTTCGGCACATGAGGGAGTGTATCCCGTCTGCGCGCGGGATGCGGGAGAGGGCAGAAAAGCCGCAAAAGACCCGGAAATACAGGCGGAATTTTATTCTGTGGGTGGTTGACAGCCGGGAGTAGTTCAGATATAATTTATGTCTGTGACGCCATAGGTATGTTTTCAGCAAGCCCCGGAGAAGCATACTGAGGATATTCACGTATAATCAGGTTTAAAGACACGGATCTTTGCTCCCGTGTCCAACGCAGGAGGATAAACATGAAGAGTTTTATGGCGAATCCGGATACCGTTGAGAGAAAATGGTATGTGGTCGATGCGGACGGAGCCACCCTTGGACGCCTTGCTTCCCAGGTCGCTGCCGTTCTGAGAGGTAAGAACAAGCCGATCTTTACCCCGCACGTTGACTGCGGCGATTATGTTATTGTTGTGAATGCTGATAAGATTCAGGTTACCGGCAAGAAGATGGATCAGAAGATCTACAGATCCCATTCCCTGTATGTCGGCGGCCTGAAGGAGACCACGCTCCGCGAGATGAAGAACAAGAAGCCGGAGAAGGTTATCGAGAATGCGGTGAAGGGTATGCTTCCGAAGGGACCGCTGGGCGAGCAGATGTACAGAAAGCTGCACGTCTATGCAGGTGCGGAGCACAATCATCAGGCACAGAAACCCGAAGTTCTTGAAATCAAAGGCTGAGTTCAGAAAAAGGAGCGTATAGAAAATGGCAAGCGAGAAATACTACGGAACCGGAAGAAGAAAAACTTCTGTTGCCAGAGTCTATCTGGTACCGGGAACCGGCAAGATTACGATCAACAAGAGAGATCTCGAGGATTACCTCGGACTGGATGTTTTGAGAAGCACTGTGAAGCAGCCGCTCGTTGCGACTGAGACGACCGATAAGTTTGACGTTATGGTCAACGTACTCGGCGGCGGTGTTTCCGGTCAGGCAGGTGCGATTCGCCACGGTATCTCCAGAGCACTGCTTCAGGTGGATGAGGAGTATCGTCCGATCCTTAAAAAGGCAGGCTTCCTCACCAGAGATCCGAGAATGAAGGAGAGAAAGAAGTACGGCCTCAAAGCCGCTCGTCGCGCACCTCAGTTCAGCAAGCGATAATCTACAACTTAAAAATGCTAAAAAAGCCCGGAAATACGCCATTTTCCGGGCCTTTTTTATGCCTGAAATCACCTGATTCCGATGGTGAAATTTGAGGAAATTTGACTTCAAATTAACCCATTTTGATGGGTTTACCATGGGTTTACGGCCTATTTTTGAGCCTAATGGGTGGGAAAATGGGTTTACAGAAGGCCATTTTGGAGGGGAAATTAGCCCCATATCCTTGACAGATTTTCGGCAAAAATCCGGCTGAAACGGAACGAAAAACAGTGTCAGGTTCGTTTTGGCGAGTTCTGACGAATTCTGCAAAAATTTAATATCAGGTATCCTGTTACATAGAGCCTTGGCTCATTCTTTGAAAACGAGAATGGGTCGAGGCTCTATTTTTTTCGCCCGAAATCCGGCGAGACAAATTTGAGTAGGAGGTAACAGGTATGACGGATTTCAATCAGAAGACCCATGACACCGATGTAGGCAGTCATGGCGGACAGTCGAGGCAGATGGTGGAGGTGTTTGAGAACCAGGAGTTTGGTTCGATCCGGTTGTTGCAGGAGGCAGGCAAGACCTTCTTCTGTGCAAGCGATGTGGCGAAGGCGTTGGGGTATGTGAATCCCTACGCCGCAGTGAAACGCCATTGCAGAGGCCCCCTAACGAAACGCGAGGGGGTCGTTCAGAAGGTGAATCAGTATGGGGATGCTGGAGAGCAGGTCGTTGAAATCGCTTTTATCACAGAAGGCGATGTTTACCGACTGATTGTTCACAGCAAGCTGCCATCGGCAGAACGGTTTGAACACTGGGTGTTTGATGAAGTTCTCCCTTCTATCCGCAAGCCTGGTGTGTATATGAGTGATTCCATTTTGGATCAGGTGATTCAGCATCCGGAGGTCATCTACACCCTGGCGCAGGAGCTTGTAGCCGAGAGGGAGCAGCTTGAGGGTATCCGCAAACAGCTGGATGCAGCACAGCCTAAAGCAGACTACTTCGATACCTTTGTGAATTCGGAGGATTGCATCTGCATCCGAAATTTCAGAAATCTGTACGGAATCAGGACAGGCTGCAACAGAATTTTGTCTGGAGACCGCTGACGGCGTATTCCTTGTCGTTCCGTTTGGAGAGGGAGCAACGGATGACTCCCAGTATACCCTGCCGCCCCGGTGCGGACTGCATGGTGATTTAAGCTCCGTTATTCTTCCCCCGGGGACAGAGGGAGGAGAACAGAAGGAGACGGAAGGCTCAGTAGAGCGTGAATCGACTTCCTGGTGGGAGAGCTGGCCGTCATGGGAGAGCCGGCCGACACAGCCGCAGCCCAGCAGACCATCATGGGAGCCGAAACCGACACAGGAGAGCCGGCCGCCGTGGGAGCCGAAACCGACACAGGAGAGTAAACCGCCGTGGGAGCCAAAACCGACACAGGAGAGCAAGCCGCCGTGGGAGACAAGACCGGCACTGCAGGGCACCCAGAGTGGGGGAAGTCAGGAAAATAACTGGTGGGGGAGATAATGTGTTACCGGCCGCAGCACTGTTTAACGACAGGGCTGCGGTTTTTTGCGCAGACCTGTCTGGCCGTTAGAAAAATCCGCTGTTGTAATAGTAAAGTGAAGTATTCTTCCGAAAATAAATTTCGGAAATGAAGTGAAATAACACCCTTGTTGAGTAAAATACATAAAAAACATAACGAAATTTCCATTTTATAGGTAAAAAACAGGTAAAACGATGAAAAATATACTGAATATTTACTCCATATTGAAGCGACTATATAATGAAAACATAGAATTACTTCAAAAACTATAGTTAAAAATGAAGGGAACTATGAACGATTTATTGGTGCGCATCAAATTTCAACTGCCGTCTCTGCCAAGAGCTGAAAAGATTGTAGCCGAGGAACTGCTGGAAAATCCCGAGGCAATAATCGATATGACGCTGGCGGGAATGGCGAGAGAGACTGGGAGTAGTGAGGCATCGATCATACGCTTCTGCAGGAGAATGGGCTTTAATGGTTATACGGAATTAAAGCATGCTTTCATGAAAGCAGTCGGAGAAGGAGGGGAAGTACAGTCTGAGGAAATTAAAAATCAGGACGATATGAGAACTATATTGAAAAAAGTTTTCCAGAGTAATATTCAGACGCTTAATGATACTCTGTCACTGGCAACTGATAACTACGATAAAGCCCTGGACGAGCTGCTGAAAGCAAAGTCGATTCATTTTTTCGGAACGGGCGATGCATTTTCCGTATGCCAGCTGGCTTTCATGAAGTTCAACCGGCTGGGGGTGTCCGGCAGCGCGCACAGCGATGTGATGCTGCAACTGATAGCGGCGGCCAACATGAAACAGGGAGATGTGGCGTTTGCAGTATCCTATGAGGGACGTTCAAGAAATATCGTGGATGCAATGCGAATTGCAAAAGAAATGGGAGCCGTAACCATCTGTATTACCAAGATGAATAAATCACCGATGCTGAAATATACGGATATTAATTTATTTACATCGATCAGTGATTTAACCATTGGAAGGGACAAGGTGACAAGGAGGGTTTCCGATCAGGCAATCCTGGATGCCCTGTACCTGGGATATATTACGAAATGCGGACAGAACACCAGCAAATATCTGAAAAAAGTGCAGAACGCGATTGACTGCAATAAAATGTAACAGTTCATCGGATGCAGCATGACAGAGGCAAAATACAGGAGAATATCATGAAAAAAAGATTATTGGGAGTAGGATTAAGTATTTTATTGGCGGCCGGTCTGGCAGGATGCCAGACAGAGGGAAAGAAAGAGACACAGTCAGCGCCTGCGGAGACAGCCGTGGCGGAATCTGCCGCTGAAAAGACGGAGGAAGCGGCTAAAACCGTGGATCCCAAGTCGGTGAAGCTGGCATACGTCAGCATGAACCTGGCTAATCCGTGGAATGCCACTGTTAAAAAGGGATTTGAGGCAGCCTGTGAGGAACTGGGATGTGAATATATTTCTATTGATTCGGAATATAAGGTAGACAAGCAGGTAGCATCACTGGAGAGCCTGGTAAATGACAAATACAGCGGCTTTGTATTTACCCCAATCGATCCGAATGCAACGTGGGATATCGTGGAACAGGCCAAAGCTCAGGGAGTAGCCACCGCTACGATTGCCCAGCAGCAGGATAATGTAAACCTGATTTATGGAATGAAGGAATATGATTACGGCCACACCATCGGTACACAGGCCGGACAGTGGATTAAAGAAAACTTAGGCGGTAAAGCCAAGGTGGCAATCATTTCCCAAGATAATGTGGAGTCTGTCATTGCAAGGGGCGACGGCGTGGAGGACGCTTTAAAGGAAATCTGTCCGGATGTGGAGATCGTTGCCAGACAGGCAGGCGATACACTGGAAAGCGGTATGAAAATTGTGGAATCCGTACTGGCGCAGACGCCTGATTTAAATGTTGTGGTGGGCACGAATGACTCCGGCGCAATCGGCGGCTACCAGGCTATGGTTAATGCAGGCATGACCGGTGAAGATAAGGCGGTGTTTTCCGGCGATGCAACGGCAGAGGCCATCGAATACATAGGCCAGGAAGACAGCATCTACCGCGGCACCGTGGATCTGGAGCCGTATGTGGGCGGATATAACTGCGCGAAGATATTATATAAATATGCCACAGAGGAAATTCCGGCCGAGCAGCAGATTGAAATGCTGAATTATAAACCGGTACCGAAGCAGGATGTTCTGGATGGAACATTTAAAGCAGTGCAGTGATTGTAAAGAGGACAAGGCATACTCGCAGTATGCCTTGTCCTGACTTAAACCCGGTACGGCATTGCAAATGGCCGGATACTATTCACAGCCCCGCTGAAAAACGCGGTTCTGCGAACAGTAACACGCTTCGCGATGCACAGAAACGGCAGAAAACGCCGTTTCGCGCCGTGTAACTTGGGATTTTCGCGCAAAATACGCACGAAAATACAGACCGTAAATAGTAACAAAGACCGGATACACTACCGGACTAGATGGCAGGAGGAGAAAATGTGAGAGATGTAATTTTAAAGGTTAACGGTTTGTCAAAATACTATGCCCAGGTGAAAGCTCTCGATAATATATCCATGGAAATCAGAAGGGGAGAAACCCATGCGCTCTGCGGAGAAAACGGCGCGGGGAAATCGACATTTATCAAATTGCTGACCGGTGCGATCCCACCCTCTTCAGGCACTATCGAGTTTGAAAATCAGGTTTATGACAAATTAACCCCCTCTCTGGCGATGAAACTCGGCATTGCCGTGATCTATCAGGAGTTCAGTCTTGTGCCGTATCTGACGGTGGCGGAAAACATTTTTTACGGTCGGGAAATTTCTAAAATGGGTGTGCGTTCTGTCAGGCAGATGAATCTGGAGGCGGAAAAGTTCTGCAGGGAGATGGGAGTAGATATCGATGTAAAAGCGAAGGTATGCGGGCTGGGAGTTGCATATCAGCAGATAGTGGAAATTCTGAAAGCCGTATCGAAGAATGCAAAATTCATCATTATGGATGAACCGACCGCTCCCCTGACCTTGAAGGAGACGGAAATATTCTTCAGAATTATCCGGAAACTGAAAGAAAAAAAGGTGACGATTATCTTTATATCCCACAGGCTGACGGAGGTCTTTGATTTATGTGAGCGTGTGACCGTTTTTTGTGACGGCAGGTTTGTGACTACCAAAGAGACGGGAGAGGTAACGAAAAAGCAGTTGATTTCATATATGGTGGGCCGGGAACTGGCGGACGATTATCCGGCAGGAAACGGGAAAACCGGAAACGTCGTGCTGGAGGCAAGACATATAACGGGAAAACGTGTGCATGACGTCTCGTTTGAACTGAGAGAGGGAGAGGTTCTGGGCATCGGCGGCCTGGTCGGGGCCGGGCGGACGGAGCTTGCAAGGGCGGTTTACGGCGCTGATCCGGTTCTGTCGGGAGAATTTCTGCTGGATGGGAAGCGCTTCGTTCCTAAATCACCCAGGACAGCCCTGGAACATGGAATCGGACTGATTCCCGAGGACAGGAAAAAGCAGGGACTTATCTTAGATGCAACGGTAAAAGAAAACTCCGCACTCAGTATCCTGCGCAGGTGTTCTGACTTTGGCGTTATTAATAAAAAAGAGGAAGAACGCACCGTGCATCGGTACATAAAAGACTTAAATATTAAGACGCCCGGGATGAACCAGCTGGTCAAGAATCTTTCGGGCGGAAACCAGCAGAAGGTGGTGCTGGCCAAAATGCTGGCTACCAACTGCAAAATCCTTATTTTTGACGAACCGACAAGAGGAATCGACGTCGGCGCAAAACAGGAGATTTACCATCTGATCCGTGAAATGACGGATCAGGGCAAAGCCGTTATCATGATAAGTTCAGAAATGCCGGAACTGATTGGAATGTCGGACCGGATCCTGGTAATGGCCGACGGCAGACTGAAAGGCGAAATCGGCAGGGGGGATTTTACCCAGGAACATATTTTGGAAATGGCATCGGACTTGGATTAAATGCGGAGGAAACAGCAAATGAAAAAGAATAAGCAAATAGTTAACCTTCTTTTGGAATACGGGATAGCAGTAGTATTGCTGTTTCTGATTATTATTTTTGCCACTCAGTCTTCAAACTTTTTATCTGTCAATACGGTGATGACGATTTTGAAGCAGGTTTCCATCACAGGGATTATATCTGTTGGCATGACATTCGTGATTCTGACAGGGGGAATCGATCTGTCGGTCGGTTCAATCGCCGGTGTGTCCAGTGTTACGGCGGCCATCTTTATGCTGAATGGATTCAGTATCCCATTAACCTGTATTCTGACGGTACTTATCGCCCTGATTTACGGAATTTTGAATGGACTCTGTGTCACTAAGCTGAATATGCCCCCGTTAATCGCGACGTTGGGAACGCAGACCGCGTTGAGGGGAGCCGCCTATATTATAACAGGGGGCCTGCCGGTGTTTGGTTTCAGCGCGGTATTCGGAGATTTTGCAAAGACCTCGGTTGCACGGATTCCCCTGATGGTCATTTTGATGGCAGTTATTTTTCTCATTGGAAAGTTCGTTCTGGATCAGTGCAATTTCGGCCGGTACATATATGGGACAGGCGGCAATGAAGAGGCGTCGTTCTTATCAGGAATCAGTGTAATCAAGACAAAGCTGTCTGCCTACGCAATCAGCGGCATGCTTGCGGGAGTGGCCGGTCTTATGCTGCTGTCAAGAACAAACAGCGGCCAGCCGTCTGCCGGAATCGGGTATGAGATGGACGCCATCACGGCCGTGGTGCTTGGCGGCGTAAGCCTGAGCGGGGGCCAGGGGAGAGTGTCCCAGGTTATGATTGGCGTACTCATAATGGGAGTGTTATCGACCGGGATGATTATGCTGGGAATCAATGACTATGTACAGCAGCTGATTAAAGGACTGGTTCTGATTGTGGCTGTCACATTCTCAGAGTTTTCAGCCAGGATGAGAAATGTAACTTCGGCAGAGAAATAAAAGGGTGATAATTATGGGAAAATACACAATCGGAATTGATTTCGGAACCTTGTCGGCGAGATGCGTGCTGGTCAATGTCGCTGATGGAAAAGAAACTGCCGTATCGGTATGCGGGTACCGGCACGGTGTGATGGATGAGAAGCTGCCGTCAGGCAAAGCGCTGCCGCCCGGAGGCTTTGCGCTGCAGGAACCGCAGGATTATGTGGAGGCACTGCAAACGACAATCCGGGAGGTGATAGAGAAAGGCCGGATCCGGCCGGAGGAGATCTGTGCGGCCGGGGTGGATTTTACCTCCTGTACGATGCTGCCTGTAAAGGAGGACGGAACGCCTCTGTGCGGGACGGAGCGCTATCGTGATGAGCCGAATGCCTATGTAAAATTGTGGAAGCACCACTCGGCACAAAAATATGCCGATAGGATAAATGAAGTGGCTAAGCAGCGCGGGGAAGACTTTTTAAAGAGGTACGGAGGAAAAATTTCCAGCGAATGGATGTTTCCGAAAATTATGGAGACCTTTTGTGATGCGCCCGAACTGTACGGTGAAACCGGTTCATTCATGGAAGCAGCCGACTGGATCGTGATGCTTCTGACCGGCAGGATGACGAGGAATACCTCCTCCCTTGGATTTAAGGCTATCTGGAATCCGCGTGACGGCTATCCGCCGGAGGATTTTTTTAAAGAGCTGATGCCGGGAATGGAACACGTTGTGTCTGAGAAACTGAAAGGGGAGATAATCACGATCGGCTCCTGTGCGGGCCGGGTAACCCGGGAGGCCGCTGCATTGACCGGCCTTAAGGAGGGAACGATTGTAGCCGCCGGCCATCTGGATGCGGCCGGAGCCAGTGTCGGAGCCGGTGTAATCACGCCGGGAAGAATGCTGATTATGATGGGGACTTCAAGCTGTCATGAGCTGCTGGCGGAGCAGGAGGTTTATGTGCCTGGGGTATGCGGATATAATCACGACTGTGTTATTCCCGGTTATATCGGGTATGAGGCAGGGCAGAGCTGCGTCGGAGATCATTTTGAATGGCTGATTAAGCACTGCGTTCCTGAAGCGTATTGCAGGGAGGCGGAGACGTCGGGATTAGATTTAAATACGTATTTAAGCGGAAAAGCTGCCGGGAAACTGCCCGGGGAGACGGGGCTGATTGCTTTAGACTGGTGGAACGGGAACCGCTCAATCCTGGTGGATGGGGACTTGACCGGAGTTCTGGTGGGAATGACGCTTAAAACAAGGCCCGAAGATATCTATCGGGCGCTTGTGGAGGCGACCGCATACGGGACGAGAAAAATCATAGAAAACTATACGGCATGCGGGATTGCAATCGATGAGGTGATTATTTCCGGAGGAATAGCCAGAAAAAACCCGTTTATTATGCAGATTTATGCAGATGTCCTGGGTAAGCCGATACGGATTGCAGGCTCACGGCAGAATGCGGCTTTGTCCTCCGCTATCTGGGCTGCGTATGCGGCAGGAGAAGCAAACGGCGGTTACAGCTCCTTGGAGGAAGCGGTCGGCCATATGGCGGCTCCCATCGTCAGGACCTATGAGCCGGATGAAACGGCAAAACCGGTTTATGACATCCTGTATCAGGAATACGGGCGCCTGCACGACTACTTTGGCCGAGGCGCGAACCCGGTGATGAAAACACTGAAGACATTGTCGGTGGAGCAGAAGAAAGCAAATGAGAGAGGAAGATACGCATGAGCATCGAGACATTAAAGGAAGAGGTCCTGGCAGCAAACCTGGATCTTGTTACAAAAAACCTCGTCATATCCACTTGGGGAAATGTGTCCGGTTACGACGGGGAGACGGGGGTTATGATAATCAAAGCCAGCGGCGTACCATATGACAAAATGACGAAGGAGCATATGGTAACCGTAGACCTGGATGGAAATGTAATTGACAGTCCATATTCGCCGTCCACAGACACCTGGACCCATATTGAACTCTATAGAGCTTGGAAGGACAAGGGGATCCGCGGGATTGTACACACTCATTCCCTGAATGCCACAATGTGGGCACAGCTCGGCCAAGATATTCCTGTTTACGGAACTACCCACTGCGACTATTTTAACGGTGATATTCCTTGTACCAGGCTGATGACCGGGGAAGAGATTGGAACAGACTACGAGAGAAACACGGGAAAGGTTATCCTGGAGAGAATGGAAGCCCTCGATCCGGTCCGTATGAACGCTGTGCTGGTCCGCAGCCATGGGCCGTTTGTATGGGGAACTTCACCTTCCGCGGCTGTCTTAAACAGCCAGGTATTAGATTATGTGGCAAATATGGCCTATATGAACTACACGATGACCGGCGGACAGTGCGGCAGGGTGCAGAAGGAACTTTTAGAGACTCATCAGAACAGAAAATTTGGTCCTGGCGCATATTATGGCCAGAAAAACCATTAAAGAATGCCGGAGATGCGATATGAGGGAATTGATTAGTAATGTATTGAACCGGGAAGCCGAGGCAATCCGGGAGCTCGTATTTTCACTGGATGAAGCCCAGGTGGATGCAGTCACAGAGACGATAAAAAACTGCCGGGGCAAGGTGGTTTTAAGCGCTTGCGGGACCTCCGCCCAGGCGGCCAGGAAGATTGCCCATACCTTATGCTGTGTCGGCTGCCCTGCATTTTTTATCCCGCCCTCAGACGCGCTTCACGGCGGACTGGGTGTAATCGGGGAGCAGGATGTGCTGTTACTGCTATCAAAAGGCGGATATACGAAAGAAATCAATGAGATGATTCTGCCCGCCCGCCGGTCGGGCGCCAGAGTTATTATGGTTACTGAAAATGAGGATGGGGAATATGCGAAGAGCTGCGATCTCATTTTAAGAATAAAGGTTAAAGAAGAACCGGACCGGTTCAATATGCTGGCAACAGCGTCAACTCTGGCGGTAATTGCTGTATTTGACGCAGTCAGCATCAGTCTGATGGAGGAAAAGCAGTTCACAAAAGAGCATTTTTACAGAATCCATCCCGGGGGCGGAGTGGGAAAACGGCTAGCCGAGGGGGAATGACAGTGAGTAAAATATTTGCTTCCGTATTTTCTGCCGACTGTTTACGATTGGGAGCGGATATCAGGCGGATTACGGCAGCAGGCGCCGACGGCCTGCACATAGATATAATGGACGGGGAATTTGTACCGCTGTTTGGCTTTAACAATATATGGATACAGCAAATCGGAGCTGCCAGTACCCTGCCTCTTGATTTACATATCATGTCGGGAGAATCTGCAAGGATTTTGGAGCGGCTTGACTTAAGCCGGGTAGTATCGGCTGCGGTCCATGTTGAGAGCGGATCCGGATCCGGCCTGCAGACCGTGTTTAAGCTCATGAGGAAAAGAGGGATTTCCTGTGGTCTGGCCATTTCCCCCCGCACATCAATTGAAAAACTTGAGCCTTATCTGGAAGAGATTGACGGGATACTGGTGATGAGCTGCCAGCCGGGGGTTCAGAATGCCGGTTTTCTGGAAGACACCTACAGCAGGATCAGGGAAATCAAGGGTATGCTGAGGGACAGGCCGGAGTGTTATATCGGCGTAGACGGCGGTCTGGATCTGGAAAAGGCGGAGCGGTGTATAAAGTGCGGAGCCAGCCGGGCCGTGATTGGACGGTATCTGTTCCGGCACCCGGAACCGAACCGCGTGATCAGCCGTCTGCAGGCTGCGGGCAATATTCTATATGAAAGGGGGGACGCCGGTGCTGAAAGAACATTTAAAGGTGATTGTCAAAGAGCTGGAGGAGGCCTGTGACGGCTATGACGAGACGAACGATGCTCCGATTATTGAAAGTATCATGCATTCCAGAAAGATATTTATAGCCGGCGCCGGGCGGACGGGCTATATTATGCGCTGTTTTGCCATGCGTCTAATCCACCTGGGTTTCTGTGCATACGTAATTGGGGATACGGAAATGATAGCCGCGAAGGCGGGAGATCTGCTGTTGATTGGAAGCGGATCCGGAGAAACAAAAACGTTGCGTGTGTATATGGAAAAAGCCAAACAGCTGGGGATGAAAACGGTTGTGTTTACCTGCAACAGGGAATCCGCTTTGGCCAGAGAGGCGAAATTCTCCTGCGTGATCCGCGCCCAGAGCAAATTTCAGGATGGCCGGATTTCGGTTCAGCCGATGGGCAGCCTTTTTGAACAGCAGCTTCTGCTGCTCACCGACTGCATTACCCTGGAGCTGGCCCGGCGGATGAATATTGATTTTGAACAGCTTAAGAACAGGCATTCTAATTTAGAATAAGCAGAAAACGAATTAGTCCGATTTCCTCCGGACTAATTCGTTTTCTGCGTTACTGAAGTAGTCCAGTGTAAAACGCACAGCTTCTTTTACATTGCAGGACAAATAACGTTCCCGGCTGTATATTACAGCCATCTTCCTGGTAATATTATGGCGGAATGGCTTAACAATAAGTTCCGGAAAATCTTTTTTTACATATTCATTTACATAGGAACTGGGCAGGAAAGAGAAATCGTTTGATTTGGCAGACATTCTTGAATTTATGCGAGTGTACAGGATAAGTATCCCACGATATATCAAGCGTACAAGATTTTATCGTAAAAAATTAACTTAACACTCCATGCGCAGCACGTCGTTGATTGTGTCAATCTTGCAAAGCAGAAACGACGCATTGATAAGCCGCTCGTTTTCATAATGATCGCGGAACATAGTACGTTTTAGATGCCTTCAAGGAAGCAACAGTTGATTTCATAAACAGTTACTCCAAAAAGGGATATCCCTGGGATAACGCATGCATAGAGTCCTTCCATGCGCTAATCAAAAGAGAATGGCTCAATCGCTTTGTGATTCTTGATTATCAGCGTGCTTACCGTCTTGTATTCGAATATATAGAGACGTTCTACAACACGGTAAGGATTCATAGCCACTGTAATTATCTATCGCCGGATCAGTATGAGGAGGAATTCCTGGAGAAACTGGAGAAATCACTCAAAATTGCGGGCTGAATATCATTACATAGGAGCAAGGTCATTTTTAACTTGTACTTTTTCTTGACATAGGACCA
>PYGH01000015.1 GCA_003014445.1 Fusobacterium naviforme | reverse complement strand
TATGTCATAACTCTGCCTCCCCAGTGTGCTTGCACAGGAGGGGAGGCAAAGTTCATGACACGCCCTGCAATGAGGATGCAGCAGCGCGAAGCGCTACATGCGTCTGTTGTAGATCAGATAAAACACAGCGTAAGCGAAGCTCACGACACAGATTGATCCGGCTGAGAGCATCATAAGCGCCTTCTCTCCGCGCAACTGAAAGACAAACATTGCCAGAAACGCCAGCAGCATCTGCAGCTGTGCAGCGGCTCCCCATGCCTTTGACGCAATATAGCGATTGCGTTCATCCGACGAGGCGATACGCATCCGCTCCCGATATTCCGGATCTCTTCTGCTGCGCCACAGCCGCAGGAGCTGCCACAGCCTGACAGATGCAATACCTCCTCCAATGCCCGCCCAAAACGAATCCAGGGTTCCACTTACCGCACAGATTACCAGTGCCGCCCCGCAAATTACAGCGATCATACTGACAAACAGCTCTCTTCTATTTCTCATTCTGCACCTCCACCGACTCCTCCTCAAAAAGAAACACTTCCTCTATCGTCAGCCCAAAGTAGACGGCGATCCGATGTGCCAGTAAGATGGACGGATTGTATCTCCCATTCTCCAGTGAGCTGATCGTCTGCCTGGAGACGCCCAGCGCCCGGGAAAATTCCTCCTGGCGAATCCCCTGTTTCTTTCTGATCTCCTCAATTCTGTTCCTCACAGAAGTCTGCCCTCCTGTCACACACATTCGCCAACTCCGAAATGCTCACGGAAGGAACGTGCATATCCATTTTTGTAAAGTTTGCTTTACAGAAATAATACTTCTCCTCTCTTTATTTGTCAAGCGTGCTTTACATTTATGGAGAGATAACTTTCAGTCTACCAGGTACAGCTGTTTTCTCCTCTCGCTGGGCTTCTCCGGAGGCGCTGCGCTCACAATTTTCTGAGCATTGCACGCTCCGGGAGCTCCTCCAGCTTCATCCGCGAAAGGGCATCGATCAGCCCGACATGATAGCTCCCGAGTCCGTGACTGCTGTCGGCATGTTCTCCGGCGATTCCCATAAGCAGCGTCGCAGTGAGCGCCGCAGTGAGCGGCTCTGCCACAGCAAGATATGCAGCAGTCAGACAATTCAGAATGCAGCCCGTCCCTGTGACAAGACCCAGCTCCGGAACACCATTTTCTATAGCAAAGAACTGCTCGCCATCCCCGAGCAGATCCACCTCTCCGGTGACAAGCACTGCCGCTCCGCTGCGACGTGCCAGCGTCCTGACAATTTCTCCCATCTCCCGGATCCGCTCCGGTTGATCCGGTCGAAGCCGGTCGCTTTCCGCTGTATCTACTCCACAGTTGCCAAACCGTGCTCCGGAGAGCGCACGGATCTCTGAACTGTTTCCCTTGACCACTGCCGGTCTGCACAGCTCCATAAAGCGCTTTGCAAGCGTAAGCCGCAGAGAGCTGCAGGTCACTCCGACTGCATCCAGCACAACCGGGCGTCCCAGTGTCCTTGCGCGCCCCCCTGCGCGCATCATGGACTCCATGCGTGCATCTGTAATATTTGCAAGGCTTACCGCCAGAGCCTCTGACATCCCGGTGATCTCTGCCACCTCATCCGGATGCTCCGCCATGATGGGGCGTGCACCGACTGCCAGCAGCACATTTGCACAGTCATTGATCGCGATAGGGCTCGTGATGCAGTGGATCAGCGGTCTCCGCTCCCTGAGCCGTGTCGCTGCCGCCATCACCTCCCGCAGAATACTTGCATTTCCCGCGTCCCTGAGCCGAAGCTCCCCGGTTCCGATCATCTCATCCCCTCCTGCGGTTCAGCGCCCAGTACAGCACGCCCCCCAGAATAAATGCCGCAAGCACCAGATACTTGATTGCATTCACCGCCGCTCCCGGCTCCGGCACAAAGCTGTTCACCAGAACGACTGTGACCAGATAAGCCACAAACCCCAGCACTGCAATTCCGATGGAGTCATTCAGCAGCTGACTGCCCCCGGTGTAAACGCGCGAGCCAAGCGCCGCCTGAAATCTGGAGAGCAGCCCGGACTTCTGCATCTGCTTCAGCATAAAGAATGCGAGACTCCCTCCGATCAGCGTCGCCGCCACAAAGGAAGGCACATAAAAAAACCAGCTCAGACCGTTTCTTCCCCAGATATGGGTCATGACAGGATAGGAAATAATCGCGCCTATGATTCCGGTCCCGATGACCTCTCCGAGAAAAGCCCAGATAAGCTTTCCTCTCGACAGACGATACAGCATACCGGAGAGAAAGGCTCCAAACACTGCTCCGGTCAGTGCGAGCGGCGGAATGCTCATGAACATCATGCGCAGTATCCCGATGACCAGCGCGCAGAAAAAGGCATAGTAGGGCCCCAGAAACACAGCGCAGGTGATATTGATGAGATGTGCCATAGGGCACATTCCCTCGACGCGAAGCACGGGCGAAATCACTACGCCGATAGCGATCATCATTCCCATAAAGCTGAGTCTTGTGAGCTGCTGATTCGTTTTCATATTTCTTCCTTTCTATAATTCTGGCAAAGCACTCTTTGCGGTCCGGTGCGTGCCCATAATAAAAAGCGCATCCTTCCGGATACGCTTTTGTAAACTCTGTGAAACGCGATCCGCCAAGGTATAAAGCACCTGTTTCTGGCGGTCGATGCTTGCTCCGCACCCTCTCAACCTGCACACAGGCTCCCATCGCGTTATTTCTGTATACCATGTCAGGGCGCTCCCCCTCACACAGCCCGCCGGAGCTTCTCCGCGCGGAGTTACACTCAAGCTCATTATAGCCCGAGCTCCTGAAAAGTCAATGCTGCCCGTAATAGGCGATGGAGTAAACCTGTTGTCAGTTGGAAGAATGATGTGGTACGGGTGCTGCCTGAGAGAATTATCTATAGATTTTTCTGTGACGGCGCCGTCTCAAGCGTTCATTCTGAACCTCTCGAAGAAAGAAGAGTGCCGCAAACAGAATCAACATCCAGGCGGCGCAGAAAATTGCTTTCCCTTGCCCTGTTTTCGGCATGCTCTGCCCCGGCTTCTCCATCTTGACCGGGGTGGACGGCGTCAAAACAGGCGGCGGGGATTTCGGGTTTCCCGGTTGATCCGGCGGCGGGGATTTGGGTTTCCCCGGGCGATCCGGCGGCGGATTCCCGCCCCCCGGATTTCTCGGCTTCTTCGGTTCCTCCGGCGGCGGAGATTTCGGCTCCCGTTTGTTGGTGACCGTAAATCCCTCCTCCATCGTTCCGGCGTAAATCACCCCATACTCGGTTCCGTTCAAAGTGATGCGGTTCCCTGTTTCCCCCGCTTCCTTTACGCTATATTCATACGGGTGTTTTGAATCAATCTGCTCCACCACCGGCAGATCCGAAAAGACTGCGCTCCAATGGTTGTCCTCATTCAGGATCCGTCTTTCGCCGGTCTCTACCCCGTCTCTGCAGAGCACCATTTCCACGCTTCTAGGGGGCTGCTCACTGCCCGGAAGAATCCACTCTTTTTTTACCCTCACCTCCGTTTTCGGCGGCGTCAACGGTGTCGGCGGCGGTGATTTTGGCTCCCGTTTGTTGGTGACCGTAAATCCCTCCTCCATCGTTCCGGCGTAAATCACTCCATACTCGGTTCCGTTCAAGGTGATGCGGTTCCCTGTTTCCCCCGCTTCCTTTACGCTATATTCATACGGGTGTTTTGAATCAATCCGCTCCACCACCGGCAGATCCGAAAAGACTGCGCTCCAATGGTTGTCCTCATTCAGGATCCGTCTTTCGCCGGTCTCTACCCCGTCTCTGCAGAGCACGATTTCCACGCTGCCAGGGAGCTGCTCACCGCCCGGAAGAATCCACTCTTTTGTTACCTTCACCTCCGTTTTCGGCGGCGTCAGAGGTGTCGGCGGCACCGGCGGCGTGTCCTTTTTATTGGTGATCACAAATCCGTCCGCTTCGCTTCCCCTCACAGTTCCGGTATATCCCTTCACTTCTGCTTCCCGCACCGTATATGTGATTTCCGCGTCGCCCTGGTATTTCGGCAGCTTTTCAAATGTGGTCTTCCACTCATTTTCTGCGCTTAATGTTCTCTGCTCAATCACATCGGACGCCCCTGCCGCCGTTCCGATCAGCTCCACGGTGACGGAATCCGGATGGGCATCTTCGCCATCGGCACTCGCCTCCCATTTCTTCACCACGGAAATTTTGGTGTTGGCCTCGTCCTCACCGATGATGACCGTGCCGTTCGTCCCGATGCCTCCGCCTCTCGTCGCGGAAGTATTTCCGGTGATCCACACCTTGGCAAGCTTCCGGGTCAGGAGATTCCCCCTCTCCTCTGTATGTAGGCCGATGGTGTCGCGATCCTGCGTCAGCTGCCCCTGATATCGTTCTTTCGGGAACAGAGAACCATTCCTCTCCTTCCATTGGTACGGAACCCCTCCCAGCATGCGCTCCGAAAGCTCATATTCCGGCTTCCCTCCGTGTGTTCCGTAGACATGTGCACAAAGCAGAAAAAAGTCTTCTGCAGAATACGCGTGATTTCCATACAGGGCAACGCCGTTTGTCAAATAAAAAATGGTGTGTGAAATGGGGCACGCTGCATAGCCGCCGCCGTGCCAGCTGGCCGTGTTGTCTGTGATGACAGCATTCTTAAGATACAACTCCCCGTTGGCTCCCTGTATGCCGTATTTATCATTTGCACCGTTTACATAGATCCCGCCGCCTCCGAAATCACTATCTGTGACGCCGCTGCCATCCATTCTGTTATTTGTGATCCTTCCGCCAAAAACGTAGGCCCGGGACGGACCTCCAGAGAAATATTTTGCCTGCACAAACAGCCCGCCGCCGGAGGACCCTGCCACATTTCCGTCGATTGTCCCCCCATCCATGTGCAGGGTGTTCGTAGGCCCCCACACTCTCATTCCAAGGCTTATGCCTCCGCCCACTTCTCCCGAATAATTGTCTCTGACTTCCGCGTTTTCGGACAGATTCAGCGTCCCGCCGTTGCAGACTAAGATTCCACCGCCTGCGGCATAATATTGTACCGGTGTCACGCTGTTATCTTCGACCTGTTCGGATCGGTTCTTTCGAACAACGCCGCCGGAAAAGTTCATCACAGAACCGTTGATTTGAATGCCGCCGCCGCGTGTCGCCTGATTTTCTTCCACCACGCCGCCTGTCATATTTACGGTGGCATGGTATGCATAAATGCCGCCGCCGTTCGTGGCATCGTCAGGCAACGCTTTTATTTGATTGTTTCGGAGAACGGTTCCCTCCCTGATATTTAAGATCCCGTCCTGGCACACTTCCATCAGTGATGTTTCGATTCCCTTGTTGTTCTCCGAATTGCCGTCTATTATAACCTGAGAGAGGGTGGCTTCTTTGCCCTGGGGGACACGAAACAGATATTGGTTAAAGGTTTCGCCGCGCAGAAACTTTGCTCTGATTTCCGGGAAGCTCAAGGCATCTCCCTCTATGTCTGTTGTCCCTGTGACAACCACGGAAACGGGATCTGCAAGAATGGGGGACCGGTTTCCCCCCTCCGAAGAGCGCGGTCTCCGCACCGCTCCCTCCGTCTGCGCTGCTGCTCCCCCGAGAAGCTCCTTAATTCTTTTAACGGATTTTACGGCATTTTCTTCCGTCCTTCCGTCCTTTTGATCGTCTCCTGCCTCGCCGTTTAAATACAGCGTTCCGGACCAAATGTGCGGGTTTTCCATGCGCAGCATTTTCCCCGGGTCGTCGCATTCCCATGTCGGCTGAATGCTGGGAAGCCGAAGAATCATGCACTTCTGTTCCGCCGAGGCATCCAGATACAAATCGTAATGCAGCAGTGCATTCGGGACGTAGTTTCCCTCATCCCCGTTGTAATATTCCACGATGACCTTCGGGTAATCAATCGGAATGTCCCGGAAAGACATATGGGTCTTCCATTCGTACTGAGCCTCATCATAGAAGATACCGCCCAGCAGGGATTCTCCGCTATCTTTTATATGCAATTCATATTCGACAGAAAAACTTTTGAGCGCCCATGCAGCCCGGTCAAAGAACGGCGCCTCGGGATGCATCACACCGTAGTTATAATATGCAGTGTGCTGGTTTTGGAAGTCGCTGAACTCATCTCTGTCAAGTTCAAAGCTGAAGGTATAGTTTGCATGTTCGCTGAGCGCTCCCTGGTATTGCACATTGCTCTCAGGTTGTCTGCCTTCCCTCGCCTGACTCAGCATAACATTGCTGTCCGTCGCTTTTTGACCTGTCGGATCACCGTTGCTTTCCGTCGCCAACGGGATATCGTCCCAAACGAAACCCTCTGCCTCAAAGGACTCTGCTTCGCCGCGCCCGGCATTACTTTTCGTAGCGGCGGCACGTTCCATTTGGGAGCCCCGATTCGCAAATACGGTTACATCAGACAAAAACAGATGCCCCACCAAAAAAAGTGATGCAGCTGCTGCAGCGATTTTTTGTGCATTTTTCATAAAATTTCCCCGCCATTCCCGGACTTATTTCGTGTTATTAACATATTGCTTTATCTTTTATTTTACCCTTGCTCCACAAAATATGCAACCCTTCTTTTCGGAGAAGACCGCTCTATGGGATCGCTGATTGGTGACAGTGCGCCCGTTTTCGCTTCTCAGCCACCTCTCTTTTAAGGTTCCTGAAAAACCGGCAGCGCACCGTTGCCCCGGAAACAATTCTGAACGACATCATATACTGCTGCCAGGCATACCTGTTCTATCAGGTGAAGCGGGAAGATTTGCAGGGCAAACAGATCCTTGCGTCTAATGAGAAGTACATGAGGTAAGCTTCCACGCATCCTCCACATAAAAAGGACTTATTTCCACTCCCTCCCAAACCGTACTTACACCTCTCGGTGTATACGGCTTTCTGCTTATCATATTTGCAGTCATTGTTGATGAATCATTTTGTGACATTCCGCTCTACCCTTTGTTTCAAAGTATTCGGTTTGCGATATTTTCCGTACTGAGGCAGTTCGTCAATCTGTTCTGCCTTATTGGGAATAGTCTTACGCTTGAAGCCGCTTTTATAAAAAGTGGTGGCCTTCATGCCTGAACGCGTCCCGTATGCTACCGTGAAGTGTCCGTCCCAATAGTATCTACGCCTGATTTCATGGACATTGGTTCTGTATTTGCAGGCAAATCCATACACATCCGCCGGAGGTTTTCAAGAAAATAATGATTGAATTAACACTCTCTTGAAATAATAAACAAAACAAGTCCAAATTATATAGCGTTATTTATGGAATACCATTAATTTAGCATATTTACAGAAACGATACAGCTCGCACTTACTGTATCATGGTTTCCACAAATGCCTTTGCCGCATGGGACAGGGGTATTTTCCTCTGATAGTAGAAGCCCACGTCCCGCGTCGGCAGATCAATATTAGAGCGGAGCACATGGAGATCCTCAATCAGCTCCCGGGCGAGTATGGCGACTCCCAGCCCCTCCTTTGCAAATTCTGCCAGCAGTTCATAATTGGCCAGCTCCACCTCCGGGTTCAGGCTGATATTCTGCAGCAGCAGATGCGCATCGATCTGCTTTCTGGTCTGACTCTTCCGATCCAGCATCATGATCTTGATCTGATGAATATTCTGCGCAGTCAGAAGCTCCGGAAGCTCCCGGGCATATTCCCTCGACGTCACAAAGACCTCATGAAGCGTCATTAATGTGCAGAACTCCACTTCCTCCAAATGTTGAGGCATGAATCCAAAGACAAGATCCACCTCTCCACTGAGCAGCATATGTTCCAGCTCACTGGAGGTTCCGTTCCGGATACTGATGCGAAGACGCGGATACCGATTGGAAAATTTTTTCAGGCGCTTCGGCAGAACATAGCGTGAGATCGTATCTGAAACTCCCAGGCGCAGAACGCCCCATTCCAGCAGCTTCATTTCCTGCATGCGCTGATTTGCCTGCTCCAGAGCCTGCACGCCTGTTTTGACCTGATGATAAAATTCCTGCCCCTCCACCGTCAGAACTACTCCCCTGGACTGTCGCACAAACAGCCTGCAGCCGAGCTCCTGCTCAAGTTGACTCATCATCTGTGATACGGCAGGCTGACTCAAAAACAGCTCCTGCCCCGCTTTTGAAAAATTTCCTTTTTCCGCAACCGTCACAAAAACCTGATAATGATTCAAATTCATTTCGATATTACTCCAGCTTATGTCTAATGTTATATACTTTTATTTCACTTATATCATGATTTCGGCTATTATGCTAGATAGCAGTCCACCAATCACAAAGGAGATCTATTTATGGAAAGAATCGTCGGAACTGTCGTCAGAGGCTTGCGCGCACCAATCTTCAAGGCCGGGGACAATTTAGTTCAAATCATTCCGGATATACTGGAGCGCTTCTACAGTCAGGAGCATGTAGAAATCGGACAGAAGGATGTCGTCGCGATCACAGAGAGCATTGTGGCCCGCACGCAAGGTAACTACGTAACCATTGGACAGGTGGCAGAGGATATCAATAAAGATTTTGCCGGAAAAGAAGTCGGCGTTGTCTTTCCGATCCTGAGCCGCAACCGTTTTGCCATCATCCTGAGAGCCATCGCGAGCGCAGATGTAAGGAAGATCATCCTTCAGCTCTCCTACCCGGCCGATGAGGTGGGAAATCATCTGGTCTCTCTCGATCAGGTGGATGCCTCCGGTCTTGATCCCTGGAAGGATACGCTGACAGAGGCGGAGTATCGTCAGCACTTTGGCTTCCAGAAGCATAGATTTACCGGTATGGACTATGTCTCCTACTACAAGGAGCTTATAGAGGGCCTTGGCAAAGAGTGCGAGATCATCTTCTCAAACAGCCCCCTGACCATACTGGAGCATACGCCCTATGTCATCAACTGCGATATCCACACCCGGAAGCGCACAAAGGCACTCCTCAACAGGCATGGCGCAAAGTGCGTCCGCAGCCTTGACGATATCATGAATCAGCCGATCAATGGCTCCGGCTACAATGAGACCTACGGTCTGCTTGGCTCCAACAAATCCACAGAGGAACAGATCAAGCTGTTCCCGCGCGAATGCAGCAAGCTGGTGCTCGCCATTCAGGAAGAGGTCAGAAAACGCACCGGAAAAACCATCGAGGTCATGGTCTATGGCGACGGCGCCTTCAAGGATCCGGTCGGTAAGATCTGGGAGCTGGCAGATCCGGTGATCTCCCCCGGCTATACCAGCGGACTCGAGGGAACGCCGAACGAGCTGAAGCTGAAGTATCTCGCGGACAATGATTTTAAGGATCTGAGCGGAGACGCGCTGAGGGATGCTATCCGGAACGCCATTCACGAAAAGTCCGATCATCTCGTCGGCCAGATGGCAGCGCAGGGCACGACCCCCCGTCAGCTGACAGATCTGCTGGGCAGTCTCTGCGACCTGACTTCCGGCTCCGGAGACAAGGGCACGCCGATCGTCTACATTCAGGGCTATTTCGACAACTATACAAATTAAGCTGCATATCAAACCTTGCTTTTCTATACGGGAAGGGACTGCGGGACAACGGAAATCCGTTCTCTCGCAGTCCCTTCTCTCTTCTCTCACAGCATGAATCCAACTCAGCCCACGAATATCAGCCCGTCAAAGATTTCATGGATATCGACTCCGTCGATGCTGTGCATCCAATCACTGTCCAGCTCTACCTGCACCCTTCCTGTCAGTGTCTTCTCCCCGTAGAAGATGAGATCTGCCGTCCTGTCCTCCAGCCCGACGCGGCATATCCGGCATCTTGTGCCCGCAGGTACGCTTGTGCGCCCGGAGATATTTCCCTCATCATCCAGAACACTCACCTCAAGCTCTCTCTTGAGCCTCATATCCCAGCGGCGCCCCTCCGGAATGAAGCCCTGCGATGAGAGCACCTCCGGCAGTCCCTTCTCATTAATCTGGTACAGGTTATCTACATCTACCGTACTCAGCACCTCAGAGCAGGAGCTCAGAACAGCACACTGCGAATCTGTAAAGCTGTACCTCTCCTCGATCCAGTCAAAGCCCTGATTCTCATCAAAACGGAGGGCGCCGTCCTCATTCAGATTCCAGTTCTCCAGCAGCAGCACAGGCGCTTTGTCAGCGCTCAGCTCATAAATAAAGAGACCACTGCAGTCATTATCTCCAGATCCATAATAATAGAGATAGTACTTTCCACCACGGTACAGGATATAGCCCTGTCCTCCGTAGATGGGCGTATCAAAACTGTACGGATACCCCCTGCCATCCACATTGATCGTATAAGCCGAGAATGACTCCCAGTCTCCTGCCGCGTCATAAGAACCGTACAGCTGAATTCCCTCCAGCTCCCCGTCGCCGTCCAGATCTACATAGGTCTTCCTCTCCTGATTCAGAGGTGTGATAAAATCCTGTCCAGCGTAGATATATTCCGGATTGAATATCTCCGGGTGCGCCGCAGAGGAGAGCGTCACAACCTGCAAACCGTCCGCGTAGCTGCCAAGCTCATAGGGCGGGTAGAAGATCGTCACACCACTGTAATCCATAGCCCAACCGACGTTCTCATAGCCTTCTCTCAGCTGCTCACGAAAATAGTCCGGGCCATAGGTCTCCGGAGTGATATTCAGCTCCGGATATTCCGCTCTCAAAAAATGATAGATCAGCTCCCCGGCTCTGTCCGCATCGCGGATCACATCCGGAAGAGAGAGCATTTTCCCCGTCTGAACATCAAAATTCTCCCCGTACATACTGTACATGCCATGAACACCGCCTTCGTAACTGAACACATGGCAGCGGACGCTGAGCACCTTATCATCCGCCCGGGAGATCACTGCACTCTGTTCATGTGAATAGGACGCGGTAAAGCCCTCCGCTTCATATTCATACATGCGTGAAATAAGATCAGAATACCACTCTGCATAGTGCTCCTCCTCCCGTTCGTAGTAGTCAGACAGTGCGCGGGAGAGCGCGCTGTACTGCTCTGCCTCATTGATGCCGATGCCGGGATAGTATTCTGTCGGCAGAGATACCTCACAGAGCTCTGCCCGGCACTCCGCACCAGTATTTCCATCACTGCTTGTAAAATTCCGCTTGATGGTAATGATGGGATGAAGAAAATGCGTCTGCTCCGCCGCCGTCTGTGTCTCCGGGAGTGCTGTCGCTGCCTTCTGCTTTCCCTCTGATTTCTCCTTCAGCTTCGTCTCCGCCGAACCTTCCGCGGCAGTCTCCGTGCTCTGCATCGCAGTGCTCTTACTCCCTTCTGCTTCTGCCCCCTTCCCCCCACAGGCGGACAGCAGCGACGCTGTCAGAGCCACAGCTGCGAGCAGACGAAGTCCCGCCGCTCTCCCCGATAACAAGCTACACTGTCTTTTCATAAACACCTCCCGCCACTCGGCATACCATACCCTGTACATTCTTATCTCACATAAACTTCTGTCTGGATTGATATCCCTTATGCTATATCTTCCTCCCAGGCGGCAAAGCTCTGCCCGTCCTGACAGTCCTATCATACAAAATATTCCCTGCAAAAACCATGGTACCCGGGATACTCTTATCAAAAACAGGTCTGCAAACAAATCTTAACTTCCTTTCCCACACCCATGAAGGAAAATTCGACTTAATAGCTGCAATCAGAATAAACTTTTATTTCGGTATATTTTTTTGCAAATATCTCCCCGGGGGCTTGTTTGTTAACGCTAACCATTATATAATTGTCTTACCGACGCAACCGTCGATAAACAAAAGGAGGCTATATGTGCGCAGCGAGAAGATTGAGTTCTGAAGAAAGAAAAATGGAAATCATGCAGGCAGCCGCGAAAATCATCACCTCAAAGGGCTTTTCATCCACCACTATGGAAGATGTGATTGCCGGGACAAGCATGTCAAAGGGCGGTGTCTATCACTATTACAGGAACACGGTAGAGATCCTTCATGATCTGATGATCGCCGGAATTGAATACCGGACGAAGGTAATCAGAGAGCATATCACTGAATACCAGGCGGGCGATGAAGTGAATTTCTGGGCGAATCAGCTCTTTGAAAAGCTGGTTGATGACAATCCCTACATGTCGCTCTATGTCCAGTTTCTCATAGAAAAGAAGAGGAAGCCGGAGCTGGAAGTCCTGTTTAATACTCTAAAGGAACAGACTCGGGAGGAGATGATGCAGGTTATAAAGCCCCTTCCTGCTGCCTTTCTTCATACTGCCTCGTTTGAGCTCCTCACACATTTTATCAATGCCATGATCCTGGCCTCCGATGTGCTGGATGCGCGCGAAAGCTTCAGGAATAACCGGGCTCTGCTGGAGGAAATGCTGATCCTGCTCTTAAAGCAGGGAAAGGAGTTAGAGAAGGATGAACTGTAATAAACGGAAGGAAAAGAAAACCCAAGGAAAGGCGGAACAGACAGGATGAATTTAATCAAAGGATATATGGCACGGTACAAATATACCAATATGCTGAGCGTATTTTGGGCAATACTAAGCGTCATCTGCGGCCTGCTCGGCTATATCATTCTATCAAAAATAATCGTCGCTCTGATAAATGGAACAGATACATTCGATCCCTTTCTCAGATTCGGACTGTATCTTTTCACTTTTCTCATTCTGAAGGAGCTGTTCGCAGCCTGCTCCACCTCTGTCTCCCACAGAGCGACCTTCAAAATGCTGAAGCAGATCAGAGAGATGCTTGCACAGAAGCTCTACAAAATGCCGCTTGGAAATGTGATGAACATTCCTTCCGGCAGACTGAAAAATATCATTGTAGATCAGGTGGATTCCATGGAGACGACCCTGGCGCACATCATCCCTGAGATGACCGCCAATATTGCAGGCCCGGTGCTCCTGATGATCTACATGTTTGCCCTGGACTGGAGACTGACCCTGCTCTCTCTGATCCCTCCTGTCATTGGAATGTTCTTCATGAAATCAGTCATGAACAGCTATGGAGAAAAATATCAGAAGTCGGTTGAGATCAATCAGAGAATGAACAATGCGGTGGTCGAATATATCCGGGGGATCGAGGTCATAAAGATGTTCAATCAGAGCGATGCCTCCTATCAGAAATACAGCGATGCCGTATACAATAATGCGGGCTTTTATTACCACTGGATGAAGGAGTGCATGCTCGGAGTTGCCGCCTACAGAAAAACAGCCCCCATGTCACTGCTCACAATCCTGCCCTGTGCCGTCTGGTTTTATATAAACAACTCCCTCTCTGTCTCCGTGCTGGTGACCATCGTTGTCCTCTCCTTCGGGACGATAGAAAATATCCTGACTGCCACAAACTATGTGGACGATCTGTCGAGAATCGGCACCATCACAAAGGAAATCAGTCTGATCCTGGAATCGCCTGAGCTGGAACACGGAAAAACAAAGGCTCCTCTGTCCGGGCACGATATTGAGCTGAAGGATGTCAGCTTTTCCTACACAGGGGAACGGAACATACTGGAGCATGTCAGCCTGTCCATACAGGAGGCGCAGGTAACTGCCTTTGTCGGCCCCTCAGGAAGCGGGAAATCCACGATCACGAAGCTGATCGCCGGCTTCTGGAATGCAGATTCCGGAGCGGTAAAAATCGGCGGGCGTGACATCCGCGAGCTCCCGCTTGAGCAGCTGTCAGAGCTCATCTCCTATGTGTCGCAGGACATCTACCTGTTTGATATGTCAGTCCGGGAAAATATCAGAATCGGGCGGCCGTCCGCCAGCGATGAAGAGGTGGAGCAGATAGCAAAACTGTCCGGCTGCGATGAATTCATCCGGAATCTTGCGAAAGGCTATGACACCCCTGTCGGAGAAGGCGGCGGGCATCTGTCCGGCGGAGAAAAGCAGAGAATTTCTATTGCAAGGGCCATGCTGAAAAATGCACCCATCGTGATCCTGGATGAAGCCACCTCCTATATGGACACGGAAAATGAGAGTATTGTCCAGGCGGCAATCAGCAAGCTGGTGAAGGGCAAAACTCTGATTCTGATCGCGCACAGACTCAGAACCATTGTAAATGCAGACAAAATATTTGTGCTTGAAAATGGCCGGATCGAAAGCGCTGGAAATCACAGGGAGCTGCTTGAAAAATCGAAGAGCTATCAGTCCTTATGGAATGCCGCAATCAAGGAGGACAATTATGATTACAGTATTTAAAAAAATATGGACCTTTGCAGAGAAGGAACAGACAAATATCCGAAGATCCATTCTCGCCGGATTTCTCTGCGCGGTATTCAACGCAATGCAGATGGCTGCGGTTTACTACGTTCTGCTCAAGATCTTTGGCACAGGACTCCGGAGGGAGGATACTCTGATCGTTCTGGGCATCCTGCTGCTCAGTCTGCTCGGAAAGATTGTGACACAGTACATCTCTCAGCTGGAGCAGACCCATGCCGGATATTTCATGGCCGCAGATAAGAGAATTCTCATCGGAAATAAACTAAAAAAAGTCCCTATGGGCTTTTTCAGTGAATTCAATCTGGGGAAGCTCACTTCTCTCAGCACCACCACGCTGAGTCAGATTGAGATGCAGGTTCCTATGCTGCTGGTTCTGGTGCTGGGAGGAGCGCTGAATACAGTTGTGTTTGTACTGGCGTTATTCAGCCTGCATGTGACAGTCGGTATAACAGCGGCAGTCGGCGTGCTTGTGTTTCTGATCGTCACCGACCTCATGGAAAAACGCTCCAGAAAAAACGTCGGTGAGATCGGCACTGCGCAGGCACATCTGACAAAACAGGTACTGGAAACTGTACAGGGAATGCAGGTGATCAAGTCCTATCATCTGAGCGGCCGGAACAATAAGGCGCTGCAGGGCGCCTTTGAGGAAAACTGCGCCATCACAATGAAGCTTGAAAAAATGCTCACGCCCTATATTGCTCTGCAGCGCATCGTCCTCGGCGCCGCTGCCACCGCAATGATCCTCCTGTCCGTCCGCTACTATCTCATCGGAGAAATGCCTCTGGCGGATGCAGTCATGGCCATGATCGCCAGTTTCGTGATCTTTGAGGGAATCAAGGCCGCCGGCAGCTCCATGGCCATACTGAGAATTGCAGAGCATTCCATCGACAGCCTGAAATATTTTGAACAGATACCCGAGATCGAGGAGGGATCGGAAAACACACCGATCCGACAACCTGCCATTGAATTCAGAGACGTCAGCTTTTCTTATGAGGAGAAGCCGATTTTAAATCATATCTCCTGCACGCTCAAAGGAAATACGATGACCGCCATTGTCGGTCCCTCCGGCAGCGGAAAGACGACCCTCTGCAATCTCATCGCCAGATTCTGGGACGTCAGCTCCGGAGAGATCCTGCTTGACGGAAAAAATCTGAAGGACTATACACTCCCGAATCTGATGAGTCATATCTCCATGGTATTTCAAAATGTATATCTCTTTGAGGATACCATTGAGAACAATATCCGCTTTGGCAATCCAGATGCAAGCAGGGAAGAAGTAATCAGCGCTGCCAGAAAAGCGATGTGCCACGATTTCATCGAGGCACTGCCAAAGGGCTATGACACCCTGATCGGAGAAGGCGGCGCCAACCTCTCCGGCGGAGAAAAGCAGAGAATTTCTATTGCGAGGGCCATGCTGAAAAATGCCCCGATTGTCATGTTTGATGAGGCGACAGCAAATATAGATCCCGAAAATGAGGATAAACTCAGACTGGCCATTGAAGCTCTGACGAAAAATAAAACCGTCATCATGATCGCCCACCAGCTCTCCACCATCCGAAACGCCGACCAGATTCTCGTTCTGAATCAAGGCGCCATAGAGCAGCAGGGCACTCACGAAGCACTCATGGCGGAGGATGGTCTTTACAGAACTCTGGTCTCAATGAAGCATACGGCTACTGCCTGGAAGATCGCCAACTGACAGGAGGAATACAACGTGAAGCAAGCTATGAAAGAACAGTTACTCACCAGAAAGCCCCTGGAGCTGCTGTTTCAGCTCTCTGTTCCGGCGGTACTCGGAATGATTGTGATCGGTCTGTATCCGCTCATGGACGGGATATTTGCGGGGAATATCATAGGACAAAACGCCATGACGGCCTGCGGCGTTGCCGCGCCGCTGACCTTTCTTAACAGCGGCGTGTCCACGCTGCTCGGCGTCGGCTCCGCATCGGTGCTCTCCAGGGCAATCGGAAAAGGTGATCAGGTCACTGTGGACAAAATCATGGGGAATCTCATTTTCTGGGTGCTTTCCTTCTCCGCAGTCATCACGGTGAGCGGTCTTCTCCTTGCTCCGCATTTTCTGACTATAGTCGGCGCGAGCGGGGAGATCCGGACACTTGGACTCAGATATCTGCGCGTCATATTTATCGGCTCTCTCTTCGTAAACTTCACCCAGAGCGCCAACATGGTCATGCGCGGCGAGGGACTGATGAAAAAAGCCATGATGATCATGGGGCTCGGCGCTCTGCTGAACATCATCCTCGATCCCATCCTCATGACTGTTATGGGTGATTACGCCATCGAAGGCGCCGCGCTTGCAACCATCAGCGCTCAGCTTGTTCAGGCCGCTGTTACGCTCTATTACTTCAAAAGAAAGAGCAAGCTCGTCCGGATACATCGCATCCGCTCTGACCGAAAGATCATGACAGAGATGTTTGCCGTGGGTATCTCGGCTATGATGATGCAAATCCTTTTCATGATTCAGCAGACCATGCTCTATAAGATGTCATTCCAATACGGCGGAGATACAAGCGGAATTCTGATGGCCGCGTCTTTAAGAGTATATGCCTTCTCTTTCATCCCGCTCTGGGGAATGAGTCAGGGCCTGCAGCCGGTGATCGGTACAAATTTCGGAGCAAAGCAGTTCGACCGCGTGCGGGAAACGATGAGGGTGTTTTCCATCGGCGCACTCATTCTTGCGAGTTTATTCTGGATACCAGCACTGCTGTTATCACATCAGATCCTCGCTCTGTTCGGTGTGGAAACAACTATTATCCTACAGGGCGTACATAACTTCCGGCTGTTCTACAGCGTATTCATTCTGTACGGCGTAATGGTGATGATGATCACCTTTTTTCAGGCGATCGGAGACGGGAAGAAAGCCGGCATCATCGTCATGCTGAGACAACTCATTCTGTTTGTACCTGCCATCATTGTGCTCCCAAGACTATTTGGAATTAAAGCCGTCTGGTTTACACAGCCGCTGGTAGATTTCGTGATGATCGCTGCCGCCGCCCTGATGGCACTTCACACACTTCGGCATATCGAAGAGCTGAGAGAAGGCTGAACGGACGAAAACTTTAAAGAGCGGTATTACAGGGTGCAGGCGTTCCAGCTGACTCATTCCCTCCAGATTTTAATAATCCTTTTATATTGAAAGTCATGAAATGCAATGACAAAAATTTTCACAAAACGTATGCAAGTTTATTTGAAAAAAGAGAGGGGTCTGACATGAAGGATACCATGTTCCGTTTTTCTTCCTCTGCAATGTCTGCTTTTGCAGCCACCGCTGCTTGCTGCGCCTACACGGTTGCTATGATGGACACCATGAATGTGGTGTCCATTTTTGCTGCGCTGATTCTACTGTCCGTTCTGGGACTAATTTTAATCCTGGTATCGGTATACGGCAATCTGATCTACCCAACAGCGAAGCAGCCAGCTTGATAATCATTTTGACACGATTACAACGAGAGCGGTTCCGCCCAATGGGCGGAACCGCTCTTTTATTTTAGTTTCTTTCCCCTTTTTCTGCCTGGCCAACGGATCTGGGGATGTGAAATATACGACAGCACGAACACGACGTTTCTGAAAGAAAAGGAGGCCTGTCCTTATGAGTTTCGTCAATTTTATTGCTGCGCTCAGTCCCATTCTCTTTGTGTTAATAGGTATTTTGGCTTTCAGAAAGCCTGCTATGAAGGTAGCCCCTGCCGCTCTCATTTGGACACTGCTATTGGCTTTTGCACACTTCAATATCAGTGACGCTACGTTTGCAGAAAATATTGTAGGAATCAAAACGCCGGAGGAATACCGTCACCACACCGGTGAACAGAAGCAAACAGGCAAATCCTTCCGCGCCATTTCCTCTTATGTCTATATACTGGTCTTGCTTCTGGCTGTGCGTTACGGCTTTCCTGCACTGGTGGAGAACGGTTTTGCTCTGATGTGTACCTTTGGTTATATTATGTGGGTAGATGTGACTATCCTCATTTGTGGTATACTTGGTGCAGCAACGCTTGGAGTCAAAGCAGAAGAATATCTGGACATTTGCAAAAAGACCGCCATTCATGTGCTTCCGGTTCTGATCACCATGGGAAGTCTCCTCATCGTGGCTTACGTGATGCAAGCCTCTTCCACCGGCATGATGAGCCTGATTGCCAGTGATCTGGTGGCCGTGGCCGGTACATTCTATCCCACCGCTGCAGTGCTCATCGGTTCCGGCGGCTCATTTGTCACAGGCACAGGACTTGGCTCCAATATCATGTTCGCCAATATGCACATGCAGGCAGCTTCCAATCTGGGTATTAATCCTGTCATTGTGTTTGCAGGACAGAACGCCGGTGCTTCAATCGGCAATATGATCTGCCCTAATAACACTGTAGCCGCCTGTGCGACTGTTGACCAGGTGGGCAATGAAAATCAGGTCATGCGCCGTACCGTACCGGCCTTCACCATTATCCTGTTGCTCTATATGGTTGGGAGTGTGGTTTATACCAATGTTCTGTTTACAAACGTAACAATCTGAGAAGTATATATAAGAATAGAAAGGGCAAAAAATATGACGAACAAAAAACGAGTTGTTGGCATTATCGGTGTGGGACATGTAGGAGCGCACTGCGCCTATAGTCTGGCGGTGCAGGGCATTGCCGACGAGATTATCCTGATAGACAAGAACCACGACAAGGCCGTCAGCGAATGCCAAGATCTGTTTGACTCGGTGGCCTATCTGCCGCACCGCATTGCGGTACGGGTGGGTGACTTCTCTGATGCCGGAGACTGTGATGTGCTGGTCAACAGTGTCGGTGACATCAATCTCCTGCGCGGCACTCACGACCGCCTGACCGAGATGGATTTTACAATCCCGGCTGTAGATGGCTATGTAAAAAAGATTATGGATTCCGGCTTCGACGGCGTCATCATAAACATTACCAACCCCTGTGATATCGTGACGCAGGAGATCGCACAGCTCTCCGGCCTTCCCCGGGGACGGGTATTCGGCACAGGTACCGGGCTCGACAGCTCCCGCCTTCGCTCGGCGCTGGCCAGACAGACCGGAATAGACCACAAGTCCATCTGCGCATATATGATGGGCGAACATGGCGCGGCACAGATGGTGCCGTGGTCTGCTGTCACCTTTGGAGGACGGTCGTTAACGGAGTGGGCCGGGGAAGACGAACGCTTCCGCTTTGACCACGAGGCCATGAAGAAAGAGGTCATTGGTGCGGGCTGGGTCACCTTTTCCGGCAAATTCTGCACGGAGTATGGCATTAGCTCTACACTGGCGCGGCTTGTTCACATCGTTTTCACGAATGAAAAACAGATTCTGCCTGTCAGCACCGAGCTACAGGGAGAGTATGGCCAGGATAAGCTCTTTGTGGGCGTCCCTGCTGTCATTGGAGCCAACGGCGTCGAGAAAGTAGTAGAAATTCCCATGACTCCGGAAGAAAGGGCCGAGTTTGCTCAATGCTGCGACAGTGTTCGCCATAACATGGAGCATCTCAAGGATCTCCGCTGACCGTAAATTTGTTTTAGTTTGGCGGAACAATACTACAATAAGCAGGATGATGAATGAGTGCGGCGATGGTCTCATACCGTCACCGCACTCATTCATCGGAATCTGTTCTTACTTCAGGCCGCTTCGTAAAAGACGGGCACATATTACTTATCCGCATTTCTTCGTCATTGAAGCCACTGCACAGGGGATACGTCCCTCAGCAAGCTGCACCTTTACATCCGCATACCCGGCGTCCAGGAAGAACTTTCGATAGCTATCCAGAGTAAACTGCCGTTTAAAATCAGCACCTGCTTTTCCTGCAATCCTGACAAAACTGCTGATGTCGCTCTTCTGATCCCGCTTCATGTAGGTAGGAATAATCAGCTTTCCGTCAGACTTGCACACTCGATTCAGCTCACCGAGAGCCTTCAAAGGATCGTCCAATAAGTGAATCACATTCCCTGCGACCACCTTGTCAAAAGAATTATCCGGGAAATCCAGCGAGAGAATATCTTCCTGCTGAAAGACTACATTTCTGAAAGCAGCACAATTCTTTTCGGCATATTTTAACATCTTCGGCGCAAAATCAGTCGCTGTGAGCGATACGCACTTTTCTGCGATCACAGCGCTCAACATCCCTGTTCCACAGGCACACTCCAACACGCGGTCTTCCGGCTCGATCAGATCACCTACGATTGCTTTCAGCGCTCTATGCGTTTTTCCATTAATGACATTGACAAATATGTCATATGCTCCGGCCACAGTATTCCAAAACATTTTTATGCTTCCTCTTTACTTGAATCCACAATTTTTCCCATAACTCTAAATCTTTCCATCATTTTTAAATTGATCTTTTCACCCGCCTCTATCCTTTTTGCGCTATCGGATCACTGCCTTACCTGAAATCACAGCTTTCTATATGATCATTATAAATTCCAATTCCCTGCAAATAGGAGTAGATGATCGTCGGCCCCACAAAACTGAAGCCTCTCTTTTTCAGGCTCTTGCTGATTTTCTCGGAGAGCTCCGAAGTCGCCGGCGTCTCCTCCACAGTCTTCAGATGATGGTCAATTACCTTGCCTTCAGTAAATCCCCAGATGTATTTGTCAAAGCTCCCGAACTCTTCCTGTATCTTCAGGAACGCTTTCGCGTTGGAAACGGCAGCGAGGATCTTTCTTCGATTACGGATGATCCCTTCATCCTGCATCAGCGCTTCAATTTTTTCATTGTCATAGGAGGCAACGATCTTCGGATCAAAACCATCGAAAGCCTTCCTGTAGTTATCTTCCCGGTTGATGATCGTAGCCCATGAAAGGCCTGCCTGTGCGCCTTCCAGAATGAGCATGGCAAAAAGCTCCTGATCATCGTGTTCCGGATTGCACCAGCGGTGGTCATGATAGGCGATCATCTTATCAGAACTAAGTTCCCAGCCACATCGGTTTACGCTCATTTCTTTATTCTCCCATACTCAAAATACAGATTGCATCGTCATAGGCCTGCCGTGTCCGCAGATCAAACAGGACAAAACGCACGAAATCAAAGGCGTATGGATGGGCTTCGCAGAAATCTATAACGGTCTGCACTGCAATTTTTGCTGCGTCCTCCAGAGGATAGCGATACGCACCTGTCGAAATCGAAGAGAATGCGACTGTCCGGATTCCGTTGTCCAGTGCAACCTGCAGGGAATTGCGATAGGCATCGGCCAGAAGCTGCGGCTCATTCCCGGATCCGCCTCTCCAGATCGGTCCGACAGTATGTATCACATATTTGCAGGGAAGCTCATATGCGCCTGTGATCTTCGCTTCACCGGTCCGGCAGCCGTGAAGCGTCCGGCATTCCTCAAGGAGCTTTGGACCGGCTGCCCGATGGATTGCCCCGTCTACACCGCCTCCGCCAAGGAGACTGGTATTCGCCGCGTTTATGATTGCTTCCACATCTGTTACTTTTGTAATATCTCCCTGTATGGTCTGAATGTGCGTCATGTAGTCTCCCAACTCTCCACCTGCGAACGGTTCTGGATCTTCGGCATCTGATCTGATACCAAATCGGCATTTTCGTTCGCTTTGACTGATTCTCCCAAGCCTCCATTTAGAGAATACCGCTGCGCAAGCAGACATAGTTCATCCAGCATCTCTTCAATGACCTCCAGCTTATCTCTGCCAAACTGCCAGACGATCTTTTGCGCGTACTCCGGCCCGAAGTCCTTCACCCGATCACTGTCACGAGATCCTACCAGTTCTTCGCTTTGCACTTGATGACAGAGTAGCCATCCTTGGCATTCTGATAAATGATCCGCTTCACCTTCGGTTTATACTTATACCAGTTGGAAATCATCGTCTGCAGGCTCGTCTCCCCGTTATAGCCGTGTATAAGCCGCAGCTAATAGGTGTTTGGCCCCGCAGTGGCGATGGACTTGTCGATGACTTTCATGGGGGGGTGCGGACATTTTCTTGGACTGCCTAAACAGCAATTCCAAGACTACGTCTGTACTCCAAAGGACTCATGTTACCAAGTGTTCCTTTGATTCGCTTTTCATTATACCAAACGAGGTAATCATGTAAAATCTCCATGAATTCCGACAGGGTGACTCCTTCCCATTTCCGGTTATAAAACATTTCGTTCTTTAGTCTGCCAAACAGTCCCTCACAGGCTGAGTTATCAGGTGAACATCCTTTCTTTGACATGGAGCGTTCAAGACCAGCTCTGTTCATGCGACGGATCCACCCCGGCCATCGATAATGGCAGCCTCGATCACTGTGGATCAGAGGATGCTCTTCCTTGGATAAAGTAGTAATCGCTTGATCCAACATTTCGTTGACCAAAGCTGCATTCGGCGCTGTACCTATGGTCCAGGCAGGGAGCATACCGTCAAAACAATCAACAACAGGAGAAAGATATACTTTCCCGGCAGGGATTGCGAATTCAGTGATATCTGTCAGCCACTTTTGATTCGGATATTCTGCATGAAAATTCCGTTGTATAAGATTTGGTACTTCAGGAGATATTTCTCCTTTATAGGAACTGTATTTTTGATGCTGTTTTATTCTAGGGAACAGTCCTATCTCCCGTATCCGCTGACGCACGATCTTTTCAGAAACCGTGATTCCATTCTTTTTAAGTACAGCATAAATACGCCTGTAGCCATAGCAAGCTCTGTTATCATAATAGATCGTGCTGATCTGATCCCGTAATCCCTGATATTTATCGATAGAATTAAGACGGTTCTCCTGATAGTAATAGCTGCTTTTGGCCATTTCCAGCTTTCCTAAGAGTATTGGCAGCGTATATCGGTCTTTCAAGGCGTCAGCGATTGCTGCCTTCTCCTTGTTCTTCAAGGGAACTTTGCTGACGCCTGGGTCTTTTTTTAAGACTTTGATCGTCTCCTTCAATATGTCTATCTCAAGCTGCATTTCGAACATTTGCTGCTTGAGTGCATCAATATCACTCGTTGAAGAAGGTACGCCTTTGCTCAATATACCTCTTGGATCATCTTTAGAATTCATTAGTCTTACGGGTCCTCCAGATTGGTATTTTCGTCGCCAAGTATAAATGGAAGCACGACTATATCCTGTTTCTTCTGAGACTAATTGTACATTTTCCCCTTCAATAAAGCAGCGGCGAAGGATATCGAGCTTTGTTTCAAGTGATGGATGGAGAGGGTGATCCAGTGAGTTGTTGACTCTTCTTCGTTCAGCTTTCTTCTTAGGGGCAGCATTCCTCTCCCTTAACCATAAATATAAGCCCTGGCGACTCTCTGGGTACCCCAATATTTGAATGACTTTTGTGATGGAATGGCACTTATCATACAATGCCAAGGCTTTTTCTCGTTGTTCTTTTGAATACATTTCCTGCTCCTTTCGGAGCCCTAAAGTCCAGCTTTTTGTCCGCACCCCCCTCTCTCTTTTTTTACAATCTCATGCGGTTTCATGTTGAATAGTACCAAGCAAAATCGAGCGGAAACAGTGGATTTTTGTCACTTCTCCAGCTCGATTTTGCTTTCATCTTTGGAAAACTCTGCTATAATCTTTAGCTAATATACTTTTATGTTTTA
This sequence comes from Fusobacterium naviforme, assembly GCA_003014445.1. Classification (GTDB taxonomy): domain Bacteria; phylum Bacillota; class Clostridia; order Lachnospirales; family Lachnospiraceae; genus Moryella; species Moryella indoligenes. The sequence goes on along the minus strand of PYGH01000015.1, from coordinate 22,279 downwards.
GTGTTGGAAAGGAGTAAACCGCATGAACAAACAAAACAGCAGTCGAGCCAATTTTTCCGGTAAACTGGGATACGTCCTCGCTACTGCCGGTTCTGCTGTGGGACTCGGTAATATCTGGCGTTTCCCCTATCTGGCCGCAAAGTACGGTGGAGGGATTTTTATTCTGGCCTATGTCATTCTGGCTGTGACCTTCGGCTACACGATGATGATTTCCGAGACAACGCTGGGACGAATGACAAGACAAAGTGCCAGCGGTGCCTACCGTCAATTCAGCAACTCCCGCGGATTTCGCCTCGGCGGTCTCCTCAATGCCGTTGTTCCGATGATTATCGTCGCCTACTACTGCGTCATCGGCGGATGGGTGCTGCGTTACCTGATCGCCTATGTGGCAGAGGGCACCGCAGCTGTGGCAGAGAACGGGTATTTTTCAAATTTTATTACCAGTCCCTCCGGCAGCGAGGTGTGTTTCCTGCTCTTTGCGGGCATGACCGCCCTTCTCATCATCATGGGAGTGGAGAGCGGCATTGAACGGGGAACCAAGGTTATGATGCCAATCCTCGTGGTGCTGGCGCTGGTCATCGCCGTCTACTCCATGACCCGCCCCGGCGCCATGGCAGGGGTAAAATACATCTTTATCCCTGATTTCTCGCACTTCACCTGGATGGCCGTGGTCGCCGCGATGGAACAGATGTTCTACTCTCTCTCAATCGCCATGGGAATTCTGTTCACATACGGCTCCTACATGAAGCAGGATGTTGATATTGAAAAATCCACCTATCAGGTTCAGATCTTTGATACCGGCATCGCGCTGTTGGCTGCTCTGATGGTGATCCCTGCCGTATTCGCATTCTCAGGCGGAGACCCGGAGCAGCTGAAGGCAGGACCTTCTTTGATTTTCATCACGCTCCCGAAGGTGTTCGACAGCATGGGAGCAGGAAGACCCCTTGGCGCACTGTTCTTTCTTCTGGTTCTGTTTGCCGCGCTGACCAGTTCCATCTCGCTGATGGAGGCAGGTGTCTCTTCCTTTGTTGACGAGTTAAAATGCAAGCGCGGCACCGCGTGCTTCCTGATGTGCAGCATCATCCTCTCGCTCGGCTCTCTCTCCTCCCTCGGCTACAATGTTTTGAGCTCCGTCACGATCATCGGCATGCAGTTTCTGGATTTCTTTGATTTTCTCACCAATGCTGTCATGATGCCTATCGCTGCCCTTGCCACCTGTCTCCTGATTGTCAAGGCGGCCGGAATCGATGCTCTCGTGAAGGAAATCCGCATTTCCTCCCGGTTTAGAAACGAGGGGCTGTATCGCGTTTGCATTCGCTACATCGCCCCCGTTGCGCTGCTCATCATCTTTGTCAGCTCCATCCTTTCCGCGTTCGGCTTGTTGAAGCTCTGATGCCGGACAGAATGGCATATCCGAGCATAACATAATATCAAGCTTCATCGAAAAGGCGAGTGTTCCGAGGTCGGAATGCCCGCCTTTCTTTCTTCCTTAAGACTCTTAAGTAAAGCCAGCAACTCGTCCGAGCAACGCTCCTTTTTCACTGCCATGCTCTGGTTGACTCCAACCATGAGATAAAAATTCGTCTTCGTTTCCTTCACCCGGTATAACTGGTCATAGCGGATTTCCGATCTGCTGGCAGCAGTGTGCACTACCATGCGATCCGGATAGAACACATAGTCCACCCGCCTGCTATCTGCTGCTATTTTCTGTGAGCGATAGCTTTTGTTCATGGAATAGCGGTAAAAGCCAAAAACCAAGCACGGATAGGCCAATGCCATGGAGAAGCAAATGATTCCCTCTTCCGCATCCCCGCTCTGTAATGAAATCCCACCTGCCGCCAGAAGCAGCATCGAGACAATTCCGCTGATTATAATCGCCTTTCTTCGCTTCAGCGCCCAACACATGGTCTGATATTCCTCATATGTCATTTTGATCGATGTCCGATATCCCTGTTCCTCTACCTGATTCCTCCATTTCCCACCGGCACTCCGACATTCGGTTTTCTGCAGAAAAAACTGCAGCCAATTCTGACTGCAGTCTTTTATCAGCGCCAATCCTTTTGATTTTGAAGCTTCGCCTTTTACAGCGCACCCACCAAATCAATATCCGGCTTAATGGTGCTTACACCCGGATGCCATCTCGCAGGGCAAACCTGATCACCATGCTCCCGGACGAACTGGCACGCCTGAACCTTGCGAAGCAGCTCATCGGCATTTCTCCCCACATTTCCGGAGGTAATTTCATATGCCACAATCCTGCAATCCGGGTCAATGATAAAGGTGGCGCGCTCCGCCACACCCTCGTCTTCGATCAGGACATCAAAATCCTTTGCCAGCACGTGGCGGGGATCTGCCAGCATCGGGAACTGAATTTTTTCAATCCGATCGGAATGATCATGCCACGCCTTATGTACGAAATGTGTGTCACAGGACACGGAGTAAATTTCACAGCCGATCTCCTTGAACGTCTGATAGTGATCCTGCAAGTCTTCCAGCTCCGTCGGGCAAACAAAGGTGAAATCCGCCGGGTAAAAGAACAGCACGCTCCAGTTTCCCTTCAGATCATCCTTTGTGATATCCTTGAACTCTCTGTTCTGATATGCCTTGACCAAAAACTCTCCAACTTCTTTTTTAATGAGTGACATCTATCCTTCCTCCTTCATGATTCATCGCTTGGATACAATGGGAACAGAAATACCCCCGCTCTGTTTCCGGGCGCACCCTGACCTATGAATTAGGCGTCCCTAATCACACCCCTATCATATGCTACTTTCCGGAATATGAACAGTCCTTTTTCGTATTTTAGTCTATATTTGTCTTTTCGTCTATCTTTTGAATTGAACCCGGCAATCATTCGGAGCAGCGTGGTCTTTCCGCAACCGGATGGTCCCAGCAGTGTAAAAAACGCCCCATTCTGAATCCGCGCAGACGGTTCCGATGGTTCCCGACCAAAGCAGATCCGCCTGCGGTGCGCCGGCTTCCGTCTCAATTCTCTTCAGTGCGTCTCCGGTTCCCATAGCAAGGCAGTCCGCCTTGCTTCCGGTGTCCTCTTCAAATTTGCTCAACATACTGTCGATCATTGGCTCCGTGAGCGAACTGTATATGATCAGTGACTGATCGCCTGATGCCGTCTTGTCAGCCGTATCTCCCGATACAGAAGCTGCCAGCCTGTCCGCCTTCCCCCTTTTCTTCCTTGGAAGCGCCTCCACAGACGCCAAGGGATACTGCTGTCATCGCCGCCAATATTCCCATGAGTATTTTCTTTTTCATAGGAATCCTCCTCCATTTTTGTTCCTGTTTCTTTCATTTCTCACGATCTTATTGTTGGTTTAGCCAATATTTCTCCGGAAATAAATTCAAAAATCGGTCAAATTATCTCAATTTCTGAACAAGGTTATTCTATTCCTCTGCTCTGTGAACCTTTGCTTCTCCCGATTCGTCTTTCTAAGAGGCAGATCAATGCTGCAAAAAGGAGGAAAAAACATGGAACAACTCTCAACATACCCAGAAGAATCAAAAAAGCTTTCCATCATCGGCTACCTTACCTGGATCGGCTTTGCCATCGCATTGATCAAGGGAGATCTGAAAGATGACTACTTTCGCTTTCATATCAATCAGTCCCTGATGATCCATCTGGCGGGCATGGCAGGCTTCTTCGTTCCCGTAGTCGGTCTTGTTTTTTCGATGATCTCCCTGGTTTTCTGGATTGTCGCTCTGTGCGGCGCCATAAAGGGAGAAAAAAGAAAGGTTCCACTCATCTCTGACATAGAGCTGTTGAATTAAAGCCAAGCTCTGAGAAAGCAGCCCCATGGACTCCTGCCCACAAAAAAGTAGTCCCCATGGCAACGCATGGCGGCTGCTTTCTGTCTCCTCAGGCGGCACTCAGCAATCCGGAGCCATCCTAGTTTCCGAGATCCAATTCTCGAATTTTCTTTCGGAGCGGCAAAATTGCCCCGGGATTAACCGACAATTCATCAATCTCGCAGCAAAGCAAGGTTTCCGTAAGCTCCGGCACTGCCCCCAGCTCCCCGCAGATTCCCACCGGGATTCCGTGGCGGTGTCCGGCTTTTACCGCCATGCGGATTTGACGAAGCAAGACCGTGTAACCCGGATCTCCATGGGTATCAAGATAGCGGTTCATTGCAGGAGCAGTCCGATCCATCGCAAGGGTATACTGCAAAAGGTCATTGGTTCCGATGGAAAAAAAGTCGCAATTCCCCGCCAGCTCATCCGCAATCAGCACTGCTGCCGGCGTTTCAATCATAATTCCAAGTGTGTAACTGCCCACCGGCATCCCTTCCCGCAAAAGCGCCTCCCGGCACTGCGTTAACATGGCGCGGCTTTCCGAAAGCTCCGACTCAGAGCTGATCATCGGGAGGAGAATGCCCAGATTCCCAAATGCCGACGCCCGAAGTAGGGCGCGAAGCTGTGTGCGGAACATATCCGGATGGCAAAGACAAAACCGGATGGCACGGCACCCGAGCGCCGGATTCTCTTCTGTCAGGAGCTGCATATATGCCGTCCTCTTGTCCGTCCCGATGTCGCAGCTTCTGATCACCACCCGCTTTGGTGCAAACGCCTGGACCGCCTTCCGATAAACCTGAAACTGCTCCTCCTCTGTGGGAAACCGATCTCCGTCCAGATACAAATACTCCGAGCGAAACAGACCGATTCCCTCTGCATCCGCTTCCCTTGCCGCATTCAAATCCTCCGGCGATGAGATGTTGGCAGCCATCCGAATTCGCCTTCCGTCCCGCGTCTCGCTTGCCTTTCCCTTCAGATCCTGCAGTTTACTTCTTCCCGCTTCCTGCTTTTTCTCTCTGCTCTCATACCGCGCGATCCGGATCCAGATACACGATGCCCGCATCTGCATCCAAAACTGCACAGTGCCCATCCCAGGTTTCTCCGATTTCCCCGCACTGCACCAACATCGGCACTCCCATCGTCCGTGCGAGAATCGCCGTATGACTGTTTTGCGTCCCTTCTCTGGTAACCATACCAAGCAGGCTGCTCCTATCCAGCCGAATCACATCAGAAGGCATGAAATCCTCTGCCAGAAGAATCGCCGGCTTCTCCGGATCCTCTCCCCCCGCTTCATTCCAAAGATATCCCGGAGAATCCCCGCGGAGTGCAGTCATCAGCTCCTTCTGCATCTCGATAACATCTCTCGCCCGCTCCCCCATGTAATCATCGTCCAGTCCGGACAAACGCTTTGCCTGTGCTTCAAACGCCTCCTGTACGGCATACTCCGCTGTATGCCCCTGCTCTTTGATCTCCCTTCTCACTGCTGTCAGCAAATCGATATCCTCCAGCATCATAATATGAGCAGCAAACACCTCCGCTGTGCCCTTTCCCAGCTCCTTCAGACTCCGCTCATACAGTCCCTGCTGACGCAAAACCGCAGCGTTCCTCGCTTTTTCCAGACGAATCAGCTCCCTCTCCCTGTCTTCTGCCCATTCTGCCGCCGCGATTCTTTCTTCTCCCCGATGCCATCTGACCGGACCGATCGCAATCCCGCCCGACACGGATTTTCCCTTTGCAGTGATCATCCTACCCCCCTGTTCTCCCGCTGCGCCCACGGCTTTGCTCGTTTATTCCGACAGCTCCCGCTTCAAAAAGCTTCCGGCGATACGGGAAAAGTTTTCGATTCCATTCAAATAGGCGAAGGAATTCCCAAAAATAATTTTCTCATCCTCCAGCTCTTCCTCCTCCCCCACAAAAAGCCCAATCACTGTGATCCCCTTCCTCCGCAGCCCACGAAGCTGCTTTGCACTGTCCCAAACAGCATACTCGCCGGTGTAGGACGGAAACAGCTTTGCCCGTTTCCGGCTTACAATCTGATCGTTGGGAATCCCGTCGCTCAGCATCAGCAGAATCCGCTTTTCCTCCGGTCTGTCCAAAAGTCCTGCTGCGCAGGCCTTCACCGCCAGTCCGTCCCGGTTGTTGCAGCTTCCGTAATACTCAAAGATTCTTAAATTATCAGGGTGACCGCCCTCATAATCCCGAAAACGGCGCAAAACCGTAAAATCTCCCAGTGTACAAAAACTCATCACGCGATGCGGAATCTGTACCTCATCCAAGGCCTCGCTCAAAATATAGCCCTGCAGCGCAACCATCCCCTGCCTCGACTGGAGAGACCCGCTTCCGTCAAGCAGAATGTCCACCACAAAGTCTTTTTTTTCATTCTGAATTTCTCTCAAAAACAAATTGGGATTGTTCGTTCTGCCAAGATTCCAGAGCTTAGACGGAACCAGCCTTCCAAAACTGGCATGGTACGTATCCTTTTCCTCCCGAACACGGACAGCATTACAAAATGCATCCGAAATGGATCGAATGCTCTGGTGCACCTGCGCCCGGTGCTCCTCCAAAAGGGATTGGTTTTCTTCCCGTATTCGGTTATAAAAGCCTTCCATGGAGGAACTCCTTTGCAGTACATCCTTTGACAATCCGTCCGTAAAATGCAGCTTGCAGCCGGAATGGACGCCGACACACAGCTCCCCGGTCAATGCATCCAACGCTTTTTGTGTCAAAAAGCTTGTTCCGAATTGATGTTCAATCGAAGCCTCTACCCGCGCCATGGATGCATCATCCAGTATCAGGTCCTCTCCTGCTCCCCTGGTTTCGTGTTCTTTTTGCTCCCCGTCAGACGACCCGGTGATCTGAAACAAAGTCGCTTCCTTTTCCCCGTGATCGGAGCCTCCCTCCTCGTCGGTCTCCTTTCCGGCCACGCAGAATTTTTTTCGGAATCCGCGTTCGCTCAGCATCGTGTACAGTGTGACTGCCTGACTGACGAGGGCTTCTGCACTCCGGCACGCCGTGGCTCCCTCAATTTTTTGCATCAGCTTCCGCCACTGCCCCCTAGCTTCCCTCCGATTGCCCAGCTGCGCTTCCAGCCAATTCTTTTCCAACTCTCCCCATACCGTGTGCGTAAGCCTTTGCATATCCCCGGTCAGAAGTGTATGAAAGGCAGACCGCCTAAGCTCAGCAATCCCGGGACGTTGCTCACAGAGCGCCCGATACAAGGCGCTGTCAAGACAGACAAAAAACAAGGGGAGAAGAACCTCTTTCTCCTTTTCTCTCCTGAAAATTTCCCGTCCGAGCCATGCGTCCAGCTGTCTCAGTCCGTTTAATTCCGGTTGCTGCTCCCCGGCTTCACGCTCCGCTTTCCTTCGTTCCGAATAAACGATCTCTGCGCAGCCAAGCAGCGCCGCGCTGTACAGGCAGGGTTGATCCCCCGCTTCTCTCCACGCTTTGCTCGCCAAATCCACACACTCAGGAAGGCGCTTCCGCCCCGATTGACCTGACACCGTGCCAAGCAGTCCTAAAAATCGAAGTCTTTTTTTCTCCTCCGAAGGAGATGATCGTTCCGATTGCATGGGTCTCTCCTCAGCTCTCGAACATCTCAGATGCGTTCAGGCTCTCCGAAAATCGCGTGCGGATGACATCCTCCACCAGCTGACGCTCAAATGGATCAAAGCACTTATCCGATATGCCTGCCTTCAGTGCGTGGAACGGCGGTATGCCAATTCGTACCATGCGAAGCGCCGCGATCATTCCTCTCAGATCCACAGCGCGGGAAGACACCTCTCCGCTCTCCGCCTTTTCATGGAGATCCAAAAAAAGTGCTGACAGCTGATCCAGTATGGATTTTCTTACACCCGGAAGCTTTTGGTCAAACAGCCGATTTAATTCCTCCCGGGACAGCACCGGCATCTGAATCACGACGAAACGGGACACCAGCGCCTCATTCAACTCCCTCGTGCCTGCATACCCGTAATTCATGGTCCCGATAAAACGCGTCGCAGGATGCAGTGCAATCCGCTGGTACCCGGGAACATCAATCAGCCGCCTGTAGTCCAGCGCCGCGTGAAGCACTGCCATTGCATCGCTTTTTGCCATATTGATCTCGTCCAGAATTCCAAAGCCGCCATATTCCGCGCAGCGATAGATCGGCCCCTTCCGCAGGATTACACGATTGTTTTCAAAGGTGTCCGTCCCAATCAGCATACTGCTGTCCACGCCGACGTGAAACGACATGGAATAGACCGGCCGCTCCATGAGCCACGCAAGATTTTCTGCCAGAATATTCTTTCCCGTCGCCTTGCTGCCGCAGAGCAGAACATTTTCCCCTTCCAGCAGGGCCGCCAAAGCAATTTCCAGTATGTCTTCCCCGATAAAGTCCGTCGTCGGCTCTGTCACCCGGTATTTGACTGCTTCATCCACGGGATACTGCCGCCTGAATTCTCTGAGTTTTTCTTCTAACCTGGGATTCATCATGTTTACTCCTTGATTACAACACTTACCGTTTCTGTCACAGCGCTGCTTTCTGTCTCTGTCTAAGCACTGCTCGTTGTTTCTACCATAACACTGCTTGCGGTCCCTGTCACAGCCCTACACACTGTTTCTGTGACAGCACTGCTTTCTGTCTCTGTCTAAGCACTGCCCGCCTTCTCTATCATAACACTTCAAGACAAAAAGCGGAGTCTTCCGGATGGAAAACTCCGCTTACGATACCGGATCAAAATTTTCTTTTAAAACAGCAGCTGCGCCAGTGGGCAAACAATGAGAAGAGAAATCACAGTCCTCTCCAAAAAAATCACAAACATATCCAAAAGACTTACGGGAAGCCTGGAGGCGAGAATCAGCCCTCCCACCTCCGACAGATACAGCACCTGTGTCACAGAGACAACCGCAACAATGAACCGGGTCATTTCACTGGCTCCGGCTCCTGCAATCAAAATCGATGGGGTAAACATGTCGACAAAGCCCACGATCATGGTAGAGGCAGCAGCAGCAGTATCCGCCTTCGGTACCCCAAGGAGCGCAAGCAACGGACGGAAGGGAATCCCCATCCATTCGAACACCGGAGTATGGTTCGCAATGATCAGCGCAACGGTTCCGATGCACATGACAGTCGGCAGTACGCCAAACCACATCTTAGCAGAATTTAGGGCGCCTTTTGAAAGGAATTCCCCGACTCCCCGGTGCTGCGAGACGCGATCCATGGCAAGCTTCATCCCGTACTCCCCGGCAGAGCGGTATCCCTCCGGAATGGTCTCCGGCATTCTTGCTCCCTCCTTCAAATAGCTGTCTTTCTTGCGGCTAAGCGGGGGGATCCTGGGCGAAATGAAGGCACACACAACACCGATCAAAACAATCGTCAGATAGTAGATTCCAAACATCTCCACTAAGTCCACCTGGTTCAGCACCACGAGACTGAAGGTGATCGATACCGCAGAAAAAGTCGTCGCAATTACAGAGGCCTCCCGCGCAGAATAGTATCCTCCCTCGTACTGATTGCAAGTCAGCATCACACCCAGCGTTCCGTCTCCAATCCAAGACGTGATACAATCCACCGCCGCGCGCCCCGGCACCATGAACAGCGGACGCATCAATTTTGTCATCAGCGCTCCGACATACTCCAGAAGTCCGAAATCCAGCAAAAGCGGGAGTAAAAGACCGGCTATGACAAAAATGATGACCAAGGTGCAAAGAAGATCGTAGAGAATGAAGCCGCCCTGATCTCCGGAGGAGATCAGGCCAAAAAATCCCGCTTCGACACCCAGAATGGTGATCCAGCAAAATATACAGCCAATCACGCGGATCGCCGTCCAGAACAGGGATACCCTGAAAATCTCATCCAGCATTTTGTGTCTTGCCATCCACTTGGGCTTTATGAGAGAAACCACCGACATGACTGCAGAAACCGTCAGAATGCCGGTGCACAGTAACGGAAGGGCGTCCCCGATTGCAGCTGCAATGCGATCAGCAATAATCTTTACAATCACCGTCCACTTATCCTGATAGTTGACCGGAATCATAAACAGCACAATTCCCGCGACCGATGGCACAATGAAAAGTAATTTTTTTTTGAACTGCTCCATGCTTTTTCCCTTTTCTGTCCAAAATTCATAAAAATTAAAAACAGCCTCATAAGTATACTTCATGAGGCTGCGTATTTCAAGTAATGTTTCAGATATCCCGGTCTGGATCTGCATGGATATGCAGTTTTTCTAAATCCCCAAGCCCTCCCTCGTTCTGTGACACATGCTCCGGTTATAACAATATTGGATGACATTGCAATTGTGAGCGATCCGGCAATCTGTGTAAACGGGATTCGAACCCGGCTGTGCCCTCTTGCCTGCCATTTACGATTATTCGGTTTGAAGCTCCATTCTCTGCTTCCGAGATCGCATACTCCTCACAGAACTACCTGCAAAACCAAGTCAGACTGCCAATTCCACAGACCAGTTGGCGCTTTGAATCTTATTGTCTGTCAGGCGAAGCTCTTTTGATATCCGGTCGACCTTTTTTTGAATGTCACGCACATTAACCGCACAAATCACCTTAATCTCCGTATGAAGCGCACGTCCGCTTAAATTGGACGCATCCCGGACAATTTCCTGATATGCAGCGGCCTTTCGCTTCAGACAATCCCGGTCAGCCATCCACTCTGTCAGCGTCTTACCGTCTACGATCGTTTTGCAATTGGTCAGATTGATCGCCGCGATCAAAAAATTCAACCGCTGAATTGCTTCGTCCAGCTCTTCGATCAGTTCATTCGGATCTTCCGCCGTTTTTTCCCCCTCCTGCACCGTTACATTGTTGCTGATTCGCTCTTCAAGCTGACTGATCTTTCGATTGAGATCCGCTCTCTCCTGTAACGCCTCCGCAAGCTTCATCGGACGATTCTCCTCCTGTCAAACATATGTGTGATATGGCAGCGTTGACTGCCCTGTCAGTGCAATTACTCTTAGGTGATTGTAACACAAAAACTCAAAAAGAGGGATTAGATCGAACTTTTCACCGAGTTTGTTTCATCATCGTAAATCCACTCGCGTCCGCCGGAAATTCCGGAATATCGGTCTTGTTCTATTCCAAGTTCTTTTTGCGGGTATTTTTTCAGGATCCAAACATGCATTAATGCGTAGTAACTGATCCCGGAAACAACAGATCCTGCAAAGAATGCGATGGATGGAAGCAAGATGCATGCTGCCAGACCGATTACAAACGAGATCATTCCTGCCGGATTGAATCCCTTCGCATAAGCATATTGTCCGCCGTTTTCCTTGTAAAGATCCGGAACATTGATTTTATGCTTTCTGATGAAGAAGAAATCAACAATAGTCATTCCGTACATTGTCGACCAAAGTGAGCCTGTTATTGTTAAAAAAACGCCAATGTGATCGATCAAAATCCAAGGCTGTATCACAGCTCCGATGAAGCCGCACACACAAACTCCCATCCAATACGGCATCTTTGACTTAAAAAGTGCAGTAATGCACACTCCACTGGGCATCAGGTTGCACACTGCATTCGTTGACCATTGAGCCATTACAATCATAACCAGCAAGAATGTCAGGACAATAGGATTCTCCGTAATCGCGCTTACGGCCTCTATCGGATTATAATTTCCAGTAACGAATGTAGAGAGCGCTCCCAGGAAAATCATAAAACCAGACGCAAGCGGCAGTGCAATTAAATATCCGGGAATCGCCCTTCTATTGCGTTTAAACAGACTCTTTTCTCCTTTATCTGTCTTGACGTATCTCGACCATGTTTCTACTTCGCAAGCATTGTCAGCCCAATAATTTAATCCCAGCATCATAATATAGAGAAGTGCATTCGCATTTCCGCAAGCTATTTTTGATCCTGTATCAGCGTACACACTATTCCAAGCGTCAATACCATTTAATTCTGCCATATGCAAAAGACGGAACACAAGATAAATTCCGATTAGAATGATTGTTGGAGCCGCAATATTTGCCACCTTCTCCATGGCACCGAACCCGCACGCCGTATTGACCACCTGTACAATAACAAAAATGATAAACCAAAGCTTCCAATTATCATAGCCTGTAAATATTACGACAATCTGGTTAATGGCCATTGCTCCAAAATAGGATTGAACTCCAAACCAAATAGGGCCATAAATGCTGCGTAGCACATTGGGAAGGATCGTCCCTCGTTTTCCAAGGATTGCTGCAACATAAATGGGGAACGATATTCCATGTTCCACACCTATATCACTTGAAATGCAAAAAAAGCATCCCAAGAAAAAGGTTCCTATCACTGCTGCGACTGCAATCTGTTTCAGGTTGCAATAGTATGCAGCTTCTCCTCCGACAGCAAACGTTGCAATAATAATTCCAATACCGATCCAAACATTAAAATATCCCAGAGTCCCGGCATTTTTTTCTGCAAGTGTAACCGGCAATAAATCCCGAGATATTTTAGTGCCCTTTTTCATACCATTGCTATCCATATTCATTATATACCCCTCTCTGTTTTTTAGTATCAGTGCTAGGACTTACCCCATGAAACGATCATAATGATTTAAAAAACTGATGGTTTTAATGTCCATGTTTGCAAAATCGTCTGATTAATAATGTTCTCTGCTCTAAAATCATCTCGCCAAAGATCCCAGTCACCCCCAAACTTTATGTTTTTATTCACATAATTTTCAGCTGTAAATTTTCCGATTTGAACTTCCACTTCAGCACGCTTTTTACAAATTGCCATTGCCAATGTGGCAAATGCATCCACCGGATTAATAAAGTTATCACCGATTCTATAAAGTGGAGGAAGCTGCTTGTAACCAAAGACGTTGTGAGTCTCAGTAAAAACAGCTTCCGCCAGCTCCTTTACTGCAATCTTACTGTGAACAACTGAGCTTTCATAATGTTCCGGACCATAGATCATCTCTGGGATGAGAAATCTTCCTGTTAAGTATCTGGACATCAGATTTAAAATTTCTGAGGCAGACAACCACCCTGATTTTATTTTTTTGAATATAACCTCATTTCCTAATTCCACAGCCAAGTCATATATGTCGTTCGCCCGAATGGAACAAAGCCTGGGTTCTTCATAATGCATAGCCTGCTGTGCGGTTACAAATTCGATATCTTCGTGTTTTGCAACATACTCGAAAAACACACGGTAATGATCCAGCAAACGCTCAAATTCACCTTCTTTTCTGAGTGGCGCAGGGGTTAAATACGGCGGATTTTTCCCTCGGGAAAAATTAACAGAATCCCAAAACTCTGTACAAATCAATTCATGCGGATGATCATACATGCTCAGAAATACAACATTCTGACAACCACTCTCATCCATATTCTCAACGGATTTAATCAAGGAACATTCAGAAGCATCCTTGTCTAAATGTGCAAGATTGTTCAATTTCGTATAGCAAAGTACGCCGCCAAACCAAAATGGCTGTCCTTCAATTTCAAGAATATCGTGTACATCCAAGTAGGTACGGATACCCCATTTTCTAAGAACCGGAAATACCTGTGGAGCCCACGCAACCCCCGGATGTCCATAGGATGTTAAGTTTTGTCCGGAGAACTCCTTTAATTTTTCAAATCCTTCATTTTCACGGCGGTCAAATTCTCTTGCTCCTTCTTCAAATCCCATTCTATCCAAATATTCTGATGGAATCGGGTGAACACTGTGCGTTGTCATATGAAACGCAAGCTCATGATCCGCAAATAATTTCAATATATCCGTCCGCCCATTTTGAATCAGTTGCTCATATTTCTTTGTGCAAATTTTTAGTGTTGCTCTAACGCCATATTCATGCATCAACCCCAAAAGCTTAAGAAGAGCCTCTTCTGATTCAACCGTAACGTAATCTTCCACATCGTACCATAACAGAATCTTCTTTTTTTTCATCTTTTGCCTCCATCGATCGCTTCTTAAATTGAGATTATGTGCAATTTTAGACAATAGTACGCGATATTGCGTGCAAAATGTGTGCAATTAGAATGCACGGTTTTTGCACACGATGGATTGTATATTAAAAATGCATGATATAAGCGAGTTCTGATGAGGCAATCGTATGTACCCTAATATCACAATTGATACCCATAAGTTCCGCCAGAATGTTAAAGCCGTACGGCATCTGTGTCAAAAATTCAATATTGAAATCACCGGAATTACAAAATGTGTTTGCGGCGATGTCCGGATTGCTAAAATTATTTACGATGAAGGAATAGAACATTTGGGAGATTCCCGAATTTCAAACCTGTATCCTCTAAAAGACATTCCCATAAAAAAATGGCTGATTCGATCCCCGATGGAACCTGAGGTGGACGATGTGGTGAAATATGCGGATGTTTCTTTGAATGCTGAACTTTGCATCATTGATAAGTTAAATTCGGCTGCACGACAGCAAAAAAAACGTCATAAAATTATTTTAATGGCTGACCTTGGAGATTTAAGAGAAGGGTATGTAAATTACTCGGAACTAATCAATACAGCTTTACTCGTTGAAAAGATGGATTCTATTGACTTATACGGAATTGGGGCAAACTTAGGCTGCCTCTCTTTTGTTCAACCCGATGCAGACAAAATGAAAACATTAGAGTTTATTGCAATGGAGGTGGAACAACGAATCAAAAGAAAGCTGGATATCGTCAGCGCAGGTAATTCATCAAGCCTTTGCTTGATGTTAAAAAATGGGATGCCGCACAAGATTAACAACCTGCGACTAGGAGAAGCCCTTTTATTCGGTCGAGAACGTGCTCACTATCAATATCTGCCGTCCACATGCAAGGATGCGTTCATCTTACATTGTCAAATTATAGAACTGAAGGTTAAGCCGTCCATTCCATGGGGGACAATCGGAGTGGATTCTTATGGAAAACTTCCGGAGTTTATTAATCGTGGAGAAAAGCGCTTGCGCGCGATTTGCTCTGTTGGAAGACAGGATTTTGATTTAGAAACATCCCTACCCGTTGATCCCGGCATTCATGTGGTTGGATGCAGCTCTGACCATTTGGTTCTAGATGTAAGTGACTCTCACAAACAATATAAACTGGGTGATGTGATTGATCTTGTCCTTGGATATCATTCTTTAATGCGTGCATATACATCAAAATATGTAGATAAAATCTATGTATAGTTCCACTAAAGTTACAGGCAATTTTGACTTGTCAAAATTGTCAAAGCCTTTCGGCAATGTTATCATCTGTTGGATGGCAAAGCGATATGAGTAAAATGGTGTTTTTACTATCATTTAATATAGAAAGGGGATTTTATGAAAGTAAATGACAGGTACTGTTCTTTTTATTATGAAAATGATTATGATTATCAAAAAATTATGATCGATCCAAGCAAAACAGCTCTATTAATAATCGATGCACAATATGCCTGTGTGAAGCGGCCGGAGTTGACTGATAAAGCCACACAAGAAGAAATTGAAAATGCAAAGCGCTGGGAACCTTTTTACAATACCTACGAAACTACTGTAATCCCAAATCTGAAAAAGCTTATTTCCCTTTGTCGCAGTAAAAAAATGGAAGTTACCTATGCCAGGATCCAAGGGCATAAAAGCAATGGTGTAGATCGCTCTTTGGTTCAAAAGGTCTCCGGGTTCAATCAATTTCTTATGACAGAAGGGGATCATCGCGGAGAAATCATAAGTGAGATAGCGCCCCAAAAAGATGATGTTGTTGTGACCAAAACAACAGACAGTGCCTTAACCGGAACAAACCTCAGACTAATTCTTTACAATATGGGAATTGACACTGTGATTGTGACTGGAACAATGACAGATCAGTGTGTTTCCTGTACTGTGAGAGATCTTGCAGATGAAAGTTTTAAGGTCTGGCTAATCGAAGATGCCTGCCTTGCAGCAACAAAACGCCTGCATGAAAATGAATTGGAATCACTGAACAATATTTACTGCCATGTGATCACAACAAATGAATTAATTGATGCCGTTGAATCTGCAGATTGAACCCCATTAATCCCAGGAATACCCCTGTTTATGTGGCATTAGCACATTGGTTCCGGTATATCAGAGAGGCTCTGCAGATAACAGTCCTCGTGATTGCCCAACTGCAAAAAGCATTATGTTTTTTAGCATCGTCTTACTGATGCCGGCGATTTACTTGAGCCGATTCGCGTGAACAATGCCAATCGGCTCTTCTTTTACTGTTGCCAACCCAAACGTGGTTCACACACTAAAAAATCCCAAGAGTTCAAACCGGAAGACGGGGGCAGCTCTAATTGTGAAATGAAATATAGGGCGAACGTAATCAGAGCTTTCCGAATAACTCCAAAAATAATTTCTCTTAACCTGCTGTCTACAGAAATAACGTTACCCTTAAGATGTTCCTGAGACTTAGAATACGTCACGTCGTAATGCTGAAGTACAACGGATATATCGGTCATCGTTTTTGAGAGCTTCATGAAGGACACACGAAAAAACGAATCAAAGGATGCTTATTTTTTCTTGACTGCCGGGATATGGTCTAATATCGTCAGTCCCCCGTCTCGATGAATCCCTTTGAAAATACTGTACCGATTATGTTATGATAAAGCAAAATAACCTGGAGCAATTATTTTCAATGAGATGCCTTACAAAAGAACGCCTGTTCCAGATATCCGGGAAAACCTTCTGATAATCTCAGAAGATCCGGCATCCATGTCAGTCACTTACATATAATGATAGGCTTGTCATCTGATTGCCTTTGGCAATACGATGCAATGCGAAACGATAAAATGGTCTATAAATGAACGCTGATAATAAAAGCACAGATGTCATATGGATTGTCGCATTAAGCACGTTGTTACTTATTTTAGTGTTCCCATTTTTCTTCATCAATATATGGAGCGAATCATTTTCCAGAAACCAAACGATTAAGTGGTATCTATCTAAGAATGAGCACAAAAATCCTGTTCGATTTCCCTGTCGGATCCCAGCCAACAACAGTGAATCCTACTGTTTTGAAGGTGAACTCACACAAGATTCTCAAGAAGAAATGGTGCTTGCCTTTTACCGAAACAAGCAAATATTTTCGGTCCAAATAAACGGAAAACCTGTATATACAAAAGCTGATAATACGGTATTTGGTAATTATGAGCTAATCACAATTGGACATCTGCCAAAGAAATCCCATATTAAAATCCTCTTTCACAACAGAGCACCTCTTGTTTTCGGACAGATTGCAAGCATTGATTGTGCACCGATCAATTCAATTTTTAAAACTATCATCAGGAAAATGTCAATAGAAATAGTCCTTGGAATCATTGCACTTCTTACGGGTATAATTTCTCTTTTGCTCAGCACTGTGTACTATAATACAAGTGAAGAGATTCGTGCGGTTAAGTATATCGGCATGTTCATGGTTACCTTTGCCAGCTGGTTCTTAATAAAAACCCGCTTTTTTCATCTGTGTATTGGTTTTCCATTGCTTTTATATTTCATTGAAAATTTTCTTTTGCTGTTATTCCCTCAATTCATCTTAAAAGCCTGTAGAATTCTTACCTATCCAAATATTCTTTATCAAGAGTATCAAGGATTTAATCTCGTTTATATTGTTTATTTCATCTTAGCTGCGGCTTTCTTGACCATAAAACGATATTCTTTTGATTCTGTTGCAAGCTGGAGCATTTTATATTTATTGGTTTTTGCTGTCTACATCATTATATTTGGTTTTTTTGAAACAAGAATCACTTCGGTTTTTGATAAGGATCGCGTTACACTCCATTCCAGCTTATTAAAAAATTTAAAAACAATTATTCTATTGTCGGGTTGTTCCTTTGGCTGCAAATTAACCTCTCAAAAAACGTATTGCTTTTTTATACTGATCGCATATATAGCAACTATTTCTTTATTGATCGAACTATTCAATCAAATAAGAGCATTAAAAAGGCTCAAAGAAGAATTCGCCCAAAGCAAGGTTTCTTTGCTGCTCAGTCAAATCAAGCCACATTTTGTGTATAATACATTAAATTCTATAAGATCTCTCATCAGAATCGAACCGAAAGAAGCCGATAAATTAGTTTACTATTTTTCTCGCTTTCTAAAGGCAAATATGAATGTACTTGAAAAAACTACGATCCCCTTTAATAGCGAATTGGATCATATAAAATTTTATGTCAATATCGAGCAAACCTGTTTTCCAAAATTAAAGGTGTTTTATCAAATAGAACCATCAGATTTCATCATTCCATCTCTATCTATACAGCCGCTGGTAGAGAATGCAATCAAACACGGCGTCTTAAAAAGAGTGGAAGGAGGCACTGTCTACATTAGAACTTATGAAGACTTCGCCTCCTATTACATTGAAATTGTTGATGATGGAGTGGGATTCTCCACAAAACAAATTCAAGATAAAGGAATCGGATTGCGCAACATCGAGCGAAGGTTAGAGTACTATTGCCATGCAACGCTTTATATTGATTCTAAAATAAATTTTGGAACATTTGTTAAGGTGACCATTCCAAAAGGAAAAAACAATAATATGATATAGCATGATAAATAATTGATACAAACAGAAAACCAAAAGTCACCCTCAAAATCTTATTCTTACGTCCTGTCCGAAATTTCAATTCGCCTGCAGTAAAAAAATCGGGGCCCTGTGCTTTCAGAGTTTATTCTAAAGAAAGGAAATAACATGAAAATAAAAACCATTCTGGTGGATGATGAAATTTTAGCTATGAAGTTATTTGAATTGGAATGCGCAGAGTTCGAAGATATCGAGATTCTTGAAAAATTTGATTCGCCAATAAAAGCAGTTCAATATGTTGAGTCTCACGAGGTTGACGTCGCAGTATTAGACATCGAAATGCCTGAGATGAACGGTATCGAACTGGGAAAAAAGCTAAAAGCCAAAAAAAAGGATATCATATTAATTTTTATTACAGCACACCAGCAATATGCAATGAACGCCTATCAACTACACTCTCCGGTTTATTTGGAAAAGCCATACAGCCACAGTGACCTGCTCTATGCTTTAAATATGGTTAGGTTAATGATCAAAAATAAAAATAAGTCTATTTTCATTCGAACATTTGGGTATTTCGATGTTTTTATTAATGAAACCCCCATATACTTTTCAAACAAAAAATCTAAGGAACTCTTAGCCTATTTAGTTGACAGAATGGGAAATTCTGTGAATAACGAACAGATAATTAACATTTTATGGGAGGATGCCTGTAATGAGGACAGGTACCAAAGTAGATTTAGAAGAGTTTTAAAAGATCTCCGTGACACATTGAATCACTATAATATTAAAGAAATTTTGATTGAACGCCCCAATTTTAGAGCTGTAGATACAAAAAAAATTGATTGTGACCTATATCAATGGCTGAACGAAAGTACACATAAACAACAGGGCTTTAACGGAAATTATATGACTGAGTACAGCTGGGCAGAAGAAACTCTGGGCTACTTGATGCGTCAATAACAAATAGCGTTTCATATCCAATTAACAGGTGAGGGGTACATGATTTTAAAATCTTTACACAGAGAAAAAACAATCTCTCCATATACAAACAGCTATCTGGTGATCCGATCTATCGGAAATATTCTGGGCGCAGGATTATTCTGCGGATTATCACTGATCTATTATAGTAATGGAATTAATTTGCTTTTCCTTTCTGTATTAACGGGCGGTGTCGCTATTATAGTGACTTTATTCTTGATAGAGATGAACCTCGTCGGACCTGAAGGTTGGAATTATACTCATATTATGGCCGATATTTATGGATCCTTGGCATGGCAATTTTCTGTTTCTGCATATGTTGGAGCAATGGTTATCGGTCCGGCATCAGAAATAATTGCTGCTGGCATCATACTCTGTAAGATATTTAAAAATTTACCTTTGTTTTTGGCATGTTTTTTGATTAGCATCCTAGTCTTTGGTATTAATTTTATGTTCAAAAAGCATGAATTTTTTGATTATTATATTTCTTTTTTCAAGATCTTGGCTTTGCTAACATTCTGCTGTATTGGTTTGTTTTCAATATGCCACTTGTTCCCAGGAATTTTTTACTCTATTGAAGTTCCTTGGCCACTTACTGTGGAAGCATTTTCGAAAGGTTCTTTTTTGACATCATTGGGTGCAATGCATGGGACTATCATGACTTATGGAGGAATAGAAAGTGTTGGCTTTTTATTGCACAAGAAAATAAAAAATGATCATCGGCGTGTAGCCATAGAAACGTTTAAAATTGCATTTAGAAGTGTCGTTATCAATCTACTTCCGGTTCCCATCATACTTGTGATTATGAGCATGGGAGCGGCAGCAGATTCCCAAAATATTTTTATGTGTACTCTTAAATTGATAGGCTGCAGTCCTATTTTAATTTGCACGTTTCAGTTTATTATTTTCATTTCAGCCATATCGCTAGCCTTAATAAATGCATCACCCACAACAAAAATGCTCTCGCTCCAAATGCAAATCGTAAGTGATTTCTCTCATATTAAAGAAAAGCCACTTCAAAATACAGATATTACCATTCAGAGCATTAATAAGTTTAGATACGGAGTCACTTTACTCGGAATTCTTCAGACCATTTGGTTGGGTGAAAAAGCCTATGCATATATGTTTTTCTTTTCCGGATTATGCTTTTCCGTCATGTGGGGAATGATCGCATTATCCTGTTCAAAATTTTGTGACAAATATGGGGATGGAAATGAATGGAGAGTTCCCGGTGAGTCTTTATTGCGAATTTTCGTTCTGGCGATATTATCAGCAGGTTTTTTGATTTCATTAGCAACCAGAACAGGAAAAATAGTGCTGCTAATTGGAATTGTATGGTTTTTATCCTCGTTCCTTTGGTGTGAAAAGCAATTTAACATATTAAAAAAATGAGTCAGATATGTAACGGTAACCGAGTGAGGCAACTGCTACATCTGATACATAATACAGCGTAACGAGGATCTCTCTTAAGGGTCTTGTCTAAAGCAGTGTTTAAAAAACACTGAATGTGCTGCTTGACAGGTTCCAAGGCTTAGGGGTATTAACATGGAGTGCTACAAACGGCATGAATGCTCCGTGGAGGAAGCTCTGATTGAGAGGCATCTCGCGGGTGTATCTGTGCGCCACATAGAAGATATCATCGAAGCACTGTGGGAGAGCATAGTACTTAAAGCCATCCATGCCCAAGAGAGCAAAGGGGGCCCCTTCTTCAATGAGTGAGATTAATGCACGCAAACCGCAGATGTTCGAAATGCAGCTTGAGATAGACATATTGAAAGAGACGATCAACGTCTTAAAAAGCGACCCAGGCGTCAAAAAAGTTCCCTATGATAAAACAGAAGCAAAAATACAGTTCCTATAAGGGGAACCTATCTCCTGAAGTACCAAATCTTATACAGCGGGATTTTCATGCAGAATATCCGAATCAAAAGCGGCTGACAGATATCACTGAATTCGTAAACCCTACCGGAAAGTATATCTTTCTCATGTTGTTGATTGTTTTGACGGTATGCTTTCTGCCTAGACCATAAGTACAACGCCAAATGCAACTTTGGTCAACGAAATGTTAGATCCAGTGCATGAATAGAGCCGGTCTTGACGGTATCGAAATGGGAAGGAGTCCCCCTGCCAGGATTCATAAGCGTTTTATATGACTACCTCGTTTGGCATCATGAAAAGCGAATCAAAGTAACACTTGGTAACATGAGTCCTTTGGAGTACAGGCGTAGTCTTGGAATTTCCTTTTAGGCAGTCCAAGATAATGTCCGCCTCCTTATGCCAGCAAAAGCAAACGACGGCGGAATTTACTCTTGCGCCTGGATTTACTTTTTCAAGCCAGCTCTATTTTTTTCGTAAAATAAAATTTATCTACTTTAACACCGAATCTCCTTCTTCAGCAATGATTGACAAGTTTTCCTCCTTCTCATTGTGCAAGAACCAAGCAACTTTCATACTATCTTCCAATTCCTCTATTTTATAGAAAGCATTCATCACATCTCTCCCCCCTACAACAGGGCCATGATTTTGTAACAAATAAGCTCCTCCAATGACAAGGCCCTTCTCAAACTTCTGAAACAATTCTTTACTCCCAGGTTTTCCGTAGGCAACCAGTTTCACCTTCCCCACCTTCATTCTCAGATATGGTGTGAATTGAGGCACAATATCATTCGGATCTTGGTGCTTTAAACAGGACCAGAGTACAGAGTAAAAACTATGTGTGTGAATAACCTAGTGTCAAGATTTTTTCGCAAATTCAAACCATCGGTAGCTGAGCGTCAGCCTATCGCCAGCTGGTTTTCGGTTTCAAGGTCATAGAGGTGCTTCATGTTGAGGTATCGCTTCTGGCCCCAATCGTTGGATGCCACATAACGAAGGCGGGCACATACCAACATCAAAGCACTGTTGCCATCTGGGAACGCGCCTATGGAACGTGTACGTCTGCGTACCTCACGATTCACCCGTTCTGTCAGGTTGTTGGTGCGGATCCGATGCCAGTGCTGTACAGGAAACTCCATGTAGGTCAATGTTTCTTCGATGCCGTCCTCCAGCTTCTTTGCTGC
>PYGH01000014.1 GCA_003014445.1 Fusobacterium naviforme | reverse complement strand
TCCCCCTGTATGAGGCAGGTTCCCCACGCGTTACTCACCCGTCCGCCACTCGATCTACCGGATTCCATCCGAAAACTTCCTCCTGTAGCTCTCGTTCGACTTGCATGTGTTAAGCACGCCGCCAGCGTTCATCCTGAGCCAGGATCGAACTCTCTGTTTTAAGTTCTCTCCGGTTCAGATAACGTTGACTTTTCTCAGTTATCTTACCCGTTTTACTTGGTTTGGTTCTTCTTTTGAAATTCTTTTTAGAATTTTCAGGGTTGTGTGTACTGTCTGATCTTTGATTTTCAAGGTTCTGTGCTGACCTCTGTCGAAGTGAGCTTGTACACTATATCATCGTCTCTTATTTCCGTCAAGGGGTATTTATATTTTTTCTTCTTTTATTTATATTTTCCCTTCTTTTATCTGTTTTCCCTCTGCTGCTCTACCTCCTTCATGACCCTATTGGAAATAATATACAGCAATACAAGTATGACTGCTGCAAGCAGTAAAAAGCACGGATTTTGCTCTGCTGCGCGCAACGCCCCGCCAAAAACAGAAAGAGAGCCGACCATCACGGCCTTTGCAGGGTATAGAGTCAGAAGAAAACGGCGGCGCGGATAGGCACAGATCCCAAAAGCAAAGTTCAGAAACGCTGAGGGCGTAAAAGGAAGCATCGCAATCAAAAAGAGCGTGGGCAATCCA
The DNA here is from genome assembly GCA_003014445.1 of Fusobacterium naviforme. GTDB lineage: Bacteria > Bacillota > Clostridia > Lachnospirales > Lachnospiraceae > Moryella > Moryella indoligenes. The sequence continues at coordinate 53,607 of PYGH01000014.1, read as the reverse complement.
ATTCGATTTACAAGACAAACTGCCCGGGAGATTCGCTCTCCGCCCAGCAGTCGCCTGACCCAGCGCAGTTCAGAAACCAGATGAAACAGGAGAAATACCACCGTGCAGCCCGCGCAGGTTCCAAGCCAGCTATACAAAAAGCCACGCAGCACTCCAAAAGACGCAACATTCAGCCCCACAACCGCAGTGAGCGGTATGGGCGGGATGATCGCCTCCATCGCCGCAAGAAAAAGCGCAGCGATAGGGTCAAGCCCTCTGATCAGCTCACTCAGCATCTCCCATATCATCTGTGTTTCCTCTCCCGAAGACGGAGCACATTCCTCCGCATCGCAAAATATGCCCAGACAAGGCTCATTCCTGCTGCAATTCCAAGCGCAAACTGTACCGTAAGCGAACTGTAATGGCGCGCAAGCTCTGCATCTCCCTGCACGGTATAACTCATAGTGTAATAGAGATTTCCTCCCGGAACCAGCGGAAGCAGACCTGGAATCAGAAACAGAGTCGCAGGAGCCCGCTCTTTTCGCGCAAGCAACTCTGCATACAGTGCAATGGCCACAGCTGCAACGAGACTTGCTATAAATATACTGTCCAGTCTGGAAAGAGACAAAAGATAGACTGCCCAACCCCAGAAAGCTCCAATTGCCGCCGGAAGCAGGTGACGCGGCTTCAGCCGAAAGCTCAGAGAAAAGCCGATTGCCAGCGTAAAGGACATAAAAAGCTGCACCCACATCTTAGACATATAGACCTCCCATCAGCACGATGGCCGCCATGACTCCGCAGGCTATGGCCCCCGCCCACAGGAAACATTCAACCAGCCGCATCACCCCTGAGATTGTATCACCGACAAATATATCTCGCACCGCATTTGTCATGGCGAGTCCTGGAATAAGAAGCATGATATCACCTATCATGATATGATCTGCATTCAAAAAGGGCAGAAGACGTCCTGCCAGCACGGCTGCAATTCCCAGCAGAAAAGATGCAATCAGATTGAACACCACTGTATTGGGAACAATATCCTGTGTCTTTCGCTGCACAACGACAATTACCAACCCGAACGCAGCTGCAATCGCCGCGTCTTTAAGGCTCCCGCCAAAAAAGACTGCACAGCTGCCCGCACCGAGCATTGCGCCAAAAAATCCGGATAGATTCTCTCTCTCCTTATCGCTGATCTCTTCAATGCGCCGCTCCAGCTCCCGCACCGAGCAGGGGGACTCACAATAAGAACGACTCAGCGAATTCAGCTCCTCAAAGACAGCAAAATTAATGCCGCTCCCCGGGTGGATCTGCCGGGTCTGCGTCGTCTCTTCACCATCCGAGAATACCATCGTAATCACAATACTGGAGGTAATCACAAAGACATTCATGCGCCGTGCACCATAGGCGCGCCCCATACGCTCCAGCGTATCCTCCACGCGACTCACCTCTGCACCACAGGAGAGCAGAAGTTCCCCGAGATCCATCAGCTGATGAAGCAGAAAGCTCCGCTCCCGCTCCAGTTTTTTTTCTCTATCCAATGCCTCTGTGATATACTGCATCGTTCTCTCCATCCCGGTACCAGCATTCCAAGAATACCCGAGAGTACTTCTCCCCCATTCCGCACTCCCATGCTTCCCGCGGCGTCACTTCGTGCTCCATAGCGGCGGGTCATGAACCCTTTTTCACTCCAGCGGGCAAGCACGCCGTATGAAAAAGCCTTTGACTTTGATATCATTTTATCACAGAAGGGGATTTTACAACAGCGGGCGGATACAAACGGCCGACGCCGCAGATTACTCCACGGCATCGGCCACAATTGATACTATTCAAAAATCAGTCATTTTCCCGGCTCACAAGCGCCAGCTCCTTCTGATTCAGCTCGCGCAATGAAAAAATCGCTGCGAGCGGGCCCATTAGCGTACCCACGAGCAGTGCCGCGGCAAAGAGCAGCAGAAGCACAGAAACTCCCGGTGTCAGGAAAGGCATACGCAGAAGCTTACTGAAGGCCGGTCCGAAGAGCAGAGCCACCGCGGCCCCCAGCACAGTTCCGCAGAACGCACCCCCCGCATTGATGAGCAGGATCTCCGTAAGACATATCGCTCTCAGCTTTTTTCTACCGGCTCCCAGCACGCGCAAAGTGGCAAATTCCCGGCGGCGCTCCCGCAAGCTTATAGAATAAACCAGCATCAGCACAACAAAGCTCAGCAGCCAGAGCAGCGCGATAAGTACATACACATAGAAAAGCAGATTCTGAAGATTTGCAGAGACCTCCGACATCATCTGCTTGGAGAGCAGCGGATAGACCCCCTCTCCCCGGAATTCCTCTGTAACAGCGGTCTGCACTGCCTTCGGGTCCGCGTCCTTCTGCAATCGCACCATTACTGAGGAAATCAGTCTCTCATCCTCCGCAACAGGAGTTTCCAGAAGTTTTTGAAACTCTGAGGCCAGAGCTCGCGTTGTCTCCATGTCCATAAACACAGAAGTATCAAATCCCATTCCGGTTTTTGCAAGTCTTCCCTTGATCTTGAAGGGCCTTCCGAAAAATTTTACCTCCGAATTGTAAGTCCCCTCAATGCTCGCGCCGACAATGATCTCTCCCTCCTTCAGCGGCAGCTTCACCTGGGAGCTCAGCCACGGAACCACCGAAAAGTCCGTGTCAAAATCCACCCCGATGAGCTGCAGCGGGTAGGAACAGCAGCCCGCGGAGAGTGTCGCGAGAAAGATCTGCGGCGAGGCCTCCTCCACTCCCGGAAGCGCGCGCACGCGCTCCGCAACGCTCTGATCAAAGAAAAAGCTGTTGGGCTCCCCGCGAAGAATAGCCCCCGTAATCTTTGAATCATACCCCTCCGGGACAACAATCAGATCTGCTCCCATGCGCCCGGAGAGCGAATGAATTCCATTTTTAAGACTCAAGATCAAAAAACTGCTGAGAAACAGCACAAAGCAAAGTATCGCCGTGAGCGTCATGAGCCCGTATGCGCGCCCCGGCTTATTCCTGATATTTCGTCTTGCGAGCCCCATAGCGCCAAGTCCCATGCCGTTTTCCCCCTCTCTTTTTAATATATTTCCACTCGGCTATCACTCCGCTGCCTTCAGCGCCTCGCGCGCAGCCTGCACGAAGGCATCATGAGAAAGTGTGGCACCACTGATGGAATCCACTCCGTCCGGCGTCTGTGCGGCAATCAGCATTTCCGGAAACTTTGCCGTATTCTCCACCGAAGCCTGCGCGATTCTGTACAATCCGGGATTGGTTGCCCCCTCCGAGGCCTTTCCATACTCCTTCCCTTTCTCGCTTCCATCCTTATCCAGATTCTGCATTTCTACTGCCGCAATCTTTCCTCCGGAAACCGTAATATCCAGACGTATGATTCCGCCGATTTCCTCCGGCACTGCCTCTGCACTGTAGTGGCCATCCTTATAATGCGGTACTGTATTCTCCTGCTTTTTTCCGCCGCAGGCAGAGAGCAGACAGATAACGAGGATGATGCCGGCACAGAGCGATTTCTTCATCATAATACACGCCTTCCTTTCTGTACTCATGCTCCAAAATCTGCAAATGCTCCTGCCGTGACGACAGGCCGCTGCCTTTTCTTCTTCTCCTCACGGGCGATGCGCCCATGCTCCAGTACCACCATGCGCTCCGCCTCATCCCCCACCTCCGGGTCGTGCGTGACTACAATGATCGTACTTCCTGCATTATGAAGCTTTTCAAATATATCCATCACAATAAATTCATTTTTCTCGTCCAGATTTCCCGTCGGCTCATCCGCCAGGAGCAAAGCCGGATGATTAATCAGGGCACGGGCAATACATACACGCTGCTGTTCTCCTCCCGAGAGCTGGTTCGGCAGATGCTTTGCCCGCTCAGCAAGCCCCACTGCTGCCAGCGCTTCCATCGCCTCCTCCTCGTCCGGCATGGAGTGATAGTACTGTGCCATCATGACATTTTCCAGCGCAGTCAGATAATTCACCAGGTGAAACTGCTGAAATATCAGACCGATCTTATCCCTGCGGATGCCGGTGAGCTCGCGCGGTGAGAGTCGTGACACATCCGTGCCATCCAGAATCACCTCACCTACAGACGGCTTGTCCATGCCGCCTATGATATTCATCATTGTCGTCTTTCCACTGCCGGAGGGGCCCATGATCGCAAGCCACTCTCCCTTTTCCACCCGGAGATTAATGCTGTCGAGCGCCTTTAACTCCCCGTAGATTTTTGAAACATCTCTCAGTGTCAGTATATCCATAGTGTTCTCATCTCCTCTGTATTACTCCCCGCGCAGCACCAGTGCGGGATCTATATCCACCGTCTTGCTCACCGGTACCAGGCAGGCCGCTACCGTGATCACAACAGAAACCAGCACTGTGACCGGGAGCAGGGGCAAAAGAAAGCTCACCTCACGTGAAAACACACTGAGGCTCACACGGAGCGCAAAGAGATAGCCAAAGCCTGCACCCAGCAGTCCCCCGAATGCACCGAGCATAATCCCCTCTCCGAGAAAATCCGTGACAACACTCTGATTGGAGGCCCCCAGAGCCTTTTTTAAACCGATCTCCCGCCTCCGCTCCGTAACCACTGCCATCATGGTGGTTGATACGCATATCATCATGATGCAAAGCACGATCACCGTGACAATCCAGACAAGGGACTGCAGCTTCTTTAGCACTGTGTCCTGCGAGGCTGTGACGCGCCGCACTGTCTGCGGCAGCAGAGAAGCATCCCGCGAGGCGATATGCTCCACCAGCTGCTGAAGCTCCGCCTGATCCGCCTCCACGCTGCATTCCACAACATCCAGATCCCGTTCTCCTATGATGGAATGCAGATCTTGAAGGCTCATGAAGATCAGAGATTCTTCCTCGCCCCCCGTAGTGACAGTCCCGGATACAGTAAAATCTGTCGCTGTCTCGGAGCCGTCCCCCTTCGGCGTATTGACCGTAAACTTATCTCCGACAGAGAGCCCGATTGCCTTTGCAATCTCATGCCCAAGCAGTACCTCTCTGGAACTCTCCGGCCAGCTTCCGTGTATCAGCCAATAGGGGCCGTTGCTTCTTGCCCCCTCCATGTCTGTGCCCGCGATGATATAGGGCTGCTCGTTGATCTTTGCATTCTGATAAATATAGGGAGCGACGCCGACAAGCTTCTCCTCCGGAATACTCTCGCGTATCTCCTCAAGCTGTGCTTCCGTGATTTTCTTCTCCGTGTCCGCAGGCATGACCAGCATGTTTGCGCCGTAAGAACGGAATTCCTTTCCCATCTGCCGCGGAATATCATAGTAAATAGTCACAAGCCCCGAAAGCACCGTGGCTCCCATGGCGATCGCGAGCAGAGCTGTGACCATGCGTGAACGCCTACGGGACAGAGAGGCCGTGACCATACGCCAGTACATGGCCCTCCGGGTGATTTTCTTCTTATTTTCCATGCAGCACCTCCGTCGGATTCAGATGCAGAAGATAACGTATCGCCGGAATGCTTCCGAGCAGAGTCACAAAGAAAATCAATATGACGACGATGGGAATGACCATGGCAGTCGGAGGAATCGAGGAACCAAATACGCTGAATCCGATCACCTGCGTGAGCAGCAACCCAACAAAGTAACCGATCACACCTCCGAAAACGCCTGTGATCATAATCTCTGTGAGTATCGTTCCTATGATGCGTCCGTTTTCCGCCCCCAGTGCCTTCTGAAGGCCAATCTCCGTGCGCCGCTCCATAACTCCGGCTGTGACAAGATTCGAAATACCAAGCGCCGAACCGATGAGACTCAGAATCGTGATCAGCACCATGAGCAAGGTCGTCTTGTTCAGAATATCCCCCTCCGACTCCGCCACCTGACGTATGGGCTTCGCCACAGAATCTGTGATAACCTCCTGAATCTGATAGCAGATCGCGCTGACATAGGCCGTGCAGTACCAGACTTCCCATTCCTTCACCGTGAGACTGAGCGGATTTCTGGCAGCCTTCCGAGCCAGATCATTGTCCGGCGTTGTGAGTGCACTCACCTCTATGCTGCTCACGACATTATCCCTACCGGCAAAGGCCTGTGCAATCTTCAGTGGTGCATAGATATACTGATCTTCATCACTCCCGGCACTGAAGATCCCCTTCACCATCACTGTCTTCGTGAGCTGAGGCGAACTGAGCTCTATTCTGTCCCCGACGCTATAATTATTGCGGAGCGCATAGACTGCGCCCAGCAGCACCGCATCCTCGTCCGTATCCTCAAGCCACTCCCCCTGAAGTTCCCACCAGCTTTTCAGCTTCCTCATCCCGGTGTTCAGAGACTCCCCGGTCGGCAGATCCATATGATGTGCAAACCATGTCCCAACAAGTCGTGTGCTCTTCGCATCTCCGTCCGCCTTCACCCATGTATTAAAATAGGGCGTATAATCCACAATATTGAAGGCCCAGAAGATGGTCTTGATGTTTCCGAGCTCATCCTCCTTCAGGTACTCCTGCGCCTGTCCCTCCTGTTCCCTGACACCGTAAATATCACCGAGCAGCGAGGCTCCCTTCGGCACCACATTGATATTCGCGCCATAGGTCTTCAGCTCCTGATTCACCTTATCTCCGACGCCGAGCATCGTGTTTAACATGGAGGTGGAGAGGCATACGCCCAGCGCGATTGTAAAGGCAATCATCAGCATCTTGCTCTTCTGCCGGAAGATTGCCCCCGAAATCATTCGTAAAAACATCCTTTTCTCCTTATCCGGCCCGCACGCTAACGAAATACATAAGACAGAGAATCGAGCTCCGCTGTCTCTATCTTCAGCTTCTGATCATGAACCATATACTTAAACGGTATGGGGTTGCATCCTCCTGCAAAGCCTATGGTTCCCTTGTTCATCACGACGTCACAGAGCTTGCAGACCACCTGATCCTTTCGCTCAAAGTACCCGCTCGGTCCGCAGATCTCACAGGCATCCAGCCCGACGCCATAGGAGCCGGGAGCTTTTTTGATCACAATAAAGCGCATCTCGATATTGTCTGAAGCTGTATAGAGATAGCGATGCAGATGCCCGTCCTCCAGATCCTCAAGCGGAACGACAATCATCCCATCCTCCATTGTGTAATTCTCCGGTGCGGAGAGCGGAATCTCCCGTCCCGCATAGCTCTTCACCGCAGTGATGGATAACAGATCCGTCACAATAAGCAGCAGAAAAAACTGTGCCCATTGTCTCCTCTTGCGCTTAACGTAGCGAAGCTTTCGAAGCTCCGCGCGATTGCGGTACGGCTCTGTGATTTTCATATTGTTCTTCCAGAGCAGCAGCGGCACAACCGCCAACAGTGCAAACTGAAGGAAATCAAAGTATGCCGCATGATTGATGATCCATGCGAGCCCCGCAAAAATCCACGGTTTCCGGGGTATAAGCCGCAGTGAATAGAGGCGCTGCACAATCACTGCAAGCTGGGTAAGCCCACGAATTATGAGCAACAGCCCTACAGAGGCAGTGAGCTCAGTTTCGGTTAAGCTCTCGCCGCAGCGATACACCGCAAGACCAGAGAGCAGCATGAGGAGCAGCGCCAGCGCATAGCCGATGATGCGAAACAGCACTGTTGTACTGACTGCACTCTCTCCGTAATAAACAAAAGTGTTCAACTGCGAGAGCACCGGTGGCAGATAGTAAAAAAAAGAGCTGATACAGTAGACAGAAAGAAATACCGTAAAGAGACACTCAAAGAGCCACTCCCGTCTGACAAGCATGCGCCGCTTCAGTGCCATGAGCAGCAGAAGCCCCAGAAGCGATGCCACAACAGGAATCAGGCTGAAAAAACTGAGTGAGGTCCGATTGATAAAATTTGGAATACTCCGGATAATCGCCGATACCGCAGCAGCTGCAACCCCTGCCGCAAGACAGAACAGAAGTACAATCCGCTTCTTCATCTCCCCGCGCGTCCTGTAATAGGCAAAGAGTATTCCCATCAGGGCGGCAAAGGAAATCCCTGTCTCCATTATTTTTACAAAAATCTTAAGAATATGCTCACCTCCGCATCACACAGGCGAAGGAATTAGATATACTCCAATTCCTTCGCCTGAGATTGAATCTATCCAATTCTGTTCAGCATTACCACTGCGGGCCGGCCCACTCAAACTCTGCCCACTCAGCAACAAGCGGCTCAGTCCAGAACCTTCCGGTCACGCCCGTCTCCTTGTCGACGTGCAGCAGATAATCATTGCCCGGCGCGCTGACCTCAAATTTCACATCATATACGCCGAGGCCGTCCTCAAACTTGAAATTTGCACCGTAGTGCGGGCCATCAGAAGCATTCATCGGCATAAAAGCAACTTCCTGAACCTTATCGGAGCCCTGCTTCTGCACATAAGCCTTAACCTGCAGCCACGGAACGAAATCGCCAACGCCATAGCCGAGGGTAGCCCCCTCCGGACCGGCAGTGATATCTGCCTCGATGTGGCAGTCTGCCTCCTCCTTGGAAAGGCTGTTGCCCGCAGGCTCCATATCAACCGGCTGGAAGTAAACGCCGGAGATGATGAGCGGCCCAACCTCCTGATCGTCTCCAATCGGGAACTCCTCAAAGCCCGCATCCTCGCCCGGAGCGGCAACATCTGCTGCCTCCGCGCTCTCCTCTGCAACCTTCTCCGCTTCGGTCTCCGCCGCAGTCTCCGCCGCAGTCTCCGCAACCGTAGTCTCAGCCGGCGCTGCCGTCGTTGCCGGAGCAGCGTTGCCTCCGCAGGCGGTGAGTGCGAGCGCACCTGCCACCAGTGACATCATAAGACTCTTTCTGAACATAAAAACGTACCTCCCTTTACATTTGATTTTGCTGCGGCTGATTCTTCATCAGCGCAGCTCGCTTCTTTGCGTTATTTTTCAGCTGGTAAATATACGTGACAATTGTAATTACCAGCAAAATAACCTGAGGAACCAGAGTTTCATAGCGGTCGTAGATACCAAAGAGTTCTATCGTAAAGCCGTTCATTCCAGTGATGATCGTTCTGCCTATCACATCCGCCTCCTGAAGCTCAAACACGCCTTTTCCGATAAAGGAAATGCAGAGCAGAAACATGAGCCAGCTCGTAAATGTGAAGAAGGGCTTCAGTGGCAGGCGCACACTGAGCTTTGTAATCGCCACATAGACCACAGCGAGGACAATCACAGCCACTGCAAGGCCACCCCAGAGCATATGCGGGTTGTTTGCAATATTGGAACGCATGCCCTGAAAGAAGAGGATGAGCTCCGCTCCCTCCCGCGAAACTGCGAGAAACGCAGAGAAGGAAAGTGCATACATGCTGCCCTTCGTGAGCGACTGCTCCACCTTATCCTTGATGTATTGGCTCCAGAGCTCCGTCTCCGACTTCGAGAGCATCCAATTGCTGACATAGAACAGCACCGCAACAGCCAGAAACATCGTGAGTCCCTCAAAGACTTCCTGTCCCAGACCGGACTCTGCCTCTCCGACGCTTGCCGCCAGCATATTAAAGATAAATGCCAGCACAGCGCTGAAGACCACCCCCAGCAGGGCTCCGATATAAACGCCGCGCAGATATTTTTTATTATCTGTCTTCACAAGATAGGCTATGATTGCAGCGATCACCAGTATCGCCTCCAGCCCCTCACGAAGCGTGAGACCCAGCACAGCGATAAAGGTCTGCCATTCCGCTGCCTGTGCCGCCGTTGCAGGATTGTCCTTCACGGACGCCTGCGCGCTTTCAGCGCTTCCCTCTCCGGACTCCGCTTTTTTTCCTCCATCCAGAAAAATCGCATCTTCTACGAGCATCTGCTTCAGCGTTTCCGTACTCTCTCGAAACTCCTCCGGAGTTCCCTTGTCGCGTATCACCTTCTTTACCAGATAGAACTGGTGCTCCACCTCCGAGCCGCGGCTGCCGGAAATGGCCGCCATCACCGTCTTCTCAAAGCCGAGCTTTTCATAAAACTTGTAATAGGCAACATTTACCTCCTCTGTCGCCCGCTTGCCGGCGCCATCACCACCATCCTCATAGATCTCGACTGCGCTGTCCAGCACCTCTCCCATGGTTGCCGCAACCGCTTCCCAGTTATCGTATTTCGTCTCCGCAAAGGCCGTAAGACTTTCCGCCAGCAAAAAAACAAATGCGAGCAGCAGTGCCACCCCAGTTCTTCTGACTCTTCTGAACTGATACATCCTTCCCCTCTTTTCTATGCATTTTCCAATTTTCCATCGCGCATACAGAGTACGCGGTCCGCGTGGTGCAGAATCTCTTCCTCATGCGTCACAATAAGCAGCGCAGTTCCGCGTTCATGTACCCGCCGGAGAAGCTCCATGATCTCAGCGCTGCTTCCGGCATCCAGATCGGCCGTCGGCTCGTCTGCGATGAGCACGCTCGGCTCATTCATCAGCGCCCGCGCCAACAGAGTGCGCTTCAGCTCTCCACCCGACAGGCTTCTCGGAAACTCATCCCTCAAATCAAGGATTCCCATCTGATCCAGAAGAACAGCCGCGCGCTGAAGCGCTGCCGCACTCCTCTCACTCCCGCCCCATCCGTTTTTTTTTGTCTCAGAGAGACAGGCCGGCAGCGCCACATTCTCCATCACCGTAAGATTTGGAAGAGTTCCAAGCTGCTGCGGCACATAGCCGATATCCAGATTTCTGTAGCGGTCGCAGCGCTTCTCATCCCAGCTCCCGAGCAGTTCTCCGCGAAAGCTTATTTCTCCCGACGTTGGCTTCAGAAAACCTGCCAGCAGATTCAGAAAGGTCGTCTTCCCGCTTCCGGAGCGCCCGGTGATATACAGAAACTCACCCTCCCGCATCGCGAAATCAAGATTCCTCAGCGCCGCAAAGCTGCGCCCGCCGCGCAGAAAGCACTTTGTAAGTCCGCTTGCCTTGAACAGCTCCATCAGGCTGCGCCACCGTCTGCACGATAGCGCAGCAGATAGAAAGCGCTGATCAGAAAATACAGAAGCGAGAGCAGATATACCGCAGGTCTCACATAGAGATTACAGCTCATGGTATGCATCTTGCATCCGCCAATCAGGCGAAAGGCCAGCGCAAATATGAGCAGTGCCAATGGCAGATTTGCGAGCGCCAGTCCATATGCCACCGCCCGGTTTCGGACAAACATAAAGAACAGCGCAATAGATACCCCGAGTGCCCCACACCCCCGCACCGCCTGTCCCATCCAGTGGCACTTCATATATCCACCGTCCGCCTTCAACGGGCAGATCGGCAGAAGCCCCCCCGGCGTCAGTACAATCAGCAGCGCCAGGCATAAAAAGATTCCTCCAAATAACCATCTGCGATTCATTTGAATTCCCCCTCTGTTGATTCTAATCGTTGTCTTAGTTCCAGATAACCATTCTCTCAAAAAAATCAACTGATCCTAGGATCAACTGACTTTATGTGCTGGGTGACTTTAATTAGAATTAACTAATCACTTGAGTTAGTATAACACAGATCAGAATGCTGTCAACGTGTTTTTTAGGCTGATCTAACTATAAGGTAAAATTTCCTGTGAACAAAGCAGCCGCCCGTTTTACGGGCGGCTGCTGAAAATTAGTTTGAAGCTTAGAAACGGAGCTTGTAGTTTCCATCTCCCACTCCCTCAACAGAGGAGGAAAAGAGCAATTTTGCCGCTTCAATCAGATATGCAGTGTCGCGACTTCCCGCCGTCTCGTAGGAGGAGTGCATGGCAAGCTGCGGAAGACCGATATCCACAGTATTTAAAGCGACCTGCGTATTGGAAATGTTTCCAAGCGTAGAACCGCCCAGAATATCCGAGCGATTGGTAAAGACCTGCACCGGAACATTCGCCTTTTCACAAATCGCACGGAAAATCGCGCCGGAGATTGCATCCGTCGTATACTTCTGATTGGCGCTGTACTTGATCACAATGCCCTTGTTCATATACGGGCGGTTTGTCGGATCCGCCTTGCCCGCCTGATTCGGATGAACGCTGTGCGCATTATCCGCAGACACAAGGAAACTTGAGGCCAGCGCGCGGAGATAATACTCCTCATCGTGGCCGAGCGCGGCATTGATCCTGTGCAGCACATCCTTTAAAAAGGTAGATTCCGCGCCTTGTTTGGTGCCGCTGCCGACCTCCTCATTGTCGTAGACACAGTGCACCGCCACGCTGTCCTTCGGCTCTGCCTGAAGGAATCCCTTCAGAGAGGAAAAGGCACACTGCAGGTCATCCAGACGACCGCTGCTCAGATACTCCCCATTCGCCCCGACAAGACGGGCCTTCATACGATTGTACAGGAAGAGATCTGTGTCCAGTATCTCCTCCGGTTTCACCCCAGCCGCCTCTGCAATCAAGGTCTCAAAACGCCCCTTTGCATCCTCGCTGTCACCAAAGAGCGGCAGCATATCTACCTGTGCGTTGTAGCTGTAGCCCTCATTCACCTGGCGATTCATATGGATCGCCAGATTCGGAATGATCATAAGATCGCGGTCAATATTGATGAGGCGCGTCTCTATTCCTTCCGCCGTGCGGACAACCACACGCCCCGCGACCGAGAGCGGCCTGTCAAGCCAGGGCGCACAGAGCATACCGCCGTACTTCTCTACATTCAGCTTGATATACTGCTTATCAATCTCTATCTCCGCATTGGGTTTGATCTTAAAGGCGGGTGAATCGCTATGGCTCGCCATGATCTGAAAGCCGAGAAAATCCTCTTTCGGAACCCGGAACGCGATGAGCGCGGAGTCATTTCGACTCACATAGTAGCCCTTTCCGGCCTCCAGCTTCCACGGCATCCCCTCGCAGAGCAGCTCATATCCCTGTGCCTTCAGTATCCCCTTCATGTTGGCTACAGCCCAGAACGCATTTGGACTGGAATCCAGAAACTCCATCAGTTCCTGATTCACCTGCTGAAACTGCATATCCTCATCCTCCCTCATTGGTTGTCAGGTATTTGGCCCTCTCCGATCATCCATTCGGACCTTTTGTATCATACCATCTCGCTGCCGCTCGATGGGTTTTCTCGTCAAAACTCCATTTGCGCAAGCGCATGGAGTCTTTCCTCGTTATTTTACCATATCTCTACTACTTTGTGGTTGAGGATATATGAACACCACGCTTGAAACATATCCATAAATTAACGCTTACCAAGCCAGCTTCTTTTTCAGTTCCAGGGATCACTGCTTGCCGGAACGCGGATCCCACCGAGCAGCATCTGCTGTGTGAGGAACCACTCCCCGGTCGATTTCTTCTGCCGAAGCTCAATTGGGCGAGGGCTGTCCGCTCCGCCGCTCTTTACATAGAGCTTTAAGTACCCCTGACTCTCATTGTCCCTGCTGTAGGGCGTCTCGATAATCACGATACTGTACGGAACACTGGGCTGATAATCATTTTCCGGTGTCGCTCCCTCATAGTAGGAGCGCGGCACATAGTCCTTGTCAAAAAAGCGGTCTCTCAGAAACTGCTTGTCATAATTGGAGAGCTCTCCCGGCCCCATCAGAAAATTCAGCATGGCAATCGCATCGTCTTTATTCTTCGGATATCTTGCCAACGCGGCCACAACCAATGCAGCTGTCATATGCGGATCTCTGAGTGCTCCCTCCTCCATGGACTCAAGATCTTTCAGATTCTGCGGGAGACGATCCATCTTTACCGGATATCCTGTGCTTCCACCTGCCATTCTCTTTTCTGCTCCTTTCACAAAAACTTTATCCCAGTCAACTTCTGCTGCCTGCACATCCTCCCGACCGGCAGAATATTCTTCTGTATATGCGCTGTTCTGGCCTCGAAATCTTCTCTCCGCCTTTACATCCTGAGTTCCAGAAAGGAACAGCATGAAGATTACTGCCAGCATAACAGCAAACGACCTAATCATGTATCTTAGCGATCATATCCCTGATCACCTGATGGGTACATTGCGCGAGATCGTTAGGATCATTCTCACCGCTGCCGCACTCAACACTCAGCTCTAAACCCTCGTATCCGCCTATCTTTTTTCCAAAAGATATATAATAATCCACCTTTGCTCCTCCCAGAGGCATATTAGACTCTATGATCTCCTGCACATCAAAAGTCCCAATCTTCTCTTTCTTCTCCTCTACCTCCGTATCCATCCCCTTCGAAATATCCAAGATCATATCATAGGCCATTTGCAGTGATTCCTTCGTCGGGAACGGTTGAATATCAATGTAGACCATATAAATATCCGAGTCTAAAGACACAATTCTGCTTCCGTCCTCCCGCTTCAGAATATTATCCGGATAGGGCAGGAAAAGCTTTCCTTCATCATTGATATCACAATCGACAAAAGTTGCTGCAAAATCAAAATATCCCAATTCTCCGATCGGCGCCCCTTCCATGGGTTCCATCTGAGCATGAGCGCTGCCTTCCGAGCCACCTGAGGTTCCAGCCTCGTCTCCCTCAAATGTATCCGGCATACTCTTTCCCGCCTCTATCATAGGAAGGTACCAGTCATAATAACCTGCGGGCAGCTCCTTTTTCTTTGCCGCAACATCATCCCAGCGCTCGCCCCAGGGCTTCATATATACTGCGTAAGAGAGCTCGTCCCCATCGCTATTATAATCTCCAAGAATCTCTATAAAATGCTTATAACCCTCTGCTTTATTCTGCTCCACAGTTGCAGGATCAATAATCCAGTCCGCATGCCCGATCTGACCATCCATAAAGTAACCCGACTCCGAGACAGCAGCCCCGTTCTCAGAAATCCCTCCCTGAGCTGTGATCGTCAGCACCGTCTCAGAGACAGGATCATTCAGCGGCAGATCCTGATCCCAGATCACCATGCTTGCCTTTCCATCTGCATCGAGCTTAATACGGCCCATGCAATCATATCGAACGTCTTCAAAACCTGCCCAGTAGCCCTCTCCCGACCGGATCTCCCAGTAACCGTAGTAATCGCCGTTCCAGTATTCCTGAATCCCCTTCTCTGCAGAATCCTTTCCCGCAGTCAGTGGCTTTTTACCCTTGCTCTCTTTTTCTTTTGTCTCTTTCCCCTTTGTATCCTTTCCTTCAGTCTCTGCAGTGCCCGCACCGGATGCAGCCTCAAAAATCATTTCTGTTTCATCCTGAATCAGAGAAAGTCGGCCATCCTTCATCTTCAGTACAAAGTTTTCCTTTTTCCCCTCATCTTCCAGGGAGCCCTTTCCTTCTCCTTCACCAGTGGCCCCCCAGGTCACGGGACATGTTTCTCCCATCATTTCCAGGCTGCCTGTGCCATCCTCCAGAAGAGAGAGACTTATCGTCATACCCATCTCCTTAAGCATCTGCATCATATCTTCATCTACGGTATCGTCCTCATCCGATCCGATCATCTCTCTGGCATCCCATTTCCCTACAAAGGCTTTTTTATAATCCTCCTTCCCCTTTCCGGATCCACCTCCGCAAGCCATAAGGCCAATGACCATCACAATGGACAGAGCAATACTCATCCACCTTTTCAAGCTGCTCTTACTTCCTGTATTTGCCATCCCGTCTCCTTTCTTCGCTTTTGTCCCGCAAAGGTTACTGTATATATTCCATGAATGTTTTGTAAACAGTCTACCAGTTTGGTATCTATAAAATCTATGGTACCCGGGATACTTTTTGGCTATTTGGGCAGAAAACAGGCAGAGATGAGCCTGTCAAAACAGGTACACCTCTGCCTGTATGATATTTGTTCTCCCTCCCGCCTACAAAACAGGTCTCAGAAGTCGTAACAGTACTTACAACGGACTCGAAAGCCACTACAGCATAATCACCCCACGGCTTTTTATTCATTTTTACTTATTCCAATAGAAAATATATTTAATTATCTAAAGAGGTGAATTCTGCGCCCAACAGTTGCAATTCCTCTGCGTGGGCCTTCATTCCCTCAATACAGATACCAGATACTTCTTTAATATCCATGCCCAGCATCTCACAGCCTCTTAGAATTAATGGACGATCACATTTTGCGGCAAAACGCTTATCCTTCCATTTTTTCATAAAGCTCTTTACTTCCATATCCTGAATACCATGGGGCCGCATCCGGGCGGCTGCCTGAATAATTCCGCTTAGCTCATCTACGGTAAAAAGGCTCTTCTCCATATTGGTCAGCGGCTCAACTTGAGTGCAGATGCCATACCCATGGCTCAGGATAGCCCGTACATCCGCCTGTGGTACCCCTGCCTGCAAAAGAGCTTCCTCCGTATGGGCCAGATGCTCTCCGGGATATTTTTCATAATCATAGTCGTGAAGATATCCCACCGCCTCCCAGTGCTCTTTCTCCTCACCGAAATGATCTGCCATCGCCCCCATACAGGCTGCGACATTTGCCGCATGAAGCTTTAAATGCTCCTCGGTGACCATAGTATCATTCAGCCTTCTGGCCTCCTCTATCGTTAATCTCTCCATAAACATACCACCTCCTCGCATCACATTTTCCCGCTCTCTCATAATAACAAAGAATGTCCGCAGTTACATCGTATTTCTTACAGACTTCTCTGATAGTCATCCCTTACTCTTCTGACTTTTCTTTAAGCCTTCTACAAGAGTTCCTGATGATACTCGTCAGCTGATTGCCGATCTGTATCGCAATAAGTACATGAAAAGCAGAGAGACGGCGTGATACCGTCTCCCACAGTATTCTCAGGCAGATTCTTTCTTCTTTTTCCAAGGAACATCCTCGTCCCCTGCCTTGAAGTTATAGACCGGCTTCATGATGTCGATGATATCTACGGTGTCCCGAATCACATCAATGATGTCTTCCAGCGACTTATACGCCATCGGTGCCTCATCAATCGTGCTCTCGCTGACGGAAGTCGTATAGATACCCACCATGGAAGCCTTGTACTCCTCCATGTTCAGCGCCTTCTTTGCTTCTGTTCTTGACATCAGCCTTCCCGCGCCGTGAGGAGCAGAATAATTCCACTCAAGATTCCCTCTGCCGGATGCCAGCACCGATCCGTCACGCATGTTGATGGGGATCAGCACCCTCTCTCCCTCGTGAGCAGCGATCGCTCCCTTTCTCAGGATCATCTCATCGGTATCAATGTAATTGTGGATGGTGTGGAATCCATCCGTTCCGGTAAGGCCGGATCTTTCCAGCAGGATCTCCGCCATCTTCTCCCGGCTGCGCTTCGCAAACCGCTGGCAGATCTCCACATCGTGCAGATAGTCATCCAGGAAGCTTCCGTACAGCCAGCAAAGATCCGGTGGAACGGTAAGTGCCTTCGCGTGGAACTCATGGTCCAGCTCTTTCAGAGCCTTCTGAATCTCCGCGCGTCTTCCCTGCTCCTTATAGGTTCGTATAATCTCGTCACGCTTATTGAAATACTCCTCTTTTCCCATATGGAGATCGACTGTCAGATTCTGGTAAAGCTCCGCTACCTGCTTGCCGAGGTTACGGCTGCCGGAATGGATCACCAGATAGAAAGTACCGTCCGATGCCTTCTCAATCTCTATGAAATGATTTCCTCCTCCAAGTGTTCCCAGGGAACGCTCCAGTCTCTTTGCATTCCGAAGTGAACGGTAGCAGCGAAGATCGGTCAAATCGAAACGCTCTATCCGTCCCTCCCAGACATTCATTCCCGACGGGATGTAATGCGCCGCTGCATCCACCTTCTCAAAATCAATTTCTTTCTCGTTTATTTTTACGGTATACATTCCGCAGCCGATATCCACACCTACGATGTTGGGGCAGGCCTTATCGGTCACGGTCATCGTCGTTCCGATGGTGCAGCCTTTCCCGGCATGGACATCCGGCATGATACGGATCCGGCTTCCCTCTGTCAGCGGATAGTCGCACATGCGGCGGATCTGATCAATTGCGCCGTCATCCACAACCTTTGCGTAACACAGGGCCGTATTCATCTTGCCCTTGATCTCAAACATCTCTATCTTCCTTTCAGACCGCACCGGGATTGTTCGATCCCGGCGCGGCTATCTTTCATCATTGAATCCCTATGCGGCTATGCAGGCGTAACGCTCACTCTGCAGAACCTCCAGCATAAAGGTATATGGGTTCAGTTCCCCTCCCGCAATCATGGAGAATAATCTCGGTGTCACTCCGGAAACCAGCGCTACCCCCTGTTCATTCTTCGTCACCGGCTGCTGACGGTTTCTGGATGCCACGTTCCAGAACACCACGTCCGGGAGCCTGTAACCGGCCGCTTTGAATTTGGCTCTTGCGTTTTCATAGTTTCTCGCCGAGACATGATCTACACAGCTGTCAAACTCCATATCGGAAATGATGACCAGCTTTGCCGGCAGTTCCTCCTGGGTCACGTTGTTCTTTACCGCCGCGTTCAGAATCAGGTTAAAGACCGCTTCCAGGTTGGTATTGGCAATCTCGTTAAAGGATGCCGCATAGCGCAGCCTGTCGGCAAAGGTCTTCCCCTTGATCTCGATCAGCCTCGGATGCTCCGAAAACTCGATAGAGTGATTATGGAAAAGTCCATAGTTTCTCTCAGCAAAGTACAACCCAAGAGAAAGCGCCACCGCTGCCGGGAGCGGCTTCGAATCCATGTACATGGAACCGGAGGTGTCAACCACGGCCAGCATATTTTCCTTGCCGCCAAAGTCCGGCAGGGAATTCCAGGTCGCGTTCAGCACTTCTTTTTCCTCTGCGCTAATCTTACGCATAAAGCTTCTGTTACCATCCCCATATCCATGGAAATTCCAGCCCAGGAACGGCTCCACAAGCTCGTAAGGAGCAACATTGTCAGCGTGCAGCTTTGCCTCTCCTGTATTCACACGGGAGATAAACGCCTGATAACGATCTCCGTCATTGCGCAGGAAGGCTTTTCTGTATTTATACATCGCCCGGGAGGGCTGCTTCTCATAATCAAAAGTATAATCCTTCTCCCGGAGCGCATTCTCCAGAATGCTGATATGAGCGCGAAGTGCCACGACAGCTTTGCGGTAGTCCTTATCGGACAGCCCAAGCGCCCGCGCGACCTTTTTTCCCTGTTTCACCGTCTCCGCATTGGACGCGTTCACCGACGGCAGCCACTTTGCCATCAGGGATACCGGACGGCCATTCATCAGGTTTTCCAGATCTGCGGCAAACTGTGCACGGATCAGATCCAGCATGTCCTTTTCACAGGATGTTCCAAAGAGCGCCAGCAGGTCATCATAGCGACCATATTCCGCAATATATTTCATGTTCTTCTGCACCGTCTGCGGTTCATTTACCGCCAGCCAGTGCAAAATTGTGCGGAACACACGCCGCTCTCCCAGTCCGCCGCGAATGTCGCGTGCGAAGAAAAGGAGCTTCATGGCATAGTCCCGGTTCTCCGTAAAGGCACGCATAAACCGGGTCACGATCTCTTTATCGCTTTCACGCCGGAGTGCGCCGATGGTCGCAAACAGATCCAGACAATCGGAACCTGTTGTTTCATAGGTTGCCGCACCATTCTCCGTGTAAGTCTTATTCGCTTCGTTCTTCAGATAATCCAGCATGAAAGTCACTTCCCTTCCGTAAATATTAAAATCAAGGCACCATCGTTGTATCGGGATTCGGACCCGCGCCACCCGGCCAAGCCGGGTGCTCTAACCACTGAGCTATACATTCTTTGCTGTTGGTGCCTTTTACAAGATGCGATTTTTGGACACATGGCCGGGATTTCACCGACCGACAGCCTGCTTATAAGGCAGGTGTTCCTTAGTGGAACTAACGTGTGAGATCTCCTTAAATTGCTGTTCGCATCTTTAAGACAATTTGCAAGGCACCACCAGGACTTGAACCTGTACAGGTACGGCGAACCGTCCCTTCTCCCAATGATTTTGCTGTAGGTGCCTTTACAAGACGCGAATTATTGAGTGCATAAACGGACTTTCACCGTTTCAGCCCCTGCCCCGAAAGCAGGTGCTCCCTTATCGGAGCCAATGCAGGATCTCAAATTGCTGTATGCGTCTTTCGATGATGCCATTCTACCTTTCGGGATGCTCTTTATCACGGAAAAAAAGTTGCGAGATCTCAGATCCCACAACTTTTCTGCTTCATCAGCCGCTCTTTTATCAGGGCAACGAAAGATTCCGGCTCTACGACCCGTATCATCGGCCCGAAGGAAAGGATCCGGATAACAAGCTCGGTTTCATCATCCGCGTCGTACTTCACCGATACCAGATATTTGTTATCCTCCAGCCGCTCCGCCGATTTCTCAAAATGCGCGAAATGCAGGAGCACCCGTTCCAGGGCATTGCGCCGGTCTGTCAGCTCAAATGTCACCGTCCTGATGTGCTTTGGAGGAACATCGTCCGAGGGCACAAACGCGACAGCACATGGCCGGATACTGATGATCCGTCCAAGGTTTATAACCTCCCCAAATCGCCGTCCTTTCCCGATCAGCCGGAACTTGTCATCCTTTTCTGAATACTCCAGGTATTCCGGCATCATGGTGGTCTTCCGTGTCCGCCCGTTCTTCCGACTCCTGCTTTCCACAATAAGAGGATAATGAAGCCGCAGGGCATTCAGGATGATTCGGAAATGTTCCTGATAAGTCTCATCCTCATAGGGATCCCCATCCGAATAACTGTCGAATACAGCTACATCCTCCGGTGTAAACAGGGGTTCCACTTCCAGAAAATCCTGAAGAGTGATATCAAACAACCGAAATCTCGGATCGAGCGATATCGCCTTCAGCCACCGCTTCTGCAGGTTGGTGAGCGGCATGGTCGGCGAATACTCTATGATGGATGTTCCATCCGCATGAAGCAGCTGCCAGCGTTCTTCCCGTAGTGCCGGAAGCGCATTCAGCCCGCTTTCGGAAAATGCATGTCGTCCGATGATATCCAGCAGTTCACTCTGTGTGACCCGATGTTCCGCCGCAGCTGTAAGCACCGCCGCCATCGCATTGTAGTAGGCGCTGTAAAGCTCACTGAAAATCATGCTTCCTCACCGTCCTTCAACCCATACATCAGATACATTTCCTCGATATCCTGCTTAAACTGCTCTTCAAGTTCAGGATCGGAAAAATGAATCTCCGTAATCCGACAGATAAAAGTCCGGATCCACGGCACAAGCTCGCTTGCATCATAGACATCTGCAGAAAAACGGCTGCTACTTTCAGATATATGTTCCACGGTTCCGCAGCGCTTCTCCCGTTCCAGCCGCTGATGAATATGCTCCTCATCAGGTCCATACCGCACCGTAAACTCCACATGCTCCAGACGCTGTCCGGACCGGCTCTGTGTACTGACGCCCCACATGTGCGGAAGCATTCCCTTCAAAGTTTCACGGTGCTCATCAAACGAATCGCATACCTCATCAATCTTTACGGAAAGGATATTGTCTGTCCGGAATGACGTGACCCTCTCAAATCGGGGTACATATGCCATCAGATACTGCCGCCCGCTCTGGGTGCTCAGCATGATTTTCAGCGGCACCACATGATTTTCCTGTATCCGATCCCGCCGGCGGTTGATTGACTCAATGGTGATGTAGCGCTTATCCTGCATCGCCATGAACAGCGAGCAGACAATCTCCGAGTCCATGACTCCGGTAATGTAATGGTGCTTAAACCGGAAGTGCTCCTCATGTTCCCCGGTCTTATCCAGCAGGAAAGAACCGACCACCCCGCAGGGAACCGCTTCCGAGAAGAAGTCCAGCACATCCGTATCCGACATGGCTGCATCTTCAGCCCTCCGGTAATACATGGTTTTGCCCCGCTTTTCGGATACGATAAGGCCTTCGCTGACATATTCCTTCAGCTTCTTCCGAACCGTGGACTCATCAAACATCCTCGGCTCAGAAAAAGAGGACAGGCGCAGATCGATTTCATCTGTAATGTCCGCCAGCGTCATCCTGATCTCCGGAGAATGCAGGATATCAAGCAGGATAAAATGCAGCGTGATATTCCCATCTGTAAAGCTCTTCGCCTTCCATGCCTTGTATAGAGGATTGTGCCCGGAGATCCGGCTGTCGATGGAAAGAAATACATTCTTTCCATCCGCTGTCTGTCGAAATCGCATATGGTCTCCGAGCCAGCTTTCCAGTCTGCGCCGCTCATCATCATAGGAACGGGCGCTCTTTTTCGTAAATTCCTCGCGGCTGCGGAACCCGAAGACATAGAACTCCCGCATATAGTCCCTGATGCGGTTGAAATTTTTAATCAGCTCTGTATATGCCATCTGGCTCCCACCACCTTTGTATTATTTATTTTTCAGTGCCCGAACTACATTCTGATAGGTTTCATGCATCCGTTCACTGAAGCAGGATATAATCACCGCCATACCATAGTCTTCGTTCTCCGATAACCACTTACTGATGGCTCTTAATGCAATTACTGCCGCTTCCTCTGCAGGATATCCATAAACGCCTGTTGAGATTGCAGAAAAAGCAATAGAATGAATATCATATCGCTTTGCCAGCTCCAGGCTGTTGTAATAGCAGCTGTAAAGCTGCTCAGGGCATTTCCGGTTGCCTTCCTCATAAACTGGCCCGACCGTGTGAATAATGTACCGGGCTTTCAGTTTATATCCACCGGTAATCTTCGCTTCTCCGGTATTACATCCTCCAAGCGTCCTGCATTCTTCCAGAAGCTTTGGCCCGGCCGCCCTGTGTATGGCTCCGTCAACTCCTCCTCCGCCAAGAAGTGTCCGGTTTGCCGCATTGACGATGCATTCCACATCCAGTTTTGTGATATCTCCGACATCAAAGTAAATATGATTGTTCGGTCTGGATGCATCAAGCACCATTTTCAGCATATCCTTATTCAGGAATATGGGATTCTCCCACGGATTCAGAACCAGCCCTTTCTTTTCTTTATCTCCAAGTGCCACTTTGACTATATCTTTCAGCAGCTGATTGATGGACGATGAGCCTTCTCCTTTTCCTGCCTCGTTGTAATCGGTAAAGGCAGCATACCAAATTCCTCCGTCATGATCCGTAAGAGCCTGCGGTTTCATGCGAATTTCTTCTGAAGCCTGCAAGGTATCGCCCACCTTTACCTGGTTCAGATCACCCAGCATATCAAACGCTGACTGAGACATCTGAACCGGCAGGATGATCTCGCCACCTTCTGCAATTCTTTTTGCCATCAGATTCAGCAGGTTAAGATAGTTCTCCGCGCTGCCATCCTCATGAACTGCCTTCATCGCAGTGGCGAGCTCTCCATTTCCAAAATCATCCTCTGCGTGATCCTGAAATCTGCCGACAGCTTTATCAAACTTTTCCAGCACCGCCAGCATATCCTCTTCCAGGCGGCTCCGGCACTCTGCCATCATTCCAATCGGCACACCGTAAAACGCTTCCGCAATGCTGCCTGCAATACATGTGAGCGTGTCGCTGTCGCCTCCAAGAGAAACCGCTGTCCGGATCACATCTTCAAAATCATTCCCTTCCAGAAAGGCCGTGATTGCCTCCGGAACTGTCTCCTGACAGCTTTCCACATGATGATAATTCGGCCGGATTTCATCACAGGTGCGACTCAGATCATATCCGAATTCCTGCGAAATGTATGTGCGTATCTCTTCCTTGGAGGCATGATTCCTCGCCATAAAGATCGCGCAGGCCGTCGCTTCTGCTCCTTTGATTCCCTCCGGATGATTGTGTGTAACCTCCGCAGTCAATGCCGCCATCTTGCGGGTGGTCGCAAAATCATCGTAAAGCCAGCCCGCAGAAGAAACGCGCATGGCGGCACCGTTGCCATAGCTCCCATACGATCCCATTTCATCTTCTTCCAGCCAGGTGATGAATCTCGCTCCATACCCCGCATAAGGATATTTCCTTCCCCAGCGACGCATGGAATCAATAAGCAGCGACTTGACTGCGGTCTCATCATTTTCCTTTCCCTGATCACGAGCGTCCAGCAGCGCCTCCGCTACAGCGATCGTCATCACGCTGTCATCTGTATATCCCGATCCCCTGCTGAACAGCGGAAACTCTTTTGTCTTATCCCCCTGATCGAATTCATAAGGGGCACCGATCATATCACCAAGTAAAGCTCCGTACATTGTCATCCCTGCCTTTCTTTATTTCCAGCTCCGATTACATCTCAAGTACAGCGAATCGCTGTTTCAAAAAGGCCGCTTCGCGGGAGACACTTTTCATTTAAGCGACTCATAAGAAAAGATATGACACTCTGCCCCAGCCGCTTTTGCCTGCTTCTGCATGTTGCCGGTTCCGCGGCTCTCTCCATCCCAAAACGCCGCAACGACAGGAGTTTCTTCTTTTGCGTATTCCAGCATTGCACGGTTCCGAATCGGACCGGCTGCTCTCCCATACTTTTTCCATTCTGCCGGAAAAACTGGGATTTGGATCCCTTTTTCTGCCGCATACTGCTCAGCGAAGGTATCCGCACCTCTTGCATGACCGGAAACAAGCCTGATATTTTCGTAATATGTCATCTACCTGTCCATCTGGCTTTTGAAATAATCATAATCGTTAAAATCTACACCACCGCAGACAATCATCCTTGTTTCCATCTGAAGCCCTCTATACTTCAATCAGACCGCGTATCACGGTTCCCACTGCAGCTTTCGTAACATTATCGACAGAATGCGCCGTTCCCGATGATAGTACTTCATTGGAACCATCGTGCCGGCAAAAGGCTTGTTCATCGCCACGGAATATCCCATCCGCTTAAAGGCATTTTCCATATAATCGGAAAGCCACGACGGTGTATGGTATCCGGGATCTGTACCAATACATATATCCGGCCTCAAGAGAGAGCTTTGACCGTTGGACGCCGCTTCATACGGCAGCTGGTTTGAGGCAAAAGAATGGCAATCAATCAGCAATGCCGTTCCGGACTCCTCTCTGATCCGTGTAGTAATGTCAGTTAAAGCATCATGATGCCGGTCATACCATGCCAGCATCTCATCCGTATGAAAATCCGTTACACTTTTCAGCGGCTTAAGCGCCGAGGTAACTCTGTAGCAAACACCCATTCCCATTGCTGCCATCGGTTCCATCCGGTCATCCCTGAACCGTTCCACATCGCATAGAAGACGGCTGTATGGAAATATAATCCGATTTCCCATCGGGATATCAGGAATCTGAAAAAGCTCATTAGTATAGGAATCTGTCATCCTCAGGAGCTCCCCTGTCAATGGCTCATCGTCCAGATAAAAGATTCTGCGATATTCTTCCGGAATATATGTGCTGTTGTGTGGGATGTGCAGAATGATCTGATTTGGGTCAAATACGGTAATGCTCATTTGATGTACTCCTCTCTTGATTCATAGAGAGTGCACATCATTTGATTTGCCCCATCGTCACGACGGGTTCTTCACCCATCGTTCAAGCTTTAGCACCTTACCTTCTGGCAGGTTGCTGTGCGGTCAACGAGCTTGTCTCTCGCGCACTCTCTATAGGTGATATGAAATTTTACTTTCAGTGGGAATTATTCGTTCCCACCGACAATATGTTCTTCGTTTACATAGCAGAGCACGCCTTTAGGAAGTACATAAAGGACCGTACCCTCTGCAGTATCTCTGATTTTGTCATAGAGTCTGCCTGCGCTGTAGCTATCTCCTGCTACTGTATAAGGACTGTTGGCAACATAACCGACATGACCGAGTCCTTCCAGTTCAACCTTGATGGCTTCCGCATCGACTTCATTATCCGGTTCTTTGACAAGCCGCACTATCATTTTCGGTTCAAAGAACTCCTGCCCATAATGATGATTTGTACCGGTAATCGTGAAATATATTCTACTCATGACACATCCTCCTCTGCTTCGTCTCTTATCTTACAAAATCATTATAGCGAATGATGTGTCCTAAAAATCAGACTCGATCAAGGTGATTTGCAATCTTCCTTCATTAGCAAATATATTTCTCATGCTGTGCCAAGATAAATATTCTCCCGGTCAAACAGCATCTCCAACGGACTGTTGTATAATCTGTTGACGGAATCGATATTTTCCACGAACGGCCTTACACAGTCATCCTTTGCATCAATCAGCACCTTTAAGGAATCAAAGGTTCGTTTTGTATCGATTTTGCCAAGCCGCCTCCCTGCGTCAATCAGCGCCTCATCTACTTTCCCTTTACTGATTACCGGAGTTTTGGCTATCGCCTCTCCGGTTGCCTTGCTTACAGTCTTGAGACCTTTCAGCAATGTAGATTGAACCGACGACCCCGCATAGCTCTCCATACGGTCATAAACATCCGTGTAGAGTGTCTTATACTGAAAGGCATACTCTCTGATCTTTCCGGCAATGCTGTCTAGATACTCGGAATCATAATTGCCAAGCAGCATTATTTCCAGAAAACATGCAAATGCATTTGTATAAAGAGCAAGCCTGTATTCCTTAAAGAGATCCAGAAGCTGTGCCATCTGCTTCTTCACATCCTTATCTGCATGAAGCAGTGCTTTTTTCTTTACCCTGCCTGTAATCTGCTCCCTATAGAACAGGATCTTCTGCTCTGCTGTCTGACGGATATCCAGAACCTTGACATGGCTGCTTCGTTTATACATGTCGTTGTTCCAGTTGTATTTATAGTGGTTCAGGATGTCCCCAAGAAAATTGAGGTTGCCCCTAAGTTCAGACTTTTCCTTCTGCACCAGAAAGTCCATCATTTCCTGTTGAAGCTCCTGAATGGAATCGAGTTTTTTATCAATATTGGCCAGAGCTGCCGCCATGAAAATCATGGTCGGATTACATACGAGAGGATTGAGCACAGCCTGCCCTGAGATCTGATTGGTCGTATTATTGAGCACCGTCCCGATGTTGCCGGCACCGTTTTTCAATGCGGCAAGATGTGTCCCGCTCGGAATCGTCACTTTGCAGAGCTGCGTCGTTGTCCCTCCAAGTGCTCCCTGAACCGCAGTGGCAATCGGCTCAAATGCCGTACCCAGCGCCGGCAGTCTTTCGAGCGGTATCTTTGTATACTGCGCAACGGACATATCTTCATCTGCTAGCACAGGATAAAACTCCATTTTCGCCAGCGATTGCTGTAGTGCCTGATCCCGATAATTTACCATGTCATCCATCCTGCATATCTCCCCGTATCTCCGGTGATTCCGGTAATTCTGATCCTGTCCGCTTCCACATGACAGCTGAAATAATTCTCTTCCACACCGGCCCTGGCAGCTTCCACAAGCGCTTCCCGGAATTCCGGCTGTGTCTCATCGTTCGGGAACACCATATGGATCCCGTTCATCTGTATCACAAAATCGATGCTGCAGAGATATCCTTCTTTGGAGGCGGCTGCGAGCTCGTGCAGATGCTTTACGCCGCGCTCGGTCGGTGCATTCGGGAAAAGTCCTATCCCACTCCGAATATCTGCGGCCAGAGTGCACCCCTTCACTTCTCGCAGGTACCTCCTGTCTCCGCTTTCCATATAGAAATCAACCCGGGAATTCCCATATTTGTACTCGGGACGGATCACATCAAAGATGCCGCTGTTCTCCCAATACTGACGCATCAGCATATTCGGAGCCAGGCTATCAATATTGACCCACTTTAGGCGCGGCTTATAAACGGAAATCAAATCATATGCCGTCTTCCGGTTCGGATCAGCTGCCTTCTGCAGTGTCACTTTTGCATTCGGGAGCAGCAATTCTCCCAGTCTCCCGGTGTTCTTCACATGGACGATCTCCGGCAGACCGTCTATCATCACTTCTGCCGTGAACCGGTTAATCCGCCGGACAAAGCGCGCAGGAACCGTATTCTCATAAATGATTTCCGTTTTCGGTCTTGCCATCAAAGGGTCTCCAGCATCTGCTGCGGATTGTCAGCGGCTTTGACCTTGCCCATAGCTTTGATGACCACGCCTTCCTCATCGATCAGATAGGTCGTCCGGATCGTCCCCTTGGACACTTTCCCGTAGTTCTTCTTCTTGCCCCAGGCGCCATATGCCTCCAGGACCTCATGATCCGGATCAGAAAGAAGCGTGAACGGCAAGCTGTATTTCTCTTCAAAGTTCTTATGGGACTTTACACTGTCCTTGCTCACGCCGAGCACGACCGCGCCCTTCTCCTGTATCTGCGGATATCTCTCCGCGAAGCCGCAGACCTGCCTGCCTGCTCTATCTTTTCCATGACAATCTGCAAAGCAGCTTCATCCGATAAGCCTTCAACAGCCTGTCTTTTGTATGCCTGGTACATCCATTCCGTGATCTTAACCTTCTGCTTCTGTTTGATCTGCCCGTAGCTCTTGTTCATCTGAAGCAGTTTTCCGTTAACCATTCGATGTTTACTCATAGCGTCTGCTCTTCCATCCAGCTCCTGACCGTGCGGATCTCGTCTATATATCCCTCGTCATCATTCGGTGTCTCCAGGATAAACGGCAGTCCCTGCAGCGCCGGATGCAGTGCGATCCGCTTCATTGCTTCCATTCCCAGATATCCCTGGCCCAGCTTTTCGTGCCTGTCCTTATGGGAGCCGCAATCATTCTTGCTGTCATTAAAATGAACCGCCTTCAGTTTCCCGAGGCCGATCACATCATCGAAGTGCTGCAGCACGCCGTCCACATCACCCACAAGGTCATAGCCTGCATCCCAGGTGTGACAGGTATCAAAGCAGACACCGATTTTCTCTTTGCATTCTACCCGGTCAATAATCTCCCGAAGCTCCTCAAATGTGCCGCCGATCTCTGAACCCTTGCCGGCCATCGTCTCCAGCAGCACTGTCGTCGTCATATCCGGCGTGAGAAGCTCATTCAGGGCATCCGCGATCAGACTGATTCCCGCTTCTGTTCCAAGACCGGTATGGGCGCCGGGATGGAAATTATAAAAATTCCCGGGAAGAAGCTCCATCCGCTCCAGATCCTGACGCAGCATATCCCGTCCGTTGGCGCGGGTCTCCTCTTTGGCAGAGCACAGGTTCATCGTATAACTCCCATGCGCGACCAGCGTTCCAAAACACTCCTGCTGCAGGTATGCCTTCAGCGCTTCCACATCCTCCGGGATCACCGGTTTCGTTTTCCCTCCGCGCGGGTTTCGTGTAAACCAGGCAAAGGTATTGCCGCCAAAGCGGCTCATGGTTTCGCCCATCGCTTTATATCCGTCTGTAACAGACAGATGGCAGCCGATATAGATCATCTCCACCTCACGAATACTTTCATTTCAGTTCTTCAGGGGAAAGGTCAACCCAGTTCTCTCCCTGGTAATTCTCAATCTTGTCCACCGTCTTCTTCAGGAATTCATCCAGTGCCCTGTTTTCATCCCTGCCTTCTGCGAACCACACGTTGGCCTGTCCGAATCCGAAGAATGCTCCTGTCTGCCTTCTGGGGGCGCTCCACTGTGTGATGCGCCGGTCATTCTTCGGAAGAAGCACGCAATTTCCTTTGAGCACCTCCGCATTGTAATACTGATAATATTCGCTCCCATCCTCCTGCGGCAGAATCAGCTCCTGATATCTTCGATAGACATTTGCGTGCTTATACCACCCGACAACGGACGTGAAATTCTGGTATGGTCTCGCGGCGCAGTAAATAACCAGCACATCCTCAACCACATCGTCCTTACCACAGGCTTCGCATCCGTCTATCTTTTCAATGTGAAGCTCCTGCCGCTTTCCGCTTCGGGATGTTTTCGTTTCTACGAACCCGAAGCATACATCCTGTTCGGCACCATCCTCGAAGCTGACATGCAGGGGATCGAAGTTATATTTCTCGTGTGCGTCCTGATTCTCAATTACAAAAGAACCGCCCCCGTAAGGCTCGTCCACACCGGGAATCAGCCCCTTATAATAATTCATCCAGGCGATGTTACAGAACAGCAGCCGCATCTTTCCTCTTTGCCTCCTTCGAGAACGGGCTCAAATCTATGAACAGCTTCTTGAGCTCCTCCGGATGATCAATCTCTTTAAACAGATATTCCAGCAGCTCCTCCTGCCTGGTCTGTCCCAGAGTCAACCGATAAAGCCAGAGGATCTTAATAAGCCGCTCATAGGTGATCTCATCCTTACTCATCGGATACATCGGTACAATCCGCTCAATCTTGATGCTCTGATCCTTCCCAAAGCACCAGTAAGGAACAAGCTCCGACTGTCCTTCCTGCCGTTCCTTCTCCGCCGCCTGGAATATTTCCGACCACAGATCCGCTTCAAAACGGATATTTCCGTATTTTTCGGCAACATCCTGCCGGATAGCAAGGCATTTGAAACGGTTGATCCGTCCTTCCCGCTGTTCCAGATCAATGGGATTTCCAGGCAGATTCCAGTGCATGATCCTTCTGCAGTAGTTATGGAAGTCCAGTCCCTCCTGCCCGATGGATGTGGTAGCCAGAACAAAGGGCTTCAGCGGCGAATTGAAAGCGCCGCGGATGCTGTCCTTCCGCAGTGCCGTTTTCTGATTGTCGGCACCGGCATTGATAAAGCCGACTGCATAATGGGCCCGCATCTTGCTCCCGCTGTCTTCTTCCTGATCTGAAGCCTGTCCGCTGATTCTCTCCCGGAAAGTCTGGTACGTATCCACATCATACGATGCCGTATGAATTCTTAAGTCGGCAAGCATGGTTTCCTGAACCTGCCTGCCACGCTCTTCTTCGTTTGAAAAGCCGGCTGATTCCTTCACCAGATGATAATACTCATCAAACATCGCCTGGAAACAACCGTCCTTACAGTAGGTCAGCACATCCTGCCAGTGGGCGTTCTCGTCAGATTTACGTGCATGATGCTTCTCTGAAGCCAGCTGAATTACCACTGTGGACTCCGTTGTGTTGAAGTAGTTGAGAAACGTCTTGGCAAGTGCTGTTGCATATGCCGCATTCCCGCCGTTCGTGCGGTAAACACAGACGGCCGGCGACGCCAGCACCATCTCTGTAAGTGTATTGACAAGATCCTCCGGCATCTTGCCAAGCGCCAGTGCATTTCCGAGTCCGAGCAGGTCATTGAGCCGTTCAATATGTGCGGCAAAGGTCTTATTACCGCGATCACTGCTGATTCCGTCCTCTCCGGCTTCGTCCTGGCGGTTAATGGAATCCTCCAGCATTTTGATCCAGGAATACACGTAGGACTTCCCGTCCATCAGCATCGGGGCGAGATAATACCATCTTGCATCCTCGTTTCTGGAGCTTGCGATTTCATAAATCCTAAGAGCCTTCAGCTTCTCCCGGATATCGCGTTCAATATCCGTCAGTGACATCCCGGCGTTCATACACGCAAGCGGATGGTTCAAGCCGGCCAGTGTTCTGGACGGATATAACAGACAGAACAGCGTCATCCGCTGCGGGTCATTTCCCTTTCTCGTAAAGGGCAGCCTGTAATAAGGATATCTGCGCTTTGCGTTATATCTGGTGTTCCTCTTTTCAATGAGGGAGGCCTGCCTTCCCACTTCCCCTACCGTCAGACGCTCTGCTTCGTAGGAAATCATGGCTCCGATCATTCTCGGCACCATCTCCCAGGCAGAAAACACCAGAACCTTGGAAAAGTGCTGTGCTGCACGATATGGTCCCTGCAATACATAGTAAGGCTTTGACGGCGGTACCCAGAGATACAGCTCAGCATGATTCTCAAAGGCCACTTCCTTCAGCTTTTCCAGACGCGCATTTGTCTTCGGCAACATCTGATAATTGTTGACCTTGGAGCTGTCCACCCATAGAAGCTTATCGGAAGCGAGACTGATCTCTTCCTTGTGGGGGCGGAAGTATTTTTCAACCTCCTGCTTCACCTTATAGTTCTTCATGAATGACATGAGAAACGGACAGCTCTTGGCATAATCGATCGGAAGGGAAAACTGTGCCTGAATTCCCTTCAGCAGTTCTCCCATGGCGAGATATGATCGTATATCATCACCGCCGACATGAATCGGCTCCTTGACACTGCTGTCATCCGTATAATCGCCGGATTCCATAGCGGAAATCCTCTCAGTACGGCAGACGCCCTGGTACATGGCATCCTCTGCCTCGTTTTTGATATGAATCACAGAGCTGTCGCCATCCTTCAGCTCATCTGCTTATACTTATCATCGAACAGCCCTTCAAAATAAAAGTCCTTTGGAAATCCCTGCAGCAGAGCGGCTTCTCTTACAGACAGTCCTCGATCCTGTTCAGGATGCACAAATCTGCCGCACGAGGGCGTCCTACATCTGGCTGTAATCGTCACCGCAGTTTTATCCCATGCCAGCTGACCATAAACGTCATAAAACCCTGCAACCCGGTCCTGGCACTCCGGTCCCACACCTTGAGGTCTGTTCCCTCCGTCCTTCGGAACCTGCTTCAGAATTTCAACAGTCTCTTTACGATGCCTTGATGTCATGTGCATCGGATCAAGAGGATCTTTTTCTTCTGCTTTTAATGGCGGCAGATCTCCGATTGCGTCTCTGACTGTCCTGTATTGATCCGGTTCCAGGACCGGTCCCGGTAATGTGGGAATAAAGTCCTTTGCAGCAATCAGAACCGTCCTGAAACGAGATTGAGGGGTTCCGTAATCAGCCATCCCAAGGATATCCACTGCGATGTGATATCTCGCCGCCTCCACTGCATCTTTGAAAGCCTGGTAGTGGTTCCAGTGCTTCTTGGCCAGAAGATCCGGAACATTCTCCATGATGATCAGTTTGGGATTTAGCTCAACTGCAATTTCGGCAAAGCGTCCGACCAGTGTATTTCTCTTATCCGACCCTCTGTGATCCTTTTTTCTGTGGGAGGAAAATCCCTGACACGGAGCACAACCGATCAGAATCAGTTCATTCCCTTTTTTAAGATCAAGAGCATCTCTGATCTCATCAATTTCCGCTTCTCCAAGATTCACGTTCTTAGGTCGATGGCCATAGTTATGCTCATATGTATCGATAGCGTGCTTGTCTATATCAATGGAACCTGCCCATCGAAACCGACCGGTGAGGTCAGCCATCTGATGAAAGCCGTATGACATTCCGCCCGCACCACAGAACATATCTACGAAGTCATATTCCTGTTCAGGAATACGGTCTTTTATTTTTTCATATGCAATCTGCTCCAGAACATCAGCAGGAGAAATGCCCGGACGATTGTTTTTATTACTCATTGTCCTCTCCCTCCAGCAAATTCTTAGTAATGTCAACATCAATACCATTGGCTTTACAGAAAGTGCCTATCAACTTGATTGCTTTATATGACGGTTTACATCTGCCGGTTTCCCATCGATTTACCGTCGTGAATGATACTCCAAGTTCTTTGGCAAAAGCCTCTTGGCTCATGACACTTATTTGTCGTATCTTTTTCAAATCTTCGCAAAAACTCATTCCGTACCTCCGCCACCAAAAAATCTTACAGACATTTCAGCTATAGCACTATTATGGCATCTTTGCAATGCTTCCTCAAGTGCATTATATCAAAGGTGATGTACCAAATCCGGATTTATTACAAATTGGCGAAGCAGGGCATTTGTATATACAAATGCACGATTTCCAAATTCTTCCCTGCCGGCAGAATTAGAAATCTCTTCGTTGGGGCATATCCCCAATCCCCTCTGATTGCCAGCGAAGCCGTCAGGCTGAATGAGACTTTTGCATTTAGCATCATAGCATCTCATGTGTCCCGAATTTGCGACCCGGTTATTTTCATTTTCAATTTTCCATGGTATACTTGCCCCATTACGAGATTGAAACATCCAGAGGTGACACAAATGGCAGGAAAAGAACGCAAAGGTTATCATCAGAAGCTCAAGATGCTGTATCTGGCAAAAATCTTTTCAGAGGAGACGGATGATCAGCACTCTCTCACCATGCCGGAAATTATAGAGAAACTCGCCCTCTACGGCGTAAACGCAGATCGCAAGACACTGTATCTCAATTTTGATGAACTGCGGGATTTCGGTTTGGACATCGTGACGGATCAGGTCGGACGCAACTGCTACTACCACCTCGGAAACCGGGATTTCGAGCTTCCGGAGCTGAAGCTCTTGGTGGATTCTGTCCAGTCCGCCAAGTTCATCACAGACAAGAAATCAAAGGATCTGATCCGCAAGCTGGAATCCCTCGTCAGCAAATATGAAGCGAAGCAGCTGCACCGGCAGGTCATCATCTCCGGTCGCGTCAAGACGATGAATGAGAGCATCTACTACAATGTAGATAAGATTCATGACGCCATCAATGCCGGATGCCAGATCCGTTTCAAATACTTCCAGTGGAATGTGAAGAAAGAGATGGAACTGCGCAAGGACGGAGCCTGGTATCAGATCAGTCCCTGGGCTCTGATGTGGGATGATGAATATTACTATCTCGTCGCCTACGATGCCGTCGATAACATGACCAAGCATTATCGTGTCGATAAGATGATTAAGATTTCCGTCGTAGACGAGAAGCGGAAAGGCCAGGAGATTTTCAAAAAGTTCAACACGCCGAGGTATTCAAAGAGCCTGTTTGGCATGAACAGCGGCGAAGAAGTGAGTGTCACCCTGGAGGCTGCCAACCATATGGCAGGAATCCTGATCGACCGGTTCGGGAAGGATATTTTTATTGTTCCTGTGGACGAAGATCACTTCCGGACGAATGTGAATGTCTCCGTCAGCAGTCCGTTTCTTGGATGGATCATGTCGCTTGGCCAGGACATCCGGATTATCGGGCCGCAGAGTGTCGTGGATAAGATGACTGCCGAAGCACAGAGGCTTGCCGCACAATATCCTCCCACAGTTTCATACTAAGGGCGTTTTTCAGGACATATCATTTGTTACAGTGTACATAACGGCAGGGAAGAAATCCCCCGTCGATGACAAACCGGAAGGAGGTTCGTTATGTGCACTGTATTCTATAGTACAAATTCTCACCGAAAGATCGTGCATCTCTCTCATTGCAGCATTTTCCGTCATATCCCAAAGGACAACAGAAGAAGTTTTTCCAGTCTGGAGGAAGCGCAGGAGCATGGCTATCGGCTTTGTAACTGCTGCCCTTCTGTTGCTCAGAAGTACCGTAAGGGGCGCAAGCAGGTTGATGATTTCTGCCGCCAGCACGGACTGTCCTTCAAACTTTTCAACGGGGTTATTCATGTGATCTCCAGACACGATTGCTGGCGAATCATTGTAAACGGAAACAACCATACTTTGTTCCTGTATCACAAAAACACAGAGAAGCGGTTCTTTAAGGATCCCCACCCAAGCATCATCCCCGGATACCATTCACAGGCTTACCGTTCAAAAACAATTCTCGGATATCTGGAGTACATTGTTTCTCACGATGAATACCGGGACGAACATCCCTGTACAGAAAAAGCAGCTCCGGAAGCTGTACCTGTCTATTCCGCCCCTTCCTGGGTGGCGGATAAATATGGTGCAGATTATCCCCGTTCCGCCTCCCGTCATTACCGAAGAATCATGGGAACAAAGAAGTACAGAAATGCGCAGGCAAAGAAGAAAAGACAGGAGCGTCGCGCCGCAATTATCCGCGTAAATGCCTTGTTGGATGAACTCGCAGCCATCGGTTACTGACAGGAGGAAAACATGGCGAAGGAAAAAGAATTCAATAAAATCATGCACAAGATCACTGCCGGCCTGACCGGGGATCAAAAAGCAGATCTGGCTTACCTTGTGGAGCAGACGGAAGCCTATAAGGATCATGAACTGGGACAGGAAATCGTCCGTGCGTGCGGCAGGCTGATCTATGACCTGATTCCGGAGGAGAAAAGAGATCAGTTGGATAAAGCCATCAGTAATGACGGCGCAGGAACGGAATCCCTCCTGGAAGAAGTCCGTTTCAATATCTACAAAAAGGATTTTGATAAAGCCCTCAGTCTGATTGAGCCGCTGGTTCTGAAGATGAATGAAGCGCTGCCGTTCCAGGATGATCAGGTCAGCGAATATCGGCTCTTTGACGAATCCTTCGAAGAAATCCTCTACCGATTCCGGTATCGGCCGGAAAAAGAATTGCGCCGCGCTCCCATGCCTCTGACAGAGATTTATACATTATACGGCAGTCTCCTGATCGACCTGAAACGCATCCCGGAGTCGCAGAGAGCACTGAAGCAGGCTCTGTACTGGAATCCTGTAAGTTTCCGCATCAACTCGGAGTATACAGAGACTTTCAAAATCGCCGGAGATCTGGATAATTTCTTCCGGCATACCGTTGATGCTTTCCGCATCGCCTTCCGTGCGCCGAATATTGCACGGTGCTACAGAAATCTCGGGTATTATTTCGTTGAGAAAGAATTGTACTCCGAAGCGATTGCCTGTTATTTGCTTAGTATGCAGTTTGAAAAGGACTCCAAGCAGGTTCAATCAGAGCTGTACTACATCCATGCGAAAACAGACGGAAAAATAGCACAGCCGTCCATGGAGGATGCCCGAAAATATGCGAAACAGTATGGATTCCCGATCGGTGCTGATAATGATGTCATCGGTCTCTCATTCTCCTACGGGAAGCATTTCTTCGAGGAAAAGAATGCGCCGGCAGCACGATACTTTCTGGAGATTGCCTACGGACTCACCGATGACGATGATGTCAAAAAGATGATTGATGCCCTGCTAGATGATTCGCAGGCATAAAAAATATCGCTGGCGATAGGCTGACGCTCAGCTACTGATGGTTTGAATTTGCGAAATTAATTTGCTACCTTCTCGCTGAGCCATTTATCTGCTCTCACTATCACGTTTTCCTCCAAGTTGCGAAAGAAGAACTGGTAATCATAAATGTGGTAAGAGCCTGCACCAAGGGATTCGATGCCCTCCGGGTAATCTTCTGTGTTCACGTCTGTCACGATTACCGTGCCTCTGTCAGTATTTATATATGCACCACAAAGCTGCGGTATCTCTTTTCCCTCGCCGTCATAGTTCGTAAAGAATGCACCAAGATTTTCTTCTTTTTCTGCTACCGAAGAATCTGTTTTCCAGTTCAGTGGGTTGATGCTGTAGGTATGCATACCGGAAGGAACAATCAGTGTGCTTTCTGTCCCCTCTGCTTCACAGTCAAATACAACCACCACGCCTGTGTCATCGGATCCTTGTGCCGGAACTAGCTGCGAGTATCCCTTTACTTCATCCTCCGTCAGATGCCATCCAAAAGCATAGGTCGCGATGAACTGATCATCGTATTTCCCATCACCAAAAAGATCCTTCATCAGCTCCACGGCAAGCTCGCCGCCCTGAGAGAAACCGGCCAGCATAAAGGGTCTTCCGTTGTTTTCATGCTCCATATAGTAGAGAAAAGCCTCCTTAACATCGTTATAAGCAATATCCAGATACTGTTGCTGCTCTTTTTCCGGGAGATCATATACCGTAATGGTCATTTGCCTGTACAGCGGCGAATAAATGCGGCAGGTCTGGTTAAAGATTCCCTTTTCCATATAAAGGGCACCCTGCATATTCTCTATGGTTTTGGAGTCAGAAAGCGAGAGGTTGTAGTTACCATCCTTCCCCATATCAACGGTAGGCGCAATCAGGAACAGATCCACATCCTTCCTTGCACCATCTGCAAAGAACAGCCAGCTTCCGGCGTCAGCGTAGTTGACTTCATCAGAGCCCTTCTTTGAAGATGGTTCCGTCGAAACTGCGGTTTTTTCTGTAACCATCTTATTCTGATCCCTCTGCAGCGCATACAAAATGCTCACTGCAAGAAGAAGAAACATCACCACAATGGCTGTTATCTTCCACTTGTTTAATTCCCTTTTCTCTCTTTCCATGTTGCTTTTCTCCTGTTCAGTCGTTATTAATAATGATACGCATACCCGGCTCAGCCATTTCGAGAACCTGTTTCATATATTCCTCTGGAAGTGCTACACAGCCTCCGGTAAAAGCCTTCGGTCCGATACAATGAATAAAGACCGCAGATCCGTCCGGATAGACATTATCAGCATTAAAATCTATTGTAAGACCATAGTTGTATTCCGGTGAATATTTAAACATTTCCTCCCCGTTGCAGCTGTGTCCCGTTTCCTTCGCGTCGATAATCTGATTGTAATACTCTCCTTCTTCGTCACAGGCGTAGGTAGTATCGGTGATAGGCAGATACGGAAGTTTCGTTCCGGGATTTCCTTTTATGCCAAATGCGCTTACAACACCAAAATCACCTGTCGGTGTTTTCGCATCTCCCTCTCCGGTTTTGTCAATCCCATATTTCCCGACAAGACCTTCCGTCTCAAAAAGCAGTGTCCACGCATTGTTATCATCCCTTTCTTTCTCATAGAAAAGAATCTTTGCCGCGCCCCCCCGTGTAGCGGACAAACAGAAGCTGTCCAACGGCATCATCATCTCTATATTTCTGGATTTCTTCTCTCCAATATTGCTGCGCTTCTACATTGATTGTTTCATCGGCAGCAATATCCTTTCCCACGTTTTCGGTCTCAGCTTCGCCTACGTTTCCACATCCGGCAAGCAACAACGCTATAAGCATGAACAAAACTGCTGCGTTTCTAAATCTCTTCACTGTATTTTTCCCTTAATATTCAAATTATTTCAGATTATCTTGCAAGGCTAAAAAATCATCAAATGGCATTGATAGTTTCTCGTATAATCTTTTTCGCATCCATTCCTTCTACATCAAGCATCTCTGCCACGATCAGTCTTGTACAAGGAATCCCCCCAAAATGCTGTAGACATTTCTCTGATATATCCGTAAGAGAAGTCTGGATTATATGGTCCACCGGCTGTAGTGACATATATCAATTCACTCGCTTTACAAAGTCCAATCGGAACACCATCCTTACCGTATTTTGATACAATTCCTGTAACATAGATATTTTCAATATACACCTTCAGCATTGACGGAAACGACAAATCCCAATACGGAGCAGCAATAATGATAGTATCAGCGTACGCAAACTGTTTTGCATAACGAAACATCGAATCAGAATAGTCCTCTGCTTCTATCAGTCTGCTTCGTTTTTCAAGTCTTTCTTTTGATAGTGATAACAGCCCTTCATCTGGAAGCTAAAGCTCTGTGTATTCACCTCCAATTTTTTCAGTACTTCTCTCGCAATCCGGTCTGTTCTGGATTCTTCCCTTATCCAACTGTTAACATATAAAGCCATTCTAACCCCCATATTTTTTAAATTACGAAAAGTTTGACACTGTCACACACTCCGTAAGCATATGCTTTTTCAGTACACCTGCGTTATTTGAAATCCCAATCTGGAACCTCAAACGGTGTTGTCGCAATTTGCGACTTCACGAAATATTCTCGTTTAAAATCACAAATTGTGATTTCATGACTCTTCTTTCTTAACATAAGTTAATTCCACGTCATAGCCAAGGTCTGCCATAATGGCGAGAAAGGTCTTATTGACTATCTGCTCCTTGCCTCTGACGATTTTATTCACATAAGATGCCGTCGTTCCAACACTCTCCGCTATCTGTGCCTGTGTTCTCCCTTGGTCTATACAGAAAATTTTGATATCCTTTTCAACATTATTCTTCAGCATGGCTCACCTTAATCCAAATCCAATAACTTGACTTATCGCTCATGTTATTATATTAAAAGCGGTCGCAATTTTTAACAAAAAAATAACGGGCGCTGAGATGTAATCTGAGGCGCCAGTTTGTAAGGCGAGATGCTTGTTTGTAAATTGAAAACTGCATATTTGAAAGCGAAACGCCAGTTTTGTATGCCAGGTGCCAGATTTGTAAACGGGATATAGAAACTATATTCGCAAAAAACAAATTTGCAAGAGGCGTTTCTACATCATTTGAAAAGCACCCCGAAGGGTGCTTTGTTAGGGCTGGCTCGCCTGAAATCTGACCCATGGTACACTCCGCGCCAAGGGCTCTCGCCGTATTCCGCCTTCCGCACCGGGTTTTGCAGAAGCCCATCAGCGCATTCTTGGCTTCGCGCCATCAGGAATCGGTGAAGTAAATTGTTCTCCGCGAACCCGAATCAATTCTTCCTTTGCTTTTTGAACCCGTTCCGGGTTTTCAATCAGGTGAATTGCCGCCCTTGCCATAACATTGGAGGCCTTTAGCATACCCTTCATTGCAATGGAGGACTTGCCTTGCGCCACTTCCTGCCAGGAGTGAGCCGTTGTTCCGATGGCAAAGCAGGCTGTAATAATCTGTGCAGTCGGCACCGCATTGGAGCAGTCTCCCACGTCAGAAGATCCCATCACAATCTCATCGGAATGCTTGTACTTCAAAATTTTATCATACAGAATATGCTCCTTCAGGTATTGCAGCTCTCCGCTTTTATCTTCCGCAAACCCGATTGTATT
Organism: Fusobacterium naviforme; assembly: GCA_003014445.1. Lineage (GTDB taxonomy): Bacteria > Bacillota > Clostridia > Lachnospirales > Lachnospiraceae > Moryella > Moryella indoligenes. The sequence goes on along the minus strand of PYGH01000014.1, from coordinate 13,756 downwards.
TTCACTCTCAATATTTTCCTCCGGGTAGGTTGCCCGAAACCTTTCGGCATATTGGATTTCTTCCTCCGTAAATTTCATTGGTCCCTCTTCCAGAAAGGCCTTGTACAGCTCTTCTTCGATGACGGAGTTCGGAATCACATTGGAACAAGCTTTGTCAAAAACAATTTCCGGCTCAGTTTCCGTCATGAGACCGGCGCCTTCCACAATTTTTTCAAATCTCTGATAGAGTCGGTTGACATGCTTCGTATCTTTTGAACGCAAAAGATACAGCCCCTCTGCATAAGGCTGCACCACATTTGGAGAGGCAGACCCGGGATCCACAATGGAATAGTGAATCCGTTCAAAATCCTGCATGTGTTCTCTCAGAAATTGGACGCCGATATTGACCAGCTCAAGTCCGTCGAGCGCAGACCTTCCGAGGTGAGGCGACGCAGCAGCGTGAGCGCCCTTTCCCCGGAATCTCACATAGACCTGCTTGTTCGCCTGAAGGGATCCGGTAAAAATGGCATTTCCGGTAAAGGGATGCCACGTAATGGCCACATCTGCCGCATCAAAGCAGCCCGCCTTCGCCATAAAGGCCTTCCCGCTGCCTCCCTCCTCCGCCGGGCAGCCAAAATAAATCACCTTGGCTTTCAGATGGTTTACCTCAATATAATCCCGCACCTTCAAAGCAGCACCGATGGATGCCGTCCCCAAAAGGTGATGCCCGCATCCATGACCGCATTCACCCTTTCTCTTTTCTTTCCTTTCTGCCAGGTCCTCCACCTGAGACAGACCGGACAGTGCATCGAACTCTCCCAAGATTCCGATGGTGACTCCGCCTTCCGCGCCATATTCTGCGCAAAAAGCAGTGGGAAGATCCGCCAGGTTTTCACGGATTTGAAACCCGTGCTTCTTCAAAACTTCCATTTGCGCTGCGACAGATTTATGCTCCTTCCATTTTATTTCCGCAAATTCCCAAATGCTTTTCGCAAGCTTTACCAGCTCGTCATTGTATCGATCCATTCTCTTCTCCTTACTCTTTGTCAGGATCCTTCCGTTCTTTGACTGCCGTGACCGTCCCAAATCAGCAGTAGGTTCACATGTTCACCTGTGTGCTTAATAAACGTTTAAGTGTAATTCCCCGGCAATTTTTTCCAGCATCTTAAGCCCTGCCCTTGAGTTTCCAAAGCGGTCAAGCCCCGGACAAAATGTGCAAATACCAATCCCCTGATTCGTAGTTGCCATGATTCCTCCGCCGACTCCGCTTTTCGCCGGAATCCCGATTCTGATGGCAAAATCCCCGGAATCGTCGTAAAGTCCGCAAATCGCCATGAGCGTCCTCAGAATCCTGGCATTTTCTTTCTGAATGACTTGTTTTCCCGCCAGATTTTTTCCGTTTCTTGAAATCGTGGATGCAAAAACAGCCAGATCCCTGGTGTTGACCATGATGCTGCAGGCGAGATTATAGAGATGAATCACATCCTCCACAGCGGTTTCCTTTCCAATCGTCCCGTGCTTTTTCAGAATCCATGCCAGCGCCAGATTGTTTTCTCCGCCTCTTTTTGTGGTGTCAAGAAGGGTTTGGCTGTAGCTTAGGGTTTCATCGTCCATGACCGCCTTTGCCCGCTCCATCAAAACCGCAACGGAATCACCCCCGAATTTTTTATAAATCAGGTAAGCCGAGGTAATCGCCCCCGAATTGACAAAGGGGTTGACCGGCTTCCCCCCCTCTGCCTCCAGGTCAAGAATGGAGTTGTACGGCTTGGATGAGCCCTCTGTTCTCATGTACTTTTTGATATCGGACCACTCATAGTTTTCCAATACCAAGTCAAACAGCAGCACCTTTACGATGGACATGATAGCAAATGACTCTCTGGATTTTCCCGCCTCATATTCAACTCCGTCCTTGTCGATCAGGCATACTCCCAAGGCATTTTTGTCTGCGTCCTTTAAAATTTCAATATAGTCTACGAGCCTTCCCTCTTCTGTAAACCTCTTGCCGTATTCTATGACAGAATGTAAGAATTCCTTCATATCAGCCCTTCTTTTCCAGTTGAACAATTCCCGATTGATAATAGAAATAAGTGATGCCAAGTGTGACTGCCAGCATGATCAGCATGGCAAACCCTTCTTTTCCTGCAATCGGCATGATAAGGAAATTGAAGGCGTACACAATGGCCAAAGCTGTAACCGCAATCAGCGGTTTCCTCGGAGCCTTATATTTGGAACCTGCCCCGGTGGAAACAAAAGCGGAAATCCCCATGGAGCCGTAAAGAGCCGGCAGAATATACATGGTGGCTGTTCCCACGGCTTCTGTCTGGAGAATGGGCTTCAAAGGAGCCAGCAAAATGACGCCGAAAACGATGGTGATCATGGAAACCATTCCGGAAACGGTTACTGCGATCATTCCCATGACATCGGCTTCTTCGGTGCCGGGCGTTGCATCCACCGTTCCGATTGCCGATAAGTAGCAGGGGAATTTGATGTTCATTACATTTCCCAAAATGGAATTCAGATAACATGTGGTGCCGCCAATCGGAATCATTGTGAGCTGCTCTGCAAGGGCGGTGGGTACAAACAGGGCAAGAAGCGGTCCCGCAACCGAGGCGATCAGAGACCATTCCGGCCACATTCCGTAAATCATGCACATGGCCGCTGGGATCCCAAGCATCAGTCCCATGGCAATCAAGGTGGCAATGACACCGTATCGGTACGTGTTCTTCATATAATTGGACATTTCATCAACCCCCCATTCCCATATTCGTAAAGATAACTGCCGCTGCCATGGCGCCTACCAGTGCAAAGGACATCGTAAAGTCATTTAACCAAGTGATTTTATATCTGGACGCCAGCTTGGAACAGATCCATGTGATCAGCATACTTACAATAATAGTCAGCAGGTGAATCCGGGATTTCACCGACTGCACCGGGACAAAGACGGACATCATGCCGATGACAAGAACAGACAAGGCCAGATCCACAAAGGGCGTGTCCTTTTCTCCCGCTTTGAGCACACCTGTATGCACTCTCTTCAGTGCAAATACATTGAACACCATTCCTGCCATGATGGAAATACTCATCACAAACATAATGGCTCCAATCACTGCAGGGGTTCCATGGTTCAAAAAATCTTCAAAGCCGGAAAAGCCTGCGCCCTTAACGGAAAGATCCGCCGCCATCAGCTCGTATGGGAGAGAGCCCACCACCGAAAGCCGGAACCATGGCCACGGAACGCCAAGAATCGGCGCCAGTGTAATCAGCCCGATGATCACAGAAACCGATGGAACAATTGAAAAAATAACGGAAGCTCGTATCACTGACTTGATTTTGTCCTTTGAAATATTCAGTTCCTTTGCCCGCTTAATTGCTCTTTTACAGAAAAAAATACACATGCCAAAAATGACCAATAAGGCTGTGCCTACCAGCAGATACAGTGGTTTGGAATTTAAAATATCGCTTAAACTCATCATCATCCCCCTTTTCCCTTCCATTTTTCAATATAAAATTTCATTAAAAACAGCTTCGGTTTATATTATATCTGATTTTTGTGACAGAGTACACTCATGTTTCCAAAACCGACGCATGCAGGCACAAAAAATCCCCTGATTCTCCGGATGTTCCAAAAGAATCCGGCGAACAAGGGGATCGGCACACCTGATCGAAACATGCCGTAACCGAAAACAGGTGAGAAACGGGAGCTCCCATCCGGCGAAAAAAAAACAGGAACAAAGAGACGCTACCCCGCTTCTCTCTGTCTGCGCCTTGCCTGCTCTTCGCGGAATGCTTCAAACCGTTTTTCATCCGGCAGCGCGGCAAGCAAACCGGCAAACATAAAAATGTTTCCCACATTCAAGCACATGGTCTCAATCGCCGGTCCCAGTGCCGAGCCGGCGCCGATTCCAAGACCCATCATCCCAAAAGGGATGGCTCCAACGGGAACACTGAACCACCTGGCATACGAGGGGTACGGCGTCAGCTCCTTGGAAAATGCCAAAAACTGTACGATTATCATCGGCAGCCAAAACGCAACAAACAGAATCCAGACAGGCAGACTGAAGGCCATCAGCAGTTGATCTCCCATTCGATCGGCCATCGTCTCATCAACCAACAGCAGATGCTTGTAGACAAAATTCATAAGCCCCACATTCATATGCATGCCGATCGGCGCAAGCCAGAGATAAGCTTGGTGTAAGTGTGTAAATTTCAGCTGTTTTCCAACATTGAAGTACGTCGTGTTTTTCCGGCAAAAGAATACATGCCGGATGGTGTACTTAGTACAGCTTTGCCCCTGCCGGGATGTGGTTGTCCACCATCAGAAGGTGAAGCTTCTCCTCGCCCTCTTCCTCATGGATTGCAGAAAGAAGCATTCCACAGGACTCAATGCCCATCATGGCTCTCGGCGGGAGGTTTGTAATGGCAATCAGTGTCTTGCCCACCAGCTCTTCCGGCTCGTAAAAGGCGTGAATTCCGCTTAAAATCGTGCGGTCTGTGCCTGTTCCATCGTCCAGTGTAAACTGAAGGAGTTTTTTTGACTTCTTAACTGCTTCACATGCCTTGACCTTCACAGCCCGGAAATCGGACTTTGAGAAGGTATCAAAATCAACCTGCTCCTCAAACAGAGGTTCAATCTTTACCCTGGAGAAATCGATTGTTTCATTCCTGGATTCAGTTGCAATCGTATCCTCCCGGTCGTCAGACATTTCTGCCTCAGCAGAATTCTCTGACTTGGAATCCAGAGAGCGCATCGTCGGGAATCCATTTCAGATAATTTTTTGATGATTTGTTCCCGCTTGTTATCATGGTTTTCGCCCCGGTGTTGTCTGAAAATACCTGTCTGTCACCATGTTTTATTGTTTATCTCCTGCCATGCATCTGTTGTCAAATTGTTGTACATCGAATCTTTTGTTGCAGAGAATTGTACTTCCCAGTTCTGCCTCCTGCCAGAATCAATCACGGCATCTGACGGAATCGTTCAACGCACGTCGTTCTGCTATTGACACATTCCTATTCTGTATTATGCCTTGTGACGATTTGCTCTCCTTCATTTCTGATTATACGAGGCTGAACGGGAAATACCGAATACTTTCGTGTCAGAATTTCTGACATGAAGGTTTTTGTTGACCTATCCGAGATTATTACCCTCGCTTTGTGTCGCCTGATTATAAATCCATGCTGTCAGGATTTAACAGGAAGTCAAAAACGCTCATCACCAACACACCTTCTTCATTGTAAAGCGGTGCTATGGCATCTTTTGTGATTATGATTTTCTTGAACCCATCGCCTGTATTGACCAGAGAGCGTTGTTCCTGCTGCATTTTCTTTTCATCATGCATAGCAAATGCCGACTGAATATAGTAACGTTTGGAACCTTTATTGCAGACAAAATCAATCTCTAGTTGCTTTCTTATTTTTTTACCTGTCTGATCTTTTTCATTCATCACAACAACGCCTACATCGACGTTATATCCCCTGACTTTCAGTTCATTGAAAATGATATTCTCCATCGCGTGTGTTTCTTCGACCTGTCGGAAATTTAATCTGGCATTTCGAAGACCCAGGTCCGTGAAATAATACTTGGATGGTGTATCAATATATTTCTTACCTTTTATATCGTAGCGAATTGCACTGTCAATCAGGAAAGCGTCTTCAAGATAATCGATATAGCGTTTGATCGTCATCTTACTGATAGTCGTATGTTTTACGCTCTTAAAAGTTGCAGACAGCTTGCTCGGATTCGTCAGAGAGCCGATGGAAGAAGACAGAATATTCAGAAGTTCTTCCAGCTCCACCTTATTTCTGACATTATTTCTCCCGATAATATCGGAGATATACGTCTCCTCGAACAGTGATTTCAGAAAATCGCCCTTCTGATCCGGCGTGGTAAATGTGAGTATTAGCGGAATTCCTCCATAAAGCACATAATCGCGCCATCCATCCGCTTTCTCACCCTCATACACAGACATGAACTCCGCAAATGTCAGCGGATACATATGCACTTCATCACCACGCCCGCGGAACTCTGTAATGATATCTTTGGAAAGAAATTTTGCGTTGCTGCCTGTCACATAGACATCAACGTTTTTCCTTCGCACCAGGCTATTCAGAATGGACTCAAAATCTCCGAGAAGCTGCACCTCGTCCAATAGCACATAGTATTGATCCTGGTCGTTAATTCGTTCGTTCAGATAAGGAAAGAATATTTCCGGATCCCGATACTTTTTATTCTCATAGGCATCAAAAGCCATCTCTATAATATGATCGTCCGGAACCTGACTCTTCCTGAGATACTCTCTGAACAACTCAAAAAGCAGATACGATTTTCCGCATCTGCGAACCCCGGTAATGACCTTAATCAACCCATTATGACGCTTGGAAATCAGCTTGTTCAGATAGGTATCCCTGCGAATTTCCATTTTCATCATCCCTGTCTAATAATGATACAAAAATGCGGAATCCGCATTTTTGTCCATTTACATTGTAGCCCACATCACACTGGTCGTCAACTCTTCATGTGACATTTTTGCGGATTCCGCATTTTTGTCCATCTTATATGAATTGACATTTTGCACCACCGGCAAACGAAATGCAAAAAGAGGTTCCTCTCTCAGATTGATTTTGAAAAAGGAGTGCATCTTTGCGCATTTAACATATGCATTTTTGACTTTCGATCAATATCACACATGCTATTTTTGTCATGATATCTGGATAAGGAAACTTATCTGCTGCTTTCATCCTTTTCCTCCAATCCCGGTCCTCTTCCGGTTTTCCTGTACTGTTTTCTGAGATACGACTCAAAGAGATCACGCCGGACAAGAACCATCTTTCCGTCAATCTTGTAGATGGCTTCCGCTTCTTTTGCCAGTCGGGTAATCGTCTTCTCCGTCAGTCTGTAGTACGCGATTCCATCTGCATAGCGGAAGAAGATTTGTGGGCAGATGCAAGGATCATACACATCTGCGTCATCTGGTTTCCATTCAAACAGGGATGAAAGGCATTTCAGCCTCTTTTCCTGCTGTTTGCACGCAAAAAGGCACCCCCTCTCAGATTGATTCTGAAAAGAAGTGCCTTGAAGGTTTTTGGAACTGGGATGTGTGTCAGGTTTTCCGCCTGTGATTATCCCCGGATCAATACAGCTTCGCGCCTGCCGGGATATGGTTATCCACCATCAGAAGATGAAGTTCTTCGTCTTCGCTGTCCTTCTTGTTGTTCACAGCGGAGAGAAGCATGCCGCAGGAGTCGGTGCCCATCATCTTTCTCGGCGGGAGATTGGTGATGGCGATCAGGGTCTTTCCGACCAGCTCATCCGGCTCGTAATAGGCGTGAATACCGCTTAAAATCACCCGATCCGTGCCCGTACCGTCGTCCAGAACGAACTTTAAGAGCTTCTTGGACTTCGGAAACAGCTGAGCATTCTTTTACCTTCACCGCCCGGAAATCGGATTTGCTGAAGGTGTCGAAATCGACCTGCTCCTCAAAGAGCGGCTCAATCTTCACGTTTGAGAAATCGATGCTGTCGTTCGGTGTGAAGAATCCGCTCCTGTCTTCAGAAGCGGCCTTCTCTCCGGCTGCTTCTCCATCGGCATCTTCTCCGCTCTCTGCCTTCGCAGATGATGAAGAAGCTCCGTTTTCAGCCGAAGCCGCTGAGGTTCCGTTGCGGAGTGTCGGGACGAAATGGTACATCATTCACTTGCTGTTCTATCATCTGCCAGGTTCTACTGATATATTGTTTGAAGCCCATTTTTAGGCTTTCCTATCTCCTAAACGTACACCCTCGGAGCAGTATTATTTGTAGAAATTGGTGTAAATGATGTAAGTCTAAGGGCATCTGCCGAAAAGTGCTGATCTTCGCTTTGGTATTCTGTCCTTCAACACGAACACCATAGCTGCGCCAAGACAGGTCCCCAGAAATGGCAAAATGATTCCTATCCAAACCTGCGTGTTCATTTCAATCACCTCTTAGGGCAGGTAGCAAAAAAAGCAATTTCATCTAAATCCCTTATTTTTTTAAAATCCTCATAGCATTGATAACGGCAATAATGGTAACACCTACATCGCCAAATACTGCTTCCCACATCCCTGCAATACCGAGAGCACCGAGGATCAGGAACACGCCTTTGATTCCAAGGGCAATCACGATATTCTGCGTGACGATCTTCTTGGTCGCCTTGGCCACGTCTATAGCCTCTACCAGTTTTCCCGGCTCATCCGTCATCAGTACGACGTCGGCGGCTTCGATAGCGGCATCGGAGCCAAGACCCCCCATTGCAATACCGACATCCGCACGGGCAAGCACCGGGGCGTCATTGATACCGTCACCGACAAAGGCCAGTTTACCGCCCTGTCTTTTTTGGCTGTCCAAAAGTTCAACCTCTTCTACCTTCTGGTCAGGCAAAAGCTGGGCATGGTATTCATCCAGTCCTAATTCGTCAGCAACCGCCTTGGCGATCTTCTCATCATCGCCGGTAAGCATAACAGTCTTTTCTACGCCTATCCGCTTCAAATCGGAAATAGCTTTCTTGCTGTCCGGCTTCACTTCATCCGCAATCAGGATGCAACCGGCATACTTTCCGTCAACAGCGACATAAGCCTTTGTGCCGGCTTTCTCACACGGAGTATAAGAGATGCCTTCCGCGTCCATCAGCTTGCTGTTTCCGGCAAGAACATTTCTGCCACCGTCGTTCACGCTGATACCATGGCCCGAAACCTCTTTGTAATCAGAAATCGTGTTCTGGTCGATTTCTTTGCCAAAGGCCGTGAGAATGGACTTTGCAATCGGATGGTTGGAAAAGCTCTCCGCTTTCGCTGCATATTCAAGCACCTGATCTGCGGTGAACCCGTTTTCCGGGAAAATATCGGTTACTTTGAAAACGCCTTTGGTAAGCGTTCCCGTCTTATCGAAGACAACCGTGCTGACTTTATTTAACGCTTCCAAATAGTTGCTGCCTTTCACCAGCACACCGTGCTTGGATGCAGCGCCAATGCCGCCGAAGAAAGTCAGCGGAATGGAAATGACCAGTGCGCACGGGCAGGAGATAACGAGGAACACAAACCCTCTGTGGAGCCAATCAGCCCACGCGCCGCCAAACGCCAACGGAGGAAGAATGGCAAGAATTGCGGCCATGATCACAACTACAGGAGTATAGTACCGGGCAAAGGTTGTAATAAAGTTTTCCGTAGGCGCTTTTCTGCTCGAAGCATTCTCCACCAGATCAATGATCTTGGAAACGGTGGATTCTCCGAAAACTTTCGTGACCTGAATCGTCAATACGCCGCTCTGATTGATGCAGCCGGAAAGTGCGTCATCATCCTTACGGACACTTCTCGGAACAGATTCGCCGGTAAGAGCCTTGGTATCAAGCATGGATTCCCCGTCAAGCACAACGCCGTCCAGAGGAATCTTCTCGCCTGGCTTCACAACAATGACTTCTCCGACCGCAACCGTCTCCGGCGCAACGGTGAGAAGTTCACCGTTTCTCTTTACCGTAGCCGCATCAGGGCGAATATCCATCAGGTCGGCAATGGACTTTCTGGAACGCTGAACAGCCAGATCCTGAAACAGTTCCCCAATCTGGTAGAACAGCATGACGGCAACCGCTTCCGGGTATTCACCAATGGCAAATGCACCGACGGTGGAAAGGGTCATCAGGAAGTTTTCATCAAAGACTCGGCCCTTAAGGATATTCTTTAAGGCTCTCAGCACAACGTCGTAGCCAAGAATGATGTAGGATGCGATCAGGAAACCAAGTTCCACCGGCAGCGGTACCTTGGCAAAGACTGACAGGACTATGCCAACCGCATAAAGGACAGCGCCAACACTCAGTCGGATGATTTTCTTCTTGGGGTCACCGTCATCATCGTCATCATCTGCCGCGGTATTTGTTTTTCCAGCAGCGGCGGCTTCGGGCACATACTCTGAAACGGGAATATCCGGCTCATGGCTGTGGACAATGGTTTCTATTTTTCCCATTATCGTACTCGCAGCATCCGACGCCACTTGAATTGTCAATGTCTGCTTCATCAGGTTGACAACGGACGAAGTCACCCCGTCCAGCTCTCCAACCTCTTTTTCGATTTTTGCGGAGCAGTTCGGACAGTCCAACCCTTTCAGTAAATACGTTTTTGTAACCGGTGCGGCTGTTTTCTCCTGAACCTCCACATCTGGCTCGTGACTGTGGACAATGGTTTCAACATTGCCCGCTATCGTACTCGCGGCACTCGGTGTCACATTAACTGTTAATGTCTGCTTCATCAGATTGATAACAGAGAAAGTAACCCCATCCAGTTCCCCGACCTCCTTTTCAATCTTTGCGGAGCAGTTCGGGCAATCCAGCCCTTTCAGCATGAAAACTCGTTCCATAATGGCCTCCTTGTATTTTTGCTTTATTGCTCAACCATTCAACTATGAATGTAAAAATATATTCCCTACTCCCGCAAATGCTCAAAACCCATCTCTATCAATCCTTTTACATGGTCATCAGCAAGAGAATAATAGACGATCTGGGCTTCTCTGCGGAATTTTACCAGATTTGCAAGACGCAATGCTTTTAACTGGTGAGAAACGGCAGATTTTGTGACCCCAAGTAGTACGGCAAGATCGCATACGCACATCTCGCTCTGCTCCAAGGCGTGTAAAATCTGCAATCTGGTACCATCGCCGAACAGCTTAAACAAAGATGCCAGTTGAACGTAATCCTCCTTCGACTGCATCTTAGTTTTTACCTCATTCACGACTTCCTCATGTATCACATCGCAATCGCAAGTGTAAGACTGTTCTGCCATAAGGTCACCGCCTTTCTTTAGTAGTTGAACAACCTTTCAACTGCTATTATGCTCATGATTTTTTATTTGTCAAGGGGGAGGAAAAATTTTTTACATAATCCCGAATTCAAGACACTCAGCAGTCTGACACTGAATGTCATCTAAAGCGGCATGAAATTGAAGGTTTCAAATTGGTACTGTTCCTTTTACACGAGCATTGATAACGGACTTCCACTCATTGCCACAGGTCTTACACTTCCACCAAATATTGTGTCTTGATTTTGCGTTTACCTCATCAGGCATTAGGGGATAATTTCTTTCTGCCCACTCGGCGGCAAGGTCAGCGTGCGTAGTCGCCAAGTCATTAAATCCTTTGGCGTTAGTAAAGATTCGGGTTGATATGTAATATAAAAATTCAAAGGAATATATTTACACAGCAAGCAAGTTCAATTTCTTGACATCATCATAGTGATGCACTCTCTTCGGATCACGCGCCAGAAAGAGCTTTTCTGCAAGCTCATCAACTGACAGCCTCATCCTGTACGCTGCACGAAATACGAGGTTGTAACGATTCAAATATTTGGTAGCCACACCCTGGTAGTCGTAGCAACGGTTCTTGATGAAGCTGTGCAGATTGTTAACCGTGTTCAGGCTGAAGAAGCTGCCAGTCTCCTTCTTTACGTTCATAATGCTTTGACCCAGCGCCCTGCCCAGCTTCGAATCTGCGTTCATTCCATCCGTGAGGAACAGGGTTCCCCTCTTAACATGACCTGTGTAGATGTCAACGACATCCTTTGTGGAAGGCCTTGTTCGGTTCTCTGACTTTACAACCAGATCGCCGCTTTTACGCTGAACTGCAGTGCAGATGCAGATCTGCTCGTCAGAAAGACCGCGCTTGGCTTGGCTGTTGGAGTCCCGCGCTTACGGGGGTTTCTCTTAGCGCCAGGTCCGAACTTTGTCCCCTTTTCTGACTCCGGTACATAGGTTTCGTCTGCTTCAACGACATCTTCGATCATTGCGGGGCTGATTTCCTGGAGATCCTCCAGCGCCAGCATGATCTTATGCCTCATAAAGAAGAGTCTGGTATGACTGATCTTGATATGCCGCAGTTTGAGTCCATCCCTGGTGTCACCAAGGGATACGCCCATAAGCGTGTCAGTAAGGACGGTTTTCCAGACAACGCTGCTATCGTGCGAGCAAGCAAGAAGCGTGTTACTCGTTGTAACATATGATTTTCCACATGCCCGGCACAGAAATGCCTGCTTACCATGTTTGTGACCGTTTCTAACAACATGTGCATTAGTGTGGCAGACTGGACACTCCATCTGTGGGATGACCTTATCCAGAGATGCGAACGCCTTCACCAGCTTCAACCGATCCATGATTTTGTTAACAAGAATCTTAAGGTCCGAATCGGAGAGGTTGTTTACTTCATCTAAAATGCATTCGATGTTGCCCATGGTCATGTTCTCCTGGCACGACCAATATAGATCAGGTTTCAGGGAAGCATCGTACATTCAAATGTACAAAAGTAGAAAAACTTTAGGGGCAGAGCTTGTTGCCGCTTATCAACCCGTTTCTTTACTAACGCCTTCCGATATTGTTTTGATGATCTGTTTTGGTCTGTTGTCATAGTTTTCGTCCCGGTGTTGCCTGAAACCGCCTGTCTGTCACCATGGTTTATTGTTTATCTCCTGCCATGCGCCTGTTGTCAATTTGTTGTACATCGAATCCATTGTTACAGAGTGTTGTACTTCCCAGTTCTGCCTCCTGCCAGAATCAATCACGACATCTGACGGAATCGTTCAACGCACGTCGTTCTGCTATTGACACATTCCTATTCCGTATTGTGCCTTGTAATGATTTGCTTTCCTTCATTTCTGATTATACGAGGCCGAACGGGAAATACCGAATACTTTCGTGTCAGAATTCCTGACATTCAGATTTTCATAGATCATCTATGAGTCTTCGCTTTGGGCGTGAACGAAATGTTCAAAACCATATCCATTCCATCCGCAAGCCTTTGAAGGAGCTTGATGGATGGATTTCTGGTTCCATTCTCAAGTCTGCTGATCTCTGTTTGCGCAATCCCTGTTTTTTCTGCCAGTTCCTTCTGCGTCATATTCTGTGATATACGCGCATCTATGATGGCACGGATGACATTCATTTCCGGCTGCATCTCCTCATATGCTTGCGCAAACCCGGGATCCTTCATCCTGTTATTCTTATATTCCTTAAGTGTCATCTCGAACCTCCTTGTGGCGTTCCAGCCAATCAGCCCGTCTTTCCTTTGCTAGTTTTAGTTCCTTTGGTGGTGTCTTTTGTGTTTTTTTCACAAATCCATTTGTAGCAATAATCTTTTTTCCTATATAGAAAAAATACAGCACTCTTGTTATATTACTTCCCTGCTTACAACGCAGTTCAAAAATGCCATCATCCAGATACTCTGAATACGGCATCCGGAGTTCTGTACCTTTTTCCTCCAGCACTTCCATGAAACCAACAAGTTTGGCAGCCATTTTATCATCTAAAGAATCCAAAAAATCCACAACCGGCTCCTTGCCGTCCTTCGTTTTATAAAACTCAATTTCAAATGCCATAAGTGATCCTCATTTGTCTATATTATTATATGAGATATATCTCATTTTGTCAATTTGCTTTCCTGTCCAGAAAAGTGCAGATCAGACAACACGCTGAGTTGTAATCTGAGGCGCCAGTTTGTAAGGCGAGATGCTTGTTTGTAAATTGAAAACTGCATATTTGAAAGCGAAACGCCAGTTTTGTATGCCAGATGCCAGATTTGTAAACGGGATGCATCGTTTATACGCGAAATGCGACCTGTTCAAGGGAACTTTTTTCGGGTAAGATGGCCTTGACAGGCATGCCAAAGGGAGGTCGACTCCCTCTCGATTTTTTTGTAATCGGAGAATCCACCCCTGTATTTGGCGGTATAGGTGATCGGTGTTGGCGGCTCTGTTGCGTATTATTTTTTGAGAAGAGAAGGTTTCAGCAAGAT
>PYGH01000013.1 GCA_003014445.1 Fusobacterium naviforme | reverse complement strand
CCGAAGAAGTCGTAAAGTTTCGATCATAATGGCCGGAACGGTATCCCTGGCGCTCAGCAGAGCGCTGGTACTTATCAGCCCTGACCAGTTCATCAGCCTCATGATCCAGCAGAGCGTTGAGTGTCTCCTCAACACTGTTTCTGACCAGATCCTTAAGATTGTTCTTTATGAGATCTTCGTTTAACTGTATAATGTTACCAGACATAGTTTATTGCCTCCTTCGGGTTATTTTGTGTGGTAGCTTAATTTTACCGATGGCAATAGACTGTGTCTATTTTGTTATTCAATTGAATTTGCGAAACTTATTTTACCTTATCTTCATTTTTATTTTCTTGCATATAGTTTTCCTCCTGTTTGTTGCAATTAAAAAAGACGATAGATTTTTACTTCTACCGCCTTGCTTAAAGCTCATATAACTGTCTATTCTGTTATCTGCATATTAAATTTTCAAATTCTTATTGTTTAACATTCCACCAAACATTGTATGATACATATCCTTAGAGGATTCTTCTATCTTGGTAATACTTGATATTTTATTTCCTGCGTCCTTTGATGAAGCTCCGCAAAGATAAAAGGCTTCATTTTCTGTTCCATAGTCTATTGCAATATATCTATCGTGATATTTTTTGCCTGCAACCTTCATTTTTAAGTTGATATTTGGATAATCTCTTCTAAAATCATTTAGGATGTTTTTTGTAAGCATATCTTTATTTTTCACATTGTCGCTAAAGACTATAATTTCAACATTGTCTTTTGCAGCTCTTAATAATTCTAAGGTTTTCAAGCCTATATAGTTATCTATTACATAAATGCTTTTCTTTGCTGACTTATATATTTTTGTATAGGCAACATCCGCTTCAATCTTATCTCCATTCATCAAAAGGAAATGCTTGTAAGTGTCCGGATCGATAAAATTATCCATTACTTTTTTCAAATCTTCTTTAGTAGCCATTTGAGATTTTATTTCTGCAATATCATTTGTGTTTTGGTTGGTTTGAATAGCTATTTGGACTAATTCTTTTGAACCGATAAAATCTTGATTTTCAATAATGAAGTCTTTCATCTGCTTAAATGTTCTAATTAAGGCTCTGCTTTGCCTAATCGCAAGTTCTCCCCTTAATACAGTCATAAGCATATAAATACCTTGTTCCGTAAAGGCATTTGGTAGGTACCTTGAGCCGCCCCAACTTGAGGTGAAATTTTTGCACCTCAAGTTTTCAAACTCATTCTCGGTCAATTGAAACATAAAATCTTCGCCTTCAAACTTTTCAATATTATTTTTTACCTGTCTATTAAAGTTTTTAGTTTCATAACCATATATTTCAGCTAAATCTGCATCAAGCATTACTTTTTGTCCACGAATGAAATATATTTTTTCTTGTATAGTTTTATCATCTACAATAACTATCTCTTTATTTTCATCTGCCATGAAATGCACCTCCAAAATTATCTAAATATCTTTTCCAATCCGCCACGCACTGCGTAGCTTTTTGAAATAAGTCTCATATCTTTTTATATTTTTCTACTCCACCTTCAGCTTTTCCGATGTGTTCTACATTTTTCACAAGTCCCTTATTTACATTTTCATAAAACCATCTGCCAATCAAAGCCGGCGGTGTTGCTATTAACTCTCGTAAAACAAATTCTTTGTCTTTCGGCAAAAAGCTTATTTTATTTAGTAAGGTATTATATAAGTCAACATAACTTGTATTTTCTTGTAAACTGCTACACTTGCAATATTCACTAATACTTGGGTAATTACCCTCTATAACTTTTTTAGTTAAAATTTTCAGTTCTTCATCGTTTACTGTAAATTGAATTCGCATTTATATATCCTCTCTTTATAACTGAGTTTATTATCATATCACTGTCATTTTATCATAAATACGATGATTTTTCCATACTGCAATTTTAAGCCCTCACATGATGTTTTCGCACTTAGCTATATTCTGATACCTCTTTTACCATTAACGCTCTAAAAAAGCCTCTCCACCGTCTTATATGAGATTATAAATGTTCTCCCTTGTCATAATCTTCAAGGGTATATACTGTTGATTTACTGCACTCCTTTAATTTCCCTTTATCTTGTTCATACCAATGAATTAAGGTCGCATAATGGTCTTTGTAGTTTCTTCCTGTGCTTTGCATATAAGCCGAAAGCTTTTCTATCATTTTCTCCCTATGACCTTGCATTTTATCCTTTAACTTTCCATATTCTTCATCTGTTAAGGAAACATTTTTATATTCTCCGTAAAAAACGGGGGATATTTTTTCTATCTCCCCCTCTTTTTCTAACTCTATATCTATTTCTTTCTCTATATCTCCGTTGCAATTTTGTTGCAAAAGGTTGCAATGTGTTGCATTAGTGTTGCATTGCAACGCTTTTTGTCCTCTCGATTTTCTCGAACGCCTTGTAGACGCTGTTTCTGAACCTATAAGACTTGGGATTTCTGTTAAAAAATACTCGTCATTTTCTGTGATTATCTCCATCAATCCTTGTGCCATAAGATAGTTCACTGTAACCATTACATCATCTTCTGTTTCATCAATCGTTAAGGCAAGCTCTTTGATAAAGTCTGTTTCTACTCCGTCATAATACAGTTTTCCACTATCTTTTAGGCTAAGCAAAAGCAATTTGAGGTAAATGATTGTATAGGTATCTCCTCCTGATATTCTTCTTAGTCTTTTTATTCTCTTGTCTGTAAAAAAATCTTCTTTCAGCTTTAACCAATAGTATCTTCTGTTATCTGCCATTTTTCTCTCCTCTCTTTTTCTTTCAAAAGGAAGTCGTGATTTACGACACCCTTTATAGTTAGCCCGCCCCAAAACAGGGCATCCTTATAAACCTACCATCGTGAAATACGACACCAGTTATATGCATCCCTAAAACGAGGACTCATCTTTATCTATGCGTTCCCCAAATGGGTACGCAGCCTGATACACCGAAATAGCGTGTCAGCTTATTCATCTGACCGAACGATTTGTTCCGTCAGCTTTTATTTTTTATGTTGTCCTATTTTAGGATTTCATCTTTCTTGTTCTGTATATTTTTCTTTTGCTTTTTGTTTGTACTGCTCCTTTCTTTCCTGTTGCTCTTGGAATTTTCTCAGTTGTGCAATTACACTTGGCTTTTCTCCTCGCTTAATCGCCTTGTCTATCTCAATACTTAGGTCTATTCCATAATCATCATTTACTGCCTTAACCGCATATTTGATATGGTCTATCTGCTTAAATTCCTCTTGTACTTTAGCTTTATCTTTGGTTAAGTCTTGTATCCCTTTTTCAAGGATTGATATTTCTTTTTGCCAATCATTTAATTTTATGACTGATTTCTCGGTAAATTTTTCTATCGTCTTTCTTGCTCTTAGGTATTTGTCTATTTCCTTTTTATGAGAATTGTAAAAGTTATCTTTGAATAGTGTTTTACTCTTATATTCCTGATAGGCTTCTTTGTTTTCTTTGATGATGTCAGAACAGATTAAACATTGGTTTAGGTCTTTTATTCTTTGTGTGTTACTTTGAATATCACCGCTTATTTTTTTACTTTGCTTTGCCAATTCAAAGATTTTTTCCTGTAGGTCTGCTATGGTTTGAAGTTTATTATCTCTAAGATAATAAATAGCTTTTGAAAATCTTCTAAGATCAGCAGCCATCTTTTTATTACTCGCATAAGGATTTAACCCTCTTGATTTTTCACCTTGTATTTCGTTGTAGATAGAAATGTATTCATAAAGGTTAAAGAGTTCCGCTTTATTATCTATTTCATCTTGCCTTGTCTGTTTGTACTGTTCGTATCTTTCAAATAAGGCTTTTGAAAAATCAGTTATCCAAGATGTAAGCTCTGTAATTCTTTCTTTAATCGCTTTGACTAAGGAATTATGCTTTTTAATTTCTCTATTGATATTTCCTTTGTCGGTTTCAATGCCTTTTCTTTCTAAAGCACTGGCACTTGCTCCTAAATGAATGGTTGGGATTTCTTCTATCCCCTGTCTTTCAAAAGAACGATGGTCTACTCTTTTTTCAAGGTTATTTTTCTCTAAATACTGATTGCAAAGAGCTGCAAAATTTTCTCGCCATTTCTCTGCGTTACCTTTATCATTCCAATCTGTCAGTTCTACTTTTCTTGTTTTGTAATTACCACTTTTTAGTTTTATCTTTTCTCCGTTTTTATCAAGGATATATTCTTTTTTGCTCTTTGGTTGCCACTGTCCTTTTTCGTTAATTGGTCTAAGGGTAGTCATGATATGGGCGTGAATATTCTTATTTCCCTCATCACTTTCATCATGTATAGCAAGGTCTACTATCATTCCTTTAGATACAAAATTCTCCTGTATAAAGTCGGTAATGAGGTTTTTATTTTCTTCTACACTTAATTCTTTTGGTAGGGCTATGATAAAGTTTCTTGCAAGTTGGGCATTGCTTGCTTTTTCATTTAGCTCCACACTGTTCCACAAAAAACTTCTGTCTTGAAATTCTTTTGGTACATTCTCCGGCAAGAATATTTCTGCATGTAGTAGTCCTTTTTTGTTGTGATAGTCGTGGGTTACTCCGTCCCATTCATTTGTTAATTTCTCGCAGGATATATATGCTGCACTTGCAACTGCACTTTTACTTTTTCCTCTACTTATCATTGAAATACTAAAGTGAAAAGTTTCTGCCATAGGTTTATCTCCTTCCTATTTTTATTGTTGTTTTCAGGTAAAAGAAAAAGCAGACAGGTTATTTTTTGTATCTTTCCTATCTGCTTTATCCGTATGTTTTTATTGAGTTTTGGATTTTTAAAGACTTGCTAAAATCCCTTAGTTTACTAAGGGCGCAATTATACACCCTAAAGGGTGCTTTGCGTTCTGCGAATCTTTTGCCCTTGCAGGGAGCTTCTGTAAAAACTAAAATTTTTTATTCAATAATTTCTTCTCCAGGTTCATCTTTCATATCCTTTTGCCTTATCATCTCATTATAGGCTTTTTGGTATTCTGCTGTGTAAGTAGCAATATTAAGTAGATTTTCTATCTCCTCATTGGTAAACATAAGAGGACTTTCAACAACTCTTTCCACTATCAAGCCCCTTTGTATAAGCCTATGATTTCTTCTTTTTCGCTCCTTTTCATTTGCCAACTTTTCTAATTTCTTGCCTTGATTTTGTAGTTGTTTCAGCTTTACATCGTACTTTTCTTTTTCTTCCTGAAGTTCAGAAATTTGTTCTTGTACTTCTTGTAAGGTTTTTTCTTTCTTCATTTTCTTTTCCTCCATTTAATAGTTTTCTGTTCTTATAAAGAAAGGCTAAGTACCGTTCTTTGATACTTAACCTTTCATCATTTTTTAGATTTTATCTTCTAAAATCTTTCTTAGTTTTTCTAAAATTTTATCCCTCCTCCCGCTGATTGCCTGATGTGTAACTTTCTCTTTTTCTCCAATAGACTTCAGACTTTCTTCTCTGAAAAAAATTGCTTCCATTAACTCTCTTTCTTCTTTTGTCAGTGTAGCTAATGCCTTGTTTAATTCTTCAATTTGCATTTTGACTTCTACAATTTTTTCCAAGTCTATTTTTTCATCTATGATGTTGTCTACAAAGTGTCCGTCATGATCCAATGCAGAAAATGGTATTACATTATGTTTCCAATCCTTCCTCTGAAGATACTTTTCATGCTCTGTTATTTTCCAGTAGGCTTTATAGACTTCTTCACTGACAGGTACGGCCTTTCCTTTGACATAGAGGTAATATTCTCTTTTATCCATTGTGCGTTCCTCCTTTTTCATTTCTCTGTTTTGGTTTTCTGAGAATAAAAAAGGAGGACTTCTACACTTTGGCGTAAAATGTCCTCCGAATTGAAAAGAGCTTACCTTTTCTTCAGATATATTTGATTTTTTGAGAGAGCAGATAACTATACTGTAGCAAGAAAATTTTGTTAATACTTCCCCCTATAAGTATAAGCGTTTTCATCTTACTCTCCTCCGTCACTTATAGTTAACTAATCTTCATACACCAATCCTTCCTAATAGTTTATTTTCCAAGTTAAGCAATAAAATGCTAATTATTTGCCACCTCATCATTGCCTATCTTATGCAGTACCCCAAGCATCATAAACAATCCGACCAAAATCATACTAAAATCCACCACAGGCTCTGCCCACCAAACTGCTGTTGCTCCAAAAAACTTTGGAAATAGTAGTATCGCCGGTATAAATAAAATCAGCTGTCTAAGCATTACAACCATCCCGGCTTTTTTGCCATCTCCAATGGATTGAAAAAAAGTAAGGGTCATAATCATAATTCCATACAAAATAAATGTGGAATAAAACATCTTAAAATTCATAACACCAGCTTCTATGATTTCACTTCTTACACTGAATAGTGATAGTAATTTTTCTGAATAAAACATCGATGGTATCCATGAAAGAGCTGCAAGAATAGTTGCTCCGTACATAAAAACCTTCATTGTATCTTTTACTCTTTTATATTGCTTTGCTCCGAAATTTGCCCCAATAACAGGCTGTAAACCTTGGCTCATTCCCCAAAGAGGAATAAAGGAGAACATATACAATCTCATTGTAGCAGCCATTAAAATTCCCCAATTATCTCCACCGTATGCGAAAGCTTGCTTAAACAAGAATGTTTGTTGTACTGCAAACAAAATTTGCATCATCATTGCAGAACTTCCTATGCTAAACATTTCACTGGAAATATCCTTACTCTTTTGGATTTTATGAATCCCCACAAAAGCACTTTTCTTTGAAAAATAGCAAAAAGTTAATATAGCTTGCACAATTTGAGAGATTACAGTTGCAATAGCTGCCCCTTCAATCGCATATTCTCCCATCAACTTCATGAAAATAGGATCTAAAATAATGTTTAATATTGCTCCTACCCCCATAATAATCATGGATTGCTTTAATGCACCTTCACCACGCATTGTCATATTTCCGGCTTGAGCAAAATTAACAAATATGGAGCCAAAGAAAACTACTCTTAAATACCTGACTCCAAGCTCTTTAATATCTCCTTTAGCACCTACCAAATCCAAAAAATGAGGTGCAAATACAAAACCTAATACTGTGATAATTAGAGAAAACAAAATAACCCAATAACAAAAGTTCCCGAATATTTTGTCTGTTGTTTCTTTATCTCCTTTGCCTATTGCTCTCGATAGGATAGAAGCGCTGCCTACACCGATTAGAGCCGATATTCCACCGTTTATAATCGTCAAAGACATAGATACACTGATTGCTGACATGGCGTAATCGCCAATCAACCGTCCCGCAAATACTCCATCCATAAATGGATAAAGTCCTATAACAATCATTCCGATTATTCCGGGAATCGCCAACTTAAACATTAAGTCTTTTGGACTTTTTGTTAATAGTTGTGTTTTCATATCTTCTTTCATTACATTATTCTCCTTTGTTCATTCCTATTTAATAAACTCATATACTTTTCCGTTACATCTATCTATAAACTCATGATCATGTGTGATTATAAGAATTATTTTTCCTTGCTCAGCCATTTTATTGATAAATCCAATCAAAACATCCATCTGTTTTTTACAAAGTCCACTTGTCGGTTCATCAAAAATTATGATATGTTTTCTACTTAGCATAGACATGGCAAGCAATAATCTTTGCTTTTCGCCTCCCGACAATGAGCTTGGGTGCATTTCTTTTTTATCAAATAGGTTTACTGCTTTTAAAATTTCATCTTTTAATTCGTTCTCTTTTGTAACAGTCGAAAGCTCCTGCCATACAGATTCTGTAAAAAGTTGATAATTAACATCTTGCATAATCGCAAAAATATTTTCACATCGTTTTTTTACTTTTACTCCGTTATAAAACACCTCTCCTGTTCCTCTTGTCAGCCCCATCAGCAAATTGATAAAAGTGCTTTTCCCAACACCATTTTGACCAATGATGAAATTGATACCGGATTCAAAGGCAATACTGAAGTCAAAGATTTCCTTTCTTTCATATTTTTTTTTGAAATTCAAACAAGACAATGCTTTACAATCAAGATCTGAAGAATTTTTCTTTAACACTTCTACTTGCTTATATTTCCTGCTTAAAAAATTGTTTTTAGAAATCGCATTAAAACTCCTTAGATTGTGTTTTTCAGAAACCTGTTCAAAGAAATCATCACAAAACTGCTCTTTTGTGTATTCTTTATAAGTTCCATTTTCTATCACACACAATTTATCAAGCATATCTTTCAGATAAAACAATCTATGCTCCACAATGATGATAATTTTCTTTCTTTTTTTCAGTTCCATAATGGCATTCTGTAAATGCTCTATTGCAACCTGATCTAAGGAAGATGAGGGTTCATCCAACAAGATAATTTCATTTTCAGAAATCCCACAAGCTGTTACTGCAATCAACTGCTTTTCGCCTCCAGATAGTTCAAAGATATTCCTATCTAATAATTCCTTTGTACCTAAAACCGCTGAATAATACTGAATTTTATCTAAAATCAAATCTTTGTCTATGTTTCTATTTTCCAACTGAAAAGCCAGTTCATCGGTTGAATTGATACAATAAAATTGTGTTTTAGGATTTTGAAACACTGTAGATATAAATTTAGATCGTTCCAATATTGTCAAGCCAAACAATGATTTTCCGTTAAATACAATATCTCCTTCTAATTCTGCATTATTGTATTCCGGAATGATTCCATTGATAACTTTTAGCAAGCTACTTTTTCCTGTTCCTGAATGTCCTGTAATGACGGTTACTTCACCGGGTTTGAAAATCATATTTATATTTTTCAATATGCTTTCACCGTCAAAACCCACTGTTAAATTTTGTAATTCAAGCATATTTTCCCCTTATATATAGATAGATTATCCATGCCATTATTAAGAAAAACATAAAGTCAACAAGTCCCATATATGTTTCACTAATACTTGTTCTCTTTTGATTTACAGCCAACCCTTTCGTCATAGCTGATACCGTCAAATCATCTGCTGCCTTTGATAAGCACATCAATAATGGCACTAATCTATATTCAAATAATAAAATTGGACTCTTTATTAACCTTTTAAGCGTCAATCCTCTCAAACGCATAGCTTTTTTTATATTACTATAATCAATCCTTGCAGCATAAAAGAAACGTACCATTACCGTCAAGGGAATGGCTATTTCATCTGGACATTTCATTTTTTTTAATGAGTAAATGCTTTCTCCAACATTTGATGTAAGTATGGTATATCTCCCCATCAAAAATGCGGGGAGAATTTTTTTAATAACCATCACTATTATCAATAAAATTGCAACCACAGGATTGTAATTAAGCCCTATCAGAAATTTATCAGCAGCATAAACAAACAAAAGAGTAGCCACTCCAATAATAGCTACTCTTATATATTTTGCGTTAATTAAAAGTATTATCGGAATTGTGGATATTAAAATGGCTTGCACGAAATACTTTGTTTGAATATTGCCTAATACCATCATATATGAAAGAACTATCGTCATAAAAAGTTTTGTACGAAAATCAAGTTTGATTATCATCCTAACTCTCCATGAAATCTTATTTTTCCATACCGGCTTTTTTGAAGTGTTTTTTTAGAAATGCCATTCCAATGCTGCAACCTATATATGCACCGATAATTCCTACTATTGCCATTACAACAATAATCCAATTCGGCATAACACTAAGCATCTTATCAATGAACTCTTGATTGTATCCTTTTTCTAACATTTGCTTAATATATTCATTTCTCGATATAAAAATTGGAAGCCAATTTCCTAACGTGCAAAGAGGCGCAATTGAAAATGCTAATCTTGCTTTCTTTACATTGGTATATTCTCCTGATTTCAAAATTATTTCAGCAATAATACCGGCAATAACAGCAGTTAATAATGCCCAAGGTCCATGTCCCATAGCAACATATACCAATGCAATCAATAATGATTGAATAAAAATCATTCCTCTTTTTTTAATCTTGGTAGAATACAGCATATTTACAGGTCCTACCAAAACTCCCTGTGCAAATGGGACAAGTGGCATTAAAACTGGAACCATTGCTAAAAATGACCCAATCATCATAAACACAAAACCTAATACGGAAAATAATCCTATATTGATTAAATCCTTTACCTCTAATCGTTTATTCATTTGAAACCTCCTCATGTGTGTTATTTTCTACATCAACGATGTAATTTATCATTGTTTCTTTTATATATTTTTTATGTCCGCCATAAGACTTTCTTGCCCCAAGAACTTCCGAACTTAATATCAAGCCGTTAATGTAATCTACTAAAAAACCATCTCTGAATATATCCGCTTTAATTCCAAGCTGATTGGCAATTATACTTAACTCATTTGTGGTATTAAGTTTTAATTCCTGATATAAATTTTCTAAATCATCATTATATTTTTTTGCCTGTAAAAGAAGCGTGTATATTTTCATCAATTCTGTGTCAGCTAATGATTTATCAACTAAAATTTCACCCATTTGTAGATATTTATCTTTACCTTTATTATTTTCTAAATATTCATTTATCAAGCTGTTTCTATAATCATTTCCATCAAGCATTAAGTCTTTAAGCATTTCATTTGTGCTTGCATAATGATGATAAACACCTCCTCTGCTCATTCCTATCTCTGTAATGACATCTTCCATCGTTGTGCTTTGAAAGCCTTTTGTTAAAAAACATTTTTTTGCAGCTTCTCTAATTTCTTTCTTTCTAATTTGTCCAACCTTTTGTTTCTCTTCCTTCAAAATAAAGACCTCGTTTCATTTTTTCAAAATATCGACGACCTTGTCGGTTTTTATTATAGCATCATGTGTGGTTAGTGTCAACTAACAATTTCTTAATGGATTTTGATTTTATTAGATGTTTACCTCATAATCTTTTACTGGTACTCCTGCCCTTTTTAGAACCTTTAGTTTCTCCTGCTTCTTCTGTTCTCGCCTTGCCTTATACCTTTCCTCATATTCCTGTTGTTTGCCGTTTGCTTTACGCTTCAGATAATTTTGGTGAAGCCTATCTTTTCTTTCATTGATTTTTCTCTCTTCTTCCTCAAGCTTTAATCGTTCTTCTTCGGTCAATTCTTCTTTTGGCGGTTCATAATTTCCGATAAAGTTAAAATATATCTCTATCTTCTGTTTTGAGTTTTGACTGCCTTTCCTATCCCTTTCGTGAATGATAATCTTCTCTACAAACTCATTGATCGTTGTGGTTGTGAGTTCTTCAAAATTCTCATAACGATTGATAAGGGATATAAATTTTCTTGCTCTATCTGTTTCTTTTTCATATCTTGATATTGCAAGCTCTAAATCTTTAATCTCTTTGCTTAAAGTTATCTGCTCCATTTCATATTGATTGTTTAGTATCTCATATCTGCTATTTGGTATTTTGTTAAGGATCATATCTTCATAGATACGACACATCAGTCTTTCTAATTCCTGTAATCGCCCTTTGCTGTCAATAAGCCTTGTGCGTTTCTTTTCTATCTCTACTTTTTCCTTTTCTTCCATTTCATTTTGAATTGAACAGATAAAGGCTTCGTTATCTTCATCAAGGTATTTTTTGATGTCTTTTAATGTTTCCTGTATAAGATTCAAGACGGCTTCCGCTTTTATCCTGTGAGCTGATGGACAAAGTGTTCCACAAGGTACTTTCTTGTAATTACTGCAAACATAATATGGGATATTTTTGTAATTACTGGTCCTGTGAACATACATCTTACTTCCGCAATCTGCACAATACATAAGCCCTGTCAGTGGATGATATTCGCCCCAACCGTCAGGATACCTTTTTACATTTCCCCGTATTCTTTGTACATTATCAAAGGTTTCTTGGTCTATGATTGCTTCGTGGGTATTTTCAAAGATGAGCCAGTTATCTTCAGATACATATTTACTTTTCTTGTCCTTAAAATGCTTTCTTGTTTTGAAGTTGACTGTATGACCTAAGTATTCTTTTTTCTTTAGAATGCTTGCAATTGTGGAGCTGCACCAACGATAAGGATGTTCAAAATTTTTGCTTTGATATAGTCCATAGCCTAATTTTTGTTGATGATAGGCGGGTATATCAATTTTTTCCGCTTCCAGTATCTTTGCTATTCGATACGGGCCATTGCCTTGCATGGTCAAGTTAAATATTCGCCTTACTATCTGTGCTGCTTTTTCATCTACAATCCACTTATCTTTGTCTTTTCCATCTTTGATATAGCCATAGGGTGGAGAACTTGCCGTATGCTTTCCACTTTCTCCTTTTGATTTGAAAGTCGATTGTATTTTTCTTGATGTATCTCTTGCATACCATTCATTCATAATATTTCGAAAAGGGGTAAAATCATCTTCTCTGTAAAAGCTATCTACATTGTCATTGATAGCGATTAGTCTTACTCCCTTTTGTCTTAAAATCTCCATACATTGACCGACTTTGAGATAATCTCTACCAAGTCTACTCATATCTTTTACGATGATACAACCGATATTTCCACTGTTTACTCCGTTCATCATTGCCATAAAGCCCGGTCTGTCAAACTGGGTTCCACTTATTCCATCATCTGTAAAATGTATGATGTTGGATAAATTATTCTTACTTGCATATTCTTCAAGGATTTTCTTTTGATTGACGATTGAGTTACTTTCTCCTTGAAGCTCATCATCACGACTTAATCTCTCATAGAGTGCCGTTACCTTTTCAAAATTCCTCATTTTTACCCCCTTTCCCTTAATTTCTCAAATAAAAAAGAATTAAGAAGTACATATTTCACTAAAACAGTGATTAAGTGTTCTCCTTAATTCTATTACTCCAGCCGCAAGCTTATATTTCTTATATTGCCGGACTGCAAAGTGCTTCGGGTTCTTCTTCTCCAGTGCCTCAAACATGATATCGACCGGATTTTGGAACTCTTCATCGTCCTCACGGACCTCCATGGCATTGATAAACTCGATCAGGGTTGCGAAGTTCTGTTCCTCCACCGGCGCTTCATAGTGGATATATCCGATCAGGGCACAGTAAAGCAGCGTCTCCGCTTTGGTCCAGAACTCATCACCGGATTTACCGTCGCCTTTGGTGTTGGCGATCAGCGTGGTGACGAGCTTCAGGATGTCCTTTTCACTGTGGATATAGGCAAAGGGATTGTAGTGCATCGACTTCTTAAAGTTGATCGTATTCAGGATCCGGATCTCATAGCCGTTCTTCTGCAGGGCATGGCCGCATTCCAGGACGATGGTTCCCTTGGGATCTGTGACCACATAAGAGCTGTGCATCTGGAGTAAGTTTGGCTTCAGCCAGAACCTTGTCTTACCGGAACCGGAACCACCGACGATCAGGACATTCTTGTTTCTGGCATTCGCCGGATTCTCCGGTCTGTTCGACATCATCAGGCGTTCCATCGCTGTCAGGATCACGTTGTTCTCGAACTTCGGATCCATGAATGGCTCGATATCGGCATGAGTTCCCCATCTTGCGGATCCGTATTCTTCGTTGTGCCTGTAATGCTTAGCGTTCTTACCCCGGAGGTAGACTGCAAGACGCAGCCCGCCTCCGCAGATCGTGCCTACCAGCAGGTCCAGAGGGTGCAGGCTCGGGAGGGGATTCCCGAAAGCCACACCGACCATGCTGAAGAAACTCAGCGTCTTTTTCCCCATATCAGCGCCTTCCGCAAGCCGCCAGGCCTCGCCAAGGTTCGTGCAGACGAGGCCAACGATGATATACGGAAGGAGTTTAATCAGGGTCTTCTTTATCTTCGTACTGTTCATCGGTCAAGCTCCCTCTTTTTATCACGGTTCACGACTTTGCCGGGCAGCTCCGCAATCTTAGCGGCAATGGTCCGCAGCTGTTTCAGGACGCTCGGGCGCTTCTCCCGGTTCAGGGCTTTTGCGGAATACTCATTGAAAGCTGCCGTCAGGGCATCCGCATCTTTGGCCTTAAAGAAGACCAGGTATTTCGGCGGGTCCACGGAGGCGTCCTTCCGGATGGCGTAATCCACACCGTATTTCCGGGCGACTCCTTCAAATCCTCTGAGGTCTGTCTTTGCGATATCGATACTGGAAACGCCCTGTTTCTGGCCAATCAGTTCCTGCACGGACTGTTTTCCGGAAGGAACTTCATTCTTTTTCAGGTCCTTTACCAGCTTCCTGTGCCGGAGGTACATCATCCCCGCATGGACGATCGTCCGCATCGACAGCTTCGTCGTGCTGATCGCCAGGTTCACAGTCCTGCTTTCCACTTCCTCCTGCATCGGCCATCACCTCCTTTTCCTTCTCATTCCAGCGGTTCGCGATCACACAGCACATGGTCAGGATTCCGAAGCTCGAACCGGCACAAAAGCTCACAAAAGGCACGACCCACCTCATCTCGATTCCTCCTTCACTTTTTTCGACTTCTTTGCCGGAGTTTCGGTTTTCTTTTCCTTGCCTGCCTTTTCGGCAGCTTTCTCTGCAGCCTTTTCCTCCTGGAGCTTCACGGCTTCATCAGGCATCGGCAGTGCCATGACGCCTTTCCCCATCCGGATAAAGACCTCAGGCTGGTGGAACTGCTGTTCAAACTTCTGCATCTGGTCCGGAGTAAGGGATCCGAAGCTTTCCTCGGTAAGGCCCACCACCAGGAACGATCCGGCCACAACGTCGTAGATCTGGCCCTCATCGTCACGAAGAGCGCGGTTCAGGGGCAGTCCATCCAGCTTTCCTTCCTCGTTCATCACAATGCCGACGTTCTCATCGAAGGGATAGGTGACCTCGATATACCCGCCGACAGCCTTCTGCAGATCCTCCAGGTCCGTCCCGATTTCAACCGGGTGGGGATACTTTTCCGGCTCTACCAGAAGGACGGTCATAGTTTCCATTGCAGTTTCCGGAGCTGCCGTCTCATAAGCTACGGCTGCCTCCGCTACTCTGGACTCGAAGGTCGTTGCCTTCTCAAAGACTCTGGCCTCACTGTCGTAGTGATAGACGCTGTCGGAGAGGAAGTCCGCCGCGCTGACCTCGGTCGCATTGACGCTCTGGACCATTTCCTCCAGCTGGGGACGCTGGAACTCACCGTCATCCTTGATGAACAGGCATTCATGGATGGAAGAAGGCAGCACGAAGAAGTTGCCTCCGAGCTTTTCCGCCGCCTGATCCATGAATTCAGGGATCTGGACAGCAGCCGCGCCGTTCACACCGCCTTCAACCGTTGCCACCCACATGGGAGCTTCCGGCATGTCCATCATGCCGCCGGACATTTCCGCCATCATCTCGGACATGTTTTTCAGTGTCGGAGGACGGTTAGCCATCTGGGAGGCTACCGCATCCTGATGAAGCTGCTCGGGAGTGATACCGAAATGCTCCATCATCTGATTCGTCACGAGAGTCGAGGCGTTGCGATGCCGGGAGTCGCTGACATCGATCCGGTAGACCACTGCGATATCCTCGATGGTCTTATGGGGGATCTGCTCCAGTTTCTCCTTGTTCGGTTCCACCGGGATAACTTGCATCATGAGGTTTCCCTTCACGTTCCCGTACTCGGTGAACTGCTTTGCATCCACCTGCGGGATCTGCTCGATTGCCTTGTCCAAGCCGGAAAGGAACTCGCTCATAACTGCTGCCAGGCGCTTCGGATTCTCAACCACCTGATCATGAAGCTCGTGCAGGTTCATAGTGACCGCTGCATTCTGTCCTTCGGGCCTTACGGAGAGCCCTACATAGGACTCTCCCTGCAGCTTTTCCACCTTCTGGATGGTCACATCAGCTTCCGGATGGCGGGTCTTCGCCGCATCTTTCGCGACATCCAGGAATTCTTCGTAGCTCATCGCCATAGTCTGGCACCTCCTTAGTCAAAGCAGAAGACGGAGACTTCGCCTTCACGGGTCTTGAGTTTCGTGGAATGCTCCTCAAAGTAGCGGGCTGCCGCATAGAGCTGCCTGGCGTTGGGGCTTACCACTTCGCCGGCTTCCTCATCGATACCGAAGATCACGGCCGGGGCCTTGTAGTAGGTCTTATTGCCGCGCTTTAAGGGCTTCTTCTCCGCGATGGTGTAGTAGAGGTCCTCGGTGTCCGGGATCGGATGCATGTCATAGGTCCCGGTCTGGCCGGCGAAGATATCGCCGATCTCCTCGGCAAGATCATCCATGGTCATGATGGTGTTGTCACCGTCAGGACGGGCTACCAGGACCATAGTGCCGTAGGTGGAACCGCAGTCACCGCTGTAAGGGCAGTTCTCGCACTCGTCCTCATCATCTTCGTCATCCTCGGCTTCCGCCTCCATGAGGCCAACCAGGAAAGCGGCCTTCGCCACCATAACGGAGAACTCCATCAGCATGCCTGATGCCTGGAGCAGGATGTCCGCCGGGGAATCCTCCTCGGTGTCGATCTCAAACTCGATCTCGGGATAATGGTTTCCCTTGCGCTGCTCCTTCATCATCTGCTCGAAAGCTTTCAGGTCGTTGGTGAGGTTCTTCATCTTGTTGGTGTTCTCCATAGGGTTCATTTCTCCTTTGTCTGATTGATTTTTGGGTAAAAGAAAACGCCTCTAAGAGATCTCAAAGACGTCGGCTGTAGGGCTCATATTCGGTTGTTTACAGGCTCTGTTCGCGCTGGCGCTTTCGCTGCCACTGTTCCAGAAGCTTGATGATGGTATCCTGCATCTGCTTGGGGGAATAGGACTTCGGGAAGTACTTCCGGAGCTGCTCGCTCTTGAAAGCCACCCGCTTCAGGTCTCCCTTTTTGACTTCTCCCAGGATATCCTGCATGGCTTCCAAAGTGCATCCGCCTTCCTGGCTGAGTTTCTTCAGCCGCTGTGCCTGAGAGAGGGAGGGCGCTGCCTGTGTGAAATCCATGGCTTCGATGACAAGCTGCTGTTCTTCAGGGGTCAGATACGAGAGTTCGACGGCAGGGTTGAAGGAGATCTGCTTCTGATCGACCATGTCCAGAAGTTCCGGAATCAGGTTGGTGAGACGGATATACCTTCGAACCTGATTGCGACTATCGCCAGTGTCCTGCCCAATAAGATCGGCCGTTTCCAACTTCCGCCCAAGTTGGGCGGAAGTTCCTTCCTCCTGTAAATCAGTCCGTACGCCTTGTCTTTTCATTGCTTCGAGCTTCATCTTATAAGCAAAAGCCCTCTCGCTTGGCAGAATACTTTCCCTCTGCAGGTTGGAATCGACCATCAGCACGGTTGCGGCATCATCGTCCATATCCCGGACGATCACCGGCACTTCGATAAGTCCGGCCGCTTCCGCCGCATGGGCTCTTCGATGACCGGAGATGATCTCATAGCCGCCGTCTTCCAGCGGCCTTGCGATCAGCGGCGTCAGGACGCCGAACTGTGCGATACTCTCGGTAGTTCGTAACATCGCTTCGTCATCGACCACCTTAAAAGGATGATTCTTAAAGGGAACCAGTTCGCTGATTGGAATCTTCTGAACCTTTTCCAGCTGGCTGTCGGCGCGGCTTTCATCAGTCTCAAAGATATCATCGTAGCTGCTCAAGCTGATGTTTGCGCCTTTTCTCGGCATTATGCATCACCTCCTTCGTGAGCGTCTGATAGGCTTCGGCCACCTGTCCTTTCGGGTCGTGGGCGAAGATACTTTTTCCTTCGGCAGAGATCTCGGCTGCCCGGACAGACCTTGGAATATCAGTACCGTACACTTTGATTTTTCCGCCGTAGGTGTCACGGATCAGCTGGGAGATGTCCTTCGCATCATTTGTCCTGGCATCTACCATGGTCAGAAGTATCCCTTCAATCCGGAGTTTCGGGTTGATCTGCCGGCGAACTTTGTTGATGGTGTTTAAGAGCTGCTCCAGACCTTTCGCGGACAGGTAGTTTGCCTGTACCGGGATGATGGCCTGGTCCGCAGCCGCAAGGGCATTCACTGTCAGCATTCCCAGAGACGGCATACAGTCAAGGAGAATGAAGTCATAGTCCTTCTTTACCGTATCCAGGTACTGCTTCAGGATGGTTTCCCGGCTCATGGCTGTGACCAGTGAGACTTCAGTACCGGCGAGAGCGATGTTTGCGGGTATCAGGTCCACGCCTTCCGGGTGATGAAGGATCCCTTCTCCCGGTGCAATCGGCTGGTCCTGAATGATCTTTGCCATCAGGTCAGAGAGGGTAACGGGCAGATCGTCGGGACGATTGTGCCCCAGCGCGACCGTCAGGCTGGCCTGTGGATCCGTGTCCACCAGAAGGACCTTCTTACCGGCCATCGCAAGCCCGACGCCAAGATTCTCACAGGTGGTGGTCTTGCCCGTGCCGCCTTTCTGGTTAGTTACTGCCGTTATTACGGCCTTATTCGACAATAGTGATCACCTCCTTCTCATGGGTTTCCGTACAAGTCATGGTTTACTTTGGCTGAATAATAGGAACTGATCGTCCCGGGTGCGTTGTAGAGAGCTGCCAGCAGGTACTGCTTGATGTTGCGGACATCGGTGGTATTCTCCTTAAGGCATTCCAGAACGTACTGGATATGACTGGAATCCAGCTTCATGAACCGGCTCTTCACCACGTCCCTGGGCCTGTCGTCACTGGCAATACGGATATATTCCCTTTTCGTACAGACGGTATCGACCAGCAGATCCAGTATTTCCTGCAGGGTCTCCCGGTCGTAGGGATACTGCTGAAGCAGGTAATCAAACTCCAGAGCATCTCTGAAATAGCTCTCATAGGACCGGCGTTCCGCCATCCCATCCGCATCCCTTCCCGGATAGATAGGATTCTCTGTATAACTCATATCAGTCTTATTTTTATTAGTATTACTTCCGTGTGATTCTGACACTTCAAGAGATGTCGTCTGGACACTTCCAGAAGTGTCGTTTTGACATTTCAAGAAATGTCGTTGGCCTGAATTATCCACCGTCCGGACAAAGTTTTTCACATAGATCAGGTTTGGTTTGCCCAGTCCCTGGCGCTTCCGTTCGATCAGTCCGATCTTGTCTTCCAGTTCAGAAAGAAGCTGGATGGCTTTCTTATTGCCGCAGCCAAGCTTCTCCATGATCTCTTCGATGGTGCAGATGATGAATACCCGATTCTGATCGTCCTTCCAGCCGTTCTTCAGAGAAACCGAGACACGGTCCAGCAGGAATCCATACAGGATCTTGGCTTCCGCAGACATCGACCGGTATGCTTCATTTTCAAAGAAGATCTTTGGCACCCGGATGAAGGAAAACTGTTCGCCTTCCGGGCCGTAGAAATAGTCATACACGCATACCACCTCCTCCTGCCACGATCTTTTCGCTCTTCAGGGGCCTTCTCCGGAACGCGGTGTTTCGGTCCTTTCCGTAAGGACAGGTCGCATACAGGCACTTCCGGTACCGAAACTCCAGCTGGAAATACGGACAGCACCGGCATTTCGACGGTTCCTTGTTCCGGTCGACCTTCGGCGGCGTAGCCAGGAGCTTCTTACAGCGGTTCAGCTTCGCTTCATTCTCATGCATTTGCCGGCACCTCCTTACTCCCGAGGACTTTCTTCATGCAGAAGCTGACGCAGGGACCGTAGCAGCAGCCCTCACACGGGCTTTTCTTCTTCGGGGACTCTGCCAGGTAGTAGCAGTTCTCCTTGCCGAGAGTGCAGCCGACCTTGCGGTTCTTCCAGAAATAGCACTGGCGGCAGCTTGCCGGCCGGTCCTTATGGTAACGGACGCCGTCGATCAGAATTGTTTTATTGTGATTCATGGGGATCCTCCTTATCCATAGATGTGATTCGCTCCGGTGATCCCGGAGACGACAAAACGCCACCGATGAAGATGTTTCATTTCATCAGTGGCGATATGTAAGTGGATATGGAGTTGTCTAAAGATGGCGGTAGAAGAGCCATCTGATATGATGTGTTAGCCATAGCCCTTTGCCTGGCTAATGAGTTTTAGCAGCGATTTTCTGAAATAAATATGCAGAACGGAGTACAGGGGCATTTTACTGCAAATACGACCGAACGCGCATTTTAGACACCCTTACGCCCCGTTTAGCCAGAAATCGGTCCGAATCAGCCTTTTAGCAAAACGGGGGTAAATATTAGACAGGCCATCGATTTCTGCTAATATTTTTAGCCAGGTTTTCGGCCTTCGGGCTCCAGGGACTAAAAAAGCGGAAGTCCATCTAGCTAAAATCGATGCCGATCTGCTAATGAAATCCCGCTGAAAAGGTCAACGTCCGCGAGGTGACTCGAACACCCGACCTACCGCTTAGGAGGCGGTCGCTCTATCCAACTGAGCTACGCAGACATATTCAATTTTTGGCTTATTTCCGGGCTTTTTGAGCCCTCCGGAGCCACCCGGTGATGTCTCGTTTCTGTCTAATGAACCAGCTGCGAAGGCATCTATTTTGCAAATAAGCACCTAACGCCATTTTGGCGTTAGGTGATATTGGCTTCCGTCACAATTCGAACTCTGCACTCGTTTTTTTAAAGACCCTGAGGCGTTAGGTCCCCTCGAAGCTTAGGAGGCGGACGCTCTATCCAGCTGAGCTACGGAGACATTTTTACAACGAAACTATTATATCCGATTTCTCACTTGCAGGCAAGAAGCTTTACAATATAGTCATACATACGCTTTGTGGATGAAATGCTGAGACGCTCCCCCGGCGTGTGGATATCATAGAGATTCGGCCCCATGGAGACAGCATCCAGGTCGCGGATCTTACCCGCAAGAATACCGCACTCCACGCCTGCGTGAATTGCTTCGACCTTCAGTTCTGTGCCGAACATTTCCCTGTAAACACGACTCATATCCTCGCGCAGAGCAGATTCCCGCACATACTCCCAGGCCGGATACACAGCGCTGACGACCGTCTCCGCGCCAAAGACATCTGCGATCGCCGTCATCTTTTCCAGCAACGCGTCAAAGGCCGTGGATACAGAGCTTCGCACCGCATAGCTCAGCAGCAGCTCCTTCTCACTCAGCTGGTTTACACCGACATTCAGAGAAGTCTCCACCAGACCGGGAATATCGTCGCTCATCCGCTGTACACCGTTCGGAACTGCAAGAATCAAAGCCGCCGCCTTTTTCGTGCAGCTCTCGCTCAGGGGCTCAAATGCGGCGCGCTCATCGCTCTCTCCGGTGCAGAGTGAAAGCTCCGGATCGGATACCGCATACTCCCTCTTCAGCCTCTCCTCAAGAGCCTGAACCTCGGCCTTCAGCGCCGCAAGAGCGGTGCGCTCAGTCAGCACAAGCTGCGCCGTACACTCTCTCGTGATCGCGTTATCCTTGCTGCCTCCACTCATTGTCACAAGACGAAGCGGGTAATGCTTCATAAGGCTCACCAAGACGCGTGCCATCAGCTGCGAGGCGTTTGCTCTGCCCTTGTTGATCTCAACACCGGAATGTCCGCCGGTGAGTCCCGCCACAGTCAGCGTGAAGAAAGCGCCCTCTGCCGCCTCGCGCTCCGCAGCCAGGTGGAGCTTCACATTTCCGCCTCCTGCACAGCTCGCAAGCACAATTCCCTCCTCCTCGGAATCGATATTCAGCAGCTTATGGCCCTTCAGCATGGAGACATCGATTCCATGCGCACCGTCCATCCCGACCTCCTCTGCAACTGTGCAGATGAACTCAAGACGCGGATGAGCCAGTGTGTTGGAATCCAGAATTGCAAGCGCATAGGCCACGGCGATCCCATCGTCCCCGCCGAGCGTTGTTCCCTTTGCCTTTACAAAATCGCCCTCAACAAGGAGCTCCAGTCCCTCCTTCTCCATATCCTTCGTGCATCCGGGAGCGGTCTCACAGACCATATCCATATGCCCCTGAATGATGATGGGCGCGACATCCTCATAGCCGGGTGTCGCCTCCTTGATGATGATTACGTTATACAGCTGATCCTGATAATACTCCAGCCCCCGCTCTTTCGCGAAGCTCACCAGATAATCGCTGATTGCCTTTTCGTGATAGGAGGGTCTCGGAATCCGGGATATCTCCTCAAAAAAACGAAATACCTCTCCGGGCTCCAGCGCACTCAAAACTCCCATATTATTTCCCCTTTCTGATCTTGTTCTCATAGACGATAAAGCGTTGATTATGAAGCGTCTTCGCGAATCCGGAAAGTCTCTCATACAGCGGCTCCGCCCTATCTCCAAAGCGCTCCTTCACCGCAGCGCCGATCTCATAGATAGAGCGCTTCCCGTCAATCTGCTTCCACACAAAGCTTCCAAATTCATCCAGCTCAATCAGACTGAATGCCGGACGCTTAAAGAGCTTCTGTGCGATGCGGTTCACCGCCCCGCGGTTTTCCATGCGCACCTCTACCCGCCCGTTTACCTCTTTCCATGGGAAATTCACATTGTGGCGGGGCACATAATCCAGATAATTTTCCTTGCTTTTTGCCATTTTCTCTCCAACTGCACAGGGCTGCCGCAGCAGGAATTAAAGATCCATTCTCCGCGCAACAGCCCCGTTCAATTTATTTCAATTTATGCGTCTGCCTTCGGCTTGCGGTTAATGTACATAACCAGCGTCGCAGTCAGGATCGAAAAAGCTACGATGCCTCCGATATTTCCCAGGTTTACAACAGAGGACATATCAATATCCCAGCCAAAGACTGCGAAGACTGCAAGCAGAATGCCCACAAGTCCTTCACCGGCAATGAGACCGGAGGAGTAGAGAATACCGTTCTCGACCTTGTCCTTCTTCTCCTTCTCATCCATCTTCTGCATGTCAAAGTAGAGACGGACCATGCCGCCGACCATCATCGGAATACTCAGATGAATCGGAAGATAGAGACCTACTGCAAAGGGCAGCACTGGAATGCCGAGAATCTCAACCACAATTGCGGTGAATACACCGGCAAATACCAGAGACCACGGAAGATTTCCGTTCATAACACCCTCAACGACGAGCTTCATCAGCGTAGCCTGAGGCGCCGGGAGCTGATCGGTTCCGTAGCCCCATGCCGCGTTCAGAAGGTAGAGCACGCCGCCGACTGCAAGCGCAGAAGCAATCACACCGATGATCTCACCGATCTGCTGACGATACGGAGATGCACCAACCAGATAACCGGTCTTCAGATCCTGAGAGGTATCACCCGCAATTGCAGCTGCAACACAGATCACAGAGCCAATGGTAATCGCAGCGATCATGCCAGGCATACCGATGTTTCCGCTTGCCTTCAGCACAGCCGTGGTCACCAGCAGGGTTGCAATGGTCATACCGGAAACCGGGTTGTTTGAGCTTCCGATGATACCAACCATGCGGGAGGAGACCGTCGCAAAGAAGAAACCAAAGACAATGATCAGAATGGCACCGATAAAATTCACCGGGATCGCCGGGATCAGCCACATCGCGATGCCGATGATGCCGACAATCAGCACTGTAAGCTGCATCGGAAGATCCTTGTTCTGTCTGTTCTGCTCACCGACCTGAACGCCAATCCCCTTCACTGCATCTCTGAAGGTGCGGATGATCAGCGGAAGAGACTTGACCAGGCTCATGATTCCGCCTGCTGCCACAGCACCGGCGCCGATGTATTTGATGTAGGAGCTCCAGATCGAGAAGGATCCCATCTCAGAGATCGGAGCAGAGCCCGGATAGATCACCTGATCTCCGCCAAACATTGCGATGAGCGGCATCAATACGAACCAGCCTACGGTTCCACCTGCAAGCAGATAGGAAGATACCTTCGGTCCGCAGATATATCCGACGCCAAGCAGTGCCGGGAGCACATCCGCACCGAAGCCGGAGCCCTTGTAAGCACCAATCTCGTAGTGGACCTCACTCGGGAATACCCGCAGGCCATCTGCAATCAGCTTGTAAAGCGCCGCAATGCCGAGGCCGGAGAAGACAGTTGCCGCCTTCGCGCCGCCGGACTCACCCGCCTCAAGCACCTCTGCGCAGGCCTTGCCCTCCGGATACGGAAGCTTTCCGTGCTCCTGCACGATCAGAGCGCCGCGCAGCGGAATCATAAACATAACCCCCAGCAGACCGCCGAACAGGGCGATCAGCGCAATCAGCACCAGTGACGGGGTCTCGATGCTGCCCTCTCCTGCCCAGAGGAACAGCGCCGGCAGGGTGAAGATTGCACCCGCTGCCACAGACTCACCTGCGGAGCCGATGGTCTGCACCATATTGTTCTCAAGAATAGAATCCTTACGCAGTATCTTTCTGATGATACCCATGGAAATAACTGCCGCCGGAATCGACGCGGATACCGTCATTCCGACTCTCAGCCCGAGATACGCATTCGCGCCTCCGAACAGAACCGCCAGCACAACGCCGAGTATGATAGAAGTCACTGTCATCTCGGGCAGCGTCGAATCTACCGGCACAAATGGTTTAAAACTCTTTGTTTCTTCGCTCATTTCTTCCTCCCCATTTTAAGTTGACTCCCGATACTTGCCCGCTTTAACCAAAAAACAAAGTCCGCAAGCGGACTTATTTGCAGAAATTCTTCGGAATCTCCCAACAAGTAAAAAGGCGCCTGAAGACGTCATCATCAGAAAGGCCAACTTTTTATGCTACTCATTGTAAGCTTTATGCGCTCTGTAGTCAATAGGGAAAACAGTTGTCCGTCCCTCTCGGACATGCCCCGCAAAATGAAACCTGCGCACAGACAGTTCCGGCGCAGGTTCTCAATTGGCACTGCTCTAGGCGAGAGCTGTATTTCCACTCTCCCAGACAGCGATTCCCTGAAGCCATATGGTGCCCTTGAAGCGCCTCCCGACTTTGGGTTCGCCCTGAAGATCGATCGCATTGATACAGACATGAAGCAGAAGGTCATTGGTCTGAATGAGAAAATCCCAGATCTCCTCCCCCGTCATCATATTTTTGCGGCTGTCGATCTTCATAATTTCACCGATTACCACATAAATATCGCACTCTATTCCCTCCGGCATGAAACAGGAATCAACTATAGAATAGATATCCTCCTTCATCATCCGCCGTGAGATCATGGAATAAGTATTCATATCCTCGGCGGTGAGACTTTCCATCGCACTCTCGTCGCCGTTTCGCGCAGCCTCTATCATCTGCTCGCGCACACTGTCCGTGGTTCTGGCCATAGCCCGCTGCCGCGCATTCTTTTGAAGCGGCAGCAGTATCTTCCCGTTCACAGAGAGCGCTGTGAGCCGAACACCTTTTGTATTTGTGGAGAGCAGACGCTGCTTTCGCTGTAAGTACTCTCCGCGATTGACCAGCCGGAAGATCAGTGAAATCCCGACTCGGATGTCATCAAGCAGTCCGGAATACATCTCGTTATCTGTGTGACGCTGGATAGAGCAGAAGACCTCCGAGCTGATCTCCTTCGACTCAAAATAGGGCAGGTAGCTCTCACGGGTCATCGCCCCGCTCTGCAGAATATATCCCCCCATAATGACACCGAGTCCGGGGCCGAGCTCGGACCTCAGCTCCCAAAGTGTGTCCCCGTTGCTCTTCCTGATGGTTCTGATATTTCCCGCGCTGCGCTCCTGAAGCTGGTTCAGCAGCGCCCGCAGCTCCTCCTCGCTGTGACACTGCGAGAAGCCTATGGTTCTAAGATACTTATGCATATACCGCCTTCCCCCCGCGCTGCCACAGGCAATGGGCGGGAACTCAGAAAATTCTCCATCCGCAGATAAAGTGTCTCTGCCACCATGAGCCGAGCGATCTGTGTACCACATGGCCGTTGGAGGAGCTCGCATCAATCACCGTGCCGCCTCCCGCGCAGATTCCCACATGACCGCTGACACAGATGATATCGCCGGCCTGCAGCTCGGAGAAGCTGGAGATCCTTCTTCCGCGCCCGGAGCTGGCCCAGCCGCCGCTCGTCATATAGGACTGACCGACGCCGACCTGATTCAGGCACCAGTAGACAAAACCGGAGCAGTCAAAGGCATTCGGCCCCTTTGCGCCCCACACGTAGGGGCTTCCCAGCTTGGAGCTCGCGACATCGAGCAGCGCGCCCACGCTCCCCCCGCCGGTATAGTGATAGTCAGAGCCCGCAGAGGCATTGTTTGACGGTGCAGCTGCCCCTCCGCCGGCATTACCCGCGTTGGAACTCTGATTTCCGGTTCTTCCTGCGGACTGATTGTTGTTTCCGGTGCCGGAGGTTCTGGGAGCCGGCCTCCGCACATCATTTCCGGTGAGCTTTGCCATAGACTGCGCGCCCACAGAGCCATCCGCCGAGAGACCATTCCGCTTCTGAAAATCAATCACTGCCTGCTTCGTGGCCTCACCATAGTAGCCGGTCACAAGCGAGGAGGCGAGATAGCCCCACTTATTCAGTAGCTGCTGAACCTTTGTGACAGTCTCACTCTGGTCACCCAGTACAAGTCCAAAGGGCTGCGCATCCTGACTGTTCAGGCGCTCTCTGGTTCCCGGCCCCAGGTATCCATCTACAACCAGATCGTTTCGGGACTGAAATTCCTTGATAGCCATGGCTGTCCCAAGGCCAAAATTTCCGTCCGGCTCACTGGTGAGATAGCCGAGCTCCCGCAGACGCTTCTGCGCCGCCAGCACAAGATCGCTCTTCTCGCCGTAAGTCAGCATATTTGGCTTCACCTCATCGGAATAGATGAGGTTCATCGTCTTCCGCCCAACCTTGCCATCCTGCTCCAGCGCATTCAGCTGCTGAAATTTCTGCACGGCTGCCAGCGTTTTTTCCTCAAAGTTTCCTGTGATATCGTCCGTGCCTGCCAAATAACCCAGCTGGTACAGACGCTTCTGCAGCTCCGTGATATCCGTACCGCTGTCGCCCTGCTGTGCGGTGTAGTAGTGCGCGTTCTCATCAAGTATCGCCCTCAGTGTCTCCTCTCCGACGATGCCGTCCTGTGCGAGCTTATTCTGGCGCTGGTATATCTTCACTGCCGCTGCCGTCACCTCGCCGTAGTAGTCCGTCGGCTCATCGTTGTCCATAAAGCCGAGCTCCATGAGCCGTGCCTGCAGATCCTTCACAATCCAGCTGCGTGTCCCGACGCGGATAATGCTGGGGGCAGGCTCAGTGGTCGGCACTGCGATGCTCATATCCGGGAACTGCGCGCCCCCGGGCGCAGCGGGCAGCACCGAGAGATCCGGCTCCTCCGCATGGCTCTCCGGAGCATTTTCCTCCCCCTCTGTCAAAGCAGCGCTCTCCGCTGCCGCGGACTCCGCCGTGCTTCCGGCAACGCCGCTCTTTGCACAGGAGACAAGCATCACACTGCCTGCGAGAAGCAATGCAGCAATCACAGTCCTGTTATTGTTTTTCATCATTCACTATAACCTCGTTTCCTGTGTCTCAGTTCTGTCCGTATTCGGCGCACAGATTGTGATCAGCTTATCTGTCAATGCGGCAAATTCTGCGAGGCTCAGGGCCTCTCCCCGCACGGATTCAGAGATCCCGAGCTCGGAAAGCGCCTCTGCCACCTGCGTGCGGCTTATGCCGTCCACGCCGCCATTCGCTATGGCATTTGCAAGAGTCTTTCGCCTCTGGTTAAAGGCAGCCCGGATCAGCCGAAACATCTTTTGGGAATCCTGCACCTCGACCGGAGGCCTCTCATAGCGTCTCAGACGTATCACACAGGAGCCTACATTCGGCCGTGGAATGAAGCAGTTCGGCGGAACATTTGCCGTGATTTCTGTCTCCGCATAATATTGCACTGCCAGCGAAAGCGCACCGTACTCCTTCCCGCCGGGAGTGGCCTGCATACGCTCTGCAACCTCTCTCTGCACCATCACCGTGATGCTCTTCACCGGTGCATTCTCCTCAAGCAAGCCCATGATAATCGGAGTTGTGATGTAGTACGGAAGGTTTGCAACTACCCGGAAGGGACGTCCCTCGTTGTACTCCTCTGCAAGAGCTCGGATATTCTGCTTCAGAATATCGCCGTGGATCACGCGCACGTTCGGATAGTCTGCGAGCGTCTC
This sequence comes from Fusobacterium naviforme, assembly GCA_003014445.1. Classification (GTDB taxonomy): domain Bacteria; phylum Bacillota; class Clostridia; order Lachnospirales; family Lachnospiraceae; genus Moryella; species Moryella indoligenes. The sequence goes on along the minus strand of PYGH01000013.1, from coordinate 36,859 downwards.
ACGAAGAATGGGGATGAGCTCCGGATCGATCTCCACCGCGAGCACGCGCGCTGCGCGCTCCGCAAGATACTGCGTCAGGGTACCGATTCCCGGACCGATCTCGAGGACACAGTCCTCTGTAGCGATCTCCGCCGAATCTGCGATCCGGTCCAGGACATGCGTGTCGATCAGGAAATTCTGACCAAACTTCTTGCGAAAACGAAAATCATATTTTTTGATCAGCTCTATGGTATTTTGTGCTCTGCCGAGTTCTGGCATTCGTGCTCCTTCTCAGTTCTTAAGCTTGGGAAAGCAGCGCAGCGCATTCTCGTGGGTCTGCCGTATGACTTCCTCCGGGCTGATGCCCTTCAGCGCCGCAATCTCCGCCGCCACATAGGGCAGATTCAGAGAGCTGTTTCTCTTCCCGCGGTGGGGCTCCGGCGACAGATACGGACTGTCGGTTTCCAGCAGAAGACGCTCCAGGGGCATCTCCCGCACAACCTCCTTCAGCTTCTTCCCATTTTTGAAGCTCACGACACCGCCGATTCCGAGATAAAATCCAAGCCTCACATAGCGCTCTGCAATCTCCGGGCCTGCGGAAAAGCAGTGAATCACACCGCCGACCTCCGCGGCATCTGTCTCCCTTATGATATCCAGCGTGTCCTGCACGGCGTCCCGCGAGTGAACGATAATCGGCAGACCAACTCGCTTTGCAAGCGCGATCTGTTTCCGAAACCACAGAGCCTGAATCTCGCGGGGCGGCTCCTCATAGTGGTATTCCAGTCCGATCTCCCCGATGGCCACGACCTTCGGCTCCGCTGAAAGCAGCTGAAACTCCTCCAATATCTCATCTGTCAGCTCCGCAAGCTCATTCGGATGTACGCCGAGTGCGCAGTATACGGAGGGCCAGCGCTGAGACAGCCGGAGCCCCTCCCGGGAGGATGCTACAGATGCACCGGAATTGATCACCTTTTCAATGCCCTGTTCAGGGAAGCCCCCGAGCAGGATATCTCTGTCCTGCTCGAAGGCCTCATCATCATAATGTGCATGCGTATCGATTATCATATCAGCAGATCTCTGTACCGGAGGGCATTGCCTCGTCCATTGTGGTCATGAGGCAGAGCTTCTCCTCCGCTCCATCCGCCGCAGAGAGCAGCATTCCCTGTGACAGCATGCCCGCAAGCTTCGCAGGCTTTAGGTTCACGATAGCCATGACGCGCTTCCCGACCAGCTTTTCCGGCTCCGGATACCACTTCTTAATCCCTGAGAGTATCTGTATGGTCTCAGAGCCGCACTTCAGCTGAAAGCAGAGCAGCTTCTTTGACTTCGGCACAGGCTCACACTTCAGCACCTCTAAGACGCGGAACTCGCACTTCTCAAAATCCTCATACGACACCAGCGGCTTCGCGGGGATCTGAAGCTTCTCCTCCGCCTCTGTAATACGCTCAGCTGCTGCGGTCTCCGCAGCAGCCTGCTCTGCAGCCTTCGCCTCGGCCTCCAGCTTCTTCTCCACTTCCTTCGGATCAAGGCGGGCAAAGAGGATTTCTGCCTGCTCTGCTACTCTACTTCCCGAGGGATACAGCCCGAAGCTTCCCATCTCATCCAGCTCTCTCTTCTCCGTATTCAGCTCCTTCAGGATCTTCTCTGAGGTCTCAGGCATAAAGCTCTGAAGGAGAGACGCGCCGATCGTGATTGCCTCCGTGAGATTATAGAGCACCATATTCAGACGCTCCCTCTTTGTCTCATCCTTTGCAAGACTCCAGGGCATCGTCTCATCTATGTACTTATTGCAGCGCTTGAAGATATTCCAGAGCTCGCTGATTGCATCCGCGACGCGGTGTACAGCCATCTTCTCCTGAATCTTTCCGACTGCAGTGAGTACCGTGCTCCGAAGCTCTTCATCCAGAGCCGCATCTTCTGCGCTCTGAGAGAGCTCCGGCCTCGTCACGATACCGCCAAAATACTTATTTGTCATAGCAATCGTGCGGCTCACGAGATTTCCGAGTATATTCGCGAGATCGGAATTGTAGCGCTCCACCATGAGTTCCCAGCTGATGATACCATCATTCTCAAAGGGCATCTCATGCAGACAGAAATACCGCACCGGATCTACACCGAAGAAAGCCGCCAGATCGTCCGCGTAGAGCACATTTCCCTTTGACTTTGACATCTTCCCGCCAGCCTGCAAAAGCCAGGGGTGGCCGAAGATCTGCTTCGGAAGCGGCTCGCCGAGCGCCATCAGGAAAATAGGCCAGTAGATGGTATGGAAACGGATAATATCCTTTCCGATGAGATGCAGATCCGCCGGCCAGTATTTCTGATAGAGCGCGCCGTGATTTCCATCCGTATCGTAGCCCAGACCGGTGGTATAGTTCGTCAGTGCATCCAGCCAGACATAGACCACATGCCGCGGATCAAAGTCCACCGGAATGCCCCACTTGAAGCTGGTTCTGGAGACACAGAGGTCCTGAAGTCCCGGCTTCAGAAAGTTATTCATCATCTCATTCTTTCTGGAGACCGGCTGTATGAATTCAGGATGCGTCTCGATGTGCTGAATCAGGCGATCCGCATACTTGCTCATGCGGAAGAAATATGCCTCCTCCTTTGCAGGCTGTACCGGGCGCCCGCAGTCCGGGCACTTCCCATCTATGAGCTGTGAGGGAGTCCAGAAGCTCTCACAGGGTGTGCAGTACATCCCCTCGTACTCGCTCTTGTAGATATCCCCCTGCTCATAAAGCTTCTTAAAGATCTTCTGTACCTGCTTCTCGTGATCCTCGTCTGTCGTGCGGATGAAGCGGTCATAGGAGGTGTTCATGAGATCCCAGATGCGCTGAATCTCCGCCGCTGCTCTGTCCACATATTCCTTTGGTGTGACACCGGCCTCCCTGGCCTTCCCCTCGATCTTCTGGCCATGCTCATCTGTTCCGGTCTGGAAGCGGACATCATAGCCCTCCGCTCTCTTAAAGCGGGCAATTGCATCTGCAAGTATGATCTCATACGTATTTCCGATATGCGGCTTGCCGGACGCATAGGCAATCGCAGTGGTTATATAATATGGTTTATTCTTATTATTTTTACAATTCTGGCACATAGCTTGCTTCTCCCTTCTCATCAACTGACAGTGTACCACATCAAAGCAAGGCCTGATAGATATCCCTTCTGCTCACACCGCGGTCCCGTGCTGCGGCACGCATGGCTTCCTTCCGCTCCATCCCCTGCGCCTCATAGTGCTGCACATGTTCCTCCACGGAGAGCGCCTCCCATACGGCTTTTTTTTCTCTATCCTGCTCCTCCGGGCTTCTGCCCTCGAGCACCAGCACATACTCCCCGCGGATCAGAGCTTCCCCGCCGGGTGCGGAGAAAAGCTGCACTGCTTCTCCAAGACTCATGCGGCGTACCTCCTCATGAAGCTTTGTGAGCTCCCGCACAAGGCTCAGCCCCCTGTCTGCGCCCAAATACTCTGACAGCTCGCTCAGTGTCTTCAGCAGTCTGTGAGGCGCTTCGTAGAGGATAATGGTCCGTGTCTCCTCCCGAAGCTCATGGAGTATCGCAGCGCGTTCCTTCTTATCTGAGGGCAGAAAAGCCTCAAAGCAGAAGCGCCGCGTCGGCAGTCCGCTGAGAGAGAGCGCACTCACACAGGCACAGGCACCGGGAACAATCGTGATCTCTGTTCCTGTCTCGTACGCAATCCGCACCAACGCCTCGCCGGGATCAGAAATGCCGGGCATCCCGGCATCTGTCACCACTGCAATCATCTTTCCTGTCTGGGCCTCCCGCACCAGCTGATAGGCTTTCTCTATTTTATTGTACTCATGGTAGCTTGTCAGCGGCTTTTTTATTTCAAAATGATTCAGGAGACGCAGCGAGTTCCGCGTATCCTCCGCTGCGATCAGATCTGCTTCGCGGAGCACCTCAAGCGCCCGTGCGCTGATATCTCCCAGATTTCCGATTGGTGTCGCCACCAGATAGATCTTCCCAGACATAGTTCTGCCCCCGCCAGCTCAATATCCATAGATTTCTCGTATTTCGTCCGTATAGACACCCGGCTCCCGAAATACAATAATCGGGGCCTCGACCTTCAGAAAGCTTCCGCCCCCCTTTGATGCCTCGAGAAGCACCATATTGGCCTCTCTGTCAACATAAGGATACACCAGCTTCATGCGCTTTGGTGCAAGCCCATAGCTCCTGAGCAGTGTCATCAGCTCCGCAAGACGATGCGGTCTGTACACAAAGCTCACGCGACCGCCGTTTCGTAAGAGTCTGGCGCTCTCCCTCACCACGTCCTCCAGCGTGCAGCAGAGCTCATGCCGCGCAATCGCGACATCGCTCTCCGGATTTGGAATCCCCTCTCCCACCGCCATATACGGCGGGTTGCAGGTCACAACATCCTGAGTACCGCTGCGGCCTGCCGAACGCCCGTCCCGAAGATCCGCGCAAATCACGCGTATCCGCTCCTCCAGCCCATTAAGTTGTACACTCCGTTCAGCCATATCCGCCATATCCTGCTGAATCTCCACTGCAGTAATGCTCCCGGCTCTCGTCTTGGCGCTGAGTAAGAGTGGGATGATTCCGCTCCCGCTGCACAGATCCGTGACGCGCTCCTTATGCTTTACCCTCACAAAACCGCTCAGCAGAACCGCGTCCATTCCAAAGCAGAACTTTTCCGGATTCTGAATAATATGAAGGGCGCTGCGCTGCAGATCGTCAATGCGCTCTCCCGGGAGCAGTCTAGTCATGCTGCTCCCGCTTTTCCTGTGTCTGAGGCCTTCTCTCCTCTGCTCTCTCTCCTGTTCTCACTCTGGTCTCCGCGCTCTGACCTCCCTCCGGATGCCGTCTGCGCCTGCGTCTCGGACGGGGGGCAGTTGTCTCTCTGCTCTCTGCTCTCTCCGTCGCAGCGTTCCCTCTTAATTCTGCATTCTGGCCGCCTCTGTTTTCCTTCGAATAGTGCTTACGTCCTCCGCTGTTTTCACGGCTCTCGGAAGCATTTCCTCCCTCTGACTGCTGTTCATGCAGAGCTGCATTCCCGGAAGAAGCTCCCGGACGTCTGCGCTCTCTCCGGCTTCGTCCGCCCTCAGACCTCACGCTCTCTGTCCCGCCGTTCTCTGTCCTGTCACTGCCTTCGGCAGCGCGCTCCTTTCGCTGGGCCCTCTCTCTGGATTCCTGAAGCATCGCCTCCCGCTTTGCCATTGCATCCTTCTTCAGCTGACTGGGCTGCCCTTTCTTCTTGTGCGCTATAAAGACTGCCTCCGCGGCCGGAACCTCGCGCACCTCACGCTCATCATCATCCAGAATCACCAGTACCTTCACGGTCTGCTTCAGGACATTGACCTCTATCACTTCTCCCCGCTCTCCCTCAGAGAGCTCCACAGAGTCTCCGCGGCGCGGCAGCTGAGCATTCAGATACGCATAAGTATCCGCCTCATTTTTCAGACAGCACATCAGTCTTCCGCACACGCCGCTGATCTTCTGAGGATTCAGAGAGAGATTCTGCTCCTTCGCCATCTTGATTGAGACCGGAACGAAATCTGACAACCAGGAATGGCAGCAGAGCGGACGTCCGCAGGGACCCATACCACCGATAATTTTGGTCTCGTCCCGCACGCCGACCTGACGCAGCTCTATTCTCATATGAAAGACAGCCGCGAGATCCTTTACGAGATCACGAAAGTCAACGCGTCCATCTGCCGTAAAATAAAAAAGCAGCTTGCTGTCATCAAAGGCATATTCCGCCGAAATGATCTTCATCTCGAGCTTCCGCTCTATCGCCTTCTGCCGGCATATCCGGAGCGCCTCCTGCTCCTTTGTACGGAGCTCCTGTACCCGCGCCTCGTCCTCTGCATTTGCCTTTCTGAGCACGGTGCGAAGCGGTTGCTCTATATGCCCCTCACACAGCTCATAATTCCCAAGAACCACGGTTCCATACTCCTGTCCCTTTGAGGTCTCCGTTATAACATGATCTCCCCGGTGAAGCCTGAGCTCTCCCGGATTAAAGCTATATATCTTACCGATTTCACGAAATCGGACTCCTACCACCATTGCCATTCTATTTTCCCTTCCTTCCGCCCTGCCGGATCTCCTGCAGAAGCAGTTCCAGTGCAAGCTCCGGATTCACATTCGCCCTGAGCCTGTCCTCCATGCGATTGATCTCATCCAGAATTCTTCCTGCAGCCGGAAAGCTGAGCTCCTTAGCAGCCCGGAGCAACCTTGTCTCATAGCCTGCAAAAATTAGATTTTCTCCACTATGATCCTGCTTTGCACACAGCAGATCTCTGTAATACATGCGCAAAAATTCAAGGAGCTCTCTGAGCTCCGGATATAAAGCCCGCAGCTTTTCTGCCGCTTCATTCACAAAAACTGCATTGGCCTGCGGTAAATGCAGCAGCAACTCCAGCGTCTCCTCACAGCGTTTCTGAAACTCCTCCGAGACTGCCATCTGCTCTGCCAGCCCCGGTATCCCCCGTGCAAAGCGTGCGGCAAGCAACACGCGCTCCCGGCTGATATCTCCCCGCCGCAGCAGTGCTGCTGCCAGCTCCCGCTCCGCCACTGGCCTCAGCTTAAGCTTCACACAGCGGCTACGTATAGTCTCCAACAAGGCTTCCTCACTCTTCGTGAGCAGAAATATCACTGCATATTCCGGGGGCTCCTCAATGGTCTTCAGGAGGGCATTCTGAGCCTGAACAGTCATCTTTTCCGCTTCCGGAACCACAAAAACCCGCTTTCTTCCGGAGAAGGGCCGTATCGCCACCTCTGCAGCGAGCTGCTCCCGCACATCATCCACGCCGATGCTGTTCGGCTTTTCATGCCTCAGATGAATGAGATCAGGATGAGTGAGAGCCTCCACCTGCCGGCAGGCATGGCAGCTTCCACAGGGGTGCAGACTGTCCTTCTCACAGAACAGCATTTTCGCAAAGGCATCTGCAAGCGTCTGCTTCCCTAGCCCCTTCTCTCCGATCAGCATATAGGCATGAGAGATACGGCCGGAGCGCAGAGCTGTCCGCAGATGCTCCTTCACGCTATCCTGACCCGCTACGTCTGAAAAATCAAGCATATCTTATCACATCCCTTATAATCTCGGCAAGGCAGCGCTCCAGAGAATCATTTTCATAGCGCTGCTTCACGCCTGCAGCTGCAAGCCGTTCCTCAGAAAAATCTCTCTCATCTGCGAGATAGCGCCGGCAGAGCTCTGTGTAGTCCGGCCTCGCCTGCGTCCGCTCTCTGGACAGAGCGCGCTGCAGCCGCTCTCCCGGCTGAACGGTGATATAAATCGGCACGACTGCCGCATCGCCGTAATAGTGCTTCAGCCTCTCATAGCTCTCAAGTGTCCCTATCCCAAGATAAGCCTTCTCCCCCGATACCTCAACAGCTCTGTCGTCCACTGTCGCATAGCTCCAGACTCCCTGCGCCGTGCTGTAATCTCTCTTCTCAATCAGTTTCCCCCTTGCCTCAAGCTCCCGCATTTTCTCCGGAGTCACAAAATGGTACTCTCTCCCCTCCTGTTCTCCTCCCCGCATGGGCCGGGTGGTATACAGAAGCAGAGGTTCCAGCTGTGGCAGAGCCTCAAGCAAGCGCCTGTAGAGCGTGTCCTTACCCGATGCACTCTTTCCCATTACATAAAATATTTTTCCCATATGCCTTTGCTCCATTTGTTCCTGACCTGAGCATCCATTCGCTCCGCGCATTCACAGCGGATCTCATAGAATATGCCGCCCGTTTGTCGACATCGCCCGCCTGATCTTATTCTGACGAGGGAAATGCCTCAACCATCTGATCCTCTGACAAGCCTTCCGTAAACGCTGCACTCTCCACTGCATCCTCTTCCGGCTTCACATACTCTGTATCTGCCTTCTCAAAGCGAATGACAGAGCCACCCTTACAATACCAGAGCGCATCATTTTGTACCGTGTAACCGGAAACATTCTCAGAAATCAGCTGATATTCATCTGCCCCGCGACGTGCGCGGTAAAGTACAGCTCCCTCTTCGCCATCCTCATCTGCGATCATAAAATAAATCCAGTCCCCGTCAAGAACAATCGAGTGCCGGATGATTCTCTCTGCATCCTCTTGATAGCCGTACTCCTTCATCTGAACTGAAACTATAGTCTCGTGATCCTCCAGCGCATAGCTCCGCGTAATGGATTTCAGTACGCCCTCATCATTGAAAATAAAGTTCTGATTCTCCAGCGCAAGCCGTCCGCTCAATGCATAGCCGTCTTCATTCAGATAGTAAAGAGCATTCCCATCTTCGAGCCAGCCGCCCTCATGCCAGCTCCCATCCGGATTCTTATAACGTCTTCCCTCCTTCGTGACATTCCAGCCCGGCTGCTCCTCGGGCTCCGCAGCCGTTGCCTCTGTCTGCTCTACTGCCAATATCTCTGAGCTCTCCTCACTCACAGGCTCCAATTCCTGAAGGGAAGCCGCCTCATGTCGCAGCATTCGCAGAAGCAGGAACACTGCACACACGGAGAGAGCAATAAAACCAAGTCCCAGAAAAAATTTTATGATAACAGTAACAGCACCGCTATGTCGCCTTCTGCCCAATATGTTATCCGGCAGCGTTAGCAGTCCGAGTTCTTCCTCAATCTGTACCAGTATATCGACCATATGTTCCTTGGAATCTCTCTCTGCTTCACTCACACTTTCTCCGGAGAATTCCTCAATTAAGGTTCCGCCGCGCCGCTTTGATACCTCGCGGATCAGAACGCGGATCCATGGTCGGACGATCCCCGTCTCCGGTATGTTGTCGCGCCGCCTCCAGACCTCTGTGTATACCTCAGACAGGATCTCCCAACTTTCCTTTTCATCCCTGACGGTGCCTTGAATGTCGCTGAGTGTATTCTGACAGGTAAGCAGATAGAAATCCTCAAATCCCGGAATCTCTCCGTTTCGTGCCCGGAGGACAGCAACTGCAAGATTCTTATTTGACTGTGTACTCACTGCGCCTCCTGTATGCTGTGCGTAATTTTTATTTTATCACCTCGCTACCGCTCGATCGGTTTTCTCTTCAAGACTCCATTTGCGCAAGCGCGAGGAGTCTTTCCTCGTTATTTTATCACATCCCTGAAATGCAAGCACCCCCGGAGCTGAAATCTGACAGTTTAAAACCGATTTTTCAAAAACAAAAAGGGGTACCTGAAGGCAATGAACCCAACACATTGCCTTCAGGTACTCCGTCAAAAAAATCAAACGAATCCTTCCCGTATATATCCTCTTATATTGAATTTTCTGTTTTAATCCTGAGAATTCCTGCTGTGAATATATGCAGACTTTGTCTGCACCACGCCCCTTACAGTCCACTGTCCCGCTGCATTCACCATATAACCATCCGGTGTCTTACGATTCATCAGAAGCCAGCCGCCATCATCAAAGCAGTAGCACTCCGCAATACCATCCTGATTTCCGTCAATCCACGCCCACTTTACCTGTCCGATCTCTCCGCGATACCAGTCAGAATTATTTGATTTGATGGAGTACCACCAGCGGCCATCTCCATTATCTACCCAGCCGACAGCTGCAAGAGATGTCATTGCGGTGAGTACAGATATCATAGCTGCCGCAAACAAAACCTTTACAGACTTTTTCATCTTCATTCCTCCTTTTACTGCCCGTTGTGCTTATCATTTCAGCGCGACTTTTTTACTCTGAGTTTTATTCTATAGCTTTCTATTTAATTTTTCAAGATTTTTGGCAAGACATTAAGACTTTGGCAAGACATTTGTCGTTTTTATTCTAAAATCTTGTATAAAGAGTAGCTAATTGTGACACGAAAATGACACGAAGCTTTCAAAAAGGAATTGGAAAGAACAGGAATATGCCGTTTTTGTCCATTTTTCGTATTGCTCTTTTGAAGACAAAAAAGCCCTGAATCCCTTGGCTTAACAGTGATAAGGAAGTAATTCTAATTTTTACTGTTGGCTGACAGATTCGGGTGTGCAGGGCAACCGTAAGGCAGCAAAAGCTGTCTGTTTCCAACAGAAACAGACAGCTTTTGATTTACGTTGAAAGCATCTTGCTGTTTTCTCTCGAGCGGGGCGGTCTTCCCACGGACCGCCACGCGAAGCCGTTACGGCTCGATGATGTTGAAGGGGTTGGTCCCGGTGATCGGGAACTGGTTCATATTCTCCATCATCAGCGTCAGCAGCTCTGCGCTGCCCTCGACGTTGACGGCCTTTGCAACCGTTTCCTGATTGTTGGTCAGGATCGCAAACAGCGCATTCTTCGGGCAGGTAATAGACACGTCCGCATCATCAGACAATGTATCCGCATAGACCAGCAGCACACCATTCTTCACGCGGAGCATGTGCTGTTCGCCCATGTCAGGCAGGGTCACGTTCATGGTGAAGTCGCGGTCAGCCAGCGCCTGCTTGTCCATGACAATGGCCATGTAGTCAAACAGCATAGGCGCGGAGAGGGCCTTGACCATGTCGCCGGTAGATTTGGTGGAAGCGGTGAAATTGGCGTTTCCATGGCGCAGCTCCTGCGCGGCGGTCAGATATTCGTTGCGCCACGGGCCGGACTCCGCCTGATACCCCAGCTGCTCCAGTGCATCGGCGCACAGAAGCCGCGCGTCGGTGTCCGTCGGGTCGGCAAAGACGATGGTGTTTGTGACCTCGGCTACCCACTGATATTCACCCTTGTCAAAATCCGCCTTTGCCGACGGCGCTTCCGTCTCCGACTGGGCCGCTGAGGCCATGGCCTGGGCCGTTGGCGAGGGCATCCTCACCGGCAAGAGCGGCAACACCCTGGACCCCCAGGGCACTGCCACTCGTGTGGAAGTCTCCACCATGCTCACGAGATTCCACAAAGGTATGCAGGCTTAACCGCCATACGTCTCTCCCGGAAGCTCCCACGACACAGCCAAGTCAATACCCCCGGCTAAGCCTAAATCTCATTAAGATAAGCAACAGACCAGGCTGTACGCAAGGCAGTCTGGTCTGTTTATCAGAACTATTAAAAAGAAAGTACAAAAAGATGTGTGATTGAAAATACCATTGCAAACACTACATGATACTGGCACCTCCATGTGGTGTGCTGCTGGCTCTCTATATCTTTTTCTTTCATGTAAAAAGACCTCCTGGTTTTTTATTGTTGCAGTTGGCCGACCGCAACTTTATTCTACCAGCAGGTCTTTTTCACTATATAATTCTTTACACTCCCCGGCAGAGGTGGGGAGTGTCCTTACGCTAAAGCTAACAAAACGTAACAGGAGGCTCCGGACTGGCAGTCCGGAGCCTCCTGTTTGCGCTTATTGCTTTTATCTCTTGATGTCGTAATTCTGGTTCATGATGGCGCGGATGGTGTCCGCGTCGTCGGTGATGTTGCCGTCGCCGTGGATGGTATGCTTGATGACGCTGCTGGCTACGGCAAAATTGATGGTCTCCTCCGGGCTCCAGCCCTTCATCATGGCGTAGATGAGGCCGCTGGCAAAGGCGTCGCCGCCGCCCACCCGGTCCAGAATGGTGAAGGTGATAAGGCGGCTCTCATAGGTCCGGCCCTGGTACCACATGTAGGCCTTCAGGCTGTTCTCACTGCCGCTGTGGGCGTAGCGCACGTGGCGGGCAATGCACTTCAGGTTGGGGTACCGGGCGGCGAATTCCTCAAACACCGCCGTCTGCTGTTCCAGGCTGGGCTGGAGAGTCACGCCGTCCTTCCAGTCCCCATTGCTGTGGTCATTCTCGTCCTTCCACAGGTGGTAGGGCTCGATGCCCAGCAGAACATCCACATAGGGCAGGCATTTGGTGCAAAAGTCCCGGGCCTCCTCCCAGGTCCAGAGGGTGCTGCGGAAGTTGCCGTCAAAGCTGATGGTCATCCCCTTCTCCCGGCCCGCCTTCAGGCAGTCCAGCACCAGCTGGGCGCAGGAGGGGCTGAGAGCGGGGGTAATGCCGCTGAGGTGGAGCCAGTCAAAGCCCTCCAGCAGAGCGGGCAGGTCCACCTGGCGGAAGTCGTACTCGGCGAAGGCGCTGTGCCTGCGGTCGTAGGTGACCTTGCTGGGGCGGATGCCGTAGCCGGTCTCCAGGTAGTAGGTGCCCAGCCGGTGGGTGGGGGTCTCCTGTGGGGTGCTGAGGATGACGGGGGTGCAGTGGACGTCGTTGCTGCGCAGCATGCGCACCGCGCTCTTGCCCAGGCTGTTGTTGGGTACCACGGTGAAGAAGGTGCTGTCAATGCCCAGGTTGGCCAGAGCCAGGGCGATGTTGGCCTCGCTGCCGCCGTAGCTGGCCTCAAAGCTGGTGGCCACCCGGATTTTCCCGTAGTCCGGCGGCGTGAGCCGCAGCATAATCTCTCCCACGGTAATGAACTTCCCCGTGTCCTCCTGCTCTCTCAGAAGCGGATTGTGGTGGATCATAGCCTGCATCTCCTCTCTGTCATATAAAAAGGCCGGCTGCTGGTGCAGCCGGCCCTGTTTTTGTGCTATTCAGCGCTGGATGCGGCCAGAGCCGTCGCCGCCAGCCAGTTTCTCCACCTCGGGCAGGGTGACCATGTTGTAGTCGCCCTCGATGGAGTGCTTGAGCGCGGAGGCCGCCACGGCGAACTCCACAGCCTCCTGGGTGGACTTGCCGGACAGCAGAGCGTAGATGAGGCCGCCGCCGAAGCTGTCGCCGCCGCCCACGCGGTCGATGATGTGGAGGTTGTACTTCTTGGAGAAGCAGTACTCGCCCGAGGCCACATCGTAGAGCATGGCGCTCCAGCCGTTGTCGAAGGCGGAGTGAGACTCACGCAGGGTGATGGCCACCTTCTCGAAGCCGAACTTGTCGGCCAGCTGTTTGGCCACGGACTTGTAGCCCTCGTGATTGAGCTCACCGGCGTAGATGTCGGTGGCCTCGGCCTCGATGCCGAACACGTCCTTGGCGTCCTCCTCGTTGGAGATGCACACGTCCACGTACTGGCACAGACGAGTCATGGCCTCACGGGCCTGCTCACGGGTCCACAGCTTGCCGCGGTAGTTCAGGTCGCAGGAGATCTTCACGCCGCGGGCCTTGGCGGCCTTGCAGGCCTCCTCGCAGGCCTCCACCAGGTTGGGGCCCAGAGCGGGGGTGATACCGGTGAAGTGGAACCAGTCCACGCCCTCAAAGATGCTGTCCCAGTCGAAGTCGGAGGGCTGGGACTCCTGGATGGCGGAGTGAGCCCGGTCGTAGATGCACACGCTGCCCCGCTGGGAGGCGCCCTTCTCGTTGTAGTAGATGCCCACGCGGTTGCCGCCGCGGACAATCTTGCTGGTGTCCACGCCGTAGCGGCGCAGGGAGTTGACCGCCGCCTGGCCGATGGCGTGGGCGGGCAGCTTGGTGACGAACACGGCGTCAGCGCCGTAGTTGGCCAGGGACACAGCCACGTTGGCCTCGCCGCCGCCGAAGCTGAACTCCAGGTGGTCGACCTGGACAAAGCGCTCGTAGTTGTAGGGCTGGAGCCGGACCATCAGCTCGCCGAAGGTAACAACTTTCATATTCTCGGTTTCCTCCTGTATGCCGCCTTACTTCCTGCCCACTAGGTGGACAGCAAAGCCGCAGATTTCATCGGTCAGATAGATGGCGTTGAGGGTGCCGTCGGAGAGGTACTTGGCGGTGGAAGGGTCAAAGGTGAAGCCCCTGGCCTCCAGCTCCGCCTGAGCCGCCGCCACGTTGGGCGTGCCGATGGCGATGTGGCCGTGGGTGCCCTTGTAGGGCTCCTTCATGACCTCAATGCCGCTGCCGGCAAAGATGGAGTTGTTGCCCTCCTTGGCAGTGAAGCCGAAGAGCGTGCAGAACAGCTCCGCCGCCTTCCGGGCCTCCTCCGGGTTGGCGCCGTTGATGCCCACATGGGCCAGCGTGTACTCAGCCATTGCCGCGTTCCTGCTTCACGATGGCCACGGACTCCCTGCACAGCGCCGTAATCTCGTCCCACTTCTGGTTGTCGATAAGGTCGGCGGTGACCATGTAGGAGCCGCCGCAGGCGCAGATGACGGGGCAGGACAGGTAGTCCTTCAGGTTCTTGATGGAGATGCCGCCGGTGGGCATGACCTTGAACATGGGGAAGGGGGCGCTGAGGACCTTAATCTTGGCCAGGCCGCCGGACTGCTCGGCGGGGAAGAACTTGAGGACCTCCAGACCCAGCTTGTAGGCGGTGTGGTAATCGGTGGCGGTGGTGCAGCCGGGGTAGACGGGCACGCCCTTGGACTGGCAGTACTTCACAATCTCCACGTCCAGGCCGGGGGTGACGATAAACTTGGCCCCGGCTGCCACGGCCTCGTCCACCTGCCCGGTGGTGAGCACGGTGCCCGCGCCCACCAGCATGTCGGGCTTGGCCTCGCTCATCAGCTTGATGGCAGTGGCGGCGCCGGCGGCACGGTAGGTCACCTCGGCCACGGGCACGCCGCCCTCGCACAGGGCGTTGGCCAGGGCCACGGCGTCCCGCTCAGGGTGGTTGAGCTTAATCACCGGCACAACGCCGATGTTGGAAATGGCTTCATTCATGGCATTCATCTTGATAACGCTCCTTTTCAGCAGCAGAAAAGATTGTTTATGTCTCGGCGGGGTTGTGGAGCACCTGGGCGTCCTGGGCCACGGGCACGTCCGCGTACCGGTCGGGCTCGGGCATGGGCAGGCTCTACATGTAGGCGTGCATGGCCTCGGCAACACGCTTGCCGTTGGCAACCGCCTCCACCACGGTGCGTGCGCCGTTGACTGCGTCGCCAGCGGCAAACACACCGGGCCGGCTGGTGCGGCCGTCCTCGTCTACGGCCAGCAGGCCCTTTCTGGGGGTGTCGATGCCCCGAGTGGTCTGGACCAGGTTGCTCTCCGCCCCCTGGCTGACGGCGATGATGACGCTGTCGCAGGGGTAGAGCTTCTCCGTCCCCGCCACGGTGACGGTGGAGCCGTCCTCCCGCTTCTGGTTGTCGGCCAGCACCATGCCGTCGTCCCGGATCTCCAGGGTGGCCTTGTTCATGAGGAAGTCCACGCCCTCCAGCCTGGCGTAGCTGGTCTCGTACTGGCTGGCTCCGATGGTGTCTCCCCGGGCCACGCACACCACGTGCCGGGCGCCCTTGCGGATGGCGGTACGGGCGCAGTCCATGGCGGAGTTGCCGGTGCCGATGACCACCACACGTTCTCCCAGATGGAAGGCGTCGGGGTTGGCCAGGTAGTTGATGGCGTAGCTCACATGGCCCAGGCTCTCGCCCTTGATGTTCAGCCGGTTGGGCCGCCACAGACCCGCGCCCACGAACACACTCTCATAGCCGTCCCGGAACAGGTCGTCAATGGTGAGGGTGTTGCCGATGTAGGTGTTGGGTCGGAACTTGATGCCCTTGAGCTCCAGGTGGCGGTAGGCAATGTCGTCCAGCACGGCGTCGGGCAGGCGGAAGTCCGGGATGCCGTACCGCATGACGCCGCCAATCTTGTCCCGGCCGTCGAAGATGGTCACCTGGTACCCGTACCGGGCCAGGATGATGGCGATGGTCAGGCCGGCGGGGCCTGCGCCGATGACGGCGGCCCGGCGTCCGTTGGACGGCGCGGGACCCTTCACCATCTTGTTGGCGTAGGTGGTGGAGATGTGGTTCTCGATGATGGAGAAGTGGACCGGCGCTTCCTTGATTCCCCGGATGCAGTGCCCTTCGCACTGGCTCTCGTGGTTGCACACCAGGGAGCAGATGGTGGTCAGCGGATTGTTCTCGAAGAGCATCCAGCCCGCCTCGTCCAGCTTGCCTTCCTTCAGCAGGCGGATAACCTCCGGGATATTGGTTCCGATGGAGCAGCCCTTCCGGCACCTGGGCTTTTTACAGCCCAGGTGCCGCGCTGCCTCGTCCATAACATGAAGCGCCATGGCTTATTAGACTCCGGAGTAGGCGGCGAAGCCGGCGTCGATGGGCAACACCACGCCGGTGATGGCGCTGGCGGCCTTGTCGTCGCACAGGAAGAACACGCCGCCCAGCAGCTCGTCGCTCTCCACGAACCGGTTCATGGGAGTGCCGGCCAGGATCTTAGCGGTACGGGGAGTGGGGGTGCCGTCCTCATTGAAGAGGAGCTTCCGGTTCTGGTTGGACACCAGGAAGCCGGGGGCGATGGCGTTGCAGCGGATGCCGCTGCCGGCGAAGTGGGTGGCCAGCCACTGGGTGAAGTTGGAGATGGCGGCCTTGGCGCCGGAGTAGGCGGGGATCTTGGTCAGGGGGATGTAGGCGTTCATGGAGGAGATGTTCAGGATGCAGCCGTGCTGCTTGTCCACCATGTCCCTGGCAAAGACCTGGGTGGGCAGCAGGGTGCCCTGGAAGTTCAGCTTGAAGACGAAGTCCACGCCGCTGGGCTCCAGGTCAAAGAAGGTCTTCTGGCCCTCCTTGGCCTCGTGCTGATACTCGTTGTCGGTGGTGGCGCGGGGATTGTTGCCGCCGGCACCGTTGATGAGGATGTCGCAGGGACCCAGGTCCTTGAGCACCTGGGCGTGGACAGCCTCCAGAGTCTCGGGCTCCAGCACGTTGGCCTTGTAGCCCTCGCAGACATAGCCCTCGGCCTTGCACTCGTCGGCCAGCTTCTTCACGGCATCCTCGTTCAGGTCCAGAGCGGCCACTTTGGCGCCCGCCTGGGCGAAGGCCTTGGCCATCTCGCCGCACAGCACGCCGCCGGCGCCGGTCACGACGACGACCTTACCGGTAAAATCCACATTCAGAGGCAGATTCATCATAATAAAGCTCCTTCTTTCAGAAAAGCAGATTACTTCTTTGCCTTCTCGCAGGCCTCGAACAGGCCGTTGATGTAAGCGGCGCCCAGGGCCCGGTCGTACAGGCCGTAGCCGGGCTTGCCGGTCTCGCCCCAGATCATGCGGCCGTGGTCGGGACGGACATAGCCGTCAAAGCCGGTCTCCACCAGGGCGTTGACAATCTGGTACATATCCAGGCTGCCGCAGCTGGACAGGTGGGCCCGCTCCTCAAAGGAGCCGTCCTCCATGATTTTCACGTTGCGGATGTGCATGAAGGCGATGCGGCCCATGGCGGAGTACTTGCGCACCATGGCCACCACGTCGTTGCTCCTGGCGCAGCCCAGGCTGCCGGTGCACAGGCACAGGCAGTTGGCGGGAGAGTCCACCAGCTTGAGGAAGCGGTCCAGGTTCTCTTCGCAGGTGATGATGCGGGGCAGGCCGAAGATGGGGTACGGGGGGTCGTCGGGATGGATGGCCATCTTCACGCCGCACTCCTCGGCCACGGGGATGACCTCCTTCAGGAACCGCTCCAGGTTGGCCCACAGGCCCTCCTCGCCGATGGCGCCGTAGGCGGAGATGAGCTCTCGGACCTCGTCCTGGGTGTAGCTGGAGTCCCAGCCGGGCAGGTGGATGTCGTCCTTCAGGGGGTCCAGACCCTTCATCTGCTCCCAGTACATCACCAGGCTGGCGGAGCCGTCGGGTGCCTTCTTATCCAGCTGGGTGCGGGTCCAGTCAAAGACGGGCATGAAGTTGTAGGTCACGCACTTGACGCCGTACCTGGCGCAGCGGCGGATGTTCTCGCAGTAGACCTCCAGCAGGTGGTCCACGTCGCCGCGGCCCAGCTTGATGTCCTCGTGGACGGGGATGGACTCCACCACGTCGAACACCAGGCCGTTGTCCTCGCAGTCCTTCTTCAGGCCCGCCAGGCTCTCCTCAGGCCAGACCTCGCCGGGCTTGACGTCGTACACAGCGGTGACGATGCTGCGCATACCGGGAATCTGGCGGATATACTCCAGAGAGATGGGGTCGCTCTCTCCGTACCAGCGAAACGAAATCTTCATATTCTTCTCCTTCTGTTACAGGTTGAAATAGCGCTTGGCGTTGTTGAAGCAGATGTCCTGCACCAGTCCGCCCAGGGTGATCATGTCCCGGGGGTACTCCCCGTTCTCCACCCAGCGGCCCAGCAGGGCGCACAGCACACGGCGGAAGTACTCGTGCCTGGCGTAGCTGAGCAGGCTGCGGCTGTCGGTGAGCATGCCGATAAAGTTGCCCAGCACGCTCAGGTTGGCCAGGCTGGTCAGCTGCTCGGTCATGCCGGTCTTGTTGTCGTTGAACCACCAGGCGCTGCCGTGCTGGATCTTGCCCGCCGTCTCGGGGCCCTGGAAGGCGCCCAGCAGGGTGTCGATCCACTCGTTGTCCGCCGGATTCAGGCTGTACAGCACGGTCTTGGGCAGGTTGCCCTCCCGCTCCAGGGCGTCCATCAGGCAGTAGGTGGCGGCGCAGCTGTCGGTGACGGCGATGCAGTCAAAGCCGGTGTCCGGACCCAACTGGGCCATCATGCGGCTGTTTGGGTTGCGCATGCAGCTGAAGTGGAGCTGCATGACCCAGTTCCGCTTCCGGTACTCCCGGGCGCAGTGGAGAATGACGGCCGTCTGGTAGCCCTCGGCCTCCTCACGGGTGAGGGGCTCCCCTGCCCGGGCCTTGTTCATGGCGGCGGTGGCAGTCTCGTCGGACACCTCACGGCACATCACACAATCCAGGCCGTGGTCGGCGGAGCGGCAGCCGTGGGCGTCAAAGAAGGCGATGCGGTCGCTCAGGGCGGCACGCACGTCGTCCACGGTGGCGATGGTGCGGCCGGTGGTCTGTTCCAGCTGCTCCAGGTAGGCGGCGAAGCCGCTCTTGTGGAGGTTCACTGCCGGGTCGGGCCGGAAGCTGGGGCACACCTGCACGGGGAAGGTGCTGTCCGCCGCAAGCTTCTCATGCCAGATAAGGTCGCTGCAGGGGTCGTCGGTGGTGCCCACCATGGCCACGTTGCTGCCCAGAATCAGGCCCCGGGCGCTCATGGCCGGGTCATTCTGCAGCTTGTCGTTGCACAGCTCCCACACTTCCCGGGCGGTCTCGCCGTTGAGCGCGCCCGTGTAGCCGAAGTAGTTCTTCAGCTCCAGGTGGCACCAGTGGTACATGGGGTTGCCGACAGCACGGGGCAGGGTCTGGGCGAACTTCTCAAACTTCTCCCAGTCCGAGGCGTCGCCGGTGATGTACTTCTCCTCCACGCCGTTGGAGCGCATGAGCCGCCACTTGTAGTGGTCGCCCCCCAGCCAGATCTGGGTGATGTTCTCAAAGCGCCGATCCTCCCAGATGTCCCTGGGGTCGATGTGGCAGTGGTAGTCGGCAATGGGCATCTTAGCGGCGCAGGTGTGGTAGAGGGCCTTGGCCGTCTCCGTGTCCAGCAGAAAATCGTCGGTCATAAAGGTATTCAAGGTTTACGCTCCCTTTCAGTTCAGTTTCGCAGCTGTTCGGGCACCTGATCCACGGTCTGGTACCGCTCCATGGCCTCCTCCAGGCTCATGCCCTGCTCGATGGCGGTCTTGCGGGCGGCGTTGACCGCCTGAATCTCCTTCATCTTGGCACCGGTGAGGGTGTAGCCCTTCATGGCCAGCAGGGTGGCAGTCCATGCCAGCATGGGAATGACGCAGAACATAATGATAACGGCCACCTTGATGCCGGTGGAGTAGGGGGTGCTGTCGGTGGGTAGGTCGGCCAGGCCGGCGCAGGCCAGGAAGATAAAGGCCACCAGGGTCTGGGCCAGAGAGGACACCAGCTTATCCACCAGGGAGAACATGGTGCCCATAATGCCGGGGATGTACTTGCCGGAGCGGTAGGTCTCGTAGTCCGAGCAGTCGGCCACCATGGGGATGGGCATGTCGGCGGTGGCGTAGTAGGCGCCGTAGCCCACGCCGAAGAAGAGGATGAACAGGATGGTATACAAGTTGATGGCTCCGCCGCCCTCAAAGGGGAAGGAGAGCATCAGGCTGGGATTGCCGTAGTTGCTGACCAGCAGCAGCACCAGCACGCCCACGTAGCAGATGAGGGCCACGGAGACGTAGCGGATGAGGGAGGCCTGCTGGCCCTTCTTCTGGCTGGTGCGCATGGACAGCAGGAAGAAGGGGACGGCGCACACATAGCCCAGGACCATCATGGGCAGGTACAGGGAGTTGTAGTTGCCCATGACGATGCCATACAGGGCCAGCAGCACGGTGGTGTTGGTGGCGATGGCCAGGGCCAGCTTGCAGCCGGCGCCGGCCACCATCAGGCGCTGCATGGGCTTGTTGGCCTTGATGATCTGGGCGTACTCGGAGAGCTTGACGGTCTCCTGCTTGCCGCCCAGGCCGTAGAACTCGGGGCGGTCCTTCTCGGCAATGCCGATGATGGCCAGGATGGTCAGCAGCACGGAAATACCGATGCCGATGGGGGTGATGATGCGGTAGACCATGGGGTTTGCGTAGCCGGAGGTGATGACGTTGCCGGCGGCGTCCTTCACGTCATACATGGCCTTGACCAGGGGGATGAGGAACTGCATGATGCCCATGCCCAGCAGGGAGCCCACGGTGTTGAAGATGGTAAACATGGGCCGCTGGTTGGGGTCGTTGGTGAGGACGGTCTGACCCGCACGGGTCACCGAGGTCTGGAAGGTGTAGCCCAGGACCCAGATGAAGTAGACCACGGTGAAGGCCACATAGCGCAGGGGCATCATGGTCTCGGGGATAAAGGGCAGCAGGATGTAGAGGGCCACCACACTCAGGGCCATGACCACACTGCCCAGGATCATAAAGGGCCGGAATTTGCCGATTCTGGTGCTGGTGCGGTCCATCATGGCGCCGATGATGGGGTCGGTGATGGCGTCGCACACCCGCATGATGGTGACCATGAGGGAGGCGAAGATGCCCAGATGGAGGATGCTGGAGCCAAACTGGGCTACGTAGGACAAAATCAGGACAAAATAGACGTTGGTTGCGCCGTTGTTCAGGGGGAACAGGACAAGCTGATAGGGCTTGGCTCGGTTCAGACCGTTCCCGGAGGCGTCAGGAGTATGGTTCTTCATTTGGCATCTCCTTCTTTTTTTCAAACATACCGGTTTGGCCGGCTTGATGGGCGTTCGGGCTCACACCCAGTTGGCGCTGGAGCTCTTTCCCTTCTTCAGCTTGTAGGCCTCGTTGGGCTTTTCCACGCGTCGGATGAGAATGGTATCCCGACACTCGCCGGCACGGGCCTCCAGCTTCATCTGGCCGCTGAGGGGCACCTTGAAGGTGAACACTCTGTCCCCCTTCTTGGTCTCCACCAGCTTGCCGTTGGCGTAGAGGGACACCTCGCTCTGGTTGGAGTAGACCTTCACGGTGGTGGTCTGCCCGGTCCGGTCGGTGTACCGGCTGCCGCACAGGTGGACAAAGGGCTCGTCGCTCCAGTAGGCCTTGTAGAGATAGAAGCTGTCTTTCTTGGTCTTGCGGTCAAAGGTGACCAGACCCTTGTGGTTCATGCCGGGCTCGCCGCCCTGGTCCCGGGCGTCGGCGGCGAAGTCAAACATATTCCACACGTGGGTGCTCCACATGTAGGGGTGCCGCTGGAAGCACTTGAGCATGAACTCATGGTAGATGGCCTGATACTCCTCGGTGTGGTCTCCCCGGCGGGGCCTGGAGGAGTGGAGATTGGGCATGCCCTCGCAGCCGTACTCCGAATAGCCCAGGCACCGCTTGGGGTAGACCAGGTGGAAGAAGGAGATCCACAGGTCGTTGAGGAACAGTCCGGGCACATACCAGCCCAGGTACAGGTTCCAGGACACCAGGTCGGAGATGTGGGCCGAGCGGTTGAAGGGTCCGCACATGGCGTAGCAGGCCAGGGTGGTGGGCCGGGTGGTGTCCATGGTATGGCACAGGTCGTTGAGCACTCTGTGGTTGTCCAGCATGTCCGCCTCGTCCTTGGTGGAGATGGTGATCTCGTTGGACAGGCCCCAGGTCACGATGGAGGGGTGGTTGTAGTTCTGGATGATGAGCTCCTTCATCTGACTGATGGTGTTGTCCCGGCCGTTGGGCATGTGCTCGGAGATGTAGGGAATTTCCGCCCAGACGATCATGCCGTACTGGTCGCACAGGTCGTAGAAGTACTGGTTGTGCTGATAGTGGGCCAGGCGGATGGTGTTGGCGCCAATCTCCCGGATGAGGTCCATGTCCTCATCGTGGTGGGCCTTGGTCAGGGCGTTGCCCAGACCCTTCCGGTCCTGGTGGCGGGACACGCCGTGGAGGGGGTAGCGCCGTCCGTTGAGGAAGAAGCCCTCCTTGGGGTCCACCCGGAAGGTGCGCACGCCGAAGCGGCTGGAGATCTGGTCCACCGCCGTGCCGTTTTCCACAAGGCGCAGGGTGGTGGTGTAAAGATAGGGGTCCTTCACGCCGTCCCACAGGTGCACGTTGGGGATGTCCAGGGTCACGTCGCTGCCCTGGCCGGTGGCCACGGTGGTGCCCGCGGCGTCGGTGAGGGTCACCTCCACGGTGGGGTTTTCCACATTGGTACAGCTCTCCACCCGGATTTTGCCGGTGGTACCATCCAGCGCCGGGGTGATGCGCAGGCCGGGACCGCCGAAGTAGTCCAGATCAAAGTGGTGCTTGTTCACCACCAGTAGCGTCACATCCCGGTAGATACCGCCGTAGAAGGTGAAGTCCGCCTTCTGGGGGTAAACCCGGTCGTTGACGCTGTTGTCCACCCGGACGGTCATGTGGTTCTCCGCCCGGAGCAGCCCGGCCACCTCTGCCCGGAAGGTGGAGTAGCCGCCGTCGTGGTGCATGACTGCCGTTCCGTTGAGTTCCACGTCAGCGGAGGCATTTACACCCTGGAACTCCAGGTATACCGTCTGGGTGTCCGGGTCAAAGTCGGGCATGGGAAACGTGGTCTCATAGGTGCAGGTGCCGCGCCAGTAGTCGTTTCCGCCGTCCTGTCCGTCAACCGCGTTCCAGGTGTGAGGCAGATTGATTGTCTCCGGTGTGCCCTTTGGGCCGTAAAAGGTCCAATTCCGGTTTAAACAAATGCTGTTTCTCATCAAGCCTCTCCTTCTTTCCTGTTGTGGAACTCTGCATACATCGGTTCGAGCTGCGTCCGAATATTTCTAATATCTGGTTCCAATTCTAATTTTAATCTTTTTTGCACTGGGGTACAACACGGTCTGCCTAGGACATGCCGCCCGCAGGTACTTGGTTTAGGCCAAGTCCGCCGCAGAATCTGGGATCCTGCGGCGGACATCTTCGGCTTCCGCAGGGCTGGGGTGCCCGCTTCTGTCTTACTGGTTGGACTTCTTCTTTTTGCTGGGCACCATGTCGGCCACCAGCAGCATCACGGCCACCACGCTCAGGGCAGCCAGGGCAATCTGGGTCACATTGAGGGCCATCTGCCACCAGGGGGTGACGCTCACAATCCGGGTGTTGGCGCCAATGCCGTCCATGCCGCGGGAGTGCAGCACGGTGTACAGGATGCGGTGAGAGGACTCACGCAGCGCCCGGGCAACCTGGGCGTTGGGGGTGGAGCCGTCGGGACCGTAGGCGGCGAACTCAAAGCCCAGGTCGCCGCTGGTGGCAGTGTCCACACCGGTACCGGTGGTGCCGGGGAAGTTGTCGGGGATGTCGTTGCCGGCCAGCACCTCGTGGGGCTTGCTCATGTAGTCGCCCTCGTACATGTCGGTGACAGCGAAGCCGCTCATGCCGGCCTCACCGCGCAGCCAGTCGGTGAGCAGCTCGGAGCAGGCGCCGGACCACACCGCGCCGATTCGGTTGAAGGCAGTCATGACGCACTTGGCGTCGGCGTTGACGATGGGCAGCTCGAAGGCACGCAGATAGAGCTCACGCATGGCCTGCTCGTTGCACCAGGTACCCAGGCCCTGCCGCTGCAGCTCCTGGTCGTTGAGGGCGAAGTGCTTGTTGTACACATACACGCCCTTGGACTGGATGCCGATGGTCTCATAGGTGTCGATGAGGCCGGTCAGGATGCCGTCCTCGGAGTAGTACTCAAACACACGGCCGGCATAGGGGGTGCGGTGGATGTTCAGGCCGCTGCCGTAGAAGCCGGCGTAACCGGCCCACATGGCGTCCTCACCGATGAGCTCGCCCACCTCCTGCACCAGCTGGTCGTTCATGGTGGCGGCCAGGATGCCGTTGCAGGGGTAGCAGGTACCGGTCTGGTCCTTGTCGGGGTCGTTGGTCTGGTTGGCGTAGCCGTTGGAACCGGCGGAGTACTTCTGGGTCACGCCGGAGGGTCCGTTGTGGTCCAGGGTCTCGGGCTTGCCGATGGACTCCAGGGACACAGTCATCCGCAGACCCACGGCGCACAGACGGGACATATCCTCATAGGTCAGCTGATCCAGCAGGTCCTCCCACATGGGGTCGTCATAGGCAATCTCGCTGCCGTCCTCGTTCTGCAGCAGCTGGATGAGGCTGTAGTTGGTCTCGTCGGAACCCATCACGGGCCACTGGTCATCGTTCTCGGGGATGTCGGCGGCGTCCAGGATGGTGTCCTGATACATCTGGTCAGTCATGGACAGCTTGACGTAGTTGTCGTTCTCGCCGTCCTCGTTCTCGTCGGCCCAGAGCATCAGAGTGCCCTCCCAATTGCTGCGGGAGACATAGGTCACGCTGTTGTCCCCCTTGCCCTCGTAGCGGTTGATGTCCGCGGAGGCAAACAGGCTGGTGACGTCGTTGCCGGTGCCGTAGGCCTGGGCGTAGGTCTGGGCGTCAAAGGTGTAGTCCATGCTGTAGGTCATGGAGGCGTTGCCGTCAGCGGTCATACCGTTGGCGGTGGTGCAGCCCTTGGCGGCCAGGATGTTGTTGGCGGCCTCATGGCTGTTGTCAGCGGCGGTGAGGTAGTAGGTGCCGTCCTCCATGATGTACACGCCGGTGCCCAGGGCGTCATAGCTGGTGAGGAAGTACTCGGGCACGCTGACGGTCACGGTCTCGCTCTGGCCAGGCTCCAGCAGGCTGGTCTTGCCGTAGCTCACCAGCTCCACGGCCGCCTTCTCGATCTGGTTCTCACGGTCGTAGTCGGTGTAGGGCTTCTGGGCGTACACCTGCACGGCCTTCTTGCCGGCCACAGAGCCGGTGTTGGTCACGTTGACGGTGACGGTGTAAGTGGTGTCGGTACCGGTGCCGCTCTTCTCCACCTGCATGTCGCTCATCTCGAAGGTGGTGTAGCTCAGGCCGTAGCCGAAGGGATAGGCCACCACGTCGTTGTAGACGTAGTCACCCACGCCCTCTGCACCCAGAACAGCGTCCTCGTACCGGGTCTCAGTGTAGCGGTAGCCCACGTAGATGCCCTCCTGGTAGACCACGTAGCTGGTGTACTTGGCGGGGCTGGAGGCGTAGGTGTAGTCATTGGCGCTGGTATAGGTGTAGACGCCGAAGTTGGACATGGCGGGGTTGAGCAGGTTATTGGTCCACCAGGTGTCGGGCAGGGAGCCGGAGGGATTGACCGCGCCGCTGAGGATATCGCCCACAGCGTACAGGCCGCTCTGGCCCACCGAACCGATCCACACAGCGGCGTCAATACCGTAGGTCTCGTCGTTCAGGAAGGCGGCGGACACTGGGTTGGCGCTGTTGATCAGCACCACGATGCCGCTGATCTTACCCGCGTCCTTGAGCTCCTTCAGGCCCGCCAGGATGCCCAGCTCATTTTTGTTGAGCATCAGGTAGTCGGAGTTGGCGCTCACGTCGGCGCCCAGGGGGTTGTAACCGCCGTCCACGTGGTTGGTGCTCTTGAGGTCGTTGGCCTCACCGCCCACGCGGCCCACTACGAAAATGGCCACCCCGCCGTTGCCGAAGGTACCAGCCGCATCGCTTTCCACAATGGAGTTCCAGCGAGCCTCGTTGATCTCCTCGCCGCTGCTGGAGAAGTCTCGGCCGTACTCTTCCTCCTGGTACCAGTCCAGGAGGGCGGTGTTGGTGACGGTCAGGCCGCTTTCCGTCAGGGCGTCCACATAGGAGGGGGCGTCGGCGGTGTTCACTGCGCCGGAGCCGGTGCCGCCGTAGACGGGGGATGTGGCGGTGGCGCCGAACAGAGACACCTCGGGGTTCTTCAGGGGCAGCACGCCGTTGTTCTTCAGCAGCACAGCGCCCTCAGCCTCAGACTCCTCGGCCTTGGCCAGGCCGGCTTCCTTCAGGTCGGCTACGGAGCTGTAGGCGGACTCATAGTAGCGCACATACTCGCCGGAGTCCTCGCCGTCGGTCACGGTCATGGAGGTGGATGTGCCCAGGAAGCTGTTGATCTGGCCGGAGAACTGTCCGGCGATGGTATTGCCAAAGTAGCCCACAATCAGCAGGCCGATTGTGACGTTGGCAAAGACTTTCTTGAGTGTTCTTTTCTTCGAGGATTTCATTGGGAGTTCTCCTCTCTGCGCGTTCTTTCCATTAGGTGGACCGGTACTTCTTCATGTACAGCACCACTTCGGAGACCACCAGGGTGGCCGCCAGCAGCGCGGCACAGACAACCAGCTGTGTAAATGCGGGGAAGGGCTCGATTCCGTAGATGGTATCGGAGACGGGCCAGATGGCGATCTTGATAAACAGCATAAAGGAAATGCCGCTGCCCAGACAGAGGAGGGCGGGGGCAAAACCGGCCGTACGCTCATTCAGCAGCACCAGGACGGCGGAAACAATGCCGACCGCCGCCATAATGACGCAAATCCGCACATCAAATACCGGCTCCTTGTACTCAATTTCCTTGAAGAGCACGCCGTAGCAGATCGCGGAAGCGATGGCGAGCACACAGGAAAAGAGGGTCACATAGAAACCGGCTGCTTTTTTGCTTGTCTTCATGAAAAACGCTCCTTTCGGCAGCCGGACAGGAGCACCGCTCCTGTCCGGCCGGGAAATGACCATATGATACGCCGCGTTGAAACGGACTGTTAGGCAGCCTTGTCGAAGATCAGGCAGTAGGTCCAGTCGCCCTCCTTACCTGGGCGCTCCAGGTGCTCCTCGCTGGCGCCCAGCAGGAGCTGGCCCTGGTTATTGATGCCGAGGATGAGCTTCCGGGCGGTGGTGTCCACGTCCGCAGGGGCGCCGGCGGCAAGCTGGTCCAGGAACAAGCCGTAGGCGTCCACGTCCTGGAAGCGCATGGTGGCGGGGCCGGGCTGCTGATAGAACTTGCCCTCTCCCATCACCTTGCCCTGGGGAAAGTCGGACCAGCTGGTGGAACCCCGGTAGCCGTCCAGGCCATCGGCGGACAGGGTATCGTTGATGGCGGCTACGCCGAAGGTCAGGTCGCCGGTCAGGTTGTAGACCTGGTTGTGGATATAGGCGGCCTGATCCACCAGCTCAGAGGGGTCCA
Source organism: Fusobacterium naviforme (assembly GCA_003014445.1). GTDB lineage: Bacteria > Bacillota > Clostridia > Lachnospirales > Lachnospiraceae > Moryella > Moryella indoligenes. The sequence continues at coordinate 9,874 of PYGH01000013.1, read as the reverse complement.
GGGTGAATGTGATGGTGAAGGTGGCGGCGTCCGCCACCGCGTCAAAGGTCTCGCCGTTGGTGTACACCTGGGACAGGGTCCAAGCTCCCTCCAGCTCGGCCACGTCGCTGCTGTAAAACAGCTGAGTGACGGGTGCGCTGGGGTCGGGGGTGGCGGCGGGCTCTTCGTCCGCTCCGGGGGGCTCGGCGGCGGGGGACTCTGTGGCGGGAGTTCCCGTGGCGGTGGGTTCCATCGTTGGCATCCCGGCGGTGGGGGGGGCGGTGGGGGTGCCGCCGCAGGCCGCCAGGGCCAGCAGCATGGTAGCCGCCAGGAGCAAGTTAGACAGTTTCTTCATGGGTAATGCTCTCCTTTTTCGGTTTGTAAAGTATGGTTGTGCGGTCAGACAGTCGCAAAGGGGCAGTCCCCCTTTTAATGTTAGGGCCTGCCCCTCGCGGCTTACAGGGGAAATTGGACAATGGGGAACCCGAAGGTTAGTAGTTCAGGCCAAAGCCAGACCAGTAGAAGTTGCCGTCCGCGTCCCGATAGGCGTAGAAGCCAGAGGGGGACTGGACCAGCACCGCGGGGTCCATGTACTGTTCCTTGTCGTAGCCCGGCACATCGTTGGGGGAGACGCAGATGTCATAGGTGTTACCATCCTCCAGGGTCACCTGGTTCACGGCGATGACCTCATCGCAGGAGACCATGGTGACAGGCAGCTTGCCGGTGGGGTTAAACGTGCCGATGACAGCACCGATGAGAGCCTCGCCAGAGGTGCCGAACCCGCCGAGTAGGGCATCGCAGTAGGGCTCCAGGTTGGTCAAAATCCAGGGGCTGGTGATGTCAATGGTTCCGATGACCGTGCCGCCGTTGGCGTGGACCGCGTCAGCGATCTCCCAAAGCTCGTCGATATCGGCCACGGTGGTGACAGAGGTGGTATCGCCGGTCCGCTCACCTGTCTCGCTGTCATACTCCGGCGACTCCTGATCCTCCACCAAGTCAAGCGCATGCAAAGAGTCTTCATCCCAGGAGATGGCAGCAGGCTCCACCATTAGGATGGCCACGTCGGCCTCTTTGTAGTCATCCACCACATTATAGCCCATAGCGGCGAGTCCGCCGGCCGAGTTGTAGTTACCCGCCCCGGTATAGCCCATAGCCGTAAGCGCATCGTCGATGGTGTTGTCGGAACCGGTTCCGGTAAATCTCTGGATATAGATGTTCAGGCCTTCGTCACCCGCACCCGCCAGGGGCAGCACGTTGTTGGAGTTCTTCATCAGAACCACGGACTTCTGGTTGAACTCGGTCTCGTAATCCTCCCGCACTTCGGCATACTGCTCACCCACGGCCTTGCTCTCGGCGGGGTCGCGGTAGGGGTTGTCGAACATACCCAGGTCGATCCAGGACTTCATGCGGTTGGTGGTGGCCCGGTCAAAGGCCTCTTCGGTCACCATGCCGGAGGTAACGGCCTCTGTGACATCACTATAATCAGTAGTGGAGGTCCATTCCTCACCGATTACGTCCGTGCCGGCATTGATGACAGCGGCATAACGCTCGACTGGCGTCAGATCCTCAGCACCATAGGGACGACCATCAGAATAGTCAGAGATAACCCCAGAGTCGGAGTTGACAAAACCCTCAAAGCCCATGGTGTCCCTCAGCAGAGTCTGGAGGATGGTCGAATTATAGGCACTGGCGAGCTCCTCCGGCTCGATCAAAACACCATTCACAGTCTGGGGTTTGCTGCGGGCATCGGTAGTAGGACGGGAGTAACTGGGCATGACGCCGGTCACGCCTGCGTCGATAGCCGCCTGGAAGCCCACCAGCTGGTACTTCTCCAGGGAGCCCTCCGTGCTGTAAATGCGCCACTGACCGCATACGCTGTGACTGGAGAACCCATTCTCAGCCGCGCCATCGCCGGGGAAGTGCTTCATGATCACGGCCACATCGCCCGGCTGTACGCCATCGGTACCATGCTGATAGCCGGAAACCAGAGCGGTGACGATCTCAGCCATCATCTCAGGATTCTCGCCATAAGTTGTGGAGTTCCGGGTCCAGCGGGGGTCGGTGATCAGGTCAATCTGGGGGCCGTACATCTGGTGGATGCCCTTGGCGTTCCAGATGTCGGCGTCAATTTCCGCCCATTCCCGAAGGGCGTCGGCATTTCCGTCGCCGTAAACGGCTGCGGCAAAGCCGATCTCATAGGGGTAGCCGCTGATCATCGGATTGGAGATCAGCATGTAGGGGATGGTGACCTCGCCATTGATGGCGCCCACATGCTCGGCCAGCATGTTCAGGGTGTTGTTGAACAGGGCGCCGGTCTCCGTATCGGTATATTGCCGGATGACGCCGGAACGGCAATAGGTGTCAAGTACTTGTGATGCCTGATAGGCTTCCGAGTCCGCAGTGAGCCCGACCAGCTGCTCCAGGATCACGTTCCCGTTTTCATCGTACACTTCCTCGGCAGAAGCGGCGATCGGAGAGCATATCATCACATTCTTCAGCAGGCCGATACGCTGCTCCTGGGTCATCTTGCCTACCAGGTCTTCCACACGCTCATCGGTGCTCAGGCGCCAGTCCTCATAGGGATCCAGCTTCTGGTTGTTGTTGCTGTCACGGAAGTACTTGCCGTCCTCCACGATAACGCCGTTGTAGACGACGCTGATGGTGGTGCCACCCGTGTTCTGATAGAAAACAGGAGCCAGGTACTCAGTGGGGGCCTGGCTGGCATCGGCAGTGTAGGGAGCGGGGATGTAACCATCCTCAATGCCGGCGCTCACCGAGGGGGTGGGAGTAGGGGTCTGGCTGGGGCTGGGCGTATTCTCCGCAGTATTGGTGCAGGAGGTAGCCAGGGAGACGAGCATGGCTGCTGAGAGTACCAGGGGGACAATTCTCTTCTTCATGAATAATTCTCCTTCCTCGTAATGGGGATCATTTCGAGCCTATTGAAATATATTATATTGGTACTCTCTATTTTCAACAACAAACCATGCACAAGCCGCATATTTTTTGCACGAACTGCATCAGCGTGCCCGTGCACTATCAAGCCCAGACAGAAACCATTTTTCTCCATTCTTGACCGCAAATTTTCTTGGCACACAAAAAAGTGCCTGTACCGGCCTCTATTGGGCCGATACAGGCACAGAAATACAAAAAAACAAAGGGATGCTGTATTCTCTGTTATATTCTTCTTTTCTGCATTTTGAGCATTGTGCTTATGTGGGCTGCTGGCTGTTGTCAATCAGCCAGATGGTCAGCTTGAACACGCCGTTCTCCGCCTTCACTTTCAGCTTTCCGCCGTACTTCTCGGCGATAGCCTGCATGCTCTTCATGCCGTAGCCGTGGAAGTCCTCCGCGTCGGGCTGGGTGGTGACGGGCAGTTCCTCTTCAAAGTACAGCTGCCCATGGTAGTAGTTGGTCACGCTGATGGACACCAAGTCGCCGCTGTTGCGGATGATCATACTGATCTGCCGCTTCTCCTCCTCCACCCTGCGGGCGGCCTCCACCGCATTGCCCAGGGCATTGCCCAGCAGGGAGTAGACATCCGCCTCGGTGAGAAATTTCAGGCAGCTTCCGTCACCCAGAAAGCTCAGCTGAATGTGGTCCTTTTCGCACAGCAGCGCCCGGTCCGCCAGCAGCACGTCCAGCGTCTGGCTGCCGGTGCGGTAAGTCTGGTCGTAGATGCGGATCAGGGATTTGAGCTCCTTCTCCTCGTCGTCGGTAATGGGAAGGTGATAGTCCTCCAGCTTGTGGCGGATATCGTGGCACTTCATGTTGATCATCTCAATGGTGTCTTTCCGATCGGCCAACTGCTTGCTGTCCTTCTTCCACAGCATACGCACCATCTCAATTTCTTTGGTCAGTCTGGCCTTTTGATAGATCTCAAACTGCATGACCATGCACAGCAGGCAGCATATGATGGCGTACAGGCTCTCCGCAATGACAGTGCTCTCCGGCCGGACGGCGCTGCTTTTGACCAACCGGGTGATGCCCACGCAGGTCAATACCATGACCGCGCTGAGTAGGGCAAGGCTCCAGCGGTATTCAACAGTTTCAAAATCAAAGTCAAGGGCACCGAACTTTTTGGAAATCACAAGATAGACAACCAGGCAGAAGGGCAGATAGGTGAGCAGCGCTCCCATGAAATACAGGAAAGAGTCGGTTGGCAGATATGCGGACGGATCAAATTTCAGCGCGATGAGCTGCAGCACCTGATAAATCAGGTGCTGTGTTGCGCGTCCGGCGCTGGCACAGCTCAGCGCCTGTTCCCAGCTGGTTTCAAAGCAAAAATGGAAGAGCGCCATCAGCATACAGAATTCAATGAGATAGTAGATGAAAACCAGCAGGCTGGAGACAGCCAGCAGCTGTCCAACCAGGCACACTCCGGCGGCGCCCAGGCCTATGGAGGTGATAAAACGCGGCAGGAAATGCTTCTTCCGTGGGGAATTGACAAAGAACAGGAAAAAGCACATGAGGTTCTCAGCATAAACCAGGAGAAATTCATCCATTGTTTAAGTACCACCTACCATGTATTCCGCATAGGCCTGCAGGAATTTCTGCTTGTACGACCGGCCGATGTGGAGTTTTTCCTCCTCCACCAGCACGTCGTCGCCCACCACACTGCGCACATACTGCATGTTGACTACATGCCAACGGCTGATGGCACAGAAGCTCTTAGGCAGCTGCTGGTCGATGGACTTCAGCGTTCCCAGCGAACGATACACCTGATCCCGGGTGTGCCAGTTGAGATAGTGTCCGTCCGCCTCCACGTAGTATATCTTCCTCACCTGAAGGCCGATGGTCTCCCCTTCCGTCCGGATCACAATCCGCTCTCCCACAGTGCTGCCCACATGGGCGATGATCCGCTTGAGCTTCAGCTCGAGGGCGTAGTCGTTGATGGGCTTGAGAATGTAGTCAAAGGCCTCCACAGCGTAGCCTTCCACGGCATACTGGGCCATGTTGGTCACAAACACAAGGGTCACCCCGTGGTCCATCCGTCTGATGACCTTTGCCGCCTCCATCCCTGTCATATGGGGCATCTCAATGTCCATAAAGATCAGATCATAGTTTGATTTGTAGGCATTGATCAGCTTGAGCGCGTCGGGAAGCCGGGTGATACGGAACTCCAGCTGATTCTTTGAGGCATAGCGGTTCAAGGAATGTATAATGGCCTTTGTGTCCTGATCATTGTCCTCAACCACCGCAATATTGAACATTTTACTCACCTACCCTGTGACCGTCCTTTCCCGGGAGACGGCCGCCGTGTACTTTGTTCAGCCTGCATCGAAGGGATTGCGCGCCTCGCTTATGCGGATTTTTATGTCGCTTTTTCGATTATAATATCACAATTTACTGCCAGGGGCAATTGATTTTCCCACCAATAAAGCATCAGGCGGTCCCTTCACCATGCCGAAGGGGCCGCCTGATGCTTTTACAATCCAGGTGTATCGGAGAACAAATAGGTAATGTCGATATGCCCATCCTCAAAAACCAGAATCTGCTTTACAGCCTCCGCCATGGTGACCCGGTCCAGTGCGGTCAGCTTCCCCTGCCGGAGCAGCGCATCCACCCACGGGTTTCGGCCGCTGTCCTCCCCATCACCGGAGAGCTGCTCCAGCTGGGCGTTCAGCTCTCCCTCCTGGCGCTCATAGTCCTCCTGATAGCGGAGAAAGTCCTTCCGGCTGATAAGCCCCTCCCGGTAATCCTCGTAGGCTGACTTCTTCAGCCGGTAGAGCCGTTCCAGTCTGCCTCCAGCCTGTCCTCTTCCGCGCTCGCGCTCCCACCGGTCCGGGCAGCAGCCTCTTCCACCAGCGCCCCCGCGTCCTTGACGGCGGAGAGAACCCGGTTCAGGTCCTCCAGCACCGCGTGGGAGATGCTGTGCTTGCTGCACACGGTGGGGCCGTACCGCTTGTAGGAGCCGCAGCTGTAATAGATGCCGCCGGCGCTTCTGGTCTTTACCATGGCCCGTCCGCAGTCGCCGCAGCGGAGAAAGCCCGCAAAGGGGCTCTGGTTCTGCTCAAAGCTCAGTTCCCTGGTCCGCCTGGCCAGCAGGGCCTGTACCCGCTCCCACTGCTCCGGTAAAATGATGGCCTCGTGGGTGTCCGGGACCACCGCCCAGTCCTCCTGGCCTTCTGCCTGGCCCTGCCGTGCATGGTCAGGCGGAGACTCCTGCCCTGCTCCATGTTGCCCGCGTACATCTGGTTCTGCAAAATCCGGTGGACGGTGGCATAGGTCCAATAGGTGGTCTTGTCCATCCTGCGGCCGTTGCGGTACCGCTCTCCCAGAATCCGCTTGTACTCGCTGGGGCTGGGAATACTCTCCTGGTTGAGGGTCTTGGCGATTCTCAGCTTTCCATACCCCTGCTCGAACAGGTCGAAAATCCGCCGCACCACCTGGGCGGCAGGGGGGTCGATGAGCAGGCGGTTGTGGTTGTCCGGGTCCTTCCGGTACCGTAGCTGGCAAAGGCCCCGACAAATTCCCCCCGCTCCTGCTTGGTGCGGATGGCGGAGCGCACCTTGTCCGAGATGTCTCTGGCATACTGGGTGTTGAAGATATTCTTCATGGGCAGCAGCATGTCGTACCGGCCTGCGGCGCTGTCCACATGGTCGTTGATCGCGATAAATCGGACGCCCCGGGCGGGAAATTCCCGCTCCAGATAGCGCCCCACCTCGATGTAGTCCCTGCCGAACCGGGACAGGTCCTTGACCAGCACGCAGTTCACCCGCCCTCCGCGGATGTCCTCCTCCATGGATCGGAAGGCGGGGCGGTCAAAGTTGGTGCCGGTGTAGCCGTCATCCTGGTAATAGCCCGTCAGACGCAGCTCCGGGTGGGCCTCTATGTACTGCTCCAGCAGCTTGCGCTGGTTGGCAATGCTATCGCTCTCCGCCTTGTCTCCGTCCTCTCTGGACAGGCGCAGGTAGCCCGCCGTATTCCACACATCCACAGCCGCCCCACCTCCTTCCCCGCAGACAGAATCAGGCCCTGTGGGCCCGGATAAGGGCCTTGAGCAGGTCCTCCGGAGTTCTGGTGCCTTCAAAGCAGCGGGCTATCCGCCAGTGCGTCTTTTCACCGGGCGTGTTTTGTGCCATGACAGCGTGTCCTCCTCTCCGGCGTTCTTCTCCCATTGTCCCATTGTATGTGACCCCGCGCCTGGAATATGCGGCCTGTCCGGCACGGAGGGCAGAAAAAAGAGCCCTCCGCCGACGGGCCGTCTGAGGCCGGTCGGTGTGAGGGCTCTTTGGTTCTTCATGGAGCTGTCATGGCGCTTTTGTTTTCTGGCCTTCCGCCGGGGGACAATTACTTCTCCCGCCGCAGGACAATATGGTCCTTGTCCTTGTAGATGCAGTTGGCAGGGACCACACCCCGGACGCAGGAGGTGGGGTACACGCTGCTGTGCCGGCCCAGAATGGTGCCCGGGTTGAGGACCGAGTTGCAGCCCACCTCTACAAAGTCGCCCAGAATGGCGCCCATCTTCTTCCGCCCGGTGGGCATGTCGGTCTCCCCCCTTCACCACCACCAGCGTCTTATCCGACTTGAGAGATGAGCAAAACAGGTGGATGGAGCTGCCCACAAACAGGCAAACGAGAATCAAAAGAGTTTAGGGCATCTCAAGGGCGCAAAAACCATAGCGCGGTAAACCCCGCACCTGAAAAAGATATGGAAGAGGCAGATTAGGCGGAACGCCGAAGCTGTTTGGCAGAACGGTAGGAGTGAGAGCCGTGTAGAACGGCGACCAGCGCAACCGCTAAAGCGGAGATGTGGGCTAATGTGTTGAGATTAGCAGCACTGCTGCCATTTCGAATCCAGAGCCTTTCTTGACCAGATGCCTTGAAACGGGAATTATAACGCTCACACTCTGTACGCAAGGCATAAATACGCTTAAAACGCAGGCATTCGGATACACAGGAGGCAATCGTTTCTCAGGCACAGTGGGACAGAGTGCAGGAGCTGCGCAAAAACAAGCGCCGCTCCGCAAAAGCGGAACGGCAGGGACTGTTTTCCAGGCTGCTGTATTGCGCGGACTGCGGCGGCAAGCTCCACTTTGCCACCTGCAAGAGCTTTGAGGGCAAACAGGATCACTACGTCTGCTCCAAATACAAGAGTGGGCGCGGCGATTGCTCGGCACATTATATCCGCGAGGATGTGCTGCGGGAACCGGTACTGGAACGGATTCAGGCGGTCAATGCGTATATCCTCAGCGATGTGGAGGGCTTTCAGGAAGAGTGGCGGCATTACCGCCGCGCCGATCAGGAACGAGACATCCGGGAAGATCAGAAGCGCATGGAGCAGGCAAGAAAACGCCTTGCCAATCTTGATGTGGTCATGTCCCGGCTCTATGAGGATTACGCCCTCGGTGAGATCGGCAAGGAGAAGTATAAGAAACTGACGGCTGATTATGAAGCGGAGCAGGAACGGTTAAAGCTCGAAATTGAAACAACGGAAGAATGGGTTGAACAGCGGCAGGCGATGGGCGACGATCTGGACGCTTTCATTGCGCTGACGAAAAAGTATGTGGATGTCACAGAGCTGACGCAGACGATTGTCAACGAGTATATCAAGAAGATCATCATCCACGCACCGGACAAGTCTGACGGTAAGCGCAGACAGAAGGTGGAGATCATCTTCAACTTCGTAGACGAGGTGGAAATCCCCGTACTGGCAGAACCCATCATTGCAGAATCTATCCTTGGACGCAGAAAAACGGCGTGACCTTCACGGTCACACCGTTCTCTGCCCAAACTGCAAGACTTATAGTTCCTTACGACTGTTAAGCCTTGATTTTACAAGGTTTTCTGGGCTTTTACTGCATTTTTTATACTGAGATACGCGGGACTCGAACCCGCGACAACTTGATTAAAAGTCAAGTGCTCTACCACCTGAGCTAGTATCCCATCTTCCTTCACCTAAAACTATTTATGGAATACTCCTAGATAAAAGAAAAAATGCCTTGGACCGGAATCGAACCAGTGACATAAGGATTTTCAGTCCTCCGCTCTACCAACTGAGCTACCAAGGCACTATTGCGGGGACAGGATTTGAACCTGCGACCTCCGGGTTATGAGCCCGACGAGCTTCCGGACTGCTCTACCCCGCGACGGTATGTAACACTTGCGTGTTTTATTTTGCAGAATTGCTTCTGCGAGTGGGGGAAGGTGGATTCGAACCACCGAAGGCAGTGCCAGCAGATTTACAGTCTGTCCCCTTTGGCCACTCGGGAATTCCCCCATATAGGTCTTAAAACAAAAGCCGATGATCGGACTCGAACCGATAACCTGCTGATTACAAATCAGCTGCTCTGCCATTGAGCCACATCGGCAGGACGATCATTGGTGACGCAAGTGGGACCTACAGGGCTCGAACCTGTGACCCTCTGCTTGTAAGGCAGATGCTCTCCCAGCTGAGCTAAGATCCCATGATTTAAAACCTAAACGACCCGGATCGGACTTGAACCGACGACCTCCGCCGTGACAGGGCGGCGCTCTAACCAACTGAGCCACCAGGCCAAAATCTTATTCACACCCTGAAAACCACACACAGAACATTTATCCCAATTCATCCGAAATCTAATCCCTGCTTTTGCAGTCTATCTTACATCTTCCGTTTCCTACCTCTACCTACTCGACCTTTTGGTTAAACCCTCGACCGATTAGTGACAGTCAGCTGAACGTATCGCTACGCTTACACCTCTGCCCTATCTACCTCTTAGTCTTAAAGGGGTCTTACTACTCTCGCATGAGATATCCCATCTTGAGGGGGGCTTCACGCTTAGATGCCTTCAGCGTTTATCCCGGCCCGACTTGGCTACCCGGCCGTGGGGTTGCTCCCCAACCGGTACACCAGTGGTCAGTCCATCCCGGTCCTCTCGTACTAAGGACAGCTCCTCTCAGATATCTTACGCCCG
>PYGH01000012.1:17359-69819 GCA_003014445.1 Fusobacterium naviforme | reverse complement strand
GCTGCTGCATCCTCATTGCAGGGCGTGTCATGAACTCTGCGCTCCCTTTCTGTGCAAGCACATTGGGGAGGCAGAGTTATGACACTGTAAGCAAAGTTGCATTGAGAAAAAAATCAGTCGGGATATAATCAGGAGAACAGCTATGATTTCAGCAGATGAGCGCTTTATGCGTCAGGCAATTGCACTTTCCGCCTCCGCTGCTGCCAGGGGAAATGAGCCCTTTGGCGCAGTGCTGGTGAAGGACGGAGAGCAGATCTTCACAAATGAGAATCAGATTTACACTGCGGGGGACCCCACCTTTCACGCGGAGGCGGGATTGCTGCGCAGGCTCTGTGCGGAGCGGGGGATCACAGATCTTAGCGGGTACACGCTGTACTCGAGCTGTGAGCCTTGCTTTATGTGTTCGGGAGCAATGGTCTGGATGAAGCTCGGAAGGCTGGTCTATGGCGCGAGCGACCAGGATCTCTGCGCACTCCTGGGAGTGGAGGGAAGCGAGCCGAGCCGTATTGTCTTCCGGGAGTCCGGAGTTTCCACTGAGATCACGGCGGGGGTATTGAGAGAGGAGAGTCTCGCAGTGCTGCGGGAATATTTTAAGGAACATGGAAAAGGATGAATGGAGGGGAAAGACGGAGCGGGAGGCTGTCATTATCCACACCAGTATGGTTGGAATTGCGGCGAATATTCTGCTGGCACTGTTCAAGGGGCTGGTGGGACTCGCCTCAAATTCTATTGCGATGGTTCTGGATGCAGTCAATAATCTGAGTGATGTGCTCTCCAGCATCGTCACCATAGTGGGAGCCAGACTTGCGGGCAGGGCTCCGGACAAAAAGCATCCGCTGGGACACGGAAGAATCGAGTATCTGAGCGCCATGATAGTAGCGGCGATTGTTCTGTATGCCGGGATCACAGCGCTTGTGGAGTCAGTGAAGAGCCTGATACAGCCAAGGCAGCCTGCATATACGCCACTCTCGCTCGGCGTCATGACTGCTGCAATCGCAGTGAAGCTTCTGCTCGGGCGCTATGTGAAGCGGCAGGGAAAGCTCGCACATTCCGGCGCTCTCGTTGCATCCGGCTCCGATGCGTCCTTTGACGCGGTTCTTTCCGCCTCGGTGCTGGGCTCCGCGCTACTTTATCTCGGCAGAGGCATTCAGCTGGATGCGCTTGTCGGTATCGCTATTTCTGTATTTATCATTCGCGCGGGCTATGAGATGATCTCCGAATCTGTGGATGATATCCTCGGTGTGCGTGTCAGCGCCGGACTCTCCAGAAGAATCAAGGAGCTGGTCGGAGAGGATCCGGAGGTGCTCGGGGTTTACGATCTTCTGCTCAATAACTACGGGCCGGAGCGTTATTTAGGATCTCTGCATGTCGAGGTGCGGGATGGTATGACAGCCTGTGAGATCGACACGATGGCACGCAGGATACAGCAGAGAGTTTTCGAGGCACAGGGCGTGATACTGACGACAGTCGGAATCTACGCACAGAATACCGGAAGTGACGAAGCTGTGCGACTTCGCACGGAGATCAGCCGGCGGGTGATGTCGCATGAGGGTGTGCTTCAGCTTCACGGCTTCTACGCAGAGCTGAATGAGAGAATCATAAAATTTGATCTGATCATTGACTTTGATCTGAAGGACGGAAGAACAAGAGAGGAGCTTTATCAGGAAATCTACGAAGAATTGCAGAAGGCCTATCCGGATTATCATATCACAATGACGCTGGACAGTGATGTCAGCGACTGAAGAGGCCGGACATCATACATCCACCCGCTGCGCCGTTTTTCAGGAGCAGCGGGATTTTTGTCTCATCGATTCCGCCTATGCCGTAGACGGGAATCGGTACAGCGCTGCTGATACGGCGAAGAAAGTCGGTACCGCGTCCGGGAAGATCCGGCTTGCAGCTGGTTTCGAAGATATTTCCGGCAAAGCAGTAGCCTGCACCGAGCATATATGCGAGCCGGGCCTCTGCTTCAGAATGTACAGAGGTTCCGACAGTGTGGAAGTGCTTTAAGAGGGCTGGATCAGCTGTCGCAAGCTCCTTCAGAAGCGGCAACGGGAGATGCAGGCCGAGGCCAAGCTCTGCGGCAATCTGCGGGAAAGAGTGGAGAATCAGAGCTGTTCCGGTACACAGAGGCAGGATTTTTTCTGCCAGTGCGCGGTATTCCGATGAGGGGAGGTCCTTCTCCCGGAGAACAAGCGCACGGGGCCTGAGCAAAAGCACCTCCCGCACCCGCGTGAGGAAGGCAAGCTCCGGATCTTCTGCGCCATCGAAGCTGTGTCGATTGGTGACTGCGATGATATGGCTGTAATCTGCGGCAGGCCGTCTCTCCATTGTTTACTCCTGTACGCGGTTCATATAGTGATCCCACTCAAAGATGGCCTTTTCATAGCTGAGGATCAGGTGATAGGAATCTGTGATCAGCGTGTCGTACTGCTCCGCCTGCGGGAGCTCTATCGCGAGCGCGCAGCGTCTCTTTCCGTTCACTTCCGAAAGCTCCTCGATGGCGTAGAGATAGGCTCCCTCACAGTGCGAAGGGAGGGACACGAGCGCCTCCTCTGACAGCGGCTGGTCCGGGGTCTCGCTCAACAGCTTTCCGTCCGGATCTCTGTAGCGATAACCGTCCCGTACCGCGGAGAGCAGACGGGCGTCTGTGAAGCGCAGCTGTACCGTCCCTGCATAGCTCTCCGTGTAATTTGTATTTTGAGTGTTTCCGGGCAGGACGATCAGTGCCTCCAGCTCCATGGAGATGGGATCTCCGCTCAGGGAGAGCTGAAAGAGCTGAGAGTCGCGGAAGGAAAACTGATCTGTTTCGTTGACGGATTTGAATTTCATGAGAGATACCTCCTCTGAGTGTCTTTGGGTGTGTGAATTGTCAGGGCGTGTTCCGGAGCTCATAGCTCACGATGAGATCCACAACGAGTTCGTAGGAGCGTGTGCCCTCGCTGAGTCCCTCTGCCTTCAGGTAGCGGTCGTTCAGCGTCTGTGCTGTTTCTGAGATTCTGCCCTCATAGGTTTTCCAGAAGGCAGAGTTGTAGCGAAGATCCTGCTCTGCCCGGATATCCAGCGTCGAGGCAGCGCGCCTCCAGAGCGCAGCGTTTCGTCTTGCGAGCTCATTTCCGCAGTAGATCCAGCCCAGCATGGCTGCGGTGTAGCGGAGATCGGGTTCCGGAGCCCTCCGGCAGGCGAGATAGCCGATAAAATTTGCTTCCTTTTCGGACATGATGCCCTTCAGGTGTGAGAGCTCGTGTGCAATCGTGAAGGGAATATTATAGGGGGGCATGTCCCGGTTATAGTTCGCCTCGATGGTAAAGATGCTGTAAATACCGGTGAGATCCATGCGGCTTAAAGCAGAGGAGCACAGAACTGCCTTCGGACGGGGATACCAGCCGGAGAGGCAGGGATAGTCCTGGCCGAGTGCCTGCATTGCACTGCACATTCGCGCGGGGAGTGCTTCTTCTGTCTGCATCATGCCATCTGCATTTCGTGGGACAAGCCCGGCATATTGATTGACCTCTGCGACGAGTCCGCGGCAGACCCCATAGAGCTCCTCATCTGTGTAGTCACCGCGCTCCAGCTGATATGCGGAGGCGAAGCCGGTCCGTGAGAAATAGATATCCTCATTCAGCTCGAATAAGAGAAAGAGTGCCGGGAGCAGATAGAGCAGAGCTCTGAGGAGCCTGCGTCGCCACAGCAGAAGAAGGGCAAGCGGCAGGGCGGCCAGCAGCAGGAGCTCTGCGAGAGAGCAGGGGAGCAGAGCGGAGAGACGTCCCAGAGTATTTACGAGTATGGGGTTACAGTATTCTGCATAGCGATTTGCAAATCCAGGCAGTGTGCGTGCGGCGACACGGAGGCTCAGCGCTGCGAAGAGCATAAGGAGCGCGGGGAGCAGAACAAGCCGGTGTGACAGTGTGCTGCTGTTCTCTCTGCCTGGTCGCATAATGATATTGTACATCAGCGCGCGGAAAAGAGCTCATCCGAGAGCTTTCGGAGCTCTGCGGCTGCGGCTTTCGGGTTCCCGGATGCAAAGATGCCGGATACCACGGCAATGCCGGCCGCGCCGCTTCCTGCGAGCCGGCGGACATTATCCGCGTGAATGCCTCCAATTGCAACAACGGGAATATGCACCGCGTCGGTGATCGCGCGGAACTGCTCTACAGACATGGCAAGGGCGTCAGTTTTTGTGGAAGAGCCGAACACCGCACCGGTGCCGATGTAATCCGCACCGGAGGCCTCGGCGGCCCGCGCCTGTGCAACTGTCTTTGCAGTGATGCCAAGAATTCTGTCGGGGCCTATCATGGCACGGATGTCCCGCCCCATGATATCTGACTGTCCGACGTGTACGCCGTCTGCACCGGCGCGGATTGCGGGCTCTACGCGGTCATTCACGATGCAGGGGACTCCTTTTTTTGTGCAGAGTTCCTGCAGAGTCCGTATTTCGTCGAGAAAGATAGCGTCATCCAGCTCCTTTTCGCGTATTTGCAGCATGGTCGCACCGCTGTCCAGTACTGATGCGACGACCTCGCGCAGGGAGTGCGCTGCCGGGAGCCATCTGCGGTCAGTCACGGCATAGAGCCGCAGTGCCTGCCTCATTTCATTTTTTGTAAGTCTCATAATGATTCTCCTGTTCGCAAAAGCTCATCCAGTGTTTTTCCGTAGGAGGGGAGAAATTCCTCTGTGAAGTCCCTGACCTCGGGAAGCTCTGCTGCAAGCTGCTGTACCGCAGCAGAGATGCTGGTCTTTGCGGTTTGGAATTCTGTATTTCCGGCGCGCTCCTCCTCAATACATTTGATGAGCGCAGAGAGCTTGTCCGCAGCTTTTACGAGCCGCCGCAGGTAGTGTGCCTCGCTGTCCTCGGCGCGCGTCTCGTGGAACAGCGCGCGGTAGCAGGGCTGCAGATCCTCCGGAAGTTTTGAGATGAGCCGCTCCTCTGCGACTTGTTCCACCTGCTTATAGGCGTGGTGCAGCTCATCATTATAGTACTTTACCGGGGTGGGCATGTCTCCGGTGATGATCTCGGAGGCGTCGTGAAACAGGCCGATCACAGCTGCGCGGTCGGCATTCAGATGGCGGCTGTAGCGGGTGTTTCCGATCACACAGAGCGCGTGGGCGATCATGGCAACCTCCGCTGCGTGCTCGCTCAGGTTTTCGGGACGGGAGGAACGCATCAGGGCCCAGCGCTCAATGTATTTCATACGCGAAATCGCTGCAAAAAAATGAGAACTCATCTAATATTCTCCAGTCATTTTTCCCTTATCATAGTCGAAAAATGCAGAGAAAGCAAACAGGGAGGCAGTGCCTTCAATTTCAACTTTTTCTTGACTTCGCCGCAGGGCGTGCTATATTAAAAACAAACAAATGAACAAGTGAACATATGATATCAAGGGCCATAAGCCACGCTCCGAGGCGTGCTTGCACGCCGGAGGGGAAGTGGCTTCATGGCCCGCCCCACATGTAGCACGAAGAGACGCGGAAGCGTCGCGGGAGTGCGGAATGTGGTAGGAGCGAGAGAGCACGAAGTGCGGAGCGCTCCGGATATCATAGGATATAACTTATGGTATAAGCCACGCTCCGAGGCGTGCTTGCACGCCGGAGGGGAAGTGGCTTCATGGCCCGCCCCACATGTAGCACGAAGAGACGCGGATATTTTTGCTATGAATAAATTATGGAAGGAGAGAAAAAATGGCGGTAAATGATGTGGAGCGCTGCGAGGTGTATGAGCTGCATGAGGACAAGGTGCGCGACGTTCTGGAAAAAATGCCGGACGAGGATACGCTCTGTGATCTGGCGGAGCTCTTTAAGGTCTTTGGAGATTCAACCAGAATCCGAATACTATACGCGCTTTTTGAAGCGGATATCTGCGTCTGTGATCTGGCGGAGACGCTTCATATGACACAGTCTGCAATCTCACATCAGCTGCGAATCCTGAAGCAGGCGAAGCTCGTCGGTGCGCGGCGGGAGGGAAAGCTTGTGATTTATTTTCTTGCGGATGATCACGTCCGGACGATGATCGATCAGGGCCGGGAGCACATCGAGGAATGAGGACAGCGGAGAATCAGAAGCTTATCAATACAGAACTAAGAGTGAGGAGACAGAGCCATGAAGAAGAGGTTTAAGTGTGAGATTGACTGCGCAAACTGTGCCGCAAAGGTGGAGGAGGCTATACGGAAGGTCGACGGCGTCATTGATGCGAGAGTCAGCTTTCTCACGCAGAAGCTGACACTTGAGGCAGAGGATGAAAGCTTTGACGCAGTGCTTGCGGAGGCAATACGGGTCGGAAAGCATATTGAGGCAGAGTTCGAGGTGGAAGTCTGAGTATGAACAAAAAACAGAAGAGACTCCTGCAGAGAGTCTTGATTTCGGCTGCAGTCTTTCTTCTTTTCATGATTGTTGAGAAGAGGGAGATGCTGCCGGCAGTCTCGCGTACTGTCTGGACAGCGCTGTATCTGATTCCTTATCTTCTTGCGGGATATGATGTGCTGCGGAGAGCCTTGAGAAATGTCTGCAACGGTCAGATCTTTGATGAAAATTTCCTCATGAGCATTGCGACGGCTGCGGCCTTTGGGATTGGAGAGTATTCAGAGGCCTGTGCGGTCATGATCTTTTATCAGATCGGTGAGCTCTTTCAGAGCTATGCCGTCGGGAAGTCCCGCGCTTCCATTGCAGAAATGATGAGCATTGCCCCGGATTATGTGAATCTTGAGGAGGATGGAGTGCTGCGTGAGGCAGAGCCGGATGAAGTGGAGCCGGGAAGCGTTATCGTGGTACGTCCCGGAGAGCGCATTCCGCTGGATGGCGAGGTGCTGAGCGGGGCGTCTCTTCTCGATACTGCGGCGCTGACCGGAGAATCCGTACCGCGCAGTGTGGGACCCGGTGATGCGGTGATCAGCGGCTGCACAAATGGCGCAGGCGTGCTGCGTATGCGCACGACAAAGCGCTATGAGGATTCGACGGTTGCAAGGATACTGGAGCTTGTGGAGACTGCCGGGGAGCGAAAGGCGCATCTGGAGAGCTTTATCACCCGCTTTGCCCGCTGGTACACGCCGGCGGTGACGCTCGGAGCTGTGCTGCTCGCGCTGATTCCCCCGCTGCTTCTTCAGGCCGGCTTTGCGGAGTGGATACACCGCGCCTGTATCTTTCTCATCGTGTCCTGCCCCTGCGCGCTGGTTATCTCTGTTCCGCTCGGTTTTTTCGGGGGGATCGGTGCGGCATCGAGGCTTGGCGTTCTGGTGAAGGGGGCCAATTTTCTGGAGGCCGCGGCGGAGCTGGACACACTTGTCTTTGATAAGACGGGAACCCTGACAGAGGGGACGTTTCGGCTGAGCGGCATCTATCCTGCGGCCGCCAGCGGGTATACTGAGGCAGAGCTTCTGCGGCTCGCGGCGATCGTAGAAAGCCGCTCTACACATCCCATCGCGCAGTCAATCTGCGCAGCGTATCGGGATGTACAGTCACGGCTTGCTGCTGTGCAGGAGACAGAATCGCTGGAAGCTGCTGCGGGCGCAGCCTTGCCGGTACCGGAGGAGCTGCAGGAGATCGCCGGAATGGGGATCTCGGCGCGCTGTGACGGAAGAGAGCTGCTCCTTGGCAGCGCGCAGCTCATGGAGAAGCGCGGGATTCGCTTTCAGCGCCGCACAGAGATCGGAACAGCCGTATACCTTGCCTGTGACGGACAGTTCATTGGCGGCCTCGTGATCGCCGATGCGGTGAAGCCCGGCGCAGAGGAGGCGATCTCCGCGCTGCGGAAGCTGGGTGTGAGGCGCTGTGTCATGCTGAGCGGCGACAGAAGAGAGAGCGCGGAGGCAGCTGCGGCAAAGCTCGGCATGGATGAGGTATACAGCGAGCTGCTGCCGGAGGACAAGGTGCAGCGGGTGGAGGCGCTGCTCAGAGGTGGCATGGCATCCGAAGGGGCGACAGAGCAGGAAATTGCTGTCAGCGGACAGAAGCCCGGGCAGAGAAGAGGTACGGCAGAAAAGGAAAGGCAGTCGCACGGCAGGCTTGGCTTTGTCGGAGACGGCATTAATGATGCGCCCGTGCTCATGCGGGCAGATGTCGGCATTGCAATGGGAAGTCTCGGCTCAGATGCGGCAATTGAGGCCGCAGATATCGTAATCATGGACGATGATATCGGGAAGCTCGCGGGGATCATCCGGATCTCGCGTCGCACGCTTCGCATCGTCCGCCAGAATGTGTTTTTTGCGCTCCTTGTAAAGGCGGCAGTGCTGTTCTTTGGCGCGCTGGGAATGGCCAATATGTGGGAGGCGGTATTCGGCGATGTGGGAGTCACAGTGCTCGCAGTGCTGAATTCCATGCGGGCGCTTAAGGTGGAGCGCCGATGAGAGATTGATTGATACCGGAGTGGATATTTCTAAGCAGAGAGAGGCGCAGCCTACGGAAATCAGGACGGCCTGAGACAGGAGGAGACAAAACGATGGACTATGGCTTTGACAGAGTGACAGAGCGGAGAGGTACCGCCTGTGTGAAGTACGATGCCGGAATGAAGATCATGAAGCGGGATGACCTTCTGCCGCTCTGGGTGGCAGATATGGATTTTCGCGCGCCAGAGGAGGTGCTGGATGCGATCAGAGTGCGCACCACACACGGCATTTTTGGTTATACTGAGCCGGATGCAGCGTATGAGCGGGCCGTCGCCTCATGGTTTTTAAGGCGGCACGGATGGGAGATACATTCCGGGGAACTCACGGTGACTCCGGGAGTGGTCTTTGCGATTGCACAGGCGATTCTTGCATACACCGCGCCGGGCGATCCGGTGCTCATTCAGAAGCCCGTCTATCATCCCTTTGAAGCTTCGATTCTTCAGAATGGACGCCGCGTCGTAAACAACGCGCTTTTGCTGCGTGACGGGCGCTATGAGCTGGATCTCGAGGACTTTGAACAGAAGCTTCGGGAGGAGCAGATCAGGCTCTTTATTCTCTGCAGTCCGCATAACCCGGTGGGGCGCGTATGGACGGAGGAGGAGCTTCTCAGCATGGCGGAGCTCTGTCGGAAATATGGCGTCACGGTTGTCTCGGATGAGATTCACTGTGACTTTATCTGGCCGGGGCATCATTTTATCTCGTGGGCAAGAACGGCTGCGCACTGTGCCACGAACTATATCATCTGTACCTCGCCGAGCAAGAGCTTTAACCTCGCGGGTATGCAGACCGCAAATATCATCATCCCGGATGAGACACTGCGGGAGCGCTTCCGGAAGCAGCTGGCCTCTACTGGCTTTGAGGGGATGAATCCGCTCGGGATGGTTGCCTGTGAAGCTGCATACGAGAAGGGAGAGCCATGGCTTGATGCTCTGCTTGTCTATCTGAAGGGAAATATTGATTTTGTGAAGCAGTATCTTGCAGACAACGTGCCGGATATCCGGGTGACAGAGCCGGAGGGCTGCTATCTGCTGTGGATTGATTTCTCCGGCCTGGGGCTTCCTTATCCGGAGCTTAAGAAGCTCATCATTGAGGAGGCAAAGCTCTGGCTGAATCCAGGAAAGATGTTCGGAAGGGAGTCTGAGCAGTTTATGCGTCTCAATACGGCCTGCCCACGGAGCGTACTCCGAAAGGCCATGGAGCAGCTGGCAGCAGCTGTGGAATCAGCGTCTTAAGCTCCTCCGGGGAAGCTGCGACCGCCGCTGCCTCCCGCCACTCCTCCGGCGAACCGTAGCCATAGGCGCAGGCGATGAAGGGGAGATCGAAGGCCCGGGCCGCCTCAAAGTCCAGAAAGCGGTCTCCGACCATCACGGCAGCTCCCGGATGCTCCCTGAGCAGCTTTTTCATGATCTCCGGCTTCGGAGCCCAGCCCTCGGCCTCGCCCCAGTAGTAGCCGTCGAACCAGCGGTCCAGCTTCATCACTCTCCTGTGCGCATCGAGGTAGCTGCTCTTGCAGTTGCTGAGCAGATAGATGCCAAAGCCCGCGCGCTTCAGCGTGTCAAGCAGTGTGGGCACAGCGGGATAGAGCCGGGCGGTACCGTTTTCAATGAGTCTAGCCATTTCCTCCTGGATGCGTGCGCTGCAGGCGCCCTGCTCTGCTTCGGAGAGCTGCGGTGCAAAGCGCCGCCACATATCTCCCGCGGGGTAGCCAAGCCATTCGCTGATCTCCGCATCCTCAAACTGCCGCGCGGGCATCAGGCCCTGTGCTGCCAGAAATTCATAGTTCTTCCGGAAGGCAGGCCCGTAGATGCGCATGGTCTCATGCAGCGTGCCATCGTAGTCGAAGATCACATTTTTCCGGCCGCTGCCGGCATTACCCGCGTTATGTGTATTTCCTTCCGTCATTACGCCTCAATCTCCCGGATCAGATTGATCATCTCGATCGCGCCGACTGCGCACTCATAGCCCTTATTGCCGGCCTTGGAGCCGGCCCGTTCGATCGCCTGCTCGATATTCTCTGTGGTCAGGACGCCGAACATGACCGGGATGTCGCTGCACAGCGAGACATTTGCCAGACCCTTGGATACCTCGCTGCACACGTAGTCGTAGTGTGTGGTGGAGCCGCGGATCACCGCGCCGAGGGCAATCACTGCGTCATATTTTCCGCTCTTTGCCATCTTCTGGGCAATCAGAGGGATCTCGAACGCCCCGGGAACCCAGGCGACATCAATATGATCTGCAGAGACGCCGTGCCGGAGCAGGCCGTCCTCCGCGCCGCCGAGCAGGCGGGAGGTGATAAATTCATTGAAGCGGGCGGCGACGATGCCGATGCGGATATTCCCCGCGATCATCTGTCCCTCAAACTTATGCATGATAGTATCCTCCTTTGGATGATTGTTTATACTGTGAGCTCTCCCGGGGAATTGTTTATTCTCCGTAGTTTAAGTAGTGTCCCATGCGCTTTGCCTTGGTCTTCAGATAGTAGAGGTCGTAGGGCGTGGCGTTCATCTGGATCGGGACGCGCGAGGCGATCTCAAGTCCGAAGCCGCTGAGCTGGTAGACCTTGTCGGGGTTGTTTGTCAAAAGGCGCAGGGATCTGACGCCGAGATCACGCAGAATTTGCGCTCCGATGTAGTATTCACGCTGATCCTCTCCGAAGCCGAGGGCGAGATTTGCCTCCACGGTGTCCATGCCCTTTTCCTGGAGCTCGTAGGCCTTCAGCTTGTTGATGAGACCTATGCCGCGCCCCTCCTGCCGCATGTAGAGCAGAATGCCGCGGCCCTCTTTCTCGATCTGAGTCATCGCTGAGGCAAACTGCTGGCCGCAGTCGCAGCGGAGCGAGCCGAAGGTATCTCCGGTCAGGCATTCGGAGTGCACACGGCACAGGATGTCTCGGCCATCGCCAATATCGCCCTTCACCAGAGCCACGTGGTGCTCGCCGTTCAGACGGTTTACATAGCCGTAGGCGCGGAATTCGCCGTATCGGGTGGGCATTTTTACAACAGCCTCGCAATCCACCAGAATGTCGTGGGATTTTCTGTACTCCTGAAGCGCCCGTATGCTGATGATGCAGAGCTGAAAGCGCTCTGCGAGCTCCAGAAGCTCCGTGGTGCGCATCATGGTGCCATCCTCACGCATAATCTCGCAGCAGAGTCCGCACTCCTTCAGTCCCGCAAGGCGGCACAGATCTACGGTTGCCTCCGTGTGACCGTTTCGCTCCAGCACGCCATTTTTCTTTGCGAGCAGCGGGAACATGTGTCCCGGTCTCCGGAAGTCCTCCGGCCGGGCGTTCTCGTCGACACACTTCATAGCGGTGACGGAGCGCTCCGCGGCGGAGATGCCGGTGCTGGTGCTCGCGTGGTCTATGGATACGGTGAAGGCGGTCTCGTGATTGTCCGTATTTTCCATAACCATCTGTGGAATCTGAAGCTGCTTCACATATTTTTTTGCCATCGGCATGCAGATCAGTCCCTTGCCGTGTGTCGCCATGAAATTGATATTCTCCGTCGTGGCAAATTCTGCGGCACAGATGAAATCCCCCTCGTTTTCGCGGTCGGGATCATCGATGCAGAGTATGATCTTCCCGGCGCGAAGCTCCGAGAGTGCCTCGTCAATTGTATTAAATCCAGCCATAACAGTTCCTCCTGTATTGTTTGATTCTTTCATCCAAATCATTTTCAGAAGCCGCAGCGGAGCAGCATATCGCGGGTGATGCCGGATGTCCCGCCGCTTTCTTTTCCACCCTCAGCCTGTGGGAGCACTTCGGGAGAGCGGGGGTGTTCAAAGTGAAGCAGCTGCGACACATACTTTCCGATGATATCCGTCTCAAGGTTCACCCGGTCGCCGACGCGGCGCTCGGAGAGCGTCGTCACAGCCGCCGTGTGCGGGATCACAGATACGGAGAAGCGCTCCGTGCCTGTACAGGCCACAGTGAGGCTGATGCCGTCGATGGTGATGGAGCCCTTCTCTACAATGCCGCGAAGCAGAGCGGGCTCCGCGCGCAGCTCGTACCAGACGGCGTTGTCGTCCCGGCGTATGTTTGTGATGGTTCCGAGCCCGTCCACATGGCCGGAGACGATGTGACCGCCGAAGCGTCCGTCCGCGGGCATGGCTCGCTCCAGATTCACCCTGCTGTTCGGACGAAGTGTGCCGAGGGAGGAGCGGTTCAGGGTCTCATGCATGACATCCGCGCTGAAGCCGGAGGAGCTGAAGTCTGTGACTGTGAGACAGACACCGTTGACCGCGATGCTGTCTCCGATTTTTAAGCCCTCCAGCACGCGTCCTGCGCCTATGGTGAGCACGGCGGAGTGGGCGCCCCGCTGTATGGATCTCAGCGCTCCGGTTTCCTCAATGAGTCCTGTGAACATCAGCGTATCACCTCCCCTTCGATGAGATAGTCCTCTCCCAGCTGTTTAAGCTGTGTATGCTTCAGCTGTATCGCCTGATCCGGCGCGGCGAAGCCGGTTCCGCCGACCGGCGTCTTTGCACTGCTCCCTCCAAAGAGCTTGGGGGCGATATAGGCCTGTACTCTCTGAACCACGCCGTCCCGGAGAGCGCTCCAGGCGAGCTCTGCGCCGCCCTCCAGCAGCACGCTGTCTATCTGCATTGCGCCGAGTGCGCGCATGAGAGCAGGAAGATCCACACGGCCATCTCTGGCGGAGCAGAGGAGAATGCGGCAGCCCAGCGCCTCATAGCGCTGCGCTCTGTCGCTGTCCTCACAGCAGGTTGCGAGCAGGGTCGGAATCTCCGCTGCGCTCTGTATGATCCTTGAATCAAGCGGCGTCCGCAGGGTGGAGTCGCAGATGATGCGGAGCGGGTTTCTTCCACCTTCCATGCGGCAGGTCAGAAGCGGATCGTCCTGCTCCACGGTATTTACCCCGACCATAATTGCGGCGCAGCGGTTTCGCAGCCTGTGTACCTCGGCCCTTGCAGCCTCCCCGCTTACCCAGCGGGAGTCTCCTGTGTAGCAGGCAATCTTTCCGTCGAGCGTCATTGCATATTTTAAGTACACGAGAGGCAGTCCGCTGGTGATGTAGTGAAAGAAGATATCGTTCAGCGCCCTGCATTCTGCCTTCAGTACCTGTTCCGTAACCTGAATGCCGCCTGCACGAAGCAGAGCGATACCCTGCCCTGCGACCTTTGGATTCGGATCACCGGAGCCGACATAGACGTGGGAAATGCCGGCCTCGATGAGAGCATCCGTGCAGGGAGGCTGCTTTCCGTGATGACAGCAGGGCTCCAGCGTGACATAGAGCTCGGCGCCGCGCGCGCTTTCTCCGCGCTGCGCACAGTCCTTCAGCGCTGCGCGCTCCGCGTGCAGGTCGCCGTAGTGATCGTGCCAGCCCTCGCCGATGATGCGCCCTTCCCGCACAAGAACGGCACCGACCAGCGGATTCGGAGAGACACGCCCTTCGCCGCGATGGGCGAGCTCGACAGCGCGCCGCATAAATGTGAGATTCATGAAATTCTCCTTCCTGGTATTCTTCCATCCGTTCGCCGGGAGTGGTGTTCATACATACAGGGAGGCATTGAGAGAAAGAAGGAGCAGAAGAAAAATAAAAAGCCCCGGAAGACAGCTTCCAGGGCAATAAAAACAAGCGCACGCCAAGCTACGCAGCTTGGCCTCATCTTCTCTCATCCAGACTGTACTGTCGGCTCCGGAATCACACCGGATCATGCCTTTCGGCTCGCGGGCTTTACCGCCGGTAGGGAATCTAACCCTGCCCTGAAGATTACACCCATATCATACGGCGGGGTTCAGAGACTGTCAAGGGAATTGTGACTATAGACCTTATTCCTTTTCTTCATACGCCTTTTAGCCACAGGTGGTGAGGGGGAGATACTCAGACACCCAAGGCCAGAGCAGCAAACAGGGCAGCACCCTTCCACAGCACATCTTCATTCGCTTTATAGTGAGAGCTGTGAAGCGGCCAGACCTCTGGATCGTTTTCGGCCTGAGTGCCCAGCCAGCCAAAGGCGCCGGGTGTTTTTTCCAAATAGAAGGAGAAGTCCTCTGCCGTCATGGCAGGCTGAGGTACGCGGATGCTCCTGTCCTGGCCAAAAAGTTTTCCCCAGGTTGTCAGCAGATATTCTACTTGCTCCGGATCATTCCTCAATGCGCTATATCCCCGCTGATAATCGAGGTCTCCCTCGCAGCCGTAAGCGGAGCATATTCCCTTCAAGAGCTGTTCAAGTCTTTTTTCAGCCAGCTCACGCATTTCAGCAGAGTATGTTCTGCACGTGCCCTCCAGCAAGCATTCTTCCGGAACGATATTGTAGCGGGAGCCTGCCTTCATGACGCCTATGGTGATTACGCCTGGATCAAGAGGGTCACTGTTTCTGCTGATGATAGTTTGAACGGCAGATACAAAATGCGCTCCGGCTATAAGAGCATCTTTCCCCAGATGGGGCATGGCTCCGTGGGCACTTTCGCCCTTGATACGGACGATGAAGTGATCTGAGGCGGCCATCTGAGGCCCGGGCTTGGCACCGAGCACCCCTGCAGAAAGATTAGGCCATACATGCAGTCCAAATACCCGATCTATTCCCTCAAGGGCACCGGCTGCAATCATTTTGCGAGAGCCGCCAACCGGAGCGTTTTCTTCAGCGGGCTGAAATATCAGGCGAACTTGTCCTTTGAGCTGATTTTTATGCATGGCCAGCAGCCGGGCGGCGCCCAAAAGACAGGTGATATGATTGTCGTGGCCGCAGGCATGCATAACTCCAGGATTTTGGGACGAAAAAGGCAAATTTGTCTCCTCCTGGATGGATAGAGCGTCCATATCGGCTCGCAGCGCAGTGTGGGGGCCAGGAACCGCGCCGACCAGATCAGCCAATATGCCATAACCTCCAATCTGATCTCGTATGGTCCAACTGCCGATCTCCATCAATTCTCGTTTTATGAGCTCTGCGGTGTCCTTTTCTTTGTTGGATTCTTCCGGGTGTTGATGAAGCTCTCTGCGTATGTCAACAAGATGAAGTTGAATAGAACGGGCGTTGTCTATCAGATTCATGGCTTCTCCCTTTGGTTTTATAAATACAGGATTTTTGATTACAAACAGACTTCCTGCAAACCAGGAAGTCTGTTTGTCAATGCGAGACTAATCACTTGACTGGCGGAGGCATAATCCTGCCAAAGGCAATACGGCTGGAAATCACAGCACCGATCAGGCAGGCGAGGGCAATGCCGAAGCCTGTCAGAGAGGCCATCATTACGCTGTGAGTGGTGGGCATAATGATGAACATATTCAGCAGAGCGAAGTAAATAACGCTGGTAACAGTATAGGATAAGGAATAACTGGCCAAAGCCGGGCTTTTCAGATCGGGGTCGCAAATCCGAAGAAGAAGCACACCGGTGATAAATACACCGGTTGCCATGCCCAAGGTTCCGATCATTTGCTCAAACCAGTACCCTTTTAACAAATAGCGACTGAGAAGAACAAGCCATGCCGCAGTTACCAGGTAGCCAATAAAGACCATGGTAATAATAGGAATAAGATAAGCAGCAACGGCCTTAATCGGCAGGCTGGCCACAGCGCCGATGACGGCAAACTCTGTGAATGCACCGGAAATGTGGCTCTTCACAGCCCCATCGACCAGATAATCCATCTTGAGCTTACAGAGAATACCCCAAATGATAAACATGCAGATCATGCCGTAGGCCCAAACAGAGATGCTTTTCAAAACGGGTATGCTGGCGGCTTTAGCTCCTTTTACGCAAAGATAGGCAGTGCCGCAGGCGATGAATATTAAAGCGGTGTGGAAGGCCAGGGTATCAATGGAAGAGGACATGGTAGTTTCACGTCCGAGAGAGCCCTGCTCCTTCGTATTTTTATGGAAACCAACCTTAAAAGCCTCCGGGATGTCTGCAGGCTTGTCCAGCATGGCAGTCTGACCATGACGAGCGGCCCAGTTAATCAGGATTATACCGATGATAATGCCGCCAACGATACCAAAGGTTGCCGTCGTGGTTGCGACACCCTGGCTGGTTTCCCAGTAGGGGAGATTCATCTCTTTTAATGTGTTGCCCAGTGTGCCGGCTGTACCATGTCCGCCGACAAAGCCGATGGGAAGCTCAATGCCAAACTGATCATAGAAATCAAAGCTGCCTTGGAAGAGAATATGAGCCAGATATCCTATGCCGAACTGCATCATGGATACTCCGAGTCCTATAAACATGAGGGGAACAACATTCTTCATAAATCCAGCATCCGTTGATCCTCCAGTTTTGCCAAATCGCAGTCCCAGGGGAACAGAGGCGACGACCGGAACAATGAGGATGCCAGGAATCATGGAATAGTATTTGAACCAGTCATCGGGAACAGGAAGAATGTTAATAACCTGTGGACCTAAAATCAGAAGAAGAAATCCACCGATAACAGACGCCGGAATGAATGTTTTCTGAAAAATGCGGATCTTTGCCCTAATAAGTGTGCCGATTATCAGGAAAAGCCCTAATAAGCCAAGACTTTTCAGCAAATCAGTTAACATTGCAGATGTCATATTCTGCCCTCCTTTAGACTTGATTTCTCATACAAAACCTTTACAAATAAATAATATCATATAATTATAAAAAAATACATAATTTAAGAAATAAATTGTTAATATTGCTTAAAGCAGTTGGTACAGCGGGCGGGGAAGTCCCATAAAGCTGAGTCCTGCACAGTCTGTTCCGCCTCGAATTGGGGGTGTGGTGGGTTCTACTCCGCAGGCGCGGAAGACCTGCTTCGCCTTGTCGATCAGATCCATGTGCCCACAGAGGACTGTCTGCATATTGAATCCGCTGTCTTCCCGTGTCAGGGTAAAGGAGCCGTCTCCATATTTCTGATTCAGATAAGCGCATACCCGCTTCATGAAGACCTTTCGCGCAAGAAAACGCGCGTGGTCATGTTCCCGGATGTTATAAATCATCCGGCAGGTTTCAACATTTCCGGACAGAGAGCGCAGGTGGTAAAAGCCTTCGTAGCCTTCGGTAGAGGACGGAGTTTCCGACGGCGGTATCATAGACTGAAATTCATGGACGAGAAGTAATGCATTTTTCATTTTACCCTTGGCACTTCCTGTGTGTACACTGATTCCTGGGATCAGCACACTCATTCAGGGTCGCATATCTTCAGTAGTGCCAGTCCGGTCATCATGACACCGGCGCCTATGCCCCAGGCATAGACGCCTCGCTCAAAGGGGCAGGAATCCGGAAGCAGAAAACGATAGGCACAGTAGCTGTAGCAGATGAGGATAGACCGCTGTGCGCAGGAATACATCACTCTGTCCGAGGCGGATATCCTTTCCGTCGTAGTGAGGAATAATCTGTGGTCTTACGTTTTTGCCGGGTACGCCGGGATAGGTATCCAGATGTCCCAGAAAACCAATCGCTGTGCAATGTGTGTAGGCAGAACTGGGAGGAAGCTTGGTGTACACGATACCGTGATGGTTTACCTGAGCATCCTGAAGCCCTATCTGTTTCAGTTCATAATACCAGCAGATGCGCCAGATCAAATTGCCGCATCGTTGAGGGGATGGTATTGCTGGAGGCATCGCTGTCGGTCCGGATTGATGCATAGCGAATAAAACGTTCGATCATATCCATATAAAAATCTTCTGTCAGAGGTTTCGTATATGCTTTCGCAGCAGCTTGCTTCATGGGATCGCGTTTCTGCCGTGCGCTACCTGACAAGTATCGCATCATTTTACAGGTCTCGCATAATTTGTCCTTTTGGGTTACAATGGAGCTTACAAGAAGCGGATGGAGTGTAGGGTGAAAGAGAGAGACCGAAGATCCGGAAGTGTGAAAATGCCCGTGGCAGAGACAAAAATTGTATAAAACAATGGATGAAAAACCTGGGAGAATAGAGATGAACTTTCTTGAACTTGCGAAGGATCGTTATTCCTGTCGGCAGCTCTCAGACAGAGCTGTGGAGCAGGAGAAAATAAATATGATACTGGAGGCGGCACAGGCAGCGCCGACCGCACATAATGCCCAGCCCTATAAAATCTGGGTACTTCAGAGCGAGGAGGCAAAGGCAAAGCTTGCGGAGGCGAATTCCTATATGTTTGGTGCCTCCTTGTTTTTTGTGGTAGGGGGAGAGAAGAGCCGGGCCTGGGTGAGAAGCTCTGACGGAGAGAATTTTTCCATGGTCGATGCCTCGATTGTCGCGACGCATATGATGCTTGAGGTTCATGCGCTGGGGCTTCGCAGCACCTGGGTCGGAAAGTTTAATACACCCAGGATGAAGGAGCTGTTTCCAGAGATGCAGGACTACGATCTTGTCGCAATTTTCCCGGTCGGTTATCCGGCGGAGGACGCCCATCCGGCGCATCTGCACAGAGAGCGGCGGGAGCTCAGCGAGATTGCGGCATTTTTGTGAATGAGGGAATAAAAATGGAAAGTACTTTTGTTATGGTGCAGATGGAGTGCACAGAAAGTCCGGAGGAGAATCTTCGGAAGGCGGCGCGCTTTACTGAAGAAGCGGTACGGAAGTATCAGCCGCAGCTGCTGCTTTTTCCTGAGAGCTTTATGATTGAATTCGGGAAGGGAACAGATATTGCAGCTCGCAATGCAACAGCGCAGCCACTGAATGGAGCCTTTGTGCAGGGGATGCGTGCGCTGGCTGCGCAACACGGCGTGTGGATGGTCTTTGGAATGCGGGAGAAGGTGGAGAAACCGACTGATGCGCGCAGTTATAACACCACAGTCATGCTGAATGACCGCGGAGAGATTGTTCGGATCTACCGAAAGACTCATATGTACGATGCCTTTGGCTATAAGGAATCAGATGAATTTAAGGCAGGTGATGCCTTCTTTGAGCCGGTGGATACACCTTTTGGAAGAATAGGTCTGTTTGTGTGCTATGAGGTTCGTTTCCCGGAGGTGGCACGCGACCAGAGAGCAAAGGGAGCGGAGATCATCCTGATGCCGACTGCATGGGTGAAGGGAGATCTGAAGAGTCTGCACTTCAAGACCCTTGTCACTGCACGTGCAATTGAGAATACCTGCTTCCTGCTCGCCTGCGATCAGTACAGCAGGATACGCATGGGAGAGAGCATCGCTGTGGATCCCATGGGAGTCACGCTCGCGAGCGCCGGAGAAGGGGAGCGCCTCATCCCGGTCTATATTGACACAGAGCGCATTGCAGAGGTGAGAAAGAAGCTTCCTTCCTATGAAGACAGAAGACCGGAGCTGTACACAGGATGAAGATAGCGTAATAAAAGTTTTCATATGTACAGGATGGGGGATGTCGGCTCCATAATCATGATATTGAGGGTATTGGTGAGATACAGTCACCAATACCCTCAGCTGGTTCTGTGATATCTTGGCTTTACTAAACCAGCTTTTCTCCGCGGCGCAGTTTGCACCGCATTTCGTTTATGTAACTGTCAAGCTCCTGAAGCCTGTCGAGCACGCAGTGTTCCTCCTCGCTTGATTCGATGATACGGCTGATTCCGCCGTTGCTGATGACGATGCGCTTATCCGCCATGAGAGCGAGCAGGGGATCATGCGTCGCCATGAGGACAATCTTGTCGCGCGCCATGAGCAGCTTTACCGCTTCCTGCCGGTCTATTCCGGCGTTTTCGATCTCATCAATCAGAACGATGGGGCTTTTGGAGAGATTTGCGGTGTCGCTGATCATCAGTGCCCGCGACTGTCCGCCGGAGAGCGCAGTGATATAGCTGTCCAGCTGAAAGCTCTCGCCGGAGAGACGGTTGGCATCCTCGATGATGCGTTCCCGCTTTTCGTCCGGATTCACGAGCCGGGATTTTGCGTGCAGATCGATGTATTCTCCGACAGTGAGATCCATCACAAAATTCATGTTCTGGGAGAGCTGAGCCACCAGCTTCTCCCCTCCCGAGAAGCGCTTTTCTGTGGAGAGCTCCTCGCCGTTCACAAGTATGCGGCGTCCAGTCGGTGTGTCTCCGTGCGCCATCCACTCGATGTCTGCAAGCAGCCGGCTCTTTCCGGAGCCGGTCGGGCCGACAATGGAGATGACATCAGAGGGGTGCAGCTCAAGCGATGAGAAGTGCTCCGGAGCTCCGCTTTTGTCATGACCGGGGAGTATGGTGATGCCCTGAAAGTACTTTTCCTCCCCCAGAAAGTCGAGCATTTGCCGGAGGTATTCGTCGAAGTTTTTTTCTATCTCACTGAGGCTGACGCCGAGCTCTGCTTTTTCTGTGTCGTCAAGCTGAGTCAGATACTCGTGAAGTGTGAGTGCTCCTGCGTGCTCGACAGAGAGTCCGTTTGCAAGAAAGAAGTTGTCAGTGAAGGGATAGCGCTTCCGCAGTTCTGCGATAGTCATAGAAGTCCTCCTGTCGTGTTTACTGAATTTTTCTTACATTTCCCAGCTGATAGTCCTGACCGATTCTGGTCTCACCAAGGCAGTAGGAGCAGAGTGCAGTCGGCATGGGGTAGCGGAGCTTCATCTCCTGCTTCTCTGTGAGTGACATGGCCCGCTCACGGATGATGGAGGAGAGCTCAAATGCGCCCTGTCCGCTCAGCCCGTTCAGGTTCAGAATGATGGCGCGCGGATTCACGGTCTGCACTCTGGAGGCGAAGATCTCCCGTTCTGCCTGAGAGACGATATCGCCCTTGGTGATGACCACAATATCTGCGGAGCGGAGCATGGGGCCGATCTTCAGCGGTGTGTTGATGCCGGAGAGATTGTCGATTACGCAGATGGAGAGCACATCTTTTATGTAGGGGCTGCATCGGTTGCAGAGTCCGGCAGATTCCGTGATGAGTATACTGAGTCCGAGTGAGTGTCCCCAGTGAAGTATTTCGTCAATATTGGAGACGAAAAAGTGGTCCGGGCAGAGTCCGCCGGAGAGCCCTTTCTTTACGGGGATGCCGTATTTTTCATAGATTTTATCGTCGTCGGTGTAGAGGCAGTCGAACTTTACTACACCGATTTTTCTGTTTTCTGTCTTAAGCTGTGCGATCGTCTTCAGGATGACAGAGGTCTTGCCGGAGCTTGGCGGGCCCGAAAAGGTAATCAGTTTCATACATTTATCCTTTCTGGTTCAGAGCAAAATATTTCTCTATTACGGGCAGTTCCCTTGAAATTTCATGCAGCATATCCCAGCCGGCAAAGAGGAGCTGCTGCTCCGGCGCGAGCTGCGGACCGGCAGAGGGAGAAGTCACGGGAAATTTTCCGTTGAAGGAGAGGATATGATTCACTTCATTGGAGAGCAGATAGTCAATGACGGAGGCGATGGCAGCCTCGCTCTCTCTGCGGACGGTCATCAGGATGGGACTGGCGACAGCTCCCTCCTCCGGCCACACCAGCTCCTGATTGTCATTTGCAATCATAGAGGCAAAGAAGTAGGGAGCGATAGAGACTGAGGGAGCCTGATTCTGCATGCCCTTTACCATCTGGGCGGGATGCAGACTCTTTGCAAAGCATTCCTTCAGGGCGGCAAGACCCTGCACCCCGAAGCGGCTGTAGATGGTCAGCACCAGGGCGTTGTGCATATCCAGATCGGAGACCGGGATCGCGACAGACCGGCGGAAATCTCCGGAGAGGAGCTCTTCCCAGGAACGCGGAACTTGCCGTCCGTTGAGGGCCCGTTTGTTGACGATAAATACGGCCGGCACCACTGCGATGATGCGATACAGACCCTTCGGGTCACGCAGCCCCGGAAGCTTTGTCTGCATTTCCCTGTTGAAGGGAAGCTCCGGTGCAGTGTAATGCGTGGCGAACACACTGTGCAGCTCAGAGTTAATGATGAGCTCATAGCCTGCGGAGCTGATGAGATCCGGGTATGCCGCTTCTTTTCCGGAGAGAAGGCGCTCTGTCACAAAATCCAGTCCCAGATTTGCGGAGCGAAAGTCGAAATCGATGTCATGCACATGGTGTACTTTATTGTAGGCATTCAGGTGGTCAGTCAGGGGGAGCTTCACAGGGCAGGGAAGAGAACCGGCAGCGAGATAGCGGCGTGTAGCGGAAGCATCAACCGCGTTGTCTGCTTCCTCTTCTGACCCGGCAACGGCGCGGTAGTTCTCATACTCTGAGAGAAATATCTCCTCGTCGATTCCTTTTGTGGCGAGGGCTTGGCGGAGTGAGATCATTTTCCCCATGGTCTGAAATGCGATATCCTGCCGCAGCGGCGAGAAGCCGTGGGAGATCAGAAATTCCCGCAGTGCGGGGTGTTCCATGCAGAGTGCATATACGTTTTTTTCAGTGTTCATTGAGCGGTCCTTTCCTTACAGTGCGCGCATAGTATGGCAGCAGACTGACAACAAGAATAGCAGAGAAGCAGCAGAAAGTATGTGACTTCGGCAACATAAGAGACATTTCGCTTCAGAAGGCTTCCGTGTTATAATAAAATAAAACCAGCTTTGTACAGTCAGGACAGGAGCAGAGAATGAGACATTATGAGTTTGTGCAGGCAGTGGAGGCCAATCCGGTCATCGCAGCGATCAAGGATGATGAGGGACTCGAGCAATGTCTTCATTCCGATATCGGCAGTATCGTAGGCATTGTGAAGCGTCTGAAGGACGCGGGAAAGGTCGCCATGGTGCATATGGATCTGATCAGCGGACTGCAGGCAAAGGATGTTTCCGTAGACTATATTCGGAATTATACGGAGGCGGATGGTATCATTACGACAAAATTCAATCTGATTCAGCATGCGCGGGATATCGGCCTGAACACGATACTCCGCATGTTTATGCTGGACAGCACCTCTATGGACAGCTTTGAGAAGAATGGCCGCAGCGAATCGGTGCAGCCGGATATCGTAGAGGTGCTTCCGGGGACTCTGCTGCCGGAGGTGATTCAGAGGTTGAATCGCTTATGTCGGGTGCCCGTTATGGTCAGCGGGCTCATTACAGCAAAGTCGGAGGTCTATAACGCGCTGAAGAACGGGGCGGTGTCCATTTCGACGACCAATCAGGCACTGTGGTTTATTTAAGCACAGCCCGGGCATCAAGGTCTTTGCAGAGCGGACATCTGGTTTCTGCAGAAAGAAAGTTAAGCAAGCTTAATAAAGCCGTAAATAGAAGCCGGCCTGCTTCCGTCGTATAATAAAAAGCATCGGAGGTAGGAAAATGCGGAAACAGAGATGGATGAAAACAGCGGCGCTTTTTCTGGCTGTAGCGGCAATGGCTCTGATGCCGGGACTCAGCTCCCGTGCGGGAACTGTGATTCATGCAAAGAGGGAAACGAAAAGTGCTGTAAGCGATTTAAGGACAAGCTCTGACAGCTTTTATTTTGCTGTGAGCGGGATGTATACTTACAGTCAGCTGCAATCGGATATTGCGCTTCTCACACAGCGCTATTCCGGTGTGAGCGCAGATTCTATCGGGAACACAGCGGACGGCAGACAACTGTACCGCATTGTAATAGGAAATCCGGCGGCGGAGAAAAAAATCCTCGTGGTCGCGGCGATGCACGCGCGGGAATACATCACGACGCCGCTCGTCATGCGTCAGCTGAAGGATCTCCTCGACCGAAGAGACAGCGGTGATGCCAGTCTGGAGAGCGTCTGCGTGCAGTTCGTACCGATGCTTGATCCGGATGGCGTTGCGATCTCGCAATATGCGCTGGACGGTCTTCAGACGAATGCGATGAAGCGGAAGGTCAATGCGATCATACAAAGCTGGGCGGAATGGGGACTGCTGGAGGATACAAACAAATATAACTGGTATCTGAATAAGTGGAAGAACAATGCGAATGGAGTCGATCTGAACAGGAACTTCCCGACGCCGGGCTGGGCACCTCTGAAGGATCTGCGAGACAAGCCGGCGAGCGATCTCTACAAGGGTCCCTCCGGAGGCTCAGAGCTTGAGACGCAGGCTATTATGAGGCTTGTACAAAGTCAGAAGTTCAGCGAGGTGGTGAATTACCACTCGCAGGGTCAGATCATCTACTGGGCACACAGCAAGGCCGGTGCCGAGGTAAGAGAGAGAGAGCACAATATGGGCCGGATTGCTTCTAGACTCACAGGTTATGGCCTGGTGACACCGGGAAGCGGCGCATCCGAGGAGGGCTGCAGCTTCAAGGACTGGCTGGATGCAGAGATGAATGTGCCAAACATCACCCTGGAGGTGGGACTTGGAACGGCGCCTGTGCCAGAGACCCAGCTGGAGACCATATGGACGCAGAATCGGAAGCTGCTTCCGGAGCTCATCGCAGAGCTTCTGGGAAGGAGCACGCTGCTGGAAGAAATTAAAAATGAAGAGCGCGCGGCCAAGGAGCAGATAGAGGCCGGGCAGAGCGGCAGCGTGCAGCTGAACAGCGCGCCGGCAGGAAAGGACAGCAGCGTCCAGCTGGTCGCGCCCCGCGCAGAATAAGCTAAGTATTAAAGGAGCAGCATAGCAGAATGGGAAAGCTTCAGGAAATGATACTGAACGACGGAATTGGAAGAAAGATCACAGCAGTCACGGAGATCGTGCTGGGAAATGTACTCTTTGGCCTTGTTGTAAAGCTCTTCTTGCTTCCGGCGAGTCTGGTTACCAGTGGTGCGACAGGCATTTCCATTGTGCTCTATGAGATCAGTGGGATTCCGGTATCCTACTCTCTTCTGGTTCTGAATGTGCTCATGCTGTTTGTGGGACTTCTGCTGCTCGGCAGGGCCTTTGCTCTCTCGACGCTGCTCAGTACCTTTATCAGTCCGCTGGCGCTGGGGTTCTGGGAGCGGGCGCTTGGGGATTATGTGATGAGCGATAACCTGATGCTCTGCGCTATTTTTGCGGGACTTGGCATCGGCATTTCTCTCGGAATCGTGCTGCGCGCGGGTTCCTCGACCGGAGGCATGGACATTCCGCCGCTTGTGCTGAATAAGTACTGTCATGTACCGATTTCCATCAGCTTCTATATCTTTGATTTTCTGATTCTTTTCATGCAGGCAGTGGTCTATCCCCCGGAGCGCATACTCTACGGACTGGTGGTCGTGATTATCTCAACGATGGCCATGGATCAGATGCTTTTCCTTGGCACGACGCGCACGGAGGTGAAGATCATCAGCGAGCGCTCCGATGAGATCCGCATGGCGATTCTCACAGAGCTGGAGCGCGGCGTGACGCTCCTGAACGGGCAGACCGGTTACATGAATAAGGATACACAGATTGTGCTGAGCGTGGTATACAACCGGGAGCTGCCGCGGTTAGAGCGCCGTATTCATGAGATAGATCCTGAGAGCTTCATGATCATCAGCCGCATCAGTCAGGTGCACGGGCGGGGCTTTACACCGGGAAAAAAGTGAGTTGAAAAGGAGAATGCAAATGAAGAAGGTCACGGTTTTTTATCTGGAGAGCTGCCCCTACTGCAAGAATGCGAGGCGGGCAGTGGAGGAGCTGAAGGCGGAGAATCCAAGGTATGCGGAGCCGGAGCTGGAATGGATCAACGAGGAGAAGCAGCCGGAGCTTGCGGAGCAGTACGAGTATTTCAGCGTGCCTTCCATGTTTATCGGGAAGGAGAAGCTCTACGAGGCACATCTTGGTGAGCGCTATGAGGAGTGCAGAGAGCATGTCAGACAGACCCTCGAAGCAGCCCTGAAGTAGAGGCTGTTGAAACAGATGCTGTGTGGAGAATATGGCGGAAGAACCGCAGGGAGAGCAGAATGATCTGGAATCGAAAAGAAGTAAAGAGAAACGCGAGGTCTGCATTTAAGCGAAATTATATACTCTGTGTGCTCGCAGCGCTGCTGCTGGCGATCTTTGTAGAACAGGGCAGAGAGGGGAGAAGCAGCCATACTGAGAAGCAGCAAACTGCCGCTGTGCAGAGTGAGGCCGGAATTAATTCCTCCGGATACAGTGCGGACGAAGAGAATATGGGTGATGATTCTTGGCTGTGGAAAAAGCTTCCGGGCTACAGCGTTGCAAAGAAGCTTCCCTGGATGGGACAATCAGTCCTTGATGTGGTTCCGACCTTTCGCTCGGCGATTGTAGCGCTGTCGCTGTGGATGCTGCTCATACTTCTGCTGGTGAATATTTTTATCTCTACAGCCTTCGAGGTCGGGATACGGAGGTTTTTCCTGGATAATACCGAGTCGAAGGCAGAGCCGGGAGCTATCTTTTCCGGTTTCACCGGGGGGAACTACGGAAAGATTGTTCTGACTCTGGTGATACGCAATATCAAGATCGTCCTCTGGACGCTCTGCCTCATTATTCCCGGCATCATCAAGAGCATTGAGTATACGATGATTCCCTACATCCTCGCGGAGGAGCCGGAGCTGAGCCGCAAGGAGGTCTTTGAGCGGAGCTATCAGCTTATGGACGGAAACAAGTGGGGAACCTTTGTCCTGAGTCTGTCCTTTATCGGCTGGCAGCTGCTCGGCGCTCTGACCGGGGGACTTCTGGACGTCCTCTGGACCAATCCTTACAGGGCGGCTGCAGAGGCAGAGCTCTACCGTCAGCTGCGCGATGATCTGAGGCGACGGGAAGAGCAGCAGAAGCAGCAGAATACCTGGTCGGGGACAGAACAGGAGCCGTGGTACGGAGCGGCTCGTTTTGAGGGTGATGAAAATAATTTAAGATAAGGACCGGGTAGGGTATGTTCAGCTCGCTGATTGTCTGGATGGACTTTGTCGGAACCGTTGCCTTTGCGATATCCGGGGCAATGGTTGCGGCGAGAAAGAATATGGATATTTTTGGTGTCAATATGCTTGCAGTGCTCACCGCAACTGGTGGAGGAATGATACGGGATATCATTATCGGAAGGACACCGCCGGTCATGTTTCTGAATCCGAGCTATGTCCTTATTGCAGTACTCACCGCTAATATTCTTTTTCTGGTTCTGTACAGCAGAAAGTCACTGCCGCTCTCACAGAGAGTCGGAGAGCAGCTGCTCTTCTGGTTCGACACACTGGGGCTTGCGGCCTTTACGGTCGACGGCGTGTTCGCCGGAGTGCAGGCACAGCACGGAGATAAGCTCTTTCTGATTGCCTTTCTCGGGGTCATGACCGGTGTCGGGGGCGGTGCCTTGAGGGATATCTTTGCAGATGAGATGCCGCAGATCTTTGTGAAGCATGTCTATGCAGTTGCCTCAGTCGCAGGGGCAGTTGTGACGGGGCTGTTCTGGCGTATTACGGCGGAGGAAAATATCGCTGTAGCAGCAGGGGCACTGACGGTAATTGCGCTTCGCTATGAAGCAGTCAGACATCATTGGAATCTTCCGCGTCTGCGCTGAGAATCAGCACAGACGAAAGTTTTCGTATTACCACAGTGGCGGGCATCCAGACAGTTTCTTTTATAAATAACATAGCGGCAGGTCAGCATGAAACTTGATTTATTTCATGCTGGCCTGCTTGATTATTTTGGCCTTATGCACCAGCGTGAGGAGAGCACAGTGTACTCTTTGGTACGACACTATGCAAGGTACAACAACTGTGGTAAATTATAGAAAAACAAATGTTTGCGGGGGGAGGTACAAGTATGTCAAAGGATCTTACGAAGCTGAAGACACCGCATACCTATGCGATTATCTTCGCTGTTATTGTGGTGTGCTGGCTGCTGACGTTTATAATTCCGGCGGGGCGCTTCAGCACACACAAGATTGAGTATACCGACAACAACGGGGTGGTGAAGAGCAGAACAGTGCTGATGGAGGATACCTTCCGCTACAGCTACGCGCTGAATACGGAGCAGGTCAAGGAAGATATCGGGACTCTGCTGCAGCAGCCTGAGAAGCTTGCGGAGCTTGAGCTCGATGCAGAGGCACTTCAGGAATTTGCTGCGGGAGATGCTTCCGGCTGGACCCAGGGAGATCTGGATGAGCTGGGACTCACGGATGATGTGCTCTACGGCGAATTTGGAATGGAGATCTATGATACCTCCAGAAAGCTGCATAAGACGGCAGTGCTCTGGGGAACCGATGATTTTGGCGGTTTTGGCTTACTGAATTATGTGTTTGAGGGGCTGGTCACGGGAGATAAATACGGCACGGCAGTCGGTATTGTGGCTCTGATTCTTGTAGTTGGAGGCGCCTTTGGCATCATCATGCAGACCGGTGCGATTGATGCGGGCATCTATGCCTTTATCAACAGCTCAAGGGGGCTGGAGCGTGCTGCATTGCCCATCCTCTTCTTCCTCTTTTCGCTCGGCGGAGCGACTTTTGGCATGGCAGAGGAGTGTATTCCCTTTGCCATGGTCATGGTTCCCTTTGTGATCGCACTGGGCTATGATTCCATCGTCGCGGTGACGGTGACCTATGTGGCCTCTCAGATTGGAAATGCGGTTTCCTGGATGAGCCCCTTTTCTGTCGCAATTGCGCAGGGCATCGCAGGTATTCCGGTGCTCTCCGGTGCGAGCTTCCGTCTTCCGCTGTGGTTTATTGTGACAGGGCTCTCTGCGGCGTACATGATGTATTATGCAGAGAAGATACGCAAAAACCCGGAGAAGTCCGTGGTCTATAAGAGTGACTCCTATTTCCGCGGCAGAGCGGTTAATGCGACAGAGGAGATCCGCGAGTTTAAGCTGGGACATAAGCTGATTCTGCTTGAGATGCTGGCTGTTCTGATTTGGATTGTCTGGGGTGTGACGCAGAAGGGATATTATATTCCGGAAATCGCCTCTCAGTTCTTTGTAATGGGCTTTGTTGCAGGAGTGACGGCAATTCTCTTTAAGCTGAATGATATGACTGTAAATTCCATGGCCTCTGCGTTCCAGAGCGGTGCGGCCGATCTCGCCGGGACTGCAATAGTCGTTGGTATGGCAAAGGGCATACTGCTGGTGCTGGGTGGTTCGGATGCAACGGTCCCGTCTACACTGAATACAATTCTTCACAGCATTGGCGTAGCGGTTCATGGTGTGCCGGTTTATATCGGTGCAGAGATCATGTATCTGTTCCAGAGCTGCTTCAATCTTGCGGTGACCTCAAATTCCGGTCAGGCGGCACTGACCATGCCGATCATGGCGCCGCTCTCGGATATCATCGGTGTCAACCGCCAGATAGCAGTTCTGGCGTATCAGATGGGTGCCGGTTTTGTTGATGCCTTTACACCGGTTTCTGCTTCTCTTATCGGTGTGCTCGGTGTGGCACGCATGGACTGGGGCACCTGGGCGAAGTTTCAGATCAAGATGCAGGGCTTTTTCTTCCTGATGGGTAGTGTGGCCCTGGCAATTGCCTGCATGATCGGTCTGAGCTGAGAAGGCTGTTCACCAGTGCAGGCGATGCAGTGAGCCCTGACGCTCCAGCTGCATAAAATCATTTTGGCGCAGAGCTTCATAGAGAAGTATGGCGACAGAGTTGGAAAGATTCAGAGAGCGGATATCCTCATACATGGGGATGCGTATGCAGGAGCGCGGTTTTTCCACCAGTATTTCCTCGGGGATGCCCGCAGATTCCTTGCCGAACATGATGTAATCGTTTGGCCCAAGAGCTGCGTCACTGTATATCTTCTGCCCCTTGGTGGTTGCAAACCAGAGCTTTGGCATATTGAGAACCTCGCGTTCGTTAAGCTCTGCTTCACTGAAGTTATCACAGAACTGCAGCCCGGGATGCTGTGAGAGAAAGTCTGGATAGCTGTCATATTCCGACAGTGTGAGCTTGGGCCAGTAGTCCATGCCGGCACGTTTTAAGTACTTGTCGCTCAGCTCAAAACCATAGGGACGGATGAGATGCAGAGCACTGTGGCTTGCAACACAGCTTCTTCCGATTGCGCCGGTATTAAAGGGAATTTCCGGCTCGTGCAGTACGATATTTAACATGCGGCTGTTCATGTCCTTTCCGTGTCGTTGATCCGAGTAATAAATAGTCTCAATCATAATGGCGGGGTATGTTTTTGCATCCCCCGCCATTATAGCGCAAGTTTATCTCTATGCGCATCGCCTTATTTTACTTATTATATGTATAGAAGCCTTCACCTGCATTGATTCCGGTCTTGCCTGCCTCAATCTTTTCCTTCAGCAGTGCTGCGATTTTACCCGCAGTGCTGTCGGGATTCCCAGCATCCGGATTCAGCATGACTACGTTGTAGGCAGTGGTCAGACCGACGATGTCCAGAATGCGGAAGGGACCCGCCGGAGCGCCGGTCGCAAGTGTCCAGGTACGGTCTATGGTCTCAGGATCTGCAATCTCTTTCGCCCAGAGTGTCTGTGCCGCATTCAGGAAGGGAACCAGCATGGAATTCAGAATATAACCGGGCTGCTCCTTCTTAAGCTTCAGTGGAACCATGTGGATGCTCTCGGCGAAAGCCACAACTGCGTCATAGCACTCAGCAGAGGTTCCGGCATGCCCCATGATCTCCGCGGTGTTGTTTTTCCATATCTCATTTGCAAAATGAAGTGCCAGATATTTCTCGGGTCTGCCCGTGGCTGCGGCAAAGCTGCTCGGCAGCATGGTGGAGGAATTGGTTGCCAGTATGGTTTTGGCCGGCAAGTATTTTGCGAGTTCTGTGTAAAATGCGGTCTTTTCTTCAGGATTTTCTGCGATGGCCTCAATGACCAGATCTGCGTTTTCTGCTGCCTCCTCGTAACTGGTGGTAAGCTTCAGTCTGGAATAGCCTTTCTCGACCTGCTGCTTTAATGCATTGATTTCCGATTCGGACAGCTGTTTTTTATCTGAGAAGCCACGGCAGTAAGCTGCCGGATTTGTCTTCATTGTCTCGAGTGTCTCGAGGTAAATCCGCTTCAGACGTTCCAGCTTCGGGCGGGTGCGCCCGATTGAACCCTCACTTCTCAGCCAGATTGTGACATCAAAGCCGCTGAATGCGGTCTGAAACGCGATTTGACTTCCCAGAACGCCGCCCCCGGCGACAACAACTTTCTTAAATTCCGTCATGTGTACTCCTTTCAGGGAACCATAAATGCTGAGAAATTAAGCTTATATTCATCGGCAGTTATGGAGATCTTAAACTATACAAAAAATGGAAACAATTAACTTTGATATCACTATACCGTATTTCCGGCATAAGTCAACAGAAAATCCTATT
This sequence comes from Fusobacterium naviforme, assembly GCA_003014445.1. Lineage (GTDB taxonomy): Bacteria > Bacillota > Clostridia > Lachnospirales > Lachnospiraceae > Moryella > Moryella indoligenes. The sequence continues at coordinate 38,584 of PYGH01000012.1, read as the reverse complement.
AAAATAGTAGGAATTAAAAATAAAACAAAAATGTCTCTTCAATAGACTGTAAAAAACAGGAAAAGCAGGGTCAGCTTTGCAAAAAGTTTTTGTCGAGAATATGTATCTCCCGTCCAGTCCAGTCGATCAGTCCTTCCTCCCGCATTCTGCTGAGCTCTCTGGACAGGGCGCTGCGGTCGGCGTAGAGATATTCCGCAAGTTCAGTTCGGGAGAAGGGGAGATGTATGCTTCCGCTTTCACTGCCGGGAAAGGATGCAAAGTATATTTTCAGCTTGTCGCGCAGCTTTTTCTGTCCCATAATACGTATCTTCTGATTCAGAAAGAGGGAGCGTCGCGCAAAGTCCTGCATCAGATTCAGGGCAATCTGCATGCAGTGCGGAGATACGGAAGCAGCAGGCTCCATCAGCGCCTCGAAGTCAAGAAACAGCAGCTCGCAGTCGCTGATTGCCCTTAACTGCATGGGGCTGCCCTTTACTCCGGCGCAGACCAGTGCTGCCCCGAATATCTCTCCGGCGCTGATGTGCCGCATGTTCACACAGTTACCGCTTTCATCATAGAAGGAGATCTCCACTGTACCGGAAATGATAATTCCTGCACGATGGCTGTGATCTCCGATATTCAGAATGGCCTCATTTTTCGGATAGGCATGTCGTTTGGCCTGCAGTGTATGAAGAACCTCTGTGTAAGCACTCTCAGGAATGCCTGTGAAGAGTCTGCACTGCTGTAAGCTGTGGTGAATCGCGTTTATTTGCAGCATGGCGCCCTCCTGTGAACCGTTATGGTTAAAAAAGACTAATAAAAAGTGTATATCGAGTATGGAAGGACTGTCAAGCGTTGCACTTGGTATAAAAATATGAGAAAGTATTTCTGAAAGCTGTGCTATACTGTTTTATCAACTTGCATAGGATCGCCGCATGAAGTTCGCAAAAGCTGTAGATACAGTGCTTACAGGAAAGACAGGAGGATATGATTTTGCGCGATGAGATATTGCAGACAAGCTACGGCCTGCTGATCCCTTTTCTGGGAACAGGACTTGGCTCAGCCTGTGTGTTTTTCATGAGAAATGAGCTTCGTCAGGATGTGCAGAAGATACTGACGGGCTTTGCTGCGGGTGTTATGGTGGCAGCCTCTGTCTGGAGTCTTCTCATTCCGGCGATTGAACAGGGAGCGGAGCGGGGGAAGCTTGCTGTGCTGCCGGCAGTGCTTGGATTTTGGCTGGGAATACTCTTTCTTCTGCTTATGGATCACCTTGTACCTCACCTGCATCAGTTCAGTGATGAGGCGGAGGGACCGCGGAGCAGACTGAGAAAGACGACTATGATGGTGCTTGCGGTGACACTGCACAATATACCGGAGGGCATGGCGATCGGTGTGGTTTATGCCGGTTATCTGGCAGGGAGTGCAAATATTTCTGCGACAGCGGCGCTTGCGCTGGCCCTTGGTATTGCGATTCAGAACTTCCCGGAGGGTGCCATTATCTCCATGCCGCTGCATGCGCAGGGGGAGAGTCGCATGAAAGCTTTCGTGAACGGTGTGCTCTCCGGTGCGGTAGAGCCGGTGGGAGCGCTTCTCACAATTCTCGCGACAGCTCTTGTGCTTCCGGCCCTGCCTTATCTGCTGAGTTTTGCGGCGGGCGCTATGCTCTATGTGGTTGTGGAGGAGCTGATTCCAGAAATGTCAGTGGGAGTTCACTCCGATTTTGGCACGCTGGCTTTTGGTCTTGGCTTTAGTCTGATGATGTATCTTGATGTAGTGCTTGGTTAGAAATTGCCGCGGAGATACGGCGAGAAGCGTTGTGCTGGCTATGAAAAACAGAAATGGGTGAGACATCAAAATATTCTGTAAAGAGAAGCATCGAAAAGACTCCGCCCGGCAATCACTGACTGCCGGGCGGAGTCTTAGAGTTTCAAACAGTATTAGCGCACAGGCATGCATTCATAGCTGTGTACTTTTCGCCTGAGAGTATGCAGGCTTCAGACAGAGTGCCTGTCTGCGAGAGCTGTACTTAGCCCTCGATTTGAATGTAACGCTTCTCCGGAACCTCTGGCTGCGCGGACTTTTTCGGTACACTGAGTTTCAGAATACCATCCTCAAACTTTGCGGAGATGTCCTCCTCACGGAGATTTTCGCCGACATAGAAGCTGCGGCTCATTGAACCGGCGTAACGTTCTCTTCGAATGTAGCGACCATTTTCTGTCTTTTCTTCCTTATCAAGTCCCTTTTCCGTGCTGATGGTCAGGTAACCGTTGTTCAGCTCCGCATGAATTTCATCCTTCTTGAAGCCGGGGAGATCGATCGCAAGTTCATAGCTGTTGTCGGATTCCTTGATATCAGTCTTCATAATGTTTTTGGCATTCTTTCCGTAGAGGGGCTTTCTTCTGCCGAAGAAAGCGCTGTCAAAATCGTTCATCCAATCATCAAAGAGATTCTCACCAAATACACTGGGCATATACATCATAATGCTTCCTCCTTTTATACTGTGGCAGGTTTTTAAAACCCTGCTGTTCTTTTTGTTCTATAGAGACTATAACATATGTTATTAGCACTGTCAACATGCGAGTGCTAAAATTTTGAAAAATCCTTTTATTTGACATTTTCAGAGAGAATTTCTACTATGTAGGCGAAGAAAATGATGCAGAGAGGTAAGTATATGGAACTGTACGGAACCTTTGGACCGTCTTGCTGCGAGACGGAACTCCTAAGTCGCATGCTGGATGCAGGAATGACAGGAATACGTCTGAATCTGTCTCATGGTAATCTTTTGGAGCATCCGGAATGGCTTTATAACTGGCGAGAGGCCCAGTTGCGCTCTGGGCGCCATGCTGAGCTGATGATTGATCTGAAGGGAGCGGAGCTCAGAATCGTAGAGCTGAAAGGGAAGAGCTTACTCTGCGGAGGAGAGCTTGTAAATCTTTATGCCGGAGCTGTCCCTGATACCGGAGGCCCCGTCCGGATCTCGCCTGATTTGGAAGCGCAGCCGGAAAGTCAGCAAAAAAACCAGCCGGAAGGCAAGGACAGTTATCTGAAGGAGTTATTTCTTCATGGGGATAAGTCTTTGACAGAAAATGTCGGGATAGCGGGGTCAGCAGAAACTGTGTTTTCCTCTCGGGCTGTCTGCCATATTGGGATTCCGCAGCCGCTTTACAGGGCACTCCGGAGCGGACAGCATCTGTTTATCAATGATGCGGAGCTTGAACTCGAGGTGCTCCCACCGCGCAGGAGCAATTTTTATCCATCTGTCGGAACGGAGTGGACGAAGGGTGAAAAGGCCGTATCTGAAAGAGATAACGATTTGTCTTCCGTCAGTATGCCGCTGTCCTGCCGGGTGCTTCGCGGTGGAATGGCGGCTCCCGGAAAGAGCATTGCCCTGAGAGGAGTGGAGATTCCGCTGCCTGTTCTTACCCCTGAGGATATCGAAAACCTCGCACATGCGCGGGAGGCAGGTGTCACGGCGGTGATGCAGCCCTTTGTGGAGTGCGGAGAAGATGTGGAGCTGCTTCGGAGAGAGCTGTCTGCCCGCGGTCTTTCGAAGCTTCGCATCTTTGCTAAGATAGAAAACCAGGCGGGGATAGAGCATCTGGATGAAATCATGGCTGCTGCAGATCATATTGTCATCGCCCGCGGGGATTTGGGGAGCAATATCGGATTTCCGAGGCTTCCGAAAACGCAGGAGGAGATTGCACGGCGCTGCCGGGCCGTAAAGAAGCCTTTTATGGTCGTGACGCAGCTGCTTCATTCTATGATAGAGCACAGTGTACCGACGAGGGCGGAGCTCTCGGATATTTATCTCGCGGTGCGTCAGGGGGCGTCTTCGCTGATGCTGACGGGCGAGACGGCGATCGGGAGCTATCCGCTGGAGGCGATGCGCTGGCTGCGGGATATTGCTGAGGCCTCAGCAATTCAGGATTGAACCTGTGGATTATTTGAAGACTTTCAGATGCCGGGGCAGAGGGCTAGAGACAGACCTCCGTCTAAAATTACGGAAAACAGTGCTTGCAAGAAGAATGGTAAGGTCTTATGATAGTCGGGTCATTTTGCTGTGAATTGTGTGATATAGAAAGGCGAGCCTGATGAGATTAATGCGTCAGTTTGGAATCATTGCAGCAATTACCTGTATCGGAGAGCTGATGAAATATTTGATACCCCTCGCGATACCCGGGAGTATTTACGGACTGGTCCTGATGATGGGATGTCTTATGACAGGGATCATAAAGCTGGATCAGGTGAAGGAGACAGCAGAATTTCTGATTGAAATTATGCCGCTGATGTTTATACCGGCGGGAGTCGGTCTCATGACCTCATGGGAAGAGCTGAGTCAGATATTGCTGCCGGTCTGTGTGATCACCCTGATTTCCACAGTACTGGTCATGGGGATCACCGGGAGAGTGATGGAACGGATGCTTCGGCGGAGAAAAGATTATGAATGAGCTGATTCAGAATTCAACGACCATAGGAATTGTTATAAGTCTTTTGGGCTATGAGCTGGGAGTGGCTTTGAAAAACCGATTTCATAAGGCCTTCCTGAATCCACTTCTCATTTCCATTGTGCTGGTTATATGCTTTATGCTGGGCTTTCACATCAGCTATGAGAGCTATAATCAGAGTGCGCGCTACCTGAGCTATCTGCTCACCCCGGCGACTGTCAGCCTTGCGATCCCGCTCTATCAGCAGTTGGCGCTGCTTAGGCAGAATCTGTTTGCAATTCTGATCGCTGTGTTTTCAGGTATGCTCACAAGCCTCTGCTCCGTTCTTCTGCTCTGCGCAGTCTTTGGGCTGAATCACACGCAGTATATCACTTTGCTGCCGAAGTCCATCACGACTGCGATCGGCATTGGCGTCTCAGAGGAGCTCGGCGGCTTCTCAACGATCACGGTCGCAGTGATTATTGTCACAGGGATACTGGGAAATGTTCTGGCAGAGCCCATTTGTCGCCTCTTTGCGATCCACAGTCCTCTCGCAAAAGGGCTGGCGCTCGGCACCTCTGCGCACGCGATAGGAACTGCAAAGGCGATGGAGCTCGGAGAGATTGAGGGGGCGATGAGCAGCCTGGCAATTGTGGTCTGCGGCCTCATGACGGTGATTGTGGCGTCAATTTTTGCAACAATATACTGAGGGCTTCAGGACCCGGGGGTGTCTCTGTGCCGAGGGGATCTGCAAAGCGGATGATGGGGGCTTCTCAACGGGCGATCAGTGGAGCCCTGCGGCATAGTCGTACAGGGAGCCGCTCTCATAGACGGAGATCAGTGCGCGGGCATAGTCCTGCGCCTTTTCTTTATCATAAGGCAGATTACATTTGATCAATCGTTCCTTCAGCTCCGCTTTTTCCGCCTTGTCCAGATATTCGTAGAAGGAATCCAGTTTCAGAGTGGCTAGCGGATCCTCTGTCACGGGCATAAAGATGCGGTCGCAGCTCTCGAGAAGCTCAGAGGCCCGGCGGCCGAAGGAGCCGAAGTCCAGGATGATGGTTGCGTATCCGCTCTCCTCGGCGATGCGGCGGATGAGTCGTGACATATCCTCTGAGGAAATCTGAGAGACATCCTCTATGCAGCGCACAGGCGGGATATAGTCAAGTGAGCCGAAGGAATGTACCTTGCTTTTTAAGCGGCTCCAGGAGTAGGAGCCTTGCAGGTAGCAATAGATGACATCGGACAAATCCTCTTCCGCGTTGCGGGAAATGTTCATAAATACACCGGCATATTCCTCCAGAGAGATGAGCAATGTTCTTCCGCGGGAGGCACGCACCATACCGAGCGTGATAGCGAGGGTTGTCTTTCCGCAGCGGTTGACGGGCGAGTAGACTCCGATGATTTCACACTGTGAGGAGCGGACACGTGTCACGGTATGGCTGTCGTCGTCTGCGTAAATTTTCATGAGCTCCCGGGACATCCGGTCCGCAGGGAGATATTTAAACACTGCAGCAGCTCCGAAGGGACGATGTTCCTTTCCCGCGACAAAACCGTCTTCGCTGAGCAGAATGACCTTTGCATTTCCGGTGAGTCCGTGTGCGTCGTGAGCAAGTGACTCTGAGATCAGGAGGATCTCTATCTGTACACTCTGACAGAACCTTCGGAAGCTCTCCAGCTCGGAGAAGGCCGTTGCCCGAAAGCCAATGCTGGACTGCTCATTAAAGTAGGAAACCAGCCGTTTTCCATATTCTGCATCCTGATCAACGACAGCCATGACTCTGCGCATAGTGATATCCTCCTGAATGGGTATAATGAGGGAAAAAAATAGTATTACGCTGCTGTGAGTGGAATATTGGCAACCTGACAGCAGATGAAACTGAGAAGAAAGCAGGGGGCCATGGGAATGCCGGAGTGCCGCCGCCGGAGCAGAAGGAACAGTGCCGGGATCGCTGCGAGCAGCAGACTGCAAAAAAGAAAAGAAAGAAAGCTGTCCGGCTCGCTCCATGCGGCAATCACAGCGAGCAGCTTGACATCTCCCGCGCCGACCAAGTGGAGACGGAACAGCGGGTAGCAGAGAAGGCAGATAAACCAAAGGCGAAGCAGAAAGCTCTGTCCCAGGAAAAAACCTCCCGGAAGAATGGCGATCAAAATGAGGAGATTCGGGATTCTGCGACTTTTGAGATCGCTGAAGGTGGCAATGGTGAGGACGGGGAGCAGTGGCAGTACCGGCATAGAAGTGTGCAGAGCGGAAGGAAGCGTATTCATTCACTTCTCCTTTTTGTGTGATTTTTACAGTCTTTCCTTTAAAAGAGAGGGTAAAACAGGTATAATCGACTTGACAGCAACAAAAATCCGATGGAGGGGATTATGGATAAGAACAATCCGGGACTTGGATTTATAACGCAGGACGACTGCTACCTGTTTGGTCAGGGAACGCATTATGAGATATATAAAAAGCTTGGGGCGCATCCCTGCGAATATCAGGGAAAGCGCGGCTATTATTTTGCAGTCTGGGCGCCACATGCGGCTGCTGTGAGTGTGGTTGGAGATTTTAACCGCTGGGATCCGGAGAACAGCTGCTGTACGAGAGTTGGTCAGGGAGGAATATGGGAGTGCTTTATCCCTGGGCTCAGTGCAGGTGAGCTGTATAAGTTTGTGATTCGAACACAGGGGGGCGACATTCTGTATAAGGCGGATCCCTACGCCCGCTGTGCGGAATTCCGTCCGGGAACCGCTTCACGTATGGCGGATGAGCCCTGGGAGTTTTCATGGGGAGATCGCAGCTGGATGAAAAAACGGGCGGAGCAGGATCCCCGGCACAGTGCGCTCAGTATTTATGAGTGTCATCTGGGCTCATGGAAGAAGAATCAGGGAGGAGCGCGGGACGGCTTCAAGTCCTACCGGGAGCTTGCAGAGGAGCTTGCAGCCTATGTAAAGGACATGGGGTATACACATGTTGAGCTGATGGGCATTGCGGAGCATCCCTTTGACGGGAGCTGGGGCTATCAGGTAACCGGTTATTATGCGCCGACGGCCCGCTATGGCGATGCTCAGGATTTTCAGTATTTCGTGAACTACCTGCACCGGGCCGGAATCGGAGTCATTCTGGACTGGGTACCGGCACATTTTCCGCGGGATGCTTTTGGTCTTGCGGATTTTGACGGTCAGAGCTGCTATGAATATGCAGACCCCAGAAAGGGAGAGCATCCGGACTGGGGTACCAAGGTCTTTGATTATGGGAAGAATGAGGTAAAGAATTTTCTCATCGCAAATGCGCTCTACTGGCTGAACGAGTATCATGTGGACGGTCTGCGGGTTGATGCAGTCGCCTCGATGCTGTATCTCGACTATGGCAGACGGGAGGGGGAGTGGTGCAGCAATCAGTATGGCGGCAATGAAAATCTGGAGGCGATAGAGTTCTTCAAGCATCTGAATTCAGTCATAGCCGGGCGGCACGACGGAAGCATGATTATTGCAGAGGAGAGCACTGCCTGGCCCATGGTGACGCACAGTCCGGAGAAAAACGGCCTGGGCTTTACCTTCAAGTGGAATATGGGCTGGATGCACGATTTCCTTGAGTACATGAAGCTGGATCCTTATTTCCGAAAGGGAAATCACAATAAGATGACCTTTGGTCTCACCTATTTTACAAGTGAGAACTATATTCTGGTGCTTTCTCACGACGAGGTAGTGCATCTCAAGTGCTCGATGATCAATAAGATGCCGGGCATTTACGAGGATAAATTTGCAAATCTGAGGTGCGCGTATGCCTACATGTTCGGACATCCTGGTAAAAAGCTTCTCTTTATGGGACAGGATTTTGCGCAGTGGCATGAGTGGGATGAAAGTGTTTCCCTCAGCTGGGAATTGCTGAATGAGGAGCCGCATCGGACACTTCAGAATTTTGTCAGAGGATTGCTTCACATCTACCGCACGCATCCCTGCCTCTATCAGCAGGATGACAACTGGGACGGTTTTGAGTGGATCAATGCAAACGATGCGGAGCGCTCTGTCTTTTCCTTTGTGCGCTACGATAAGGACAGGAAGAAGTCTCTGCTCTTTGTAATTAACTTTACGCCTATGGAGCGGCCGGACTACAAGGTCGGCGTTCCGCATGCGGGCAGCTATCGCCTGATTTTTGATGAGAAAGACGGGGCTTACAAGCTGCAAAAGAAGAAAGCAGAGAGCTTCAGAGCCTACAAGGGAGAATGTGACAATCGTCCGTATCATATTTTTCACCCGCTGGAGCCCTACGGTATCCGCATATATGAGTTTGGCCCGGCAAGAAAGACGGCGAAAACGAAGACCGCTGTCGGCGGGCAGCCTCAGCTCCTTGCGACCAGCTCCGCGAAGGCACATTCCTCGCTGTGATCACCTGAAATCAATTCGCTCCTGTCTTCATTTTTGTGGAAGAGGCGGTGGAAGAGTCCACCGCTTTTTTCATTCTCTCCGGAGTTGTCCGATTCAGAGGGGAACGTCACCTCCCGGATTTCTGCGATCAGTGCTTCGTTGTCTTCGGGTATCAATGCTTCCGGCAGAGGAAGCTCCACAGCAGCTTCATCGGTATGCGTCAGTACGGTGGGATCAGAAATATTTTCCTGAGAAACAAGAATCTGCTCAAGTCGATCCAGTGCGCTCGGATGATCGAGACTCTCCTTGTAGAGGCGATAGGCAAGTACGACACTGGAGTAGTCATCCTGATCCGTGCACGCAAGCACGGTTTTCAGAAACTCAGAGAGCTCTGATGAAAAGCTGCTTCCTCTGGCCGGAATAAAGAGAAAGCAGGGAGACCGGCTGACAGGAGAGAGATAGACAGATTCCAGCGAGAGGAGGATGCCGGAGGGATCGAGAAGATAGGGGGGCATGCCTGCGATGATGTGCTTCAGGGTGAGAATGAGGCGGCGGATGTCGGCGGCAAGCAGCTTCTGGGTTTCTGACAGCTCTGCGAGAGAGTACATCCCGCTGATATCATAGCGGAGCTCGAGCTCTCCGTTGTTGTCACATATGGAGAGCCTCAGAAGACCATCGATCGGATTTTCCTCCAGCATACGCAGTTCAAACTGTTCCCGGAGCTGAATGTCAGCGGGGATAGTCAGATAGCGGCGGTCGGTTTCATTTAAGATCTGTGGCATGATCAGAGCTTCCTTTCTGTTTTTGCAGGGGATTGCTGTATTCCCGGATTGCAGTTGCTGCGCGCATGACATCCTCAGAATTTGCATTGCGCCGCTCTGCGGAGAGTTTCATCTCACTGTTTTGCAGCAGTGCGCGGGAATGCAGGGGGCTGCGCTCCACACACAGGGCGGAATCCTTCAGCGCCTGAATGGAGGAGAGACGGAGCCGCAGCTCGGCGCTGAGAGCAGCCTCGTCGGCGCCATGCGGATCGTACAGCGGCTCGGCATGTGCAGCCCTCACACTGGTTTCCGTCAGAAGAAATGCGGCGAGACAGGTGTTTCGCTGCTTCCATGAAAAACGTATCATTGCGGAGATTGCGAGGAAGATCAGGGCAAAAACATAAGAGGCTTCGACCGTGAGGCTTCCGCGGAGCTTTCGCGCTGTCTGTCCGGGCGAGCGCTCGGGAAGCCGGAAGAGTCTCGGTTTTTGTTTTGCTTTTTGCAGTATGAGGACGGCCTGGAATATATAAAGGACAATCAAGGAACAGATTACAGCGAGATAAAGTTTTCTCTCTGTGGGAGCGCTCAGCGTAAAAATGTGGTACAGAACAGGTGCGATGGTGAAGGGAAGAAAGGGAATTCTTCTGCCGCGCTGCACTCCTCCCCGCATACTGGCAGCAGTGATGAAAAAAAGCGCGCAGACTGCGGCGAGCAGAAAGGAGGCGGCCAGTATGGAGAGCAGGCGCACAGCGCCGCAGCAGGGGCCCAGAAGCAGAAAAAACAGGGAATCCCCGAGGCCGAGAGCCTCTCTGCTCAGCTTTGAGACGAGAAGAAGCACGAGGCCCGGAATCACAGACAACAGCAGCTCCCGGTACGGGGGAAGCGTGCCCGAGAGGAGCAGTCGGAGCTCATACAGGCAGACCGCAATTCCCATCAAAAGAAAAAGTCTCCGCTCTATTTCCATACGTCGGATGTCCTGAAGCACGCATAGCGTGAGAAAGCCAAACAGTATCATACGTCCGAAGAAGGTAAAAATCAGCATAGGGCCTCCTTGATCTCTGAAATAAAATGATCGGAGCTGTCTGCTTTGTGAGTCAGGGACAGCAGTAACTGCATGGCCCGAGGTGCTCCACCGATGATTTTGGAACCAGCTGCGCATAGGCGCGAATCGCACTGCAATCTGTATTTGCATGATAGGCGGATCCGCTCGGCATGATATAAACAGTGCCGGCGCTCACACCCTTAGCGCAGCGCGGGCAGGCGTGATAGCGGGAACCGCCGGAATTTCGCTCAGAAGCGATTGCATGATATGGCACAGCGCGCAGCTCATTGGACAGATAGTGACAGCCGGCAGAGCTGTGGTAGCGAGTGCTGCTTTTTCCGATATAGACGAGCGTACCCTCCGTATTGTTACTGTCGGAGGATTGCCCTGCGGGATTCCGGCCGATCCATGCGCGGCGGGAGGCGGTGACAGTCTGTGGAATGCTGGAGAGCCCAAAGACAGAAAAGGGCAGGTGATAATCGTAGTCCAGTACAATGGTGATGGTTTCCCCGTCTGAGAGACAGCTGCTGCGATGAGAGCGGATATTTTCTATAAAAGCATCCTCTATTTCCGTTGATGCGCGGAGCGCGGCCAGCGCTGCCGCAGAGCGATGGAGCGCAGAAGAACGACCGGAGCGGGCGCCTGCGGTGTGCTGTTCTCGTGCGCGGATGTCAGCTGAGTCAGAGTCGGCACTGTCTGTCGCACCTGCGGTCTGATCGGAGGCATCGGAGCTATTCTCCGCCTGCAGCAGATAGCAGGCCTCAGCCGTGTCCTGACAGACAGCCTCGCAGAGCTGCTGCATTGCCCTTGCGCTGTCCATCATCCGCATGGGAAGTATCAGCAGATACATCATAAAGAGAAAGAGCGGAAGCACCAGGGCAGCCTCAAGAGTGAGACTCGCGCGAAGCGGACGATCCCCCGGCGCTGCTCTCCCGGACAGAGGAAGGAAGGGATGCAGCCGGTTATGTACCTGGAGAGCCATATTCCGATTGTTTTTTGGGGGATAGACAGGGATTTGAAAGATATGTAGTTTCATCCCGTTACCTTCTTCCTTGGGGGGAGCAGTGCCGGGGACCCGTCCGCGATCCTGCGGGGACAGAGCGAGGGTACGGCATTTAATAGGCCTTGACCATTTTTACACAGATTGGGAAGGATGCGCCGAGAGAGGCGCCATCCGGAGAAACTCCGAGTTTCGTAAACAGGTGATCAGATTCGCATTGAAGCTCTGCGTGCATCCCGTAGATGCACTGACTCATGCGAAAACCAGGGTCAGAGAGAGACAGATTTGCCTGAATCATGTCCATGATGCGGTAATCTCTCTCCTCTGCGCTTTTGGTGAAGAGCAGCAGCTTCAGACAGTCCTCATAGCGCAGACCGCCGGTCGCCTCTTGGAGTTTTTCTGTCGGGAGCTGGAGACTGGCGGCAAAGCGCAGGAGGTCGCTGAGATCGCTCATCCAGCTCTCCCGGGTCTTGAACAGCGCAGCCTTCCTGCCCTCGAGCAGAAGACGGAGGTCCAGAAAGCTCTCCAGCAGGGCCCACGCAGTGATGATGAGGCACTCAACGAGCACAGAGAGTCCCGGAATCTGTGCGGCGGCTGTGATGGTTGCAGCAGTGAGACGCGCCTGCTCACGCAGCGAATTGTCCGACATGATACAGATAAAGTTCAGAGCTTCCCGGACTGCAAGCAGCTGGGTGAGTGCCGCGCTGAAATTCTCCCGCTCTGAGGAGGAGCCTGTGAGTGTGTATTCCAGCTGGCAGAGTATACCCTCCTCTCTCTGATCTGTGAAGCATGGAAGAAACTGTCCTGCGTATTCATCAACCGCAAGTGCGGTCAGAAGCGAGGGACCGGCGTCAGTCCTTGCAGTGACAGCTGTTCTCGAAGGAAAGTCGGAGCAGTCAAAGTGTTCAGCAGGAATCTCGCGGTCCGGCGGCAGCACAATGTTTAAGTACCCTCCGGCGGCGAGATCCAGTATCGCCTCGAGCAGAGATTCTGTCTCCTCGTTGTCTATGCCATGTGCTGCGCCGAGTGTGGGCAGGCGGATTGCGCACCAGCTCTCTGCGACCTCTGCCCAGAGCGCCGCCTCATCAATGCCATCACCCTCCTCATCATCTTCTGCGTCCTCTATGTACTCCTCTGTCTCTTCTGCGTAGCTGCGGACATCCTGAATGGCGCGGAGCAGGTATTCGTTGTCGTCGTCCAGGGAGTCGATCTCCAGTCGGCGGCTGCCGTCCTGATCGGCATATTCGTGGCAGGAGCTAAGCTGTTCCCTGATAATAGTCTGATTCTCCGGCTTAAGTCCCTCCAGCGCATCCCGGTGGCGCGCCTCGGTTTCTGCGAGATTTCTGCTGTAGCTATCGGCCTTTTTGTCGTAGCTCTGTATAAGCGAGGGCAGTGCCCGGATTGTCCCGGCAAGCTCAGAAGCGCTGCGCTGGAAGGCGGAATGATTGCCGTCCCGGAGTTCTGCTTCCGCTTCCCGGTGCAGCCTCTCCTGTGTGTCCAGATTCTTCTTGATTTTCATAATAGCCTTTTCCATGGCGATGGCCTCTCTGCTGCGGAGACCGTAGTCCTTCAGCACGGAGTCCATGGTCTGTGCCTCAGAGATCTGTTCCCACAGCTCCTCGGCCGAGGCGGGGGCAGTGTTCAGGTTGATCCAGCCGAACTTCAGATAGTCCAGTATCTCCTGCTCGAACCACCTCCCGCCCGCGTCCGTGAGAAAGGTCTTCTTGGTAATACTGATCTCCGGTGAACGGAGTGCGTACCATCCACAGTGTTCCAGATAGGGTCTTATAAAATTTTCCATCTCCCGTGTGCAGCTCTGATCATTCTCATAGGCATAGCCTATGATGCGGTAGCTGTCCCAGAGCTCTCTGTGATACTGCGAAAAGAGAGAGTTTATGGAGGCATCTGCCATATTGCGCACATAGAAGCGTGCCCCTGCAGTGCGTGCGCTCTCAGTGAGCGCGCAGATCATGGCACTACAGCAGGTAATAACAAGTGCGAGGAAGACTGTGACGGATCCGCGGTATTTCATTTCTTGTAAACTTCTCCTGCCTGAGATTTGATCTGACCAAAAATCGTGTTGAGCAGATTTGTGATAGAAGATTTGAAGATAAGTACCAGACTGATGAGTACAACCAGAATCAGAACCAGCTCAATGGTGGAGATACCGCTTTCATCCGCAAAGAAATCGTCGGGGAATGCGCTCTCATGTTTCAGCATTGTATTTGCAGTATTCACAGTTTCACCTCCTTTCTGATTTGTGCTGGCGCCAAGGCGGGTAATGCAGCAAGGCGCCGCTTTATCCCTGAACCGGACGGTATGCTCTCTCGGGACTTCTCTGTTTTCTCAAAAAGAGAGCATTGCCGGGACAACGATCATGGCCATAACGATGATCAGCATGATGAAGAGCGGAGCCAGAAGCTTGGTTCCTGCTTCCTCTCCCATGCGCCGGGCCAGATTTTTACGATCCTCCCATGCAAGATTTACTTCGGCGCTGAGGATCTGGCGGATATTTGCGACGCCTGTTCTGCGATTCTGCTCCAGTATTCCGGCGAGCTTCATATACTGACGAAGTCCGCAGCGCCTTCCGAATTCGTGATAGACCTTGCCCTCACTGCAGCCGGTTTTCAGCTTTGCGAGTGCCAGAGCCATCTCCTCGTAGGCGTGATGGCGGAGGGGCTTTGACTGAGCGGAGAGATCCCGCTCATAATCCGCCACGATGCTTGCCCAGGCGAGGCGTATCGTCATGCCTGCGCCGATAAATATCATGAGCTTTGAGACAATCTCAGGGTAGTCAAGGAGCATCTGGCGCTGGCGCATTTTTGCCTCAAGTCCGACGCGTTCTCTGTCCCGCAGTAGGAGCAGCAGCGCTGTGACTGCTCCCAGAATCAGAAATATCCAGCTGTTTGAAGGAGTCTGCTGCCGATAGGAGAGGGGCTGTCCCTCGTAGCTCTGCGGCAGTGTGAGATTCTCATCTGCGCTCTGCTCGATATCAAGTGTATGGAGAAAGCGAAGAAAGGCTCTCTGCCGGAGCTCTGCCTGACTCAGCTCGGGCGGAAGCACGGTGAGCGGGAGCTCATAGCTGCGGCTTCTTCTGCCCTCCACATCGCTTAGGCAGGCTGTGAGGGAGAGATCCCTGGCCTCTGTCAGCTCCTCATTGTATACGGTACCAAAGCTGCTCAGGAGCTCAGGATCAGACGAGATCCAATTCACCCGTATGCCATACTGCTCGACGTAGGAGGGAAGGGAGAGATCAGAGCGGATCTCTGCAAGGGAGGTATTGTTCCCCGGTATTGTCACAGCGAGCGTATCCATACAGGCGGTAAAGATATTTTCGAGCTCGCTGTCCAGATAGCTGCGTGCGGCAACAGGAATGTCAAGGGTCATCGCTTCTTTGGAGAGTCCCTCCACTGTGACTGTATAGCGCTGCTCCATATCGCCGTAGCCTCCGCGTGGGAGATAGCGTCCGTGCTTCAGAGCCCCGTGCTCCGGTGTCAGAAAAGCAGAGCTCAAGTAGAGCAGAAGGCCCGCAAGCAGGCAGAGAAGCTGAGACCGGTAGCGCCCCAACAGGGAGAGGAGAGACTTTTTTCTGTTCGGAGCATCCGGAGCTCTGGGACTGTGCACAGTGCGGCAGCTGGTCGCTGTGGTACCGGGAGCATTAGCCGCATTCTCTTTTTGGTGGAGAGGGGAATTTCTGTCGGCTGCTTTTTTATAAAGTTTTGCGCTGGGGGAACGCGTCCCCGAAAAGTGGAATGTATTCATAATTCTATATTCAGGATGCTCCATGCGAGATGAATTGAGAAGAGGTAGGCGGCGAGACATACAGTCATAACACAGCGGCCCAGAACAGAGGTGTACATGATGGAAAAGAAACCAGGTGAGCTCAGATTAATATAGAGGACGATGAGAAGCGGGACAGCGTTCATGATGCTCTGCTCAAAGCGCCTGGATGCAGTCATGGTCCTCAGCTCCTCTTTCACCTGAATGCGGTCACCTATGGTCTCTGCGCTGTGGTTCATGATGGCCACCAGTTCCCCGCCGCTTCGCTTTGCGATGCGCAGGACACGTGCAAAGTTCCGAATGTCGTCGATGCCGGAGCGCTCTGCGAATTCGTCCATGGCTCGCTCAACCGGCATATTCATGGATACCAGATGTGAGAGCTGGTCGAATTCCCTCACAATGAGCTCTGATCGATCGTACAGGAGAGAGAGCTCGTCCACGCTCTCCTTCAGAGCGTTTTCTATGGAGTAGCCTGCACTGAGAGAGGCGGAGAGAATAGAGAGCCCCTCGCGGAACTGCAGGAGCAGTCTTCTCTTTCTGGCAGGAATCAGCTCCCGTTTTTTATAGAGGGGGTAGAGCGCTGCGAGCGGAAGAAACAGAAGGAAAAAGAGGACACTTCGGTAGAAAACAAAGGCGAAGAGCGCATTGACTGCGACAGCCCGGAGCAGCAGAGTGCCGTATTCGCTACAGCTGAGGTGATACTCGTCATAATTCAAGGCCTGCTGCGTGGAGCTTGGTGCAGTTTTGAAGCTCGCCGACACGGACGAGGCTGCCCTCGACGCGCCCGGATTTTTTGCGGCTGTCTTCCTTTTCCCTGAAGCTGTAAAGCGTGTGAAGCTGAATCTCTCCATTGATGCACTCTCCTACTTCGGTGATGGACAGAACGTGACGGCTGCGATCCCGCAGCCTTCCGAGATGGATCATGATATCCAGTGCACCGGCAATCTGATTTCGTATCGCCGTGAGCGGCAGGTCTGCGCCGCAGAGTACCATGGTCTCAAGCCTTGAGAGCATATCCCGCGGGGAGTTGGCATGCCCGGTGGAGAGAGAGCCATCATGTCCGGTATTCATGGCCTGAAGCATGTCCAGTGCCTCCGGTCCGCGGACCTCCCCGACAACGATGCGATCCGGATTCATGCGGAGACTGGCGCGGATCAGATCTGCGATCGTGACCGCGCCCTCCCCCTCGGCATTCGGGCTGCGCGTTTCCAGCCGCACCAGATTTTTGATCTGTTTTAACTGAAGCTCGGCGGAGTCCTCGATCGTGATCACACGCTCATCATCGGGAATAAAGGAGGAGAGCGCATTCAGAAACGTGGTTTTCCCGGAGTTGGTGCCGCCGCTGATGAAGATGTTGTAGCCGGAGGCAATGAGCTTCTTTAAGAAGGCTGCGGCCTCCGGCGTCACAGAGCCGTAACCGATGAGCTTCTCCATAGTGATGGTATCCGGAAATTTCCGGATGGTTACGACCGGACCGCTGAGAGAGATGGGCGGCAGAACAACGTGTACACGGCTGCCGTCCTCCAAGCGGGCGTCCGCGATCGGCGTCGCTACATTGACGACCCGGTTTACGCGGCTCACGATTTGCTGGAGCATATCCTCGAGCTGCTCGTTGCTCTTAAAGCACTTGTCCCAGCGCTGTATGCGCCCGCCGGTCTCGACAAAGATTTCGTCTCGGCCGTTGACCATGATCTCGGTGATATCCCGCCGGTCCACGAGCTCCTGAAGAATATCCAGTTTACGAAACGCGTTAAAGAGAGAGGAGCGAAGAGAGATTTTGTCCCCGACGGAGAGGAAATGTTCCTGCTCCGCGGTCTGTATTCCTTCATCAATCATGGCGTACAGAGCTTCATCGCTGACATGTCTAAGATCGCTGAGCTCGATTGCCAGCTGCTCATGCAGCATATCGTAGAGATGGTTCAGATCCTTCATGTTACCTTCCTCTTGCTCTTTTTTGAGACTTTTGCATCTGCTGTCTCGCGTTACACAGGAAAGGACGGGGCAGAGAGCAAAAAGGTTCACCTGAAAATAAAAATATTGATTCCGAGACTCCAGGGGAGCAGATATCTGTTATACTGAAGGCAGTCAGTCTGAGAGCACGGAGGAAAAGTCATGAGAGATGAAAGCTGTATTTTCTGTAAGATTGCAAATGGAGAGATCCCCTCTGCAGTGGTGTATGAGGATGCACTCTTTCGAGTGATTCTGGATCTCGGTCCGGCATCAAAGGGGCATGCGCTGATTTTGCCGAAGGGGCACTACAGAGATCTTACGGAGCTT
The DNA here is from genome assembly GCA_003014445.1 of Fusobacterium naviforme. GTDB lineage: Bacteria > Bacillota > Clostridia > Lachnospirales > Lachnospiraceae > Moryella > Moryella indoligenes. Next base: position 20,968 of record PYGH01000012.1, on the reverse strand, counting down.
CCGGAGGAGCTCTGCGGGAAGGGCTTTGCGCTGGCAGGGCGGATAGGCGCTGCGATGAAGCAGGGTCTTGGTGCGGCAGGCTTTAACGTGGTGCAGAACAATGGAGAGGCAGCGGGACAGACGGTGTTTCACTTCCATATTCATGTGATTCCGCGTTACGAGAACGGCCCCGAGATGGTGAGCTGGATTCCGGGCAGCGCAGATCCCATGGAACAGAGACAGATCGCAGATACACTGGCGGCATTGCTGAAGTAAGGAATAAGGCGAGAGACAGAGCACGGAGATATTCAGATGGCATACAATTTAGTTGATGGGAAGCGGCACGCACCAGTGACACTCGCACTGCTGCTTCTTAATATTGTCTGTTTTTTCTGGGTGGAGCTGCATGGCTCCAGTGAAAATACGGAGGATATGATACGCTGGGGTGCGCTCTACGGGCCCCTTGTGTTTCAGAATCAGGAGTACTGGCGCTTCCTGACGGCGGCTTTTCTGCATTTCGGAATCGGGCATCTCGCGAATAATATGCTGATTTTTTTCCTGCTGGGAGACAATCTGGAGCGTGCGCTGGGGCATGTGAAGTATCTTGCCTTCTATCTGCTCTGCGCTGTCGGCTCCAATATATTTTCTCTGTTCATGGGACTTGAAGATATGGAATACACAGTTGGTGCGGGAGCAAGCGGGGCGATCTACGGTGTGATCGGCGGCCTTTTATGGGCGTTGATTCGAAACCGTGGGAGACTGGAGGACCTCTCTACCGGACAGATCGCCTTTTTTGTTCTTCTGTCGCTGTACTATGGATTTTCAGATTCCGGTGTGGACAATTCAGCGCATATCGGTGGACTGTTGATCGGATTTCTCCTCTCCATGCTGATGTACCGGGTGAGAAAGAAAAGAAATAACAGAAATGAGGATTGGGACGCGGCTGATGTTGATGGAGAGCGGTGGTAAAGGCGGGGATGAGAGCTGCGCTTCAGCCAGTCATGCGCCGCATAATGGAGCCTCCGTTTTCGCGGAGCCAGAGACGCCGCGCCCGGTAATCGGGGAGCACGCGCTGCACCTCCGCCCAGAAGCGGGGCGAGTGATTCATCTCGATCCGGTGGCAGAGCTCATGCACGATCACGTAGTCACGTATCTCCGCCGGAGCAAGCATCAGAAGACAATTGAAGTTCAGATTACCGCGGCCGCTGCAGCTTCCCCAGCGGCTTTTCTGATTCCGTATCGTGATGCGGCCGTAGCTGACGCCGACGAGCGGAGAGAACGCCGCGCAGCGGGCGGGAAAATATTGCATGGCCTGATCGGCGAGTGCGGAGAGCTCCGTCCGGGTGAGTCGTGGCTGTTTGGGAAGCGCGTCACGCTGCCGCTTTTGCTCCAGCACCCTTTTGAGATGCGTCTCAAGCCACTGCTGCTTTTCTGAGAGAAAACGCCGGAGCTCTGCTTCGGACATACGAAGCGGAGCCCGGACAAGAATCTCTCCGTCCGGGCAGATCTCAAGCGCTATGGTTTTTCGCCGGCTGCGCAGCACGGTGACCGGCAGCTGTGCTGTGCGGCGGGGGGCGGAGACAGCTGACGCCTCAGCCGCCCCCTTACGCATCTTTATCGCTGGCGGTCGCGCAGCTTTCAAGAATGAGAGACAGGATGCGGTCGACGCCATTTCCCGCGTCGCTCTGCTCCATGGCATGGATATAGCGTGCGCGCGCCTCGTAGGTGCTGTGTACAACAGAGAGCAGAGTTTCGGGCGTGAGCTCTTCCTCCATGAGTACAGAGGAATAGCCTTGCTTCTCAAAGGAGCGGGCGTTCAGAATCTGGTCGCCGCGGCTGGCTCTTGCGGAGAGCGGAATCAGAACATTCGGCTTCCGGAGTGACAGGATCTCACAGATAGAGTTTGCACCTGCACGGCTCACCATGAGATCCGCGAGTGCGAAGTAGTCCTTCAGCTCCTCGGAGACATACTCAAACTGGAGATAGCCCGGCAGTGAGCGGAGACGCTCGTCGAGATTGCCCCTGCCGCAGAGATGCAGCACACTGAACTCCTTTAGGAGCTCCGGGAGCGCTGCGCGCACCGCCTCATTTACGACGCGGGAGCCGAGACTTCCCCCGATGACAAGAAGCACGGGCTTCTCCGCCGGGAAGGAGGTCAGGGCGAGGGCACGCTCACGGCTTCCGGAGAGGAGCTCCGCGCGTATGGGAGAGCCGGTCACAACGGCCCTGTCTGCAGGCAGGTATTGAAGCGTCTCCGGAAAATTGCAGCAGATCTTTGTTGCGGAGCTGTAGGAGAGGCGGTTTGCGAGTCCGGGCGTCATATCGGATTCATGGATGATGACGGGAATGTGCCGCCGGTTTGCCGCCTTTACGACAGGGACGGAGACATATCCGCCTTTTGAGAAGACAATATCCGGCTGAAATTCACGGATAATATGGGAGGCCTCCGAGAAGCCCTTCAGAACGCGGAAGGGATCTGTGAAGTTTTTCAGATCAAAGTAGCGGCGAAGCTTTCCTGAGGCAATGCCGCGGTAGGTCACGCCCTCGCGCTCTATGAGCCGTTTTTCTATGCCCTCATAGGAGCCGATATACAGGATCTCAAAGCCCGCTTCACGCAGCTTTGGGAGCAGAGCGATATTCGGGGTGACGTGACCAGCTGTACCGCCTCCGGTCAGAATAATTTTTTTCATGGACGAACCTCCCGGGACAAGGTAAAATACAATATTATTGTAACTTTCAGAAAGGGAAAATGCAATGATCGGGATTATCGGGGCAATGGAGGAAGAGGTCGCGGGACTGAAGGCGCGTATGCGCGATGTGAAGAGGAGCGAGCGGGCAGGCATGAGCTTCTATCAGGGGCAGATCGAGGGGAAGGACTGCGTTGTGGTATGCTCAGGGATAGGAAAGGTAAATGCCGCCGCCTGCGCACAGATCCTTTCGGACTGCTATGCAGTGGACTGCATCATGAATACAGGTATTGCGGGAGGCGTGCAGAAGGATATCAATATTGGAGATATTGTCCTCTCGGTGGATGCGGTGCAGCATGATTTTGACTGCACAGGCTTTGGTTATCCAATGGGAAAGATTCCGCGCATGGAGACCAGCGTGTTTCGGGCGGATGAAAAGCTCCTCGCCCTTGCAGAGTCCTGCTGCAGAGAGGTCAATCCGGATATTGCTGTTTATCGGGGAAGAGTGGCAAGCGGAGATTGCTTCGTCTCCTCGACAGAGACAAAACAGCGGATATCTGAGACATTTTCCGCCTCCTGTTGTGAGATGGAGGGGGCCGCGATCGCACAGGTTGCATGGCTGAACCGTGTGCCGTGGCTTATTATCCGTGCGATTTCAGATAAGGCGGATGGGACTGCAGCAGATCAGTACGACAGTTTTCAGGATGCTGCGATCCGGCATTTCCTGAAACTTACGCTGAAAATGCTGAGAGAGCTCTGAAAACTGCGTATATAGGATGAAAGTTTGCGGACAGCAGTTTGCGTCTTTCACTTCGTGTATTATAATGATTACAGGGTCATAAGCCTATCCCCACGGCAGGCTTGCCTGCCAGTGGGGATAAGGCTTCATGACCCGCCCCACATGTAGCACGAAGTGACGCAAAGGCGTCACGGGAGTGCGGAA
>PYGH01000012.1:0-17019 GCA_003014445.1 Fusobacterium naviforme | reverse complement strand
CGCCCCACGGCAGGCTTGCCTGCCAGTGGGGATAAGGCTTCATGACCCGCCCCACATGTAGCACGAAGTGACGCAAAGGCGTCACGGGAGTGCGGGGTTATTCTTCGATTACGCGGATTTCAAGGTAGTCAAAATCCAGCGTCTCTATAAAATTGTCCTGCCGGAAGCGAGTGTGTGAGAGCCGGCGGAATTCGTCTATATTGGCATCAAGCCATATGGGCTCCGCCAGATCAAAGCTGTGGCACAGCTCGGTAAGCGCGTCAAGCACCATTTGGGTGCGCGATTTACGAAAGTCGCTTTCGGTGATGATGAGATCTCTCACGAGACGATTGTTTTTGATGCATTTACCCCATAGGCGGAACATGAGTACCTCCTGTTGGTTTCATGTGAGTTTTTGATAGCGTTATTCTAAACGATTTTCTAATAATGTTCAACGAAAGGGGAACGATATGCTGCAGCCGATTACAGATTACCCCGCATTCTTTGCGGGCGCGAAAGAGACCCTCGCAAAGGTGACAGAGCTTCGGGCTCAGGAAGAACAGCTGAAGGCAGATGAGGCGAGGAGCCGCTCGGATCTGGAGTCAGAGCAGAAGGCATTGAAGGACAATATTGAGCTGACAATAAAGAAGCGGGTTGCAGAGATCAGCAGTACCTATGATGCGGAGATTGCAAAGGGAAATGAGGAGCAGAGGCGGGTTCGCGCGCGGCGCGAGAAGGCAAAGAGCGCAGGCGTAAAGGAACGCATAAAGGAAGAGACCCGGGGGCATCTAGAAGAGATTGCGGCTCTGAAGAAGACGATGCGGGATAGCTTTCGAGAGCAGAAAGTACCGGCGATGTTTCGCTCCAAGCTCTACTATGCGTTGTATTTTCCGCACAAGCTGAAGCAGTGGCTGCTGCTGCTCCTTTTTATTGTGCTTTTTTTTGTCGCACTTCCCTGTGGAATTTATTTTCTTGCACTGCCGGAAAAGTTCAGAAGTGTTCCTGTGTTGATCGGTATTTATGTGGCGGACATTTTGGTTTTTGGCGGTATCTACACCGTAATTGGTAATACCTCAAAGCTGCATCACCTTGAGCTCCTGAAGCAGGGAAGAGATATCTGGGATCAGATCGCGCAGAACGAGCACAGGGTGAAGAAAATCACGAGGCAGATCACCCGCGACAAGAGTGAGGACAAATATGACCTTGCGTCCTTTGATGATGAACTTGCGCATATCAGTCAGAATATTCAGGAGGCCACGGCGAAGAAACAGGAGGCTCTGAATAATTTTGAGAACGTAACGAAGAATATACTCACAGATGAGCTGACGCAGAATGCCCGTCCGCGCATAGAACAGCTGACCAGCAGTCACGCAGTGACGCTGCGGACCTTGCAGGAGATCAGTGCGGAGCGGCAGAAGCAGACGCTCTGCCTTGTGGATCAGTATGAGGTATATCTTGGCAAGGAGTTTATGACAGAGGAAAGACTCAGCGCGCTTCAGAAAATTATGGAGACCGGAACCGTAACCAATCTTTCCGAGGCAATGGAAGAATATAAGAACAGACAGGACTGATGAAGCGGAGCTATGGCTGAAAAAAGGCATCTGAATACAAATAATATCAGAGCGCTGCCCCCCCGGGGTTCCTCCGCAGAGGACGCATATGCGGGTGAGCCTTTTCAGGAAGAGCGGGAGCGGCGGGGACGCAGACGGCACCGGCTTTTGCTGACGCTCGCCCTGCTGTTCGGCGCTATCTTGCTGGCACTGCAGCTGGTTCGGCGTTTTATGCGCTATGATTCCTATGCCGTGATGTGGCAGAAGGATCTGAATCAGGGTAGTTTGGTGGGCTACGCACACTTTGGAAATGGTCTCTTGAAGTATTCCAAGGATGGAGTCACCTATCTGACCGGGCGCGGGACAGAGGAGTGGGTTGACACCTATGAAATGAAAGCGCCGATTGTCAGCGTCCGCGGGAATTATGCAGCAATTGCTGATTGCCAGGGAAACAGCATTCGTATCTACGGAGAGGCGGGAAAGATAGGGGAGACGACCACCATACTACCGCTGACAAAGCTGGCGATCGCAGATAATGGGATCACTGCTGTAATTGAGGAGGATGCCGGAGCGAGCTATATCACTTTTCTTCAAAAAGACGGGAGATCTCTGGATATCACGGTGAAGAGCATACTTTCGGGAGACGGATATCCCACAGATTTTGCGCTTTCTCCTGACGGAACACGGCTTATGGTGGGCTACGAGTATCTGAGCGGTGGGGATTTGAAAGGGAGAGTGGTCTTCTACGACTTCTCAGAAATTGGGAAAAATATTCCAAACCGACTGGTCGGTGGTTTTGATGAGCAGTTTTCAGACAGTTTGCTGGCAGAGGTACACTATCTGGACGGAACCTATTCCTTTGCGGCATCAACCGCAGGACTGTGCTTCTTCTCATCCAGAAACCTCACCTCACCCGAGGTGGTGAAGGAGGTGCGGGAGACAGATGAGATTCGCTCTCTCTTTTATAATAATAAATATGTAGGGTTGATTCTGAACAATTCCGGCGGACAGGAGCGCTACCGACTGGAGTTGTACAGGGCGGATGGCGGCAAGGTGATGGAGAAGTGCTTTGATGATAACTATCAGTTTGCATCCATAGATGGGAATACAGTTTTCATCCACTCTTCCACGATGGGGATGATCTACAATACCGCCGGAGTCAGAAAGTTTTATGGAAAGCTGGACTTTCCTGTGATCTATATGGAGCAGGGAGCTCTGCCGGGAGAATATATCATGGCCGGGCCCGCAAATATCAAACGGGTGCGCCTGCGCTGATGGGCAGTGTCTGTATGGGGGATAAGCAGATGGGAAAAATTGCAGTAGGTGTTGATGTCGGTGGAACTACGGTGAAGCTTGGATTTTTTTCGCCGGAGGGGGAGCTCATTCAGAAGTGGGAGATACCCACGGACAGAGAGAGCAGCGGCGCAAATATCATTCCGGATATCGCTTCCTCGATACAGAAGACCCTGGAGAAAGGCGCGTACAAGCTGGAGGATGTCATAGGTGTAGGACTTGATGTCCCGGGACCGGTGCAGCCCACAGGCTATGTGGAGGTCTGTGTGAATCTGTTCTGGAAGGATCGCTATCCGGCGAGAGAGCTCTCGGAGCTTTTGCAGGGAGTGCGCGTAGAGATTGGAAATGATGCCAATGTGGCCGCGCTCGGAGAGGCCTGGAAGGGCGGCGGCGAAGGCGCGCAGGACGCGGTTATGCTGACGCTTGGAACCGGTGTCGGTGGAGGGGTGATCCTCGGCGGACAGATCGTGAGCGGACGTCATGGCCTCGGCGGTGAAATCGGACACATTCATGTGCGGGATGAGGAGGCAGAGGCCTGCAACTGCGGCGGACATGGCTGTCTCGAACAGATTGCGAGTGCGACAGGAATTGTCCGGGAGGCGAAGCGGAAGCTCGCAGAGTCAGAGAAAGCAAGTGCTATGCGCGCACTGGGAGAGAAGCTCAGCGCGAAGGATGTCTGTGATCTCGGAAGAGCGGGAGATGCGCTCGCAGATGAGGTGATAGAGACCGTCGCGCGCTATCTGGGGCTGGCCATTTCTCACCTGTGCCTGATTGTGGATCCGGAGATTTTTATTATAGGCGGCGGTGTATCCAGGGCCGGCTCCTACCTGTTGGATAAGATTAAAAAGTATTATGATATGTATACTGCGATTTCCTCTAACCGCGGGCGAGTGGTGCTGGCGGAGCTTGGAAATGATGCAGGTATCTATGGCGCAGTGAGGCTGGTGTTGTGAAATGTTGAAGGAAGTATTACCGGGTCTCTGGGTAGATAATGTCGCTACCCGTTTTCCCGGCGTCAGTGAAATAAATTACAGCTTTGTGAAGGGAGCGCCGGGCTGCCGCAGTCTTCTGGTTGACGCTGGATTGCCGGACGCAATTGCACCGGGCTGCCGTGAGGCGCTGCTTTATGATATGGAAGAGCTGGGGCTTTCATTTCATCAGCTGGACTGTGTCATTACCCATTCGCACAGAGACCATGTTGGTCAGGCAAAGCTCCTGAATGAGAGAGGGGCGAGGGTGCTTATCAATCCGGTGGATATGAGCACGGAGGAGGAGCAGATCAATCACGAGCTGCTGCACCCGGAGCTGAGGCGCCGGCTTTTCCGCCTGATTGGTCTGGAATTGGCGGATCAGGAGACCTACGAGGCGTTCTGGCGCGCAGCGGACGAATTTTCTTCCGGCTTTGAGGACTGCTGGAACTTCTCATGGGATCCGATTTCTCCGGGAGAGGAGCTGCACTACGGAGAATATCGCTTCACTGTGGTACCCTTGCCGGGACACACGCAGGGTCAGATTGGCCTCTGGGACAGGACAAAGAAGCTGTTGTTCAGTGGAGATCAGCTGGTGCATGGGATCACTCCAATTGTCGGGGATGCGGGGAACTATCCGGAAGGGCTCGATGAGTATCTGAATTCTATGCGGGATGTCAAGCATCTCTATGGGGGCTGTCTTTTTATTCCCGGGCATGGGAGGCCATTTCGAAATCCGACGGCAGAGGTGGATGCAGTTGTGCAGAGCTATCTGGATAAATGCTCCATCATGTATGATATCCTGCGTCACTCTGAGCAGCCTCTGAGCATACGCGGAATTGCGATGCGCACCTATGGACGCTATGGCAAAGAGCTGAGCGACAATGAGCGACGCTCTTGCATACTTATCTGGTTTAAGACCCGCGCCTGTCTGAACTATATGAAAAAACGCCATCTCCTGCATGAGGAGATGACGGATGGGGTTTCCATGTGGCGTGCGGTGTAAATTTCAGACAGAGCCTGAATCTTCAGATCTGAAAATCTGAGGATTCAGGCTCTGTTTTTTGTTATTCATCAATTTGTTTCACGAAACTACAATATCAAAGCCTATACTGGCCTTAAAGTAGTCCCCGTCGATGACAATATCAAAGCTGCCGTGCTGGAGCTCAGTCAGGGATTTTGCAATGGAGAGTCCCAGCCCGCTGCCATCCGTGGTGCGGGAATCGTCTCCGCGCACAAAGCGCTCTGTCAGCTCCTCCGGACTGATATTCAAGGGCCGTGCGGAGATATTTTTTATGGTGAATTTTACCCGGCCTCCCGCACGCACTACATTGACATAGACGCGTGAGCCCTCCGCGGCATACTTGAATGCATTGTTATAGAGATTTTCGAGAACGCGCCACAGGTGCTGCCCGTCTGCGTGGATCAGAATGAGCTCCCGCGGAAGCTCTGAGACAAGGCTCAGATTCCGCTCGGTAAAGCGCTCCTCGAACTCCCCGTTTGTCTGCTCAATCAGCTCGACAAAGTTGATATCCACGGCGTTCAGCGGTACGTTGCCTGTAGAGGCCTTGCTCGCCTCCACGAGATCCTCTGTCAGCGTCTTTAAGTGCTGTGACTTCTGCTCCAGTACGTTGACATACTCCAGTATCTTCGGATCGGCAGGGTGAGCTCGCTTGATCAGATCCACATAGTTGATGATGGAGGTGAGCGGTGTCTTGATGTCATGTGAGACATTGGTGATGAGCTCTGCTTTCATGCGCTCGCTGCGAACCTGATCGTTCAGCGCCCGCTTCAGACCTGCACTGATATTATTAATGGTATCGGCAAGACGGGCTTCCCGTCCGTGAAATTCCGAGGTATCCAGCAGTGCCTCCTCCCCCGCAGAGCCGGAGTCCAGCTGTCCGATTGCCTCCGCAATACGGTCTCTCTCTATCCGCTTCCGGTAGAGCTTCTGGAAGAACCAGATATCTGTGACGGCGAGAAGTAAAAAGAGCGTGAAGGCGAGGAGTCTGGCGCTCACGGAGTTTCGCGCGAGTATGAGAGAGCTGATTGCGGCAGTAAGCGCAATGTTTGCGGCGGCGAAGGCGGAGTAGTAGACTGCGATGCGCCGCGCGAAGGTAATATTCAGAGAGAATTCACGAGCGTTTTCCGCAAGCTGTTTTGCAAAGCTTTTCTCCCAGAGTATCCCGGCCTTCCACGCGCGCAGCAGTGAAAAGACCAGGGGGAAGGCGCAGAGGTAAATGATGATATAGGCCAGCATTTCCCGGGAGAATGTCCAGTAGCGCTCCGGCGCCAGTATATGGATGAGCCGTGCGATGGTATTGTCTGAGACAAAGATGAGAAAGCCGATCAGAAGCAGCGTGTTCAGAATGTTCAGCTCGGGCATGCGCCGGTCGAAGGACATCAGCTGCAGCTCAGACGACTTCGGTTTCGTGCGCCCGGCAAGCATGAAAAGGCGCGCAAGGCTTACGAGCATGGTAAGAAAGCCGGTGAGCATCAGAAGCAACCCGGCCGCGTAGACATCCCGCTGGGAAGCATAGTTCAGGACACCCGTGTAGAAATCATCCCGCAGCGGATAGCCGGTATCAACCGCAAAAATGGCGCGATAATCCGTGTCGCGGGAACCACCCTCCTCCAGAAGCATGTCGCGGATCCTGACAGGGGTTTCAGAGAGGTTGTTGTCCGGGAGAGGACTTTCAGAGGAGAGTATGACATATTTCCCGAGGGAGCGTGCCAGCTCTTCCGTGAGATCGGCGCGATTGGTGTAGGCCTTTCGTCCCTCCAGCTCAATGAGATAGTAGAGGTTGGAATTCCCTTTGTTGTAGCGGTCCACGCTGCGGCAGTAATCTCCAAGCGCGGTCATGACCTCGCGGGTCATGGCATCCAGCGTCACAAAAGCCGTCCCGGGGCCGGAGGCTTTTTCCGTCTCGCGGTAGGCGCGCCAGGTGACAGGATAGGCCTCCGCCTGCGCATTGTCTTCTGCCGTCTCGCTGTGCAGGACGCGGTAGTCATTATCAAAGGAATAACCGTGGAGCTTAGCATAGTCCAGGACATCATTGACAGTCCATATGATTTCCTCACCACTGCCTGTGGAGTAGGCGAAGATCTCATTGTCTGTATCAAGCTCGCCGCCGTACTCGAAGACATCGCGGTAGCGGACATAGCGCATGAGTTCTGTTGCCTCGGATTCAAACAGTGCGTCAAAGGCCGGAGATTCCTCGTAGATCTCAGAGTTCAGCCATTGTATACCCTTTTTAAAGTTGGCATTGCAGTAGACGATGGATACGCCTGCGACAAAGAGGCAGAGTGCAAGCGCGTGAACAATGAGCAGAAAGCGCTTTCTCCCGGCATAGCTGGTTTTCAATTCTTTTTTCTTATTATTCATAGGCGGCTGCTCAGACCTGCTTTTCTACCTTGTAGCCGACGCCCCATACCACCTTCAGATATCGGGGTTCCCGCGGGTTGATTTCAATCTTTTCGCGGATGTGGCGAATGTGAACCGCGACCGTATTGTCTGCGCCGATCGCCTCCTCATTCCAGATTTTCTCATAGATTTCATCGATGGAGAAGACCTTGCCCGCGTTGCGCACGAGCAGAAGGAGTATGTTGTACTCAATGGGAGTCAGCCGGACAGAATTTCCGGAGACTGTGACCTCCTTTGTCTCATCGTTGATCTGCAGGTCACCGACGGAGTAGACCTGAGAGCTGTCGTGGGAGCCGAGATTGCCGAGCTCTGTGTAGCGCCTGAGCTGACTCTTCACCCGGGCAACCAGCTCAAGCGGGTTGAAGGGCTTTGTCAGATAGTCGTCGGCCCCGATGTTCAGGCCGAGTATTTTATCATTGTCCTCGGATTTAGCGGAGAGGATAATGATGGGAATGGAGCTGGTTTCACGCACCTTCAGTGTTGTGCGTATTCCGTCCAGTCCCGGCATCATGACGTCGACGATCAGGAGATCTACCGGTGTGGTCTCCATGATTTTCAACGCCTCGAAGCCGTCGTAGGCACGCAGCACTTCGAAGTCCTCTCCGGAGAGGTAGATGCTGATTGCCTCTACAATTTCGTGATCGTCGTCACAGACCAGTATTTTCTGCATGATTTTTCCTCGCTTTTTTATGCGGAAGCTTTATGATAGAGTAGGTTGTTGGAAAGAATGCAGCATTGCGCTGCTCTGTCTGTATCAGGGATACAGTCACTGCTGCTGTAAGGCTCATTATAACATATTTGGCAAGGAGCGGGAAATGACGGATGAACAGCTGATGCGTGCTGCGGTGAGAGAGGCGAAGAAAGCTGAGGCCATAGGTGAAGTTCCGATCGGCTGTGTGATCGCGCGGGAGGGGAGGGTCTATGCCCGCGGTTACAACAGGAGAATGACGGACAGGAGCGCACTTGCACACGCCGAAATTGCTGCGATACGAAAGGCCTGCCGAAAGTTTGGCGACTGGCGACTGGAAGATTGCACACTCTATGTGACGCTGGAGCCCTGCCCCATGTGTGCGGGAGCCATTGTGCAGGCAAGAATCCCGCGGGTGGTCTTTGCCTGCCGGAATCCGAAGGCGGGGAGTGCAGGATCGGTGGTGGATCTCATGCATGTAGAGGGCTTTAATCATCAGGTGGAAGTAGAGGAAGGGCTGCTTGGAGAAGAGTGCGCAGAGCTGATGCGGAGCTTCTTTCGCGCGCTCCGGGAGGCCAGAAAAAAAGCTGTGCGGGATTGACAAAAGCGGAAGCTTCCCATTATACTGAAATTCCGCACAGCTGGGGAGACGGCGGTTCCCTGTACCTGCAGTCCGCCATAGCAGGAGTGATATCCCGCCCCGGGTGTGTGAGCTGTGGAGCAGCCCGCGGAAAGCGGTGTTGACGTGAGGGCCCCCGCGCGGCGGACCTTTGCGAACCGTGTCAGGGCAGGAATGCAGCAGCACTAAGTAAATGTGTACGGGTGATGCGGGATTACCGTCACCGAGCTTGCTGCCGCGGTAACGTTCATGGTTCCCATTCAAAGCGGGATGTGCGGATTTAAAAGATGAGAGAGAGCGGTGTGCCGGAGGGCCACCGCTTTGTCATTGCCGAAATAATCATTCTGTCGTATACTTTTATGGAATAAACGCTCCTGAGGGCTGTCGTAATCAGACCCTGCGGCGTGGGGAGATGAGATGTCAGAGCGAAAGAAGGCAAAGAAAACTGTCCGTAAAGTTGCAGAATCAGGCTGCGGGATCGGGCCCGGAGAGACAATTCGTGTCGGGCTTCTGACCAGCGGAGGAGACTGCCAGGCTCTGAATGCGACGCTGCGCGGCATCGCAAAGACGCTCTACAATCTGTATGAGAAGGCAGAGATCATAGGCTTTCTTGACGGCTACCGGGGTTTGATGTACGGGAATTTCCGTCGTATGGAGAAGAGCGATTTTTCCGGCATACTCACGAGGGGCGGAACGATGCTCGGAACAAGCCGTCAGCCCTTTAAGCAGATGTCTGTTCCGGATGAGGACGGTAATAATAAGGTAGAGCTGATGAAGGCGACCTATCGGAGGCTGAAGCTCAACTGCCTCTGTGTGCTGGGAGGGAATGGCAGTCAGAAAACCGCGAACCTTCTGCGTGAGGAGGGGCTGAATATCATTGCGCTTCCAAAGACCATAGACAATGATCTGTATGGAACGGATGAGACCTTCGGTTTTCAGAGTGCAGCGGAGGTCGCAGCAGATGCGATTGACTGTATCCACACGACGGCGGCCTCGCACGGCAGGGTCTTTATTGTGGAAGTTATGGGACACAAGGTAGGCTGGCTTACGCTCTACGCAGGCATTGCGGGCGGCGCCGACATTATCCTCATTCCGGAAATTCCCTATGATATCAATGCGGTGGTTTCCGCGCTGAAGAGGCGGGAGCGGACCGGCAGTAAGTTTTCTATTATTGCAGTGGCAGAGGGAGCCATATCAAAGGAGCTTGCGGGGCTCAGCAAAAAAGAATTAAAGAGCAGAATCGCCGAGCGGAAGTACCCCTCTGTGGCCTATGAGCTCGCTGCCCGGATTTCAGAGATCACGGGACAGGAGGTGCGCGTCACCGTACCCGGGCACATGCAGCGGGGCGGAACGCCGAACCCCTATGACCGCGTGCTCTCGTCACGGCTGGGAGCGCGTGCCGCGAGGCTCATTCGGGAGGGACGCTTTGGACGCATGGTTGTGGTGAAAAATAACGAGGTGACGAGCATACCGTTGGAGGAGTCAGCCGGGAAGCTGAAGATGGTGGATCCGCACTCTTCGCTGGTCGAGGAGGCGCGGCTTCTGGGACTTTCTTTCGGAGACAGGTAAGGAAAAGCGATGTCTTATGTGGCATTATACCGCAAATGGCGTCCCAGAACCTTTGAGGAAGTAAAGGGGCAGGACGCTATTTGCACGACTCTTAAAAATCAGATTACTTCCGGCAGAGTGGGGCATGCCTATCTCTTCTGCGGCACCCGCGGCACCGGTAAGACCAGTGTTGCCAAAATTCTGGCCAGGGCGGTGAACTGTGAGCACCCGATCAACGGGAATCCCTGTGGTGAGTGTGCGATGTGCCGCGCAATTGCAGAAGAGCAGTCCATGAATGTTCAGGAGATCGACGCGGCCTCCAATAACGGTGTCGACAATATCCGCGATATCCGAGAGCAGGTGCAGTATCCGCCGACGGAGGGACACTACCGTGTCTTTATCATTGATGAAGTGCACATGCTGTCCACAGGAGCCTTCAATGCACTCCTAAAGACGCTGGAGGAGCCGCCGGCTTATGTGATCTTCATTCTCGCGACCACGGAGGCGCACAAGATTCCGGTGACGGTGCTCTCCCGCTGTCAGCGCTATGATTTCCATCGCATCACGGCAGAAATCATCGCCGGGCGGCTTAAGGAGCTCACGGCAGCAGAGCAGATCCAGATCGAGGAACGCGCGATCGACTACATTGCCCGGCAGGCAGATGGGGCGATGCGTGATGCGCTGAGCCTTTTGGACGAGTGTGTGGCCTTTCATCCCGATGAGGAGCTGAGCTACGATGAGGTGCTGGAGATTCTGGGCGCGGTGGATGTTGCGACCTACGCGAAGCTCTTTTCCGCTTTGTCCGGAGGGCGGGGCGGAGAGGCGCTCTGTATATTGGACAGAGCCTTTGAGGAGGGCAGCGAGCTCAGCCAGTTTGTCAATGATTTTCTCTGGTATCTTCGAAATCTTCTTATTTTGAAGACCGCAGAACATGCGGAGGGGATGATAGACAGTTCGGGTGAGAAGCTGGAGCTCATGAAAAAAGATGCGGCAGAGGCCTCTACAGCAGTGCTGATGCGTTATATCCGGGTGCTCTCGGAGCTCTCTAACCGGCTGCGCTTCTCTTCTCAGAAGCGGGTAATGACGGAGCTCACGCTGATTCGGCTCACGGCGCCGGAAATGGACGACACAAATGATGCACTTCTGGAGCGTGTCGCGGCGCTGGAGCGGGAGCTGAAGACGCTGAAGGCGGAGGGGATCCGAACGGTACAGACTGCTGCTCTGGAGACCCCTGCGGAGAAGAAACCTGCGGAACCAAAGACCATTGCTCTTCCCAGGGCGGAGTATGAGGATTTTATGGCGATACGGACCGACTGGGGAAAGATCACTGCGTCCATTGGCGGGGCCTACGGAGCGGCGCTGCAGGGGAGCTCTGTGGAGCCGGCCGGGCCGGGGGCCATGTGCATCGTTTTTCCGAATGCAGGTGTGCAGCGCTTTGGCGGACTGGATGGGGCGCTGGAGCTGCTCTCGCAATATGTGGCAGAGCATTATCAGAAGGAGATCAGCTTCCGAACCCGTGCGCGCGTGGGTATGGAGGCGACGAACAGCTACACAGTGAGCGCAGAGGAGCTGAGGGAGATCGTGGATTTTCCGATCGAGACAGAGCGCGGCAGTTCACAGGGCTGAACAGCAGAGCCATGACAAGGTAATCAAAATTCAGAAAACAGGTGGAGGGCAAGGCGATATGGCAAGACACGGCGGCTTTCCGGGCGGTGGTATCCCGGGTAATATGAGCAATCTGATGAAGCAGGCACAGAAGATGCAGCGGCAGATGGCGGAGCAGGCACAGGAGTTTGAGACAAAAGAATTTACCGCGGCAGCGGGCGGCGGCGCAGTGAGCGTCACTGTCTCCGGGAAGCGTGAGCTCACAAAGGTGGAGATCGCGCCCGAGGCGGTGGATCCGGATGATGTTGAGCTGCTTCAGGATATGATCATGGCGGCGGCGAATGAGGCGCTGCGTCAGATGGAGGCAGAGAATCAGGCGATGATGGGAAAGCTGACCGGTGGACTTGGCGGAAGCCTACCCTTTTAACGAAGTACCATGGATTATTACAGCAAACAGATCACAAAGCTGATCGAGGAGCTCTCAGCACTGCCGGGCGTTGGCAGGAAGAGCGCGCAGCGTCTGGCGTTTCATATTATTAATATGCCGGAGGAGCGGGTTTTGCAGCTGACGGAGGCGATGCGCAGTGCGAAGCAGAACATTCGTTACTGCAGGGAGTGCTGCACCCTGACGGATGATGAGCTGTGCCCAATCTGCAAGAGTCCGGCTCGCAATCATCGTCAAATCATGGTGGTTGAAAACACGCGGGATCTTGCGGCTTATGAGAAGACGGGAAAGTATGAGGGCGTCTATCATGTGCTGCACGGCGCGATCTCCCCTATGCTTGGCATAGGGCCTGCGGATATACGTCTGAAGGAGCTGATGCAGAGGCTTGAGGGCGATGTCGACGAGGTGATTATAGCGACCAATTCCAGTCTTGAGGGAGAGACCACGGCGATGTATATTGCGAAGCTCGTCAAGCCGACGGGCATACGGGTGTCCAGGATTGCAAGCGGTGTGCCGGTTGGCGGCGATCTTGAGTATATTGACGAGGTGACTCTGCTGCGGGCGCTGGAGGGCAGAACCGAGCTGTAGGAGCAATGGAAAGAGGAAAATAAATGGACAAGCGTGAGTTCAGTATCAAGGCAGAGCAGATGCAGAAGCAGGCGGAGCTCGGGGACTATGCGACAGCAATGAAGATCGCAGATAAGATTGACTGGCGGAGGGTGACAAATGTGAGTCAGCTCGCCCGGGTCTCGGAGATTTATGAAAAAAACGGTGAGTACAGAGAAGCGAAAGAGATCATGCTCCTCGCCTTTGAGCGTGCACCGATGGGGCGTGGCTTGCTGGTAAAGCTTCTGGAGCTTGCGCTTAAGGACAATGACATTGCAGAGGCGGAGCGCTATTACAGAGAATTTCTGGATCTCGCGCCGGAGGATCCGCGTCAGTATGTGCTGCGCTATCAGATTCTGAGCGCAAAGGGCGCTGCTCCGGCTCAAAAGATTCCACCGCTGGAACGCTATGTGGAGCTTGAGCTGGATGAGCCATTGATGTATGAGCTGGCGGAGCTTTACCATGCAGCCGGACGCCACGAGGAGTGCGTGGAGCTCTGCGACAGAATTACTCTGCTCTTTGGAACCGGTGAGTGGGTGGAGAAGGCCATGCTGCTCAAGACGGAGAGAGAGGAGCAGCCGCTGACAGAGTACCAGCAGAATCTTCTCGATCATCGGGAGGAGTATACGGCGCGGCTCAGGGCACTTGAGGAGCGCTCAGAGCTTGCGACAGAGCCGCTGGCGCAGTCGGAAGTGGAAGTGCAGCATGAGATCCCGGAGCCGCAGGAGGGGATGGAAGAACTGCAGGCAGATACGGAGTGTGTGGCTGACGCGGTGCCGGAGACGCTCTCTGCAGAGCAGAGCGAGGAGGCGGCGGAGCGTGCGGCCAGAGCACAGCGTGAGATTGATGCAGAGATAGAGGCGCATCTCTCTCAGCTTGAAGCGGAAGAAAATGCTGTCAGAGAGGCAGAGGAACGCGATCAAAGGCAGACAATAGCGGCACTGGCAGCGGTCAATGCGAGCCAGAGACGCCGTGAGGAGCAGCAGAGCGAAGAGGAGCGTCTCGCTGAGGTGGAGAGAAAGCTTGCGGCTGCAGCGGAGGCAGAAGCTGCGGAGCAGAAAAAGGCAGAGGCTGAAGCAGCAGAACAGAAACAGGTAGAGACAGAAGCTGCGGCGGAGATATCTTCCGCTGCGGAAGTTGTTGAACAGCCGGCCAAGGAGGAGCATGCCGCGACAGCGGATTCGGAAAAGCCGGGCGCGGTGGACGGCATAACCCGCGCTCTTCCCAAACTTCCAAAGACAGAGAATGCAGCTGCAGAGAAGGAAGCACAGGAGGCTCTTGAAGCAACCCGCATTCTCCCGGATCTGAAGCAGCGTAATACGGGAGAAGCGGCAGAGGAACAGCCCGTACCGGAGCCGGCGGAAAAAATGGAAGAGGAGAAAGCTGTAGCAGAATCTGCGGACGAAGCGGCAGAGCCCGCGGACTCTCTGCATCTGCATTACAGCTGTCTGATTCAGGGCAGGACTGAGGAAGAAGGGCTTGCAGCGGCGATACAGAAACTGAAGGAGA
Organism: Fusobacterium naviforme; assembly: GCA_003014445.1. Lineage (GTDB taxonomy): Bacteria > Bacillota > Clostridia > Lachnospirales > Lachnospiraceae > Moryella > Moryella indoligenes. The sequence continues at coordinate 2,785 of PYGH01000012.1, read as the reverse complement.
TACACGAGGAGAGTGGGGTTCGAAATCCGGCGGCGAAGATCAGGGCGGAGAAGCTTTCCCTGCGGGGAGTGAAGGCTTCTGCTGAGAGAATCGCGGGTAAGGATCTCATCATTGAGTGCGCCGGGGATCTCTCGGAGGCCTGCGTGGCGGAGCTGCTTGAGCTGCTTATGGCGGAGGATGGCACACGTAGTGTATTGCTTGTGGACAATCCGTTGCAGCTCACGCGGCTGGTGGCGAAGTACCCGCAGCTGAAAACAGTGTTCCGGGTGGAATCTGGGCTTTGTCATGGTGGTGTCACTGTACAGCCGGCGGAGCGGAAGAGAGCAGAAACCGAGCTGTCAGGAGCAGCGGCAGGCAGGTCTGTGCCGGAAGAGAAATCTGAGGAGACAGTGGTACAGTTTGCTCCTGAAGAGCAGCCTGCGAAGAGCACGGAAGCGGTGAGGCCCGCAGAGATACATACCGCGGCAGAGCGTTCCTATGAGGAGGAAGCGCTGGATATTGATGCTTTCGCGCATTATGCGAGCGACTATGCAAAAAAGATCGACTGTGTGATTACGGGAAAGAGTATGCTGGCGCTCTATGAGCGCATTGAGATTATGCAGGAGGATGGAATTGGCCTCACCCGAAAAAATGCAGAGGCACTGATAGAGGAGGTCGCCGACCGGGCGGAAAAGCCGCCGTTGTTAAAGCGTCTCGGCGGGTTGCTTTCACCTAAGTATGATAAGGATGGAATGCTTATTTTGAAGGAGGATGATTTCATCTCCTGATGAGAAGCTGGAAAAGAGGGCTTTTGAATGTTTGAGAGCGTAAGTGCGTGGCTGGACAGCAACTGGTTTGCGCTCCTGATAGCTGTTTTTATGATAGGGATGATGCTGTACGGTCACAGCAGAGGGTTTGTGCGGCTGGCTGTTTCTCTGATGGCACTGTTTATTACCCTTGCGCTGGCACACACGGCGCTTCCGAAGGTGACCGATTTTGTTCAGAGGCATACAGGACTTGAGAAGGCTGTGCAAGGCTATGTCTTGAAGAGCACCGGGATTGATGCATTGACGCAGGAACAGATGGACAGCCGGGAGGATCAGGAACAGATCATCGGAGGGCTTCAGATTCCGGAGAATTTTCAGCGGATTTTGCGTGAAAACAACCGGCAGGAGATATGGGAACGCCTCGGGGCGGAGCAGTTCCAGCAGTATGTTGCAGAGTATCTGGGAAAGATGATCATCAATTATCTGGGCTTTGCTCTGCTTTTCCTTGCGATCTGGGTGCTTCTGCATCTCGGCCTGCGTGTGCTGGATGTCCTGACAGCGCTGCCGGTGGTGCACGGGATGAACCAGATTGCAGGGGCGCTGCTGGGCTTTGTGGAGTCTCTGATATTTGTCTGGCTTGGATTTATGATACTGGGACTTTTTGAGGGCTCGGAGACTGGATCAAAGCTCTATGAACTGGTGCAGTCCTCCGCCTGGCTCAGCTTTCTGTATCGCTACAATCTGCTTGCTTTCTTTCTTCGGGATTTGGTGAATACAATGTTGTTTTGATGATGTGCCGGAAAGGATATATCTGATCTTCGACAGGAAGCCGAGGAATCAGTCGGGCAGCTTGTTTCTGTTTGTATAGAGTTCGAGAAAGCTGTGTTCTCCGACCCTGTCCTTCCAGCCGGGAAAGGTTTCGATGCAGACGGCGTGCAGAGCGTTAAAAATGCTTTTTTCGATATCGGGATTCTCCTTCTTCAACAGAAGAAGGAGATTTTTAATTTCTTTGCGCTTGCTGAGACCACCCTCCTCTCCCTGTGCCTCGCAGCTCTCAGTAAAGCGACAGGCACACTGGATGAATTCGAGCTGGTTATAGCGCCGCCAGGCTATGATATCTGCCTCATTAATGCAGTACATTGGGCGGATCAGTTCCATTCCGGGAAAGTTCTTGCTGTGGAGCTTCGGCATCATTCCCTGTAGCTGGGAACTGTAGAACATGGCCATCACAGTGGTTTCGATCACGTCGTTCAGATGGTGTCCCAGAGCGATCTTGTTGCAGCCGAGCTCACGCGCCTTTTTATACAGGTAACCGCGTCGCATTCGGGCGCAGAGATAACAGGGGTGCTCCGTTGCACGGTTTGCCACGTCGAAGATCTCTGTGTTGAAGATGGTGATGGGAATGTGAAGGCGTGCGGCGTTGCTCTCGATCTTAGCGCGGTTTTCTGCGTTGTAGCCGGGATCCATGACAAGGTACACAGTCTCAAAGGGGACATCGCTGTGGCGTTCCAGCTCCTGCATCAGCTTTGCGAGCAGCATGGAGTCCTTGCCTCCGGAGATACAGACTGCGACGCGGTCGCCGGCCTGTATCAGCTCATAGCGTTTCACCGCGGCAATGAAGGGGTTCCACAGTGTCTTGCGATATTTTTTGATGATGCTGCGTTCCGCAATTTGATATGGTGCAAGCTCTCGACTCATGGGAAAAAGTGCTCCGTTTCGTTTATATATTATATAGAATGGTTCGTTTCTGCTGTTTTATGAAATGTTTTATGAAAGAGATTTCTTATTCTAGCACGTTGCTTTTGGAGGCGCAAGCGGAGGAGGGGACAGACACTGCCTGCACAGTCGTCTGCTTCTCCATGCTTTTCTCAACTTTCCTGAAAAAAGAGTTGACAGCCCCGTAGAGCAGTGATAATATGTCCTAGTCGCTCCGAGCGAGGCGCGGCACAGAACCTTGAAAATCAAAGATCAGACAGTACACACAACCCTGAAAATTCTAAAAAGAATTTCAAAAGAAGAACCAAACCAAGTAAAACGGG
>PYGH01000011.1 GCA_003014445.1 Fusobacterium naviforme | reverse complement strand
CGCACTCATGACGCTCAGACAGTGCTTATTCGCAGCCGCTTCGCGGCTTGCTCATACCGTGCTCACGCACTATATAAACCGGGAGCCGCATGGGGATTTCTGCAAGCAGAATCCTCCATGCGGCTCCCGGTTTATGCACTGTCTTCGCTAAACGCTTACATCATTCCTCCCATGCCGGGGGCGCCTGCCGGCATAGCCGGTGCGGGCTCCTTGATGGTAGCAACTGCGGTTTCTGTGGTGAGCAGGGTGCTTGCGACGCTGGTCGCGTTCTCAAGCGCTGTTCTGGTGACCTTTGCGGGATCCAGAATGCCCTCTTCCACCATATCGACGTACTCCTCGCGATAAGCATCGAAGCCTGTACCCTTCTTCGCCTCTCTGACCTTATTTACGATCACTGCGCCCTCAAGGCCTGCATTTTCCGCGATGTAGTAGAGCGGGGACTCCAGCGCCTTCATGACAATCTTTGCGCCGGTCTTCTCATCGCCCTCAAGGCTCTCCACAAGCTTCTCAATCTCCTTTGCAGCATTGATATAAGCTGTACCGCCGCCTGCGACGATGCCTTCCTCAACTGCCGCTCTGGTTGCGTTCAGCGCGTCCTCCATTCTGAGCTTTGCTTCCTTCATCTCTGTCTCGGTAGCCGCGCCGACACGAATCACTGCGACACCGCCGGAGAGCTTCGCAAGACGCTCCTGCAGCTTCTCCTTGTCAAAATCAGAGGTGGTCTCCGCAAGCTGCGCCTTGATCTGTGCAGTGCGCGCATCAATATCTGCCTTCTGGCCCATGCCGTCCACGATCACGGTATTTTCCTTCGTGACCTTTACGGACTTCGCACGACCGAGCTGAGCCATTCTGGCATCCTTCAGCTCAAGACCCAGCTGCTCGCTGATCACGGTACCGCCGGTCAGAATTGCGATATCCTGAAGCATTTCCTTTCTTCTGTCTCCGTAACCCGGAGCCTTGACTGCGACAACATTGAAGGTTCCGCGCAGCTTGTTCACAATCAGTGTGGTGAGAGCCTCACCCTCGACGTCCTCCGCGATGATGAGGAGCTTTGCACCACTCTTCACGACCTCCTCAAGCAGCGGGAGCACCTCCTGAATATTGCCGATCTTCTTGTCCGTGATGAGAATGTAGGGATCGTCAAGTGTCGCCTCCATCTTCTCCATATCGGTCGCCATGTAAGCGGAAATATAGCCTCTGTCGAACTGCATACCCTCAACGAGATCCAGCTCGGTCTTCATGGTCTTGGACTCCTCAATGGTGATCACGCCGTTGTTTGTGACCTTCTCCATCGCGTCTGCAACCATCTCTCCAACCTCGTCACTGGAGGCTGAAATTGCGGCGACTCTTGCGATCTGCTTCTTGCCCTCAATCGGCTGAGACATCGCCTTGATGGTCTCTACCGCCTTGTCGCAGGCCTTCTTCATACCCTTTCTCAGAATGATCGGGTTGGAGCCGGCAGCGATATTCTTCACGCCCTCATTGATCATCGCCTGTGCAAGCACAGTCGCAGTGGTGGTTCCATCACCCGCTACATCGTTGGTCTTGGTTGCGACCTCCTTCACGAGCTGCGCACCCATGTTTGCAAAAGCATCCTCCAGCTCAATCTCCTTTGCGATGGTCACGCCGTCGTTCGTGATGAGCGGAGAACCATAAGCCTTATCCAGGACAACATTTCTGCCCTTCGGTCCGATTGTCACTCTGACAGTATCTGCCAGCTCATTTACACCCTTTACCAGCGCCTCTCTTGCCTCTACGCCGTACTTAATTTCCTTAGCCATGGTATTCTCCTTTTATTCAGATATTCTGACTGCGGCTACCGGCAGCCTCCCGCCGATTTTTTTAACGCGGCTGATGCCGGCACACAGCGTTGTTTTTGTCTGTTCTGTTTACTGCATAATCGCGAGTATATCGCTCTGCTTAATTACGATGTACTTCTCGCCGTCCAGCTCCACATCGGAACCGGCATACTTGGAATACAGAACCTTGTCGCCTTCCTTCACCTGCATCTTGACTTCCTTGCCATCCACAACACCGCCCGGTCCCACAGCGACGATCTCGCCCTGACCCGGCTTCTCCTTATCACCCTGACCCGGAAGCACGATTCCGGAAGCAGTGGTCTCTTCTTCCACCATCTTTTTCAGAACAACGCGATCAAATAAAGGTACAAGCTTCATATTTTATAGCCTCCTTATGCAGTTTTTCGACCGGCCCGGGCCGTTTTTCTTCCTGACCCTCTCGCTCCGGTTGTCTTTTTCTTTCAACAAATGCAGTTATAACATGGTTTATTAGCAGTGTCAAGTGCTGAGTGCTAATTCACCTATAATTTTAATTCCCCGAAGAAACTCTGCTCTTCTGCTCTCCATAAAAAAACTCTCACATGAACCAATCACAAGGTCCATTGGAAGCTTTATGGCACAGAAAGCGAACGTAAAGATCCATGATGGAAAACTGGACATCATAGAAGAAGGAAGATGGGAGAAATTTGTTTCCCAGGTCGATCAAATAACCTTCTCCGCGAAAACAGCTCTGAAAAACGGCCAGAAAGTCTATTATATTACCGAGCGTGCGGTATTCCGACTGACCAGCCAGGGCCTTGAACTCACGGAAATTGCTCCCGGTATACATTCATTAACCAACGCTTTCCAGAGTGCATAGCTCTGGAAGGCGTTATTGTCTTTCATATCGCACTCTCCCGACTGGACCTGCAAATCTACACCCACAAACGCATAAAAATATGTTATTATAATTTTACAATTCTGTAATAATAACCGGATGAACCCACGCATACATCCACGGGAGACAACATGAAAAAACACTTATACACAGCGGCGCTGGCCCTCTGTCTCAGTACGGCTCTGACACTCAGCGCACTCGCAGCAGGCCACTGCACCCAGAAGAGCTATGAGAGCTATAAAGCGGAAAATGTCGGCAGCGGGCTCAGCGAAAACGACCTTGCGGCCTACTATTACTATGAGCACCAGTATCAGGGACGGGATTTCACTGAGGACTTTTTAAACCAGATACGGGCGCAGTATGACCGCATTTCTGCGAATCCCGTCCCCGAGACAGCCAAAGCAGAAATGCTTGTCGTGGAGGTTCCCGTCTGGAAGCTCTCAAACGGCGAAAAGGTTTCCTCCACCGCACGCATTGAGATTCTTTCCTCCCTTTCAGAGGATGTTCAGGCCATCTTCACCGAGATATACAACGGTCCGGAGAAGTTCCCGATCAACAGTGTCAGCGGCTATCAGTGGCGCGGAAATGACCTTAACAGCCTGCACAGCAGCGGCTGCGCCATTGATATCAACCCGAATGAAAACCCGCAGATGGCGGAGGACGGCTCCAGGGCGCTTGTCGGAAACAGATGGGAGCCCGGCATTAACCCCTACTCCATACGCCCGGACGGCGATGTGTGCCACGCCTTCGGCGCACGCGGGTGGGGCTGGGGCGCAGGCTTCCGGCAGGCCGACTACATGCATTTTGAGTTCTGAGAGATCATTGATGCAATCCGCGCCTCTCTGAATCTATTTTTACAGACTTTTCGGGGTGCGCTGTCCTTTCACTCTTTATTTTTTGCCAAGTGCGTATTAGAATAGTAGCAATCGTTGATATAGAAAGGAGTTTCTGCCATGGGTAAAAAATTAGGTAAGCTCTTCAGTCTCGCAATCATCTCAGGAGTCGCAGCTGCCGCTGTCTCCTATTACCGCCAGTATCACGAATTTCACAAGGATCTCGACGAGGAATTCCACGATTTTGAGGATGATGGGGAGGAGAATTTTTCCGAATCCACTGCAGCTGCAAACCGCAATTATGTCTCGCTGAATGCAAATAAGGATGAATTCACCGTAGCTGCAAAGGACACCTTTGAGGCAGCAAAGGGAATGGCGAGCTCCGCAAAGGAGATGCTGAAGGACGTGGGACATATTATCGCTGACAATATGCGCGACAGCGGCTTTGTCGCGAGCGATACCGCAAAGCAGACCGCAGAAAAAGTGAAGGATGCTGCGGATAAGCTGAAGAGCGCGGTTTCCAGTGAGCGAGCTGAAAATGAAGAGGATTTTGCAGACCATCTCAGCTCTGCCGCTGACCATGCCTTCGCAGAGAACATGGAAGAGGCTGCTGACACACTGAAGGACAATGCAGAGGATCTCGCTGAGACTGTCTCTGAAAAGACCGAAGAGGTGCAGGAAAAAGCAGCGCAGGCTGCTGAGGAGATCAGAAAAAGCACAACCAGCATTATCGAAGAGGAATAAAAAATTGCGCTGCCTCGACACAGACGACGGCGGCTGATAGCGGTATGAATCAAGAGACCGGCATTCGGAGCAAAGGCTCTGATATGTCGGTCTCTTTTTGTCCTGTCACTCAAACAGGAGAGTTCTGTCCTGCACACTTTGTTTCTGAGTCGCAGATTAATGTTTCCGCGCCGCCTGGCGCACGCCGCTCAGATCGAAATCCGGGATGAAGGCTGTCCCCCTGCTGTCAGGCTCCTGAACATAGCCATTTCGAAATCCCCGCTGCTCAAGATATGCCTCCGCTCTCTCCCGCTCCCGCCGCGTGAGTCCCCGGTTCAGCTCGGGATACTCCGGCAGCTTCCAGAGCGGTGTGTACTGAAACATCAGACTGATCCAGCTTTCCGTGCCGAAGCGCTCTGCGATTTCATCCAGCACAGCAAAGGTATTTTTCAGATGCAAAGGCAGCACAAGATGCCGTATCATCACCCCGCGTTCCATCATGCCGCGCCCATTCAGCTTCGGTATTCCGCACTGACGCAGCATCTCCTCCACCGCCTGAAACGCGCGTTCCGGGTAATCTTCCGCACCGGAAAAGCGGCGGGCGAGCTCCGGATCTGCATATTTGATATCGGGGAGCCAGACATCGACCAGCCCTTCCAGCGCGCGCAGGGTCTCCACGCTCTCATAACCTCCGCAGTTATAGAGCACAGGTATCCCCGGCCGGTATATGTAAAGCGCCTCTGCGATCTGCGCCGCGTAGTGTGTCGGGGTTACAAGATTGATATTGTTCGCTCCCTGCTCCTCCAGCTCACGGAATATCTCCGCGAGCCGCCGCACGCTGATCTCCTCTCCGAACTGTTCCTGACTCAGTGCGCGGTTCTGGCAGAACACACAGCGCAGGCTGCAGCCGGAGAAGAACACCGTGCCGGATCCCTCACTGCCGCTGATGCAGGGTTCCTCGCCATAATGAAGCGCCGCTCTTGCAATGCGAAGCCGGGCTCCGCTTCCGCAGGCGCCCGGCCCCTTCGTCCTGTCCGCAGCACAGCGGCGCGGACAGAGCGTACATTTTTTCATATCTGAAACCATCTCACGCCTTCGGGAGCCTAAAAGAGCTCTTCAAAGATACGATGCGGTTGAACACCAGCTTTTCCGCTGTGGAATCCTTTGCATCAACGCAGAAGAAGCCGTTTCGCACAAACTGATAGCTGTCGTAGGCCTTTGCCCTCTCAAAATTCGGCTCTAGCTTGCAGTCCTTCAATATCGTCAGGGAGTTCGGATTCAGATTCAGATTGCCCTCGGCGTCGAGCTTTCCCTTCTCCTCATCCACAATATTCTCATACAGGCGGCACTCTGCCTGCACCGCAGTCGGCGCATAGACCCAATGTATGGTTCCCTTCACCTTTCGCCCGTTAAAGCCGCTTCCGCTCTTTGTCTCCGGATCATAGGTACAGTGTATCGCCGTGATCTTGCCGTCCTCATCCTTGTCCACGCCGACGCAGGTCACAAAGTAAGCACCCATGAGACGCACCTCATTGCCCGGGAAGAGGCGGAAATACTTCCGCGGCGGGATCTCCATGAAGTCCTCTTCCTCTATCCAGAGCTCACGCCCAAAGGGCAGCATGCGCTCTCCGAGCTCCGGATTTTCAAGGTTGTTCGGCATGGGCAGAAGCTCAGTCTGTCCCTCCGGATAGTTGTCAATGATCAGCTTCAACGGATGCAGCACCGCCATCATACGGGAGCGCTTCAGCTTCAGATCCTCGCGGATGCAGTACTCCAGCATCGCGTAATCCACAGAGGAATTGGCCTTGGACACACCACAGAGCTCCACAAACCGGCGTATGGACTCCGGCGTATAGCCGCGCCGCCTCAGCGCCGCAATGGAGACGAGGCGCGGATCGTCCCAGCCATCCACAATTCCGTCCTCAACGAGTTTCTTGATGTAGCGCTTCCCGGTCACGACATTCGTGAGATAGAGCTTCGCGAACTCGATCTGACGCGGCGGCTCCTCAAACTCGCACTCCTGCACGACCCAGTCATAGAGCGGTCTGTGATCCTCAAACTCAAGGGTACAGATCGAATGGGTGATGTGCTCGATCGCATCCTCAATCGGATGTGCGAAATCGTACATCGGATAGATGCACCACTTATCTCCCGTATTCTGATGGGACATATGGGCGATGCGATAGATAACCGGATCACGCATATTGATGTTCGGAGACGCCATGTCGATCTTTGCGCGAAGCACGCGCGCGCCATCCTCGTACTTTCCCTCCTTCATTTCCGTAAAGAGCTTCAGATTCTCCTCCACAGAGCGGTTTCTGTACGGGCTCTCCCGGCCGGGCGTGTTGAAGTCCCCGCGGTACGCACGGATCTCCTCTGCGCTGAGATCGCAGACAAAGGCCTTGCCCTTCCGGATCAGCTTCAGCGCACACTCATACATCTCGTCAAAATAGTTGGAGGCAAAGAACACTCTGTCCTCAAACTTTGCGCCGAGCCACTCCACATCCGCGCGGATGGACTCGACAAACTCCCACTTCTCCTTGGTGGGATTTGTGTCATCATAGCGAAGATTAAACTTCCCGCCATATTTCTCCGCGAGTCCATAATTTAGAAGTATGGACTTCGCATGGCCTATGTGCAGATAGCCGTTCGGTTCCGGCGGAAAACGGGTCTGTACATGACTGTACACCCCCTCTGCGAGATCCTTATCTATCTCCTGCTCTATGAAATTGCTTTCCTTTCTCTCCTCTAAAGCTTCCCCGGCTGTCACAATATTCTCTCTGCTCTCTTCGCTCATGCTTCCTCCCGTATTTACTTATGGTTAATGCCTGTGACACCCCAGCCGTCGTCCGAGCGGCTGATCACAATATTTGGCTTTCCTCCGTCTCTGGAAATCACCAGAGAGGAATCTGCCGCCTCAACAGACATCAGATCTGTCCCTGTCACTGCTTCTACAAACTCCGGTGTAAAGATCTGCTCCGCAGTAAACTGCTGCAAAAGCTCCTCCTCACTCGTGACCTCTGTTCCGCTTCCTATTCCTACATAGAGCGGAAAATCCGCATAGCTCGCAAGCCCCTGCAGATTCTTCTCCCGCACACAGAGTATCACATTACCCGCCGCGGCCAGCGCATCCGCATCCCCGCAGCGCGTTGCTTTATCCTCCGCCCTCAGAAGGACAAAATGCCCTTCCTCCATGCGTCCTGTGAGCTTCACGCCGTGTCCGGTGACTACGCCGTTCGCGAGACCGGACATATCCGCCTTCTCCTTTGCCGACGCTCCCGTCGCAATGGTGAGAAGCTCTCCCTGCTCTGTCTGAACCGTCAGCTCATTCATGGTTGCGGCGACAATTACGGCCTGAAGCTCCCGCTCATGAGTCTCCTCTGTCTCCGCCGTCTGAGATGCAGTCGCTTCCGTCTGCTGCGCAGCGCTGCTCTGCTGCTTCGCTTCCGTCTCTGCGGGCTTCTTTTGTCCGCAGCCCACAAGGCACAGGAATGCTGTTACCAGCACTGCTGTCCAAATCAGCTGTTTTTTCACTCCACACCTCCATTCCACAAGAGCCTTGAGTGCGAAACAAAAAGTGCTCTGCACACTCTGCGCTCTCCCGACTGTCGTATGGGCATAGTTTATACTATTTGAGCTTCTTTTTCAAATCTTTATTGGATTGAAAAGCAAAAGCTGCGAGGTTATTCACCCGGCAGCTTTCCATAGCCATAAGCCTATATTCAGAACTTTCTGTAACGGTCGTAGCGATGGTTCCTGAGCTCCTCGGCGCTCATCTCCGCGTACTTCCCGATAAACTCAAGAATCTCCGGATCGAGCTGCTCTGTAATCGTCGCGACATTCTCCACTGTCACGGGTTCCTTCTCCGGGATGATGCGCTCGATCACGCCGAGCTCCAGAAGATCCGCAGAGGTCATCCGCATATTCTCCGCTGCCAGCTCACACTGCTTCGCATCGCGGTAGAGAATGGCCGCAAAGCCCTCGGGAGAGAGAATGGAATAGACTGCGTTCTCCATCATCCAGACCTCATCCGCTGTCGCCAGCCCCAGTGCACCTCCGCTGGAGCCCTCGCCGATCACAATGGAGAGAATCGGCGTCTTCAGCGCCGCGAGCTTCTGAAGATTCTCCGCGATTGCCTGTCCCTGTCCGCGCTCCTCCGCACCGACACCACAGTACGCACCGGGCGTATCCACAAAGCAGATCACCGGTCTGTGGAAGCGCTCCGCCTGCTTTAAGAGCCGCAGAGCCTTTCTGTAGCCCTCCGGGTTCGGCATACCGAAGTTTCTCCGCTTATTGTCGTTAAAGTCCCGTCCCTTCTGTATGCCCACAACCGTCACAGGAATCCCGTGGAAGGAAGCGATTCCGCCGACTACCGCCTCATCATCTCCAAAACAGCGGTCTCCGTGAAGCTCAAAAAAGTCAGGAAAGAGCGCCATGATGTAATCCAGCGCATGCGCTCTGTCCTTCGCACGGGAGAGCTTCACTGTCTCCCAGGCTGTGCGCCTCTGATTTGCCGCAGCACTCTGCTCCTCCTGCACCGCGGCGCGCTGCCAGAGAGAGGTGTATTCCCTGCTGCGCTTTCCAAAGGCCACACGCTGAAGCGCAGATATTGCCTGGGAGCTCAGCTTCATGCCGACATTGGCCGCAGCTCCGACTGCTCCCACGCTTCCGCGCAGCATATCTGTAAACGCCGGCATCTCCATCGCAGCATCTCCGGAGAGCTCCATTGCTCCCGGAACGTGCAGCCGCAGCAGGGCGGAAAGCACGGCCCTCTGATCCCGTCTCTCCACAATGGCATCTGCAAAGCCATGTTTTAAGAGAAACTCCGCTCTCTGAAAGCCCTCCGGGAGCTTTCCGCCTATCGTCTGCTGTATCACGCGCTGACCCGTGAAGCCGATCAGTGCACCGGGCTCCGCGAGAATGATATCCCCGAGCATCGCAAAACTCGCTGTGACACCGCCCATCGTCGGATCTGTCAGAACAGAAATGAAGAGCTGACCGCTCTCCTGCAGTCTGCCGATCGCCTCAGAGGTCTTCACCATCTGCATGAGGGAGATGATACCCTCCTGCATTCTCGCCCCCCCTGAGCAGGCGAAGAGAATCACAGGAAGCTGCTCCTCGGCAGCGCGCTCCGCCATCCGTGCGATCTTCTCCCCCATGTTATGTCCCATGGAGCTCATCATGTAGCGCGCGTCGCAGACGCCGATCGCACAGGCAACGCCGTCCAGTGTAATCTTTCCGGTGACGACCGCCTCATTCAGGGCGGTTGCCTCCCGCGTCTCCCAGACCTTCTGCTCGTACTCCGGAAAATCCAGCGGGTTCACCGACTCCAGCTCGCGGTTCCACTCCTCAAAGCTGCCTTCATCCGCCAGCAGCTTAATACGGCGATACGCATGAATACGCACATAAGCGCCACACTCCGGGCAGGCGTAGTAGTTCCGGCGTATCTCGCGCGATTCAACAGCAGCACCGCACTTCTTGCACTTCCAGACCGGACTCGACGATTCCTGTCTTCCTGCATTCTTCTTTATAAAATCAATCAGCATAAGCTCACTTTCACTTTCCGAGAATAAAGGTAATCTCCGCCTCTACAGCCTTCTCATCCTCTACATAAGCAGTTGCACGTCCCTTTCCCACCGGACCCCTGACCTTCAAAATCTCACAGACCAGCTTCAGTCTGTCGCCCGGCACCACCTTGCGGCGGAAGCGCGCATGATCCACTGCGCCGAAATAAGCGGTTCTTCCGCGATTCTCCTCCTTTGCGAGAATGGCCACTGCGCCGGTCTGCGCCAGTGCCTCGATGATAAGCACGCCCGGCATCACCGGTTCTTCCGGGAAATGCCCCACGAAATAGGGCTCGTCAAAGCTCACCGCCTTGTAGCCCACAGCGCGCTCGCCCGGGGCCAGCTCCTCGATGCAATCCACCAATAAAAAGGGGTGCCGATGCGGAATGATCTCCTGAATTTCTCTGATTCCAAGCATTTCTTACGCCTCGTACTTTCTCATGAGTATCGCCGCATTGTGTCCGCCAAAGCCCAGAGAGCTGCTGATCGCCGCGCGCACCGGAGCCTCCAGCCCCGCCCCCTTCAGATAATCCAGATCGCACTCCGGATCATTGTTCTGAAGACCTGCGGTCATATGCATGAAGCCCTCCTGCACAGTCTTTGCGAGAACCACGCCCTCGACACCGCCCGCGGCACCGAGAAGATGGCCTATCATGGACTTGGTGGAGCTGATCTTAAGGCGCTTCGCCTGATCGCCAAACGCAAGCTTGATCGCCTTCGTCTCAGAGAGATCATTCAGCTGCGTGGAGGTTCCGTGCGCATTGATATAGTCAATGTCCTCCGGCGCGAGGCCCGCATCGCGCATGCATAAGCGCATTGCCGCCGTCGCACCCGATCCGTCCTCCACCGGCGCGGTGATATGATGTGCGTCACAGGTCGCACCGTAGCCCGCGAGCTCCGCATAGATCTTTGCCCCGCGCTTTTTCGCGTGCTCCAGCTCCTCCAGCACAAGGATACCCGCGCCCTCGCCGATCACAAAGCCCGCTCTGTCCCGATCAAAGGGAATGGACGCGCGCGCCGGATCCTCCGTTGTGTTAAGCGCTGTGAGCTGAGTGAAGCCGGCGACGCCGATTGTGGTGATGCAGGCCTCCGCACCGCCCGCAAGCATCACATCTGCCTCACCGCAGGCAATGCTCCGAAATGCCTCGCCGATATTGTGCGTGCCGGAAGCGCAGGCCGTCACGACATTGATATTCTTCCCCTTAAGGCCCAGCTGGATGGCAACATTTCCCGCTGCCATATTGGCAATCATCATTGGAATGAACAGCGGACCTACCATGCCCGGCCCCTTCTCCGTGAGGCGCTTGTACTCGCGCTCCACCGCCTGCAGCGATCCGATTCCGGAGCCGATTGCACAGCCCACCAGGAAAGGATCCTCCTGTTCCATCTGAATGCCGCTGTCCTGCATTGCCTCCTTTGAAGCCGCAACCGCAAACTGCGAGAAGCGCTCCATTCTGCGCGCAGATTTCGGATCCATGAAGAGCTTTGGATCAAAGCCTTTGACCTCCGCCGCGAGCTTCACCTTGTACTCCGTCGTATCAAACTGCGTGATCGCCCCGATTCCCACAGCGCCTTCTTTGCAGGAATTCCAGAAATTCTCAACCCCGATGCCGGTGGGCGTCACAGCGCCGAGACCTGTCACTACAACTCTTCTTCTATCCATCATCTGCCGCTCTTCTCCTGACTCCTAAAGCATGTTTACCTGCTGCATCTTTCTGTATACCCTTGAGGCTCTGCCTCAGATCGACAATCCGCCGTCCACGGACAGCACCTGCCCCGTGATATAAGCCGCCTCATCTCCTGCGAGAAATGCTGCCGCTGCCGCGATCTCCTCTGCGCGTCCCATGCGCTGCAGCGGAACCTGCGCGAGTATCGCCTCGCGCGCCTTCCCGGAGAGTGCCGCCGTCATATCTGTCTCCACCATGCCCGGAGCAATTGCATTGACCGTGATCCCCCTGCCGCCGAGCTCACGCGCCGCCGTCTTTGTCATTCCCACCACGCCTGCCTTGCTCGCCGCATAGTTCATCTGCCCCGCATTGCCGTGAAGCCCGGAATAAGAAGAAATATTGATGATGCGTCCGCTTCTCTGGCGTATCATTCTCTTCGCCGCGAGCTGGGTGCAGAGAAAGCATCCCTTCAGATTGGCCGCAATCACCTCATCAAACTGCGTCTCCTTCATGCCAATGAGCAGAGCGTCGCGGGTAATGCCGGCATTGTTCACCAGAATATCCAGGCGCTGAAACTCCTCAAAAAAGCGCTCAAACATCGCTGCGACAGAGGCCGCATCCGCGACGTCCGCCTGAAACACAGACGCCGTTCCGCCGGCCACACGAATCTCCTCCGCCACTGCCTCCGCCTTCTCCGCAGAACCGTTATAGTTGATGGCAACCGCCGCTCCCTCCGCCGCAAGGCGCAGTGCAATGGCGCGCCCGATCCCTCTCGAAGCGCCGGTGACCAGCGCAGTCTTTCCACTCAGCTTACTCATAGCTTCTCCATATCCTCTGCTGTCTCTATATTGATGGTGGTAAGGTTTCTGTCGATCTTCTTCACAAAGCCGCTCAGAGACTTACCCGGGCCTATCTCTACAAAAGTATCCACACCGTCTGCGATCATCGCGCGGAGGCTCTGCTCAAAGCGCACGGAACCTGAGACCTGCTTCTTCAAGAGGTCTCTGACCAGTGTCTCATCTTCAACATAGCTTCCTGTGAAATTTGCGACGTACGGAATAGATGGTTTGTGAAAGGTGATTTCAGAAAGAAAGTCATCGAGCTTCTGCCCCGCCTCCGCGAGCATACCGGAGTGGAATGGGCCGCTCACATTCAGCGGAAGCACGCGCTTCGCGCCGGCGGCCTTCAGCGCCGCTGCAGCTGTATCTACCGCCTCTTTGCGACCGGAAATCACGATCTGTCCGGGGCAGTTGTAATTGGCAATCCAGACCTCATCAATCGGAGCAAGCGTCTCCTCAATGAGCGCCGCCTCTGCGCCGAGCACCGCCGCCATTGCGCCTACCCCCGCAGGCACTGCCTCCGCCATGAGAATGCCGCGTCTCCGCACAGTCGCGATAGCGTCCTCTGCGCTGAGAATACCGGAGTAATAGAGCGCCTCGTACTCTCCGAGGCTCAGTCCCGCACAGACCTCCGCCTTCTTTCCGCGCTTTTCAATTGCCTTCAGCATGGCAATTCCGGCCGTGACCATGGCGGGCTGCGTGTACTCTGTCAGATCCAGTCTGTCATTTTCTTCAAAGCAGAGCGCCGCCATATCGATGGACAGAAGCTCTGAGGCCATGTCAAATACAGCACGTGCGTCGCTATCGCTGTCATAAAAGCTCTTTGCCATGCCGCACTTCTGAGAACCCTGACCGGGAAAAAGAAATGCTGTCTTACTCATAATCCGCCGCCTTTCCTGCCAGCGCACGGAATTCATTCATCATATCCCGGATGATCTTCGCGCAGGGCTTTACATCCTTCACCAATCCGGCGATCTGTCCGGCCATCACCGTGCCGCTCTTAATATCGCCCTCCTGCACCGCACGCCTCAGAGATCCCAGCGTCAGATACTCAAGCTCCTCAAAGCTCTTTCCCTCCGCCTCCAGCCGCGCGTACTCACGGGTCATATCGTTTCTCAGGCAGCGAACCGGATGTCCGTGGGATCTCCCGGTGACTGCACTGTCTATATCCTTCGCCCTCACAATGCGCTGCTTGTAGGCATCCGCGACCACCGCCTCTGTGCTCGCCACAAAGCGGGTTCCGAGCTGTACTCCCTCCGCGCCCAGCATGAACGCTGCCATCATGCCTCTGCCGTCGGCGATACCTCCGGCTGCAATCACGGGTATGCTCACTGCGTCCGCGACCTGCGGAAGCAGAGTCATGGTCGTCGCCTCTCCGATGTGTCCGCCGGACTCTGTTCCCTCCGCAACGACTGCATCCGCACCGAGACGCTCCATGAGCCGCGCCTGCGCGACACTCGCCACAACCGGAATCACACGGACACCGGCGGCCTTCCAGTCCCTGATGTACTTATCGGGAACGCCCGCACCGGTCGTCACAACCTTCACACCTTCCTCCAGCACCACGCGGGCCACATCCGCCGCGTGCGGAGACATCAGCATCACATTCACGCCGAAGGGCCGGTCTGTCATGCTCCGCACATCGCGAATCATGTTCCGTACCACCTCGCCCGGCGCACTGGCGCCGCCGATCAGCCCCAGCCCGCCGGCAGCGCTCACCGCTGCCGCGAGGTGCTGCTCGGCGACCCACGCCATGCCCCCCTGGACGATAGGATACTCGACCCCTAGGAGCTCCGTAACTCTGGTTTTCATTCCTCGATGCCCTTATCCTTCAGATACTTCATAACATCGCCCACAGTGAGCAGATTCTCAAGATCATCCGTCGGAATCTCGACATTAAACTCGTCCTCCATCGCCATAACCAGCTCAAAGAGGTCCAGGGAATCTGCTCCCAGGTCATCCTTAAAGGAAGTCTCCTCTGTGATGGAAGCCGCATCCGCGCTCAGCTGCTCTGCAATCATCTGCTTAACCTTATCAAACATTTTAAAATCCTCCTGAATATTTGTTTTTTATTTATCCATTCATTTTTAAACGATCTGCATCACTTCGTCAATAGCGGATCACGCTTGCACCCCAGGTGAGTCCGCCGCCAAAGCCCGCGAGTACGAGGTAATCCCCTCTCTTAAGCTGCCCCTCTCGGTTCATCCGGTTTAAGAGCGTTGGGATGCTTCCAGCCGAGGTATTCGCTGTGTCGCTCAGATTCATCGGAAACTTCTCAATTGGCTCCTTCAGGTATTTTGCGACAGATTCAATGATGCGCGCATTCGCCTGATGGAGAACATAGTGGCGTATCTCCTCCTTGCGGATTCCAGTCTCTGAAAGTACCTTCTCTATACTCGCCGGGACCGTGCGCACTGCGAAGCGGAATACTTCCTGCCCGTTCATGCGGATATAGTGATCATCTACATCGGTACGCGCCACGAGATTATGTCCCCGTGCGCCGTCTGAGCCCAGCACGCTGCCGAGAATATCTCCACATTCCTCTGCTTCGCCCTTTTTCAGCACCACCGCTCCCACAGCATCCCCGAAGAGCACACAGGTCGTTCTGTCCTGCCAGTTCACATAGTGCGATACGAGATCTCCGCCAATCACCAGCGCCGCGCCGACATCTCCCGTCCGCATGAGCGCCTCCGCAGTCCTGAGCGAATAAAGGAAGCCCGCACAGGCCGCATTGAGGTCAAAGCAGAAGGCGTTCTTTGCTCCGAGCAGCGCCTGTACCTGGCAGGCCGCACTCGGCGTGACATTTCCGTCCGTCGCGGTTCCCATGATGATGAGTCCGAGCTCCTCCGGGGCTACTCCCGCTTCCTCCATCGCCTCGCGCGCGGCGCGCTCGGCATATACCGCAATATTATCCTTCTCCCCCGCGACGTGGCGCTGATGTATCCCGGTGCGGCTGAATATCCACTCGTCGCTGGTATCGATCAGTCTGGAGAGATCTTCGTTTGTCACGACCCTCTCCGGCATTGCAGCTCCTGTTCCGGCAAAATAAAGCTTCATAGTCCTCCTGTCAGCCGGGCTTCCCCGCCCCCTGTTCCGCGCAAATCATAAACGTTTTTCTCCGGTACTGTCAATAGACAAATCATCATCATTTGTCTGAACTGTCGAAAAAGAAACAATATGAGTTGATCTTTATATTCTTGCGACACCGCTCTCCCGTGCGGCCACCGCAACTGCCGCAGCGACAGCCTCACGCACTCTCGGATCAAAGGGCTTCGGGATAATATGTTCCGCGTCCAGCTCCTCCTCAGGAATGATGCCGGCTATCGCGATGGCCGCCGCCATCTTCATCTCCTCATTGATATCACGCGCGCGGACATCAAAGGCCCCGCGGAACACACCCGGAAATACGAGCACATTGTTGATCTGGTTCGGATAGTCGCTACGCCCGGTGGAGACGACCCGCGCGCCGCCCCGCTTTGCGTCCTCCGGGAATATCTCCGGGGTGGGATTTGCGCAGGCAAAGACAATTGCATCCCGGTTCATGCTCTTTACCATATCAATGCTCACCATCTCCGGGCGGGAGAAGCCAAGAAAGATATCCGCACCAACCAGCGCGTCCGCAAGCGTCCCCTTTTTGTCCTCCCGATTGGTCACGGCGAGCATCTCCTGCTGCGCCCAGTTCAGCCCCTCGTAAGCGGAGGACATAATACCATAGCGGTCACAGAGTATCAGATTTTTGAAGCCGTAGGCGAGAAGAAGCTTTGACACCGCAATACCGGCACTGCCTGCGCCGTTCACCACGACACGGACCTCTTCCTTCTTCTTTCCCACGACCTTCAGCGCATTGATGAGGCCTGAGAGCACCACGATCGCCGTGCCGTGCTGATCGTCATGAAAGATTGGGATATCGCAGCACTCCTTCAGCTTACGCTCAATCTCAAAGCAGCGCGGCGCAGCGATATCCTCCAGATTCACACCACCGAAGGAACCGGAGAGCAGGCGCACCGTATTCACGATTTCATCCACATCCTTTGACTTCACACAGAGCGGAAAAGCGTCCACATCGCCGAAGCTTTTGAAGAGCACGCACTTTCCCTCCATCACCGGCATACCCGCTTCAGGTCCTATATCGCCAAGTCCCAGCACCGCACTGCCGTCGGTAACCACAGCGCAGAGATTCCAGCGGCGCGTGAGCTCGTAGGACCTGCTTTCGTCCCTCTGAATCTCCAGGCAGGGTGCCGCAACACCCGGCGTATAGGCGAGGGAGAGATCCTCCGCTGTCTTCACGGGGATATCGGTCACAACCCTGATCTTTCCCCTCCACTCGTAGTGCTTCTTCAGTGATTTCTCTGCATAGTTCATAGCGTTCTCCTTCTGTGCATTTTATGCCTTCGCTGTTGTTTACGTGGGTTCTCCGCCACCTTCATATAAGCATAGCATAGGGCAAAGACGCGGCATATACAAGTACCGCTTTTGCAGCACATTCCCGCCCTTACGCATATCTTTTCCTCTCGCCGCGTACAGAGTTCATCAAAATTTCACCTGCACAGGTCTTGTCCCGCATATAGGGCTGTGCTAAACTTAACATATCTTTGGGGATGTACCGGTTTCGACAGGGACCGTGCAGCCGGTGAAGCTATCCGCATGCGGTGCGTTAAACGGCAAACTTAAATATAAACGCTAACGACGAATTAGCATACGCGGCCTGAGGGCCTGCCGTCTGACCTGAAGCACTCACACTTCAGGATCCAGGCGTCGACTATGTGAGAAACGACGCGCGCTAAGCTTTGCCCGCGCGGGCGTACTATGAAGCTACTGAAACCGCAAGAATGTTCATTTTCGTGCGGCAGAGGGAAAGTCAAAGAATGAACTATGATAGTAGAAGAACGGGGAATCGGTTTTTGGACACGGGTTCGACTCCCGTCATCTCCATCCAATTTACCTTATGCGAACACCGCCCATATCTGTTCAGAAGGCAACGGTATTTCGTTCTGGTAATGCCACATTATCGGTTCGTCAGGTAAAGCAAAGAGAAGCTCTATGTGATTCGAAAGAGTCGCATAGAGCTTCTTTTATATCGAAAACTGATATTCTGCAACGGTATTTGATATTTCCTAACGAATCTGACATGGCCCTACATAATTTCGTTATACTCTAACGAAAGGAGCATGGCTATGATTAAGATTTTACTGTCTACCCGCCTCGGCGAAAGGCGGATGACGCAAGCACAGCTCGCTCGGAAAACAGGGATCCGGCCGAATACCATCGGCGAACTTTATAATGAACTCGCCGAAAGGGTTTCGCTGGAGCACCTTGATCTGATATGCGAGGCCTTGGATTGTGACCTATCTGATTTGATCATCAGGGTATCAGAAAAGCCTTCCAAGGAGAAATAGTTAAGCTTCTGGCCGGGTGGTGCAAACACTCGGCCTTTTTATTCCTCCGGGATGTATTCAAACAGATCTCCCGGCTGGCACTGCAGCTCCTTACATATCTTCTCGAGGACATCAATCGGTATATGCTTTGCCTGGTTGAGGCATAGTGCAGATATTGTTGGCTGTCTAACGCCCGTCCGTTTCGCAAGTTCCATCTGCGACATATCTCTCTCGGCAAGTCTGACTTTGATCTTGGATTTTATCATCTCGCACCTCCGTTTCTTGGTGATACTACTATAACACTTTTCGTTGTAGTCTGCAACCACTTTCGTTAGAAAATATATCGAAAATAGTTTAGAAAACTACGAATAGAGTATTGATATACAACGAGTTTCGTAGTATACTCTAACCATAGAGAGGAGGTGAGACAAAGGTGGAAACAAGACAGGACAGAGAAACGGAGATGATGCCGATGAACATCACCGAGGTGAATGCCTACATTGATAGGATCGCAGACATCCTCGAAGCTCTCGGGTTCACCGAAGCAGCTGAGATCGTCAGAAGTAAGAAAATAAAATAAGCCGCCCCCGACCAAAGGAAAACGGCTTGAGTTGACCAAGGGGGAGCAGGAAACCTGTCCGACCTGTTCCCCACCACCTTAACAAATCGGACAGAGAAAGTCAAGTGAGGGATTACAATGGCAACCACCATCCAGACACAGAACTACGGAGTAGAGATCGAACTTACAGGCATCACCAGAGAAAAGGCCGCACAGGTCATCGCCGAGCACTATGGCACACAGGCCACCTACCTCGGGACCTACTATAGAACTCACGGCGCCACCGACCGCAAGGGCCGCACATGGAAGTGCATGAGCGATGCTTCCATCCAGTGCCAGAGGAAGGTCAGAGGGCAGCTCACCAGTGCTGGCAGCGAATACTCCTGCGAGGTCGTGACTCCGATCCTCCAGTACGATGACATGGAAGATCTGCAGGAAATCGTGAGAAAGCTGAGAGCGGCCGGAGCCATCTCCAACAGTTCCACCGGGATCCACGTCCATGTGGACGGAGCTGCCCATACTCCGGAATCCCTCACCAGACTGGTAAATTTCTACGTTGGCCGACAGGATCTATTCTATGAAGCTCTTGAGATTGGGCAGAGAGCGAACCGCTGGTGCAAGAAGATTGACAGGACCCTACTTAAGGCCATGAAGGAAGCCGACAAAGACCGCAGCTCCATGGAGCAGGTCTGGTACTCATCCGCCAACAGCGGATACCGTGGGAGCATCGACCACAGCCACTACAATGACACCCGGTACCACGGCATCAATCTCCACGCTTTCTTCACCAAGGGAACGGTGGAATTCAGACTGTTCAACGGAACGACACACGCCGGGAAGATTAAGGCTTACGTTCAGTTCTGTCTGGCCACGAGCGCCTGGGCAATCAACTGCGAGAACGACAACCTCTTCTTCAAGAGCATCAGCACATACACCAGGGAGCAGAAGCTCACGATCATGAAGAACATGCTCAAGAACCGGCTGAAGCTCCGCAGCAAGGAATACAAGACCTGCCGGATGTTCCTCACCGCAGCATTCACGGAGCAGGCAGCGGCATAACTTAACAAATACTCGCCAAAGCTCGTCAAACTATTTGGAGAGTAGGGAACCGAGCCCGGCGGTATATCCGGGCAGAAAGTATAAGATGGCAAAGATTGATTTCATGACACAGATCATATTA
The DNA here is from genome assembly GCA_003014445.1 of Fusobacterium naviforme. GTDB lineage: Bacteria > Bacillota > Clostridia > Lachnospirales > Lachnospiraceae > Moryella > Moryella indoligenes. The sequence goes on along the minus strand of PYGH01000011.1, from coordinate 53,910 downwards.
TGGCAGAATTCCCAGTTTGGACACGCATCAAAAAACAGCGCCGGCAACAGCTCAGATGCCGGCCGGGATTCGGGATTTCCGGATTATATCACAGGATATTCTGACGATCCTTCAAAGTACATCACCAAAACAAAAGCATATCTCGATGGATTCGGGCTGTTCGGCCGGATCGGAAAGGAGAACTGAGAGATGATGAAAATGTATATCGCATATGGGAGTAACATGAACAGACGCCAGATGGAATGGCGGTGCCCAGATGCCCGGCCGATTGGAACCGGCCACCTCGAAGGATGGAAGCTCATCTTCCGGGGGAACGGCCGGTGCGGCGTGGCCAATATCGAACCCGAGGAAGGATCTACCGTTCCGGTGGTGATCTGGGAGATCTCCGCCAAGGACGAAAAGAACCTGGACGTCTACGAGGGCTATCCGCACCTGTACGTGAAGAAAACAGTGAGGATGTATGACAAGAAGAAGCGGCGATACATCGAAGGCATGGCCTATATTATGACTGATGGCCATAAGATCTCAGGTCCAAGCGGATCCTACCTCAGTACGATTGCCGAGGGCTATGATGATTTCGGGCTGGACGCCTCGGAACTGCTCCGCATAGCTGTCGAATGTGGAATAAAGGAGGTATCAGATGAGATCGATTGAGGAAATCGCGAAGATGCAGACAGCAGGGGAATATCTCCTCTGCCCACGCTGCGGGATGGCCACCATGAAGACAAATATTCACACAAATGCCCTGAGCCGGATGGCGGACATCTACGTATGCGATGCCTGCGGAACCCATGAGGCGATCGATGCATGGATGGGGAAGCCGCTGCCTGTATCTGAATGGGCTTGCATGCAGGATCAGAAGGATTAAGCGTGATTAAGAGTGAAGAAGCAGGAAAGGCTCTGGAAGACGTTTCCAGAGCTTTTTCTGTTCAAACAGGTTCCCCATAGGGGAAAATGCCAAAACCCGAGGAAACCGCCCTGCCGCCTCCCACAGAGACAAAAAGAAGCCCCTTAGGTATCAGCACAGGTGTACTGGAACCGAGGGGCTTATCTGTTATGCAAAGTCGTGCTTTTCAAATCGTTTACGATATGCACTGAGAATAACCTGGTTCGTCTCCTTTGTGCGGTTGTTCTTGAAGTTTGGATGTGCATGACAGTATTTTTCATATTCATCGATGTCACTTAGGATTTGGTCGAAGTGTTCTTTTGAGTGCTCCATCTCATGGGCTATTTCGTCACCAAAGCGCAGGATCCTCGTCCGGCAGTTTACCGCTTCATTTTCTTCTTCCTTTTCCTCGACTGCAACCACGTGCTGATTGACAGCCTCTACCTGAGCGGACAGGGCGTTGACCTTTGTACTGATGGCGTCGATCTTGCCATCAATCTCTTTCAGCATTCCCTTTTTCAGTTCGCTCCCGATAATGCCCCAAATATTCAGTTCCAGTTTCGGAATCCGGATAAATGTCCCAAGGAAAAGTACGATTCCTACAGCAATTTCCACCATCTGAGTCTCTGTCATGGCAAGTCCTCCACATAAAAAAAGCACCCTGCCTCAGGTGCTTTAGTAAATAATGTCGCTATGCCATTCCTCAACATTCTCAGGTTGGCGCGACAGGTAAAAGGTATCAAATATCCGTTTTTGGAGAGCTGAGCTGTTGGTGTATTTCAACAGGCCTTTATATGACTGAACCACATTATCACAGTATTCAAAAGGCAGCTCTCCGGTCGCGTAGTGCTCCATGATGTAATTGAGGTGACTCTTCATCTGGAGCGATGTTTTTCGTCTCAATTCGATGCAGGCCGGCGAAATCTTTCGACCAACAAACTCGATTTTCTTTCCAACCGGCACAACAGCAGTTTTATCATTGAGTTCCAGCCCGAACTCTATCTGCAGATAGTCATTGATGGCGTGGAGAATTGCCCAGGTTTCTTCCTTTGACGGACACATTATCACCATGTCATCCATGTATCTGATGTAGTACGGCACACGGAGTTCCCTTTTTATGTAATGATCCAAAGGTGTCAGAACCACGTTTGCAGTAACCTGGCTGATGAGTGAACCAACCTGCATGCCGATGCCTGCGATCCGTTCAGCGGTGGTTACGTCAGTACAGTGGACCGGAAGCCCGAACGGTCTGCCGTCGCAGCGGATCGCAGTCTCCAGAAACCACATCATATCCGGATCATCGAGAGGCCGACCCAGTTCCCAGAGCTGCACTTCAATCGGGATCCGGAAAAAGAATTTTGCTATGTCAGCCTTTCCAACATACCAACCGCCCTTATTCTCAACAATCCTCATCCAGGACTGCAGCTTTTCCACGGCTCGTATTGTTCCTTTGTTCGGGATGGACCCGTAGCTGTGTTCATAAAACGATTTCATGTAAATCGGCCAGAGAACTTTGTACGCCGCACAGTTTACTACCCGGTCATAAAACGAAAGAGAGTGAATGAGCCGAAGTTTCGGAAAATACTCATAAAACGGATGAAGCTGTCCCGGTTTATAGGTTTTCCACTGGAGCCGATTGATTGTGTCTATAATATTTTCCTCAAGGTTAGAGGAATAGGAAAGCACACCTGCGTTGTAGCGCTTATTACGCCTTGCCAGCAGGTACCCGTCATACATATTTTCGAACGTCGCAAAACGCTCGAATACATGAGAGTGCTTTTCCATATTCATAACCTTGCCGCCATGCCTCGCAGGTGCCGTAAACGAATCGGAACACCGGTTTACATGGCCGCCCTTGGATTTCCCTTCAGCTTGCTGTTTTTCGCCTTATCACAGGCGAGGAATCTGACCCCTTATCATCCCCTGTACTGGAAGTAAGCCCCTGAGCTTACAACATCTGACTTCGAGGATAAGCGACGCGGAACCCAACATTAACGTTCAAGTTGGACCGGGGATTGTTGCCGTTGAAGGACGAGAAACCGTTGGTCGTGTTGTTGTAGCCACCCCCGCGGAAAAAACAGCGAAGCAGCCAGATCCCTATGTTTTACGTTGACTGTTGACGGTCTTCAGCCAGCCGCCCAACATCTTTCCGATCTCGTCAAGTTTCTCACTCCAGACCTTATATTTCTGCATCGGCAGGTATTTCAGGCGGAATGATAACCCAACATACTTTCGAATCTTCTCCAGTTCCACATCCATGTCCTGGAGTGTGGTCTTTTTGTAGTAATGCTTCTTTGCCTCGATGCATCTTTCCAGAAGAGTATCCATGCATCGTTTGATATCGGCAGCCATAGCAAACTTTTCAGATTTCGGATACTGGGACAGGGCATGCAGATAGGCATATTCCATCATGTCCAAAACCTTCTGTTCGATCTTGAGCTCTTCATTGTCTGCCATCTTTCCACCTTCCACTTGGCCAGAATAACTTTATTCTATTTCCTCGGGTGTAATAACGGCAGAATTGTTACAAAATATCGAAATTCGTTATGGCAATTTTATAAAACCAGCGACCCGCCTTACGGCGGGTAAAAGAACGTCCTGCTGCCGCAGGACTCCAGTACACAGTATCACAGTTTACAGTTTTACATAAGCGACGCGGAACCCAACAGAAACGTCCGAGAGGGACCGGGGATGGTAGCCGACGAAGGACGAGAAACCGTGGGCCGCGTGGTGGCAGCTACCCCCGCGGAAAAAACAGCGCTCCGCTTCGGCGTTATTCCACCATACACCCTGATTGTAGCTGAAATCAGATGAGGAATACGACAGCAGTCCCAGAGTCTGCAGAAGGAGCTTTGCAGCGGCACTGATTGCTGTTGTGCAGGCAATCGTATTGAAGCTTGAATGATAATGGTTGCCACGGGCAGTATCCGTTATGGATGTACTGTAGGTGAGCTTTGAGCTTACAAAGTCCATCTTGATAGATCCGGATGTAGTTCCGGAGCCATTCGGCGTAATCAGCGCACCGTCAGAAGCCCGGATAGCCTTCCATAACGAGGAAAATGCTGCCTGCGAATTATCTGAGTCTGCAGCTGCATTTGCGGTCATGATCTGGAGTTCACCATATACACTGCGGATTCCACCCGCCCATTCCCAGACATTTCCGCAAACATCAGCGATTCCGCCGAGAGTTTGGTCATGGTAATAGGTCACCGGTCCGGTGCCGTTTGCGATATGTCGTGTACGGCCATCAGACTTGAATGTCGTCGGAATACCCGTGTAGACTGATTCTGAATTGTGTTTTCCGTATTCATTGTTTCCGATAGGAGTAATGCCTCTCACCGCACACCATCGCAGCAATGCTCCCCACTCGGCATTGGTCATAACATGCCAGCCTTTGCCCTTGTTGGTGCAGTACTGGATGGCCTGATCAAGAGTGACGCTTGCGCGGCAGTCGATTCCGGGAAGCGAATATGCTCTATCGCCTTCTACATTGGCCTGGAACTTGCCAATGTAGATTTCATCGACCTCTTTCCCGTTCACGATAAATGCCGGCATTACAGTTGCCGCAGTGCCAAGACCGGCCCGGGCGTAGGTCATCTTCGGAATCCTTACCATGACGGAGGGGAGTCCCTTGTCATCATAGAGGACTTCATTATTCGGGCATGCTCCTTTGATGGCAAGAGCTGATAAATCAAAATTCGGCATCTTAGCCCTCCTTATTCAAGCGCCCAGAGTGTGAGCATTACAGTATCCATGTCCAGGGGTACCGGTTCCAGTGTGACGCTCGGCTCTTCGCCATTCTCGCCAGGTACTTCTACTTCTCTGTACTGGCGTTCCGGGATATCGATCTCGGCAACATACCGCCATCCGGTAGCGGCTCCGATTACCAGTTCATCGTCCTGGTTGAAACAGATGTCGATATGAGCAGCCCAATCCTGCTCCCTCTTTGCAAGGTTTATGGTGAGGTCATCATCAAAAGTGATTTTCTTTCCGGCCACCTCGAATTCAATTTTGGCGCCTGCGTTTTTCTCAACAACAATCATGAGTAATACCCTCCTGTCACCATGTACCCTACCGTTACGCTGGATGCGCTGCCGGTGTGAGCGATTTTGAAACCATTGACCAGCTTGTCGGAGATCTCAATCTCTCCGACGTTTCCTGTGAATGCAGTAACCCTTGTTGTAACGATATAATCCGTCGATGCTCTTTCATTTACCAGGTTCACGGATTTTATCGAATTGTTAAACGGGAATGCCTTGCTGTTCGTCAGAGTTACAGTACCCTTTTCCATGAGTAAGAGACCTGCAATATCAGCACCCTTCCGGGCGTCGAGCGCATAGCCGGCCGAAGCCTGATCATAGCCATCATAGACATTTTCCTGGGTAAGAACATCCGGAGCAGCAATCACTTTCCATGCTGACCACGAATCATTGATACAGTATCGGAAATAGGTTTTGCCAGTATGATCCCTTGCCGTATGGAAAACATTCCCTTCCGGATCCACTTCAACCTTCAATGAGAAAGCGGATGCGCATGGTGCATTAGTGAGGGTAGCTGCCCCTTCGTCTGTCGAAGCGCAGAAATTCCCGGTTTCTGTGTAATCATTGATATCAGATCCGTTCGGGAGTATGGTCAAGTCTGTCAGCAGATTCGCCTTTTCCTCAAGCGTACTTTGAGAAACCAGGGCGCTGGTATCGATATTGATTGTCATATCGTTTGTGTTTCCAATAGGCAGTATCGCATAAAAGGAATAAACGAAATCCGGCGCATCAGATAGTGCCGGGATTGAAATGCCGTCAGCGTTCTGAAATAATGCCAGCAGTACAGGGGTCCCACCATCAACAGAGGCCCTCAATCCAAACTGGTTTAACGTATATGCAGTGGCCATAGGTGTAATCTGGATCTTTACTCTGTAGCCATTTGTAATTTTTGTTTTCAAAACGATAGACGCAGCCTGTTTATATTCCGCAAGGGAAGTTCGGGCCATTAGTGTCGATTCCAGATATGTTCCGGTACCAGCCTCTGCAGAATCTATACTCAGGACTTTGCCCTGAACCCATTCTGCCAGAAGGGCCGCACCGACGTTAGTAATTACGCCAACCAAACTCGCCATAGACTTTCAGCCTCCTTATTACACATATGTAGCCACACAGCTGTCCGTAAACGAACAAGCTGAACAAAATGCATTTGCATACACATTCGCAGCGCTTCCGGTATCATAGTATTCCACAGCATCAAGAACCGACCGAAGATTTTTGTAAATATTCAGGCTGGTCATGACGGAATTATATTTGGCCTGATCTGTACCCTGGTAGGTACTGTCGATCAGGACTTTGAAGTGATACGGAAGACCGGAATAATTGAACCACTCTTCGACATAGGAATCCTCATAAACTGCAGAAATGCCTGCCTCAACAGCTCCTACCGTGCCAATATGCCTGTGTACGTTTATGGCTGTCTTTATCAGGTTCCGCTTATCAGAGAGACTGAAGTCATAGTCGTACCATTCCACGGCAAGATCTTTCGCAAGGATATCGCACAGCTCTTCTGAGATGTTGTCGAGATTTGCGTAGACGATCAAGCCCTGGAGTTTTTCGTCTATATCTGCAAATGCCTTTGCTGCTGCCGTGGCCAGAGAGTACATACGCCTGTCCTCCCTCAGAACAGAAGGGAGAGAAGCAAGCATGTTTTCAACGATCATGGCATTATTCATCCTCATAACCTCCGTTCACAATCGTGATAGTGCCAATCTTTCCAACCTGAGGAGCGGTGTTGTCGCTTCCATCGCCAAGAACGGTAAATGCAGGGGCTGTCAGTTCCAACCTCTTTATGCCCGTCTCGTAAAGAAAATAGCGGAGTCGATCCGGACTGATGTCTCTTCCGAATTTTCCACATTGCCAGGATACATAGCTGTCTACAGCTTCCTGCACAGAAGCTGCAATATCAGCGGCACTTGCTGTTTCATCACTCGGAATATAGTATGTGAAATTGATATTGAAGGTTACCTGCTGGGCATCGTCAACAAATACGTGATCCGTAAGCGGCCTCTGAAAAGCTGCGGAGCAAGCTTCCAGTATGGCTGCTTTCATTTCCTCGCCTGCCAGGGAACCGTCATTCATAAGGGCATAGATCTCTACAACGCCGTCTTCAGGGGTATTCGCCACGACATCCGCAATATCCGTAGAAACCTGTTTTGCCCAGTAAATATACGAGTTCTCTGCCCCGGCAGTAGAATGACTGTCGAGAGATGCTACCATGAGATCATAGTATTCGTCATCATCTGCGACCTCCGTCCCGCCTTCGGTTTCGGTCAGATTTGTCACACTTTCAAGGTACTCGCTGAACCGGTCTACTATGGTGTCAATCTGTCCGGCAACATATCCGTTTCCGGCACTGCCTGAAGTAAGACATGAGATAGGGACATCAGCATAAGTATCGCCAATTGCGATATATGCATCTTCTGTGGTGGCCCAGAACACCGTGCTGGATTTATCAGTTACACGTGTGCCTGCGGGAATCAAAAGAGAAGAAGACAGCTCCTCGGTGATCGTAAATCGTTCGGTCGATGTGGCGTGTTTCGCTTCAGGCCGAGGCAGGTTATAGATCACTGAACCCAGCTCATCAAGGTTTTCACCTTCTGCTCTGGATGGCAGATTCTGATTCCCGGCATGATTTATCTGTGCTCTTTCCTGCACGAACAGATTGGCCATCCACCGGATGAAAAGCATCTCCGCAGAGGCCGGAGTCACCGAAGCATTGAAGGTCTGTTCGTAGTCCGAGATCATCCCCTGAAGAATAGACTGTGCGTCTGTGCTGAGAAACTGATATTCCGTATTACGCGCCATCCTCATCATCCTCCTCATATCCCTCGATCTCCACTTCAACAATCGGACTGAGCGTGTCGGGATATTTGCTGTCTACGTCAAAGGAGACTCCAACCACGGCGGCGCGCGGTTCATACTCCTCGATCATTTCAATAATTTCCGCCTGGAGCATCGCTCTGGCTGCATTGATCGGCCTGTGCAGGGCGTCAGCCGAGATTCCAAAATCTCTGTATAGCGGGCATTCACCCTTCCAGGTCTTCAGAATGATAGCTATGTTCTGCAGAACCGATTCTATCGTATCTGTCAGGTTCAGACGGATATCCAGGGTATCTGATGCTTTGACCTGATACATAAATCACCTCACATATTCCAGCAAACTTACAGTTGCTGTGCAAACCGTCACACCACGCTGCCGGTCATAATGCTGCCCCGTTTGCTGATAGCTTTGAATCACGTACTGCCCATAGTAATCATCCCCGATTACGAGCCGCATTTTTTTATGCCGCTCACAGGCCTTTTTGATCTTTCTTAGCTCTTTAAAGGGATTCGCACCGAGATAAGAAGAAAGCATGATCTCCAGGTCAGCTGTCCCGGCATTCACCCCAGTGAATTCGGGAAGCTCCTTGGCGTTTACTCTCTGATGCATGGCATAAGAAGCGGATCCGGATCGCGAGAATCCGGTTATTGTTTCAATTTTGGAGTCCGAGACAACGAACGAAATATTCCCGAGACAACCGATTTTCATAAGAGGCCTCCTTATATCTGCCCGACAATAAACCCGTCAGCATTCCTGTGCGGGGGATAGATAACCAAGACGGTCGAACCGACGGCGGGAACCCAATTTGTCACAGACGCTTTGTGAGTGTGCCCATCAGCCTGCTGCACTCCGACACCTTCTCCGATGCGCTGCAGGACGCTCAGCCAATCAGATGTTCTTTTTGTATCAGGGAAAAAGACCTTTGCCTTGGTTCCGTTCACTTCCCGCACCTGCCCAATCTGCAAAATTGTCCCGAGATTTTCCATTAGTATCCTCCAAGAACCCTCCTCAGATTTATCGTTGTCGTATACCCTGTCGAGCGGGACAGCTGATGACGAGCCTGGCTGATGATATACTTGCCGCTCCAGGGACCCCAGCCGGTAAGCTGCACGCAGACTCCGGCGGCCATGTCAGGGTTCCCCTGCATTTGGAGCTGAGCTGTTTTCTGATATTTGTTGTGCAGCCGCAGGTACTTCTGAGCCAGAACCTGCGCTTCAGCGATATCGGCGACCTTTGCAGTGATTTCAAGCTGTTGGTTGCCTTTGGCCTCCGGATCATAATCTGTAAGCTTGGCAATACCCTCGATCAGTGTTCCCTCGGGTGTCACATAGGAAACTCTGCAGGATTGGTATTCGACATTGGATTTCGCTGTGGAGAGATTGTGTTTCGTGTAACTGCCATCCCCCTTGGAAATCACAGCTATGGGAGAGGCGGATTCATATGTTATCTGGTCAAAGATGATAATGATATTGTTGTTTACCTTCAGAGAAAGTCCCGCATCATGGCACAGATCGGAAAGAAACTTAATATCAGGTTCCTGTTTCTGCTCAATGTGTGCATATGTAATATCTGTCTGTGATAGGAACATACACGTCATGCCTGCAGCTGCCGCGATTTCAGAGCCGATCATAGATAGTTTTACGGCTTCCCATGTCTTATCCTTCAGTGTCTGTCGGGCGCTTGAAGAGTAAGGCAGGGCCGTTGCTTTCAAAGTAACTGTATCGGGCGGGCCCTGGCACTGGATGGTATCCAGTTCAAATCGTCCGCAGTCGAGAAGATCAGAGTTCCCGTCATTCCATCCGGATCGCTGGAAAGAGGCGGTGATTTTAAATCCAGGCTGTGCCGTAGCAGCAGGTGCATCTGCGTTTTGAGCGGCTGCCGGTGCAAGATACCCACCATACATATACCCGCTTTGTCCGCCTGCGTTTACCTGATACCAGTCCCCGGAGGCGTCCACGACATCGATCTCGGTTCCAAATGCAAAGCAGTTAAGCCTTGCAGTTGATGTGGAAGGCCCCTCCCTGAGAATGAGACCGCTCTGGGCAGTGACAGTATATTTTGCTGTCGCAGCTGCCGCAGGAGAAGCCTGATGTGCGTCCGAAACGGATGCTTCCATCATCTGCTGAACCCAGGAGAGAAGCCATATCCTTGGACGATCATGAAGTTTGATCTGCAGGTCATCGGCTTTATCTTCCTCGAAATCAATGTAGGTTATAGATTCCAGGTATTTACTGATATCATCTGAGATATCGACACCATCGAAGGTTACAATTGCTGATGTGTTTCTCACGCTGCTCATCCGCTCACCTGCTTCCAGGGCGGAGCCACTAATGACGCCGCCACATCAACATCGGGAATAGTCAGCTCGATTCCTGCAGGAAATAGAAAGATGCCGCAGTATTTGATATTTGCTGTGATCAACTGACCGACATATATGGAGGAGCCCATCTGCTTATACGCAATAGTGTCCCACATATCCCCTTGAATGGTCGTATAGATTTTCATGTTGCGAAGCTCCTCCTCATGTTATCTGTCTGAGCCTCCTCAACCACGGCCAGCACCCGCTCTGCAAACTCATCACCGAACAGGCGGAGCTGATCCATGATGCCAGAGTGCGCATCACCGTTTATCTGGAAGGAGACACTTATATCGTTTTTGAAGGTGTTTCCCGAAGAACCCATAGTTCCAAGAAGTTTGTTCGTCTCATCATTCGGGACAACGGTTCCGTTGCCGTTCATATGGATCAGCTCAGGACCTTCCTCACCTACGAGGTATGTCTTACCGGAATATGCCGGACCACCAGCCGCCCTGGGCTGAGGTGTCCCTCCGCTTGCTCCTGATCCGGCACCTCCGCTGCCGAGTCCGGCGAGAGCAGCAGCCCGGATCTGCGCGAATTGACGGCCAACCTCATCCCTCATATTGAATGCGGTACTGGTGTAGGCCATTATAGTTTCACGAGCGGCCGCTGATGCTTCAGAAGATAGATTCATATCAGAAACCATTTGTTCAACGCTCTGGGCCATCTCCTGAGTCCTTGCATCAAGATCCGTTGCCAGGGCTGCGATGTTCTCGCCGGTTTCGTTCTGCGCTTTCTGTAGATCCTGATAATTGGATACCATAGCAGCCAGGTCTTCATCTGACGCATCGGCCATTCCGGCGATTGCATTTATAGATTCCTGGGAACCATCTGCGAAGGATGCAATGACATCTGCCAGGCCCTCTATGTCACCGGTCCGGCCGCGAAGACTTTCAAGGTTCTGGTTATACTCCTGCCAATGCTTTGTCTGTTCTTCGAGCCGTTGATTGATTGTATCTGCGGAAACGGCGACCGTTTCACTTACCTCATCCCAGATCTGGAACTGACCGCGAATACTTTTCTCGGCCGCGTCATACGCCTCGTAATAGGATTCCTTCAGAGCCAGGAGCTGCTCATCGGCTGAACGAATAATTCCCTCTGTATTTTCCATTGTCTGGTTGAGGGCTATCTGTTCGGCAGATAACTCGCTGACTCCGTCTCCGGTGTCAGACGTTGCGTTCATATAACTGTCAAGGACAGCATTGGCGGAATCAACCACTCCCTGGCTTTCATCGAGTGCTTTCGTCAGAATCCGCTGTTCGTCAGAAGCAGCACGGGCTTCTTTTCCAAAGTCTATGTAGTCGCTCCGGAGCTGCTGTACATCTGCAGAAAGACGTCTCCACGGAAGATCTTCCACAGTGTTATAAATACCCTTGAACTGCTCGTCCGTAAGCCCAAGGGCCTTTAGAAGTTCTTCATAGGCAGCCTGCTGTTTCTTCAGAGCATTCTCACCCTTAATCTGGGCTGCTGTCAGACTGGTTTCATTCTTGATCCGCTCTTTCGTAGCGTCGACAACATTCTGACGGAGTTCTGCGATATACTCTTCCCTGGCCTGCTGTTCAGCATATTTTTCCCAGTCTTCTGTTGCCTTTTCCAAGGCGGGAAGGCCGCCTTCGATTGTGTCGTTCACAAGATCGATTTTGTCGGCCAAATCAGGCATGGTCTGAACGAGAAGCTCCAAGACATTGTGATATTCTTTTTTCTGAGCCTCGTCCATTTCGCCGGCAGATTCCAGTTCATGGAGACGGTCGATATACATCCGAGCTGTTTCAGCTGCGGCATGATTGTCTGCTATAGCATCATCATACTGGTCATGGAGAGAGACCATTGATTGCTGCAGGTCCCGCGTCTCCTTGTTTAAATCCTTTACCTTTTTGGAATCGGACTCGTTATAAAGATAATAAAGAGCCCCGCCCAGGGCAGAGACAGCTGCAACAACAGCCATTATTTGACCGACTCCGGGTGCTGCAAGGCCTAAAGCAGTTGTCGCTGCAGTAACACCTTTTACTCCGGCCGCCACTGCGGTAATCCCTCCTGTAAGCGTGACAAGTGCCCCGCCTGTAGCAATAATGCCTTTGACCAATGACGGATTATCTTTTACAAAATTGTTTACCATGGTAAGAACATCTGTCCCTGCACGGTAAAATTCACGCATTGTATCTTTGGAAAGGTCGCCGAGTGAGATCTGTAGTCCTTCTGCGGCGGACTGCATGATGGTAAGTTCACCATTCATGTTGTCAAGCTGAGTTTGAGCCTGCTGTGTTGCTGCGCCTCCGGCCTCACCGATTCCTTTCCAAAGCTCCTCCACACGTTCTGTCGAGGCAGCAGTCATCTTGTTGAATGCATTCAAACCCTGTGCCGTGAAGATGGTTGCCTTCAGAGCATTGGCTTCTTCCTGAGAATAACCGGAAAGAACTTCAGCCATCTCGTCCACAATATCATTGAAGTCCCTGGCCTCTCCGGTGTTAAAGTCATACATCTCCACGCCAAGAGCTTTAATAGCCTCCTTGGCATCCTTCGATGTGGGGGTAAACAGATCTGCATAGGCTCTGTTTAAAGCAGTCGCCGCTGAGCTTCCCACCACATTCTGATCAGCGAGGCGGAGCAGCGCGAGCGTAACAGAGTCGGCAGCCTGGTTATAACTGGATGCGTTTGCAGCGGTACCGGCAAAAGCTTCACCAAGCCCCCGGACATCCGTCTTTGCAAGCGAGGCGCCTTTGGCCATAAGGTCTGCATAGTATCCCGCGTGCTCCATGCTGTCACGGAAACCGGCGACAGCACCCGTTACATAGGTGGCTGAGTCGGCCAAATCGAGACCGCCGGCGGCTGCCAGGTCCAGTACGACCGGAAGACCGCTCATCTGGTCTTTAGCACTGAGTCCTGCCATGGCCAAAATGTTCAGGCCTTCTGACGCCTGCACTGCGGAAAAAGCAGTGGAAGCACCCATTTCTTTTGCAAACTCATTAAGCTCAGCTACTTCAGAATTGCTCACGCCCATGGTGGCAGCGACCTGGGACATCGAAGCTTCAAATTCCCCGGAGACCTTTACTGTCTCCATATAGGCTCCGGCGATCTCCTTCATTTTATCGGCTATACCTGCGGCCAGCAGGGCACTGGCAACAGCTTCTACAGCAGCCGCAGACTGGGAAGCAAAGCTTGAAGCGCTCTTGGCAGCGTTTTCCTGCTTTTCTCTTAGCTCATTCATTTCAGACTCAAGCCGCTTTGATTCCTGAGTCAGATTCTGCGTATCGATTCCTGCCTCATCAAGAGCATCTCCGTATTTGCCAAGCTTCTGGGTCTGCTCATCGAGTTTTTTGGAGGTAGAAGCTATCTGGGCTTCTTTTGACAGAATGGCATTTTGGAGTTTCGCTTCTTCTGAGGCGTTGTTTGCAGTGGCATTTTTCAGATTCTCCAACTGCTTTTGGTAGAGCTCTAATTTAGCCCTGGTTGCTTCGACAGCCTGCTGCTGTTTCTGATACCCTGATATATCCGACTGCTGTTTCGAAAGGTTATTGATTTCCTTCTGAAAGGCCATAATGGTTTGCTGAGCCTTTCCGAATGTTGCCGGAAACCCGTTCTGTAGAGATGCATTCAGCGCAAACAGCATCGTGTATTCTTTTTGTGAAGCCATAGATCCTCCTTACTGATTCTGCCTTAATGCCTCTCTGTCTCGTTCAATCTTGTTGGATGTTTTTACCCACTCGAGAAGTCCCGGAAGGGAGAGAGATAACCAAAACGGGATGGGTGTATGCGTCTTCTCAGCCAATATAAGAGACGTCCTCCGAATCCATCCGATGGGATTCTCTACATCCCCATATTTAATAAAAAACTTCTGGCTTTGCTCCTGAGTCTGCAGAACACCGGGAAGGGAAGCTTTTCAATGGCATCCGTTCCGATCGGCTGTTTACAGCACCTCATTGCCATGGTCATAAGAAACATGGTTGAGAATTCCGGGGCAATTACCCCGTACCCCTGGGACTGAAGTTCTGCTTCGATATTGATGAAATCCGCACCTGTCATACCGGCAAAATCAAATTCCATATCGGAATAGTCTGTACCTTCCCATGTGAATGGCTTTGTTAGATGCAGGGTAAAGTGCTCGACTGTATCAATCTGAGCCTGCTTTTTTGCCTGTTCGATTTCCTCGCCGATGGTATCCATAGGGTCATTCTTCTTGATTTCCTGCATGATTCGCTCCTTTCAAATAAAGCAAGCCCCTGGGATTACCCCAAGGGCCTGTGATTAAGTGGTGAATACTTATTTGCCGAGGATCTTCCTGACGTCTGCGAGGTAGTCGACCCCATCGATGACGCAGATGAAGTTGACCGGATCGAGCTCCTTGGTGACCTCGCCATTTACAGTCTCCTTCCAGTACAGTACGGAATAGGTTCCGGATCCGTTAGTCGGAGCTGCCGGGGCGACCGAACCACCCGTCAGCGTCTTGGGAAGGACTACAAAGGAATGCTTCACGTTATCTACGGTGAGCTTTCCTGCAACAGGGTTATCGCCCTGCTGAGCGCTTCTGCATTCAATCTGATGCCGCTTCGGGGCTGCCAGCTTCGATGCATTCTTCTGGGTGGTGCGGAATTCGATGCCGAGTTCCATCGCCTCCATCTGACCGATGATGGGGTAATCCACATTGCCGGCGATACCCGCTCCATTCATGGTCTGCGTGATGAAGTTAAGGTTCGGGAGCTTAAGAGTCGCCACACCCATATGCTCCTTGCCATCCTCATATAATGCAAAGCTAATTGTTGCCTGATCCATATATTGACCTCCTTATCAGCCTGCCAGAGCTGCTTCGACATAGCTTGCATCGTACTCAAGCACAAAGTCGAGTTCCTGCAGCGGAGACGGCGGTGTAACATAAACGTGAAGCTTCAGGATACCTGCCATAAGGTTGGTGGTCGGGTTCTCAGACTCCTGCATCTCGACCCGGCCTCCGAGAATGTAACCCATCCCGGTAAGGCCGTTCAGCCAGATGTTGCAGGTATCCAGGATGCTGTCGATCTGCCGGCGGTTCATCGGAGCATCCAGTCTGCTCCAGAAGGTCTGGATGAGGCTGTTCCCGATCCAGGTGAACATGCGGGACACAGGAATGAAGATGTCCTTCACATCCGTATTGGCAGGATATGCCGCAGTGTAGTTGCCCCATGCGACCCATCCATTGATAAAGTGGATGGCAGTGGTAATGCCGGCTGCGTTCAGGACATTGGCCTGAGCAAGCGTCAGCTCCACGGTATCACCTGCAGGGGTGCAGATCCCATCAATCGGCAGAGCCTTGTTGGACGGAGACTCATAGGGGCATCCATCATTGTCGGTATCAGTAGAGGCCATGCGGCCAGCCATCAAGGTGGACATATGGAACTTCAGATTTCCGAGCTTGCCCATGGGCCAGCAAACGATTTCCTGAGGAAGCACGAGATTCTTTGTGCTCTTTTCCGTTACAGCCGTATCGTATGAAGTGGCTGTCAGGTCCACCAATGCCTTAGCAGTGCAAAGGCCGGAAACAGATGCGGCCTTTGCCGCCATTGCAGCAGCAACCACAGACTGATCAGACCAGCCAGGTGCGCAGATCAGATCAGGAACCATACCCAGAGAGGTAATGCACAGGTCAATCTTGGAAATTGCATTCACAATTGTGGACGTCTGAATATTCTCAATGTTGACCTTGTCATAGGAGACACTGATGGCTGCATCAGAATAATGAGCGCTGGTACTGATAAGCTCGATGACCAGCTTTCCATCCGAATAGTAGGCCTCATAATCAGTATCCTTTTCAAGCGTTGCCCCGCCTTCTTCGGATGCTTTTACCACAAGAGAAGAAGCGATGGCATCACCGGTAATGCTTGCCTTATGAGCGGTGACCGGCGTGTTGACGTTGGATACTGCAGTCTTCATGTTTGCGATATCAAGCACGTTCACAAAGACTACCGGTGCAGCTCCGAAATTCACAAAGTGGCTGTACATGAACTCACAAAGAGTGTAAGTATCCCAGCTTTCGGAGTATCCGAATTTTTCCACTGCCTCGTCCCAAGATGTCAGAAGAACCGGGGTATTTACAGCAGCCGGCTTTTCTGCCATCTGGACCGGAGCAGTGCCTACGACAAACGGAAGGCCGGATGCTGCGGTTCTCGGTGTAGATACTCCGGTGGACTGCTGCGTAACATTTACAGCATGAAACATAGACATAAGCGCCTCCTTTTATCTCCCGGTCATTTTATGATATTTCTCATAGAGCAGGGTTCCGGGACTCCTGACTGCAATGAGTGCTTCAGCAAGGTCATTGCCGTCTACGATGAGACGGGCAATTTCCGGGCGTTTTTCAATTGCGTCAGCCAGTCTGGTTTTGGCTTCTGCAACAGAACCGTTAAAAACCTGATTCTGCTGCACAATGCCAAGGATGGAAGGGCCGACATAACAACAAAACCCGGCTCCTTTAGAGACCGGGACTGCCTTCTTCTTGTCCGAAGAAGTTTTCGTATGGCTCATAGAGTTTCACCTCTCTTTCAATTGGGGGAAGCCGCCATGTGGTAACCATCTCACCAATGTAATATGGTGCGGTTTCTTCCGTATATACCAGGGATTGCGGAGCGTGATCACCATCCATCAGCAGCTCAAACTGGCCTGCGAGGATCCGCTGCCGAAGAAGCGGAATACGGACTCGATCCATAACCTCATTCAGGCTGAGCCCCCCTTGCTGTTCATCTTCGTCATATACACAGAAGACCGTTCGGATCACGGCTTCAGATGTGGACCTTTGCCCGGGCTCCTGGGAATCTTTTGATGTGACTTTCTGATGCAGAATATATGGTGCTTTCTTGGTGGCGGATTTGGAATCTGGAAGCCTCATCTGGAACACGAGAGGTGCTCGGTCTTCCGGCGGCTCCTCATCAGACTTCTGAAAACGTACGGGGAGGAGAAGGTCCTTGACTGCATCTTCCGTGAATGTTTTCAGTGCATTGAGCAGTTCATTTGACGTCATAGCTTATTTCCCCCATCCATTCAGAATCCTGGACACCTCATGATCCATACGTTCCACAAACTTCTTTTCAGCATCCTGGGCAAGCTTCTCCACTACTTCCTCATTTCCAACCATCTGTGGAACTGAACTTCCCATGATTTCTTCGATGCCATCTCCGGATCTTTCAAAAATGCCGGTGTGCCCAGAGGCCATTCTGGCAACGAATGCATGAGAAAAGTCGGCAGCCCCTGTGCCGGCAAGCTGATGTCCTCTTGCATGCACTCCAGGACGAACCATCTTCCAACCTCCGTTGACCAGTGCGGGGACCCGTTCGTTCAGGTATTGCGGAGACTTTGGCGAAGCGCCTTCATAGCGGTAGAGGGGAATTTTGGTACCATTGAAAACAACGTATGCAGAGACCCCCTGGCCGATAGCATACCTGACCTTCATATTTTGGCCAAGCCTGAGGTTTGCGTTCGAGATAGCATATCTTTCCCGAATCCTTACGCCAACCTGGGTTTTCAGGTTGCTTACCGTCCTGGTCATGGCTGCCTGTGCCGCTTTTTGCGCTCCCCCAGGGATCCCTGAGAGAATCTTTTCAGCTCTGGTCAGTGCAACGCCGCTGTCTTCAATGCTAATTTTCATTCGTCGATTCCCTCTAACTCAACTCGGAGCATGCCCATTTCACAGTCTGAAAAGGCGACATAGAATTCTCGAAAGAATCCGCCGCCGCCTTCTTCATCGTTAATTTTTATTTTGGATCCCTTTTCAGGCTGATTTCCGCCAAGGTCCTCGACTCGCATGTGCAGTACTGCATTTACCCGATAGATTCCCTGAGCATGATCGGCCTGAGTAGTGTTCCGATCCTGTTCCTTTAACCCGGTTAAGACGATGGGAACGCCTTTGCCCTCGTAAGTTTCAGCCCCGTCGTAGGTGACACCGTCATAGATGATCGTGCGATATTCAGCAAACTCTGAGGCGTTCATGAAGACATTGAGGTTGTCGGCCTTCACCATATCTTTGAAGCTCACGAAATCACCTCCGATGCGTCAAGCTCCGGAGGCTCACCGCCATCGACAGCTTCTTCGCCGACAGCATCAATAATGGCCTCACGGATCGCGAGCTTGGAGCGGAGCTTCTTCGTGTCGATGCCGAGCTTTGCAGCATAGTTCTTCAGTTCATCGAAGGAGAGCGTCTCCAGGTATTCCATGTCAGGGACCACAGAAGGCCCTTCCTTGGCTTCTTCGTCTTCAGACAGGTTACCGATAGGCGAATCCTCCAGAACGTCAGGAACGGTCGGTTCCGGCTCTGATTCGGCCGGTTCCGTGCTGACCAGCACAGCTGCTCCGGTTTCGATGAGGTACTTGCCCTCTGCGTCATCCACTTCACAGGTCTCACCCCGGAAGATGGGGGTTACAAAAGAGGAGCCCTTGGACTTGTGCCCGTAGGCTCCTACAATGATCTGGACTTTCATTTCGCGCTCCTTTCAGTGTCGTTGGGATCAGTTGACTACGTTCGCGGCATAGATCCACGAAGATCTGTTGTGCGGAGCCGCCAGCGGACGGGCGACCAGGCGAAC
The DNA here is from genome assembly GCA_003014445.1 of Fusobacterium naviforme. Classification (GTDB taxonomy): domain Bacteria; phylum Bacillota; class Clostridia; order Lachnospirales; family Lachnospiraceae; genus Moryella; species Moryella indoligenes. Next base: position 35,264 of record PYGH01000011.1, on the reverse strand, counting down.
CTTGCGGATGTCGTTCTCCTCATCCACGATCAGCTTCGGCACACGGGTGGCCACATGGGTGGTGAACTCTGTAGAGCCGTGGTTGATCTGAGTGACCTTGCCGTACATCAGATGACCGGCGCCGGGAGCGGTGACAGCTGCGGAGGTTGCCGGGAAATACTTCGCTGTCGCACCAGCGTCGGTGGTGTACTCCTCATCAACAGAGAACAGGTTCAGCATGAAGCCGCCGAAGTTCAGCTGTCCCATGAAAACAACACCATCATACTGGGTCAGGGTCTGACGGATCTCGCCGGTGATGATACCGGAGTTCTTGTTCAGAAGATCTCTGACTTCCTGGATGTGAAGGACCGCATCTGCAGCGTCAGTGCCCAGAAGCAAGTCAGCTGCACGAAGACCTCTCTTGGAGAGCATACGGCACATAGCCTTGACATCCCCGAAGAAGTCTCCAGTCTGTCCATTCCAGTATTTCGCGCCGACAGAGTAGATGTGGTCGGAGGTCTGCCCGGTGTAGTACCGGATCTCCTTCGCCTCACCCATGTTCTTGGCATCGATATACTCCTGCACGGTGCAGCCATTGTTAATGATGGTCTGAGCGCACATCCACTCCTCACGGCGTGCAATACGCCTGTCAAGGAAGGTCATGTCTTCTACCTGGATACGGGCGGCTCTCTGAGCCTCGTCCATGTCGGAGAACAGCGCTTCGCCAAATCCTCTCTTCTCCAGATCGTCGATGGTGAGGATCCGGGAGGGAGCGATTCTGGGCGGAGCATACTCGGAGACCTCGTAGCCCTGGCGGTCTACCGGGATATCGCCGACCCTGGGAGAGACGAACGGGACCATCCTGCGGTCGCCGTCCTGATACTCGACAAGTACCTTGTCTGCACGGAACAGGTCGCCGGCTGCGGTCGGGAAATACCTATCACGGAAAAAGCTCGCCTGCGGCACGACCTGGCGGACAGCCGCGATAAGGTTATAGGAGCTAAAAAAATCTAAAGCAATAGCCATTGATATTACCTCCTTTGATTAGTTGGACTGCACATAGTCAGCATCGATCTGCGCCTTCAGGATGATGCCGCCATTCCGAAGAGCGTCGATATCTGCCGCTGTCATGGTGTACCCGCTCTTGACGACCAGCTTGTCAGGGTCAAAAGAGCCTGCAAGGTAGAACAGGGCGTTCACGTCTGCAGAAGTGCTGACCTCGGCTTCATCACAGAGGATGCCGTACGGGGTCAGGGTCTCGCTCTGGCCTGCAGAGGTGCCGAGAATCACCAGCTTTCCGGTGGAGCTGGACTTTGCAAAAACAGTGCCTCTTGCGTAGGTCGCTTTTGCAGAAGATTCCTTAAGGATCACGGCGGGGCCCGTCACGATCGGCGGCACAACGTTGGTGATGAGGCCATCATAGATGTCTGCATCATAGTTCTTATAAAGGTCAGCCATTTACTTTCCCTCCTTCATTGCATTGGCGAAAAAGGCATCAGCCTTTGCCTGCTTTTCTTCATCGGTTTCTGCGCCGGTTTCCTCTGCCGGTGCGGGAGCTGCCTCAATCTCATCCGCATTGGATTCGTCCGCATCAGCTTCAGCGCTTGCAAGGAACCTACGTCCTTGGGCAGCTGCCTGCTGTGCCGCACGATAGGCAAGCTCCATGGCGGAGCATCTGTTCTCGCCGTACTTGGCGTCGGCTACCATCTCGTCAGTAAACTGATTGGCGATGGCGTCGATGTCGGACAGGCGGGTGCGCTCTGCCTCGGTGGCTGCATTGGCCGCTTCCGTCTGGATCTGTGCGACCAGTTCCGGGTCCTGTGCCCGGAGTTCATCGAGAGTCATATTGTGTCCTCCTTCTTCACTGCCGGACTCCCCCGGCGTATTTGGTGTATTGTCCACCGGCTGGGAGTCGCCGGGTGTGACCTCAGTTTCCTCATGCGCATCCGGTTCCTCCGGAGCTTCCTCTCTTGTCGGGATGCTGTCCGGGGCAAACATGCCGGGAGCGAGGTGCATCTGCCTATCACGGCAGAACAGGATACGTCCGTCTGCAGATGCCGCAATATCAAGCGGCTCAGCATCCTCGATCAGTTCATCCGCAAAGCCTTTCTCTACCGCTTCCTTGCCTGTCAGGTAGGTGGTGTCGCTCATCATGTGAGAGAGCACGGTGGCAGAGAGCCCGGTCTTGCGGGTGTATGTGGTAATGATTGCCTGATCATACTTCGCATGCTGTCTGGCAAGCTCCTCCAGTTCGTCGGCATTGTAGCCGCCGAAAAGATAGGACCAGCACTTGTGGATCATGATGAGGCTGTTCGGATTCACAAGCACACGGTCACATGCGCTCATGATCACAGTCCCGGCAGACATCGACACACCGTCGATGATGCAGGTCAAGTTTGCCCCTTCTCTCGACAGCTCGCGGAGCCGGTTGTGGATGACAAAGGCAGCGACACAGTCACCGCCGTAGGTGTTCATCCGGATTCGGATGTTCTTGTACCCGGAGATGCGCTCCAGGTCATCCATGAACGTGTCGAGCGCGATCCACTGTCCGGGGATCGGCTCATCCGTCCACCAGTCACGGGGCTGTTCCTGCACGATGTCGCCGTACATGGTGATCTCTACAGTATCGAAGTTCTCCGACGCCATATTGTAGAAGTCCCTGCGGATGTTCACCGGCTGATTTCCCCGTCTTTCAAAAAACTTCGGAAATGGCATTATTCATCCTCCTTCGGATCACGCTCGGAAGGGAGCACATCGGACACTGCTGCATCGCCGCATTTTTCCCGTTCTATGAGTACCTGATCCATATTCTCATTCCAGTCGCCTCCACCGAGCTCCCTGGTTACCTGCTCATGGGTCTTGAAGCCATGGGCGGTCATCAGGATACCAGCTTCAACTTCCTTCTTCGGGTCGAGCTGTCCCTGTACCGGCCCGATCCATCTCGCTCCGCACCAAGCGGCACGCACGGCAGGATCATTGAAGAAGCCTGGGGCTTTCACCCTGCCTCTGGCCACGGCTTCAGCAAGCCACATCTCATAGACGGGCTGGCAGAAGCTGTCTACGAACCACCCACGCCGCATCCGGAACGCCTCCCAGGCTTCCAGAAGAGCTCCTCTTGAGGCTGAGTAGGAGGAGTTGAACTCCTTTACGAGGACATCGTATGGAAGTTCCAGTGCCGCACCGATCATCTTCGTGATGGTCTTCATGAAAACCTCGAAGCCAGCGGTCGGGATATTCGGGCTTCCAAACTGGACCTCCTCATTTTCTCCGAGGTGCAGAACGGTGCCAGGTCCCATTTCGTACTCGCTTTCTGACGTGGACATGTTTTCCTCGTTCGGGTTCTCGGAAGGGATTCCGTTGATGTCCCCGGCGCCGACCTCATTCATCGGGATTTCTGACTTGTTCGTAACCGTCTTGATCCATGCGGTGAAGAAACTCTGCACAAGAGCTGCCGTCAGCTCCGACTCTGTGTACCGTCTCTGCTGAAGCAAAGTTTCGATCACGTTGGCCAGATACGGAACCCCACGATAGCTGTCAGGTCGTTCAGACTCCATGATGTGCAGAACGTTCGGTTGCCCCGTGTGTGCCCCATAAGCGGTCACCCTGGTCCACTTCAGGCAGTCAATAAGCATCTGCTGTGGATATCCGTTGCAGATATGGTATGCCTGCACCATGCCGTCGGAATCTACCTCCACGCCGTCATGGATCTTATGGCCGGCCCCGGGCTGCCCCTTCGGAATGATCCCCTCCACATTCGGCAGGACATTCGGCCCCATTTTGTAGGCATCCGGAGTGCTGATGCGGTCCGCCTCAATCAGGTGGAGCCTGAGGCCGTATGGGTTCAACGGCGTCGGATCGTACCGCTTCACGAGCGCAAAGACATCACCGCTCATCAGCCAGGCTTTCAAGGCCAGCTGCTGGAGCCCGGCGAAGTTATTAAGGCCGAGTGCATCGCAGTTCTGCTTCTTTCCAGCCCAGAGGTTGAACTCCTTCAGCGTCTGCCTCTGCCATCTCGTGGCGGCCTCCTGACTCATGCCGAGGAATTCATAGTCAATCATCGGGGAAAGCGTGAGGCCCACGCCTACTACCTTTGTGCGGTTGGTCTTAATCGCCGCAGATGCCAGAGGCGCTGCCATGTAAAGCATCCGGCTGCGCTGCCGCAGTGTGAAATTGTTAAGATCGATGTCCTCACCGGGAGAGGACGAGTTCGGGCGGAAGCCCTTCAGTGATCGCCGTGTCAGACTTGCACCTGCCTCGCTGTAACCACTTGCTTTCGGCGATGCCCGTCTGTATTTCCTGTTTTTCTTGCTCATATTCTTACTCCGTAATATGGCCGTCAGCGGCTATTCTGTCGGCCGTCAGCATCCATCCCTGAGAGTCAAATGCAAACTCCTGGTCACCAATCTTCATCAACTCTGACTTGGGCCAGACGCCTCCATTCTGCAGATACCACCATCTGTTGTTTTCTTCTTGGATCCATCCTTCTTCATAAGATCCTGAAAACCATCCCGCAGAGCAATGGAACCAGAGCTTTCCGAGATAATACGCTTTCCCAGATGGGAACAGTGAAGCGCCTTTATTCACAGTGCCGACTTTTTTATAGACTGTACCCGGACCTGTTCGGAGATTGAGCTGGTCTGCAAGAACAACGAGACCATTCAATCCTACGGTGATCCTTGACTCATACCATTCGCCCTTCTGGATAGAAGCCCCATCCGAAACATTGATGGTGACATGATGGCCGGTACATAAAAGGATGTCACCGGCATAGAGGTAATCATCAGATTTCAGGTACTTACTGTCTCTAAGCGCCTTGAAGAGTCCGGTATTCAGCAAGATTGATTCAAGGTTTCCGGTATACCCGTAGACAGACACTTTTTTCAGAGCGTCGATATCCAAGAGGTAACCAGCTGCCTTCACAATGGAAAGGGTCGAGTTTGAACAGTCTGTCTCACATGCCGTCTTGATGTTCTTCGGGTAGTACCCGGAGACCGTGAGCTGCTTCCAGAAGGAATATCTGTCGCCTGAATTTCCCTTCGTTCCCTGGTCGTATCCGATCTTGTCGTTCTGCGCCGCATCGGTAGCCAGAGAAGCAATCTTCCTCCGGACAGACTGGTCTGTGCATCTTAGACATACGTCCCACGGGCGGTCGTACCAGGTACGGAGTTGATACTCTGTCCCGGTCTGGTCACCTGCCTTGCCGCCGGCATAGCTGCCGTTCTCGTCGTGGCCACAATTACTTATCATTCCCTGCCTCCCCATAATACTGGTCGCTGCTGATCTTGAGGATCGCCCCCAGGAACGCATCGACAGCGGTGATGGTGCCCACGATCTGCTCCCCGTAGGGCAAGCCCCAGATGCCAGCGAGGGCAAAGTAAAGGGTGCCGAGTGCCGGGAGAACGATCTGTGCGACGAATTTCAGAGTGTCATAGGCCTGATTGCTCATTTGATCCCTCCTTCTGTATGCTATATCGATGCTATATAAATGCTATAAAATGGAGCCCCATGTTCGAAAGGAGCAAAGCTTTCCGGGGCTCCATTGGTAAGGCGGATTGCTCCGCAAATACCCATATTATCACCAGTCCCTCGGAACGATTCCGAAGGCCTTCCTCGGGCGCTTGCCGTTGAGCAGCGCATTTAGGTCATCGATTTCCTTTTCTATGGCATCGATCTCGTCCTTAAGGCCGTTGATGTCGAACCGGGTAAGCGTCCGGTCATCGATGGTATAGGATTTCACGCCGCCTTCCACAAGAGCGAGGTAGGCCTCGTACAGCTTATCCAGTGCCTTCGTACGGAAGGCTATCCTTGCTTTGATTTCTGTGACAGTCATGCTTCCTCCTTACCAGTCATCGTACATCCGGCGCCGTGCTTTTTTCGGCTTTGGCATTGGCTTTGTGACCGTAGTGGTGGCTCCCTGCTGTTCGGGTACAGCCTTGCCCCTTGCGGCCAGCAGCTTCCGCTCGACCTGATCCAAATTCACGGACAGACTTTTGAACGCTGCGTGAGCGTAGTTGGTGATATCGAGTACCTCGTTCCGCTCATGGCCGGGGATCTTCACCCACTGCCATGGCTGTTTCTTCGTGGTGTCATACTTCAGTGTCTCGGAGAGGAGACCATTGAAGTATTTCGGACCGTACTCGTCATTCTTAGGGAAGTGGCAGTATCGTGGGCCGGGGTTTTCCACCTTCAGGTCATCGAAGATCATCTGCTTGCCGGCATCGACACCGATCTGGTACTGCCAGCATGTGCCGACCATCTTTCTGCCGGCAGGTGTGTCCTTGATGATCTTCATCTGCTTCGGCGGAGAGGTATACGGCTTATCGATGCCGGGAACGCCCTTGATGCAGAACATGTGCTTGCTGATCCTTGCAGCGCACTGTTCGCGAACATCCTGGGTGAAATGACCGCCTTCATCCACGAACGTAAGGGAGATTTTCAGTCCCAGCCCGTCTTTGAACTTATACACATGGTCGATCACCTCATCAAGATGCCGCCAGGTTTCTGGATCATCCGGCCTCCCCATGATGATTCCTTTCCGGATGCCCCAGCGCTCGGAGAAATGGCCATAGCCCTTGACCTCATACTCAAGGCGGTTATCCTGCGTATCCACGCCGCATGTCAGGACCAGGACACCATCAGGCAGCTCCACAGGGCCGCCGTTTTCCAGTGTTCCGTAATCTTCGCGGCGTGAGAGGAAACCATCCTCGTCCATGAGATCGCCTCGATCTTCCCAGAGCTCCCCGAAGGAAGTGTTATACACTACCTGCAGCTCGCTTGGCTTCCCTTGAGCGTCAAGGAACTCCTGAACGATGGACTCCCACGAAGCCCACTGTGAGACGAAAGCATTCAACCAGAAGCTCCGGCATCCCTTCTCGTAGGCCTCCGGATTATCAGCGATCCACTTCGCCGGGGCATGCTTCATGGCATATTCCGAGGAGATGCACCCGCACCCCGGGCAGACATATTTGACCTCGTTCACCTTGTAGATTTTCTTCCCGGCGATCGTATTCACGTCGTACTCGAAGCGGATCTGCGACCATCTGATCTCGTGGTACTCGCCGCAGTGCGGACACTGGGAGCACCATCGCTCCATCGTGCCGGCGGCGTAGCTTTCCTCAATCGCCGAGGCACCTTTAATCGTAGGCGTGGATACCTCCAGCGCCTTTGCATTGTAGAAGGTCTTTTGTCTGGCCATGGCCAACTTCCAGGGATCACCCTCAGATCCTGCTGACCGTGCCCATCGGTCTCGTTCATCGCCGATCACATAGCGGATGGGCTTCGATGCGAGAGCATGGGCTTCCGTCGATCCACACATCGTGAGGATCCCGCCCGGGTATGCCTTCTGCTTTATGGTATTGGTCGAGTCCCGGTTCTTCGGGTCAGCAACCTTCTTCCTGAGAACAGCGCAGTCCCTTATCATGGGGGCCACGCGAAGCTTTGAGAATTCCCTTGCATCCCCCTCTGTCGGATGGATGAAGAGGATGGAGCCAGGATCCTCGTCAATAATGTAGCCGATGCAGTTCAGCTCGAATTCCGATTTGCCCACCTGTGAAGCGGCCACCATCACCGTGCGTCTCACCCTTGGATCTGTGAATGTGTCCATGATCTCGACGAGGTACGGTGTGCGGTCGTTCCTCCAGGCGCCGGTTTCTGCAGATGCTTCTGCAGACAGCCGTCTGTTTCGTTCTGCCCACTGTGAGACCGTCAGATCTGCAGGCGGCTGGAATCCCTTCATCACTGTTTTGGCGGAGGCAATCGTCTTCCTTGCGATATTAGTCATCGTCATCGTCGGAAGCGCTCCATTCCATCCGTTCCCGGACACGCTCCTCGAATTTCTCCGAATCGTATTCGTACTCAGCCAGTTCATTCATGATCTTATGGACCTCATGTCGGATCACATCGGAGGCCTCGGCAGCAGTCTTTGCATTCGCAGCATCGACCGCAAGCCTTCCGGGCAGGGCCATCAGGGCGTCCCGGATGGTGTAGACCATGTCGGCCATGATATTCTCGACATCTTCCTTCCGGTGCATCTTGCCGGCCAGTTCGTCGGCCTCGAGCTTTGCTATCTGTGCCTTGCTGGCCTTCAGCGTTGCTTCTGCCTTCCGTTTTGCCTGTTCAATCTTCCTGTCCTCATCGGATAACTCCTTCTTGGACTGCCTGATCATTGACTCATACAGGTCTCCGAGCGTGATTTTTCCCTTTTCGATGGTCGGGATAGTGCCGTCCTGGATAAGCTGCTGAATTCTCCGTATTGTCAGCCCGGATATTGAGGCAGCTTCGGACGTTCCTATCACCGTTTCCCTGGTGAGTTTGGTGTCATTTGCCATGCTTTTTGCTCCTTTCAAGCGTAGCGAAATGCCCGATTTTCGCATATATCATAGATATGAGCCGGGGCTCGCTGCCCCCCGACCCTACCGGGGACCCCCGTCACAGTACCTTTTCCGGAAAGCAGGAGAAGATCCGCTATTTTCCGTAGCGATTGTTCATCGTTCGCTTCCAATCGCGGTATCTGTCTCTATACACGATGTCGAGACGGCAGTGCTGGCTGCATCCTTTGTTCTCCGGAGTGCACATACAGTCGGTATGGCCATGGCGGTCAGTATGTATGTGCACTTCAATGGTCTCTATCTTTTCCAACGGCATTACCTCCAACAGTTACATAAGGCCGGCAGCGGGAGTTGCACCTGCTTGCAGTTGAAAGGTTTCACAAAGATCTGCTCTGTCTGTGACCGGCATAAATATTTCCCCTCTCCGCTTTCCTCGTGGCCCGTGGTGGGCTTCTGTGGCTTTCGGGATAGGGGAAATAGGGTAGAGATTTAAAATTGATTCTGGGGCGATTCTGTGCGTTTCCCGCCTATATATGTGCCAGGATTCTCGCCCTGCTGTATGTATCATGATCTTTCGTCATCAGTGCCAGGAACTCATCGCGAGTGAAGCCGGAGAGTCTGAACACTTCTTCCGGTTTCATTCCGAGCTGCTTTCCGATCTCGGACACCGTCTTGCCTTCGTCCATCAGTTTCTTCACGATAGCCTTCATGGGTTCCAGCAGGTGTGTCCCTCTGGCCCGGTTGTGCGTGATGGTACCGTAGACATCTGCAGACTCATCGCCGGCATGATCCACGATAACCACCGGCACCTTCCCGCCAAGAGCAGAGAGCAGGGGTTCACGACCAGAGACCGTCCAGCGGTGGAAGCCATCTATAATAGTGAAGTCCGGACGCACCACGATGGGCAGCGTCCATCCGTTCGTAAGTATCGACTGGGTCAAGAGCTTTAAGTTCTCCTCACTGACTTTGTTAGGGTTATAATCATTGGCCCGGAGCCTGGAGCGTTCTACCCACTGCAGAGATCCGAGCGGCGCAAACAGATCCATGCTCATTTCTTTGCCTCCTTCGCTCGGTTCTGGTAATCCTGATATATGGCCGTCCAGAGAATCCGAAGAACTCTTGATTTCGGGTCACCGTACAAAAGCCCTTCATACATCGTCTTGTAATGCTTCTGTGTAGCGATGCCATAGGTTTTCAGGAAAAGGCCTTTCCAGGAAGAGATATGGGAGAGCGTATCCGAAGCAATCACATACCGCTCCGGATGGAGGAATAACAGATCCTTACAAAGTTCCCTATAATCTTTCTTTTCCTGATCCGCTTCCAGTTCCCTCCGGTTCTTGGAAGATCTCCGGAACATTTCAGAATCCCAGTAGAGCATGACGAGGTAAGCATTCGGCATCCGCCGTTCGATCCGCTGCCAGAGTTCGTTGTCTGTCTCAGCGATCCAGCGGAGTCCCTGCGTCGTCATGTCTCCGAAGAAAGCGCTCAGTCTGAGCTGGTTCTTTTTTACGCCGGCTTCGTAAAGCCTCATGTATATCTCAGGAAATTCAAGGTCGTGCTCCCGGATGTAGAGCCACACATCGGAATCCTTCCAATCATAGATTGGATAGAAGGAGCCGCCTGGGCTGATCCGTGACATGTCAGTCCTTGCGATGGCCTGATACCGTGTCGCCGACTCCGCCGTCCGGAGCCCGATCATCTGTATCCCGTCTGAGAAAGCCTTCTTGCAGAAGGTCTGGTAATTCATTTCTCCCGGGTAGTGAAGGCACGGGCTGTTCATGATGGCGAAGGGAGGCGGCTGCCGCATCCACTCATCCTCCTTACCAGGCTCCCAGGTGATCCAGCTCTCTGAAGCGGAAAGGTGGTCCAGGGTGCATACCTGTTTGAAGGGCAGGCAGAACCAAAGGAATCTCGAACCAACCGAGGTGAAGTTCCGATACCACCGCATGGCCGCATCCACCATGGAAGGATAGAGGCCTTCCTCATCAATGAAGGTGACCGTCAGCTGCGCGGGATCAATCTCGCCCATCCGGATCATGTCGTATACCATTGCGGCCATCACCAGGCTGTCCTTCCCTGATGAAAAGCTCAGATATACTTTGACTCCATTCGCGAACACGTTCCGGATCCTCGTCCTTGCCGCCTGACAGACGTCTACCGTCGTCTCGATCTGCTTTACAGGCATATTTCCTTACCGCAGTGGGGACAGATGATAGTCTGAGGGGTTCGTGCACCTTCGTTCAAAACATGCACGTTAGGACCATCCGTGGGCACATTCTGCGGGTTTTGGGCATTTTCTTCCGAAATCTGACCATTTTCCGCAAAATTCGGTTCTATAATGCGCGATTCGTACGCCGGAGGCTGCGATCCGGGCACATGTTCCTCTCGCTCCCGGCTGTTGATCCGGTCCGCTTCCTGCTCCGTAAAGGAGCCATAGCTTTCCAGCGTGGCCGTAGCTTCGGAGAGGGACTGGTTCAGCATCTGCAGGAGATCTTCATCCCATCCTGGAATATCAATGTCCCCGTCCAGTTCCTTCACGATCTCTTCGAAAACGGATGTATCCGTGATTCCAAGCTCGAATACCCGGTTATCGGCAAGCATCAGCTTTCTCTTCTGCTTCTCAGATAGTCCTTTCATCACATAGCAGTCGCATTCCTCTATCCCAGCCCTCTGCATGGCAGCATATAGGCCATTGCCGGCGAGTATCACGCCATGTTCATCGACTACGATCGGCTTGATCTGGCCGAACATCCTCACGGATCGGACATATTCGGAGAGCTGTTTCTCGGTGTGCTTCCGGATATTCCGGTCGGAAAGCTTCAGATCCGAGAGCTTCTTGACGGTGATCTTCATCTTGCCACCGCCTTTCCGGTCTCGAAGGCATCCCAGCAGATTGCTAACAGGATGCCGCCGGCCACGAAATAGATCCGAATGGACGCCATCAGCGTCCACATGCCCATGACCCCGAGCGGGATCAGCACACTCCATCCGGCGATCAGCCCTGCATTCACCAGCAGGCCGAGCTTCTTCCCGAATGCGATGTAGATCGAGTACATGGAACTGGAGAGGGTCGATGTCCCGATGATGGTGATCAGGACCGCCTTCACGATGTTCAGCATCGGTGTGAACTGTGTCCATGCCAAGAGGAAGATGATGGCCATGTAGATGCCGAAGAAGATCCCTCCAAGAGTGAACGTCGCCTGCACATTGACCTTTTTCGTCCCGTCCGCATTCCGCTCGTTATAATTGTAGATTTCGAAGAAATACGGATAGGTGAATGGGCCCGGCAGCAGGAGAATCGCTTTCCAGATACCCTGGCGCATACTGTCCGAATCCTTCACCAGCGGAATCACGTTGAAACTCCCACGGGAATGGAGGGCAGCTGCCACGGTTACGGCTACAGCCAGAAAATAGACGATGATCCACCCGGCACCGTCGGTCAGCACATTCCGGATCATTCCGAATCTCAGAAGGATGATCAGGAAGATGGTGGCCAAAGCATAGGCAACGTACATGCCAAAATCAGCTCCGAGGATGGTGTCCGAAAAAACGGCTTGCATCCCGTTCATGGAGAGCCACGCCTGGAACACGCACATCATGCCGCAGATCCATCTCATAATCTTTGAGCCGAATACCTCGCGGACTTTCGGGATCCGGAGGGTGACTGCGCCGAACAGGATGCAGGCGACGGTGTTCCCGAACACCCAGATCATGGACGGCACCACGCCATAGGTCTGTGTCATGGTGACGCCATTCATCAGGCTTCCGATGCCGGCCCAGGTCGCGCAGATGCTGAGCGCATAGAACAGTGTCGGCGTTTCCTTGAATTTCTGTTTAATTGTAGTTATCACGTTATACTCCTTTTCTTTCCGCTGGCGCCCACACCGTTGGCGAACCGATGCCAGCCCAGGTCGCTGCAATGCGGAGCATCACTGCAGCCGATGTACGAATTCCTCCTTTCGCATAAAAATAGCGGCACCCGGTATGGGCACCGCTTGGCTTTGTTAAGATTTTACAGTCTACAGTAAATCACACTTTTCACGAATCTGCACGCATCACGATGAATCACGGCGAAGCACGACAAAGCAGGACGTATCAGGACGAATCACTCAGGAGCAAAGCGTAAAGTTGAAATTCAGTGACCTGTGCCTTTCCTCCAGTTCGTCCCGGAACCGCCTGATCCACATATCTGCCAGGTCGTCTTCACGGTTTTTCAGCATCCGGATACAGTTCCCGATGTGACCGGTATCCATGTCGCGCACGCTGATAATCGTCCCATCCTCCATGGTCCAGAGGCTTTTCATCAACCTGTTCATGTGTTGATTATAGGCGGTTTCCTGCTCTATCATCATTTCTGCAGCGATTTCTCTCCCATAGCTCATGCCTATGCCTCCCATCCGATGTTCCTTTCTTCATAGCATTATCTCCCGGTGCTGCCGAACCCGTTGTCTCCACGCTCGGTCCCGCCATCGAGACTATCAACAACCTCGACCTGCTCGTAGAGCACAGGTATAACGACGAGCTGACTTACCTTATAGCCTTTTCCGACAAAAAAAGCTTCATCGGTATGGTTATACAGCTTCACTATGATTTCTCCTGTATAACCCTCATCGATAAGGCCTGTGGATGTGATGCCATGCTTTATATTCAACCCGCTTTTTGACACAAACAGGCCTGCCGTGTTTTCCGGGAGCTGGATGTTTACTCCCGTATGAATGACGGCACTCCCGCCGGCAGGAACAATGTGCGATTCAGGCGACTTGATATCAAGCCCCGCATCTGTAGGATGTGCCCTTTCCGGAAGATATGCATTCTGATCCAGTTTAATTTTCATTCTCGCTCCTTTCAGTCTTTCATATTGCCGTTATCATCAAGGTTGAGATACCGGTAGCATCGAGATTTGACACTGGCCTCAGTCTGATACTGTCCGAGGATTCCAGCAACTTCCTTCCAGCTTTTGCCTGCCTGGAACCTAAGGCGAAAGATCATCCGGGTCAGATCGTCATCAATGCTGCCGATGAAGTATTCGACCTGGTCGTGGTCCTTAAGAATCTGGCGCTCGTACATTGGCAGCTTCGCCTCCAGATCGGCGATCATTATGGCGAGTGTCCCCACCTTGTCGTTGACGCCTGACCCGTGGGGCATGCCGTCGAGGGCGGGGGAGCCAGGTTTGGCCCGACCCCTCAGCTCCTCGATCATCTGTATGGCATCTTGGTGCCTGATTTTCAGTATTCTGTACGCTTCTAGTTCCGTTAATGTCATCTCGCTATCTCATCTCGAATATGCTCTTTTGTCCATTGGTTGCAGGTTTAGCCTGTGGCTTCCGCTTCCTGAGCTGCGGTTTTGCGTGTTTCCGCATCTCACCCGCATTCTTGCAGGTAGCCCAGTGCGGCATCCAGCCCGTTACCTCGGCCGTATCGTCCCTGAGAGAGTCATCGATGGTGCATTTCACGACCTCACCCATTCGGTTCACCAGCGTATCTGTGCCGGAGAACCTTCCGTAATGCATTTTGCTGTCACACGGCATCATCCTTCCTGCCGGGGTGGGGATGAAGCACAGGCTCGCCCCGCAGGCCTTACACTGGAAATTATTCCCTTTCATCGTAGTCCTCCAATACTTTGCTGATGTGGTAGATCATCGCCGAGGCTCCGGTAGCGTAGTGGTAGAACGTGGCTTCCTGGCCGTTCCCCCATTCCTCCGCCTCTTCAATGAGGTTTAAGAACGCTTTGTGCATGATTTCCTCGATTTCCTTCTTGGTGTAAGCTTTTTCTGCTTCCATTATTGCGTCCCCCATATGACAGCGTCCCACTTCTGCCACTTCTTTACCATTTTTCGGCTGTTACTGTTATACGACCCACTCGTCTTTCCGGTGTTGTAGTAGTAATACAGCCGTTCCGATACCCCGTAGCTGTCCAACTTCTTTGTCAGCTCGTAGAAGCAACAGTCCACCGAGATGTAAGGATCGAAGCAGTCCGTTATATCAGACAGCCCGAATTCCTTTTTCACATCCGGGAATACCCATTTCTTATTGGTCTGGCACAGGCCGTAGTCGTTTGTCTTGGATACTGCCCGAGGATTGAAAGTGCTTTCCTGGTCGATCAGACCGATTATGAAGCTGTACAGGTTCTTATAGTCAGGCGTGGCGCCCTTGCATTTCTCCCAGATATATTTCTGCAGATCTCTGTCAAGTGGCACTGCATCATTGTACGGGCAGTCATCCAGAGCGTCCGCTGCGTCCAGGGCCTCGCTGATCAGGTCGATCGGCGGCCCTTCGGGAATCTCTATGGCATCCTTCTGAGGATTATCGGTCGTTATGATGATTACCGGGGACTCCGAGGCTATAGCTACGGCAGTGGTTTCTGTAATGGGAGGCGTCGCCGTCTCACTTCTGAGACTCATGAAGGACATTACAGACCAAACCCCCATGATCACAGCGGTCCAGAATAAAAACAGCGCTAACAGGTACGTAAGGCATCCATATCTGCTTCTCATTTTTCGTCTCCTTCCGGCATTTCCGGTGCGGTGGCCAACAGTTCCTTCAGAAATTCTCCGTTCATGGTTTTTGCTTCTTCCTCGGAAATTTCATAGCCGAGCTTTTCAAGCAGGGCATATTCAGCCTTCAGCGCCTCGATGTATCTCGGCTCATTATCTTTGTAGCTGTCAAATCTGGACTGATAATTCTTGGCCCAGAACGGGATATATGCGTTGTGACCTTCATAACTACCGATCGTGCAGACCAGGAGGAGCTTAGTCGGCTCCTTCCGGAGCGTGGCTGCATACTCTTCAAGGAGAGCGGCACCGTCATCACCGCCGGTTTTGCATTCATAGGCGCCCTTCTCGAATCCATAAAATTTCTTTACGAAATCCACGAGCCAGTATTTGTCCGTCTCAGCTCTGATATATCCCGAAAGAAGCATGCCGCAGTCCGTGACGATCTCGGCCAGCGGCTTCTTCTTGATGAGGGATCCTTCGGAGAGATCCTTCACAAAGTCGAGCCTCAGCTTCTTATGCCGCTTCGCCGTGTCCTCCAGCTTCTCAGTGATCTCTTTGAACCAGTGTTCATAGGCCAGCTGCTCAGGGGACTTCTTTTCGCGCTTGGCCTTCTCTTTGACCTTGCGCTTATAGAGGCTGACTGCCCAGGTCCCGTCATCCGTGTAGAAATACTCGACATTGTCTGCATCTTTCGGAACTTCGACCTCCTGCTGATCATCTGAGAGCCTGTAGGTCTTTACGGTATCCCAGTTGCCATTGTAGGTGTTTTCCTTCTTCAGGAACTTCTTCGCGAACTTCTTCATCTCCCCGACATAATAAGCTTTCATTTCTTCACGGTGCTCTGCGTCAAGGTTGCTCTTAAGCTCGTTCCTGAAGTCCGCCGTTCCAATGGCATCGAGGACTTTGTTCCTGCGCTCCGGATCCTTCACCTTCTGTAACTCCAGATAGTCCTGCAGAGTGCCGCCCCTCGCACTGGCGGCCTTGAGTTTATCCCTGTCATACTCCCGGAGCTTCAACCGGTTTCTTACCGTCGTCTCAGAAAAGCCGGTGCTGTCGGCAATCGTCTGCACCGTATCTCCGAGGTCAAGCATCATCTGGAAGCTGTCGGCCTGTTCGATCGGTGTGAGATCGGAGCGGTGCATATTCTCGACCGCCATCGTACGGATCTGCTCGATTTCCGACATCTGCATGATCACACAAGGCACGTTGTCGAGCCCGGCCAGCTTCGCCGCAGCGAGCCTGCGATGTCCGATGATGACGGTGTACTGCCCGCCGCCCTCGGAGCGCGGTTTCGATACGACCGTCAGGTTCTGCAAAACGCCGTTCGCCTTGATGGATTCCGTCAGCTCCGTGAGATCCCCGAGATCCTTCCTCGGATTATTCGGGTGCGGATCCAGCTGCTCGACCGGCAGATATACGAGTTTCTTTTCCTCTGTCATAGTTTCTGATCCTTTCATACTTTCCTGGAGGATGCGGCCATTCATACGGTTCCATTCCCTAACTGCCATATCGAATGTCGGGGAGGGGAGACAGAAATTGATGCATCCCGTACAGCGGATATATGGATGGCCGATCCCGTTATCTTTCCTGACCAGGTGCGTACCCCCGCATTTCGCGCAGGGCACGCAATCATTCATGGTCATCACAGGTTCATAGACATCTGGCCGTTCTCGGCGTTACGGATCCGCCAGATACCGTCTGCAGATACCACTTCGTAATCAGCTCCTCCGAAGGAGCCGGAGATCTCCGTTTTCTCCTGGTACGTGCTCGTCACCTTGTGGTCGAACTTCGGGATATACACATCCTCGTCAAGGTTCGGCTCCTCGACCTTGGAAAGACGTATATTCAGCACCGCGTTCACTTTGCCTTCCTCGATCCCTTTCACGGTCATTTTCTGAATCACCTGCTGGATGGTCTCGTCCAGGCTCATCCGAAAATCCTCGAGGGACTCA
This sequence comes from Fusobacterium naviforme, assembly GCA_003014445.1. Classification (GTDB taxonomy): domain Bacteria; phylum Bacillota; class Clostridia; order Lachnospirales; family Lachnospiraceae; genus Moryella; species Moryella indoligenes. The sequence goes on along the minus strand of PYGH01000011.1, from coordinate 18,513 downwards.
TTCAGCAGTGAAAGCTCCAGCGACCTTGAAAAAGTTTTCTTTGTGCTCATCTGTTACACCTCCTTGATTGCTATCCGGTACCGCTCCAGGAGCAGCTTCCTCTTGATGATGTACTCAGGCTGTTTCCTCGTGATCGGACTCTTGACGTCCTCCACGATCGTGTGCCCGGTAGATCTGTCTTCATAGACAAAATCGGCAATATACTTCACAGCTTTTTCGGTTTGCCATCTGGTGCCGCCTCCGACGATGGGCACCTGTACCTTCTGGTAAGGAATCAGCTCAAAACTTACCTGCCTGCGAAGGTTCCGGATCTGGCCGGCCCTCTGCATAACTTCCAGCTCCAAGTAGCGATCCCGTTCCTTCCCGGAGTCAAACTCCATCCCGTTGTAGGTCACCTTCTTGTTGCGGTACTTATTCTGACTTTTGCCCTTGAAGGGCGGGTACTGTCTCCACGCCATCGAGTTCCTCCAGTTTCATTTTGTCTGCGACCTGGTTGATCAGCTTACGCACGTTATCAGGTATCATTCGGTCCTGCTTCTCCCGGGCCTGCATTTCACGGTAGTTCTTCATGAAGTTCGAGCTGGCTACCCCTTCGTTGAAATGATCATCCAGTGCCCATTCACGCATCTGCTCCGGTTTGATGGCCCGTCTCACCTGCTCCGGAAGTTTTTCATACTCCCGCATGCTGTAATATCCGCAGTTGGGGAGAGCCTTCCTGACAAGGTTCCATGCATCCATAGGAGAGAGCGCATCCGGGTTCTGCATCTGGTAGATGGCCTCGTTTACTTCCCCGATCGTCGGCGGCCATGTCTCCGTGCGGGTAGCGATTAGCCGGTTTACCGCCGCCCAGACTGTGTTAAAGCTATGATTCCCGAAGTGATACATCCACAGCTGTTTTGCGTCCGCAAGCTGCTGTTGCTGCATGCCCCTGTAAAATCCCGGATATGCTGTCTGCAGAGTTGCCAAAACCTGCAATATCTCTTTTTCTGTCATGAGCCACCTCCGTACTCGTCGCGCCACATGTCCATGAACGTTGCCCCACCTCTCTGCTGATTATTCCCTGCCGGACCAGGATGGTATTTATCCTGCTCCTTTGAAAGCCAGGAGTTCACGAAACGCTTTATACCTGCTTTGGTTTTTCTCCTACTCGGATTACTGTTCAGCCACCCAAGCATATTCCGCAGCTGCTGTATCACGTCGACAGCAGGGTACAGGCCCGCCCATTCCTGGCACTGCTCCTTGGTCACCGGATAAAGTGACCCATCATTCAGCGGAAGCTCGATGACCGGTGGCACAGAGTCAGCGGACTGGCTCTGTGCAATTTCAGGATTCGGATTCGTATTTGGATTCGGATTAGGATTCGGATTGGATTGGATTACGGGCGCATTTGCATACATTTGCTTGCAAGTGTCCGCAACTTGTTCGCAAAAGCCTTCCGACGGGGCAGGGAACTTACTTTTTTTGTTCCTGACTGTTTGATGAGCCTCCCAGTTTGGAAAACACAGGTACGCATCTCCGTCTACCTTGTAGAGGATCAGAGAGCCCATGGTCGCCAACTCCTGCAGAGTCTTCTCGATCGTCTTTTCAGTCACGCTTGCCCGCTTTGGAAATACAAAGCCCTTAATAATCTCAGGATCCGCACTTCCTCGTCCGAAATCATCCACATAAGTAATCAGGTAGGTCCAAAGCCGAAACTGGAAGTCTGTCATACTGTTCACACTCTTGCTGGTGCGTATAGACTCCTTTATGATTCTGTTCGGCATACCCTGCCTCCTTTAGTTGAATGGCAATCCCTCATCATCTACGCTGTCCGGGATCTGCATGAAGCCTTCTCCAACAGGTGCGGCCTGCTGATTCTGATAGAGTGGAAGTTCCTGCTGGTTATATCGTTCCTGTGGCGAGGGAGCTGCCTGTGGCTGCTGATAACCGCCGTTCTGATACCCACGGTTCTGCTGAGGCTGCCCTGATGGCGCCTGAGCGCCCGTGTAGCCACCTCCAGAGCTCGGACCATATTGGCCATAGCCTCCGCCGTAATAACCGCCATTCTGAGGCGCTCCGTAGCCCTGCTGACCATATCCGCCGTATCCGGACTGCTGACCTCCGCCGTTGTCCTCCTTAGAATCAGCAAATTCCTGATGGTCGACATAGCATTCGTTCGTGTAGACCTTCTGATTCTGCTGATTGGTGTAGCTCCCTGTCTTCCAGCGGCCTTCTACAAGGTATCGGCGGCCCTTGTGCATGTACCGCTCTGCGAATTCACCGGATCTTCCAAAAGCGACGCACCGGATAAAGTTCGTGTCGCGTGTCCCATCCTGATTCGCCCTCGCTTCATCGACCGCGAGAGTGTACCGGGCGATGCAAAGAGGCTGGTTGCCCTGGGAATATCGGACATCAGGCTCATCTGTAAGCCTGCCCATCAAGATGACCTTATTCATTCAGATCCTCCTTGACATGCAACCTGGCTGCCTCTGCCTGGATTTCCTCTGCAAACACATTCTTGAAGAAGATTCTGGTATCATAACTGTCATTGTTCGCAGCGAATCTGATCACCACATCAATCTTGGATGCCTTACCGATCAGTTCCCGATATTCGCTGACCGGGATTTCGATAGTCCTTACTTCGATTTGGATATCGAGGTCGTTCGTGTTTTTGTTCATAATCTGCTCCATTCCTTTCTGTACCGCTCCAGAACTTCCGGAGGGTCTGTTTCTATGCCTAACTGCCTGGCCTCCCAGATCGCACCGTCGATCAGGTCCGCCATTTCCTTCGAGTCGTAGTGCTTCGTTTCCTTGTAGACGAGGTAGAAATTGAAGAGCGTGCCGTTTTCCCACCTGCTGTTGAAGCACTTCGTATATCTCCAGAGCTTGTCTACATTGGTCTTGGCCGGGAGTTTGAAGCCGATGTTCTGGCCGTCATCGTCTTTGGCCAAGGCTCCGTATTCCAGAACAAGGTCACGCTTTACCTCTGACTCTGAGACGCCCTTTGCCCTGGCAATCTTATTTATCAACACATGTAGATAGCCTCTGGCATTTCTGCTGGCCTTGTCCCTGTGTTTCTGAATCTCGACATCCAGAAGCTGGTCCTTCAGCTGCAGATACTGATCCCGGAAATCCTGGTCCAGCTCCAGTGTGACCCGCTGCTTCCCGTCCAGACTTCTGGATATGTCGATGATTCGCCCGGTCATAATGCCAACCACTTCTCCTTGTACAGATCCATCAGATCCATGGACCGGAGCCAACAGAGGAAGTCGTTCGCAGTCACGGTGATCGGGATCTGGATTTCTTCCCTCCGGTATTCCTCCGTCCATACATCGGTGCCGTTACTGACGATGTAGACAAAACTTTCTGCCTCGGGTACCAGTTTCAGGTACATCGGATGCTGTGTGCTGTCGAAGTATTTTCCCCTGTCGTAGGATCCGGAGAACTTTATGTCGTAGATCTTTCCGGCACGGAGCGCATCGAGCCTGCCATACAGGAATATCTCCACGCCGTCGATCTCAACGGTCTTGGATTCCGGTACCTGCAGGAGGCCTCCGTTCACATACCGAAGGGCCTGTACTGCTGCCGGATACCATTTATGTTCCTGCGTCGGGACCATTCTTTCCTCAGTCACCTTGGTGCTGTAGTTGTAATCATGGCTTCTGGCCATCGGAATGCCATTGATGATTGCTGTGATCAGATCCTCGAAGTCGATTCCCTTCTGCATGGCGTCCGTGGTAGGTGTCGGCTCTCTCCGGAGTACCCGGAGGAAGTCGGCCATCGGATCGGCCGTGCTCTCGGCATCCTCGTAAGGGTTTTCCTTCATGGAGTAGAGCCACGATGAGAGGAGACTGTGTGTGATCATGTATCTGGCCATCAGAGCACCTCCCGCTTTGCGCTGATCCTGTCGCGGCAGAACTTTCCTCCGTTTCCGTTTTTCAGCATGCTCGTGCGCCCCATACAGAACGGATATTCGCGTGCCATCTGGTCGTAGGTGTAGGCCACTCCGCAGCATGGTAACAGGCCTTCAGATGTCATTGGATGGAAAACTTTGTATAGTGCCACCGCCTGTTCGGCGTTCTCAGCTTCTACCTCAGTCCATCCGCCGCCCTGGTAGGCCTGCTTCGTGTCCTCACCCAGACCATAGGTGAAATAGTAGGTGGCCATTACTTCGCCTCCTTCGCCTTGTAGAGCTTCGTGCTCCGGTCGTAGGACAGGTTCAGCTCCTTCACCTTCGCCTTCCAGAGGGCCGTCAGCTCCGCCTTGGATGTAAGGGAATGCTGGATCGCGCCGAAGGCCGCTGCCATGGCGTTGAAGCTGTCCGCATCGACGGCGGTGGCCAGGAGATCCTTGCCTTCCCTCATGGCATCCTCATACAGATCCTTTTCCTCTTGTGCCCGGATAGCCTCTTCCTCGGAAATCGCATTGTACTGAGCGAACAGCTGGGTCAGGAAATCGTTCTTGCTTTCCGGGGTGAGAGCCGCGATCTTGTACACGCCATGGATGCCGCGGGTACCTTTGGCGAAATACCGTTCGCAGTTGGAGAAGCCGATCGTGCGGTCATTGCCCATCATTTCCACAAATCCGCCCAGGTCCATAGGCTCCCAAACGTTGTTCTTGGTCTGGCCTTCGACCTTGATCCGGAGGCGGATGTTATCGCCATCCTTATCCTCGATGGCGTGGAAGATAATTACGATGTTCTTCTTCAGCTCATAGAAGCAGTAGTCCATCAGTCGGACAAACTCACGGCCTACGAAGCCGTAGCCTTTCAGAGACAGGCTTCCGTCCCTCTGGCCCAGCTTTGGATCCTTCTTTATGGCCCACAGGCTCATGAGGGTGATGAGCTTCCCGCCCGTGTCGAATACCAGGGTGTCGAAGTTCTCCAGGTTCTGCGGGATCAGGTCATCAAGGATCTCCTGATAGCTTGCCGGCTGGATGTACGGCGCACGATACCGGGGCTCGATACGGTCAATGCCGAAGTCAACGTCAATGTGAAGCGGCCTCGGTGCGGACAGCGCGAGAGTGCTCTTACCGATGCCGGGATATCCGGCAATCAGCATCCTGATCTTCTTCTGGCCATCCTGGATTTCGTTGGGATTTCTGATCATAGTAGTTTGCTCCTTTCTTATGATCCTTGGTTGATAGTCTCAGGCGCCCAAGCGTCTGATTGCCGCCGCCGGACTCGAACCGGCCTCTGGTGAATAAACTCACCCGCATCCCCGATGCTTGACGGCTACCTTTGGCAGATAAGTACCTGCAGCCCTGCAGCCTTATGAGAAACTGCATGGGCTTATGCGGAGCCGGGATCTTACCGGCTTTGCTGAGGCGGGAGGTGGCCCCTGAAGATGAGAGCAGAGCACCTCATGGGCTTCTTCGCCCTCCGCAGTTGACAAGCTGCCTTTTGAGGGGATAGAATACTTATGGTTGATGGCCTCTATGAGGCGCCCGGGCTTGCCGTGTTTGCTCCACGACAGGCCTTTTATTTTGTGTGGTCGACAGGTTCTTTAACGGTCACGTTCCATATGTGGGTGATCACGTCTGAGATCTCCGTAACCTCTTCATCGTCCAGACCACCGATGTCCGGCCCGTCCAGTGTCAGGACATCCTTCATGATGACGATGTCGCCGACAATCGGCGTCTTGTGAACCAAAAATCCGTAGAGCAGGCTTCCGAGGTTGTTGAGTTCAGGTTTTTTCTTCAGTCGTCCTTCCTCATCGATCAGCATGCAGTAAGGCGTTGATCCGAAACCCAACGGCTTCACGTGCTCTGTTAGCTCCCAGCCCATCTTCTCGGCTATCTGAGGGAAGTTCCTAAAGTTAGCCACGTACATATCATTTTTGGTAGTGATCACGATTCCTTTCATTTCTGCTCCTTTCGCTCGTATCCATTACATTCCCAGGATCGGGTGGCCCAAAAGGAAACATTTTCCTTTTTGCCGTCACAATGCCAGCACCTTGATTCCGTGTCGTAACGGCAGTTATCCGTTCCCTGCCACCTGCAGGCGGCACACCGGCACCCGTGGCAATGCTTTGTTATCTCCATAACTGTTCCCCCATCAGACCAAGGAACTGGTCCTCCAGATCCTGCCGTGTGAAGCGGTCGAGGCAGTCCGGGCAGACAAACAGCGGATTGCTGGAAAACAGTTCGCCGGACTCCCGCCACTCATCAATTTCTTCCTGGCTGAAGCTCTCGCCGCACATTACGCAGGTCTTAGTACCGTCTTGTGACATAGATCTGCATCCTTCCGTTCAGCTTCATGCCGGTGCCGATCCTGGCCAGGAGGGCGCCGACCGCAACCATCAGAGCTCCCGCTGCCGTGATCCGTATGAAGAACATGAAGGCTTCGTGCCCTTCGGAATCAAGGCAGCAGGCAACGAACAGAAGGGCGCATTCACCGGAGAAGGCCAGGATATTTCCAATCAGATGGATCAGAACGGCGATGCGGTAGTAGGTCTTTCGTGACATTTTTCCAATTCCTCCTTCAGATATTTCTGGTATGTGTCCTTATATCTCGGGTCCTCTCGCATGGCTTTGATCGTCCGGTGCAGATTACGGAACAGAGATTCGGCTACCTCTGCAGGAATCTCATCGGTATTGATAGCGATTGTCTGGGTCATGCGGATCACCTCCTATGATTGAAATCGTGTGGGACTCTCTGCTGTAAAGGTAGACGTTATCTGACAGGCGTTCGTTTTCTTCGACTTCACTTTTCTGGATGAGCTCGTGCATGTTTCTGATTTCGTCCGCCGGCATTCCTGCATTGACCGGCATCACCATTGCTTCCCAGATACTGGAGAACAAAACATACAGGTCGCTTCTGTACTCGAGTGCGAGCATCTCCATCAGGACTCCGTCCAGAACGGCGGCAGCTCCGTATTCGTCACCTTCGATCCTCAGGATTAGGTACGGAGGGACCATGGCTTCCTGTAATTCCGATACAGCCTCTGGGGGCATCTGGCAGCCCATCTGCTCTGCGACCTGCAGAAATGACTGCGCCTTGGTGTTTGCCGTAAGGTTTTTCCCGGATTCCCTCCGGATTATGTTGATCGGGATTTTGTACTCATCCGCGAAGCTTTCTGTAAGGCTCGCCCATCCGGTAAATGTATTCCCGATCTGCGGTTCGACCTGCTTCAGAGGCATACCGTATTCAACGATCAGATCGAGAAATTTATCAGTGATGCACCCGGGCTTCTGTCTGTCCGCAGGCATCAGCCTCGGAAAGGTTGCGCTCAGGATGTTCCTATAGAATCTGTCTCTGTCTCTCTCATCGATCATCACAGGCCTCCTTCCAGGACGCTTTCGCCATCCACGCAGGCCATTGTGAACTTATAGAGGCCCTCAATGTTCTTAACTTCCCAGTCGACGGTATGGCCGATGGACTGGAGGATCTCTGCATAGGCCAGGGCCTTGCCGTAGGCCGTCAGGTTATTGGCCAGCAGTACCTCATGCTCGTTGTAGTTCGTTGAGGCAACTTCCCTTTCGAAGTCATCCTTCAACAGGTCAAAAAAGGTGTATGTCATCGTCGTTTGCTCCTTTCGTGGTTGATGGCCTATCAGTTACTGACTGGCCGTTGGTTCTTATGTCTGTAGCAATTCAGTAATGGAGACACCCAGCGCATTGGCGACCTTCTGAAGGCTTACCACTGTAGGGCTGTGGGTTTTCCATTTGCTGATGCCTGACCTGGAGATTCCGCAGGAAGCCTCCAGCGCTGTGATGGCGATTCCTCGCTCCTTTGAGAGCGTTACGATCCTGTCGTAAATGGAACCACTTAGGAATGCATCCTGTTCCTCATCAGCTGATTCCACGTCCGTCTGGTATGTCCACGGCGACGTCAGCCCGCGGATGACCATGCCAGTTCCATCTGTGTACATTTAATTCTCATTTGCTCTGCTCCTTTTCATACGCTTAATATGTTGGTCATTTAGGTCAAAAAAATTTTGTCCACGGAGATATCAAGAGCGAGCGCCAGGCGATATAAGGTCTTCGTGGTCGTATTTTGGATACTTCCCGCCTCGAGTCCCGATATAATAGCTCTGCTGACACCGCTCTTCTCGGACAGCTCTTCCTGCGACATTTTCTTCGCTTCTCGAGCCTCTTTGATGGCAAATTTCATTGATTTCCTCCTTTCGTCTATTTGCTCGCCCAATATGTTGGACATTCGCATAGTACAACATCCATTTCTCGATGTCAAGCATATTGGGCAATTTTTGTTTAATTTATTTTGCAATTCCATTGACTTGCGCTTCTTGGATTTGTATAATAAACAATACATTTAAGGGAGAGGAAAAAGCCATGACACTTGGAGAAATGATGCTGAAGTACAGAGAGGAGCACGGGATTTCACAGAGACAGTTTGCTGCTGACAGCGGACTTTCTCATGGCTATGTCTCTATGCTCGAGAAAAATAAGCACCCGAAAACTGGCCTTCCAATCACCCCAACTATCGACATCTATAAGAAAGTTGCTGATGGAATGCACATGGATTTGCATCAGCTTTTCTCCATCATGGAAGATCAGCCGGTAGTGCTGGATGCAGAAGACAAAATGTCCACCCTCAAAAAAGAAGGTGGACTCAAAGGTGTGTTGGCAGATACTATTCTTCAGCTTGATGATGCTGAGGCGGAGGAGACTCTTCAGTATATCCAGTTTTTGCTTTCAAAGAAATCAAAAAAGAGCTGAGAGCTGATAAGTCATCAGTCGACAGCATGTCAAGAAGCTCCAGGATTGCTTTGCGGTCCATAATGCTTTCTCCTTTCCCAAATTACTGCCGACAGTGTAAGGGCTATTATACCTTAGAAGGGTGGATTATGGAGCGGTTTGTTAGAATCTAACGGGAAGCGATATAGGAGACAGTGCATGATATCTGAACAGGAAAGACTTCTTGATAAAAGCATCGAGGCCTTTGTGCTTGGCCTTGAGATCTACAATAAGCCCACGCTGAGATATCGCGTGGAGGGCTTCAGTTTCTTCATAGTGAATGCCTGGGAACTGATGCTGAAGGCGGAAATGCTGCGGCGGGGCATGTCGATCTATTACAAAGATAACCCTGGCAGGACGGTAAGCATTGATGTCGCCATCCGGAAGATTTATCCGGATAAGAATACCCGCATTCGCCTGAATCTCGAAAAGATCATCGAGCTCCGGAATATCAGCACCCACTATATTACCGAAGACTATGAGCAGAAGTACGTTCCTTTATTCCAGGCATGTGTTCTGAACTATGCCAATGAAATCAAGAGGTTCCATGGCGTGGACATATCAGATCACATTGCTCAGAACTTCCTGACAATCACGGCAAATTACGAACCTCTGGATAACGAGCAGATCCGCCTGAAGTATTCACCGGAGGTGGCTGAGAAGCTGATCCAGCAGGCTAATGAAATTGCGGTTCTGAACGAAACCTACAATTCAGACCATTTTGCCATCAATGTGCGGCAGAACCTTTATATTACCAAGAAACATTCCGAGGCGGATTTCACAGTTGCCATTTCAAAGGACTCCGACACCAAGGTTGAAATCGTAAAAGAGCTGAAAGATCCCGCTGACACTCACAGATATTCTTTCAACACGGTGATTACAGCCGTACAGGAAAAGATGATGCGGGAGGGGATCCGGATCGATTATGAGAAAGGCTTCAATTCTTATGTTCTGACCCTCGTGATTGATTTCTACGATGTGAAACAGGATCCGAAGTATGCGTATAAGCACATGATAGGCCGCCAGGAGCAGTACACCTACTCACAGCAGTTTGTCGAGTTCATTGTGGGCGAAATAAAAAAGAACCCGGACGGGTTCGTGGAAAGCTTAAGGAAAAGAAAAAGATAACCCCAGGCACATAGGAATGCTCAGGCCATGAAGCCCTACCCCATTTTGGGACCCAGCGTTTATCCTTCACGAGTTATCTACGCTTATAGTAACCTAAGTTGATCAAAAAGTCAAATGAAAAGACTTGTTCGCAGGAGGTGGCGGTATGTCAAAAGCAATCAAAATTACATCTATGCGCTGTCCTGACTGTGGTGGGAGTATCGAACCTGCGGACGGAAAGGCCACAGCCAGATGCCCGTACTGTAATGCGGTTCTCCATATAGAAGGAATATCGGATGAAGGATCCGGCGCCAGAAAGATGCCCGCATCATTGGAAAAGGATCTGACAAATTCCGGTTATAAGGCTGGAACACAAAAATTTGTCGCCTTGCAATGGTTCGATTACATAGTGCTTGCCCTTACTGTAATAGGGATGATCTGGACCATGTGGACTACTGGTAATGGAATATTCATGATTATGGTAGCCGTTTTAGGCGCTTTCATAGTCTGCATCCGGATCATGATACGAGGGCAGATGTATAGGAATAAGAACCGATGGCAGTAAGAAAGACCAAAAAACAGGATCCGTCCGAGCAGGTTGGTGTGATTTATGCCCGGTACTCATCACATGCCCAACGGGACTGTTCCATCGAACAACAGGTGGAGGCGGCCACCGCTCACGCGAAGAGGCTGGGCATCGAGATCAGGCAGATATATTCTGACCGGGCCGTTTCCGGAAAGACAGACAAGAGGCCGGCCTTTCAGAAAATGCTCCGGGATGCGGAAAAAGGCGGTTTCCAGTATGTGATAGCCTGGAAGTCTAACCGGATCGGCAGGAACATGCTGCAGGCCATGGTCAATGAGGAACGCCTCTCAGAGATGGGCGTCCGATGCCTGTATGTCGAAGAAGACTTCGATGACAATGCTGCCGGCCGATTCGCTCTCAGGAACATGATGAACGTCAACCAGTTCTACATTGAGAACATGGCTGAGGACATCAGGAGAGGCCTGCGGGATTCAGCTCAGCAATGCCGGGCACTGGGATTTCCTCCGCTTGGATATAAGAAAGGGCCGGATGGTAAGTTTGCGATCGATGAGCCGAATGCAGAGATCGTCAGAGAGATCTTCAGGAGAGTGCTGACCGGAGAAGCCCAGATCGATATCATCAACGATCTGAACCGCAGGGGACTGAAGACGTCCAGGGGCTTTTCCTGGAGCCGGAACAGCCTGCAGAATCTTTTGAAAAACGACAAATATATCGGCTATTACCGATACATGGATATAGAGATCAAGGGAGGGATTCCACGAATACTGTCGGATGAGCTCTTTTATCAGGTTCAGGAGGCTTTGAAAATGAAACCGAATCCAGTAAAGAACAGGCGGAGGAGCCCATACGGGGAGTACCTGCTGACAGGGAAACTGTTCTGTGGGAAGTGCGGAGCTCCCATGGTGGGTAAGAGCGGAACCGGGAAGATGGGAAAGCTCTACTTCTATTATACATGCAAGAACCGGGAGGACACGAAATCCTGTGATAAAGAGAATGTCCGCAGGGATGAGATAGAGGATTATGTGGCCAGGGCTATCAAGGATTATGCCCTCACGGATGAGGTGATCGACTGGATTGCGAATGGTATTGCGGCATGGTCTGAGAAGACTGAAAGGGAGGCTGGCCTCGATATCATAGAATCCCAGATCGAGGACAATCAGAAGGCTCTCAATAACGTGATGAGGGCTATTGAGATGGGGATCATATCAGAAACCACACAGACGAGGCTCAAAGAACTGGAGAAAGATAAGCGGGAGCTGAATGCCAAACTGATTACAGCCAGGGCTGAGATCATTACCGTCACAAAACCGGAAATGATTGCCGGACTTCGGACATTTCGTGAGGGGGACTTTGACAACCAGGATTTCCGGAGAAGTCTGTTTGACACTTTCCTGAAGGCCGTGTATATTTACGATGATGACATCAGGATCGTGTTCAGCTTCGCAGGAGATAGTAAGAATACTGTAACTGTTCCTCTAAAGGACATAGCCGAAGATGAGCCTGGCAGTCATTCCGGGCCATCCGATGAAGCAGACTATTACCGGGGTGGAGTGTTCGCACAAAGCCCCGTCAGCTCCACTGCCCACTTCGATACCGAAAAGCAGATTTTTCTGTATCAAAGCAAAACGGATTCCCGACCGCCAGCCTCTGCTGACGGTCGGGAATCCGTTCTTTATTATTTGTTTCGCCAGGTCTGCACCGAAAATCTCGCTGCTTTCTCTCGGCTTACTTTGCTGCCCTCACAGAGAGAATCTGACCCTGGAACGCATCCACCTCGCTCAGCTCACCGGTGTAGCTGACAGTAACCTTCTGCCCCTCCTTCACCGCGGAGAGACCCTCCGGAGCCTTGCCCTGCTCAAAGGAAAGCTCATAGGTCTTGCCGTCCTCGGTCTGAATTGTAAACATAAAATCCTTGATCGACTCGATGGTTCCGGTGACGGTCTGCGCCTCGGCCGCCTCACTGACCTTCTCCTCTGCCTTGCTCTCGCCCTCCCCGGCGAGCTCGGAGCTCTTCTCCTTCACCTCGGCGATTGCCTCCTCCACGGTGCTCTCCACCTCGGACAGAGCCTCCTTCGCTGCCGTCTCTGCAGCAGTTGTCTCCTGAGCCTTCTTACCTCCGCAGGCGCTGAATGCGATTGCCGCCGCAGCGACTGTAACCAAAAGCATTGCGCGTGTCATATTTTTTCTCATTTTCATTCTCCTTCTGCCGGGCTTTTTCTTTTCCTTTTTCCTGATACCCGCCTGACTGAGACGCATTATAGCGCGCGCAATGCAAATTGCAATCAGCTTCAAAATATCTTAAAAAAGCTTTATCGCTTGGACAGAATTTTTCACATTTAATTCACAGCTGCCCTCTTTACAACCGCAGAACAGCGGTTCAATACCGGGTCTGCCCCTTAAAATTCCGCTCGAAATCCCGGCGCTGATCGTTCTTTGCAATGGATTCCCGCTTGTCATATTTTTTCTTTCCCTGTGCAAGGCCGATCTCCACCTTCACAAGACTCCCCTTGAAATAAACCTGAAGCGGCACCAGAGTGAGCCCCTTCTCCTTGATCTTCCCGATCAGTCTCCGTATCTCCTCCCTGTGCATGAGGAGCTTGCGGACGCGCAGCGGGTCCTTGTTGAAAATATTGCCCTTTTCGTAGGGATTAATGTGCATGCCGTAGATATAGACCTCCCCGTCCCGGATATCCACCCATGCCTCCTTGATGGAGCACTGCCCAAGACGCAGTGACTTCACCTCTGTGCCAAAGAGCTCTATCCCCGTCTCAAAGCTCTCCAGTATGAAGTAATCAAAGCGCGCCTTCTTATTGTTTGCGATGAGCTTTGTTCCTGTCTGTGCCATGGCTCACGCCCTCCTCTTTCTGTAAATGAATGCGGTTGATGCTCCCGTCCCGCAAGACCTTCGTCCGACGTTCCGTGCCGCCGATCCGCATTGACTCCGGTTCACACTCCCCCGCAGCCCCTGGCCGGACTCAGAGATCTTCCTCCGGCAGTTCCTTTGGCGGAGCCGGAAGGAAATCCACCGTGCGCGAGAGACGATCCGCCGCCGCGACTCTCACCCGCAGCCTTCCGCCGAGCACATAGCGCTTCTTCGTCATCTCCCCCACGAGCTCCCAGCGCTTCTCGTCAAATTCATAGTAGTCGTCCCGGAGCTCCGAGAGACGTATCATCCCTTCCACCGTATTCGGGAGCTCCACGTAGATGCCAAAGCGCGTCACACCGCTGATCACGCCCTCGTATTCCTCTCCGATATGCCGCTCCATGTACTCGCACTTCTTATACTTCACACTTTCGCGTTCCGCCTCCTCCGCCCGCCGCTCCAGACGGCTGGCTTCGTCCGCAACCCCCGTGAGTATCGCCTCATAGTGCTCTGCCCTCCGCGCGTCGTAGCCCCCGGAGAGCAGCTCCTTTATGATTCTGTGGATCTGCAGATCCGGGTAGCGCCGGATCGGTGAGGTAAAATGCGTGTAATACTTCGCCGCAAGCCCAAAATGCCCGCTGCACTCCGTGCTGTAGCGCGCCTGCTTCATGGAACGCAGCGCAACGCGGCTTATCAGACTTTCCGCCGCTGTATCTTCTACCTTTAAGAGAAGCTTCTGTATCTCCTTCGGATGCACCTCACCGTTTCTGGTCTTCAGCGTCAGACCAAAATTATTTACAAAAATCGAGAGCTCCTTCATCTTCTCCGGATCCGGGCGCTCATGCACCCGGTACAGAAACGGGAGCTGACGCCAGGAAAATTCCTCCGCGACAGTCTCATTTGCCGCGAGCATAAAGTCCTCGATGAGCCGCGTTGCCGCATTCCTCTCGTAGGCGCGTATCTCCACAGGCCTTCCGCTCCCGTCGAGTACCACCCGGCTCTCCGGGAAGTCAAAGTCAATGTAGCCGCGCTCGCTGCGCTGCCGCCTCAGGCTCCTCGCCGTCTCATCCATCCGAAGCAGCATGGGGACGATATCCGCGTAGCGCTCGCAGAGCTCCGGCTCACGATTTGTGACAATCTGATTCACCGCCGTGTAGCTCATGCGGTGCCTGGATCGTATCCTTGATTCACAGATCTCATGGGAAATAATCCTGCCCCGCGGGTCTATCTCCATCATACAGCTTAAGCACAGGCGCTCCTCTCCCTCGTTCAGGGAGCAGATGCCGTTCGAGAGCGCATGCGGCAGCATGGGAATCACGCGGTCGGCAAGATAGACGCTCGTCCCGCGGCGGAGCGCCTCCTGATCCGTCTCTGAGCGCTCGCGGACATATTCGCTGACATCTGCAATATGTACACCGAGCCGCACATTGCCGGAGGACAGCTCCTCTAAGGAAATCGCATCGTCCAGATCCTTTGCATCCTCGCCGTCTATGGTGATTGTCGGCAGCGCTGTGAAATCTGCTCTCCGCTGTATGCGCTCCAGGGCAGCATATTCCGCCGCAGAACACTCCTCCCTGATTATCTCCACACGCTCAGCAAATGCCTCCGGGGTCTCCGCCCCCGCTTCTGCCTGAAGCTCCCGCAATTGCTGCCCGGCGCGATCTGCAATCTGCTCCGTTTCACGGAGTACCTCCTCCGGAAACTGCTCCGGAATTTCATAGGCGCGGACTATGGACAGAATATCCGTGCCCGGATCGTTCACATGCCCTAGGATTTCAACCACGCGGCCCTCTGACTCCCGCTCTCCGTGCTCCGGAAAGCGGGTGATCTCTGCGACTACCTTGTGTCCCGTCACCGCACCCATGGACTGCCCCTTCGGGATGCGGATGTCCTCTGTGAGCTTCTGGTTGTCAGGCATCACAATTCCGAAGCTGTTTACGCGCCGGTAGTAGCCCACCACGCGCCGGTTCGCACGGCTTAAGACTTCCAGCACCCGCCCCTCCGCGTGTTTAAAGCGCTGGCCCGGTTCCACCAGAACGCGCACACTGTCGCCATTCATGGCGCCATGTGTATCCTGACGTGGAATGAAGATATCCTGCTCCAATCCCTCCGCCCGGACGAAGCCAAAGCCCCGCGCATTCGCGAGGAAGCTGCCGATGAGCTCATGCCTCTCCGGCTTTCCGTAGCGCCCGCGCTTCGAGAGACGCAGCTGCCCCTCTTCCACCAGTGCGTCGAGCGTTCGGAGCAGCTCTTCCCTGCGGTTCTTCGGCACATCCAGAAAGCTCGCGATATCCCGAAATCGCATGGGCTTATACATGGGGTCGTTCATCAGTGCAAGCACGACCGCTTTCTTTCTCTTTAATTCCTCTGCTGTCACCTGACTCCCTGTCCTTTCCGAAACGCTTGCTGCGCACAAATATGTTTTTACATTATACGTGATTTTTCGGTATAAGAGAAGGAGAGAAAAGACAATGCCGCCCCGAACGAATGTAAATCGTCCGGAAGCGGCTGTCTTTTTCAACATCTGCTGAATGTCCTATAAAAAGCCAAATTTCAGTTTAAACTACGGTACAGATCGTACGCCTTTCGCCTCGTTCTGCCTGTTGTGCGAAGACCGTAGTGCATCTCGTTTCCTGCCCACATCTCTCCCGGGATATCCATGTCGTTGCTCAGGATAAATGCCTCAATATGAGGATTCGCTGCCGCCCGCTCATACGCCTGCTGAATAAAGTGCGCCTGCTCCTCCTCACTCGTGCAGTTGAAGCCCTGTTCAGAGAGTATGATGTGGCGCACTGCCCCTGACGGCGCCAGATAATCGCTTTGTTCAAAAAAGCGTGTCAGCTCACTGATATTCTTCATGTTGATGATGGGTGAGTTAAATGCTGTGCCGGTCTCCTTTGCATCCGGATCATTCAAAAAGTTCGGGTCATTCAATTCCTCCGGATAGGGATGCCATGCAATGCCATAATCTGTATCCCTGAGCTGTGTGTTCAGAATCTGTATCATATCCTTTGCCTGATAGGACTGCCCCTGGTCTGTATACCACTTCCATCTGTAGTCGAAAGGGATATAGACGTTGGCATTCGCATCCACCTTCTTGATCTCCTCATACCAGATGCGGAAGGCTGTCGCGACATCTCCCGTGTAATCGTTCAGATTTCCGACACTGGACATATAGTACCAGCTGTTCGGCTCGTTTACCTCATTGCCGATGATCCAGTTATCGGCAAGCCCTCCATAGATCCGTGCAATTCGCGCCGCCGTTCTTCTGGTTGCAGATCTTCCCTCCTCCGTGCGGACATTGTAGCCGTAAAACACTGCGCCGGTCGGCTCTTCCGCGGGCATGAGATTCGGCTCATCTGTGTGCCATGGATTGTGAATCTTGATTGTATTTTTCATACCGTAGGATTTCGTTCTGCGGAGAATATCCTGATTTCCGTTCAGCACATCCCCAGAATCATTGACGCGCACATTCCACGCCGCGTGACCACATCCCAGCGTCCTTGCTGACTCAGAGGAATCCATATCCACCATCTGTATCCCCTTGATATTGCCATGTGCCTCTCCTGCGACGATTTCTGCCATCGCAGTTATTGTCACAGTCCCTGTGAACAATGCTGTTATGCTGAGTGTCCAGAGCAGTTTTTCCATTTTGTGCCTCATACCTTTTCCCCTATCCCTTTCATCTGTTTTACAAATCTGTATTCTTTTTCTTTCAAGAGACGCTTTGTGCTTCCTTGATACAAATCTCTCTACACCTTCTAGTACTCCACTGATTCCAAAGTTTCACTGCATAAGACCTTTTAGCCTCATTTCTGATAGCGCCTGCGTACTGAATAAGTGATAAGGCTAAGTCTTTACAAAGTTCCATGGTTTTTAGAGTTCCTGTATCTTTAGTCCATTTGATTCCATCATAGAAAAACCACATTTTTCTTTCAGGAACGTACCTAAGAACCTCCTTAAACACATCGGCAAAAAGTCTGCCATTTCCTAAATCGCCATTAAGATAAATGTTGTTATCTTCAGGCTTTACTTCCTCTAACTTAATTAAGATGTGGTCCTATGTCAAGAAAAAGTACAAGTTAAAAATGACCTTGCTCCTATGTAATGATATTCAGCCCGCAATTTTGAGTGATTTCTCCAGTTTCTCCAGGAATTCCTCTTCATACTGATCCGGCGATAGATAATTACAGTGGCTATGAATCCTTACCGTGTTGTAGAACGTCTCTATATATTCGAATACAAGACGGTAAGCACGCTGATAATCAAGAATCACAAAGCGATTGGGCCATTCTCTTTTGATTAGAGCATGGAAGAACTCTAATCTGTCAGTTCCTGTATGGACTCAATCTCCTCTTCATCTATGATTGTGCCCAACCCCTTTTTGTCCGAAGAGAAAATTTTCTCATAAACATGGATCCATGTCAGATCTCTGTCATCGTCATTCTCTGTCAGACAGTCCGGTCTGCATCTCATGGTACTCCCGTCCTTAAAGGTCACCAGAGCATCATGCCCCCTGTCACCGATAAGCTCTAATTCAGTTACCTTCAGCATAGCTACTCCTCCTTCCAAGGTTTTGCTGGATAGACATGTATCTCCCCAGAGGAATACTTGATACATACCCGTCTAGTCTCTACATACTTCTTTTTGCCTATATTGTAGTATTTTCCGACAACTCTATCAACATCAACGTATTCATGATAGGAGGCTTTACGATGAACGCGCAATCCTCAAGAAACAAGCGAAGCAGATCGACACCATCAAAGCGAATGTTGATATGTTTCTCAGTCTGGGAAGTGAAACGGAAGTCACGAAAAAACGAAGCACTCAACTCGAATAAATGCGCCGAGCCTGACTGCATTATGAGAATGTGGTCAGGCTACTCTTTTTGATTTTGGCTCCAAGAACTTGAAACTTTCTATGAATATTTGGATATACCGGTTGATTTCTTGGTGATTTTGATGTATGGTAAAATAAATCTCGCTGAGTTGTAATCTGAGGCGCCAGTTTGTAAGGCGAGATGCTTGTTTGTAAATTGAAAACTGCATATTTGAAAGCGAAACGCCAGTTTTGTATGCCAGATGCCAGATTTGTAAACGGGATGCATCGTTTATACGCGAAATGCGACCTGTTCAAGGGAACTTTTTTCGGGTAAGATGGCCTTGACAGGCATGCCAAAGGGAGGTCGACTCCCTCTCGATTTTTTTGTAATCGGAGAATCCACCCCTGTATTTGGCGGTATAGGTGATCGGTGTTGGCGGCTCTGTTGCGTATTATTTTTTGAGAAGAGAAGGTTTCAGCAAGATGTCTTCAGCTGCAA
>PYGH01000010.1 GCA_003014445.1 Fusobacterium naviforme | reverse complement strand
TACTCATTGCAGCGGCATAATCGGCAGTAGGTTCCGGAACTACCCTGACGTGTACAGTCTTTCCGGCACAAAGCCGGGGCCTTCACTTTACAGGAAAACCTGTTCTTACAGGCATTGAAGGAGTAGCCCGGTTTGCCGGTCGCGATCTCGACAGCATACTTGCGAACCTCTCTGGAGATGGTTAATGGATCCTTGTGAAGTTGGTCGGCGATCTTTTTAAAGGACAGCCCTTCCTTCAGGAGTTTCTGCAGTGTTAAACGTTCTTCATAGGTAAAAAAGTTTGCCATAGTATCCTCCGTCTCCACCGCCAACTGGATGAAGATACCATACGGAAGAACAAGGAAGTAAGAAATATCCTTCGCCCTTCTGCCTGTCAAGGGCACTGACGTGCCGCTGACGCGGAGACCCTTGCCAGACTTCGGGCTCATGATGTATCGCAGCCAAGGGAATGACGGATCAGAACGCTCCGCCATTCCCCATCATCAAAAAGAGACCAGCACCAGCCAGTCTCTTTGTAAACCGGAATGCAACCTCCCGGAGGGTATTCATTTATAAGCAACTATGGACTCAGGTCAGGGTGAGAGGGGTTGCATCTCGTTTTACAAGTGAGGGTAAAATAAATCTCATTATAAGCGAATGAGCGAGGTGCGTTTTATGAAGATAAGTTATAAAAAACTATGGGTATGGTTGATTGAACATGACATTACAAAAGCCATGCTCCGGCAATCAACCGAGTTATCACCGGGGACGATGAGCAAGCTCAATAAGAACGAAGAAGTTGCCCTCTCTGTCCTGCTGCGCATTTGTGACTTTCTGAATTGTGATATAGGAGATATTTGCGAGGCTGTACGAGTGGACGATAAATAAGTCCGTTTTTTCGTACAGCTCTTTTTGTAAGGTTTATTGTGAAATAAGGTGAAATAATCTATCCGTTAGTGGATGAAAAGACACGCTTTGAAGCTGCATTCTTTGAGTCCGTAAGAACGATGATCGTCAGACTTATGTCTGGCGGTACGGGCAAGAAGTTTACACTCCCCGAAGTCAATGAGCGCATCAACGAACTTCTGAAACACAGCATTAAGAGTGAAGGTGTAATCAACCTCTTCTCCGATGTGCAGTCCGAGTTCTCTTTGTTCGATCCAAAGTTCCTTGAGGAAGTGGCGAACATGAAGGAGAAAAATCTTGCTGTCGAACTATTAAAGAAGCTGATCGCAGAGCAAGTTTCCATCTATCGCCGGACAAACATCGTTAAATCCGAAAAGTTCTCTGAACTTATTCAGGGCGCGATGAATCGCTATTTGAACGGTATGCTCACCAACGAGGAAGTCATCGAAGAACTTCTCAAGCTGGCTAAAGAGATCGCGGACGCAACCGCAGAAGGTGAAGCGATGGGCTTGACTGCCGATGAGCTTGCATTCTATGATGCGCTGACGAAGCCTCAAGCAATTAAGGATTTCTATGAGCATGACGAACTCATTGCTATCCCTAAAGAACTGACCGATCTTCTCCGCAAAAATCGGACAATAGATTGGCAGAAAAAGGAAAGTGCAAGAGCCGGTATGCGCCGGTTGGTCAAGAGACTTCTCAAGAAGCATAAGTACCCACCGGAAGGAATGGACGATGCAGTCCAGACCGTCATGAGTCAGTGCGAGATGTGGACTGACAATGTGATGCAAGTAAGCTGATTGGAGGCATGACATATGAACAAGCATAATCTCAATCTTATATTTGAACAATATGCTTCTCGATTTGCCGAACTAAACGATGTGGATGGAAATGATGAAGGCTATAAATGGAGAGCTGAAAGCTGCTTTGTAGAACACTGGGACATAGATGCAGAGGATTTTGTTTCGATGTTCAAAGCAGCCACTAAGGAAATGAGCAATCTGATTGATAATGCCACCGTTCAGCCTATTGGTGGTATTCTGCTCTTGCTCAAGCATCAAAACGAAGTTGAGTTTGTCCGTGAATGCTTTAGAGAACTCTATCAAGAGGACGGCGGCAATTTAGAAGCAAGGCAGGATCGCATTTATGCGTTCATGGAAAAAATGAATGCAAAAATAGATCAATATGTCTCTGGGAGCTGGAAATATCCTCAGAAGATGAACAATGGTATCTACTACCTGAGCCTCCGCTATCCGAGCGATAACTATATTTTCAAAGCTACTGAGGCTACTGAATGGGCTAACTGCATTGAATATGGAGACGATTTCGGTAGCGGTGAAACATTTTCCCTTGCTAAATACTACAAGATGTGTGATGAGCTTCGAGATGCGGTTTCGGAAAATGAAGAAATAATGGAGCTTCATTCGCGCCGCTTTGAAAAGGAAGCACGAGGTTTTGATGATGACCTTCATATTCTTGTGTACGACATTATCTATTGTGCGCATACCTATCTTTTTTACACGGATGGGATTATCCAGACTACTTCTGCAAAGGAACGGATAAAGAGAGCGAAGATCCGCGAAGAAATTGAGCAGCTTGAAACTGAACTTGCTGCTGCAACGGAGCTCAGCCAGAGCTACAAAGACCTTATGGCTCATCTTATCGACATGACCGGTATGGAAGTAGAACATAAAGCCTTTGGAAAAGGTGTAGTTGTTTCTCAGGCAAACAGCATCCAAATCATTTCTTTTCCTTCCGGCGAAAAGAAGTTTCAGTTTCCAACGGCGTATACGGGAGGCTTCCTAAAAGCTGATGAAACGATTATGACAGTGTTAAATTCTGATGCAGCAAACAGAGCCGAGGCAGACAAAGCAGATAAAGAGATGAAGTCTTTATCAGATAAGATCGCAACCTTGAAGAAGTCTCTTTAACTTTGAGGAAGTTAGATGTTTATGAGAGACTTAAATTTGAAATAGAGTTAAATAGATAAGGAGAAAAAATGTTTATATTAGAATTATACCAAGATGGAATGAGCACAGAGCTAGGACTATTTGACACCATAGAAGAAGGAAGAAAATTTGTATCTCAACTTAAAGGATACAAATTTGAAGAGATAGACGGATTTGAATACGAAACTATAAAGCTAGATTCAATCTCAGACTACATGGAACTAGAAATAAATGGCAACATAGTACCACTATCTAAGTTTATGTTTACAGAAGATGGCGATGTAGAAGTATATTGGAAAGAAATTCCAAACCTATCTAAAAAAGGAAAAGGAATCGTAGAAGGTGCAACTAGAGTGGATGCCTACACAGTAGCGAATTCAGATTTAAGAGAATATATCGAAGCGAGAGAAAATAATTATTTAGAAGTAAAGAAAAATCTAGAAAAGAAAGGCTACCAAGTAGAAAGAGCCTACTTCGGATCAGAAGACGGAGAAGCAATCCTATTTAGAAAAAAAGATTCAGAAGATTGGCACTTCTTAACCCATATGGATCCAGAATTCACAGAAGAATTTGATTTAGATGAATATTTAGAAATGGTAGAAGAAGATAATTAAATTGAAAGCTAAAAGCCACCACGAGACTGTTTCAAAGTCTGTGTAAACTCAACCATTTTGGTACTTGATATAATTAAACACAAGAAAACGACCATACAAGAGCATCTTTACTCTTGTATGGTCGTTATTTCTTTTTTTACCGCTTAAAGGTCATCAGTTAAACTTTGTTTTCTTCAATCCCTAACTGAAGGCTCCTAAAGGGAGCCCCTATTAGCAGAGCTTATTTTACAATGTTCAGAACAAAGGCCACAAGGAGGAACAGCACCGCAAGCACCTTGGTCAGCTTCTCCAGCGTTCCCTCCACGGAACGGCCCCTGATCTTGCCCCAGTAGGAATCGGCCATACCGCCGATGGCCCCGAGACCCTGATCTCTTCCCTCCTGCATCAGAACGATGGCAGAAAGAACTACACATACAATGACAAATATAACAGATAAAATCGTGTTCAGCATGATACTCCTCCGAATCCGGCTATTGTGTCTGCTCCATTGCAGACACGAACTTATATTGCATCGTACCACAAGTCGCCGCAGCTTTCAAGCAAAACCTTCCCCGCTCAGGCGTATTGCAACGTTCTGATCTGCTCAATCTCCTCCTTCTGCGCGAGCTTGATATTTCTGATATCCATGTCGCTCCGGAGATTCAGGAAGTCGGATCCATGTGTCAAGCAGCTCTTTTACGGCTCTCAGAACCGCAGCACAATATCGTACTCTGCCTTCAGCTTACGAAGCATCTTGTCAACGTAGCGGTCTATATCCTCGCCCTTCAGCTCCTCATCCTTCGGACGGAAGGTGACGGTAAATGCCATGCTCTTCTTCGTCGGCGGAATCGGCGCGCCCTCATAGACATCAAAGAGCCTCACCTCACGGATATACTTACAGCTCTCGTGTATCACGCGCTCCACCTGCGCACAGCTGATACTCTTCTCCATGATGAGGGCGATGTCTCTCGTGACCTCCGGGAAAGCAGGCAGCGGCTCAAAGGCCGGCGTCGCATGCACCTGCATGTAGAGTGTCTTCAGATCCAGCTCTGCGACATAGACATCCGTCCGGAGGCTCAGCTCCGCAGCAATATCATAGGCAAGCTTTCCGAGGTGACCAACCCTCTGCCCGTTGCAGAGCACCGCAGCGGTCTGATACGGATGCAGGAAGGGCTGCTCCGCGCTCTCGTAGCCAAAGGAGAGCCCCAGCGCCTCTGCTGTGAGATCCAGCGCGCCCTTCAGACTGTAGAAGTCCTCTCCCTCTCCGAAGAAGGCAAGCACCAGGTGATCCCGCTCGTCCGGATAGTTCTTCAGCGGCAGCTCCTTCGGAAGGAAGACCTTCGCGATCTCAAAGAGCCGCCCCGCAAGATTTCCGTTTTTCTGGTTCCGCATCACTGCATTCAGCATGGATGGGGTCAGAGTAGTGCGCATCAGAGAGATCTCCTCACTGATCGGATTCATGATGCGAATCGCCTGCATTTCCGCAGCTTCCTCCGGGAAGCGCAGCAGCTTCAGATCGGAGGGCGAGAAGAAGGAGTAGTGGATGCACTCATAAATACCCGCCCCACAGAGCGTCTCCTTCAGCTTCAGCTCTCGCTGCTGGATCTCGGAGAGTCCGCCGCCGGTCACCTCCGCCTCCTTCAGGAAGGTCGGAACCAAGTGCTCATAACCATAGAGGCGTATTACCTCCTCCGCAACATCCTGATAGCTCTCCATATCCTCGCGGTAAGCAGGAACCTGAAGCGTGAGCTCTCCATCCTTCAGCACCGGCTCCATGTTAAGGCTCGCGAGTATACGCAGGATCTCCTCATCCGGCACTGTGATGCCGAGCACCGCATTGACACGTGCCACCGATACGGAGAGCTCCCGCTTTCCTATGCTGTTTCCGGTATTCACATCGATGTGCGTGCGGGAGATGCTTCCGCAGCCCAGCTCCTCGACGAGATGCAGGGCGCGCCGCATCGCCATATCGACCGTGTACTCATCCGTGCCCTTCTCAAAGTGCGCACTCGCGTCCGTGCGCTTTCCGAGGCTGCGGGAGCTGCGGCGAATGTTGTCGCGCGCAAACTTTGCGGCCTCCAGCACGACCTCGGAGGTCGTGTCGAGTATCTCCGAATTCAGGCCTCCCATGATACCGGCGAGACCGACCGGCTTCTCGCCGTCGCAGATCAGAAGATTGCTCTCCGAGAGTGTCAGCTCCTCCTCGTCGAGCGTCACCAGCTTCTCGCCCGCTGCCGCACAGCGAACCCGGATGGCATCTCCCTCGAGATGGGCTCTGTCATAGGCATGCATGGGCTGGCCGAGCTCCAGCATCACATAGTTCGTAATATCCACCATGTTGGAGATCGCATTCACACCGAGCAGTGCGAGGCGCCGCCTCATCCACGCCGGAGATTCCCCAATCTTCACGTCATGCACATAGTGCGCGATATAGCGCGGGCAGTATTCCGGCGCATCGACACAGACCGCAAAGCCCGGGAGCTCTCTCTCCGTCTCCCTGTAATCGAGCGCAGGCGCCTTCACCGGCTTATTGAGAACCGCAGCAACCTCCCGTGCGATGCCATAGATGCTCTGGCAGTCCGGGCGGTTCGCCGTGACGGCGATATCAAAGAGCCAGTCGTCGAGCCCCAGGATCGGCTTTACATCCGCTCCGACAGGAGCATCATCCGGAAGTAAAAGCAGACCATTGTAGCCTGCGCCCGGGTACATATCCTCGGAAACCCCGAGCTCCATACCGGAGCAGAGCATGCCATGAGACTCAAAACCGCGGAGCTTTCCTTTTTTAATAGTCGCGACACCCGCGATCTCCGTGCGCTCCTTATTGGTCTCGTAGACCGTCGCCCCGACCAGCGCTGTCGGAAACTTTTTTCCTGCGGCAACATTATCCGCGCCGCAGCAAATCTGAAGGTTGCCCTTCTCTCCGCAATCCACGACACATACATGAAGATGTGTGTCCGGAATGGGCTCACAGGACTTCACAAGACCCACAACGACGCGGGTAATGTCGGCTCCGACCTGCTTTAATTCCTCTACCTCAAAGCCGCAGGAGAAGAGCTTTTCCTGAAGCTCCTCCGGCGTGCAGTCAATGTCTACATATTCCTTCAACCAGCTGAATGGTGCTATCATGCGAACTCTCCTTTTCCTCAGTCGTTGATCTGCTCAAGAACCCGAAGATCAGATTCGAACAGGAGCTTGATGTTATTGATGCCGTACTTGAGCATGGCGACTCTCTCCACGCCGATGCCGAACGCGATGCCGCTGTAGATATCGGAATCGATGCCGCAGTTCTCCAGCACCTTTCTGTTGACAACACCCGCGCCAAGTATCTCGATCCAGCCGGTTCCCTTACAGAGTCTGCACCCCTTGCCGCCGCAGGAGAAGCAGCTCACATCCACCTCGACGGACGGCTCGGTGAAGGGGAAGTAGGACGGGCGGAGTCGGGTCTTCGTGTCCGCGCCGAAGAGCTTCTGTACGAACTGATCCAGCATGCCCTGAAGATCGCAGAGGGTGATGCCCTTATCGACCACCAGCCCCTCCATCTGTGTGAACATCGGGGAGTGCGTCGCATCATCATCGGAGCGGAACACCTTGCCCGGGGAGAGTATCTTGATCGGCGGCTTCTTATTCTCCATCACATGTATCTGCCCGGAGGAGGTCTGCGTTCTCAGAAGGAACTCGTCACTTAAATAGAAGGTATCCTGCATGTCCCGCGCCGGATGATCCTTCGGTGTATTCAGGGCTGTAAAGTTGTAGTAGTCTGTCTCGATCTCCGCGCCCTCATAGATCTCAAAGCCCATGCCGGAGAAGGTGCGTATCATCTCGTTCCGGACCTGGGTGTCAGGATGCAGGTTTCCGCGGGTGATCTTCTTTCCCGGTATGGTGACATCTATCTTCTCACGCTCATAGCGGCTCTTCAGCTCCGCTGCCCGGACGCGCTCCTCAAGCGCGGAGAGATGCTCCAGCACCCAGTCCTTCAGACCATTTACCTTCTGTCCGAACTCCGCCTTCTGCTCGGCGGGGATACTCTTCATCTCCTTCATCAGGGCGCTGACAAGCCCTTCCTTCCGATCCAGATAGCGCTTCCTGAGCTCATAGACCGCCTGAGAATCGAGGCGCTGCTCCGCCTCCCTCAGAAACTGCTCACGAATCTCCTGAAACTTATTATTTTCCATGTCCTCTCCTTTTGCTGTGGGGTAAAATCGCTGCGCTCTCTTCGTTCGCTCCGCTTTTTTGCTCATGTCTGTTGTCCTGTCAGATGCCGGTGTCCGGCTGTGAGCAAGCTCACGCCCGGCACCGGCGCCTGACAGGGACTTATGCACTCAAAAAGTCCCATACTTTCTCCTTCTGGAGAAAATATGGGACGAGTTCTCTGATCTACCCGCGGTACCACCCGGCTTCCTGCTTTCACAGGCTCTTTCTGTCTATAACGCGGACCGCGTCGAAACCTAGCGCTGCATGATCCGAAAAAGCTCAGCGGATCACCGCCTCAATCCCGCTGCTCCGGCGTGAAATTTCACTCTTCGGTTCACCGGGCGAGCTCTCAGCTTCCACTCCCCTCTCTTTACGGCTTCCCGACGCTACTTTGCGCCATCACTGCATTTGAACGCCTTTATTCTAAGCGGCAGGACACAAAATGTCAAGGCGATGATGATCTCTCTGCCATTCAGACATCTCAGTCTGAATACTTCTGCTCCAGCCGTTCCATCAGCGCCAGATACTTCTCCTGCACGCCTGCCGCCCGCTCTGTCTCCTCAAAAGCAGCGCAGTCCGCATCAATCTTCTGAAAAACCTCCGGAGGCAGCTGACGCTCGGCAAAGGGATAGACCACATTATTTTCCTTCTCGATGTGGCGCTTTAAAAGATTTGCATAGCCCATGGCCTCGGTGAGTATATCGAGCTTATATTCTGTCTTTGGACCTGCCTCGTAGAGTTTCAGCGCAGTCTCCAGTGCCAGAACATGTCCGCGCCCCATATCGTGCTCCACCATCATCCCATGTGTCACCAGATTGTCTGCAACCTTTCCCATGTGGCTCACCATCTCAGTGAAGAGATACTCCTCTTCCTTCTTGTGGTGATGGCGATCCGCATAGTTCCGCACAAAATCAACAATATCCCGGATATCCGCTGCATCGACCTCCGCGCCCTCCAGTATACCGCAGCACATGCGCCGTATCACCTCAAGCATTATGCTGATATTTGCGTGCTCTTCCATCATCAGTTCTATGCTGCTGTTCATCTCTCACCTCGAATTTCGTAATGCCTACTGTCCGTGCTCTCAAGGTGCAGTGCGGTCTGCTGCAGCATCCCCTGCATCTGCGCCGTGCGAAGCTCATAGTAGATATCCGGCGAGAGCCCCTTCTCCGTCCAGAAAGCTCCGTGAAGGTCCTGCGTCTGCTCCCAGGCGACAGCATCTGCCTCCTGCACCTTCAGCATATTCACGCGGTCACAGGGCATCCCGTTCAGAAACACATCCTCAAAGCCTCTGTAGGCCTGTGGCGCCGTGCTGTCCGCGCGGAGCGCATGCGCCTCTCCAAAGCGAAACGCAAGTGCACGAAGCTTCTCCAGCTTCCCGGGATCCCTTTTCAGGATCTCAGAAACCAGTCCCGCGTACCGTGACTCGGCATCATGGATGCGCTCCTGCAGCCAGCCATGAATGTTCATCGTATCAATCAGCTCATCCAGCGGCCTGAGCTCTCCGCTCACATAGCAGCTGTAGTCTCCCGTTGCTGCACCGAAGCTCTGTTGCTTCGCCTGCGCCGCGATCTCCCGGATTAGCTCCTCTTGAAGCTGTATCTTACGGTAAAGCCAGAAATGAATCGGCCCTAAAAATGCACTCATCAGCATTTCCCTCCTGATTATGATTACTGTTCTTTATTTCTAACACAGGATGCGGGAAATGTATGTTGCAATAGCAACGGTTTTGCTTTCGTTATGGTCTGATGTCCAAGGCTTAAGCTCAGCTGACCTCCATCACGCGTATCATATTCGTATTTCCACTGACGCCGAGCGGCAGACCTGCCGTCAGGACCACATTGTCTCCCTCCTGCACATAGCCGCGCTTTTTCGCGGCGCAGATTGCGGCATCGAAGAGCATCTCTGCATTGTCCTCCTGCGGAATGAACATCGGCAGCACACCAAAGAGCAGGTTCATCTGGCAGGCCGTGGTCTGATTCACCGTGCAGGCAATGATGGGACAGGCAGGGCGGTACTTGGAGAGCCGCCGCGCCGTGAAGCCGGAGATTGTAACCGTAATCACGGCCCGTGCGCGGATATCCTCTGCCACAGTGCAGGTCGCATCGGAGATCGCTGTCGTCACATCTGTCTGCTCCGCAGTGCTGAGCTTCTTTCTGCGCTCCTGATAGTTGATGTCCTGCTCCGTCCGCTCTGCAATCTTTGCCATCATGGTCACAGCCTCGACAGGATAGGCCCCCGCCGCAGTCTCTCCGGAGAGCATGATCGCCGTCGTCCCGTCATAGATCGCATTGGCCACATCCGTCACCTCCGCCCTCGTGGGACGGGGATGGTGCATCATGGAGTCCAGCATCTGCGTCGCAGTGATCACAGGCTTTCCCAGCTGCAGCGCGCGCTTTATGATCTGCTTCTGAAGCACAGGCACCTCCTCTGCGGGCACCTCGACGCCGAGATCGCCCCGCGCAACCATGACGCCATTGGCCTCCTCCAGTATTTCCTCGAGATTTCTGACACCCTGCACGCTCTCGATCTTCGCAATAATCTTCATTTTGCTGCCGTTGGCATCCAGAATCTTCCGGATCTCCCGGATATCGTCCGCAGTTCTCGTAAACGAGGCCGCGATATAATCAAAGCCCTGCTCGCAGCCGAACTCAATGTCCGCTCTGTCCTGCTCACTGATAAAGGGCATGGACAAATCCGCACCCGGAACATTCACCCCCTTCCGGTCAGAGACCTCCCCGCCATTCAGCACCGTACACTCGATCTCCGTCCCGCGTACCGCATCGACGCGGAGTGCGATCAGGCCATCGTCAATC
The DNA here is from genome assembly GCA_003014445.1 of Fusobacterium naviforme. Taxonomy (GTDB): domain Bacteria; phylum Bacillota; class Clostridia; order Lachnospirales; family Lachnospiraceae; genus Moryella; species Moryella indoligenes. The sequence goes on along the minus strand of PYGH01000010.1, from coordinate 66,299 downwards.
AATATGCTGCCGCCAGGCTTCACATCCTCCGGCAGCTCCTTATAGCTGATCGAAGCGCGGCTTGCATCTCCCAGCACCTCCTCTGCCGTGAGAGTAAATTTCTGCCCCTCCGCAAGAGTCGCTCTGCCGCCTGCAAAATCTCTCAGGCGGATCTCCGGCCCCTTCGTATCCAGCAGTGTCGCGACCGGCAGCTCCAGCTCCCGACGTAGCTTCACGACCCGCTTGAATTTCGCCTCATGCTCCTCGTGACTCCCGTGTGAGAAGTTAAAGCGCGCCACATCCATGCCCGCGTGCATCAGCTTTCGAAGCATCTCCTCGCTCTCGCTCACCGGTCCTATCGTACAGACTATCTTCGTCTTTCTCAAAGCTCCACCTCTCTTCCAATATCAGAGAGCCCGCGGTACACACCACAGGCCCTCTTCCTACAGATATACAGACTCTCTTATCGCTTCACTCTCGCACCGGCGCCGCCCATGATCGCCTCTACCTCCCTGGCGCTCGCCATGGAGGTGTCGCCCGGAGTGGTCATCGCAAGTGCACCGTGCGCCGCGCCGTAGTTCACAGCCTTCTCCGGGTCGCCGGTCGTCATGAGACCGTACACCAGTCCGGAAGCGAAGGAATCTCCTCCTCCGACGCGATCCATGATCTCAAGACCATTGTACTCCTTGGACATATGAATCTCGCCGTCTGCCCAGCAGATAGCCTTCCAGTCGTTGACGGTCGCAGTTCTCACCGTGCGAAGCGTCGTCGCAACCGCCTTGAAATTCGGATAGGCCTTTGCCGCCTCACCGATCATCTTCTTGTAGCCCTCGATATTCAGCTCCTTCAGGTTCTCATCATTCCCCTCGATCTGGAATCCGAGGCAGGCTGTGAAGTCCTCCTCATTTCCGATCATCACATCCACATATTTTGCGACCTCGCGGTTCACCTCCTGCGCCTTCTTAAGACCGCCGATCGCACTCCACATGGAAGGACGATAGTTCAGATCATAGGAGACCACAGTGCCGTATTTCTTCGCAGCCTTGCAGGCAGCAATCACAGTTTCACATGCCTGCTCGGAGAGAGCCGCATAGATGCCGCCGGTGTGCAGCCAGCGAACGCCCAGCTCGCCGAAGATATAATCAAAATCAAAGTCCTCCGGCGTCGCCTGAGAGATTGCGGTATTTGCACGATCAGAGCAGCCCACCGCACCGCGGATCCCGAAGCCGCGCTCCGTGAAATTGATGCCGTTGCGGCACAGTCTGCCGATTCCATCTGTCTTCTTCCAGTGGATAAGAGAGGTATTCACACCTCCCTGCTCTATAAAGTCCTTCATCAGCATGCCAATTTCATTGTCCGCAAAGGCAGTGATCACAGCGGTATTCATACCAAAGCACTTGTGCAGGCCGCGGATCACATTGTACTCTCCGCCGCCCTCCCACGCGCGAAAGCTCCGGGCAGTGCGGATTCTCCCCTCGCCCGGATCAAGCCGCAGCATGATCTCTCCTAAGCTCACTGCGTCAAATCTGCACTCCTCTGCCGGTCTGAGATTCAGTTTCATGAAGGTGCCCCCTTATCAGATATAAAATTTATAATTGTTATACTGCTACCACACGCCGATCCCAGCGCCAGCATACACAGCTTCCCGCAGGATCTCATGAATCTAGTATACTAGTATTCCTCTTCCTCTGCAAGACCTTCTGCGCCGTAGGGATCATCAATTTCTCCTCCCGGCTGCCAGTGATACTCTAAAAGCGACTCGGCATCATCCACAATATTGTCAAGAACTGCCAGGCAGGAGAGATATTCCGTCTCCTCCGCCGCCGCTGCCCGAAGGTTCAGGAAGCGCCTCAGCTCTGCCTCCGGACGCAGCTGCACGCCGTCTGTCCGGCAGAACACAGTATCATACTCACTCTCTCTGAGCAGCCGATAGCTCCGCGCCTTCCTGTGCATGGTCACAACGACATAGACGAGCTCTCCCTGAAGCTCTGTCTCCGCCTCTGCCAGAAAGCGCGCATTGTCCCAGCCTGCATCAATACGGTGTACATGTGGTTTCAATCTCAGTTTCTTCTCCTTCAAGCCCACCTCCTCTGCGCACACGGCGCTGTACTCTGCTGACTGCAGTTACTCCGTGCTGACCTTACTTTATCCGCTCTCATATAGCTGCAGCTCTGTCCCCGACGCCTGCCGCACAGCAGCATCAGCGCTCCAGGCGCCGCTTCAGATTCTCCAGCGCTCTGTTCCGGAGGTCAAGATAAGTCCGGCGCTCTGCCTCGCTCATCCCTTCCGTCTCTGTCTCATCCACATCTGTCACTGCTTCCTTCAGCACGGCAATCAGCTCTGCCGCATTCTCTGTGAGCTGCGCGCTCGCAGGACGTCCGAGCTCTGTCCTGACATAGCCCTTCAGTGCCAGTCTCTCCAGAAGTGCGGCCGCCGCAACGGGCGGAAGCGCCACACATTCCGCAAACTCCCTGAGACTCTCCACACAGCTAAAGCTCTCTAAAAACATCATAGCACAGGCATCTTTGTAGTCAAGGTCGAGGCGTTTTGCGGCAATTTCCAGCATTCTCCGCATGAGCCTGTTCTCATAGTAGCTGTGAATCCAGACATTGCGCTCCCGCAGCTCATGCAGCGCCAGCGTCCGCTCCTTCCCCAGCCTCTGACTTCCGGGAAGCATGGGAATCACCATGTCGTCATGAGAGTAGTCCAGCAGGAAGCTGTAGACCTCCGCACGCTTCCACTGATAATCATCCTCGCTGTATATGTTTTTATAAAACTTCGAGTAGTATTCGATCACATTCAGCTTCATGCGGACAATACTGCCGATATTCAAGCCCCGCTGCACGAGCGAGCCCTCTGTCTTCACGTAGTAATAGAGCGGCACGCGCAGAATGCAGATGTGCTTTGTATGAAGTATATATTCCAGATTGAAGATAAAGTCCTCGCACCAGCGAAGCTCCGGATCCATGCGCAGCTGATGGCGCTCCACAAGGGCACGGCGGTAAAGCTTGTTCCAGAGCACGCCGTAATAGTAATCCGCAGGGCTCTTTGCCATCCAGTCCGCAAACTGCTCCCGCGTGAGTACCCCCTCCTCCTCAATCGAACCCTTGTGTGAGCTCCAGTTCTTCACCACACGGTAAAAATCTGAGACCACCAGCTCTGCTCCGCTCTCCTCCGCTGCTCGGACAAAGAGACGCGTCGCCTCAGGCGTAATCCAGTCGTCCGCGTCGAGAAACTGAAGATATTCCCCTCCCGCCAGACGCAGCGCCTGATTTCTCGTGTCGGAGACACCACTGTTCTCTTTATGTATCACCCTGACCCGGCCGTCCCGCTCCGCATAGGCGTCGCAAATCGCCGCCGTACCATCTGTGCTCCCGTCGTCCATGAGGAGCAGCTCAAAGTCCTTAAATTCCTGAGCGAGCACGCTGTCCACACAGCGCTCCAATACCTGCTCTGCGTTATAGACCGGTATGATAATTGAAACTTTTGGCATGTTCATTTCCTCCCTGTAGCTGGAAATAAAAGCAGATCTGCCCTGCGGGACAGGCTGCAGCTTCTCTTCTGTATATAGCGTACTGCGCAGACCTCCGCCCTGCAAGAGCTGTTCATTTCTTAAATTTATGTAAAACTCTAGCTCTCCCTGAAAATCTGGGCTATACTGAAAACTCTAGATTATATCAACTGCTTTGCAGGCCGCAATATGCGGTCTGCAAAGCTTCTCATACCATTTGGAGTGCCTATGAACGAAGACTACAGAAACTATGTGCTGGAAAATGCTCCCGCCGCACGGCAGATTCTTGAGAGCGAGGACTTCCGCCGCCTGCTGGACTTTCCGCGTCATGTCTACACCAACACCTATGACCATTGTCTCCGCGTTGCAGTGTGCATGATATGGCTCTCCGAAAAGACCGGGGTGGATGTCGAAAGCGCCGTAAAGATCGGCCTGCTTCACGATCTCTGCTATGTAAATTATTATCAGAAAAATGATCATCCGGGACTCTACTGCTTCTATCATCCTGAGGAGGCCGCGGACAATGCAGGCAGACTTTTCGGCCTGACACAGGAAGAAGACAGAGCGATACGCGCACATATGTTTCCTCTTTCGCTGCATCTCCCCACCAGCCGCCTCGCCTTCACCTTGATTATGGCGGATAAGCTCGTCGCCTCCTATGAGGTACTCTCCGGCTTCTCCGCGATGCGCAGACGCCTTAAGGCCATGGCAGAAAAGCGCATACTCAAAACAGCCTGAAGCGATACCCGCAAGTTTTTCATTTTCTTCCAATTCTGAAGTCATACAATATTCTTCACTATAAGGAGGTTATGATGAACCAGGAAATGCCACAGATTCTGCCGCGCTGGACAGAGCTTCCAAGCATTGAGCTCTACTCTGATCAGGTCGTAACTCTGATCACCCAGGTACTTGAACCAGTACTCGGCTCGCACCCCGAATCCGGACGCAAGCGGGACACCGGGATACTGACCGGAGCCATGCTGAACAATTACGTCAAGATGAAGATCATTCCTGCGCCGGTTAAAAAGCAGTACACCCGCACACAGGTGGCAACACTCATGGTTCTCTGCATCCTGAAGCAGGTATACAGCATACAGGATATTTCCGCTCTGATTGACATCGCACTGGACAACACAAAGCTCTCCACTGCCTACAACAGTTTCTGCAAGCTCTTTGAGGCAGTCCTGTACTGTATCAAAGAAAAAAAGGACTTTCAGGATATCACTGCCGAAAACGACAGAGTCTATCTGCTGAAGTCCGTTCTCATCTCCTGCTGCACAAAGTTTTATGTCCGAAACACCCTGCACGCACTTCCCAAAGCAGTAAATACCAAAAGCTGATTTCAGTACGGCAGACCACTCGTCAGCAGTATACTCGTCAGCGCTACCGCTGCGGGGCCTCCCTGCCAGAACAGCATAAGCGGATCCAGACTCAGCGCGCCGTAAAAGGCCGATGCCAGCAGCGCGACGAGCACCGCCGCGCAGAACTCCCGCGGGTTGGAGGACGCGAAGCAGCCATAGAGCAGAAGCAGTGCCGCCATCCCGTGCTGCAGCCCTCTGTTCCGGACCAGCTTCTGCACGCTGTGCCGTTTCAGCTCCCGCTCTCCGAGACGCAGGAGCTGTGCGCTCAGCGCAGAATGCGGCAGAATGAGCTCCAGCGCCGCCAATACAGCGCTCTCTCCCGCCGCCAGCAGCACCAGTAAAGTCGAAACAATACTCAGTTCCATCTCTTTTCTCCTCATATCAAGCAGCTCATTCACCAGCTCTGCATAAAACATATTTCCGTAGGCATAGCGCCACCCGCCATTTGCCTCCAGCGCCACAGGATTTCTGTACTGCTTCTTCACCCCGCCGGACTGCTCCGCTGCAAACTGCTCTGCCAGCTCTCTGCTGTGTCTGCCCCCATTTGAGGCCACATAATAGAGATAACCCTTGCCGAAATTATAAGCCTGAATTGTGCTCTGGAGATCCAGATAGTTGCTCTCCGCACTGCGCACCAGCATCGCAAAGTAGGCGCAGCCCTGCGCAATTGAGGCCTCGGAATCCAGCGCATTCGGCTCGAGCCCCAGCGATTCGCTCGACTGCATCACATCATCCGTCTCGCCATTGGACTCCACCTGCATGATCGCAAGGAGGCAGTCCGTATAGAGGGGAATATGTTCCTGCTTTGCACAGCGCTCCACGCTGGGGCGCCACTTCTCCACAGAATCTGAATAAACCCGGCTGTTACGGAGCTCCCGCCTCAGCTGCAGCATGAGCAGCAGCGCAAGGATAAATACGAAAAGAAGCGCAGCCACTCCCGGGAATGTCTGCGCGCCCCTCTTCTTTCTGTTCCGTCTCCCCATCATTATCCCGATCTCTTCAGATTTGTCACACACAATATGCTGTCACTAACCATACTGTATACGTTTTCTTCTCTCTTTACAAGCACTCCAGCAGAACTTCTATCTCCCCGCCGCAGACCATGCTCTCCTCCTCCTCAGCCATAGCCTTCAGATCCAGACGCTCGCTGCAAAATGTCTCTCCGCTCCCGCTCAGCATATCCTGCGCAGTCGCGAGAACCCAGCCCTCCGCGCAGCCGCCTCCTATGGTTCCGACCGTGCGATCCTTAAAAATAAGCATCTTGGTGCCCGTGGTTCTCGGCGCTGCACCGCGCCGAGCGATAATCGTCGCAAGCACGCAATCCTCTCTCTCCTCACCCTGAAGTTCTGAGAGCAGTTCTGCCGGATAGCCGAAGCTCTGCGGATTCCGGTTCTTTACCGCAATAATCTCTGCGATGACAGAGACTGCGATCTCCTCCGGAGTTTCCGCCTCAATCTTCAGACCGATCGGCGAGTGAACGGTCTCCAGCAGTTCCCGGGGCACTCCCTCCTCAGAGAGCGTATGCATCACCATTGCAACCCTCCGCTTGCTGCCCATCATCCCGATATAGGCGCAGGGCTTCCGGAGAATCACCCGCAGACAGTCTAGATCAAAGCGATGGGCGCGCGTCACGATCACAAAGAAGGTGTCCGCGCCGCCCGGGATCTCTTCAAGCAGAGTCTCATAGCTTCCGCAGCGCACTTTAGAAGCTCCGGCCGCTCTTGCGTGCTCCGCAAATTCCTCCCGGTCCTCCAGCACCGTCACACGAAAGTCGAGCATGCGCGCCATACGAATAATTGGCAGCGAGACGTGTCCTCCGCCGCAGATGATGAGCTGTTTCTCCTGTGTGAGAAGCTCCGTGTAAATGCGCTCTCCGCTCTCCGTCACCAGCGCCGCCCGCACCGGAAGCGCCGCATACTCCTCCGCGCTCACAGGTGAAGCGGCCTCCCCCGCCTTCGGAAAGAGCTGCTTCCCACCGGAATAGAGAAAGCGAAGCCCCCTCCTCTCGCCGGACAGCACCGTCAATGTGCGATTCTCCGCATTTGGATTCAGTTCCTCCAATTGTCTAAAAAAATTACTGCGCATCATATCCCCTCTTTCGTAGAAAGCAGAATTCTGTCATTGTCAAAGCGCTTCCCGGAGCCCTCCGCAAAGCGATCCAGAAGATCCTGCACACTCATCCCGCTTCTCTCCTCGCCGGAAACATCAAACACGATGCGTCCCGCATTCATCATCAGCGTGAGGTTTCCCAGCTCCAGCGCCTGATTCATATTATGTGTCACCATGAGACAGGTAATATTTCTCTCGCGGATAATGCTCTCGGTCAGCGAGAGCACCTTCGCCGCTGTCCCGGGATCCAGCGCCGCCGTATGCTCATCCAGAAGAAGAAGCTTCGGAGTCACGACCGTCGCCATGAGCAGGGTCAGTGCCTGCCTCTGACCGCCGGAGAGCAGTCCCACCGGGTTCTCCATGCGATTCTCCAGTCCCATGTGCAGGAGGCCAAGCTGCTCCCGGAAAAATTTCCGTTCCTGTTTTGACGGCCTGCTGAAGATGCCGCGCTTATGCTCCGCAGCCCGCAGATAGGCAATGGTCAGATTCTCCTCAATTGTCATATGCGGTGCGGTTCCCATCAGCGGATCCTGAAAAAGCCTCCCGATAAAGCGGCTTCTGGCGTGCTCCGGCATAAAGCTGATATCCTCACCGTCCAGCCAGATCTCCCCCTCATCTGCATAAAAGGATCCCGCAATCGCATTGAAGAGGGTAGATTTTCCCGCGCCGTTTGAGCCGACAATCGTCGCAAAATCTCCGCGCTGCAGATGCAGGGAGAGTCTGTCCAGCCCCTTCTTTTCATTCACCGTTCCGGGATTAAAGGTCTTTGAAATCCCCTCGATTCTGAGCATCACTGCACCTCCCCGTTCGCGCGTCTCTTCCGCAGCGCCGCATTCTTTCTTCCCTGAAATGCCAGCATCTTCTGCGCCTCAGGCGCTGCAATTGCAACTGCGACAATGATGGCTGAGACCAGCTTGAAGGCCTCTGTCGGCACATTCAGGCGCAGTGCCAGCGATATGATGAAGCGGTACAGGCAGGAGCCGATCACGACTCCCAGAATCCGCATTGACATCTTCCGCTTACCCATCAGGGTCTCACCGATGATGAGAGAGGCCAGAGCGATTGTCACCATACCTGTCCCGAGGTTGATGTCGCAGGTTTTGTTGTACTGACCGACCAGAGAGCCCGCAAGCCCCGTCAGTGCGTTTGAAAAACAGAGCCCCACCACAATCATAATGCCGGGGTTGATGGAAGATGCGCGTATCATTGCCATGCTGTCTCCGGTCGCCCGGATTGAGAGCCCCAGCCGCGTCTTCAAAAACCAGTTGATAAAGAGGCACACAACGAGAAGTATGCCCGCCAGAAGAATGAGCCTGCTCCATTCCGCCCAGAAGGGAGAGCTGCTCAGACCGCCAAAAAGCGTAAATACCGTGTCCGTTCCAAAAATCGACACATTGGAGGAAAATCCCATAACGGCGAGATTTACGGTGTAGAGTCCTGTATTTACGATGATACCCGCAAGTATACTCTGCACACCGAAGCGCGTCTGGAGCAGCGCAGTCACCAGTCCGGAGCAGACGCCCGCGACGACAGACGCAAGTATGCCGAGCAGCGGGTGTCCCGCTATGGTCACGATCGCGCCGACCGCACAGCCGAAGGTATAGCAGCCGTCCGTGGACAGATCACAGATATCCAGTATGCTGAAGCTGATAAACAGCGACAGCGCCACCAGAGAGTAGATCATGCCCAGCTCCAGTGCCGTGCGTATGATGCCTGCCGTCAGAAATGTTGTCACCGCTGTGTCCTCCCAAGCTTTTCTTCCTAATATTACTTAAATATGTGGCTCCTGCTGATTTCGCGTTGTTTCGCGCTCCGCGCTCACACAACGCTACCGCATTCCGCACTCCCGCGCTGCCTCTGCACCGCTTCGTGCTCCATGCGGGGCGCGCCAAAAGTCTGGAACTCTCTTGCAGGCAAGCCTGCGGGGAATGCCTGTCCTTCAACCTCTCTTGCTGATTTCGCGTTGTTTCGCGCTCCGCGCTCACACAACGCTACCGCACTCCGCACTCCCGCGCTACCTTCGTACCGCTTCGTGCTCCATGCGGGGCGCGCCAAAAGTCTGGAACTCTCTTGCAGGCAAGCCTGCGAGAGTTCCGACTTTTGGCGCTTAATCAGCAAAGTCTTTCTGCGTCACGGTTTCTATGATTTGGGTGCAGAGTGGCTGAAACGCGCTCTTCACCGTCTCAAGATCCATGCCGAGCTGTGCGCAGGTATCGGTGTTAATGGTCGCGATGCCGTTATCGAAGGTCTGAACTGCCAGCTCGGCCGGAGCCCTGCCTCCGTCAAGAATCTCTGCAATCATATCTGCAGTCGCCACTCCGAGCTGTGCATAGTCAACACCATAACCGCAGAATGCGCCGTTCAGCGCAAAGGAATCCGCTCCTGCATAGTGAGGAATCTTCGCCTCAGCCAGCTTATCATAGAATGCAAGCTCCGCATTCTGGATGGTATTGTCAGTGGGCGTAAATACCGCATCGACCTGCTCCGCAATGAGCGCATCGACCGCCGCAGAGACCTCATCTGTAGTAGTGCCGGTCTTCTCGATATAGCGTATGCCCTTCGCATCCAGAAAGCGCTTTGCATCCGCAATCGGCACCAGCGAGGAGTCCTCGCTCTTGGAATAGAGTAGCCCCACATAGTCTGTCTCCGGATTCGCCGCAAGAATCAGCTCCATGATCGCGTCCGTATCCAGATAATCTGAGGTTCCGGTGATATTGGCACCGGGCTTCTCCATGGAAGCAACCAGCTTCGCGGAGACCGGATCAGAGACCGCGGAAAATACGACCGGAATATCCTTTCCCTCCGTTGCAGACTGCACAATCTGTGCCGCCGGTGTCGCAATGGGGACGATCACATCTACCTTGTCGTCGATGAGCTGCGCCGCAATCTGATTGAGCGTCGTCGCATCTCCCTGCCCATTAAAGGTATAGGGCTTGTAATCATAAACTACTGCCTCTGTAGAGACTGCATCCAGCTGCTTCTCAAGATTCTTCTCAATCTGATTCAGAGACGGGTGCTCCATAAACTGGATGATGCCGACCTTATAAACCGTCGCCCCCTCTGCCGCAGCACTGCTCCCCGCCGTGCTGCCTCCCGTTGCTCCGGAAGCACCGCCACAGGCGGTAAACGCCATCGCTGCAAGTGTCATTGCTGCTGCCGCCAGTAATCTCTTTCTCATTGTAATACCTCCTGTACGTTTTGGTAAAGCGCTGTACTGTTTTATGTAAACAAAAAGCCCCATAAGCCAAAGCTTATGAGGCGAATGCTATCCGCGGTACCACTCATCTTACCCCTGACGGGGTCTCTCTGTCACATACCATCATATGTGTCTGCTTTTAACGGTACAGTCTCCGTCGCTCCCTACTATGATTCGGGCGCGCCCTCCGAAGCCCATTCCTCTCTCTGCTCCGTGCTGCCTTCTCACCATCGGCGGCTCTCTGTGACTTTGCCGGAAAGAGTACTCCTCTTCATCTGCGGTTTAAAATATTGTAGCTCATGATAAACTGTACAACCGGAGATGTCAATAAGAGATTCAATTTTTTTATCTTCTTTCTCTCTCCCTCCGGAGCTCTCCAAGCAGCGCCTGCTCCTCCTCGCTGAGCTCCCGCGCACGCAGCAGATCCGGGCGGCGCTCCAGCGTGATGCGAAGCGATTCCTTTTTGCGCCAGCGCTGTATATTTTCGTGATGACCGGAGAGCAGCACTGCAGGAACCCTGTCCCCCTGAAAATCTGACGGCTGCGTGTACTGCGGATACTCCAGAAGTCCGTTTTCAAAGGACTCCTCCTCCGCGCTCCCCTCCTTCAGATTTCCCTTCAGAAGACGCAATACCGAGTCCATGACCACCATGGCCGGAAGCTCTCCTCCGGTCAGAACATAATCCCCGACCGAGACAGTCTCATCAACTCGTGAGAGGATGCGCTCGTCCATCCCCTCATAGTGTCCGCAGATCAGCACCAGATGCTCCTCCACTGCGTAGCGGCGTGCGGTTTTCTGGCTGTAGACGCCTCCCGCCGGTGTGAGCGCTGTGACCAGACAGCGCTCTCTTCTGTCTCCGCACACCGCCGCGAGCGCATCCAGCACAGGCTTGCAGCGAAGCACCAGTCCCCTTCCGCCGCCATAGGGACTGTCATCAATGTGGCGAAAGCTCCCGCCCGCGTAGCTGCGGATATCGACGATCTCCAGCTCCGCCAGCCCCCGAGACAGCGCTCTCTGCACCACATGAGAGGCGAGAAAGCTCTGAAAAAGCTCCGGACATATGGTCAGAACCGAGATCTTCACTCTGTCTCCGCGTCCCAGCGCGCCTCCATATCCCGCTCCGCACAGTCCGCACGAACCATCTCCAGCCAGTCCGCATAGCGCTCGCGGTGCATGATGCCGTAATTAAAGGGATCCAGTATCTCCGCTCCCGGACAGAGTGCCGCCAGGGTATCCAGAGACGCTGCAATATCTGTCATGCGGAAAGTCGCAAAGGGTATGATGCGCTTCCCGGAGAGCGCACAGCGCCGCAGGAAGGACTGCATGAAATCCGGCATGTCTCCTGCCCAGATCGGATAGCCGATAAAGATCGTATCGAAACCTTCAAGCTGCGGCGTCTCTGTCACCGCGCCCGGAAGCTGCTTCTTCAGCCGGTCTGACACCACACGTCTGCAGGCGGAGAGAAAGCTCCCGTAGACAACATCCGGCTCGACCTTCAGTATCGGGCAGGCAAAATCCGCCGCGATCCGCCGCGCGATCCGCTCCGTGATACCCGTGTGAGAACAGTATATAACCATTGCCTTCATGATATGCACCTCCGTTGCAGAGCGTCCTGAGCTCCCATTCCCCCGGGATCCGGCGCTCTGTTTCCACCTTATTTTAACACAGCGGACTCTCCGCTTGCAAAAATTCTCTCTGCCTCTTACACTGAAAGCGATCAGAACGCTGCCTGTGCGTACCGCTTCTCAGATCACAAAGCGCCGCTCCGCAGCACAGCCCGAAAGGATGCCCCGATGCCAGACAGAACCGGACAAAAGCTCTCCGCAGAACGAAGCAGAACGCTCATCAAGCTCATTGCCGTGCTGCTCATGGTATTAAATCATGTCGCAGCAATCTTTCTTGTACCCGGAGCTCCGCTCTATGCACTTCTCACCGGCATCGGCTACTTCACCGCGGTGACCATGTGCTTCTTTCTGGTCGAAGGCTTTTATCATACCCGCTCCCGGAGACGCTACGGTGCGCGCCTTCTTATCTTTGCGCTGCTCTCCGAGCCCCCCTATCTCCTCGCGTTTTTCAGCAGGCGGACGCCCGGAGCTATCATCGCCAGCCCTCTGAACATACTCTTCACGCTCCTGCTCTGTCTCCTGATGCTCGCACTGCTCGACGCGCCGCACATCCCTGTCCCGCTGAAGCTCTCCGGCACACTGCTGCTCGTCCTTCTGACAAAATACTGCGACTGGGGCATACTCGCACCGCTCTTTGTACTCCTCTTCCGGCAGAGCAGAGGAGAAGGCATCGGACCGCGCATGAAAAGCTGGCTCCTGTGCTGCCTCCTGATCGGCGCGGACACCCTGCTTGAAAACCTCATCTGGATGCACTCTGCCCTTTATGCCCTCTTAAGCACGGCCGCTGCGCTCGCCGGTCCCCTGCTGGCAGCTCTGTGCAGCTACTTCTACATGAAAGAACATCACGCGGGTGATGCTCCCCTTCGCCGCGAGACAAGGTCTGCCCGCTTCTTAAACCGCTGGTTCTTCTATTTCTTCTACCCCGCACATCTTCTGCTGCTTGCACTCCTGCATCTCTCTATCTAGCAGCTCCTGATCACGATCCACATGCTCCTAGGCTCCTAGGCCCCCAGACCGCCCGGCAGCTGTGCACCTTTCCTCAACCGCACACAAGCTGAAAACCCAGCATGAGCAGCGGCTGATGCAGAAGATAGATCCACAGACTGTGTCGACCGAGAAATTCAAGAAAGTGCAGCGGAACACCCGGTATGTCCCGCGTCACAGCACTGCACCTCTGCCCCGCTGCCTCGCGCTTCTCCCCGCGTGTCTCCCACAGAAGGCGCAGGCCGTAGCCGGCGAGATACAGAAAGCACCAGGGAAGAAGAGAAAAATAATCCGTCGAATAAAAACCCCGGGGCGGGAAGCCAAGCCATGCCGTGAACAGATTCCGATAGAGCGGCGAAGGAAGTACAAAGAGACGCAGCCCCTCAAAGCCCAGATATCCGGAATTCACATCCCGGCTCAGAAAAAAACAAAGCAGGCTGAAAAAAAGCACCGCTCCGCCGGCGCGACAGGCGCACACTCTGTTTTTAAGACACTTAGAGATCAGGCGATCCGGCACTATCAGGAGCAGCATGCAGGCCCCAAGGAGACTCAGCACACCGAAGAGTATGCGCTCCTCCGGCATAATCAGACCGGTCACTGCCATAACCAGCGCCCCCGCGATACTGACCTCCAGTCCACGCCGGAGGGGATGCCGCCCAAGCCGGAAGCTGAAGCCCGATAAAAGGATGAAGCTCCAGCATATGCTCTGCTGCCAGAGATAGCCCGGCAGCGCTGCATACCACGGAGCTGCAAGACCACGAAGGTACACAGCGTCCCACATCCCGTGATAGCATATCATGCTGCACAGCGTGAGTCCGCGAAGCGCGTCAAGCCAGCGCAGCCGTCCTCTCAAAAGAAAGGAAGCTTCTGTTCTCTTAAATATACTTTCCCAAGACATCATATCCATTTTATATTTTCTGTTCCTGTGTTATTATGAGCAGGCAAATGAAACATGTTCATAGTATCACGTTTACTCAAAGGGGAGGAAATTTTATGAAACACAAGAGCAGTTTTCTGCCTTACCTGTTGATCCTGATCGGCATCCTGCTGCCGATCTATCTCATGAAGACGGTGCCTGCACCCGCCAGCTCGGTGAGTGCGGCTGATGTGAGTCAGGAAGCGCTTCCCGCTGATGTGAAGAGCGGCAGCGCCACGGTTCCGGGACGCAACGGCCCCATCAGCCTGGAGGTACAGGCGACCGCGGATCAAATCTATTCCATAAATATCACCGAACACACAGAGACCGACGGCATCGGCACCATCGCGATCGCCGAGCTTCCGAAGAAGATACTGGAGAGCCAGAGCCTTCAGGTGGATGCGGTCTCCGGTGCGACCCAGACGAGCGACGCGCTGCTTGATGGTGTGCGCGAGGCTCTCAGCGCAGGCGGGATAGACCCGACCCCCTTCACGCTCGCAGCCGCAGCCACAAAAGCCCCGGCAAAAGATTGGAGCATCGACTGTGATATCGTCATCGTCGGCGCGGGTGGCGCAGGCATGAGCGCAGCAATTGAGGCGGCCAATGCCGGCAAAAAGGCGGTGATTCTCGAGAGCCTCGCCATGGTCGGCGGCAACTCCATCCGCTCCACAGGCGGCATCAACGCGGCGAAGACGAAATATCAGGATGAAAACGAATTCGGCGAGAGTGCAGGTGTTGAAAAGACGCTCACCGCTGCCGCGGAAAAATATGCAGACAATGAGACGATCACTGCCCTCGCCGCAAAGGTACAGGAGCAATGGGACGCCTATCAGGCCAGCCCGGAGGGCTACTTCGACTCTGAGGAGCTCTTTGCGCTCGACACCATGATCGGCGGCAAGGGAAAGAACGACCCTGCTCTCGTCGCAACGCTCGTCGAAAACAGCGCGGATGCAATACGCTGGCTCGAGCAGATCGGAGCGCCCATGCCAAGCGTCTCCAGCTTCGGCGGCGCCTCCGTGAAGCGTATCCACCGCCCGGTCAATGCAGAGGGCAAAACGATCTCCGTCGGTTCCTATGTCGTCCCGATTCTCCACGAAAATCTTGAGAAGCTCGGTGTGGATATCCTGCTTGAGACCACCGCAAAAAAGATCCTGACTGATGCTGATGGACATGCAGTCGGCATCGAGGCAGTGGGAAGCTCCGGCGAGAAGGTCACGGTCAATGCAAAGGCCGTGGTGCTCGCGACCGGAGGCTTCGGCGCGAACTTTGAGATGGTGACAAAATACCGCCCGGAGCTTGCGGGCTTCATGAGCACAAACGCGCCCGGCGCGCTGGGGCAGGGACTCACCATGGCAGAAGAGCTCGGCGCGGCGACGGTAGATCTCGACCAGATCCAGATACACCCGACCGTCGAAGCAAATACCGCCTCCCTCATCACAGAGGGGCTGCGCGGCGACGGCGCCATCCTCCTCAATGCGGAGGGAAAGCGCTTCATCGACGAGGTAGGAACCCGCGATGTGGTCTCCGCTGCGGAGATCGCACAACCCGGCGGCTATGCGTGGCTCATCGTCGATCAGGCCATGGCAGATGCCTCCAATGTCATTCAGGGCTACATAAAGCACGGCTTCGCGGTCGAGGGCGCAGACTATCCGGCGCTCGCCGCGGCACTTGAGCTCGATCCGGCTGCCCTCGAGGAGAGCATGAACCGCTGGAATGAGGCAGTTGCAAACAAGAGCGATCCGGATTTCAACCGGACGAGCTTCGCCAGCCCGCTGAGCACAGCGCCCTACTACGCGATCAAGGTCATGCCCGGCATTCATCACACCATGGGCGGACTGAAGATCAACACCGAGGCCGCTGTTTTAAATGAGAGCGGCACACCCATTCCGGGACTCTTCGCGGCAGGCGAGGTCACCGGCGGTGTCCACGGCGCAAACCGCCTCGGCGGCAATGCAGTCGCAGACTTCACAGTCTTCGGCAGAATCGCCGGACAGAGCGCCGCGGCCTATACAGACGCACAGTAAGGAAGCACAGGTCGCTGCCTCCCGCAGCATTCATAAATAGCAAGACAGCATATGGGCCTGTGGTATACAGCATAGAGATAAGAAGAAGCTGTGAGGAAACAAATTTTCCTTCACAGCTTCTTCTTTGACTTTTATTCTGACTTTGCAGACTCCTCCATCGGAATATCGAGCGCCGCGAGAAGCTGCGGGACCTCCTTCACCGGGACTATCTCCAGCGCGGCCTTCACCTCCTCTGCGACCTCATCGAGATCGTCAGCATTATCCGCAGGGATATATACCGTTCTGACACCCGCTCGCTGGGCCGCCATGAGCTTCTCCGGCAATCCTCCGATCGGCTTCACCCCGGACTGAAGCGAGACCTCACCGGTCATCGCAATATCAGAGGGGATTACACAGCCCGTCACCAGTGAGGCGAGCGCCGTGGTCAGCGTGATGCCTGCAGAAGGCCCGTCCTTCGGCGTCGCCCCGTCCGGCACATGGATGTGCAGATCATTTTCCTCAAAGAGCTTCGCCTTCTCCGGGAAGAGCCCCTTTACCTTGCTCACTGCGATCTGTGCGGACTCGCGCATCACATCTCCCAGCTGACCGGTAATGAGAAGCTTCCCGCTGCCCCTGGTAAACAGAGTCTCGATGTAGAGAATCTCACCGCCGACGGAGGTCCACGCGAGCCCTGTCACAACTCCGGGCGTGTAGTTCTCTCTCACCCTTCCGTGCTTCATCGGGTGCGTGTCCATGTAGCTCCGCAGATTCTCTTCATTGATCTCTGTCCGCTCAGCGCGCCGCTGCACAAGCTCCACCGCTGCACTCCGCAGCAGCCTGTCCGCACACTTCTTCAGCCCGCGCACGCCGGATTCCCTCGTGTAGTCATCAATGATGCAATACAGCGCCCCGTCCGTCACGGAGAACTGCTGCTCTCCTATTCCCACACTCGTCATTGCCTTCGGCAGAAGATGCCGCCGCGCGATCTGAAACTTCTCCGTCCTGGTATAGCCCTGAAATTCAATGATCTCCATGCGGTTCAGAAGCGGCGCAGGTATGGTGTCCAGTGTGTTCGCCGTACAGACAAAGAGTACGTCTGAGAGATCGTAGGGCGCGTTCAGGTAGTGATCCGTAAAGCTGTGATTCTGCTCCGGATCCAGCACCTCCAGCAGCGCGCTCGCCGGATCTCCGTTGTAGGAGGAAGAGAGCTTATCCACCTCATCCAGCACCATCACTGGATTGGAGACGCCGCTTCTCCGTATTCCGTCGATAATACGGCCCGCCATGGCGCCGATATAGGTTCGCCTGTGCCCGCGAATATCTGCCTCGTCCCGCACGCCGCCGAGACTCACGCGCACATATTTCCGCTTCAGCGCGCCGGCAATGCTCTGGCCTATGCTGGTCTTTCCTGTTCCCGGAGCCCCTACAAAGAGCAGGATAGAGCCCGACTGCTGCCCCCTGAGACTCATCACCGCGATCTGCTGAAGGATGCGCTTCTTCACCTTGCGGAGCCCGAAGTGATCCTCCTCAAGGATCTGCTCCGCCTCGGAGAGATCTATGCACTCCGCCTTCTCCTTTTTCCAGGAGAGACCCGTCACATAGTCCAGATAGTCGTATAGCATGCCGCTCTCCGCACTCTGCTGCCCCTCCTGCTTCAGCCGGTTCAGCACCTTCTCCGCCTCCGCCCTCGCCTCGTCGTTCATGCCGGAATCCTGTATCTTCAGCTCGAACCTTCTGATATCGGAGATCTTATCCGGATGCAGCGCGTCGAGTTCCTTCTGGAGATACTCAATCTGACGCTTAATTGCCGATTCGCGATACAGCTTCTGATAATTCTCCTCCTGCGCGGACTGCGCCTCACCGTTCACGCGTCCGAGCTCCAGATTCTCATAGATCATCGACTCTATGAGCGCATCACGCTTTGCTTTGCTGTCCTCCGCCAACACCGCATAGCGCTCTCTCGCGGAATTGACCATCCAGCGGGACATCACCCCGGCGATATCTCCCATAGAGGCCCAGTGCGACACCATGCTGCGCACCATGGTTCCCCACTGCGAGTTCTCCGAGAAGCGGATGATCGCCTTCTTGACCTCCTTAACCCGCCGCTCGGCCTCATCCGCATCCAGATCGTCAATATCTGCCCGGCGCTCAATATCCAGATCAATGCGGCGATCCTGATACACCGTCACCTCACGCAGCTCTATCCTGCCGCCGGTCTGAATCACGATATAGCCCTTGTCGCTGACCTCCGTGATGGTTCCCGTGAGCCCTATGGGAAAGAAACTCTCATTCGTGAAGGACTCCCGCTCCTGCTCCTCCTTCAGAAAAATCATCGTGACGCGCTCTCCGCTCACCGGAACCCGTCCGACCATATGCTGATAATACTCTGTCACAAGCGGCACATTCGACTCCGGCGCTGCAAGCACGTTATATACCGGTACCACTGCCATATGTTTCACCTCGGTTCTCCGCAGTTTCATCCGCGGCGAATACTCTGCTGCCTCAGGGCTGAGCCCTTAGGCGCTTGTTATATATGTTATGTAACAGAATATAGCATTGAGGTGACAGGGTGTCAAGTTTTTTATCAGGCGGCCTTTCTCTTCCCTCCGCGGAACACATCCGCGACTTCTGTAACCGTGATGTAGGCATTCGGATCTATGCCCCTCACGAGACTTCTCAGCTTTCCGATCTGAAAACGGTTCACAACAAAGTAGATCACTGTGCGCTTCGTATCGGAGTATGCGCCGCGCGCCTCCAGAAGTGTGGCCCCCCGCTCAAACACCCGGGTGAGCTCCGCACTGACCGCATCCCCCCGCTCAGTGATAATCATGGCGCTCTTCGAGCGGTCTATGCCCTCCGTGATGAAATCCACAGTCTGCATGCCCGCCATATAGGTCACGATGGAGTAGAGCGGCAGTATCCAGCTCTGCAGCACACAGCCTATAATCACGTAGAGTATCACATTGTATATCATGGTGAAGGTTCCGACTGTGAGCCCCAGATCCTTTGCGAAGATAGAAGCGACGACATCCATGCCGTCCATCGCTCCGCCAAAGCGGATCGCAAGCCCGCTGCCCGTGCCGGAGATCATCCCGCCGAAGAGTGCGCAGAGCAGCAGATCCCGCCCGGCAAGCGGCGAGGCCAGGCTCACATCCACCGGAAGCACATCGGTGATCATCCATGCCCCGATAGAATAGATGCTCACCACAAAGATAGAATAAATTGTAAACGCTGTGCCCTGCTTCTTCCAGCCAAAGAGAAAGAGGGGAATATTCAGCAGCACAAGAAACACTGAGAGTGTGAAAAATGGCGGCGTGATCTGCGCAAGCAGCATGGAAGTGCCGGAAATGCCGCTGTCGTAGAGCTCCACCGGTTGCAGAAATATGGTGACTCCAAATGCATTGACACAGCCTGCCGCGAGCAGTCCGAGAAAGTTTTTCCAGCTGAGCTGGCGAAGCAGTTCTCCAAGCTTTGTTTTTTTCTTACCCTTGCCCTTCATGAATTCCTCCCTATCGTGCAGCCCGCCTCCGGGCGTGTGGTGTATGTATTCTACCACAGATCCGCTTTTATTCCTATTCCGTCAGGCAGCTGGCGTCACTCTGTACTGCCTGGAGATCCGGGCCCCAAAAAAGCCGCAGAACGATTTCATCACAGAGTCTGCAAGGGGAACTTGCCGGACTTTGCGTACTCACAGTTATGTATACAGTCCTCCCTTGTGCGCGCTGCACATTCTCCGCCGGGCTTTATCATAATGGAAGCTTCGAAGGAACTTCCCTCATGATAAAAACGGCTTCGGAGCGCATCATCTCCGAAACCGCACAGAAAACCTATTCTCTTGTCTGTCTCTTCTCCCTTCAGGCCGTCACCGCGCGGGACAGACGGCTTCTCACCGGGCGCCCAACAAGAATGGCAAGGACGATCTTCACCATATCGAGCGCGACAAAGGGAACCACGCCCGCTGCAAAGGCCTTTGCAAGACCCATTCCTGTTGTGTACGCAAGCCAAAGAGTACCGAGCGCATAACAGATCGTGAGCCCCAGCGCCATACCGACAAACTGCAGGGCAATGTTCTTATAATAGCGATCTATAAACCAGCCGCTGACCAGCGCCATAAAGATGAAGCCGATCAGATAACCCCCGGTTGGTCCGAGCACCTTGCCCGGGCCGCCGGAGTAGCCTGAGAGCACGGGCACGCCGACAAAGCCGATCAGCAGATAGACAAGATACGCGATGGTGCCAAGCTTCATTCCGAGCACATAGACTGCGAGATACACCGTGAGCACCGTAAGTGAAAAAGGCACAGGTCCGAGCTGTGGGGCCATGGGGCCGAAAATACACATCACTGCAGTCATAACCCCGATCAGTGTCATGTTTCTGGTACTTAAGTTTTTCATTCCTTCTCTCCCCCGAAAACAGATTTGTATGAGCAGAGAGCCGCCTCCACCTGCAGTGTGCAGCGTATTCACAGCAGCTGTATCCCGCTCGTCCCTGAAGAGCATACGCTGTGCGTCCTCAATTGTCAACCAAAATATTCTATTGCAGTTGACAAACTTGCAAAGCAGTGACTATACTCTGCTTAAATCAATCATTAAGCGGGCTGTGCAGGCGCTCTGGTGCGCTTCTGCATCGAGGCCCGAAACGGGAGGCAACTATGGAAGCAGAGGCCAGGATGCAGCAGGCGGCAGAGCCGGGTATTGGGAAGCTCACAGAAGAAATCATTGGGGGACGCAGGCTGAAGCGCGGTGATCCGGCGCTCCCGACACTGCTCCAATGCGAGCTGAATGCACTGTGTCGGGGAGCAGACCGCCTGCGGGCGCATTTCTGCGGGGACAAAGTAGATTTATGCACGATTATCAGCGGAAAATGCGGGCGCTGCAGCGAGGACTGCAAGTACTGCGCACAGTCGGCGCACAGCAAAACCGGCTGCGAGGAGTATGATTTTCTCCCCTCCGAGCTCATTGTCGCGGCGGCGCACTCCCATGAGCGGGAGGGGGTAAACCGCTTCTCCATCGTGACCTCCGGGCGGGCACTGAGCGGCGCAGAGTTTGACCGCGCCATCAAGACCTATGAGTGCCTCGGCAGAGAATGTCAGCTGAAGCTCTGCGCCTCCATGGGTTTTCTCACAGACGAGCAGTTCCGGCGGCTGCGCGAGGCCGGGGTGAGCCGCTACCACGACAATATCGAGAGCTCCCACCGCTTCTTTCCGCAGATCTGCACAACGCACAGCTTTGAGCAGAAGCTCTCTGCCATACGTCGGGCACAGGCCGCAGGGCTCACAGTGTGCTCAGGCGGCATCATCGGTATGGGGGAGGACTGGGAGGATCGCATCGACATGGCGCTCACTCTCTCGGAGCTTCAGATCAAGTCCATTCCGATCAATATTCTGATGCCGGTGAAGGGAACACCGCTTGAAAATCAGCCGCCGCTCAGCGACGAGGAGGTGCTGCGGAGCATCGCCCTGTTCCGCTTCATCAATCCGGAGGCACAGATACGACTCGCGGGAGGACGGCGCTCCCTGAAGGAGAACGGGCGTGAAACCTTCTGCTCCGGCGCCAGCGCCACGATCACCGGAAATATGCTGACCACCAGCGGCTCCACCATCGCGCAGGACCGCGCGATGCTCACCGCCATGGGCAGGGATGTGCGCCCGGAGTGGGCGCAGGAAGCACGAGCCTAAGGGACAATGCGCCGCGCTCTCCGCTCCGGAGAGCGTGCGCTCAGCTTCCGTAGCCCAGCTGCTTCAGCTCTGTAATCACCTCTGCCGCTCTCTCACTGCCGCGCTTGGCGGCGTAACAGCTCCACTTAAAGGCCTTCTCATAATTCTTTTTCCCGTCAAAGCTGCCCTTTAAGTAGCCTTCACCGAGCTCTGCAGCCGCCTCGATGCTCCCGAGCGCCGCGGCGTCAATCAGCTGAAACAATCTCTTTTTACTCATATTTCTCCTTAATCCTGATCCTTAAACAGGATCCTCAAACAAAATGAAAATTTTTCCATCAAATACACAGGTGCCGAGGGGCTTTCTCCTATGGGGAAGCCGATTTTTTTTCCATATGATAAAAAAGGAAAGCCTCCGTAATGAAAGCTTTCCCTGTGCAGTGCGGGAAATGGGACTTGAACCCACACGGCTTGTGGCCACTAGATCCTTAGTCTAGCCTGTCTGCCAATTCCAGCATTCCCGCGAATGCCTGTGCAGTATAGCACAGGGCATGGGAGGATTCAAGCTCTTTTTTTACTTTTTGTGATTTTCCCAGTTCCCCGCACAGCTTCGACAGTTGCCCTCATCCTCCGCTTCCGCTCCTGCGCGGAACTCACACCAGCTTTGTTGTCCACCTCGTGCAGTCCCATACCTCCGTCGCGATATCCTGATAGAACTCCGGCTCGTGACAGACCATGAGTATGCTGCCCGGGTACTCCTTCAGTGCCCGCTTCAGCTCCTCCTTGGCATCCACATCGAGATGATTGGTCGGCTCGTCCAGCACGAGAAGATTGGCCTCACGGTTCATGAGCACACAGAGCCGGAGCTTTGCCTGTTCACCTCCGGAGAGCACCTTCACACGGCTCTCGATATGCTTTGTCGTGAGACCGCACTTTGCGAGCGCTGCCCGCGCCTCATACTGCGTGAATCCCGGAAACTCCTGCCACAGTGCCTCAAGACAGCTGTGCTGCGGATCCGGAGTGACCTCCTGCTCAAAGTAACCGATCTCCAGGTAATCTCCGCGCTCGACTCTCCCCGCGTACTCCGGTATGAGTCCGAGCAGACTCTTTAAGAGCGTCGTTTTTCCGATGCCGTTGGCACCCGTCATGGTGATTCTCGCGCCGCGCTCCATCTTAAGATTCAGCGGGGAGGAGAGCGGCTCGTCGTAACCAATCACGAGCTCCTCAGTCGTAAAGAGATACTTTCCCGGCGTGCGCGCCATCTGAAAATGAAACTCCGGCTTCGGCTTTTCCGCAGCCAGCTCTATCCTCTCCATATTGTCGAGCTTCTTCTGACGGGACATCGCCATATTTCTGGTGGCAACCCGCGCCTTGTTCCGCGCGACGAAATCCTTTAATTCCGCGATCTCCTGCTGCTGTCTGTCGTAGGCCGCCTGAAGCTGCGCCTTCTTTACCGCATAGACCTCCTCAAATTTATGATAATCCCCTGCGTAGCGGGTCAGCTGACAGCCCTCCACATGGTAGATGACATTGATCACGCTGTTTAAAAAGGGAATGTCATGCGAGATCAGTATAAACGCATTCTCATACTCCTCTAGGTAGCGCCGGAGCCAGCTGATGTGCTCCTCATCCAGATAGTTCGTCGGCTCGTCAAGAAGCAGAATATCCGGTTTTTCAAGCAGCAGTTTCCCCAGCAAAACCCGGGTGCGCTGCCCTCCCGAGAGCTCTGTCACATCCTTATTTAATCCCAGCTCCATAAGACCCAGTGCCCGTGCGACCTCCTC
This sequence comes from Fusobacterium naviforme, assembly GCA_003014445.1. Taxonomy (GTDB): domain Bacteria; phylum Bacillota; class Clostridia; order Lachnospirales; family Lachnospiraceae; genus Moryella; species Moryella indoligenes. Next base: position 43,178 of record PYGH01000010.1, on the reverse strand, counting down.
AACTTTCGCATCAATGAGATAGAAGTCGTGTGCCGTGAGCATATCCTGCACAGTGCCGAGCTCCTCCATGAGCCCCTCCATCTCCTCCTCTCCCGCAGTTGTCATGCGGTCGCAGAGCTCATTCATCCTCTGCTCCAGAATAAGCAGCGGATCAAAGGCTGTGCGGAGCACAGAACCTATCGTCATGCCGCGCTCCAGCACCGCGTGCTGGTCGAGATAGCTCACGTGTACATTCCTGGCCCACTCAACTCTTCCCTCATCCGGCGTGAGCCTCCCCGTAATGATATTCATAAAGCTGGACTTTCCCTCGCCATTTGCCCCCACGAGGCCGATATGCTCTCCCCGCAGCAGACGAAAGGAGACGTCCTCAAAGATTGCGCGGTCTCCGAAGCCGTGTGACAGATGCTCAACAGTGAGAATACTCATGCAAAAAAACTCCTTATCGGCTATAATTTTCCACAGACGACGCTCCGCGCCGCCTCTCCTGAAATTTATACCAGATTGCTGATAAAAATTGAAGCAAATCTATTGTGAGGTGACAAGATGACACTATATTATCCTGTGATACTGAAAAAGCTTGCGCACACTTACCGCGCGGAGTTTTGCGATCTCGACGGCTGCTATGGTGAGGGAAAGGATATGGAGGATGCCCTCGATGACGCGAGAAATGAAGGCATCAGCTATATACTCTCCGAGCTGGACAGCGATGCGCTCCTCCCGCCTCACAGTGAGGCGGAGGAAATATCACTCGAAAAAGGGGAGCAGGTCGTCATGCTGGCGCTGGTGCTCCCCCGCGAGGAGAACTGGAACTGGCTCGGCTGAGCGCCTGTGACTACGCCTGCAGCCAAAGGAAAAAGCGCCGCGTCGGCTGCGCATAACAGCAAAGTGCCCGGCTCCCGCATAGTGTGAAAACCGGGCGCAGCGGACTGCATGATCCGCGTCCTGTCAATGCTCTGCCTTCAGTTTGCATATGCCCTGGGTCATCGTACCCATGGGACAGAAGGTGCACCAGCTTCTCGGTTTATAGAGCGCCATCACAATGATACCGATGAGGGCGGAAGTCAGCATAAGACCATAGAAGCCGAAGCTGAACTGTGCCACCCACGCCGGGACGCTGCCATCCGTATAGGCGAAGCTCCGCGGCACGGTCTCAATGCAGTCCGCGGGACAGGCCCGCACGCAGATGCCACAGCCGACGCGGCTCTCCGCCTCCACCTTTGCATAACATCCCTTCCACACCCGAATTGCATCCCGCGGACAGAGCTTTTCACAGCTCCCGCAGGACACACAGCTTCGCTGATCTACTCTCGCGTATTTTTTGACGGCATCTCGCCTCCTTCTGTTCCTCTTCTCTTCTTATTTTATTTGCCTGATTGTCTGCTTATACTGTTCGCCGCTTCCCGTGTATTGCTCTTATCGCACAAAAAGCTCTCAGCCTCTCCGGCTGCTCTCACCCCTCGTGATGTCCGCAGCCATGTCCCTCACCGTGGTGACCACAGCTGTGACCCTCGCCGTGATGCTCCCCGTGGTGAAAACACTCCGTGGCCGGGTCGAACTTCAGCTCGCCCTTTGCAAGCGCCGCTGCTGCCGCATCCGCGTCCCCGCTGACACCCGGATAGAGCTGAATCCCCGCCTCGGAGAGAGCCATGCGGGCACCGCCGCCGATCCCCCCGCAGATCAGAGCATCCGCCTCTACCGCCTTCAGAAAGCCCGCGAGTGCCCCATGGCCCGCGCCCTCTGTGCCGACCACGCGTGCAGACTGCACCGCTCCGTTCTCAATATCATAGAGCTTAAACTGCTCCGTTCTCCCAAAGTGCTGAAATATCTCCCCGTTCTCATAGCAAACCGCAATTCTCATAGCATCGCTTCCCTTCTCTGGCAGCTCCGCCGGTCTTAATTTTTCGCAGAGCTTCAGACTGATATTGCCTCCGGAAATCCGGAGCGCTCTGCCCTCCACCAGCATGGTAACCATTTTCTTTCTCGCGGAATCATACACTCCGGTCACCGTGGTCCGGGCGACCTCCATGGCGCGCGCACACTCCTCCTGCGTCAGCCCGCAGTAATCCAGAAGACGGAGCACCTCATACTCATCAAGGCTCATCACCACAGGCGGCAGCTGCCCCCCCTCACCCACAGGGCCAAAGCTCCAGTAGTCAGGGTAACAGCATATCTTTCTGCATTTCCGGGGTCTTGCCATCACAACCTCCAATCTGTTTCCGCGTGAAAGCTCTGCAGCTATCATGCGGCATTTACTGACATATGTCAATAACTTTCATAAAACTTTTCTTTTTTACTTGCAGAGTGGATATCCTTTTCTTATACTAAGGTGAATCTGTTGCTGTTCTTCTATTACCAAAACTGCTCTCAGCCCCTGGCTGCCGGAGGTGTCATGCCCACTCATATCAATCAATCCAATGTACGCCGCTTCGTATTCATGCTGATCGGCGTCTTCTTTCTGGGGGTCGGTATCGGTCTCTTCAAGCTCTCTCTCATGGGAAATGATCCCAACACTGCCTTTGTGATCGCTGCGGCGGCGAAGCTCGGCGTCGATTTTGCCGTTCTGAATCTCTTCGTCAACAGCGCCTATTTTCTTCTGGAATACATTTTCGGCCGCTCGCTGATCGGCATCGGTACCTTCATCAACTGGGTCATGGTCGGAACGGTCGCATCTGCCTGCGATCATCTGGGACGCTACCTTCATCTGGCTCCGGAGCACTTTGCGTCAAAGCTGCTTGTCATGGTTCTCGGGATACTGATACTCACGCTCTCCTGCGCCATCTATCAGACCGCGGATATGGGCATCGCCCCCTATGATTCCCTGTCGATCATCCTCAGCCGGAGGAGCGGGCGCTCCTACTTCTGGTGCCGCGCCTTCACAGACTGCGTCGGCGCGCTGCTGACGCTTCTGCTCGGCGGACTGCTCGGCATCGGCACGCTGATGTGTGCGCTGGGACTCTCTCCCTTCATCAGCTTTTTCACAAAATATGTCGCAGAGCCTCTGCTCGGCCCTGCGATCACCAGTGTCAGGAAAGAAGGTGTATGATATGGCAGCATTCGAAACAAGACTTTCCTTTGCCTCCGACTACATGATGGGGGCGCATCCTGCGGTGCTCCGCGCTCTCACAGAGAGCAATCTGATCCCTGCTGCGGGCTACGGTGAGGATCAGTTCTGCGCTGCGGCGAGAGAAAAGATACGCGCCGCCTGCGCCTGCCCGGAGGCGGAGATTCACTTTCTCGTCGGCGGAACACAGACCAATGCAGCAGTCATCGATTCTCTGCTCCGCCCCTATCAGGGCGTACTTGCGCCGGAGAGCGGACACATTGCCGTGCACGAGGCGGGCGCCATCGAATACGGCGGTCATAAGGTCCTTCCACTCCCTTCCCGCAACGGAAAGCTCTGCGCCCGGGATGTGGAGCGCGCTGTCCTGAGCTACCGGCAGGATGAGACGCGTGAGCACACAGTGATGCCGGCCATGGTCTACATCTCTCAGCCAAGCGAGCTCGGCACGCTCTACTCCCTCTCTGAGCTGCGCGCGCTGCATGAGATCTGTCGGAAGTATGGACTCTGGCTCTACGCGGATGGCGCCCGCCTTGCCTACGCACTGGCAAGCCCGGAAAATGATGTCTCTCTCCCTGCGCTCGCAGAGCTCTGCGATATCTTCTATATCGGCGGCACCAAGTGCGGAGCCCTCTTTGGCGAGGCAGTCGTGATCCCCACTCCCGGGCTCATCCCACACTTCTTTACCATGATAAAGCAGCACGGCGCCCTGCTCGCAAAGGGACGTCTCCTCGGTGTACAGTTTGACGCGCTCTTTACAGACTCTCTCTACCTGACGCTCGGCAGCTTTGCGGTCGATGCTGCCATCCGGCTGCGGCACGCCCTTCTGGAGTACGGCTATGAGCTCCGCTTCGATTCCGTCACAAACCAGAGCTTTGCCGTCGTGGATCATGACAGAAAAGAAAAGCTCCGGGAGACGGTTGACTTCAGTCCCTGGGAGCCCGTAGATGAGAACAGGAGCATCATCCGCTTTGTGACCAGCTGGGCCACCACGGAGACAGAGCTCCGTGCGCTGATTGCCCTTCTGAAATGATGTGTCCAAATTAAAATATCAGCTGCACAAGCAACATATACGCGGCGGTTCCACCTGCAATTGAGAGAAGCATCTGATGTTTCCAGCGGTGGAGCGCCGCTGTTATTATAATGGCGATCAGTTCCGGGACTGCATGCGTGCCGGAAAAGAGACTGACGCCCCTCAGACAGTAGACCACGAGCATGGCAAAAGCAGCTGAGGGCAAGGCCCTCCCGAGATAGGCAATAAAAGGAGGTGTGGGTTTTCCCTCCCGGAACAAAAGAAACGGAAGGAAGCGCGTCGCCATGGTTCCGAGCACACAGATAGCAATGGTGATAAGCCGCTGTGTCACAGTCATGCTTTCAGCCCTCCCCGCTCTGACAATGGTTTCCGAAACAATGCAAGTAAAAGGAGTATCAGACACATTGATGGAAGCAGAAAACGGTCAGCTCCGAAGATCGTCATGCTCATCAGCATGGGATACCAGAAGGAGAAGCCGGAGACATGCATATAAACTCCATAGGTGAGTCCCAGAAACCAGAAACCCGCAAAAATTGGAAGCGTGCGCGGAAAAGCCTCCCGCAGCGCTCTGAGAGGAGCGCCCTGCTTCATTCCCACTCCCTCCAGACCTCCGGGCAGTAGCCGACTGTGGCCCTCTGCCCGTTTCGCACGATGGGCGTGCGGAAGACCTCCGGATGCTCCAGTGCCTTCTCCTCCCTGTCCTCCGGCGACAGGTAGCGGATCAGGGTCAGCTGCTCCTGTGCCTTCGTCTTTGGATCCAGCAGCGCCTCCAGCCCGCCAACCGCGCGCAGCACACTCTGCAGCTCGCCGCGGCTGAGTCCCTTCTCCTTCAGATCCACCATCTGAAAACGGATGCCGCGCTCCTTGAAATAGCGCTCCGCCTTTTTCGTATCAAAACTCTTCCTTGTTCCGAATATCTGTATGTTCATAATTCTCTGTATCCTCTCAGTTCCTCACTGATGGCATGGTAATCCTCCCGAAAGGCACTCCCTCTCGGCCATATAAAGGCAAAATCATGCTCCAGCTTAAAGTCCTCAAGCAACAGCTCCCTGAGCGTCCCGCGAAGCAGCTGATCCCGCACAGCAACCCGGTACAGAAAAGAAATCCCACAGTCCCTCTCCAGAAGTCCGATGATTGTGTGCATGTTTTCAATCTCCGTTCTGCGCTGAAAGTCCTGCACGCTGAGTCCCTTCACCGCAAGACTGCGCTCAAGGATATTTCTGGTTCCGGAGCCCGGCTCCCGGAGTATGAGGCGCTCACCGACAAGATCTCTGAGCGAATGAGGCTCTCTCAAAAACGAATGCGCCGCGGCACAGACTGGAATAAATTGCTCCGTATCAAAACGTAAGGAATCATATGCCTCCTTACGAAAATACCCCTCCACCAGCGCAAAGTCAATGCTTCCTTCCCGAAGCTCCTCCTCAAGCTTTGCGGTATTTCCGTAACGAACACGCACATTGCGCTCCGGATGTGCCTTCAGATACGCTGCGAGCGGAGCCAAGAGCGTATACTCTCCTATCGTCATGGTTACACCGAAGGAGAGCTCCCTCTTTCCGCTCCCGCACTCCCGCATTCGCTCCCGCATGATCTGCTCATCATTTTTGATCACTGCCATCGTCTCACGAAGGATACGCCCTTCTCCGGTGAGATAGATCCGCTTTCCTTCCTTTCGAAAGAGCTTCACGCCATACTCCCGCTCCAGATACTGAATGTGCTGGGACACTGCGGGCTGCGTGATGCAAAGCGCTTCTGCCGCCCTGGAAAAATTCATATGCTCACACGCAGCTAAAAAGGTCTCAATTCTGAAATCCAGCTCTGTCTCCTCCTTCCCAAGTTTGCTAATCCATAAAGATTTCTTATTAATATATCATTATATATAATTTTTCTTTACTTTCCTATTCTTTTATAATAAGTTCCGAAAAAGCTTTTCACTTAGGAGGAAACACTCATGAACTGGCTGCAGAAACATATTCCCGGCATTCTGGTATGCTTTATCATTGCGCTTCCGTCATGGCTGCTCGGAAAGAAATTCCCTGTCATCGGCGGCGCTGTCATCGCAATTCTGGCAGGTATGATCATAACAATGTTCTGGAACAACAAGGGCAGTGCTGCTCCCGGCATCAAATTCAGCTCAAAGATCATCCTGCAGACTGCAGTCGTACTGCTCGGCTTCGGCCTCGATCTCCATGTCATACTGAAAACCGGCGCGCAGTCTCTGCCCATCATCCTCTGCACCATCTCCACCTCGCTGATTATCGCCTATGTCCTGCACCGGGTCATGCACATACCGGGAAATATCTCCACTCTGGTCGGCGTCGGCTCCTCCATCTGCGGCGGCTCTGCGATTGCGGCGACCGCACCTGTCATTGATGCGGACGATGATGAGGTAGCGCAGGCGATCTCCGTCATCTTCTTTTTCAACGTCCTCGCTGCAATTCTCTTTCCCATACTGGGAAATGTGATCGGCTTTGACACGACAAGCGGAGAGGCCTTCGGAATCTTTGCAGGCACTGCGGTCAATGACACCTCCTCTGTCACAGCTGCCGCCTCCACCTGGGACAGCATGTGGGGGCTCGGCACCGCAACGCTCGACAAGGCAGTGACCGTAAAGCTGACCCGCACGCTGGCGATCATCCCCATTACGCTGGGACTCGCTTTCATCCGTGCCCGCAGAGCAGGCTCTGAAAAGGGCAATACTTCCGTCAGTCTGAGGCAGGTCTTCCCCATGTTCATACTCTATTTTGTCGCGGCCTCTCTCATCACGACGCTTGCGCTTGGCGCCGGGATTCCCTCCAGCGTATTCACCCCACTGAAAACCCTGAGCAAGTTCTTTATCGTCATGGCAATGGCCGCAATCGGTCTGAACAGCAACTTGATCAAACTCATCAGGACCGGTGGCAAGCCTCTCTCTCTCGGTGCATGCTGCTGGGCAGGAATCACGGTCGTAGGCCTCCTGATGCAGCATCTTATGAGAATATGGTAAAATAACGAGGAAAGACTCCATGCGCTTGCGCAAATGGAGTTTTGACGAGAAAACCCATCGAGCGGCAGCGAGATGGTAAAATAAAGAGGAAAGCCTCCCCGCGCTTGCGCAGGAGGGGGCTTGACGACAAAACCCATCGAGCGGCAGCGAGATGGGGAAAGAACTAAGAAATGCCCATCAGCTATTGAAACTCAGCTGATGGGCATTTTCTGTGTCCTTCTGTTATATCAGTTCTATCTATTTTGCCGATTCTACGATACCACTGTCTCTCAGTTCCATCTCCCGTTTTCATCCACCAGATAACCGTCCGGTGTAACTGTGCTGGTGAGCAGAGCCCCCTGCGGATTTCCGTTCAGAAGATACTTTGAGAAATAGTACCAGCGCCCGCCAATAAACTGCCAGCCATACAGAAGATTTCCGTCATTCCCGGCGTAATACCAGCGGTTACCGGATACGATCCACCAGTTGCGGTAGACCTGACCGAGCGGATCGGTAAACTTCCAGCCGCCCTCCGGATTCTTCACCCAGCTCCCGCTGGTATCCGGAAGTACTCTCAGCTGACTGCCGGCGGTACTCCGGTTCGCAGTCGCCGCATGTCCGCCGCCACCGCCACCTGAGCCTCTTCTGTGCCTGCTGTGTGTACCACCGGAGCTTCCGGCGCTTCCACCGTCCGGCTTCTTCTCCGGCTTCGGCGCGGGCTTCTTCTCAGGTTCCTTCTTCTCCGGCTTCGGCGCGGGCTTCTCTCCCTGCTGCCCTGTCAGTGGATTCTCATCGAGAAGATAAAGTGCAACCGGCGGAATGTTACCTTCACTGTCCCTGTGATCCTCAGGATTCACAAGCTTCATCCAGATATCCTCATAATTCTGAACGGCAATGCGAAGCAGATCGCCGGTCTTCAGCAGCCTTCCCGCAAAGGTAATGGTCTTTGCCGCCGGATTAAATCTGTACTCTGATTTTGGCAGCTCCTGCCACTCCTTTCCGACCAGTCGCTGAACCTTTGCATTTCCCTTATAGACTGCTTCGTACCAGGCTGCGGACTCCGGCTGGAAAATTGCCTGCCCGTCCATAACGATGCCATAAACCGCCAGCCTGTTCGCCACATCCTCGGAAATCAGTACATTTGCCCGGTTCAGCTCGCCTCGCTCTATGACAACAGTGACAGGATAGCGGAACGAAAGTCCCGCCTCTGCCTCATTTCCTGAAATGATCTCCAGCTCAACGGGAATCGTGATCACGCGAATGCGCTCTCCCGCATTCCAGTCCACTACATCCGGTACACCGCTGATGTTTCCGTCCGCAGAGAGAGACAGCCCGCAGGTCTCGGGTGCCGCGATGAGCTCCACATTCCGCGGAAGCTTCAGCACGCTGAGCACTTCCTCCTCATGCTCCGGAACCGGCTGATTCTCCTTCAGCGTGAGCTGCCGGAATTGAATCTGTTCCTTGATCTCTGCAATGCGCTCCGCATTCGTCTTGCCTCCCTGCTCCGAGAGATCTGCTCTGCCGTTCCGGTTCTCATCGCGGAGTATCGTCACCGGGACATAGAGCTGAAGCGGCACTGCTAGATCTCCCTTTCCTCCGTTCAGCAGATCATCGCTGAGCTCAAGTGCGGCCTCCGTCTGCTTCAGCTGCACCGGAATTCTGATCTCTCTTTTCAGTTCTCCTGCCTTCCAGTCTGCCACGGCTGCAACGCCAAAGAGCATCCCCTCTGCATTGACGGAGAGACCGCACACAGTCTCCGCCTTCTGAAGCAGCAGATAGCGCTTCTTCAACAGCAGAACCTTCAGCCCCTCAGCCGCGGCCCTTCGCTCAAGAACCTCCGCGCCCGGGATCACATTCTTCTCCTGCAAAAACTTCTCCAGCTCTGTCTGCTCCTTCTGCTCTGTCTCCTGCCCGCCTCCCTGCGGCTTCCGGTAATCCGGTGACAGATACAGGTCGGTCTTCGGCATGGTAAAGCTGAGCTCCGGATTGCTCTGCTGACGAAGAAGCTCCCGATAAGTCTCCGGCGCTTCCTCTTGCAGAAGAGCACTCAGATACCAGGCTATAAATTCCTGACCTTCCTTCTTTGCTGCCCGGATCCGCACTCTGGCTCCGGCGGGGATCTGCTGCTTCAGCTCTTTTGATGCGGGTTCTATGAATTCTGCATTGCCGATTTCCATCGTGTAGCTCTTTGCCGCCACCGCTCCGGTGCAGATTTCCTTCGTAAATCCGCCCTCGATCGGCTGACCTGCCGCAGAGACGATCTTCTCATCAATGTGCAGAATGTAGCAGCTGTTTGCATCCAGCGGCTCCACCTGCGATTCCACATGTGCCGCCTTGCCTGCCATCTGAAAGCTCACACAGGATACCTGCTTTCCATCCAGCTCCCGGAGGAAAAGCTTTCCTCCCATGAGCCGGGTTGTGTCATTGATACCCGCCCCCTTCTTGCTGAGCCATATGCCCTTGCCCTGGAAGCTGACGTCTCCTTCTTCCAGATGCTCAAAGGATACCGGCTGGTTGAAGTAGAGACTGAGCCCCGTGTCCCCGGTCTGCAGCTTATAGTCCGGTGTTTTCAGAAGATCCTTCCCCGGGTCATTATTCACCAGAAGCTGTGCCAGCTTAAGCGGCTCGGCATGCGCCTCCTTCTTTACTTCAAGGATGTAGCTCTCTTCTTTTTCGAGGAAGGAGCGCTGGTCCTCGGTCCGGAGCCAGCTGCCAATCTTCAGCGTGTATCGCTCCCCCTGCCGCAGCGCCTCTATGGGCCGCAGAGTAACGCTCTTCTCTCCGAACTCCAGCTCTGTACGAATCTTATTTTCGCCGTGCTCGAGGGTGATGTGGTTCTCTGCCGACTTCTTCATGAGCTCCGCATTGAGCTTCAGCTGAACCTCCAGCGGTGCATGAAACTGCATCTCACGTTCAATGGGATCCCCATTCACGGTAATCGACTCGATTTTGGCCCTCTCCGGCGCCACCAGTTCCTTCTCTGTTTTTGCGATGCACTCTGTTCCCAGATAAGCCTCAACGCGCACCGGGAAGCGCTGCTCGCTGTCCTTCAGTTCAAAATTGAAATCACTGTCGAAGAGGGTATTAAAGATCGTGTTCTGACCCTCAAAATTTCTGCCCTTCTCTGTCGGAATGAACTTCTCCTCAACCGTCCGATCGACTGTGACGCGATAGTAATCCACCTTCTCCGGTGTCAGCCAGCGAAGTGTGAAATTCGGCAGGATTTTGTCCTCTCCGGTCTGTCTCATGGCGAAGGCGCTCTCAAAGCCCAGCAGCTCCTCCGCATCCTGTCCCGGATCCGGCTTCGGCAGCTCCGGCTCCGCCTGCTTCTCTCCGGGGGTGATATGGATCTTGACCGTCTTTTCATCGGTAGAAAAATCTTTATAGACAACCGTGACCGGAAGGGAAACTGTCTTTTCTACCTCTCCGTCCGCTAAAAGACCTTTCTTCACCAGCTTCTGATCAAAACGAAAGCTCCTGATATCCTGTCGTTTGCTTTCGTTGTAGACGGCTGCAAAAAGCATCTCCTCTGTGAGCTCTGCATCATCCTTCTTCTCAATCGGCTTGATATAGAGATATCCCTGATCCGCCATGGAAGAAAATACAGCTCTGAGTCTCATACCGCTCACTAGCTCCAGCGTGTTGGGAGACTGCTTGAGCTTTGAAAGCTTCTGCCACTCATTCTTCGTATTGCTCCACAGCTCCCAATAGAGCAGCAAGTAGTTTTCGTTATCGTCTGTAGCAGTTTTGACCGGAGCTCTGTCCAGCTTGAGTCCCGAAGGAATACTAATCTCCAGCTCTGCATTTTCAGTCGTCGGACGAAATTCCTGCTCCTCGCCGCCCTCCGCTGTCCTGTACTTCAGATATCCGTTCCCCTTCACAGAGAATCTGACCGTCACCTGCTCTGCAGCCTCCTCTGTCACATCACCATCGCCCCTAATAGACTCCGCAGCCAATGCGCCGCCTCTCTCTCGCCTCTGCCTGCTCTCTGCATTTGCAGCACTGGCAATCTCAAAAGACTCCTCTGCCGCCTCGTCTTCTCCGTCCGGAATCAGTGCCGCACCGGAGACTGCCGCATCAAAATCCGGCATTTCTGCCTGTGCTTCCTCTGATGAGGCGGCCCGACTCCCTGCCCCCCTTCCCGCCGCAAAGACCGGCGCGACCACGGACGTGCTCAGCATGGACGTCGCGAGGCAGCCGCACAGCAGCTTAGATAAAACACTTCTTAACTTCATACCTTACTCCCCTCTTTATTTTCTTTTGCTTACTTTCATTAGAAAAAGCTAACCAAGGGATTTAAGTTAGCTTTGCCTAATCAATATTAACACATCTGTCGGAAAACGCAAGTTCCATTTATAAAAAGGGGCATTTCCTGTATGACAAAGGCAGGAGCTCCTGTGTGAAGTTCCTGCCTCTGTCTGTTTCATTTCCTGTCAAAGCTCTGCTGTGTGCCGCCTCTTATCTGTTGAACGCACCCTTGCCCGGATATACCGCAGCTGCGCCCAGCTCCTCCTCGATCCGGAGCAGCTGATTGTACTTCGCAACTCTCTCGCTGCGGCTCGGAGCACCGGTCTTGATCTGGCAGGTGTTCAGTGCAACTGCGAGATCGGCAATTGTGGTGTCCTCCGTCTCACCGGAGCGGTGAGAGGAGATCGCGGTATAGCCCGCCTTGTGCGCCATCTTGATCGCCTCTAGCGTCTCGGAGACAGAGCCGATCTGGTTCAGCTTGATGAGGATGGAGTTTCCGCAGCCGAGCTCAATGCCCTTCGCGAGACGCTTCGTATTGGTGACAAAGAGATCGTCTCCGACGAGCTGCACCTTGTCGCCGAGCTCCGCAGTCATCTTCTTCCAGCCTTCCCAGTCCTCCTCATCGAGACCATCCTCGATGGACCAGATCGGGTACTTCTCAATCAGCTTCTTCCAGTGTGCAATGAGCTCGTCGGAGCTGAAGTCTCTGCCGGACTTCGGCTGATGATAGAAGCCGATGCCCTTCTCGCTCTTCCACTCACTGGATGCCGCATCCATGGCAAGCACAAAATCCTCGCCCGGCTTATAGCCTGCGTTGCGGATCGCCGCGAGAATGTGCTCGATGGTGTCCTCGTCGTCCTTTAAGTTCGGTGCAAAGCCACCCTCATCACCGACAGCCGTGGTATTGCCCTCGTCCTTCAGAATCTTCTGAAGCGCATGGAATACCTCGGTGCACCAGCGCAGCCCCTCGCGGAAGGAAGGAGCGCCGACCGGCATGATCATAAACTCCTGCGTGTCAACAGAGTTGGTCGCATGAGCGCCGCCGTTTAAGATATTCATCATCGGAACCGGAAGACGATTCGCATTCGCTCCGCCGAGGAAGCGGTACAGCGGGGTGCCAAGCGCCTCTGCCGCTGCCTTTGCGCTCGCGATGGATACAGCGAGAATCGCGTTTGCGCCCAGCTTCGACTTGTTGTCCGTGCCGTCTGCCTTCAGCATGGCAGCATCAACCGCATAGACATTCTGCGGATCCATCCCCCTGATCGCATCATTGATCACGGTATTAATATTCTGGACAGCCGAAGCGACGCCCTTTCCTCCGAACTTTGTCTTGTCGCCGTCTCTCAGCTCAATCGCCTCAAACTCGCCGGTGGAAGCTCCGCTCGGCGCCGCGCCTCTTCCGACCGTGCCGTCCGTCAGAATGACCTCTGCCTCAACCGTGGGATTTCCGCGGGAATCAATAATTTCACGACCTATGACCTTTTCGATTTCCAGATGCTTCATGCTTATCCTCCATTGCTTTCTTTGCTGAACTTCTCCGTGAGCAGCTCTGTCTGCACGCGGTATTTACCTGATTCCAGACTCTGAGTCTCAGTGGCTTTGTTAATTCTATCACAGTATAGCACAATCCCGCGCATTGTAAAATTATTTCTGAAATTTGACCGGCAAATCTGCACTGTGTTATAATCGCCGGATAAGCATCCTTACTGCACACGTCTTATCAGGGCAGACAGCAAAGCTGCCCGGCAGTTGTTTTTCTTAATTCTATCGCGGAGGCCTTATGCTCACATACTACGGTCCGATTGCACTGATTGTTCTCTCCAATATCGTCTACCATGTCTGTTCCAAGTCTACACCGGAAAATATCAATCCGCTTGCGGCGCTCATTGTGACCTATCTCGTGAGTGCGACTGCCTCTCTGCTGCTCTACTTTGGCCTGAACCGCGGCGGTGATCTCCTGCACGAATACCACGCGCTGAACTGGACCAGCCTGGCACTCGGCGTCTCTCTGGTCGGACTGGAGGCAGGAACCATCTATATGTACAAGGTCGGCTGGAATGTGAGCTCTGGCGAGCTGGTGTATGCCTCCATACTCGCAGTTGTGCTGGTTCTGATCGGCGTCCTCTTCTACCACGAGGCAATCACTCCGAAAAAAATCATGGGTATTCTGGTCTGCATGGTCGGTCTATATCTTATCAACAGCAACTGAGCGGAGTCACTCCCCGGGTCTTTTCTTTTCTCCGTATCCGGAGAGCACCGGCTTCCCCTGCTTCAGACTCTCCTGTACGTCGATGACGCGCTGGTTACTGCTGCCGCGGAAGCGTAGGCTCAGATCCTTTTTTGTCCTGTCGAACTCTCCATCCACAAGTATATCTGTCATCTCAAGTATCGCCGCCGTGTCCGAGCTGTGACAGCGGCGATTTGTTTCGTCATTCAGCTCTTCCCAGGTGTAGCCGGAGTAGATCCAGACCGTGGAGTGCGGACTCTCCCGCTTCACCCGCTCCAGAAAGGGCCGCAGCACCGCCTGATTGGAGAGCTCCATGGGCTCCCCGCCGAGCAGAGAGAGCCCGTCAATATAGGAGGGCTTCAGATTCTCAATGATATCATCCTCCGCCGCCCGATCAAAGGGCAGCCCATACTGAAAGTCCCAGGTTTCCTGATTGAAGCACTCCGCGCAGTGATGCGTGCAGCCACTCACAAACAGAGAGATGCGGCAGCCGATGCCATTTGCCATATCTGCGTAAAACACCTGACCATAATTCATATTCTGCTCCTCTTTTCCTTATTCTCTCACAGAGCAGAAAGTTCACTGCCTTCCTGGGAACCCTGTAAGAAATCCCGGAAAGGTTTTCTATAGGATTAAAGAAGAGACCGCTCTCGCAGCCTCCTCTTCCCTCTGCCTTCCGAATCCCAAACAGAGCTCCGGGCAGGCTCTTATTCCGCGGTACTCTTGCAGCCGACCGAGAGCTTCGGGCTGGACACATGAAGCACTCTGTCCCGGATCTCCTGCGTTCTGCCCTGATTCCAGAACTGCGTCCCAATGTAGCCGCAGGTGCGTCTCGCGACAAACATCTTCTCCTGATCGTGGTTTCCGCAGTTCGGGCACTCCCAGATCAGCTTGCCGTTCTCGTTCTCACGGATCTTAATCTCCCCGTCGTAGCCGCAGACCTGGCAGTAATCGCTCTTTGTGTTCAGCTCAGCGTACATGATGTTGTCGTAGATATAGCGCATCACAGAGAGGACAGCCGGAATATTGTTCTGCATATTCGGAACCTCGACATAGCTGATCGCGCCGCCCGGAGAGAGCTTCTGGAACTCCGCCTCAAAGTTCAGCTTCTTGAAGGCGTCGATCTTCTCTGTGACGTGGACGTGATAGCTGTTTGTGATGTAATTCTTATCCGTGACATTCTTGATGATGCCGAAGCGCTTCTGCAGGCACTTTGCAAACTTGTAGGTGGTAGACTCCATCGGCGTCCCGTAGAGAGAATAGCTGATGCGCTCCGCAGCTCTCCACTCCGCACACTTGTCGTTCAGCCGCTTCATGACCGCCAGCGCGAAGGGCTTCGCCTCCGGATCCGTGTGACTCTTTCCGGTCATGCGCATGCACATCTCATAGAGTCCCGCATAGCCGAGAGAGATCGTCGAGTAGTTGTCAAAAAGCAGCCTGTCGATGGTCTCACCCTTCTTGAGGCGCGCCAGCGCGCCGTGCTGCCAGAGTATGGGAGCGACATCGGAGACAGTTCCCATGAGGCGCTCATGGCGGCAGCGCAGGGCTCTGTGGCAGAGCTCCAGGCGCTCGTCCAGTATCTTCCAGAACTTGTCCATATCTCCGTAGGAGGAGCAGGCGACGTCCACGAGGTTGATGGTGACGACGCCCTGATTGAAGCGCCCGTAATACTTGTGTGCTCCGTTCTCACCGAGTCCCCTGTCGTCCGGGGTGAGGAAGGAGCGGCAGCCCATGCAGGGATACACATCGCCGTTTTTATATTCCTTCATCTTCTTCGCGGAGATATAGTCCGGAACCAAGCGCCTTGCGGTGCACTCCGCGGCGAGCTCCGTGAGACTCCAGTAGGGTGCGTCCTCCGTGATATTATCCTCATCCAGTACATAGATGAGCTTCGGGAAAGCCGGGGTGATCCAGACTCCCTTTTCATTCTTCACGCCGCGCATTCTCTGTAACAGAACCTCACGGATGATGGCGGCAAGGTCATCTCTGGTTCTTCCCTCCGGCACCTCGTCAAGATACATGAACATTGTGACAAAGGGCGCCTGCCCGTTGCAGGTCATAAGCGTGATGAGCTGATACTGAATTGTCTGAATTCCGCTGCGGATTTCCTCTGCGAGACGGCGCTCCACAATCTTCGAGATAATCGCATCATCCGTGGATTCACCGCAGAGCTCCCGCTCCTCCAGCACTGCCTTGCGGATCTTCTGACGGCTCACGTCCACAAAGGGCGCGAGATGCGAGAGTGTGAAGGACTGACCGCCGTACTGATTGGAGGCGACCTGCGCCACAATCTGCGTGGTGACATTGCAGGCAGTGAAAAAGCTGTGCGGACGCTCAATCAGAGTCTCACTGATGACTGTTCCGTTCTGCAGCATATCCTCCAGATTGATGAGATCGCAGTTGTGCTCCCGCTGCGCATAGTAGTCGGAATCGTGAAAGTGGATGATGCCCTGCTCATGCGCGGAGACGATCTCCTGCGGCAGCAGAATTCGCTTTGTGAGGTCCTTGGATACCTCGCCCGCCATGTAGTCGCGCTGCGTGGAATTGATGACCGGATTCTTGTTGGAATTCTCCTGCTTGACCTCCTCATTTGCCTGATCAATCAGCGAGAGTATTCCCTCATCTGTCGTATTCGCCTTTCTGGCGAGGTTCCGCCTGTAGCGATAGCGGATATACTTCTGCGCGACCTCAAAGCCGCGCATCTCCATGATGCCCGTCTCGACCATCTCCTGAATGTCCTCGACATTGACCGCGTGCGTGGTTCTTGCCACCTCACCCGCAATCTTGTCTGCGATGGCCTGAATCTGATAGACATTCAGCTGATGAATGCGATCCACCTCCTTATTGGCGGCATCAATCGCATTGACAATCTTCATCACATCAAAGCTTACTTCCTGACCGTTTCTCTTGATGACATTGGTTTTTACGCTTGTCTCCATTGCTCTCCCCCTGTCCTGCGCCAAAGGAGCTCCCTTCAGCGAAGCCGACCTGCTCTAGATACTAAATATAGTGTATACCTCCCTGCAGAGGCCTTATATTTTGTGCTTCCTCATCATACCGCAGTTGTCATAAAATAGAAATAGGCATTTTTCTACAAACTTCCAGGCTATTTTTCTCTGTTTCTACCATATGTAGTGATTGTTCGTTTTTATGGAACTATATATGCGGTATGCGGCAGGTCCCAGTATAGCACAGAGGAAAGGGGAAAACGAGGGTAATAATGCCCAAATTCCGCGGCTCAATGCTGCGGATTGTGATTGCCGGCCTCTGACTTCACAGCCTCCAGCTCAACAAAGAAGCGCACACCTCCCGGACAGTTCTCAACACCATAGGGCATCCCGTGCGCCTCCATGATCGCCTTTACGATGGAGAGGCCTATCCCGCTTCCTCCATATGTGCGGGAATGCGCCTTATCAACCTTGTAGAACTTATCCCAGAGATGGGGGAGATCCTCCTCCGGGATGCTGCTGCCTGTATTGTATACAGCCAGGCGGATACGCTCCCCGCGGGGCTCCACAGAGACAGTTATGCTTCCGCCCTCATTTACGTGGTGCAGCGCATTGCTTATATAGTTTGTCAGCACCTCCTCGATCTTAAATTCATCCGCATTCACCAGCACCGGGACGCGCAGCTCCTGCTCCCCTGAGACGGCATCGACAAAAGAAGCCCTGACCGAAGCGCTCTGATTCTCCGCCATCATTTTTGTGGCGTGAAGCACGCCGCGCACCAGCTCCGTCAGATCGAAATTCTCTCTGGAGAGCTCCGGGGCACCGGATTCCAGCTTGGAGAGCGTGAGCAGCTGCTTCACAAGACTGTTCATCTTGCCCGCCTCATCAATGATGACATTCAGATAATATCTTCTGTTCTCCGGATCCTCGCAGACTCCGTCATCCAGGCCCTCCGCATAGCCCTGAATCAGCGCAATCGGCGTCTTCAGCTCGTGCGAGACATTGGCAATAAAGGCCTTCCGCATCTCATCGATTTCCTCCTTGCGGCGGATATCCTCCTGCAGCTCTGTATTGGCCTCCTTCAGCTTTCGTATGGTCTCCTCAAGCTTCTCTGCCATTGCATTCATATTGCTGCCGAGCACGCCGATCTCATCCCTGCTCTTCCCGCAGTAGCGCTCGCTGAAATCCAGTCCGCCCATCTTCTTCGAGAGCGCCGCAAGGCGCTGGATGGGCCGCGTGATCTGCCGCGTCATAAAGAAGACCATCAGAGCACCCACCAGAAGTATGAGCAGCCCGATGTAACCCAGGAAGCGATTGGCCAGAATCACACTCTCCTTCAGATTGGAGACCGGCGTCGTCATGAGCAGCATGGTCTGGTTGTCGCCACAGTACGCAAAGCAGTCGATATTGACCGCATCGCTCTCATCGTCATAGGCGCTGATGATCGTGTAGTTCTCCGTCTGCGCCAGCACGGCGGTCTGTGTGCGGAAGCTTCCGTTGAACAGGTACTTCTGCGCGCGGCGGAACAGATAGCTGCTGCCCCGCTCGGTGGATTGCAGCAGGCTGGAATCCGCGGAATCCATCACCGCAATCGTAATATTATAGATATCGGAATATGCGTTCAGAATCTGCGAAATTCGTGCGCTCCTGTTGCCGTTCCGCATGACTTCCGTATTAATGCTCGCGTATGCCCGCTCGATATCCTTCACCTTCTGTGCCCGGTAAAAGCCCTCAAGTCCCCAGGTGTTCAGAATAAAGGCAATTCCGACCAGCACCGCCAGCACTGAGAAGATCAGGCAGGTGAAGCGCACCCGTATGGAATGTCTCATTGCTTACGCCTTCTCCCCCTTGCCGCCATCCTCCGGCTCGAACTTGTAGCCCATGCCCCAGATGGTCTTTATGAGGCCGCCCTTCTCCCCCATCTTGGCCCGCAGCTTTTTCACATGCGTGTCGATGGTTCTCGCATCTCCAAAGTAATCATAATTCCATACATTGTTCAGTATCTTCTCTCTTGAGAGGGCAATGCCCCTGTTCTCCATAAAGTAGCTCAGCAGCTCAAATTCCTTGTAGCTCAGCTCAATCGGCCTTCCATCAATCTTCACCTCATGTGCCGCCTTATTGATCGTGACGCCGGCGCAGCTTAAGCCGCTCTCCGTCCCGTCTCCCTGCGTCCTGCGAAGGATCGCCTCGACGCGTGCCACCAGTATCTTCGGGCTGAAGGGCTTCGAGATATACTCATCCACGCCGAGCTGAAAGCCCTGCAGCTCATCCCGCTCCTCCGAGCGCGCCGTCAGCATGATAATCGGAAGCCGGGAGTAGCGCCGCACCTCTTTCAGCACCTCCCAGCCATCCATCTTCGGCATCATGACATCCAGAAGAATGAGGTCGATGCTCCGGTCCGCCATGAATAACTCCACCGCCTCCTCGCCATCACCTGCCTCCAGCACGGTATATCCCTTCGCACTCAGAAAGTCCCGCACAAGCTTCCGCATCCTCGGCTCATCATCTACCACCAGTATTCTTGCGCTGTCCATTTCATACCTCCGATCATAAAGTCTCCCTCTTCTCTCAAAGCAAAGAGTACAGAGCGCTCTCTGCGGCTGATACGCACAGGCGCTTCAAACAAAAAGAACAGGGAGACGCAGCTCTTCTGCATTTCCCTGTCATTTTAACAAATCATATGGGGCAATTCTACTTTTTCACAGAAGTATCACAATCCGGCACCGCTCACTCCGCCTGCCTGTAGCAGATCGAGAGCTCATCCAGCTGCTTCTGCTCCACCGTATCCGGTGCATTCATCATGAGATCCGATGCGTCCTTCACCTTCGGGAATGCAATCACATCGCGTATGGTGTCCGCTCCTACCATGAGCATGGCAAGACGATCCAGACCATAGGCCAGTCCTGCGTGCGGCGGCACACCATACCTGAATGCCTCCAGAAGGAAGCCAAAGCGCTGCTCCGCCACCTCCTGCGACAGTCCCAGGACCTCAAACATCTTCGACTGTATCTCTGACTGGTGGATACGCACCGAGCCGCCGCCGATCTCCGTGCCGTTCAGCACGATGTCATAGGCCTTTGCGCGGACTGCACCCGGATCTGAATCGATCTTGTCCCAGTCCTCCTCCATCGGCATGGTGAAGGGATGGTGCATCGCCTTAAAGCGATTCTCCTCCTCCGACCACTCAAGCAGCGGGAACTCCGTGACCCAGAGGAAGCGGAAATCGTCCTTCCTGAGGAGATCCATCTGCCGCGCAAGCTCCAGACGCAGCGCGCCCAGCACATCCCACACAACCTTATTCCGATCGGCGGCAAAAAGCAGCAGGTCGCCCGGCTTTCCGGACAGCGCTGCAGTCAAAGCATCCATCTCCTCCGGCTTCATGAACTTTGCAAAGGAGGACTTGAAGCTTCCATCCTCCTGAATGGCGATATACGCCAGGCCCTTCGCACCGTAGGTCTTTGCAAACTCCACGAGCGCATCAATCTTCTTCCGCGGCATGGCCCCCTGTCCCTCTGCATTGATGCCGCGCACGGTTCCGCCACTTGCGATGGCGCCGGTGAAGACAGAAAAGCCACAGTCTCTCACCAGCTCCGTGACATCGTGAAGCTTCATGCCGAAACGGAGATCCGGCTTGTCGGAACCGTAGTTGTCCATGGCCTCCTGCCAGGTCATGCGCTGAATCGGCAGTGCAACATCAACATCCAGCACCTCCTTGAAGAGTGTCTTTAAGAGGCGCTCATTGACATCCATCACCTCATCCACATCCGCAAAGGAGAGCTCCATGTCGATCTGCGTGAACTCCGGCTGCCGGTCCGCTCTCAGATCCTCATCGCGATAGCAGCGCGCGAGCTGCACATAGCGATCATAGCCGGAGCACATCAGCAGCTGCTTTAAGAGCTGCGGAGACTGCGGGAGCGCATACATCTCTCCCGGATGCACGCGGCTCGGCACAAGATAATCTCTCGCTCCCTCGGGCGTGCTCTTGATGAGCGTCGGGGTCTCAATCTCAAGAAAGCCATTCTCCGCCATAAAGCGGCGGGTGATGGTCGCAATCTGCGAGCGCGTCATGATATTGCGCTGAATATCCGGACGGCGCAGATCAAGGAAGCGGTATTTTAAGCGCAGCTCCTCTCTCGTCTTCGCATTCTCCTCGATCGGGAAAGGCGGAGTCTCAGACTCGGAAAGGATTCGGAGCTGCTCTGCGCGCACCTCGTATGCTCCGGTGAGAAGCTGCGCATTTGGAGCGGAGCGCTTCATGAGCGTTCCAACCACTGCGATACAGAACTCACTCCGGAGGCTGCCCGCCTTCTCGAATACCTCCGCACCGCAGCTTGCCTCCTCAAAGACCAGCTGGAGTATTCCGCTGCGATCCCTCAGATCGGTAAAGATAAGCCCGCCCTTGTTGCGGCTTCTCTGCACCCATCCCATCACTGTCACTTCAGTTCCCTCCACGGCACCGACAACCTCGGCGCAGCGATGGGTACGTCTCAGACCCTTCATTGATTCTGACATGGTTATTCTCTCTCCCCCCTATCACTTCTCAGCATAGAACTCGCTGAAGTCCGTATATCCCTGTGCGCTGAGCTGCTCCTTCTGGAACTTCTTATTCTTCGCCATGCGCACGACCAGCACATCGCTTCCCGCCTCGCGCTCCGCCGCAGCCTCCTTCAGAAGCGCTGTGACACGTGCCGCAGACAGATTCTTCTCATACAGGAAGGCCTTTTTCCTTCTCTGATCCGGAATACGGAAGCCGCTGTCCATCAGTATGGTGATGATGCGCTCAAAGCCGATCGAAAAGCCACAGGCCGGTGTCTCTGTACCGGTAAACTTTCCAACCATCCTGTCGTAGCGTCCGCCGCCTGCCACGCTTCCGCCAAAGCCCTCCATGGAAACCTCAAAGATCGTTCCGGTATAGTAGCCCATGCCGCGCACCAGAGTCGGATCAAATTGCAGACCGAAGCCGCCTCCGGAAACTTCCGCCACTGACTCCATGATCTCCGCAAGTCCCTCTGCCGCGCCTTCCTCGAGGAAATCTCCGAGCGTCTCGCCCAGCGCGCGCACTGCCGCTCCGTCCGTTCCAAGCTCGCGAAGGAGCGTCAGATAGCGATCCGCGGACTCTCCCGCATATCCATTGGCTATGAGTTCCGCTCTCACTCCCTCCTCTGCGATCTTGTCCATCTTGTCGAGGGTAATGAGTACGGAATCTGCTGCCTCCTCCGGAAAGCCTGCCCAGCTCACCAGAGCTCTCAGGATGCGGCGGTCATTGACACGGACTGTAAATGCCTGATCCGGGCAGATGCGCTTCAGCGCAGTGGTTGTCGCAAGTATCAGCTCGATCTCACAGAAATTGGAGGCATCCCCCAGCACATCAATATCGCACTGTGTAAACTGACGGTATCTGCCCTTCTGCGGGCGGTCTGCTCGCCACACGGAACCGACCTGCAGTGCCTTGAAGGGCTGCGGCAGCACAGCGCTGTTGTTTGCATAGTAACGTGTCAGCGGAAGTGTCAGATCGTAGCGCAGGCCGCTGTCAGTGAGATCCTCCTCACTCTCCGCCTCTGTAATCCGCAGCTTCTCGCCGCGCTTCAGGATCTTGAAAATAAGCTTCTCATTATCTCCCCCCTGCTTGCTGGTGAGATTCTCAATATGCTCCACACATGGCGTCTCCATCGGTGTAAAACCAAAGCCGCGGTAGGTATCCTTGATCGCAGCAATGAGATAATCCCGGAGCAGCATCTCCTCCGGAAGCACATCCTTCATACCGGTGACGGGTTTTTTCTTCATAGCCATGGTGTTCTCCTCTGTCATGCAGTGCGCTTTTACCGCGCAGATTTTCAGTAACGGCAGACGCAGGAAACATATCCCCGCGCAATTTGACATCTATTTTATTGCATAAGTCCCTGTGACGCAAGCACATCCGACTACAGCTTGCTGTAAGTCGGAGGCGCTTATGTCACAGGACAACAGATATGAGTAAAAAAGCAGCGCAAATGAAATGCGCGCTGCGATTTACGAATATCTGTCAGCGCTGCGAGAGAGCGCAGCTCGCAGCAGCGCGTTGACTTATGCAGTTTCTTCCGGCGCTGCGAGAGAGCGCAAGCACATCCGACTACAGCTTGCTGTAAGTCGGAGGCGCTTATGTCACAGGGCAACAGATATTTCTTCCGGCACTGCGGGCGCGAGCAGTGCGCGCTTTCTCTCAAGCAGCTCCGGCAGCCGCTCAATATAAAGTCCCGGATCCTTAACATTCTCCGCTCTCTCATAGCGCTCCTCATGGGGATAAACCACGCGGGTCGTGGTGCCCGCGCCACAGCCCACAATGGTGTGCAGCTCCTCCATAATCAGGATATTATAGAGCCCCTCACAGCCCGGACGGCACCAGCCGACATTTTCCAGATTGCCCGCCATGTTCTTCTGACGATAGAGGTAGTAGGGACTGAGACCCATGCACTCACAGTACGCCGAAGTGAGGCTGACCATATCCGAGGCGTTTCCGTAGGTCACGCCGGCATAGTCCTCCCTCCGGGTGTTGAGCCGCGCCGCGCGCTTCAGCGCGAGACTGTGAATCGTCACATCATCCGGAGCGAGCGCCTGTATTCCCTCCATGGTGCGCCGGACATCATCCGCGCTCTCATTCGGAAGACCGACAATGAGATCTGTATTGATATTATCGAAGCCCAGGGCACGCGCCATATGAAAGCTGTCCACAAACTGCTGCACGCTGTGCCGTCTCCCAATGAGATCCAGCGTCTCCTGCTTCATGGTCTGTGGGTTG
Source organism: Fusobacterium naviforme (assembly GCA_003014445.1). GTDB lineage: Bacteria > Bacillota > Clostridia > Lachnospirales > Lachnospiraceae > Moryella > Moryella indoligenes. Next base: position 19,927 of record PYGH01000010.1, on the reverse strand, counting down.
ATGCTGATACGGGTCACACCACACTCCCTCAGTGTGCGAAACTTCTCCTCCGTGATGCTGTCCGGACGCCCCGCCTCGACAGTCAGCTCCTTCAGCGCGGAGAGATCAAAGCGCTCCCGGACCACGGATAAAATGTTCCAAAGCTGCGGCGCCTCAAGGCTCGTCGGTGTTCCGCCTCCCATATAGATGGTTTCCAGCGGTCTGCCGCGCATCCACTCCGCCACCTGTTGAAGCTCCTTGCAGAGCGCCTCGACATAAGCCTCTGTCTGCTTTTTCCATCGCCCGATCGGATAGGAGGTAAAGGAACAGTAGAGACAGGTCGTCGGACAGAACGGGATGCCGATGTAGAGACTCCATCCGGTCTCAAGATTCAGTCCCCGCATCGCCTGCAGCTCGTGCGAGGCTGTACGGACACAGAGCGAATTCCTCTCATCACTCAGATAATACTGCTCCTTAAGCTTCTGCCGCACCTGCTCCTCGCTCTTGCCCTTTCTGAGCTCCGTCAGTGCGAGCTTGGTGGGACGTATTCCGGTGAGCGTACCCCAGGGCAGCTTCTTTCCTGTCGCCTCTGAGAGCTGACGATAGAGTGCACGCTTCAGCTCATCCTTTGTCTGCCTTCGGTCTGCAGTGCAGGGGGAGGAGAAGCAGCTCTCCGCTTTTCCCCGCACCGCAAGCGTCAGCGCATAGCGTGCCGCATCCTCTGCGCTGTGTTCCGCGGTAAAAGAAATCATGGCATTTTCATCCGCCTCGTGGGTATAGCGCTCCCCCGGATAAAATGCCATGAACAGCTCTCTGACGTCCTGCTCAAAAGGAACGTCCCTCAGTATAAGTGATATCATCTCCTGATCCTTTGCTTCCCGGGCACCGGGAGTCCGTCCTACGCAGACAGCCTCCCCGGCACTCCTCATATCAATCGTCCAAAATCGGATTGTATTTCTTCTCAAAGCCTATGGTCGTCTCCTCCATATGTCCCGGAAACACGACGACATCATCCGGCAGCTGAAACAGCCGCTCCGTGAGCGATTGCTGAATCTCACGGTAATTTCCGCCCGGTAAGTCATAGCGCCCATAGGAGCCCTGAAACAGCGTGTCTCCGGCGAAGAGAACCCGTTCCTCCGGAATATAATAACAGCAGGAACCCGCTGTATGCCCGGGCGTCCACAGCACCTGCCAGCGCCGGTTCAGAAGCGTGAGCTCCTCTCCGTCGTGCAGCAGGCGATCCGGCCTGATCCGAAGCCCCCTTCTTAAGAAGCGGGCATCTCCGTTCAGCATTGGATCCAGAAGCGTCTCAGCCTCCTGCTCCAGCGCCCAGATCGGAATATGATAGCGCTCCCGCACAGCCTCCGCGGCCATCACATGATCAAAATGTCCGTGGGTCAGCAGTATGGCCTGCGGTGTGAAACCCTCCTCGCGCACGCAGGTTTCGATGCGCTCCGCCTGATCCGCAGGGTCTATGATCACGCCCTCCCTTGTCCCGCTGTCGTAAACAAAGTAGACATTGGTCTGAACCGGGCCCAGTATTTTTCTGACAATCTGCATCTCTCTCTCCTGTCTCAGCCTGTGCTTCTCTCGATCTCAATCACGCCGCCGACCTGACGCAGCTTCTCCGTGAGCGAGCGCAGCTCCTCGACACCGCCGATCTCAAAGGAAAGATTCATCGTCGCGACGCCCTGCTTGCTGGTCCTCGTATTAATCGAGAGGATATCGAGCCCACGCTCGGTAAAGACCTTGGATATGTCCACAAAGAGCCCCACTCGGTTTCTCGCGATGATGCGGATCTCCGTGCGGTACCTCGCCTCCTCGCCCTCCGGCGCCTGCCACTCCGCCGGAATGAGACGCACGCGCTCGGACTCGGGAAGATTGATGATGTTGATACAGTCCGTTCTGTGGATCGTGATGCCGCGTCCGCGGGTCACATAGCCCAGAATTTCATCCCCCGGCACCGGTGCACAGCACATGGAGAAGCGCACTGCCAGATCATGAACCCCCCGCACGACAATCCCGTTTCCGGATTTTCGTACTGCGACCTCCGGCACCATCTTCTGACTGCCGTCCCCGGCCCCCGCGCTGACATTGGCCAGCACAGTCTCATCGGAGATCTTCTTCGCGAGCTCCTTCTTCCGCTCCTCCAGCATGCGGTTCACAACCTGGCTCTCCTTCAGCCCGCCGTGCCCGATGGTGGCAATCACGGAATCCCACTCACGGAACGCATAGCGCCGCAGAATCTTCTCCTGATACGCCGGCTTGTTGAGCTCACTCCAGTCGACACCCTTGCTCTTGCAGTAGTTCAGAATGAGCTCCTTGCCGCGGATGATATTCTCTTCCTTCAGCTCACTCTTAAACCACTGATTGATCTTATTTCTCGCCTGCGTGCTCTTGATGATCTTCAGCCAGTCGCGGCTCGGCCCTCTGGAATTCTGCGAGGTCAGGATGTCAATGCGATCGCCGTTCTGTATCTGATAATCAATATTGACCAGCTTCCCGTTGACTTTGGCCCCGACCATGCGGTTTCCGACCGCCGAATGTATGGAGTAGGCAAAATCAATCGGTGTGGAACCGCTCGGGAGCGTCTTTACATCGCCCGAGGGCGTAAAGCAGTAGACGCTGTCCGAAAAGATGCTGAGCTCATTCTTGATATCGTTCAGAAACTCCTTGTTGTCCGGCATTTCCCGCTGCCACTCAAGAATCTGTCTGAGCCAGTTCATCTTTTCATTTTCTGCGCCGCTCGCAGAGGCGTCGCCCTTGCCCGCCTCCTTGTACTTCCAGTGTGCGGCGATACCGAACTCTGCGATGCGGTGCATCTCATAGGTACGGATCTGTATCTCAAAGGGCTGACCGTTGTGGTAGATCAGCGTCGTATGCAGAGACTGGTACATATTCGGCTTCGGCATTGCGATGTAATCCTTGAAGCGGCCGGGAACCGGCTTGAAGTGCTCATGAATCACACCGAGCGCCGCATAGCAGTCCTTCACGGACTCCACCAGTATGCGCACCGCAAAGAGGTCGTAGATCTGATCGAAGGTCTTGTGCTTGTTCACCATCTTCCGATAGATGGAGAAGTAGTGCTTCTGACGGCCGTTTACCGTCCCGGGGATCGCCGCCCCGTCGATGATGCCCTGCACCTCCTTCACGATCCCCTCCACAAATTTCTCGTGGGAATCGCTCCGCTCTCTCACCTTGCAGCTGAGCTCCCTGTACACCTCCGGCTCCAGATACTTTAAGGAGAGATCGTCCAGCTCCACCTTGATGCGGCTGATACCGAGTCGATCCGCAATCGGAGCATAGATCTCCAGCGTCTCCCTCGCCTTTTCCTTCTGCTTCTCCGGCCGCATATGCTGCAGTGTGCGCATATTGTGAAGGCGGTCTGCAAGCTTGATCAGAATCACGCGGATATCCTTCGCCATGGCGAGAAACATTTTCCTCAGGTTCTCAGCCTGGATATCCAGCTTGTCTGTGGTCCAGGTGATCTGTGTGAGCTTCGTCACACCGTCCACAAGAAGCGCCACATCCTCGCCGAACACTCTTCCGATCTGTGCGCCCGTGAGTATGGTGTCCTCCACGACATCGTGAAGAAGTCCCGCCATAATGGTTTCCTTGTCGAGCTCCAGGCCTGCCAGTATGATGGCAACGCAGAGCGGGTGGATAATGTACGGCTCACCCGATTTTCTCTTCTGGTCCATATGCGCATTCTTCGCGGTCATATAGGCTCTGTGAATCAGGCTGGTGTCGTCAGAGGGATGGTATCTGCGTATGGTGGTGATCAGCTCCTCATAGAGCACATCCGGATCGGTGAATTCCGCCGGACGGTCGAGCTCCCCTGTCTCCTGACAGAGCACCGCCGCCTCTTCCTTCCCGCTGTCTGCGAGCTCACTCTTCTGCATTTCCTGCATTTCTTCCATCCTCTGACCTCCTTTCCCGCCATTTTTCTGTCTCTGTGCGGGGAAAACTCTCTCCGCAGCGGGCTCTGAATGCTTGTATACAGAGATAATGAATTTATATTATAAAGTTTTTATATCCGATTTGCAAGCAGCGCTACTCAAGAGAAAACAGCGCTGTGACAATCAGGGCACTGAGCTCTGTTACCGTGAGCAGGAAGCCCGCGAGATCCCCTGTCAGGCCGCCGAAGGCACTGCACGCGCGGAGCAGGGCATACGCTATAGAAAGAAATATCAGCAGCAGAAACAGCCCCCCCGCTATTCCCGCCCCGATGAGCCAAAAGGCAGCGGCGGCGGAAAAAACAGCTGTAATTCCCGCTCCCACAGCGGTCAGCTGCCGTGCGGCTCCGGAACTGAAGCGATGGGCGCTGCCCTCTCCCCGCGCATTCGGCAGAAAAAGCAGTGAGAGCACAGTGATGGAGCGGCTGAACGGCAGGCAGACCGCCACCACTCCCACCGCACGCCCGGAATCGAGTGCCGACCAGGCTGAAAGCTGGAGCAAGCAGAGCAGCACACAGGCGAGCACTGCAAAGGAGCCCGTGTGAACATCCTTCAGAATGTGCAGCCGCTCCTCCCGCGTCCGCCACGAGCCGAGTGCATCCACCGTATCCAGAAAGCCATCCAAATGGATGCCTCCCGTGTAGAGATAGGGAAAGCATACCAGCAGAGCCGCGCGCAGCAGGGCCGGACAGCCGAGCGCAGTCAGCAGCCTCCACAGTCCAAGCAGCAGCACGCCCTCCACCGCCCCCACCAGCGGAAAGAAAAAAAGCACATAGCGCGCACTGTGCTCATCCCAGCGCACACGCGGAACCGGCACTCTGGAATACATGGAAAATGCAATCGAAAGCGAACGAATCAAATCCACTCTGAACCTCCTGCTGCTCTCATTTTAACCGCTCCGGAATGCCTGCCGTGACGCGATAGACCGCCTCCGCCTCCGCCGCAAGCTGATTCTGAACGGCGGAAAAGAGCTGAAGCCACTGCGCTGTGAGCGGCTCAGGGCTCACCGGCTCCTCTGTGAGTATATTTCCAACGACAACGAGCGCACGGCAGCGCCGCCTTAGTGCCCGCAGTTCCTGAAGCAGCAGTGCCTCACAGACCTCCGCCTCCCGCACAGTTCCATCCGGAAGAAACATCTCATTTGCCACAAGATTCGAGAGACACTCCAGAAGCACTGCCTCCTCCGGCGCAATCTCCGCCGCTTCCAATCCCCGCGCGCACTCCACTGTCCGGAAGCCCCGTCCGGCGCGCTGCGTGCGGTGTTTCTCTATCCTGCTGCGGCTCTCTTCGCCGCTGTCCTCCATAGTCGCAAGATATGCCCGCGCTCCCCCCAATGCCGTGACGCAGCGCTCCGCATACTCCGACTTTCCGCTCGCGCTCCCGCCGATAATCAGTATCACCGCCCCCTGCCTCTCTGCCTGCAAAACTCCCTGCACGCCTCAGAGAGATGCTCCGCCGCTGCGGGAAAGGCCGCGAGATAAATATGCGGATAGCCCGCAAACATCGACTTGGATCCGACTACGCACTCCCATGAGCGGCTGCCATTTGCCTTCTCAGCGTGAACAGAGGTTCCCGGCTGCTCTGCATCCCAATAATGGAATTCATGCGAGCGAAGACGCTCTCCCTTCTTAAGAAGCAGCGTGTCGCACTTTGCCTCCAGCTCGATATAGCCAAAACGCTGCAGCTGCTCCGTGCGGAAGGCTCTGCCCGACAGGACGGCACACATGGGCCAGAACGCTCCGCCTGCGCTCTCCAGCTCCTCCATGAGATACATAAATCCGCCGCACTCCGCAACGACAGGCAGTCCTCCCCGCACAGAGTCCTGAATATCCCCCCGCATCGCTTCATTTGCGGAGAGCGCCTCTGCATAAAGCTCCGGATATCCCCCCGGAAGCCAGAGACCGGACACACCCGCGGGAAGCGAGCTGTCCCGCAGCGGACTGAAAAACACCGGCTCCGCGCCGCACTCACGCAGCAGCCGGAGATTCTCCTCATAAAAGAAAGAAAAGGCCTCATCCCGCGCAATCGCAATGCGGTAGCTCTCCTCCCCCGCCGCGAGCTTCAAAAGCTCCGCGGAATCCAGACAGCCTCGCAGCGCGCGCCCCGTGAGCAGTGCCCTCCGGACGATTTCTGTCCCGTCCTCCGGAACAGTGAGTCCCAGATGCCGGCTCTTCAGCGCAGCTCCCGGTATCTCCGGAAGCAGCCCGAGCACCGGTATTCCGGCGATCTCCCGCGGCAGCTCGGCGCGCTCTGACTCTCTCCCGCCTGCATCTGCCGCGGCAGCGCGGTCTGCATGGCCCGCGCCTCCTTCATTCAGCAATATGCCCCGCACACGGCCCGCAGGAAGCGTATCAAGATAAAGCCGCGCCTCCGCCTCCTGCCCCCGGTCTACAAGAAGCAGAACCGGGAGTGAGAGGGCCTCCGCGACTTGAAGCGCACTGCCGCGCTCCCCTTCCCCACTGATCCCGTCCGTGAGTCCCATCGCCGCCTCCACGAGAAGAAAATCCGCCCCGGAGGCGTTTCCGAAAAAGGCCTTCTTAAGCCCTGCACTGTCCAGAAACCACGGATCCAGGTTGATGCAGGGTCTTCCGCTCAGCACGCTGTGAAACATGGGGTCAATGTAGTCCGGCCCGGTCTTGTAGAGCTGAGGTGAAAACCCCATATCCTGAAGCAGTGCGGTAAGCCCCAGGGTCACTGTAGTCTTTCCGCATCCCGAGCGCATGCCCGCCACCATCAGTTTTTTCACTTTGTTTTCCTCTTTCCCCGTATCACTGCGATATAAACTGGATTCTGCGCAAGCAGCATGGAGTACTGTCCCCGCTTCTCTGCGGATGCCGCCGCAAGCTGTCTGCACTCTGTCTGAAAGCCCTGCGCCTCAAAGAAACTTAAGAGATGAAAGAGCTCCGCTGCGGTCTCCAGCGAGACAGCTGTCACCGCTGTCACCGCAGACGGATTCTTCTCATAGATCAGCTCAAGGATCTCCCGCAGTCTGCCACCGCTGCCGCCGACAAAGGCATAATCCGGCGCGGGCAGCTCTGAGAGTATCTCCGGGGCCTCCCCGCGGCACTGGTGCACATTCCAGAGCCCGAGTTTCTGAATATTCCTTCCTGTGAGCAAAAAGGCGTCCTCCCTGCACTCCACCGCGTAGATCTCTCCGAGCGGTGCGGCCATGGAGAGCTCCGCCGTCACGCCACCGCTGCCGCTGCCGACATCCCAGCACAGGCTGTCGCGCCGGGGACGGAGCATGCTCATCACTGCCGCGCGCACTGCGGCCTTGGTCAGAGGCACCCGTTCCCTGAGAAAACAGCTGTCCGGAATCCCCGGCCAGAGCGGCTCCGCCGGGCCCTCCGAAAGGCGCAGAAGCAGGGCGGCGAGACGCCGCCTTCTCCCCTGCTGCTCACTGTTCTCTGCCTCCGTCGCGTGCGCCTTCCACTCCCCCGCAGTGCAGCGGACAAGGCGCTCATCCGGCAGCGACAACTCCTCTCCGAGCAGCAGCTCACAGTCAGAAAGCCCATTTTCCGTGAGGAGTGCTGTGATCTCAGAGAGCTGTTCTGTACCTCCGAGCGTCAGAAATACCGCGCCGCATCTTCTGAGCTCTGCAAGCCAGTTCTGCCTTCTGCCGTGCAGAGAGAGACAGGGTACCTGTTCCCAGGGAATGCGGGCTCTGGCCGCAAGGCAGGAGAGAGAGGAAATGCCCGGATGTACCTGAACAGACTCCTCCGGAAAAGCTCTCCGCCTGAGCGCCTCCAGGACACCCACGGCTCCGCTGTAGAAGCCGCTGTCCCCGCTGAGCAGCACCACAATCTTCTCACCGGCCTCCGCATGCAGTACGGCCTCGGCGATTTCCTCCGCGCGCCAGCTTACGAGACGCTTCGCGGGGCTCTGGCCGCTCTGCTCCCGGAACCACTCTCCCTGAAGCAGCACGCGCTCCGCCCCGATGAGAAGGCTCGCAGAGGGCAACAGCTCCCGGAGCTCCTCCGTTATGAGAGACTCCCCTCCCGGTCCAAAGCCGCAGAGATGCACTTCGGGCCATTCCGCCTGTCCCTGCCTTCCCACCGGCAGCTCACCCCTCTTTCGAAAAGGCCCATCCTGCACAGTCTGTCTCCTCTCCACCTGCTCCCGGAACGCAGGATTCTGTGCCGGCTCACGCTCTTTTTTGGCCTCGCCCTGCGCCTCTGAATCAGCCCTTTCATTTGAGCAGTACAGCTCCAGAAGCAGCCGCTCCGCCTGGGCTGTACTGATGCCCTCCTCCTTCATCGGTCGTCCAATCACAACTGCCTGTGCTCCCGCAGCGCGGCAAGCCGCGAGCTTTTCCAGAAAGCCCCCTCTGTTCCCGGATTCCTTGGTCACGAGATAGCGGCAGTGAAAGTGCGCGAGGAGCGCCACATTCATCTCAACAGAAAATGGCCCCTGGATCGCGGCGATATGTGCGGACGGAAGCGCCGCCTCCCGGCAGAGCCGAAGCGACTCCTCTCCCGGCAGCACGCGCACGTAGAGCCGCTCCCGCGAGAGCAACGAAAAAGCGGAGAGCTCCTTACTCCCCGTCGTCAGCAGGATATTCCCCTCTGTTCCCTGAAGAAACTCCGCGGCTTCCTCGGCCGAGGCAAAGCAGAGAGCCGCCTCTGCATCTCCCGCGCTCTGCCGCAGCACGCGGAGCAGCCGCGTTCCCTCCGCAGCGCAGGCCGCCTGTATGCTCTCCGTGACAGCTGTCGCATAGGGGTGCGTCGCATCGATCACCAGCGCGCATGCTCTCTCCTTCAGCAGTGCGCGCATCTCCTCCTCCGTGCGCCTTCCTTCCAGCACACGCACACTGTGAAGACTGCCCAGCAGCTCTGTGCCGTACTCTGTCGCAACGGAAACCGCCGCGGGAATGCCCTGCCTCTCGCAGAACTCCGCGAGCTCTCTTCCCTCTGTGGTCCCTCCAAAGATCAGTACCTCACGCATCGCCTCACACTCTCCTCTATCATCTCAGCTGCACTTTTGCTCTCCGCCAGCACTCCATCCTCCAGCGTGTAGAAGAGCAGCGCAGTCTCTGTCCTTCCGCCTGCTCTTCGGGCGACTGCCATCTCCATTGCCCGGAGCAGAGATGCCGAGACCTCTCTGAGAAGCCCCACTTCCTTTAACAGACTCACCGCCTCCTGTGTCACCGCCGTATCCAGCACAGCCCGGGCCAGCGCGGCATCGCAGCCGCATCGCAGCGCATGCGCCGCGATGAGCTCTGCCCGGCAGTCTGCCTCCCGCGAGTGTGTGTTCATAATGCCCCCTGCCAGCTTCACAAACTTGCCGATATGCCCTGCCAGCAGCAGGCGACGGACACCGAATTCACAGGCCGCGTCAATGGTCTCTCCGACAAAATTACTCATAATAACAGGATCTGCCTCCGCCACGCCGTAGTGCTCCGCGAGAAAATGCAGGCCGTAGTTGCCCGGCACCGCCAGCACCGTCCCTCCGCCTGCTGCGTGCATGCGAACATCCGTCCGTATCGTATCCACCAGCGCGCTCCGGCTCATCGGACGGACGATTCCCTCCGTTCCGAGTATGGAGATCCCTCCCTGAATGCCAAGCCGCGGATTAAAGGTTTTTTCCGCGAGACGCTCTCCCCCCGGAGCAGAAATCGTGACAGCTATGCGCCCGTGCATACCGTGGGAGGAGAGCGCCTCTCTCACGCCGTGCGCGATCATCTCTCTGGGGACGCGGTTGATGGCGGCCTCTCCGATTGGCTGGTCTAGCCCCGGGCGGGTCACAGTTCCCACACCCCTTCCGCCGAAAAGCAGAAGCTCGCTCTCTCCCTCTCCCTCCGCGAGCTCCAGCGCCTCCGCCTCCGCATAGATGAGTATGCCGTCCGTCACATCCGGATCATCGCCCGCATCCTTTTGTACCGCACAGGAGGCAGCCCGCCGCTGTGCTGTGGGAAGCTGAATCTCCTCCACTGCGAGTCTCAGCTCTGCACCTGCAGGCGTCTTCACAGACACCAGCTCCACCCGCCTCCCCGTGACCAGCATCTCCACCGCTGCCCTCGCAGCAGCCGCGGCACAGCTCCCCGTCGTATACCCCGCCCGGAGCAGCTTTCCGTCCTCCCACGCCGCAAACGGACGCAGTGCCTTTAAGAGCTCCGGGGAGCTCCCGCGCTTTTCCTTCATCGTTCCCTCCTGCCTCAGCACCCGGGACATACTCTCCGTCTCTCCCATACCGTCAGTACTCGATTCCCTGACGCGCAGCAATCCCGCGGTCAAAGGGATGCTTCTCTTTTCTGCACTCGGTCACATAGTCGCTCAGCGCGCGGATTTCTTCCGGGGCATCCCGTCCGGTCAGAACGAGCTCCAGCGTCTCAGGCTTATGCTGAATCCAGCGCAGCGCCTCCGCTCTGTCCAACAGTTCCAGACGATAGGCCGCCATAAATTCATCCAATACCAGCATATCGAAGCGCTCCGTTTCAGCCCTCTCCGTGAGCAGTGAGAAGTAGTTCCGCACGGCCACCTGCTCCGCGCGCTTCTCTTCCTCTGTGAGCGTCCAGTAGAAACCGAAGTGCTCCTTCATGGAGAGACAGGAAACCATCTTAAGATGTGAGAGCTCCCTGAGCTCTGAGGAGCTTCCATCCTTCAGGAATTGAGCGAACAGCACGCGCTTTCCACTCCCCGCAGCGCGGAGCGTGAGTCCCAGCGCAGCACTGGTCTTTCCCTTTCCATCCCCTGTATAGCAGTGAATCAGTCCCTTCATTCTGTTCCTCTTTCTCCTGACAATTTCTCTGAATCTCCCCTATAACAAAAAAGCGCGACAGGCTCTCCGGTTCCGCGAGCTCTCAGCTCTGTTCGCAGTATATCCCTGAGACGCCCGCTGCGCCCTCTCTCCGCTGTTCTTTTTTCCGTCTGCGCTGCCTCCGGCTGTTTACAGGCCGCATCGTTCTGGCTCTGACCGGCGTGCAGCCTCACTTTCCCTCGTAGCTCACCAGAGAGGAAATCTGATAGCCCTGAAGCCTCTTTCTGCCCTCAAGTCCCTTCAGCTCCAGCACAAAGAGTATCTTCACCACTTCTCCGCCGAGACGCTCCACCAATCGTATCATCGCCTCTGTCGTTCCACCTGTCGCAATGAGGTCGTCTATAATCACAACCTTCTGGCCCGGGCGTATGGCATCCCTGTGGATTTCAATGGTCGCTGTGCCGTACTCCAGCGCATACTCCTCGGAAATCGTTTCCGCCGGAAGCTTGCCCTTCTTCCGTATCGGCACAAAGGCCTTGTGCTCCGCATATGCCACCGGAACGCCAAATATGAATCCGCGCGACTCCGGGCCGACCACCACATCATAATCAAGCCCCTTCAGCTCCTCACGCAGACCGGCCACCGCGAGCTGCAGACCGTCCGCATCCTGCAATATTGTCGTAATATCCCGAAACATCACTCCCTTCTCCGGAAAGTCCGGGATCGTGCGAACATAATCCGCAACTGTCTTCATAAAAATCTCCTCCTCATTTTCAGCTTTCTCTCACCGGGAGTGCCCTGCACGCCCTTCTATAGAAAAACTCCCCGGCTCTCAATATAACAGCTCAGTCCCGGAATTTCCATCCCTTCAGCACAAGCTGAAGCGTATTTCTGCCCATATAGCTGTCAATTTCCGGATAATACAGGATATCAAAGCACTCCCTCTCGCCCTTTTCCTGCAAAAGTGTGTCTCCATCCGCAAAGAGCAGCGCATCCCGCTGCGTCCCCTCCTCTCCGCAGAGCCGGAGCTTTATCACATTCCGGTTCTTTCCGAAGACGCGCAAACTCAGAATGCGCACATTCTTCTGTGCAAAGACCGGCTTTTCATTCCCCTGCCCGAAAGGCTCCAGCCGCGCGAGCTCCTCCACCAGTGCCTCGCTCGTGTGGGAAAACGGAAGCGCAAGGTCTATCCAGAGCTTTTCTGTGAGCTGCTCCTCCGTGAGCGCTGCATTCTGATTCAGCCTCTGCCGCAGCGCTCCGATATCCTCCCGGCGAAGCGTGAGTCCTGCCGCCATGGGATGCCCGCCGAACTTCACAAGCAAGTCCGACACCGCCTCCAGAGCCTGAAACATGTGGTAGCCCTCGATGGAACGCCCGGAACCCTTCACGAGCTCCGGATCCGAGCAGTTCGTCAGCACGATGCTCGGGCGGTAGCAGCGCTCCTTAAGCTTCCCCGCGATAATCCCTGCGACAGACTCATGGCAGTCCGGAAGGTAGACCACCAGCACTCCTTCTTTCCCGCCATCCAGCTGCGCCTCCGCCTCCTTAAGGCCGTCCATCGTCACCTGCTTCCGCTCATCATTCAGTTCCTTTAAGTGCTCCGCAAGACGATGCGCCTCTGAAGGGTCCTTCTCAAGCAGCATCCGCAGACCGACCTTCGCGCTCTCCAGCCTTCCGCCCGCATTCAGACAGGGGCCTATCACATAGCCGATGTGATAGGCTGTGAGACGACGCTGATCCAGACCGCAGAGCTCCAGCAGCGCCCGAAGACCCGGATTCCCGCAGCCTGACACCGCGCGCAGTCCCTCCCGCACAATGACGCGGTTCTCCTTTTTCAGCGGCATCACATCTCCGACCGTCGCGATAGCCGCAAAGGGAAGCAGTGCCTCCCACTCCCGCAGCTCTGTTCCACAGCGCACAAAGAGCAGACCAATGAGCTTCCACGCAACCACAGCTCCGCAGATATCATGAAAGGGATAGCGGCTCCCCTCCCGCTTTGGATCCACCACCGCGTCCGCAGGCGGCAGCTTCTCACTGCCGTCCGCATAATGCCCCGGCTCATGGTGATCTGTGACAATCACCGTGAGACCGCAGGCCTTCGCTCTCTCAATCTCCTCCACCGCAGCGATGCCATTGTCACAGGTCAGTATCGTGTCGACCTGCTCCTCTGCTGCCCGCTCGATCAACTTTATATTCAGACCGTAGCCATCCCGGATGCGGTCAGGAATATCGTAGTCCACACGCATGCCGAGCGCGCGCAGTCCTGTATACAGAATGTAGGTCGAACAGACGCCGTCAATATCATAGTCCCCGATGATGCGGACTCTCCTGCCCCTATCCCGCTTTTCAAGCAGTATGTCCGCTGCCCGGTCAATGTCCCGCAGCAGCCGCGCATCCGGAAGCTCTGCAAGGCTTCCCCCGAGATAGTCACCGAATTCCTCCGGAAGAACCCCTCTGTTTATCATAATTCTCGCAAGTATTGGCGAGACAGAAAAACGAGCCGCCAGTGCATTGAAGTCGGCTCGTTTCGTATAGATCATCCACTGTGTGTTCTTCATCAACTCCAGTCTCCCCTGTGAGCCCGGGCACTCAGTACAGCTGCTCAAAGCTCTTGTAATGATCCTCCGTATAAAAAATCAGTCCGTCATTTGAGTAAATAATCCGCTTCGCATTGCGGTAGCCGCCCGCGTAGTCGATATCACATTCATAGTACTTCCGCCCGCTCTTTGCGGGAAGCAGCCCCTCATAATTTCCGAAGGTACTTCCGCCTATACTCATCCCCGGGAGTATCTCCTCCAGATTTCCCTTCTTTGAGTCCCAGCCCAGCGATTCCGCCTTCTTTTTTGTGATGTAATTGGAGGGCAGCTTGTCATAGATGTGCAGATACAGCGCCACCTCATCCCGTGAGGTATAATTGCCCGCCTCATTGACCGTGAGCCTAGCAGCAGTTGTCTCGTTCTCTGCAAGCGCCTGCTGATAGGCCTCCTGTGCCGCCTCCGCCTTGGGAAGCTCCTGTAAGCTTTCCTGCGGCAGCTCTGCAACACCTTCCTGAATGGAAGGGCTGTCCTGCGCAGCGGCTTTGGAAGCCTGCGGCACAGAGGAACTCTCCGCCGCTTCGCTTACAATCGCGGCTGATGTCGGCATCGGCACTGGCTCTGCCTTGCTGTGTGTGCACGCGCCCAGTACAAACATCAGGAACAGTAAAATCATGGGATGCCACAAGGTAAAGCTCTGAATCAGCTTTCTCCGCTTCTCTCTCCTGCGTCTGTACATTCTAACCCCCGAATTTCTGTGTCAAGGCTTCCCACTGAATTCCTGTTTCCATATAAGCAGACTTGTGTGGGATCAGCGCTTCTGGAGCTGTAATCAATATAATGTCTATTTAATTATACAGCATTTTTAACAAATCTCAATAGATTTTGTATGTCCCCGCTGTACTGATACTATATCTCGCTTTTTTTCTCCCAAAATGATCAAAATAGTTTACATAACGAAAAAAATCAGCTCCACAAGATATAGTGGAACTGATTTTAGTTTACATAATTTATATTTTCTCAGTTTTCGTTCAGATATCGCACTGCGCTCTCCACTGCGTTCGCGCCGTCCGCTGCCGCAGTGATCACCTGGCGCAGCTGCTTGCCGCGCACATCACCCGCGGCATAAATGCCCGGAATGCTGGTACAGCAGTCCTCGCCCGCCCGGATATAGCCGCGCGCATCCCGCTCGACCAATGCGAAGGCATCTGACTCCGGCACAATACCGACCGCGACAAAGAGAGCACTCACCGGAAGCTCCTGAAGCTCTCCGCTCTTCACATTTTTGACCTGAATCCGGTCCACTCTGTCTGTTCCGAGAACCTCGGTCACCACGCTGTCCATCACTGGAATGATATTCTCCGTCGCGAGCACCTTCTCCTGAAGACTCCTTGCACCGCGGAAGGCATCCCTTCGGTGTATCAGATAGACCTTCTCGCAGAGCCGGGACAGCACCAGCGCGTCGCCGAGCGCCACATCGCCGCCGCCCACGACCGCAGTCACACGGTTGCGGTAGAGCGCTCCGTCACAGGTTGCACAGTAGGAGACTCCCATACCGGTGAATTCCTTCTCGCCCGGCGCTCCCAGAAGACTGTGGTGCGCACCGCTTGCGATCACAACTGTTCTCGCGCGATAGCTTCCCTCCGCACAGACCACAGTCTTGATTCCGTCCGCATCCACCCGGATCTCCCGGACACTGTCCGTCACAAAATTCACACCGAGACCGTCCGCATGCTCCCGAAACTTCTGTCCGAGCTCAAAGCCTCCGATTCCCAGAAAGCCGGGGAAATTATCCACGTCATAAGTATTCAGGATCTGCCCGCCACTCATCATTTCCTTCTCGATCACAACGAGATCCAGCTTTGCCCGCACCCCGTAGATTCCGGCAGTGAGACCTGCCGGTCCTGAGCCTATCACAACCATATCAAGAATTTTATCCATTATTTATCGGACAGAGCGAACTGTCCTCCTCCTTTCTGAGCTTCCCTGAGATCCGGGATACGTCTTCCCCTGATCTGCGTTCAGTCTACCAGCACAGTATAGCGCAAACCATGACCAAGTCACACTGCCCGTGGCTGTATTTTCCCCGCTATGGTAGAATAACTACTGCGGACTCCTCTCATCGGTTTGGGAGTAGCCCACACAGCAAAAACACTTATCTTTCCTACGGGCGGAGCAACTGCCCGTACGAACGCAGAACAGGAGCAGCACATGAAAAAAAACGCCTGCATCACCGGCGCTTCCCGCGGAATCGGTCGCGCCATTGCATTAAAATTCGCAGAGAAGGGCTATGATCTCGCTCTCAGCTGTGAAAAAAACAGCGCACAGCTGGAGCAGACTGCCAGAGACGCCGCCGCACACGGCGCGCGCTGCCTCTGCTATACCGGAGATCTCGGACGGGCGGAGAACTGTGCAGCACTCTTTCATGAAATTACTCAAAGCTTTGCCCGGCTCGACGTACTGGTCTGCAACGCCGGCATCTCTCATCTCGGCCTGCTCCAGGATATGAGCGTCGAGGAGTGGGACAGCATGATACAGAGCGACTTAAGCTCCGTCTTCTATCTCTCGCGCCTCGCAATTCCCATGATGCTCTCTGCCGGACAGGGAAAGATAATCAATCTCTCCTCAGTCTGGGGGCATGCCGGCGCCTCCTGCGAAGTCTCCTACTCCGCGGCAAAGGGAGGCGTAAACAGCTTCACAAAGGCTCTCGCCAAGGAGCTCGCCCCCTCCAATATTCAGGTCAACGCCATCGCTCCCGGCGTAATCGACACAGAGATGAATCAGTGGCTCTCCTCCGAAGACCGCGCGGCGCTGGAGGAGGAAATTCCGGCAGGGCGCTTTGGCACCCCGGAGGAGGTCGCCGAGCTCGCCCTCACTCTTGCGGAGAGCTCCTCCTACCTCACGGGACAGATCATCACCCTCTCCGGTGGCTGGCAGCTGTGAGCCGCCGACATGTTCCGCCTAGTGTTACAGAAGCAGCTCCTCTGACAGAAGCAGCTCCTGTCAGGAGAGCTGTCTCATGAAAAGACATCGAACAGGCTCAGCTGCTCGCCGGCACTGCGATCCAAAAAGGCGTGGAGCCAGGTGAAGAGCCGCTCCGGGCTGTCCTCAATATGATAATCTGTACAGATACCGTGCAGGCACTGCTCCAGCTCCCCGGCCCTGTCTGAAGTAAAATCGCAGCTCTCTCCATAGCGTTCCCGGTAACGTGCCGCAAGCCCCGGCACGAGGGCCTCCAGCTGCTCATAAAAATACTCCCGGTCGCCGGGGCGTATCGTCATGCCAAAGCCATAGGTGAGCACTCCATATACCCGGGCCTCCACACAGAACTCCAGCAGAGACTCCAAATTTTCCCGGCTGTCATTTACCAGCGGAAGCACCGGTGCAATCCAGGCAACTGTCTGTATTCCCGCCCGGTTCAGCTCCTTCAGCACTTCTCCCCGCTCCCTGCTTGTGCAGGCCCCCGGCTCAAGCTTCTTTGAGAGCGCATCGTCCGCAGCCGTCAGCGGCATCTGCACAATGCAGCGCGTCTTGCGGTTGATGCTCTGAAGAAAATCAAGATCCCGCAGAATCAGCTCTGACTTCGTCTGTATCACAATCCCAAAGCCATAGCGGTCAATCATCGAAAGGCAGTCCCTCATCAGTTTATAATCCCGCTCACAGCTCTGATAGGGATCTCCCATAGCTCCCGTCACAATCATGCACTTACGGCGCTTTCTCCGCAGCGCAAGCTCCAGAAGCTCCGGCGCATTTATCTTGACCTCTGTCTCTCCCGCGGCTGCACCGCGCCTGTCTCCGAGGCTTCTCGTATCGCAGGAGAGTATCCCCTGTGTACCGCCCCGGTAAATATTCATCCCATTCTGCGTCGACAGTATGGTCTTCGCTCTCTTCTCACGCATATGCCTCTCCCCGGCAGCTCCCTAAGGGCTTCCGCTTATCAACTGTACCAGCATGCCTCCGAGCGTCAGCATCAACGCCCCGCAGGAGCGCGTCACAATCTGTGCAAAGGGCAGAAGCTCCATCCGCTCTGCACTGCTGAGCACGGCAACATTTCCCGATCCCCCCATATTGGTCGTGCACATCCCCGCCGCAATCGCAGATTCCAGCGGATAAAAGCCCATAAAGCGCCGCCCGATCCACGCCGCAGTAAAGGTAATTGCTGTCACACTGCAGATCACAGCCATCAGATAGAGCGGCGTGAGTCCCCTCAGTATGGTAGCGAGATCAATCAAGGTCATACCGATCCCCGTGAGCGCAGCCGCAGTCCAGCTGTGAATTGCGAACTGCCCCCACTCCCGCGCAGCGTCCTCCATTTCCTCTGAGAGCAATCTGCTCCCCTTCACCAGCACTACCAGCGCGATCATCCAGGCATAGGTCGGAAGCAGCGGCACAAAGCGATTGCAGATCGCACCCAGCTGGTAGAAGGCGAGCGCCAGCACCAGTCCTGTGCAGAGATTTGCAAAGCCCGGCTGCATCGGCGGACGCTCCGGCACGGGAATCCTGTCATTCACCAGTCTGCCATCACCGCTCAGCTCCGGTCTGCATTTCCCCAGACGGTTTGCAAGCGCAGCATAAATGATAGACACAATATTCCCAAGCACCGTTGCCGGCGCGATTCTTGTGAGTATCTCTCCGGCATCTTTTTGAAGCGCCTCTGCGTACATCGACGAGAGCGGCACTGCCCCAGCCGTCATACCTCCGCTTGTCATTGGAATTCCGATGTAGAGCACTGCTTCCAGAAAACTCTGCCCCATCAAAAGACCAAATAATCCGACCACCAGCACGCCCGCCGCAATCGAGAGCACCGCTGTCGGCAGCAGCTTCAGCGTCGCCCTTAAGAGCAGATCGCGGTCAATGTTGAAAAGGCTTCCTGTGATCAGCGCAGCGATATAGAAGACCAGAAAGCCCCCTTCATTCACAAACTCATCCAGCAGCAAAGAGGTTCCGGCGGGCACCAGTCCTGCGGATGCGATAACTGCTCCTCCCAGAATGCAGATCACAGAACCGCCCAGATAGGTACGAATTCCCGGCACTGTTCTACCCAGCGTGTTAAAACCCTCGCCAAGCACCATCAGTACCAGAACGCCTCCCACCATACCACCCGGAACAGCGTCTGCATACATTCCAAGCAGAGTGAGCACCAGGATCGGAAGATACAGCTTCAATGGCAGTCCCGCGATCTCGATTTGTCCTGATTCTGTTTTTTTCTTTTCCAAGCTGAACACCCACCCCCTGCTATGTGCTACAATATAACACAGCTTATTACCGAGCGGCACCGCTTCTGCCGCACTCGCTTCTCACAAAATGTCAGGAGGCCCTGCTATGCGCTACCCCCATTCACTCCCTGAACACGGATGCCTCGGCTTCATCGCTCCGTCCTTTGGCTGTGCCATTGAGCCCTATCACTCCGCTTTTCTTCGCGGACTCGATGTGCTCCGCTCGCGCGGCTATCGCACGGTCACCGGTCCGAATGCGCTCCTCTCCGAGGGCGTCGGCATCAGCAACACAGCGGACGCCTGCGGCGAAGAGGTCAATGATTTCTTCTCCCGCCCCGATCTCGACGCCATTATCTCCTGCGGCGGCGGTGAGCTGATGTGCACCATACTGGATTATGTCAATTTTGACGCCCTTCGGGAGAAAGCGCCCAAATGGTTCATGGGCTTCTCCGATAACACAAATCTCAGCTTTCTGCTGCCGACACTCTGTGACACCGCTGCAATCTATGGTCCCTGCGCCCCTGTCTTCGGCATGGAGCCCTGGCACCCCGTCGTACATGACTCTCTGGCGCTGCTCTCCGGCCTCACGGACTGCATAGAGAGCTATGGACACTGGCAGCTGGAGGGCGGAAAGGACGAGGAACACCCTTATGCCCCCTATCATACCACAAAAGAGACAATATTAAAAAAGCTCCCGGAAAATGCCTCTCGCATTCACATGGAGGGACGGCTTCTCGGCGGCTGTCTGGACGTACTCTCCGTGCTGGCGGGCACTGAATATGACCAGGTCTCGGCCTTCACCGAGCGCTACAGTGCCGACGGCATACTCTGGTTTCTGGAGGCCTGCGACCTGAACCCCTTTGATATCCAGCGCGCGCTCTGGAAGCTTGCGCACTGCGGCTGGTTCCGAAACGCGCGCGGCTTTCTCATAGGACGTCCGCTTCACTTTGGAGAGGAGCTGATGGGACTGAACCAGTACAACGCTGTCACCAATATCCTCGGCACATATAAGCTGCCGATCATCATGGATGCGGACCTCGGGCACCTCCCCCCTTCCATGCCCCTCATCACCGGCGCATACGGAGTGCTTGACTGCGTAGGGAATGATATCCGGATACAATTTAAAAAGCGATAGGTATGTTAAGGAAGATATATATAAGTATGCATATGTAGTCTTCCTATGGTGTCATAGCTCATTAGTAAAAGCAATAATCGCCATCATTGAGCTACTTCTGTGTCACCTCTGCACATTTGATAAGGTAAAATAAGTTTCGCAAATTCAATTGAATAACAAAATAGACACAGTCTATTGCCATCGGTAAAATTAAGCTACCACACAAAATAACCCGAAGGAGGCAATAAACTATGTCTGGTAACATTATACAGTTAAACGAAGATCTCATAAAGAACAATCTTAAGGATCTGGTCAGAAACAGTGTTGAGGAGACACTCAACGCTCTGCTGGATCATGAGGCTGATGAACTGGTCAGGGCTGATAAGTACCAGCGCTCTGCTGAGCGCCAGGGATACCGTTCCGGCCATTATG
>PYGH01000009.1 GCA_003014445.1 Fusobacterium naviforme | reverse complement strand
CTGGGATGTACTCCAGTTGCAGCTGAAGACATCTTGCTGAAACCTTCTCTTCTCAAAAAATAATACGCAACAGAGCCGCCAACACCGATCACCTATACCGCCAAATACAGGGGTGGATTCTCCGATTACAAAAAAATCGAGAGGGAGTCGACCTCCCTTTGGCATGCCTGTCAAGGCCATCTTACCCGAAAAAAGTTCCCTTGAACAGGTCGCATTTCGCGTATAAACGATGCATCCCGTTTACAAATCTGGCATCTGGCATACAAAACTGGCGTTTCGGTTTCAAATATGCAGTTTTCAATTTACAAACAAGCATCTCGCCTTACAAACTGGCGCCTCAGATTACAACTCAGCATGGGTGTATTTTTATTGCGTTTTAAAAGATATGAAATACGCAAATGCAAATTAAAAATCCGAAATCGGATTGAAATTTTCTCTGGGATGTGCTATAATCTATAAGACATCTTTTGACGATATGACTCTAATGGTTAGGAGGAAAATACATGGCAGTCAGCTATAAGAAATTATGGAAGTTATTGATCGATAAAAATATGAAGAAGAAGGACTTGAGAGCTGCCAGCGGGATCAGCACTACAACACTTGCGAAACTTGGCAAGGATGAAAATGTCAGTACCGAAATCCTGTCGAAGATTTGTGCTGCCCTGAACTGTGATGTCGGAGACATCATGGAAATGGTGCCCGATGATTCGAAGGATGTGGAATAAATGGATGGCAAAGACAATAAACAGACAGGGAGCTTTTTAAATATGAATCAGTCAACTTATAATGCGTTGAAATCTTTTATCTGGGGAATCGCTAACGATTGCCTCGTAGATGTATATGATGTGGGCGACTACAGGAAGGTTATTCTTCCGATGCTGGTCATCCGCCGTTTTGATGCGGTTTTGGAACCGAAGCACGACGAAGTGGTAGCGGTAAAGAAGAAGTTCGAGAAAGACGGAGTCACTGTTGATATCGATCCGGCGCTCTGCGGGATAGCCGGGCAGGCCTTTGTAAACAATTCCGACTTCACGCTGCGCGACCTGAAGTCCAGAACGAATCAGCAGCAGCTCCGGAAGGACTTCATCGACTACCTTGATGGATTCTCTAAGAATGTGCAGGAGATCATTAACAAGTTCCATTTTCGGGATCAAATTCCACGCCTTTCTGAGCAGGATAGGCTTGGGCTGCTAATCGAGAAATTTGTCGATCCAAGCATCAACCTCAGCAGTAAGCCTGTTTTGAATGAGGACGGCTCCGAAAAGCTGGAGGCACTTGATAATCACACGATGGGCACTCTGTTTGAAGAGGTTATTCGCATGTTCAATGAGCAGACGAACGTAACGGATGCCGGACGCCATTTTACGCCGCGAGACATTATTGAGCTCATGGCCGATCTTGCCTTTATCCCGATTCAGGATAAGATTCAGAGTACCACATACAGAATCTATGACGGAGCCTGTGGCACGGGAGGTATGCTCACTGTCGGTGAGTCCTGCATTCAGAATCTTGCTGAGCGTCGCGGCAAGAAGGTCTCCATCAACCTGTTCGGTCAGGAGAACTTTGACGAAACATATGCCATCGCCTGCGCTGATATGCTGCTTAAGGGAGAGGGCACGCAGGTCAACAATATCTTTTTTGGCTCCACCATCTCTAATGACGGCTTCCCGAAGGATGAGTTTGACTTTATGCTTTCAAATCCACCCTTCGGTACATCATGGAAAGCAGAACTGAAGGCGTGGGGAGACATAAAGAAAGATGAGATCACAGATTCGAGATTTCTGATTGAGTATGACGGTAATCCTGAGTATTCGCTGATACCTGACATTGGCGATCCCCAGATGCTCTTTCTTGCTAATAACATTAGCAAGATGAAACGCAACACAGATCTTGGTAGCCGGATTATTGAGGTTCACAATAGCTCTTCAATTTCAAATGGTTCTGCGGGAAGTGGAGCCAGCAATCTTAGACGATACATTATCGAGAATGATTTGCTTGAAGCGATTGTGGCTCTTCCCGAAAACATGTTTTATAACACTGGAATATCTACGTTCCTTTGGGTTGTTACAAATCATAAGGATGATAAAAGAAAGGGGTTTATTCAGCTTATTGACGCATCTTCCTTGAAGAAGCCACTTAGAAAAAATGTTGGTGAGAAAAATAGTGAGATTTCACCAGAAATCAGAAAAAAGATAATAGACCTCTATCTTGCGTATAGAGACGCTGATCCAAATTTCAGTAAAGTCTTCAGCAATAAAGAGTTTGGTTATTATTCAGCCGACATTCTAAGGCCACTAAGACTTCGAGTAGATCTGAATGATGATAATGTAGCCGCGTTAGATGAAAATTCAAAAGATGAAGAGTTGACAAGACTCATCACCCTTTATCGGGAGAACGGAGGTTCGGATACATGCATGGATTTCAATGCATTTATGCGCGAGATTGAAAAACTAAGCAAATCCAATGGAGTAAAACTTACTGCAAAGCGTAAGAAAGCAGTGCGGGATTTTCTAACACAGATTGATGAAACTGCGGAAGCGGTTCTTGATTCAAAGGAGAATCCGGAAGCGGATAAAAACTTGAAAGATACCGAACAAATCCCGTTATTGTATGAAGGCGGCATTGAGAGTTACTGGAAAAATGAAATAAAGCCCTATGTCCCTGATTCGTGGATTGATGAAAAGTCCATAGGGATTGGTTACGAATTGAGTTTTACAAAGTATTTCTATAAACCGTTAGAATTGCGTGCACCAGAAGAAATCATTTCAGACATTCAGGCGGTGGAATCCAATACTGATGGCCTACTGGCCTCGATTATTGGAGGTGTTAAAAATGCTTGAATATCCAGATTATTCGCCAACAGGAATTGTGTGGGCTAAAAGTATGCCTGCACACTGGAAATGTGATAAGGCAAAGCGTTTTTTCTTAAATCCCAAAGTGATAAATAAAGGGAATGTTGAAAAGAACGTAATGTCTCTAACGCTAAGAGGTGTAATAAGAAATGATATCAATAATCCGATCGGTTTAGCGCCAGCGGATTATTCGACATATCAAATTTTTGAATCTAATGAACTTGTATTTAAGTTGATTGATCTTGAAAACATCTCTACAAGCCGTGTTGGAATCGTGCCGGAGCGCGGAATTATGAGCTCTGCATACATTCGATTGAAGCCGATGGGAGATCTCAATATAAGATATTTTTATTATCAGTATTTTGACTGGTATAAGAGAAATATTTTTAATGGCCTCGGCGCAGGTGTTCGTCAAACTTTATCGGCATCGGACTTGTTGGATTTAAATATTATGTGTCCTCCGAGAAATGAACAGGATAAGATTGTTAGATTCCTCGATTGGAAGGTATCGCAGTTTACAAAGTTCATTCGTGAGAAAAAAGCAGAAATCAAACTGTTACAGGAATATAAGACGGCACTGATAAATTCCTATATTACCGGTGGGATAAAATCTGATACGGATACGATAGATAGTGGTGTTGACTGGATTGGAGAAATTCCATCTTCGTGGAGCATTGATACTATAAAACAGCATTTTACCATTAAAAAAAGGATCGCTGGGAAAGAAGGGTATGATGTCCTGTCAATAACACAGCAAGGTCTCAAAGTGAAGGACATAACAAAGAATGAAGGACAGATGGCAAATTCCTACGCAAATTACCAGTTCGTTTATCCCGGCGAATTTGCGATGAATCATATGGACTTAATAACTGGGTTTGTTGATCTATCAGATAGGTTTGGCGTTACAAGCCCGGATTATCGTGTTTTTGCTATGTTCGATGATAAGAATTGCTATGACCGCTATTATTTGCGGGTATTTCAAATCTGCTATAAAAGAAGAGTTTTTTATAAATTTGGAAAAGGCGCTGCACATCAGGGAAGATGGCGCCTTCCAAAAGATCGGTTCCTTCAGTTTCAGATACCTGTGCCTTCATATGAGGAGCAGGTTGAGATAACAAAAAAATGCGATGCTATTGAACGGGTGATTGATGAAGCAATAACAGGGATAAAAACAGAAATAGATCTTATCGAAGAGCTGAGAATGCGCACTATTTCTGATGTAGTAACAGGCAAAGTTGATGTGCGCGATGTTGAGATACCTGAGTATGAAGTCGAGACTGCTGACATCGACGACGATGTATCGGAAGATGATGATTCAGAAGAAGTTGAAACTGTAGATGAGGAGGTCGATGAATAATGCCAAGTAACACTAAGGAGAATGGCTTCGAGACTCTCATCGTTAACTGGCTTGTTAACGAAAACGGTTATGAGCAAGGGACAAATGCTGACTACAATCAGGAGTATGCGATTGATGGGGAGCGTTTGTTTCGCTATTTGCAAAGCACACAGCCACGAGATTTAGCGGAGCTGCGTATACTCGAAACACCGGCAGAAAAGAAGAAGTTTCTGGAGAGGCTTAGTCGGAAGCTGTCCGACCAAGGTGTTATTGAGATACTCAGAAAAGGTTTCAAATATAAGAACAAGACGCTGGAGTTCTATCAGGTGTTGCCCAGCAAGGGAAACCAGAGGGCACAGGAGCTGTATGATGAGAATATTTTCAGTGTGACTCGTCAGCTGCAGTATTCCAAGGAATATGGCCGCCTTGCGCTTGACCTCTGCATTTTCCTGAATGGCCTTCCGATCATCACGATGGAGCTGAAAAACCAGTTCACGTTGCAGAATACCGCAGATGCGGTCAAGCAGTATAAAACAGACAGAGACCCTGCGGAGAAACTGTTCAGCTTTAAGCGCTGCATCGTGCATTTTGCTGTTGATGATAACGAAATCATGATGTGTACAGAGCTGAAGAAGGATGATTCATATTTCATGCCGTTCAACAAGGGCTTCGAGGACGGCGCAGGCAATCCTCCGAATCCGAATGGAATCAAGACAGATTACCTTTGGAAGGACATCCTGACAAAGAGAGAGTTCTCCAAGATTCTGGAGAACTATGTCCAGATCGTTGCGGATAAGGACGAGGATACCGGAAAGACCTCCTACAAGCAGATATTCCCAAGGTACCACCAGCTGAAGGCGGTGACGATGCTCCTCGGCCGCGCCAAGAAGGAAGGTGCTGGGCAGCGTTACCTTATTCAGCATAGCGCGGGTAGCGGAAAGTCTAACTCCATAGCTTGGCTCGCCCATCAACTCGTTACGCTTCAAAACGGCGGCAAGAATATCTTTGATACTGTTATTGTGGTTACCGACCGTATCAACCTCGATAAGCAGATCAAGAATACAATAAAGCAATTCACGCAGGTGTCCTCTACTGTGGGATGGGCAAAGTCTGCGTCTGATTTGCATACCCTGCTGGACGAGGGCAAGAAAATCATCATTACCATCGTTCACAAGTTCCAGTTTATCCTGAACGATATTTCTACGGCATACAAGAACCGTACCTTCGCAATTATTATCGATGAAGCACATTCGAGCCAGAACGGCAGCCTTGCTGCAAAGATGAATATTGTTATTTCGGGCAATGTCTACACCGACGATGATGATTTTGAGGATAAGATCAACACAATCATCGAGGGTAAGAAAATGGCACAGAACGCGAGCTATTTTGCGTTTACGGCCACACCGAAAAATAAGACGCTCGAAATGTTCGGTGAAATCATAACCGATGAAAACGGCAATCTGATCTTAAATGAGGACGGAACGAAGAAGGCCAAGCCGCACGATGTTTATACGATGAAACAGGCTATCGAGGAGAAGTTCATCCTTGATGTCTTGAAATACTATACACCATACCAGAGCTACTATCACTTGATTAAGACCGTCAATGATGATCCGCTCTTTGATAAGAAGAGAGCGAATAAAATCCTGCGATCTTATGTGGAAAGTGATCTTCACGCCATAGAGGAAAAGGCCGGTATAATCGTCGAGCATTTTTATAATAATGTCCGTATGAAGATTAAGGGTAAGGCTCGCGCAATGGTCGTCACCCATCAGATTCAGAGGGCGATTGAATACTACTTTGCTATCAAAAAAGAGCTTGAGGAGCGCAAGAGCCAGTATAAGCCGATGATCGCTTTCTCCGATGAAGCTCGCTATAACGGTGAAACTTACACCGAGGCAAAGATCAACGGATTTCCGAGCGCAAAGATTGAGAAGGAGTTCCGCAAAGACCCGTATCGTATTCTGGTTGTGGCAGACAAATTCCAGACCGGCTATGATGAGCCGCTTCTGCAGACGATGTACGTAGACAAGAAGCTGTTTGACATCAAGGCAGTGCAGACGCTGTCTCGATTGAATCGCTGCGCTCCGTATAAGACGGATACATTCGTGTTGGATTTCATCAATAATCCGGCAGATATCCAGAAGTCCTTCGAGCGATACTATAAGACCACGGTGCTTTCCGGTGAGACGGATGCTAACAAGCTAAATGACCTGATTGACAACATGGAGCCTATGCAGGTTTATACCGATGATGATGTGAACACGTTTGTAGAGCTCTACTTGAATAATGCCGACCGGGAGCAGCTTGATCCAATCATCGACAGATGCGTTGAGCTGTTTAAGGCTCTGGAATATGACGACAAGGTGGAGTTCAAAAAGAGTGCTAAGGGGTTTGTGCGTACTTATAATTTCCTGTCGTCCATTCTGCCGTATGGCTCTCTGGACTGGGAAAAGCTGTCTATTTTCCTGATGCTTCTTGTGCCGAAGTTCCCGAAGGTAGGCGATGAGAATGATGATTATAAGAAAATCATTGAAAGCGTCGATCTTGACAGCTATCGAGTAGTCGCCCAGCAGACCATGTCGATCTCACTGGCTAACGAGGATGCAGAGGTAAAGCCTGTGCCGGTTCAGACAGACATCGGTATACCGGTTCCTGAAATGGATACGCTTACGCATATTCTTGAATCGTTCCATGATGTCTGGGGAAATTGTGACTGGACGGATGAGGACAAGATAAAGAAGCAGATTCAGGAAATTGCCGAAGAGGTTAAGAAGGACGAGCGCTATCAGAATGCAATGCAGTTCTCGGATATCCAGAATGCCCGCGATGAAAGTGAACGCGCTACATGGGAGGCCATCCTCCGCAACATGTCCAGCGGCATGGAACTTTATACTGCTTATCAGGGCGATACGCGAAGCCGCCGTAACCAGTCTTTCAGGGATTGGCTGCTTGATTTGATTTTCAATGCGACATACCAGAAGCCGACAACACCTAAGCCCGGCACAGGAAAAGTATATTCATTTGACTATGAGCCTCCGGTTTCAATGGTAGCTGAAGATCCAGCGCATACGGAGCTAAAAAGGAGGACTGACAATAGATGAAAGGTTCAGAATGTAAATTCGTAAAATACATGGAGGGCTCCGATAAGCGCTTTGTCATACCGGTGTACCAGAGAAATTATGACTGGAAGACCGAGAACTGCAAGCAGCTGTACGATGACCTTGTAAAAATCATCAAGGGACACCGGAAGAGTCACTTCTTCGGGAGCCTCGTTTCCGTTTACAATCCGGACGGCCACAATGAGGAGTTCCTGATCATCGATGGTCAGCAGCGCCTCACGACGGTATCGCTGCTGTTTCTTGCCATGTATAACCTGATCGATAAGGGCATTATTGTGCCGGAGACCGCTAACCTGAAGCAGAGAATTTTCGAGGAATACCTCGTGGACAAGTGGAAGCCGGAGGATACCCGCATCAAGCTCAAACCGGTCAAGAATGACCAGACGGCTTTCGGGAAGCTGTTCTCTGATCCGACGGAGCACATCCGTGAGTCCAATCTGACCGTGAACTACGACTATTTCTATGACCGGATTCAGAAGCAGGAAATCACCATCGACCAGCTTTACGATGCGATCTGTTGTCTGGAGATCATAAACATCCGGCTGGATATGGACGACAATCCACAGCTCATTTTTGAAAGCCTGAACTCGACCGGCCTTGACCTCAGCGAGGGTGATAAGATCAGGAATTTCATCCTGATGGGCTTGCCGTCCAAGGAGCAGGAGGAATATTACGAGAAATACTGGAACAAGATCGAGGCCTGCACAAAGTATGATGTGAGCGCCTTTATCCGGGACTACCTGAGCGTAAAGCAGCAAGCTATCCCGCAGCAGAAGAAAATCTATATCAATTTTAAGGACTTCGTAGAGCTCAGCAAGATCGACACCGAGCCTTTGCTCGCTGAGATGTTGGCCTATGCGAAGCGCTACCAGATTCTTCTTGATGGCAATTCCGGCATTGCAGCACTGGATGCCTGCATCGACCGCTTGAACCGTCTGGAGACGACTGTAACAAGGCCATACTTCCTTGAGGTGTTGCGCCTGTATAACGAAAATAAGCTGACGCTGGCACAGGTGACAGAGATTTTCTTGACGACAGAGAATTATCTGTTCCGCAGGACAATGTGCGACCTGCCGACAAATGCTCTGAATAAAATTTTTCTTATGCTGCACAGGGAGATCGTCCGATACGACGGCACCGAGGATAACTATGTCGAGAAGCTCAAATATGCCCTTCTATCGAAGAAGGAACGTGCTCGCTTCCCGGATGATGAGGAATTCAAAGCGGCTTTTGCAGAGCGGCCTGTTTATCTTATGAACAGCAAGAATAAGATTTACATCCTTGAGCGCTTCGAGAACTTCGGTACTTCGGAGGATAAGGATGTATATCGTCACTGCGATGATGGCACCTATTCGATTGAACACATCATGCCGCAGCATCTTACACCGGTATGGCAAAAGGAGCTGGGGGATGACTATGAGCAGATACATGAGCTGTGGCTCCATCGCATGGCAAACCTCACGCTGACGGC
This sequence comes from Fusobacterium naviforme, assembly GCA_003014445.1. GTDB lineage: Bacteria > Bacillota > Clostridia > Lachnospirales > Lachnospiraceae > Moryella > Moryella indoligenes. The sequence continues at coordinate 74,889 of PYGH01000009.1, read as the reverse complement.
CTATAACTCGAAGTACAGCAATAGCTCCTTTACTGAGAAGAAAACCATGCAGAATGGTTTCGATGACAGTGGTATCCGCATGAATACTTGGATTGCCAAGAAGGATAAGTGGACACTGGCAGAGTTGGAGGAGCGCAGCGAATATCTTATGGGGAGAGCCCTGACGATCTGGGCAGCTCCGACCACCGAATATAAACCGGCAGAAAAACAGCTCGACACATATACCCTTGAGGACGAGGGCGAGCTGACCGGACGCCTGATCGCCAAGTTTACCTTCAAGAATACCGAGCAGCCGGTAACGAGCTGGGTGGAGATGTTCCAGAAGGTCATCCAGATTCTCTATGCCGAGGACAAGGCTATCATCACAAAGCTGGCTATGTCCGAGGAAGAGAATATCGCACTCTACTTTAGTACGAATCCGGATGCGTTTACAAAATCGCTCGAAATTGGTGATGGCATCTATGTCTGGACAAATACCAGCACGCAGAGCAAGCTGTCCGTACTGAGTCGCCTGTTCAAACTGTACGATGAAGATCCGGCAGACTTGGTATTTTATCTGCGTGACGAGAACGAGGTCAATGCTGATGAACCGGGCAGCCGCCATGAGCTCCGGAGAAAATACTGGACATACGCACTTCCGATTATTCAGAAGGCACACGGTGAGGACGGTTCCTTCTCCAATGTGAATCCGTCGCGGGATAACTGGATCAATGGTTTCTTTGGTATTGGCGGATTCTATCTTTGCTGCGTAGCAAACTATGATGCGGCGCGGGCGGAGGTTGTATTTGGTAGAGGTAATAAGCAGGAGAACAAGGACGCCTTCGACAGCCTTTATACGCATAAAGCGGAAATCGAATCGGCGCTGGGCACGATGCTCCAATGGAACCGTGGCGATGACATCAAGTCGTCCAAGGTATTTATTCAGTTGAATAATGTCAGCATCGAGAACGAGACCGATTGGCTCCAGATGGCCAACTTCCACGCCGACTGGGCTAAGAAGTTCTACGATGTGATCGTGCCGTATATAAAAGGATAGGTTGAAGGGTAGGTGTTGTTTATGAAATGTGTAATTTGTGGAAAAGAGGTTGGTCTTGGCCATAAAGTCATGATAAAGGGCGGAGAGAATGTTTGCTTTGATTGCTGCAAAGCAGCTGGAAAAAATCCATTGACATGGACTAAAAACATGTCGACGACCTCTGACGAGCTACGAGCAATGATTACGCAGAAGGGCAAAAAACAACAGCGAGGTGATATGGAGTGAACAAAGATCCGTTTAAGGAATATATCAAAGAATCCGAGCCCGCAAAGCGGGATAAAGGCTATGCATGGCGTACGGCCATTGGCCTGCAGGCGGTTGACGGGTTGAAGACATCAGAATATCTGGTGCATACTGCCGTCCGGAATATCGAGGGCGAGATTTCCTTTGAAGAGGCAAATGCGCTTTTGCAGACCTACTACGAGGAAAATCCTACCCGTGATGCGTCAGATCGTACTGAGGAGGCCGACAAGGTATCCGCACGGATTGCTGCGCTGCTTTCCGAGCGTGCCTTTAGTTTCACGCCTAATGAATACATCTCTATTCACAGAAAGCTGTTTGCCGGCATCTATTCTCACGCTGGACGTATTCGGGATTATAACATCACGAAGAAGGAATGGGTCTTAAATGGCGCGACTGTACTCTATGGCAGTGCTACGGAGCTGCGGGCGACATTGGACTATGATTTTTCGGAAGAGAAGAAGTTCTCTTATAAGACTCTCTCGATGGATGAGATCATCCACCATCTTGCGTTTTTTATTTCAAAACTGTGGCAGATCCATGTTTTCGGTGAGGGCAACACCAGAACGACAGCGGTATTCTTTATCAAGTATCTGCGTACATTGGGCTTTGATGTGACAAACGATATTTTTGCTGAGAATGCGTGGTATTTTCGTAATTCACTGGTCAGGGCAAATTACAATGACCTGAAAAACGGCATTCACGAAACGACAGAGTTCCTTGAGGTATTCCTTCGCAATCTCCTGTTGAACGAGAATCATCCTCTTCATAACCGGATATTGCACATCAGCGGCACTTTTAAAGAACCGGAAAAAGTGAACATTGGCTCTGAAAAAGCGAACATTGAAAATAAAAAAGTGAACATTGAAGAGGATTTTACAGCAAAGACCGCTTCGCATATTCGCAAATTACAAGAGGCTTTAGGAAAAGAGATCGTATTCGGCAGATCGGATGTGCAGAGAGTGCTCGATCTGAAGCCGACAAGATGCACTGCCTTGCTGCGTGAAATGGCAGAGCACGGGATCATTGAGCCTGTGACCGGACACGGAAAAGGCAAGTATCGCTTCCGGCAGCAATAGAGTTGAGTGGATGGGAAATCACAGCTTTGCGGACATATTCCCTCAGAGCGAAGTGTTGAGGCGATTGGAAAATATGTGCGTCTGCTTATATATAGTAGGGACAAGCACATCGACCTGTTTCCGAGCACGAGCGCGGTCGAGAAAATGGCGATTTTGAGGTCAAAAAGGCTGTGGATATGTTTCCGAGAACGAACGGCTCAATTCAGTGGACTTTTGACATCAATTTGGAGCAATCGAGCCATGTTGAGATGGTCTGTTTGATGTCAAGGAAAGATAAATAAGTGCTAAAAAGTGGCGTATTTCCGGGATTTTTGCGAGGTAAGCGCCATCGGGGCTTCCTTGTAAAATAGATCGGTTTTTTTATATGGAAACATATCTACTGAGTGATTTTTCCGGGGATAGAAAATAAGCGGCAGGGTTTAGGCTGCGGATTAGATGTCATAGGTTGTAGCAGTGATATGGATAACAGAGCCGACCGCAGTTCAGGCAACTCTACACTAAGGGGCAAACTTGGCAGTAGAATAGATGATTTAGAATTTGTGGAGGTGATTTATTTGAATATAGAGATGTTTTTTGATGATATAATTTCACAAAACAAGATAAGAAGAAAGTGAAAGCAAGTCCGAAGTAAAGAAGAATTTGATTTCAATCAATAAGGTATTTGGAAATGCTCTTGAAAATAAGACTCCAATGCAATTAGCTGGAGGTGTTTTATAATGGCAAGAACTTCCAAAAGATATATTGAAAAGAAAAATGAAAAGACAGAAAGAAAAGTCTTTAAGGCCGGAATTTATACAAGATTATCTAACGAAAGAACAGAAGAGTGGAGAGAAAAATCATACTCAAGTCTTGAGCTTTGATTTAGGGTTATAAAATGCACTCTCGATACGCTTTTCGTCCAAATAATCCACGTATTTCGGGCTGTACATAGGTTCCTTGCGAATTTTGTAGCCGTTTTGCAGCCCGCTATTTTATACGTACTAACCGTTCGCAACGACTTGTTTTAAATGATTTGCAGCAGATTTCGATATGATTCCCGCCAATAATCACCCGGAAATTGACCGCCTGATTCACCTCAAAAATCATCTTGGAGGTATGACCATGAGCAAACTTATATCCTATCAATTCAACATAGACACAGCCTGCGTAGAATTGGTTTTTGACGATAGAAGCCAGATTTCCATTACTTCACCGCCGTTGAAAACGAAGTTGCCGATAACCGCTTCCAGCGGTCAGAGCTGGAATATCTGATCTACAACGACCCGCTTGCTTATGCCGATCTGATTCTGAACAGCAAGCTGAACGTCCTGTTTGAATAAACCGACATGAGCATAAACGACAGCGGCCCGGTTCATAATGATTGGGCCGCTGCTTATTATATCATTGTATTTTGCGAACTCATTCCTCGAACAGATACAGAAGATATCCGTAACCCTCTGCTTTCATCTTTGCGTAAGGCACAAAGCGCAGGGCCGCACTGTTGATGCAGTAGCGCACGCCATTGGGGGACTCCGGATCGCCGGTGAACACATGACCAAGGTGAGAATCTCCGGCACGGCTTCTGACCTCTGTGCGGCGCATGCCGTGGCTCAGGTCCTCCAGTTCCACCACGGCAGGCTCTTCAATGGGCTTTGTGAAAGCCGGCCAGCCGCAGCCGCTCTCGTACTTATCCGTGGAGGAAAAGAGCGGCTCGCCGGTGACGACATCCACATAGATGCCCTTTTCAAACTTATCCCAGAACTCGCCTGTGAAAGCGCGCTCCGTGCCGTTCTCCTGCGTAACACGGTACTGCTCCGCCGTCAGCTTGTCCCGGATGGATTCCGCCGCGGGCTTCTGATAGTCGCCCGGATCGATGCGCAGCTGGGAAAACAGCTCCATCTCCGCGCGCGGGATGTGACAGTAGCCGTTCGGGTTCTTTTCGAGGTAGTTCTGGTGGTACTCCTCGGCGGGGTAGTAGTTCTTGAGTGGGCCGATCTCCACGAAGAACTTTTCACTGCGTCCCCGCTCGATCTCCGCGATGCGCTCCACCGTTTCCTTCGCGCTTTCGTTGGTGTAATAGACACCGGTCTGATACTGGCTGCCCCGGTCGTTGCCCTGCCGGTTCTCCACCGTGGGGTCGATCACATAGAAGTAGGCCAGCAGCAGGGCGTCGAGACTCACCTGTCCGGGGTCATACTCCACCCGCACGGCCTCCCGAAAGCCGGTCTCGCCCTTGCAGACGGTCTTGTAATCGGCGTCCGCCTCGCAGGTGCCGTTGGCATAGCCGCTCTCGGCATCGATGACGCCGGGGATGGACTGCATCAGCTGTTCCATGCCCCAGAAGCAGCCGCCCGCCAGATATATGACATTTTCCGTGGTATCCATATACATGCTTCCTTCACCGGACATATCAGAGGGCTGTCCGGTCATTTCCTTCTCGTCCGTTTTCTGCGGCATATTTTTCTGCCCGGCAGTGCAGCCGCTCAGCAGCAGTACCGCGGTGAGCAGAAGCGGCGATACCCTCCGATACATGGTGTATCCCTCCTTTCTGAGAAGATAAATTCGTTTGTCAGCCCATATCGGCGGCAAGAGCCTGGTCGATGAGCTTTTGCAGCGTCTCCGCCTGCTTCTTTTCCGTGATGGCGCCTACGATGGGGTCACCCACGATATTGCCGTTGCGGTCAACCACATAGGTGGTGGGGTAGGCAAAAACGTTTGTAGTGAACTTTCCCGCCTCGCCGTCGGAAGCGAAATACACATTCTGGTAGGTCACGCCCTTCTTGGCCAGTACATCTTTTGCTTCGGAAATTGCCGCTTCATCGCCATCCAATGTGAAGGTGTTGACACCGATGAGTGCGCCGCCCTTCTTCGCAAGCTCCTTGTTCAGTGCGTCCAGCTCGGAAAGCTCGCCCACGCAGGGATTGCAGGTGGTGAACCAGAAATTCACCACGGTGACGGCGTTGGCGGAGAACAGCTCGTCGCTCTTCACCGTGTTGCCATCCAGGTCCTTGCCCTCAAAGGCGGGGAATTTCTGCATGCTGCCGTCATCAGGCAGCGTGGTCATGTCGCTGCCCGCGGGCACGCTCATAGCGCCATCCATAGATTGCTGTGCCGCCTCGGGGTACTTTTTCTCTATCATGGTCAGCTTGTTTTCAATCTCGCTGATCTTCTCCGCCGCCTCCTTGAGCAGCTTCAGCTCATCCTCCGTAAACTGATCTTTGGAACCTTCGATGGTGTCCAACAAGAACTCACCATAGTTTTTGTCGTCCTCCTGCATGGTCATGCCCTTGTCGGCCGCCATGAAAACCTTTTCCCAAAGCGCTGTGTCCTCCGAGAGAATGGCATTTTCCTGCGCCATCAGCTCCTTGTGCATGGCAACCGCTTCCTCGGCATTCTTCGGTTCGCTGCTCATTCCGTCCATTTTGTCTCCGCCCTTTGTGCCGCAGGCTGCCAGAGAGAGCACCATCAGTGCAGTAAGCAGCAGCGCCAGAATTCTGCCGGCAGTATTCGTCCTATTCATCTTCATTCGTTTTATTCCTCCTTGTTATTGTTGCTTGTCTGTAGCGTTTCCGCTGCTTTTGCCTTATCTTTACCGTCTCCGAAGCCGTAGCGGAAGCACACGGCTTTCGTCGGACAGGCGCGGATGCACATTCCGCAGCGGATGCACTCGGTATGGTTGGGCGTTTTCGTCACATCCACATCCATCTTGCAGGCTCTAGCGCATTTCCCGCAGGAGACGCACTTATTCTTATCCACCTTCATCTGGAAGAGGGACACCCGGTTGAACAGCGCGTAGAACGCGCCAAGCGGGCAGAGCCACTTGCAGAACGGTCGGTAGAACAGTACGCTCAGCGCAATCACCGACAGCAGGATGCTGAATTTCCATGTAAACAGCTTGCCCAGCGCCGCCCGGATGCCGGAATTGGCAAGGGACAGCGGGATGGCTCCCTCCAGCACACCTTGGGGGCAGAGGTATTTGCAGAAGAACGGGTTTCCCATGCCAACATCGTTCACAAGGAACGCCGGTAGCAGGAAAACCATCACCAGCAGGACAGCGTATTTCAGGTATGTCAGCGGCTTCAGCCTCTTTGTGGAAAGCTTCTTAGTGGGGATTTTGTGCAGCAGCTCCTGAAACCAGCCGAAGGGGCATAGAAAGCCGCAGATAAAGCGCCCCAGCAGCACGCCCAGCAGAATAAGGAAGCCTGTGATATAGTAGGAGAAGCTGAACTTGGAAGACCCCACCACCGCCTGAAACGCCCCGATGGGGCAGGCCCCGGACGCCGCCGGACAGGAGTAGCAGTTCAGCCCCGGCACGCAGACGGTCTTCCCCGTCCCCTGATACAGTCCGCCCTTGAGAAAGTTCGGCAGATGCAGGTTGGTCAGCAGCGTCGCCCCCGCCTGAATCCAGCCCCGGAAGCGGGACATGGTCTGTGAAACGCCTGAAAACTTTTTACCCAATGCCCACACACTCCAGACATAATTTGATTGCTTTGCTCAGCACTGTCGCCGCCTCGCCCCGCCAGACACCAAAGCACAGCATGGCGGCTCCGGCCATCAGCAGCACGATCTGCGCCGCGGCCTTTTTCCCGTAGCTCATTTTTCATCACCCTTTCCGATTTTCTGCCCCCATCATAGCGCGGGAGAGTTAAAGTCTCTGTTAAGAACGAAAACTTAACGCAAACCTTATCTGTTTTTGCTATGATGAAAGCAACACAAAAACGAAGAATAAAAAGGAGGGCTCTCATGCACCTTTTAGTAATTGAAGATGAACGCGCACTGTGCGAGACCATCGTTCGCAGCCTGCGGCGGCTGGCCTACAGCGTGGACTACTGCTATGACGGCGAAAAGGCGCTGGCGTTTCTGGGCGTGGAACGATACGATCTGGTGCTTCTTGATCTGAATCTGCCGAAAAAGGACGGCATGACGGTGCTGCGCACCCTGCGGCAGACCGACCGGGAGACGCGGGTGCTGATCCTCTCCGCCCGCAGCGAAGTGGAGGACAAGGTGCAGGGGCTGGATGCCGGGGCGAACGACTATCTGGCAAAGCCCTTTCACTTGGCGGAGCTGGAGGCCCGCATCCGCAGCCTGACATTGCGGCAGTTCACCCAGCAGGATGTGCTGCTAAGCTGCGGAGGCCTGACCTTTGACACCCGCTCCCGTACCGCCACCGTCAACGGGCAGACGCTGACGCTCACCCGGAAGGAAACGGGAATCCTGGAATACCTGATGGTGCATCAAGGAAGGCCAGTAAGTCAGGAGGAGCTGATGGATCACGTTTGGGGCAATAGCGTGGACAGCTTCAGCAATTCCATTCGCGTCCACATCTCCGCCCTGCGCAAAAAGCTCCGCGCCGTGCTGGGCTATGACCCCATCCGCAACCGCATCGGCGAAGGCTATCTGATGGGAGGTGAGGAGGAATGAAGCGGCTTTCCCTGCAGTGTCGCATCACGCTGATGTCCGTCCTGCTCATCGGCATCACCTGCGTGGCCATGAATTTGCTGCTGTGCTCCTCCGGTGTGTACTATATGGACACCATCGCGGACAGTTTACAAGGCGGCGGCACGGTGATACTGAATGATGGCGGAGCAGCGAGCTTTGATCCGCAGCTCATAGCGCCCAACGAGGAGTTGATCATCGTCGTCGATGGGGTGCAGGGGCGCTTCCGCACCACCAACTGGTACATCACGGCGGCGGTAACGCTGCTCAGCGGCATCCTCGCCTATTTCGTCAGCGGACGCGCTCTCAAGCCCCTGCGCAGCTTTACCTCGCAGGTGGAGCAGGTGCAGCTGAACAATCTTGCCGATATGAGGATCGATGAAGATGCTATTTCGGAGTTCCGGCAGCTGAGCCGCTCGTTCAACCAGATGCTGGAGCGGCTGAACAACGCCTTTTCCGCCCAGCGGCAGTTCGCCGGCAACGCCGCCCACGAGCTGCGCACGCCACTGGCACTAATACAGGCGCAGTTGGAGCTGTTTTCCGCGGAGCATCCTGATGTGCGACCGGAGACGGCGGAGTTCCTCACGCTTTTGCGTGAGCAGATGGAACGGCTGATACAGATGACCAGGACACTGCTGGAGATGAGCAATCTGCGGCAGGTGGCGCGGAACGAGCGGATCCAGCTCGCTCCCATGATCGAGGAGATCTTCACAGATCTTGCGCCGCTCTCAGATAAGCTCAGCGTCACGCTGACGGCGGAGGGCGACGGCATTATGACCGGCAGCGATGCACTGATCTACCGGCTGATCTTCAACCTGACGGAGAATGCTGTCAAGTACAACCGGCCGGGCGGCTCGGTACGGGTTTCTGTCACTCAGGAGTTGGAAAAGCTCCTGCTCCGCGTCTCCGACACCGGCTGCGGCATCCCGGAGGTGTATCAGCGCAGTATCTTCCAGCCCTTCTTCCGGGTGGACAAGTCTCGTAACCGGGAATACGGTGGCGCAGGACTGGGGCTCTCACTGGTATGGGAGATCGCCGACCTCCACGGCGGCTCCGTTTGGGTAGAGAAAAGTTCGGAGAAGGGCACTACCATTGCGGTGGGGTTGCCAACGCAACAATCAACGAAGCCCTAAAACCCTTTTATTCGTTTTTCGCCGCTTCGCTTGCCGCCCTGCGGCGTTCCTCTCTGTATGGGGCGGTCAGCCGGAAAGAGAAGCGTCCCTTTTCAATCTCAAATTCCTTGCAGCCCGTGTCCGGGTCTACGTCCGTCAGCTTGCAGACGGCAGGGTGTTTGCGGCTGTATGCGGTCAGCCTGTTTTTGAGGTCGGTGTTGTGGGTGCGGATGAAGATGGTGGGGTCTTTCTCGTCAAAATAGATTTCGGTGGTCTTTTCCTGCTTGGTAAGTCCTGTTCTCATAGGCTTATCCTTTCTGCGGCTCTGTCACGCAATAGGGGTGTTTTTTGGGGATTTTCTTCGGCTCTTGACTTGGGGAAAATGGCGATTTTTAAACAGGAGCGCGCCGGACGATGTCTGCCCTGTCCGACGCGCTCCCATTCGATAAAATGCGTTTTTTCCGGCTCTACACAGGAATCAGCGAGCTTCGTCCCTCGTGACCGCTTTTTCTCTGAGCGGATGAAAGAATCGCCACAGATTATTACGCTGAATTACATCCTCATAGCTGCGGACTTTCCCGCGCAGCTCCGTATTTTCACGCTCCAATTCTGCCGCACGGAGCTTGCTGCGGACAGACTTATAATCAGAAATTTCCTGTTTCAAACTGTCAATCTCAGCCTTGAGCTTTGCAATCAGTTTGTTTGCCGCATCCACCGCCTTTTGCAGTTTGGATTCCTTTTTCTCTGCTGTAACATACTTCTTTGCCAGAGTGGAAATCCGGTCAAAATCTTCACGCTCCACGGCAACTTTGGATGAGAAGGGAATGGACGTTGCCACGATTTTTTCGATAGACCGCACATCGACCCGCTGATTCTGGATTTTTTCAATTTTGCTCCCAAGCGTTGCTGCCTGTTTTTCCTGCTGACGGTTCTGTTCTGTGAATGCTGCCAGCCGCGCCTGTTCCTGTTGTACCTTGAACTGCGTCACCGTCAGATGTTCCTCGGAGCTGCCGCGTTCGCCTCGCTCCACATCGTCATACCCTGCCTTTCGCATGGCGGCGAAGAAATCATCTTACAGAACGGAATAGGATTTTCGGAGCACAGTTTTCCCGTTTGTGTTCAGCAGCGGTTTCCCATGCTCGTCCAGCGCGGGCTTGGAATCCCACTTTTTACTCATACTGACCTGCTGTATCGTTTCCTTGACCGTCCCCACCAGCGATTTATCCTTGCAGCGTTTCGTCCATAGAATCTGTTTTTCCACGACGGGGATATAGACAACATGGGTGAGGGCGTTTGCCGCCATGCCCGTATTCACCGCTTCCGCAAGCTCGGTCGGACTGCCTGCCCATTCTCTGCTTTCGGAGGAAACAAGCTGGGAAACCGTATCCAATACAGGGTCAGGCGGCTCCTGATGAGGCTCGTTCTCCGTCCGTTCAAGGCTCCATATCTGCGTGTCGGCATCTTTTTTCAGATATAGAATCTGATCCTGCTGATCTCGCCCCACGGCATCGACCGTGGCCTCCAATGCTGTCCGTTTCTTCTTCTGCATCAGGAGTGCTCCGTCTGCACAACCAAGAAGTCCCGTCGTGCCGGAGATCGTTTCAAAGCTGTCCCCGGCTGGCTGCTTTCTTGTGTGATGGACGGTAACGATGCAAATGCTGTGTCTGTCCGCAAAACGCTTGAGCTTTCCGATGATTTTATAGTCGCTGGCGTAGCTGTAAGCCTCGCCTCCGGCCTCCCGAATCTTCTGCATGGTGTCAATGATAATGAGTTTGGTGTCGGGATGCTCACGTACAAAATTTTCAAGCTGCTCATCAAGACCGTTTCCGATTTTGTTTGCTGCCGTTGCAAAATGCAGGCTGGCGGTATCCGCCACGCCGTACATCATAAACATCCGGCTCTGGATTCTCTGGAAATCATCCTCCAGTGCAAGGTACAGAACCGTACCCTGATGGACTTCATAGCCCCACAGCCTTTGCCCTGTGCTGACATGGTAGGCAAGCTGCGCTACCAGAAATGATTTTCCGATTTTGGGCGCTCCTGCGAGGATATATGCCCCTGAGTAGAGCAGACCGTCTATGACGGGCGGTCTGCTCTTGTAGGCGGTCTGATACAGCTCTGTCATGGAAACGGTATGAAGATAATGCGGGTCGTTCATGCGTCGGATTCTCTCACGCATTTCCTCAATATTATGCCGAGATTTTAGAATAAATGCGACAGAAGTCAACAGAGACTAAAAGCGCATGACATAGAGACAAAAGCAAATACAAGAAACAGAATCTTTGAGGAGAACCGGAGATTCCTTTAAGAAGGTTGTTATAGTTAGAAATAATATTGTGCAAGATATGATGATGATGGTATTTTATATATTGGTGCAGAGGACTTTCTTTTAGATGAAGCTGCATTGGATTTATAAAAATAGCAATATTAAATTTAATAAAAATGCGTATTTACAACATTTGAATAAATTTGAATTTATGGAAGTGATTAGTGTATGAAGAAAGCAGTATTTATCTTGATGTTGATTCTGTTCATAGTAATCGATGTATATACCTTGTGGCTTATGTCACCTGATTTTTTGTTTCCAAAAAGAAGCATATATGTTACAAATCAAGATGACTATATAGTAGAAAGGGTAAAAGAATATTTTCACATTGAATATGATGTTAGTAAGATTGTTTATCAGCAAGGCTTTCCGGATGGCTATTCTTTGGATATATATGACACAGTTGGAGAGAAACACGAAGAATTTGATGACACATTTAATGTTGCTGAAAGTGATAAAATACAACAATTTTTTTTGAATTTAAAGACAGATACATCCAAATATTTGAGGCTATTCACGGCAGAACTTATAATTGAGTTCTTTGCAATTGCAGTGGTTATTATTGCTAATATAAGAAAGAATCGAAGAAAATACTTGGAAAATTGTTCATAAGTTTTGGGGTAACATGGATTAATAAAGTTGACAGTAATTTGTCAATTCCCAGTTTGTCAAATTGAATAAAACATATTACTAAGACATTTACGAAAAGTAGATGTCTTTTTTCATGCCCATTTTTAAGAAAGGAGGGGTAAAAGTGGCAAATAGAATAAAAGGTATTAGATAAGGGGGTGCGGACAAAAAGCTGGACTTTAGGGCTCCGAAAGGAGCAGGAATTTCGAAAAATTCTTGTGACTCGAATTTCGGACTTTTAGAATTATAATCAAAAATTATTTGCTTTTTTCTTATTACATAGAAAAAAATATGGCAAAAATGGTAGAATAATTATAAAGATATATACTTTCATTTCGGGGAGTATTTCGTTGCTGGGCTGAAAGTGCTGTGGAGAGCAGATGTTGGTCTCCCGGGCCGCAGCCGAAAAGTGGGTGTGGGAGATATGTTGGCAGAACTGCGGGTAGCTGTAATCAAAGGTTGGTTCAGAAAACAGAAGACTGTTGATTTCTAATAAAAGGCGAAGCCGTTTTTGGAGGATAGGGCGGTATGAATATGAAGATATTACAAAAAGGTTCCTTGTCAGCAGTTGTTATTCTGATGTGCCTGCCGGTTCTTTTTTCTGGCTGTGGAAAGAGCGGGGAGAGAGCTGCAAAAACGGAGAGCGGAACAGCAGCGCCTGTGGGGACAGAAAATGTTTCCGGAACAGAGGCGGCAGCAGAAAAAAAGCACATACTTCCCGGGAACCCCGTAAAAAATGTTCCGGATGCGGATGAACTGATGCGCCAGATTGATATCTTCCTTGACCGCGAGGAGGAGTGGGGATTCTGGGCAGGCGAGTCTGAGCCGTACTATGACACGATGGGGTATGCGGTGACAGATCTGGATCATAATGGCAGGACTGAGCTTATCGTGGCGTTTACGACAGGGACGGGATACTACTCTGAAAATCATATTTATGAGATCAATGAAGCGGGTGATGGTTTTACGGAGTGCAAATGGAGCGGGAGTGGAATTCAGAGGGAAAACAACGGCGATTTTGCGCCTGACTTGATGAACGATAATGGCGCTGATGCATTCCGTGTATATTACGACAAAGCGGAAGACCGGTACCATTATATCTGTGAAAACGTTGTTCGCTCAGGCGGCTTTTACAATGGCTTTATCAAGTGCGACCTGACACTGAAAAACGGGAAGGCAGATATTGACAGTTTTGTCGCTTCTGTCACGGAGCATACATGGAATGACAAAACCGGCGACTATGACGAAAATATTACATATGAGACTGCTGATGGAAAAGTCTCTGAAGAAAAATACCTGTCGGCAGAAGAAGATATGTTCGGCGGCATGGAGAAGGATGGTTATATAATCGCTTTCATGTATGACCATATGTTCTATGCGGACGACGAGCATTTTGAGAATAAGGGAAGGAGCATCAAGGCCTCGGTACTTATGGATTCCTATAAAGTGTTCATGAAGGAAATGACCCTTGATGAGTTCCGTGAGCGGCATTTCTTATCCGCAGCAGTTCCTGAGCAGTATCAGCCTCTTATTGAGGACTGGACCCTTGACGAAGAATATTCGGGCGGGAATGATTATCTGAAGATGTATTTCGGAGATCATTACGGCTTTGACAGTTATGCGCTTGACGACGTAAATGGAGACGGCATCCCGGAGCTCTTTCTGTATGGTTCCGGAATGTACGGGATCGCGCATGTATATACCGTAGCGGACGATGCACTTATACAACTGGGCATAGAGGGATGGATAGGGGGAATCAATAAAAAGGAGAGCGCTGTCATTGTGACAGGCCACTGGCATGGCGCCGGCGGTTCAAATACCAATGAATATGAGATCTGGCTGCTGGGGGATGAGGCTGTCACAGATTATTACTATATAGATGAGCTGAATGGAGCCTACAGTATAAATCATGTGGGGGGCAAGAATCTTGATACGTATGAATCGCTTCCTGCCGATAAGAAGATCTATGATGGACTGTATGAAAAATATGTAAAGGACAGGACGGATCCTGCGGAGGGACAACATACAGAGCTTTCGAGGGGAGATTTTACGATCACCGTGTATTCTGATCCCGGCGCTGTCGATTACAGAGGATTGGGAAACGACATACAGATCATGAATGAGGGCCCGGATACGGATATGAGATTCAAATGTGACACGGATGGCGTGACAGCAGAGCTGTGGTCTCTTGAGTTTGATGAAGAAAATGGAGAAATGGTACGGGACAAAAAGGTGGCCTCTGTAATTACGGAAGCTGGAAAGGTCTACCAGTTTAATGCGTTTGAAGGAGAGGGGTTTCCGTATTATTCTCTGTATGCGCGCAGAGGAAATACCTATGTTGAATGGGATGTTTTGCCTGATATGAAAGATGGAAACACGACCTTTACGCTGAAGCCTGAAGCATCTGCCGCTGATCCCCTGTGATGGCACTGGCTTTAAAACAAATCTGGGAACCGATATACATAAAAGAGCGCCAAGGAAGGTAGCAATGCCTGGTTCATACCAGATCTGACCGCTGAGATAGTGGTTGGCACTATAATCTGCCGTGGGTCATTTTTTGATCTGACAAATAGAGGGAAAATGGTTTTTGATAAAAGGTCGGGGCCTCAGGTCCCGACCTTTGCTATGATCTCCCGGTATATCTTTCGAAGAAAGAAGGCGGAGAGGAGCACAGATACGGCTTCAGCAATATTGTAGGACCACCATACATATTCCAAAACGCCGGAGAGTGAAAGCAGGTAGGCCATGGGAAGCAGCACCAGCATCTGCCGGCAGATAGACACAATCATGCTGTAGCTGCCCTTTCCCAGTGCCTGAAAGACAGAGCCGCAGGCGATGGCAAAGCCCGCAAAGGGGAAGCCAAGGCCTATGATGCGAAAGGCTGGCACACCGATCGAGAGCATATTCTCTGAGGCATTGAAGAGCGAGAAGAAGAATGCAGGGATCAGTTCAAAGAGCAGACAGCCAACAGTCATGATGGAGATGGCTGCAGAGAAGGCGAGCTTCATGGTTTTCAGAATGCGCTCCTTTTTCTGTGCTCCGTAGTTGTAGGCAATGATAGGGACGCTGCCGTTGTTCAGGCCAAAGACGGGCATGAAGATAATGCTGTTGATCTTGAAATAGATCCCGAAAACTGCGGTCGCCGTGGGAGTGAAGGCGATGAGGATCTGATTCATTCCGTAGGTCATGACAGAGCCAATTGCCTGCATAATAACAGAAGGAATACCTACGGCAAAGATGCCCTCGATGATCTGAGGATCTGGGCGAAAGCCGCGGAAGCGGATATGTACCTCGGTATTGAATTTGTGATTCAAAACAGCGGCAAGTACGGCAGCAATATGCTGCCCCATGACCGTTGCAATGGCGGCACCTGCCATTCCAAGCCGCGGTGCGCCGAAAAGTCCGAAGATCAGGATCGGATCCATGCAGATATTAAATATGGCGCCAACCATCTGCGTTGCCATAGCGTAGATGGTCTTTCCGGTCGACTGCAAAATGCGCTCAAAGGTGATTTCCATAAAGATGCCCAGACTGCAGCAGCATATGATACGCATATACTGCTGTCCATAGTGCAGTATTTCCGGATCAGAGGTCTGCGCACGGAAGAAGGGTACAGTAAGAAAAAGCCCGGTCAGAACAAAAAGGATCATCACGGCAAATTCAAGGAAGATTCCATTCGCTGCGCTCTTATTGACCCGCTCGAAATTCTGCTCGCCCAGAGCCTTTGAGAGATAGGCATTGATGCCGACTGCAAGTCCCACACTGCATGAAATCATGAGGGACTGAATCGGAAAGGCAAGGCTCACTGCAGTCAGGGCAGATTCACTGATCATGGAGACAAAGATGGAATCAATGATATTGTACAGTGCCTGCACCATCATGGAGAGCATCATCGGAACGGACATGGAGAGCAGCAGTCGCCCGACCGGCAGTGTCCCCATCTTATTTTCCTGTAAGTTTTTTTCCTGTGGCATAAGCGGCGCTCCTGAGATGTTGAAGAATGAATTGAAACAGATATCTGAGATGATAGTCATTTAGAGTAACAGGAAAAGGAGAAAAATGCAAGCACTCCCGGGGCAGGAATCCCCGGGAGTGGAAAGAATGGTTTAGAATTACGCTGAATAGATGGAATCAGTTTTTACAGACAGGTTTATGACCATCCGATCAAAACAGCGATGGCGATTGTAACCATCTGGGTGGCCAGGAGCATGAGGAAGAGCGGTATGAACCATTTCCACCATTTCTCCAACTTCACTCCGGCAATACCGGTCACAACAGGAGTCAGAGCAGTGGGCCAGAGAACATTTGAGAGGCCGTCTCCGTACTGGAAGCAGAGTACAGCGATCTGGCGCTGTACGTGGATAATGTCGGAGAGTGGCGCCATAATGGGCATACTCACAACTGCTTGTCCCGATCCGGAGGGCATCAGGAAATTGATTAGTGTCTGCACGAGCAGCATACACTCTGCGGATACCAGAGAGGGCAGATGCACCAGTGGGAGTGAGAGACCATAGACCACTGTGTCTATGATATTGCCGTGCTGCAGCACGATAAGTACGCCGCGGGCAATTCCAATCATGAGACAGGCTTCTGCGATATCAGAAAAGCTCTTTGAGAGCTTTCCCGCGATAACATTGGATGACCATCCCATGATAAGAGCGCTTACGAGCCCCATAATGATAAAAAGTGCACTGAGCTCTGTGAAGTACCAGCCAAAGGTCTTTGTGCCATAAATCAGCAGTAAGATGCCTGCCAGCAGTGTTGCCAGCACGAGCTTTTCACGAATACCGAAGGGATGGTTCTGCACTTCCTCCTCTGAGATGGCAAATTCATTTGTTTCACCGTATACCAGACTCTTGGTCGGATCCTTCTCGATCTTCAGCGCGTAGCGGACGGTGTAGACAGACGCGACAATAATCATACAGATATGGCAGAAGATACGGAAGCCGGCGCCGGACATGATGGGAAGATCTGCAATACTCTGTGCAGTTCCGACTGTGAAGGGGTTCATAAATGCACCGGAATAACCAATGGCAGCTGCCAGGGCAACAATAGCCAGCCCGACGATTGCGTCGTAGCCCATGGCGATTGAGATGCCGACAAAGATCGGAATAAAGGGGAAGGTCTCCTCAAACACGCCGATGGTAGAGGAGGCAAATCCGATCAGTGTGATAAAGATAGGAATGATGATGGCCTTTGATTTCCCTTTAAAGGTGCGGAGCAGGCCGGCGATCAGTCCATCAAAGGCACCTGTGGAAATAATCAGCCCTATGAATGCATAGGCGACAAAGACAAACATGGTTACTCCTGCGGCATCGCAGAGCCCTTCATAGATACATTTGAACATCTCAAAGGGACCCACAGGAGATGGATCTGTAAGGTGGAAGGTTCCTGCAACAACGATCTCCCTTCCGGCCTCGTTCAGTGTTCGGTCAAAGCTTCCTGCCGGCAATATCCAAGTGAGAATAGTGCAGAGCACAGTAATGCCAAAAAGCAGTACATAAATATGTGGCAGTTTCAAATTCTTCTTTTTTGAAGCTGTTGCTGTCATAACGCAATGTCCTCCTTTTTTTTCAGCTCTGTCTCAAAGCTCTTTCTTACCTCGGTGCAAAATGCTTTATCGTGAAACAGCTTCAGTGCCAGCTCGCAGATCACAGCGGCCCCCTTCTTCATCTGCTCTATGGCAAAAGGCTGTATTGTACTGTCGCGCAATTCTGCGGTGTGTAGTGCCAGTGCCTGCTTTGTGATGCAGATCATTGGCTGAATTGATGGACAACGGTAACTGACATTTCCCATGTCTGTGGAACCGGAAGGACGCTCCGGCGCGGCAATTTCCTCCTCACGCGACTGCATGAGCGCATGCACCTCTTCTTCGAGCACAGGGATGCGAACCATATCGTAAAAATCGGGGAAGAGCAGTTTGAATTCTGCTGTACAGTCCATCGCCAGTGCCGCAGCAGAGGCGCAGTTCTTTACAATTCTATTGAGCTCCTCCAGTTCCGCTCTTGACTTTGAGCGGAATTCCAGGTGAAGCATCGCGTAATCCGGGATGATATTTGCCTGTATACCACCTTCCTTTATGACCGCGCTGAATATGCTGTACGGGGCAAGGCTCTCCCTCCTCGCATCCACCAGATCTAAAAATTTTCTGGCTGCCGTCAGGGCATTGTGACCTGCCCAGGGAGCAGCGGCAGCGTGAGACTGCTGTCCGTGAAATGTCAGCTCATAGCAGCGCAGGCTCAGTGCATCCATGTCAGTATAGGAAATGGCACCACAGCTGTGCATCATGACTGCGAGATCCATCGCATCGAAGATTCCAAGCTCTGACATGAGGAGCTTGGCGCCGTCTCCTTCTTCAGCAGGAGTTCCAATCACATAAAGGGTGCCCTGAAACTGCTCCTTAAGATCAAAGAGAGCCAATGAGGCTAATGTTGACAGGGCGCCGTGCAGATTGTGTCCGCAGCCGTGTCCGAGTTCCGGAAGTGCATCATATTCCACCAGAATCGCGACCTTCGGACCACTGCCATTTTCCAGAACCGCTCGGAAGGCTGTGCCGTAACCGAGTTCCTTCTGAAGGTAAGGATACTCCACAGCAAAGCCCTTTTTCTTCAACAGCTCGGTGATCCTGGAACTTGCAAGAATCTCCTCCTTGGCGGTCTCCGGATGCTCATACATGAAGCGGACCAGCTGCTCTGCCGTTTCAGTGTTGCGATCAATTGCGAGATCTACTTGTTGTCTTAATTGCATATACCTCTCCTTCTGAATGAATTGGAGCTGCTCAAAAAATACACGCTGAACGCGTAATAAAACAGCTTTTTATATAATCATACCACTTTTGAGAAGTATTAAATCATATTTTTAGAAATGTTTCTGGTTCAAATAAAAAAACTGCCGCAAAAAGCGGCAGACAGAATTGTCAGGCGTACAGGGCGAAATCACGCTTCATACAGCGGTGAGGAGAGGTAGCGATCCCCGGAGTCTGGGAGCACCACTACAATTGCTTTTCCCTTTGCTTCGGGGCGCATGGAGATCTGAAGTGCAGCCCAGAGTGCAGCGCCGGAGGTGATTCCGCAGAGTATCCCTTCGGATTTCCCGAGCAGGCGTCCTGTGGAATAGGCATCTTTGTCAGATACTGTGATGATTTCATCATAGATGGTTCTGTCAAAGGTATCTGGGATAAATCCGGCCCCGATGCCCTGAAGTCCGTGCGGTCCTGCGGGCCTTCCGGAGATCACGGCAGAGCCTTCCGGCTCTACTGCCACTATTTTAATTTTGGAATTCCGGTTTTTTAAGTAGCGCCCGCTTCCGCTTAAGGTCCCTCCGGTGCCGACGCCGGCAACCAGGTAGTCTGCGTTGCCTCCGGTATCCTCCCAGATTTCCGGTCCTGTGGTGTTAAGATGTGTCGCCGGATTTGCCGGATTGGTAAACTGTCCGGGAATGAAGCTGTTCGGAAGCTCCTGTGCGAGTGCTTCCGCTTTTTTGATGGCACCGGCCATTCCCTCAGCGCCCGGTGTGAGTACCAGCTCGGCGCCATAGGCAGCCATGAGCCTTCGACGCTCTGCACTCATGGAATCCGGCATTACAATGATGATGCGGTAACCGCGCGCTGCGGCGACGGAGGCGAGGCCTATGCCGGTATTGCCTGAGGTGGGTTCAATGATGACCGAGCCGGGATGCAGAATACCGCGGGCTTCAGCATCATCCAGCATACCTTTTGCAATTCTGTCCTTTGCGGATCCGGTTGGGTTCAGGTATTCAAGCTTGGCAAGTATCGCGGCGCCTGCACCTGTGCGCTGTTCAACGCGGGAGAGGCGCAACAGAGGTGTGTGGCCGATCAGCTGATCGGCAGAGCTGTAAATGCGGGACATGGAGGCACTCCTTTTAGGGCTTCTGGCAGGGCTTGGAGCTCCGAACCTTCGGGATTTCGTCAATATCGGGAAGCTTAACATTTTTTAAGGGCAGAGTTGAGTATATGACAGAATCTTTTCCGCTCTGAGCTGGAGCGAGGAGATCTGCCAGTGTGTAGCTGTCAAAAAATTCATTGATGATATGGTCCAGCTTTTTCCACATGGGCAGAGTCAGGCAGAGCTCTGCGTGCGATATCCCGCAGAGGAGTATAGGAAGCGTTGTTCTGTTTCGCCAAATCGATCATAACTCTGAGTGCATAGCGCCCTCTTGTTGATACTACCATAAAAGCTTCTGTTCCGATGTTCGTATCCGTACTTGGCGGAGGAACGAAAGTCTTGGTGGATTATCGCACTTTAGTTAATTTTAGTACCGAAATAGAATCTTTGCAAGGGCACCGGGATTCTGTGCTATACTGGAAACCAAGACTTCAGTGGTGGAAGCGTGGCAATGAGCGCCGGGCATTACGGTATATAGGCATACCTTATATTATAATATAGTACAGAAGCACTCGGGGAACTCCGGGAGAAAGGAAGCCCTGTGTCAAGGGCGCGCGTAAACATATGGCTCAGGACAAGAAAATTTTGACGGTGCAGGATATTTCCTGCGTGGGGCAGTGCTCTCTCACAGTGGCTCAGCCCATCATTTCTGCCTGCGGTGTGGAGACTTGCATCCTGCCGTCTGCGGTACTCTCAAATCACACGGGAGCAGGATTCCACGGCTTTACCTTTCGGGATCTTACAGAGGATATTCCGGAAATATGCAGCCAGTGGGAGAAGGAGGGTATCCGTTTTGACGCGGTGTACACGGGATATCTCGGCAGTGTAGCGCAGATCGCCCTGGTGAGGGAGATTATGGACAGGCTTTTGCTTCCGGGAGGCCTGAAGATTGTAGATCCGGCCATGGCAGACAATGGGAGTCTCTATCAGGGCTTCGACCAGCCGTTTGTGCAGAAGATGGCAGAGCTCTGCGGAAAGGCGGATATCATACTGCCAAATCTCACAGAGGCCTGTTTTATGACTGGTATGGAGTATACTTCAGATGTTCAGACCGAAGACTATGTGCGGGAGCTTCTTTCGCGCCTGTCTGCTCTTGGCGCCCGCAAGGTGGTACTGAAGGGGATCTTCTTCCGGCCGGATCAGCTCGGCAATGCAGTGTATGACTGCGCGAGCGGAGAGCTGCATTATTGCTTTACGGAGCGCATTCCGAGGAGCAGCCATGGAACTGGAGACTGCTTCGCAGCAGCCTTTACAGGAGCTCTCATGCAGGGGCTTGACGCCTGTGAGGCAACAGCACTTGCCGCAGATTTTGTGGTGGAGAGCATATTGCAGACGGAAGACGACCCTGCACACTGGTATGGTGTAAAGTTCGAAAAGGCACTGCCGCTGTTGGTGCGTCGCCTGAACCGGAGTGCGCCGAAAAGTGCCGCCGCAGCAGCGGAAGAGCGGACGCGGAGACGCTATGTGCTTCATGGCGGCAGCTTCCGTGACCTTGAGGGATTCTACCGCGAGATGGATCATCTTCTGACAGATGGCTCTGTGCCGACCGGTCACAATCTGGATGCGCTGAATGATCTTCTGAGAGGCGGATTTGGGCGGCACGCCTATGGAGAGCCCATAGAGCTTATATGGGAGAGCTTTGAGGAGAGCAGAGAGGCCCTCGGAGCAGAGCAGCTGCTCCGCATCGTGAGCATTATCCTGAATCACGAAGAGGAGCATGACTGTGTGTTAAAGATAGAATTCTGAATGTGCAGCCTTCTGCGGAATAGACATATTCCTGATATAAAAATAAAGGCGTGGAGCGGAGGGGAGAAATCCCTTCGCTCCACGCCTTTTGGAAAATATTATCTTCAGAATTCAATTCAGATTGCAGCGGGAAGAAGAAAACCTTCGCGCTGCTTTAATACACTGCATAGACCTCTGCGTACTGTACGCCGAAATCCAGCGCGACAGAATGGCTCTCGTAGAAGATGTCAATATGATTTCCGTTGACACCGCCGCCGATATCCTCTGCGACATAGCGCTCGCCGTTGATCATGACGACGGTGCCCTCCGGAATGACTGAGGGGTCTGTCGCAATGGTGTGGTGTGGCTGGGCGATCTTTCCCGAGCTCGTCATGCGGCCCCAGCCCTTGGAGCACTGGTAGCAGGGACAGTAGGCGGTGAGCTTGAATCTTCCAAGGCTCACAGTGCCGGGGTTCTCTGCGGAGCCAGAGCTGCTCTCGTTCTCTGAGCTCTCATTTTCAGAAGTCTGAGTCTGCTCATCAGATTCTTCTGCCGCGCTGTTCTCGCTCTGCACGGCCTTCAGCCACTCCTCATCCATCTCCTGCCGCTTTGCCATCAGGGTATTCTGAGCGACGATTCTGGCACTCTTTAGCTCCGGGATATCCAGCTGATCGATCTCCGGGAGTTCTGTCGGGTTCTGTACAGCGACGCTGCCTATATGCGTACGCAGCATGGGGCTGTTCTCTCCCGTGTCTGTTTGCACCAGTTCTGTATTATCTGCGGCAGTCTGCGTCTCCGCCTCTGCAGAGGTCGCCTGGATGCCTGACTGGGAACTGTTCGCGGCATAGGTCTTTTTTGAGAGGCCGAGTACAGTCAGCGGGGAGAAGACAAGTGCCATAACCACGAGATATATGGTGGCCTTCTTGATTGGCAACAACATCTTGAACATTTTTGTAAAATCCTCTTAATAATTATGTAATATTTTTACACGCCTATAATAACACGAAAAGTGGGGTTGTCAATAGAAAAGTGGGAGAAAAATGCAAAAAAAAGCATAAAAATGGGGGCGAAATGGTTACTTCGCCCCGGCTTGTTGACATGATATGGATAAACTTAAGATTTGAGATGAAAGTAAAATGTTAAGCTTTACCGGATCAAAAACACTTCCAGATACTGAAGCCCATGTGTCTCCGCCTCGGCCTCCGTGCTGTAATAGACGTCCACCCAGTTGCCGTGCACGCCCCGGTCCTCGACCGTGTAGATCAGCTCGCTGTTTGCGAGACGTATTTTGCTGCCCGCCGGGATTACAGACCAGTCTGTGGAGACTGTGCGCCCTACCTGCGGAACGGAGCCGTCCGCACTGCGCTCGCCGTGCGGGTTGGAGTAGCCGCTGGTGCAGAAGACGCCGAGCGACACTTCCTTTCCGCTGCCGGTTGCAGCGGTCTCTGCGGGGACTGTGTCCGTGGCGGCTGCATTTGCAGCAGCGCCGTCTTTCACAGGCTCCGCGTTTCCTGTCTCTGTACCCTTCTGAAAGGAAGGACCGGTGCTGCTGTCCTGCTCGGCCTGGGCACTCTGCTCAGCGGATATGGCAGGCTGACGATTTTTTCGTATCTTTGCCGCATAGCTCTCAGCCGGCGCTGCGAGCAGGAGAGCTGCAGAGAGCACCAGAGTGGTGGAGAGGCGAAGCATACATATATTTTTCATAGAAAGCTCCTTTGATTTCTCATATGTTACATAATTGTTACGAACACTTTACTATAGCCGGAGAAGGATTGCAAGAGCTATCTGCGGGGGGAATATGCCTGAAATGGTGAAATTTTACGAAAGCAGTTGACAAAGCTGGTCGGCTGGAATATATTAGGCAATGTAGATGTTAGCACTCCTGATAATTGAGTGCTAATAACGGAAGGGAGCGGTACATGGAACTGGACAATCGCAAGATTATGATTCTGAAGGCGGTGATCAGGAATTACATGGAGACCGGAGAGCCGGTCGGCTCCAGAACCATTTCGAAGCTCCCGGACTGTAAGCTCAGCAGCGCCACGATCCGAAATGAGATGTGTGATCTGGAGGACATGGGATATCTGATTCAGCCTCATACCTCTGCGGGGCGCATTCCCTCCGATCAGGGCTATCGCTTCTATGTAGATGAGATCCTGAAGGAGAAACAGGCCGAGGTACAGGAGCTGAAGGATCAGATGTTTCAGCGGGTGGACCGCCTGGAGCTGGTGCTGAAGCGGATGGCGCGACTCATTGCGGCGAAGACGAACTACGCGGCGATGATCAGCAGTCCCAGCGCGCACAAGGCGAGGATCAAGCTGCTGCAGCTCTCACGCATGGATGCTCACAGGCTGCTCGCGGTGATTGTTGTGGAGGGGAATATCATTAGCAACCGTATCATTCCTGCGGAGACGGAGATCAGCGATCAGGAGCTCCTGAATCTGAACATACTCCTCAACACGACACTGAACGGCCTCACGATCAATGAGATCAATCTGGATATTATGCGTCAGCTGAAGCAGGATGCAGGGGCTCAGAAGGAGCTGGTCGAGCACATCTTAAACGAGCTCTCGGAGTCCTTCTCGAATGACGAGGATCTTCAGATTTACACCAGCGGAGCCACGAATGTGTTTAAGTATCCTGAACTTACAGATGGCAACAGCGCGAGCCGGATCATAGATACCTTTGAGGAGAAGGACAGGCTGCGCAGGCTCCTGAAGGAGGTCAATACCGGCGAAGACGAGGAGCACCACGGGATACAGGTGTTCATCGGCGATGAGTCTCCGGTACCGGAGATGAATGACTGCAGCATGGTCACTGCGAATTATGATCTTGGCGGCGGACTTCGGGGCACGATCGGCATTGTCGGGCCGAAGCGCATGGATTATGAGAAGGTGCTCACCACGCTGCGGAGTCTTATGAGTCAGCTGGATCAGCATTTTGGAAGGGATGAGACTTAGAATGAACGAGTACAGAAAAGAGGACGGAACGGAGCAGAAGGAGAAGGCCGCAGGGGCAGAGACAGAGGTAAATGCTCCTGTCGGCGGGGAGAGCTCCGGGCAGGCAGAGTGTGAGGCGCAGCGGACTTCTAAGGAGGCGGAGGAAGTCTCTGAAAACCAGCCGGAGGAGCAGAAGAGCTCCGAGGAGCTTGCGGCGGAGGCCGCGGCTATGGCGGCTGTGGCTGAGGAGAGTGATAAGTCTGCGCCGGAGACGGGACGGGCAAAACCGAAGCAGGACGCAAAGGATGAGAAGATTGAGGAGCTCACGGACAGATTGAAGCGAAACCTTGCGGAGTTTGATAATTTCCGGAAGCGCACGGAGAAGGAAAAAATGGCGATGTTTGATCTCGGAGCTAAGAACGTGCTGGAGAAGCTCCTTCCTGTGATCGATAACTTCGAACGGAGTCTCGAGAGCGCACCGGACGCGCCGGAGCTTAAGCCCTATGCGGATGGTATGGAGATGATATACCGTCAGCTCCTTAAGAACCTGGAGGAGGCGGGGGCGAAACCCATGGATGCGAAGGGCAAGCCCTTTGACCCGGCCCTGCACAACGCAGTGATGCACGTAGAGGACGAGAGCCTCGAAGAGAATGTCGTTGTGGAGGAGTTTCAGAAGGGATACTACTACAAGGACGGCGTGCTGCGGCACAGCATGGTGAAGGTCGCAAACTGAGTTCTGAGGGCTTAAGAGCGGCAACAGGATATTACAGACAGGGCTTCGGCGACTGCCGGGGCAGAATCATAACAGAATAAATCAGGATATTATCAGGAGGATAAACTTATGGGCAAGATCATCGGCATTGATTTGGGAACAACCAACAGCTGCGTGGCGGTTATGGAGGGCGGAAAGCCCGTCGTGATCCCGAACAGCGAGGGCTCCAGAACTACCCCGTCCGTTGTTGCATTCACGAAGACCGGCGAGCGTCTGGTTGGTGAGCCGGCAAAGCGTCAGGCAGTTACCAACTCCGAGCGCACCATCTCTTCGATCAAGCGTCACATGGGCTCGGACTACAAGGTCAATATCGACGGCAAGAACTACACTCCGCAGGAGATCTCCGCGATGATACTTCAGAAACTGAAGGCGGATGCAGAGAGCTATCTCGGAGAGAAGGTTACGGAGGCGGTCATCACGGTTCCAGCGTACTTCAACGACGCACAGCGTCAGGCGACGAAGGACGCAGGCAAGATCGCAGGTCTCGATGTCAAGCGTATCATCAACGAGCCGACCGCGGCCGCGCTGGCTTACGGCCTTGACAACGAGAAGGAGCAGAAGATCATGGTCTACGATCTCGGCGGCGGCACCTTTGATGTCTCCATCATTGAGATCGGAGACGGCGTGATCGAGGTACTTGCGACAAACGGCGATACGCGCCTCGGCGGTGACGACTTTGACAACAAGATCACCCAGTGGATGATCGATGAGTTCAAAAAGCAGGTCGGCGTGGATCTCGGACAGGATAAGATGGCGCTGCAGAGACTCAAGGAGGCGGCGGAGAAGGCGAAGAAGGAGCTCTCCGTAGCTACCACAACCAACATCAACCTCCCCTTCATCACGGCGACCTCGGCGGGGCCGCAGCATCTTGACATGACTCTGACCCGCGCGAAGTTTGATGAGCTGAGCGCAGATCTCATTGAGCGCACCGGAGTTCCGGTACAGAACGCAATGCGGGATGCGGGCATTACAAATACCGAGCTCGGCAAGGTGCTGCTGGTCGGCGGTTCTACCCGTATGCTGAATGCACAGGAGAAGGTGAAGCTGCTCACCGGACATGAGCCCTCCAAGACTCTGAATCCGGATGAGTGTGTTGCGATCGGTGCAAGCATTCAGGGCGGAAAGCTCGGCGGCGAGGCGGGCTCCGGCGACATCCTGCTCCTCGATGTCACTCCGCTCTCTCTTTCCATTGAGACCATGGGCGGCGTCGCGACGAAGCTCATTGAGCGCAACACGACCATTCCGACCAGAAAGAGTCAGGTCTTCTCCACTGCGGAGGACAATCAGTCTGCGGTTGATATTCATGTCGTGCAGGGCGAGCGTCAGTTCGCAAGAGACAATAAGACGCTGGGTCAGTTCCGTCTGGACGGCATTCTTCCGGCGAGAAGGGGCGTTCCGCAGATCGAGGTCACCTTTGATATTGACGCAAACGGCATCGTAAACGTCTCTGCAAAGGATCTCGGCACGGGCAAGGAGCAGCACATTACCATCACCTCCGGTTCCAGCATGTCGAAGGACGACATCGACAAGGCAGTGAAGGAAGCTGCGGAGTACGAGGCGCAGGACAAGAAGAGAAAAGAGAGCATTGACGCGAGAAATGAGGCCGATTCGCTGGTGTTCCAGACCGAGAAGGCAATCCAGGAAGTCGGCGATAAGCTGGATCCGACAGACAAGGCGACTGTGGAGGCAGATCTCTCCGCACTGAAGGAGGCGATCAACCGCGCTCCGGCGGAGTCCATGACAGACGATCAGGTGAACGATATCAAGAGCGGCAAGGAGAAGCTCATGGCGTCTGCGCAGCAGCTCTTCTCCAAGGTCTATGAGAGCGCACAGGCACAGCAGGGCGCAGCAAATGCAGGTGATGCACAGCAGAGCGGTCCGGCAGCGGATGATGGCGTTGTGGACGGAGACTTCAAGGAGGTCTGACCGGCTCTTGCGGAATCAGATTTATGCTTACTCTGAAGAACTAAGTCTTTCGGCGCGGCCCAAGGCCGCGCCGTTCAAAGCGCAAAGAGAGTACGGCATTGGGATTTTTAACTAGGCGAAGAAAGGATCACGATGGCAGAGCAGAAACGCGATTATTATGAGGTGCTCGGCGTTCCGAAAAATGCGGACGATGCGGCATTGAAGAAGGCCTACCGCGCGCTTGCAAAGAAGTACCATCCGGACGCGAACCCCGGCGATAAGGCGGCAGAGGCCGCCTTCAAGGAAGCCAGCGAGGCGTATTCCGTCTTGAGCGATCCGGATAAGCGAAGAAAGTACGATCAGTTTGGTCACGCGGCCTTTGACGGCGCCGCGGGCGGCGGTGGCTATTACGAGGGGAATGCTGCCGATTTCGGCGATATTTTCGGCGATCTCTTCGGAGACGGCGGCGGAATATTCGGTGATTTCTTTGGCGGCGGCAGGCGCTCAGCGCGGGCGGCGAATGAGCCTATGCGCGGTGCAAATGTGCGCAGCTCCGTGCGCCTGACCTTTGAGGAGGCGGTCTTTGGCTGTGAGAAGGAGATCACAGTCAATTTCAAGGAGACCTGCAGCTCCTGCGGCGGCAGCGGTGCGAAGGCGGGAACCAGTCCGGAGACCTGTCCCACCTGTAACGGGAAGGGAAAAATTGTACAGATGAGCCGCACGATGTTTGGAACCATGCAGAACGTGCAGACCTGTCCGAACTGCCATGGAGCGGGAAAGGTTGTGAAGGAGAAGTGCCCGGGCTGCAATGGAACCGGCTATAACCAGAAGCGTAAGACCTTCCGCGTGACCATTCCGGCCGGCATTGACAACGGCCTGTCCGTCCGTATGGCGGGCGGCGGTGAGCCGGGCGTGAACGGCGGTGAGCGGGGGGATCTCCTGGTGGAGTGCATTGTGAGTCCGCATCCCATATTCAAGCGGCAGGAGACCACCATCTTTTCCACAGTGCCGATTTCCTTTGCGACGGCGGCACTCGGCGGTGCGATCCGCATCAGGACCGTGGACGGCGAGGTGGAGTATGAGGTGAAGGCGGGAACCCAGACGGATACGCGCGTGCGTCTGCGCGGCAAGGGCGTCCCCTCTCTCAGAAATAAAAATATCCGCGGCGATCACTATGTGACGCTTGTGGTGGATGTCCCGACCAGGCTCACGGCGGCGCAGAGAGAGGCGCTTCAGGGCTTTGCCGATGCGATGGACGGCAAGGAGAAGAAAAAGGGACTGTTTAAGTAAGATGGCGCCGCCTCCTTCGGAGGCACGTCACATGGAGGCCTGCATTTCCGGAGAGGAGTGCAGGCCCTTTTGCTGCTCATCTGTTGGAGAGCAGTTCTTGCTGTCCGATCACTGTCGCGGTAGATTGATCAGTCCCGGGGAAAGCGCAGGGTTTCGGTGATTCTTGACAGAATACGAAGGGAATAGTATATTACAAGCGAACGATTAGTAAAATTATGAAAGAGTTTAGCTTTGTTTATGAGAGAGAGGAGGGGCGGGTATGACAATTCGGGAGCTGTCGAAGATCACCGGTTTTTCCCCTTCTGCAATCTCCATCGTGCTGAATGGAAAAAAAGGTGTGAGTGACGAGACCAGAGAGAAGATCCGGAAGGCACTGGAGAAATATGATTATCACCCGTCACCGAAGCGGGCAGCTGCGGAGCGGAACGTACTGGTGATGAAATACTATAAGAACGGCTTCTTTGTGGAGGAGAATCAGGGCTTCATTTCCATGATCATTGATGCGATCGAGGGACAGCTGCGCAAGGAAAATATCGGCATGACGCTCACGGTCATGAAGAGCGATCTCGAGCAGGGACTCAAAAACCTTGATTATGAGAAATATGCCGGTATGATCATGATCGGGACAGAGCTTCGCCGGGAGGAGTATCAGCTCATGGGGGATATCCGCATTCCTTTTGTGGTTGTGGATAACAATATTCCGAGTCACAGCTACAGCAGCGTGTGCATGAACAATTATGAAAATGTCCGCCTTGCGCTGCTTTATCTGAGGAAGTGCGGACACAGACAGATCGGTTTTCTCGGGAGCTCTATGGACACGGAAAATTTCCGGGAGCGCGAGGAGGCATTCCGGAAGCTGGTTCACGAGCTGGAATTAAGCTTTGACGAGCAGCACGACTATAAGCTGAATCCCACCATGATCGGCACGCACGACGATTTTCTGGCTCATCTTGAGGGTGATGTCACACTTCCCTCCGCCTTCTTTGCGGAAAATGATACCATTGCGCTGGGGGCCATGAAGGCGCTGAAGGAGAAGGGCTACAAGATTCCGCGCGATGTCTCGATCATCGGGTTTGATGATATTCCCTATGCCTCAATCAGCTCGCCGGCATTGACTACGGTTCATGTGCAGCGGAAGCTGATCGGCAGGCAGGCGGTGCTGCAGCTGCTGCAGCTCATCAGTGATCCGGGATTTTCTACTATGAAGACGGAGCTCACAGGGAGGCTGGTTGTGAGAGACAGTGTCAGGGTGCTGCCGCAGCCGTAGAGAGTCGAAAGTGCAGAGCGGCCGTAAAGCATTCCATATATCTATAATATAGCTTCGCAGACGGAATACATTCTGTCTGCGATTTTTTTTGCGCAGAAAACATTCCTACGCCCTCTGAAAATTAGATAAAAAAATAACGTAGTTTAGTAAATGGTAGAGGAGAGACAATGGGGATTATGCACAAGTAAGTAGGGATAAAATTATACAAAGTGTAAGAAATATATATAAAATATTGACTTTGAATCAAAATAGGGTTAATGTTTAGTTGAACATTTCCGAACCAACGCAAAAATGTTTACTAAACAAGGAGGAAAAGTATTATGAGGAAGTTTCGGAAATTAATGAGTACAGTACTTGCGGTTTCTATGGTCATCCCCATGCTTGTCGGCTGCGGAAGCTCCGGCGGCGGTGCGACTCCGGCTGCGACGACGGCGCAGGCAGAGGCCTCGAGCGAAGCTCAGGCAGAGACCCCCGAGGCGGCTGCTGCACAGAACCCGGTAGCGGGCAAAAAGGTGGCTTATGTCATGCTCCTGCCCTCCGCGACCATCTTCCAGATGTGGAAGGATTCCTGCCAGGATCTCTGCGATTCCCTCGGCGTGGATTTTGATTTCTTCTTCTGTGACGGCGATTTCAACAAGTGGCAGGATACCATCCGAACCTGCGCATCCGCGGGCTACGACGGACTGCTGCTGAGCCACGGAAACCAGGATGGCTCCTATGTCTTCTTGAAGGAGATCACAGAGCAGTATCCGGATCTGAAGATCGTGACCTTTGACACACAGTTCTACACCGATGGTCAGTACCAGAAGCTCCCGGGTGTAACCCAGATGTTCCAGCAGGACAAGTCTCTCGTGACCGTGCTCTTGGATCAGATGATCGAAAAGTACGGCGAAGGCGTCCGTCTCATCAAGGTCTGGAGAGGCCCGAACTTCAACAGCCCGTTTGACCGCCGCGAGATAGGCTGGGCAGAGTACGAGGCTGCCGGAAAGATCAAGACCGTCGGCGAGATTCAGCCGCTTCAGGATTCCGTTGACTCCGCAAATACTGTCACCGCTGCGTACCTGCAGGGTGTGAAGCGCGAGGATGTGGATGGTGTGATCGCCTACTATGATATGTACGGTCAGGGCGTCTACAACGCTATTGCCGAGAACGACAATTTCAACGGTAAGAACGGCGAGACCCTTCCCATGGCATCTGTCGATATCGATCCGGTGGATGTCACCAATATGCAGATGAGATCTGATATCTGGACCGCAGCGGGAACCACGGACTGGACGATGAACGGCGAGATCGGTATGCGCATTCTCATGCTCGAGCTGGCTGGTGAGTACGACAAGATCTACGATCCGGCGAGCAAGGAAGCAGGTGTTGATGTCGTAGAGGTTCCGGGAACTGCAATCAAGGCGAGCGAGCTGAAGGCAGAGTCCACCGTTGAGAATCTCGGCGAGATTGCGGGCGAGACTTATGGCAATATAGACTATCTCTCTGAGGCGGAGTGGATGCCGAAGGATCTGATTCACAAGTAAGAAATCCGCGCTGCGGCACGTGGCGCTGCCGGAGCCGCAGACAGAGCTTTGAAAGAGGGAGGTATCGGGGAGCCGAGACCTCCCTCTGGTTTAAAAAGTGCAGAGAAAGCATGGAATAATATGGAAAAAATAAAGCTTGAGACAAGGAATATATCGATTGAATTTCCGGGGGTCAAGGCGCTGGATCAGGTGAACTTCAAGGTGGAAACCGGGGAGATACGGGCGGTGGTTGGTGCAAACGGCGCGGGCAAATCCACTCTGATGAAGATACTTGCGGGGGCAAATCCCGGCTACACCGGAGAGATATCGCTCGGCGGGAGAGCTGTGGAGATACGGACGCCGGTGGAGGCGAAGCGTCTCGGCATCCAGATCGTGTATCAGGAGGTCGATACCGCGCTCTATCCGACGCTCTCTGTGGCGGAAAATATTATCCAGAACGATATGGTCATGGGAAAAACCGGCTTCTTCATGAACTGGCAGAAGACCTATCAGGAGGGACGCGAGGCGCTGGAAAAGCTCCATATCAGCCGAGAGCAGATCGATGAGAGGGAGCTGGTGCAGAATCTCTCGCTCGCACAGAAACAGATGGTGCTCATCGCGAAGGCGATACGTGCGCGCTGCAATTTTCTTATACTGGACGAGCCGACCGCGCCGCTCAGCAGTCAGGAGACAGAGGAGCTCTTTCGTGTAGTCAGACATTTGCACGAGACGGAAAATGTAGCGATACTCTTTATCTCCCATCGTCTGAATGAGATTTTGGAGATCTGTGACAGCTACACGGTTATGCGAAACGGACAGATCATAGAGAGCAGGAATATTACAGAGCAGACCACAACAAAAGAAATTGTTGAAATGATGTTGGGCAGAAGCTTTGAGGAGAATCATAGAAGAGAGGCGGCTCATACCGGAGAGATACTCTTTGAGCTGGAGGGCTTCTCCGGAGCGGATGGAAGAATACGGGATATCTCCCTTTACGCGCGGCGCGGCGAGATCGTAGGTATCGCGGGACTGGTCGGCGCAGGCAAATCGGAGCTCTGCAAGACGATCTTCGGCGCATACAGAAGAACCGGAGGCAGTATAAAGCTGAAGGGCAGGGCCCTGAATATCCGGAATTCCTCGGATGCGGTAAAGCAGCGCATCGCGTTGGTTCCGGAAGAGAGGAGAAAAGAGGGCGTTCTGGTGCATGAGAATGTGAGCTTCAATCTCTCGGCGGCCTGCCTGTCCCGCTTCTGCACCGCCTCCTTTGTGAACCGCGGAAAGGTTTTGGAGAATGCGAGAAGCTACATCCGGGATCTCGGAATTGCAACACCGTCGGAGCGCCAGCTTGTCAAGAATCTCTCAGGCGGAAACCAGCAGAAGGTCGCGGTCGGAAAGTGGCTTGCGGCGGACTGTGATCTCTATATCTTTGACGAGC
The DNA here is from genome assembly GCA_003014445.1 of Fusobacterium naviforme. GTDB lineage: Bacteria > Bacillota > Clostridia > Lachnospirales > Lachnospiraceae > Moryella > Moryella indoligenes. The sequence continues at coordinate 42,309 of PYGH01000009.1, read as the reverse complement.
CCACGAAGGGGGTTGATGTCGGTGCGAAGCAGGATATCTTCCACCTGATCCAGAAGATTGCCGCGGAGGGCAATGCGGTGCTCTATGCGACCTGTGAGAACGCGGAGCTTCTCTCTCTGACCGATCGGATGTATGTGATGTACAACGGACAGATCCAGGCGGAGCTTGTGAGTGCAGAGACGAGCGAGGATGAAATCATGTACTATTCCGTCGGCGGAAAGCAAATAAAAGGAAAAGAACGACAGGAGATGCAGCTATGAAACAGAAGAAAAACACAGTAAAGTTCCTCGTGGACTGGGCCGCGGTCCTCGCTCTTCTGGTGTGCTTTGTGGTCTTCACGGCGATGAAGGGCAGCGCATTTTTTTCAGAGAGCAATATGGTCAATATTCTGAGAGCTATGGCGATCAATACGGTCTTTGGAATTGCAGCGACTGTAACCATGGCGCCGGACGGCTTTGATATGTCAGCGGGCACGCTTGCGAGCTGCTCTGCCTATGTTTTTGTTTCTGCATACCTGTGGTTCGGGCTCTCGCTTCCGATGTCCATACTCGTCTGCATTGTTGCGACGCTGATCATGTATCAGCTGACCATGTTCCTGATCCTGATCTGCAAGATTCCGGATATGCTTGCCACCTGTGCGCTGATGTTTGTGCATCAGGGGCTGGGGCAGTGGTATATCGGCGGCGGCGCAGTCTCCACAGGCATGAAGACGCCTTGGAACACAGCACCGGTCAGAACCGCGCTCTCAGAGTCTTTCTCGGCGATCGGAAGAGCTCCGTGGATCATCATTATCATGCTGGGCTGTGTGCTCACGGCCTACGTCTTTCTGAACTTCACGAAGCATGGACGCTATCTCTATGCGATGGGCGGGAACAAGGAGGCGGCAAAGCTCTCCGGCATCGACACGAAGAAGTACCGCTATCTCGCGGGTATGATCACTGCGGTTTTCATCGCGATCGGCGGTATACTGGTGGCTTCGCGAGGGAGCTCCGCGCAGGTGATGTGCTGTGACAACTATCTGATGCCCTCTCTCGCGGCGGTCTTCGTCGGAAGAACGGTGGGCGGCGCGGAGAAGCCGAACGCGCTCGGAACCATGATCGGCTCCATGCTGGTATCCACACTGGAGAACGGCCTTACCATCTGCGCAGTGCCGTTTTACGTGCTTCCGGCAGTGAAGGGAGCGGTGCTGGCACTGGCTCTGATTGCAGCATACGCGTACAAGAAGGAAAGTTGACACAGAAGACAGCGAGTGAGAGTAAGCAAAGGAGGAATCAGGAAGTATGTCCAGATTTGACAGTTATTTTCAGATGGAAGCGAGCGATGTAAAGGAGTATACGCTTGAAAAGACAGGTTCCATGATAGCTTGGGATGAGGCGAGCATGGAAGTGATAGTCCCTGCGGAGCACGGCAACCTGAACTATGTCTACCGCGTGATGGACGGCAAGGGAAACTCTATTTTTGTGAAGCAGGCGGGAACAGAGACCCGTATATCGAAGGATATGAAGCCCTCAAAGGACAGAAACCGCCTTGAGGCAGAGATCATCACCCTGGAGGATAAATTCGCGCCGGGCATGGTGCCGCGCATCTATTTCTATGACACGGTGATGTGCGCCTGCGGCATGGAGGACTGCTCGGATTTTCAGGTGATGCGCCAAGCCATGCTGAAGCACGAGATCTACCCGCACTTTGCGGAGGACATCTCGGACTTTCTGGTGAACACACTGCTCTTAAGCAGCGATCTGGTCATGGATCACCGGGAGAAGAAGGAGCTCGTGGGACGGTTCATCTCTCCGGATCTCTGCGACATCACGGAGAAGCTGGTGCTCATGGAGCCCTACATGGATATTAATTGCAGAAACAATATCTATGCACCGAATGCGGACTTTGTACGCCGGGAGCTCTATGAGGACGAGACTCTGCAGCTCGAGGTTGCAAAGCTGAAATTTGGGTTCATGACAAATGCACAGGCACTCATTCAGGGGGACCTGCACACCGGATCCATATTCATCAGGGAGGGGGCGACGAAGGTCTTTGATTCGGAGTTTGGCACTTACGCGCCCATGGGCTACGACACGGGCAATGTCGTTGCAAACCTGATCTTTGCTTACGACAACGGTCTGGCGCACGGAAAGCGGGAGTTCTGTGACTGGATCCTCAAGTCGATCGAGAAGAGCATGGATCTCTTTATCGAGAAGTTTTGCCGGAAGTACGATGAGGCGGTCACGGAGCCCATGGCGAAGGTGCCGGGCTTTAAGGAGTGGTATCTCGCCGGGATACTCAGAGACACCGCGGGCTATGCGGGCACAGAGCTTCACCGGAGGACAGTCGGCATGGCGAATGTAGCCGATGTCACGGGGATCGAGGATGAACACGACCGCCTGATGGCGGAGCGCATCAACATCTACACGGGCAAGGATTATATCCTGAATGCAGCGGAGTATCGCTGCGGGCGCGATTTTGTGGATGCAGTGCGCCGCGCGGAGCGGAAGGCAGCGGAAAGTCTCAGATGAGGAGGAAGGACGATGGATGCGGAACGTTTTTTTGACGAGCTACTCTCTGTAAGGATGAATGCCGACAGAACGGCAGTCGATATCATCGACCAGACCCTGCTGCCGGGAACCAGAAAGCGGATTTGTCTCTCCACAAGGGAGGAGATATGGGAGGCGATTAAAAAACTGAGGGTGCGCGGCGCACCGGCGATCGGTGTGTGTGCGGCCTGTGGCATAGCCTTGCTGGCATCGAAGATTGAGGCGGCGGACTACGCGCACTTTTTTGAAGAATTCAGGAAGGAGAAAGAGTATCTCGCGTCCTCAAGGCCGACAGCTGTGAATCTCTTCTGGGCACTGAACCGGATGGAGGACTGTGTCAAGAAGCATGAAGAAATGCCGCTGCGGGAGCTGTGTGAGCTGCTCTTCGCGGAGGCAGAGCGGATCCGGGAGGAGGATGTGCAGATCAGCAGAAGCATAGGGGAGATCGGCTTCCGGCTGCTGTCGGAACTGAAACAGAAGGGAAGGGAGATCGGAATTCTGACTCACTGCAATGCGGGCACGCTCGCCACGGCGAAGTACGGCACGGCGACTGCACCCATGTATGTCGCCCTGGAGCACGGCTGGGCCGGTCAGGAGATCCATGTCTACTGCGACGAGACCAGACCGCTCCTTCAGGGCGCGCGGCTCACAGCGCTTGAGCTGCACAGTGCAGGGATCAGAACCACTCTGCAGTGTGACAACATGGCCTCCATCCTCATGAAGTCCGGAAAGATTGATATTGTCTTTGTGGGCTGCGACCGTGTCGCGGCGAATGGCGATGCAGCGAATAAGATCGGCACCTCCGGCGTTGCGATCCTCGCGAAGCACTACGGGATTCCCTTCTATGTCTGTGCGCCGAGCTCCACGATTGACATGAGGACGCCGACGGGAGCGGAAATCCCGATCGAGATGAGGGATCCGGATGAGGTCACAGAGATGTGGTACCGGGAGCGCATGGCTCCGGATGGGGTGGATGTCTACAATCCTGCTTTTGATGTGACAGATCACGAGCTGATCACCGGTATCATCACTGAAAAGGGACTCTGCACCGCGCCTTATGGTGCAGCGTTCCGGCAGCTTGGAATGTGAGGGAAGCGCCTATGCTGAAAAACATACCGGACTGCATTTCGCCGGAGCTTTTGAAGGCGCTGCATGAGATGGGACACGGAGACCGCATTGTGATCGGAGATGCGAATTTTCCAGCGGCCTCTGTCGCGGCCGCAGAGCATCATACCAATATCCGCTGTGACGGACTGCGGGCGACGGAGCTTCTGGACGCGATTCTGAAGCTCCTGCCGCTGGACGATTTTGTGGAAAAGCCGGTGCTCATCATGGATAAGATGCCCATGCATGCGGAGCTCGAGACACCTGTATGGGATGCGTTTCGTGAGATTGTCAGGGAAAACGCACCGGAGATGGCGGATCGCATCGGTTTTCTGGATCGCTTTCAGTTCTATGAGGAGGCGAAGCAGGCTTACGCGGTCGTATCAACGACAGAAAAGGCATTTTATGCCTGTATCATACTGCAAAAGGGTTGTCTGTAGAGGCAGAGGAGGAAGACATGCTGGAAGAGCTGAAACAACAGGTGGTTGCGGTCGCAAAGGAGGCGGACCGCATCGGGATGTGCAAACACAAATCGGGAAATTTCAGTATGTATGATGCGGTGAGCGGCTATGTGGTCATCACGCCGAGCGGTGTCGCAAGAGAGTTGCTTACGCCGGACGATGTCTGTGTGCTGGATCTGGACGCGCGGGTTGTGGAGCGAAGGAGTGCGGCGAGACCTTCGAGCGAAGCGCTGATGCACCTCTATACCTACCGGGTGCGGCCGGAGATGCGGGCCATCGTCCACACCCACGCGCGCTACTCGACAGCCTTTGCGGTGATGAATAAGGAGATTCCGGCGATTGTCTATGAGAGCGCCTGCATCACAGGGGGCAGGGTCGTACCGGTGGCTCCCTACAGGAGGCCGGGCACGGCAGAGCTGGCGGAGGTGGTGTCGGAGACACTGAAGAGAGTGGACTGCTGTCTGCTGCAGAGCCACGGAGCCATAGCAATCGGTACGGACATGGAGGAGGCCTTTCTGAAGGCACAGTATGTCGAGGAGGTCGCAGAGCTCTACTACCTCACGCTGACAGCCATGGGCGGAAAGGAGCCCGCAGCGCTCCCGGCGGAGGAGCTTAAGAAGTGGGCCTATCCCAGTGAGATCAAACTATAAGAACGGAATATTTCCCATGAAAATGCTGAACTTTGGATCCTTGAATATTGATTATGTATATAAAGTAGATCACTTCGTCAGAAAGGGGGAGACTCTCTCCTCTGAGGCACTGCACGTCTATTCCGGAGGAAAGGGGCTCAATCAGTCTGTGGCGCTCGGCAGGGCGGGCGCAGAGGTATATCACGCCGGAAAGATAGGGAAGGACGGAAGCTTTTTGCTCGAAGTGCTGCGGGAGGCCGGTGTACACACGGACTTTATACGGGTGACAGAGACGGAGCGCTCCGGGAATGCAATCATTCAGAACGATGTACAGGGAGACAACTGCATCCTGCTCTACGGTGGCGCCAACCAGGCTATCACGAGAGAGGAGGTTGATGAGACACTCTCCGGCTTTTTTGCGGGAGATTACTGTGTGCTTCAGAATGAGATCAACGAGCTGCATTATATTGTGGAGAAGGCGCACGAGAGGGGCATGGTGATTGTCCTGAATCCCTCCCCCATGGATCAAAAGATCACGGCGCTTCCGCTTCAGCTTATTGACTGGTTTATTCTGAACGAGGTGGAGGCGGCGCAGATCTCGGGAAGGCAGGCGTCGGACGGAGAGCTGCTGCTTGCAGAGCTCATGCGAAAGTTCCCGGAGGCGCATATCGTTCTGACTCTCGGGGAGGCGGGGTCCCTCTACGGCTATCGGGAGGAGCGCTTTTGTCAGGAAATCTACCGGACGGAGGTGGTGGATACGACGGCAGCCGGGGACACCTACACGGGTTATCTTCTCGCCGCCCTGCTTGCGGGAGAGACGGTGCAGCGGGCCATGGCTCTCGCCGCAAGGGCGGCTGCGATCACCGTATCGCGCCGGGGCGCAGCACCCGCGATCCCCCGCAGAGAGGAGCTGTGAGGCAGGGAAGGAACATGTTCTGCCTGGCAGCACGCAGACCTGAAAAGAAAACAGAGAAGACAGCCGTTCCGGACGATCCTGTTTCGTTCAGGGCGGCGCTGTCTTTTGCAGGCCTTTCAGCCCTTCGCATTGCAGGAAGCGTCGTCTTGTGTTACCATGATTCAGCAGAGAATACCGGCCTGTCGGCAGCATTACCCGCGTCCTTGTAAAAGGGGCAGTGGTATCTGCGCGGCAGGCCTTTTTTGGAGCAGTCAGGAGCAGAACAGATGAAGTGGAAGAAGTATACGCTGAGCACGACGGCGGCGGCGGTGGATCTCGTGAGCGCCGCGTTTTCGGAGCTTGGGATAGAGGGGATCGAAATAGAGGATCATGTGCCGCTCTCGGAGCAGGACACGAAGGGTATGTTCATTGACATACTGCCGGAGCTGCCGCCGGATGACGGGCGTGCGCGGGTCAGCTTCTATCTGGAGCCGGAGAGCGATACGGAAGAGATGCTTGTCCGTGTGCGGGAGAGCCTTGAGGAGCTGAGGCTGTTCACGGACATCGGCCCCGGAGAGATTTCGGAGAGCGAGACGGAGGACCGGGACTGGATCAACAACTGGAAGACCTTTTTTCATCCCTTCACGGTGGACGATATTCTGATTAAGCCGAGCTGGGAGCAGATTCCGGCCGGAGCGGAGGGGAAGACGCTCATCCAGATAGATCCGGGAACGGCGTTCGGGACGGGGGCGCATGAGACGACCCAGCTCTGCATACGTCAGCTCGCGAAGTATCTGAAAATCATGCGGGCGGCGGGAGTCCGGGACGGCATAGAGGTTCTGGATGTCGGGACAGGCAGCGGCATACTGGGAATCGCGGCACTGAAGCTCGGTGCAGCGCATGTCTTTGCGACAGATCTCGACGACAACGCGGTGGAGGCGGTCGGGGAGAACCTTCGGAGTAATGCGCTTACGGAGGCGCAGTTCCGGACAGTCTGCGGCAATCTGATCGACGATGCAGAGGTACAGGCGGCAGCGGGGGACGAGCGCTACGACATCGCGGTGGCAAATATACTGGCGCCGGTGATCATCGCGCTGCAGGGGGAGGTTGCCCGTCACTTAAAGCACGGCGGCATCTTCATCACCTCGGGCATCATCGACACGAAAGAGGACGAGGTACGGGAAGCATTCGGCAGGAACCCGGAGTTTGAGCTGCTGGAGGTGAACTGTCAGGGCGAGTGGGTGAATATCACCGTGAGGAGAAGATAAGAGGTGTATCATTTTTTTGTTGCGCCGGAGCAGCTTTCGGAGCGGGAGGCCCGGATCACAGGGCCGGATGTGAATCATATTGTGAATGTGCTCCGCATGAAGGTCGGAGAGCGGCTGATGATCAGTGCGGGAGAGGACTGGGAGTATCTCTGTGAGATCCGGGCGCTGTCCCGTGAGGCGGTGGAGCTCACGGTGCTCGAGGAAAATGCGGATGTGCGGGAGCTTCCGGTGGAGATCACGCTGTATCAGGGACTGCCGAAGGGAGATAAGCTGGAGCTCATCATACAGAAGGCGGTGGAGCTCGGCGTGCGCCGGGTGGTTCCGGTGGAGACGAGGCGCTGTGTCGCGAAGCTTGACAAAAGGAAGGCGGAGGCGCGGGTGCGGCGCTGGCAGGCAATCGCAGAGAGTGCGGCGAAGCAGTCCGGGCGGAGAGTAATTCCGGAGGTGGCGCTGCCGCTCAGTTTCTCTGAGGCACTTAAGGAAGCAGAGGGGAGTGAGCTCTGCATGATTCCCTACGAGAAGGCGGAGGGAATGGAGGCGACCCGGGAGCTGATCTCCTCCGTAGAGCCGGGCGACCGTGTGGCGGTGATGATAGGGCCGGAGGGCGGCTTTGAGGAGAGCGAGATTCAGGAGGCACAGGAGCGGGGCTTTACGGCGCTGACGCTCGGAAAGCGCATACTTCGGACGGAGACTGCGGGGCTCGTGGTGCTCTCTCTTCTCATGGCGGAGACAGAGGGGCGCTGAGCGCGCCCGGCGGGATGTCCTGGCTGCGCGTTTTATCTGAGCTTATAGCGCGGCGGAAAGGTTTATATGCGTGAGATTTATTTTGACAATTCGGCGACAACCAGGGTGTCGGAGCGTGTGATGGAGCTGGTGGTGCGCACCATGCGGGAGGACTACGGAAATCCTTCGGCGAAGCACAGCATGGGTGTCCGCGCAGAGCGCTATGTGCGGGAGGCTGCGGAGCGGATCGCGAGGACTTTGAAGGTCTCGGCAAAGGAGATACTCTTCACCTCAGGAGGCACGGAGTCCGACAATATGGCACTGATCGGCTGTGCGCTCGCAAATCAGCGGGCGGGCAGGCACATCATAACCACGGCGATCGAGCACCCGGCGGTGTATGAGCCGCTGCTTTTTCTGGAGGGACTGGGCTTTGAGGTGACGGTGCTTCCGGTGGATGAGAGGGGACATATCTCCCCTGCGCAGCTTAAGGAGGCGCTCCGGGAGGATACCATACTGGTCTCGGTCATGTATGTGAACAATGAGATCGGAGCGGTGGAACCGGTTCAGGAGCTCGCAGGGCTGGTGCATGAGAGAAAACCCGCGGCACTCTTTCACGTAGACGCCATTCAGGGCTACGGGAAGTACAGAATATATCCGAAGCGGCTCGGCATAGATCTCTTAAGCGTCAGCGGACACAAGCTGCACGCGCCGAAGGGCGTCGGCTTTCTCTACATAGACAGCAGGGTGAAGATACGTCCGCTGTTATATGGCGGGGGGCAGCAGGGAGGGCTTCGCAGCGGGACGATCAACGTTCCGGGCATTGCCGGGCTGGGAGAAGCCGCAGTCGAGGCCTATGAGGATTTTGATGAGAAAATTACGCATATGCGGGCGCTGAAGGACAGGATCACGGATGCGATGCTCGCCCTGCCGGGCGTCAGTGTGAATTCCGGGCGCGGCGAGGAGGGCGCGCCGCATATTGTCAGCATCTCGGTGGAGGATGTGCGCGCGGAGGTGCTGCTGCACGCTCTGGAGGAGCGGGGCATCTATGTGTCCAGCGGATCGGCCTGCTCATCGAACCATCCGGGCATCTCGGGGACGCTGAAGGGCATAGGTCTCAGAGATAAGCTGCTGGATGCGACGATACGAGTGAGCCTCTGCGACACGAATACGGCAGAGGAAGCAGATGCCTTTGCAGAGGCAATGGCGGAGCTTGTGCCGACACTGCGCCGGTTTACGAGAAGATGAAGGTTCAGGACAGTGGGGAACGAAGAGCATGGAATATAAGTCATTTTTAATCAAGTACGGAGAGATAGGCCTGAAGGGCAAGAACCGCTATAAGTTCGAGGATGCCCTGATTCAGCAGATATACACGGCGCTGAAGCCTGTCGAGGGGAACTTTTCGGTTGAGAAGCAGCACGGGCGCATCTATGTGGAGACGGAGGGGTATTTTGACTACGAGGACACAGTGGAGGCGCTGAAGCGTGTGTTCGGAATCGTGATGATATGTCCGATGCTGCGCTTTGCGGAGCGCGACTTTGAGACCATCGCGGCGCGCACCATGCAGTTTATGCAGGACGTCTACGGGACGGAGGAGAGGAGCTTCAAGGTATTTACCCGGAGAATAGACAAGAGCTACCCGGGAACCTCCGAGAGCATCAGCGCAGAGCTCGGCGGCAGAATACTGGAGACATGCCCGAATTTACGGGTGGATGTCCACCATCCGGAGATCAGCCTGAATGTGGAGATACGGAACGAGGGCACAGGGATCTACTCCGTCCTCATTCCGGGGCCGGGCGGGATGCCGGTCGGAACAAACGGCAAGGCCATGCTGCTGCTCTCCGGCGGCATCGATTCCCCGGTGGCGGGCTATATGATCGCAAAGCGCGGCGTCATGCTGGAGGCGACCTATTTTCACGCGCCGCCCTATACCAGTGAGCGCGCAAAGCAGAAGGTTGTGGATCTCGCGCGGGAGGTGGCGCGCTACGCAGGTCCTGTCACGCTTCATATCGTGAATTTCACGGATATACAGCTCTATATCTATGAGAAGTGCCCGCATGAGGAGCTGACCATTATCATGCGCCGCTACATGATGCGCATTGCGGAGCGGCTCGCAGGGCGGAGCAAGTGCATGGCGCTCATCACAGGAGAGAGTATCGGGCAGGTGGCGAGTCAGACAGTGCCCTCCCTCGTGTCGACGAATGAGGTCTGCACACTTCCGGTATTCCGTCCGCTGATCGGCTTTGACAAGCAGGAGATCATAGAGCGCGCGGTGCAGATCGGGACCTATGAGACCTCGATTGAGCCCTATGAGGACTGCTGCACCATCTTTGTTGCAAAGCACCCGGTGACAAAGCCGGACGCAGAGCGCATACGGAAGTCGGAGCTGAAGCTTTCGGAAAAGATAGATGAGATGGTCGAGGAGGCCATACGGACGGAGGAGAGAATTCGCTGTACGGCGGAGTGAGGAGCTGTCTCTGTCGGTTCGGAAGAGTTCAGAAAGCCGGATCAGAAATGAAGCTGAAAATAAAACAGGAGCTTCGCTCAAGGAAGCTCCTGCGTTTGGTATGGCTTTACGGACCGAGAAGTGCCGTATGCAAGCGACTCCGCCTGTCTGTCCCTTTGGAGGATCACTCCACGATATAGGGCTTCAGCGCCGTGAGTATATCGCTCTCCTCGGTATTGCCGTGGATATTCAGATCAATAGGCTTGGAGAGATCCAGACTGAAGATACCCATAATGGACTTCGCGTCGATCACATATCTGCCGGAGACGAGATCGAAGTCCTCGTTGTAGCGCGCAATCGTATTTACAAAGGATTTGACCTTGTCGATGGAATTGAGAGAGATCTTGACGGTTTTCATAGAGAAGCGCCTCCTTAAAATATAATCTGCTTTGTCTATCATCGTAATTGGAAGCGGGGGCAAAGTCAAGCGAAGGAAAGGAAGAAATCATTTGAGAACGGCGGCATTTCATACCCTTGGCTGCAAGGTGAATACCTATGAGACAGAGGCCATGCAGCAGGCGCTGCTCAGGGCCGGCTATGAGCTTCGCTCCTTTGAGGAGCCCGCGGATGTCTATATCATCAACACCTGCTCTGTCACAAATATCGCGGACAGAAAGTCGCGGCAGATGCTGCACCGGGCGAAAAGCTTGAACCCAGATGCGGTGGTGGTCGCAGCGGGCTGCTACGCGCAGGCGGCGGGCGGGAAGCTTAAGGAGGACACGGCGGTGGATCTCATCGTCGGAAATCACGAGAAGCGGGAGCTAGCAGCACTGCTGGAGAGATATTTTGCCTCGCACGATGCTTCGCGTCTCTGTAAAACAGGAGGCCCCGGGGATTGCAATTTTCGCGCAGATGAAAAGGATCAGGACACGGGAAATGTGGATCGTGCGGCCTGCGTTGCAGTCGGAGATATTGCGGCGGTGCGCGCATACGATGATATCAGCGCGGACACAATGTCGGATCACACCCGTGCATTTCTGAAGATACAGGACGGCTGCAACCAGTTTTGCAGCTACTGTATCATTCCCTATGTGCGGGGGCGCGTGCGCTCAAGGGCCTTTCCGGAGCTCAAGGAGGAGGTGGAGCGCTTTGCGGCGCAGGGCTACAGGGAGCTCGTGCTGACCGGGATTCACCTCTCCTCCTACGGGCGGGATCTGGAGCGGATACAGTCCGCCGGAGAGCATGCGGAGAATCTCTCGGATGTCATCTGTCTTCTCGACCGGGTGGAGGGAATTGAGCGCATCCGAGTGGGCTCGCTGGAGCCGCAGATTGTCACGGAGGATTTTGTGCGGAGACTGGCGGGACTTCGGCACTTCTGTCCGCATTTTCATCTCTCGATGCAGAGCGGCTCGGATGCTGTGCTGCGGCGCATGAACCGGCACTACAGCACGGCGGAATTCCGGCGGGGGGTCGATACGATCCGCAGGGTCTTCCCTGATGCGGCGATCACAACGGACATCATTGCGGGTTTCCCCGGGGAGACGGAGGAGGAGTTTCAGGAGACGCTTGCCTTCACGGAGGAGATATGCTTTTACGAGACACATATCTTCCCCTACTCCCGCAGGGAGGGAACACGGGCGGCAGAGATGCCGGGACAGTGCACGCGGGCTGTGAAGGCGGCGCGTGCGGAGCAGCTCGCGGCGCTGAACCGGAGACACATGCGTGAATTTCGGGAGCGCCGCATAGGCCGCTGGGAGGAGATACTTGTGGAGGAGGTAGCAGAGCTGAACGGACGCCGCTATCTGCTCGGAAATACCAGAGAGTATGTCCGTATTGCGGCCCTGCTGCATGAAAACGAGACTGCTCCGGTGAATGCGCTCATATCCGGACAGGTCACGGGTTTCCTTACGGAGGAGCTGCTGGAGCTGCAGCGCTGAGAGGCTCCGATACTGGCTGCGGTTCTTACAAATCTCTGAATGGGGGATTTCCTCTTGCTGAATATCTTTTTTTCGTATAGAATAGGGAATAATTGAGAGGAATCATATCATGAACGAAAACTTGCACGATACCCAGTTCTTTCAGGCAATACAGGAAAATAAGATGGATGTAAGCCAGGTGCTTCGTCTGGTTTATGAAGCGCTGTCCGAGAAGGGTTACAATCCGGTGAATCAGATTGTCGGCTATGTGATGAGCGGAGATCCGACCTATATTACCAGCCACAAGAATGCGAGAAGTCTCATCATGAAGGTGGAGAGAGACGATATTCTTGAGGAGCTTTTGAGCTACTATATCGAGAACAAGTACGACGGCGGCAGGTAATACCGCCGTCGGCTGTTTTGCGTTTTTAAGTTTAGATGTGATAGAAAGCCGCGTGAAGGACCGTTATGGGCTCGGTCATCAATCGAATCTGGCACCTCTGAGACTGATACAGGAATATTCCGTATCAGCGCTTTTTGTTGTATGATTTTACAGTTTTCAGAAAGAGGCGAGGGTTTATCAGTGTTAATGGGTCTGGACTACGGATCGAAGACGGTAGGCGTCGCATTCAGCGACGCCCTGTACTTAACGGCACAGCCGGCGGAGACCATATGGAGAACTTCGGAATCGAAGCTCAGAAGAACCTGTTCCCGCATTGAGGAGCTCGTGCAGGAGCGGGGTGTCACCCGCATCGTGCTGGGGCGTCCGTGCCATATGGACGGGAGTGCCGGTGAGCGCGTGGAGCGCTGTGAGCACTTTCGGGAGATGCTCATCCGAAGAATTGGGCTGCCGGTGGAATGGCAGGATGAGCGTCTTACGACTGTGGCGGCGGATGAGATACTCTCGGAGAGCGGTGTGCCGCGCGAGGAGAGAAAGAAGTATATCGATCAGGTCGCAGCGAGCCTGATTTTAAAGGAATATATGGACGCTCACCCGGAATGCAGGTGAGCGCGGAAAGGAAGAGGATGGAGAAAGGGAGAGAAGAGGAGCTCATGGCGGCCCCGGAGCAGGCGAGAATCACTGTTGCAGATCAGGACGGGGGCGAAGTGGAGCTCTACGTTCTGGAGGAGACGAAAATTAACGGGATGTATTATCTCCTCGCGGCGGAAGGTGCCGAGGGGGATGGTGAGTGTTATATCCTGAAGGATGTCTCGGGCCCGGAGGAAAGAGAAGCAGTCTATGAGTTTGTGGAGGACGATGCCGAGGCGGACTACATGCTTCGCATCTTTCAGGAGCTGATGAGTGATTCCGGTGTGGAGCTTATGTGAGCAGAGAGGATATCTGTCTGTTCCGACAGCATAGAGCGGGTTGGAAGACAGAAGCTGATAAAACAACAGAACCATGCCGCATACAGGCTTAAGGTTCGTATGAGAGGAGTTTTAATTTGAGTGAGAATGAAAGAAATCCGCTGAACGCGATCAGAAAGCTGAAGGAGCTGAGCCGCAACCTGAGCCAGGAGGCACAGGGCGGCAGGAAAGATGGCGCACAGAAGGAGAATGCAGGAAAGACGACTGCGCGAAGGAGCAGCGCAAGGAAGGAAACAGGCGCACAGGAAACTGTGAAGAAGGAGAGTGCCGGGAAAAACAGCGCGGGAAGGAGCGCGGGCAGAAAGAACAGTATGCCGCGGAAGGAAAGCGTGAAAAAAGAGAGCCCCGTAAAAGGGGAGCAGAAGAAGGAGAGTGTGTCAAAGACCTCCCGCAGAAGACCGCGCTCCGCAGAGGTGAAGGAGAGCACAAAGACAAAGGAGAGTACAAAGGCGAAGGAGAGCAGCCGCAGTACGGGGAGCCGCAGCGGTGCACGCCGCTCCGCAAAAAAAACGCTCGGTCCTCTGGCAGCCATGCTGGAGCACGCGAAGCTCCCGAAGGCACGCGTCATCCGCTCCAGCGCGGAGGGCAGGGTGAAGATCATCCCGCTCGGCGGCCTCGAGCAGATCGGCATGAATATTACGGCCTTTGAGTGCAATGATACCATCATCGTTGTGGACTGCGGCATTGCCTTTCCGAGTGAGGATATGCTGGGTATTGACTGTGTGATTCCGGATGTGAGCTACCTGAAGGAGAATATCTCGAAGGTAAAGGGCTTTGTCATCACCCATGGACACGAGGATCATATCGGCGCGCTGCCCTATATTCTGAAGGAGCTGAATGTTCCGGTGTACTCCACGCGACTCACCATCGCACTGATCCGGCATAAGCTGGAGGAGCACAGACTGCTCGATTCCGCGAAGCTCTTCGTGGTAAAGCACGGCGATACGGTGCCCTTCGGTGATTTTAATGTGGAGTTTATCAAGACGAATCACTCTATTTCCGACAGCTCGGCGCTCGCCATCTTCAGCCCGGCAGGTGTCATTTTCCACACCGGCGATTTCAAGATCGACTACACACCCGTGTTCGGTGAGGCTGCGGATCTGCAGCGCATGGCAGAGCTCGGAAAGCAGGGAGTGCTGGCGCTGCTCTGCGACAGCACCAATGCAATACGCCCGGGCTTTACGATGTCGGAGCGCACGGTCGGCAGAACCTTCGACCTGATATTTTCCGAGCACAAGGAGAATCGTATTATCGTCGCGACCTTTGCCTCAAACGTGGACCGCGTGCAGCAGGTGATCAATTCCGCCTACAGGTACGGCCGCAAGGTGGTGGTTGAAGGCCGCTCCATGGTAAATGTCATCGGCATCGCCAATGAGCTCGGCTATATTCAGATCCCGGAGGGGACGTTGATCGACATTGAGCAGCTGAAGAACTATCCGCAGGAGAAGACCGTTCTCATCACGACGGGCAGTCAGGGAGAGAGCATGGCTGCGCTCTCCAGAATGGCCAGCGGCATGCACAGAAAGGTCTCGATCTCACCTTCGGATGTGGTTGTGATGAGCTCTCACCCCATCCCCGGCAATGAGAAGGCCGTGGACAAGGTGATCAACGAGCTCTCCATCAAGGGGGCGGAGGTCATATTTCAGGACACGCATGTATCCGGACACGCCTGCGCAGAGGAGATCAAGCTCATGTACTCCCTGCTCAGGCCGAAGTTTGCGCTGCCGGTGCACGGTGAGTACCGTCACAGAAAGGCACAGGTGGAGATCGCGGCGGCGGTCGGCGTGCCGAAAGAGAATATACTCTTTATGTCCACGGGTGATGTCGTTGAGATCAGTGAGAACAGCTGTCGCATCGCAGGGCATGTGCAGGCAGGCGGCATCATGGTGGACGGGCTCGGTGTCGGAGACGTGGGCAATGTCGTCCTGAGAGATAGACAAAACCTCGCGCAGAATGGTATCATGATCGTGACAATGGCGCTGGAGCGCGGTTCGAACCAGCTGGTCTCCGGGCCGGAGATTGTCTCCAGAGGCTTTGTCTATGTGAAGGATTCGGAGGAGCTGATGGCAGGCGCGCGAGATATCGCTGCTGCCGCAGTGCGCGACAGTCTCAGCGCCGGTGTTCACGACTGGAGCAAGCTGAAGAACGCGGTGCGGGACGAGCTGAGCGATTTCTTCTGGAAGAAGATGAAGCGGAATCCGGTGATACTGCCCATCATTCTCGGGGTTCATTGAGAAGCAGGCAGCCTTTGGAGGGGAAGAAGCTCTCACGGAGCGTACTATCAAGGCCGCACAGCTTTGAAACGGAGCAGAGCTTATGAATCGAAATGCCGAAAAACTGAACAGCTTCTCATCCGGTCTCATCGGGCTTGCAGTGCGGGTCCTGGTTGCGGCCGGACTGCTTCTGGTTCTGGCGCGCGGCATGGCGGTAGCGTATCGCTTCGGCTACAGCGCATTTTATGAGCAGGGGAAGGATGCTCCTCCCGGAAAGAACATCTATGTGACGATTCCTGAGGGCATGGATCTCTGGGAGGCCTCAGAGCTGCTTTTGAAGCGCGGTGTTGCGGACAATGTCTGGGCGCTGCGCCTGCAGGCACTGTTCTTTGATCTTGAGGTACAGCCGGGGCATTACCAGCTGAACAGCTCGGAGACAGCGGAGGAGTTGCTCCGTCAGCTCGATGCAGGCCCGGAGACAGCGGAGGAGACAGATAAGAAATGATTGTTGCGCCTGAAATTACGGCCTATCTTGATTCGCTTGAGCCGGGAAATGCTGCATGGCTGGAGGCACTGCGCCGGGAGGCGGAGACAGCGGAGGTTCCTGTGCTCCGGCGGAATACGGAGCGCTTTTTAAAGATGCTGCTTCTCATTCTGAAGCCGCAGGAGCTTTTGGAGGTCGGAACGGCGGTGGGATATTCTGCCCTTGTTATGGCCTCAGTGCTCCCGGAGAATGCGCACATCACGACGATAGAGAGCTGGGCGCCGCGCATCGAGGCCGCGCAGCGGAACATAAGCCGCAGTGTCTATCGGGAGAGGATTACGCTTCTTCCCGGCGACGCCGGCGAAATCCTTCCCGGACTTCCGGCGGAACGATATTCCTTTGTGTTTATGGATGCGGCAAAAGGGCAGTATTTGAACTGGCTGCCGCATCTTTTAAAATGTCTGAGACCCGGCGGCATTATCCTCTCGGATAATGTATTGCAGGAGGGGAGCATCGCGTATTCCCGTTTTGCCCTGCCGCGCCGCGACAGAACCATACACGCCCGCATGAGGGAATATCTCTACGTTCTGACGCACACGGAGGGACTGGAGACGAGCATATTGCCGGGCGGGGACGGAATTGCACTGACGCTGAAGCGCGCCGGGGCAGAGTGAGAGAAAGGAAGCTTATGCGAGAAAAAAGACCGGAGCTTCTGCTCCCGGCGGGCAGTCTTAAAGTGCTGAGGACTGCGCTGGACTACGGAGCGGACGCGGTTTATATCGGCGGGGAGGCCTTCGGTCTCCGTGCCATGGCGAAGAACTTTTCGCCGGAGGAGATGGCGGAGGGCATACGCTACGCACATGAGCGGGGAAAGAAGGTCTATGTGACCGCAAATATACTTGCGCACAATGACGATCTCACAGCGGCGGAGCACTATTTTGAGGAGCTTAAGGAGATGCAGCCGGATGCGCTCATCGTCTCCGATCCGGCGCTCTTCATGCTGGCAAAGCGCATATGTCCGGACACGGAGCTCCATGTGAGCACACAGGCGAACAATACGAATTACGGAAGCTTTCTCTTCTGGCGGGAGCTCGGTGCAAAGCGCGTCGTGACGGCGCGGGAGCTCTCTCTCAGGGAGATTGCGGATATTCGGAGACACATTCCGGAAGAGATGGAGATTGAGACCTTCGTGCACGGTGCGATGTGCATCTCCTACTCGGGGCGCTGCCTCTTAAGCAGCTTTCTCTCCGGACGGGATGCGAACCGCGGAGCCTGTACCCACCCCTGTCGCTGGCAGTACGCGGTGGTGGAGGAGAAGCGCCCGGGGCAGTATATGCCGGTGTATGAAAATGAGCGGGGGACCTTCATCTTCAATTCCAGGGATCTCTGCATGATAGAGCATATTCCGGAGCTCATAGAGGCCGGGATAGACAGCTTCAAGATTGAGGGGCGCATGAAGACGGAGCTCTACGTCGCGGTCAATGCGCGCGCCTACCGACGGGCGATTGATGATTATTTGAAGGATCCCGCACTCTATGCGTCGCATCTTGAGGAGTACAGGCGAGAGATCGGAAAATGCACCTACCGGGAGTTCACGACCGGCTTCTTTTTTGGCAGACCCTCGGAGGACGCGCAGATCTACGAGAACAATACCTACACGCGGAGCTACACTTATCTGGGAACCGTGGAGCGCCTGGACAAACAGGGGCGCGCCTGCTTCCGGCAGAAAAATAAGTTTTCGGTCGGCGACAGGATAGAAATCATGAAGAAGGACGGGAGCGATGTGATCTCAGAGGTGCTCTCGATCGAGAACGACGAGGGCATGCGGGAGGAGAGCGCGCCGCATCCGCTGGAGTCGCTGCATGTGGAGCTGTGTCCGGCAGCGGAGCCCGGAGAGCTGCTGCGTGTGGAGACTGCAGAGCTGAAGTAAGGAGCGGATACATGAGTGTATTTTTCACCGCGGGCTTTCTTCTGTGCCTCGGTTACTGGATCGTTGCGACGATCTATGCGGGTCAGTTTCTGGCGCAGAGTCAGATCTGGCTCTGCTTTGCGTTTCTCTCGCTCTGCAATGCGGCGGTGGCCTGGGGTTACAGGCATGAGTGGAGACAGATTCCGCTCTGGCTTGTCACGGCGGTACATACGGCGACCTTCTCTCTCGCGGCGGTATTGATCGCGGCAGGCGTATGCATCGCCTCCGGGATGCATCCCGGGGAGCCTGTGAATCCGGAGTATGTGATCGTCCTCGGCGCGCAGGTGAGACCGGACGGCACGATCTCACGCTCACTGAAGCGGCGGTTGGACCGCACGCTCGCCTATGCGGAACAGAATCCGCAGACCAGTTTTGTGCTCTCGGGCGGGCAAGACGTTTCCTCGCTCCGCTCGGAGGCAGAGGTGATGGCAGATTATCTCTGCGAAAACGGTCTTAAGGCAGAGCGCCTGCTTCTGGAGATACAGTCAAAGAATACCTTTGAAAATATCAGCTACAGCCGTGCGTTGATCCGCCGCGTCCGCGGGGAGGCGGAGGAGAGCGAGTCCCGGGCGGCTTTTGTGAGCCCGGTGCAGGGAATGGAGATCCTGAGCGCAGAGTCGAGACCGGTGCGCATCGCCGTGCTGAGCTCCGACTATCATCTGTATCGCGCAATGCATATTGCCAAAAAACAGTCACAGCAGCAAATTTATGGGATACCCGTGGCCACAGATCTGGTACTCTTCCCGCATTTTATGCTGCGGGAGTGCGCGGCGCTCTTAAAGGACAAGTTCCTGGGTAGGCTGTGAGTAAAGCGGCGGGGCTTTGAAACACTCTGAGCTTTATCGTTGCCGGGAGAGCTCCGGCAGACAGAAGGGAAGCAGGATCCGGGAAACTGCGGATCGCACGCTGCTTTCCATGATACCGGCCGATGGGATTATACCGTCGGCATAAAGACGCGATCACACAGAAAGGAAGACTTATGGCAGAAATTCGGAATCGCAGCGAAAGAACAGCGGCACTGAAGACATTACCCGCGTACACATATTTAAAGGAGACGGATATCCCGGAGATCGGTGCAGTCGCGGTCAGTATGGAACACAGAAGAACGGGAGCGCGGGTGTTCCTGCTGCTCTCCGACGACAACAACAAGGTCTTCACGATCGGCTTTCGCACGCCTTCCCGCGACTCCACGGGCGTTGCCCACATTGTGGAGCACACCGTGCTCTGCGGCTCGGAGAAGTATCCTGCGAAGGATCCCTTTGTGGAGCTCGTGAAGGGCTCGCTCAACACCTTTCTGAACGCGATGACCTATCCGGATAAGACGCTCTATCCTGTCGCAAGCTGCAATGACACGGATTTTCATAATCTCATGGACGTGTATCTGGATGCGGTGTTTCATCCGAGACTCTATCAGGAGAAGAAGATATTCCTGCAGGAGGGCTGGCATTACGAGGCGGAGAGCGCGGACGGCCCGCTGAGCTACAACGGCGTTGTCTACAATGAGATGAAGGGGGTGTATTCCTCTGTGGACGGCGTGATGGAGCGCGCGGTGAATGAGGCGCTCTTTCCGGGACATCCCTATGCGGAGGAGTCCGGAGGAGACCCGGACTGCATCCCGGAGCTGAGCTATGAGTCTTATCTGGATTTCCACAGCCGCTACTATCATCCGACGAATTCTTTTATTTACCTCTACGGAAACACGGATATGGCGGAGCGGCTGGACTACATGGACCGGGAGTACCTCTCGAAGTATGAGAGGCGTCCGCTGGATTCGGAGCTGAAGCTCCCCGCGCCGCTCAGGGCACCGGTGGAAAAGCTGTTTGAATATTCCATCGCGGAGAGCGAGTCAGAGGATCATGCGGCTTATTTCTCCCTCAATATGCGCGTCGGCGGTGAGCTGGATCCGCTGCTCTGCAACGCGTTTCAGGCGCTGGAATATGTGCTGCTTGAGGTTCCGGGGGCGCCGCTGCACGATGCGCTCATTCAGGCAGGCATCGGTGAGGATGTGTACGGCGGCTACAGCTATGGAATACGCGAGCCTTATTTTGCTGTGAACGCAAAGCATGTTGCGCTGGATCAGAAGGAGCAGTTTCTCGCTGTGGTGCGGGATACCCTGCGGGCTCTTGCCGGGGGAGCGCTGGATCACAAAATGGTAAAGGCTGCGCTGAATTCTGCGGAATTTCGGGCAAGGGAGGCAGATTTCGGCTCCTATCCGAAGGGACTGATATATGGAATTGAGAGTTTCAACAGCTGGCTCTATGACGCGGATCCCTGCATGCACCTTCGCTTTGACGGGCTGTTTTCTGAGCTTAGGAAGAAGGTCGATGAGGATTTCTTTGAGGGGATCATCAGGGACTATCTGCTGGACAACCCGAATGAGGCGCTGGTCATACTGAAGCCGGTCAGCGGGCTCACGGCAAAGCAGGAGGAGAAAAGAAACGAGAAGCTCCGGGAGATCGCGGCACAGATGAGCCGGGAGGAGAGGGAGCGCATTGTCTGGGAGACACGGGAGCTGAAGGCCTATCAGAGTGAGCCCTCGAAGCAGGAGGATCTCTTAAGGATTCCGCTGCTTAAGCGGGGAGATATTGACCGCGGCGCTGAGAAGCTGAACTTTAAGACCGAGGAGATCGCGGGACTCCCTGTCGTCTGGACGGAGGTCTTCACCTCCGGTATTGTCTACCTGCGTCTTGATTTTGACTGCGGAAGTCTGTCGCTCAGTGAGCTCTCCTCTCTTGCACTCCTGCGCGACGTGCTGGGCTATATGGACACGGAGAGTCACAGCTACAGTGAGCTCTCCACGCTGATCAATTTAAACAGCGGCGGCATCGGCTTTGGCATGGAGAGTTATCCGGATCTTCTAAGTGCAGGGAAGAACAGCTCTCTCTTTTTTGCGAGCGGAAAGGCACTTGCAGAGAAGGTGGATTTTCTGTTGAAGACCATGCGGGAAATGCTTCTTGGTACAAGCTTTGCGGACGGGAAGCGCCTTAGGGACAACTTAAATGAGGTAAAGGCGGGTCTTAAGGACAAGCTGACCTCGGCGGGACATGTGATGGCACTGATTCGCGCGGGAGCCTGCCTCTCCGCAGACGCGGCCTTTGGAGACGCGACGCGGGGCATTGCGTATTTTAAGCATCTGGAGCAGCTTGCAGCGATGGATGACGCCGAGACGGCACGGATTGCAGAGACGCTTGAGGAGCTCGCAGCGCGCATCTTTACGGCGGACAATATCACGGTGCATTTAAGCTGTGACGCAGAGGGCTATGCCGCAGTGCGCAGGGCACTGGAGGGGTATCGTGAGAGCTTTCCGGCAGGTGCAAAGCGTCCGCAGCGCTTTTTGTGGAAGCGCGATGTGCGGCGCGAGGGCTTTTCCACTGCGTCCCAGGTGAACTATGTGGCACGCAGCGGAAACTTTAAGGAGCACGGCTTCGCGTACACGGGAGCGCTGCGCGTGCTGAAGCTGCTGCTGAGCTATGATTATCTCTGGAACAATATTCGGGTGCTCGGCGGCGCATACGGCTGTGCAGCGAGCTTTGGGCGCAGCGGGAGCGCGGGCTTTGCCTCTTATCGAGATCCGAAGCTTTTGGAGACGGACCGGATCTATGACGGAATCGCAGAATTTGCAGAGCAGTTCACCGCGGATGAGCGCGAGATGACAAAGAGTATCATCGGAACCATCGCGGAGCTCGACAGTCCGCTCACACCCAAGCAGGCAGGACTGCGCGGCCTGTCTGCATATTATTCACATGTGACAGACGAGGATCTTCAGAGGGAGAGAGACGAGATCCTGAATGCAGAGCCTGCGGATATCCGCGCGCTGGCGCCGCTCCTTCGCGCCGTGCTGTCTGACGGCGCAAAGTGTGTGATTGGAAACGAGAGCCAGCTTCGGAAGGAGGAGCAGGCATTCACAGAAGTAAAGCCGCTGTTTCAGGCGCAGAAGGAAGAGAGATGAAGTCAGGATTTGTAGCCCTGATCGGGCGCCCGAATGTGGGGAAGTCGACGCTGATGAATCACCTGATTGGTCAGAAGATCGCTATCACCTCCGAGAAGGCACAGACTACCAGAAGTCAGATACGCACGGTGTACACAGATGCACGCGGTCAGATAGTCTTTGAGGATACGCCGGGGATGACCCGCGCGAAGAACAAGCTCGGGCGCTTCATGGTGGACGTGGCAGAGAAGACAATAGAGGAGGCGGATGTGCTGCTCTGGATCGTTGATGCCACAGAGTATATTGGTGCGGCAGAGACAGAGATCGCGGAGAAACTGAAGAAAAATCACCGGCCACTGGTGCTGGTTGTCAATAAGACGGACAAAGTGAAGGACAGAAAGGCGCTGGCGGAGAGCATAGAAAAGTATCAGAGCTTTGCGAGGCCCAAAGAGCTTGTGGCGGTCTCCGCTCTCCGGAGCGAGAATCTGGAGCTTTTGCTGGACACTCTGTATCAGCTTCTGCCGGAGGGACCGATGTTCTATGATGAGGACACGGTCACGGAGGAGCCAATGCGGGATATCGCTGCGGAGCTCATCAGGGAACAGGCGCTGCGTCTTCTGCGGGACGAGGTTCCGCACGGCATCGCGGTCACAGTGGAGCGGATGAAGGAACGGGAGGACGGAATCATAGATCTGGACGCGAATATCGTCTGCGAGAGGGAGTCCCACAAGGGAATGATTATCGGCAGAGGCGGTCAGATGCTGAAGCGCATCGGGACAGGGGCGCGCATTGCGATAGAGGAGCTGACGGAGGCAAAGGTGAATCTGAAGCTCTGGGTCAAGGTGCGAAAGGAGTGGCGTGACAATGACACGCAGCTTAAGTCCTTCGGTTATGATATGAGGAGTCTTAGGAAATAAGGCGCATACGGATGAGCAGCTGTTTTTCAAGAGGTCGGGAGAGGCATGAGGAACGGAGTGATTGAGGTCACCGGTATGGTGCTGAGTGTTATGCCGGTCGGGGAGCGGGACCGAAGAGTCGCGCTCCTTACGCTGGAGCAGGGGAAGCTCTCCTTCTTTGCCCGCGGTGCAGGAAGGCCGGGCAGCCCCTTTATGGGGGTGACCCGGCCCTTTGCATATGGAAAGTTCAGTCTGTTTCAGGGACGTGACAGCTATACGTTGGAGGGCGCAGAGATCGCAAATTACTTTGAGTCGCTCACGCTGGACGTGGAGAGCACCTGCTACGGAACCTATTTTCTGGAGCTGATGGATTACTACAACAGGGAGTATGCGCCGGAACCGCGCTACTTAAAGCTCCTGTACTTCAGTCTCCTCGCACTGCAAAAGCCCGCTCTCCCGAGGGAACTGACGCGCCGCATCTTTGAGCTTCGCAGCATGGTCACGGACGGAAGCTATGACCCGGAACCGCCGCTGAGGAGCGGGGAGGGCTGCGCCTATACCTGGCACTATATCTGCACTGCGCCGCTGGAGAAGCTCTATACCTTTGCCATAAGTGAGGAGAGTCTCGCAGAGCTCGGCGAAAACGTGGACGCCTCGCTCCATCGCTATGTGGACAGGACGCTCCATTCGCTGGAGATACTGAAGCTTCTGTGAGAGGAAATTAAAAATTGTCATATTCAACATTCTAAACATTCAGCTTTTTGTAAATATCCCCTCTTAATCCTATATCAAAGAGATAGATGATAGATCAATCATTCACATTCATGATCTATCACGCAAAAACAGCCCTGTAATCACCTATGCGCAATTGAAAAATATCATCAAAGCTTTTAGAATAAAACCTCGAAAGAAGAGGGGACGATGCTACAAAATAAAAAAACGGAGACCCTGAAAATTCAAGGTTTCCGCTCTCTGTTCAGAGCTGATGACGGGAATCGGACCCGTGACCTCCGCACTACCAATGCGACGCACTACCGACTGTGCTACATCAGCTTTGTGCCAAATCGAGATTGCTCTCAATCAAGCTTTGGTAGAATACCATAGTGCTGTTGCTTTGTCAATTGTTTTATATAATTTCTGATGTAATAATGCTGTAAGAATTTCTTCATTGACTTCCCTGTCCGGGACTTTTATACTAAATGTTACCGAATCATTCCATAAATATTAAAATGTTACTAAAAGATTTCTGACATCATTCCGGAGGACGCGATGAAGAAAAGATATTTTAAACCCTGCGCCGCAGCTTTTCTTTCAGCCTGCATTGCGTTTTCTGCGGCGATGCCTGTGCTGGCAGCCAGGGAGCAGGTCGGCGGAGCTCCGGTGTCGGAGAGTTCAGAGAGCCCTGTACAGGAGATAGCTGCGCAAAAAAGCGCGGAAGCAGTGGGAGTGGTACCTGTGCTGGCGGTAGAGACAGCAGCCGCACCTGCGGAGCCTTCAAAAGCTGAGATACCGGAAGCCCCGGCGGAGCAGAAGGCAGCGGAAGTAAAGATGGTACAGGCTGAGGTGAAGGCAGCTTCGACGGAGAAGCTGCGGACAGAGCTTCAGACGACAGAAAAAGAGCTGCTGAAGCTTGCTGACAATTCCGCTGTGCTCACAGATGAGGAGCAGGCCGCCCGCGATCAGGTGACCGGTCCCGGAGTTGCATCGGTACAGGCAGGAAACAGCGGCGTCCGGGAGCCGGTGGTTCACAATCGTCCGGTCAATTCAGGAAAGGCGCTTACAACGGACTGGAGTCAGGTCAGTGAGCTGAGAAAAGAGATTGTTGATTATGCAAGGCAGTTTGAGGGCGGTGTTTATACTTACGGCGGAATTACACCGGAGTCCGGCTTTGACTGCTCCGGACTGGTGCTCTATGTGATGAAGCAGGCGGCAGGGATCTCTCTCTACCACCAGTCGGCAGCACAGGCGAAGAGCGGTGTCAGCGTGAGTGAGGATGAGATGCGTCCCGGCGATATTATTGCCTACGACGGAAGTCCAAAGGATGGCGTTGTGAATCATATCTCGATCTACATGGGAGATGGACAGGCCATTCATGCAGTCGGAAGCGGCAAGGGGATTCGCATCACACCCTGGGACTATGCGCCCGCGCTGGATATCCGAAATGTACTGGGCGACTGAGGTACAGAACTGATAGAGTGAAGGGCTCTCCTTCGCACTATGCTGCGGATGGGAGCATAGCCCCTGTTCTGAGACAGGAACGGACTGAACACAGAGATAAGGAGCGGTACTGCGGGTCTTCTTCTTGCAGTGACCGCTCTTTTCGTTTATGATAAATGCTACTGTGTATACTTGGCGGAATGAGGAGAAAATGAAAACATACAAGCTGACGGCGCCCTGTCACTTTGGTCTGGAGGCCGTTCTGAAGAGAGAGATCACGGAGCTCGGCTATGATGTGAGCGCCACGGACAATGGAAAGGTAAGCTTCATCGGGGATGCAGAGGCGATTGCACGTGCCAATATCTGGCTGCGCACGGCGGAGCGTGTGCTGCTGGAGGTCGGGAGCTTTCGCGCGACGACCTACGACGAGCTGTTTGAGGGGACTGCGGCGCTGCCGTGGAGCGAGCTGATCCCGAGGGATGGGAAGTTTTGGGTCACCAAGGCGACCTCGATCAACAGCAAGCTTTTCTCGCCCTCTGATATTCAGTCTATCATGAAAAAGGCAATGGTTCGCAGTATGGGGCGGCGTTACGGGCTCACGCAGTTTGCGGAGAGTGGGGAGAGCTATCCGGTGCGCGCCTTTCTCCATAATGATATCGTGACAGTCGCGCTGGATACGAGCGGCGCCTCGCTTCATAAGCGCGGTTACAGGACGGAGACTGCGAAGGCTCCGATCACCGAGACGCTGGCGGCTGCACTGCTTAAGCTGACCCCATGGCACAGCGACCGCATTCTGGTAGATCCGTTTTGCGGGAGCGGAACCTTTCCCATTGAGGCAGCCATGATGGCGGCAAATATGGCTCCAGGCATGAATCGTGAGTTTCTGTCTCAGAGCTGGGAACAGCTGATTCCAAAGAAGTGCTGGTACGATGCGCTGGATGAGGCCAATGAGCTGTTGAAGTTAGAAGTGGAGACGGATATTCAGGGCTACGATATCGATCCGTCTGTGATTCGCAGTGCGAAGATCAATGCAGAGCAGGCGGGAGTCGGGCAGCTCATTCACTTCCAGCAGAGGTCGGTCGCAGAGCTGTCGCACGCAAAAAAATATGGCTTTTTGGTTACAAACCCGCCCTATGGTGAGCGCCTGAAGAACGACGAGGGGCTGGAGCTTCTGTACCGGACGCTCGGAGAGCGCTACCTTGCGCTGGAGGACTGGTCGCTGTACATGATTACCTCCTTTCCGGGGGCGGAGCAGTGCATCGGCCGCAGGGCAGATAAGAACCGGAAGATCTATAACGGGATGATGAAGACTTAT
Source organism: Fusobacterium naviforme (assembly GCA_003014445.1). Classification (GTDB taxonomy): domain Bacteria; phylum Bacillota; class Clostridia; order Lachnospirales; family Lachnospiraceae; genus Moryella; species Moryella indoligenes. The sequence continues at coordinate 16,012 of PYGH01000009.1, read as the reverse complement.
TTTTATCAGTTTCTTGGCAAGAAGCCCCCGAGGCGTAAGCATGTTTTGGAATGTGATGCGGGAAATGCTGACAAAGAGCGGCAGATCGAAAAGAGGAAGTGACAGTGCTGCTGTCACAACAGGAACAGCTATGGCGAAGACAAAAATTGTATTTGCGACAGGAAATGAGAATAAGCTTCGGGAGATTCGGGAGATCTTTTCAGAGCTGGATGCAGAGATATTCTCTATGAAGGAAGCCGGAGTGGATGCAGAGCCGGAGGAGAATGGACAGAGCTTTGCGGAGAATGCCATGATAAAGGCGCGGGCGGTCCATGCGCTCTGCCCGGATGCAATCGTGATGGCGGACGATTCCGGACTCGTAGTGGATTATCTGGGCGGGGAGCCGGGAATCTACTCTGCGCGCTGGCTGGGGCGGGAGACACCCTACAGTGTGAAGAACGCAGAGATCATCAGACGACTTGAGGGAGCTGTATCCCGGGAGCGAAGCGCCCGCTTTCAGGCTGCGATTGCCTGCATCCTTCCGGATGGGAGGAGCTTTGTGACAGAGGGGACCATGGAGGGAGAGATTGCACTTAAGCCTGCGGGAGCGCATGGTTTTGGCTATGATCCCATACTATGGCTGCCGGAGTACGGCAAGTGCTCTGCCGAGCTCCCGGATAATGAGAAGAATGCGATCAGCCACCGTGGAAAGGCGCTGCGCAGCATGAGAGAGAAGCTGAGGGGCATCGCATTATGAGAGTCCTGATTGTGAGCGATACACACAGAAGAGATGAAAATCTGAAAAAGGTACTGGAGAAAGAGGGGCCGATCGATCTGCTCATTCACCTGGGGGATGCAGAGGGAAGCGAGCAGATATTCAAGAGCTGGCTGCCGGACAGCACCCGTCTGATTGTCTTGAAGGGAAATAACGATTTCTTTTCTGATCTGGAGACCGAGGAGACGGTTCGCATCGGAAAGTACAACTGTCTCCTGACGCATGGACACTACTACAATGTCTCCCTTGATCTGGAACTTTTGCGCCAGGAGGCGCGGGCGCGCGGTTTTGATCTTGCCATGTTCGGACACACACATCGTCCGGTGATCGAGGAGAAGGGCGGCGTGACACTTCTGAATCCGGGCAGTCTTTCCTATCCCCGCCAGGAGGGGCATAAGCCGAGCTACATCCTGCTGGAGAGCGATCTGAGAGGAAATATACGATTGCAATTGAATTTTCTCGAAGAATAGAGTAAAATGATAAGGCATTTCGGGGTGTAGCCCAGCCCGGTAGGGCGCCTGCTTTGGGAGCAGGATGTCGCAGGTTCGAATCCTGTCACCCCGATGTGGTTGTAATACTGAAAAAGCCAGCAAAATCAATAGTTTGCGGGCTTTTTTTGCTGTTATGAAATATATGCTAAATTCTCATCTCTGTTTTGTGTCCACTTTTTGCCTGTGCCAAGACATCCTCATCGGAGTGGAAGCCTGCTTTGGATGCTTCTCCAGCCATTTCTTTTTGAAGTATCTGCATAGCATACACAGCAGAATTTACCATGCGAACAGAATTACCCTCTACAATAAATGTTACTCGATCTCCGTTAGAAACGCCGAGAACGGAACGAATATCCTTAGGGATCGTAATTTTTCCCTTGGCCATAACCTTGGCATTATCTGTAAAAATATTTAGATCCATAGATGCCCCTCCCTGAGAAAATGTGATAGTAGGGAAATCCATGCTATCATTATAGCGCCAGAGGACGCAGAGTTCATATAGAAAGAATCTCTGTCGACAGTATAAGATGACCGGCCTGACAAAATAATTGGGTGGTGATAGTCCTATGTATACACGCATAAATGATTCTATGCGGTTCAAGAGGGAGAGGAAAAATGAAGAAGAATAAATGAGTCGGTAGAGTTTTGGCATTGGGGCTTACTGTGACGCTCAGCCTTGCAGGCACTGTCCCTACTTTTGCCGGGCAGTGGATTTTTGACGGTTCGGAGAATTGGAAGTGGTGGTACCAGAATGACGACGCTTCCTATCCAAAGAGCGATTGTAAGAAAATCGATGAGCAGTGGTATCACTTTGATGGCAATGGATATCTGGATATTGGCTGGAAGAATATTGACGGATATTTTTATCACTTTCAGGACAGCGGTGCGATGGATGTGAGCGGAAAGTATGAGACAGGTGAAATTCAGCCGGATGGGCATTTCCAGACATACTATTATAATGGCACAGTGGCGACCAATGAAGATGAAGCGAATGTGTTCTGGGAAGCAAAGACCCGTGAGTATGGGTATGATAAGGTTGTAAAAGGCAATACGGGAGAATATTTTTCCCCGTTGGTTGAGGGGAAAACACGGGCAGATTGCCTCGAGGTTGCAAATGCACGAATGGGAATCATTTACCCGGAATCCTGGAGCGGCAGCTTCGGATGGAATTCTGAAGGTTTTACTTTTACTGTTGAGTTCTGATAGTGAGTGCACGATAACTGCTAACATGAGGGCCTGAAAACCCCTGAGGATGCAGGATCTTTGATACAATAACAAATTTTTTATGTGGAGGGCTGTCGTTCAGACAGTCCTCTGTTTATAATAGTCTATAGAGAAGAAGCACTAAAAGAGAGTATACCTTGGTCAGATAAAACCTGAGGAGCAGATTATGGCGGAATTTCGTGAGATGAGACGATTGAAGCAGAAGCTGTCAGAGGAGGAATGTATCGAGCTTCTTATAAGCGGACGGCGGGGCGTTCTTGCCGTGAGCGGGGATGATGGGTATCCCTATGCCCTTCCGATTAACTTCCTCTATGATGAAGGGAACAGGAAAATATATTTTCATGGCGCGAAGGCCGGGCATAAGATAGATGCCCTGAGAAGAAATAATAAAGTATCTTTTTGCATATATGATGAGGGCGAATACGTGGAGGGAGACTGGGCGCCCTATGTAAAGAGCGTGATCATTTTTGGCAGGATCCGTTTGATAGAAGATCCCGGGGAAACAGTAGAAAGAGTCAGAGAGCTGGGGCTGAAATACTATCCCGCGCCGGAAGCTGTAGAGGAGGAGATCCTTAAGTCAGCAGAACGTGTGCAGATGCTGGAGCTGAGCATTGATCATATGAGCGGAAAGCGGGTGCATGAGAAGTAAAGAGACAGTCCTGTCAGCTCATGTTATAATACAGCTCTGGGAGAACGCACAATTTTGAGGGAAGGCCGTTGCAGCCGGGCTACAGATGAAGGGGAGGCAGCTATGAGCAAGGAAAAACTGGAAGCAAACCGGGAGCTGATCGTCAACAACCGCTTTGCTCTGCATAATCACGTCGTTGTGACAGATCTTGAGGATCATGCCGCCGAGGGTTATCTGGACGTAGAGGACGATGTCACCAATGCCTACGGTATGGTGCACGGCGGCGCCTTTTATGCGCTGGCGGATGTGATCGCCGGAATGACGGCGCGCGGCGACGGTCACGCCTGGGTCACACAGACCGCTGATCTTCATTATCTGAGCACCACGAAGGAAAAGCGCATCTACGGAAAGAGCCGCGTGATACGGCGCGGCAGAGCAACAGCTATTATAGAGGCGGCGGTGACGGACGCCGCGGGGAAGGAGCTCTTTCTCGCAACCTTTACCTTTTACTGCGTCGACGGCAGGGTGAGCATTCGCTCCTGAGAGACTATCAACCACCATGGAGATCAGCAATGTCAACACATTACACCAGAAAGAAAATCAATATACTCGGGCATAAGAATCCCGACACAGACTCTATTTGCGCGGCGCTTTCCTATTGCTGGTACAAGCGCCAGACAGACCCGGAGGGAGAGTATGAGGCCCGGCGCTGCGGAAGCGTGAACAGGGAGTCCCAGTTTGTTCTGAACTACTGGAAGGCGGCTCCGCCGCGGCTCTGCACCAGCGTGAGCCCGCAGATGAAGGACATCGACTTCCGGCTTCAGCCCGGAATCGACGGCGAGATGAGCATACGCTCCGCATGGAGTATGATGCGCGAGCAGGATATAGAGACACTTTGCATCGTCAATGAGGAGAATGAGCTCAAGGGTCTTATTTCCATCACGGACGTTGCCAATGCCAATATGAACCTTCTGGATAACGGTATTCTGGCTGATGCAGACACCAGCTATAAGAATCTCATCGAGACTCTGGAGGCGGAGCTCATCACAGGCGATGCCGGCGCGACAATCTACGAGGGACATATTTTCATAGGAAGCAGTCCCGAGATCATAGAGGATTATGTGGGCGAGGGGGATATCGTCCTCGTCTCAAACCGCTATGAGGCACAGATCTGTGCGATTGAGTGCGGCGCCTCCTGCGTGATTATCTGCTGCGGAGCCCCGGCAGGGCGAAGCATCTTAAACCGCGCGAAGGAGAAGCATTGCACCATCCTGACCACGCCCTTTGATACCTATGTGGCGGCAAGGCTCATCAGCACTGCGATTCCGGTGCGGCACATCATGCACTCTCAGAATATCCTGCAATTTGGGGTCAACACCTATGTGGAGGACGCGCGGAAGATCATGGCGAGTGTGCGGCACCGCTACTTTCCCATACTGGACAAGGAGGGGCGCTATGCGGGTGTCGTGAGCCGCAGAAACATGCTGAATGTGCATCCGAAGCGGGTCATTCTGGTGGATCACAATGAGTTTACGCAGACTGAGGACGGTATGGAGCAGGCCGAAATTCTGGAGATCATAGATCATCACAGAATTGGAAATCTGGAGACCGGTGCACCGGCCTATTTCAGAAATGAGCCGGTGGGCTGCACAAATACAATTATCTGGACCATGATGCAGGAGAAGGGGCTTACGCCTCCGAAAAAGATCGCCGGACTCATGCTGTCGGCGATACTTTCTGATACACTGTGCTTCCGCTCCCCCACATGCACCTCACGGGATGTGAATGCGGCAGAGGCACTTGCAAAGCTTGCCGAGGTGGATATAGAGAGCTATGCAAACCAGATGTTTGAGGCCGGTGAGGATCTGAAGGGGCGCTCTGCGGAGGATATCTTCTATGGAGACTTCAAATTGTTTACCTTTGGAGATCTGCGCTTTGGCGTGAGTCAGTCCACCTTTATGACAGAGAAGAACCGCAGGGAGGCGGAGCGCATGGTGAGGGAGTATCTCCCGGAGGCAGCCATGAAGTCCGGTGTGGAGATGATCTTTTATATGGCTACGGATACACCCTCCTCCAGCACAGAGCTGTTCTGGTACGGCGATGAGGCGGAGGAGTATCTGCGCCGTGCTTTTCGGAAGGATGCCGAGCCGGGGGGATACTTCAATCTGCCGGGAGTGGTCAGCCGGAAGAAGCAGCTCATCCCGCCGCTCCGTATGGCCATGCAGTCGGAAGCGTAATGATATTTGCTTGCAACTCGTGAAAGATATATTGCGCAGTCCCTATGTGGGACTGGGGAAGGCGGAGCCCTTGAAAGGAGGTACTATATGGCAAAGGTAAGTGTATTGCTTGCGACCGGACTTGAGGAGGTAGAGTGCCTCACTGTTGTGGATATCCTGCGCCGCGGCGGGGTCGATGTAGAGCTGATTTCCACGAGCGGAGAGAGAGTGGTGACCGGTGCGCATCACATCGCCATTGTGACGGACCGGCTGATTGAGGAGACGGATTTTTCTGACAGCGATATGATATTCCTGCCGGGCGGTGTTCCGGGTGTTCCGAATCTTGCGAAGCATCCAAAGGTCGCGCGGGCGCTTCAGCAGCAGGAGCTCTCAGGGAAGCGGCTCGCGGCCATCTGTGCGGCGCCAAGCATAGTGGGAAAGATGGGATTTTTTGCACATGCGCGCTTTACCTCCTATCCCGGCTGGCAGGAGGGTATTGACGGGGTGGACGGCGCTCGCTGGACCGGAGCAGCTGTCGAGACCAGCGGCAATATCACGACCGGACGGGGACTCGGCGTTGCCTTAGATTTTGGCCTGGAGCTGCTGCGTCTCTTGACGGATGATGCGACCGCAGAGCGGGTGAAGGAGGCAGTACAGCATCCGGACTGTATCTCCTGATACAGACTGAGGGCTGTCGCCGATATATAGAGTATCATGCAGGTGTTTTCAGAGAGGACAGGGAAAAGTTGATAGTCGTGTGGAAGGAGCCAGATAAACTCCGACCGCACGACGAGGGTGAGTACCTCCTGTTGCTACGACGGTGGCTGCGGGAGGTATTTGTTTGGTAAGGCGTGATTTTGGTTCCGTTCGGCCTGTGGCAGAGATAGAAGAGATGTGGGAGCTTTCAAAGAGGTTTCTGTGAAAGGAGGTGTTGTAGATGCAGAAAGAAAGGGAGAGAAAGAAATACAGCAATTCAATTTGAGAACTAATAATTAATAATTTACTATTATGATTTAAAATATTGTTGACAGCCTGAGGTTTTGTGTTAAATTGAAAATATAAAGCATAAAGGGAAAAATAGAAGAAAAGAAGAAAGCAGGAGAACAGAGTTAAGGAAACAATATCTGAAACATATATATTATAGCATTAATTCAGTCCGGAATCTCCGCATTGGCGGAGGTGCTCCTTAATAGTTTGCGAATATGATGGGAGTTTTATTTTTTCCCCGCATACGCGGGGGTACGGCATAGGAGAATGTATTATGAATGCACGAAAAATAGCAACTTCTCTGATCGCAAAATCCGGTGAGGACAGAGCTCAGTGGCTTCCGCTCTGGATGCACAGCCGGGATACGGGACTGGTGATGTGTCTCCTGTGGGAACAGTGGATACCTGTGGCCAGCAGGAATATGCTGCTGCGCGGGCAGGATGAGGCAGAAATGAGGAAGCTTTGTTGTTTTCTGGGACGGCTGCACGATGTCGGAAAAGCAACGATAGGTTTTCAGTGCAAAATTGTGCCCGCAGTTGATGTGGAATGCACAAGAAGACTCCGGGAGCTTGAGCTAGAGGTGCCGGAAAAAGCTGCTATTGCAGAGGGAGTCTTGTCTCATGCGCGGGCCAGTCAAATTATTTTTCTGGATTACGTGAATCAGCAGAACCAGCGCTGCCCGGAGATGGCGAGTAGCCATGAAGGTATCGCATCCATTCTGGGTTCACACCACGGCATGACCCAGTGCAATTTGAGAGAAGCGGATATGGAGCTGGGGCTTCATCCCAGAAGCTACTATGGGCGGCAGAAGGCTCTCTGGCAGGAGATATGGCGCTGTATCATTGAGGATGCGCTGGAGCAATGTGGCTGGAAGAGCGTGCATGAGCTGCCGCAGCTCTCCAGAGGTCAGCAGATGGTGCTCTGTGGAATGCTCATTATGGCAGACTGGATCGCCAGCAACCAGCACTATTTTCCGCTGATTCCGGCAGAAGAGCTGGGAGAGGAGGCGCTGTACCCCGCCCGTGTTGAGCAGGGATGGAAGCAGCTCCGTCTGCCGGATTACTGGATGGTAAGCGGCTTCGGCATAGATGCGCAGAGCTTTAAGGATGCGTACGGATATACTGCCAATGAGGTGCAGCGGGAAGTGCTGGATATTGCGAATGAGATACAGACGCCGGGCATCATGATCATAGAGGCGCAGATGGGAGTGGGGAAGACAGAAGCGGCGCTGGCGGCATCGGAAATCTTTGCGCAGAAGCTGGGCAGCGGAGGCCTCTTTTTTGGCCTTCCGACACAGGCCACCGCAAATGGAATATTCCCCCGGCTGCTGGAGTGGGCGCAGAGATTCCCGGAGGATGCGCAGCTGTCCATTCGTCTGGCACACGGAGCGGCGGAGATGAATGAAAACTACCGCGCACTGTTTGAGGGAGATGCGGCTGTCTCCGAGGATGGTGAGCAGGAGAGGCTGCAGAAGCGGGATGCAGGAAGCGGATTGGTTGTGCACAGCTGGTTTCACGGAAACAAGCAGGCACTGCTCTCGGATTTTGTGATCGGAACGGTGGATCAGCTGCTCATGGCGGCGCTGAAGCAGAAACACGTTATGCTGCGGCATTTCGGTCTGGTGGGAAAGATCATCATTGTGGATGAGTGTCATGCCTATGACGCCTATATGAACTGCTATTTATACCGGACGCTGGAGTGGCTGGGGGCATATGGAACTCCGGTTATCATTCTTTCGGCGACGCTGCCCATGAAGAGGCGCAGTGAATTGATCGACAGCTATCTTTCGCATGCAGCGCTTAAGAAGGATGAAAAGGCGGCGTGGCGGAAGGCGAAGAGCTATCCGCTCATCACCTGGACGGACGGGACAGAGGTGAAGCAGCGGAGCATTCGGATGGAGAAGAAAGCGAGAAGTGTGGAGTTCAGTTGGCGCAGAAAGAAGGAGAGAATTCAGCTGCTGCGGGAGACACTGCAGGACGGAGGATGCGCCGGAGTGATCTGTAATACAGTTGCCGGCGCACAGGAATTTGCCGCAGAGGCAAGGCGGGAGCTGCCGGATATAGAGGTGATTCTGTTTCATTCCAGATTTCTGCTTCCCGATCGGGCGGAGAGGGAAGCGGAGCTCATGAGGCGCATTGGAAAGAAATCTGTAAAAGAATCCAGGGACAGGCTCCTGATTGTCGGCACACAGGTACTGGAGCAGAGTCTGGATGTGGATTTTGATTTTCTCATAACGGAGCTGTGTCCGATGGATCTCCTGATTCAGCGCATCGGTCGTGAGCACCGGCATGAGAAGCACAATGCAGACAGGCCGGAGAGACTCGGGCGGGCGCGCTGCATTATCCTCGAAATGGGAGAGGAAGAGATGCGAAAGAGTGTGTACTCCGAGTATATTCTGCGTCGGACAGAGGAGAGGCTGCGGCAGGTGCCGGACGGCATGCTGCTGATTCCGGATTCCATTTCAGAGCTGGTGCAGTCCGTATATGATTTTGAATGTGAAGAGCAGAAGGGATATGAGCAGTACATGCTGGAGCAGAAGAAGGCGGAAAGCAGAGCGGAAACCTATCGGTTGCGTGAATTCAGCGAAGATCCGGAGGAGGAGTTCAATACGCTGAACGATCTGATCGGGAATGTGGAGCAGATCACGGATGAATATGCGAGAGCGGCAGTTCGTGACGGAGACAGCTCCTTTGACGTGCTGGTACTGAGAAAATGCGGGGAGGAGATCTGTTTTCTGCCGTGGCAGCATGGGGGGCGCAGGGTGCCGGCGGATGGAGTTCCCTCGGCAGAGGAGCAGCGGGAGATCGCCTCGCAGAAGCTGCGTATGCCGGCATATTTCAATCCCCGGGCAATGGAGGAGAGCATAGGACAGCTGACAGCCATCAGAGAGCAGTATTTTCCGGAGTGGAAGTATGCGTCGCTTCTCCGGTCGGAGCTGATCCTGCTTCTTGAGGAGGATCTCAGCTTTCAGGAGAGATCAACGGGACGGTTATTACAGTATTCCTGTGAGAACGGGCTGGTGAGCAAAAAGGAGGAGGGACATGAAAGCGGAGTTTAATCTGTGTGAGGAGCCGTGGATACTTGTGATGGGACAGGACTGCTCGGTTCGGGAGCTGTCTCTTCCGGAGGTTCTGATTCACGCACATGAGTATGTGAGACTGAGCGGAGAGATGCCGGCACAGGATGTGGCGGTGCTGCGTCTTCTGCTGGCTGTCCTGCATCGAATCTATGCGGACGGACTTTATAAAGAAAATGGGGAGGAGGAGCGTGCAGATGAGAGGCATCTTCTGCGGCGTGAGCCGGAGGTGCGAAGCTTCTGGAAGTCGCTGTGGAAGGAGGGAAGATTTTCAGAAAAACGGATTCAAAATTATTTTTCCAGGTGGAGAGAGCGCTTCTGGCTGTTTCATGATGAGCGGCCCTTCTGGCAGGTGAAAGAGGCGGAAGGCGGAACGGAATATACTGCGGCGAAATTGAACGGAGAGCTGGCGGAGAGCAGCAATAAGCTGAGACTCTTTCCGGTCTGCAGCGGAGCAGGGAAGGAGAGCCTCAGTTATGCACAGGCCGCGCGCTGGCTGCTGCATGTCAATGCCTATGACGACACGTCTGCGAAGCCCAAGGGAAAAGATCTTCCCTCGCCCGGCGCCGGATGGCTGGGAAAGATTGGACTGATCACCGCTGAGGGCAATAATCTGTTTGAGACGCTCATGCTGAACTTCACGCTGCTCCGCGACGGACATGAAGCGTGGGCGGATGAAGAAAACAGCCCGGTCTGGGAGAGGGAGAAGGCGAAGGCGGAGGAGCGGAGCGAAATAGCAGTTCCCGGGAATCAGTCGGAGCTCCTCAGCTTACAGTCAAGACGTCTGTTATTGATGAGAGAAGGGGACAGGGTTGTAGGCTACAGGCTCCTTGGAGGAGATTTCTTTAATAAGACAGCAGCGCACGCAGAGCAGATGACGGTGTGGCAGACCGTACAGAAGAGTGCCAAGGAGCCGCCCTATTATCAGCCTCGAAGACACGATCCCTCGCGGCAGCTGTGGCGGGACTTCGGTGCGATCTTTCTGGAGAAACAGAACATCCGCATGCCGGGAGTTGTGAGCTGGAATGCCTCGGTTTCAAGCTGGCTGAAAAGAGAGCAACCGAGTCGCAGGGCGAGATTCCGCATTACGGCGGTGCACTACGGCGACAAGGACTTTTTTATTGATGATGCCTTCACAGACACGCTCTCTTTTCAGGCAGATCTGCTGACAGAGCTGGGAGCGCTTTGGATGTTCCGGATTGAAGAAGAGGTTCAGCGCTGTGAGAAGCTCTCTCTTGCTGTGGGACGTTTTGCACAGGATCTGGATCTTGCAGGAGGCGGAGACGGAAAGGCGGAGACCGGTCAGAGAGCGAGAGCCTCTTTCTACAGCAGGGTGGACATTCCCTTCCGGCACTGGCTCCAGACCATTGATGCGGAAATGGAAGGGGAAGCGGCGGAGCAATGCTGCGGGAGATGGAAGCAGGAGCTCCGGGGCATCGCGCTGAAGTTGGGGGAGGAGATTGTCCATACGGCCGGACCTCAGGCTTACATCGGCAGAGAAGTGGAGGTAAAGGCGGATAAAAAGTCCGGGAAGAAGAGAAAGACTGCGGAAACAGGCACCGCTGGCGGAAAGAAGGAGCTGTACTGTGCGCCGTATCTCTATCAACGGCTGCTGAGGAATATTCAGAATATTATGAAGCATTAACCGTATCTTCATGAGAGGAGGGAGAGAAAGATGGGAACAGAGAAGCCATGGAACCTGATCGGTGAGACGGTCGCACGGAAGCTGGGACAGCTGCAGAACAATCCGCTGGAGCCAGCGGTCCGGGCAGAGCTTGCGAAGCTCAGGAAAGGACTGGGGAAAAAGCCGGGAGAACTGCCCGAGCTCTGGGGAAGTCTGTTTCTGGATATGCCGCAGCAGCTGGAGGGCAGAGGACAGGAGGCGAGCCCGGCTGAATGGGCCATCTACACTGCGCTGACCCTGTATGCGATGCATCAGCAGGGAAGAAGTGTCAAGGATGATAATATGAACAGGAGAGGGCAGTCGCTTGGGAGTGCTGTAGCCATGTTGGCACTGCATGAGAAGTCGTCGGAGGAAGCGATTCAGAGGCGCTACAATGCGATGGCGACCGCAGCGAATATCAATGAACTTGTGTGGCATTTGAAGGGAATCATTCAGCTGCTTCGGCAGAGAGGACTGCCGATTGATTATGTGGAACTCGCAGGGGAGCTTTACCAGTATCAGGATCTGCGGCGGCGCACATCGGTGCGGCTGAACTGGGGCAGAGATTTTTACAGAAAGATAAATGAAATGAAGCAGAAGGCTGATAAAGAGGAGGAAGAAAACCATGAGTGAGAGCAGATTGTATGTAGATATCCACGTGATTCAGACTGTTCCGCCGAGCTGTGTGAACCGTGATGATACCGGAAGTCCGAAGAGCGCCGTTTATGGCGGAGCGACCCGGGCCCGCGTGTCCTCTCAGGCATGGAAGCATGCGATGCGGAAGTATTTTAAACAGCTCTTCACAGCGGAAGAGATTGGCCTCCGCACCAGAAAGGCAGTGGATCTTGTCACGGGAGAGATTGTCAGGCTGAATCCGGAGCTGGGCAGGGAGAAGGCAGAAAAGATGGCGGTGAAGGCGCTGGACAATGCCGGAGTCAAGATCAAGGAAAAGGATGAACAGAAGCGCAGCGAGGCACTCTTTTTCATGAGCATGGGGCAGGCGAGAGGTCTCGCGCAGCTTGCAGTAGAGGAAGAGACAGACAAGAAGCGCTACAAGGAGGCGCTGAAGGTCTATCCGGGTTATGATATGGCACTGTTCGGAAGAATGGTGGCCTCAGACCCGAGCCTGAACTATGATGCAGCGGCTCAGGTCGCACACAGCATTTCCACGCACGCGGTACAGACGGAGTACGACTACTTCACGGCCGTGGACGATATGGCGCCGGAGGACAGTGTCGGTGCGGGTCATCTCGGAACGATAGAATTTAATTCATCTACACTGTACCGCTATGCCACGGTCAACGTGAGAGAGCTCCATACCTATCTGGGTGCAGATACGGCGAAGGTCGTTCGGGGATTTGCGGAGGCCTTTATCCGCTCCATGCCGGATGGGAAGCAGAACAGCTGCGCCAATCTGACGCGGCCGGATGCAGTATATCTGACTGTGCGAAGAGATCAGCCGGTGAATCTCTGCGGCGCCTTTGAGCGTGCCATCCTGAGTGAGGAGGGCTACGCAGCGCCTTCGGTCAGGAGACTCATGGAGTACGCGGAGGAGAGCTACAGAGATTATGTTGATGCTCCGGAGCTTGTACTTGCGGTGGGGCAGGAAATGAAACAATACGTGGAGACCGTGTCGGTTCCCGAGCTGCTGAATCAGCTTACACAATATCTGTCCGCGTGCGAGGATAAGGGGTGATAATGAATGAGCACATTACTGCTTCGTTTTGCCGCGCCATTGCAGGCATGGGGAACTGACTCGAAATTTGAGGTCAGACGAACGGATCGGAATCCCTCAAAAAGCGGGGTGATCGGCCTGCTGGGAGCAGCGCTGGGGATACCGCGGGACGGTGATTTTTCGGCTCTGCGCCGACTGAAAATGGGAGTGCGGGTGGACCGGGAGGGAGTGCTGCTGCGGGACTACCATACAGCGCACGCGCCGGAGGGAAAAGCGTCGTACATCACTCACCGCTACTATCTGAGCGATGCAATATTCCTTGTAGGACTGGAGGGGGATGAGAAGGAGCTTCAGGAGATCGGGGAGGCGCTGCATCATCCGGCGCATCCACTCTATCTTGGCAGAAGGTCCTGCCCGCCGACGTTGCCCCTCGTACTCGGTCTGCGGGATTCAGGCTTGAGAGAGGCTCTGCTGGAGGAACGTTGTCTTGCGGAAGCTGAGAGCAAAGTCCGTGGCACACGTCTTTTGCTGGAGAGCGATTCCACATCGGATGGAGCATTTTGCAGAGATGTTCCCCTCTCATACGGGCCAGAGCGTCGCAGTTACGGGATACGGCGAGTGCAGGAGACCATCGTCTTTGGAGAGGCGACACCGGCAGCTGCGGGGCAGCATGATCCGATGGAAGAGCTTAAGAAGGAGACACAGGATGTATCTGAGCAGAATTGAATTGGATCAGCAGAATAGGAACACGATGCGGCTTCTTATGTCGCCCGGAAATCTGCATGGCGCTGTGGAAGCTGCATTTCCGGGACCGAGATGCAGAAAACTCTGGCGTCTGGATCGTCTTCAGGGAAAGCTGTATCTCATGCTTGTAAGCGAAAGCATTCCGGACTTTTCCAACATTTCCCAGCGCTATGGAAATGGAGATGAGGGCGAGACGAGGAGTTACGATAGCCTTCTTGAGAGATTGAAGGAGGGGAGCCGCTGGCGTTTCAGACTGGTGGCGAATCCGACAAAGAGTGTCTGGACGGGAACGGGAGAGCGGGGAAAGGTGCGGGCCTGCGTCTCGGTATCTGAACAGGAGGAGTGGCTGCTGAAGCGGGATGAGAAGCATGGTTTTCACATAGAGCCTGACAGCCTGATGGTGACGGAGAGCATCTGGAAGATTTTTGAAAAAGGCAGTGAGGACAGGAGGCGTGTGAGTCTGAAAGGCACTGCTTTTGAAGGAGTGCTGACAGTCAGTGATGCAGAACGGTTCAGAAGAACGCTCTGCGAGGGGATAGGAAGAGGGAAGGCCTATGGTATGGGAATGCTGACGATAGTCAGGGCATAGCAAAATGAAGGCGTACAGCCGCTTTTTCTGAGGAGAAAGCTTTTCAGGAGGATGGAGGCAGATGAAGACGGAGATACCGGGAATGATCAGACCCGAGTTGCAGGCGCTTCCTGTCATAAGAGACAGAATGACTTTTCTGTATCTGGAGCGATGCCGGCTGAATCGGCAGGACAGTGCGATCACCGTCACAGACGAGGAGGGTGTGGTACATATTCCGGCGGCATCCATTTCCGTGCTGCTGCTCGGGCCGGGGACAAATGTGACACATCGTGCGATGGAACTGATAGGGGATGCCGGTGTCAGTGTGGTCTGGGTGGGTGAACACGGCGTACGTTACTATGCTTCTGGTCGCCCTCTGACGCATCATACAAGATTACTCCTGAGACAGGCGGAGTTAGTCAGTAACACCAGAAAGCATTTGAACGTTGTGCGGAAAATGTATGTGATGCGCTTTGAGGGGGAGGATGTGTCAAGGCTCACCCTGCAGCAGCTGCGCGGGCGGGAAGGCAGCCGTATGCGGAAGCTGTATCGCGAGCAATCAAAGAAATGGGGTGTTGCATGGGACAGAAGAGTTTATGATCCGGAGGACTTTGCGGCAGGAGATCCGGTCAACCAGGCATTGTCCGCAGGAAATGTGTGCCTTTATGGTCTTGCACATGCGGTGATCGCCGCACTGGGCTGCTCTCCGGGATTGGGGTTTGTTCACATCGGGCATGACAGCTCCTTTGTCTATGATATTGCCGATCTGTACAAGGCGGAGGTGACCATACCGATCGCGTTCGAGATTGCTGCAGATCCACCGGAGGATCTGCCAGCAGCTGTGCGAAGAAGAGTTCGCGATGCTATGACGGAGCGGCACATTTTAGAGCGCATGGTGCGGGATATTCGCAGCCTTCTGCTGGAAGAGAAAGAATTGCAGGCAGAAGCGGACAATGTAATTTATCTCTGGGATGACAGACTGGGAAATGTTGCAAATGGAAGATCTTACAGGGAAGGCTCGGAGAAATGATTGTCATCACATTGAGCGACTGTCCGCCCAAAATAAGAGGAGATCTGTCCAAGTGGCTGTGTGAGATCAGTACAGGGGTGTATGTTGGAAATATCAGCGCACGGGTGCGAGATCTGCTCTGGGACAGAATCTGTGAGAATGTAAAAAGTGGGCGGGTGACCATGGTATATAACGCGGCAGGTGAGCAGCGAATGAACTTCCGGGTTCATAACACGAGCTGGACACCGGTTGACTATGATGGAATCAGACTGATGAAACGTCCGCTGCCTAAGCAGATGCTACAGGAAGCAGATATGGAGGATGCTGTACTCAGTCATGCGGCAAGCCTGAGCCGGATGAATGCAATTCGCGTCTCCCAGCAAAGAAAGCTGAAGGCAGACTGCTATGTGGCAGTTGATGTTGAGACAACAGGACTCTCTCTCAGCGACTCGGAGATCATAGAACTGGCAGCGCTGCTCGTAGAGGAAGGAAAGGTGGTGGGTGTCTATCACAGTTATATCTCTGCGACAACACACGTTCCGGAAGACGTACAGCAGCTTACCGGGTTAACTCCGTCAATCCTTGCAGAACAGGGAATTCCGTTGCGAGAGGCATTACAGGGTCTGCTGGACTTTATAGCAGATCATAAAATGGTCAGCCATAATGTGGCCTTCGATTGCGGTTTCATCCAGGCGGGCTGCAGAAAATCCGGCTTGAGGCCCCCGCGGAATCCCTGTGTTGACACTTTGACCATGGCAAGGCGTAAAATTCGAGGGGTGACAGATTATAAACTGAGTACGCTGATATGTCATTTGGGATTAGAGGAGCTGGAGGCGCACCGGGCAGAAAATGATTGTCGTATGACAGTTATGCTGTATGAGAAACTAAAGGAAATGCAGTGATGTGCCGGGAGAGAATCCTTTAAAATAAGGATTTGTTTAGTATGTTCCCCGCGCGAGCGGGGGTGATCCCGAATT
>PYGH01000008.1 GCA_003014445.1 Fusobacterium naviforme | reverse complement strand
TGTCCTTAGTACGAGAGGACCGGGATGGACTGACCACTGGTGTACCGGTTGGGGAGCAACCCCACGGCCGGGTAGCCAAGTCGGGCCGGGATAAACGCTGAAGGCATCTAAGCGTGAAGCCCCCCTCAAGATGGGATATCTCATGCGAGAGTAGTAAGACCCCTTTAAGACTAAGAGGTAGA
The DNA here is from genome assembly GCA_003014445.1 of Fusobacterium naviforme. Lineage (GTDB taxonomy): Bacteria > Bacillota > Clostridia > Lachnospirales > Lachnospiraceae > Moryella > Moryella indoligenes. Next base: position 87,879 of record PYGH01000008.1, on the reverse strand, counting down.
TAGGGCAGAGGTGTAAGCGTAGCGATACGTTCAGCTGACTGTCACTAATCGGTCGAGGGTTTAACCAAAAGGTCGAGTAGGTAGAGGTAGGAAACGGAAGATGTAAGGTAGACTGCGGAAGCAGGGATTAGATTTCGGATGAATTGGGATAAATGTTCTGTGTGTGGTTTTCAGGGTGTGATATTTTTTATAAGTGAGAAAGTGGAAGTGATTGCTTGATAGCAGTCACTTTTTTTAGGCTTTCTTTTTGGGTCGCAAAAGGGAAAGGGCTGTATTATACTGATAAATAAGAGCTTCAGGAATGCAGACGGAGGAAGAAAAATGAAATTTGAGAGATTTTTTCAGGCAGTAAAGAATGGAAATGATGTGCGTGGAGTAGTCCTCGAGACGGAGAAGGAGGCACGTACTTTCTCTCCTGAGCTGGCAGCGTATATTGCAAGAGCGTTTACAGATTTTCTTGCGTGCAAATTGGGCAAGGAGAGCTCTGAGCTTAGAATTGCGGTGGGGCACGACAGTCGAATTACCGCAGGAGATATGAAAAAGGAGTGTTTTCATGGCCTGTCTGTATCAGAGGTCTTTGACTGTGGGATGATTACGACCCCTGCGATGTTTCAGTCTACACTTCTTCCTGAAAGCCATTTTGATGGAGCGATCATGCTGACTGCGAGCCATCTTCCATTCAATCGGAATGGTATGAAGTTTTTTACAGAGAACGGAGCGCTCTCTTCGACAGAGCTTAAGGAAATTCTTCAGATTGCGGCGGAACTTTCGGAGCGGTGGGGAGAGGCAGATGCAGATTGTCTGGTGACAGCGGCCCGACTTCCGATCGGAGCATTTACCGCGCAGACTTTTGATATGAAAGCAATTTATGCCGCGCATATGAAGCAGATTATCTGTGCGGAGGTGCAGGCGGAGGACTTCCTGCACCCGTTGTCGGGGCTCCATATCGTCGTGGATGCTGGAAATGGTGCCTCCGGTTTCTTTGCAACGGAGATTCTCAAGCCGCTGGGGGCGGACATCAGTGGCAGTGTTTATCTGGAACCAGACGGACATTTCCCGAATCATGTGCCAAATCCGGAGGATGGAGAGGCTATGCGTGCCGCCAGAGAGATGGTGCTCTCTGCGGGAGCGGATCTCGGGGTTATTTTTGACTGTGATGGTGACCGCGCAGCAGTGGTGTTTGAGGATGGGACAGAGGTGAATCGCAATACTCTGATTGCATTGCTTGCCGTTATTGTTGCAGAGAACCATCCGGGTTCCTGGATTGTTACAGATTCTGTCACCTCTGATGAGCTCGCTGATTTTCTGACGAATGGGCTGGGGCTTAAACATCTGCGCTTCAAGCGTGGCTATAAAAATGTGATTGATCGGGGAATAGAGCTGAATCGCAGTGGAGAGTGCTGTGAGCTTGCGATTGAGACTTCGGGGCATGGTGCATTTCGTGAAAATCATTTTTCGGATGATGGGGCCTATATTGCGGTGAAGATCATCTGTCACATGGCACGGCTCCTGCGCGAGAACAAAAAGATCAGCAGTCTGATTGCAGGACTTGGGCAGCCTGCGGAGTCTGCTGAACTTCGCTTTAAAATTAAGGCGGAAGATTTCAAAGTCTATGGAGAAAACGTGCTGAATGCCTTCAGGAACTTTGCGGAACGGGATGTCCGCTTCCATATTGTCAAGCCTAATTATGAAGGGATTCGCATTGCTTTTCAAGATGAGGAGGTGCAGGGGTGGCTGCTGCTCAGAATGTCTCTGCATGATCCGGTGATGCCGATGAATATAGAGGCAGAGAGCGCTGGAGGAGTCGCGGTGATCAGAGAGAGAATACGTCCCTTTTTCAGCAAATACACAGAACTGGAATTGAAGTAAATAGTGAAACAGATTATAATTCCGCTTCAAGGCTGTAGAATGTAAAGGCTCAGGACAAGGCAAAGGCTTTGTATGCTTTGTCCTGCAACTTTTCTTATGAGTGAGAGGCGAAGGAATTGAGGCACCCTTATGGACTTTATTTTAGATATAGATTATTATAAATATCTTCTCTGAGGACTTGACAGAACACAGAAATGTGGTATCTTTATATTGTTAGTTTGAACTAATTATGTTTATGCCTGACAAAACTCCTTCAGGCATTTTTTACCTTGAAATAGTTAGAAAATGCTAACCATCACAGATCGACACCGGGAGGTAAACACGATGAGCGTAGTGATAATCGGAGGAAACGAATGTATGGAGCGCCAGTATTGCGAGCTCTGCTCAAAGCATGGCTGCAAGGCGAAGGTTTTCTGTAAGTTTAAGGGAGGAATGCGGGACAGAATTGGCAAGCCGGATCTCATGATTCTCTTTACGCACACGGTATCGCATAAAATGGTTCAGTATGCGTTGAACAATGCTGGGAATTCCACAAGAGTTGTGCGCTCACACACGAGTTCCATGGCCTCGCTGAAGGAAATTCTGGCGGAGCATGTCGCCTGATATGTCAGATCAGTTTATAGTGGAGCGCTGTTCGCCGACGCTTGCCGGGCTGAAGACAGGGAGTCTGTTTCCGGTGGAATACAGTGACAGGGCTGAGATAAACCGGGAGATACGTGATCTGAACAGAACGCTTGCCCTTAAAGGGCTTCGGGCAATTCCGGTTCGCTACACAGAGCGCTTTGTTCTGATTTATCTGTATCGTCCGGATTATCTTAAGCGTGATTTGGAACAGAAGGAAGCGGAGGAGATACTTCGCGAGCTGGGATATTCCTGCGGGAGTACCAACCGCTGCGTGGCAGAGCTGGAGCGGCAGATGAAGAAGCGGGAGACATTTCCGCATGAGATCGGTCTCTTTCTGGGTTATCCGCCGGAAGATGTGCGGGGGTTCATGCGCGACTCACGCCGCGGCTGCAAATGCATTGGTTACTGGAAGGTATATGGCGATGTAGAGCGAGCGGAGAAGACCTTTCAGAAATACAGGAAGTGCACAAGGGTATACGCGGATTGCGTACGAAGAGGAAGTCCGCTCTCTCAGCTGATCGTACAGACGGACAGAAGCGGCAGAGAGAACGGAAGAGAAGTTCAGAAATAAAGCTGTAAAAGAGCTATGTGCGGAGCGCTGGAAGCCTCCGAATCATATAGAAGAAAAGAGTAGAAAGGGATTAGAACATTATGAGTAAGGTAGCAGTGGTATTTTGGAGCGGAACCGGGAACACACAGGCTATGGCGGAGGCTGTCGAGGAAGGTGCAAGAAAGCAGGGGGCGGATGTCTCTGTCTATGGGCCGAACGATTTTACAGCGGATATGGTCGCAGAGTTTGACGCAATCGCGTTTGGTTGCCCCTCTATGGGAGCGGAGGTTCTGGAGGAGACGGAGTTCGAGCCTATGTTCACAGCGGTTGAGGGTTCTCTCAGTGGGAAGAAGATTGCGCTCTTTGGCTCCTGGGGCTGGGGCGGCGGTGCATGGATGACCGACTGGGAAGCGCGCTGCCAGGAGGATGGAGCGGTTCTCGCCTGCCCGAGCGCGATGTGCCAGGAGGCGCCGGATGATGCTGCGCTGGAGGAGTGCAGAAGCCTTGGTGCAGCTCTTGCCTGAGGTTCCATTCTCTCCTAAAAAAAATCGATTTTTGTTCTGAATTAAAAAATAGTTTTTCTGATCACTCAGGCCTGAGAGCTGTTCTCAGGTCTGGGTTTGTTGTATTAGATATAGATTGGCTATTGACAAATCGGTTTGCGAAGACTAGACTCTTATGCGTGATTAGAAAGTTCTAATAATACTTTGCGCAAAGTAACGGAAGTTAATGTTGCTTGCAGAGCAGGAGGAATTCATGCTGCCGCTTTCATTATCCGCTAATGGAGATATTGTGACTGTGATCAGAGTCGGAGGAAACGCAGAGGGAAAGAAGCATCTGGAGGATCTCGGTTTTGTCGTGGGCAGTCGCGTCACGGTGATTTCGTCCCATCAGGGGAACATTATTGTAAATATCAAGGACTCCAGGCTGGCGATTACAAGTCAGATGGCAGAGAAAATTATGGTGCAGCCTGCGTGAGCGGCTGCGCTGTATATTTGAACAGACAGAGTCAGGAGGGGAGAGAGGATGAAGACACTCAGGGATATTCCGGTTGGAAGCACTGCCACCGTGGTTAAGATTCACGGAAGCGGTGCGCTGAAGCGCCGCATCATGGATATGGGGATTACAAAGGGAGTTCAGATCTATGTCCGTAAAGTAGCTCCGCTGGGAGATCCGGTTGAGATCACGGTGCGTGGCTATGAGCTGTCCCTTAGAAAAGAGGACGCGGATATACTGGAGATAGAGTGATACGGAGGTGGAAATGGGAATCAAGATAGCACTTGCAGGCAATCCAAACTGTGGAAAGACAACACTTTTCAATGATTTGACCGGCAGCTCTCAGTATGTGGGAAACTGGCCTGGTGTCACAGTGGAGAAGAAAGAGGGAAGACTGAAGAAACATAAGGATGTCATTATTCAGGATCTCCCCGGTATATACTCCCTGAGCCCCTACACCATGGAAGAACTGGTATCCCGGAATTATCTGGTAGAGGATAAGCCGGATGTGATTTTGAATATCGTGGACGGAACCAATATCGAGCGAAATCTTTACCTCACCACACAGCTGCTTGAGATCGGACTGCCCATGGTGCTCGCAGTCAACATGATGGATCTTGTTAAAAAGAATGGTGACAAAATTGATCTTCAGAAGCTCGGTGAGGAACTGGGATGTCCGGTTGTAGAGATGAGTGCGCTGAAGGGCGAGGCTACCGCCGCGGCTGCAGAGCTCTGCCTTACCGTTGCGCAGCAGAAGAACCATGCGAAACTCCCACATACCTACACCGGCAGTGTTGAACATGCGCTGGCACACATTGAGGAATCAATCCAAGCCCTGGTGGATCCGGTGAATCTGCGCTGGTATGCAATCAAGATCTTTGAGCGCGATGAGAAGGCGATAGAGAAGATAGCGCTCGGTGCAGAGCTGAAGGAACATCTGGAGCAGCATATTCAGGACTGCGAGAAGGAGATGGATGATGATGCGGAGAGCATTATCACCAATCAGCGTTATCTCTATATTCAGAAGGTTGTCGGTGATTCTGTGGTAAAGAAGAGCCGGGGCGGTGAGCTGACTATTTCAGATAAGATAGATCGCATTGTGACGAACCGTGTACTGGCACTTCCGATCTTTGCTTTTATCATGTGGCTTGTCTATTACATATCTGTCACGACAATAGGGACCGCGATGACAGACTGGACCAATGATACTCTTTTTGGGGATTGGATTCCCAATGCTGTCACGGGGGCACTGGAGAGTGCCGGTGTGGCAGGATGGCTGCAGAGCCTGATTGTGGACGGCGTTATTGGCGGAGTTGGTACGGTGCTTGGCTTCGTGCCGCAGATGGTGGTGCTGTTTCTTTGCCTCTCCATTCTTGAAGACTCGGGCTATATGGCGCGTGTCGCCTTTATTATGGATCGCGTGTTCCGCAGATTTGGTCTCTCCGGAAAGTCCTTTATCCCGATGCTGATCGGTACGGGCTGCGGTGTTCCGGCGATTATGGCGTCCCGCACAATCGAGAATGAGAAGGATCGCCGCATGACGATTATCCTCTCGACCTTCCTGCCCTGCGGTGCGAAGATGGAGATCGTTGCGATGATGACCCTGGTCTTCTTCCCGGGAAGTCAGTTTGTAGCTCCGGGGATGTATTTTCTTGGGCTCGCAATTGTGATTCTTGGTGGTATCGCACTGAAGAAGATGCACTACTTTGCAGGAGATCCGGCGCCCTTTGTCATGGAGCTTCCGGCCTATCACATTCCCTCTGCGAAGGGCGTGCTGATTCATGTCTGGGAGAGATCAAAGGCTTTCATTATCAAGGCCGGTACAATTATTTTCGCAGTGTGTGTGATTCTCTGGTTCCTCATGAACTTTGATTTTTCTTTGCATTATCTGGACGGGGATCTGGATGCCAGTATCCTGCGTTATCTGGGCGAGGGCATGGCAGTGTTCTTTGCGCCTCTGGGACTTGGAAGCTGGCAGGCAGCAGTTGCTTCTGTCACTGCGGAGCTCGCAAAGGAGCAGGCCACAGCGACTCTCGGTATGCTGGCACATGCGGCCAGTGAGGAGGAGGTTGATGTTGCAGCGGCAATCTTCCGTATGTTTGGTGGAAGCAAGCTGGCTGGTATGAGTTTCCTGCTCTTCAATATTTTTGATGCGCCCTGTCTTGTGGCCATTGCGACGGCCTTCCGAGAGATGGGAGAGAGCAAGTGGGGATGGATTACGTTCGCCTTTCAGATGGGGGTGGGATACGGACTGGCACTCTGCACCTATCAAATTGGAATGTTTGTAAGCGGAAATGGATTTAACCTGTGGACAGCTGTGGCCATTGCACTGGTGCTCATGGTGATGTTCTTTGTCCTCAGACCCGCACCAAAGTATGAGAAGCTCTCAAATATCAGTGCCGTCGATGCGAGGGCATGAGTCAGAGCTGCGGTGCGTGCAGAGCTGAAAAGGAGAGTTCATGATGAATACAGCTACAATCCTTGTTTTTATGCTTCTGCTGCTTCTCTTTGTGCTGGCGCTGCGCTACAGCATGTCCCATGGCTCCTGTGAGGCCTGTGGGAGATCTTGCGGGAGCAGTGCAGGCGCTGAGGCGGGGCACAGCTGCGCGGCGGGCGGCTGCAAAAATTGTGCGCATCTGGCGGAGGAAATGCAGGAAGTGCCGGAGCGTTTCCGCATAAAGCAGTGAGAGCTGCCTGAGCCTCACATTCAGGCTTTGGATGGGAGCGGATAGATATGATTAAAAATATTATCAAAATAGAGGGCATGGCCTGCGGGATGTGTGAGGCACATGTGTGCGATGCGATTAGAAAGGCATTTCCTGACGCAAAGAAGGTCAGCGCCTCGCATGGAAGAAGGGAAGCAAGCTTTCTTTCAGAGGGGGCCGTAGATGCGGAGCTGCTGAAGCAGCTGATCAACGAAACAGGCTATCACTATATTTCTGCTTCTGCGGAGCCGTATAAAAAGAAGGGATTTTTTGGATTTCTGTAAAGCTTTGTGAATTGGGGAGATGGAGGAAATAAGCTTCGCAAGGGCTGTGATTTACAGAGTGGTTCATGTTATACTGGATGCGATTCATGCGGCGGAAGGGCTGTATGAATCGCATCTGTTTGCTTTACAGAAAAGAGTGCTCTATTGAATGAGGAGAAAGCGTTTATTATGATGAAGGAAGAAAAGAAGAAGCTCCGGAAGGAGGTGCTGGAGCGGATTCATGCGCTGCCTGAAACCTATTGTACAGAGGCAGATGCCGGAATACTCCGTCAGGTGACGGACATGCCGGAGTACCGCGCAGCCGGAACCGTGTTCTGTTATGTTGGAATGGATCAGGAAATAGATACAAAGCCGATTATCACCCGTATGTTAGCGGACGGAAAACGCGTGGCAGTGCCCCGCTGTGTGGGACGGGGTGTCATGAACGCCTATGAGATCCATACGCTCTCCGTGCTGGAGCCGGGCATGATGGGGATACTTGAACCGCCGACCAGCTGTACACTTGTAGAGCCGGAGGAACTCCAACTGGTACTGGTTCCCTGTGTGACCTGTACAGCGCGCGGCGAGCGGCTGGGTTACGGCGGAGGTTTTTATGATCGCTATCTTGAAAAGACCTCAGCCTTCCGGGCTATACTGGTTCGCAGCAGGGTGATGGAAGAGGCAGTCCCTATGGAGGAGCATGATCTTTGTATGGATGCAGTAATTACGGAGCTTGGCAGGATAAACTGCCGAAGATAAAGGAGGAATGATGGAGAGCAGACTTGATCTTTCACAGGCAAGTGCCGAGCTAGCAGAGGAAGTGAGAGGAGAGAAAAGCATTGATCTGGATGCCATGGTATCCAAGCTCATTCCCTATGGTCTGTACAGAAAGGCACAGGTAGACGTGGCCAATATCTTCTTCGAAGATGCGAGAAGAGATTTTATGATTGCAGAGGCGGAGGAAGGACTCGGAAGGGCGCTCGCAGATCGAGAGGTGCGGGAGCTCATAATTGCGGCTATCGGAATGTCCCTGGGGCAGGAGGCGGAAATAGACGTTTGCTACGCCTCAGAGCTCTCTGCGGCGGCCTGTGTCAGACTGATGAGCGATGACTGGGAGGAGAGCTGTGAGGATCTTGTGAGCGGCGCGTGCCGCGATGTGGAACAGCTGCCGCTGGTAGATATTTATGCTTGCTATGAGGGAGATGACGGGGCTTTTTATGATGAAATTCCGGAGGAGGCAGAGCCGGAGGACTTCCGGGAGCTGACCGCTGCAGATATTTTCTTCTGCGAGGGAGCGGAGCCGGACTACATTGAGGAAATTTTGGAGGTCATGTCTGTGCCGGAGCATCACTCCTACGACTATCTTGTACCGGAGCTCATGCTTTCTGATGATGAGGACGGAGAGATGGAGATGGCAGAGGAAGAGGAGATCCTGTAAGATTGGTTTTTTGTCTGTCCGCGCCCGCAGCAGCATTGCTCCCTGATGGGGCGCGGATAGAAACAGATATGGCAGATGTGTGGTTGATCCGCAGAGAAAGAAACAGTGCGCGAGTGCTCAGAGCTCCAGCGCAGGAAGCTGTTTCAGTTGCTCAGAGTAAGCGGAGAGGGTGTCAATATCCGCGTCCTCACCCTCACAATAGTAGAGACAGCCACCCTCGTAGCCGCAGAGACCGCCCGCAGCCATGATCTCTGCATCGACATCAAAGAGTTCGGGAAAGGCATCCAGTTCGGTATAGGGGGTTCCGGTACTGGGATAGATGCGCAGACCTGTAGCCTGAGGGGCATTTACAAAGTCGGCGATTTCACCGATCGGAAGAGGAACGCGCTTCTCAACACTGACGGGATGTATGAGCGTCGCGCGCTTACCGATGACAGCGGCTTCAATCGGGATGATAGTGCCTCCCTGTGGGTGTCCAATGAGAATGCCGGCGGTATCTGTCTCAAGATGGACTGCATTTGCACCCTTGAAGATCAGGTCGTCCGGACCCAGCTCGTTGGAGATATCAAAGATGGTTTTTTCGGGAAGCAGTTCTCCCTTTCGAATGATGAGATCATATTTCTGGGCGGCTCTCATGGCCGGACTTGCGGGGCGAAGAATGCCGCGATGGAAGCTTCCCTTATCGATGCCCTCCAGTCCCAGCTTTTCGCAGAGGGCCTCAGCGAGATAGCTGTTCGTTGTTCCCATGATAACGACGACTGTGTGTTCTCTCGCAGCGGCGAGGATATCCTCACGTGAAGCGAGAGCATCTGCGATCAGTTTTTTGCCCTGATTCGGACTCAGATACAGCTGGATAGATTTCATGCCGGATTCCTTTCTTGTCAGAATAATGAATAGACTACAACAACCTGCCTTGTTGCTCATTGCAGCATAAGTATACCGCAAAAGTGAGGGAGGGTACAGATAGACACTATGGTCATTGATCGCAGTTTTTTTTACAGTCTGGAGCATTATGAGTACGGAGAAGCTTTTTACGGAAGTTATCGCTCTGTCTGCTACAGATTGGGTATAGAACCGCTGGAAAATGTACACTGGACGCCGGTTGATAAGCGGGAAGTGCACAGTCTTCGCGCCTACGTCTGGCCCGGCCCCTTTGCCTTCAGCGAAACGCAGGAGGAGAAGGAATTTCAGGACTTCCCATATACTGCCGAGGGACTGGATGCTGCAGTGGCCTGGATTGATGCACACTGTGAGGGAGCGGGAGAGCTGAAGCTTCTGTGAGGGGAGACAGTACTGCGCCATCATATCAAATGTAGAAGAGACAAATACAGCGAGTCAGATTTCTGATCTGTGAACTGTCCCCGATTTTCATACTGAAAATGAAATCAAATATCCGGGGGCTGTGCATGATACAGAGTTCTGACTCGCTGTTTGTATGCTGTAAAGGGAAGCTCTATCAGTACTGATTGTTGCCGTAGCTGTTTATATCGTCAGAGGTAATGTGGAAGTACTTCTTTACGAAGCCGGGCAGCTCTCTGCTGCGGAAGCTCAGCTCATAGCCGAGCGCCTCTCCGTAGGGGCGCAGCGCCTTGCTCTCCTGCTTCAGCTCAATGCGTATACTGATCGCGCCGAATTTAGAGTTCAGATTGTTTGTGCAGTTCAGAGACCAGAGGGCAGCACTGTCCAGTATCTCCTGAATCTGTTCCGGATCCGTAACAATCAGATTTTTAGGTCTTACATTCCTCTCGGAGTCTGCCAAACCTTCATCCTCAGAGGTGGCAGCCGCGCGTGGTGCCTCGGCGTCCGCCGCCTCCTGCGGAGTGTCGGAGGGTCCGTACTCAACCACTGTTTCATCGCTGCGGTTATCCTCCAGTGTGATGGAGGCGATAGCATCCACGCTGAGCTGCGGATTAAGATTTACACCGCAGCGCTCGAGGAGGACCAGAGTCTCCTGGAAGGAGGGATAGACAGGATAGTACTGCACACGGTTGAAGGAATCTATGTCAGCGTCCTTTGCACGAATGGCATCTGCCATTGCCTGAAATTCGTGCGACTTGAACTGGATGCAGGCGATTGGATCCTCGTGTCGCTGTGTGTCTGCGCTGAGCGCCATCAGTTCTTTCTGGTAGCTTGTGAGGAGCTGCTCCTTCATGCTTTCGTCCGACAGCGGCACGTGCGCACATCCGTCAATATCCTCATAATTGATGCCGGAGATATCGGCCGCCGCAGCTGAGAGCACGGGGTATATGGCTTTTTTGTAATTTTCGTCCTCCAGCACCTGATCCATGGAATTTCGGACAGCGCTCAGATTCATGTAGTAGTAGCGAAATACCCTGCGCCCATTCTTCAGATGCCAGCAGATCAGAACCTCACCGTGGAGATCCTGCGGTCCGCCGCTCTCAGGCAGCAGACTGTCTTCCTTGTAATAGACAGGATCCGTATACCTTTTGTCCCGAAGGCTTAAGTTGTACTGGATGCCCTGTTTGGCAAGCTCCAGTACGGGAGCGGCATTCGTAAGAGCCATAGAAGTTACAATAGCCTCCTCGTTGTGATTCCGCACAACGACGGGGTAGAGATCGTTTCCGCTTCCGTTCAGCTGGATTTCATTCTGATACTGATACAGGTTTGGTTCCAGTGTCTGGCTCAGCACGCCGACAGATTCGACCTGATCCTCCTTGGGAAGATAGCTGTCGTATCCCATGAGATCGAAGCGAAATACGGCTATGATCGCGAGCGACGCCAGCGTACAGAAGAGCAGCTGCAGCTTATGAGAGAAGAGTCTCTTAAAGTCAAAGTGATAGATAATCTCAATCAGGCAGTGGGTGATGATCGCGCCGCAGAGCAATCCAAAGAGCGCAAAAAGATCAGAGCGCAGCGCAGTTACAGCTACCATTGCGCCGAATATACCGGCAGGGATGACAATCAGGCAGCGTATCGGCGCTTCTGTCATATGGAAGGCCATCGCGTGACCGGCGGACTCAGATTTTCTCCTCTTATACAGCAGCAGTGCAAGCAGCAGCAGAATGACCGCAGCAGCGAGAGCAACGGCGGCGCGGCTTTCGGCCGGAGTATCCGTCATATCAAGCGTCCACAGGAAGGGAGAGCTGCGCTGGATTGCCGGGAGCAGGAGAGAGGAGTTGTCGTAGTAGCTGTTCAGCCAGGTGGCGTGAAGCCACTGCGAGAGGGTAATGACGGCGGGACCCCAAAAAGTCAGTACCGAGAAACCGAGCAGGCAGACCAGAAGATGTCCGGTCAGCATGACAGAGACTGTCATGGTTGCATAGAGCAGAAGAAAATATGCCATATGCATGATATATCCTGCCATGGCGGCGGAGAAACAGCCGCTGTATCCGGAGTAAATCTGCGTGATTGCAGCTGAGAGCAGGGCCATCAGCAGATAGGAGATGCCCGTGATCAGGATGCTGTTTACATTTACTACAGAGAACAGCAGAGTTCTGCTGATGGGAAGACTGTGATAAAAATCTGTTTGTTTGATGCTCTGCAGGTAGGAAAAGCCGGAGCTTGCCATGACCACAGAAAAGCAGAGCATAAAAAAGCTCATCGCACTGTTTTCTGCGGAGTGCCAGTCGAGGAAGCTGCTGTAGAGCTGCTCCCTAGCCATCAGCAGTGCAGTTTGCGGGTCCATGCCGTAGGCAAAATTTGCGGGATTCAGTTCCACTGCAGCAGTCAGGGCAGAGGCTACCGGAAAAAGGAAGAAGAATACCAGAAGCGAGAGGGCGATCGACCAGACGCGCCGCTTCAGATTTTCTCTGGTGAGATTAAAGTATAAGCTTTTTAATGTCATAGCCGTTCACCTCCGTTTCACTGATAAAGATCTCTTCAAGTGTCAGCGGAACCAGCTCGAAGAAGATGGTCTCATAGCCGCGCATCTTTAGAAGAATCTCCTCCTCTGTGCCGCGCACTGTGAGGGTCAGAACACTGCCGCGCTGCTCGGAGAGGACAATATCCAGATCCTTTAAGTCCTCTTTTGTGAGTCCCTCCTTCAGGACACACTGCAGGCGGTGAATATTCAGTTTCATCTCCTCAAGATCACGGGAGAAGAGTATGCCGCCCCGGTGCAGGAGCCCGACGTGGTCGCAGATGTCCTCCAGCTCGCGCAGATTGTGGGAGGCAATAATCGGGGTTAGTCCCCGCTCTGCCATGTCGTTTGCGAACAGTCCCTTTACGGTCTGCCGCATGACCGGATCCAGTCCGTCAAAGGTCTCATCGCAGAACAGGTACTTTGTTCGTGCCGAGAGGCCGAGTATTACAGACAGCTGCTTCTTCATGCCCTTTGAGAAGCTGTTGATTCTTCGTTTTCCGGAGAGGGCAAAGCCGTCCATGAGCTGCAGGTAGCGCTGCGTATCAAAGCTCGGATAGAAGCTTCGGTAAAAATACATCATATCCTCCGGCGTTGCATTGGAGAAGAAGTGCTGATCATCTGATATATAGAAGAAACGTTCCCGCAGAGAGGGATTTAAGTAAACATTTTCGCCGTCGAGCAGCAACTCGCCTTCGTCCGGCTTCAGTATACCGGCAGCGGTCTTTAAAAAGGTACTCTTTCCTGATCCGTTTGTACCGATGAGTCCAAAGACACTGCCTTCATGGATTTCCGCATTGATATGATCCAGGGCTGTGATATCGTCGAAGCGCTTGGTGAGTTCTCTGGCTGTTATCATTGCTTACCTCCTGCCATGTCAGCTGCTGCCGCAGAGTCTGTGCGGGTACCATGATGTGCAGCGTCCTCGTAAAGTTTTTGCGAATATGAGACGAATTCGTTCTCCCGTATTCCCGCAGTTTTTGCCCTCCTTACCAGCTCGAAGAGCTCCAGAAAGATGGCTTCCCGTTTGCCTGCCTGGATTTTCTGCATATCTGAGACAAAGCTTCCGCGCCCTTTGACAGAGTAGATATAGCCCTGACGTTCCAGCTCGATATAGGCGCGCTGTACGGTGTTCGGATTAATTGAGAGCTCCGTCGCGAGGGTGCGGACGGAGGGCAGAGGATCGTCCTGTTTCAGGATGGCCCGTGCCATGAGATCTGAGAGCTTGTCCACGATCTGCTCGTAGATGGGTCTTCGATCCCGTTGGTCTATGAATATCATTGCGTCCTCCTTTGTCAGTCGTTTCTGAGGGCAGCCAGCGGACTGAGCCGCATGGCGCGCTTTGAGGGAAGATATCCTGCTGCGGTACCGATCAAAATGGCAAAGATCAGTCCGAAGAGATACAGCCAGAGTGGAATATAAGAGAGACCGGAGCTGCCCGGCATCATCATCCCCATATTCTCACCGCCTGAGTGACTGCTTGTGAAGTTGATGAGCAGGGAGAGCAGAAGGCTGACGATCAGACCCACAAATCCACCCAGAAGTCCGATTGAGCCGGACTCCATAAGAAAGAGATTGCGTATATCGGTCATATCGCAGCCGAGTACCTTCATGACACCGATTTCACGGGTGCGCTCATAGATGGACATCATCATGGTGTTGATGATGCCGATCGCTGCGACGAGCAGGGAGACCGCGCCGATGCCGCCCAGCACTGCCTGTACCAGTACCATAGATTTCTGAGACTGCTCCAGCCACTGCATCATGGAGTTGGCCTGGAACCCCATATCACTGATGCGCTGCTGAACCTCTTTTACATTTTTCATATCGTCAACAAAGACATAGGCCTGGTCATAGACATAGTAGTTGAGCGGACGCCCCTTGCGGTTTGTCTTCGGGTTCGGAACCAGGTTTTTGCGGTAGATTTTTCGGAGAAAGCTCTTAAAGCTGTCTATATCGCAGTAGGCTTCGTAGGAGTAGTCTGTGTAACCGCTCTCGCCTCCGTCTACGATGCCTGCGGTTTCCAGCAGATATTTCTTCTGGGGCTTTGTCTGACTATCCTCGGCTTGGGAGGAGTCAGAGGGGCGCTTATAACCCTCCGGGAAGGTGAAGAAGATCGTATCCTTCTCCGGATCCACGAGACTCTCACCTGAGCCCATGTAAAAGGACTGATTCTTTGAGGGTATATAGAAGTTTTCACCGACCATGTTTCCATAGATCACGCCGAGTGTCGGTGCATCCGGCGGAGGGACAGAGCCATTTTTCAGGGGGATCTGTTTCAAAAATTCCTGTGATACACCGCAGAGCGAGACAGAGCCAATCGCAGCACCGCACTTTGCTTCGAGGCTTACGCTGAGCTTCGGAGATCCGCCCGTGACATGCGGGATTTTTTTGAATTTTTCCAGCTGCTCGTCCGTGATATCTGCCGTGCTTCCGTCCGAACGGAAGGGGTAGACAGTGATAGTCGTGAGGGAGGCCGCATTGGAGTACATCTCTACCATGCGCCGGTTCATGCCGAGTCCGAGACTCATCATGACGATGATGGAAGAAGTTCCTATGACGACACCCAGCACAGTGAGCAGAGTGCGGGTCTTCCGGCGCAGGAGATTGCGAAACGCAAGCTGTATGAGATCCAGAGGTCTCACTGCAGATCACCCCCCTTTCTTCTCGCTTGCAGTGCCTCAGTCGTCGCCTTCATCTGCATCCTCATCTGTATTGTTTTCCTCGTCCTTTTTCTTCCGGCGGCGTCTGATCGCAAATACTGCGCCGGCAGCTGCGGCTATGACGGCAAGTGCCAGAGGCAGGAGCTTCTTCGGGCCGGAGCTGGACGGTACGTTCATATCCATGCCGTCCATATCCACAGGTTCCTCCGGGACAGGCTCCGTCACAGTCAGGGTACAGCTCTGCTCCATGGAAGAGATGTTTCCGTTTACATCCTCGTATTGAATGACAATCGGGATGGTTCCATCCCCTGTGCTCGGGGCGACACCAGTCAGCATGACGTCGACATTACCCGTCTCACCGGGCTTGATGTTTCCGACATAGGCGCTGGTCTTTTTGATTGAGGGATCCTCAAAGATCGCCTGTACGTTGTACAGCAGGACCTTGCCTGTATTGTTGATGCCGAACATGATGTTGGACTCTCTGCCGACTTCAATGCTCTCGGGCGTCAGCTCAAAATTTGAGACGGAGAGACGCGAGTGCTGGTTTACAGGAATATCAACCGTCAGTTTCTCCTCGGCATTCTTGAAGTCCGGGGAGTCGTACTTCTCATTGATCGTGATGACGTAGGAGCGCGGGTTTACCCCGGGAGCAGCTTCCATGGTGAGACTCAGCTCTGTGCTCTCATTGGCCTTAAGCGAGTTCACAACAAAGGAGCCGGAACCGGACTCCATGGAAAAGACGGAAGAATTGTCCACCTTTTCTGATTCCAGGGAGAAGAGAATATTGCTCGCACCGATATCTGTGGAGGCGTTCTTCATGGTGAGGTAGAGCGTGAAGGGCTGGCCCGCGAAGACCTGCTCAGGCTCTGTGCGGAAGCTGTCCAGAATGAGACGTGCTTTTTTTCTGTCGTTTGCGTTGAACTCACCGAGTTTATCGGAATCATCGTTCATTGAGGGGTTGCTGATGCGCACATAGCTTGTGTATTTTTCTTCGTAGGAGGCGGCAGCGTCCGGGGTGAGCTTATAGCTCACGGTATAGCTCAGGGGATAGAAACCGCTCGCCGCGTTCTGCATGATACCCATGGAATAGGCGGCGGAGATGGTCTCATCGGGCTGCACTGCGTCAAAGCTGCGGTCATAGTTGGATTCGTTGATATCAAAGGGGAAGCCGGTCGCTGCGGAGGATTTTGCGCGTGCGGTCTGCTGGACGGCAGTGCCTTCGGCGAGCGCAGTGTTCAGGTGGATGCGCACCTGATAGAGCGGAACGCTCATGAGATTGCGGAAGTTCACGCCGTACTCCATGACTGCGGGAGCATTGCCCGCGGGGGTCTGCTGCCCCTCGCCGATTGCGAAGGCCTTGTCATTCGTGAGAGAAGCCGGGTTTGCCACCTCCTTGCTTCCCTTGATGTAGACATTGATATACTCAATTTTCATCGGTCCCCGATAGTCCGGATAGGAATTCGGCGGGACGTTGTAGTAGAAGGAGACCGGAATGCCATAATAGCCTTCCTTGGTATCTGCGCGGACCTTGATGTTGAAGACGACTTCCTGGTACTCACCGACCTGCAGGCGCTCAAAGCGTGCCTCCTGCGTAAAGGTAGAGGCATTGACCTCAAAGGGATAGCGTCCGCTGTCGATGGGGTAGGTCAGGTTGCCGCCGTAGGCGCGGTCTATGCCCTTCTTCTGTCCTTCCTTCCACGCCTCGTAGAGATCCGGCTCGTCCTCTTTATTGTAGGGATTCTTTCCGGAGGTCTTCTGTTCGGGATCCTCCTCCTGGCGGAGATAGTTCTGGTCGTTCGAGAGACGGACAATGACATTTGTGATATGGTCGGTCTGCGGATTGTTGAGCCCGTTTACGTTGTTGTAGCCGACGCGGACCTTGAAGCTCATATCCTGTCCAGGGTAGCCGACCTGCAGCTCTGTGGCATCATGAACGTAGGTGTTCAGATTTGTGTTCACATAGGAGGCATAGGCCGCATGCGGGGGCAGAAGCAGCACAAAGAGGAGAGAGAGCAGAAGCTCCACTGCTAGAATGCGCCCGAATACTGCATTTAATTTGAGGTTCATTGGTATTATCCTTTCCTGTCTGTTATTTTTCCGTCTACAATGCGGATCTGTATGTCCGCCCGTTCCGCGATGCTCTGATCATGTGTAACCATGACAAGCGTTTTCTGCTGTTCGGTGACAATGCGTTTTAGTAGATCCAGCACCTCGGCTGTCGTGTGGGAGTCCAGATTTCCGGTTGGCTCGTCTGCAAAGATGATGTCCGGGTCGATGGCGAGCGCCCGGGCGATACCGACACGCTGCTGCTGCCCTCCCGACATCTGACCGGGCATATGCTCCGCTTGATCCAGTATGCCGATGCGCTTCATATAGTGCCTTGCGGTGGCGATGCGTTTCTCTGCTGGAATACCGCGAAAGAGCAGCGGCATGGCGACATTCTCCGCGGCATTCATAGAGGCAATGAGATTGTAGCTCTGAAAGATGAAGCCGACGTGATCCCGGCGAAAGCGCACCAGCTGGTTTTCGTTCATTTTGTCAATGCGTTTTCCAAGTATGCGTATGCTTCCGCTGGTCGGCGGTTCCAGACCTGCGAGCATATTGAGGCAGGTCGATTTTCCGCTTCCCGAGGTTCCTACGATGGCCAGAAAGGTACCCCGCGGAATATCGAAGGAGATACCGTCCAGTGCATGAACCTGATTGGTTCCGATATAGTAGATCTTTTTCAGATCGCGGACGGAAATGATAGGAGCTGACTGCGACATGAACCCTCCTGTTGATTCAACTGTATTAATACAGATAGTATACAGTTGCTGTTCATTCATCACAAGATGAAAAATGAAAGTATTTCTTACAAAAAGCAAAAGAATTTGTGGAGATAAATTTTAGTAATATTGAATTACGTCACCATGATAGCAAGTTAATGAATTAGCAACATTCTTCAAAAGGAGCGAGAAGGAGCTCATCACCGTGATCAATCGCTGCATTGAGGAGCTGCGCACGAGCGGTCAGATTGATCAATGGATTGCGGAGTACTCGGACTATGCAAAGACGCTGGGAATCAACTAAGGAATAAGCCGGAGAGGAGGAGAGCCAATGCTTGCAAACATGTCGAAAATCTGGGCGAAGTATTCATTCGTATACCTTCAGGGACTCGGCGGGACTGTGATGCTGTCTGTGATTGTGGTGCTGCTCGGCACCGTACTCGGCACACTGATCGCCTTCCTGAAGCTCAGTCATTTTCGGCCCGGGCAGGCGTCTTTGACACACTGGATTTTGCCTATACCTGGCATCCGTCGAGCTTCAATGAGGTGTCGGCGGACAGCTCATTCACTATGCTTATGTAAATTCCGGAGGCAGTGCGCCAAATGTGGTGCCCGCCTACGCAAAGATCAAATACGAAGTGCGGGCCGGTAATGTCACGGAGCTGAAGGAGCTTTTTGCCCGTGTCAGGAGATGTGCGGAGGGGGCAGCTCTGATGACAGAAACTGAAATGAGCTGTGAGCTCACCATGGCTTTTTCAGATTTCCGGCAGAATTCCGTACTGGCCTCTATTGTATCGGGTTGCCTTGCAGAGCTGGGAGCTCCGGAGTGGACAGAAGCGGATTATGCGCTGGCAAAGAAATTTCTGTCGAGCTATGATGCGCACACGCGCGAGGAGATGCGGAGAGATCTGGAGCAGCCGGTGGCTGTAGAAGCAGCAAAGCGGGAGTGCAGAGCGCGGAGCGGAGGGCATTACAGCTGTCCCCTGCCGGATTTCGTAAAGCCCCCGATTGGGAGATACTGAAGTTTCCTCCCTTGAAGACAGGTCCGCTTTCGTGTAAGATAAAAGGCAGGCGTAGAGTGCCTTAGAAAGAGGAGATGTGCGATGAAAATCAGAAAAATGATGTTGTCGGCGGCGGCCGCTGTGCTGCTTTCCTTAAGCCTTGCTGCCTGTGGAGGAAAGACTGAGACGACTGCGGATACGAAAGCGGCGGAGAGCAGTGCAGAGACAAGCGCCGAGGTACAGGCAGAGAGTCAGGCGGAAGCTGCAGCAGGGGACGTGCTCCGAGTATCCTCTCTGAAGGGTCCCACTACGATGGGACTGGTGAATCTCATGAAGGAGAGTGAAAGCGGGGCCTCTGAGGGAGCCTACAGCTTTTCCATGGCGACGCAGCCGGACGAGCTGCTCGCAAAGATTGTGGGGGGAGAGACAGATATCGCGCTGGTTCCGGCAAATATGGCAGCAGTGCTCTACAATAAGACGCAGGGAGCGGTCTCTGTGATCGATATCAATACCCTGGGAGTACTCTACTGCATCACGGGAGATGAGAATATCCACTCGGTAAAAGATTTTTCTGAAAATATGGTAATTACCACAGGGCAGGGCGCCACACCGGAATATGTGCTGAACACACTGCTGAAGGAGAACAGTGTGCTGGACTGCACAGTTGAGTTCAAGTCGGAGGCGACTGAGATCGCTGCGACGCTGAATGCAGATCCCATGCGGATCGCGGTGCTTCCGCAGCCTTTTGCGACGGTCGCGGTGAGCCAGAATGAGGCACTGCACACGGCATTTTCGCTCACGGATGAGTGGGACAGTCTGCCGGGGGATTCCCGTATGGTTACCGGGGTCACGGTGGTGAGAAATGAGTATTTAAAGGAACACCCGGAGGAGATCGAGCTCTTTTTAAAGGAACATGAGAAGAGTGCTGCGAAGGCTGCAGAGGATGTTCAGGGGACGGCTGCACTGGTCGCAGAGTATGGGATCATAGAGAAGGCGCCTCTCGCGGAGAAGGCATTGCCGCTCTGCAATATTGTCTGCATTCGCGGCGAGGAGATGAAGACTGCGCTCTCCGGTTATCTGGATGCACTTTATCAGCAGAATCCGAAGGCTGTGGGCGGCGCGCTTCCGGAGGACAGCTTTTACTATATGAAGTGATGGGAGAGAGGATGAATCTGAGGCAGAGCGTTTTGGCACTGCTGCTCTGGCTGCTGCTCTGGCAGCTGATCTCAATCTCAGTGAACAACACAATCCTGCTGGCAGGGCCGCGGGAGACAGCAGAGGCGTTGTTACGGCTTTTTGGAAGTAGTGCTTACTGGAGCTCTGTGCTTCATTCACTGCTTCGCATACTCGGCGGCTTTCTGGCGGGAGGGCTTTTAGGCGTATTGCTCGCCGCCGCTGCCTACAGCAATCAGGGACTCAGGATCATCTTGAGTCCCTTTGTGGCATCCATCCGGGCGATTCCGGTTGTGAGCTTTGTAATTCTGCTTCTGATCTGGTCCGGAAGCGGCGGCGTGGCGTTCTGGATCAGTGCGATTGTGAGTTTTCCGGTGCTCTACCTCAATTCACTCGCGGGACTGATGAGCACAGAGCACACGCTGATAGAGGTCACAGAGCTCTTCCAACTGCGGCTGAGGGACCGCATTTCTGCCCTGTATCTCCCGCAGCTGAAACCTTTTTTGCGGGGTGCGCTCTCCATCGCAGTCGGCATGAGCTTCAAGGCGGGAGTGGCAGCGGAAGTGATCGGACAGCCTCTGCTCTCGATCGGGAACGGCATGTACCGCGCGAAGATCTATCTGGAGACCGCGGAGCTCTTCGCATGGACCCTCACAGTGGTGCTGCTCTCCTGGCTTCTGGAGAGAATGCTGCTTCTGCTGCTAAGAAAATGCTGATTCACAGCTCTTGTACATTTCAGGGTACAGAGCGCCGGGCTGTGGACGGAGCTGAGAGATTGTGATAAAATTAACTTGAAAGCGAGGGTCGCTTTCCGGGGGAGCGCGCTGCTCCTACAGAGCGGAGGAAGCCATGATTAACAGTGATGAAGCCCTCATTCAGACCAGACATAAGATCATTGAGGAGACCTGTCGTCTGGAGTGGAAGGGTCAGCTTGATGCGGAACATAAGGAGGAGCTTGTCTATAAAATAATTCCGGGTCCGAAGCCGGAGATCGGGCGCTGCTGTGTCTATAAGGAGCGGGAGATTGTGAGGCACAGAGTGCGCCTTGCCTGTGCGGAGAATCTGCTTGATAACCCGGCTTCGGACAATGAGGTGCAGGTGATCAAGCCGGCCTGCGACGAGTGTCCGCTCTCGACCTATACCGTCACGGACAACTGTCGTCTCTGTCTCGGAAAGGCCTGCTTAAGCTCCTGCCACTTCGGAGCGATTTCAATCGGGGAATTTCGCTCTCATATTGACTCAAAGAAGTGTAAGGAGTGCGGAATGTGTGCGCAGAACTGTCCCTACGGGGCGATTGTACATCTGGTGCGGCCCTGCAAGCGAGCCTGTCCTGTGGATGCAATTACCTATGATGAGTATGGCTTCTGCGTAATTGATGAGGAGAAGTGCATCGACTGCGGGCGCTGCATTCACAGCTGTCCCTTCGGCGCGATCAGTGCGAAGAGCTATCTGGTCGATATTATCCATGCCATACGCGAGGGCAAGGAGGTTATCGCGATGTGTGCGCCGGCGACAGAGGGACAGTTCGGAGAGAAGATCGGCATGCCCTCGATCCGTCATGCACTGAAGAAGCTTGGCTTTGCAGATATGGTGGAGGTGGGACTCGGCGGCGATATGACGGCGGCCTACGAGGCACTGGAGTGGTCCGAGGCCCGCAAGGAGGGGAAGAAGATGACGACCTCCTGCTGCCCGGCCTTCATTAACCTCTTAAAAAAGCACTTTCCGCAGCAGTATGCGGAGAATATGTCCACGACAGTGTCGCCGATGTGTGCGGTGTCGCGCTATCTGAAGACGACCCATCCAGGCTGCGTCACTGTTTTTATCGGGCCCTGTGTCGCGAAGAAATCGGAGGCGGCAGATAAATCTGTTCCGGATAACGCGGACTACGTTATGACCTACGGCGAGCTGAGCACGCTGCTGCGCTCCAGGGATGTGGAGCTGGAGCCGGTTGAGGAGGAATATCAGGAGGCCTCGATCTGGGGAAAGCGCTTTGCCACCAGCGGAGGTGTTGCAAACGCAGTGCTGGAATGTATGCAGGAGCGGGGAGAGGATATTGAGGATATCAAGCTGCTGCGCTGCGCAGGAGGAGAGGAGTGCAAGAAGGCGCTCATGCTTCTGAAACGCGGACGCCTCCCGGAGGATTTCATCGAGGGTATGGCCTGTCCGGGCGGCTGTGTGGGCGGCCCGTCACGGCATAAGACGGAGCTCGAGCTGAAGCGCTCCAGAGAGACGCTCTTAAAGAAGGCGGATGGCAGAAAGGTTCTGGAGAATCTGAAAAACTATCCGATGGACAGCTTTTCCATGCACAGGGACGGACATATGGAGAGCACAGAAGTTTGAGATTACAGCAGCAGGGACGAGGCGTGCGCCGGCGGCGGAAGTGAGCTGCACGGAGCCGGAGGGCAGGGGCAGACGTTGGCTGTCTGCGGAGAAGAGGAGGAAGACATGGATGTTAAGAATCTGATACCCACACCGCATATTGAGGCAGGGCCGGGAGAGATCGCAGAGACCATACTGCTCCCGGGTGATCCGCTCCGTGCGAAATTCATTGCAGAACACTTCCTTGAGACGCCGAAGCTCTTTAATTCCGTGCGGAATATGCTGGGGTACACCGGGAGCTATCACGGGAAAGCGGTATCTGTGATGGGAACCGGGATGGGCTGTCCGTCGATGGGGATCTACTCCTATGAGCTGATTCATTTTTACGGAGTGAAGAATCTGATTCGCGTCGGTACAGCGGGCTCCATCAATCCGAGGGTAAAGCTTCGCGATATGGTTTTCGGAATGGGAGCCTGCACGACATCCAACTTTCCTGCGCTCATGGAGCTTCCGGGAAGCTACGCACCGGTATGCTCCTTTGCGCTGCTGAAAAAGGCTGTGGAGGAGGCGGAGCGGAGAGGACAGTCCTACCAGGTGGGGAATATTCTCTCCTCTGATATGTTCTATGGCCCCGCGGAGGGAGCGGAGGCGACGAAGAAGTGGGCCGCCATGGGTGTGCTGGCCATTGAGATGGAGGCGGCTGCGCTCTACACGAACGCAGCCTATGGCGGTGCAAATGCACTCACCATACTGACAATCAGCGATCATCTCCTGACCGGGGAGACGACCAATGCAGCGGAGCGTCAGTCGAGCTTCACCGATATGATGGAGCTGGCCCTGAGTCTCGCAATCGAGTAGGAAAAAGCTTTTTGATTGGGCAGCCCTTTATGAGCTGTGACTCTCTGCGGTGTGACACAGCGCTACAGCTCGACTGTCTCACCGCAGGACAGATAAGACATGTTTGGCATCTGCTGCGCAAGAAAGTCAAATGCCTCTGTTCCTGTGCAGTGGCAGGTATAAAACTGAGTCAGGGGGTATTGCTTCACTTCCTTTGCAATTTCACCCAGCAATTCTGCTGAAACTGTTTTTTTGGTCGAGGGATTGAATAAATGATAGGGTGGTTTAGAAATTGCTCGGTGTGTACCTGACTGTTATAATATGAACTTCCTTCTTTTCTTTCAAAACACGGCAAATGATGGTGTGATTTTTATGAAACAACTGCCTGTATCCAGTGTCAGCAGCGGAGAGTATGATGGTATTTTTCATCAGGCGTTTCGGGATTTTTATATTGATGAGAGCCAGTTGTTTTCGCTATGCAAAGAGAAGAAATGCAAAGAATAAGGTGTTACTCCATATAAGCAAATCCGATTTAAGGATGGGATTATAATATGCTGACAAAAGATAATTTTACGGAAGCTCATATCAGGAGCTTGCAGTCAAAGAGCAGACGTGATCCACTTTTGCTGGAACGCTGCGTGTATGCGTTTGGCCTCAGGTGAGAAGAAACGGACTTTGAAGTGATGAAGGCGGATAATCCGGAAGAAGTTGCCGAAATCAGCAAATGGTATCTTCCCTACGCGCTGCTGATGGAAGTGACCGGTTATACGCCCTGGTTACTCAGCGAACGGCTGAAGATCCGCAATGAGGTAAAGGCGCAGATCCCGCAATGCAAAATTGTCCTGATTGTTGACGAAAATGCGGAAAAGAAAATTGCGCAAAAGGTGCGGCAGGCAAAGAAAGACGGCGTGATTGATAATTTCATCTACGGTTCAATTTCAGCAAACTATTTGTCCGCCGTGATCGATGCGCTTTAAAGGCTGAGAAGTCTGCCAATAAAATTTCTCTGGATCATACTACGTTGTCTGTGTGAAGAGAAGCAGCGGAAGCAACGGCGGAGGCGGCGGAGGCGGTGGTAGCGCGAGACGCCGTGAAGCGTCCGCTCAGCAGGCTCCTCAGCCCGTAAAGCAGGGCTGGATACTGGAAAACGATATCTGGTACTACTACGCCGGGACCACCAGAAGCACGCTGAAGAAGGGCTGGCACCTGGATCCGCAGGACGGTTTCTGGTACTATCTTGACCTTACCACGGGCGCGATGTTCACAGACTGGCATTACATCAGCGGGGAGTGGTATTACTTCAATCCGCACACGCCGATGTGGACTTGGGAAAGACACAGCGACGGAGAGTGGTACGATAAGAAGCTGGAAAATTCCAGACCGCTCGGCTCTATGTATGCCGGTGAGAAGACACCGGACGGCTATCAGGTGGACGCAGAGGGACATTATCGTCCCTGACACAGCGCTACCGCAGAGAAAAGATATTGAAAAAGGAGGGCAATTATGAAAAAAATAAGTTCACTTTTTGTAGCACTGGCATTTTGTCTGTCTGTGACAGCATGCGGTGGTTCTTCGGGCAGAGCCGATGAGGCGCTGACAGGAAAGTATATCGCCGTGACCGGAACAGCCATGGGAATGACACTTTCCGGTGATGACGTTGCCGGCTTCACGATCGAACTGAAGAGCGGAGGGAAAGCGACGCTCAGCGTGGAGGGCGACAGCGCAGACGGGAAATGGGTGAATGATGACAGCACCCTCACGCTGACGGTCGAGAAGGTCGATATGGTCGGACAGCTCGGCGAGGATACGATCACATTTGAAAATTTCATGCAGGAAATGATCGGAACTTCCATGGAGCTGAAATTCGCAAAAGAGGGAACAGACGCTGCGAAGCCTGAAAACTTCCTTCCGGAGGAGGAGAAGGCGCTCCTCGGAAAGTGGACAGGAATTTCTGTCACGGATGCGCTGGATGCGGACGCCTCCGCGGAAATTTCACCTGATGCGCTGAAGGCAACGCTGAATGCAGATCACACGGCTTCCGTCAGCCTGAACGGTGAGGAGATCGCAGCCCCGAAGTGGAGCTTCTATTCCGACATGGTCTCCTTTGACGGTGATGTTGCCGACGGAGCGAGCCTCTACGGCGAGGTGAAGGACGGTGTATTCACGATCACCTACAGCGGAGATGATTACTATAGCTTCACCATGGGCAATGGCACAGAAGCTGCAGACGCGGGAACCGAGGCATCCGCAGGAGCAGAGAGCGGGGCGGAGCAGGCCTTGGCAGCTGGCGAGCCCTCCAGCACCGGCGATGGATATGCGCCGAGAGAGGATGTGCTGAGGCTCATCAAGTGGATCGACGACGACTATGCAGACGGTCTCACCTATGAAGAGGTGCGCGACTTTATCGGAGTGGACGGCTACGACTGCGGAAATAGCGGGCCGAACAATATGACGGCGCTGGGAGATCATTATTTTAACTGGTATGCCGATGAGACACATTACATTCATGTGTGCTTCCGCGGCAGAGAGGACAGCGGAAGGTTCGAGTGCTGCCAGTGGAACACGAGCGGCTTCGACAGCTCCGAGTGGAAGGATATCAGCCTTGCGGACTGGCTTGTGGCAAACGCCAGCACAGATACCGAAAATATAACCATGGAAATGAAAGAGTTCTTCGACGGCGGAATCGTAAAGGTGAGCGCAGATGTGCCCAAGGGCAAATGGTACTGTGAGGAGAACGGCAGCAAAGCCTATTTCTACAATGTGCCTGACAAGGACAGCCAGAACTCCGGCTCCCCGCGCATCGAGACAGAGGTGGATAAGACGGTAGAGGGGTTCGACTTCTATAAGGATAATTTCGAGAACCTTGAGGAGATCGGAAGCAGAACCATAGGCGGGATAGAGATGTCCGGGCGCAGGTATAAGTATGTGGGCATGGACTGGATAGAGTATGTGGGCAAGCTGGATAATAACTTTGCGATTTCAGTCAAAATATCAGATGTGGATATCTCTGACGGAACGGAGGGCGACGGAATCCTGAACAGCATGCAGTTCAGCTGGTGAGGAAGACCTGACGGCGACGGCGCATGGATTCAGAAATAAAGTCCGGCGGCAATATGTCAGATCCTGAGTGAGTAAAGAAGCGCAGGCTTTTCAGCTCCTTCCGGGAAATAAATGCGTTCTGATCAGGAGAACAATGAAATAGAATAAAATGTTTCTCTGCCAGTGGCAGGCAACAGAGATGCTCCCCCATGAGAGGACAGTGAAAAATATACTGTCGGCTCAAGGGGGAGCATCTCTTAAGGGGAGGGCTGTTTTGTTGCATCGGAATTCCTCCCGGCTCACCTCAGTATCAGCATGAGTAGAGGAATGGTGATGAATATGCCCAGTGTCGAGAGTATAGATCCGGTGGCGGCATAATCCTCGTCCGCGCCGTAGGCCCCGGCCATGACTGTGATCTGTGAGACTACGGGCAGGGCGGCCTCCGTGATGAAGACGGCCCGGGTCAGTCCTTCGACGTGGAAGAAGAGACAGAGCAGGGTGCAGATTAAGGGAGAGAGGAGGAGACGAATCACAAGCATGGTCGGGATGCCGCGCTCCATGCGTATATTCCGGATGCCGAGCTCATAGACGATGAAGCCGCAGTACATGAGGGCGAGCGGCGTCACGGTGCTGCTTAAGTAGCCTGCAAAGGACATAAAAAGTGCCGGCGGGCGGAGGTCGAGGAGCAGCATTGCAAAGGCAGCGCTGACGCCGAGTATCGGCGGCTTTGTGAGTATGCCGCGGAGCACGGACACTGCGGAGTGCCGTGTTTTGGAGGCGGCTGTCCCCGCGCGCTCTATAAGTATGACGGCGAGGGTCTGTGTGAAGAGTGTGCTGCCCATGAAGTAAAGCATGACGTAGGGGATGGAGATCTCGCCGAAGAGCTGGGTGGAGAGCGGAAGACCGATAAAGAGCGTGTTTGAGAGGAAAGCCATAGAGACAAAGACACCCCAGCGCGCACGCGGGAGCCGGAGCAGATTTGCCGCGATGACAGAGAGCAGAAGGGAGAGCAGTATGCAGAGAACCGGAACCAGGAGGAGGCTGCCCATGGAGGCGAGATCCTCCCGCTTCAGGTGATTTAACACGCCGACGAGGCAGTTCATGGGAACCGCAATATTCACGACATAGCGGCTCAGAAACTTTTTCTCTGATGAGGTCAGCCATTTGAGCCTGCCGAGCACGTATCCCATGCCCATGAGACTGAATATTAAGAAGACCGCGGAGAGCGCGCGCAGAAATTCACCCATATTAAGTAGCCTCTTTTCCGATATTACAGGAAGCTCTGATGCCCTGCGGTGCAACCCTCTCGGGGAGTGGACGGCATTTAAGTAAAATGCAGCGGTGAGCAAGGCATTATGTATACATAGGAGCATACCACGAAATGGCAGACAGGAACAGCCGGAATTCCATGAAAGGAGGATGATTCATTCGGAAGTGACGGCCTCCGGCGTAGATTTCAACAAAAAAGCTCCGGGAAAGCTGCTGAGATTCAGAGCATATTTTACACTTTAAAGGGTTGACGCGCCAACGCGACGGTGATACCATGATGGAAACCTGAATACAGGAACAGACCGACAGAACATACAGGAGGAACTATTATGAAAAAAATGTCGTTGGCACTTGCCCTCGTGGCGGCGGCTGTGCTTGGAGTTACGGCATGCGGCTCGGCATCCTCCGGCGGCGGAAGCAGCGCGGCCGAGGCAGGGGGAGTAGCGCAGACCCCGGCAGCGGAGAGCAGCACCGGGGAGCCGGACAGCTCTGCGGCTCAGGGAGCAGACGGAGAGAAGGTCTATCAGATCGGTGTACTTCAGTATGTGCAGCACCCGGCGCTGGACAAGGCGAATGAGGGCTTTGTTGCGGCGCTGGATGAGGCTGGCATCCGCTGTGAGCTGGAGCAGCAGAATGCGGCCGGAGATCAGTCGGCCTGTCAGACCATCGCGACCAAGCTGGTGAATGACAGGAAGGATCTGATTCTGGCAATTGCGACTCCGGCTGCGCAGGCAGTTGCGGGGCAGACTACGGAGATTCCCGTTCTTGTGACGGCTGTCACGGATCCTGCGGATGCGAAGCTTGTGGCGAGCAATGATGTGCCGGGCGGCAATGTAACCGGTTCTTCAGATCTCACGCCGGTGAAGGAGCAGATTGCTCTGCTGAAGCAGATTCTTCCGGAGACACAGACTGTCGGCGTTCTGTACTGCTCTGCGGAGTCCAACTCCATCCTTCAGGCGGAGATGGCAAAGGCGGCCTGCGAGGCAGAGGGCATGGCGACAGTCGAGCTGCCGATTACGGCCTCCAACGAGATACAGACGGTCGTGCAGTCTGCTGTGAGTAAGGTGGACGCCATCTATACGCCGACCGATAACATGGTAGCGGCAGGCATGACGACAGTCACCATGGTGGCAAATGACAATAAGATTCCGGTGATCTGCGGTGAGGATGGCATGGTGGAGAGCGGTGGTCTCTGCACCTACGGCATCGACTACTATCAGCTCGGTTATATCTGCGGGGAGCAGGCTGTGAAGATTCTCACAGAGGGCGCAAAGCCTGCTGAGATGCCGATCGAGTATCTTCCGGCGGAGAAGTGCAGCTTCAGCTACAATGAGGACACGGCGGCACTGCTCGGTCTAGATCTCACGGGCTTCGCAAAATAATTATGATCGTTCTGCATCCGGTCGGATTGCTGAATGCTTACATCATCGGGGGAAATTATGTCGGGAATATTACTGTCGTTTCACGGGGCCATCTCTCAGGGCATACTCTGGGGGCTCATGGTGCTCGGAGTCTACATCACCTTCCGTCTTCTGGATATCGCAGATCTCACGGTAGACGGAAGCTTTGCGCTCGGCGGCTGTGTCTGTGCGGTGATGATCGTCAATCATAATATGCATCCGGTGCCGGCGCTTTTTCTCGGCATGCTCGCGGGGATGCTCTCAGGAGCAGTGACGGGCATACTCCATGTGGTTTTTGAGATTCCCGCGATACTCGCCGGGATTCTGACTCAGATCTCGCTCTGGTCTGTGAATCTCCGCGTCATGGGAAAGAGCAATGTGCCGCTTCTTCAGACGCGGACAGTATTTCTGGACTTCTCGGAGCAGACAGGCAGCTCACAGGCCAATTCGGCTATGGTGATAGGTATACTGTTTGCGGCGCTCGGCATCGCCATTCTCTACTGGTTCTTTGGAACAGAGATCGGAAGCGCCATCCGCGCGACCGGAAACAACGAGCACATGGTGCGGGCGCTGGGGATTGACACGCGCTTTACGAAGCTTCTGGGGCTCACGATTTCCAACGGGCTTGTGGGGCTCTCGGGCGCACTGGTCTGTGAGAGTCAGAAATATGCGGATATCAATATGGGAACCGGCGCCATCGTGGTGGGGCTGGCGTCCATCGTGATCGGCGAGGTGCTTCTGGGACGCATCATCAACTTTGCCGGAAAGCTCAGCGCGGCGGTGATCGGCTCCGCGGTGTATTTCCTGATCCGCGCGCTGGTGCTGCAGCTCGGAATGAACCCGAACGATATGAAGCTGTTCTCGGCGGTGATCGTCGGAATTGCGCTGGCGGTACCGGTGATGTCGGCGAAGCTTAGGCTTAAGCGCTCCTACAACCCGGACGGAGAGGAGAACTGAGCCCATGTTGAGATTAAAAAACGTATCAAAGACCTTCAATAAGGGAACCGTAAATGAGAAGAGAGCCCTCTCCGGGCTGAATTTGCATCTGAACCCCGGAGATTTTGTGACGGTGATCGGGGGAAACGGCGCGGGAAAGTCCACTATGCTCAATATGGTGGCGGGCGTCTATCCGATTGACGCCGGCACGATAGAGCTGGACGGGGTGAATGTCTCACGGGAGCCGGAGCACCGGCGGGCCAGATACATCGGCCGCGTCTTTCAGGACCCTATGCTCGGGACAGCTGCCAATATGGAGATTCAGGAGAATCTCGCGATGGCCTGCAGGCGGGGCCGTGCGCGGGGCCTTCGCTGGGGAATCACGCGGGAGGAGAGAGAACTCTACAGAGAGGAGCTCTTAAGGCTGGAGCTGGGGCTTGAGACCCGCATGAGCGCCAAGGTGGGACTGCTCTCCGGGGGACAGAGGCAGGCGCTGACCCTGCTCATGGCGACGCTTCAGAGGCCGAAGCTCCTGCTTCTGGATGAGCACACGGCGGCGCTCGATCCGAAAACTGCGGAGAAGGTGCTGACCCTCACGAGGAAGATCGTCTCGGAACAGCAGCTCACCACCCTGATGATCACCCACAACATGAAGGATGCCCTGACGATCGGAAACCGCATCATCATGATGAATGCGGGACAGATTATCTTTGACGCGGCCGGTGAGGAGAAGCAGAGACTCACGGTGCGCGATCTTTTAGAGAAGTTCGAGGAGGCAAGCGGAGGAGCCTTTGCAAATGACAGGATGATGCTGGCAAGGTGAGCGGGAAGCCTGCCGGGATAGAGCAGCATGAAGGTGAAATATCAGGGAAGGAAGCAAAAGAGAGACTGCCCGGGACAGCAGGTCAGAACGGGCGGTCTCTCTTTCAGAACTGATCTGTAATGAGGCGGTCGCAGAGGACATGCTCTATGTGTTCCGGGAGCTCTACGAGGCGCGCTATCCGATTGAGCAGATGCGCCTTGTGGATGACTTTGCGGCGGATGATGTCTGGTCTGCGACAGAGAATAATACCTCCTGCTTCAACTATCGTCTGACGACAGGCAGACATCGTCTGTCCTACCACGCCCTGGGGCTTGCGATTGATATTAACCCGCGTTATAATCCCTATGTTATTTACGGAGACGAGGGGATACGCTACTGCGTGCCGGAGGAAGCGCTGCCCTATGCGGATCGCGATGCAGCCTATCCCTATAAGATAGCCGCGGGAGATCTCTGCTGCCGCCTGTTCCGGGAGAGAGGATTTCGCTGGGGCGGAGACTGGACAGGACACCCGGATTACATGCACTTTTCAAAGACAGAGTTTGCAGAGGAATCGTGAAGGAGGTTCGCTATGGACAAGAAGCTGGTTATTACCATTGAGAGAGAGTACGGAAGCGGAGGAAGGGTGCTCGGGCGGACGCTGTCGGAGCAGCTGGGCATTCCCTACTACGATGATGATATCATCAAGATGTCCTCGGAGCACTCCGCAGTCGGAGAGCAGTATTTTCGTATGAACGATGAGAAGCCGGGCAGGCGCCCGTTGCTCTTTGGCGGTGCAAAAAATGTGATGGATAAGCCTTCTCTTGACAGCAATATTACGCGGCCGGAAAATCTGTTTCGTTTTGAGGCGGAGACCATCCGGAAGCTTGCAGATCAGGGGCCGTGTATTCTGATCGGGCGCTGCTCGGATTTTGTCCTGAGCTCCACTGAGTTCGAAGAGTTCATAAGTCTTTTTGTCTACTGTGATCTCTCCGACAAGATACGCAGGGTGATCAAGGTGGACGGGGTCGATACGGAGGAGGCGCTCCGCCGGATTCAGAGCATTAACAAGCAGAGAAGGAGCTATTATCGCTACTACACGGGCAACAGCTGGGGAGATCCTTCGCTCTATGACCTCATGCTGAACACCTCTCACATCACGATTTCGCAGACTGCGGAGCTTGTGAAGCAGTATCTGAGATTCCGGGGATATGCGCTCTGAGCCGGATTTTCTAAGCCCATTCATAAATATTTTATGGTTTATAGTCCCTTTCGGCGTTATAATGTTCATCATTGGACATTTTGCCCGAGAGGGACTTTTTTGAGGTGAGAGATGAATTTACTGGACGAGATCAATGACGACAGCCGCGTAAGGCGTCGGAGAAGAAGCAAGGTGATGAAGAAGACAGCGGCTGGACTTGCTGCGGCTGCTCTGCTCTGCGGAGCGGCCGTGCTCATTCAGGGGCGAGGACGAGGCGCAGCGACACCTGCGGATGCTGTAAAAGCAGTGTCGCAAGCGGAGACTCTGTCGCCGGAGGAGCAGGCAAAGGCGGAGGAGGCGCAGCGCGTTGAAGAGGTTCTTAAGTGCTACAGTCAGCTCGGAATGATTCAGGTCGAGGGCTATCTGAATGTCCGGGATCAGGGGGCTGCCAGCGCAGATGTGATCGGCAAGCTCTACGGTGGAAGTGCCTGCGAAATTCTGGACGAGACGGGAGACGGCTGGCTGCACATCAGCTCCGGCGGCATCGAGGGCTACATTCATTCGGATTATGTGAAGCGCGGCGAGGAGGCGGAGGCGCTTGCGCGGGAGAATATAAAGCTCCGTGCGACAGTCAATGCGGACAAGCTCTTCATTCGCGAGGAGGCGTCTACGGAAGCAAGGCCGGTCGGAACCGCGCTGCAGAACGAGCGATATGTTGTCGAGGAGCAGAGAGACGGCTGGGTGAAGGTCGCGAGCGGGTGGATGAGCGCAGATTATCTGACTGTTGGGTATGCGCTGAACGAGGCGCGGAAGCTGGATATGCGCGCCATGGTTCTAAATATGTACGACAATCTGGGCGTTTCCGAGGTCTCCAGCTATCTGAACATCCGCGAGGAGCCAAAGGAGGATGGAAAGATCATCGGCAAGCTCACCAGCAAGGCGGGCTGCGATATTCTGGAGACCGCGGGCGATTGGCTTTCGATTCGTTCCGGAGGCATTGAGGGCTACGTGAAGGCGGAATATATCGCGACCGGACAGCAGGCAAAGGACGAGGCGATGGCGAGTGCCACTCTGATGGCAATTGTCAATACGGATGTGCTCAACGCGCGTTCCGAGCCGAAGGAGGAGTCCCAGATCTGGACGCAGATCACCAATAGCGAGCGCTACCCTGTGGTGGAGCAGCTGGACGGATGGGTGAAGATAGAGCTGGAGGAGGACGATGAGGTCTATGTGAAGAGCGAGTACGTGGAGGTGCGCTATGCGCTGAACGAGGCGATTCACTTCAGCCCTGCGGAGGAGGCAGCGATGCAGTCGCTCTCCAGAAGACAGCAGATTGTAAACTACGCGCTGCAGTTTCTCGGAAATCCCTATGTCTGGGGCGGAACGAGTCTGACGAACGGTGCGGACTGCTCCGGCTTCACCATGCGTGTGATGGAGCATTTCGGCGTGTCGCTGCCGCATTACTCCGGCTCGCAGGCGCAGATGGGAAAGAAAGTGAGCTCCTCGGAGATGCGGCCGGGAGATCTGGTGTTCTATTCGAATTCCGGCGGGAGAATCAATCATGTCGGAATCTATATCGGCAATGGTCAGATCGTCAATGCGGCGAGCCGGAGATCCGGAATCAAGATCTCAAACTGGAATTACCGCACGCCGCGCGCCATCCGCAATGTGCTGGGAGACTGAAACTGCAAAATGTGGTAAAATAACGAGGAAAGACTCCCTGCGCTTGCGCAAATGGAGTCTTGACGAGAAAACCCATCGAGCGGGAGCGAGATGGTAGAATAAGAAGGAAGAACCCCCTGCGCTTGCGCAGGAGGGGTTCTGACGACAAAACGCATCGAGCGGAAGCGAGATGGTATGCTACAGTGATCATGTAATATAAGTTCGGAGGCAGATGGTTTGGCACAGAAATCAGCACGAAAACGTGGCGGGAGCACATCCGGCCGCAGCACGGCAGGAAAGAAGAGGAGAAACAGCGCAGAGGAGCGTCGACTGATAGAGGAAAGGGAGGAGCAGCGCGCTCTGATTCGCTCAGAGGGCGCTGTGATCTTTGTCTTTGCACTCTCAGTTTTGCTCTTTTTAAGCAACTTTGGTCTGTGTGGCGCAGCGGGAGTTCTTTTGAAGGGGCTTCAGCTGGGTCTCTTTGGTGTTCTTGGATATATCTTTCCGCTTCTGCTTCTGTTCTGTGTGCTGTATGGCGTATCAAACCGTGGGAACAGCCGGGCGCTGATCAAGCTTCCGGCTCTGCTGCTCGCATTCTGGGTGGCGGCCGGACTCGTTCATATGCTTGCCGGACAGAGAACCGCCGAGACAGGGGGTCTGCGGGAGCTCTATCTCAGTACCCGGGGCGGCGGTGTGCTGGGCGGTATCTTGTCCGGTATGCTAAAAGGTATCTTCGGCGTGGCAGGCTGCTTTCTGATCCTTCTGCTGCTTCTCATTTTCCTTGTGGTGATCATTACGGAGCGCTCCTTTGTAAATGCGCTGCGGCAGGGCAGCGGCAGGGCGTACCGCCATGCGCAGGAAGATCTCGAGCGATACCGAGAGGACAAGAGACTCCGTGCGGAGGAGCGCCGTCGCTACTTAGAGGAGCGCAGGGAGCGGGATATTGACCTGGAAGCGACAGATTTTTCGCGGCTTGCTGCTGAGGAGGGGGGCGACGGAGCTGCGCCCTCTCTTCGCACAGAGCTTCCGGAGACGGAGGAGACTGTGCCTTTCTGCCCGACGGAGAGCGGAGAGAGCTCTTCGGATCAACAGATTTTTATATATGAAAACGCTGTTTCTGACGCGGCTCCCGCAGAGACGGTAGCAGGTACAGCGGCGGAGCCGGGAGACGCTGTAGCGGAGTTTCCGGATCTCTCCGGGGTGCTCAGCTCGGAGTCGGATTTTGCAGATGAGGATCCCTATCTCCGGGAGGCCTTCGAGCGCGCAGATGCGATTCTTCAGCGCGACAGCAGAGAAGGGGCGACGCGTGCGTCTTCGTCCGTCTGGGGCGGAGCGGCTGCCGGGATGGCGGCCGGAGCTTTTACAGAGGTCTCAGATAACTATGAGGCGGAGCATACAGTGCGCACCGTGGAAACGACAGCTCCGGAAGGGGGAGTGGAGTATCCGGCCCACCTGGAGGCCACAGAAATACAGCCGCGCGGCGAATATGAAGCTGCTCTGTACGCGGACAGAGATATGGATCATACGGATAAGGCACCATGGGGAGCCGATTTTGAAGAGGAGGAGCGCGCAGCGGCAGGGGATCGCTCCGGGCAGGAGTGCAGTACTGCAGAAGAGCTATACGCGGAGCCAACTGATGCGAGTGAACGCGTGGTCGTCACGGCCAGCGGTAAGCTGATTCAGGGAGAGTATCAGTCTGTTCAGAAGAAGATGGAGGAGGCGCGGCGCGAGCGCAGAAGAGAGCTGAATCGAGAGGCAGGTTTTGCGGAGACAGAGCGCGCCACAGAGGAGGCTGAGCAGGAGGCAGCCGCCTCCATGGCGGAGCAGAAGGAGTACCTCTTTCCGCCGCTCTCTCTTCTTGAGAAGGGAAGAACTGCGCCGGGCGGAAGCTCGGATCTCGAGTACCGCAGCACCGCAGCTAAGCTTCAGCAGACGCTTCACAGCTTTGGCGTGGATGTCACGGTGACGAATTTCAGCAGAGGGCCGGCGGTCACACGCTATGAGCTGCTCCCGGCGCAGGGGGTCAAGGTGGGGCGTATCGTGGCGCTTGCCGATGATATCAAGCTGAGCCTTGCGGCCTCGGATATCCGCATTGAGGCGCCCATACCGGGAAAATCCGCGGTGGGCATCGAGGTGCCGAATAAGGAGAATAATACAGTCTTTCTGCGGGATCTTCTGGAGAGCGACGCCTTCCGCATGAGCAGGGGGAAGCTTTCCTTTGCCGTGGGCAAGGATATCGGCGGACAGACGGTTGTGACGGATATCGCAAAGATGCCGCATCTTCTCATTGCGGGGGCGACGGGCTCCGGAAAATCGGTCTGCATCAATACGCTTATTATGAGCGTTCTCTACCGCTATCGTCCCGAGGATGTGAAGCTCATCATGATAGATCCGAAGGTCGTGGAGCTCTCCGTGTACAACGGGATTCCCCACCTTCTGATTCCGGTGGTCACAGAGCCGAAGAAGGCCGCAGGGGCGCTGAACTGGGCAGTCGCGGAGATGACAGATCGCTACAAGAAGTTTGCGACGACGGGCGTGCGTGACCTGAAGGGCTACAATGATAAGATACTGGCGGCGCGCCGGAGCGGGACAGTGAATCCGGAGGAGCTTCCGAAGCTGCTGCCGCAGATCATCATCATTATTGATGAGCTGGCGGATCTCATGATGGTGTCGAAGAATGAGGTGGAGGAGGCAATATGTCGCATTGCCCAGCTCGCGCGGGCAGCCGGCATGCATCTCGTGATCGCCACCCAGAGACCGAGCGTCAATGTGATCACCGGCCTCATCAAGGCCAATATTCCCTCGAGAATCGCCTTCGCGGTCTCGTCCGGCGTAGATTCCAGGACCATACTGGACGGTGTCGGTGCAGAGAAGCTGCTGGGCAAGGGAGATATGCTCTTCTCGCCGCAGGGCGCGCCGAGACCCATGCGCGTGCAGGGGGCCTTTGTCTCCGATCAGGAGGTGCAGAAGGTCGTCGAGTACATAAAGGAGGAGGAGCTTCCGCTCTCCTACAGTAAGGAGACAGTTGAAAAGATTGTCCGAAGTGCGGACAGCACCGCGCAGACGCCCGGCTCGGGGCGGGATGAGCTGTTTGCACAGGCGGGACAGTTTATCATCGACAGGCAGAAGGCCTCCATCGGAAATTTACAGAGAATGTTCAAGATTGGCTTCAACCGCGCGGCGCGCATCATGGATCAGCTGAGTGAAGCAGGAGTTGTCGGCGAGGAGCAGGGCACAAAGCCGCGCGAGGTACTGATGACAGTGGAGCAGTTCGAGGAGCTGCTGCGTCAGAGTGAATAGAGTGGCGGGCGGAAAGCCGAGCCATGTAATCAAAATTTGGAAGAGGAGAGAGGAGCAGAGGCTCCGGGACAGCTTATGAAACTCATTCAGAGGGCCGAGGCGAAGGGTTTTCGCTATGAACTGATACAGGGAAGTGCGGACAGAGAGGTCACAGCGCTGTGCTATGACTCGAGAGAGCTGCGGGAGGGGTGCCTCTTTGTGTGTATGAGAGGGGCGAATTTTGATTCCCACAGTCTCCTCCCATCTCTTGCGGCGGCGGGAGTGCAGATCGCCGTGACCGATCATGACTGTGCGCTGCCGGAGGGACTCACGGTGCTTCGCGTCGAAGATTCGAGGGAGGCGCTCTCGCAGCTTTCCGCCGCGTGGTTTGACTTTCCGGCGGAGAAGCTCACGACGATCGCCGTGACCGGAACCAAGGGAAAGACGAGCACCACCCATATGATACGGGAGATACTGGAGCGCGCAGGGAGGAAAACTGGACTGATCGGGACGAACGGCATCACGATCGGCGACTGCCACCGGGAGACAAAGAACACGACGCCGGAGAGCTACCATCTGCATGAGGCCTTTGCGGAAATGGTTGAGGCGGGCTGCAGCTGCGCTGTGATGGAGGTGTCCAGTCAGGGGCTCATGCTGCACCGCACCGGTGGCATATGCTTTGACTACGGCATTTTTATGAATATCAGTCCCGACCACATCGGGCCGAATGAGCACGCGAGCTTTGAGGAGTATCTGCATTGGAAAGCCGCGCTGTTCCGTCAGTGCCGTGTGGGGCTGCTGAACGCGGATGACGCACACACGGAGGAGATCATAGGAAATGCCTCCTGTGAAAAAATATGGCGCTTCAGCACAGAACACCGCCCGGCGGACTTTTCTGTTGCGGGGCTGCGCTACGCCGCAGAGGAAGGCTTTGTGGGGCTCTGCTTTGATTTCCTCTCGCCGGAGCGCGAGGCACTCCCGGTGCGCGTCGGCATTCCAGGGCGCTTTAATGCGGACAATGCACTCGCCGCGCTTGCTGTGTGCTCCCTGATCGGCGCGGGGCGGGAGGCGCTTTCCACAGGGCTTCAGAGCGTACGTATCAACGGGCGCATGGAGATCGCAAATGCGGCTCCCTTTACTGTGATCGTGGACTATGCGCACAACGCAGTCAGCATGGAGGCGCTGCTTGACACGCTGCGGGAGTACGGCCCCCGGCGCCTTGTCGTGGTGTTCGGCTGCGGAGGCAACCGGGCGAAGGAGCGGCGCTATTCCATGGGGGAGATCGGTGGAAGAAAGGCGGATCTCTCCATTATTACGGCGGACAACTCCCGCTTTGAGCGGGTGGAGGATATCATCGCGGACATACGCGGAAGCATTGAGAAAACCGGCGGAGCCTATCTCGAGATTCCGGATCGGAGAGAGGCGATTTTCTATGCAGTGGAGCATGCAGAGCCGGGCGACATGATCGCGGTGATCGGCAAGGGGCACGAGGACTATCAGGAGATCGAGGGCGTCCGCCATCACTTTGTGGACCGCGAGGTCGTGGATGAGGCGCTGAAGCGGCGCTTCGGGGAGAAAAAGTCATGAGAAGCTGGAAGCTCAGTGAGGTGATAGAGGTCTGTGACGGCCGTCTCCTCTGTGGCAGTGCGGAGGGGGAGATATCTCATCTCAGTATCGATTCGCGCGATGTCTGCGAGGGGACGCTCTTTGTGCCGTTTGTCGGTGAGCGGACAGACGCGCACCGCTTTATCGCTGCGGTTGCGAAGGCGGGCGCGCGGGCGGCATTTACCGCAGCGGGACGGGCAATTCCGGAGGGACTGCCGGAAGATTTTGCTCTGATTGAGGTGGAGGATACCCTGAGGGCTCTGCAGGCGCTCGGCGCTGCGGCGAGAGACCGGCTGTCTATCCCCATCATTGCGGTTACCGGGAGTGTCGGAAAGACCACGACGCGGGAGATGATAGCGGCGGCGCTCTCCGCGGAGCGTCGGGTTTTCAGGACAGCGGCGAATCACAACGGACAGATCGGTGTGCCTCTGACGCTGCTGGAGATAGACGAGCGCTGTGAGCTTGCTGTGATCGAGATGGGAATGAGCATTCCGGGGGAGATGGCGGTGATCAGCCGTCTTGCGCGGCCTTCCATGGCTGTATTTACCAACATCGGCCTCGCGCATATTGAGCAGCTGAAGACGCAGGAAAATATACGCGCGGAGAAGCTGCACATACAGGACGGGATGCCGGAGGGCGCGAGCCTGCTCCTGAACGGGGACGATGCGCTGCTCCGGACAGCTGAGCTCAGGCCGGGCTTTCGGAAGGAGCTCTACGGGACAGGAGCGGACTTAAGGTACCGGGCGGAGGATGTGACGCTGCAAAACGGCTGCGCCTCCTTCACGGCGGTGATTGACGGAAAGCGCGTCCCAGTGCAGCTTAAGCTGTACGGCAGGCATCAGCTGCTGAATGCACTGGCTGCACTTGCCGTCGCGGATCGCTTTGGCGTGTCTCTTGACGCCGCGGCTAAGAAGCTCGGGGAGTTTACAGGCTACCGGCACAGACAGCAGATCTTTGTTCACGGGGGCGTGACGGTGGTGGACGACAGCTACAATGCGAGCCCTGACTCCATGCGGGCGGCGCTGGATATCCTGGGGGGGCTTTCGGTGAGCGGCAGAAGGATCGCAGTGCTGGCGGATATGAAGGAGCTCGGAGAGCGGGAGGCAGCGCTGCACAGGGAGCTGGGGCGATACCTCTCTTTGGGAAAGAAGGCGGATCTGCTCCTCACGCTGGGGCCGCTCGCGGAACAGATCGCAGAGGTGGCAGAGCGGGACGGGGTGGAGGTGCAGTGCTATCAGGACAGGTCAGCACTCGAGACAGCGCTTCATTCCCTCCTCCGTCCGGGTGACGCGCTGCTCTTCAAGGGCTCAAACAGTATGGGACTCTCTGCGCTCGCAGACAGCTTCAGCGGGAACGCAGACCGGTGAGGACAGCTTGAACAGAGTATATGCCTATGCAGATGTAATGATTGGAATCACGCATGAGAGCGTGGATCGTCCCTTCACCTACGCGGTGCCGGAGGCGCTCCGCGCTGTTCTTGTACCCGGAATGCCGGTGAGAGTTCCCTTCGGAAGAGGAAAGGAGCTGAGGACAGGCTATGTGCTCGCGCTTCGGGAGAGCCCGCCGGAGGGGATAAGCCGAATACGGGAGATCGCGGCAGCGGCGGAGCGGACTGTGAGCGCAGAGCAGGATCTTGTGGAGCTGGCGCTCTGGATGCACAGACACTACGGCTGCATGCTGAATCAGGCGCTGAAGACGGTGCTTCCGGTGAAGCGGAAGGTGAAGGCAAGGTCAGGGAAGGAGCTTTTTCCGGGGCAGGCAGGGACGGGAAAGCCCTATACACTCACGGAAGAGCAGAGTGCAGCGCTTCACCGCTTCTCGGAGGACAGGGCCGCTGGACGAAGCGGGCGTTACCTGCTCTTTGGCATCACCGGAAGCGGAAAGACAGAGCTCTATATCGCCATGCTCAGAGAGGTGCTTTCGGAGGGGCGTCAGGGAATCCTTCTGCTCCCTGAGATTGCGCTCAGCTTTCAGATTGTGCGGCGCCTCCGGGCTGTCTTCGGGGATCGCGTCGCGATTCTTCATTCCCGGCTCTCTGCGGGGGAGCGCTACGAGCAGTTCCGCAGAGCCGCAGAGGGAGAGGCCGATATCATGGTGGGCCCGCGCTCTGCAGTCTTTGCGCCGCTTAGGCGTCTGGGACTCATTATCATGGATGAGGAGCACGACAGCGCTTACAAGAACGATACGGTGCCGCGCTATGAGACGCGGGACGTTGCGGAGAAGCGGGCGGAGCTCGCGGACTGTCCGCTGGTGCTGGGAAGCGCGACGCCCTCTGTGCAGTCATGGGCAAAGGCGCAGAGCGGGCGCTACACCCTGCTCCGGCTAAGCCGGCGGGCAGTTCCGGGGGCACAGCCTGCTGCAGTTCGCGTGGTGGACCTCCGGCAGGAGCTGAGAGAGGGCAATCGCTCTGTATTCAGTCTCTGTCTACAGGAGCTCATCCGGGACAGACTCTCGCGCAGGGAGCAGACCATACTCTTTATGAACCGGCGCGGCTACTCAAACTTTGTGTCCTGCCGTTCCTGCGGAAATGCCATACGCTGCCCGCACTGTGACGTCACGCTGACCCTGCACGAGGGGGAGCGTCTGGTGTGTCACTACTGCGGTTATACAATCGCGCTGCCCGGACGCTGCCCGGACTGCGGATCGCCCTATCTGGCAGGCTTCGGAACGGGGACACAGAAGCTGGAGGGAATTACGAAGAAGCTCTTTCCGGCGGCGCGTGTGCTCCGCATGGATGCCGATGCGGCCTCCGGAAAGCACGCAGGAAGAGATATACTCTCAGCTTTTGCGGCGGGAGAGGCCGATATTCTCATCGGAACGCAGATGGTGGTGAAGGGGCACGATTTTCCGAATGTGACGCTGGTCGGCATCATGGCGGCAGATACGGAGCTCTATCTCAGCAGCTATGACAGCGCGGAGCGAAGCTTTCAGCTCCTGGTGCAGGCGGCTGGCAGAGCGGGAAGAGGCGCGCGGCCGGGAGCCGTGGTGATACAGACCTATCGCCCGGATCACTACGCAGTGCGGACAGCCGCGGCACAGGACTACGAGAGCTTTGTCCAGGAGGAGCTTGCCTACCGGGAGGCGGGGGGGTATCCTCCGCTGTGCTCGATCCTCACGGTGCAGCTTGCGTCAAAGGATGAGCTTCTTCTGCGGCGCGCGGCGGAGCTCTTTACAGCCATCTGCCGCCGGGAGGCGGCGGAGCGGCGGGCGGTATTCATAGGTCCGGTCAACGCCTCCGTATATAAAGTTCACGATTACTTCAGAAAATTAATCTATATGAAACACAGCTCCTATGATATACTGTTAGACATTAAAAATGCGGCGGAGCCCGCATTCCGCGCGGCTTTCCCGGGTGGAATCTCGCTTCTCTACGACTTCTCCTGAACGCGTCAGGAGTACAGCCTCAGGCCGCGGATTTGGGAAGAAGGGGAGAAAATGGCACTCAGAACGATAAGGGAAATCGGAGATCCGATCCTAAATAAAAGGGCGAAGGAGGTGCGGGAGATCACAGACCGCACAAGGGCGCTGATCGGAGATATGTACGATACCATGCGGAATGCAAATGGCGTGGGACTCGCGGCGCCGCAGATCGGCATTCTGAAGCGCATTGTGGTGATTGAGGTGGAGGAGGGTCAGCCCTATACGCTCATCAATCCGGAGATCATCGAGAGCGACGGGGAGCAGACCGGTTATGAGGGCTGTCTCAGTGTGCCGGGTAAGACCGGGATCGTGACGAGACCAAACCACGTGATCTGCAGGGCGCTGAATGAAAAGATGGAGCCTGTTGAGATCGAGGCGGAGGAGCTGCTCGCGCGCTGCATCTGTCATGAGCTGGATCATCTGGACGGACATCTCTATCCGGAGCTTGCATCCGAGATGATGAGCAATGAAGAGCTCGAGGAGCGTGAGCGTCTCGCCGCTGAGGAAGGCTGAGTGGGCGGCAATGAAGATTATTTATATGGGAACTCCGGATTTTGCGGTCGCACCGCTGCGTGCGCTGATCGGCGCAGGGCATGAGCTGCTCTGTGTATTGACGCAGGGAGATAAGCCGCGCGGCCGGGGGCAGGCGCTCCATATGCCGCCGGTGAAGGAGGCTGCGCTGGAAGCAGGCATTCCGGTGCTGCAGCCGGAAAATATGCGTGATCCGGCGCTCCTTGAGACACTCCGGGGCTACGGCGCAGAGCTCTTTGTTGTCGCGGCCTTCGGGCGCATGCTTCCAAAGGAGTTGCTCACGCTGCCGCGCTACGGCTGTGTGAATATTCACGCCTCGCTTCTTCCGGATTACCGCGGCGCCGCTCCGATCCAGTGGGCGGTGATTGACGGCAGAAAAGAGAGCGGCATTACCACGATGCAGATGAATGAGGGACTCGATACAGGGGATATACTCCGGCAGTACCGCCTTACCCTCGCGGAGGATGAGACCGGGGGCTCGCTCTTTGATCGCCTGACTGCACTCGGTGCGGAGGCGATACTGGAC
The DNA here is from genome assembly GCA_003014445.1 of Fusobacterium naviforme. Taxonomy (GTDB): domain Bacteria; phylum Bacillota; class Clostridia; order Lachnospirales; family Lachnospiraceae; genus Moryella; species Moryella indoligenes. The sequence continues at coordinate 45,189 of PYGH01000008.1, read as the reverse complement.
ACCGTGCGCGGTCTTGAGGAGGGGAGCATCATCCCGCGCCCGCAGGGAGAGCCCGGGACAGCCTATGCCGCCATGCTCACAAAGGAGATGGGAAATATAGACTGGAGCCGTCCGGCCGCGGAGCTTGAGCGCCGCGTGCGGGGGCTGAGCCCGTGGCCCGGCTGTTACAGCTTCTTAAACGGCAGGATGATCAAGCTCTGGAAGACGCGGGTCATGCCGTCCGACGGGCGGGAGAGTGCAGAGCCGGGAACGGTGTGCGCTGCGGATGATGGGGGGCTCATTGTGCAGACCGGAGAGGGGTGCCTGATCATTGATGAACTTCAGCCGGAGGGGAAGAAACGCATGGAGAGCAGCGCATATTTAAGAGGTGCGAAGCTCAGGGAAGGAATGTATTTTCGGAGCAGTCGCAGCTGATTGAGCAGAGAAAGAGGCGGCGGGATCGTCCTTACGACGGCGGTCGCTTAAAGAAGGAGGTGTCTGCCCTATGTATGGCTATGGTTACTACGGACTTGACTGGACTTATATTCTGGTGTTGATCGGCATCGGAATCACCATGCTCGCATCCGCGAGGATGAACAGCAGCTTTACGAAGTACGCGCAAATACGCAGCAGCTCCGGCCTCACGGGAAGAGAGGTCGCAGAGCGCATCCTGGCCGCCAACGGCATCTATGATGTCGCCGTGCAGCCAGTTCCCGGACAGCTCACGGATCACTATGATCCGTCGAAGAAGATTGTGAGGCTCTCGGAGTCCATCTACAGCTCAACCAGTGTTGCGGCGATCGGTGTCGCGGCTCATGAGTGCGGCCATGCGATTCAGGACAACCGGAGCTACTTTCCGCTGCGCTTTCGCTCCGCCTTTGTGCCGCTGGCGAATCTCGGTTCCCGCTTAAGCTGGCCCATGATCCTGATCGGTCTGCTGCTCGCACAGAGCGGGGCTTATCTGGGTTACAATCTGATGTCCTGGGGGATACTCCTCTTCAGTCTGGCTGTGATCTTTCAGCTGATCACGCTGCCTGTGGAATTTGATGCGAGCCGCCGCGCGCTGATACAGCTCAGTGAGACGGGCATACTCCCGGCAGGGGAGAAGCGGCAGGCGCGTGAGGTTCTGACTGCGGCTGCGCTGACCTATGTGGCTGCTGCCGCGGCGTCGCTTCTGCAGCTCATGAGACTTTTGATTCTGTTCGGAGGAAGAAGACGCCGTGACTGAAGTAAGTGCCCGTTCCGTTGCTCTGGACTGTCTCATGGCAGTCACGGAGGAAGGTCAGTTTTCTCACACGGTCTTAAACGGCGCCCGGGAGAAGTATGCCTGGATGGCGCCGGAGGACCGTGCTTTTTTTGGACGACTGGTGCATGGAAGTCTGGAGCGTCTCATACAGCTTGACTGGGCTCTGGATCATTGTTCCAGCGTGAAGACAAAAAAGATGAAGCCGGTGATACGAAACATCCTGCGGCTCTCCGTCTATCAGCTTCTCTTTCTCGATCGGGTTCCGGCACATGCCGTGACCAACGAGGCTGTGCGACTCACGGAGAAGCGCGGTCTGCGCGGTCTGAAGGGCTTTGTGAACGCCGTGCTGCGCCGCATTGCGCAGGAGCGGGAGAGCCTTCTCGCGGCGCTTTCAGGGCATGCGGAGCTGGGGCTTCGCCGGGCCTGTCCGGCCTGGATTGCCGCACGGCTTGAGGGGCAGTACGGAAGCGCTCTCGCGGAGCAGATCCTGACGGCTTTTCTTGCGCCCCGCGGGCTTTCTGTCCATGTGAACCGCACGGCACTCGAAAAGGACGGTGTGCAGTTTCCGGAGAAAGGACGGGAGAAGCTCTGGAAGCGCTCGGCCTGCTGCCCGGATATCTACAGTACGGAGGCAGCAGAGGGTGCGGCAGCGCTCTCTTATATCGAAAGCGGGGTCGTCTTTGTGCAGGATCTGAGCTCGGCGCTCGCCGTGATGGCCGCAGCCCCCGCAGCGGGAGAGCGTGTGATAGATCTCTGCGCCGCACCGGGAGGAAAGTCCCTTGCAGCTGCGGATTTCATGCGAGGCGCAGGGGAGATACGCAGCTTTGATATCTCGGAGCGGAAGCTTGCCCTCGTGCGGGAGAATGCGGCGCGCTGCGGCTTTGCGGGGATCATACACCCGGAGCTATGGGATGCGGAAGCGCTTAAGCCTGAGCTTGTCGGAGAGGCAGATCTCGTGATCGCGGATCTTCCCTGCTCGGGGCTCGGTGTGCTCGGCGGCAAGCCGGATATCAAGCTGCGGCTGAAGGAAGAGAGCATCGCAGAGCTGGCAGCGCTTCAGAGACGCTTTCTTAAGAATGCTGTGGCCTATGTAAAGCCGGGCGGGCGTCTGCTCTTTTCCACCTGTACCATTACGGAGGAGGAAAATCAGGAGAACAGACGCTGGCTGCTGGCGGAGTATCCGGAGCTTGGCTCCGTTGATCTGCGGGACAGACTGGCTGCTCTCAAGGGCATTCCGGGGGCTGATACTCTCGCGGAGGGCTGGATGCAGCTGCTGCCGGGAGCATTACCCTGTGACGGCTTTTTCTTTTCTGTATTTCAAAAAGCAAGGTGAAGGAAATGAAGGATTTGCGTTCCATGTCCCCGGAGGAGCTGGGGGAGTACGTGAGGAGTCTGGGAGAGCCCGCCTTTCGCGGAAAACAGCTCTATGAGTGGCTGCATAAGAAAAAAGCGGCTTCGCTCGATGAGATGAGCAATCTTCCGAAGAGTCTCCGGGAGAAGCTTGCTGCAGCGCAGCTGTTCTACAGCCTGAAGCCTGTGACGGTGCAGGAATCAGAGCTTGACGGCACAAGAAAATATCTCTTTGAGCTTCGCGACGGAAACTGCATCGAGAGCGTATTCATGCGCTATCATCACGGAAACAGCGTATGCATCAGCTCTCAGGTCGGCTGTCGCATGGGCTGTCGCTTCTGCGCATCCACAGTGGACGGGCTGGAGCGGAACCTGAGCGCCGGGGAGATGCTGGATCAGATCTACCGCATCGAGGCAGATACTGGGGAGCGGGTCTCCAACATTGTTGTGATGGGCTCCGGAGAGCCGATGGACAATTACGACAATCTGATCCGCTTTCTTCACATGGTGAGTGATGAGCGGGGGCTGAACATCAGCCAGAGAAATATCACAGTATCCACCTGCGGCATAGTCCCCGGAATACGGAAATTTGCCGAAGAGGGGCTGCAGGTCACGCTGGCTCTCTCACTGCACGCGGCGGAGGATGCGACGCGGCGCTCTCTGATGCCGATCGCGAATCGCTACAGCATCGCAGAGGTGCTGAACGCCTGTAAGTACTATTTTGAGAAGACGGGGCGCAGGGTGAGCTATGAGTACAGTCTCGTCTCGGGCGTGAATGATACGGAGGCGGAGGCGGAGAAGCTCATACAGCTGCTTCGTGGAAGAAGGGGGCATGTGAACCTGATTCCGGTGAATCCCGTGGTGGAGAGAAGCTGGCGGGAGTCTGCGCCGGAGGCGGTTCTGCGCTTCAAGAAGCTTCTTGAAAAGAGCGGGATAAATGTTACTATTAGAAGAGAAATGGGACGGGATATCGACGGAGCTTGTGGGCAGCTGCGCCGCCGCTACAGAGCAGAGACGGAGAAAAAAACAGAGGGAGCCCCTGGCACAGAAGGGCTGTGAATCCCGGGACTGAGGGAGGATGCCCGAAGAGGCCGGCCCGGCACAGCTACAGAGACAGAGGATGCGAGAATGAGAGCAGCAGCACTGACGGACATAGGATTGGTCCGGGAATCAAATCAGGATACGGTATTCAGCAGCACAGCGCCCGTGGGTGCGCTGCCGAATCTTTTTATAGTGGCAGACGGAATGGGCGGACACCAGGCAGGGGACTACTGCTCCAGAATGCTGGTGGATCGTCTGGTAGCCGCGCTGCAGAGCGGAGAGGAGACGGTTCCTCTGAGGGCGCTGCGGCAGGCCATTGGGGAGACCAATCTGAGTCTCTTCCGCGAGGCGGAGGAGAGGGAAGAGCTCTCCGGCATGGGCAGCACGCTTGTCGCTGCCTTTACGGAGGAGGAGACCGCCTGTGTCTTCAACATCGGGGACAGCCGTCTCTATGCCGTGGAGGAGGGCGGCGCGCTGCGCCAGGTGACGCGGGATCACTCCTATGTGGAGGAGATGGTCAGCGCGGGGAAGCTGGAGCGCGGGAGTGAGCAGTACTATCAGAATAAAAATATCATTACCAGGGCTGTCGGGATCGCAGAGAGTGCGGATGCAGATGTATTTGAGCTGCCACTCACGGGCTGTAGTGCCCTGCTGCTCTGCACGGACGGGCTCACCAATATGGTGACGGATGCGGAGATCGCAGAGCTGCTCCGGAAGCATCAGGAGCCGGAGGACGCTGTGCACGCGCTGATTCACGCAGCAAATACCGCGGGAGGCAGAGACAATATTTCTGCTGTGCTGGTGCAGCTTGCGGGAGAGGAGGCGAGACGATGACACTCAGACCGGGCGTGTATCTGCAGAATCGCTATGAGATTCTGGATCTCATTGGCAGCGGCGGAATGTCAGAGGTATACCGTGCGCACTGCCATAAGCTGAACCGCGATGTCGCGATCAAGCTGCTGAAGAAGGAATTCTGTTCGGATGAGGAATTTGTGCGGAAATTCAAGTATGAGGCACAGGCCGCCGCAGCCCTGAACCATCCGAATATTGTGAATATTTATGATGTTGTGGATGAGGAGGAGCTCCACTACATTGTGATGGAGCTTGTGGACGGGATCACTTTGAAGGAGTATATCCTTCAGAAGGGAAAGCTCGGTATTTCAGAGGCCGTCGGCATTGCGACGCAGGTCGCACGGGGCATCGGCGCGGCGCATGAGAGAAGAATCATCCACCGCGATGTGAAGCCTCAGAACATGATACTGTCAAGGGACGGCAAGGTAAAGGTTGCTGATTTCGGCATCGCCCGGGCAGTGAGTTCCCAGACGGTCAGTTCTCAGGCCATGGGCTCCGTGCACTATATCTCTCCGGAGCAGGCAAAGGGCGAGTTCACGGATGAGAGAAGTGATATCTACTCTCTGGGCGTCACGCTCTATGAGATGCTCACGGGACGGCTGCCCTTTCAGGGGGATACCGCAGTTTCGGTGGCGCTCTCGCATATAGAGGAGACCATGACACCTCCCAGTGTATACAATCCGGACATCCCAGCGGGGCTTGAGAAGATCATCCTAAAGTGCTGCGCCAAGGATCCGGAGGCGCGCTACCAGAATGTGGATGCGCTGATCGCAGACATGAAGGCGGTGCAGGAGCGTCCGGATGAGCTTCCGCCGGGCACGGCGTCTGAAGCTGCAAGTGATGGCAGCACCAGAATGCTCAGCAAACAGGAAATGGCGGAGATACGCTCAGTGGCTGGAAGAAAGAGCAGAAAGGCGGAGCCCGCAAAGCAGACATCTGAGGAGGAGAGCGAGGACGCAGGGCTGAACCGTATGCTGAAGACGGTCGGTATGATTCTTGCGGTGGCAGTTGCAGTGGCTGCGCTCTCTATGCTGGCGGTTTTCTCCGGTGTCTTCCGGAAGCACGCTCCGCAGAGCGGCGCCGCAGTGGCGCAGGAGACGGAAGAGCAGGGGCAGGAGAGCTACATGCCCTATATCATAGGACTCTCTCAGCAGGAGGCAGAGAGGAAGCTCGCGGAGAGCGGCCTTTTACTCACTGTGACAAAGCGGGAGCACTCGGAGCAGTTTGCAAAGGATCTCGTCATGGAGCAGAAGCCGGAGGCAGGAGAAAAGCTTCAGAAGAACGCAAAGGCCGAGGTCACACTGAGCCTCGGAAGCGCGGAGACAGAGCTTGCAGAGCTGAAGCTCACAGAGCTGAATGAGAGCGAGGCAGAGTCCGCACTGAGGGATGCGGGCTTTGAAGTGCAGATTGTGGATGAACACAGTGAGACCGTCCCGGAGGGGAAGGTGATTGACTACAGCCCGCTTCGCGCGAAGGAGGGGGATGTGGTTACCCTCAAGGTGAGCCTCGGCAGGGAGCTTAAGGATGCCGTCGTGCCGAATCTCATCGGAGACAGGGAGGATCAGGCGAGGCAGAAGCTTTTAAAGGCAGGGCTGCAGCCGGGTACAGTGAGTCTGGTGCACAGTACCACGGTCGCAGAGGGCATCATTATCTCTCAGGGCATTGACGCGGGCAGCATTGTGCTCGGCGAGAGCGCAGTGGATTATGTCGTGAGCAGCGGCCCTTCGGATGATGACGGCTCTGTGCCGATCTACAGCGTGGAGCCGATCAGCGGAGATTCGAACTCACGCTATGTGGCCTCAATCAACAATACCTATGAGCTCTCAAATCTGATCGGACCGGGCGCTTCCAGTTCCAGTGTGACCGTGATGATACGGCTTCGACAGGAAGTGGGCGGGCAGAGCGTCTATCAGACTCTGATGGAGCCGCGCACTGTGACGGCGGATACCATTATGCCCGTGCGCTTCAAGGCAATTGAGGGCGTGTACGGCGTGGATACAGGCTACGTGGAGATTTTGCAGACGGATACAGGCACAGTGCTTCAGAGCTATGAAGTGCAGTTCTTCAAGGTGCAGTGAGCGATGCAGGGTAAAATCATCAAGGGAATCGCAGGCTTCTATGTGGTGGAGAGCAGCGGGAGGCGCTGTATGTGTAAGGCGCGGGGGGCCTTCCGGAAGGCGGGCTTAAAGCCGCTGGTGGGCGATCTTGTCCGTGTGGAGGAGGCGCAGACTGAGAAGAGTGAGGGTAGCATCGAGGAGATCTACCCCAGAAAAAATGTTCTGATACGGCCCGCGGTCAGCAATGTGGATCAGGCACTGGTTGTGCTGGCGCTGCGACAGCCCGATCCGCAGCTCTACCTGCTGGATGAGTATCTGCTCACCATGGAGCGGCAGCATATCCCGGCGGCGATACTCTGGAATAAAGCGGATCTGGACACAGAGAATGCGCTCGAAAGCTATGCGGAAATCTATCATAAGGCGGGCTATCCGGTCCTCTCTCTCAGCACGCGGACCGGTGAGGGAATGGAGGCGCTGCGGGACTGGCTCCGCGGCAGGACCACGGTGCTCGCGGGTCCCTCCGGTGTCGGCAAGTCCTCGCTCACGAATCTGCTCTGTCCCGATGCGGCGATGGAGACTGGAGAGATCAGCCGGAAGATATCCCGCGGAAAGCAGACCACAAGGCACACGGAGCTCTTTCCCATGGGGGAGGACAGCTATCTTCTGGACACACCGGGTTTTACCAGCGTGTGGGTGGAGGCGGAGGCAGACGAGCTGAGAGAGCTCTTCCCCGAGATATGGAGATGGGAGGGAAGCTGCCGCTTTACGGGCTGCCGTCATCTCTCTGAGCCGGACTGCGCAGTGAAGCGCGCGGTGGAGACTGGGGAGATCTCACCAAGCCGCTATCAGAGCTATGAGAGGCTTATGAAGGAAATTTCCGAGAGGAGAAGATACGGATGAACTATATTTTATCACCCTCTCTCCTGTCCGCGGATTTTACGCGGCTGGGAGAGGAGATACATTTGCTGGAGCAGTGCGGCATTAAAAATCTTCACTACGATGTGATGGACGGCGACTTTGTGCCGAGCATTTCCTTCGGTATGCCGGTACTGAAGTCCATACGGCGCTTCACGGAGCTCACGCTGGACGCGCATCTCATGGTGACGGAGCCGGACCGCTATGTGGACGATTTCCGGGCTGCGGGCGCAGATATTATTACCGTGCACGCGGAGGCCTGTCGTCACCTGGACCGAACCATCACGCACATAAAGCAGAGCGGAGCCAAAGCCGCGGTTGCGCTGAATCCGGCGACCCCTCTGCAGGCGGTGGAGGAGCTGCTGCCGGAGCTCTCGATGGTGCTCATCATGTCGGTAAACCCGGGCTTTGGCGGACAGAGGTATATCCCTTACTGTACGGATAAGATACGGCGTCTTCGCGCCATGGCGGAGCGGAGGAACCCCGAGCTCTCCATTCAGGTGGACGGCGGAATCAACACAGATACTCTGCTGCCGGTGCTGCGTGCCGGTGCGGACAATATTGTCGCGGGCTCTGCAGTTTTCAACGGAGATATCGCGGGTAATGTCGCTGCACTGCAGGAAATGCTCCGTGTGTATGAAGGGGAGAAAGCGCGCTGAAATGGCGGAACAAATGGCGAAAAAGGGGATTATCATCGCGGGCGGCTCACTGACGCCCGCCTTTGCTGAAAAAATACTTGCGGAGGAGGAACGCCGGGGAACCGGAGCGCTCTGCCTCGCAGCTGCGGACGCAGGGCTGGAGGTACTGGACGCCATCGGAAGAATCCCTTCTCTGCTTGTCGGGGATCTTGACTCCCTGCGGCCGGAGCTCCTTGACCGCTATGAGAATCGAAAAGAGCTTGAACTGCTGCGCCACAACCCTGTGAAGGATGCGTCAGATCTGGAGCTTTGTATCGAGGTAATGGCGGCGCGGGGGGTGCGGGAGCTCACTGTGCTGGGAGCGCTCGGCGGAAGAGCAGATCATCTGCTTGCGAACATACGGCTCTGCTACAGCGCAGCGCTGCAAAACATTTCCCTCGTTCTTCTGGATCCCCTGAACCGGATACGCTGCGTGGTGCCGGGAGAGAGCGGAGAGGCGGTACTTAAGATACGGCAGGCGGAGCAGTGGGGACGCTATATTGGTCTGCTGCCGGTTGGCGGCAGCGTCGAGGGGCTGACGCTCATGGGCTTTCGCTACCCGCTTGAGCACTTTACGCTGAGCTATGAGACTTCGCCCTCACGCACCATCAGCAATGAGCTGGCGGAGGAGGAGGGCATCATTCGTTTTCAGAGCAGGGAGCGGAGCGGCCTTCTGGTGATGGAGACAGGGGACAGAGAAGAGAGGGAAGTATAGAAGATGGAAGCAATTGCGGGCTGGTTTGCGGCGACGCTCGGAGAGAGGCTCTCTCCGGAGGCGGTCGTCTTTATCGTATCTCTGTTTCCAATCCTGGAGTGCAGGGGCGGACTTCTGGTTGCCTCGCTCCTCAATGTGGATATGTGGCGGGCCATTCCGCTCGCGGTGCTGGGGAATCTCCTGCCCATGCCCCTGCTTCTGCTTTTTTTAAAGCGGGTGTTTGCTCTTATGAAGCGAATTTCGCTCCTTCGTCCTCTCGTAGAGCGGCTGGAGCGCCGGGCGGCGCATAAGTCTGAGGCACTCGCACGGGGGGAATTTCTGGGTCTGCTGCTGTTTGTCGGCATTCCGCTTCCAGGTACCGGCGGCTGGACAGGGGCCATGATCGCGAGCCTCATGGAGATGAAGCAGAGAAAGGCGCTGGCGGCGATTCTTCTGGGGGTGCTGCTGGCGACGGTGATTATGGCGATCGTGTCCTACGGCTTTCTGGGACTGCTTATTCGGTAGCTGCGCCGCTTCCGAACGCCGCGCCGTCGCTTGAACTGCAGGGCATTTCGTTGTACAATGGCAGACAAATCGCGATGCCGTAGCGGGCATATGAAGAATGAGTTGGAGGAAAAGCATGATTGATATCAGATTTCTGAGAGAGAATCCGGAGGCAGTCAAGGAAAATCTCCGCAAGAAATTTCAGGACGAAAAGCAGCCCCTTGTGGACGAGGTGATCGCCCTCGATGAGGAGAGCAGAAGGACGCAGGCGGAGGCGGACGAGCTCCGCGCAAAGAAGAACCGCATCTCCAAGCAGATCGGCGCCCTGATGGGACAGGGAAAGAAGGAGGAGGCAGAGGAGGTAAAGCGCGAAGTCGCCGCACTGAATGCCCGTCTCTCCGAGCTGGAGCCGAAGGAGGCTGAGATCACGGAAAAGATCCGCAGCATCATGATGGTGATTCCGCAGATGATCGATGCCTCTGTGCCGATCGGCAGGGACGATTCCTGCAATGTGGAGATCCAGAAGTACGGGGAGCCGGTCGTTCCGGAATATGAAATTCCCTATCACACGGAGATCATGGAGCGCTTTTCGGGAATTGATCTCGACGCTGCGCACAAGGTCGCAGGCAACGGTTTCTACTATCTGATGGGAGATATCGCGAGACTTCACTCCGCTGTGCTCGCCTACGCGAGAGATTTCATGATAGACCGCGGCTTCACCTATGTGATTCCGCCCTATATGATTCACTCCAACGTCGTGACCGGTGTCATGAGCTTCCCGGAGATGGAGGCCATGATGTACAAGATCGAGGGAGAGGATCTGTACCTCATTGGAACCAGCGAGCACTCCATGATAGGGCGCTTCATCGATACGCTGAACGAGGAGGCGAAGCTTCCCTACACCCTGACCTCCTACTCCCCATGCTTCCGAAAGGAGAAGGGGGCGCATGGTCTGGAGGAGCGCGGCGTGTACCGCATTCATCAGTTTGAAAAGCAGGAGATGATCGTGATCTGCCGCCCGGAGGATTCCATGGCGTGGTACGATAAGCTCTGGCAGAACACTGTGGATCTGTTCCGCTCTCTGGATATCCCGGTCCGCACGCTGGAGTGCTGCTCCGGAGACCTCGCAGATCTGAAGGTGAAGTCCTGTGATGTTGAGGCGTGGAGTCCGCGGCAGAAAAAATATTTTGAGGTGGGAAGCTGCTCCAATCTCGGCGATGCACAGGCGAGAAGACTGCGTATCCGCGTGAAGGGGGAGGACGGGAAAAAGTATCTCGCACACACCCTGAACAACACGGTGGTCGCGCCGCCGCGCATGCTGATCGCTTTTCTTGAGAACAATCTTCAGGAGGACGGAAGCGTCCGCATCCCGGAGGTTCTGCGCCCCTACATGGGAGGAAAGAGCGAGCTCCGGGCTGAATGAGTGAATTACTGGATATGTTTCTTACCTTCGCGCGCATCGGCGGACTGACCTTTGGCGGCGGATACGCCATGCTCCCGATGCTTCAGAAGGAGGTGGTGGAGAACCGCCACTGGGCGACAGAGGATGAGCTGATGGACTACTACGCGGTGGGGCAGTGCACGCCGGGTGTGATTGCCGTGAATACCGCAACCTTTGTGGGGTATAAAAGGCGGGGGATTCCCGGCGGCATTGCGGCTACCCTCGGCGTGGTGTTTCCGTCGCTTGTTATCATCACTCTCATTGCGGCCTTCATCCGGAATTTTGCGGAGCTTTCCGTTGTGAAGGATGCCTTTGCGGGCATCCGCGTCGGGGTCTTTGTGCTGATTCTGCTCTCGGTATCAAAGCTCTACCGGAAGGGCGTGGTGGATATGAGCACACGCGTCATTTTCTCCGTTGTCTTTTTTGGCTCTGTCTTCTATGGTATCTCCCCCGTGATATTTGTGCTGCTCTCGGCGGCAGCAGGTATCTACCTGAGTCTCAGGGCGGGAGGTAAGAAGGGATGATGCTGTATCTGAGATTGTTCTTTGAGTTTTTTAAGGCGGGTCTCTTTGCGGTCGGCGGCGGCCTGGCGACGCTCCCATTTCTCTATAATATTTCGGACGCGACCGGCTGGTACACGCACATGGATCTCGCGGATATGGTGGCGGTCTCCGAGTCCACGCCCGGTCCGATGGGCGTCAATATGGCGACCTACGTGGGCTTTACGACAGGAGGGGGACCCGGGGCAGTGACAGCGACGCTGGGACTCATCACGCCCTCCGTGATCGTAATCATCATCGTGGCGCAGTTTTTGAAGCGCTTCTCGGAGAATCGCTATGTGAAGGGAGTCTTCTACGGCCTGCGCCCCGCCTCGGTGGGACTCATCGCGGCGGCCTGCTTCTTGGTGGGAAAGCTCGCACTTCTGGACGTCGAGGCATATAAAAAGACGCTCTCGCTTCTCTCACTCATTCACTGGAAGGCGGTATTGCTGGCAGCATTGCTCTATGTCGCCATGAAAAAGATCCAGCTGCACCCCATTTTCTTCCTTGCTGCCTCCGCGGTGATTGGAGTGGTCTTTCATTTTGCGACAGGCCAGTGAGGCCTGACAGCCGCTTCCGGACGATATTATTTCGTTCGGGGCGGCTATATTACTGTGTGTGTGCGTCATGCAGAAAGCCCTTGTTTCAGTTCGCACAGAATGTTAAAATGAGTTCAATGCTCCGAGAGAGCGCTTGTTCCGACAGACAACATGTGCAGCGCGAGAGCGCCTGACGCCCCGCGCAAATTTTCAGACTGACAGGAGAGGGACTATGGCATACTACTACGAAGAACCTTCAAGAACCTTTGGCGAATATCTGCTGATTCCGGGTTATTCCTCAGCACAGTGCGTTCCCACGGCCGTGAGCCTCAGGACACCACTTGTGAAATTCAGAAAGGGAGAGGAGGAGTGCCCCATTTCCATGAATATTCCCATGGTTTCCGCGGTGATGCAGTCCGTCTCCGGCGACAAACTGGCCATTGCTCTGGCTAAGCAGGGCGGCGTGTCCTTCATCTACGGCTCACAGAGCGTCGAGAGCGAGGCAGATATGGTGCGCAGAGTGAAGGCCTATAAGAAGGGCTTTGTCACCAGCGATTCGAACCTTCCCCCGAGCGCGACCCTCTCTGATGTGCTGGAGCTGAAGACGCAGACCGGACATTCCACGGTTGCGATCACAGAGGATGGTGGCCCGCACGGAAAGCTGCTCGGTATCGTGGCGTCGAGAGACTATCGGCTGTCCCGCATGTCGATGGATCTGAAGGTCACAGAATTTATGACTCCGCTGGAGCGCCTCGTCACTGCACCCAGCACGACGAGTCTCCACGACTGCAACGACATCATCTGGGACAATAAGATCAATTCTCTGCCGCTGGTCGATGAGGCGGGCAATCTTCAGTATATGGTATTCCGCAAGGACTACGACAGTCACAAGGAGAATGTGAATGAGCTTCTGGACGAGAACAAGAGCTATGTCGTCGGTGCGGGCATTAATACAAAGGACTATGAGAAACGCGTTCCCGCTCTGGTGGACGCGGGGGTCGACGTGCTCTGCATCGACTCCTCCGAGGGCTACAGTGAGTGGCAGGCCAGAACCCTTGCATGGATCAGAGAGCACTACGGAAATAAGGTGAAGGTCGGCGCGGGAAATGTTGTCGATCGTGACGGGTTCCTCTTCCTCGCAAAGTGCGGCGCAGATTTTGTGAAGATCGGCATCGGCGGCGGCTCCATCTGCATCACCCGTGAGACAAAGGGTATCGGCAGAGGGCAGGCGACCGCGGTGATCGAGGTCGCGAAGGCGAGAGATGAGTACTTTGAACAGACGGGCATCTATATTCCGATCTGCTCGGACGGCGGTATCGTTCACGATTATCACATCACACTGGCGCTTGCCATGGGCGCGGATTTCGTGATGCTGGGACGTTACTTCGCCCGCTTTGACGAGAGCCCGACCAATAAGATGCGCATCAACGGAAATTATGTGAAGGAGTACTGGGGCGAGGGCTCCAACCGCGCGAGAAACTGGCAGCGCTACGATCTCGGCGGCGCACAGAAGCTCTCCTTCGAGGAGGGCGTGGACAGCTATGTTCCCTATGCGGGTCCGCTTGCAGAGGGTGTGCAGACGACACTCTACAAGGTGCGCTCCACCATGTGCAACTGCGGCGCGCTCTCCATTCCGGAGCTCCAGCAGAAGGCGAGACTCACTGTCGTCTCCTCCACTTCTATCGTTGAGGGCGGCAGTCACGACGTGATTCTGAAGAACAACAGCCAGGCGAACTGACGGCACGGAGGTACACTTGAACCGGAATCTACTGAAAAAGTATGCGTGTCCCGCTGCGGCCTGCATACTTTTTCTTCTGATTGCAGGAAATCTGTTCTATCTGCACGGAAGGGAGCAGCAGAAGCCGCTTGAGCGAAGCGGCTTTCTCTTTGATACAGTCATCGCAATTTCTCTGTACGACCACCAGAGCGAGGCGATACTCGACGGGGCTTTTCAGCTATGCGAGCAGTTTGAGGAGGAGTTTTCTCCGACGAGGGAGGGCAGCGCCCTCTGGAATATGAATCACAGAGCCGCAGGGATCACAGACTGGGAGGCGGATCCGGATCTGCTCGCTGTGGCGGAGCTGGGACTCCGCTACAGCGAGCGGACGGAGGGCGCCTTTGATATTACGGTGCTTCCGGTGAGCCAGCTCTGGGATTTTCAGAGCGGCAGGAAGGAGCTGCCCGCGGAGCAGGAGCTTCAAAGGGCACTCGCGGAGGTGGATTACCACAAGCTCTCGATCACGGGAAATACGCTGCATTTTTCGGACGACCGCGTGCAGTTGGATCCAGGCGCAGTGGCAAAGGGATATATTGCGGATCGCCTGAAGGACTATCTCCTTCAGAGAGGGGTGCGAAGCGCCATCATCAACCTCGGGGGCAATGTGCTCTGCCTTGGGAAAAAGCCCGGCGGCACGGCCTTTCAGATCGCCATACGAAAGCCGGAGAAGGACAGCAGCGAGGTTATAAAGGTACTGGAGATCGAGGATCTCTCCGTTGTCTCCTCAGGCAACTACGAGCGAGGTTTTGATTTGGACGGCGTGCGCTATCACCACATCCTGAATCCGAGGACGGGAATGCCGTATCAGAACGGGCTGAAGGGAATTACAGTCGTGGGACCCTCCTCCGCGGAGTGCGATGCGCTGAGCACCTCCTGCTTCTCGCTGGGCGAGCGGGAGGGCATGAAGCTGCTCGACGCGACGGAGGGCTATTACGGCTATTTCATCCGGGAGGACGGAAGCATCGTCCCCTCAAAGTACGCAAAATAAGTGGAGCTGACAGAAGGGAGGAAGTGTATGCTGCCTGAGACACGGATGCAAAGACGATATATACTGCTCACGGCGTTTCTTCTCCCTGTGCTTGCGATGCTGTTTATCTTTGCTCAGAGGGGCATATATCCCTTCGGGGAGGAGAGCTTTTTACGGACGGATCTCTATCATCAGTACGCCCCCTTCTTCTCTGAGTTTCAGCATAAGCTCCGGAGCGGCGAGAGCCTCTTCTACAGCTGGGATGTGGGGCTCGGCGTGAATTTCTCTGCAATTTACGCCTATTATCTCGCGAGTCCCCTGAACTGGCTCATTGTTCTCTGCCCGAAGCGCCACATCATAGAATTTATCACCGCCATGGTGGTGCTGAAGACAGGGCTCTGCGGACTCACTATGACAAGCTATCTCCTGCACCACAGCAGGGAGAAGCGATATTTTGCGGCGCTCTTCGGATCAGCCTATGCGCTTTCTGCCTACATGGCGGCATACAGCTGGAACGTGATGTGGCTTGACTGTATACTTCTCTTTCCGCTGATCTGTCTCGCGATGGAGCGGCTCATGGAAGGGCAGAGCTGTATTCCGTATACGCTGCTGCTGGCGCTCTGCATCGGATCCAATTACTATATTTCCATCATGATATGTCTCTTTCTGCTGCTCTACGCCGCCGCGTGGGCAGTTCTGAAGGATATCTCCGGAATGCGGCTTGTAAGGGCGGCGGGGCGCTTTGCTCTCTGCTCCATCATCGCGGGCGGACTGGCAGCTGTGATATTGCTGCCTGAGGTCTTTGCACTGCAGAGTACCGCGTCGGGGAGCTTTCATTTTCCGAAGAGCTTTGAGAGCTACTTCTCCATACTGGATATGCTCGCGCGCCATATGGGGAATATCGACACGGAGATAGGGCTGGACCACTGGCCGAATCTCTATTGCGGCGTTGCGGTATATCAGCTGGTGCTGCTCTATATCGCAAATCGCCGGATATCGCTGAAGGAGAAGGCGGTCTACGGACTGCTGCTCATGTTTTTTCTTGCGAGCTTTTCCATCAATGTGCTGAACTACATCTGGCATGGGTTTCACTACCCGAACTCGCTGCCGGCGCGCCAGAGCTTTATCTACATCTTCCTCGTGCTCTTTATTTCCTATCGCGCGGCAGAGCAGTGGCGGGGAAATACGCGGAGAGATATGGCGCTCGCATTTCTTCTGAGCAGCGGATTTATTCTGCTGTGTCAGGAGTTTGTGGATCAGAAGCATTTTTATTTCTGGAGCTATTATGCCGCGCTGGGGCTCACGGCGCTCTATGCGCTCCTGTTTCGGCTCATCCGGATGCGTCACTTTGAGAGGGGGCTGATGCGCAGAGTGCTCACAGTTCTGGTCGGACTGGAGCTCTGCCTGAACTTTGCGATCAGCAGTGTGCCGACCACAAGCCGGACGGAGTATACCGCGGATAATGCTGATATCATAAGCCTGCGTGACAGCGCGCCGAGGGGAGAGTTCGTCCGCTTTGAGAAGATACGGCGGAAGAGCAAGGACGACGGCGCGTGGCTGAACTTCCCATCGGTCTCGCTCTTTTCCTCTACGGCAGATAAGGCGCTCTCGGATTTTCTGAGAGATCTCGGCTGTGAGTCCTCGGTGAATGCCTACAGCATTACGGGCTCCACGCCGCTTGTGGACGCGCTGCTGGACGTGAAATATGCGTTCTATCCGGAAGAAAGCTATAACCGGGAGCTGAAGCTGATTTCGCAGTCCGGGACGAGCTGCCTCTACGAATACCCATCGACCTTTCCTCTTGGTTTTCTTGTAAATGCAGATTTTACGGATTGCTGGGTGCGGACGCTGGAGAATCCGGCGGATGTGCAGAACGATCTCTGTGCGCTGATGAACTGCGGCGGCGTGCTGGATGAGGTCGCCGGGACAGAGGAGGGACGCATCAGTTCCTTTACAGCGGACACAGAGGGAGAGTACTATGTGTTTGTGGGAAATGCGAGGGTGGATGCGATACAGGCGGAGCTGCCCGGCATCACACGAAGCTTTGACAATCTGAAGCGGAGATACTTTGCTGAGCTCGGAACTCTGCATCCGGGAGACAGGGTCACACTTGAAAATAAGGATGAGAATTCCTCGGAGCATCTGGATGCAAGGATCTATCGCTTTAATTACAATTCCCTCAGAGAGCTGAGGGAGAAGCTGGTGACCGCGCCGCTTACACTGACGGAATTTTCAGATGGCTATCTGAAGGGGACTGTCACGGCGGAGCGCTCCGGTCTCCTGTTCTGTTCCATTCCCTTTGATGAGGGCTGGCAGATCACGGTGGACGGCGTTTCGACGAAGGCAGAGCGCTGCATGGATGCTTTTCTCTCTGTGAGGCTTCCGGCGGGGACACATGAACTGGAGTTTCGATATGTGCCGCGCGGACTGAAGTACGGGGCGCTGCTGTCGCTGCTGATGCTGCTGTGCTTCGCGGGCCTGCTGGTTTATGAAAGAAAGCGGCGCAGCGCGGAGCCTGGAGAGGACGTGCATGAAGAGGATTCACAGGAGTCCGGACTCTTTTCGGAGGAGGCACTTTCAGTCGCGGAGCAGCAGCTTCTGGAGGGACTGAATATTCCCGTCAGATCGCGCAGCATAAGCCCTGATGGCACAGAGATGGCGCAGGGGAGTGACAGAATGGAGGAGGTGTTCATAGAGCTTACGCTCTACGAAGATGAAAGGAAGGATGAGCTATGAAGCTTTGGGGCGGCAGATTCAAAAAACAGACAGACAGACTGGTTCAGGAATTCAATGAATCCCTGTCCTTTGACAGACGCTTTGCGGAACAGGATATTCGCGGAAGCATTGCGCATGCGACCATGCTTGCGGACTGCGGAATTATCAGCAGGGAGGATGGAGCGCGCATCACAGAGGGACTGCGGGAGATCGCAGAGGATCTTCGCAGCGGAAAGCTGAATTTTCAGAACAGTGCGGACTATGAAGATATTCACTCCTTTGTCGAGGGGACACTGACGGAGCGCATCGGAGATGCCGGGAAGAGGCTTCACACAGGAAGAAGCAGAAACGATCAGGTGGCGCTCGACATGAAGCTCTATATACGGGATGAGCTCACAGAGACGGAGAGGAGACTCTCTCAGCTGCTTGCAGAGATTTTGCACATCATGGAGGAGCACACAGACACGGTGATGCCGGGCTTTACACATCTCCAGAAAGCACAGCCGACGACACTGTCACATCACTTCGGAGCTTATTTTGAGATGTTTCTGCGTGACCGGGAGCGCATGCGGGACTGCAGAAGACGCATGAATCTCTGCCCTCTGGGGGCGGGAGCCTTTGCCGGGACGACCTACCCGCTGGATCGCGCTGAGACCGCGAAGCTTCTGGATTTTGACGGAGCGACGAGAAACAGCATGGACTCGGTGAGTGACAGAGATTATCTGATTGAATATCTCTCTGCTCTCTCTGTGGTGCAGATGCATCTGTCCAGGCTCTCAGAGGAGATCATCATCTGGAATACGAATGAATACCGCTTCGTGGAACTGGACGACAGCTACTCGACGGGCTCCAGTATTATGCCCCAGAAGAAGAATCCGGATATTGCGGAGCTGATACGCGGAAAGACCGGACGGGTCTACGGGCATCTCATGGGGCTGCTCACGACTATGAAGGGACTGCCGCTCGCCTACAACAAGGACATGCAGGAGGACAAGGAGGGGGCCTTTGATGCAATTGACACCGTGCTTGACAGCCTTCAGCTGATGGCAGGGATGCTCGCTGCGATGAAGTTTAACCGTGTGCGCATGGAGAGAAGTGCAAGTGGCGGCTTCACCAATGCGACGGATGCCGCGGACTATCTGGTCGGAAAGGGCGTGCCCTTCCGGGACGCGCACGGGATTGTGGGACAGCTGGTGCTCCGTTGCCTAGATGAGGGAAAGTCGCTCGATGAGCTGAGTCTTGAGGAACTGAAGCAGTATTCGCCGGTGTTTGAGACGGACGTGTATGAGGCGATCTCGATGAAGAGCTGTATTGAGAAGAGGAATACGAAGGGTGGCCCCGGTGTTGCGGCTATGCGGGAGGAGATAGAGGAAAGCAGAGCACTCTTGTGAGTGCTCTGCTTTCCTCTATCTTACAATTATTTATTCTCCCGCCATCTCTTCCGGATGGAACACCTCATCAAAGCGCTCTGCACTTAAAAAGCCGAGTGCGACGCAGGCCTCTCTGAGGGAGATATTCTCATGAAAGGCCTTCTTTGCAGTTTTTGCGGCGTTCTCGTAGCCGATATAGGGATTTAAGCAGGTCACGAGCATGAGGGAGCGGTGCAGGTTTTCGTGCATCTTCTCGCGATTTGGCGTGATGCCGACACAGCAGTTGTCATTGAAGGAGCGCATCGCATCGGAGAGGAGGCGCACAGACTGTAAAAAGTTATAGATGAGCACCGGCATGAAGACATTCAGCTCAAAATTGCCCTGGCTTGCCGCAAGGCCGACAGCGCAGTCATTTGCCATGACCTGCACGGCGACCATGGTCACTGCCTCGCACTGCGTCGGATTCACCTTGCCCGGCATGATGGAGCTGCCGGGCTCGTTTGCGGGAATTGTGATCTCTCCGAGGCCGCAGCGGGGGCCGCTCGCAAGCCATCGTATATCATTTGCGATCTTCATGAGGTCCGCGGCGAGCGCCTTCAGCGCGCCGTGTGCTTGCACAAGCTCAGATTTCGAGCTGAGTGCGTGGTACTTATTTTTTGCGGTGGAGAACTGCTTTCCGCTGAGCTCCGAGACTGCTCTTGCCGCTTCGAGGTCAAAGCCTTCCGGGGCATTCAGCCCCGTGCCGACGGCAGTGCCGCCGAGCGCGAGCTCTGAGAGCGGCGGGATGGTGGCGCGGATCAGTTCCGCGTCACGCTGAAGAGAGCTGCGCCATCCGCTGATCTCCTGGGAAAAGGAGATCGGCACGGCGTCCTGTAGGTGTGTGCGTCCGGACTTTACGATGCCGCGGTACTTCTGCTCCAGCCTCTCGAAGGTCTGCGTGAGAAGTGCGAGCGAGGGCAGGAGATGGTCCTCCAGCTCACAGACTGCCGCGATATGCATGGCGGTCGGGAAGGTATCGTTGGAGCTCTGCGACATATTGCAGCTGTCGTTCGGGTGCAGCAGTTTCTCTCCGGCGAGGGTATTCCCGCGGTTTGCGATGACCTCATTTACATTCATATTGGACTGTGTGCCGCTTCCGGTCTGCCAGACTGCCAGCGGGAATTCTTCGCTGAGCGTTCCCTCCCGTATCTCTTCGCATACCGTGGAGATCAGCTTCATACGCCGCTCATCCAGCCTTCCGAGCCGGAAATTTGCGAGTGCAGCGGCCTGCTTTAAGTAGGAGAAGGCCCGGATGATCTCCTCCGGGATCTTCTCTGTGCCGATGCGGAAATTTTCCAGGCTGCGCTCCGTCTGCGCGCCCCAGCAGCGCTCCGCGGGGACCCGAACCTCCCCCATGGAGTCATGCTCTATGCGATAGTGCTGTTCCATTTCGGTCTCCTGTCTTATCTCACTCTGCTTTTTCGCTCTGCTTCTTTGCCGCCTTTTTCTTTTTGCTCTTTGCGACTGCCTTTGCAGCGGCTTTCTTTATTTCGGAGGTCTTCACGCGACTCACGGTCGTCTCCACCGCCGTGCCCGTCTCCGCCATGAGCTTCTTCTCCTTTGCAGCGAGCCGCTGCTGCATCAGCGCGCGCACCTTTAGCGGAAGACCGAAGAGGGTGATGAAGCCGTCCGCATCGTGGTGGTCGTAGAGCTCTCCTGTGGTGAAGGAGGCGAGGGACTCAGAGTAGAGAGAGTAGGGGGAGCTCTCGCCGGCCTTGATGATATTTCCCTTGTAGAGCTTGAATTTCACCTCGCCGGTCACGACCTCCTGTGTCACGTCCATGAAGGCCTGTATCGCTTCGCGGAGCGGTGTGAACCACTTGCCCTCGTAGACGATCTGTGCAAATTTATTTCCGAGATCCTTTTTCGTCTCCATGGTGGCGCGATCCAGCACCAGTTCCTCCAGCTGCTCGTGCGCAGCCATCAGTATGGTTCCGCCGGGAGTCTCATAGACGCCGCGGGATTTCATGCCGACCACGCGGTTCTCGACGATGTCGATGATGCCAATACCGTTTGCCCCGCCGAGCGCATTCAGCTCGCGGATAATGTCGGCAACCTTCATGCGTTTTTCGTTGATGCTGACCGGAACACCCTTTTCAAAGCACATGCTGACCTCAGTCGCCTCATCCGGCGCCTTCTGCGGCGTCACGCCCAGCACAAGGAGCTCGTCATAGTTCGGCTCATTCTCCGGCAGCTCCAGCTCCAGCCCCTCGTGGGAGATGTGCCAGAGATTGCGGTCGCGGCTGTAGCTGTGGGAGGCGTCAAAGGGAAGATCAATTCCTTTCGACTGGCAGTATGCGATCTCGTCCTCACGGGACTGGAAGGGCCAGATGTCCGTCATGCGCCACGGCGCAATGATCTTCAGCTCAGGTGCGAGCGCCTTGATGCCGAGCTCAAAGCGGATCTGATCATTGCCCTTACCTGTGGCGCCGTGGCAGATGGCGACGGCCTTCTCCTTGCGGGCGATCTCGACGAGCTTTTTTGCGATCAGTGGGCGGGCCATGCTTGTGCCCAGCAGATATTTATTTTCATAGACAGCGCCGGCCTTTACACAGGGCATGATATAGTCCTCTGCAAATTCATCATTCACGTCGAGGACATAGAGCTTTGCCGCACCGGAGAGCTTCGCCCTCTCATCGAGACCCGTGAGCTCGCTTTCCTGGCCGCAGTCAATGCAGCAGCAGACGACATCATAGTCAAAATGCTCCTTGAGCCAGGGAATAATTGCGGTGGTATCGAGGCCTCCCGAATAGGCGAGTATTACTTTCTCTTTTTTCATAATAACAGTACCCCTTTCATTTAGAGTGGAAGACTCTGTAGAAACGCAGTTGAAATATTAATAAATATACATCTTTCATATGAGGCGTGCAAGCGCTTTGGCAAAAAAAACAGCGGGATAAATTTCTAAAAAATATCAGAGGATTCAGTGATGGGTTTGTGCATATTTTTACATATTTAAGAATTAATATTGATTTCCGTTTCGTTTGATAATTGAAGCAATAGTGGGCGTGCAGACGCTGTGACAGCAAACAGCGCATCGGAATACGCAGCTGACTTCGGTGCATAATACAGCGGTGCAGCTGAAGCTGAGTGAAATAAGCTGTATTTACAGCGGAATATCTGCCCGCTCTGTGGTAAAATGATACTGATTTTAAGAGAGGAGCTGCAATGGAACGTTTACTGGGAAAGAAGGTCTCCGCCTCGATTCGTGCGGAGGCAGAGAAACTGCTCGCCGAGCTTTCCGGCTATGTGCCGACACTTGCGATCGTGCGGGTCGGTGAGCGCGGAGACCAGATTGCCTATGAGAGGGGCGCAGAGCATCGCATGGAACGCTTTGGTCTCAAGACCAGAAAATTTATCTTCCCCGAAGATGTTTCGGAGGAGGTTTTTTTTCAAGCGTTCCGGGAAATTAATAAAAATCCGGAGATCGATGGCATACTCCTCCTGAAGCCGCTTCCGGAGCAGCTCAGTACAAAGCGAGCGGAGGAGGAGATAGACCCGGAGAAGGACCTTGACGGCATCTCTCCGGTGAATATCGCGCGGGTGTTTGCAGGCGAGGCGGCGGGATTTGCTCCCTGCACGGCGGAGGCAGCGATTGAGACGCTGAAGACCTATGATATTCCGATCAAGGGGCGGCGGGCTGTCGTCGTGGGCAGAAGTCTGGTGGTCGGACGCACTCTTGCGATGCTTTTTCTGAAGGAAAATGCGACAGTCACCATCTGTCACACGCAGACGGCGCAGCTCCCGGAGGAGTGCCGGAAGGCACAGATACTCGCAGTCGCCGCCGGAAGGGCGGGGCTCATCGGCGCAGACTGCGTGTCAGAGGGCTGCACTGTGATTGATATTGGCATCAACGCGCGCGCGGACGGCTCACTCTGCGGGGACGTGGATATAGATGCAATTGAAGACAGGGCAGCGGGCGTGACGCCGGTTCCCGGCGGGATCGGGGCAGTCACGACGGCGGTGCTCGCAAAGCACCTGCTCGTTGCGGCGCTTCGCAGGCGGCAGCTCCTGCAAAAAACGGAAATACGGTTGTAAAGCACAGCTGATTTCGATAGAATAAAGAGGCAGGCCCGGCAGCGTTCCGAAAGGAAGGCTGCTTTGAAAGCTATCATAAAGAAACTACCATGGAAGGCGCTGTTGCTGCTTCTGTTCTTCTCTGCGCTGGGCTTAAGCTACAGCCTTAGCTGCGGGGAGAGCACAAAGAGCGCAGCACTGATCGAGGAGGGAGCAGGGCTCCGGACGGAGGCCCCTGTTTCTGTTTCAGAGGCGAAAGCGCTGAAAGACGCGGGAGATGCAGGCGGCGCCGCTTCTTCAGGGGCGTCCACGATGTCGGAAAAGCAACAAGGAGTTTTCACAGAGATGACGTCGCGCGGGGGCAGCGCCTGTACAGAAGGCACACAGCGCGCGGGGAGTACGGGTTCCGGAGGACAGAGCGCCGGAAGCGAGGCTGCGGAAGCGGAGAAAAGCGGAGCCGAAAGTGTTCTGTCCGCTGAGGCGGGGAGCGCTTCGGAACAAGAGACGCTCTGCGTCTATGTCTGCGGCGCGGTGGCTCATCCGGATGTCTATCACCTTCGGCAGGGAGCGCGTGCGGCGGATGCCCTGCAGCGGGCCGGAGGTTTTACGGAGGAAGCGGTGAGAGAGGCGATCAATCTCGCGAGGCCGCTTGCGGACGGTGAGATGCTGAAATTTCCCACGGAGGAGGAGCTGCTCTCCGGCGCGTGGACGGCGGCGGAGGCAGAGAGCTTCGGACAAACTATGCAGGCAGAGGAAAGGCGGGAGGAGGGCATCACCCGCGTCAATTTAAACAGCGCGGACCGGGCGCAGCTCTGTACGCTTCCGGGCATAGGACAGCAGAAGGCGGAGCGCATCATTGCCTATCGCGAGCAGCACGGGCCATTTCGAAGTACAGAGGAGATCAAGAATATTCCGGGCATCAAGGACAAGGCTTACGAGAAGCTTCGAGACCGGATCTCGGTGCAGTAAACGAAGCAGGGGGAGAGACAGGTTATGACAAAGGTGCTGGTGGTTGATGACGAAAAGCTCATTGTGAAGGGGATACGCTTCAGTCTGGAGCAGGACGGCATGGAGGTGGACTGTGCCTACGACGGCGAGGAGGCGCTTCAGAAGGCAAAGCAGAACAGCTACGATATGGTGCTGCTCGATGTGATGCTTCCGAAGCTGGATGGCATGGAGGTGTGTCAGGCAATACGGGAGTTCTCCGAGGTGCCGATCATCATGCTGACCGCAAAGGGCAGCGATATGGACAAGATACTCGGACTGGAGTACGGTGCGGACGATTACATCACAAAGCCCTTTAATATTCTGGAGGTAAAGGCGAGAATCAAGGCCATACTCCGGAGAGATCAGAAGAATCAGGCAAAGAATAAGGAGGAGCATATCATCACGGAGGGGGCGCTGCGGCTCGATACGGACAGTCGCCGCGTGAGCCTTGGGGAGAAGGAGATCAACCTCACCGCGAAGGAGTTTGATATACTGGAGCTGCTCGTCAACAATCCGAACAAGGTGTTCAGCCGCGAGAAGCTCCTCGCCATGGTCTGGGGGAGCAGAGCACAGGAGGCGGGTGATGTGCGCACGGTGGATGTCCATGTGCGGCGACTCAGGGAGAAGCTTGAGCCCTCGCCGAGTGATCCGCACTATGTACACACGAAGTGGGGGGTCGGTTACTACTTCCGGGCGACGGAATGAAGCT
Source organism: Fusobacterium naviforme (assembly GCA_003014445.1). GTDB lineage: Bacteria > Bacillota > Clostridia > Lachnospirales > Lachnospiraceae > Moryella > Moryella indoligenes. The sequence continues at coordinate 20,774 of PYGH01000008.1, read as the reverse complement.
GTCACTGATCTGTGTCGGGAGCCTGAAGGAGCGCCACTGGAGGGAGGCTGTGCAGGAGTATGCGAAGCGCCTCTCCGCCTACTGTCAGCTGACGATCATCGAGGTGAAGGACGAGAAGACCCCGGAGGGGGCCTCCGCTGCACAGGAGGAGCAGATACGGGCGAAGGAGGGCCGCCGTATTCTGGAAAAGATACGCGACAGAAGCTGCGTGGTGATACTGGATATTCAGGGACAGCGCATGAGCTCAGAGCTTTTTTCAGCGGAGCATGAGCGCTGGGAGACCGAGGGCAGGGGAGAGCTCTGTCTGGTGATCGGCGGCTCGCTGGGTCTCTCCGAGGAGCTGCGCGCGAGAGCAAATCACAGGGTCAGCTTTTCAGATATGACCTTTCCGCACCAGCTGATGCGGGTGATACTTCTGGAGCAGCTGTATCGGAGCTATCGCATCCGGAGGCACGAGCCCTACCACAAGTAGGAAGGATACGCGCGCATGCAAAATATGACTTTGCGTGGTGAAATGCCGGCAGCTGTGATATACTGAAGCTGTTATTTTATCATCTCGCTACCGGCGCGGAGGAGATACATTCGCTGCATGGAAAGGAGTACAGAATGGAGAACAAAGAGAAGATTGCGGTGGAGGCTCCCGACAGGCTCGGTGAGGTGTGCATCGCGGATGATGTTGTCGCTGTAATTGCAGGTCTCGCTGCCACGGAGGTAGAGGGTGTTGATTCCATGGCGGATAATATCACCAATGACCTGGTTTGGAAGCTGGGCATGAAGAATCTGTCCCGCGGTGTCAAGGTAGATGTCACGGAGGAGCATGTCTCGGTGGATCTCTCGCTGAATATCAAGTACAGCTACAGCATTCCTGAGGTGAGCCGAAAGGTGCAGGAGAGAGTGACAGCCGCCATAGAGAATATGACCGGGCTGAAGGTTCTTGAGGTCAATGTAAAAATCGCCGGGGTGAATATTGAATAGTAAGAGGAAGCCTGACGGGCGCAGCTCCTATGGGGCTGTGCCCGCTTTGTTTGGAATGTATGTGGCGCTGGCGCTCATCATGAGCTATGTGGAGACACTGATTCCGATCTCGCTCGGCGTGCCCGGCGTGAAGCTGGGACTTGCGAATCTGGTCTCGATGATATGTCTCTATTCTCTGGGAGCCGAGGTGGCGCTGGCGGTAACTGTCTCGCGCATCGTACTGATCGGCTTCAGCTTCGGCAGCATGTCTGCGATACTCTATTCACTTGCGGGAGGGCTCTTAAGTCTTGTGTGCATGATGCTTGCAAAGAACTCAGGACTCTTTGACAGGACGGCGGTGAGCATCATCGGCGGAGTCAGCCACAACATAGGGCAGCTCTGTGTGGCGGCGCTGGTCGTGGAGACAGGAGCTGTATTCTGGTATCTTCCGGTGCTGCTGCTTGCCGGGACACTCACAGGAACGCTGATCGGTCTCCTCTCGGGAGAGGTGCTGAAGCGACTTCCGAAGCGTCTGCTATGACAAAAAAAGCTTTACAAGCCGGTGTAGCCGGTGTAGAACAGTTAGGAACATATAATTAATTTTTATCGGGACGCATACTCCCGCAGAAAGGAAAGCACTATGGCGAAGACCAAGGTAGATATCATTTCAGGCTTCCTGGGAGCAGGAAAGACGAGCTTTATCAAGAAGCTGCTGGAGGAGGCGATCAGCGAGGAGAAGGTCGTGCTGATCGAGAATGAATTTGGAGAGATCGGGATAGACGGCGGTTTTTTAAAGGATGCAGGGATCGAGATACGTGAGATGAATTCCGGCTGCATCTGCTGCTCGCTGGTCGGAGATTTTGCAAGCTCCTTAAAGGAGATACTCACGAAGTATGCACCGGACCGCGTCATCATTGAGCCGAGCGGCGTCGGCAAGCTCTCCGATGTCATGCAGGCAGTTGTGGATGTGGAGTCGGAGCTTTCGGTGGAGAGCAATTCTGCCGTGACTGTGGTGGATGTCAAGAAATGCCGTCTCTATATGAAGAATTTCGGAGAATTCTTTAACAATCAGGTTCAGTTTGCGAGCACGATTGTGCTGTCCAGAACGGATGTCGCGGAGCAGAAGGTCATAGATCAGGCAGTGGAGCTGATCCGCAGTGTGAATCCGGGCGCGACGATTATCACAACTCCGGTGAGCCTGCTCTCCGGAGAGAAGCTGCTTGAGATACTGGAGCAGCCGGTAGATCTCAAGGCAGAGCTTCTGAAGCAGATCGCAGAGGAGGCACATGAGCACCACCACCACGATCATGAGGAAGGGCATGAGCACCACCACCACGATCATGAGGAAGGGCATGAGCACCACCACCACCACGATCATGAGGAAGGGCATGAGCACCACCACCACGATCATGAGGAAGGGCATGAACACCACCATCACGACGATCATGAGGAGGGGCATGAGCATCATCATCACGATCATGAGGAGGAACACGCACATCATGAGCATCATCATCATGACGGGGCGTGCTCCTGTGGCTGCCACCACCATCATGGGCATGATGCGGACGAGATCTTTGACAGCTGGGGGCTTGAGCAGCTGCCGCCTATGAGCTGGGAGAAGCTCAGTGCAGTTCTGAATCAGCTCGCAGACAGCGAGGGCTACGGCGTGGTGGTCCGCTGCAAGGGGATGGTATCCAGTGAGGATCCGAAGATCTGGTATTACTTTGATCTGGTTCCGGGCGAGACCGAGATCCGTGAGGGCGCGCCGGACTACACGGGCAAGGTATGCGTCATAGGGACAGGACTCAGGACAGATGCACTCGAAAAGGAGTTTAGAATCTAAGTATGGCTGAAAATTTTGACGAGAACGACAAGCGAACACCGGTATTCCTGATCAATGGTTTTCTGGAGGCGGGCAAGACGCAGTTTTTGAAGTTTACGCTGGAGCAGCCCTATTTTCAGACGGAGGGGAAGACTCTTCTCATCGTCTGTGAGGAGGGGGAGCTGGAGTACGACGATGCCTTTCTTCAGAAGTATAAGACTGCGGGCATCTTTATGGAGAGCATAGATGAGGTCACAGTTGAGACTCTGCAGAAGCTGGAGGAGGAGTTTCACCCGGAGCGCGTACTGATCGAGTGGAACGGAACCTGGATGCAGGATCAGCTGAAGCTCCCGGATTGCTGGTTTCTGAACCAGCAGATCTCTGTCTTTGACACCTCTACGCTGGATCTGTATCTGAAGAATATGCGCGCATTCATGGGGCCAATGCTCAAAAATACGGAACTTATCATCTGCAATCGTGCAGATGATATTCCGGAGGAGAAGCTGGGAAATTATCACCTCTCCCTGAAGGCCATGGCGCCCGGTGCGGAGCTGGTATTTGAGGGAAAGGACGGAGAAGTTCGCGGAGATTTCAGCATAGAGCTGCCCTATGATCTTGAGCAAAGTGAGATAGAGATATATCCCAATATGTTTGCCACCTTCTATGTAGATGCCATGGACAGGCCGGAGCGCTATGACGGAAAGACAGTCAGCTTCACGGCACAGATCATGCGCCCCAGGAATGCCCCTGAGAACATCATGGTTCCGGGCAGAAGGGTGATGACCTGCTGCGAGGCGGATATTCAGTTCTGTGGTTTTCTGTGCCGCTACAGAGGGGCGTCGGCCTTCCAGAGCGGAAGTTGGGTAAAGCTTCGCGCAAAAATAAAGAGCGAGAATACGAAGGAGTACGGCGGCGTCGGGCCTGTGCTCTATGCGGAGGAGGCCGTCCTCACCGGGCCGATCCGGGAAATTGCGAGCTTCTCATGATGAAGGCGGCAGTGTTCGATATGGACGGAACCATACTTGACACCATAGACGATATGACAGACTCGCTGAACTACAGCCTGCGGCTCTGCGGGCATCGCGGAGACTTTCAGGCTTCCCTGGTCAGGTATTTCTTTGGAAGTGCGGCCTTGGTTGCGGTGGAGCGGGCTCTGGCATCGGAGGCAGGTGCACCACAGGAGCTGCTGCCGGAAATAGGAGAAGCTGTCTCCGCAGAGCGCTGGGGCGTCAGCAGGGCGGAGGCGGAGCGTGTGCTTGAGGTTTACAGGCCGCATTACGCGGCGCACTGCAACATTCGGACTGGGCCTTATCCGGGAATAGCTAAGCTGCTTCAGAGACTCCGGAGCAGTGGGATCCAGACGGCAGTTGTCTCCAATAAACCGGATGAAGCGGTGCAGATGCTGGTCAGAGAGCAGTTTCCGGGACTCTTCGACTGTGCGCTGGGTGAGAGAGCGGGACTCCGCAGAAAGCCTGCGCCGGACATGGTGAGCGAGGCGCTGCGGCTCATGGACATGGATGCGGAGGGAGCAATTTATATCGGTGACACAGAGGTGGATGTCAGAACTGCGGAGAACAGCCGTATCCCCTGCGTGGCAGTGAGCTGGGGCTTTCGCTCTGAGGCATATCTGCGGGAAGTCGGAGCGCAGTGCATTGCGGGAAGTGCAGAGGAGCTCGGAGAGCTGCTCTTAGGGTCTTAATTCATGGATATCATCAGTAAAAGAGCAGGTGCACTGGAATCAGCGCACCTGCTCTTTTGTAAATCTGCTTTTACTTGTTTTACTTTCCGGCGGATCTTCAGCCGCCGTTGTAGTCCGGCACGGGTGTGGGACGATCCGGATCAAAGATATCCGCCGCATTGAAGAGGTCACTTGTGTGATTCTTCACAGTCATATCCTGCCACATGCGGTAGCCGTCCAGATTGCGGCGTCCCATGCGCATGAAATCATTTCCCTTCTGGACGAAATAGGGAGAGGAGTCAACGTTGCAGAAATAGCGGAAGCCGCTCGCCCAGAGAAGGTTGAAGCGCTCATTGTCGTTGGTGTAGGGATGCCAATCCGCGATATCCGCACCGAAGGGATAGATCAGGATATCCGTTCCGCCGATGAGCGGAGCGACGCGCTCCTGCCACTTGCGGTTATCCTCCCGCAGATCCTCCATGCTGATGGAGCCGTAGTTTCTGTGTCCCCAGCTGTGAGAGGCAATCTCCCAGCCGTCGTCCCGGAGGCACTGTGCGACCTCGCGCACCTTTTGGCGATCTGCCTCGATGTTTGGGTTGGTCTCCTCGTAGGAGTTGTCCGTGCGGTAACCGAAGACGCCGTTGTAGCCGGTCACGGCCACGATGCCCTTCGCTCCGCGGTAGGAGAAGTCTGGATGCTCCTCTACAAAGTCATCAAGCAGCGGGACGACATCGTATGACCCGACGGAGATGGAGCCGTCGTCCATGATCATCTCGTTCTTCGGTTTTCCGTCCTCCCCGACTATCAGGCACTTTGCGAAGCCGTCGCCGTCCATGTACTCATAGTAGTTGACATCGTCCTGCGAGAGCACAAAGGCATGCTTGCCCTCAGGAAGCATGATATCTCCGGCAACCATCTTCTTGCCGCCCTTCTCCGTGTCGTCCACCTCATAGCAGATGTCGTGGATGGAGACCAGTACATAGCCGCGCTCGTACATGGACTGCATCATCTTTAGGAACTCACTCTTTGTGGTCATGACATCGTTGTAGCCGTCCTGACGGTTGTCCCCGTCGAAGGCCTTCTTATTGTCCATGATGAGAGTGTGAAAGAAGACATGCGTGATCTCGGAGATGTTCTGCCGCACCAGCGTGGATTTTGTCGCCTCGTAGCCCTGAATGGCAGCCTGACCCTGTTCACTCGCGGCAAGCGCGCTGTCCTCGGTGATGAGCGCGATCGCGGCGTCATAGTCATACTGGGCAGCGAGCCGCTCTGCGCGCGCAAGTGTTGTTTCCGCAGCGGGGATGGTCTCTGCGGGACTTTCGGGATGATCCGCGTCCGGAGCTTCCGAAGCTGCGCTCTGGTCAGCCTCGGAGACAGTGGCCTCGGCTTCAGCTGGCACAGTCGATTTGGCGATGCGATCCCGCACCTTGCCGAACACAAAAACAGCTCCGATCAGGAGCAGCAGCACGATGCAGATGATGAGCGGAAGCGGGGAGCGCGGTCTGCGCCTTCTTCTGGAGCGCTGGCTCGAGCCTCTGTAGTACCCGCCGTAGTTCTGATAGGACATAAGCTTTCCTCCTGTAAGTCTTGACATACCTTATAATAATAGTCCAAGCTTCCGGGCAAATCAAGCAATATAAGTGATCAGCTTCTTTACTTTAAAATTTTACTGTGCTACAATTGATAAGAAATAAACTATTATTACTGGCGGCTAGGCCATGAGCGGAGGATGCTATGAACAATAAGCTCCATTCTGAAGCGGTAGATCATCTCTTTCGTGCGATTCTGACTCTCAAGACGGAGGAGGAGTGCTATCGCTTTTTTGAGGACGTGTGCACGATCAATGAGCTGCTGTCTTTTTCTCAGCGCTACGAGGTCGCAAAGATGCTGCGCGAGAAGAAGACCTATCTGGAGATCGCAGAGAAGACAGGAGCCTCCACGGCGACGATCAGCCGTGTGAACCGCTCTCTGAACTTCGGAAATGACGGCTATGACCTGACCTTTGCCCGGCTCGGGGATATGGAACAGTCGAAGGCGTGAGCACAGAAGATTTTAAATCACAACAGTTATTCTGATGTCCGCAGTGCAGTGAGGCTGCGGACCTTACTTTTGTATCGGGAGGCAGCATGGCGCTTTATGACAATATGAATGACAGACAGAGGGAGGCGATGCTCTGTACGGAGGGGCCTCTGCTCATTCTCGCCGGAGCGGGTTCGGGGAAAACCAGAGTGCTGACACACAGAATTGCTTATCTGATTGCCGGGAAGCAGGTGGAGCCATGGCATATTATGGCGATCACGTTCACGAACAAGGCCGCCGGAGAGATGCGCGCGCGCGTCGATGCTCTGGTAGAGCAGGGCGCGGAGCAGGTCTGGGTCGCAACCTTTCACGCGAGCTGTGTGCGTATTCTGCGCAGATATATTGATCGCATCGGATTTGAAAACAGCTTTACAATCTACGATGCGGACGATCAGAAGACCCTGATGAAGCAGGTGTTCCGGGAGCTGAATATAGATACCCGGAGCTTTAAGGAGCGAACGGTGCTCTCTGCGATCTCCGCCGCTAAGAATGAGCTCAGGACACCGGAGGAGCTTTTAAAGGAGGCCGGTGGCTATGTGGAGCAGAAGATCGCGGAGTGCTATCTCCGCTATCAGGATGATCTTCGCAGAAACAACGCATTGGATTTTGATGATCTCATCATGAAGACGGTGCAGCTCTTTCAGTACAGCCCCGAGGTGCTCGCGCAGTATCAGGAGCGCTTTCGCTATATTATGGTCGATGAGTATCAGGACACGAATACGGCGCAGTTCAGGCTCATCTCGCTGCTTGCAGAAAAGTATAAAAATCTCTGTGTGGTGGGAGATGATGACCAGTCTATCTATAAATTTCGCGGGGCCAATATCTATAATATCCTGAACTTTGAGACGGAGTTTCCGGGGGCGAAGATGGTGAAGCTTGAGCAGAACTACCGCTCGAAGGGAAATATTCTCTGCGCAGCCAATGAGGTGATACGGAATAATCTGGGCAGAAAGCAGAAGCGTCTCTGGACAGAGCAGGGGGACGGAGAGCCGGTCTATGTGCGTCGCTTTGAGTCCGCGCAGGACGAGGCGGAGGCCGTCGTCTCGGAGATACAGAAGCGGGGGATGGACCGGCACTACAATCGCTTTGCGGTGCTCTACCGCACCAATGCCCAGTCCCGCCTGCTTGAGGAGCGTATGGTCGCTGCAGGGCTGCCCTATCAGCTGGTCGGCGGTGTGAATTTCTACCAGAGGCGTGAGATCAAGGATGTTCTGGCTTATCTGAAGACGGTCGCCAACGGAAGGGACGATCTCGCCGCGCGCCGCATTTTAAATGTCCCGAAGCGCGGGATTGGTGCGGTGACGGAGGAAAGAATTGCAGTCTTTGCCACAGCGAATGAGCTCTCTTTTTTTGAGGCGCTTCGGGCGGCGGGCCCGGCCGGGACCGCCGGGCGCGCGGGAGAGAAGCTTCGGGGCTTTGTACAGCTCATCGAGGGACTTCGGGAAAAGAGTGAGAGCCTTTCTCTGGGAGCACTTATTGAAGCAGTGCTGGAGGATTCCGGATATCTAGACTTTCTGAAATCAGAGGGGGAGATTGAGGCGGAGTCCCGCAGGGAGAATATCGACGAGCTGATCTCGAAGGCGGTCTCCTTTGAACAGGAGCAGGAGGACAGTGCTGAGATTGAGGCAGAACAGCAGGAGTCGGATCCGCGCAGGCGGGCTTCCCTTCTGAGTCGTTTCCTCGAGGAAGTTGCTCTGGTTGCGGATATCGACCGCATGGATGAGAACAGCGAGAAGGTGACACTCATGACGCTGCATGCCGCCAAGGGACTGGAATTTGATGAGGTGTACATGACGGGAATGGAGGATGGTCTTTTTCCCGGAAATCGCAGCATCGACGATCCGAAGGAGCTTGAGGAGGAGCGGCGCCTCTGCTATGTCGGCATCACCCGCGCGCGTGAGCGCCTCACACTCTGCTCTGCAAGAAGCCGCATGATCAATGGAGAGACACACTTGTCCAGAGAGTCTGTGTTTGTGCGGGAGATTCCGGATGAGTACACAGAGAGGAGTGACAGCAGCCGTCCTCCCAGACCCTCCAGCTATCACTTCGGCGGTCGCGAGAGCGGCTGGGACGGAAGAGGCCTGCCCTGGGACAGCGGATACCGCGACAGCTACGGCAGTGGCTTTGTGGGAGGCGGTACAGGAGCGGGAGAGGGCACTTGCGCTGTTTCAGCTGTGACGGGTTCAGAGGACCGCAATGCAGCGTGGGCGGATTCTTCCGGCAGAAGAAAGCCCCTCGCGTTTGGAAAGAGCTTTCAGGTTGTGAAGGCAGATCACCTAGATTATGAAGTTGGAGACCGGGTGCAGCACCAGCGCTTTGGTGAGGGTGTGGTGAAAAATATCCAGGACGGAAGCAGGGATTATGAGGTGACAGTGGATTTTGACCGGCACGGGACAAAAAAGATGTTTGCGGGCTTTGCCAACTTGAAAAAGCTCTGAGCTTATGCGATAATGTGATTACAGTGTCAGAAGCTTTCTCCTACAGAGAGCTTATCGTTATGTATCATTACGCGCTGTCGCAGCGCGGTGGTTCTGAAGCTGTTAAAATATAAAAATCTGGCAGGAGGAGTAGTATGGAGAATCTTGGAGCACTGGTGAAGCTTGAGGAATTGGTGGATGCGCTGAAGAGAAGAGATGACAAGGGCGGCAGACGCGATACGATCATCATGATTCTTGCGATCCTTGGGGTGATTGCGGCTGTGGCGGGAATTGCCTACGCTGTGTATCGCTTTATGACACCGGATTATCTGGACGATTTCGATGATGATTTCGACGATGATTTTGACGACGATGAGGAGCCTCTCAGAAAGACTGAGGAGCCTCTCGCCGAGAAAGAGGAAGAAAAGGAATAAGCTTATCGTACAGCGGGCTTGTAAATATCGAAATAAGGGAAGCAGAGGCGCGTCGTTTTACGACGCGCCTTGCCTGTGAATGAGGAGTATGTGCGCATGAAAAAAGGGGAGATCGGACAGGGCGTGATCGGAGACACATCATTTCCGGATCGCGGTTATATAGAGCGGGAGGATGGAAAGGTGCTCATCAAGCATGCCATCCCGGGCAGAGAGGTGGAGTATCGCATATTGAAGCGGCGAGGGGAGCGCGGCGAGGGGAGGGTGCTGCGGCTGCTCAAGCCCTCCCCGCTGGAGACGGCGGCTCATCCCTGCCTGCACAGCGGTATCTGTGGGGGCTGTCTCTATCAGACCCTGCCCTATCCAGAGCAGCTGAAGCTGAAGGAGCGGCAGCTTGTGGAGCTGCTCCATACTGCCGCCGGACAGACATTTCAGTGGGACGGAATGCTCGGAAGTCCGGAGCCGGAGCACTATCGGCTGAAGATGGAGTATTCATTCGGTGATGCCTACCGGGATGGTCCCCTTGCGCTCGGAATGCACAGGCGGGAGAGCCACTACGACATTGTGACGACGGACCGCTGTCAGCTGGTTCATGAGGACTTCAATCTGATACTGCGGGAGACCCTGCGCATCTTCACAGAGGCGCAGATTCCCTTTTTTCATAAGCTTCGCCACAGCGGTTATCTGCGGCATCTTCTGGTGAGGCGTGGGACGCACAGCGGGGAGATGCTGGTGGATCTTGTGACGGTGTCAGAGGGCGCGTACACTGCGCCGGAGGGGCAGGAGGGCAGAGCGATCAACTTTTCTCTGCTGCTTACCCAGTGGAAAGATGCAATATTAAAGCTTCCGCTGCAGTCAGAGCTGAAGGGAATCCTTCATACTGTGAACGATTCTCCGGCGGACGCCGTGATTAACCAGGGGACAGAGGTTCTGTATGGCCAGGAGTATTTTGAGGAGACACTCTCCGGACTGCGCTTCAAGATCACACCCTTTTCCTTCTTCCAGAACAACGCGGACGGCGCAGAGCTCTTGTACCGGAAGGTCGCGGATTATGTCGGAGACACCGGCGGGAAGACGGTCTTCGATCTCTACAGCGGCACAGGAACCATAGCCCAGCTTGTCGCGAAAACCGCATCGCACACGGTGGGAGTTGAGCTGATTGAGGAGGCTGTGATTGCGGCGCGGGAGAATGCAGAGCGAAATGGTATCACAAATTGCAGCTTCATTGCGGGTGATGTTCTGAAGGTGCTGGATGAGCTGAGAGAGAAGCCGGATGTAATCATTCTCGATCCGCCGCGAGAAGGAGTGAATCCGAAGGCGCTCTCAAAGCTGGTGCGCTACCGGGTTCCGCGCATGATCTATGTCTCCTGCAAGCCATCGAGCCTGCTCCGGGATCTTGAAATCTTGCGGGAGGGCGGGTATCAGCTGACACGTGCGGTCGGCGTTGATATGTTCCCCCAGACCCCGAATGTAGAATCTATCGTCCTTCTGACCCGGGAAAAGTAAGGATTTATGCGGGTCTGACGGTTTTACATGCCGCCAAAATTTGCTGTCTGCCGACATTTTGCCGACATAAATTTTAAAATAAAAGCCGACTGAACAGGAAGTTGAACTGGACAGTCGGCTTTTTTATTATGCGATTACGGATCCGGCGGCCTTCTCGAACAGGTTTACGGACTCGTTTCGCATCTCTTCTGTGTTGTGTACATACTTGTTCATTGTGGTCTGAATATTGGAATGGCCTAGACGCTCCTGGACATCTTTCAGGTTGGCACCTGCTTCGATCAGCATCGTAGCGTGAGTGTGCCGCAGGGAGTGGTAGTTGAACACGATATGAAGATCTTTGTTCACGACCCGGCTGACCACCTTAAAGCTGTCTGTGCTGCAGTAGGTCCCATCGTCCCGGATGCAGACAAGGTCCGTCGGCGGAAGGTCAACAGGGATGAATCTGGGAACTGGGACGAGCTGCTGGATAGTTTCGCCCTTTTCGTCTGTTTCCGGTTTCAGATAATATTCAGTGTAAAGTTTATCATACTTCATCCGGTTCAGATTCTTTTGGTGTTTGGCGTTTTTCAGAACGCTGCACAGCGTTTCACCGATCTTGATGGTGCGATTTGATGTTTTGGTTTTAGGCGTCTGGAAGTACCACAGAGATTTTTTCAGTTTCTTTCTGTCTTTGTTCGAGGCAGTCTGTACATCGCTGAAGTTTCGTTTCACGACCTGATGATCCACTGTAATAGTTTTCTTTTCCAGGTCGATGTTATCCCAGGTGAGGCCGAAGCACTCGCTGATCCGAAGACCGGTATAGTAGCCAATCATGATCGGGACATAGTACGGAGTAGATACCGGGAATCGTTTGAGGATCCGCTTCATGTCCTCCGGCTTGATATAGACGTGCAGCTCCTGACGGGAGTTCTCATACTTCGGGAATTTCACACGATCACAGATATTGAACTGCACATAGTGCAGCGGTTCCACTGCATAATCCAGGGCGGCAGAGAGGGTGTAGAAAGTATTCTTCAGCGTGGTTTTAGCGAAGCCTTTGGACTTCATCCTATTAACATATTCCTGAATCGCCGGAGCACTTAGCGCCTGTAGCCGGTACTTTCCAAATTCAGGTTTCAGGTGTTTTTCAATGACGGTGATGTAGGCCAGCTGGGTGTTATACTTCAGATTCATCTTCACATACTGACTGAACCAATCATCCAGATAGTCGGAGACGGTGATATCCTCCGGAGTAAACACCTGTCCGGCGGTGTTATATTCCGCTATAGCTTTAGCCAGTGCGACATCGGCTTCCTTCTTCGTGCGGAATCCGCCCTTTTCTTTACGCTGTCGTTTTCCGTTTACCTTCCCCATGCCCTTCTGCAAAAGACATACACTGTAAACACACTGGAAAAGAAGCGCGTGGCCAACACATGTTATGCTCCGAAATACTATGTCGAAGGCAGCCACGAGCCAATCATTGACAGGGACGCCTTTCTGCGGGTGCAGGCTGAGATCGCCAGGAGAGCGAACATCCTGACCGACGGGAGGAAACGGGTATACAGTTCAAGATACGCTTTATCAAGTATGGTTATCTGCGGACACTGTGGGGATATCTTCCGGAGAATCAAATGGAACAACCGTGGATGTCGGTCAACGGTATGGCGGTGCGTCAGCCGGGTGGAGAAGAAAAAGAGCGGCATCGACTGTCCGGCAAGGACGATTCATGAGGAAGATCTGCAGGCAGCAGTGGTGACAGCTATTAACGATGCCTGGGCGAGAAAGGATGCTGTCCTGCCTGCGTTGAAGGCAAATATTGAATCAGTGCTTGGAGGCGGTCTGGATGAACGGCTTTCGGCAATAGATTATGATCTGAAAGTGCAGCAGGCAGAATTGCTTAAGGCCGGACGGGATCAGGCGCGGACAGACGCAATCGGCAATACCATCATCGCACTCCGGGAGGAGCGGCAGGAAGTCCTGACGGCGGCAGCGATGAACAGTGAGCTTGTGGAGCGGCTGAAAGACCTCACGGACTTCCTGAATGAGCAGACCGAGGCGGTTACGGAATACTCCGAAACTCTGGTCAGGCGGCTGATTGAAAAGATAACGGTTTATGATGAGAAACTGACAGTTGAGTTCAAATCCGTTCTGGAGATTGATGTGGAGGCATGAGCAAATACGGACACTGACGCACCTCGTTACGGCGGGGTGCTTTTTTTATTTGTGGTAGAAAAGGCAGAGGATATATGTTATACTTATTAAGTCATTTGTTAATAATTTAGAGAGGTGAACGGATGCTGCTCAATAACGTAGAACTGGATCTGAAGACAAAATTCATCGAGGAAGGAAAAACGCAGACAGAGATGGCTGAAACAATCGGTGTTTCTCTTCCGTATGTGAACCGCATTACCCGCGGCAGGGAGCAGATCGTCAATAAAACCTTTGTAAAGCTGCTTGACGAGCTTGGATATGATGTGGAACTGACCTATGTGAAGAGATAAGTCGCTGTTCGCGGAGAATACACAGTCCATTATAGAAATATCGTGAAAGGGCTATTTGATATGGATGAAGAAGTAATTGTTATTAGACCGGAAGACATGGAGATAATCGATGAGTCTGAGTATAAGTCGGAACTTACTGAACATTTCGGACAGGTTCCGGAAGTTGCCAAGCCGCTTCTGAAGGAGGCAAAGACCGTCTTTGCGAAAATAGAAAAAGCATTGTATACAGCACCTGCTTTTATAAATGCCGTAAAGGCTGCTGTTCCGGACATTACTTTGCAGGCGGTATTAACGGACGATCAGAAACAGCAGATTGCAAAGGGCGCCTTGAAACTTATGACGAAGAAAGATGGTTCCCTCATGGCTAACCTCGTCAATCCGGAGACGAAGAAAATCGTTACTACGATCCCCTTGAAATCTGTAAAAATGGCACCTGAAATGACTCAGGCAATGACGAGTCTTTCAACTCAGATGCAGATGGCACAAATTGCTGAACAGATCCAATATGTACAGCTGGCAGTTGAAGAAGTTCGTATGGGGCAGGAATACGATCGACTTGCTACAGCATACAGCTGCCAACAGAAACTACTCCAGGCAATGGAATTAAAAAATCCTGAATTGAAAGCAATGGCGTTGATGCAGCTCGCTTCCTCGGCAGAGGATAGCAGAAACCTCCTGATGCTTAGTCAGAAGAGCAACGTTGAATTTATCATGAATCAGCCTGAGAACTTTATTCAAAAGGTGTTGTCAGGAGCCTCACCTGAAAAAATAAACGGCAGGATGAGTGAGATCAGAGAAAGTCTTTGTGCCGTGAATATGGTTTCCCTTGCAGAGGCGATGACTTATCAGGAACTTGGCGAGCATGAGGCTGCAAGAAAAAGCTTGACATACTATGCCGGATTTATCGATGCAACCTATACATCTGTTCCGGGACTGATTCAAAGGCTGGATCTAATTGACCCTGCACCCGAAAATTACTGGTCTCAGACATTACCGGACATTAGTGAGAAGATTAAAGCATTGCCAGATGTTCCAGCAGCAAAACAAATTGAGGCCAAGAGAGGCCGGAGGAATAAGAAATGAAGAACAATAATGAAGTCAAAGTTTGTAAAAAGTGTCAGAAGGTTCTTCCGGAAGGATACAAACATAGATGTTGCGAAGCCTGCCGTAATAAGCAGGCACAAACAGCCCAAAATATCATGAAGGGCGTAGGAGCCGGGGCTGCAACAGTAGCAAGTGTCGCAGTTGTAATAATAACCGGAGGGAAAATCAACCCCAAGAAGTAGCAAAGACTCGGACTGAGGTGATGAATTTATAATGCATGCGATAATTAGGCAAGGTAACGGAAAATACTATATATCAACAGTATTTGGATATTATAACGATGTCAAGTCGGAAGATGATTACCAACGCTATCTTGAGAGAATACACTCACCATATTACGTTGTTTGGGATGAAGCGCATACAAAACTTGTAAAATGTTTTGCTATGCAGCCAAATACAAAATATCTGATTCCACTTGTTCTTATAATTGATTCTGATCAAAGCGGATGGGTTACCGATGATAATGGAATCGGAGGACTTGATTTTCTTCCACGAGACCTTGCAGACAGTGTGATTGAGAGCGGAGTACTCCCTGATGATATCCTACAAAAATGTCTGAATGCTGATGCAGGATATGTTTATGAACCATACAAGGAGATTTTGTCGGGCAAAGACATACAGGATTTGCAATGGGCATCCGGTTATTTTCATGATGCAAGAATAGCTGAAGAAAAATTACAGGAAGATGGGAAATTATATTTGCTCTTTGACGGAACATGGGGCTGCAGAATAGAAGTTTGGTTTTGGGGAGACCTGGAATATGAAACTGCAAGCCGGAATCCTGAAAAATGGGATCCATACTGGCTTGGGTCATCCATAATCCGTCAGGACGGCTTTATATATTTCGTGGATGATGATGAGATGACCGTTGATGAGATTACGAAGGATTATTGTTATTTTAAGGCACGTCACATGGAATACCATATAATTCCGGATTAACAGTGTTCCGCAATATGGAGGCTATATTAAGGAGACCATTATGAGTATAGAGAAAAAGGAAGCGGCAAGAAAAAAATCGCTCGGTGAGTTGGGAGAATTGTTTGCTATTAAGGCACTAGTAGACGAGGAATATGATAAAATTCGTAACTTGAATGATGATCATATGAATGAGGCCTTTGCAGATATTTACTGTGAAAAGGACGGTCATAGGTATGTCATTAGTGTAAAGGCACGGAATAAATACCAGAAGGATGGGAAACTCAATAGCCGATACAATCTTGGGACAAATGCCTATGAGAAGGCCGAACGTGTTGCTGAGCGGTTTGACGCAGAACCATACTGGATGGCAATTCAGTTTGACACACACGAGTATTCTATTTACTACGGTTCATTGGAAGAACTTGACGGAGCAAAGGCCATTCCCGTAAATAAATGTGCTGCTGGAGAAGTTGGAAGAATTCTGGTGGCAAATAAGCGACATTATTTTGATTTTGATTTTTACAAAAACAGCTAAGCAACAGTGAGCAAAAAATGTTAAAGGAACGTTGCAGAGGTGACGGATAGAAGAAATGGATGTTTTCAGAGTTATAGACAGGTTCAATATTACCGGCCGAGGGACGGTCTATACAATCCAGATAAGCAAAGGTGCAGTTTTGCACATGAATGATATCTTGTGTGATCTTCGAGGTAATCGTTTTGCTGTAAAAGGCTTTGAGATGATCAGACGAATTCAGACAGATATCACGCCGGAAGACTGGCCTGTCGGAATAATGTTTGAATTGCTTAGCGGAACAGAAGTCTGCGGAAATATCCTTGTAAGGGATCTGGCAAAGGTCAGTTTTATGTTTTGTAATCATCCACTTTACCCAAGAAGGGTTGATGAAGATTACGAGGAGGAATATCAGGCAGCAGGACTTGACCATCCTTGTGCGCTTTTCAGTTATGAAGACTTTTCAATGGGCAAGCTGTCTCTTTATGGTGAAGAAATATCCGGCCTGACAATTTACCGTGGATGGATGCTGAAACCGGAAGAGTACAGGGATTTATATAAACGCCTTGAAAAACGAGGCATTATTCTGATAAATACACCGGATGAATATGAACGATATCATTTTCTTCCGGGATGGTATGAGGATTTCAAAGACGAAACTCCTTTATCGGTGTGGACGGAGGAGAATAATATAGGTGATATCCTCCATGTTGCTAAACAGCTTGATGGGGAATCATACATTGTGAAAGACTATGTAAAGAGCCGCAAGCATGAATGGTACGATGCCTGCTTTGTTAAGAATGTAAAAGATGCAGCCGGACTTGAAAGGGTTGTTAGAAATTTCGTGGATCGACAGGGTGAAGATCTTGTTGGCGGTGTCGTATTAAGAAAATTCGAAAACTTAAAAAAGGCAGGATTCCATGAACAGAGTGGGATGCCACTCTCGGAGGAATATCGTATCTTCATTTATGCCGGAAAAGTTCTTGCAGTAGACGGGTATTGGAATCATAGTGATGAGCTGGATTTCACAGATGTGGAATACGCCTGGATGGAATCTCTGGCAAGTCGTATCAAGAGTAATTTTGTTACGATGGATTTGGCTCGGAAGGAAGATGGCACACTGATTGTTATGGAACTTGGCGATGGGCAGGTGTCCGGCCTGCAGGAAATGAAAGCAGCTGAGTTCTATAGAATCTTCAGAGGACAGGGAATTCGAAATCCATATTCTATTGATGATATCAAGAGAATTATTACTACTTTTACACGCCTCGATATTGAGCCGGAAATGAGTCTTCGATTCATTGATAAGAAAAATGACTATATGATAATTGGATACATCGGTCATGTATCATTTCAGAGATGCGGCTATGAGGATGCAAGTGGAGAAGATGACTATACAGATTTAGATTCCCTGTTTAACGCAGAACTTGTAGATGGAATCTGTCTGCAGCGTGACTGGTACAAGGTTACTGACATTTGGTGTGAGCCTGATATGGAAGACCTGGATTTGACCATAGAAGGTTATCGCAAAGCAACAGAAAGACGTAAAGAGTACCTTGGACAGCATTATCAGACATACAAGGCGGTAAAACGGGAAATAGACAGATGGAATCCGTATGGGCTTCTGCCAGACGCACCTCATAATGAATTCAATTCTGAAAGTGAGGATGTCGCTCGGAACATACGCACGGATTCAACTGTTGAGAAGATTGCAAAAGTGGTATCGAGAGTATTCTCAGAGGCGTTTGAACCACAATACTTCACAGTTGATAAGTGTATGGATGTTGCGGGGAAAATAAGAGCGGCGTTGGATGAAATAAAGGAATGCTTTGTCGCTGACGATGGAAGAGAGTGAGCAATGGGTGAATATTACAATTGGGTCAATGTGGACAAAAAACAATACATCTGTCCGGCAGATTTTTCCTACGGAAATAAATTGCATGAATCTATGCACAAGGAGAGCGAACCACTGCTCGCTTTATATGCTCTATTAAATGATGAGTGGAGAGGGGATCGTGTACTATGGTTTGGTGATGAGTGTCCGGTTGCAAAGGATTCACCTTATGCAATTATACGGATGTTATATGAGCATTCTGCTGCCTTCGGATATCCGGGAGACGCTTTCGACACCATATGTGAATCTTATAGAAATGTTTCAGGTTTCTTTAAGACAGCAGAAGAAGATGTACGGGAAGAGATTGGCTATTACCTTCAGGAATATAAGGAACATGGGCATTTTGATCATTATAACGAATACGGAATAGATGTGAATCATCCTTTTGAAGGCTTATTCCTTAAAACCGGAAAAAGGTATAGATATACGATCAATCATTCGAAAAAAATATATTACTCACTTGGTGTAACAGATATCCTTTACCAGGATCATTCGAAGAACGATTATTCCGATCCGCTTCCGTTGTTAATGGCATATGGCCGGGTTGCAGATCCAGGTGAGTGGCTCGGAGATGTCGTTGGTGTTTCTGACAGCAGACCGGAAGGGTATTCGCTCATACCGAAGCTGTATGTGAATTGGTGACCATTAAAGAGAGGGACAAATGTATCATAAGACCATTGAAGAAGAAAATGAGTTTCGCTGCAACCTATGGCATGTGTTTGATAACTGGGTCATAAGCAAAGACGAGCATCCAGAATTAGATACTGAAGTTGTGCCGTGTGAAATGGCGTGTCCTAAATGCAGAAAAGGGAAAATCATAAACTATGGAACCATAGAGCCCTATCATAAAAATCTTCATAGTTTTGGAATGAAGCACGTCTGTGAAAACTGCCATGAGGTTTTTGATCGAATCCGAATATATGAAGATATTTACAATAACACTCCATATGACATGGTTGACCATCTCGATACTCCGTTAGGACTATTTCAGGTTCTTAGGAATGAAAAGAAGATCGCATTTCGTTACTGGACGGCAGAAACTGATATCGATGGAACGAAAATGACAAAACATTTTATTGATATCGACACTTCTTCAATGAAGGAAGGTGATAAAGTTTTTGCAGGAATTAAAGGCGCAGGGCTTGAGTATTTAGATGGTGATGAACGGTGCAGCTTCAGGTCAGCAGAGAATGAGGAATATTTTCTGGTTCTCAATGGTGAAGAGATTGATGACTATGAGGTAGACATAGAAGATTATTCTTTTGTTACCGAAGGCGCAGATGGTGACGGATATGAATACCTTGTTCACCGTGATCCATACCGATACACAGACAAGCCGTCTCATTCCTGCAGGGTAATTTCACTTATCTTGGCCTGGGGAAGAAAAGACATGTGTGATAATTATGAGGAAATTATTGAAGAGGTAGCATGGTGATTGCCTTGACAACGGAATCGAGATTGCGTCTTTTTCGGTTCAACACTTTTTGACCACGACCTGTTTGGTTGAACCGTTGACATTCATAGTGGGGTCTCGGGGCATGTCGAGACGGTAGCACTGCTTTCCCACAAAAAGCCAGACAGTCATATCAACGTAAAAGTTGAGTTTGGCGAAGGTGAGGGAAAAGTTCCGCTTGATAATATCGCTAAAAGAGCTGAAGAATACAATTCCAAAGAACGAGTGACCTACAAAATAAGAAAGGAGTACATAGAAGCTAAATACGGCTTCAAAGTACATACCGCATATATCGCAGAGGTAAAGAGAGATTTAGGCTTGCCAATGTATGATGCTCCTAATGCGGTAGAAGAATTGAAACAGCCAAGGAAGCATCCGACAGCGGAGAAAGTGGAAGCGATAAAGGATGCATTGAAGCATTTTGAAGTGATTTAATTGTAGCAGGGAAGGGGGGGCAAATGAGTATTGATAATGTAATTTCCATAATTATTAGTATATTAGGTTCTTCTGTAATAACGTTGATATTGTCCACATTTATTTTTCAACCATTGCAAGATAAGAAAAAGTATGTTTTTGAGGAAAAAAAGAGAGTATATGAATCTATAATTGTATTTGCGCAAATTGTACTTTTTCCAGCCGAAGCGAAATTTTCTTTAGGAGTTGCAAGGTATAATATACAAGAGCTATCAGATGATGAAAATAGAAATAATGCAATAAATGATTTGAAGATGGCAATTCCTAAGTTGAAGTTAATTTCAAAAGATGATGGTCTTGTCAAGGAATTAGAAAAATTTATTTACCAGAAAAGTGAGGAACAATTTAATATACTTGTAAATCGATTGAGAAAGGATTTATACAAATAAAACTAGGTGTCTTGCGGAGGTTTTTATGGAACAAAAATTTTATGATGAGATAAAGAACATCTTGATAACAGCAAGAAATAAAGTCTATCAAACAGCCAATTTTGCAATGGTTGAAGCCTATTGGAATATCGGAAAATCAATCATTGAAGAACAGGGCGGTAACGAAAAGGCGGAGTATGGGACAGGTTTATTGAAAGAATTATCGAAACAAATGACTCAAGATTTTGGAAAAGGATTTACTGTTGCCAATTTGAAAAATATGAGGCAGTTTTATTTGACATTTCCAAATGGCTACGCACTGCGTAGCGAATTGAGTTGGACTCATTATCGGCTTTCCTAGTGTCAAGATTTTTTCGCAAATTCAAACCATCGGTAGCTGAGCGTCAGCCTATCGCCAGCTGGTTTTCGGTTTCAAGGTCATAGAGGTGCTTCATGTTGAGGTATCGCTTCTGGCCCCAATCGTTGGATGCCACATAACGAAGGCGGGCACATACCAACATCAAAGCACTGTTGCCATCTGGGAACGCGCCTATGGAACGTGTACGTCTGCGTACCTCACGATTCACCCGTTCTGTCAGGTTGTTGGTGCGGATCCGATGCCAGTGCTGTACAGGAAACTCCATGTAGGTCAATGTTTCTTCGATGCCGTCCTCCAGCTTCTTTG
>PYGH01000007.1 GCA_003014445.1 Fusobacterium naviforme | reverse complement strand
GCCTTCAAGGAAGCAACAGTTGATTTCATAAACAGTTACTCCAAAAAGGGATATCCCTGGGATAACGCATGCATAGAGTCCTTCCATGCGCTAATCAAAAGAGAATGGCTCAATCGCTTTGTGATTCTTGATTATCAGCGTGCTTACCGTCTTGTATTCGAATATATAGAGACGTTCTACAACACGGTAAGGATTCATAGCCACTGTAATTATCTATCGCCGGATCAGTATGAGGAGGAATTCCTGGAGAAACTGGAGAAATCACTCAAAATTGCGGGCTGAATATCATTACATAGGAGCAAGGTCATTTTTAACTTGTACTTTTTCTTGACATAGGACCATTTGTGAAGTAGTGAGGAAAGTAGGCGCGGCCGAAGAACTCAAGGTCTAATCATTATTCGTTCTCCTCATATATCCATGATGGATCTTCATCAATCTCATTCTCTTCTGCCACCATCTCTTCCATCAAACACTTCTGAACTTCGCGATCAAATGCGTGATCTGGGGCGGTGTCAGCCATAGTACTAATCGCAAGTCCGACATCATGTAGATATCCCCCTGTGATCTTTCCCGTACTCTCTGCAATCCTTATCTTACGATAGCAGGAGCAATCGAAATGAACAATTTAGAAAAGTACAGCGAAAACACATTTGACCGTATCAAGCACATCAATAAATACGGACAGGAATTTTGGTATGCAAGAGAACTGCAGAAAGTTCTTGAATATGTGCAATGGAGAAGATTTTCGGAAGCTATAGAACGCGCAAAAATATCCTGTTCCGAAAGTGGTTTTGACGTTTCTGACCATTTTGCCGACGTCGGCAAAATGCTACATTTAGGTGTCGCTGATCGAGAAATACAAGATATAGAACTTTCTCGTTATGCCTGCTACCTTATTGTCATGAACGGAGACCCTCGCAAAGAAGTTATCGCTCTCGGGCAATCTTACTTCGCAGTGAAGACCCGGCAGCAGGAACTCATAGATAACTATGAGCAGCTCAGCGAAGATCAGAAGCGCATGGCCATTCGAAAAGAAATGAAACACCACAACAGACAGCTCGCCGATGCCGCGCATAATGCAGGGGTTATTGATCCTAAAGATTATGCTATCTTCCAGAATTACGGTTACATGGGTTTATATGGCGGTTTGAAAGCACAGGATATCAGAGAGCGCCGTGGTTTGAAGCCAAAGAAAAACATTCTTGACTACATGGGCAGCACGGAGCTGGCTGCAAACCTCTTTCGCGCCACTCAGACCGAAGAAAAGCTGCGCCGGGAGAATATTCAGGGCAAAGCCGCTGCCAATCAAACCCATTTTAAGGTCGGACAAAAAGTACGAGAAACCATTAAAGAGCTCGGCGGCACTATGCCAGAGAATCTCTCCACCCCAAGCAAAAGCATTCACCACCGACGCGCGCGCCAAGACAAAAGCAAAACTAAAAAAACTGGGAGCCTGACGGCTTCCTTTTTTGTCCGTATGAGGCACTTTTTCCTGACCCCTTTTCTGACCCCACGAGGGTTCAAAAAGCCCCCCTCTGACCCCTTTTTGACCCCACACATTTGACCACGTTTTACCGCATTTTACCGCATATAAAAAACCACGGAACCCTTATGTTTCCGTGGTTTTCTCTTAAAAACACTGAAAGCTTTTGGCCGGACTCGAACCGGCGACCCACGCATTACGAATGCGTTGCGCTACCAACTGCGCTACAAAAGCTTAAAATGACCGATCCGGGAATCGAACCCGGGATTGAGCCGTGAGAGGGCTCCGTCTTAACCTCTTGACCAATCGGCCTTACTGAAATAGCTCCGCTCTGTCTGTGCAGCACAGTATAACTGAAACTACAGCAAAAGCTGTAAGTCGAGGCGACAAGATTCGAACTTGCGGCCTCAGCGTCCCGAACGCTGCGCTCTACCAAACTGAGCCACGCCTCGAAAATCTTCGCAATACAGCAAAGCGGGAAACAAAATCTGCAAGACAAATAAGCTCTTACAGAAATGACCGATCCGGGAATCGAACCCGGGATTGAGCCGTGAGAGGGCTCCGTCTTAACCTCTTGACCAATCGGCCTTACTAAAACTTGAATGACCTGAACAGTATAACATAAAAGCCAAAGCTTGTACAGCAAAAGCTGTAAGTCGAGGCGACAAGATTCGAACTTGCGGCCTCAGCGTCCCGAACGCTGCGCTCTACCAAACTGAGCCACGCCTCGATTTTTGAGCATTTCTTGACACCACGGTAGTATACCTGTTAAGCGCTGGATTGTCAATTCTATTTTTACGTTTTTTTCCGCTACATGGGGAAATTCACGCAGTTACACCAGTACAAAAGACAGGCGCGGCCCGGACGTTCACGCCCGGAAAAACCGCGCCTCCGCTGATTTCCCTGCCATCTCGCTGCCGCTCGATGGGTTTTCTCGTCAAGGCTCCGTCTGCGCAAGCGCGTAGAGCTTTTCCTCGTTATTTAACCATCTCGCTTCCGCTCGATGGGTTTTGTCGTCAAGACTCCTCCTGCTAAAGCGCAGGGAGTCTTTCCTCGTTATTTAACCATCTCGCTTCCGCTCGATGGGTTTTGTCGTCAAGACTCCTCCTGCTCAAGCGCAGGGAGTCTTTCCTCGTTATTTAACCATAAAGTTGATGATCTTATTCGGCACATAGATTTCCTTGACCAGTGTCTTTCCCGCAAGCTGGGCCGCCACCTTATCGTTTTCCTTTGCGATGCGCAGCGCCTCCTCCTTCTCACAGCCGGTCGGAATATCCACAACCGCTCTTGCCTTGCCGTTCACCTGGACGCCAATCGCCACTGTCTCATCGACCGTCTTCGCCTCATCGTACACCGGCCACGACGCAACTGCGAGCAGCCCTTCTCCGCCGATGGTCTCGTAGATCTCCTCGCAGATGTGCGGAGCAAAGGGCGAGAGCAGCTTTAAGAAGTCGATGAGCTGTGCTCTGCCGATTTTTCCGACTTTTCCAATCTCATTGATATAGCTCATGAGGCAGGCAATCGCCGTATTGTACTTCTGCTCCTCGATGTCCTGAGACACCTTCTTGATCGCCTTATGCAGACCGGATTCCAGCTCCCTGACGCGATCTTCACACATAATATCCGTGAGCGCCGCGACACGGTCCAGAAATCTTCGGCAGCCCTTCACCGAGCTGTCATTCCACGGAGCAGCACTGCCGTAATCACCCATAAAGAGCACATAGACGCGAAGCGTATCTGCGCCGTAGAGCTTCACAATATCCAGCGGATCAACAACATTTCCACGGGACTTTGACATCTTCTCTCCGTCTGCACCGAGTATCATGCCCTGCGCACTTCTCTTCGCATAGGGCTCAGCTGTGTTCACTAGCCCCTGATCATAGAGGAAGTGATGCCAGAAGCGGGAGTAGATCAGGTGGCGTGTCACGTGCTCCATGCCGCCGTTGTACCAGTCGACCGGCATCCAGTATTTCAGCTTCTCGCTGTCCGCAAATGCACTGTCATTATGTGGGTCGCAATAACGGAGGAAATACCAGGAGGAGCCTGCCCACTGCGGCATGGTGTCTGTCTCCCTCTTCGCGTCTGCACCGCAGTTGGGGCACTTGCAGTTCACGAAGGACTCCACCTTTGCGAGCGGCGACTGTCCATCCTCACCGGGACGGAAGTTCTCCATATCCGGAAGACGCAGCGGCAGCTCCTCATAGGGCACCGCAACCACTCCGCAGTTCGGGCAGTGAATTAACGGAATCGGCTCGCCCCAGTAGCGCTGACGGTTGAAGGCCCAATCCTTCATCTTGAACTGTACGCCCGCATGGCCTATTCCCTTCTCCACAAGGAATCCCAGCATGCGCGCGATCGAGTCCTTCTTATTGGTGAATCCGTTCAGAAATTCGGAATTAATCATCATCCCATCGCCTGTGTAGGCCTCTTTCTCAATATCTCCGCCCTCGATGACCTGAACGATATCGACACCGAACTTCTTCGCAAAATCGTAATCTCTCTGATCGTGCGCCGGAACTGCCATGATCGCACCGGTTCCGTAGCCCATCATGACATAATCCGCAAGGAAAATCGGAATCTTCTTGCCGTTCACCGGATTGACTGCCTCGAGCCCCTCAATCTTCAGTCCGGTCTTGTCCTTCACAAGCTGTGTTCTCTCGAACTCTGTCTTCTTTGCGCACTCCGCGCGATAGCTGCGGATTGCGTCCATGTTCTGAATCCGATCGGCATACTTGTCAATCAGCGGATGCTCCGGAGCCATGACCATGAAGGTCACACCGAAGAGCGTATCGCAGCGCGTCGTGTAGATCTCAAGCTTCTCGTCAATGCCATCCAGATGAAAATCGACAAAGGCACCGGTGGACTTTCCGATCCAGTTCACCTGCTGCTGCTTGATGTTCTCCGGATACTCTACGGTGTCGAGGCCGTTTAGAAGCTTGTCCGCATACTCCGTAATCTTTAAGTACCACACGTCCTTCGACATCTGAACCACATCACTGTGGCAGATATCGCACTTGCCGCCCTGGCTGTCCTCATTGGAGAGCACCACCTTGCAGGAGGGGCAGTAATTCACCAGTGTCTTGTTGCGGAACACGAGTCCCTTCTCAAAAAGCTTTAAGAAAATCCACTGCGTCCACTTATAATAGTCGTCCTTTGAAGTATCTACAACGCGATCCCAGTCAAAGGAAAAGCCTACGCGCTTCAGCTGCTCAGAAAACTTCGCAATATTCTGATCCGTGATCTCACGCGGGTGCGTGTTGGTCTTGATCGCGTAATTCTCCGTCGGCAGACCGAATGCGTCAAAGCCGATCGGAAACATGACGTTGTAGCCCTGCATTCTCCGCTTTCTGGAAATTACCTCAAGACTGGAATAAGCCTTGATGTGACCGACGTGCATTCCCGCGCCGCTCGGATAAGGAAATTCCACTAGACCGTAGAACTTTGGCTTCTCAGAAAAATCCTCCGCGTGAAATACCTTCTCATTCTCCCATCGCGCCTGCCACTTCGGCTCAATTTTCTTAAAATCGTACTCCATCTCTACCACCTCTTATACTTCAGTATACCTGACCATTGTAATTTCCGCCCCGCGCTTTGTCAATCTGCGGGACGCACACGGCGAATGTCGGCAGCGCTCTCCCCTGTCTCTGCACCGGAACGCCTCTTTGCCTTCCGTTAGGAGCGCAGCGCTCTCACAAATCAAAAATTGACAGCTGATTGCTCTCCGGCAATTTCCCGAGTATTCCCAGGCGATCCAGCAGGTCACAGGTCGTCTGCCCCGTTCCGCTCCGGGACTTGAAATCGTCCTTTGATATAAACTCTCCCTGCTTTGCAGCCTCCACGATCTGCAGTGCCGCGCTCTCCCCGAGCCCGTCAATGGAGGTCAGCGCCGGCATGATCTTTCCGTCCACGATGGAGAAGCGCGTCGCATGGACCTGATAGAGATCAATCGGCATAAATTCAAAGCCGCGTGCGTACATCTCCTGTGCGATGCGCCCGTCCTTGATCATATCCGCCTCCTTGGGAGACAGCGGGTCGCTGCGGTTTCCGCTGTAATCCCGTTTTTTAAGCTCTGCGAGAAAGAATTCCAGCCTCTGCTGTCCCTGACACATCACTTCATAGGAGAAGCCCGTCGCACGTATGGTGAAATACGCCGCATAGTAAGCGAGCGGATAGAAAATTTTGCAGTAGCCGATGCGCCAAGCCATCATGACATAGGCCGCCGCATGTGCTTTCGGAAACATGTACTTAATCTTCTTGCAGGACCAGATATACCAGTCCGGAACCTCGTGCGCCCGCATATCCGCCTCCCACTCGGGCTTAAGCCCCTTACCCTTGCGGACGGACTCCATGATTTTAAAGGACTCCTGCGGCTCCAGCCCCCACTTGATGAGACTCAGCATGATATCGTCGCGGGTGCAGATAGCTGTCTTGATGGTCGCCGTCCCCTCGCTGATCAGAACCTCCGCATTGCCCTGCCACACGTCCGTGCCGTGCGCAAGCCCCGCGATGCGGACGAGATCGGAAAAACCCTTCGGCTTTGCCTCCAGCACCATGTTCATGGCGAAGTCCGTGCCGAACTCCGGGATTCCAAGCGCCCCCAGCTTACAGCCCAAAATATCCTCCGGCTTTACCTTCAGCGCGGCAGGACTCTGAAAGAGACTCATGACCTCCGGCGAATCCAGCGGAATGTCCTTTACCGGATCAATGTGTGTCAGATCCTGAAGCATGCGTATCATGGTCGGATCCTGATGTCCCAGTATATCCAGCTTTAAGAGGTTGTGGTCAATCGCATGATACTCAAAATGTGTCGTGACGATCGGCGTGTTCATATCGTTCGCTGGATGCTGTATCGGAGTAAAGGAATAAATTGACTCTCCCTTCGGCAGCACCACGATGCCGCCGGGATGCTGTCCCGTGGTTCTCCGCACACCGATGCAGCCCTGTACCAGCCGGTTGATCTCGCACTTCCGCTTTCGTGCGCCATGTTCCTCAAAGTAGTTTTTGACATAGCCGAATGCCGTCTTCTCCGCGAGCGTTCCCACCGTGCCTGCGCGGTAAGTCTGCCCTTTTCCGAATATCACCTCGGTATAGGCGTGCGCGGAGGACTGATTCTCGCCGGAAAAGTTCAGATCAATATCCGGCTCCTTATCTCCCTTAAAGCCCAGAAAGGTCTCAAAGGGAATGTCAAAGCCATCCTTCTTAAGCTTCGCACCGCAGTGCGGGCAGACCGCATCCGGCATGTCGCAGCCTGCGGTTCCCGCGTAGCTCTGCGGCACTTCTGAATCAAAATCCGAGTACTGGCATTCCGGGCAGAAGTAGTGCGGCGGCAGCGGATTTACCTCTGTGATTCCTGCAGTATAGGCGACAAAGGAGGAACCGACCGAGCCCCGCGAGCCCACAAGATAGCCCTCCTCGTTGGAGTGACGCACCAGCTCCTGTGCAATAATATACATCACGGCAAAGCCGTTCTTTATGATGGAACCCAGCTCCTTCTCCAGTCTGCTCCTCACGATCTCCGGAAGAGGATTCCCGTACTGCTCATAGGCCTTCTGATAGCAGGCCTCCGTGAGCTTCTTATCCGAATCCGCGATCACAGGCGGGCATTTGTCGGGCCGCACCGGTGAGATCCGCTCGACCATCGCAGCGATGCGCCGCGTATTGGTAATGACGACCTCCTCGCACTTCTCCGGTCCCAGATACTCAAACTCCTCCAACATTTCCTCTGTCGTCCGGAGAAAAAGCGGCGGCTGACTGTCGGCATCGCTGTACTTGTTTCCGAAAAAGATCATGCGCCTGTATATCTCATCCTCCGGATTCAGGAAGTGCACGTCACAGGTCGCGACGACCGGCTTGCCCAGATCCTCACCGAGCTTCACGATCCTGCGGTTTATATTTCTTAAATCCTCCTCGGACTCCACCGTGTAGTGATCGTCACCGATCATAAAAAGATTGTTCCCGATCGGCTGTATCTCCAGATAATCGTAAAAAGAGGCAATGCGGTTCACAGCCTCCTCGCTCTCGTCCCGGAGCATCGCCTGAAAGAGCTCCCCGGCCTCGCAGGCGCTCCCGATGATAAGCCCCTCCCGGTACTTTTTAAGCTCACTCTTTGGAATCCGCGGCTTTTTATTAAAGTATTTCAGATTGGAGTCAGAGACCAGACGATAGAGATTCACCCGCCCCAGCTCATTTTTCACGAGGATAATGACGTGATAGGTGTTCATCTTCCTCACGACATCCGGGTTGGTCTCGGACAGCGCAGATACCTCCCTCAGCGTGTGCAGCCCGCGAGCCTTGAGCATCTCCACAAAACGGACGAATATCTCTGCCGTGCAGCCCGCATCATCCACGGCCCGGTGATGATTGTCCAGGGAGACGCCCAGCTCCCGCGCAACTGTATCCAGCTTGTAGCGGTTCAGGCGCGGAAGAAGTATATGCGCGAGACTCACCGTGTCGAGTATAGTCGGATGATACGAAAGCCCCAGCAGCTTTGACTTCTCCCGGATAAATCCGGTATCGAAGCCTGCGTTGTGCGCGACCACAGCGGAGCCCTCGCAAAATTTCAGGAACTCCGGCAGCACCTCCTCAATTCCGGGCGCATTGCTCACCATTGCATCACTGATGTGGGTGAGCTGCTCGATCCGGAAGGGAATGGGAATGCGCGGATTCACAAAGCTGGAGAAGCGCTCCGTGATCTTTCCTCCGACGACCTTCACCGCACCGATCTCTATGATCTGATTTTTCACTGCGGAGAAGCCTGTGGTCTCGAGATCAAAGACGACAAAAGAATCGTCAAGTGTTTTCTCTCCGGGGTTTACAACCAACTCCTTCAGATCATCCACGAGGTATCCCTCGACACCGTAGATGATCTTCGGCCAGGCAAGCGGATCGCCGCTTACCGTGTGCCACGCCTCAGGAAAGGCCTGCAGATTTCCGTGATCGGTGATTGCAATCGCATCCATGCCCCAGCGCTTTGCCTGCTTTATGATCTGCTCTGCAGAGCTCACGGCATCAAGATCACTCATCTTCGTGTGGCAGTGCAGCTCTACGCGCTTCTTCGGCGCATGGTCCTCCCGGCTGCTCTCCTGAAAGGGCTCACATTTCTTGATGCCGCGCACCGAGCCTATAATCAGCTCTCCGTCTCTGTTGTCAATGGAGGTCACACCGCGCAGCTTTAAGAAGCTTCCCTTCTTTAATATTCCTTTCAGAGTGTCGAGCTCCTCTCCCTCTCCGCGAAAAAAAAGCTTCACAGTGATAGAATCTGTAAAATCTGTGATGGAAAAGATGAAGAGCGTGCTGCCGCTGCGCTCAATAAAAAAGCTGTCCAACTCAAAGATCTGTCCCCGTATGGACACCTCGCCCATGACGGAATTCACATCCCTGAGGGCGATAAATTCATCCTCAAAATCTCTGCCATAGAGGACATCCGGATTGTCCGGGCGCTGTGGCCCTCTGCGGAAGGGACGCTCCCCGCGGAAGCTCCTCCCATCCCGCCGGGGAACAAAACTGCCGCCCGGCTTTCTTCCGTTCTTCTGCCCCTCAGGCTTCTCCGAAGCTGTGCTGTGCCCGCTCTCTCCAGGGCCCTGTTCCTTCCGTAGACTGCGCTTCTCCTCCTCTCCTTCCAAGGGCAGGGAATCCGAGACTGCAAGTGAGGCTGTATCTGAGATCAGGAAGCTCTCCTCCTCCCCCCTGCTCTCCTCACGCTCCGGAGCCCTCTCCGCAATATTTTTCTGCTCCTCCTTCGGAGGAATATAGGGAATATAATGTGGCTTCAGCTCTACACTCATACCACAGCGCCTCTCAAAGATCTCCTCCGAGAGATAGCGCCGGAGCTTCTCCACAACATTCCGGTTCAGCGGCATATCTTCCACTGTAAATTCCATGCAGTTTTCAGAAAAGCTGCACTCCGCGCGGCTCAGAATGCGATAGGCGATGAGATTTTTCCTCTGGAGCTCAGCGAGCACGCTGTCCTTATAGGCGTCAAAAATCATCTCCGGCGTAAAGCTGCCGGAGAGGGTAAAACGCTCATGAATGCAAATGCTGAGCCGCTTGTTCTGAAACAGCTGCCGCTTCAGCTCCTGCTCCAGTCCCCGAAACACACTGCTCTCGATGAGTCTCGGGCAGTTGATCCAGACCGAAAGGCTGGACATGTCCTCTGAGGCGGTGACCCGCTCCACGGACAAAAGCTCCACCAGAGCTGCATCCGCCTCGCTCGCTGCAAAGCCCCGAAAAACCTCTGTGAATTGCTTCATCCTGTGCTCCAATCAAACCCTAGGCTCTCTGCGCCGCTGCCTTTCTGAGCTCCTCCTCCAGCGCGGGAAGCAGTTCCTCCTCCGGCATCGTCCGGATGATCTCTCCCTTCCGGATGAGCACACCCGCACCGCTTCCTCCTGCAACGCCGAAATCGGCCTCTCTGGCCTCTCCGGGACCGTTCACGACACAGCCCATAACAGCCACCTTCAGATCCAGCGCATCATAGCGCTCCACCAGCTTCTCCACCTGCTCCGCAAGACCAATCAGATCAATCTGCGTTCTGCCGCAGGTCGGACATGACACCACCTCGACACCTCCATGCCTTAAGCCCAGCGTCTTCAGGATCTGCTTTGCGCAACGCACCTCCTCCACCGGATCTCCGGTCAGAGATACCCGTATCGTGTCCCCGATCCCCTCGTGCAGTATGATGCCGAGCCCCACGGCGGACTTGATCGTGCCGCGCATCAGAGTCCCCGCCTCTGTGATTCCGACGTGCAGCGGATAGTCGCAGGCTTCGGAGATCAGCTCATGCGCGCGCACACACATGAGCACATCTGAGGACTTGATGCTGATAACCAGCTGATGATAGCCCATCTCCTCGATCATACGCACCTTATCCAGCGCAGATTCCACGATTCCCTCTGCTGTCACGCTGCCGTAGCGCTCCACAAGCTCTTTTTCCAGAGAGCCCGAGTTCACACCGACGCGAATGGGGATATCTCTTTCTCTCGCACAGTCGACGACTGCCTGAATTCGCTCCTTGGCGCCGATATTTCCGGGATTAATCCGAATCTTGTCCGCACCATGCTCCATGGCTGCAATTGCCAGCCGGTAATCAAAATGAATATCTGCGACAAGCGGAATGCGGATCTGTCTCTTGATCTCCCGCAGCGCCTCTGCCGCATCCATATTTGGCACCGCAACGCGGATAATATCACAGCCCGCTGCCTCGAGCGCCTGAATCTGCTGCACCGTCGCTGCGACATTTTCTGTCTTTGTATTGCACATCGACTGAATCAGAATGGGATTTCCTCCGCCGATCACGCGGTCTCCGATCCGTATCTCTCTCGTTTTTCTTCTCTCTGCCATCTCAGCCTGTCAGCCTCCCAATATCATTAAACATGACAAACACCATGAGCGCCATCAGCAGCACAAATCCCGCCAGATGAATATAGCCCTCTACTTTTCTGTTGAGGCTTCTGCGGGAGATACCCTCGATGAGGCAGAATACCAGCCGCCCTCCATCGAGCGCCGGAATGGGCAGCAGGTTCATAACGCCAAGATTGGCGCTGAGTATGAGTCCCAGACCCGCAAGATTCAAAAGCACTGCAAAGAGCCCGTACTGACGCGTCTCATCTACGGTCTCACCGATTGCGCCGATGATCCCGACGGGCCCTGTGAGCTCCCCTGTTGATACTCTGCCTTTGATGAGCAGCAGGAGCCCCCTTATGGTCGAGCTCACCGCGTAATGTGTCTCCTGTGCGGCATAATAGACGAGCTCCGCTGTCCCCCGCACTGCCTGTCTTCCTCCCTGCACCTGAATGCCGAGCATATAGCTCTGGTACTCCTCTGAGTACTGCGGCACAAGCCGGAAGGAGAGCTCCTGCTCCTCCCCGCCCGCCTGTCGCTGCACGGTGACATCGACCGCCTCATTCTGGTTAAAATAGAGCAGATCTGTGATCTCCCGGAAAAACACGATGTGCCGTCCATTGATTTCTGTGATCAGATCTCCGGCCCGAATGCCTGCCTCTGCTGCGGGATAGCCGTCCGTGACAGCAACGAGCGCAGGGCGATCCACCCCCACCGCAGCGACGATGAAGATCGCCAGAAAAAACGCGAGCAAAAAATTGAACAGCGGGCCGGCCACCACGATAAAAAGGCGCGCCCAGGGGGACTTCTGATTCAGGCTGTCCTCTGCGCCCTCTTCCTCCTCGCTGTCCTCGCCCAGCATGCTGCAAAAACCGCCAATCGGCAGCGCCCGCACAGAATAAACTATCTCTTTTGGCTGTACAGAGAAGAGGCGAGGTCCCATGCCCAGCGCAAACTCCAGTACGCGTACCCGCATGGCGCGCGCCGCAAGAAAATGTCCGAATTCATGAAAAAAGACAATGAAGCTGAACAGAAGCAGTGCAACGATGATATTTGTCATAGCGCAAACCTTTGTGTGAGCTGACGCTCCGTATCCGCCTGTATCGCAAGTATATCACTGACCGTCGGCTGCGGCAGAACGCCTGCTTTCTCGTGCTCCTCCATCGCTGAGTGGATCAGCTTTGCAATATCCGGATAGGAAATCTTCTTCTTCAGGAAGGCCGCCACTGCGACCTCGTTCGCCGCATTGAATACGGTCGGAAGACTCCCCCCTGTTCTTCCTGCGTGAAATGCGAGTGCAAGGCCGGGGAACTTTTTCATGTCAGGCGCCGCCAGCTCTATGCCGCAGAGCGCTGCAAAGTCCAGACGGGAACCGCCGGTCACTGGAAGACGCCGCGGATAGAAGAGCGCGTACTGTATGGGCAGCTTCATATCCGCTGTCCCGAGCTGCGCAATCACCGCGCCATCTGCATATTCCACCGCGGAATGAATGATGCTCTGTGGCTGGATCACAACCTGAATCCGGTCTATGTCCACATCAAAGAGCCAGTGTGCCTCCATGACCTCAAGCCCTTTATTCACCATCGTTGAGGAATCTATCGTGACCTTTGGCCCCATACTCCAGTTCGGGTGCTTCAGTGCGTCCTCCAGAGTGACCTTTTTCAGCTGCTCCTCTGAGAGCCTCCGGAACGGGCCTCCGGACGCGGTGAGCAGTATTTTCTCGATGCGATTTCCGCTGTTGCCGCGAAGGCACTGAAAGATTGCGGAGTGCTCCGAGTCCACCGGAAGTATCTTCACCCCGCAGCTCTTTGCGAGCGGCATGATGATATGACCTGCGCAGACAAGCGTCTCCTTATTTGCAAGTGCGATATTCTTTCCTGCGCGAATTGCAGCAATGGTCGGTTCTATGCCTATCATGCCGACAATTCCGGTGACCAGCGTGTCCGCCTCCTCCGCAGCGGAGACGGCAAGTATCCCATCTCTCCCTGCGAGGACTTCTGTTTTCGTGTCTGCAACGCGGTGGGCGAGCTCCGCCGCCCGCTTTTCATCCCAGACAGCTGCGAGCCGGGGTCTGAATTCTCTGATCTGCTGCTCCAGCAGCTCTACATTGGAGCGGGCCGCCAGCGCTGTGACCTGAATGCTTCGCTTCCTGGCTCGGACGATCTCCAGTGTCTGCGTCCCGATGGAGCCCGTGGAACCCAAAATTGATATCTTTCTCATTTCTCCTCCTGCGGATATTTCCGCAATTAAAGCCCTCCAAAGAGCCGATAGAGGTAGAGGGCGAAGCTGATTGCCGGAGCGGTGAAGAGCAGACTGTCAAAGCGGTCCAGCACACCTCCGTGCCCGGGTATCAGCGTCCCGTAATCCTTTACCTCGTGATCTCTCTTGATTGCGGACGCCGCGAGATCTCCGATCTGCGAGATCAGCGCACCGATTGCACAGGCAAAGAAGCAGGCAAAGCCCGCGTGCAGTAATTCCTCCATCTGGTCGCCCAGCAGCAGTCCGTAGATCAGCCCCAGCAGCCCTGCGCCGATCACACCGCCGATCGAGCCCTCCACTGTCTTCTTCGGACTGAGCACCGGTGCAAAATGATGGCGTCCAAACAGCATCCCCACTACATAAGCACAGGTATCGCAGCCCCAGCTGGAAATGAATATCATCCAGACCAGGTATTTTCCGTCATGCATCTCCCGCACCCTGTACACATAGGAAAACATGACCACCGTGTACAGAATCCCCATAAGACCGACAGCGATCTGTTCCGTGCGATAGCGCGGATAGGTGATGACAAAGACCGCCATCAGCGCCATGAGCACGCCGATCATCACCGGCATACCGTAGCGCCCGATATTGTTCCAGAGCAGAAGGTAATAGCTCAGACCGCCGAGATAGCCGATCAGCCCGAGCAGCTCCCGCTCCATCCGCACCACTCGGTAGAGCTCAAAGAGGCCTATGAGCGACACTGCCATCATGGTCAGAAAGAGCGGCAGCCCCCCTCTCCCGATCACAAGGATCGCGAGTATCACCAGCGCAATGCCGCTTATGAGCCGCGTCTGGAACTTCCGGCTGCTCACGATTTCCATCACTCGAGACATACTCAGCTCTTCCTTCCCCCGAAGCGCCTCTCTCTGCCGTTATAGGCAAGTATCGCATCCTCCAGCGCCGCCATATTAAAGTCTGGCCACAGAATATCCGTGACATAAATCTCACTGTAAGCGATCTGCCACAAAAGGAAATTGGATATCCGAAGCTCTCCGCTGGTGCGGATCAAAAGATCCGGATCCGGTATTCCCGCTGTGTCCAGACAGGCCGCGATCGCCTCCTCCGTCACCTCTTTTCGCATCTCCTCCGGCAGAGCTTCTCTCTCCCGGATCAGGCGTCGTACCGCACGCGTCAGCTCATCGCGTCCACCGTAGTTGATTGCGATGATAAAGCTCATACCGCTGTTGTCTCTTGTCTCCTCGACGAGCTGTTCTATCCCGGCAATAATATCCGGAGCGAAGCGCCGCTTGTCTCCTATCATCAGGCAGCGGCAGCCCTCCTCCTTCGCAACCTTCAAAAGCTTCTTCAGATAAAAGCGGAACAGGTTCATGAGCGCGCCGACCTCTTCCTCGCTGCGCTTCCAGTTCTCTGTAGAAAAGCCATAGACCGTGAGATACTTCACTCCGAGCCGCGCGCAGTCGCGCACCGTCTGCTCCACCGCCTCACAGCCCGCCTTGTGCCCCATGGCACGTGGTAGACCACGCTTCTTTGCCCAGCGTCCGTTTCCGTCCAGTATGATCGCGATATGCTCCGGAATCACCTTGCCTTCCAGTTTCCCGCCCATTTTCTCTGTTCCTCCCATAAGCTCATCACGGGCGAGCCGAACTCTGGCCCGCCCGTGCGAAAAGCTCTGCGTCACAAAGACGCAGCTCAGACTGTCATAATCTCTTTATTCTTTGCCTCAACCGCCTTGTCGATCTTCTCAACAGCCTTATCGGTCAGCTTCTGAAGCTTATCGTTTCCAACCGCGAGATCATCCTCTGTGATCTCCGCTGCCTTCTCAAGCTTCTTAAAGTTGTCTGCTCCATCGCGGCGAATGTTTCTGACCGCGATCTTGGCCGCCTCGCCCTTCTTCTTGATGTCCTTCACAAGCATCTTTCTGCGCTCCTCAGTGAGCTCCGGAAATACAAGGCGGATGCTGGTGCCGTCATTCGTCGGATTGATTCCAAGATCAGAAACCTGGATCGCCTTCTCTATCGCCTTCAGAAGACTCTTGTCCCAGGGCTGAATGAGGATCATCCTTGCCTCGGGAACAGAGATATTCCCCACCTGCTGAAGCGGGGTGGGCGTGCCGTAATAATCGACCGTCAGTCTGTCAAGCACATGGGGATTGGCTCTTCCCGCACGTATGGTCGCAAACTCATCCTTCATGAAGTCTACGGTCTTGTCCATTCTCTCCTCAAGCTCATTGAGCATACTCTTCAGTTCAGCCATGATTTCCTCCCTATATTCAGTCCACCGTCACGATGGTCCCGTTTACCTTGCCGCGCATCGCGTTGTCTATGGAATTCTCCTCATTCAGATCAAAAATTGCAAGCGGAATGTGGTTCTCCATGCAGAGCACACTCGCCGTGAGGTCGATGACCGCAAGCTTTTTGTCTATCATCTCCTGCATGGTAATGCTGTCAAAGCGCTTCGCCCCGGGGTCAAGCTTCGGATCCGCAGAGTAGACGCCGTCAATGGATTTTGCGAGAAGGATCGCGTCCGCGCCGACCTCAACCGCCCGGAGCGCAATCCCCGTGTCTGTTGAGAAGTAGGGATGTCCCGTGCCTCCCGCGAAAAAGAGCACGCGTCCTTCCTCAAAATAACGATTTGCGAGGTCCACAGAGAACAGCTCCGTCATCGTTCCGCAGATAAAAGGAGAGAGTATCGCTGTCTTCATCCCTTCTGTGCGGAAGATCTCCGATACATAGATGCAGTTCATCACCGTCGCAAGCATTCCGATCTGATCCGCCTTCGTTCGCGCGATTGCCTCACTGGTCCTGCCTCTCCAGTAGTTTCCGCCGCCTGTCACTATGCCGACCTCCACGCCTGCGTCCACTGAGGCCTTCACCTGACGCGCGACGCCGCGCACCACCGCCTCGTCATAGCCCCTTCCGCCCTTTCCGGCCAGTGCCTCACCGGAGAGCTTCAGCATGACACGTCTTTTTTTCATTGTACTGTCCTCACTGTATGCATCCCCGAAGGCATCGGGGTTCTGCCGCCATCATATCATATTTCGTCACTGCGCTCAAGAAACACTTCCTGTGTGATGGATTAACCTCTCCGATAATTCCAATATCCGCAATTGGAATACTCGGAACATATGTCGTCACTGCACTGGGTTTGATAGCTTCTGTAAGCTGCTGTACATAACCGTCGAAGAAATCACTCATAGCAAGGATATCTTCTCCGGTTTTATCTTCCTCGGTCACAAGGATATGAACTTCATCCCGAGGAATAATTGATATTCTTTCTTCATCCATACCCTCATTCTCCTCCCGACATTATCCTTTCTCTAACAGTCTTCTCACTTGCTCTGGCTCACAAATAGACGCATGAGCAATGGAATTCCTGCAATCATGCAAAAATCTTATCCTATCCCTGTCAGCCTCATCCGGAATGTAAAGCATATACATGCAATAATCCTGATCCTGCCTATGGCTCATCATATAGCATAACGAACCTAATTCCACTTCCATAGGCTCTGTGATTAATTCACCGTATTGTGTAATGTGATTATCCGTAAGGGCTTTGCTGATTTCATCTCTGTATTTGTCAATGAGTTCAATTCGCTCCATTTCAATAATCGGAAACAAAACCTGAACCTGAGATGCCCATAACCTGTGTTGCAATTCGGCAGTTTTATTATTCCTGTACAGCCACAGGACATGATTGGAACCGTCTTCTGTTCCCCGTCTTGAGAAATCGCCTTGTTCAACGATTCGACCAATCCCGTCAATAGCGGATTCTTGTCTGAAATCCACTTCACGCAATAACAACTCGGATATTTCTGCATCTACATCGCAAACCATTGCAGCTGTAGTTGAGATATATCTTTTCCAAAGATCCGAACCGTATGCAAGCTCCTCATCTTCATCCAAAACAAAGCTATTGAACAATTGAACATCATAACTGCTGACGCAATCACTGAAATCAATGTATTCCATGAATTTGCCTTCCGGAGGTGCTATTTTGCCGTGCACCTCCAGAACGAACAACCCTTCTGCTGCCGATTTAGGTGTAAATCTCTTGCAGAATTTCATCCATTTATTTGCATTAGCACTGTCAAGCCCTTTCACCCAGATAATGCGATTCTTTATGACGTCCTTCTGTGCGATGTAATCCTGTATGCTAACCTTCGATTTTTCCCGGTATCCTTTTGAAATTGAGGATGATGCGTACTTTTGCAGCAGAAATCTTCCCGGTTCCAAATCCTCCGGATTATCATCTACAACATCTATCTGTTCAATCACAACATCTCTCGTATCAGTTCTTTCCTGAAAGGCGGTTTGTATCGAACTACGCATGGAATATCTCCACGGCAAATCAGATGGCACCTTAAGAATGACCATCTTATTCTCAAGGAGAGCATCGGCAACCTTTGAAACAACTACATGAGCTCCGGTTATATTGTTCCACCAGAACTCTTCCCAGGATATGTTAATCATCTTCAAGCCTCCTCGTTGTTGTTGACAATGTCAGCTTCCAGAATGTCAAAGTTTTCGCCGATAATATCGACAAACGAGTTTCTTCTCAATCTGTACAGGTCGCGATTCTCATCAGGCTTTCCAAGGATGCCCATTTCCACCATTTCATCAAGCAGATTGATGTATTCCTTCTTGGTTTCATTTTCAAGGCAGTGGATGTCATATTCTTTAGCCATCTGCATAATTTCATCAACCGGGAAGCCCTGCCACGTACCTGCTTTTCTGTCATCTTCGTAGTAGTGATAGAGCATCGTAATACACCTGGCTATCATGAAGTATCTCTGATCCAGTTCAAGCGACCAGCGGAACTTGTCCTTAATACTCTTATTCAAATCCGAGGAGTTCATGACAGCTCCAAGCTGCTCATCCTGCAGAGTAAACGGAGGATTTCCGTCAGCCGCATGATAATATTTGGAATACTGACCAGTGAGCGTCTCAACCAGCATATAACCAAAGAACTGTAAAATACCTGGATAATAGTTCGTATTGGTAAGTATCGTTTCAAGATGCGGATACCTGTCAATCTGGAAACCGAGATAACTGAGCGGCCTTGATATCAACTGTAAAGCGTCTGTAGGCGACAGCGGCTTAATGCAAAGCGGAGTTCCGAGCTGACCGAATATACCGTTGTCTCTCGTTGCATTCTTAGCACGGCATACATTGTGCAGACCGGCTATAACAAATTTGAAATTATTCTTTGTCTCACGTCTCAAATCAACAAGCGGCTGAATCGGCCTGTACGCCTCATCTGCTATAGAAGCAAGGAAATCATCGACTTCATCTATCAGCAGCAGCATGGATGTAATCTTTTTGCTCCGGAACAATTTACTGATGGCTGCACACATTTCCTTAATGGTATTACACTTTGGCAGTTCAACCTGTCCATCACACTTTTTGTTAATGTCGGAAACAATCGTTTCTACAACTTCCTTCTCGCTCTTGATGCGGATAATTGTTGTGTAAACAGCAAACTCCTTATCAACAGGCTTTGAGCATCTGCTTTCTGCCCTCTCAAGGAGTGCCGTTTTACCAAGCTGACGACCACCATAAACCACGCAGGCTCCATTAGGATCAATAATAGTCGCAAGTTCCTGTGTTCTTCCGCAGAACATCTCATCAGAAGTAGAGCCTCCGTCTCTGACAAATGGCTGATAGGTTGAGTATGGCAATGTGCACTTAAGCATTGCTGGCATACGCTCTGTAATCTGATGAAGCGCCAGATAGATGAATAACACCTGATCAATCAGCAGAAATGGATTCTGCCCTGAAGTCTGTGTATGGAATATCTCTCCAATCAGACGTCTGCTCGCTGCATCCACCGGACGATCTAGCAGGACGATTGATATTCCGCCCAAATCAAGATTCGAAACGGTATCTACCAGCTGCTTTTCTGTGTAATTGCCATAAAGCGCAATCGCATTTATCGGAGATTTTAATTGTGTGCCAAACGAAGCAATCGGATGTCGATAATCAGCCATACTCTTAGGAGTCTGCCGCACGCTCACCTTAAACACTTCTTCTTTCTTAACGGTAACGCGTTCCGCTTCAATCACATCAAATCCAAGACCCGCAAACAATGTTTTAATCTGAACCGGTGTAGCCTGACCCTTACGTTTCGGCCAGTTGGTTACAAGGTTCCTGCTATCTTCCCTCTGGCGAGTCGTCCAATCTTTCGGCATATTGCGTTCAACGTAATTCCAGCCAAAAGTATTCAATATTTTGCCATTGCACCTTCTGCATTCCTGAAGTATAGGATCAAAATTAGTCGGTTTTATAAAATCACTGAAGTAATCGAAATCGTGGAGAATCTCATCATCATCCAGTTCCGTCTCTCCACCTTCGAACCTGTTTATATACTCCTCAGCTACGGCAAAGTTCATTTCTTCCTCAAGAAGCCTGTTTGCCTCCTTGAGGAGAGATGATTCCGGATTCTCTTTCAAATGCGAATCAAGCCTTTCCCTGAGCTGCTTCTTCCTTCCCATTGCAAACTCATTAATCTGATTCTCGAGTGATTCAAGAAATCTCCTCCAGCAAGCGAAATCCTTTGCATCATAGAAGCTCGCTTTATACTGGTTTACTATGCCAATCAGATTCTCCTTTTCAGTCTCATTAATCTGATTGTATGTATAGGCCAGTTCAAGTTTCGCCTGGAATCTTGTTGCTCTGTCTTCAGCCGAATCGGTAGCATCTTTTAACTGGCTTTCGGTTATAGTGTAATCGTCGCTGTCATCTCCAAGGAGCTTTCCAAGCATCTCAAGCTGATGCAGATTATCCTTCAGACCCTCTTCATCAGCTTTGTCATCAAGGGTATCTCCCATGATTTCAGCCTTCACATCTGCAACAGGTTTTCTGCTGCTTACGATATGGCGCAGAACATTTCTCCAAGGCTCATAGTACTTCACATGAGCGAGATCATGGTCAATATCCGGAATCCCATCATTGCCAACGGTGATTAATCCTGTGTATACGAACTCCGAATAAATCCTAAGCTTTACAACCTGGCCATTCAGATACTGCTGCATATATGCCAAAGCCCAAGCCAGAATGTTTGCATTCTTCTGGTTTTTCCATGCAGGATTCTTCTGAATTTCCTGAATCTCCTTTATCAGTTCGGCTCTCAAAGTCTTTAATCTTGAAATATCCTGCTTCCGGTTGTTCATATTGTTGATATGCTCAACCCATGCCAGCATAATTTCGAGTCTTACAATAAACTGTCTTAAAGCCTGATCTCTGGCATCATATTCAAGCTTGAACTTGTTCTTCGGATTTGCATCATACCAGGCTCTGGTCAATGCATCTTCAATTTTTGCATTTGACAGACTCATTGTTCCATTCAGCTCATCACAGTACTCTCCAAGAACAACTTCGATATACT
This sequence comes from Fusobacterium naviforme, assembly GCA_003014445.1. GTDB lineage: Bacteria > Bacillota > Clostridia > Lachnospirales > Lachnospiraceae > Moryella > Moryella indoligenes. The sequence continues at coordinate 71,435 of PYGH01000007.1, read as the reverse complement.
CTATATCGTCCTTTTCCTGCCTGTTTTCACTGATGATAGACATACAGTCATGAAGCTCGCTCCCCTGCCCGAAGCAGGCTGAATACATTGGGGGAAGGGCTTTCATTCTGGTCTTCGGAGCCTTTACCGTCAGGCACTCACGTGCGGAAGCTCTGAGTTCATTTATAAACTTCTCGCTCTCTGCCTCATCACCAAGCAGGGAAACAAAAGCCGGTGAAAATCCTGTAGCGGCAGCATCCTTTACGCCCATAAGTTTGTTAAGCAAAGGCTTGAATGCCGCAAAATCATCAAAATAGTTTTCATAATGTTCCAGGAATATTTCTGTCTGATTTTTCATGCCATAATCAAATGCCATGCCGGGTATGAGCATTGCGAACATATATGCAGACAGCATAATCGCCGGATCATCATTGTCTGGATTCGGAAAGACTGAGGACAGAAACTCCGATGTATAGACACATTCATTCAACATCAGGTTTGATGCAAGCCGGAGCTGTGCTGAAAGTCTGTAGCTTTCAGCATAATCCTTTGGTTCTCCGTTTTCCTTTGTTGAGACATCACCAACAGCCTTTGCAAAAGCAATGGTCTGAGAAATAATCGATGTCAGCTGTTCCTTTGTTGTGGCTTCCCGGTTCAACAACTGTTTAATCACAGTGCAGAATTCCCCATCCGTAGGAATTGATTTCTTTTCCAGCAGAGATTTAACAGATATTTCGCCTGAATCATATACTGCCTCAGAGGAATCTTCCTCCTGTGTCATACTTACCGGCTTTACTTCTTTTGCAGGCGTTTTGATCTTTGTCTCTTCTTCAGACTCCTTTGGTTCTTCTGCTTTTAATTCTTCGGTCTGTTCTATCTCTTTATCAGATTTTTCATCTGGCGTATCATCAATATTACTTGTGCTTTTTTCTTCTCCAAGAAGAACAACCGATTGATTGTCATATACAAAAATCTTCTTATCTCCATCAATGAAGGAAGAACTTATCTTCGTATCATTTCCAACGACAAGAATACCTTCTTCTTTAACCTCATCTGGAATATTTTCAGGATCATAGAGATGGCAAACGGTAGTCTCTCCATCTTTTATAACAGCTATACGATAATAATTCTCTTGCCATCTGATAGACTGCTTTATTTTCTGATATTCATCCGGTTCTACAAGTCCTTTTACCGCATAAAGATACTCACCGAGCCTGCCATTATTCCTGATGAATTTTTCTATAACATCTTTTTTCATATCTGAAGATGTAACAACCTTTGCATCTCCAAACGAAAGTGACCAGAAGCCGCGCATCTGAACAGAAATACTATCTTTTTTCAGACATCCATGACAATATGTCGAAAGGCAATAAGCTTCTCTCGTTGAATCAACTTCATTATATTCAAAGCATGCCAGGTAGCCCTTATTTGCAAGAGCCTCTACAGCAGCATCAACTTTTTCTCTATCCCGGTCGGATTCCTCAAAGCAATCCATACAAATCCCGATAAGGTAAATCTGATCCTTAGTGAGAATGCCCAGATTTGTCATCAAGGGCAACACATCCCTAACTTCTTTATTGTTTTTCACAATCTTAACTATTTCCTTCTTGAAAGAGGATGCGCTTGGAGTACCAGATTTTACTTTGTTGATTGCAGTGAGAAGAACTTCTTGTTCTTCAGGAACGTCCGTTTCCTGTTCTTCCACAGTCGCTGAGGTTTCTTTGACTTCTGTATCATCAGACGATATATCTATAGTCTGTTCTGTTGCTTCAGCAGGATTACCCTCCGCAGTCGGTTCTGCTGTCTCTTCTTCAGCAACAACTTCAGCTTCCTGCTGTACCTTATCCATAGAATCTGTTTCTGGCACCTCTTCCGTTTGTTCTATAGGCTCTTCAACGGAGGATTCAGCCTTGACTTCCACCTCTGCTTCTTCGTCAATAATGTATTGTTTCCCGACGAGTCCCCATTGAACCTGCATGGGGTAATACTTATTAATCTCCCCCAGAATTTTAAAACCTTCCGGTCCGTTGATATTCTCTGTATCAAGAGCCTTTAAGAAAAGTTCAGGAACTTCTGTTTCAGGAAGCATTTCGTCAATATTATCTTCGGACAGGTTCTTCAACACTTCTGCTGCTTTTTCCTTAAACGGAGAAAGCGCGGTTTCATATTCTACAATAAGAGACTTAACCTTCAGGAACCTTTGCAGGACACTTTCTGCCTTTTCAAGCTGAAGTTTAATGATTCGACTCTTACTATTTGCTACAGCCGCAACATATTCAGATGCCTTGCTCCCGTCTTTGGGCATTTCATCAACTGTCAAAATACTTTCAGCCTCTTCTTTCAGCTTCCCATATTCTGAAACAAGGGTATCCATGTCCGCATTAAATAATTGCAGTTCATCCTTGCACGGAACTCTCCCGTCAGAAACAGTAACAAGCAAATTAGTCAGCTTGTTTTTTACCGAATCGGCCTGAGCGTTAAACGAATCCAGTAACTCATTCAGTCTCATCGTTTCCATTGCTTTCTCCTCCTGTATATATTCTTCGAATCAGCGGAACATCTCATCATTCCAAACGAGAGAAACCAGCTGAATCAGAAGTTGTGTTCTTTCCGTTATCTCATTTTTTCCAAATTGCTGATATGGCTTAAATCCGAGTCCGTTATCAGCAAAAAATTTCTTGAACTTCGGGTTATTCTGATATGCCTGCCCTCCAAGTGGCTCCGTGTAGATATTTCCCTCATTGGAGCAGTACTTTGAAAGCTTGTAATCATATTTGGAATCATTCAGGCTGGCATTAATACTCTTGTGAAGCAAAAACAATGCCCCAATACTGTTTCTCCAGCGTTTGAATTCCTCTTGGTCAGCATATTCCGACGTAAACCACTCATAATGATTCGTAATGATATGTTCGATTTCAAACGGATTTTTCGTCTGCGTATTCATATAATTGCAGTAGTTTGAAGCAACACCTATCTGCTCCTCTGTATAGCCGGTAATCCTGGCAAGCATATTCTTGATATACTTCTTTGTGAAGCTGTTAAGGCGAAGCTCCGGAAGTGCAGTCGCAGGATCATAATCCAGATTATCGTATTGCTGTTTCAGCTTTATAAATCTATCAATGGGGAGCATTCGCTGGATGACAATAACTGGTATGAATTCATAGAATTCGGCACCACCAATGCGCTTACGGTATTTCTGCAGCGCAAGCAATCGTCCGCTATCCCCCATATAAAACTTACTATCTGATTGTGAACCTGATTGTCCATTGATTTCATCCTCCGTTTATCCGTGGCATGTTTTGCCACTCTTATTTTCATTCTATAAAATCAGCTGTCCTAAAAAACGGACTCATTCGGCTTCCTGATCAACTTTTTCAGGTGCGTTATCATCAGAGGCACCACCGGAACGAATCCAGTCATCGACCTCCGATAGCTTGAACTTCCAAAGCCTGCCGACTTTATATGCTGGCATATTACGCTTGGAAATCCACTGTAATATTGTTTCTCTGCCGACTCCCAAATAAGCCTGTACTTCCTTTAATGTTACCCATTTCTCAACATTAATATTGACTTCGCCCACAGCTTACCTCCATCCTATCCATTGAACTCAAATTTAGCGTCTATCAAAAATGCAAATGTGCTTCCGAATAAAAAACAATTTCTGCCTTCTTCGTCTATCATAATCCAGGCGCATTCCGTTAACTTTTCAAATCCGTGAGCATTCATGTTCACGGATATTTTTACGTTTCCATTTGGCGGCGTGTCAGGGATGTCAATGTAAATCTGACTTGCCCTCGGTCTGACCTCTGCATGGTTGGAAAAGAACAGTTTTCGTCCTCTCCACGTCTGAGTTCCGACATTGGTAAAATCTCAGGAATGAGTAAATTCCTCACGAACATTTACCTGATAGCAAGGTCGATGCGGTGAATTCATATATACATTGTCGCCCGGATAAAGTGAGACCTGAACGCCTCTGTTTCTTTAGCAGCAACAGGATTCTCCTTTGCCCTCAGATATTCGTTGCCAACAATGTCATCTCCATCTTCCTCATCGCTGTCTACTATTGCCCGAAACTGCTTTGCAAGAGCTATTGACAACGCTCTTTTATCTACATCCCCCGGTTCGGGCATCCCAAAAGCGGCAATCGCATCCTTCAATTTTCCATCCTGAATATTCCTCGCAAAGAATGTGTTCAGACTATTCTGGTTATCCTTGCCCCGGAAATATGACTTCATTTCCACTGTGAAAGGCTTATCCCCGTTGCACAGCTGCCTCTTATAGCTCACAGACATATACGGGCTTGCCCCAGCAGCTGCAAAGAGACCATCTATACAGTTTTCCCTGTTTCTAAACCCAAGGCACAAAGGCTTCGTGCCTTTGTAGAAGTCTCCAAGCTTCACCTCATCACCTCTTTATATCTGGATACAAAAATACAGAATGTATTGTATCAGATATCAGGACAAAAAACAACTATATAAGCACAAATCTGTTCATAAATGTTTATAAACTCACTTTTGATATTTTTTTAAATTTCTGCCTCACACCGTGCCACCTTATAGTACAATCAGCAAAAAAAGAATGGAGCAAGGCCTCGATGGAGTGGAGTAAACCTGTTGTCAGTTGGAAAAGAATAGAATTAACCTATGATACTTTGACTCGACTTTTATTTTCATCATTTTACGGGAGTGTCCCAAAGTTTGTGTAAACCTTCATACTGGCATCATCGCACCAGTCATATACTGTTGCGGTATAGTTGGAGCCACCTGTGGTAACAGATATAGTAGAATTATTGCGGGGTATCTCCATTCCTACAACCGGCGTGGCAATGGGAAAATCTGCTGTTAATTCAACATCACCAACGGAAATGGCGGTCAGATAGCGGCGCAGCTGTATCTGAATGATACGCTGCCGGACAGAAACGCCCCAGGCAAAGAACAGTCCGATATAAATGGAAGCACGCAGAACACCTGTGATAAAATCAACAGTTGACGCTACGGGGATCATCCACTTCATCATGCGCAGGAACATTGCCAGCAGAATGAGCAGCGCAGCAATGACCGCTGTGCGTTTGGTATGCTGATTCAGTTTTGTCATTGCGCCTCCCCCCTTTTGTGGCAAAAAAGAGAGCAGATCTCTCTGCTCTCTCATTTCTGCCAAATTCAGCTTATGCCTCGTCCCAGCTGTGATACACCGCCTGGACATCATCGTCCTCGTCCAGAAGATCCAGTATACGCTGCATCTTCTTCTGATCCTCCTCATCCTTTAAGCTGACCCAGTTCTGCGGAATCATGCGGACATCCGCCTCCAGCATCGGGATGCCCTCCTTCTCAAAGGCCTCTCGCACCGCGGAAAAATCCTCCGGTGAGGTCAGAACCTCATAGCTGTCCTCCTCATCATTGAAATCCTCTGCGCCGGCATCCAGAGCAAACATCATAAGCTCATCGGGATCCTGATCGCACTCCTCCTTATCAATAAGGATCTGACCTCTGCGGTCAAACATAAAGGATACGCAGCCCGGCGTGCCGACATTGCCGCTGCCCTTTGAAAAAGCCGCGCGTACATTTGCGGCCGTGCGGTTCTTATTGTCGGTCAGCGTCTCCACTATGATCGCGACGCCGGAGGGACCATAGCCCTCGTAGACGTTCTGCTCGTAATTCACGCTGTCCATATCTCCGGCGGCCTTCTTGATGCCACGCTCTATGGTATCGTTCGGAACGTTATTTGATTTTGCCTTTGCAATCACATCGCGCAGTCTGGAGTTGTTCGCCGGATCCGGTCCGCCTTCCTTGACTGCAACTGCAATCTCACGGCCGATCACGGTAAAGATCTTGCCCTTTGCGGCGTCGTTCTTCTCCTTTTTATGCTTGATGTTTGCAAATTTTGAATGTCCTGACATGAATCCAGCTCCTTTGCTTTATGTATAGTGATAATAGTAACACCCCTGTTTTTTGCCGTCAACCTCTACTCCCCGATCCAGATGACCTTCACACTGCGTATGATCTTGTTCTGCACCCGGAGTATCTGGAACTCAAAGCCATGCGCTGAGAGGCTGAGCCGCTCCCCGTCTGTTGGGATGCGGTCCAGCTGCGCGATCAGAAAGCCATTCAGCGTGTCGAAATTCTCCGTCTCCTCCTCTGTGAAGGGAATCCCGGCCGTCTCCTCCGCATCGGAGAGCAGGGTCATGCCGCCCATGATCCACGAGCCGTCCGGCAGTGCCTGAATGAGCTCCTCCTCGCTGTCGTACTCATCGACAATATTTCCGACAATCTCCTCCAGTATGTCCTCCATCGTCACAATACCGGCGGTCTGTCCGTACTCGTCCACGACGATCACCATATGAATCTTCTGGGACTGCATCTCCCGGAAGAGCGTGTCGAGCGCCCGCGTCTCGGGAATGAAATGTGCCTCCCGGAGAAGTCCCGGTATCTCGGAGAGTTTGCGCTCCCCGTAGCGTCCCTCATGTGAGACGATCATCGCATCCTTCATATTCAGAAGCCCCGTGATATCGTCAATGTCCTCACGGTACACGGGAAAACGGGAATTCCGTCCCTCGTTCAGAATGAAATCCACCGCATCCGAGAGCCTCATCTCGCAGTCCAGCGCGCTCACATGCTTTCTGTGCGTCATGATATCTCCCGCAGTTTTGTCGTTCAGCTCGAAGATATTCGTGATCATCTCCGCCTCGTCCGACTCGACCACACCCTGCTCATGTCCCTCGTTGACCATGGACATGATGTCCTCTTCGGTGACATTTTCCTCCGCACTGTCCGGATCAATGCCCGCCAGACGCAGAAACAGTGCGGAGATCCACTGAACCGGGAGACGCAGCGGAGTGACCAGCCCCATCAGAAAATTCACGGGGGTGATGCAGGCATAGGCCCACTTCTCCGGGCTGCGCCGTGCGAGCCGCTTTGGAAGCACGACGCCGAAGCTGATCAGCAGCACCGCCGCCATCATCATACTCAGTCCGGTTGCGAGCGGATCGGAGAGACGCGTTCCGACGGCGCCCCCCATGGACTCCGCGAGCGCCCTGCGCAGCTGCTGCAGCACCACCGCCCCTCCAAAAAGTCCCAACAGCACGGAGATGAGCTGCAGGGAATTGATAAACTTCCCGGGACGGTTCATGATGCGGAGTATGCGCGCCGCCTTCTCATCTCCATCCTCCATCTTGCGGGCAAGCTCTGTGTCGCTCACATTCTGAATCGCGGAGCCAAAGCCAAAAATAACAGCATCCAGTACTATAAACAGAAGAAATATCACCGTCCCCGGCAACTGACTGTCCATAACAGCAATTAAACCCCTTTCGCCCTTCGGCTCTGCTCAAAATCCTCATAGAGATCTGAGAACCAGTCCTTCGTTCCCGTAATCTGACCGTCCTGGAGATAGACGCGCGGGACACGCCGCCCGATGTCGCAGATCAGTTCATAGGGAAAGCGCTCTATCAGAGACGAGAGCTCCTCCACCTGTATCTGCTCCTCTCCATCCCGCCCGATAAGCGTCACCCTGCTCCCGGGCTCCGCCTCCGGAATATCACTGACATCGACCATGAGCTGATCCATACAGACCCGCCCCAGAATTGCGGCACGCTTCCCGGCGATCAGCACATCTGCCCTCCCTCCGAGCATGCGCGGATAGCCGTCTCCGTAGCCGACGGAGACAGTCGCGATGCGAAGCCGCCGATCTGCCCGGAACGTCCCGCCGTAGCTCACCTCATCCCCGGCCTCTATCTCCTTCACGTAGCTGACGCTGCTTCGCCATGAGAGCACCGGACAGAGCGGGAGCCTCGACCGGTTCACCTCCTTCGAGGGATAGATGCCATACATGGTGATGCCCGCGCGCACCATATCGAGCTCCGTTCCGAGCTGCTCCATGATCCCGGCGGAATTTGCAACATGGCAGAGCTGCGGGGTGATGCCCCGCCTCATGAGCTCTGTCCGGAATTCTCTGTAGCGCCGGAGCTGCTCTCTCACCGGGCTCAGATCCGCCTCATCTGCGCGGTAAAAATGGGTGAAAAGTCCCTCGATCTGAACCCCCGGCAGGGCCGCGATGCGCTGTGCAAGCAAAAGCCCCTCCGCATCAGGACGCATTCCGATCCTGTGCATTCCGGTGTCCAGCGCGAGATGCAGCTTCGCCACAGCCCCGCTGCGCTGCGCTGCTCTGCTCACCGCCTCCGCTTCTGCCATGGTGAAGACTGTGAGACGGATATCCTCTGCAATCAGGCGCTCATAGTCCGCACCGATCACAGAACTCAGCACCAGCACCGGCTTCTCTATGCCGTGGAGACGCAGATTCAGCGCCTCCTCTGCAGAGGCCACGCAGTAGAACGCCGCATATTTCTCCAGCGCAAGCGCCACTGGAACCGCGCCGTGACCATAGCCGTCCGTCTTCACAACCGCAGCCAAACGGCAGCCCGCCGGCAACATGGCCCGCATTCTCTTTACATTCTGAACCAGAGCGTCCAGATCGATCTCTGCCCAAGTCCTTCTGTATGGATTCTCCATATCTCTGTGCACACTCCTATATGCTGATTCCCGGCACAGCGCGCATCACTGCCGGAACGGCGTCTGCAATCTCCCTCGCCAGTACGCCATGGGCAGAGCAGCGCTCCGCCGCCCTGCGCCCCGCAAGCCCGTGAAGAAAGGAGCCGAAAGCCGCGGCCTCCGATTCCTCCATGCCGAGACAATAGAGCCCCGCTATAATCCCTGTCAGCACATCTCCGCTTCCCGCCTTCGCAAGTGCAGGCGTGCCGGAGACTGTGCGATACAGCTTTCCGTCCACAGCTGCGATCACGGAATGCTCAGACTTCAGACAGCAGCTCACGCCATAGGTATCGCGATATTCCGTCGCCGCCCGCAGGCTGTCGCAAAGAAGCTCCTCCTCAGGCTTTCCCGTGAGCCGCGACATCTCCCTGATATGCGGGGTCAGAATAAAATTCTCCGTGTAGAAGCCCGTGAGATACGGGTACTCCGCAATGGTATTGAGTCCATCGGCATCCACGATAAGCGGTACAAAGGCGGTCTGAAGCACATCCTCGACGAGAGACTTTACATAGCCTGCTCTGCCAAGCCCCGGCCCCAGCACGACGACACTGCTCCATTCCATGAGCTCCGAGAGCTGCTTCATCCAGCTGTCCCGCTTCTCCGTGATGTCCTCCGGGTGATAGCTGCTGATGATGGCCTCGGGAAGCTGAATCTGAAGTATGCTTCTGTTCGCCTCCGGCGTGAGGATTCGCACCAGCCCTGCCCCGGTTCGGTAGGCGGCAAGCGCGGAGAGATAGGCCGCGCCGCTCATGCCCACGGAGCCGGCGATGATCAGCACCTGTCCGTAGCTTCCCTTATTGGCTCCCTGTCTTCGCGGCGGAATCCGGGAGAGATCCTCTGTCTCATACTGCAGCACACCATCAAGCTCTGTCACAGCGCACCTCGCCTTCCTCTCCCTCCAGCACTGCAAAGGCGACAGCCAGCTCCTTCGTATTGCTGATGGAGACCTCAATGCGGCTCCCCTTCTTTTCTGAGAAGCAGGCCGCTGCAGCTCCATAAAGCTGCACAACAGGCTTGCCTCTCTCATCCCGCAGAACCTCAATTTCTGCGGGCTCCAGTCCTGAGAAGCCGGTTCCGAAACATTTTACCACTGCTTCCTTAACAGCAAAACAGCCGGCGAGAAAGGGAGCCCTCCCCTTCGACTGCCGGCGTTCTTCCTCAGTAAAGACGCGTCTCAAAAAACCCTCACTTCTAAGGGCCTGTTCCATTCGTTCGATTTCGGTAATGTCTGTCCCGACGCCGATGATCATGCTCCCGGAAGCTCCTTCCGCAGCCCGCTTGCCTTCTCAGATCTTCTCCTGTGATCCAGCTTCAGCTGTTCCGCGTGCTTCATCCTCTCCTCCTCCGCCTCGCGTGCCGCCAGCATGCGATAGGAGAGCTGCATCAGACTCTCGGAGAGGTGTACATTCTCCACCAGAACATCCTCTCCCACATTAAGATCTGTGTGCGCAAAGTTCCATATCGCCTTGATTCCGCAGGCGCAGAGGCGGTTTGCGACCTCCAGCGCCCGATCCCGCGGGAGGGTGAGCGTCGCAATATCAACTTCATTCTCCGCGAGATACTCCTCCAGTCTGTCCAGACTATATACCTCGGCTCCCCGTATATTCCTGCCTATCACCTCGGGATCAATATCAAAGAGGGCCTTGACAAGAAAGCCCCTTCTGCTGAAGTTCTGATAATTTGCCAGTGCCTGTCCAATATGGCCGGCACCGATAATAATCACCTTATTCTGACGATCTATCCCCAGAAGCTTCCCGATCTCACCGTGCAGATAACTCACATTGTAGCCGTAGCCCTGTTGACCGAAGCCGCCGAAATTGTTCAGATCCTGACGAATCTGTGAGGCTGTCACATGCATGCGCTTTGCCAGATCGTTGGAAGAAATCCTGTCAACATTTTCCTCCTTCAGATCTGCAAGATACCTGTAATATCGCGGAAGTCTGGATATAACTGCCTTCGAAATTTTTTCTTTCACTCTGTCAATGCTCTCCTGCTCTGGCCCGGGCAAAATATACCTTCCCGATGGCATAATACAAAATCAGTATAGTGATTTTTACAGTCCTTGTCAATCATTTCACATTCGGGTATACTGGTTTCAGTACTGAAATCCGGCATTTTCAACAGCAGGAAACAGCGTTCGGAGCCGGATTCAAAGGAGCGGAAATGATTTTAAATGTAGCACACATCTCCAAGGCCTTCGCAGGTGAGCGTATCATAGAGGATGCCTCCTTTTTTCTGAATGAGCGCGACAGAGCAGCCATCGTGGGGCTGAATGGCGCGGGTAAGACGACACTTTTAAACCTCATCACCGGAGAGCTGACGGCTGACGAGGGAAATATCTCCCTGAGGCGGGACTGCCGCATGGGTTATCTGAAGCAGAACAACACAATCGACTCCGAGCTCAGCGTGCGCGAGGAGCTGACACAGGTCATTCAGCCCATACGCGATATGGAGGCACGCATGGCTTTTCTGCGGGAGCAGATGAAAAACACCTCCGGCACGGAGCTGGAGACACTGTACAGAGAATATACCGCGCTGGAGCATAGCTATGAGCTCGCAGACGGCTACTCCGCGGAGAGCCGCGTAAACGGCATATTGAACGGTCTCGGCTTCTCGGAGGAGGATGCGGAGCGGCCCATGCACACACTCTCCGGCGGGCAGAAGACACGCGTCTTTCTGGGAAAGCTCCTTCTGGAGGCGCCGGAGCTCATCCTTCTTGACGAGCCGACCAACCATCTGGATCTCTCTAGCATCGAGTGGCTTGAGACCTATCTCATGAACTATCCCGGCACCGTGCTGATCGTCTCGCACGACCGCTTTTTTCTGGATCGCATTGTGACGAAGGTCATCGATATTGATGCGGGACATGTATCCAGCTACAGTGGAAATTACACAGCCTATGCGGAGAAAAAGGCTGCTGTGCGCGAGGCGGCACGAAAGGCCTACCTCAATCAGCAGCAGGAGCTGAAGCATCAGGAGGAGGTCATCTTAAAACTTCGCTCCTTCAACCGCGAGAAGTCCATAAAGCGGGCCGAGAGTCGGGAGAAACTTCTTGGAAAGGTAGAACGTCTGAAGCGTCCTGATGAGGAAAAGGCCGACATGGAGCTTCGTTTTTCCATGGAGGAGGCCAGCGGCAACGATGTGCTTCAGGTGGAGCATATCGCAAAGGCCTTTGGAGCGGAACCGCTCTTTACAGACCTCTCTTTCTCCCTGAAGCGTGGGGAGCATGTGGCAATTCTCGGAGACAACGGCAGCGGAAAGACGACGATACTGAAAATCATCAACGGGCTGCTCTCGCCGGATGAAGGCTCTGTGACGCTCGGCGCACGCGTCATGGTCGCCTATTACGATCAGGAGCACCAGGTACTGCACCCCGAGAAGACGCTTTTTGAGGAGCTTCAGGACAGCTGGCCGGATATGAATAACACAGAGGTCCGGAATATGCTCGCCGCCTTCCTCTTCACCGGGGACGAGGTCTTCAAGCGGATCTCGGAGCTCTCCGGCGGCGAGCGCGGCAGAGTATCCCTCGCAAAGCTCATGCTGTCCCACGCCAATTTTCTGATTCTTGACGAGCCGACGAATCATCTTGATATGGTGAGCAAGGAGGTGCTGGAAACCGCGCTCCGCGCCTTTCCAGGCACGGTACTCTACGTCTCACACGACCGCTACTTCATCAACCGCACCGCGACCAGAATTCTGAATCTGACCAGCGGACAGCTCTTAAATTACATCGGGAATTACGACTACTATCTGGAGAAGAAAGCAGATGTGGAGCGCGCCGCCGCGCTGAGCGGCCCCGCAGGTTCCGGTGTATCTGTCTCCGCAGCTTATGCCGCGCGCAGCAGTGAAGCCGGAAGCACAGACAGCGCCCGCGCTGACTGGGAGCACGCGAAAGCGCAGAAGGCGCTCGAAAAGAAGAGAAAAAATGCACTCTCGCAGTGCGAGCAGCGCATCCACACGCTGGAGGAGACACTGAGGACGATTGAGGCGGAATTTCTTCTCCCCGAAAACCAGCGCGATGCTGCCGCGCTACTTGAGATTCAGCGGCGAAAGGAAGCAAACGAGGCTGAGCTTGAGCAGCTCTATGCAGAGTGGGAGGAGCTGGCGGAGGACGCATAAAGCGCCGCAGACACACGGCGCTTCTCTCATCATATAGTCATATAGAACCCCCCCGATCTGACAAGCTCCCCCCATGAGTGAGAGGAGCTGAGGTCCGCCTGCGGACTTTATTTCTTTCACTGAACATTGCAAGACACAGGCTCAGGCGAGAAGTCTCATCCCTGAGCTCTCAACAGAAAGGAGCTTTTATGAAGCCTGAACGTTCCGCATTCCGGCGCATCGCGGCACTGCTGCTCGCTCTGCTCATCCTGATCCTGTTTGCAGCCACTCTCCTTGTCGGTATCTTTGGCGGCAGCTCCTCTCTTCCGCTGCTCCGGGTTCTCATCTTCTCCGATGTCGTCATCCCGGCAGTGATCTACGGCTATCTTCTGATCATCCGGCATTCCGGCCGCGATAGATAATCTCCTCTCTGCCCGGTCCATTGGAGATCTGCTTTCAGATACTGATCTCCGCCTTCTCTCCGAGCAGCGCACTGTACTCCCTTAGGACAGGCGCCACCTCGGCGGCAAGAAAATCCGTGACCTGCTCCGGACTTCTTCCTACATAGCGCCTCGGTTCCATTGTCCTCTCAAGATCCTCAAGATTCAGCTTAAAGGCCGGATCGGCGGCGATCAGCTCCAGAAGATCATTGTCCCTTCCCTCTTCCTTTACGTGGCGCCCCGCCTCCATGGACAGCTGCCGTATCCGCTCGTGCAGCTCCTGACGGTCGCCGCCTGCCTTTACCGCATCCATCATAATGTTTTCAGTGGCCATGAAGGGAAGCTCCGCCATGAGATGCTTCTCAATCACCTTAGGATATACAACAAGCCCATCCACCACATTTAAGTACAGCAAAAGGATGCCGTCCACTGCAAGAAAGGCCTCCGGGACGGAAATGCGCTTATTGGCGGAATCGTCCAGCGTGCGCTCAAACCACTGTGTGCTCGAGACTATCATCGGATTCAGAACATCGCTCAGCACGTAATCCGCGAGAGAGGCCATGCGCTCACAGCGCATGGGATTCCGTTTATAGGCCATGGCAGAGGATCCGATCTGCGTCTTCTCAAAGGGCTCCTCCACCTCCTTCAGGTGCTGAAGAAGCCGGATATCATTGGAGAACTTATGGGCACTCTGCGCAATACCCGCGAGAACATTCAGAACTCTGGCATCCACCTTCCTCGAGTAGGTCTGCCCGGAGACTGCAACACAGGAGGCAAAGCCCATCTTTTCTGCGATCATCGGGTCAATGCGGCGTATCTTCTCCTCATCCCCCTCAAAGAGCTCCTTGAAGCTTGCCTGCGTTCCGGTGGTGCCCTTGCACCCCAACAGTTTCATGCCGCTCAGTACATAGTTCAGATCCTCAAGATCCAGCAGCAGCTCATTGATCCAGAGCGTCGCGCGCTTTCCGACCGTAGTCGGCTGTGCTGGCTGAAAATGTGTGAAGGCAAGTGTCGGAAGCTCTCTGTAGCGCTCCGCAAAGACGGACAGCTCCGCAATCACATTCACGAGGCGCTCTCTCAAAAGCCTCAGCCCCTCAGTCATGAGGATGATATCCGTGTTGTCTCCGACATAACAACTGGTCGCACCAAGATGAATGATCCCCTTCGCCTTCGGACACTGCACGCCGTAGGCATAGACATGACTCATCACGTCGTGACGCACGAGCTTCTCCTGCGCCTCCGCCACCTCATAATTGATATTCTCCGCGTAGCTCTTCAGCTCTGCAATCTGTTCCTCGCTGATATTCAGTCCGAGCTCACGCTCTGTCTCCGCCAGAGCGATCCAGAGTCTGCGCCAGGTTCTGAATTTCTTCTCCTGCGAAAAAATGTACTGCATCTCCTTTGACGCATAGCGCTCAGAAAGAGGGCTGGTGTAAGCGCTGTAATTCTTTGACATCACTTCTCTCCTCCACTTTCAGCAATTGATTCTCACTCATGCAGAATGAACGCAAAAGGTGTTTCGCACCACATGAGAGAAGCCTCGACCCTCCTCACACTCTGTCGGTGAGGAAAGCCGGGGCTTATAGTTTTCTCAGGATGAGCTGTGCCCGCTAAGGCCCAGCCGTCTGCCGAGTTCTGCGTACGCATCCTGAACGTTTCCCAGATTCTTCAGGAAACGCTCGCTGTCAAGTCTTTCATGTGTTTCACTGTCCCAGAGGCGCATGGTATCCGGAGAATATTCCCCTGTGATCAGCAGCTCCTCCTTATATCTTCCAAACTCCACGCTGAGATCGACGAGATCCAGCTTCCGCTTCGCGAAATAGACGCTCAGCAACTCATTGACACGAAAGGCCGTCTTTACAATTTTCTCGATCTCCGTCTCTGTGACGAGCTTCAGAGCCAGTGCATCATAGCCGTTGATCATCGGTTCTCCGAGTCCCTCTTTGCAGTAGCGGAATTCTGCTGTGGGCTGCGGGAGGGCCGTCCCTTCAGCGAGCCCTGTGCGCTCCGCAAAAGCGCCCGCGCTGTAACTCCTCACCCGGATGCGCAGGGGAATGCGCTCTGTCTCACGGAAGAGGCAGTCTGTGTCTGTGGTTTCCTCCACAAAAGCCGTGCGAAGGCCCTGCGTCTCCAGATAGCGGAAGACGTGTGCGCTCATCCTGCTGCACAGCGCCCCTTTCCCGGGGAAATTCCCGCTGCGACCGGAGCGCAGATCTGTCAGTGTATCCTTGCGGGAAACCAGCATAAGAGACGGATCATCCGTGCGATACACGCTCGCTGTACTGCCGTCGGAAATCATCTCCCGTTTTTCCATACGCGAAGTTCCTTTCCAGTTTTACTCAAAGTATGCGGAGTGAAACACGCCGCCCGAGGTGCAGTGCTACTGCTGTCACTTCAGCACATCTCCGATCACATCCGCCATGGTATAGTAACCAGCGGGCTTTCCGGCGAGGAAGCGCGCCGCAGTAAAGGCGCCTTTTGCCCAGATCTTCCGGCTGTAGGCGGTGTGGCTCAGCGTAATGAGCTCGTCCTCTCCGGCAAAGATCACATCATGATCCCCGGGAATTGTTCCGCCGCGCACCGCTGAAATACCGATCTCATGTGGATCCCTGGCCTCATGGCGCTCGGAACGCCCGTAGACATAGCGAAACTGTCCGTCGCAGGCATCATTAATGGAATCCGCAATGGCAAGTGCAGTTCCGCTCGGCGCATCCACCTTGCGTCTGTGATGCTTCTCCACGATCTCAATGTCATAGCCATTCGCCGCAAGAATTTTTGCGGCGTCCGCCGCAAGCCTGATCAGCAGATTCACCCCCAGCGCCATATTGGCACTGCGAAGCAGAGCCGTCTTCTTGGATGCCTCCTCCAGTCGGATCTGCTGCTCCATCGTGAGCCCAGTCGTACAGATGATGGCGGGGATCTGTGTTTTCTCAACATAGGAGATCAGTTCATCCACTGCGCGCGCCACCGAAAAGTCAATGATCACATCCGCCTCGACACCCGAAATATCAGACATATGCTCAAAGACCGGAAAATCATAGTGTACTGCAGTATCAACATCGACACCCGCTGCGATGCGAATACCTGTCTCCTCCGCAGCCGTATCACAGATCATTCTTCCCATATGGCCGTTGCAGCCATGCAAAATGATATTAATCACAGAATACCATACTCCTTCATGGCCGCTCTCAGGGTTCGGAGATTCTCCTCCTCCATCTCACAGAGCGGAAGACGAAGCGGCCCCACCTCTCTGCCCATGAGATTCATGGCTGTTTTCACCGGGATCGGATTCACCTCGACAAAGAGCTGACGAACCAGCTCTGCCGCCTCTATCTGCATGGCGGCTGCCTTCGCCATATCTCCATGCAGCGCCGCCATACATAAATCATGCGTCTGCTGCGGTGCAACATTGGCAAGCACCGAGATCACTCCCTTGCCTCCCAGTGCCATCAGCGGCACAATCTGATCGTCATTTCCCGAGTAAATCTCGATCGGCGCGCCGTCCATCAGCGAGAGTGTGCGGAGGATCGCGGTAAAGTTTCCGCTTGCCTCCTTCAGTCCCACAATATTGTCGACATTTTTTACCAGATGGGCAATTGTCTCCGGCTGTATGGTCATGCCGGTGCGCCCGGGAATATTATAGAGCAGAATCGGAAGCGTGACCGCGTGCGCCACCTCTGTGTAGTGGCGAATGAGTCCACTCTGTGTCGTCTTGTTGTAGTAGGGAGACACCAGCAGCAGCGCGTCTGCGCCGCAGCGCTGCGCCTCGACAGAGAGATAGATCGCCGTGTCCGTAGCATTGCTCCCCGTCCCCGCAACAACCGGAATTCTGCCTCTCACGATCTCACAGCTGCGCTTGATGACCTCAATATGCTCCTCATGTGTGAGCGTTGAGGACTCTCCCGTGGTTCCGCAGGCGATGATCGCATCTGTTCCGCCTGCGATCTGCTCCTCGATAATCTCCTCCAGCTTATCGTAGTTTACACTGAAATCCCTGTTCATCGGTGTGATAAGGGCCACACCGGAGCCTTCAAATATAGCCAAGGCACTACCTCCGTCAGGTATTAATCATACTTTCGATATACGAGATGCAGTCTACATCCTTCTTTAACTCCGCCGGAAACACCTTCCCGGTGATGACGAGCTCCATCTCCTCCGGCTTTGCCTGAATGAGCCGTTTCAGTTCCTCGGTGCTCAGCACACCGAGATCCACGAGTCCCAGAAGCTCATCCAGAATCAGCACATCGCTCCCCGCTGTCGTCATGACCTTCCGCGCAAAGCTGATGCCATTCTTAAGATTCATGAGATCTTCCTGTTTTTCCTCCTCCGAGAGATTCTCAAACAGGCCCTCATACTTCTCAAAGCTGAAGGCTTTCATCTCCGGCTCCAGTTTCTTCAGGACAGACATAAGTCCCTCGTTGGCCTTTCCCTTCAGAAACTGAATCACGGTCACTGTCTTGCCCTCCGCAAGGGACTTGATGCCCTTGCCGATCGCGGCGTTTGTCTTTCCGGCACCGCTGCCGCAGATCACAAAGACCTTCCCTCTGCACCTTCCCATCGGAATATTAGCTCCCTTCAATCAGCTAATCGTAACACAGAAAAAACAGAATTGCAATGAACAAAGAATGCACAGCAGTCTCAGCGCTTCCGAACCAGCTCACCCTCCCGCTTGTAGATCGTGTCTGCAGGAAGCACGCCGCGCACGCTGGAGAGCGGATACACAGTCGTATTCTTTCCGATCACGACCCCCGGATTCAGAACCGAACCGCAGCCCACCTCAACGCCGTCGCCGAGTATCCCTCCGATCTTCCTGAGGCCGGTCTCAATTTTCTCATTCCCGCAGTGAATCACAACATTCTTTCTGTCGCTCTTAATATTGCTCGTAATGGCTCCCGCCCCCATGTGACTGCGATAGCCAAGGACTGAATCGCCGATATAGTTGTAGTGCGGCGTCTCCACGTGATCAAAGAGTATGCTGTTCTTGAACTCGCAGGAATTGCCCGCAACGGAATTCCGCCCGATCAGGACATTCCCCCTCACAAAGGCACACTGCCGCAACTCCGCGCCCTCGCAGACAATCAGCGGCCCCTTCAGGCTTACAGTCTTCGCGATCTTAACAGAACGGTGTACCCAGATGCAGTCCCCAAACTTCTCATACTCCGACTCCGGAAGCGTCTGACCGAGTTCCATAAGAAAGCTGCCGATCTCCGGCAGCAGCTCCCAGGGATAGCTGAAGCGCTGAAACAGCGATGCCGCTATGGTTCTGTTCAGATCAAACAGCGCCTCAATGCGCAGATCCTCTTTTTTCATCACTGATCTCTCCTCTTTTTTCTGTAAGTTCTAGCCGCCACTGCCTTTGGAGGCGGATAGTAGCTCCTCATCTTCTCAAAAGCATCCCGCAGAAGGTAGCCCGCATTGCTCTGCTTTACCTGTTCTGTGCGGCGGCTCACAAATTCCCTGAGCTTCTGCATATACTCCTCCGGGCTTATGGCTCCCTCCGCCACGTAGCCCAGTCCCTTCTCCCAGCTGGCTGTGAGCTCCGGATTCAGAAGCTGCCGCATGGAGAGCAGCACCGCCTCGTAGATCATCTCACCGAGCAGGGTCGGTGTGATAATCTGCGTCTTTCCGTTCAATGCGAGATAGCTGTTGCTCACGAGCTTCTTAAGGATCTCCGCCCGCGTCGCGCTGGTTCCAATCCCGGAGCCCCTGATCTGGCTTCGAAGCTCCTCATCCTCAATAAGCTGTCCCGCATTCTCCATGGCAAGTATCATGGAACCGGAGCTGTAGCGCTTTGGCGGCGAGGTCCCTCCCTCCTTCACAGAATAGTTCCCCGCTCCGCATTCGCTGCCCTTCTTAAGACCCGCAAGCATGGCGCGGAAGGCCGGATCCTCACCGCGTCCCTCCGCCATGTCTTCATGCTCCTCTCCGTTCTTCGCCTGCTGCCGGAAGACGGACAGCTTCTGCCATCCCTCCTCCGTACAGATGCGAAAGTTCGAGAAAAAGTGTTCTCTGCCGAGCGCAGTCTCCACGGATCGCTTCTCATAAACTGCTGGGGGATAGAAGACAGCTAGGAATCGCCGGCATATCATCTCATAGACCTCACGCTGGAGCTGCCTCAGTGATCGCAGCGCCGGAAAGCCCTGCCCCGTGGGAATGATCGCATAGTGATCTGTGATCTGCGCGTCATTCGTGTAGCGCGTCCTGCCTATCTTTTTGAAGCTCTCTCCGTCGAGTACCTCCGCAGCAAAGCCTGCGACCTCCGGAAGCTCTGCTGTGAGCCTCTGAAGTCCGGAAAGATTCCTGCTTATTTCCTTCGCGACCGCCGTGGACAGCACACGCGCGTCCGTTCTGGGATAGGTCACCAGCTTCTTCTCGTAGAGCTCCTGCACAAGCTTTAACGTCTCATCCGGGCTTATCTTAAAGCGCTTCGCGCAGTCGTTCTGGAGCTCAGCGAGGTTATAGAGCAGCGGGGCGTTCCGTATTTCCCGCTTTTTCTCCGACTTCACAACCTGTGCCTCTCTGCCGTCCTGACTGAGCAGGCGTATCAGTGCATCTGCGTCCTCCCGCCTCCTGAAGCCATTCTCCTTATAGAGCTTCGGTGACTGAAAGTACGCGGAACCCTCCACCGCACGCCACTCTCCCTCAAACGAGGTTCCATCCTTTGAAAACTCGGCGAGCACGCGGTAAAAGGGCGTCTTTACAAAGGCGCGTATCTCTCGCTCGCGCCGCACAACCATGCCGAGCACACAGGTCATAACCCGCCCGACGCTCACGACCGTGTGATTCCTCTTTAAGAATGCGGATAATGTTCCCCCGTAGCGAAGCGTCAGCGCGCGGGAAAAATTGATTCCCATGAGGTAATCCTCCTGCGCCCTAAGATAAGCAGCCGCGCTCAGTCCGTCATAGGCACTCCAGTCCTTCGCCTCACGTATACCTCTCTGAATCTCCTCCTCTGTCTGCGAGTCGATCCAGACACGCTTCCTTGTCTTCCCCTGCACTCCGGCCATGCGGTCCACCAGGCGATAGATATACTCTCCCTCTCTCCCGGAGTCCGTACAGATATAGATGGTGTCTATATCTTCCCGGTTCAGGAGCCCCTTCACAATCTCAAACTGGGGCTTCACATCTCCGATCACCTCATAGAGAAACTGCTCCGGAAGAAAGGGAAGCATCTCCAGATCCCAGCGCTTCAGCCGCGGATCATACTTCTCAGGGTAGCTCATCGTGATGAGATGCCCCACACACCAGGTCACGACAGTATCTGTGCTCTCCAGATATCCGTTCTGTCTCCTGCCGCTCACTCCGAGTACCCGCGCAAACTCCTGCGCGACGCTCGGCTTCTCAGCTATGAATAGGCGCTTCAGTCCGTCTCCTCCTCTTCCTCATCAAGCCGCGTCACAAATTTATAGATTGTGAAGTGATGGTATTCCTCCCCCGCCCGGAATACGGGCTGCGGCCATTCCGCATGATTCACGGCGTCGGGATAGAACTGTGTCTCAAAGCAGTAGCCCGCACGGTGATCATAGACTGCACCGCCCTTGCCCTCTGCCTGCTCCGCGCGAAGCGCATTGCCTGTGTAGAACTGAAGGCCGGGCAGGTCTGTGTAGATCTTCAGCTTTCTGCCGCTCTCCCTGTCCTTCGCCTTTGCGACGAGACGCAGCTTTCCATCCTGGTTGTTCAGGACAAAATTATGATCATAGCCGCTCCCGAATCTGAGCTGCTCATCGTCTGCATCAATGTCCTGTCCAATTGGCTTCTGCATGGTGAAATCCATGGGTGTGCCGTCGACCGGGCGCAGCTCTCCAGTCGGCAGTGACCACGCATCCACCGGCGTAAAGTAATCTGCGTTGATCCAGACCTCCTGCTCAAGAATATCCCCGGCATCATGGCCTCGAAGGTTGAAATAGGCGTGGTTCGTCGGATTGATGATGGTCGTGCGATCCGATATTCCGCTGTACTCAATGATGACTGAATCGTCCTCTGTGAGCGTATAGGACACAGAAAAAGCAAGCGCGCCCGGAAAGCCCTGATCTCCGTCCGGGGAATTCAGCCGGAAAGAAACCCTGCTCCCGAGCTTTGTCTGTTCAGTCTCTGCCGCGAAGAGCCTGCTGCACCAGAGCTCAGGTCCGGAGTGCAGATTGTTCTTCCCGTGATTATTCCTTGCGAGCTGGTACTCCACTCCCTCCAGCGTGAACTTCCCGTTGCCGATCCGATTTGCCGAGCGCCCGACACACTCCCCCATAGCGGTCGGATTCTGGTTGTAGGTCTCAGGATCATCATAACCGAGGAGCACATCTCCCGGCTCCCCCTCCCTGTCCTGCACCTTCATGCTGACCCAGGCAGCTCCAAGATCTGTAAATACAGCTTCCGTGCCATTTCCGTTTGTCAGGACAAAAAGCTGTGTGCTGCGTCCGTCCGCAAGCGTCCCGAACTCTCTCACCTCTGCACTCATACCTTCTACCTCCGCTGTCATTGATCTGTATACGTCATTATAACACGGAAGCCTGACTGTTGTGCGCCGGCTTTTCCCTTTCATTTTTTGCTGCACAACCGCGTATCCCGCAAAATCCGTCTGAGGCGAAAAATCAGCTGCCCCTGACCGCTTAAAAAGGACCGGGGCCCATATGGGTACTCCCGGTCCTGCAAGTGTCTTCTGTTTTCACTGTCTGACCCGACGCGTCTCAGTCCTTCGCCGTGATGTACTCAAGTGCAGTCAGGCACTCCGCGCACTCCACTGCGCCGCCTGCTGCGCCGCGCAGTGTGTTGTGGGAGAGTCCCACAAACTTCCAGTCATAGATGCTGTCCTCTCTCAGACGGCCGATCGAGATGCCCATTCCGCCCTCATAATTGACATCCAGACTGACCTGGGGACGATTGTCCTCCTCCATGTAGCAGATAAAGTGCTCCGGAGCGCTCGGAAGCCTGAGCTGCTGCGGAAGTCCCGCATAGTCTCTGAGCTTCTGAATGAGCTGCTCCTTTGCCGCCTTCCTTCTGAGCTTCACAAACACTGCAGCCGTGTGCCCGTTCAGCACCGGTACCCGTATGCACTGACAGCTGATCTTCGGCCCGGCAGCCGGGACTATCTCATCACCCTCGATTCGTCCGTATATCTTCAGCGGTTCCTTCTCGCTCTTCTCCTCCTCACCGCCGATGTAAGGAATGATATTCCCCTGCATCTCCGGCCAGTCCGTAAAATTCTTACCGGCTCCGGAGATGGCCTGATAGGTAGTTGCAATCACCTCGTAGGGCTCAAACTCCTTCCATGCAGCGAGCACCGGCGCATAGCTCTGAATCGAGCAGTTTGGCTTCACCGCGACGAAACCTCTCACGGTTCCAAGACGCTTCCTCTGCGCCCTGATGATCTCAAAATGCTCCGGATTGATCTCCGGAATCACCATGGGAACATCCGGAGTCCAGCGATGTGCGCTGTTATTGGAGACGACCGGAGTCTCATGCTTCGCATAATCATCCTCGATCGCGCGTATCTCCTCCTTCGTCATGTCTACGGCGGAGAAGCAGAAATCAACCTGAGCTGCAACCGCATCCACCTCATTGACATTCATGACAACCATCTTCTTATATTTCTCCGGCATCGGAATGTCAAGCTTCCAGCGCCCGCCGATCGCCTCCTCATAGGTCTTTCCCGCGCTTCTCTCACTTGCCGCAAGCACAGTGACCTCATACCAGGGATGATTCTCCAGTATTGTGAGGAAACGCTGTCCCACCATGCCCGTTGCTCCGAGCACTGCAACCCTAAGTTTTCTCTCAAGCTTCATCTGTATGCCTCCTGTGAGCTGTATTTATATGATAGCAGGGCCAAATAGCGCCACACACCATGCGCACCATAGCTGCACAGCAGTGAAGGAAAGCTATTATGACTCGCTCATCATACCCCTTCACTTTCCCGAATTCAAGCGTTTTTTCGCGTGAGGCGCACAAATGTACGTTTCAGAGAGACTCTGCTCCTTTTAGGAAGCATTTTTGTGCATTCTTATTTTTCCAGCGCCCTCCAGCGGAAGGAGGGAACGACCTCTGACCACTTGCTGATACCGATCACCGACTTTGCAAATTCGGTCGCTTCCAGAGTCTTTGCCTTCTTGTCTATATCCCGGAAGACAGACCATATCCTGCGTCTTCTCGTCGCGACGATCGCATCGCCCACATCCATGCGGCAGGCCCAGAGACCGAAGGCGCAGGAGGTTCTCACCTCTGCAGGCGCGTCCACCTGCCGACTCAGAATCAGCGCGTCAATGTACGGATTGGAATCTGCAATATAGTAAGCGTAGGCAAAGGCCGCCGCCTGAGCCTCCTCCACATTTCCGCGGCTCGCGCTCGTCGCAGTGAACCCCTGCTCGGAGAGTATCACGCGCCGCACATTGTTCGACGGATCCCGGAAGGCCGAGCCACAGAGATAGTCCGTCAGCACGTTCAGGTTCTCAAAGTCTATGATCTGTGTGCTCTCGTTCTGCACGATGGCTCCGGTGCTGTGGTCATCCCAGAACTCCGGCTCCACCATGGGATAGGGATAGGGGTGATACGCCAGATTCCAGCTGATGTTTCCGCCGCGAAGTATGGCAGCATTCACCGCATCCAGAATCTTTTTTCCGGAATACTTCAGTTTTTCGTCCGCATTTGGATCGTTCCAGTTCTCATCGATTGAGAAAAACACCCTTGCGTTCGCAGAAGCGCTCTTAATTGCGGTATAGCTCACACGAAAGGCGCGGACATACTCCTCCACGTAGCGATCCATATCCATCGCCCCCATGTAATTCCAGTTCTTATTGTTATTGATTTCATTCCCGATGATCCAGTTGGTCACGCGACCGCAGCTTGCGTTTTCTCCGGAGTAGCGCTCTGCGAGAAAGGACATCAGCGCTCTGGTTGTCTCATAGCCCTCCTTTGTAGATGCGTTAAAACCATAGTAGAAGGCGTCTCCGGATTTCTTCACACCGGGATAGATGAGCTCCGGCATACGCTCATTCCAGCCGTTCAGAACAATCCCGGTCACCAGCATGCTCTTTCCTGAGTAGGCGCTGATATTCTTGTCATATTCCGCAATCTGTGCGGCATCAAAGTGATAGGTCTTGCCCCTGTAGCTGTAATCCACTCCGCTTCCCGCAGTGATCTGTGCGAGATTAAAATTGACATTGACATGCTTCACCCCGAGATCAAAGGCATCGCTCAGCATATCCAGCTGCACGAGCAGTCCCTTTTTGGTGAGCGGAGCCTGATAGGGAAGTCTGCTCCCGGCCACTGTCTCTGGATTGGTGATATAGGCGCGATTGCTGATCTCCTGATAGCGCCCGTCCTTCCATACCGCGACGGCAAAACCATCATAGAGTCTGGTATCCGCACTGCCGGCACGCAGCTCTGTGCTGAAGCTGAACTGCCCGCTCTCCGCAGTATTTGCGATCGGTTCTCCGAAGAGACTATCCTGATACGGCGCCATGGCAAAGAGATAGAGCTTTCCATCCTCCGCGGAGTAGCTTCCGCTCACGCTTCCCTTAAGCTCCACTCTCCCGTTCGCAATGACAGCGCTGAGCTCGGCAGTCTCTGTCGCAGTACTGCTTTCCTCTGCCTGATCCGTCCCGGCACCTGCTGCATTGCCCCGCTCCCCGGTCTTCTGAAGCTCTGCACCACTCTGCTGCTCCGGCTGAAAGGGCTTCCCGTCCGGTCCTATGCCCACCACGGTTGCGCCAAGTGCCGGACTGAAGCTCAGCACAGACATTGAGAGCAGCAGTGCTGCCGCAGTAATGCGCTGTACACTCCTGAAATGCATTAAATTCATTCACTTCACTCCTCTCCCAAGCTATTCAGGGCGCCGCGCTATAGATTGCTGCATGAGCCGCGCCGCCGCTCTGAATAAAAAATAAAACGCTGTAATCAGTGTAGACATAAACCGTGAAATTCTCCACCGCTTTGCCCTTAACTTTGCTTAAGGATTTATGAAGCCTATTTGAGTCTCTCTGCAATACCGCATTCGAGCTTCCAGACCTCAGCCGCCTGCGCCGCAAGAACACAGGCAAGTCTCCCGCCAAGCTCCCGCATGGCGCGGTCCTCCGCTCTGAGGGGAACAACACCATTCCCGATGCTGTCCAGTATAATCGCAGCACAGAAGGGTCGTGCCTCTACAGCCTCACCCGACATCTGCACCGCAGCGCTGCTCCTCCCGGCGCGCTTAATGCCGGCAAGCTCCCCAAGCAGCTCCTCCGCGGCATCTGCCGCAGCCTGCTCCGCGCTGCGCGCTCCGGAGAGCACAGGCTCTGTCCAGCGCTGCAGCCTCTTCTCTTCGACATAAAGCACGCCTTCTGCGGAGAGCCTTCCCCCGGCGATGAGGCGCTCCGCAAAGCGGCGCTTGCCCTGCCAGGCACCGCCGGTGATCAGAAGGAAGGAGGAGCGCTCCGGGAAGCGAAGACGTGGCCGCTTCATGCTGAGTGCCAGGGTCACCCCCCTATAACGCGTCTTATGCACAAGAATTTCCGGGAAAACTGCGGCTGCAGCCCGCTCACAGACATTTCCCACCCCTGTTGTCCTCCGCACAAAGGCAGAGTCCTCATACTCCCCCGGCTGCTCCAGCAGCTCCTCTGCCGTATACACGCGAAACTCTGCCCGAAGCTCCTCCGCCAAGGCAAGGATTGCCGGCTCATTCTTCTTAAGCTCTATGCTTGCAACAGCTGAGATTGCCTCAGCACATATTCCCCGCTCGCTCAGAAACTGCTGAAGGGCCTCCCGCAGCGTCTCAGGGGCAATCCCCCGCCTGCACCCGACTCCGAGAGAGAGGCAGCGCGGAATGAGGCGAAGACAGCTCCCCCCCAGCTCTGCATCCGAGAGCGTCACCGCGATTGAGAGTGCCTTCTGTCCCGCTGCGATCTCCCGCTTCTCCGCCCGATACAGCTCACCCGGAAGCTCTCCCTCCACAGGAAAATCACTGCAAAAGCCGATGCTTACACCGCGAAGCAGTGCCGCACTGATCTTCCGCGCAAGCACGCGGTCCGTGATCCACAGAGCATTTTCCTTTGCAAAAAGATCCACAGCAAAGAGATGATACAGATCTGTCGCAGTAGAGATAACAGCCTCTGCGCCGATCATGCCGGCTATGCGCTCCGCCATCAGATTTGCACCGCCCACATGACCTGAGAGCAGAGAAATACAGTGCCTCCCAAGCTCATCCATCGAGAGCACCGCCGGATCCTGAAATTTATCCCGCACAAGGGGGGCGATCCTCCTCACCGCGATTCCGGTCGCCCCGATAAAGATCAGCGCATCACAGCAGGAAAACGCCTCCTCGACCGCCAGCTCTAAGACAAGCTCCCCCTGCTTCTCCAGCATGGACTGGAGACGGGCTTTCAGCTCTCTCCCGCGGCCCGTATAAGCATACAGCACAATTCTCAATATGCACCTCCTTCGGCGCAGTCAGAAAGAGGGCCAAAGCGCGGAACGCTCCGCACCTTGACCCTCTGTAAACTCGAACTGTCTCAGAGCTGAAGAGAGCAGTATTACTGCTGCTACTCCGGCTGCTCCTCCGGCTGAACCTCCTCACTGTACACGAGCTCATCGCCCTGCGGCTGCATCTCAAGCGCCTTCATGCTGAGGGAGATCTTTCTGTCAGCCTCATTGAAATCAACGATCTGCGCCTCGATCTCGTCACCGATCTGAAGAACATCCGCCGGCTTGTCGATGTGTCTGCGCGCAATCTGAGAGACGTGAAGCAGCGCGTCCACGCCCGGCTCAAGCTCAACAAACGCGCCGAAATCGGTCATGCGGGCAACTCTTCCTGTCACAACATTGCCCGGCGCATACTTCTCCGCCGCATCAATCCACGGATTCTGCTCCGGGAATTTCAGGCTGAGTGCGATCTTGGTTCCCACAATATCCTTGATAAGAACTGTGACCTGGTCTCCGGACTTGAAGACCTTCTTCGGGTTCTCAATTCTGCCCCAGCTCATCTCGGAGATGTGAAGCAGGCCATCCGCACCGCCAAGGTCGATAAACGCGCCGAAATTGGTGACATTCTTCACGACACCCTCGACAACGTCTCCCGGCTTAATGCGGGCAAAGAGCTCCTTCTGCATCTCAGCCTTCGCAGCCAGCATGAGCTGCTTGCGGTCACCGATGATGCGTCTTCTGCGCGGGTTGAACTCGGTGATGACAAACTCGATTTCCTGATCCGCATACTTGGTGAGATCTCTCTCATAGGAATCGGACACAAGGCTGGCCGGAATGAAGACTCTCGCCTCCTCGACCATGACACTGAGCCCGCCGTTCAGAACCTGAACAACCTTCGCCTTGAGAACCTCGTGATTGTTGTAGGCCTCCTCAAGACGCTTGTTTCCTCTGTCCGCGGCAAGTCTTCTGTAGGAAAGGGATACCTGGCCATCGCCGTCATTTACCTTCATGACCTTTGCTTCCAGTTCCTCACCAATCTGCACGACAGTCCGGAGGTCGAGGCTGTTGTTGTTCGTGTACTCATTCCTGGTGATGATGCCATCCGACTTATAGCCGATGTTTAAGATGATCTGATCCTCTTTGACATCAAGAACTGTTCCCTTTACGACTTCCCCGTTGTGAATTGTCTTAAAAGACTCCTCAAGCATCTGTTCAAAACTCTGATCTGACAATTGTTTGAACCTCCTCAATGATATGTTTGGGGGTTGATGCCCCCGCTGTAATGCCTATACGCTCAAAAGACGCCAGGACCTTCGGGTCAAGATCATCCGCCGTCTGCACAAAAAACGTATTCTCACAGGCGGCACTGCAGATCTCCGCGAGCTTTCGCGTGTTGGAGCTGCTCTGTCCGCCGATGACAATCATGGCATCGACCTCTGAGGCGATCCTTCCGGCCTCGGTCTGTCTCTCCTGCGTGGCATTGCAAATCGTATTAAAACACGCTATATCATAACCCAAATCCGTAATTTTATCAAGAATCTTTTTAAACTTTGTCAGATTATAGGTAGTCTGCGCGACAATACTGATACTTTTTCCCTTTTCCAGGCCCAGAGCTTCAAAATCTTCAGCAGATTCGATCACCTCTGTGTCCTTCCTCCCCCACCCCCGGATCCCCATGACCTCCGGATGTGCGGGATCTCCGACAATAATGACCTGGCGCCCCTTTGCATTCTCTTCCTGCACAATGCGGTGAATTTTTGCGACAAAGGGACAGGTCGCGTCCACCACACGGAGCTGCTTCTTCTCACAGATCTCATAGATCTCCCGGCCGATCCCGTGAGAGCGAATGATGACGGTTCCCCCGCGAAGTGCTCTGAGCGCCTCCGGCCCGTCAAGAACCCGGACTCCTTTCCGTTCCAGATCCTTCACGACCTCCTCGTTGTGAATGATGGGACCGTAGGTATAGACCTCCCCTCTTGCTTCCTCCGCCTCGCGGTACACTGTCTCCACCGCCTTGCGCACACCGAAGCAGAATCCCGCCTTTTCCGCAATTTTTATACTGGCCAAAGCTTCACCTCTCCAGGCTGTTCCGAACAATTGAAAGAATCTTCTGCTGCACCTCCGCCGCACTCATATCCGAGCTGTCCAGAAGCACAGCGTCCTCTGCCTGCCGGAGCGGCGCCGTCTCTCTGTGCATATCTCTGTAGTCACGCGCCTCAATATCTCTCTGAACCTCGGCGAGCTCTGCGCTCTGCCCCTTCAGAAGCAGCTCTCTGAGCCGTCTTTTTGCGCGCACCTCTGCACTGGCAGTGAGATATATCTTTGTATCCGCGTTCGGAAGCACGACGGTCCCGATGTCACGTCCGTCCATCACGACCGGCTGCGCTGCCGCAAGCTGACGCTGAAGGAGCAGAAGCTTGTTTCGCACCGCGGGATAGACGCTCACCCGACTCGCCATATTTCCGACGGCCTCCTCGCGAATTTCCGCAGAAACATCCCTGCCGTTTAAAAAGATTCTCTGCTCTCCGTTCTCATGGCGGAGCGCAATATCCACCCCGTCCAGTGCGGCTGCGACAGCCTCCTCCGAATCCGTGTCCGTGCCTCTCTCTGTCAGGAACAGGGCAATCGCGCGAAACATCGCACCCGTGTCCACATAGATCCAGTTCAGCTCTCTGCTCACTGCCTTTGCAATTGTCGATTTTCCTGCTCCCGCAGGGCCATCGATCGCAAGCGCTCTGATCTTCTCCATTTTATCTCTCCTCCGCCGCACTTTTTCCGGCAAGCCAGCCTGTTGACCACGCAATCTGAAGATTAAAACCGCCTGTCAGTGCGTCAAGATCCAGGAGCTCTCCTGCAAAATACAGTCCGGAAATCCTTTTCGATTCCATTGTGGAGGGATTCACCTCCTTCACACTGACGCCGCCCTTTGTGATAATCGCTTCATTGAAGCCCCGAAGTCCGGTCAGCGTATAATGAAGCCCCTTGGTCGCGCCAACGAGCGCAGCCCGCTCTTCCCTCGTCAGATCATGAATCCTTCGCTCCGGAGATACCCCTGACTGCCGTATCACCTCGGAAATGAGTCTTGAGGGAAATAATCCGGAGAGTGCATTCTTCAGCGCGCGGTTCTGCAGATCCGAAAAATCCCTGAGCAGGCGCTGGTCGAGCTGTTCTCCGGAAAGTGCCGGTTTCAGATCTATGAACAGCGCAAGCTCCTTCTTTTTCAGGAGCGGACCAACCACCGCGCTCGCAGAGAGTATCACGGGGCCGCTCAGTCCGAAGTGTGTAAAGAGCAGCTCCCCAAAATCACTGTAGCGCTCTTTATTTCCCTCCCGTATGGAAATGGAAACATTCTTCAGCGAGAGTCCCATGAGATCTGCGGCTATGCTCTGCTCCCGGATCAGCAGTGGGACAAGAGAGGGCAGAGCCGGCGTGATGCGGTGTCCCAGCCGCTCTGCAAAACGAAGTCCGGCGCCGTCAGAGCCTGTCGCCGGGTAAGAGAGTCCGCCCGTTGCAAGAACCACTCTGTCCGCAGGCAGCAGCGCACCATCGCAGAACCGTACGCCGCTGACAGCTGCTGTGCCGCCCGCCGCCACATCTGTTTCGATGCCTGACACTTCTGTATGGAGGCGCCAGCTGACGCCCACGCGCTTCAGCGCGCGCTCCAGCGCATTGATAACATCATAGCTGTGATCGCTCACCGGAAATACGCGCTGACCGCGCTCTGTTTTCAGCGGACACCCGTTCTCCTCTATCAGACGCATGATGTCTGCATTCGTATATTCCCGAAATGCGCTGAAGAGAAAGCGCGGATTACTGACCACGCTCTCCTGCACCTCCTTCATATCTGCCGCATTCGTCAGATTGCAGCGTCCCTTTCCGGTGATAAAAAGCTTCTTGCCGAGCTTTTCATTCTTCTCGAGAAGCAGCACCTTCGCGCCCGCTCCCGCCGCGGCAATGGCTGCGAGCATTCCCGCGGCACCGCCGCCGATCACAATCACCTGATGCACTGGTATCCTCCTGCTTTCAGCTCACTGCATTTTGGCGCGGCACCAGAAATGATGCCGCGCCGGAATGCCTCTTCTCTTACAGCTGTGTCTCTACAAAAATGCGGTATATCGCGCGGATCGCCACCTCAAAATCCCGGCTCTTCACGCCCACGATGATATTGAACTCACTGGAGCCCTGATCTATCATCTTGACATTCACGTGCTCATGGCTCAGCGCCGCAAAAACGCGCGCCGCTGTTCCTCTCTGATCCTTCATCCCGCGCCCCACTACCGCGATCAGCGCGAGATCATCCTCAAGTATGATCTGATCCGGATGCACGGCGCGATGGATGCCCGCAACGATCCTCTGCTCATTGTCCAGAAACTCTGTCTGATGCACAACGATCGTCATCGTGTCTATCCCAGAGGGCATGTGCTCCAGACAGATGCCATTGTCCTCAAAGACCTGCAGCACCTTGCGACAGAAGCCGATCTCGGAATTCATCATATCCTTGTCGATGGTCACGGAGCAGAAGCCTTTCTTACCAGCCACACCGGTGATGGTAAAGCGCGGCTTTCTGCAGGTGCTCTCGACGATCATGGTTCCCTTGTCGTTCGGGCGGTTCGTGTTCCGGATATTGATCGGAATTCCCTCTTTTCTCACGGGGAAGATTGCGTCCTCGTGCATGACCCCTGCCCCCATGTAGGAAAGCTCCCTCAGCTCATGGTAGGTGATGGTATCGATCACCTCCGGGTTATCGACAATATGGGGATCTGCACAGAGGAAGCCGGACACATCGGTCCAGTTCTCATAGAGATCCGCATGAATCGCTCCGGCAATCACGGAGCCGGTCACGTCGGAGCCGCCGCGTGAGAAGGTAGTAATGCTTCCGTCCCGCTTTGCGCCGTAAAAGCCCGGAATCACCGCATAATCAACGTCGCAGAGGCGCTCGGAAACCGCCTTTTCCGTCGCCTCCCGATCCAGTGTGCTGTCGTCATGAAACACGATAATCTCTGCCGGATCTATAAACTCATAGCCGAGATAAGCCGCCATGACCAGACCATTCAGATATTCTCCGCGGCTTGCGGCGTAATCTCTGCCGATCTGATGCACAAAGCCCTCTTCCATTCTTCTGTAGGCATCCTCAAGATTCAGATTCAGCCCCAGACCCTCTATGATCTCCTCGTAGCGCGCGCGTATCTGCGTAAATATCTTTCCATAGGCGACCTGATCGCCTGCGGCATCATACATCCGATACAGCAGATCCGTCACCTTGATGTCTTCCGGGCTTCGCTTCCCCGGGGCAGACGGAACTACATAGCGCCTGGACTTGTCCGAGCGGATGATCTCCCCGGCCTTCTTAAACTGCTTTGCGCTCGCGAGGGAGCTTCCCCCGAACTTTACAACCTTCTTCATAGCCTTACCTCTCATAAATGAAGGCAAGACCGACCGGTCAGGTCGATCTTGCCCCTTATCTCTTCGCTGTGATAAACGCCCATACCGATAATCCCAGCAGTGCGGAAGCCAGGGCTCCGATAAACTACTGCGCGTTTATCATACTCGAATCACTTAAAATAGGCAACACCCGATTCAAAAATTTTCATATCCTGACGCACAGGAATATTGATGTTAACATAAGCTCCGATGCGCTCCGGATGCGCCATTTTTCCATAAATTCTGCCGTCTGCACTGGTGATTCCCTCTATTGCATAGTAGGAACCGTTCGGATTCCACTCCTCCTCCATCGTGACGGAGCCGTCCGGCGCGCAATACTGCGTCGCGACCTGTCCGTTCTGAAAGAGTGCCTCTATGGTCCCCTGCGGTGCGACAAAGCGTCCCTCACCGTGGGAAGCCGCGTTCGCATACACTCCGCCGAGCTCCGCGCCCATGAGCCACGGTGACTTGTTGGATACGACCTTCATATTTACCATGCGGCTGATATGTCTTCCTATCGTGTTCATGGCAAGTGTCGGTGCATCCGCCGCCTGCTCCCTGATGTCCGCATATGGAACCAGCCCGAGCTTAATCAGCGCCTGAAAGCCGTTGCAGATGCCGAGCATCAGTCCGTCTCTCTCATTCAGAAGCTTCAGCACCTCCTCGCGGATCTTTTGATTGCGGAAGGCCGTCGCAAAGAACTTTGCGCTTCCCTCCGGTTCATCTCCCGCGGAGAATCCGCCGGGGAACATGACAATCTGCGCCTCTGAGATCCCCTTTCTGTATGCTTCGACAGAATCCAGTATGTCCTGCGCACTGCGATTTCTGAATACGGGAGCATATACCTCTGCTCCCGCCCGCTCAAAGGAACGGAGAGAATCGATCTCACAGTTTGTACCCGGAAATACCGGAATGAAGACGCGCGGTATGCCGAGCTTATGCGTGCAGACAGCTGCTGCCTCTGTGCGGTACAGCGGCGTATCGAGCGCCTTTCCTTCTGCACCCGCAGCAGTCGGGAATATCTTCTCCAGCGTACCCGTCCAGGCGCGTTCGGCCTCAGAAAGTGGCAGCTCCATGCTCTGAAACGCCAGTACGGCGCGCTCCGTCACCTCTCCGAGCAGGGTGCAGCGAGCCTTGAGCGCAGCGCAGTGCTCCGCAGGAACCTCCAGAAGCAGATCGCACCAGGCCGGTGCAAAAAGCTCCTCCGCGCGCACCGCATCCGATACCCTGACACCCAGTCTGTTGCCGAAGGCCATCTTTGCAAGGCCCTCCGCAATGCCGTGGCGGGACAGCGCATAGGAGCTCACAACACGCCCCGCCAGAACATCCTCAAAGAGCGCGGAATACTGCGCCTTCAGGTCTGCAAAATCCGGAAGCGCATCCGCATCTCGCTGCACACGCAGCAAAAGAATACGGTTTCCGGCCTTCTTCAGCTCCGGCGTGACCACATTTTTGGCACTGGCGATATCCACCGCAAAGCTCACCAGCGTGGGGGGAACATCAATCTCGTTAAAGGTTCCGGACATGGAGTCCTTGCCGCCTATGCTTGCGAGCTCCAGCTCCCTCTGCGCCTCATAGGCCCCGAGCAGTGCGGCAAAGGGCTGACTCCAGCGGCGCGGCTTCTCATCATCCATACGCCGGAAATATTCTTGGAAGGTGAAGTGAATCTTTCTCCAGTCTCCTCCTGCTGCGGCAATCTTCGCGACTGAATCCGCAACTGCATATACAGCGCCGTGATAGGGGCTCCACTTCGAGAGGTAAGGATCAAAGCCGTAGCTCATCATAGTCACTGCATCGCAGCTCCCCTTCAGCACGGGAAGCTTCGCGACCATAGTCTGAATTTCTGACATCTGGTAGAGACCGCCGTAGGGCATTGTGACTGTACCGGCGCCGATCGAGCTGTCAAACATCTCGACCAGACCCTTCTGAGAGCAGACATTCAGATCTGCAAGCGTCTTAAGCCAGTGGGAGCGAATGTCAGTGACCGGCTGCACTGTCAGCGGGCTCTCTGCCTTCACCGGCATCTCCACCTCAACCTGTGCCTTAAGATGCGCACCATTGGTGTCGATGAACTCTCTGCTGATATCTACTATGGTTTTGCCTCTCCAGCGCATCCTTAAGCGCGGGCTCTCCGTGACCACAGCGACCGGAACAGCGCCGAGATTCTCTTCCTGTGCATATGCGAGGAACTGCTCTACATCCTTCGGGTCGATGACGCAGGCCATGCGCTCCTGCGACTCCGATATCGCAAGCTCCGTCCCGTCCAGTCCCGCGTACTTCTTCGGAACCTTGTCGAGGTCGATATCAAGCCCCGCCGCAAGCTCTCCGATCGCCACGGAGACGCCGCCCGCCCCAAAATCATTGCACTTCTTGATCAGCGTACTCGCCTCAGGGCGACGGAACAGACGCTGAAGCTTCCGCTCTGTGGGCGCATTGCCCTTCTGCACCTCTGCGCCGCAGATCTCAATGGAATCGGTCGTATGAACCTTGGAGGAGCCCGTCGCGCCTCCGATTCCGTCGCGCCCGGTCTCACCGCCGAGCAGTACGATGACATCTCCCGGATCGGACGTGAGACGGCGCACATTTTTCCGCGGCGCCGCTGCCATAACTGCACCGAGCTCCATGCGCTTCGCAACATAGTCCGGATGATAAATCTCCTTCACATAGCCTGTTGCCAAGCCGATCTGATTTCCGTAGGAGGAATATCCGCGGGCGGCCTCCGTGACCAGCTTCCTCTGCGGGAGCTTGCCCGGGAGGGTCTCTCCAAGCGGGACGGTGGGATCTGCCGCACCTGTGATGCGCATGGCCTGATAGACATAGGTTCTTCCGGAGAGCGGATCCCTTATTGCGCCACCGAGACAGGTCGCTGCGCCTCCGAACGGCTCGATTTCCGTCGGATGG
Organism: Fusobacterium naviforme; assembly: GCA_003014445.1. GTDB lineage: Bacteria > Bacillota > Clostridia > Lachnospirales > Lachnospiraceae > Moryella > Moryella indoligenes. The sequence continues at coordinate 36,670 of PYGH01000007.1, read as the reverse complement.
TTGTGCGTCTCGTTCTTAAAATTTACAAGCCACTCCTCTGTGACACCGTCGATCTCAACCGGAACAATCACGGAGCAGGCATTAATCTCGTCTGTTTCCTCCTGATCAGTGAGCTTGCCCTCCTTCCTGAGCTTTCGCATTCCCATAAGCGCAAGATCCATGAGACAGACAAACTTGTCCTTTCTTCCATGGAACACATCCTCGCGGTCGCATAAGTAGCGCTCATAGCTCTTCACCAGCCGCTCTCTGTAGTCTCCCTCCAGAAAACGAATATCTGTGAGCTCTGTCTGGAAGGTCGTATGACGGCAGTGATCCGACCAGTAAGTATCCAGCATCCGGATCTCGGTCACAGTCGGATCCCGCTGCTCTTTCTCAAAATAGCTGCGGATGAAGGAAAAATCATCGTAGGTCATTGCAAGATTCAGCGAGAAATAGAGCGCATGAAACGCCTTCTCATCCATGCTGCAGAAGCCTTCAAAGCTCTTCACATCCTCCGGCGCAGGATAGTCTATATGCAGAGTGTCCGGCTTCTCCTCCGAGGTCTCTCTGGAGTCCACCGGGTTGATGCAGAAGCTCTTCACAGCGGCAAGCTCCTCCTCCGTCGGGGTTCCGCTCAGCACATAGGTCGTCGCAGAGCGTATCACCGGGCTGGCCTTTTCGTCCAGAAGCTTCACACACTGTTCTGCCGAATCTGCGCGCTGATCGAACTGGCCCGGAAGAAACTCTACGGAAAAGACAGCATCATCCGCATTCTTCGGAAAGCTCTCCTCATAGCAGCTGTCCAGCGGCGGCTCAGAAAAGATGGTTCCTCTCGCCAGCGCATAGCTCTCATCCGTCATATTTTCGATGTCATAGCGCACCAGAACCCGCACGCGGCTTATGCTGCTTATGCCGAGATAACTCCGGATATTCTCCGCGAGCTCTCTTGCGCGAACGGCATAGTCCGGCTTCTTCTCCACATAGACTCTTCTAACGCCCATAGTACTCCTTTCAAAGCTTACGACTGTTCTCCTGTGCCTTATCATATCGGAAATTCTCTGAATTTGTCATCCATAATTCAAAGTGCCTGCATGCTCATTTTGACAAGCTCCCGTATCTCCTCCTCTGTGCTTCTCATCCGCTCGGCGAGCTCACTCTCTGTGGCCTGTCGCCCGAGCTCCGTCGCCATCACGCGGGATATCTCTGTGAGGCGGTTCAAGCGCTCTGCAATCGCCTGCTCTTCCTGACCGCTGCTTTGCGCCTCCTCACAGGAATGCTTCAACGCAGCCTCTACTTCTGCGGTTATCGTATCACGAAGCACAGCGCTTTCCAATTCCCCTTCCGTGTTTTTTGCAGATGTCACAGCATTCGCAAGATAGCGGCTGACTGCCTGCACCAGGGCGAGATTTGCGACAGCGATCAGCTCAGAAACGGAAAGCGGCCCTCCCATATAGTCCTTCACAAGCGTAAGCGCATACATGAGATAGCCCTCCGTGAGGCGCTGCTTCGCATGCTCCTCTCCCATAGCAGCGCGCCCTGTGAGCTCTGCCTCCTCCTGAACAGAGAGCTGTGGAACCGCTCTGAGCTCCTCCAGATAAAGCTCCAGAAGATCCAGACCTGCCTCCTCTTCTCCAGATGTATCTGCCGCACCGGATTCAGTCGTCTCCCAGGCTCCGAATAGCTCCTCCGGCTGCTTCTTCTGATCTCCAAAACGTCTCATGGCACCTCCTGCCTATGGCCTGCACCGCCATTTTTTACTTTTATCTGATTTGCAGAGAAACAGTTGTTACACAGCTACAGCACAGAGACCGCCAGCTTATACTCCCGGAAGAAGCGCTGCGCCCATTGATCCCAGGCCTCCTCCAGAGAGCGCTCGGGCGGAAAGCAGTTGAGAGAGGCCAGGCTGACACAGCTCAGCTCCCCCTTCTCAAAGCGGAGATTCAGAAGAAAACTGCCAATCTGCTCCGCATCCACAGCATAGCCCGCCTCCCTCAGGAAGCGCTCGCGCTCCCCCGGCGCAAGACGGAGGGTGATGCGGAAGGAGGACGGTGTTTTCCTGCCCCGTATCAGCTGAAAACACAGCTCGCGCACTCTTCCCCAGCGCACATAGGCTTCAATCTGTTCCTTCTCCAGCTCCTCATCTGTAAACCAGCTGCGCTCAACCCGTCCATCCACAGAAAAACTGCAAAAGGTACTGAATTCCGCCTCTCCGAGTAAAAAACCATCAAAGCAGTCCTGCATAAAAAGTGCTCTCGTAAAGCTCCGGATATCCTCGACCTTAAGCGCCCTCATGCGCAAACCCTCCTCTGACTGCGGAAAAAAAGTTCTCACCGCTGTAATCCTGGTCCGCTGCGCGCTCCACACTCTGCCAGCGGGAAGCATTCATCTCGATCCTGTGCGCCGTGATGTAGTCCTCATATGCCTCCTTCACCACCGTCCTGAGCCGCTCCGCCTGAAGCTCCGCGCGATGCGCCGCTGTCGCTTCCTCATCATAGCTGCTGATACAGCGAAAGAAGGAGTAACGTCCCTCCAGCGAAAGCACCTCACTGACTGCGCCGTCCTCCAGCGCAAAAAGCGCATCCTCCGCATCCTTCGGAAGCTCTCCGCGCACAAGTACACGAAGACGTACCTGTCGCGCAGGGTTGTTCTTAGCAAGGAGCTTCAGCTCCTCTCCGTTCCCCGCCTTTGTCCTGAGCTGTTCTGCCGCCTCTTTGCTCTCGGCCTGAAGCTCCTCCAGGCGCACCACTCTCGCCTCGCTCTCACTGATCTCAGTCTTCCGGTCACTCAGCATGGACTCCTTCAGCTTCAGCGTGAGCGCGTACTGATAAAACATATCCTCCGTCTCCTCCGGCTTCAGCCCGGAGAGCGCTTCCTGTCCGCGGACAGAGCTCTCATAAAAAATCTGAGCAGCCGCGGAAAGCTGCTTTTTCTCCTCCGTGTCCAGCCGTATGCCGCGCTCCTCCGCCATTCCATTCAGCGCACAGAGCTCCAGGAAAAAATTCCTGAGCTCACGAAGATAACGCGTCTTATAGCTCTCCCCGCTGCCAAGTGTCACCTTCCAGATTTCATTTGTATACAGCTGCTCCGTCTCCTGTCTGGCAGACAGTACAAGCATAAGCATCTGCTGCTCACTGTAGGGCAGTAAAACAGTCTCTTCCTTTGGTTCCGCCGCGGCACAGCCGGACAGTAAAAGCGCTGCAAGGCAGAGGACGGCAAAATGCCGCACGAACCACCTTTGTTTCATCCTTCCTCCTCCGCATAAAAACAGGCACCGGATAAACGCACGCCTTCCGATGCCCGCAGATCTTTAATAAAAGGCGTATTCCGCCACTGCTGCAACCATGATACCCAAAACCGCGCCGCAGAATACCTGAAGCGGCGTATGACCGATGAATTCTTTTAACTTGATCTGAAACTCCGCGAGGTCGTCAAAATTCCAGAAATTCTCCTCCATCATCAGGTTCAGGAGCTGTGACTGCTTTCCGGTCTCCCTGCGCACTCCCATCGCGTCAATCATCACGACCATAGCCAACACAAAGCTGATCGCAAATTCAAAGGAGCCGAAGCCGCGGGCAAAGGCTGCCCCGGCAGCGAGCCCACAGACAGTTGCACTGTGAGAGCTCGGCATTCCGCCGTTTCCATAGAGACGCTCCACTGTGAAGCTTCCGGTGGTCCAGAGATCCAGGAGCGCCTTCAGTACCTGCGCCACGAACCAGCTCATGACTGCACTCATCAAAACCTGATTGGAAAGAATCTGATTAAATATACTCATTAAGCTCTGCTCTTCTCTTTTTCTCTTAATCTTCAGTAACCGATCAACCAGTCATAAAGTTCCTGATATTTGAGCGCCGAGGTATGCCACGAGTAGTCCTCCTGCATGGCGCGGTCTACGATCCTGTTCCAGTCACGTCTGCGGCTGTAGTATATCATCTTTGCATAATTCAGTGTGTTCAGCATCTCCTGCGCATTGTAATTTGCAAAGCTGAAGCCGGTCCCGCTGTTCTCGTACTCGTTGTAGGGAATCACCGTGTCCTTCAGTCCTCCGGTCTCCCGCACGATGGGCAGGGTTCCATAGCGCAGCGCGATCAGCTGCGACAGGCCGCAGGGCTCAAAGAGCGAGGGCATGAGATAGGCGTCACAGGCCGCATAGATCTTATGCGCAATCTCGTTGGAGTAGTAGATCTGTGCGGAAACTCTGTCCTGATACTTCCAGTCGTAGTAGCGAAACATATTCTCATAGCGCTCTTCTCCCGTTCCGAGCACCACAAACTGAATATCCTCCGAACATAGCTCATCCATCACACTGCTGATGAGATCCAGTCCCTTCTGGTCTGTCAGGCGGGAGACAATCCCCACCATGAACCTGTGCTCGTCCTCTGAAAGTCCAAGCTGACGCTGCAGATCCCGCTTGTTTTTTTTCTTTTCCTTGCGGAAAGTCTTCAGGCTGTAATTCTGTACAATCAGTGCATCTGTCTCCGGATTGAATTCCTCATAATCAATTCCGTTTACAATGCCGCGAAGGGAATTGGATCGCGCACGCATCAGTCCGTCAAGTCCCTCTCCGTAGAAGGGAAGCTGTATCTCTCTCGCGTAACTCTCACTGACTGTTGTCACTGCATCTGCATAGACGATGCCGCCCTTCAGATAATTTCCATTCTTATATGCTTCCAGCTTGTCGGGAGCAAAATAATAGTCCGGCAGACCGCTGAGCCGCTGTATCGTCTTCACATCCCACACGCCCTGGAATTTCAGATTATGTATCGTGAGCACAGATTTGATGTCCCTGAAAAACTCTCCGCCGCGAAAACGATCCTTGAGATAGACCGGAATCAGCCCCGTCTGCCAGTCGTGACAGTGTATAACATCCGGCTGAAAGCCGATCACAGGAAGCGCAGACAGCGCCGCCTGAGAGAAAAACGCAAATTTTTCAAGATCATACAGCCAGTCACCATAGGGGCTAAAGCCTCCAAAATACCCCTCATTATCAATAAAGTAAAAGGTGATGCCGTCCTCCACATACTTCAATATTCCAACATAGCGATTCTGTCCGTTGTAGTAGAGATAAAAGTGGCTGACATACTCAAACCGGGACCGCAGCTCCTCCGAGATGCAGAGATACTTCGGAATCATGACGCGTACGTCAAAATATCTCCTGTCGAAGCACTTCGGCAGAGAACCCGCAACATCCGCGAGCCCTCCCGTCTTGATAAAAGGTACTGCCTCCGAAGCCACAAAAAGTATATTTTTCATGCTTTTTCCCTCCAAAGCATACTGCTGTACTCTCCGCTCCTAGACCTGCCGAAGACTCTGCTTCCCGCGCTCTGCCAGAAGCTTCATCTCCTCCGCAGTTTTCAATACGCCCGCTGTAATTTCACTGCCACCGATCAGACGTCCGAGCTCCGCGGTGATCTCCGCTCCGGAGATCTCCCGCACCGCAGTTCTGGTACTATCAGCATCGCTCTCTTTCTCGATGAGATAATGGTGATCCGCCATCGCCGCGATCTGCGGGAGATGGGTGATGCAGAGCACCTGACGCGTGCCGCCGATGCGAAACAGCTTCTCAGAGACCTTCTGCGCCGTCCTTCCGCTGATTCCGGCGTCAATTTCATCAAAAATCTGCGTGGGAATCTCGTCTCTGTCCGCCAGCACTGTCTTCAGCGCAAGCATAATTCTGGAGAGCTCGCCTCCGCTCGCCACAGTTCTCAGGGGCTTCAAGGGCTCTCCCGGATTTGTGCTGATATAAAATTCTGCGCCGTCACAGCCGTTTGCTCCGAGCTCCTGTCTGGAAAACTGCACGGAGAAATCCGCGCCGGGAAAATTCAGAGAGCGAAGCTCCCCGGACACCTGCTCCTTAAGCTGTCCGGCACTCTGAATCCGCAGCGCACGGATGCTCTCCGCCAGAATCTTCAGCTCTTCGGCAAGCATCTGCTCCTCTTTTTTAAGCTCTGCCTGTTTTTCTTCAAAACCAAGCAGAAAATCAAGCCTCTCCCGCTTTTTTTCAAGCCCTGCAAGGATGCCGGACACATCCTCTCCATACTTATCCTGAAGTCCGTGGATCAAATCCAGACGCTCCGAGAGCTGCTGAAGCCTCTCCTCATCAAATTCCGCTGCCTCCATTTGCTCCCGCACTGCATAAAGGGCATCCCCCAGCAGTCCGTCAAGCTCTGAGAGCTGCTCCGACAACACACGGAGCTCCGGCGCGTACTGCTCCACCGTCGAGAGCTTTCTGAGCGCCTCCGACACGGCGTCTGTGGAGAGGAGCTCCGTGCAGGAAGCGAGCGCCTCCTGTATCCGTGCGGAATTTCTGATCTTTATGAACTCCGCACGGATTGCCTCCTCCTCGCCGGGCGTGAGCTCCGCCCGCTCTATCTCCTGTACCTCATAGGCGAGAAGCTCCCTCTCTCTCTCCCGAAACTCTTGATCCGCCTCTCTCCTGAGCAGACTCTTAAGCTCCGCATAGCGCTGGAAACGTGTGCTGTAAGCAGCCTTTTGTGTGGCAAGCTCATCCGCCGCCATCAGATCGACGAGCTCCAGGTGACGCCCGGGATCAAAGAGCGTCTGCACCTCATGCTGACCATGAATATCTATGAGAAGAGCTGTCAGCTTTTTAAGGAGCGCCGCGGTCACAGTTTCATCGTTCACACGGAACACACTTCTCGCCGGCATGATCTTCCTCGTGAGTATCAGGGTTCCATCTGCCTCGGGCTGAACACCGAGGGCGCGGATACGGTGCAGAAGCTCCTCTTCTTCAACAGAAAAAAGCAGCTCAATATAGGCATATTCCGCCCCTGTCCGTATAGAAGCCCCGCCTGTTTTTCCGCCGAGAGCCGCTGAAATCGAATCGATCAGAATCGACTTTCCCGCTCCGGTCTCTCCCGAGAGCACAGTAAGGCCCTCCTGAAATGTGAGGTCGGCACGCTCAATCAGCGCGAAATTTCTGATATGCAGCTCTAGAAGCATCTTCCTCTCCTGTTCAAAAATAGATTATCGGGCGCGCTCCCCCTCTGGACGAGTACCCGTGATTCTCTTCAGCTTTTCCATAAGCTGAATCGTATCGTCCACCGAGCGCACTGCACACATGATGGTATCATCCCCCGCGATGCAGCCAACCAGTTCATGCATATGCAGCGCGTCCAGAGAGGCCGCGACTGCCATGGCCATACCCGCGACCGTCTTGATCACAAGGATATTCTGCGCCCGGTCCATGGAAACAAAGCCATCCCGCATGATGCGGATATATTTCTCGGAATAGGAGTCCCGAGGCTGCATCACCGTGTAGCGCTGTCTCCCGTTGTCCATGGCAACCTTCGTGAGCTTCAGCTCCCGTATGTCTCGGGAGACAGTGGCCTGCGTCACGCGAAAGCCCGCCTCTCTTAGCTTCTCTGCGAGCTCCTCCTGCGTATCAATCTCATATTTCCCGATCAGCTCCACAATCTTTGAGTGTCGTTCAAGCTTCATCTCTTCTCTCCTACAGTGCGCTCATCTTCCTTCGTAGCTGCGTGAGAAAGGTATCTCCGTTCAGACGTATAAGCCGCGTCGTCAGCTGGGATTCGACAACCCTTACTGTGCTCCCCGCAAAAAGCTCCTCAACCACGGCTCCGTCATAGCTCACACTCTGCACTCCGCCTTCCTCTCCCGGAATCTCGATGTCCAGCCTGTCCTCCGCCTTCAGCACGATGCTCGATCGATTCAAAGCGTGCGGACATATGGGAGTCAGAATCTTCATTCTCGCAACCGGATCCACAATTGGCCCTCCGGCGCTCAGATTATAGGCCGTGGAGCCGGTAGGTGTAGAAATAATTATACCATCCGCCTTATATTCATTCAAGAAAACCCCGTTGGCCGAGACGCGAAAATGTGCGGGCCCTGCATTCGTTTTCCGGGATACGACAATTTCATTCAGCGCAAGCCTCCTCCGCTCCGCCGCTTCTCCCGGCAGCGCACGCAGAGGACTTCCCTCCACACTTTCCTTCTCGCCCGCCGGAACGATGCATCCCTCCAGCATCATCCGCTCCTCGATCTTAAAATCTCCGCCAAGAAGCGCCGTGAGCATACCCGGAATTTCGTTCTCCTGACTCACAGCTGTGAGATATCCCATGTGCCCAAGATTGACGCCGACAATCGGGATTCCGCTTCCTGCAATACAGTGAGAGGCACGGATAATGGTTCCATCCCCGCCAAGCGATATCACGCAGTCCGTCGCGCCGGCGATCTCCTCCCCCAGCACGCTTCCTGTGATCTCCACGGAATATGCGCCCATCGCAAAGAGCTGCGCGCGAATGTCCTTTGCGACACGCTCCGCCTGCGGCTTCTCCGTATTTACAAACAGCCAGAATCGCTTCATTTCTGCTCCTTCGGACGGTCCAGCGCCGCGTGTGCCTCTGCCACGACAGCAGCGATCTGTGCCTCGACGGCGCCGCTCAGAACCTCCTGTGCCATGTGCTTTGCATCAGCCGGATCTCGCAGAACAAGATCGTAGAGATACTCAATATTCCCCTCCGGTCCCCGTATCGGGGAAAATGTGAGGCCGCGCACCCGGAAGCCGTTCTCCTCAGCATAGCGCACGCAGGAAGAAATCACCTCTCTGTGGACCTCCGGATCCCTGACGACGCCGTGCTTTCCGACCTTCTCCCTCCCCGCCTCAAACTGCGGCTTGATGAGCGCGACCACCTCTCCCTCTGTTTGCAGGAGCTTTCGCACTGCGGGAAGCACCTTTGAGAGAGAAATAAAGGAGACATCAATCGAGGAGAGCGCAATCTCATCCGGAACCTGCTCTCTCGTCGCATAGCGTATATTGGTCTTCTCAAGGCAGACGACGCGCGCATCGTTCCGGAGCTTCCAGTCCAGCTGCCCGTGGCCGACATCGACCGCGTAGACCTTCACCGCTCCATTCTGAAGCATACAGTCCGTAAATCCGCCAGTGGACGCGCCGACATCCATGCAGATCTTTCCCTCCGGCCGCACACCGAACTCCGCGACCGCCTTCTCAAGCTTCAGACCGCCGCGGCTCACATAGCGCAGCGTGCTTCCACGGAGCTCTATCTCTGCATCCTCCGGAAAGCCTGTTCCCGCCTTGTCCTCCTTCTGCCCGTTGACATACACGATTCCAGACATGATCAGGGCCTTCGCCTTCTCCCTGCTGGGGGCAAGACCACGTGCGGTCAGAAGCACATCCAGTCTCTCTTTCATAATCTGTACAGTTCCTTCAACTTCTTAAGTATCGAATCCGAATCTATGCCGAGATGCTCTCTGAGTACAGAGACATCCCCGTGCTCCACATAGGCGTCCGGAAGCGCAATATGCGTGACGGAGATCTCCGGATGGTGCTCCCGGTACCAGTCCGCAACGCGCATGCCGAATCCCCCGTTTAAAACATTTTCCTCCATTGTCACGATGCGGCTGTGATGCTCCGCCAGATGTGCGAGGAGTTCTGTGTCAATCGGCTTTATAAAGCGGGCATTTGCAAGCGTACATGGATGTCCCATTGCCTTCAGCTTGCTTCTGACGTGCTCCCCCGTGCTGACCATGCTTCCGACCGCGACGATCGCTGTCTCCTCCTCCTCATAGAGCAGCTCTCCCCGGCCAAACCGGATCGGACTGCGGAACTCCGGAAGGCCGCGATAAGCCTGTCCTCTCGGATAGCGCAGGGCAATGGGCCCGCCGTAGGAACAGGCAAATTCCAGCTCATCCTCCAGCTCCCAGAGATTCTTCGGCGCAAGTATGGTCATATTCGGGATGCAGCCAAGAAAAGAGAGATCGAATATGCCCTGATGCGTCTCTCCGTCCGCTCCGACAAGTCCCGCCCGGTCAATCGCAAAAACCACCGGCAGATTCTGAATGCAGACATCATGCAGAATCTGATCAAAGCCTCTCTGCAAAAAGGAGGAGTAGACCGCGACCACCGGCTTCATTCCTCCTGCCGCGAGACCTGCGGCGCTCGTCACCGCATGCTGCTCGGCGATTCCCACATCAAAGAAGCGCTCCGGCAACTTCTTTCCGAAGGCAGCAAGCCCTGTTCCATCCGGCATGGCGGCCGTGACCGCGACGATGCGCGGATCGCGCTCTGCCATGGAGATAAGCTTTCTGGAAAACACATCCGTGTAGTCCGGAAACTCCTTCTGTTTCTTTGCCCTGCCCGTCGCGAGATCAAAGGGCCCCACGCCGTGAAACTGATCGGGTCTTAGCTCCGCCGGCCTGTAGCCCTTCCCCTTTTTTGTCAGAACATGAACGATCACCGCGTGGTTCAGGCGCTTTGCCTCCTCAAAGGTACGCACCAGCGTGCGGATATCATGTCCGTCCACCGGTCCCAGATAGGTGATCCCGAGATTTTCAAAGAGCATGCCCGGAAGCAACATCTGCTTGATCCCGTTCTTGGTGTTTTTGAGATGTTCCACGATATTCGGGCCGATGCCAGGTAGATTTCCCAGCGTACCCGCGACCTGCTCCTTCAGACGGTTGTAGCCCGCCGAGGTCCGGATGGAGTTCAGATACTGCGACATTCCCCCGACATTTTCTGAGATGGACATGCGGTTATCGTTCAGAACGATGATAAAATTCTTCCTGAGACGTCCGGCATTATTCAGCGCCTCATAGGCCATACCGCCGGTCAGCGCACCGTCTCCTATCACGGAGACAATATGATAATGCTCTCCGCGCAGATCCCGTGCCGCCGCCATTCCCACTCCCGCAGAAATGGAGGTCGAGGAGTGGCCCGTATTGAAGGCGTCGCAGGGGCTCTCCCCGCGCTTCGGGAAGCCCGCAATTCCCCCGAAACGGCGCAGCTCTGCAAAGGCATTCTTTCTGCCGCTCAGTATCTTATGCGTATAGGACTGATGTCCCACATCCCAGATGATTTTGTCCTTCGGGGGCTGAAACGCAAGGTACATCGCCATCGTGAGTTCCACGACGCCGAGGTTACTGGCGAGATGACCTCCGGTAACGCTGGTGCTCTCGATCAGAAAGCTTCTGATCTCCTGCGCCAGCCTTGGCAGCTCATTTTTTGGTATTTTTCGTATATCCTCCGGTCCGTTGATCCGTTCCAGTACCATTCCTATCCTCTTCCCGCCTCCGAAAGCCTCAGTGTGTCCGCTCCGTCAGCATTTCTATCAGAGAAAGCAGAGTCTCCTTATCTCCCGGAAGCTCCTCGAGCAGCTCCCTCGCCTCGGAAGAGAGTCGGCGCACCTCGGCCTCAGCCCTCTCAAGACCGTACAGCGTGACATAGGTCGTCTTATTGTTTCTCTCATCCGAATGGATCGGCTTTCCCAGCTCCTCCTCCGTCGAAATCTCATCGAGAATATCGTCGCGGATCTGAAAGGCGATGCCAATGTTTTTTCCGATTTTCTCTATCGTGTCCGTCTCTCTCGCCGTGGCCCCGCCGATCACCGCTCCTATCATCAGAGAGGCCTCGATCAGCGCAGCGGTCTTCAGACGATAGATAAAATTCAGCTGATCCTCATCAAGCGGATTTCCTGTCTCCTCCACATCCACGGACTGTCCGCCCAGCATTCCGCGTATGCCGCTCTTCTCTCCCAGAATACGCAGCGCCTCCGCCGCTCGTCCGGGTTCCTTTGATTCTGCGGCGCTCTTCCCGGCGATGTACATCGCCTCCAGCACCAGCCCGTCTCCCGCGAGCGTCCCCATGGCCTCACCGTAGCTGTACCAGGTTGTGGGCCTTCCGCGCCGCAGGGTATCGTTGTCCATGCAGGGCAGATCATCATGCACCAGCGAAAAGCTGTGTATCATCTCGATTGCTGCCATAAAAGGGGCGATATCTCCAATCCACTGCTCCTTCTCCTCGCCGCAGGCCTCGGCAAAGCAGCGGCAGGTCTCATACATCAAGATGGGCCGCACCCGCTTTCCGCCGTTCTCCACAGCCTCGTCCATGGCCTGGATCACCGTCTTCTGCAATCCTCTGACCTCGGGAAGAAATTCCCGCAGGATTCCATTCACTTCCGTACTGTCATAATGAAATTCACTCATGGCCTTCTCCCTCGAGTATCAGCATCTGCTTTTCTACCTTATCAATCTTTGCGTTGATATCTTTCACCAGTTCCATTCCCTGTGCATAGAGGGAAAAAGACCGCTCGAGCGGCGTGCCCCGATCCTCCAGCTTTTCAAGAACTGCTTCCAGTTTTTTGAGGGATGCTTCAACCGTGTTTTTTCTTCCTCCCGGTCGTTTGTCTCCTGTTGTGCCTTCCATTTTTGCTTACCTGTCCTCCCGCTCAGCTGAGCTGTCTGTATGTTTTTTCTTATTTCTGATGCCGCACTGCAGTATACAGTCCGCTTGGCTGTCCGCTTTTATCACAATGGCTTTGGATCCGATGCGGTCACTGCCTCTATGCTTCCATCTGAGAAGCGCAGGGAGATGTGTTCGCCCCTGTGCAGCTCCGCTGCCGCCTGCACTGCGCGCGAACTACTGTCCTGAATATAGGCGAAACCGCCTGTAAGCCGCCGCAGCGGAGACAGTGCCTCCAGCCGGTCTGTATTCCTCTGGAAGCGATGCCGTACCGCGCTCTGCTTCTCCTGCATCACATTCAACAATCTCAGGCGCAGAGCCTCGGTCTCCGAGCGTCTCTCCCGTATCCTGTGTCCGGGAGTCCTGACCCTGAGTCTCAGCTCCGCCTCCCGCACTGCAGTCCGCTCCGAATCAAGCTTCTGCCGCAGCGCCCCTAGGAGTCGCTCGCGATACTGCCTGAGCTCTGACAGAAAGCGTCCCATATCTGTCACCGCGAGCTCTGCCGCCGCACTCGGCGTCGGCGCGCGCAAATCCGCAACAAAATCTGCAATCGTAAAATCTGTCTCATGTCCCACAGCGGAGATAAGCGGTGTCCGGCATGCAAAGATGGCCCGCGCCACAGCTTCCTCATTGAAGGCCCAGAGATCCTCGATCGAGCCGCCGCCGCGCCCTACAATCATAGCGTCCACCCCGTATGCATCAAGCGCCTGTATGCCGCGGACGATACTCTCTGCCGCGTGCTCCCCCTGCACCAGTGCGGGGTACAGCACCAGACGGATGTAAGGGTTTCTTCTGGTGGAGACATTGATGATATCCTGTATGGCCGCGCCGGTCGGCGCGGTAACAATGCCAAGGGTATTCACGAGCGCAGGGATCTCCTGCTTATACACCCCGGAGAACATTCCCATCTCCTCAAGCTCTGCCTTGCGCTTTAAAAAGGCCGCATACAGATCTCCGCGTCCCTCCTCCTCTATTTTCGTCGCATAGAGCTGATATACCCCACCGCGTTCATAGACCTCCACCGAGCCATCCGCAATGACCTTCTGACCTTCCCGCATCCGAAAAGAGAGACCCTTCCTCTGACTCGCAAACATAACGGCCGAAAGAGTCCCTCCCGCATCCTTCAATGTGAAGTAAAGATGCCCTGAGCTGTGGTACTTTACATTGGAAACCTCGCCGCGAACGCGTATTCTCCGCAAAAGGAAATCCTCACGAAACAGATTCCCAAGGTAAGAATTCACCGCTGTGACTGTATAAATTCCAGCCATCTCAGACCAGCTTCGCCAGAATTCCGTTTACAAAGGACGGAGCTTCCTCCCCGCCAAATCTCTTTGCGAGCTCTATCGCCTCGTTGATCGCGACCTTCTCCGGTACACTCTCGTCATAGCGAAGCTCATAGAGAGCAAGGCGAAGGATTGTGAGCTCCACGCGCCCCATGCGCTTTAAGCTCCAGCCCTCGGAGGCTTCCTCCAGCGCCCTGTCGATTTCCGGAAGTCTCTGAAGGCAGGCATCTACCTTTTCATGACACTCTGCCTCTTCCTCGGGGGAGAGCTGAACCCGGTGCACGAGCTCTGTCCGCCCCTCAGTGTCTGTCTCCTCCTCCTCGCGGGAACGAAAATAATCCTCGATCTGTTCCTCCGCTTCCTCCGGAGGGTAAAAATCCGTGCAGAAGAGCATCTTAAAACAATGCTCTCTGAGCGTTCGTCTCGTCATGCTGCATCCTTTCTGAAATAAAAGTGAATCCTTTTGAAGCATACTGATTAAAGCAGTGCTTCCTTAGCGCAGTATACAGCAAATTCCCTTGCTTCACAAGCGGATTGCCCTGCCCAGAGCAAAGGACCAGAGCAGCAGCTCCGATGGCTTCTTCCCCTCCATCATCTGGAGCGCCCGCGCGTAGAGTCCAAGCTGTACGCGATAGCGCCGCTTCAGTTCCTCCTCTGCAGCGATATGATCTGTCTTGTAGTCGACGACCACCAGCTCGCCCTCCTCCTCAAACCACGCATCGATCACGCCCTGCACAAGCACCGGCTCCTCAGAGGCCGTGCCCGGATCAAGCTCTGAAGCGGCAACTGCCATGACGAACTGCGCCTCTCTCCGGAGCACCCCGCGCTGCATGGCGTGCGCCATGCGCTGTCCCAGCTCCGAGCAGAAGAAGCACACAAAATCCTCTGTTTTCAGCGCAGCTCTCTCCTCCTCTGTGAAGAGCTCCGAGTCGATGAGCTCTGAGAGTGCAGCCCGAATCTGGGTTTCAGAGGGCGCTCCCCCGTCTCCTGTGAGCAGACTGTAGTCGAAGTGTTCCATCACTCTGTGATAAGCTGTGCCGCGCTGAGCGCCGCGAAGACTGCCTCTCTGCACGCGCTCTGCTCCGCTCTCCGCAGATTCTGCCTCCGTCTCTTTCTGCGCCGTGAAGTCCGGCCGCCAGGCATCGGCATCATCCTCATCCTGCCCCAGGTATTTCAGCTCTGAGACAGAGCGCTTGCCATAGAGTGTCGTATCCGCCTCATGCGGGTAAGAAAAACGGAGCGCCGCAAGCTGTTCCCTGCCCTCCTCCGAGGCCGGAAGAACTATGAGCGCCCGGAGGCGCTGTTCCAGCGCCTCCGCCTCTGCGCCGCTCTGTTCCATTTCCGCGGCGAGCGCTTCCTGCGCTCTCAGCGTCACGCGAAAGCAGCAGCGTGCCGGATCCCCCCGCATCGCAAGCAGGAGCCAGTCGAGGCAGCAGCCCGCTGCCCGCACATCCGCGCTGTCCGGACGGAAATCTGACGCGGTCTCCAGCTCTGAGAGTCTTTTCTCCGCATTCTGTACTGTGGCTGTGACAATGAGCTTCTCCTTCGCCCGCGTCATCGCAACATAGAGCACCCGCAGCTCCTCTCCCAGAAACTGTGTCCTCATGTGCCATGCGAGCGCCCGTTTCTTCAGCGTGCTTCCCTTCGTGCGAAGCTTAAGATCCACACAGTCCGCAGCGATGCCGAAATCCTGATCCACAATAATCCCGGCACTGCTGTCCCGGAGATTGAATCGCTTCCCGGTTCCTGCAAGAAAGACGAGCGGAAACTCCAGCCCCTTTGACTTATGTATCGTCATGATGCGCACTGCATCCCCCCGGCTCTCTCCTGTCTGGGCCTCGCCGTAGTCCGTATTGTATTTTTTCAGGAGCTCGATGTAACGCACAAAGTCATAGAGTCCCCGATAGCCGGTTCGCTCGAACTCCCCGGCCTTCGTGACCAGCATATCCAGATTGGCCTTCCGCACCTCGCCGCCGGGAAGCGCCGCCGCATAGCTTAGATACCCGCTCTCCGAGAGGAGCTCCCGAAGCAGCGCCGGGAGACTTAAGTAGCTCGCCCTCTGCGCCGCCCCGTCGAGAAACTGAAGTATGTGCTCCAGCTTCTGCTCCGCCTCTGGGAAGCGCCCCGCGCCCCGCACTGCTGCAAGACGCTCCCACAGCGCGGACTTCTCCTTTCCCTGCGCAAGAAGGCGCGTCTCTCCCTCTGCCGAGAGGAGTGCGAGCTCTGTCTCCGAGAGACCGCAAAGCGGCGAGTGCAGCACCGCCGCGAGCGGAATATCCTGAAAAGGATTGTCAATCGCAGAGAGGAGACTGAGCACGGTCTTCACCTCCGGTGCGCTGAAATAACCCGTATGCTGCTCTGCCTCCGCAGGGATGCCCTCCCCCATCAGCACATTGACATAGCGCTCCGAGCTGCCCCGCGCCGAGCGGAGCAGAATCGCAATATCACTGTATTGAAGCGGACGCAGAATTCCGTCCTCTGTCACCCGGAGACCCGTCTCTGCATCCATGAGCTCCCGGATCCTCCCTGCGATGAGCCGGGCCTCCGCTTCCTCCCTCGTCTCCTCCGCATCATCCGTCAATTCCGTGAGCAGCAGCTCACTCTCATAGGCTCCGCCTTTGCTTCCCTCCGGAAAGTCCGCGCCGGGATAAAGCGCCGCATCCGCATCATAGCGGATGCCGCCGACCGGTGTGTCCATCAGCTTTTGAAAGACAGCGTTCACGCTGTTCAGAAGCTCTGCTCGGCTCCGGAAATTCTTTCTGAGATCCACACGGGTATCGCAGCCCTCCGGCGGCATCGCAGAGTCCGGTCCGGAGATGTCATATTTCCGGTAGTGTCCGTACTTCTCCATGAAGAGCTCCGGCCGTGCCTGACGGAAGCCGTAAACAGACTGCTTCACATCGCCCACCAGAAAGATCTCGCCGTGCTCAATCGCCTGAAGCAGAGCCTCCTGCACACCGTTTGAATCCTGATACTCGTCGACGTAGATCTCTCGGAAATGCTCTGCATACTCCCGCGCGAGCGCAGAGGGCCTCCGGCTTCCGTCCTCCGCTTTTTCCCAGAGCAGTGAGAGCGCCAGATGCTCAAGATCCGAAAAATCAAGCAGGTTTCTTGCCCGCTTCTTCGCCCTGTAGCGCGCGCGGAAGTCCTCCGTCAGCTCACAGATGACTCTGACAGTCTCTGCCTCCGCCTTTCTGTCCTCCGCGCTCTGTATCTCCTCCTGTTCTGCAAAGCTCTCATACAGCTTCTTAAGCTCCCCCTTCCAAAATTCCCTGAGCTCCTTTGCCCTCGCGGCCTTCTCCGGATCCGTACCCTTCGGATTTCTGCCGAGCCTTTCAAAGGAAGCGAATGCAGCGAGCGCGGACTGAAGCTCCGTGAGATTCTCTGCAGCGGATAGCTTCAAAAGCCTCTGCTGCTCTCCCTGTATCGCCGGCCCGTAGCCCGAAGGACCATCCTCCTCCCGGCACAGCTTAAGCGCCTCCTCCGCGCGCTCCAGAAGGGCCGCGGCATAGCGCTTCAGTTCTGTGACAAGGTCTCGCGCCCAGGCTGTTCCTGCTGCCGCCTCCCGGGAAGCTGCGCTCTCCTCCGCTTCTCGCACACAGCTTGCGAGCCACTCCTCCGGCCAGGCTGCACTCTCCGAAAAGCGATAGACAGACAGCACATATTCTCCGATCCCGGCATCGCTCTTACCCTGAGAGAAGCCCTCTGCAAAGCGCAGGAACTCCGCCTCTCCTTTCGCATAGCGCTCCTCCAGAAGCTCCTCCATCACATCCGCCCTGAGAAGCGAAAGCTCCTCCTCTCCGCCGACGCGAAAAGCCGGATCCAGCTCCGTGAGATCCGCATGCTCCCGGATCACAGAGAGACAGAAGCTGTCTATCGTCGTAATTTGAGCAAGCTCCAGCAGCGCAACCTGTTTTTTTAGGCGCTGCTTCACTCCCGGACTCACCTCCGCTTCGCCGCCGGAGAGTCGCTCCGAGAGCTTTTTTCGTATGCGCTCCCGCATCTCAGCGGCAGCAGCCCGCGTGAAGGTCATGATGAGAAGCTCATCAATATCCACCGCTTCCGCGGGATCACTGATTCTCTGCACAATGCGCTCCGTGAGCACTGCGGTCTTTCCGCTTCCTGCCGCCGCCGACACCAGAAGGCGACGATGTCGCAGCGCAATGGCACTTGTCTGCTCCGCTGTCCAGACTGTCATACTGCTCCCTCCTCTGTCCCCTGCTTTTCCGTCTCTGCTGTCCCGGCCAAAAGTTTCCTGTCTATCTCCTCCCAGACCTCCTGTGCCGCCCGCTTCCGGTTCCTGCGGTAGCCGTAGCCCGGAAGCTTCCGGTCAAAACCGCACACTGCTCCGTACGGACAGTAGTCACAGGCCTGCTGCCTCTCCTCCTCCAGCGGCAGCGCCTCTGCCGCACCGGAGAGAATCTCGCTTCCTGCAAGTGATACCCTGCGCCTCGCATACTCCCTCAGCAGCCCAAAGCGACGCTCCGAGACCGTCTGCTCAGTCGGAACCAGCGCACCGTCCTTCACCCTGACAGGCAGAATGTCCGAAGCCTCTTCCAAAACCTGCGAAAGATGCTGCATCGCACTGTCATCCACGTTCAGCAGACCGCTAGGCTTCATATCCTTAAGACTCTCCCGAAAAGCCTCCTCCGCGCCCCTCACCTTCTCACGCCGGCAGAAGCTGTCCGCAACCGGCGCATAGAACAGTGCGCCCGGAACAATCCTTTTCTCCGGATGCTCTGCGGAAAGAAGCGCCGTCACGGCATCCAGATAGATGAGGAGCTGCAGCTGTGAGCCGCTCAGAATACGATACGGTTCCCAGCCCGTTTTTCCTGTCTTGTAATCCACAATTTTTACATAGATTCGATCTCCGTCCTCGCAGAGATCCACGCGGTCCACCTTGCCGCCGAGACGCAGGATTCCCTGCGGGAGCCTCTGCTCCAGCGCCGCATTTTTTTCCGCGGAAAATGTAAGCTCTGCCGCAAGCGGTCTGTAATCCCCGCGTGACAGCTGCGCCGTCATCACTGCGACGCCCCGCTTCACAAGCTTTGATAGTTTCTGAATAAGCCACACATTCCTCGCACTGTCCCTGTACAGCCCGCGCCTATCCTCTGAAAGCGCCTCCGCAATGCAGCGCTCTACCAGCTCCTCTCTCTCTGCTGCCGTGAGCTCCGGAAGAGAGCTGCCGCTCCTTCCGGCAGCCCGAAACACTAGCTCAAACGCCCGATGCACCAGCGTTCCGATATCCTGGCTCTCGATCGAAAAGCTCTGCAGCTCGCGAAGCTTCAGTCCATACTTCAGAAAATGACTGTAAGGGCAGCGGCAGAACTCCTCCATTCTTGTGACGCTGCCCTGAATCAGCTCTCCGTACAGCGCACGCGCAGCTTCCGGAGCCAGACGCTCTGCCTCATGGCGAAAACAGGCGGCAGAGATCAGCGTCTCGGCTCTGTCAAGCTGCGTCTTCTCCTCACAGTAGGCCGGCAGGAAACGTTCAAAAAAGCAGAGCTCCTCCTCACGCCCCTGCGGCTCCCGATCCCGGAGCGCGCGCAGTTCTCTTAACAGTCGCCGCTCCGCCATCAGAGAAGAGAGCAGCTCCGGTTCCTCCGCACGCGCTGTCTCAGGCTGAAGCTCCGGAAATAAACTCTGAATATGATTCACAATACCGGAGGGACTCTGCGCGTGCCCGGCACTATCCTGTGCCGCGAAGGAGAGGTACAGTCCTCTGGAAGGCTGAGTCAGAACCCGGTAAAGGTAGTAGCGCTGCATTCCGAGATCCTCTCTCGCAGTTGGCGCAAGCTGTATTCCGGCTCTCTTAAGGCTCTCCCTCTCGCGGTCTGTCAGCACGCCCCCCTCCTGCTTCCGCTTCGGCAGCACACCGTCATTTGCACCCAAAAGAAAGAGATAGCGGATCTCTCCGAGGCGGGAGCGCATCAGATCTCCCACCACCACGCGATCTGCAAAGGCGGGAATCTGTCCCACGCGTATCTCATTCAATCCTGCATCCAGAACGCCGCTCATATCCTCCCGACCCAGCCGCTCCTCTCCCAGCAGCAGCTCCATCTCCAGAAGAATGCGCACTGTCTCATCGTACACGCCCTGAAACTCCCTCGCGTGCTCTGCGTCCTGGGTCTCCTCAAAATGCCGGTGCATCGCGGCGAGCTTTTCCTGCACCTTCAGCTTCTCCATCAGCTCCCGCAGGCAGCGCGCCAGCTCTCCGACCGTGGCCTCCCGCTCCTTAAAGAGCTCCCGCAGGGGAATCAGAAGCGACAACACCTCATCTTTCAGTGCATTCAGCTGCGACAGTGACTCCTCACGCATGGACGGCGGTACATACTCCCAGGGAGCGGACAGCTTTTGAAACCCGCGGATACCACAGAGAGACATATAGCTGTCACAGAGCGCAGCCCCCTCCCTGTCCTCCGTCACAAGCCCGGACTTCATAAAGCGGAGAAAACTTCTTCCGGAAAAGCTCTCCGTCACACAGGACAGCGCCGCGCGAAGCAGCTCAGGAAGCGGGTTTGCGGCGACGCTTAAGCGTCTGTCGAAATAGCAGGGAATCTCCTGCTGCCGAAGCTCATGCTGAAGCAGCGGGGCATAGGACTCGAAATCTGCTGCCACCACCGCAATGTCCCGATAGCGGCAGCCCTCCCGCTTCACCAGTCGCAGAATCTCCTCCGCACAGCGCGACACCTCTCCCGCCGGGTTTGCCGCTGCAAGCAGACGAATCGCAGCCGGACTCTCCCGCATAATCTCTCCGTCATATCGCAGAAAGTGCCGCTCCAGAAAATCCAGCGCTCCCCCCTCGGGAAAGCGAAGCGCCGTCTTCAAAACCACATCTCGATCGTGCACAGCTCCATTTTTCGAGCCGAGATCAATGAGCCTCGCGGTCATCTCTGCGCTCATGTGAAAGAGCGCCTCTTCTCCCGTTCTGTGATAAGGATCCGCCTCTCGCCCGATCGTCACGACAAAGCGAAGCCGCTCCGCAACGGCAAACAGCCGCTCTATGATACGATACTGCACCGGTGTGAAGCCGGTAAATCCATCGAAAAGAAACACGGCTCCCCTGAGCAGCGTGCTCTCCTCGATGTGATCTGCAAAAATCTGAAGCAGTTCCTCCTTCGGGAGACTCTTTCCCTCGATGAACTGACGAAATCCCTCATACAGGACGGAGAGATCTGAAAGCTTTCTGCGGAGCGGAAGCGGAAGTCCCTGCTCCGACGCGCGGCGCAGATCCTCCGGACGCACGCCATACTGAAAGCATTCGGATATCATGGACTTTACATTTTCCGTGAAGCCCGCCTTCTTCATTCTGTCTCTCCAGAGGAGCAGGGCTCCCGCCCTCTCCGAGGCCACGCGCCTTAGCACCATGGCCTTGCCGCTGTCGTCCATAAACTCCGGATTTCGGATATTCAGCTCCGCGAACACACGGTATGCGAGGCGGTTGAAGCTCATCACCTCCACATTGCCCGAGGCATGCCGCGGATGCAGCATCAGAAGCCGCTTTTGCTCAAGCATCCCGTGCTGCTCCGGAACCAGAATAAAAAAGCGCTTTCCGGGAGCAGACAGAGAGTCCTCTGCCATCTCCCGAAAAGCACAGCTCGTCTTTCCGCTTCCAGACGGTCCAAAAAGAAAAGAATAATTCATGAAAGCGTCCCTCCTGTCGCATCACTCCGCAGAATAGCTCCAGCTCCTCTGATCCTTTTTCGTGTCTGCAAGCATCCACTCGACCCGCCTCAGCACCTCGCTTCCATCCAAGTAGCGAAGCATCATGCGGTACCCCAGCTCCGAGCGGAAGACCTGCTCGTCCACTGCCTCTCCGGCCACGTAGGCGCTGAGCAGTTCCGCATAGCTGTCCGCCATATTGTTGATAATATAGCCCGGCAGCCCCCGGATCTGGGCTGCTGTCTGACGCGTGATAACCGCCCGGAATTCCTCCAGACCGGTCTGTTTCAACTCCTCCGGAAGCCCCACTGTGCGCTGACGGTACTCCATATCTCCATTCTCCGAGAGCTTCAGCACACCATAGGGAAAGGGATACATGGAGAAGCAGCCTGAGACGATCTCCGTGATCTGCTTTCCGGGCTCCGTCCCAGGCTCCGGAAGATACTGGTGAAGCCGCTGCAGGTGCAGGTGGCCGGAGCCCCAGAGCGGCACACCGTACCGCTCCAGCAGCGCGATCACCTCCCTGTTGTTTTCCAGCGTACAATCGCTGCGGTAGAGTCGGGATTCATCCATCAGATTGTGATGTGCAAAGGCCAGAACCTGAACATGCTCCTCCTGCGCCTCTCTCAGCACCCCCTCCATCCAGTGCAGCGTGGAATCCTTGAGGCGGCCCACAACCCGGTTCACCGGCTCATAGATGACGGAGTCCAGCATGAGAAACCAGTGCTTTTCATCAAATTTACAGACGTAGCTCAGAGAACTCGCATCGGATGCAGACGCCTGATCGTAGCCAAAGCTGTGATAGAACTCCAGAAACCCCTCTGCGGTCTGCGGCGTCTCCGTGAGAGCCTGATGCGCCCCAAAATAGGTGGAGGCCCAGGTCACACAGCCGATGTCGTGGTTCCCCGGAACCACCAGTACGCGTATGCCGTCATCCGTCAGACGCTTCAGCTTCTCTGACAGCACTCTGTGATTCACGGATTCTCCGTCCAGTGTGAGATCTCCGAGAAGCGCCACCGTCCCCGGCCGCTCTCTCAGGACCTCCTCAATCCACAGATCCAGAATGCGGTCGATGTCGGTGATATCCTTGCCGTCATCTCTGTCCAGACGCGCCCGGAACGCAGCTCCGTAATCCGTAAGTTCCGGTGAGTAGTAGTGAATATCCGAGGCAATCCATACCATATCCTCGTGCAGCGCTTTTCTTTCTTCCCCGGCATCCCCGGCTTCCGTCTCAGCCCTCACAGCCTGGCCCCGTCTTCCCAGCCGGCTGTAACGCCCTGTACCCTTGTCCTCCGGGTGACCATACACCCAGCGCGCCGCATCCTCCTGCGTTCCACTCTCTTCCACAGTGGCAGAGCTCTCCTCCTGGGTCTCCCCCGCTGTCACGGCAGGCTCAGAGCCGGAGTTTTCCCTGTGCCGCAGAAAAAGAACTCCGGCCCCAAGCAAAAGAAGCAGCAACACCGCAACATAGAATTTTCTGAATTTTCTCATACTCCGCCAGCTCCGAAAACCGCTTTACTCTGCCCCGAAGCTTTTCTGCGGTTTCTTCCTTTTTCTCATTCTTCAGCCTGTTTCTCTGCGAATCTCCCGAAGAGCTCCGCCGGGACATATGCCTTTACAAGAATCCCATCCTCTGTGTACTCCTCGGAAACCAGCTCTCCGCGCTGTCGTATCTGCTGTATGAGCCCGGCATCTGCGTAAGAGAAGAGGCGCTCCAGATACCTCCTCCTCTGCTTAAGACTCTCCCTGAGCAGCTGCTTCAGCTCCTGAAGCCCCTCACCGGTCCCCGCGGATACCCGTACCGTCGCCTCCGCATGGAAATCTCTCAGAATTGCGCTCTCTCCGACAAGATCCATCTTATTAAATATGGTGATGATCTCCCGGTTTTCCATCGCATCGAGACTCTTCAGGGTCTCATAGACCACTGCCATCTGTGTATCCGCCTCCGGATTTGAGGCATCGACCACATGGAGAATGATATCCGCATATTTTGCCTCCTCAAGGGTCGAGCGGAAGGCTTCCACGAGATGATGCGGGAGCTTGCGTATGAAGCCGACTGTGTCCGTGAGCAGTATTTCCTCTCCCCCGTCGAGCTTCAGCTTTCTCGTCGTGGGATCCAAAGTCGCAAAGAGCTGATCCTCCGCGAGTATCCCCGCATCCGTCAGCTTATTTAACAGCGTTGATTTCCCCGCGTTGGTATAGCCGACGATCGCCGCGACAAAGCTGCCTGCGCGCTCCCTCGCTTTTCTGGTCACATTCCTATGTCCCTCAATCTCACGCAGCCGCTCCTTTAAAAGCGTGATACGCTCATGAATCACGCGGCGATCCAGCTCCAGCTTCTGCTCTCCCGGTCCCCTCGTGCCGATCCCGCCCCCAAGGCGGGACAGGGAGGAGCGCAGCCCCTCGAGATGTGCCGCCGTGTACTTCAGCTGCGCGAGCTCCACCTGTATCTTTCCCTCCGCGGTCACTGCGTGCTTTGCAAAGATATCCAGTATGATCATGGTGCGATCCATCACCTTGACCCCCAGCGCATCCTTCAGATTCTTCATCTGTGCCGGACTCAGCTCGTCATCCGCCGCAACGCCTGTGGCTTCCGTCTCCCAGATGAGCTGTTTCAGCTCCTCCGTCTTTCCCTTTCCAAAGTAGCCTGCATTGTCCGCTCTGTCCCGGTTCTGTATCATGGTGCCGACGCATTCCGCTCCCGCAGTATGAAGAAGCTCTCCCAGCTCCCTAAGAGACTCCTCGGTCCCGTCCTGCTCCGCACGACGCACGGCAATCACCAGAACCCGCTCTGCGGCCTCAGCCGTACTGACCAATTCCGCCATCACTCCACTCCTTCTGTGCTGACTCTCGATCTCAGAAATATGAGCTCGTGGGTCAGCGCCTCATCCTCACCGTACTCCGCCGCAATATCCTCAAACCCCTTCAGCGCCCCGGCATAATCTCCCGCATACTCCGCGCACACCGCGACATTAAAAAGCAGCTCTCTGCGATTCTCCATAGCTTCCTCCCGCCGGTCAGCTTCCTTCACTTCCGGGAGCTGCTGCTCAAGGAGAGAGAGACCCTCCTGAAAATATGTCTCCGCACGCTCCGGGTCACCGGAGTCAAAAAACAGCTTTCCAATGCGCGCGCAGAGCTCCGGACTCTGTCCCCCGGAGACCTGTGCCTCATTATAATACGCAGCCGCCTCCTCTATGAGCCCGGGATCCCTGCTTTTCGCAAGCGCCTCTCCCAAAGTATAGAGCGCAGAGAGATGATACTCCGGCATTCCTTTTTTTTTGGAAGAGAGCAGCTCCGTTGCCTCCTGATACAGAAGTCCGGCCTCCTTAAGATCCCCTCCGGCCTTTACGATGCAGCTGCTCTTTAAATCCAGATACTCCGGGCGCCTTCCGTCCCGCTCCAGCAGCTCCTGATAGCAGTCTGACGCCTGTTCGTAATTCCCGCCGCGAAATTCCGCTTCTGCGAGATAACGAAGTATATCCAGCTCCGTACCCTCCTGCTTTGCTGTCCCGTAATAATCCATCGCGTGATGAAAGGCCTCTGCCGCCGCGCTGTAATCTCCGCGCTCCATCGCCTCAAGCCCGCTCTCCCGGTACTGCCGTATTGTCCGCCCGCGCTCTCCGCAGCCGGACAGCAGCACGGAGAAAAACAACACAAGGCAGAGTCCTTGCTTCAGCACCCTGCCCCCCTCATGTTTCCACATTTTCTTCTCCGTCATAAAACCGAACTCTCACCTCACTGCACACCGGTGCTTCCAAAGCCCCCGCGGTCCTTTCCCATCAGTTTTTCTACCGTCTCAAAGGATAATGCCGGCTGATGCTCCATGATACGGAACTGACAGATTCTGTCATTTGGCTGTATTTCTGTATCTCTCAGGGCATAGGCAGGGAAAAACCACTGATCACCATCTCCGCAATAGCTCTCATCGACGACGCCCATGGAATTCACCTGGATAATGCCGAAATTCTTAAAGGTGGAGCTTCTGGGTACGATATGTGCCTCGCAGCCTTCCGGGAGCTCCAGCGCAATCCCCAGCGGAATCAGGCGAAACTCTCCCTGCTTCATAATAATATGCTCGGATGCCCGAAGATCAATCCAGTCACTCTTTCCATCAATGTATCGCAGTTTTTCAATCGCATCCGTAAAATACTTAATCTTTATCTTCCGTGGCTCCACTGCCTGCATCCTCCTCTGCATCAAAACGAAACTTCAGCTCCTTCTGAACCTCCTCCGCGATCTCCGCCTCCTGATCCGGCGTGACTTCCGGAAGATCTGTCTTTGAGTCCACGCCAAAGCGCCGCAAAAATTCCTCCGTCGTCGCAAACAGCGCAGGGCGTCCGGGCGCATCCAGTCTGCCTGCCTCGTATACCAGCCCGTATTCCACAAGACGGTTGACCGCATGATCCGAGGAGACCCCGCGGATTTTTGATATTTCCGTCTTTGTCACGGGTTGGCGGTAAGCGATAATCGAGAGCGTCTCCAGCACCACCTGGCTTAACACCTGCTTCTTCGGCGCTTTTGCGACGCGTATCAGCGCATCATAGTACTCTCTGCGCGTCGCCATCTGCCAGCTGCCCTCAAGCTTCAGAATCTGTACTCCCCGCTCTTCCTCCTCGCAGCGACGGCGCAGACGCTGTACGGCCTCCTCTGCCTCCTCCTGGGAACATTGAAGCGCAGCCGCAAGCTCACTGCTCTCCACAGACTTCCCCATCGTAAAGAGCACTGCCTCCACGATAGCCTCCTGCTTCCGTGCTTCCTCTGTCGTCATCTCCCGCGCGCCTCCCTCTTTTTCCTGCCCATTATATCGTGATGAGTTCTTCCTTGTCCAGCTTACAGCTCCTCCATCTCGTCGAGGTCCAGAGCCTCATCAAAGGCTCCTTCCTGCACCTCAATGGAGATCTCATCCCCGAAGCCATCCTGCACTGCCCGGATTCTTCCGACCTTCATGAGCTCCAACACAGCAAGAAAGGTAACAACCACCTCTGTCTTTGTGCTCTCCCTCTTTAAAAGACAGCGAAAGGAAAATCGCCTGTGCTTTTTTGCATAGCGCATAAGACTTCCGACCCGCGTCTTCAGGCTGACTGGCTCCCGCCTGATCGTTCCAAACTGACTTCTCTCCGGATCAATTCGCTTCTCTCTCTGCCGCATCACCTGTTCAAAGATCTCCTGGAGCTTCAAGAGCGTCACATCTTTGAAGAGCGCATCCAGATCTACGGGAGCGGTCCAGCAGGCGACTTCCTTCGGAATAGAAGGTGCACGGTACAACACCTGCGCTGCCTCAAACTCTCTGTCTGCAAGCTCTTCCGCCATCAGTCTGTACTTCTTGTGCGCGAGCAGGCGCTCCACCAGCTCGGTGCGTGGATCCAGCTCTTCGCCGGTTTCTTCATCCACCTCCCGCGGCAGGAGCATGCGCGCCTTGATATCAAGGAGAGTCGCCGCCATCAGAAGAAATTCGGACATGAGCTCCAGATTCTCCCTCTCAAGCTCCGCCATATACTCCATATACTGGTCTGTGATCTCCGCGATGGGAATGTCATAAATATTGATTTTATTTTTTTCTATGAGATGGAGCAAAAGATCCAGCGGACCCTCAAATTTCTCCAGCTTCAGTGAAATTTCCTCTGCCATTCTTTCTCCGCACCCTTTAAATGTACCGCAACGATCTGCGGCGGATTATTGATTCGCAGTCTAATGCTGTGAGTGCCAAGTCCCGGGCTCACAATCATGCTGCTATGCCCCAGCCTGTGAAGTCCTGTGACGCGACGCTCAAACAGCTGAAACTGCGGGGTCATAAGACCAATCTGCCCAGGCAGCTGTATCGTCCCGCCATGAAAGTGACCTGCCAGAGTGAGATCCGCTCCCCAGGCCGCATAGGCCTCAAAAAACTGCGGGGAATGAGCCATAAGAATATGGTAACGCCCTTCTGACGCCACGCCCAGATGTGCGCTCAGATACTCCCCTCTCATCCGATCACAGTGAAAGCGCCTGTAATAATTTTCTGTGATAAAGAGACCTGAGATCTCGATATCCTCTCCGAAATGAACACTCTCATCCCGCAGGAAGCAGACGCCATAGCGGGAGAGCTCCGCGCGAAGCTCATCATAGAGAGCCCCGTAGCGCCCCCGGTCCCGGTTGAGCCTCGACTCGTGATTCCCCTCTGCATAGAAAAGAGGCCAGCGCTCCGCAAGCCGTCTTGCAAGTGAGAGCGTCAGCCCGATTTCCGCCGTTTTCTTGACGGTCATCATATCTCCGCCGATCAGTACTGCATCCGGCCGGAGATCCTCTATTTTTTGAATCAGTGCAGCATTGTCCGCTCCGAAGCAGGCATCATGCAGATCTGAGAGAAAGACAAAAACCCGCTCTCCTCCCCGAAGCTTATTGCTGTGCAGCGTGTACTCCGTCACGCGCAGCGAGCTCCGTTCCCATGCAGAGCGCTTCAAACATGCTGCCGTAAGTCCTGCGCCCGCAAGCACTCCGAGTGCCGCTGCTTCCTGTATACGCATCCCTTTACTCCGTCCATACGCCATCTGCGCCAACCCGGCTGCCATCCGGTGTCACGGTGTCCGTGAGCATCCTCCCGTCAGCCCCGAGATAATACCACTTGCCTCCATCCTGAAGCCAGCAGTCCTTCTTCATACCGCCAAAGCTGGGGCGAAGATAATACCAGGCACCGGCTGCGTCCTGATGCCATCCCGTTATCATAAGCCCGGACGCATCAAACCAGTACTCGAACGCACCGATTACCAGCCGCTCGTCACACGCATAGACTCCGTTGGCCTTTCCGTAGCGCCAGCGCCCTTCCTTCTCGTGCCAGCCGGGAGTTACTGCTCCGGGACCACTGTCCTCTGTACCGGCCGCCTGCACCATGGCATTTCCAGTCCTCTCCTGTGCTTCAAAAACATCTCCCGCAGCAGACTCCGGTACAGAGGGAGCTGCCGCACTGCCCTGCGGCCCGATGCTCTCTCTCAATACAGCGGCTGCCGCGTTCTGTTCCGGAGAGCGCTCGCTGCTGTTCTGTGCATCCGGAAGCGGCTGCTGCGCTCCCCGACAGAGTGCAAAGCCATAGTCCAGCATGGCCTTCGTGTCTTTATAATGCGTAGAACGGCTCTTCAAGACCACCGCGATCAGGCGGACTCCGTCCCTCTCCGCGCAGGTCACAAGTGTATTTCCCGCTGCGCTGGTATAACCAGTCTTTCCGCCCAGTATCCCGGGATAGTAGAGGGAGCTCCCCGGAGAGATCATCTTATGTCCCATAACAATGGTCGTTCCCTCCGGACGATTCGCGGTCGCCGGAATGTGATAGACGGTTGATCGCTCTATCTCCCTGAAATCCGCCCGCTCAAAGCAGGCCTTTGCGATCAGTGCCATGTCGTGTGCAGTCGTCAGATGCTTTGCGTCTGTCAGTCCATTCGGATTCTGAAACTGCGTCCCCGTACAGCCGAGCTCTGCCGCGCGCGCATTCATGCGCTGCGCAAAGGCGGGCACACTGCCTGAGACGTGCTCCGCGAGCCCATTTGCCACTTCATTTGCAGACCTTAAGAGCAACCCGTAGAGCGCATCCTTTACGCTCAGCTTATCTCCGCTCTTCAGCGCGAGACTCACCGCTCCGGACTCCAGATGCGCAGTCGCACTCTCCGTAAAACAGACCGTCTCGTTCTGCGCGCTGTTCTCCAGAACAAGCAGTGCTGTCATCAGCTTGGTGATCGACGCGGGATAAAACTGCTGGTTCGCATTTTTCTCAAAGATAAATTCACCGCTCGTCGCGTTGTAGAGTGCCGCCCCCTCCGCCGCGACATCCGGCTTTTCAAGCGCATGGACGCGGATGCCGAGGGCACAGGAAAAAATCCACACTGCTATCAGCACTGTGACGAGCACAAACCGCCTCTCTGCACGCTCTCTCATCTGATATGCCTCCGTACTCTGTGTCGCTTAATTGGCTGCTGTCTCTGTCTCTTCCTCGGATTCCTCGCTCTCCGGCTCCTCCTTCTCAAGCGGAGCCAGGATCACAGCGCGGGAATCCCTATGAATGCTGCCGTCGCTCTCCGGAAGTATTTCCATCTCATATCCGTCACAGAAGAAATGGTAGACCTCCTTGCCCTCCGCAAGTGCATAGCCGTCCACCAGCCTGGAGCTCTGCTTCTCCGGCTTCTCTTCAAGACGCAGCGCCTCAAAGAACGCCTCACTGCTCTCCGGCTCCTCACTCAGCACGAAGAGCTCTCCAACGCTCGCCTCCAGTGCCCAGCAGGAATCACTTCTCCCATAATTCACATCTTCATTCTCATTGTAGAGAAGCGCCTTTTTCTTTCCGCCGTCAAAGCTCATCGCACGGATTACGCCGTCATCGCTGTCGCTCTCCGGCTCTCCCAGCAACTTGATCACCGCCTCTGCGTCATTGTTTACGGTGTTTGCATAATCATAGTTTAGTTCTGCCTGAAAGCCCTTGCTCTCCGCCTCAGTTTTGCTCTCCGCAGCCGCCCCGGACTCCTTCACCGTCTTTTGGCCGCACGCGGCAAATGCCGCCGCGCACACCGCTGCACAGAACACCACTGCTGCCTTCTTCATCCATATTGTATTTTTCATATGATCCTCGCACCTCTTTCTTCTTCTGATACGCTGCTACTGTATCATATTTTTGCGCAGAGATTATTACAAAGCTTTTAAAAAACAGGAATACTTTCCCGCATCTCCCTCAGAGCTCATGAAAGAGTGTCCGTATCTCCTGCTCCGTAAGCGGAGCGCTCCCCTGCAGATAACTCTTCGTTCCTCCGCACTTAAACCCTTTCGTCCGAAGCAACTTTGCAAGCTCTGCACAGTCCAGAGCACCGCTTCCAAGAACAAAGCTCCAGCCGCTCGTGTCTGCTCCGGAAAATACGGCGACAACTCCCGCATACTGCTCTGCCCTCGCATTTACGATATTTCTCATCGCCCCTGGATCTGCCTGCTCTGTAAAGAGCAGCGCGTGTCTGCTCTCCCCTGCTGCCGGCAATTCATTTGCCCTACACTCCAGCAGCTGTCTGCCAAGTCCCGCGCAGACCGCCTCTGTCTCGCCGAGCTTCTGCCTCAGATCCCGCACGGCCTCCGACACCTCTCCCCGCTTCACGGAGAGACAGCGAGAGATCGCCTCCACCGCCGTCTGCTTTTGGGCATAGTCCCGCAGCGCGCGGATACCGCAGGCGATATGTATGCGCACACCGCCCTTATAATTGATGCAGTCCACGATTTTTACAATGCCGATTTCCGCAGTCCGCTCCACATGCGGCGCACAGCAGGCACAGAGATCTACTCCCGGAATCTCCACAAGGCGTACATTCTCCGTGAGCTCCAGCTTGCTCCTGTAATCCAGCTTCTGAAGCTCCTCTGCATCCGGATAGTACACGCGGACCGGAAGATTCTGCCACAGCGCGGCGTTGACCTGCTCTTCCAGCTCCTGAAGCTCCGACTGCGTAATAGGCCCGCTGAAATCAAGCTGTGTCTCTGTCTCCCCCAGATGAAAACCCACGTTATCATAACCAAAGCGCGCGTGCACAAGCCCGGAGAGCATATGCTCTCCACTGTGCTGCTGCATAAACTCAAATCGCCGCGCCCAGTCAACCTGCCCTTCTATCTCCTCTCCCTCCGGAAGCGGTGCGGAGACAAAGTGGGTGATGATTCCATCCCGGATGTGCACCTCCAGCACCTTTGCCCCGCCGAGCATTCCCTGGTCCGAATTCTGTCCGCCCTGCTCCGGAAAGAATGCGCTCCGGTCCAGAATCACCCTGTAACACTTCCGCTTCTCATCTTCAGTGCAGGAGAGCACCCGCGCCGTAAATTCCGTCCGGCGCACATCTATGTAGTACAGCTCCTCCGTCTTCTGCATCTCTGCCATTACTTCTTCCCCTTTGCAGCGTTCTTCCGCTCCAGCGCCTGAAGCTGCTGCTGCAGCTGCTTTGCCTTGCCTTCCCTGTTACTCTTCTTTTTCCCAAGCTTGCTCATAATGACCTCCTAAATCACATGAAGCTATTATAGTACAGTCACCGCTGTGCTTCCACAGTAAACAGAGAATGCTCTGCATTCCACAAAGTAAAAATCCCGGAATCCGCCTGCTTACTGAATAAACAGGCGGATTCCGGGATTTTCAGGTAGTGGAGATAGTGGGATTCGAACCCATGACCTCTTGAATGCCATTCAAGCGCTCTCCCAGCTGAGCTATACCCCCATATGTCTGTCGCTCTGACAAGGCTTATGTTATCATGCCGCAGCACATAATTCAAGCACAAGATCATGCTGTTAAGAAGATTTCTATAATCCCGGTCAGCTATACTCTGCTCCTGTTTTTCTCCTGCTTCTTTCTAACACTGATACCCCTTTCCCGGCAGAATACGCGTTGGACTGTTTTTATATATGCTCTCATCTCGCCATCACTTTTGCTTTACAAACCCGGAATTTTCGGATATAATATCAATGTTGCAGGTGTGGTTCAATGGTAGAACACAAGCTTCCCAAGCTTGGGACGCGGGTTCGATTCCCGTCACTTGCTCTCTTAAACAGATAGAAGTCCTGATTTTACAGGACTTCTTTTTTAATTCAAAAGGCGCCTCACAGCGCCCTTCGAATTCCCTCCATGAGGTCTGCATAGCTCTCATATGCCGGAAGCTCCGGATGATCCTTCTTGATCTGCTCCGTGCTGCGGAACAAAAAGCCCGCCTTGCTTGCCTGAATCATCCCCAGATCATTGTAGCTGTCTCCACTGGCGATGGTCTCATAACCGATGGACTGCAGAGCCTTCACTGTCGTGAGCTTAGAGTTCTCAATTCTCATGCGGAAACCGGTGATCTCACCGCTCTCTGCAACCTCGAGTGAATTGCAGAATATCGTCGGCCAGCCAAGTTTCTTCATGAGCGGAGTTGCAAACTGCGTAAAGGTATCACTGATGATGATGACCTGGGTTATGGAGCGAAGCTCATCCAGAAACTCCCTCGCACCCGGAAGCGGATCGATCTTCGCGATCGTCTCCTGTATCTCCTTAAGCCCCAGACCATGCTCCTTCAGTATGCCAAGTCTCCAGCGCATCAGCTTATCATAGTCCGGCTCATCGCGCGTGGTGCGCTTCAGTTCAGGAATGCCGCTGGCCTCCGCAAAGGCAATCCAGATTTCAGGTACCAAAACTCCCTCAAGATCAAGACACACGATATTCATATGACATCCTCCATCTGCTCCCTGTTTATACCCTCAAACTCATTTTTATATATTACAACAAAAAAACCAAAAGCTTCAGTCCTTCACCACCTCGTAGCTCCAGCTCATGATACCACCAAAATCCAGTACCTTCCTGTACCCCAGCTCCGCAAGCTTCTCCGCCGCAATCGCGCTGCGGTGCCCGCTCCGGCAGTAAACCAGTATCTTCATCTCCTTATCCGGAAGCTTCTGCTCCACGCTCTCATCAATGCTCTCGTGGGAAATGCATATAGCCCGAGGAATATGCCCCATGGCGTACTCCTCCTCTGTGCGGACATCGAGAATGACGATCTCCTCCCCGCTGTCCATAAGCTCCTTTGCTTCCTTCTGTGATATCTTCGTGTACCCCATCTCCCCCTCTGCCTCTTTTGTCTCGCCTTTCCTGTGTCCGCAGCCTGAGAACCATACGCATAGCAGCGCAGAAAGTAGCAGCACACCCGTCCAGATTTTCTTCAATGCTTCACCTCCATAATAGAACCCAAAATACCACTGTGAGGGCAGAGCCCATGCGGATCTACTCCCT
Source organism: Fusobacterium naviforme (assembly GCA_003014445.1). Taxonomy (GTDB): domain Bacteria; phylum Bacillota; class Clostridia; order Lachnospirales; family Lachnospiraceae; genus Moryella; species Moryella indoligenes. The sequence goes on along the minus strand of PYGH01000007.1, from coordinate 3,774 downwards.
CACAATCTGTCGTGATCTTTGGTGCTAGCATTGTAACATAAATAAACTCTTTTTGAAACGATGCTCCCAGCTTACACGAAGGGCGTTTCTCGCAAAATTGACAGGCCTTTATACAGCTATTTCAGACAGCTAAAAGCCCGGCTGCATGATCGCGCAGCCAGGCTATATTGCAGGGCTTATTTTATTCTAAGCTCTTCTTAGAGAGTATCGCTCCGTCGCTTACTCCACAACCTGAATGGTGTTCAGGATTTCCAGCACGACCGGATCCAGTCCGCCCTTCATGGAGTGATCCGCGGTAATGGCGAAGTTCACACCGTAGAGGCGATTGATCTCCCCGCCAAAGTATACATGGACTTCAGCATTATAATCCCCCCAGTCGTCCCTGTAGCTGATGATGCGCGCCTCGTAGCCGGCAATGGTGGTGTCCTCCGTGGTATAGTCCTCATACTCTGCATAGCTGTCAAAGTACTCCATGGACCGTTCATGATCCTGCTCACTGATCTGCGGAACGATGCCGATCGCAACACTCTCATCCTTCGCCTTGATTGTATCAAGAATGGCGCTCTCATCCTGAAAGAAAGTATCTGCGGGATAGTCAATGAAAAGCTCATCCAGATAATTGAAGCGTCCCACATCCCCGGTAAATGCTGCCGCCGCACCGGCTTCCGCAGTATCTGCCTCAGCCTCCTGCTCCTCTTCGCTCTCCTCTGCCGCCTCAGTGGGCTTCTCTCCGGTGAACTCCTCAAATATCACCTTATCACCATCGAGATCCATAGTCAGCGTCGAGCCCTCGAGCTTGAGATCCACAGAATCACCGCTCTCTGTGTCGTGAAGCTTTGCCTCTGTCGCACTTTTGGTCTCCCACTTGCCTTCCTCTTTATCTCCCATCATATCCATGATGAAGCTTCCGTCACCCTTCAGCTCCAGTGTCATATACATGCCAAGCTCATTCATCTCCTTCATGAGATCCCGGCTCACCGCGGAATCGGAATTCCCGGAGGTGATCTCCACCGCATTCCAGGTCTTCACAAATCCTTTGCTGAAGTCCTCCTTGCTTGCCCCGCCGCCCTTGCCACAGCCGATCAGGGTGAGCAGCAGCAATGCCACCAGCAGTACCGATAAAATTCTCTGACCTGTCATACTCTTCTTCATATCCATACTCCTTCCTGTACCAGATATTCTGGATTTTGTAACAACTGCAGCAAAACAGCAATTGATTATCCAACCGTTCTGCCATATTGTTGCCTCCAGTTTAACGGGGGTGATCCAAGAAAGCTATGGTACCAGGTATACTTTTTGTCTATTTTTTACGATTCTATGGGGAAAACACAACATCGGATGGTATCCTGAGGCTACCATCCGATCAATCCAGATTCCAGAATCTTCTCTCCCGTGAAACGCCGGCAAGCACCGCTACCCACTCATAATTTACTTTTCTCTGTTAATAATAAAAATTCCGGAGGTCACAAGCAGCGCCGCGAATACGTATCTCAAGGTGAAGGCTTCCCGCAACAGAAGACAGGAAAACACAATGCCAAACACCGGAATCAGAGAGGAGAATATCGCCACCCTTCCGACCGGGTGATACTGCAGAAGCTGATTATACACAGAGAAGCCTACTGCTGAGATAAGCACCAGTATGAGCAGGTCAAAAACCCCCTCCGCTGTGACACTCCGAATATGGCCGCCCATTCCGAGACCCGCAGCGACCAGCATAAGCCCGCCGAGCAGCAAACCATAACCCGTCATAACGAAGACCTGTGTCTTTTTGCCGACGATCCGGGTCAATATCCCGCCAAAGGCTGAGCAGACTGCGTTCAGCACAATCATTCCGTCTCCGGAGAGTGTGAAGGAACCGCCGCCCCCAAAATCCAGATTCAGACAGAGCAGGCCACTGAAGCCAACGATACAGCCCAGCACTCTGGCCCGTGTCAGATGCTCCTCGGGAAATATGGCACAGGAAAGAAATACCAGCATAAAGGTTCCAAGAGAATTCAGCACAGCCGCCCGGGAGCCTGCGCTGTTGGATACACCGATATAAAAGAAAAAGTAGTGCAGGGCAGTATTCACCAGCGCATACAGAAGCACCCAGGGGGCAACTGCCCGGCTCATACCAAGACGTAGGCCTCTCACAGCGGCAATCATCAGCAGCACTCCCCCTGCAATCGTGAAGCGCAGGCCTGCAAAGAGAGTTTTTGCTGCAGTATCCGCTGAAGCTATGCCAAAACCAAGCAATCCCAGCTTTATAAAAGGATATGCGGCTCCCCAGACACACACTGCAATCAGCGCCAGAAACGGTACTGCTCCGGGATTCTGAAAGATTGTTGTCCTGTCCTGTTCTGCTGTCTTCACACTTACCATTTTTACTCTACCTCGGCTGATATCTGTCAGAGAATCTGTTCCAAGCAGGTGAACTGCGCCTTCATTCCCTGCGAGGCATAAAATTTTTCGGCGGCATCATTTCCCGCCCATACATGAAGGGTCAGATTATAATATCCATGCGCACGGGCAAAGGCAAGAACATATCTGTAGAGAGCGCCACCTACATGAAGACCTCTGCTGTTTTCATCGACACACAGATCATCCAGATAGAGTGTTCTGACATCTGTCCGCAGTTTACTGTCTATGATCTGCTCTGTCCAGCAAAATGCATATCCCAGTACAAGATCTGAATCGTCCACAGCCACAAATACCGGATCTTCATCAGCAGCCAGCATTTTTTTCAGCTGTTCTTCTGTATATTTGGTAGCCGGCCCCTTAAATAAATCCGGTCTTGCATGATGATGAACCATATTTACCTGAATCAGCAATTCAAGAATTTTTTCTATGTCTTTTTCCTTTGCTCTTCGAATATTCATTTTTCTGTGATTATATTCTACCAGGGTGTAACCTCCATGCTCACGAGCTGTGGGAGTCCATCAAAAGCATTTCCATCTGTATCGACGATTCTGACACACGTATTGTCATATATCTTCAGATTCATTTTGCCCTCACAAATCCTGATTTACACATGCAATAAGACGTTTTTTTAGGTCACCAATCCACATACAGCTTCGGCAAAAGAGAATACCCCTCTGGCCTGATATCTGAGACGCCAATGATATCTCCGAGCCACTCGCCCGGGTCTGCCACTCTTCCATATCCCATTAGGAGCGGCAATGGATCTGAGAAGTCGTTTTTTGTATTGTCCTGAAACAGGAGGTCAGTCTCATCAAGCGAATAATAAACCTTCTTCGTATGATTCACGGTGTATTTGAAGCGTCTTGCGCTTTTCTGAAAAAGCCCGTCAAAAGGATGCTCCGGATCCACACCATACTCATTGTGTACATCGCTTCTGTTACCCGATTTCAAATCTTCCAAATAAAACCCGATCTCTTGCCGGACTTCTTTTTCAGCTTCTTTAAAGAGGCTCGACACATTTTTATAGGTTTCAAAGATAAGGTAAAATAAGTTTCGCAAATTCAATTGAATAACAAAATAGACACAGTCTATTGCCATCGGTAAAATTAAGCTACCACACAAAATAATCCGAAGGAGGCAATAAACTATGTCTGGTAACATTATACAGTTAAACGAAGATCTCATAAAGAACAATCTTAAGGATCTGGTCAGAAACAGTGTTGAGGAGACACTCAACGCTCTGCTGGATCATGAGGCTGATGAACTGGTCAGGGCTGATAAGTACCAGCGCTCTGCTGAGCGCCAGGGATACCGTTCCGGCCATTATGATCGAAACTTTACGACTTCTTCGGGCGACGTCACCCTTCACGTCCC
>PYGH01000006.1 GCA_003014445.1 Fusobacterium naviforme | reverse complement strand
AAGGAAGCAACAGTTGATTTCATAAACAGTTACTCCAAAAAGGGATATCCCTGGGATAACGCATGCATAGAGTCCTTCCATGCGCTAATCAAAAGAGAATGGCTCAATCGCTTTGTGATTCTTGATTATCAGCGTGCTTACCGTCTTGTATTCGAATATATAGAGACGTTCTACAACACGGTAAGGATTCATAGCCACTGTAATTATCTATCGCCGGATCAGTATGAAGAGGAATTCCTGGAGAAACTGGAGAAATCACTCAAAATTGCGGGCTGAATATCATTACATAGGAGCAAGGTCATTTTTAACTTGTACTTTTTCTTGACATAGGACCAGTTTCAGGGCTGGAGGAATCGGTCTTTGGATTTCTTCGGCCCTTGAAATATCCGGCAGGGGAACCGGGGGTGCAGCCCCCGCTCAGATCCCCATATTGACATACAAAAATCCTGCAAATACAATGCAGGTAGAAATGAAGGCAGGAAAACCGCCGAATTCCAACACATCTATTTACTCATCAAGCGTCAGTTTTTTGAGTTTACACAGACTTTGAAACAGTCTCTGTTTAACGAGACAGCAGAAAGGGGAGAGATAAGCAATGCCCTTACAGATTATCAGAAACAATATTACAAAAATGAGCGTTGACGCAATCGTCAATGCTGCCAACACTTCTCTTTTGGGCGGTGGTGGTGTGGACGGCTGCATTCATCGTGCCGCTGGACCGGAGCTGCTTGCAGAGTGCAGTACGCTGCATGGCTGCGAGACCGGCAGCGCAAAAATCACAAAGGGATACCGCCTGCCCTGCAAATATGTGATCCATGCAGTCGGCCCGCGCTGGCGGGATGGCAAGCACCGGGAACAGGAGTTTCTGGAATCCTGCTATCGGACATCTTTGAACTTGGCTAAAGAAAATGGCTGTCAGTCGGTGGCCTTTCCGCTGATTTCCTCCGGCATTTACGGCTATCCAAAAGACCAAGCACTGAAGGTTGCAGTCGATACCATCAGTACGTTTCTGCTGGAGAATGAGATGATGGTCTACATCGTTATCTTTGACCGAAAGGCATATCAGATCAGCGGAAAACTGTTTGCTGATATCGCGGCATACATAGATGATCGGTATGTGGCGGAACATACTGACAGCGGAGTAGAACAGAGACGGCGGCTCAAGGCGTTGTCAGAGGAATCCTGCTTTGAAGCTGAACCTGTTTCGCTTCCGTCCGAAGCAATCTTTAAATCATGCAGCAGTCAATCCTTGGAAGAGGCACTGGGGCAGATTGATGAGAGCTTTTCGGAAATGCTGCTTCGGAAGATTGACGAAAGCAGCATGACGGATGCCCAGTGCTACAAGAAGGCAAACATTGACCGGAAGCTCTTTTCCAAAATTCGCTCAGATAAATTCTATAAGCCGTCCAAACCTACAGCGCTGGCATTTGCCATCGCTTTGGAACTGCCGCTTGCCCAGATGCAGGAGATGCTCGGCAAGGCCGGGTTTACCCTTTCCCATTCGAGCAAATTCGACATCATTGTAGAATATTTTGTCGAACGGGGAAACTATAATGTGTATGAAATCAACGAGGCGCTGTTTGCTTTTGACCAGAGCCTGATCGGAGCATAAGGACAAAGAAATGTCGCTTTCCATGCGACCACTCCACAAAAGAAAATCGCTATGCTATGGCTGTAAGGTACGAAACCGAGCAACCATAATCTTTTGGGAGGACAAGCATATGAGAAAGAATTTAACAGAGATCGTTTTTATCTTAGACCGTAGCGGTTCCATGAGCGGATTGGAACGGGATACCATCGGTGGATTCAATTCCATGATTGAGCAGCAGAAAAAAGCAGAGGGCAAAGCACTGATCTCAACGGTGTTGTTTGACAATGTGAGTGAAGTCCTGCACGACCGTGTAAATGTAAGGGACATCCGACCGATGACTGACCGGGATTACACGGTTCGCGGATGCACAGCACTCTTAGATGCCATCGGCGGTGCAATTCATCACATTGGAAATGTTCATAAGTACGCAAGACAGGAGGATGTGCCGGAACACACCATGTTTGTAATCGCTACGGACGGAATGGAAAATGCCAGCCGCCGGTACAACAGCGAAAAAGTGAAGCAGATGATTGAGCGGCAGAAAGAAAAATACGGTTGGGAGTTTTTATTCCTCGGTGCCAATATTGACGCAGTAGAGACCGCAAGTCAGTTCGGAATCGGCGAAGATCGTGCAGTCAACTATCGGTGCGACAGTGAAGGAACCGCATTGAATTATGATGTGGTCAGCGAAGCAATCAGCTCTGTCCGGTGCAGTGCCCCGCTGAGCGCAGACTGGAAAAAGCGTATAGACGAGGACTACAAAAAACGTGGAGGCCGCAAGCACAAGTGATTTTTTTGAAGTCGGGGTGATGATTCACTCCGGCGTTTTCTTTGCCAGGAACTGCCGTTAAAGCATCCGGAACGGATGCGCAGCCCGATGCCGTAGGCGGCGTTCTAAGGGGATTGAGGAGTTTCCCCAACAGGCAGAAAATCGCTTTCGTGTCACGAAAGCCCTGCTTGCAGAAGAGTGGGTTCTAAAAAAATCGTTCAAAATCAGGAAGAACGATGAATTGATTTTGTTCGTTTCTTAGAGTAGAATTTAAATGAGAAATTTTAACTTGCTGCGAGCGACTTTTGACATCGAAAAAGAGGTTCCGTATGGATTTCATGACAATTAAGCAGGCTTCTGAAAAATGGGGAATCTGCACAAGGAGAGTACAGACATTATGCACGGAAGGGCGAATTGATGGTGCCGAACGTTTAGGGCATCAGTGGATCATTCCTATTAATGCAGAAAAGCCGAAGGATGCCAGAATCAAAAGCGGCAGATACATTAAAACAAAATCTGGAAATGGAGAGAACGAAGATGGAAAGAAAACCGTATAGTGCCGGAGCAGTGAAATTTTCGTTCTGGTTCATGGAATTTCGGAAAACCGTGCAGCTTTTGAGTGAGGGTAAGAGCTTTGCAGACATTAAGAAGTTGAATGATGAGACAAACATCTATGGCGCACCGACAAAACTACGAGCGCAGCAGATTTATTCTATCGTAGCAGCCCGTATCAAGACATTAGATGAAAGCTTTTACCCAATCTTTTTGAGCAGTGATCTTGCTACACAAAAACTATTTGTGCTGACTGCGGCTCTTTTGCATGACACGCTATTCTTTGATTTTGTGTATGAAGTAGTGCGGGAAAAAATGATTCTTGGTTCCGATGAATTGACGGATGCAGATATCCGGATATTTTTCAAAAATAAGCAGGAACAGAGTGAGAAAGTGGCTTCTCTTCAAGACTATACGCTGCGCCGTCTCGGTTCCTGCTATAAGACACAGCTTTATGAAGCAGGACTTTTAGAAAGCAACCGGGCAAACAGCACAAGAAAAATACTGAATCCAATTCTTGATATTGCATTTGAACATTGGCTTTATGACCATGATCTTGGCATCATGGTAAAAACACTGACGGGGGTAAGATGAAATGGACAAGGTGAATTTCTCCGCAGGAGAAAGAGAGTGTGGCCTGGGCCATTTAAGCCAAAGATTGGATGAGATGGAGCTTGCAATCCATAAGCCGTCTTTCCGAAAAGGAACAGGCCGCGCAAATGAGGTCAACTATTGGGTGTTTGATTATCCACCGGAAAAGGAACTGGAAGTTCGGGAGCGCGTAGAGTATCTGAAAAATAAGAACGACCGGGGCGATGATGATTTTGAGCTTGTGGTTTTTGACCTGTATGATATCATCATTGACTTTTTGGAAAAGAAAAACTTCATGGAAAAGTGCTATGACTTTGAAAAAAAGCGAGGAATCGAGCGTATCGTCAAGGCAGTGACCAACTCCATGAAGGTGAATGACGATGACAGCCTGATCGTGCAATATATCAAAGAACATACGCCGGAGAATGCAGTCGTGTTCCTAACCGGTATCGGCAAGTGCTATCCGATTTTGCGCTCCCACAAGGTGCTTAACAACTTGCATCAGGCGTTTGTGCGCTGCCCGGTCGTGATGTTCTTTCCGGGAACCTATAATGAGCAGGAGCTGATCCTGTTCAATGAGATTAAAGACGATAACTATTACCGGGCATTCCGACTGGTAAAGTAATGGATGGAGGAAACAGTTATGCAGATCAAGGACATGTTCCGAAAGAAAATTGACCGTGAGATACAGGGCGTTATCATTGTCGGTCAGGGTGAAGAAACGAATGTGGCGCAGGAGCTGGAAGAGTATGTTGTGACCCGTGAGCTTCAGCGTCATTTTGCAGATTTCTTTGCAGCATATAAAAAAGGTATTCAGGGAACCACACCGAAAATGGGTGTCTGGATTTCCGGCTTCTTTGGAAGTGGTAAATCTCATTTTCTGAAAATTCTGTCCTATCTGCTTCAGAATAAAAAGGTCGGAGACAAACATGCCATCGACTACTTTATCGAAGATCAGAAGATTACCAATCAGATGGTGCTGGCAGATATGCAGCTGGCAGCAAACACCCCATCGGACGTAATTCTTTTCAACATTGATTCCAAAAGCGATTCGAATGGCAAGGAAAACAAGGATGCCATTGTGAACGTTTTCCTGAAGGTTTTCAATGAGATGCAGGGCTTCTGCGGTTCCATGCCGCACCTTGCTGACCTGGAGCGCAGACTTTCCGAGGAAGGTCGTTTTGAGGGGTTTAAGGAAAAGTTTGAAGAAGAGTATGGCGATCCGTGGGAAAGCTCTCGTCAGGACTTTGATTTCATTCAGGATTCCGTTGTCGATGTCCTTTCTGACATGGATTTTATGAGTGAATCGACTGCCCGTAACTGGTGCGAAAAAGCAACCGAGAGCTACCAGATCAGCATTGAGGATTTCGCCAAGCGTGTAAAGTCCTATATTGAAAAAAAAGGCAATAACCACCATGTCGTTTTCCTGGTGGATGAGATCGGTCAGTACATTGGAGATGATTCCAAGCTGATGCTGAACCTTCAGACCGTGACGGAAGAACTGGGCAAGGAGTGCATGGGTAAGGCTTGGGTAATCGTAACGAGCCAGCAGGATATTGACTCCATTACCAAGGTGAAGGGTAACGACTTCTCCAAGATTCAGGGACGTTTTGATACACGCCTTTCTCTGTCCTCTGCCAATGTGGACGCTGTTATCAAAAAGCGTATTCTGGATAAAACTGAGACAGCAGCACAGAGCCTGCGTCTGCTCTATGATCAGAAAGCAACCATCATCAAAAATCTGATTGTCTTCAACGACGGTGTGGAGAAAAAACTGTACGCCAACGCGGAAGATTTTGCAGAGGTTTATCCTTTTGTCCCATATCAGTTCAATCTGTTGGCAAGTGTGCTGACCAGCATCCGTACCCACGGTGCATCCGGTAAACACCTGTCCGAAGGTGAACGCTCCATGCTGGCCCTGTTCAAAGAATCTGCCATGCAGCTGATGGACGATGAGATGGGAGCCATCGTGCCGTTCTATCGGTTTTATGATGCTTTGGAAAACTTCCTTGACCACAGCCACAGCAGTGTGATTATCCGCGCATATGATAACAGTTACATCAACCCGGAAAAGAAGGGAAAAGATGTCTTTGCTATCAATGTGCTGAAGACACTTTTCCTAATTAAATATGTTCTGGAGATCGAAGCCAACGTGGACAACATCGTCAGTCTGATGATTACCAGCATTGACGATGATCGTATTTCTCTGAAAGCACAGGTGGAGGATGCACTGAAAGTGCTGATGCGCCAGATGCTGATCCAGAAGAATGGCTCCATCTATGTATTCCTGACTGATGAGGAACAGGAAATCAACAACGAAATCGAAAAAGAAAATGTGGAGATGCCGGAGGTCATCACGAAGATTGCGGAGATGATCTATGAGGACATTTTCTCCAGCAAGAAGTATCAGTACCCAAGCTTTGGAGGGCGCTATGCATTCTCCTTCAATCAGACAGTGGATGACCGCCCCTATAAGGCAAACCAGAATTACGATATCGGCCTCCGTGTGCTGACCCCGTGGTATGAGGGCGGCACCGATGATGGTACGCTGCGCTTGCTCTCCGGCCAGGGCAAGGAAGTTCTTGTGGTTCTGCCGAATGATGATGCGTTCCTGACGGAAATGCGGGCATACTTGAAAATTGAGCGATTCCTGCGCAAGAATACTTCTGTGCAGCTTGCCAAGTATGAGACCATTAAGGAAGCAAAGCGTGTGGAGATGCGGGAACGCAACGGTAATGCGAAGCTTTATCTGACGGAAGCGCTGAAAGAGGCTACCATTTATGTCAATGGCGATGTGCTGCACACCTCCGGCAAGGAAGTGACCAGCCGCATCAATGAGGCTATCGGCAGACTGGTGCAGACGGTTTACCACAAGCTGTCCTACATTAACGCAGCGATGGGCGAAGCAGACATCCGGAAGATGTTCAAGACCAGCAACCAGCTGTCATTGGCACTGGGAGATACCGAAGAATCCAATGTCCATGCACTGGATGATGTACTGCAATTCGTGGCAGGCAATTCCCGGATGCACATGAAGACTTCTATGAAAACCATCAAGGATCGCTTTATGAAAGCACCCTATGGCTTTGTGGAAGATGACATTCATTGGCTGGTGGCACGTCTTTTTAAGCGTGGAGACCTGTCCTTTACGGTCAACGGTGAGAGCATCAATCTGAACAACCGTTCCGAAGAGGAAATCATTGGCTATATCACGAAGAAGCAGTTCGTGGATAAGCTGCTGACGGAAGTGCGCGTTCGTGTGCCGGAAAATCAGAAAAAGGCCGTCCGCACCGTGATGAAAGAGCTGTTCAAGGTGGCGCCGCCTGCCGATGACGAAGATACCATCATGAAGAACTTCCAGCATTACTGCGAGAATCGAATCACCGAGATTGAGCGGCTGGAACCGAAATATGAGAATTACACCTATCCCGGAAAAGAACTTCTGGAAAAGAGAAAGAAGCGGCTTTCCGTATTGGTACAGATTCAGGCACCACTGGAATTCTTTAAGACCGTATTTAACGAGCAGGACGAGCTGATGGATTTTGGCGAGGACTATGAGCCTATCCGTGATTTCTTCGGCAGTGAGCAGCGGACCATCTTCACTCGTGCGCTGGATATGCTGAATATCTACGAGGACAGCAAGACCTACATCGTGGATGCAGAACTGGAAGACGTGGTGGCCAAGATGCGCACCATTGTCCGGATGACGAAGCCCTACAAGGAGATTCCGAAGCTGCCAGAGCTGCGCGAGAAGTTTATGAACTGCTATATGCGCATTCTGGAAGAGCAGGCAGAGCCGGTCAAAGATTCCATCAATCAGGATCGGAACCGTGTCTTTGAAGTGCTGAACACCAAGCCCTATAAGGATGCGAAGTTCAACCGTTATCTGGAACTCTTTAAGGAGATCATGGGCGGTGCGGAGCACTGCAACAATGTTTCCACTCTGCGAAGTTTCGCAGATAAGGCGGAGGCACTGAAGCTGCGCCTGCTCAACGAGATGAACGCAGAGGACATTCGCCTTGCGAAGGAGGCAGCGGCAAAGGCCGAGGCAGAGCGTAAGCATCAGGAAGAAGAGGCAAAAAAACGCGGCGAGACCGTGAAACCGGCAGAAAAGATGGCAGAACCGCAGCCGGTATATAAGGTGCGCACCACGAAGAATGTTTCCATCAAGACGGTTGCTAAGACTGCATCGTGGCGGCTGGAGAGCAAGGATGATGTTGATAAATACCTTGCTGCATTGCGTGAAAACCTGCTGAAAGAGATGGACGAAGATACAATCGTCAACATTGAACTATAAATAACAGGAGGATTGGCTCCATGAACAAGACAGCCATAAAGAATTTTGCGATTTGGGCGCGGAATAAGCTGATTGCAGATGTCAGCTATGATGCCCGCCTGATCGGTATTACGGAGGACGGCATTGCAAAGCCATTGCCGCAGAGCTTCGGCGGTACGCAGTTCTTCGATATCGGCACCGCAGAACCGTATTCGATTTCCGGCGAGGCCGTGCATCAGCGTGACAAGCTGATAGAGGTTATTCAACAGAAGGAAAAGGATACCGACTACAAAACCGCATATCAGTATGTGATCGAGGAGGTTGCCTATACATGGTTCAACCGCCTGATCGCCATCCGTTTCATGGAGGTCAACGACTATCTGCCTTCCCATATCCGGGTGCTTTCTTCCGAGAGCGGAAAGCTGGAGCCGGATCTGGTTACAACACCGTTTGACGCAGAACTGCCCTTCACTGCGGAGGAAGAGGCTCGGATTTTTCAGCTAAAGCAGGACAACAAGCTGGACGAGGTGTTCCGCATCCTGTTCCTGAAACAGTGCAACGCTCTGAACGAGATTCTGCCTGCTTTGTTTGAAAAAACAAAGAACTACACCGAGCTGCTGCTCAGCCTGTCCGTTACCAACCAGGATAGTGTAGTCTATCACCTGATTCACGATATCCCGGAGGATGATTTCAACATCGAGCGCGGTGGTCAGGTGGAGATCATCGGCTGGCTGTACCAGTATTACAACACAGAACCGAAGGCCGCTGCCTTTGCAAAGAACGGGAAGATCACCAAAGAGGAAATCCCTGCCGTGACCCAGCTGTTTACCCCGGACTGGATCGTCCGTTACATGGTGGAGAACAGCCTTGGCCGTCTGTGGGTGGAAGGACACCCGGATTGCGGCCTGAAAGAAAACTGGAAATACTATCTGGAAGAAGCACAGCAGGAGCCGGAGGTACAGGCAAAACTTTCGGAAATTCGTAAAGAGTATTCCGCGCTGAATCTGGAAGACATCAAGCTCATCGACCCCTGCATGGGTTCCGGTCATATCCTCGTATACGCCTTTGATGTGCTGATGCAGATTTACGAGAGTGCCGGTTACAGCCAGCGTGATGCTGCAAAGAGCATTCTGGAACACAACATTTACGGTCTGGACATTGACGATCGTGCCTATCAGCTGGCCTACTTTGCCGTGATGATGAAGGCACGGCAGTACAACCGCCGTATCTTAAATGGTGAAAACACCTGTCATGTCTATTCCATTCAGGAGAGCAATACGGTTAACCGCAACCACCTGAAATACCTTGGAGCTGGCATGAACGAGCTGGAGCGTAACAATGCGATGAATCAGCTGACTGGTCTGTTGGACACCTTTGTGGATGCTAAGGAATACGGTTCTATCCTGAATGTAGATGACTGTGATTGGGACTTGCTGCGCCGGTTTGTGGCTGAGAGCAACGAAAATGGGCAGATGACGATGGACTCTTTTGGGTTGGAGGATACCAAGGAGCAGCTGCGGGTGCTGATCGATATTGGGCAAACAATGGCACAAAAGTATGATGTGGTTGTGACCAATCCGCCATACATGGGTAGCAGTAGCATGGAAAGTGCCTTATGTACGTACATAAAGAATTATTACCCAGATAGTAAATCAGATATGAGTACCGTATGTATGGAAAAGGCAATGCGCATGTGTACTGATTTTGGATATATGGCGATGATAAATATTCCGGTATGGATGTTTATTAGCAGTTATGAAAAATTGAGGAAGAAATTATTTGATAATTCTCAATGTATAAATATGATTCATTTGGGAAGAGGAATTTTTGGATCAGATTTTGGAACGACTTCATTTGTGTTTTCTAAAAAAAGAATTGTTGGATATATCAGTCCATATCAACGGCTATTTGTCAAACAAGGTGACGTGGAGTCGGTTGAGGATAAAGAAAAATTCTTTTTTAGTAGGAAAAATGTCTATTTTAGTACCCAGGATAGTTTTGAATTATTACCCGGTGTTCCGGTCGCTTATTGGGCAAGCGAGAAACTATTTTCTGCATATAGAAATGGAACGCTCGGAGATAAGTATACTGCCACTGTTGGAATCCAAACCGGAGATAATAATCGATTCCTAAAGTGTTGGTTTGAGGTAGCCATTAACAGTATTGATTTTGCTAAAAATAGTCGTTATGGATATTCCAGAAAATGGTACCCACACCCTAAAGGTGGGGCATTTAGGAAATGGTATGGTAACTTTGAGTATGTAGTAAACTGGCAAGATGATGGCAATGAAATTAGAGAATTCAACGGTTCAAAAACCTCCATAGAAAAATACAATCGCAGTGGTATTTGTTGGAGCCATACGACAAGTGGAGCGTTTTCTGCACGAGTATTTGATAATTCAAGTATCCCCAATCTTGAGAATCCGGTTTTGTTCTGTGAAGGAAATACGAGATTGCTTTTATTGGCATACATGAATTCAAGTATGGTGAATTATTTACTTAACCTGCTTAATTCCACATTACATTATCATGTTGGTGACATTCTCCGTCTTCCCCTGCTTGCTGAGAATGGCTCCGATTATTACATAGATATTGCAAAAGAGTGCATATCGTTAGCAAAGGAGGACTGGGACTCATTTGAGTTATCATGGGGATTTGAGAGACATCCCTTAGTATTGCAATCTCTAACGGTAGAAGATGCTTATAATAATTGGGAAGAACTGTGCAGATCTCGGTTTGATGCTATGTTAAGCAATGAAGAAGACATGAATAGCAGGTTTATTACATTGTTTGGCCTTAACAGCGAAATATCATCTTCAGTAGAAGATAAGTATGTGACCGTCCGCCGGGCTGATCTTGGCCGGGAAATCCGCAGTCTGATCTCCTACGCTGTGGGCTGTATGTTTGGCCGCTATTCGCTGGATGTGGATGGCCTTGCCTACGCAGGCGGCGAATGGGACGATGGCAAATACAGCAGCTTTATCCCGGACAAGGATAACATCCTTCCCATCACCGATGAAGAATATCTGGACGATGATATTGTATCGCGCCTGTGTACATGGCTGAAAGCAGTGTACGGTGCTGACACGCTGGAAGCAAACCTCGATTATATCGCAAAAGCCCTCGGCAATAAGGGCAGCACCAGCCGGGAGATTATCCGTAACTATTTTCTGAACGATTTCTTCAAGGATCACTGCCAGACCTATTCTGTTACCGGCTCCGGCAAGCGTCCGATCTACTGGCTGTTTGACAGTGGCAAGCAGAACGGCTTCAAGGCACTGGTTTACCTGCATCGCTACACGCCGGATACCATCGGCAACCTGCGTATCGACTACTTGCACAAGATGCAGCGCGTGTATGAATCCGAGATCAACCGGATGCAGGATATGATGGATCACAGCGGGAATGCCCGTGAAGTGGCAGCAGCCTCCAAGCGCAAGGATAAACTTGCCAAGCAGCTGAAGGAATGCCGGGAATACGATGAGAAGATCAGCCATCTGGCACTTTCCCGTATCGAGCTTGACCTTGATGACGGCGTAAAGGTCAACTACCGTAAGCTCCAGACCGCCCAGGATGGTAAGTTCTATGAGGTGCTGGCAGACAGCAAGAACATCATGGTGAAAGAGAAGAAATAAGAGGAACAGGAGGCGTTTGCAATGATTTTGTACCACGGAAGCAATGTTATCGTAGAACAGCCGAAACTTATCCGGCAAAATCGCTATCTGGACTTCGGTTTTGGATTTTATACCACCACCAACCGCGATCAGGCAGTGAACTTCGCTCAAAAGGTCACTGACCGCCGCAAAACAGGAGCTGCAACGCTGAACATTTATTCCATAGAGGAAGCAGTGGCTTTCAAGGAGTGCAGTTTGCTGCGCTTTGATAGCCCAGATGAAGCATGGCTGGATTTTGTAGCTGAGAACCGTCAGGGAACCTATCAGGGAAAGCAGCATGACCTGATTTATGGTGCTGTGGCAAATGATGATGTGTACCGCACCATTACCCTGTATATGACCGGAGTGTTGGATAAGGAACAAACACTGGCGGCACTCAAGATTCGGAAATTGTTCAACCAGCTGGTGTTTGCAACTGAGAAGTCGCTGCAATACTTGCATTTTGAGGGGAGGGAGCTTGTATGAATGAAGATCAGTTCAGCGCAATGCTTGCAATCATTGTGCCGCCCATCATCGAACAGATTACAAAAAACAGCAATGTGGATGATGAAAAAGCGATTTCCCGCTTTTATCAGTCCAAGCTCTATCAGGAGCTTTCGGATGAAAAATCGAAATTGTGGCACTACAGCCCGATGACACTGTATACCATGTATCAAGATGAACTTCTGACAGGCTCCTATGATTACCCAGAGGAGGCGTGAGTGATGAGCAAAGAATCTAATTTTTTGATTTATTGCATGGAGCGGTACCGTCATTTCAAAGGGCTTTCTGGTGCGGATGTGGCGAAAACCTTTGAAGAGTATGGTATCTATGGGTATATCACAAAATATTTTGAATCACTGCACACAATGGGGGATCATTGCATCGTGCAGGATATTGACGATTATATTAGCAGCATCACAGGCAATAAACGGATCAAGGCGTAACTGCCTGTATGATATTCCCCAAAGGGCGGAATCTATCAAGTAAAGGAAATTGATATGGCAGAATTGAACCTGAAACAAATTATAGACCGCCTGAATGCGGAATTTACCGGGGAGATCCGGAAACTGGTTTTCTGGTACGATGACAAGGCAGAATTTGCCGAGGATATGGAGACGGTGGAGCTTCAGAATGCGAAGATCTACTATCTTCAGCCGGATAACCAGTTCTATACAAAGTATTTTCTGGAGCGTGTGGATAAGACCACGAATTATCTGATCTATGCGCCGTTCCCCAAACCGGATGTAAGGGACAACCATCTGGAAGACACTTGTGCTTATTCCAGGCGGTTCTTTGCCGACCGTGCCTCCCTGCTGTCGGTTGACCTTGGTATTGAGGAAAAGTATAAGCCGGTTATTGAGAAGCACATCAAGTTTTTCGCCAACAAGGAGCGTACTCAGCGGTTCTATGATTTGGAAATCGAGAACTTTAATGAAGAAAATATCCTTGTCGGCCTGCTGAGTGCAGTCTGCAAGGCGCGTACCTGCTCTTTTGAGGAAGTCGTGCGCATCGTGTTGATGGAGAAGGTGAATTTCGCCGAAGGCGAAAGAGAGACCGGCCTGGGCCGCGGCGAGCTGGTGGATAATGCTTTCTTGCAGGAGTTTGAAAAATACGACCTGCTGTCTGCGTTCTGGCAACTCTGTGAGCAGCATTTCGGATACATCGATACAAAGCCGAGTTTGGAACGGCTGCTGGTGACACTGTTCGTTACTTATACTGGGCGCTATGTACAGGCAGAACTTCCGGCAGCATGGAAGAGCTTTGTCTCCTACAAGTCAGGCAATATTATCGCATTCCTCGATAGCCTGATGAACAGCGTTCTGTACCGGGACAAATACGATGCTCTGTCGGCACATGTTGCCAAAGGGCTGAATGTTCTTTCTGCATTTGCAGGAATGCGAGTAGACGATTTGGTGGAGTGCGATACTTTCCTTGCCGTGGATCAGGTGTTGGTAAAGTGGCTCGTTGGCAGACTTGTTTCGGAAGATATCGGCGCAATCGTAAATGGATTTACCATTCCGGAGCTTTGTGAAAAACGGGCTAAAATGCACTTTGGCAGAAAGACCGGGAAGACCTATCAGATGCTTTCCAGTGCGTACAGCATGGTGAAGGAAGCAGATTACCATGCCGCAGATGGCTTAAAGCCAATCATCGACCGATATCTTGCTGCGGATTACAATATGGATCAGCAGTATCGGAAATTTTATTATTATTACGACCAGCTGGCGAGTACGGAAAGCTTTGAGCCGCTTCGGGAACTGGTGGAAAATATCTACACGAATGAATATCTGGCTTGTCTGCTCCCAGCCTGGAATGCTGGAATCCAGCAGGATGCCGCATTTTCGGCAATTCCGTTGCAGCGGGAGTTTTACGCTGCCAACCTGCGCTATACCAAAGAACGTACCGTGGTCATTATTTCGGATGCCATGCGTTACGAGGTAGGACAGGAGTTGTTTGCCAGAATGCAGGATGACCCGAAATGCACGGCAAAACTTTCTGTACAGTTGAGTGTTCTTCCGTCTTATACGAGGCTCGGTATGGCAGCACTTTTGCCGCATAAAACACTGGAGATGACGGATGACTTCCAGGTGCTGGCAGATGGCATCCTTTGCGATAATCTGGCAGGTCGGCAGCAGGTGCTGCAAAGCTATAACCCGGATAGTGTCTGTGTACAGTTCGATGATATCAAAAATCTGAAAGTGGCAGAGCTGCGAGATGTGCTGACAAAACGTCAGATTATCTATGTATACCATAATCAGGTCGACGCGCGTGGAGACAAGGCTAATACCGAGGATGAGGTGTTTCATGCGTGTGAGGAAGCCGTTCAGGAAATTATGGATTTGATTCATCGAATCTCCGTCAGCGGCAACACCTATCATTTTATCGTCACTGCCGATCATGGCTTTATTTACAAGCGTGATAAGTTGACAGAAAGTGACAAGATTTCCGGGAAAAGCGCGGACAAAGCATTTGTCAATCGCAGATTTATTGTTTCCAAGGCGGCACTGGAAAATGACGGCATCGATCATATGAGCATGGGACGCGTTCTGGGGAATGAGGACAGCAAGATGGTCTCCTATCCTGTCAGCAGCAATGTCTTTAAGGTGGCCGGAGGCGGTGCTAACTATGTGCATGGCGGTTCCTCACCACAGGAAATGCTGGTGCCGGTGCTGGAGTTTAAGATGGAACGCGGTCACATGGAAACAAAGAATGCAGAGATTGCTCTGGTCAGCATCGTCCATAAGATTACGAACCTGATCACTTCCATGGACTTTATCCAGTCGGATGCCGTCAGTGATAGTGTAAAAGCGGCAAAGTACCGCATTTTCTTCCTCTCGGAAGACAATGAGAAAATCTCGAACGAAAACAGTTATGTGGCGGACAGTCGTGAGGAAAATGCGCAGAAGCGTATCTTCCGGATGCGGTTCACATTCAAGAATAAGAAATACGACAAGGACAAGCAATATTACCTTGTGGTTTATGACGAAGAAAGCGGTCTGGAGCAGTGGAGGCAGCCTGTTATCATGGACATTGCCTTTGCGGATGACTTTGGATTCGGATTCTGATACAGAGGAGGCAGGAATTCCGTATGGAAATGATGGATATGGCGGTAGACGATACCCGTGAAGAACTGCGTCGAAAGCTGCGTAGCAACTTTGACGGTCGTATCGTCCGCAAAGACCTGACAAAGAAAATAAAAGAAGGAGCAAATGTTCCGGTCTATGTGCTGGAGTTCCTGCTGGGTCAGTATTGTAGTTCAGACGATGAGGCAATCATTGAGCAGGGCGTTCAGAATGTGAAACGTATTCTGGCAGACAATTTTGTCCGCCCGGATGAGGCTCAAAAAATTCTCTCCCAGCTGCGTAAGAACGGGAGCCATACCATTATTGATATGGTGACAGTGCATCTGGATATCAAAAAGGATTGCTTTTTTGCAGAGTTCTCTAACCTTGGCCTCACCAATGTGCCGATTACAGATGATTATCCGGAAAAATATGACCGGCTGCTTTGCGGCGGTATCTGGTGCATCGTGCAGCTGGAATATGAATCCGAGGGAGACAGCAGCTTTGGAATCACGGATATAGATGGACAGCCGATTTCTTCTAAACAGAAAAAGCAGAAGGATATCTCTCCCATCAGCATCCATAAGCTGACTCCGATTCAGATGCCCCATATCGACATTGAAGAAGTTCGAGAGGGACGCAAGGCATTCACACAGGAAGAGTGGATGGATGTTATGTTGCGTTCCTGCGGATATGAGCCGGAACAGTTGAACAATCGGGAAAAATGGCTGCTGCTTGCGCGTATGCTGCCGTTGGTGGAGAACAACTTCAATCTCTGTGAGTTGGGGCCGCGCAGCACAGGCAAGTCCCATATCTATAAAGAAATCAGCCCGAACAGTATCCTGGTATCCGGTGGTCAGACGACCGTTGCAAATCTGTTTTACAATATGGGGCGCAAAACCGTAGGGTTGGTAGGATTATGGGACTGCGTTGCCTTTGATGAGGTTGCCGGAATCAAGTTTAAGGACAAAGACGGCATTCAGATTATGAAAGACTATATGGCTTCCGGCTCCTTTGCCCGTGGCAAAGAGGAAAAGGCAGCATCGGCATCTATGGTCTTTGTAGGAAACATCAATCAGAGCGTGGATGTGTTGCTCAAGACTTCCTCCCTGTTTGATCCGTTTCCGCCGGAGATGGGAACGGATACAGCCTTTCTTGACCGTCTGCATTGTTACATTCCAGGTTGGGAGATTCCGAAGTTCCGTCCGGAGCATTTCACCAACGACTACGGCTTTATCACGGATTACTTGGCAGAGTTTATCCGAGAACTGCGGAAAGAACAGTATGGTGATGCGTTGGATAAGTATTTCCGCCTTGGAAAGAATCTGAACCAGCGCGATACGATTGCTGTCCGCAAGATTGTAGGCGGCTATGTGAAATTGCTTTATCCCGATGGAGAGTTCACGAAGGAACAGATTGAAGAAATTCTTGTATTTGCGCTGGAAATGCGCCGTCGTGTCAAGGAACAGCTGAAAAAGCTGGGTGGAATGGAGTTCTATGATGTGAACTTCAGCTATATCGACCTTGATACCTTTGAAGAAAAATTTGTTTCCGTGCCAGAGCAGGGCGGTGGAAAGCTCATCCCCGATGGTATCTGCAATCCGGGACAGGTATATACCGTAAGTCAGGGCAAGTCCGGTATGATCGGCGTATTCCGCCTTGAAAGCCAGATGCTGCCCGGCAACGGAAAATTTGAGCGCACTGGCCTTGGCAGCGACCGTGATTGCAAGGAATCCACGAATACGGCGTTCAATTTCCTGAAAGCAAACGGAAATCGTATCAGTGGCAGCATCAGCACCACGATGCGGGATTACATCATCAACTATCAGGATTTGCAGGGCATTGGCATGACTGGAAAGCTGGCATTGCCTACATTGATTGCACTATGCAGCATCGCTCTTGGACGGCCTACGGTCAGTACACTTGCCGTGCTGGGAGAAATCAGTATTAGCGGCACGATTCTGAAAGTGGACGAGCTTGCCAATAGTTTGCAGGTGTGCCTCGATAGCGGAGCAAAGAAAGTGCTGCTTCCGATTACCTCGGCGGCGGATTTGACGACAGTTCCGGCAGATTTGATTGGGAGCTTTAATTTGATCTTTTATAGTAGCGCTGAGGATGCAGTGTTTAAGGCATTGGGGGTGGAATGATGATTGAGTCGGTTCGTAAAATAAAGTTCACTGGGGGTTCTTTTACATCTGCAACGGAATTGCCCATCTTTCGGAATCAAAATCAACGGATGTCTCTTGTGTATGGTAGAAACGGAAGTGGAAAAACTACAATAGCAAAGGCTTTTATAAAAGTTAACGGTGGAGATGTAAGCGATATTGATAGTGCGGCATTGCTCGACGAAAACGGCAATCCTGTGGTGCAGGGAACAGATGACGCTACGCGGCGAGTCTATGTTTTTAATGAGGAGTATATACAAAGAAATGTTCGCTTAAAAGAAGATGGTTTAAGTACGATAATTATGCTTGGCGCACAAGCAGAGTTAGAGGAAAAAATTATTGCAGCACAGAGCGCATTGACGGCTAGCGAAAATGCGAGAAAGCAGCAGGAAGAAGTATGCAACACATATTCAGATAGATCGTCTGTTCTTGCGCCCGCATATTACCTCGCTCAAATGAATAATGCTTTATCTGGAGATACTCACTGGGCTGGCAGAGAAAGAGTTATTAAAGAAGATCGTCGTAACGCCTCTGTTAATGATAGCACTTATAAAACGATTATCTCATCAGCCCCAGCACTATCTGTAGCTGATGTAGAATGTGAATATTCTAAAAAATTAGCTATGCTTTCTGCTGCGAAAAGCGGAAGTGCAACGATTTCGCAAAGCGTTCAGGTTCATATTCCTGGGTTTAGAGATGATGATATTATCATGATCCTGGCAGAAAGAATAGAAAAGCCTGAATTGACACCACGAGAAGAATTTCTACTCACTCTGGTTGAGTCCGGTCAACTTCAGAAAATAGAGGAAACTTTCTCTAATGAAGCTGTGAAACAATGCCCTTTCTGCTTACAGCCAGTTACGGAGGAATATAAGAATAATTTAATTGAAAGTATAAAAAAGGTACTATCCAGGCAAGTTGAGGATCACAAGGAATGCTTATCAAAGCTAATAATCCAACAGATAAGTTTTGATATTACTCCATTTAGTAAACTGAATCAATCGACGGTAAATAACGTAATAAATGCGGTTGCTGCATTAAATGATGCAATAGAAAAGTGCAATACGGAAATCAAGAAGAAAATTGCCAATCCTTTTGAACCGATATTAGGCGTAGAATTTGTTCTCCAAGAAAAGCGGGCTGCGTTAGTGAGTGCAATTAGTGACTTGGAAGCCGCAAGAATAGAGCACAATAAACCTTTTCGTGATATTAGCAAGATAAAATCCGAATTGCAGATGTTAAATAAGCAAAAGGCCTATTATGAGATTTTGCCAATCCATGCGACCTATTTAAAACAGCTCAAAGAAAAGGAAGATGCTGATTCCAAGTTCAAGCAATTAAAGGAAGATGCGCTGACCAAGAAGAAGACGCTTGACGAATTACTTGCGCAGAAGAAGAACATTATGATTGCAGTTGATGTAATCAATAGTAATCTTCGCTATATCTTTTTTGCTAATGACAGATTGGCAATAAAAGTGAAAGACGGTGTATATCTGCTCCAGTCAAATAAAGCAGACGTAAAACCAAACGAAATATCGCTCGGGGAACGTAATATAATTGCACTCTGTTATTTCTTCGCAGAAATGCTTTCTGGCTGTGCTATAGAAGATGCGTATACAAATGAGGTGTTGGTAATCATCGACGACCCAGTTTCAAGCTTTGATTTTGAAAACAAAATCGGTATCATATCTTTTTTGAGATCGCAAATGCGAAAAATTATGTGTGGAAATCGCAATTCAAAATTATTGGTCATGACGCATGATCTACCCGCTGTATTTGACTTGGAAAAAGCCTTTAATGAGATAAGAGCTACCGCAAAGGATGAAATCGGCACTGAATGTAACTACCTCCTTCTGGAATTGGAAAATCGGCAGCTTGTTGATTTCAGGTACAAAAAAAGGCACGAATATAGCGAGCTTTTAAAAACGATTTATGATTTTGCAGTTAATGGTACTCCTGAAAATGATATGATAATTGGGAATACAATGCGCCGTGCATTGGAGACTTTTTCGACTTTTGTTTATAAAAAGCCCATCGATGCAATATCATGTGACAAGGATATCTTATCTTTACTTGGTGAAGAATGCTATGTAACATATTTTGAAAACTTGATGTACCGCCTGGTTCTTAATGGAGAAAGCCATATGGAGGAACGAGCTAAAACTCTTGTAGATGCCGATTTTGTTGCAGTCCTCTCTCCGGATGAAAAGAAAAGAACGGCTCGGGATATTTTGTGTTTTATGTATTTGCTGAATACGGTTCATGTAAAGGCACATTTGGCTGATATAAATGATGCAGAATGTCAAATTCAGGGCTGGTGCAGCAATATAAAAGAATTCGCATAAAATCATGAAATGAACCAGCACATAAATGGTAGAAACTGCCCCTTCACTGATAATTGTGCAGACGGCATCTGCACAATTTGCAACAAAAAAGAAGAGCCAGTCCAGGCTCCTCTAAGGTACATTATTTCAAAAAGTTGCTCTTATGTTCCAGCGCGTGCAGATTATATCCAAGTGTGGCCAGGTGCGCCACCTTCAGCGCAAACAGATTGATGTCGGTGGACATCGCACTGGCGATCTGCTCGGCTGTGTATCCATACTCATAGATGTAGCGAAGGACTTCATCGCTGTCAATCAGGATTTCCGCTGCTACGATGTTGGCTTCATATTCTGGTTTGGATTTCATATCGTAGAGCATGAACTCATGAATCGGGGTGGTTTTCGCCATATTCCGGTGAAGCTGGTCATGCCCTAATTCATGTGCGCACACAATGCGCAGCATATTTGAGAGTATGAAAAAAAGTCTGTAAATAGCATATGATCCTATGCGGGGTCTCCTGTGATACACTAATCCACAGGAGGCCTTTACTATGGCAAGAAAAGAAAAGCAACCAATCCACAAGGTAGTGATGACCGACGGGAAACGTCAGATCATCCAGCGACTGCTCCAAGAGTATGACATCGAATCCGCGGAGGACATCCAGGATGCCCTCAAGCATCCGACAGTAGAATGTAAGTTTCCCTTTAATCATGCCGCCTTCTGTCTTAACAGCGATATATTTCAGCCTTTCATTTTTGCTGACTTCAGACGGCTCGCGGCAAAAAAGCGCTGGCTTCCTCCAGGAACTCGTTTTCTTCTTTAAGACGACGAATTTCCTTATCCTGATCTTTGACCTGCTTACGTAAGGTGATAAGCTCCTCATTCAGGGTCATAGCACTTTTGGGGGTCTGGGATCCCGCTCCAAGATCCAGATTTCCGAGTCTATTAGCGCGTATCCATGTATAGAGCGTGTTTTTGGGGATGCCTAGTTCACGTGCCGCTTTTGCCTGGCCAATCTCTTTTGCCAGCTTAACTGCCTGGATTTTGTATTCCTGATCGTACTGTCTGTTAGTTGCCACCGTAAACGCCTCCTTATTCTCTTGATTATGATGAAATTCTTGAGAATAAGATGTCAACTTTATTTATACAGCATCATTATAATATCAATACTGTCCTATGTGACAGAATATTATATGAAAGAAGATTGTTCTGCTTGCAATCTTGGTCATCAATATGTTGTGGAAACCAAGACAGAAAGACCTTCCCTGACCGCACAGGATGACCACAGACAGCCTTTTGCACCTGCACTTGAATATTTCTACCTGATGATATAATCAAGGCAAAGGAAGGTGATTCTGATGATTGCAGAACCAAGATTTGTGAAAGAAGGACGGTTGGATGACAGCAAACCGCATGAAGGTTGGAGGCTGAAAGAAAATGCACCTGAATGGGCAAAGAAAGAATTTGAACAGTTCCTGGAAGATATAAGTGAAGAACCTGATGAATATGAAGAATCAGGATATATTGATATATTGTGAATGTGTGTGTGATTATGTGTAAAACACAGGTAAGACACAAAAGTCTTGGAAAGCCTTATTTTTCAATGGTCTAAACTATCAAAGTAATTTGGCGAAAAATTTTATTCAAATGGCGAAAAAACCCCGGAAAATTAACGTTTTCCGGGGTTTTTTATGCCCAGAAGTTTTGTTGTCATGTGTCTTCACCTGTTATCAAAACTGAATATAGATATCTTACATAGAGCGTCAGCTTATTCTTTAGATTTGTGAAGAATGGGTTGGAGCTTTTTTTGGCGTTTTTCTGCCCGACCACTGCCTGTCAAAGAGAAAAAACAGTATGACTGATGCGTCTTCGCTACTCAGCGAAAAGAGTCTTCTGTCCTTGCAACAGGAGACTCTTCTGGCCTATAATAGAGCTGTCTGCCGGAGAACGGCGAAGCAATCGGGGAAGGGCTGCAAAGTCAGCAGAGGTATTTTTATGCGATATGAGGGAGATGTTTACCGTCCGCCGAGTGAGGCGCGGAGTCTTATTATCCAGGTGACAATCGGATGTTCTCACAATCAATGCACCTTCTGTCATATGTATGCGGACAAGCAGTTCCGCATACGGAAGAAGGAGGAGATCATGCAGGATCTGGACGAGTGCCGGGAGATGTACGGACCCTGGGTCCAGCGCGTCTTTTTTGCGGACGGAGATGCACTGATTGTGCCGACAGATACCCTGTTGGAGCTGCTCCAGTATGTACACAGAAACTTTCCGGCTGTCGAGCGCATCACCTCCTATGGCACGGCAAAGGACGTGCTGAGAAAGTCTGAGGAGGAGCTGAGAGCGCTCTCGGAGGCCGGACTTCAGATGATATATCTGGGAGCGGAGTCCGGGGACGATGCAGTGCTCCGGGCGATCTGCAAGGGAGAGACCGCGGCGGAGATCATTGCAGCTGGCCAGAAGCTGAAGCGCTGTGGGCTGAAGACCTCGGTGACACTCATTTCAGGGCTCGGCGGAAGAAAGGGAATAGAGGCACACGCGGTTCGCTCGGCGGAGCTGATCAATGCGATGAATCCGGAGTATGCCTCCATACTGACCCTGCATCTCACGGAGAATTCTCCCATGGCGCAGGAAATTGCACGGGGCGAGCGGGAGCTGCTCGTGCCGGATGAGATCGTGCTGGAGACGGAGCTCTTTTTAAAGCATATTGATTCTCCGGGAACAGTGTTCAGGACCAATCACGCCTCCAACTATGTGGTTCTTGCCGGAACCTTCAATGAGGACATTCCGAGACTTTTAAGGCAGCTGGAAGAGGCAAAGGAGAAGCAGCGCTATCGCCTGGAGGCATGGAGAAGAAGACTGTAGCGATTGGAGAAAATGCGGGCTTTGGTCTGCATTTTCCCGCTATAAAAAGAAGCAGACATATAAGGAGGCTGAATTATGAGAGAGGGCAGTGAATTAATAGAGCAGATCGAGGCAGTGGCGCGGAGAGCGGGAGAGATCATGCTCTCCGCGTCGGATATTGAGCGGAAGACATCAGAGAAGGAGGGCCACGGCAATTTCGTGACGGAATATGATCGAAAGGTGCAGGAATTCCTCTTCCAGGCCCTGAAGCCGCTGCTTCCGGAGGCTCACTTTCTGGGGGAAGAGGAGGGGGAGGAGTGCTTTCGCGAGGAATATCGCAGCGGTTATACTTTTGTGATCGATCCGATCGACGGAACGGCCAACTTTCTGGCCGGGATACGCCCAAGCGTCTGCTCGATTGCGCTGCTTGCGGACGGAGAGCCGTGGCTCGCTGTGATCTACAATCCCTATCACGACATGATGCTTCACGCGGAGCGGGGAAAAGGCGCCTTCTGCAACGGGAAGCGAATTGGCTCCTGTCAGCGTGATCTTGCGCACAGCATGGTGCTCTTCGGAACAGCTCCCTACTATGACGGGCTTCAGGACCTGACCTTTGCGCTTGCGCGTCGCTATATGAATCTCAGCATGGATATTCGCCGTCTCGGTGCAGCCGCATGGGATCTCTGCCAGATGGCGCTCGGCGCTGCGGGAGTCTTTTACGAGCTGCGTCTCGGTCTCTGGGATTTTGCGGCGGGGGCTCTGATCGCAGAGGAGGCCGGCTGCATCGTCACAGATATTGAGGGGAGACCGCTTCGCTATGACGGGCCCTCCGGTCTGGTTGCGGCGTCCGCCGGAGTTGCGCGGGAGGGACATTATCTTCCGGAGGAAATACTTGGATTCCAGATTAAGGGAGAAGAAAAATGAAAATTGACGCATATGGAAAGCCCTGTCCCCAGCCAGTTGTGCTGGCGCTGAAGGCGCTCGCAGGACTTCCGCAGGGAGAGATACTGGAAATCAAAGTGGATAATGAGACTGCTGTTGAGAATCTGAAGCGCATGGCGGAGCAGAAGCACTGTGACACAGAGATCGAAAAACGAAGCGACGGATGGCAACTTTCTCTCCGGCCGCGGGAAGCTGCGGAGAGCGATCTGAGGAGCGAGACGGAGGATCAACGCCTCAATAGAGAGCTGAACTGCGCACTGCCGCAGCGTGCGGAGACACTGCATGCGCGCATTGCCGCCAACACAGTGATCGCGTTTGGCAGTGCCGTGATGGGGCAGGGGGACGACAGGCTCGGAGCACAGCTCATGAAGGGCTATATCTTTGCGCTCACGCAGTCGGAGCAGCTGCCGAAGCAGCTCCTCTTTTTCAACGGCGGTGCGCGCCTCACGACTGAGGGCAGCGAGTCCCTTGCGGATCTTCGGCAGCTCTCGGAGCGCGGCGTGGAGATTCTGACCTGCGGAACCTGCCTTGACTTCTATGGAATCAAGGAAAAGCTCTGCGTGGGGGAGGTCACAAATATGTATGCGATCTCAGAGAGTCTGCTCTCTGCGGACAAGGTGATACGTCTCTGAAAGGAGCGTCTCGATGATCTATCTCAATCAGGCGGCGACCTCCTTCCATAAGCCGGACTGTGTGCGTAAAGCCGTGCTGGAGGCGCTCTCCGGGATGGGCAGTGCTGCACGCGGGGCCTCAGCGGCAGAGCTCTCTGCCGCAAGGCAGATCTGGGCTGTGCGGCAGTCAGTTGCGGAGCTCTTTGGCTTTGACGCAGCGGAGCGGGTGGTATTTACAGCCAATGCGACGCAGGCGTTGAACACTGCGATTTTTGGTCTGCTGAACTCCGGAGATACAGTGATCGCGACAGATTGGGATCACAACTCTGTGCTGCGTCCTCTGTATCGGCTGCGTCAGCTGGGAATCCGGCTGGAGTTCTGGCGTGCCGATGCAGAGGGGAGACTCTCGCTCTCCTGGCTGCGCCAGCGGCTGAGTGACAGCACCCTGCCCACTCCAAAGCTTGTGATCTGTACCCACGCCTCAAATCTAACCGGGGCAGTTCTTGATATCTCTCAGGTCTCGGCGCTCGCGCATCGCGCCGGTGCGCTGTGTCTCGTCGATGCCGCGCAGAGTGCAGGAAGCATTCCGATCGATATGCGGGAAATAAAGGCGGATCTGCTCTGCTTTACCGGCCACAAGGGGCTCATGGGACCACAGGGTATCGGCGGCCTTCTGGTCGCGCCGGGGGTGGAGCTGCGACCGCTGATCAGCGGCGGAACCGGCATTCGCTCCTATGAGCGGGCGCAGCCGGAGAACTATCCGGAGCATCTGGAGGCTGGGACTCTGAACGGGCCGGGGATCTGTGGTCTCGGCGCCGCGGTGCGTTATCTGCAGACGGTCGGCGTGGAGAGCGTACACAGGAGAGAGCAGGGAATTCTGAAAAGCTTCCGGGCGCAGCTTGGAAAAATTGAAGGAATACGGATTTATGGGGCAGAGGAGGGGGAGCACAGCGCGACGATCGCCTTTAACCTCCGTGATATTCCCTCCGCGGAGCTTGCGGATGCGCTCTCTGAGCGCCACGGCATCACGACGCGGGCGGGCGCACACTGTGCTCCCCGCATGCACGCCGCGCTTGGAACCAAAGAGCAGGGAGCGGTGCGCATATCCTTTGGCTGCTTTAATACGGAGGCAGAGCTCATGCAGGCGGCAGAGGCCGTGCGTGAGCTCGCGGAAGAGAGAGGGTGAGAGACATGAAGGAGGAGCTGGTTGTCAGCTTTTTCTCCACCGCGGATGCGATGCGTGCGGAGGAGCTGTGTCGTGCAGCAGCTGTTCCGGGACGTCTCATCCCGCTGCCGCCGGATATTCATGCGGACTGCGGTCTTGCGTGGCGGCTGCCCATAGAAAAGCGCCCGGAGCTTGACCGGGCGCTGAAAGGGAAGCTGAAGCCGGCCGGTTTCTTTCGGCACAGCTTTCGCTGGTAGCGTAAAACATTCAGAGCTTTGTTACCTCATCAGAGAGCGCGCGGTAGCGCTGGCGCACCTCCGCCATAAATTCCAACTCGATTTCTGTGGCTTTCTTGTGCTCCTTGGTAATGATGCCGAAGCGCAGATGCTCCGAGCAGTTCTTCAGTGGAATATTTACCACGTCGTACAGCGAGCCCTGATAGGGGAATTTGGCGATGCCTATGGTGTAAAAATTGGTGGCGGAGAGCAGGCGTATCTGCTCCATGCGGTCATTGACATAGATGATCTTCGACGAGTCGTTCAGATCTATGATGCCCTGCTCTGTGGAAATGTGGTAAAAAAAGTCCTCGTACTGACCAATATAGCGAACGAAGCCGTAGGAGAGCAGGTCATTGATATCCATCTCGTCGATGGGGCCCGCCTTCAGCAGCTCGTGCTTTGCGGAAAGAAACACATAGGGCTTGAATTTGGCGATGGAAGTGAATTTCAGGCGCTTGTTTTCAAAGTTGCGCATGATGGTATCTGTCTCATGCACGGAGAAGTGCACGACACCGATCTCAGAGTAGCCGTTCGCCACATCATCGATCACATCGCTGGTGCTGGTCTCGTGCAGGCGGAGAAAGAGATTCTCCTGATCCTGATGGCGCGCGCAGACCTCATTGAAGCAGACGGCCGTGTGAGAGAAGCGGGTCATGGAGACGACCAAGCGGCTGCCCTGGCGATGTGTTTGGCTGATAAAGTGATCGAGACTCTCCATCTCATTCAGTATCACCTTGCAGTGGGCCAGGAAGCTCTCCCCGTTTCTGGTGAGCCGTGAGCCCTGGTTGGTGCGCTGAAACAGATCGAAGCCGACCTCCTCCTCGATACTCTTGATAATATGGCTCAGCTGCGGCTGCGAGATATACATGGCCTTGGCGGCCTGGTTGATCGAGCCGTACTGGGCGACACCGACAAAATACTTCAGATTTTTTGTGTCCAAAAGAAAGCTCCCCCTTGTCTGTCGTGTTCTATTATTTTAACATATTTTTTGTGCATTGACAGACATATTGGAGTTTCGTAGAATAAGAAAAGTAATTTGCGCCCATGGCGGAATTGGCAGACGCGCTGGATTTAGGTTCCAGTGGGAGACCGTGCAGGTTCAAATCCTGTTGGGCGCAGGACTCGAACCCGGACCGATTTCAAAGAATGCTGTAAAATCAAGCATTTCAGGGAAGTGCAAAAGCGGTAAAAAGCCGTAAAAAGCCGTAAAAAGCCGTAAAAAGCACTAAAATGTAGGTAACTCCTACATATTACCTACATGTAAATCGGCCCGGAACTACGTATTTAAATCAAAACTCCCACATAATTATTCTAAAAATAATCAACTATTGTATTTTACTTATCTCTTCTTTTAACCAATCAATTGTTCTTTTTGTGTATACTCGCTCCGTTATATCCTTAATTGAATGCCCAACAATATATTTTATCGCATACTCATCTAATTCATATTTTTTGGCTAAAGTGACGAAATGTGTTCTGCCATCATGGAGGTGATGCTCTTCGCTTAAGCCAAGTTTTTCTTTGAACATATTAAAACGTCTTAGATAGCTACCATACGTGATATGTTCGTTCGGCTTAATTTTATTGTCGTGGCCATATCCTGGAAAAAGATATTCTGAACCAGCCGATAAAGAATAGTTATATTGCTCAGTAACAAAGTCAAGTATATTTTTGTGTATCGGTACTTGACGATTTTTTCCGGCTTCGGTTTTAGAACCACTAACAAACACTTGATTTTTAAGATCTATATCTGCCAATTTTATTTTGCACACTTCATTTGGTCTCCAGCCGGAATAACATTGAATTAGGAGCATTCGCACATAAGGGTTGGCTTTATTCTTCCATAGAATTTTCATATCCTTATCATTAAAGGGTATATGATGTTTTCTTTCTGGTCGATCTTTCTTTTTTAAATTAAATTGCCGCGCTGGATTTACCGAACAGATTTCGTATTCAATGAGGAAATTACGGATGATATTTATAATCGGATAAAAGATATTGATCGATTATTTCGAGAAAGGATTCTTCCGGGAACAGACTTAAAAGAAGCAGCGTCAATTAGAATGATTGAAATTCATTTAGATGATCTGAAGAGGGAAGTGCGTATGTTGAAAGAACGTTCTTAAAAGTCAATGGGGGATCTTAACAGATCCTCCTATATTTTTTGGTGTAACTTGCCAAATGATTTATTTAGACCTCTAAGGTATTATGGTGATACAGTAAATATCAAGGAGGGCGACAATGGATACAAATAATATTTTCCATTCGGGTTTTGTGTTTGACTATAATAATGCGAAACTTAATCACTCACAGCTTATTTCTCCGGAAGAAATGGCGGTGATTAATGACACTAAACATAACAATGATGACATACCATTATATGTGAGATGTTTGAAATGTGGTGGCGAATACATGGACTTTGAAGTTGATCCGAATGACGATTTGGATGGATATTGGGTGTGCCCATCATGTAAGAAAAAGGTCCGAGAGAAAACAGCTTATCTTAAGCTAGATAAAGAAAACAGAGAATCCAAGTTCTAATGAGAACTCCATGAAGGAGTTCTTTTTTTTTACGCTTTTTGCAGTACGCAGGTGACAAACAAAGATGATATTTTCATATTCACAAAGAAAGAGGAGAAATGCATGCAGACAATAATGGTGTTTTTACTTGGCGTTTGCTGGAGACGAATTCCTCGATTCTGATTCTGGCTCCGATCCTGTTCCCGGTCGCTGCATCCTACGGCGTGGATATTGTGCATTTCGGCATTATCATGGTGATTAATCTTGCGATTGGCTTTATTACACCTCCAGTCGGTGTTAATCTTTTTGTGGCCTGCGGAATTGGAAATATACCGTTCGCAGATTTGGTGAAGAGAATTATACCTTTCCTGGTGGCGCTGCTCGTTGGCTTAATTCTGATCACCTATGTTCCGGCGATCGCTTTGACCTTACCCGGCTTATTGGGGTATGGCAGATGAAGTTTCATACTCAGATAGCGCAGCAGAGAAGCGGGCGGAGTTTTGTCTCCTCCCGCTTCTCTGCTGCGTAGAACCTCCTTGACCGGAAGACAGGAAGCCGAACGCCTTCAGATATTTTTGGCTTTCGGGCATGCGCAGCGGCACTTCTGTGATAAAATAATTGCGTCCGATATCGGATCAATTTTGAGCCCTTCCGCAGGAGAAGGAGAGGAGATTGGTATGAGAAAGAATATCATGAGGATCGTGATGGCGGCAGCAGCGCTGCTCTTGCTCTCCTGCGGGGAGAGGATGAGCAGGACAGCCGCAGACCCGGCGGATTCGGGCACTGGAGAGGAAGCGGAAAGCTCTGTATCTGAGACGGCAGAAGCTTCCGCCACCGCGTCCGCACCGGTAGAAGTCGGGAGCGGAGAACCCGCATCAGCCGTGTCGGGACAGGAACTTGTGGTCACGAGGCACAAGCAGGAGGGCAAGCACATGGTAAGCGCAGCGGGACTTACCATCAGTGTGCCGACCACCTTTGACGGACTGGCAGCGGAGGGGGCAGAGTTCAGCGGTGACGGAGACATCGTGAAGGCCGGTGCGACGGGGAGCTGCCGCGTGAAGTATAGGGGCAGCTTCAACAGCATACGCATCAATGTGAAAAACAATCAGGACTACAGCATGGCAGTGCGGGAGTGTACAGTGAAGGGGATTGAGATCGGGAGTCAGCAGCCGGATCCGGAGCTTACGCTCTACGGCATCCCAATGGGCGCAACGCGGCAGCAGATCGCAGATGTCTACGGCGAGCCCTTCAGCAAGACCTTTGATGATGCGGACGGTATGTCCAATATGGTCTACCAGTTTGGCACGGATATCTACAGCAATCAGGTCGTGATGATACTGTTCAGGAATGGACGGGCAGTCGCAGCGAGCTACGACGATTTCTCACTGGTTGTCAACTGAGCTCCGCTCGCGTGCCCGGACGAAGACGGGATGGTAGTGGAGGTACACGAGGAAGGCGAGCGAAGTCACGCACCAGGTCAGCGGATAGGCGAAGACCAGGGTGAGGATATCTCTGTGCAGCGGAACTGCGACGACGATCCAGACAATGCGCAGCACACATACACCGAGGCAGGTCATGAGCATGGGAATCCAGCTGTTGCCTATGCCGCGCAGGGCACCGCTGTAGATTTCGATCACAACATAGCTCACAAAGGTCGGAACCAGAAAGCGCAGTACGCGCATTCCGATGGCCAGCACTGCGGCGTCGGCGGAGAAGAGCGCCAGCATATAGTGGCCGAAGAACCAGAGCAGCGTGGAGAGCAGCACAGTGGTTCCGAAGCTCAGGGCCAGACAGCTGCGTATGCCCTGCTTTACGCGATCCATCTTCCCGGCGCCGTAGTTCTGGCCCACGAAGGTAGTGATAGAGATGCCGAAGGCGTTGATGATCATCCAGTAGAGCACATCGACTTTTCCGTAGGCTGTCCATGCGGCGATGGTATCGGTTCCGAAGGCGTTGACATTTGCCTGAATGATAATGTTGGAGATGGTGTACATGGTGCTCTGCAGCCCGGCCGGGAAACCGACGTAGACCATCTTTCTGAGCCAGCTGCCCTCGATGCGGAGCTGCTTCAGCCGGATCTCGACGCCCTCCTCGCTGTGGTGCAGGATGAGTACGACCATGACGGCGCTGACGAGCTGCGACAGTATGGTTGCCAGTGCCGCGCCGCGAACGCCGAGCCTGAGCAGGAGCACAAAGATCAGATCGAGGATGATGTTGGTGATGCAGCTCGCGATGAGAAACCAGAGCGGACGCTTTGAATCGCCGATCGCGCGAAGGATCGCGGCGCCCATGTTGTAAATGAGACTCGGGATCATTCCGAGAAAATAGATGCGGAGATAGGCGGAGGCGTCCGGCATGAGCTCGTCCGGAACAGACATCGCGCGCAGAGCCGCATTTGCGCCGAGCAGTCCGACTATCGTGATGATTGTTCCACTCAGGATGGCGAAGGTAAAGGCCGTGTGAACGCAGCGCTCCACAGCGCGCTGATCCCTCGCGCCGTAGTACTGGGAGATGATGACACCGCAGCCGGAGGAGAGCCCCACAAAGAAGCCGACGAAGAGATTGATCAGTGTTC
Source organism: Fusobacterium naviforme (assembly GCA_003014445.1). GTDB lineage: Bacteria > Bacillota > Clostridia > Lachnospirales > Lachnospiraceae > Moryella > Moryella indoligenes. The sequence goes on along the minus strand of PYGH01000006.1, from coordinate 77,075 downwards.
CAGTGGTGCCGCCGACTGCCGCAAGGGCTGTTTTTCCGACAAATCGTCCCACGACGATGGCGTCGACGGTGTTATAGAGCTGCTGAAAAAAAGTGCCGAACAGTATTGGGAAAAAGAACAGGAGCAGCTGTGCCGCAATGGGCCCCTCGGTGATGCCGGGGAGTTGTTTTTTTATGGAAGTATGCTGTGGCTGCTGTGTGCGCCTGACTGCCGGTGAACGCATCTGGAAATCCTCCTGAGTGCAGAGCTTTGCTTTTTGTGCGATGAATCTGAAGAGTGTACTGAGCTCATATGTGCGATCATCATAGCACAAATTTTATGGAACGCATGCAGAAATATAAGAAAAAAAGCAGATAAAAGCTAGCAAAAAATAAAGGCGGAATAGTCAGATAATAAAGAATATAAAACGCAATATATTTACTTATATGTCTTTAAATAAAAACAATAAGAATAATATACTGAAAATTAATAAATAACTTGACAAAACAGATCACTCTGAGTATAATGAGCTCAAGAGTTAAGGATAAAACAAACGGGCAGAAAGAAGTAGAAAATCCGTATTACGTTTCAGGTTTTTGGAGAGTTACCGGATCGCGGACCCGTCGATACGGAATATAAAAGGAAGGAGGTACAGTCCAAAGTACAGTTAAGATTTCTGAATTCTGTGTAACAGTGAATGCTTTATGAGAGCAGGATCTCGGAATTCAGACAGGAAAACCGATCATCAGAATCAGAGCTTTTAAAATAAAATTGCAGAGATGAAAGGATATGCGGAGCCCGGGAAAGGCGCAGCGCGACAGTTCCTTTTCAGAAGTGAAGCATGACAGCCGAATAGTAGGACCGGAAATTCAGCTGATGAGGCCCTGCAGACATGGAGTCCTTGAAAGCGACAGGCAACAGTAAGCTGGCAGATTTCAAAGGTCGCGGGAGCAGATCAGAGGAAGACGGAGCCGAATGCGAGCAGTGCATTAGCCGGAGGGATACAGAAGCGAGACGCAAGGAGAGGCAGCAGCATGATCCAAAGCACGTAAATCTGTGACGAGAAAGCAGAGACGTGAGACACTGCAAGGATCAATCAGATCAAAGTAAAATACAGAGATGAATGTATGATCGGGGGGAGTAAAACTGAATAGAAATCCAAATCCATAGAAAGAGAGGTCCAGTCCCTTGGATTTAACAACGATTTCCGAATGAAGTGGGTATCGGTTCGCAGTATAAGAATCGGTACCCACTTCTCGTTGTGTCCGGGATATGCTATACTGAAAGCCGCTTTATCAGTCAGGTTCTGCGCTGAAGAGAAAACGGCGCAGGTTGTCAGAGGTCAAATGAAGGAGCTTTCATGAGCAAAAGAGAAAACCCCACTCCAAAGAGCCCGGATGAGGGAGGCGGATTTAAGAACGGACAAACTCTGCTGATCATTGTGATCGCAGCATTGCTGACACTGGCGGCGGTCAGCTTTCTGCGGGGGCAGATGAAGCAGGGGTCAACCAAGGAGATTCCCTACAATCAGTTTCTTCAGATGGTTGACGATGGATCGGTTCAGGCAGTTGTGATCAAGAACGGGCAGATCAGCATTGAGATGAAGCCGGAGGCAAAGGGCTACTCTGCAAAGACCAGCTATTATACCGTGCGCATGGACGAGGACGGTGAACTGGCGGAGCGTCTCTATAAGGCCGGGGTAGAGACCCGGAGAGAACGGCAGGATACAGCTGCAATTATATATTCTGTCGTGAGCTTTGTATTTCCCTTCCTGATGGTGCTCTTCTTTATGAATTTTATGATGCGGCGCATGGGCGGCGGCGGGATTATGGGGGTTGGAAAGTCCAATGCAAAGCTCTTTGTTCAGAAGGAGACAGGCATCACCTTTGCAGATGTCGCGGGAGAGGATGAGGCGAAGGAGAGTCTCACGGAGATTGTAGATTTTCTGCACAATCCGCAGCGCTTTACTAAAATCGGCGCAAAGCTTCCGAAGGGGGCTCTGCTCGTGGGACCGCCCGGAACTGGAAAGACACTGCTGGCGAAGGCTGTCGCGGGGGAGGCAAAGGTTCCCTTCTTCTCACTCAGCGGTTCGGATTTTGTGGAGATGTTCGTCGGTGTCGGGGCCTCCCGTGTGCGCGATTTGTTCCGGCAGGCGCAGGAAAATGCGCCCTGCATTATTTTTATTGATGAGATCGATGCGATCGGCAAGAGCAGAGATTCCCGCTTTGGCGGAAATGATGAGCGGGAGCAGACGCTGAACCAGCTGCTCTCGGAGATGGACGGCTTTGATTCCTCCAAAGGACTGCTGGTGCTCGGTGCGACGAACCGCCCGGAGATACTGGACCCGGCTCTGCTTCGTCCGGGACGCTTTGACAGAAGAGTGATTGTGGAGCGCCCGGATCTGAAGGGGCGCGTCGCGATCCTGAAGGTTCATGCCAAGGATGTCCTGATGGATGACACTGTGGACCTGGAGGCAATTGGTCTTGCAACCAGCGGAGCGGTGGGGTCGGATCTTGCAAACATGATCAATGAGGCGGCGATACTGGCCGTCAAGGGGAACCGAAAGGCAGTCAGCCAGAAGGATCTCTTTGAGGCGGTGGAGGTGGTTCTTGTCGGCAAGGAGAAGAAGGACCGTGTGATGAACCAGAAGGAGAGACGCATTGTCTCCTATCACGAGGTCGGTCATGCGCTGATCAGCGCCCTTCAGAAGAATTCGGAGCCGGTGCAGAAGATCACGATTGTCCCGCGCACTATGGGGGCGCTGGGCTATGTGATGTATGTTCCGGAGGAGGAGACGTATCTTAAGTCGCGGCGGGAGCTCGAGGATATGCTCGTCAGTCTTCTTGGCGGCAGAGCAGCAGAGCAGATCGTATTTGGCAATGTCACGACCGGAGCAGAGAATGATATTGAGAAGGCCACCGGAATTGCGAAGGCCATGGTGACAAAGTACGGAATGAGCAGTAATTTTGGCCTCATGGGGCTCGCGCGGACGGAAGATCAGTATCTCTCCGGCAGAACCGTGATGGACTGCGCGGATGTCACAGCGGCACAGGTCGATGAAGAGGTGAAGAAGATCCTGAAGGACGCCTATGACAAGGCGCTCTCCATGCTCGCGGAAAATCGCGATGTGATGGACAAGATCGCAGATTTTCTGATCAACCGGGAGACGATTACCGGAAGGGAATTTATGGAAATCCTCCGGAGAACGAAGAAGATGGAACCTCCGTCATCGGAGAAAAAGGTAATACTGGTTTAAAGAAAAGAGCAGAGATCCGTGGATCTCTGCTCTTTTCAGATATTGTATGCTGGGCTTTACAGAAACGTTTGCTTCAGTGATAAATCTTCTTGTTCTCATAGCGCGGCTCACAGGTGAGCTGCAGCCCGAGCTTGTACATGATGCGTATATCGACCTCGGAGAGCATGACCGAGCTGTGCACCTGACAGCCGCGGAGCTTCTTCAGCTGATTCAGTGCGAGCTTGGCATTCGGATCTGTGGCGGCACACATGGAGAGGGCAATCAGAATCTCGTCGGTGTGCAGTCTCGGGTTTTTGCTGCCGAGATAGTGGATTTTCAGCGTCTGCACCGGTTCTATGACAGAGGGAGCGATGAGCTTCACTTCGTCCGGGAGTCCGGCCAGTGTCTTTACTGCATTCAGGAGCACTGCGGCGCTTGCACCCAGAAGCTCAGAGGTGCGGCCGGTGATGATGCTGCCGTCCGGCAGCTCCAGGGCAGCTGCGGGGCCGCTGGTCACACTGGCCTTCAGCAGTGCCGCCTGCACGACAGGGCGGTTTGCGGAGCTGATGCCGGCCTGCTTCATGAGGAGCTCTATTTTTGTGACCTCGGATTTTTGGCAGTCGCCCTCGACCAGACGGTTCATGGAGTTGTACCAGCGGCGGATGATCTCCTGGCGTCCGGCCTCGCGGCACACCTCATCGTCGACGATGCAGTTCCCGGCCATATTGACGCCCATATCCGTGGGGGATTTGTAGGGGCATTCTCCATAGATGCCCTCGAACATTGCGGAGAGCACCGGGAATATCTCAACATCGCGGTTGTAATTGACCGTGGTGACGCCGTAGTTCTCCAGATGGAAGGGGTCTATCATATTGAGATCGTTCAGATCGGCGGTAGCGGCCTCGTATGCGAGATTTACCGGGTGGTTCAGCGGGAGATTCCACACAGGGAAGGTCTCAAACTTTGCGTAGCCGGCCTTGATGCCGCGTCGGTTTTCATGGTAGAGTTGGGAGAGACAGGTTGCCATCTTGCCGCTGCCCGGGCCGGGAGCGGTCACGATGATCAGCGGTCTTGAGGTCTCGATATACTCGTTTTTTCCATAGCCGTCCTCACTCACGATCAGCGGGACGTTGGAGGGATAGTCGTCGATTGAGTAGTGGCGGTACACCTTGATCCCCATGGCCTCCAGCTTCGTTTTGAACTGATCCGCCGCATTGGTGTAGCGGGTGATGACGACGCTGCCGACGTAGAGTCCGCGGTCCCGGAAGGACTGGATGAGACGCAGAACATCCACGTCGTAGGTGATGCCGAGATCTCCGCGTATCTTATTTTTTTCAATATCTGCGGCAGAAATGGCGATGACGATCTCCGCCTGATCCGCGAGCTGTAAGAGCATACGGAGCTTGCTGTCCGGCTGAAAGCCCGGCAGCACGCGGGAGGCGTGGTAGTCGTCAAAGAGCTTTCCGCCGAATTCCAGATAGAGCTTGTCACCGAATTTGGAGATGCGCTCCCGGATATGTTCGGACTGCATTTTCAGATATTTGTCGTTGTCGAAACCGATTTTCATATAGGACTCCTTATTTCCGTGCTCCGAAGGGATCGCCTCGGAGAAAACAGTTCTGTCCGGCCCATGCCAAACGCTCACATTGTACCACAGGCGGTTTGAATGTGGTATACTTTCTAATTATGGAAATGAGAAAAGAACCTCAGCCGGGAGAGTTTTACCGGCATTTTAAAAACAGACTTTATCAGGTGCTCTCCGTCGCGTACGATGCAGAGACAGAGGCTGCCTTTGTCGTATATCAGGCGCTCTACGGGGACTACCGTGTCTGGATACGGCCGCTCGACAACTTCATGAGTGAGGTGGACAGAGAGAAGTACCCGGAAGTAACGCAGCACTGGCGTTTTGAGCGGGTGTGGCCCGGAAGCGGCAGTATGGGAGCGGAGCCCGGTTCAGAGAGAGCGGGGGAGACAGTCGCTTCTCCGGATGATGCGTCTTTGCAGCAGGAGGCTCCCTCAGCTTTTCTGCTTGCCTTTCTCGATGCGAAGACGGCGGAGGAGCAGAGAGAGCTCCTGCTGGCGCAGCTTGGCAGCGTCACGCAGAGGGATCTGGACAGTGTCTGTACGGCCTGTGGTATTTCGGAGAGAGCGGGGGATATTGAGTCGCAGGCGAGGAGCATTATCCGCGCCCTTGCTCTGAAGGCCCGCTATGAGAGCGACCGTCACCGCGGACGGAGGTGAGTCATGTTCGATATTGAGGAGGAGCTGAAGAAGCTTCCGAGAAGCCCCGGCGTGTACATTATGCACGATAAGAGGGACGAGATCATCTATGTCGGCAAGGCAATCAGCCTGAAGAACCGCGTGCGACAGTATTTTCAGTCCTCGCGCGGAAAGAGCGCGAAGATCATGCAGATGGTCAGCAGGATTGCCCGCTTTGAGTATATTGTCACAGACTCCGAGCTGGAGGCGCTGGTGCTGGAGAACAATCTCATCAAGGAGAACCGGCCGCGCTATAACACCATGCTTCGGGATGACAAGACCTATCCCTATATTAAGGTCACTGTGCGCGAGAGCTATCCGCGCATCTTTCTGACCCGTCAGATGAAAAAGGACAGGGCGAAGTACTTCGGCCCCTTCTCCAGTGCCGGGGCGGTGCGCGACACGCTGGATCTCATGTACAAGGTCTTTCAGATACGAAACTGCAACCGTGTGCTGCCGCGGGACATCGGAAAGGAGCGTCCCTGTCTGAATTATCATATTCACCAGTGCGGGGCGCCCTGCATGGGCTATATTTCGGAGCAGGAGTATCGGAAAAATGTGGACGCTGCGCTGGAGTTTCTGAACGGGCGCTTTGAGCCGGTGCAGGAGCGCATACAGGAGGAAATGTTCAGGGCCTCCGGGCGCATGGAGTTTGAGCGCGCGGCAGAGCTGAGAGACCTCCTGCGCAGCGTGGAGCACATCGCACAGAAACAGAAGATCACCTCGGAGGGACTGGAGGACAGAGATATCATTGCACTCGGAAGAGATGAGCGGGAGGCTGTGGTGCAGGTCTTTTTTGTCCGGGAGGGGCGCATGGTCGGGCGGGAGCACCACTACCTGCACATCGCAATGGAGGATGAGAGCGCCGCGCTGATCGAGAGCTTTGTGAAGCAGTTTTACGCGGGTACGCCGCTCATTCCGCGAGAGATATGGCTGCAGGAGGAGCTCCCGGACGGCGCGCTCATCACAGACTGGCTGTCCGGGAAGCGCGGGAGCCGTGTGCGCCTTGTAGTGCCGAAGAAGGGACAGAAGGAGCGCATGATGGAGCTCGCGGAGCGGAACGCAGAGATGGTGCTTGCGAAGGACAGAGAGCGCCTCAAAATGGAGGAGGCGCGAAGCGTAGGTGCTGTGCGGGAGCTTGAGGAGCTCACAGGGCTCAGAGGGATACACCGCATGGAGGCCTATGATATCTCAAATATCAGTGGTACGGAGAGTGTCGGCTCCATGGTGGTGTATGAGGATGGAAGGGCGAAGCGGAGCGATTACCGAAAGTTCCGTATCCGCACGGTGACAGGGCCGGACGACTATGCGTCCATGCGGGAGGTGCTGACGCGGCGGCTGACACACTCTCTCACGCAGGAGGATGATCACTTTTTAAAGCTGCCGGATCTCATCCTGATGGACGGCGGCAGAGGACAGGTGCATATCGCTCTGGAAGTACTCGCCTCACTGGAGCTTTCCATTCCGGTCTGCGGCATGGTGAAGGATGACCGGCATCGCACGCGGGCGCTCTGGTACAGGGAACAGGAGCTGCCGATCAGCACGCACTCCGAGGGCTTTAAGCTTGTTACAAGAATCCAGGATGAGGCGCATCGCTTTGCGATCGAGTATCACAGAAGCCTGCGCGCAAAGACGCAGCTGCGCTCCGTCCTCGATGAGATTCCGGGCATCGGTGCAGTGCGGCGGAAGGCGCTCATCCGTGCGCTGGGCGGACTGCAGGGCATACGGGATGCGAGCGAGGAGACGCTTGCGGGCGTTCCCGGTATGAATGCGCGTGCGGCGCGCTCGGTCTATGCGTTTTTTCACGGACAGGAGACGAATGCGGAACAGGCAGCCGGGCGTGCGGAGAAGGGATGATGAACGGACACAGAAGAGGTCGGAGCAGCGGTGCGCTGCTCTGTACACATGGAAATAGCGCCTGCAGAGGCAAAAGGGGGCTCTGATGCTACAGGGAATCACAGTCACGAAGCTGATTAAGAACAATCATTTTATGAATTTGACACCGGAGATCGATACGGACAGCATCATCATATCCACCCCGGACGTGAATCGTCCGGCACTTCCGCTCACGGGTTTTTTTGCGCACTTTGACAACGAGCGACTTCAGGTGATCGGGAATGTGGAGGCGGAATATATCGGTCTCATGGACACGGAGGCGAAGGAGAAGATATTCGATCAGATCTGCCGATTCCGGGTTCCCGGCTTTATCTTTGCGCGGAATCTTCAGCCGGATCCGATTTTGCTGAAAAAATGCAGGGAGTACGGGATACCCTGCATGGTTACGCCGCAGACCACGGCAGATCTCACCTCAGAGCTGATACGCTGGCTGAAGACGAGACTCGCGCCGACCATCTCAATTCACGGGGTTCTGGTGGATGTCTATGGAGAAGGCGTGCTGATCCTCGGGGATTCCGGTGTGGGCAAGAGTGAGGCGGCTCTGGAGCTCATAAAGCGCGGGCACAGACTGGTCGCGGACGATGTCGTCGAGCTGCGGCGCATCTCCGAGGTCTCGCTGATCGGGCGCGCGCCGAGTATTACAAAGCACTTTATCGAGCTGCGCGGCATAGGGATCATCGATGTGAAGGCCCTGTTTGGTGCCGAGTGCGTGAAGGATGTTCAGACCGTCGATCTCGTGATCAAGCTGGAGGAGTGGGACAAGAACCGGGATTATGATCGCCTCGGCATGGACGATCAGTACACGGAGTTTCTGGGTGTACAGGTGGTATGCAACACGCTTCCCATACGTCCGGGGAGAAATCTTGCCATCATCTGTGAGACTGCGGCAGTGAATCGGCGTCAGAAGAAGATGGGATATAACGCGGCGAAGGAGCTCTACCGGCGCGTGACTGACAATATGATAAAGAGCGCGGAGCGGCACGAGCGTGAGCGTCATGAGGAGGAGCTGATCGCAGAGCGAAGACGCATCGGCGAGGAGTTGAATCATCAGGTGAAGGAGAAGATACTCGGACATCTCGAGACCATTGATACGACAGATCTGCCAGAGCATTACGGAGAGTTTGAGCGGAATCTGAGTCGAATTGAGACCGACAGCGCAGATATGGATCAGATGAGTTGACGCGCAGCATCAGAAAATAAGAGAACGATGAGGTAGAATATGCGTATCATCAGAAAAAATGAGCCGATGCGTCTGCATACGAGCTTTCATATCGGCGGGCCCGCGGATACCTATGCAGAACCGGAAAATATTGACGAGCTGCGTGAGCTGATTTCTATCTGCGAGGGCAGCGGCACGGCGTATGCGGTGATCGGTCACGGCTCCAATCTCCTGGTGGGAGACGGAGGATTCCGCGGGACCATCATCTGTCTCGGCAGAGCCTTTTCAGAGATTACCGTGTCAGGGGAGTGCATCCGTGCTCAGGCGGGAGCCCTGCTCGGCGCAGTCGCAAATGCCGCGCTGGAGCACGGACTGAGCGGGCTGGAATTTGCCTCGGGCATTCCTGGCTCTGTCGGCGGAACGACAGTGATGAATGCGGGGGCATACGGCGGAGAGATGCGGGATGTTCTGGAGGAAGTGACATTGCTTGAGATGGATGGCTCGCTGTGCCGGGTTCCGGCACAGGAGCTGGAGCTCGGCTACCGGACGAGCAATATACCGGCGCTGGGACGCATTGTGCTGGAGGCGGGTTATCGTCTGAAGTCGGGAAAGCCGGAGGATATTGCGGCCAGAATGCAGGAATTCAACAGTCGACGCAAGGAGAAGCAGCCACTGGAATATCCGAGCGCGGGCTCTACTTTTAAGCGGCCGGAGGGATACTTTGCGGGACAGCTGATCGATGAGGCTGGGTGCAGAGGGCTGCGCATCGGCGGAGCGCAGATTTCTGAGAAGCACGCAGGTTTTTTGATTAATACAGGCGATGCAACAGCTGCGGATGTGCTGGCTCTGATCTGCGAAGTAAAGCGCCGGGTGCTGGAGCACTCCGGTGTGGAGCTGCATCCGGAGGTCAGAATGCTGGGGGAATTTCTCTGAAATTTCAATGTAAAAACACAGCTTTGCTGTGCAAAAAGACAGGAGGAAGAGAGAATGTCTTTTTCTTCCCAGGTGAAGGATGAATTGTCCCGGGTTATGCCGGAATCGCGCAAACAACGTATCGCCGAGCTTTCTGCGCTGATATTTCTGGCGGGACGGCGAGGTGTTTCCAATGGATTGCCCTGCCTCACTCTCTCGGGGGAGCACGCGGGTACAGCCAGAAAATACTTTACATTATTAAAAAAAACATATAGAATCAAGGATGATTTAGCGGTAAGCAAGAGAGCAGCCGGAGGTGGAAGTCATTCCTACAGCGTGACGCTGTGCGGAGAGACGGAGATTGCCGGGCTGCTGCGTTGCTGTCTGCTTGCAGACGGGCCGGAGGGTCAGGGCTTTGTTCTGACAGAGCGGGCGTGGATGCAGGAGTCCGGGCTGCGCAGAGCATTTCTGCGGGGAGTTTTTCTTGCAGCCGGTTCTATCTCAGATCCGGAGAAGTTTTATCATCTGGAGTTCGTGTGTCAGGGACAGAGACAGGCGGAGTTTTTAAGGGAGGTATTTGCCTCCTTTGAGGCGGCGGCCGGAATTGTGCCAAGAAAGCATTCTTGGATTGTATATTTTAAGGGCAGTGACCAGATTGTGGAGCTTCTGGGGATCATGGAGGCTCCGGCTGCGCTCATGGAGCTTGAGAATATCCGGATCATGAAGGGAATGCGGAACAGTGTGAACCGCAGGGTGAACTGTGAGACTGCAAATATCTCGAAAACCGTCAGCGCCGCAGTCAAGCAGCTCAGTGATATTGAGTATATCCGGGATACAGAGGGGCTTGAGCTTCTGCCGAAGAATCTCGCTGAGATGGCAGAGGTTCGGCTGCGCTATCCGGAGGTTCCGCTGAAGGAGCTCGGACAGTATTTGAATCCCGCGGTTGGAAAGAGCGGCGTGAATCACAGACTCAGGAAACTATCGGAGTATGCAGAGCAGCTCCGGGGAAAAACAGATGCAGGCGTCGAAGCAGAGCATACAGACGCATTGTCTCAGGGAGGAAAGCATGATCAAGAAATCTATGGTAGTAAAAGTCAATGACAAAACAGATGCGATGCCGATTGCGATGCTGGTGCAGGTTGCCAGTCAGTATGAGAGCAGCATCTATGTTGACGATGATTCCAAGCGGGTCAATGCAAAGAGCATTATGGGAATGATGACTCTGGGGCTGAGCAGCGGACTCAAAATTGTAGTTACTGCAGATGGCCGTGACGAGGAACAGGCGATCGAGGGTATTGAAAAATATCTCTGCCAGTGACGCAGAGAACGAACTGATGCTATAATGGGAACCGGGTGGGCGAAGGCCTGCCCGGTTCTTTCGTGACAGACGGGGGCTGTCACGAACTGCTCCGCAGGGATGCGCAGCTCGTGGAAGGGCAATGGCCCTTCGGGCCCGTTCACAGAGAGAAGGTCTTATCAGATATTTCAAAAGCGAAGGAGGAAGCAGTGGCATTTACACACCTTCATGTACATACAGAATATTCTCTGCTGGATGGCTCCAGCAAGATCAGGGAGATTGTCGCCCGGGCAAAGGAGCTCGGAATGGATTCGCTCGCAATTACGGATCACGGGGCAATGTACGGCGTAATAGATTTCTATAAGGCGGCAAAGGAAGCGGGAATCCGCCCGATTCTGGGCTGCGAGGTCTATGTGACGCCGGGCTCCCGCTTTGACAGAGAAACTGTCAGGGGAGAGGATCGCTACTATCATCTGATTCTGCTTGCGGAAAATGATACCGGCTATGCGAATCTCACAAAGATTGTGTCCCAGGGCTTTGTGGATGGCTTTTATTACAAGCCGCGGGTGGACTATGCGACGCTGGAGGAGTACCACGAGGGCATCATTGCCTGCAGTGCCTGCCTCGCGGGAGAGGTTGCGCGGAATCTCGCGCGGAATCAGTATGAAGAGGCAAAGCAGGCAGCGCTGCACTATCAGGAGATCTTTGGCAGAGGGAATTTCTTTCTGGAGCTTCAGGATCACGGTATTATGCAGCAGAAGCTTGTAAATCAGCAGCTTCTGAAGCTCTCAGGAGAGACCGGCATAGAACTTATTGCAAGCAATGATTCCCACTATACCTATGCAGAGGATGCGGAGCCGCATGATCTGCTGCTCTGCCTTCAGACCGGGAAAAAGGTGACGGACACTGACCGCATGCGCTACGAGGGCGGGCAGTATTATCTGAAATCTGAGGAGGAGATGCGCGCGCTCTTTCCCTATGCGCCGGAGGCACTGGATAATACGCAGAAAATCGCAGAGCGCTGCGAGGTAAATATACGTTTTCATGAGTTGAAGCTTCCGGCCTATGAGGTTCCGGAGGGATATCAGGACGCCTGGGACTACCTGAAGGCTCTCTGCGAGAAAGGATTTAAAGAGCGCTACCCGGAGGCGGAGCCCTCCGTCCGTGAGCGAATGCAGGAGGAGCTTCAGGTTATTCACCGCATGGGATATGTGGATTACTTCCTGATCGTCTGGGATTATATCAATTATGCGAAATCCCATGGCATCGCCGTGGGACCGGGCAGAGGCTCCGCGGCGGGTTCCGTGGTTTCCTATTGTCTCGGAATTACGGATATCGAGCCCATCCGCTATCAGCTGATCTTTGAGCGCTTTCTGAATCCGGAGCGCGTCTCGATGCCGGATATTGACGTGGATTTCGCATATGAGCGGAGACAGGAGGTCATAGACTACGTCGGACGAAAGTACGGCGCGGATCGCGTGGTGCAGATCATCACCTTCGGTACTTTGGCAGCGAAGGGAGTCGTGCGCGATGTGGGGCGCGTTCTGGATCTGCCCTATGCGCGCTGTGACGCGATTGCAAAGATGATTCCCATGGAGCTTGGCATGACGCTTGATAAGGCGCTGAAGGTTTCCAGAGAGCTCAGAGCTGCTTATGACACAGATCCGGAGGTGAAACGGCTCATAGATCTCTCGCGCAGACTGGAGGGGCTGCCGCGTCATGCCTCGATGCACGCGGCCGGCGTTGTAATCTCAAAGGAGAGCGCAAACGAGTATGTACCGCTCTCCAGAGCCGCGGACGGCTCCCTGACGACACAGTTCACGATGACGACACTTGAGGAGCTGGGTCTGCTCAAGATGGACTTTCTGGGGCTCAGAACACTCACTGTCATTCAGAACGCTGCAAAGGCCGCAGAGAAGAAGGCCGGGCATCCCATAGATATGCTGAAGATTGATTTCAATGACCCCAGAGTCATGGAGATGATAGGAACGGGAAGCACGGAGGGCGTGTTCCAGCTGGAAAGCTCCGGCATGAAGAGCTTCATGAAGGAACTGAAGCCTGCGACGCTGGAGGATATTATCGCAGGTATCTCGCTGTATCGCCCGGGCCCCATGGATTTTATTCCCCGCTATCTGAAGGGGAAGAATGACCAGTCGGCGATACGCTATGAGTGCCCGCAGCTCGAGCCGATACTGAAACCGACCTATGGCTGCATTGTCTATCAGGAGCAGGTGATGCAGATTGTCCGGGATTTAGCGGGCTATACCTGGGGGCGGAGCGATCTGGTGCGTCGCGCCATGTCGAAGAAAAAAGAAGCAGTCATGCAGAAGGAGAGACAGAATTTTGTCTACGGCAATCCGGAGGAGCAGGTGAAGGGCTGTGTCGCAAATGGGATTCCGGAGGAAACTGCGAATCATATCTTTGATGAAATGATTGACTTTGCGAAGTACGCCTTCAATAAGTCACATGCGGCCTGCTATGCCTATGTCTCCTTCCAGACTGCCTGGCTTAAGTACTATTATCCGAAAGAGTTTATGGCGGCGCTTATGACGAGCGTGCTGGACAATTCCGGAAAGGTCGCGGAGTACATACTGAGTTGCCGCCAGATGGGCATAGCAATTCTTCCGCCGGATGTCAATGAGGGAGAAAGCGGGTTTTCCGTCTCCGGAGAAGGAATACGTTTTGGCCTGTCGGCCATCCGGAGCGTCGGAGCTGCTGTGTCGGATGAGATCATCAGAGAGCGGGAGTCCGGCGGAATTTTCCGCTCACTGGAGGATTTTGTGGACCGGCTGAGCAATAAGGAAGTAAACCGAAGAACACTGGAGAGCTTTGTGAAGTCCGGTGCACTGGACAGTATGCCCGGGAACAGAAAACAGAAGCTTCTCATCGTGCCGGAGCTTCTGGAGCGAAAGAGCAAAAAAAAGGACAGCGTGACGGGGCAGCTGACACTCTTCGATTTTGCGAGTGAGGAGGACAAGGACAGTTTTCGCATTTCCTTTCCGGAGACAGAAGAATTTGATAAGGAGGAGTTGCTGCGCTTTGAAAAGGAGACACTCGGTATTTATCTGAGCGGACATCCGCTGGAGTCTTGTCTGGAGCTCTGGGAGAGTACCGTGACGGCAAAGACCACAGATTTTACTGTGGATCAGGAGAATGGCTGTGCCAGAGTGCGGGACGGTGCGCGTGTCACGATCGGCGGACTGATCGCAGACAAGAGCCTGAAGACCACAAAAAACAATCAGACCATGGCATTTGTGACGGTTGAGGATATGGTGGGTTCTGTGGAGGTACTGCTCTTCCCGCGGGATTACGAGAAATACAAGTCACTTCTGATTCCGGAGGGGAAAGTATTTCTGCAGGGACGTGTCACGATCGGGGACGAGGATATCGCCGGAAAGCTGATCTGTGAGAGAATGTATCTCTTTGAGCGGCGGGAGACCACGCTCTGGATTCAGTATGAGAATCGCAGCGCCTACGATAAGGATATCGCCCGGCTGATGATGGATCTTGGAAACAGTGAGGGGGATGCGGAGGTGAAGATTTATCTTCGCGAAGAGAAGCAGATGCGTACCCTCGGAGAGAACTGGAAGGTCAGCACGGACGAAGCATTGCTTCAGCGGCTGGGAGCCCGATTGGGAGCAGAGAATGTGAAAACCGTAACAAGGGCATTGAAATAGCTGTGGAAAAGTCCTACAATGATAGGGATTTAAGAGAGGAAAAACAGAGGACTTCAAGGAGGTTCCCTTATGGCAAAGACAATCAAGACAATAGGTGTGCTCACGAGCGGCGGCGATGCGCCCGGTATGAATGCGGCGATACGCGCCGTGACGAGGACGGCGCTGAGCTACGGCCTGAGAGTCAAGGGCATCATGAGGGGGTATACAGGGCTCCTTGAGGAGGAGTTCCGGGATATGGATGCCACCAGTGTGGCAGATATCATCAACCGCGGAGGTACTATGCTCTATACCGCGCGCTGCCAGGAGATGACAACCGAGGAGGGGCAGAAAAAGGCGGCCGAGATCTGCAGAAAACAGGGGATTGACGGCGTTGTTGTAATTGGCGGTGACGGTTCCTTCCGGGGAGCCGGAAAGCTCGCAGAATTCGGCATCAATACGATAGGCGTGCCGGGAACCATAGATCTTGACATTGCCTGCACGGATTACACGATAGGCTTTGATACGGCAGTAAATACAGCGATTGACGCGATCGATAAGGTGCGCGATACCTCCACCTCTCATGAGCGCTGCTCCATCATTGAGGTCATGGGGCGACACGCGGGCTATATTGCCCTTTGGAGCGGAATCGCAACGGGTTCGGACGCGATACTCGTGCCGGAGCGCTACGATGGAAATGAGCAGGAGGTCATCAACAGCATTATCGAGAGCCGAAAGCGCGGCAAGAAGCATTTCATCATTGTAAATGCGGAGGGCATCGGTCACTCCACTTCTATGGCAAAGCGCATCGAGGCGGCAACCGGAATTGAGACCCGTGCGACGATACTCGGCTACATGCAGCGCGGCGGCTCGCCCTCCTGCAAGGATCGTTTCTATGCGTCCATTATGGGGGCCAAGGCCGTGGATCTTCTGATGGAGGGAAAGTCCAACCGGCTTGTGGCATACAAGAACGGGGAGTTCTGCGACTTCGATATTGATGAGGCACTGGGAATGGAGAAGGATATTCCGGATTACCAGATGGCGCTGACTAAGAAGCTGACCCGATGAGAGTATTCTCCGCCGGTCGGAATACAGTGGGATATGTCCATTGTGGTGCATGATGATATGTCCAGACACGCACAGGAGCACTGTGGCCGCGTCTGGACATTTTGTCTCAGGTGCGGAGCCGGAAAAAGAATGCACCGGCGAAGTTTACAGGGCGGGAGATGCTCCGCTCACTCAGATAAGAGGAAGAGAGAGGATGAGAGAAGAGAGGGAACGTAGCAGCAATGGAGAGGAGAGTCTGGTGCTCTGCGGAGCAAATTCCTATCACCGGAAGTATTATCTGAATCCGGAATTTACAAGCCTGCCGGAGCAGATACGCCGGGAACTCCAGATACTCTGCGTCACAATTACAGAGGAGGCGGGAGGGATACTCACACTGGAATTTGAGCCGGATGGAAGCCTGCATTTTAAGGTGCGGGCAGAGGAGGGAGATTATCTCTTCGATGATATTGCGAGCGGGATGAAGATTTCCCGGGCACGTTTTGAGCATCAGGAGCTTCTGGAGGAACTGGAGCTCTATTACCGCGTTGTGTTTCTGGGGGAGAGTCCGGAGTGACAGTGAGAATAGGAAATATCGAATTAAAGCATGGGATCATACTTGCTCCGATGGCAGGGGTGTCGGATCTGCCCTTTCGCACTCTTTGCAGAGAGCAGGGCTGTGAGCTCGCTGTGACAGAGATGGTCAGTGCCAAGGCAGTTCACTACAAAAACCGGGGAACCGCAGCGCTGCTTCGCACTGTGGAGAGCGACCGTCCGCTTGCGGTGCAGCTCTTTGGCTCGGATCCGGAGATCTGTGCGGAGGTGGCAGAGCAGTTCTCCGAGGGACCGTGGGATATCATTGACTTCAACATGGGCTGTCCGGTGCCGAAGGTGGTGAATAACGGCGAGGGCGCAAGACTTATGACAGAGCCGAAGCTCGCGGCGGAGATCATCGCGGCTATGGTGCGACGCGCAGGCAAGCCTGTGACTGTGAAGATACGGGCGGGTTTTGACCGGGCGAACAGAAATGCACCGGAGCTCGCGAAGCGTCTGGAGCAGGCGGGAGCCGCGGCAATCGCGGTGCACGGACGGACGCGGGAGGAGTATTATATGGGCCGGGCGGACCGGAGCGTGATCCGCGCGGTAAAAGAGGCAGTCTCTATTCCGGTGATTGGAAACGGGGATATTGATTCCGCGGAGGAGGCTGCGAAGATGTTTGAGGAGACCGGCTGCGATGGGATTATGATCGCACGGGGTGCGGAAGGGAATCCGTGGCTTTTCTCAGAGGTACGGAGCTTTCTGGAGTATGGCGTCGTGCCGCCGCGTCCGGGTGAAGCGGAGAAGAAGCATATGATATTGAGGCACATGGAGATGCAGATTGCGCAGGATGGAGAGCACATGGGCATACTCAAGATGCGCAGTCACATTGCCTCCTATCTGCATGGAATACCGGGGGCCGCCAGAATACGAAATGAGGTCAATACGGCAGAAAGCCGGAGTGCGCTCACAGAGATACTGAACAGGGCGTTTCCGGTTGACAGTGTATCTCAATTCTAATATAATTTTGTTCATGTCTGTCCACTTGTCTGTAAATTGTGGGCAGTGTTGTGAGCTGCATGCCATGTGGCAGGCAGAAATTTGCGCGGCCGCAAGGGCGGAGCCGTGGCGTCATCGGAGGGAAGAATCATGGCTGAAGTGAAGAAAAATGTCCTCACCTATGAGGGACTGAAGCGCTACGAGGAGGAATTGCAGGATCTGAAGGTCAACAAGCGAAAGGAAATCGCTGACAAGATCAAGGAGGCCAGAGAGCAGGGAGATCTCTCCGAGAACGCGGAGTACGATGCGGCAAAGGATGAACAGCGCGATATCGAGGCGCGCATTGACGAGCTGGAAAATCTCTTAAAGCACGCCGAGGTCTATGTGGAGGACGAGGCGAGTCTCGATGTGGTGGGCATCGGAAGCATGGTCAAGCTTCTGGATCTAGATGTCGATGAGGAGCTGGACTGCAAGATTGTTGGTTCCACGGAGGCTGATTCTCTGGAGGGAAAGATCTCCAATGAGTCTCCGCTCGGGCAGAAGCTGCTCGGAAAGAAGGTCGGAGAGGTCGTGAGCGTAGAGACACAGGTCGGAGAGTTACAGTACAAGGTGCTCGGAATTACGAGGGATCAGGATAATGAGTGAAGTAAACGGGAAGAAGACAGAGCAGCAGGCAGCACCGGAGCAGGATATGAATCAGCTGATGCAGGTGCGGCTGGAGAAGCTCCGGGAGCTTCAGGCAGAGGGACGGGATCCCTTTGAGATCACGACCTATGATGCGACAGAGCATTCCTTGGATATTAAGGAAGCATATGAGAGCTATGAAGGCAAGATGGTCAGCGTGGCCGGGCGCATGATGTCAAAGCGCATCATGGGCAAGGCCTCCTTCTGCAGTGTCAGGGATCTCAGGGGGGATATTCAGTCCTATGTCGCGCGTGACAGCGTTGGAGAGGACGCCTATAAGGACTTCAAGAAGCTGGATATAGGAGATATCATCGGCGTCCGGGGCACCGTATTTAAGACAAAGACCGGAGAGATATCCATTCATGCGACAGAGGTGATACTGCTTGCGAAGAGCATGAAGCCGCTGCCGGAGAAGTACCATGGTCTCACAGACACCGATACGCGCTACCGCCAGCGCTACCTGGATCTCGCGATGAATCCGGAGGTGCGAGAGACCTTTGTGAAACGCTCAAAGATCCTTTCCTCTATTCGGCGCTATCTGGACGGACTGGGCTTCATGGAGGTAGAGACGCCGATGCTGGTTCCAAATGCCGGCGGTGCCGCTGCACGTCCCTTTGAGACGCACTACAATGCGTTGAATGAGGATGTGAAGCTTCGCATCTCTCTGGAGCTCTACTTAAAGCGCCTCATTGTCGGCGGGCTGGAGCGCGTCTATGAGATCGGCAGAGTGTTCCGCAACGAGGGGCTCGATACGAGGCATAATCCGGAGTTCACTCTGATGGAGCTCTATCAGGCGTACACAGATTACAATGGGATGATGGATCTCACCGAAAACATGTTCCGTTACGTCGCGCAGGAAGTGAACGGAACGACGATGGTGACCTACCATGATGTGGAGATAGATCTCGGTAAACCCTTCAGGCGTATCACCATGATCGACGCGGTAAAGGAGCACTCCGGGGTGGATTTTGGCACCATCACGACGACTGAGGAAGCAAAGGCCGTCGCGGATCAGCACCATGTACAGTATGAGCCGCATCATAAGCGCGGCGACATCCTGAATCTCTTCTTTGATGAATTCTGTGAGGAGAAGATGATACAGCCGACCTTTGTCATGGATCATCCGATCGAGATCTCTCCGCTGACCAAGAAGAAGCCCGACGATCCGGAGTACGTGCAGCGCTTTGAGCTCTACATCTACGGGCGCGAGATGTGCAATGCCTACTCTGAGCTGAATGATCCGATTGATCAGCGTGAGCGCTTCAAGGCGCAGGATGCACTGGCAGCTGCAGGCGATGAAGAGGCGAATCACACGGATGAGGATTTCCTGAATGCGCTGAATATCGGTATGCCGCCGACAGGGGGCATCGGCTATGGCATCGACAGACTGGTGATGCTTTTGACCAATTCTGCGGCAATACGCGATGTGATTCTGTTCCCGACAATGAAGACCCTCAAGTCTGAAAACAATGAAGCACATGCGGACGAAAAGGCCGGCGAAGAGAAGAGTTCGGAGGCTGTTTCTGATCAGTCCGGGTTCTTCACCCCGAACGAAAAGATCGATTTTACCGGTGTGAAGATCGAGCCGCTGTTTGCGGATCAGGTCGATTTCGACACCTTCAGCAAGTCCGATTTCCGGGCGGTGAAGGTAAAGGCGTGCGAAGCTGTTCCGAAGTCCAAGAAGCTCTTAAAGTTCGTTCTGGACGACGGTACGGGCACGGATCGCGTGATTTTAAGCGGTATTCACGCCTATTACGAGCCGGAAGAGCTGGTCGGAAAGACCCTGATTGCCATCACCAATCTCCCGCCGAGAGCGATGATGGGGATCGACTCCTGCGGCATGCTCCTGTCCGCGGTCAACGAGAGAAACGGCGAGGAAGAGCTCCATCTTCTGATGGTGGACAACCACATCCCGGCCGGCGCGAAGCTGTATTGATCCGGGGAAAATCACAGGCGGAAAACCTGCGGATTTTTACAACAAATCCAAGCCGATTTTTTGCAGTGACACCGGATTTACAACATTTGTACAACAAAAAGTCAAATGACGGTACATCGTAACAGATGACAGTATAAAGTAAAGCGTACGTCCCAGTTCCAAAAACATTAAAGGCACTCCTTTTCAGAATCAATCTGAGAGGGGGTGCCTTTTTGCGTGCAGACAGCAGGAAAAGAGGCTGAAAAGCCTTTTATCCCTGTTTGAATAGAAACCAGATGACGCAGATGCTTATTATTCGGGCATCTGCCCACAAATCCACAAGGAGGAAATGTATGGAACAGGAGTATCAGGACATCACAAGGCCAAGAGAAGTCCGGGAAGAGGTGAAGAAGCTGCGTAAAAAGTTTCTTCGCTATCAGGAAGCGGAGGTCGTGTACAGCATCTCGCACCGCAAGCTCATCGAGCTCGCGGATCGGGCTGGAGCGCTTTACAGGATGGAAGGGACGGTGCTGATCAACCGCGATATTTTCGATGCCTATCTCGAGAATTTTCATGAGAAGACCAGGGGAATCGGTAAGCGCGGTTTGAGCAAAGAAGAGAGGCGGCGAAAGGAGGAAAAGGTATGAGCGGGAAACTCTGGATGTTCTCGGATCAGCTGGACGATGAGGATCTGGAATTTGCAAGACACAGCTTCTTCCGCTATGCAGATGGAATCGCGTACTACAGACTGACGGAGAAGACGATTACCCGGCTGGCAAAAGAAGCGGAAGCCATCTATAAGATTGACGGAAAGATGGTTCTTGTTCGGCGTGATCTCTTTGAGTCGTATCTCAGAAAACAGTACAGGAAAACCGGCAGAGGACCGGGATTGGAGGAAAAGGATGAAAGCAGCAGATAAGGAAAAAGCGATGGCTAAAATGGAACGAAGGCTGTCTCCTGGAATGAAACCGGCAGCCTATGCAGCATCAGAGGAAAAACCGATCAGCAGAAAAACCGGGAGAGGCAGAACAGGAAACGGAAAAACGCAAGAGAAGAAAACCGGGAAAGAAGCCGTGAGGGAAACGCTGGCAGCGAGAAAAAAGATTTACGTCAGGTACAAGGAAGGAGCGGCACTATACAGCATGGGGCTGTCCAAGTTTCAACAGATGGCGCATGCTGCCGGAGCGGTTTATAAGGCAGACAAAGCCTGCTTTGTAAATCTGGAAATATTTGATGCATACTTTCAGACCTTCCGGCTTGATGAAGGAGACAGATGATGGACAAGGAGAAAACGATGAACGCACAGGATAAAAGTGCAGCGACGCAGATTTCCATTCGTCAGATTCATCCCTTCCGGAATCATCCCTTCAAAGTGCTCGATGATGACCGGATGAAAGACCTTGTTCAGAGCATCAAGGACAATGGAATCCTGACCCCGATGCTTGTCCGACCGGATGAACAGGGCGGATTTGAAATGATTTCCGGTCATCGGAGAATGCACGCGGCAAAGCTGGCGGGTCTGACCACCGTTCCGGCGATCATCAAGGAGATGACGGATGATGAAGCCGTCATCGCGATGGTTGACTCCAATATGCAGCGGGAGGAGATCCTTCCGAGTGAGCGGGCATTTTCCCTGAAGATGAAGATGGATGTGATGCGTCATCAGGGATATCGATCAGATCTACACAAGAATGAGACCTTGAATCATAGCAGGTCTTTGGCCACTGAGCGGCCGATGTCAGATGAAGATGAACGTATCAATAGTAGGATTGATAAAAATGGACAGAGAGTCACTTCCGCCACTGAGCGGCCGAAGATAGAAAGTGCCAGAATAGCTGGAGAAGAATTCGGTCTTGGGAAAACGCAAGTCAAAAATTATATCCGTCTCACAGAGCTTACGCCCGATCTTCTGAATCTGGTCGATCAGAAAAAGCTATCTATCGTACTGGCTGTGGAGATTTCCTATTTTGACAAGGACCTGCAAAGAAGCCTTTTTTCCTATATTCAGAAAAATGGAATGATCAAGAAAACCCAGCTTGATGCTTTGAAAAAGTTCAATTACGAGAATCTGACAGAATACAGCGTGACGCAGGTGCTGAATGATGCCGTTTCAACAAAGGAAGACGATGGCAAGGTCATGCTGTCCAGGCGGGAGCTGGACAAATATTTCTCTAAGACAGTGGAAACGGACAAGCGGAAAGAAGTCATCCTTGATCTTCTGGATCGATGGAAGCGGGGACAGAAGAGACCCTGAATAGGTGGATGCTTGTTTGACGTAACACAGGAACCGTGTCAGGAATTCTGACACGGTTCTTGTGGATTTCATAAAAGAGTTCCCTCATAATTTATGTAGAAGCAAAGTCCGGATAACAGTTGTCGCCGGCATAGTCCCCGACGTGCAGATCGAAACGGGCATGAGAAATCATTCCCGATGCTCCGGTATATGCAATGTATTCGGGAAACCGGACGACGGACAGGAGGTTGAAAATGAAGGTGCTCTGCGTTTTGGGGTTTGTGCTGCTACTGATGCTGAAAATCGTCCTGCTTCCAGTTCGGGCGCTGCTTGGCCTTCTCGGTCTGTCTCTGGAGTTTGTAGGAGCTATCGTGTGCAATATTGCAGGCCTGTTTGGCACGATTTTCCTGTTCATTGTCGTCATAAGTCGACTCTGCGGGGATGTGACCAATGCAGTATTTCTGGAGGGATTTATTTTTGCAGTCCTTGTTGCGGTTATTCCGAGGGCACTTTATTACGTTGGGCGCCGTCTGATTTTGGGATTACAGGCATTATTAAGCCGGATCTGAGCAAGATTCTGATGGATAAAGGCGGGAGGTGAGAAATGTTCAAGAATGTTGAGAAAATGTCTATCTGCTGTCTATTGAGGCGGTTCTAAACCGGTGATAGTATTAGGATAGATAAATGGAAACGGCGAATGCCGGCGGCCATTTATTTTTCTTTTGCAAAAGAATAGGGAACGATAGACGTGAGCGTCAACCTGCGGAGTGATCTGCGGGCTGGCGCTTTTTTCATGCCCGGATTTCTGGAAAGGAGGCAGATTCATGCGTTCTATTGGAGAAAGGCTGAAGGAATGGAGGCTGGCGGCGGGCATGAAGCAGGATATCGCCGCCATGCGGATGAACATGTCAAGAACTACGCTGAGCGCGATTGAAGCGGGAAAGCGGGAAGTGCTTGCAAAGGAAATTCCAGGATTTGTTAGCCTCTATGGAAAATCCCCGGAGGAGCTCCTGGAAGGAATCAATGGAAAGGAGAACAGCGGAATAATGACAGAGGATATGGAACAGTTTGCGGACCGTGTGACAGATGAACTGATTGATCGTCTGGATGAGCGGGGTATCAACAACATTTCCATGGCTGTACACGATGTGAGTCATCAGGAAGAAGAGCATACGGAAGTATCGATTCACGAGAGAGCTTCCGGTATTCAGGTGAATGTAAACCTGTCGGACATGCAGGAAGAAGTCAGGAACGGAGGGGATTTTAACGATATCGTTTCCCGCGCAGCGGATCAAATTGCCGACAGAATCGGCATGGCGCAGAAGATTGATCTCTCTGCCCTTGATGATTACGAACAGATTAAGGACAGACTCATCATGGAGATCGTTCCGACAGGCGGAAACAAGGATACCCTGGAGAAGGCTCCCCATACGGAGATGGAGGATCTCTCTGTAGTCTATCGTATCTTCCTCGGAGAGAACGAGCTGGGCAGAAATACCGTACTGTTGACCGATAAGATGCTTGAACATTATGGTGTCTCCCCGGAACAGTTAAGAGCGGATGCCGGTGAGAGTGCGCCTAAGCTTTTTCAGCCTGTAATTAAACCGATCTCCGAAGTGCTGGGGATGCCAATGGAATCGGGAGCAGAGGACACATTGTATGTGGCCACTGTGCAGGGGATGAATTATGGCGCCGGCGTCTTGGCGTATCCCGGATTTCTGGACGATGCAGCAGAAAAGCTTGGAGGCGATTTCTTTATTCTTCCCTCCAGTATTCATGAAGTCCTGCTGATGAGGGATGATGGCGGAATCAAGGCACAGGAACTGCAGGATATCATTTCCAGCGTCAACAAGAGTGAAGTGATGCCGGAGGAACGTCTTTCCGATCATGCTTACCGGTATGACACCAAAGCGCATGCGTTTGAACTTGCCGAGCGCTTCGAGGCGCGGAAGAGAGAAAATCCGGAGCATACTGCCGAAGATGGAAGAGAATCCGTGCTGACAAAGCTGCAGGACAAAAAATCTGAAGCTGCAGTAAAGCAGCCAGCAAGAGATACGGCAGTCAAAGTCAGCCGTATGAGGGGAGGAGAGGCGATATGAATGAGGCGATTGCAATTGAAACCCTGCAGAAAACTCCGCCGAAGAAATATCCGCAGCCGGAACCTTATCCGGTCAACTGCGGTCATCCCTGCTGTTACGGACATGGACATCCCTTCTGCTTTCCCTGTATGAAGAAGATTCTGGAGGAACATCGAAAAAACAGGAAGGAGCAGTAAAGCTTTGCCGTACGACTACTTTTATGAGGAGCAGTCGGAGCAGTTCTCATTTTATCGGATCCCGAAGGCACTTATGACGGAGAAAACATTTGACGGACTCTCCGGGGACGCCAAGATCCTCTATGGACTCTGCCTGGATCGCGTATCTTTGTCGAGAAAGAACCGATGGGTGGACGCGACAGGCAGAATTTATATCTATTACACGCTGAACAGCATCATGGGGGATGTCGGATGCGCGGTGCAAAAGGCGGTAAAACTTCTCGGAGAACTGGAAAAATACGGACTTATTGAACGCGTCAGACAGGGACAGGGCCGCCCGTCCCGGATCTATGTGAAGAACTTTCTTCCGCCGCTTCGAAAATCAAAGCACAAGGACTTTGATAATCATAGTTCCGAAACTTCCAAAACCAAAGTTCAGGGACTTCGAATATCAAAGGCAAATAATACTGAGAAGAACTATACAGATATGAATGAGACGAATCGAATCTTATCAGGGATGGGATGCGATGACGATGCGAGAGAGCAGTATCGGGAGTACTTTCGGGAAAAGCTGGCTATTGAAGATCTGAAAGAGCGCTATCCCTATGACCGGGAGACATTGGACGGGATCGAGGAGCTGATCCTCGACGTGGTCTGCAGCGGGAAAAAGACCATCCGAGTGCAGGGAGAAAATTTCCCGGCAGGCGTTGTGAAGAGTCGTTTTATGAAGCTTCGTTTTGACCATATCGAATATGTCATGGAGCAGCTGCAAAAGACAACGACAGACATCCGAAATATCCGCCAGTATATCATTGCCGCTCTCTATAATGCGCCCTGCACCATTGACAGCTATTACAGACAGGCGGTCAGGCACGATTTCGCCTACCCAGAGGATAAAAAGGAGGCAATACAAGATGAAGGACATACACTTTGAAACCAATTTGGATCCACTGAAGGATGGCATGGTTTCTACCAGAGAAGATCTGGACAGACTGAGCCGCCATGCCGTTATTATTGGAACGAATGGCCGGTATCGTAAGGTTTCCATGAAGGAAGCCGGGAGCATTATGGAATCCATGCAGGGTTGCTCGGCGACAATGCTGGTTGGCGAGGAGAATTTTGCTGTCGTCTACAATGTGGAAAAGACATTCCGGATGGACGGAAATATCTTTCTTGTGGGCAGCTTTTTGGTTATGAAAATGGAAGGGCAGCGCATGTTCCCGCTTTCTGACCGGGATCTTGGACGGCTGTTCTTGATCCTGGCTGGAAAAATGGAGGAATTCCGGAACGGGGATGAAGTGTTCGATGCACTGCGGATCGAGTAGGAGGCGAAAAAGTGAGCAGAACCATACCTAGAGCTTATGTCACAGCAGCGTGGAATGATAATCCGGTGGTTGCGAAGGATGATGCGGTGAAATACTGCACCGCGCTGGTCAAGGAAGGATATCTTCCCCTGTGTCCGATTCTGGTTTTTGACGGGATTTTTCCGGCGGATGTGGAGGATGCACACAAGAGAAAGCGCGAGATGTCGGAGGATATGCTTCGGCGCTCGCGTTTTCTTGTGATCTGCGGGGATGCGCGGAATGAGGAAGTAAGAGACGACATCGCCATCGCAAGAAAGGCAAAGGTCATCGTCACAACGCTAAATGGCGTGATCGGCTATGTGTAAGCGGCTGCCGCTGATTCCTGAAAGTGGCACCAGTGGGTCATCGGATATGGAGACTTTGAAGAGAAGCAAAGGAAGCTGCCGGGAAGGAGGTGATCGCATTGATGAATGAAGAGGTTGCAAGAGAAACAGTTGAAATTGCGGCAAGACCGTTGAAACAGGCAGGTCAGTATTTTATCCGGAGGGCCGTGCAGATGGACGAGAAGGCCCTGCTGAAACTGATTGAACTTATGAAAACAGCGCCGGGGAAAGTAGTGGAGACGCTGAATGGACCGGGCAAAGAGATGTCCGTCAAGGAGCTCCTGAAAAAAGACGAGGGAGCAAAAAACATCGACATCGCGGAGCTTGGCATCGGCGATTTCAAGCCAATCGCAAGGCGCTACGGCATGGACTTTGCCGTTGTAAAGAGCAAATATCTGGACCCGCCGAAATACACGGTTTTCTTCAAGGCAAGAGATGCTGACACGATTGAAAAAGTTATGAATGAGTATTCCGCGAAGTGCATGAAGCGGAAGAATGAGATCGGCAGAGAAAAGCCGAGCCTTCTTGCGGCTCTGAAGAAGTTGAAATCAATGGTCCTGTCAGCTCCGAGAAAAGAGGTCGAGAAGAGGAAGGAGGAAGTGCGATGAATTTTTCTGAAGCACCTCTGCCAGGTGAACATCCGGCATTACAGGAAGGGAGGATTTTGATTGAATGGCAGTAAGTGGAAGAAAACGCTGATTCTCTGCCTTCCTTACATTATCGTTGGCCTGCTCTGCACAAACCTTGGCGAGGCATGGAGACTGGCAGAGGGTATCAATGCATCGGAGAAACTACAGGATGTTTTTCAGAGCGGAACACTGCATACGGCATTTCAAAATCTGCTTCCCAGCCTCTATCCGTCAGATCTGATCGTTGGTATTGTCTGTGGAGCGGCACTGCGGCTGGCAGTTTTTATGAAAGGCAAGAATGCGAAGAAGTTCCGGCAGAACGAAGAATATGGCAGTGCCCGCTGGGGAACTCATGCCGACATCGAGCCATTCGAGGATCCGGATTTTGAAAACAACGTGATTCTGTCTCAGTCAGAGCGGCTCACGATGAGCAGCCGCCCTCCGGTCCCGAAGTACTCGAGAAACAAGAATATTCTTGTCGTCGGTGGCTCGGGATCAGGTAAAACAAGGTTCGTCCTGAAACCGAACCTTCTTCAGTGCTGCTCAAAAAAATATCCTGTCTCTTTTGTGGTGACGGATCCGAAAGGATTAACCTCATAGGGACAGAGAAAATAATAAGACTTGGAAAGGAGGTAATTCTCATGTCAAATACGAAAAGAACAGGACAAACAGCCCTTTATGAGCGTTTAAGTCGTGATGATGAAATGCAAGGAGAAAGTAATTCCATCACCAATCAAAAGCAGCTACTTGAAAGCTATGCCAAAAGAAACGGCTTTATAAATATTTATCACTATACTGATGATGGAGTAAGCGGAACAACCTTTGATAGAGAGGGATTTCAAAAGATGATAAAAGCAGTAGAAGAAAACAAAGTATCTACTGTGATAGTAAAAGATATGAGTAGGTTTGGTAGAGATTATCTCAAAGTAGGTTTTTATACCGAAATACTTTTCAAAGAAAAGGGTGTAAGATTTATTGCCATCAATAACGGAATAGATAGCGAAAAACAAGCAGAAAGCGACTTTACCCCATTTCTAAATATTATGAATGAATGGTATGCAAGAGATACCTCAAGAAAAATACAGTCTATCTTCAGAGCAAGAATGGAAGAAGGTAAAAGAGTATCTCCAAGCGTTCCATACGGCTATTATAGAAACCCTAAGAACAAACAGCAGTTACTTGTCGATAAAGAGAGTGCAAAGGTCGTAAAACGCATTTACCATCTTGTTATAGAGGGATATGGAGTAACACAGATAGCAGATATACTAACCAAAGATAAAGTCCTTATTCCATCAGCCTATGCAGAAATACATTATCCTGAAAATAACCATAGTTCTAAGAAAAGAGGAATAGAAGACCCGTATTTTTGGACACCGACCACAATAGGCTATATCTTAGAAAAAAGAGAATATATGGGTCATACTGTTCTTGGTAAAACAATATGCGTTGATTACAAAACTAAGAAACGCAGAAAGGCGAAAGAAGATGAACTCATTATCTTCAAAAATACCCATGAAGCCATCATTGATGAAGAAACATGGAATAACGCCCAAAGGCTAAGAAAAACAGTAAGAAGAAGTCCGAAGTACGGGACAACCTCACACCCATTTACAGGGCTTTTAATCTGTTCAGATTGTGGAGGTAAATTAAGCTACAGAGAGCCGGCAGAACATAAAGAAAAGAAATACGATAGTGATTACTCTTTTGTATGTCAACATTACAGACACAGAAAAGGCACTTGCAGTATGCACTACATCAAAGTAAAAACAGTGAATGAAATTCTCTTAAAATCAATCAAAGAAATAACCGATTTCGCAAAAGAAGAAAAGCAAGAATTTCTAAAAGTGATGAATAAGTTATCTGATGAAAAAAGAGAAGAAAAGTATCAAGGAGATAAAGAAAAATTAGAAAAGTTGTCATCAAGAAATGCAGAACTAACCACCCTTATTACAAAACTATATGAAGACCACGCACTTGGAAAAATTCCCGTAAAACATTTTGACAGATTATTTAATACCTATGATACAGAGCAACAAGACTTAGAAAAGCAAATACAGTATTTTGAAGAGGAAATAGAGAGCTATCATCAGAGAAAAGTTGACACCGATAAATTCCTAAAAATGATAGAGAAATATACCGATATTGAAGAACTGACAGTACCAATGATAAATGAGTATATAGAAAAAGTTGTAGTTCATGAAGCGACAGGGGGAAGAAAAGGGAAAGATAGAAAACAGCAAGTTGATGTGTATTTTAACTTTATAGGCAACTGTCAAGTACCACAAAAAGCCAATATAGAAAAAATGGCTTAAAAATGGTATAATATAGTTGGATAAATTTGAATTTATGATGGAGATAGAATGTAATGATAAGGGAGTTAAAAGATGATGGAAAATCATATATAAAAATATTTTTAATTGGAATATTGGTGGGATGTATTACTCGATTGTTAGATTACTGTTCATTAGATACTTTATGGAGTTGGTCTTCTATTCAAACGCTATTAGGATTTTGGATGATTTCAAATACTATAATAGTGGTAAAGAGTTCATCGAATAAGTGTGCAGGAATTAGCTCATTCTTATATATGTTTGGAATGACATTGAGTTTTTATGGATTGCAGGTTATTCTTGGTATGTTTATTCCAATGTTTTCGGATAGATTTCGTTTTTCTTTATTTATAATGTTTACGATTTTATCCATACCATGTGCGATCGCAGCGTTTATCCTTTATTATTGGAATAAAAATGAATTTTATAACTCTGTTTTATATTCATTGCCGGTAGGAGCATTATTTTCAGAGACGGTAGCTATAGCAATAAAATTTCACATGACACATACTTTTTTGTTTCAGTTACTAATGGATGGAATTGGAACTATTGCTTTTGGAGTATTGTTTTTCAATAAAGTGAAAAATCGCTATGTGTACTTGTTTTCTATCATCATAAGTTTCTTAGTATTTTACTTTATTCTATATCACAGGGAAGTTCTTACTTGGTTGGAGTGAAATTATCCTATATAGATTATAAAGGAACGAGACATTATTTTAACTAAATCCCAGTTTGTCGAGCTGAATAAAACTGAACATTAAAGATATAGGGCGATAGAAAGTAAAACATCTATCGTCTTTTCTTATGCTCAAAATTTGAAAGAGAGGAAAACAGAAAATGAAAAACATCGACGAAAAAATTTTAATGGCAGAAGAAGAAATTAAGCAGTTACAAAACAAAAGAAAAAAGCTCATCAGTCAGCAGAAACAGGAGGAGAGAAAAAAGAGAGATAGACGGCTTTATGAAAAAGGAGCAGTCTTTGAAAGTGTCTTTATCGAAAGCAAAGACTTTACAAAAGATGAATTTTATCAGCTAATCACATTTCCAAATATCAAAGAAACAGTCAATCAAAAAATCAAGAAAATCATAGAGAGCAGAGAAGAAAGTCAAAATCAAGATACAAATAATCAAGAGGAAAAAATGAACACAGAGGAATAGTCTCTTGTTTACAAGGGCGCACTTATACACCCTAAAGGGTGTGTGCGTTCTCCGAAGGCTCTTGCAGAGGGCATATCAGCTAACGCCGATACAGGGGAGCTACACTCCCCTACGAAAATAAATTTCCTACCCCTTGTGTGCTTACCAAAAGAAATCGGATAAAAGCTATCCGATTTTTTTAGTAAGTCTTTATCATCGTCACCGTACCAACATCAAAAAAGAGAGGAGGTTTTTTTCTTATGGCGATATATCATCTTAGTATAAAGATTATTTCAAGAGGCAAAGGTAAAAGTGCAGTAGCAGCTTCCGCCTATCGAAGTGGCGAAATGATAAAAAATGAATATGACGGTATAGTCCATGACTTTACAAGAAAAGGCGGAATAGCATATACAGAAATTCTACTACCACAAAACGCACCACAGGAGTTTTCGGATAGGGGAACATTATGGAATAGCGTGGAAAAAATAGAAAAAAGTAAAAACTCACAGCTTGCAAGAGAAATTGAAGTAGCCTTACCCAAAGAATTAAATCGAGAAAAACAGATAGAGCTTGTTCGGGAGTATGTAAAAGAAAATTTTGTAAAAGTAGGTATGTGTACCGATATTGCATTGCACGATAAAAATGACGGAAACCCACACGCTCATATCCTACTAACCATGCGACCGTTAAACGAAGATACAACATGGGGAGCAAAATCAAAAAAGGAATATATCCTTGATGAAAACGGAGAAAAAGTAAAACTCAAAAACGGAAGTTACAAAACAAGAAAAATCAATACAATCGATTGGAATGAGCAAGAAAAAGCAGAGGAGTGGAGAAAGTCGTGGGCAGACATTACAAACAGATATCTTGAAGAAAACAGCATACAGGAAAAAGTAGATCACCGCTCTTATCAAAGACAGGGCATAGAGCAAATACCGACCATTCATTTAGGAGTATCAGCAACCCAAATGGAGAAGAAAGGTATAGCCACCGACAGAGGAAATGTCAATCGAGAAATCAAACATCAAAATATGATTTTAAGAGAAATCGCAAGACGAATAAAGGCATTACTAAATTGGATAAGGGGAATTGGAAAAGAAGAAAAGATAGAAATACAAAATACAAAGTCCACCCTCCTACCAAAAGAAAATCTGCTATCTGTTTTTGAAAATCTTATCAATCAAAACGCAGATAGTAATAATCCGGACTTGGAAAAATACATTGAAGTTTATCAGTTTCTAAAAGAGAAAAACATCACATCCCTATCGGAACTGGAAGAAAGCATATCGGCATTACGAGATAAGAACTACAAGACTACAAGAGCCTTAAAAGATACCGAGAAGAAAATAAACGACAGAGTACAACTTATCGACCAATCCGATGAATATTTGAAACATAAAGACATCTACAAAGCTTATACCGAGTTAAAGAAAAGCAAACAGGAAGATTTTTATAACGAACATACGGCAGAGATTATTTTATTTGAGAGTGCAAGAAAATATCTGAAAGAGCATTTAGGAGAAAGCAAGACCTTAAACATTTCCCAATGGAAAACAGAAATTACATCATTGAAGAAAGAGAAAAAGAGCCTATATAGTCAAATATTAGAAATACGAGAAGAAGTTGAAAAGGCAGAAAGAGTTAAAACATGTATAGGGCAGTTACAGGAACAAGAAAAGCGACTATCACAAGTAAAGCGACTATCACAAGTAAAGCGAAACGAGTTAGAAGTATAAAACTGGTCGAAAATGTATGGTACAATATTATAAATATAGAGTGAAACGAATTTGAATTTGTGAAGGTGTTAGCTATGGGGCTATTTGAAAAATTAAAAAAGAATAAAAATGCTAAAATTGTAGAGCAGAAATTTCCTTTTTATGATGAGCCAAATACAGCAGCTATTGTATGTAGTCATGTAATAAATAGAGAAGAACCAATTTTATTTGTATCACATGATGAAGATGATGGTATGTGGCAATTCTTATGCAGAAAAACACACGAAGCAGAGGACGCTAAATTAGTTTCTTTACAGTCTGTATTTGAGTTAGATAATTCGATAGGAACTTTGGTAGAAATGCCTTGTGGATATTGTGCAACAAAAGAAAATCAAGAAGCTAAATGGATAATCAGAGAACTTTAAATCTAAATTTAACGGAAAGGGGTAAAGTTTTCTTTCTCAAATTGCTTGATAAATTTCTTCACTTCTTTGAACGTGAGGGAAAAACCAGTCTGGAGCTCATGCTGAAACGATGGTATGCCACATTGGAGAAGGAAGAAAATGAACACAAATCTTTGATATAAGGAATGCTGGAGAGGTTCCATATATTTTTGAGGCAAGAATTTATACCGGGGAGAATTTTACCCATTATCGTGCGTTTTTCCCAGATGCAAGCTATATCTATGAAATTTTTAAACAGTATTTGGAAGATCAAGCTATTTCCACACAGAATTGGCTGGACGTAACCGAAGAAGAAGAATTTGCAGAAGATGAGGATGATGAAGAATAAATACCTGCGTTGGTTTATCAAGGCCATCAAGTTTATTGCGATAGCGATGATTCTGATTGTGCTTGTCCATGTGATCATCATCGCTGCGACTGTGTGGTTTTATGATGCTTTATGATGACTTAATTTTTAAAACGAAAAGGAGAACACTTATGGGGATGATAGCAAATTATCAATCCACAACAGATATTGAATTAGAAAAGTTTACGTGTCTTGATGATGTGGAAGAAGCACAAGAAGATGATAACGTAGAAATTTGTGACATTGATAAAATGTGGGATGCACTTCATTTTTTGCTGACAGGAAAATCTGCTAGTGAACCGATTGAAGATGATGTAATCAGCGAAGCGATTGTAGGACAGTTTAATATTTATGAAGAGGATTATATAGCTGGTACGAAATCGGATTGAGTAAAAGAAATCGCTAAGGCTTTGCAAGAGATTGATTTTGAAGCGTATCTAAATGAATTTGAGATGAGTGCTTTTCGCCAAAAGGAGATTTATCCCAATATCTGGGAATATGAAGAAGAAGCAGATGAAATCAAGGATGAGTTAAGAGACTCATTTGAGAGCCTGAAAAAATTTTATGAGAAAATGGCAGAGCAAGAAAAAGCGGAAGAGTGGCGAAAAGCATGGGCGGATATTACCAACAAATATTTGGAAGAAAATAATATACAGGAAAAAGTGGATCACCGTTCTTTTCAAAGGCAAGGCATAAAGCAAATACCGACCATTCATTTAGGCGTATCGGCAAGTCAAATGGAAAAGAAAGGTATAACCACCGATAGAGGAAACATTAACCGAGAAATCAAACATCAAAATGCGATTTTAAGAGAAATCTAAAGAAGAATAAAGGCATTACTAAATTGGATAAGAAGAATAGGAAAAGAGGAAAAAACAGAAAACGAGAATACAAAGCCCCCCTCCCATCCAAAGAAAATTTGCTGTCCGTTTTTGAAAATCTTATCCGTAAAAATGCATATAACCATAATACAGATTTAGAAAAATACATTGAAAGCTATCAGTTCTTAAAAAAGAAAAATATCACTTCCATATCTGAACTTAAGGAAAGCATAGTTACTTTAAGAGATAAGAACTATAAAACCACAAGAGCCATTAAAGGTACCGAAAAGAAAATAGATGATAGAGTACAACTTATCGACCAAGCTCAGAAATATTTGAAGCATAGAGACACCTATAAAGCCTGTGTCAAGTTAAGGAAAAGCAAACAAGATACTTTCTACAATGAACATACCGCAGAGATTATTTTATTTGAAAGTGCCAAGAAATATCTGAAAGAACATTTAGGAGAAAAAAAGACCCTAAATATATCCAAATGGAAATCAGAAATAGGCACTTTGAGGAAAGAAAAAGATATTCTATATTCTCAAATGACAGATATACGAAAAGAAGTGGAACAGGCTGAAAGTGTTAGAGGTTGTATAGATAAATTACTGCAAGAAAAGAGAGGATTAACACAGGAAAAGAAGAAAGAGTTATAAAATTAAAATAATAGTATGATACTAAACGAATTTTTGAGTGAAGAAATATGAATAAATATTGCATGCATGGTGAAAAATTAAGATTGACATTTGTATACAAAGATATATAATTCGTATGTAATTTTGTGCTTAAAATTAGATATACGTTAGTATCATTATTGTACTTTAAGGACGGTTGATTTTGGAGAAAATATATAGAAGAAGCCTAGTTGCGTTTATTTATAATTTAATAATAATGATTTTTGGAGTGCTTGTTGCATTTTTAATTTCCGGAGTAATTGGAGGATATAAAGTTGCAATTATTATATCGTCTATCATCATTATTTTGGTTGTAATAAGTATATTTAGGCAATTGAGAACTAAAATAATTATAAATGGAAATGGTTTATTAATAAACGATGGGAAAAAGGAATTTAACTATAATCTAAATGAAGTTCATATTTCTTCAGAACAAAGAAACAATGACTCGTTTTTCTTATATCTTTATACAGAAGATGGTAATAAGGAAATGTTTGATTTATCTTCGCTAGGAAAAAGAAAATATAATGAACTTATTGAAGATTTAGGAGTGGTTGGAGTAAAAAGCAAAACAATTAAATTAAATGATGTTAATAAAAATAATTAAAAGGGAGAATGAAAATGGAGAAATATTTAGAAGCATTTTTTTCAATGGGAGTATATGCCTATGTTGTGATTGCAATTTTTATATTAGCGGCTGTTTTTTCGTTTGTGTCAATTAAAATGAACAAAAATGCCTTAACTAAATGGTTAGCTGTACATCCTAATGCGGTGAAAATTGAGCTTTCTTCCGGAAATAATGTAATCACTCAAAAACAATTATATGCTAGAGTAATCAGTGGTGAAGCTGCTATTTTTAATGAAAAAGCAAAATATATAGTTTGTGCAGATCCAGGAGATATTGTTTTAGAAGTAACTTACACATATACTAGACCTGGAGTGTTACATAAAAACGTTACTACAACATGGGGACCTGCAAAAGTGGAGCTTAATGTTGAAAGAGGAAAAGACTATTTACTAAGTTTTGATAAGAAAGAAGAGCAATTTAAGTTATCTAGTAAATAATTATTTGATTGACTTGAGTTGAAGGAATAGCTATCGTCCAAAAATTTTGTATTAAAGATAGTTATCATTTAATATTATGTATCGGTTTAATTAACAGCAAATCAAACAGGTTTGCTGTTTTTTATTGTTCAAAATAAGGCGTCAATAAATAAGAAAAGGTACTTGACAAAACGCTTCATGGGGAACTCATGCCGACATCGAGCCATTCGAGGATCCGGATTTTGAAAACAACGTGATTCTGTCTCAGTCAGAGCGGCTCACGATGAGCAGCCGCCCTCCGGTCCCGAAGTACTCGAGAAACAAGAATATTCTTGTCGTCGGTGGCTCGGGATCAGGTAAAACAAGGTTCGTCCTGAAACCGAACCTTCTTCAGT
Organism: Fusobacterium naviforme; assembly: GCA_003014445.1. Taxonomy (GTDB): domain Bacteria; phylum Bacillota; class Clostridia; order Lachnospirales; family Lachnospiraceae; genus Moryella; species Moryella indoligenes. The sequence goes on along the minus strand of PYGH01000006.1, from coordinate 41,771 downwards.
GCTGCTCAAAAAAATATCCTGTCTCTTTTGTGGTGACGGATCCAAAAGGATTAACATCTTAAGGACAGAGAAAATAATAAAAACTTGGAAAGGAGGTAATTCTCATGTCAAATATGAAAAGAACAGGACAAACAGCCCTTTATGAGCGTTTAAGTCGTGATGATGAAATGCAAGGAGAAAGCAATTCCATCACCAATCAGAAGCAGCTACTTGAAAGCTATGCCAAAAGAAACGGCTTTATAAATATCTATCACTATACCGATGACGGAGTAAGTGGAACAACCTTTGATAGAGAGGGATTTCAAAAGATGATAAAAGCAGTAGAAGAAAACAAAGTATCTACCGTGATAGTAAAAGATATGAGTAGGTTTGGCAGAGATTACCTCAAAGTAGGTTTTTACACTGAAATACTTTTTAAAGAAAAGGGAGTAAGGTTTATCGCTATCAACAACGGAATAGATAGTGAGAAACAAGTAGAAAGCGACTTTACCCCATTTCTAAACATTATGAACGAATGGTATGCAAGAGATACCTCAAGAAAAATACAATCTATATTTAGAGCAAGAATGGAAGAGGGTAAAAGAGTATCACCAAGCGTTCCATACGGCTATTACAGAAACCCTAAGAACAAACAGGAGCTACTTGTCGATAAAGAGAGTGCAAAGGTCGTAAAACGCATTTACAGGCTTGTTATAGAGGGATATGGAGTAACACAGATAGCAGAGATACTAACCAAAGATAAAGTCCTTATACCGTCAGCCTATGCAGAAATACACTATCCTGAAAATAATCATAGTTCCAAGAAAAGAGGAATAGACGATCCATATTTTTGGACGCCGACAACAGTTGGCTACATTTTGGAAAAAAGAGAATACATGGGACACACTGTTCTTGGTAAAACAATATGCCTTGATTACAAAACCAAGAAACGCAGAAAGGCGAAAGAAGATGAACTAATTATCTTCAAGAACACTCACGAAGCCATTATTGATGAAGAAACATGGAATAATGCTCAAAGGTTAAGAAAAACAGTGAGAAGAAGTCCAAAGTATGGAACAACATCAAATCCACTTACAGGACTTTTAATCTGTGCAGATTGCGATGGTAAATTAAGTTACAGAGAGCCGGCAGAACATAAAGAAAAGAAATACGATTGTGATTATTGCTTTGTATGTCAACATTATAGACACAGAAAAGGAACTTGCAGTATCCACTACATCAAATTAAAAACAGTGAATGAAATTCTCTTAAAATCAATTAAAGAAATAACCAATTTTGCAAAAGAAGATAAGCAAGAGTTTCTAAAAGTGATGAATAAGTTATCTGATGAAAAAAGAGAAGAAAAGTATCAAGGAGATAAAGAGAAATTAGAAAAAATATCATCAAGAAATGCAGAACTAACAACCCTTATTACAAAACTATATGAAGACCATGCACTTGGAAAAATTCCTGTAAAACACTTTGATAGATTATTTAATATCTATGATACGGAGCAACAGGATTTAGAAAAACAAATACAGTATTTTGAGCAAGAAATAGAAAGCTATCATCAGAGAAAAGTTGATACTGATAAATTCCTAAAAATGATAGAGAAATATACAGACATTGAGGAATTGACAGTACCAATGATAAATGAGTATATAGAAAAAGTTGTAGTCCATGAAGCCACAGGGGGAAGAAAAGGGAAAGACAGAAAACAACAAGTTGATGTGTACTTTAATTTTATTGGCAAGTTTGAAGTGTCACAAGAAGAACCTAAATAACTTATACAGAAAGAACTTGATGAAATAGATAGTTTATGAAAAAAGATAGAAAAGATGAAACAATCCTCTTCATAATTAAGCAATATTGACTACTATAAAATATAGTGATATAATTTATAGTAGTTTTTAATGTGGAGGGATAATATGTCAACGATTGATTTAATAGTTTTAGGAATGATTAAAGAAAAAGAACAAAGTGCGTATGACTTACAAAAGAATGTTGAGTATAGAAATATTTCTAAATGGGTTAAAGTTAGCACTCCATCAATTTATAAAAAAGTAATTCAGTTAGAAGAAAAAGGATATATAACAGGCAATTTGTCAAGAGAAGGGAATATGCCGGAAAAGTCTATTTATCGTATTACAGAAGATGGAGAAAAGTATTTTCTCGAACTGATGAAGAAAATATCCGCTCAAATGGTTAATGTGTTTTTAGATTTTAATGCAGTTGTTATCAATATGGGAATGCTTTCAAATTCCGAGGAAAAAGAAATTGTAGATAATATTGAAACAGAAATTGAGAAGTACAAAAATGCAGTAAGCAAATTAGAAATGGAAAGAGAAGAAATTCCTGTATGTGCAAAATCTATTTTAAAGCAACAAGTATTGTTATCTGAAGCATTAAATGATTGGATAAACGATTTTAGAAAAATGTATTTTGAGAGGTAATCTGAAATGGAAAATATGGAAGATGATAAGGAGATACTAAAAGAATTAAGAAAGATAACAAAGAACAAAGAAAACTGGAACATAGTTATTGATGAAGTTGCAACAAAATTGAATGGAAATTATTCTGTTGATGTAAAGTCAAAAGTGTTATGGCTTATTGGTGAAATGGGACTAAATAATCCTGTGAAAATCAAAAAATATGTTGATGATATTGCAACTTACTTAAAGGATGATTCACCTAAATTAAAAGAGCGTTCCGTAAATGCATTAGGAAGAATAGGTAGAGCTGATGAAAATTTGATTATTCCTTTTTTTGATAAAATAAAGAAAATGAAAGAAAACGAGGTAGAAAAAGTTAGACTTTTTTGTATGGGCTTGCGAAAATATTGCGACTAATGCTCCTGAACTATTTTACGACAAATTGGATACGTTTTATAAAATGATATCAGATCAGGGTGAATGAGTTCGTATAGAAGCACCTTAAATGTTTAGAGTAATAGGGAAAAGGAAACCATACTATGTAAAACCGTACTTAGAAAAAATGCAGATAATGATTTACACACTGTTGTTCGTATTCATAGTTTAGGTGCAATTAGGATTACTAAAAAAGCTTTAGAGGAGTGTGAGATAAATGCCACAAATGACTAAAGGTGGGAAGTATATTTTTGGTTGGTCGAAGATAAAAGAAGATGGAAAGTTAAGTTTTCCAACTATGGCAATAAAGGAGTACAAATTAGAAAAAGAAAAATATATCTATATTGTTTCAGGAAGTAAGCAAACAGGAGGATTCTGTGTTATGCCAGAACCATTACTTTCTGATTCAAAACTAAATAACATACTTGTTAAAAATAAATGTTTGGCAGAGAGAAGCTTAAAAGAGGGAGAACTTATTTTATATAAGGGAAGAATGTATGGTTGGCTATCTTTGAATGGTTCAAATGTAAATCTTCCCCCATCTTTAATGGATTCTTTAGGTGTTAGTATGGGAGATAAACTTTTGGCAATTAGAAGTAGTAATATTGCTTTTACAATGGGGTTAAGAGGTTCGTTGATAGATAAAGCAAATAATTATAAGGGAAAAATCAACACTTTTTAATGTATATATGCAGTTTTGCCGATTTTGTGAAAGTATGATAGAATATTACTATATATAGTGAAAGGGAATTGTTATGAGAGTTTATTTAAGAAACCATCCTAAGAACAAACTTAACTCTGTACAAATGAAACCGATGAAACATTGTACAGAGTATAGCAAATAAATTACATTTAAGATTTCATCGGGAAATACAAAAAATCAGGTCATTTAGTTGGCTTTGTTTTTGTGTGCATTTCTCGATATATAAATAGAATGTAAAAGGCTATAGGCAATGTTTTGTCTGTAGCCTTTTGTTTTATAAATTATTAAACAAAAGGCAGATACTATTTTGTATTTATGCCTTTTTTTGTTGCATAAATACAGAAAATAAAATATTGAGAAGTGGAGAAATTTTAAATGAACGAAAGCAGAATAAAAATTTTGAAGGAAGAAAATATTAATACAGCACTTTTTAAATTAGGTATGCCTATGGTTATCAGTTTGTTGGTAGCTGCCTTATACAATGTTGTGGACACATATTTTGTGTCCGGACTTGGTAAAGAAGCAGTAGCTGCTGTTTCCGTTGCCTTTCCGATTCAACTTATTTTTTTAGGGATAGGATTAACATTTGGTGCAGGAGCAGGCTCTTATATATCAAGGCTACTTGGAGGAAATAATAAAAAAGAAGCAAGTATTGTAGCGACAGTTGCTCTACTAACAAGTGCAATTTTAGGGATAGTTACAGCTATTGTATTGTTTTACTATTTAGATGGCGTTTTGAAATTTATGGGAGCCATACCATCTATTATTGAAATCTCTAAGTCTTATACAGGGATATTCATAGTAGGTGGCATTTTGGGTGCAATAAATGTAACGGTTGGTAACTTAGCTGTTGCACAAGGGGCTGCTAAAATTTCTTTGAAAGCCATGATTTTAGGCTCTATATCAAATATGATTTTGGATCCGATATTCATATTCGGATTTAATTTAGGAGTGAGAGGTGCAGCTATTGCGACACTCATAGCCAGAGTTATAACCAGTCTAATGTATCTCATTTACTTTGTAGGAGATAAAAATTTAATAGAGATAAAGTTACCTAACTTTAAACCTACAGTTGCGATTTACAAGGAGATATTAAAGATAGGTATCTCCTTGTTAATACTTCAAATTCTACAAACAATATCTATCAGCAAAATATCTTATGCAGCGTCCTTTTATGGAGAAGAAGCAATAGCTGCAATGGGTATTGTTCTTAGGATTGTAACATTAGGAACAAATGTTGTATTCGGATATATGAAAGGATTACAACCATTAGCTGGATTTAATTATGGAGCTAAGAATTATGAAAGAGTGAGAGAAGCTATAAAGGCAAGTGTTAAATGGACAAATGTATTTTGCTTAGTATGGACTGTGATAGTTTATATATTTGCACCAAGTATATTATCTATATTTGGGACTGATGAAAATGTATTAAATATAGCAGTACCGACATTACGAGCAGCCATAATTATGTTTATAACATTTGGATTTCAGTTTACTTACTCTACCTTGTATTTGTCTACAGGAAAGGCATTAGGGGGAGTATTTCTAAATTCATTGCGACAAGGGATTGTGTTTATTCCTATCATTTTATTGTTGCCTAAATTTATGGGATTAAATGGTGTTATATATGCTCAAACAATTTCAGATTTGATAACAACAATCATCACAATTCCTTTTGCTATTAGCATTCATAAAAAATTGAGATTAGCAATAAAAAACAATTTGTAATTAGGAATTACATCTGTTGATTAAAAAGTAAGGAGGCATCTAAGTGTAGAAATAGCTAAGGAGGTAATGTGAATGAGCGTATATTCATATTTTTTAAATGGATTATGGTTGATAATGCCTTTTTGGTTCGTTTTTATATGAATATTTTCTTGAACAATTAAATAATCTAATAACAATAAGAGTTAATTTAATTGTTATTTTCGGAGGACTTTTTACGCCAAAGTGTAGAAGTCCTCCTTTTTTATTCTCAAAACCAAAACAGAGAACTTAAAAAGGAGGAACACACAATGGATAAGAAAGAATATTACCTTTATGTAAAAGGCAAAGCCGTATCTGTAAGCGAAGAAGTTTATAAAGCCTACTGGAAGATAACAGAGCATGAAAAGTATCTCCAAAGAAAAGATTGGAAGCACAATGTTATATCATTTTCAGCATTGGATCATGATGGACACTTTGCAGATAACATCATAGATGAAAAAATAGACTTAGAAAAAATTGTAGAAGTAAAAATGCAAATTGAAGAACTTCATAGAGCATTAAATACTCTCACAAAAGAAGAAAGAGAGTTAATGGAAGCCATCTTCTACAAAGAAGAAAGTCTAAGGTCAATCGGTAAAAAAGAAAAAGTAAGCTATCAAACAATTGGAAAAAGGAGGGATAAAATTTTAGAAAAACTGAGAAAGATTTTAAAAGATAAAATCTAAAAACTTGGAAAGGTTAAGTATCAAAAAAGGTACTTAGCCTTTCTTTATGAAAACAGAAAACTATTAGATGGAGGAAAAGACAAAATGAAAAACATTGAAGAAAAAATCTTAATGGCAGATGAAGAAATCAAGCAGTTACAAAACAAAAGAAAAAAACTCATCAGTCAGCAGAAACAGGAAGAAAGAAAAAAGAGAGATAAAAGAATATATGAAAAAGGAGCAGTCTTTGAAAGTATCTTTATAGAAAGCAAGAATTTAACCAAAGATGAATTTTATCAGCTAATCACATCTTTAATTCGTAAAGAAGAAGCCAATATCAAAATACAAAAAATCATTGAAAGCAGAGAAGAAACAGAAGTAGAAAATACAGGAAAAGAAGATGAAGAAATGGACATCGAAGAATAGTCCCTTGTTTACAAGGGCGCACATATACACCTTAACAGGTGCGTGCGTTCTCCGAAGGCTCTTAGCAGAGGGCATATCAGCTAACGCTGATACAGGGGAGCTACACTCCCCTACGGAAATAAATTTCCTACCCCTTGTGTACTTCCCAAAAGAAATCGGATAAAAAGCTATCCGATTTTTTTAGGAAGTCTTATTTATCGCCACCATAACCATACCGAAAAATGGAAAGGAGGTTTTTGACTATGGCGATATATCATCTTTGCATAAAGATTATTTCAAGAGGCAAAGGCAAAAGTGCAGTAGCAGCTTCCGCCTATCGAAGTGGCGAAAAGATAAAAAACGAATATGACGGTATAGTCCATGACTTTACAAGAAAAGGTGGAATAGCACATACAGAAATTCTTTTACCACAAAATGCACCACAGGAATTTGTAAACCGTTCTATCTTATGGAACAGTGTTGAGAAAATAGAAAAGAGTAAAAATTCCCAACTTGCAAGAGAAATTGAAGTTGCCTTGCCCAAAGAATTAGGCAGAGAAAAACAAATAAATCTTGTACGAGAATATGTAAAAGAAAACTTTGTAAAAGTAGGTATGTGTGCCGATATTGCTCTACATGATAAAAATGATGGAAACCCACATTGCCATATCCTACTTACTATGCGACCATTAAACGAAGATAAAACATGGGGAGCAAAATCAAAAAAGGAATATATCCTTGATGAAAATGGAGAAAAAGTAAAACTTAAAAATGGCAATTACAAAACAAGAAAAATCAATACAACAGATTGGAATGAGCAAGATAAAGCAGAAGAGTGGCGAAAAGCATGGGCAGACATTACAAACAAATATCTTGAAGAAAACAGCATACAGGACAAAGTAGATCACCGCTCTTATCAAAGACAAGGTATAGAACAAATCCCGACCATTCATTTAGGAGTATCAGCAACCCAAATGGAGAAGAAAGGGATAGCTACAGACAGAGGAAATATCAACCGAGAAATCAAACATCAAAATGCGATTTTAAGAGAAATCTCAAGAAGAATAAAGGCATTATTAAATTGGATAAGAGGAATAGGAAAAGAAGAAAAAGTAGAAAACGAAAATATAAAGTCCACCCTCCCATCAAAAGAAAATCTGCTTGAAATCTTTGAAAATCTTATCCGTAAAAATGCAGATAAGAATAATGCAGACATAGAAAAATATATTGAAAGTTATCAGCTACTCAAAGAGAAAAACATTACAAGTATCAATCAATTAAAAGAAAGCATTACAAACTTACGAGATAAGAATTATAAGACCACAAGAGCTTTAAAAGATACTGAGAGGAAGATTGATGACAGGACACAACTCATAGACCAATCAGAAAAATATTTGAAGAATAAAGACACCTACAAAGCCTATACCAAGACAAAGAAAAGCAAACAGGAAGATTTTTATAACGAGCATACGGCAGAGCTTATTTTATTTGAAAGTGCAAAGAAATATTTGAAAGAACATTTAGGAGATAGTAAGACCTTAGCCATCAGTAAATGGAAATCAGAACTTGCCACTTTGAAGAAAGAAAAAAAGAACCTATACAGTCAAATATTGGAGATACGAGAAGAAGTTGAACAGGCAGAAAAGGTTAAGACCTGTATAGAGAAGTTACAGGAACACGAAAAGCAACTATTACAGGTAAAGCGGAACGAGTTAGACCTATAAAACTAAGCGAAAAAATGGTATAATTATAAATAATTATTTGATTTTGGAGGTGCTTAAATTTATGAATGAAAGAGAGAAAATCATTCGTTTATGGTTTGATATGTGGCTTACACAACAAGACTTAGGGATAGATAAAATTTTTTCTGATGATGTAATTTATATTGAGAGTTGGTGTCCTAAGTATGAAAACCGTCAAACAATAAAGCACTGGTTTAACGAGTGGAATACAAGAGGAATAGTGCTTGCGTGGGATATAAAGCAATTTTTTCATAAGGATAATCAAACTATTGTAGAATGGCACTTCAAAAATAAAATGAATGAGGGGAAAGTTGAAGAATTTGACGGTATTTCTTTGATTGTTTGGACAGCCGATAATAAGATAAAGGCATTAAAAGAGTTTGGCTGTAATTGCAATAACTACAATCCTTATAAAGAGAGTGAAACTCCATTATTTAGAGATGAAAAAGCAAATTGGTTTTGAGGTGATTACCATGGATATAGATAGATTTTTCACAACAGTTTTATCACAAAATGCAGAAGAAATTAGGAAATATTTTCATGAAGACGCTATTATAAAATGGCATTGTACAAATGAGTTATTTACCTTAGATGAGTATATAAAGGCAAATTGTGAATATCCGGGGAATTGGAACGGAGAAATAGAGAGAATTGAAAAAAATGAAGATATCATTATTTTAGCTTGTCGAGTTTTTCCGATAGATAATAGTGAGTATTTTCATGTAGTAAGTTTTATTCATCTTGAGGATAATTTGATTATTGATATGGATGAATATTGGTCTGATGATGGATTAGCACCAGAATGGCGTAGAAAAATGAAAATTGGAAAACAAATCAGGTAAACAACAATTTAGAAGAAGGATATAATATTTTGAGTAATAATACGAATGATATAATAAAAAAGTTAAACATGAGGAGCAGAGAAGAATTAGTTGCATTCTTAAAAAAGTATGTGGTCAGAAACTCCAAAGCCTTGTCCTTTATGTGGTGGAAAATTAGATTACCTTCATAAAAAAAGCTAAAAAAAGTAATTCAGATTGGATTTGTATTGAATGTAAAACTCATTTTGACGCAATAAAAATCTTAAAAGAACTTGATTGAAATAATCAATTTTATAATTAAAACAATTTAATAAAAACTAACACAGTAACAGTAAATCAAAAAAGGTTTACTGTTTTTTCTTTGCCTAAAAAACGGAAAGGAGGACTTATGGAAGAAGAAAAAAGAGAAATAAAAGCACCACCTAATAAACAGTTAATTATGGATATTGGAAAGACAAAATATACTGTAAACCTACATTTCAAGCAAGGCACAGGGGAAACATACAAGGATAAAATACTAAAGCTACTCAAAAGAGAAACAGAGAAGATATAAATTTGTCAAAGAAATTTTGTTTATGTCCTTGACAAATCTTCCCAAAAGGGAGTATCGTCAACGAATCCGCCCACGCCCTGGTGGAAAATGGCTACGAGATCCGGATCTTCAACACGATCAACTTCCATAAGTCTATGCACTACAATCCATTTGCCTACATCCATGATGAGAAGGATATTCTGAAGCTTGTTACGACATTGATGGCCAATACAAAGGGCGAGGGAAACGGTGGGGATCCGTTCTGGGAGAAGTCGGAAAAACTGCTTTACACGGCACTGATCGGCTACATTCACTATGAGGCACCGATGGAAGAGCAGAATTTCACAACACTTCTTGAAATGCTCAACTCCATGGAGGTTCGAGAGGATGACGAAACTTTTAAGAATCCGGTGGATCTTCTCTTTGATGAGCTGGAACAGAAGGAGCCGGATCATTTTGCAGTCCGTCAGTATAAAAAATACAAACTGGCGGCGGGAGTAATAGAATTAAGGAGAACACTTAATCACTATTTTAGTGAAATATGTACTTCTTAATTCTTTTTTTATTGAAAAATTAAGAGAAAGGGGGTAAAAATGAGGAATTTTGAAAAGATAACAGCACTCTATGAGAGATTAAGTCGTGATGATGAACTGCAAGGAGAGAGTAACTCTATCATCAATCAGAAAAAAATATTGGAAGAATACGCAAGCAAAAATAATTTGTCAAACATCATTCACTTTACAGATGATGGAATCAGTGGAACGCAGTTTGACAGACCGGGATTTATGGCAATGATGAACGGAGTCAATCAAGGAAATATTGGTTGTATCATTGTAAAAGATATGAGCAGACTTGGCAGAGATTATCTCAAAGTCGGTCAATGTATGGAGATACTAAGACAAAAGGGCGTAAGACTAATCGCTATCAATGACAATGTAGATAGTTTTTACAGAGAAGATGATTTTACCCCTTTTAGAAATATCATGAACGAATGGTATGCAAGAGATACATCAAGAAAAATCCAATCGACTTTCAGGTCAAAAGGCGAAAGTGGGAAACATACTGCAAGTACACCGCCTTATGGCTATATCAAAGATGAAAAAGATAAAAACAAGTGGATAGTAGATGAAAAAGCAGCAGAGATAGTAAGGCGAATATTTAACCTGACCATGCAAGGAAATGGTCCGTATCGAATAGCAAAGATATTGGAGAGTGAAAAAGTAGATATACCAGCCTATCATCAACAGAAATTAGGCTATGGACTATATCAAAGCAAAAACTTTGAACATCCCTATCGTTGGTGCAGCTCAACCATAGCAAGCATTTTAAAGAAACAGGAATACTTGGGACATACAGTCAATTTCAAAACAAGAAAACACTTCAAGGACAAGAAAAGCAAATATGTATCCGAGGATAACTGGCTTATTTTTGAAAATACACACGAGCCAATTATAGATCAAGAAACCTTTGACAATGTGCAAAGGATAAGAGGAAATGTAAAAAGGTATCCTGACGGTTGGGGAGAATATCACCCACTCACAGGACTGATGTATTGTGCAGATTGTGGAAGTAAAATGTATGTTCATAGAACAAGCAATTACAAAAATATACCCTATTACACTTGCAGTGCCTATACTAAAACACCTTGTGGCATGCTTTGTCCATCAGCACACAGAATAAAAGCGGAAGTAGTCTTAAATTTAATACAAGACACACTAAAAGATATTAAAAAATACCTTGATGAAGATAATGAAGCCTTTATCTGTTCCATTCAAAATGAAATGGAAGAAAAAGAAAAAATAGAGATAGAAAAGAAAAAGGTAAGATTAACGGAAAGCCAAAACAGACTTAGGGAACTCGAACGACTTATGTGCAGAATTTACGAAGATATGATCCTTAACAAAATACCAAATAGCAGATATGAGATACTAAACAATCAATATGAAACAGAGCAGATAACTTTAAGCAAAGAGATCAAAGATTTAGAGCAGCAGGTATCAAGATATGAAAAAGAAACAGACAGAGCAAGAAAATTTATATCTCTTATCAGTCGTTATGAAAACTTTGATGAACTTACAACTACAATGATAAATGAGTTTGTAGAAAAGATTATCGTACATGAAAGAGATAGAAAAGGAAGTCAGACATCAAAGCAAAAGATAGAAATTTACTTTAATTTCATAGGTAATTACGAACTACCACAGGCGGAGTTAAGCGAAGAAAAAAAACAAAAACTTGAGGAAGAAGAAAGAAAAATCGAAGAAAGAAAAGACAAGCTACATCAAAATTACCTAAAGCGTAAAGCGAGTGGAAAACAGAAAGAGTATGAAGATAAATATAAGGCAAGAAGAGAACAGAAGAAACAGGAGAAAATAAAGGTTTTGAAAAGAGTGGGGATACCGGTGAGTGAGTATATAAAAACAAATATTTAAATCTATCTTGACAAATATTGAATTTTAATTTATTATTAAATATAGATTCAGTATTGGAATAGAAAGAGGTGTGCTATGGCACAAGTATTAAAAGAAGAAGTTAGAAATAGAATACTCGAAGCAGCAGAAAAAGTATTTTATAAAAAGGATTATAGAGGTGCCAAATTAACAGAAATTGCAAAAGAAGCAGATATTCCTGTGGCACTAATTTATACCTATTTCAAAAATAAGGCAGTTTTGTTTGATGCAGTAGTAAGTTCTGTTTATATAAACTTCGAGTCAGCTTTTAATGAGGAAGAATCTTTGGAAAAAGGTTCTGCTTCTGAAAGGTTTGATGAAGTTGGAGAAAATTATATTCATGAACTTTTAAAAGATCGTAAGAAGTTAATTATTTTAATGGATAAAAGCTCAGGTACAAAGCATACAGAAGCAAAACAAAAACTCATATCGCAAATGCAGGTTCATATTGAAGTAAGTTTAAAAAGACAATCGAAACAGGAATATGATCCAATGCTTGCCCATATTTTAGCCAGTAACTTTACAGAGGGACTTCTTGAAATAGCAAGGCATTATCAAAGTGAAAAGTGGGCAAAAGATATGCTAAAACTTATTGCAAAGTGTTATTACAAGGGAGTGGAATCATTGTAAGTTGATTTGATATTTAAATGCGATAAATTTAAATTTTTGGAGGAGATATTTTGAAGATATATAAAGATAAAGAAGAACTGAAATCTGAGATAAATAAAAGTTTTGAAAAGTATATTTCTGAATTTGATATTATTCCTGAATCTCTCAAAGATAAGAGAGTCCCTGAAGTTGACAGAACACCAGCAGAAAATCTTGCTTATCAACTCGGATGGACAACATTAGTTTTGAAATGGGAAAAAGATGAGAAAAACGGTTTTGAAGTAAAGACACCGTCGGATATGTTTAAATGGAATCAACTTGGAGAATTATATCAGTGGTTTACCGATACTTATGCTCATTTATCGATAGAAGAATTAAAGAAACGATTGAAAGAAAATATTATATCTATCTATACAATGATTGATACACTAAGTGAAGAAGAATTATTTCAACCGCATATGAGAAAATGGGCTGATGAAGCTACTAAAACAGCGACATGGGAAGTTTATAAGTTTATTCATGTTAATACGGTTGCCCCTTTTGGAACGTTTAGAACTAAGATTAGAAAATGGAAAAAGATTGTGCTATAATTTTTGATTTGCTGATACAGTAATTTAAAAAAATATAGTGATCGGATAAAATAGACTTTGCGTAATCAGCAAAGTCTTACTTTAAACCTTAATACTGAATTAAAATTCAATATTATTCAATTTTGAAAGGAGAGTTGTTCATGCCGGAAAAAGAATTAAGGAAAAAAGTGATTGGGAAAAATAGTTTATCCAATTCACTTCTTGCTTTAAAAATAGTATTTGATTTGATACCACAAATCTTACTTGTATATTTGATTAGTTCTTTAATCACAAACAATATTAACGAAGGTAATTTAAAGTATATATTCTTGGGAATCTTTATATCGTTTGTATTAAAAGGAGTGTTTTATTATTTTGCAACAAAGGTTGCCCATGAGAAAGCATACGAAAAATTAACAGAACTTAGGTTAGATATTATCGGTCATCTGAAAAAACTAAGTTTGGGATTCTTTAAAGAACATAATACAGGAGAGCTTACCAACATTGTTCAACATGATGTAGAGCAAGTGGAAGTATACCTTGCCCATGGTCTTCCTGAAATAATGGCAGTTACACTTCTGCCTACCATTATTTTTGTAGCTATGATTTTTGTTGATTGGCGTCTTGCTCTTGGAATGATTGCTGGAGTTCCACTCATGTATTTGGTAAAAGTTCTTTCACAGAAAACAATGGATAAAAACTTTGCTATTTACTTTAACCATGAAAATAAGATGAGAGAAGAGCTAATGGAATATGTAAAAAATATTTCTGTGATTAAGGCTTTTGCTAAAGAAGAGGAGATTAGTGAAAGAACATTAAAAACGGCAAGAGAATATATTTACTGGGTTAAAAAGAGCATGGGAGCAATTACAATTCCAATGGGACTCATTGACATATTTATGGAAATTGGAGTAGTTATTGTCATGATTTTGGGAAGTATATTTCTTTACTATGGAAATATTACAACCCCTAATTTTATACTTGCCATTATTTTATCGTCTGCTTTTACTGCATCTATAAGTAAGACGGCTACATTGCAACATTTTTCTATTGTGTTTAAGGAAGCACTAAAGGCGATTGGAAAAGTTTTAACAGTTCCGCTTCCAAAGAAAAAGACAGAACAAGGTTTAGAATTTGGAAATATAGAATTTAAAGATGTGAATTTTGCATACGGAAAAGATAGCTTTGAGCTTAAAAATATCAATTTGAATTTTAAGAAAAATAGTTTGAACGCCTTTGTAGGAGCAAGTGGTTGTGGGAAAAGTACTGTATCTAATTTGCTTATGGGATTTTGGGATGCAGATGAAGGACAAATACTGATAAATGGAAAAGATATAAAAGAATATAGTCAAGAAAATATCTCAATGCTGATTGGTAGTGTGCAACAAGAAGTTATCCTTTTTGATTTAAGTATTTTTGAAAATATAGCAATTGGAAAACTAAATGCAACAAAAGAAGAAGTCATAGAAGCTGCTAAAAAAGCAAGATGCCATGATTTTATTTCAGCATTGCCAAATGGATATGAAACACGAGTAGGTGAAATGGGAGTTAAGTTATCTGGTGGAGAAAAACAAAGAATCTCCATAGCAAGAATGATACTGAAAAATGCACCGATTTTAATATTAGATGAAGCAATGGCAGCTGTTGATAGTGAAAATGAAAGACTAATCGGCGAAGCAATTGACGATTTAAGCAAGGATAAAACCATTATTACAATTGCTCATCATCTAAACACAATTAGAGATTCAGACCAAATTATAGTTATGGATAAGGGTGTTGTTCTTGATGCAGGAAGCCATGAAGAGTTGATGAAAAGATGTGAGTTCTATAAGGATATGGTTGAAGCACAGAACAAGGTAGATAGATGGAATTTGAAAGAGGTGGTAACAGAAAATGTTTAGAGAAATGTTAAAGCTGCTTACAAAAACCGGCAAGAGAGATTTGATTATATCAAGTGTATTCTTTGCCCTTTATGGACTAAGCTCCATAGCCATGATTGTTATCGTATTTTCTATACTGTTTCAGATATTTGATGGGACGAGTTTAGCAAGTTTATATAAAGGTTTTATTGCAATTGGGTTACTTGTAGTATTCAAAGGCATTTGTAATATGGTTGCAGATATGAAAAAGCATAGTGCAGGTTTTGATATTGTTCAGCAAATCAGAGAACGCATGATTATTAAATTGAAAAAATTCAGTTTGGGATTTTATACCAATGAAAGACTGGGAGAGATCAATACAATTTTACACAAAGATGTTGATAATATGTCTCTTGTTGTAGGACATATGTGGTCGAGAATGTTTGGCGATTTTTTGATAGGTGCAGTCGTATTTATCGGTCTTGCAAGTATTGATTTCAAACTTGCTATTCTAATGGCTGTATCTGTTCCGATTGCACTTGTCTTTCTATATCTGACAATTAAGCAATCTGAAAGAATAGAGAATCAGAATAATTCAGCACTTCTTGATATGGTTAGCTTATTTGTTGAATATGTTAGAGGAATACCTGTACTAAAGAGTTTTTCAAACAATAAAAGCTTGGATAATGAGCTTATGAACAAGACAAAAAAGTTTGGAGAAACAAGCAAAGTAGCTTCAAGATTCAAGGCAAAACAGCTATCTATATTTGGGTTTTTATTGGATATTGGATATTTAGTTCTTTTAATTGCAGGAGCAATACTTGTTATAAAGGGAAGTCTTGATGTACTTAATTTTATTATCTTTGCAGTAATTTCAAAAGAGTTTTATAAGCCGTTCGCTTCTATGGAACAACACTATATGAACTATGTTTCGGCGGTAGATAGTTACGAAAGACTTTCAAGAATTTTATATGCAGATGTAATCCCGGATAAAGTGAATGGAATTGTTCCGAAAGATAATGATATAGCTTTTGATAACATTGGATTTTCCTATGAAAAAGATGAATTTAAAATGGAAAAATTGAGCTTTTCTATTGCTGAAAAAACAATGACAGCCTTAGTTGGAGAATCAGGTAGTGGAAAGACCACTATAACCAACTTACTTCTAAGATTTTATGATGTGCATAAAGGAAAAATTACACTCGGAGGAATTGATATAAGGGATATTCCTTATGATGAGCTTTTAGACCGTATTAGCATTGTCATGCAGAATGTTCAATTGTTTGATAACACGATTGAAGAAAATATCAGAGTAGGTAAAAAAGGAGCTACAAAAGAGGAAATCATTGAAGCTGCAAAGAAAGCAAGAATACATGATTTCATTATGAGTTTACCAAAAGGTTATGAAACTGATATTGGCGAAAATGGAGGAATTTTATCAGGTGGACAAAGACAAAGAATATCTATTGCAAGAGCTTTTCTAAAAGATGCACCGATTTTAATTCTTGATGAAATGACAAGTAATGTTGATCCTGTAAATGAATCTTTGATACAGGATGCTATTACAGAACTTGCAAAGAATAGAACTGTACTTGTAGTGGCTCATCATTTAAAAACAATTCAAAAAGCTGACCAAATTCTCGTATTTCAAAAAGGAAATTTACTTGAAAAAGGAAAGCATGGTGAACTTCTTGCGAAAAATGGTTACTACACAAAATTATGGAAAGCTCAGTACGAGGTATAATCATGATTTTGTTAAAAAATGTTTCTTATGAATGGGAAGATGGGCGAACTGCTTTAAAAAATATCAATCTTGAAATTAAAAAAGGTGAATTTGTTTTAATTTCAGGGAAAAGTGGAAGTGGTAAAAGTACTCTTGGAAGTGTAATGAATGGTCTTATTCCACATTATTACAAAGGCAAAATGCAAGGAGAAGCCTTTGCGTCCGGAAAAGATATAAGCAAATTATCGCTTCATGAAATAGGGCGTATTGTAGGTACTGTATTTCAAGATCCAAGAAGTCAATTTTTCACGACAACGACAGATGAAGAAATAGCTTTTGGGCTTCAAACTATCTGCAAATCAAGATATGAAATCAAACAGAGAGTAGAAGAAGTATATGCAGAGCTGGATATTGAGGAACTGAAAGGAAAATCTGTTTTTGAATTATCAAGCGGGCAGAAACAAAAGATAGCTATTGCAAGCATCTATGCAATGAATCCGAAAGTTTTAATTTTAGATGAGCCTTCAGCAAATTTGGATATGAAAGCAACATTTGACCTATTTTTAATTTTGGAAAAATTAAAGAAAAAGGGAACAACTGTTGTTCTAATTGAACATCGTTTGTACTATGTAAAATCTTTATTTGACCGTTTTCTTTTGGTTAAAGATGGAGAGATTGCACAGGACTTGAGTCGGGAAGAAGTTATCCATCTTGAAGGGAAGTTTTGGGATGATAATGGACTAAGAACTCTTGAATTAAAAGAATACAGGATAAGTGAGAAGAAAGATTTATATCAATTAAATGATGAAAGTATCAGTGGGAAAGGCTTGAAATTTTGTTACCCAAGTGCAACTAAGGTTGGAAATAAGCAAAATCAATACATCTTAAATCATCTTGATTTCAATATGGAGTGTGGAAAAGCCATTGGTCTTATTGGGTTAAATGGTACTGGGAAAACTACTTTTGCAAGGGTAATTTCAGGACTTGAGAAGATAAAAGAGGGGAAAATATGGGCGGAAAAAGATAAAGAGTTGAATCGTAAAGATTTAATGGATATGTCATATTTTGTATTTCAGGATTCAGACTATCAGTTATTTTCGGAAAGTGTACTTGATGAAATGCTGCTTGGTATTTCAAATAAAGATAAAAAAGAAAATACCCAAAAGGCAAAGTCTATTTTGAATGTTCTTGGCTTAGATAAATATATAGATAAGCATCCGTTTGCTTTATCAAGAGGAGAAAAACAAAGACTGACAATAGCTTGTGGAATGATGAAACAGGCAAAAGTTTTCATCTATGATGAACCAACATCAGGTTGTGATAAAGACTCAATGCTTTCAGTCGCAAAACTGATTGAAGAACAATTAAAAAAAGGGATAACAGTTTTGGTAATAAGTCATGATTTTGAGTTTTTAGCGAACACAGTGAGTAAGCTCTGGGTAATGGGAGATGGAAAAATAGAAAGTGTTTTGAATATGAGTGAAAGTAATAAAATTCTCATATTGGACAAGATGAGAGGAGGTAGATAACTTGATGGATAGAAAAACAGTCGATCCGAGAATAAAACTTACTCTACTTCCAATTGTTGGATTTACGAGCTTTTTTATAAGCGATACAATTCTACTTTTCGGACTGATTCTCTTTGCCTTTTTTCTGTATGTATACAGCAGTATGTGGAAAAGAGCATTACGCTTTATTTTGTTTTTTGTGATTTTATACTGCATAGAGTTATGGCTTGGAAAGTTTTGTGAAGCAAGTATCGTATTTGCAATATATATGTTTATTTACTTTGCATCAAGGATGACCTTAATTGCTATGTTTGGTGGATATATAACAAAGACTACAAGTGTAAGTGAAATGCTTGAAGCATTAAATAGAATGAAAGTACCAAGAAGCATTGGTATACCTTTTAGTGTTTTGCTTAGGTTTGTACCAACTATAAAAATAGAACTCAAGGCATTAAAAGAGAATATGAAGATTCGAGGAATCGTAACAAGTAGATTTTTCCCCTTGCTACATCCAATTAAATATATTGAATATACGCTTGTTCCGCTTTTAATGAGAATGATTAAGATTTCAGATGAACTGTCAGCTTCAGCACTCATTAGAGGACTTGATAGTGATGAGAACAGGGTTACATTAACAAAATTGAGGTTTAGAACAACGGATTTGTTGATTGGACTATTAGGAGCTTTGATGATTGCTCTTGTGATAGTAATACAGAAAATTTATTAGGAGGACTTTTATGAAAAACAAATTAAATGGTCGTGATTTTATTACAATCGGAATCTTTAATGCAATTGGAATTGTCATATACATGGCGGTTGCATTTGCTATGGCAACAACAGTGATTGGAGGATTTATTGCTTCAGGAGTTAGCTTTATGGTAGCTGCTACCGTTTATATCCTTATGGCTTTGAAAGTTAAAAAGAAGGGCGTATTTACAATATCAGGAACGCTTCTTGGTTTAATTGCATTGTCAGGAGGACATTTGCCTCATGCAGTCTTTGCTGTAATCGGTGGAATTATATGTGATTTGATTATAGGAAATTATGAGAGCAAGGGACGAATGATTATTGGATATGGGATATTTGCATTAGCGGATTTTTTAGGGACAGTAATTCCTGTGATTTTATTCGGAACAGCTTCTTTTGTGGAAAGAGCATCAAAATGGAAAATGAGTGAAGCACAAATAAATGAAGCATTATCTTATTTCAAAGTTTCATGGGCAGTAGGCTTTGCCTTGATAACATTTGTTCTTGCTTGCATAGGAGCATTCGTTGCAACAAAGATACTCAAAAAGCATTTTGAAAAAGCAGGAGTGATTTAATAATAAATTTACTTAGGAGGGAAAATAATGGAGGGATAATTATGTCAAAACTTATAGTTTCGGTTTTCACAGAACGATATAATTATCCTTTTTTATTCTTGGAATTGCTTACACATAGCAATAATACTTTACCAGAAACGACCAAATAGAAAATTATATAAAACATTAGTTTTTAAGCCGAGAGGACTTTTTACGCCAAAGTGTAGAAGTCCTCCTTTTTTATTCTCAAAACCAAAACAGAGAACTTAAAAAGGAGGATGACTAAGTGGCAAAGAAAGAATATTACCTTTATGTAAAAGGCAAAGCCGTACCTGTAAGTGAAGAAGTCTACAAAGCCTATTGGAAGATAACAGAGCATGAAAAGTATCTCCAAAGAAAAGATTGGAAGCATAATGTAATACCATTTTCTGCACTGGATCATGATGGACACTTTGTAGATAACATCATAGATGAAAAGATAGACTTAGAAAAAATTGTAGAAGTAAAAATGCGAATTGAAGAACTTCATAAAGCATTAAATACTCTTACAAAAGAAGAACGAGAACTAATGGAAGCCATCTTCTACAAAGAAGAAAGTCTAAGGTCAATCAGCAGAAGAGAGAAAGTTACACATCAAGCAATCAGTGGGAGGAGGGATAGGATTTTAGAAAAACTGAGAAAGATTTTAGAAGATAAAATCTAAAAACTTGGAAAGGTTAAGTGTCAAAAAAGGTGCTTAACCTTTCTTTATGGAAACAAGCAGATACCAAAACGGAGGAATTAAAAATGAAGAAAGAAAAAACATTACAGGAAGTACAGGAACAAATTTCTGAACTTCAGGAAGAAAGAGAAAAGTGCGATGTAAAGCTGAAACAATTACAAAATCAAGGCAAAAAATTAGAAAAACTGGCAAATGAAAAGGAACGAAAAAGAAGAAATCACAGGCTCATACAAAGGGGATTGATAGTAGAAAGGGTCATTAAAAATCCTCTAATATTTACCAATGAGGAGATAGAAAAACTGTTAAATATCTCTACTCACACAGAAGAATACAGACAAGCCTATGAAGAAATGATAAATGGGAAAGATATGGAAGATGAAACAGACATAGAGTAGATAAAATAAAAGACCTTAGTTTTTTCAGAAGCTCCCTGCAAGGGCAAAAAGCTTCGCAGAACGCAAAGCACCCTTTAGGGTGTATAATTGCGCCCTTAGAAAAACTAAGGGATTTTAGCAAGTCTTTAAAAATCCAAAACTTAATAAAAACATACGGATAAAGTAGATAGGAAAAGATACAAAAAATAACCTGTCTGCTTTTTCCTTTACCTGAAAACAAACAAAAAATGAAAGGAGCTTAAAAGTGGCAGAAACATTTCACTTTAATATTTCTATGATAAGCAGAGGAAAAAGTAAATCGGCAGTTGCAAGTGCAGCATATATCTCTTGTGAGAAAATCAAAAATGAATGGGACGGAGAAGTTCACGATTACCATAATAAAAAGGGACTTTTACATTCAGAAATCTTCTTGCCGGAGAATGTTCCCATAGCATTAAAAGATAGAACTACATTATGGAACAGCGTTGAACTAAATGAGAAAGCAAGCAATGCACAGCTTGCAAGAAATTTTATCATTGCTCTACCAAAAGAATTATCCTTTGAAGAAAACAAGAAACTCATTACCGACTTCATACAAGAACATTTTGTATCAAAAGGAATGATAGCAGACCTTGCAATTCATGATGAAAGTGATGAAGAAAATAACAATATCCATGCACATATTATGACTACTCTTAGACCGATTAATAAAAAAGGAGAGTGGCTGGCAAAAAGCAAAAAAGAATATGTTCTTGATGAAAAGGGAGAAAAGATAAAACTAAAAAGTGGTAATTACAAAACAAGAAAAGTAGAGCTGACAGACTGGAACGATAAAGGCAACGCAGAGAAATGGAGAAAGAATTTTGCAAGCCTTTGTAATCAGTATTTAGAAAAAAATCATCAGGAAAAGAGAGTAGATCATCGTTCCTACAAAAGACAAGGGATAGAAGAAATCCCAACCATTCACATGGGAGCAAGTGCCAGTGCCTTAGAGAAAAAAGGAATCGAAACCGACAAAGGAAACATCAACAGAGAAATAAAAAAACATAACTCTTTAGTAAAAGCTATCAAGAACAAGATAAAAGAAATCACTTCTTGGATAGACTCTTTACTTGGAAATCTGCAAGCAAAATACGATGAGTATAAACAGACCAAGAAAGATGAACTGGAGAACAAAGCAGAACTCTTTAACCTCTATGAATATATTTCTATCTACAACGAAATACAGGGAGAAAAAACAAAAAATCTATCCTACTATGGACAGATAAAAAAGGGAAATGCAGACCTAAAGAGATTTGTAAAAGCAATCTACTATTTGAAAGATAATCATCTTCAAACCATAGCAGACCTACAAGAAAAAGTCTTTGAACTGGCAAAGCAAAGTAAAAAAATAAGTGGTGATATTCAAGATAAAACACAAAGAATAAAAGACCTAAATCAATGTGTAAGTTGCATAGACTCTATCAAAGAAAATAAAGAAGTCTATCAGGAATACAAAAGCAAAACCATATTCAAAGACAGCTTTTACAATTCTCATAAAAAGGAAATAGATAAGTACCAAAGAGCAAGAAAGATTATAGAAAAGTTTACCGGGACATCAGCTATAAAATTAAATGATTGGCAAAAAGAAATATCAAGCCTTGAAAAAGAGATACAAGACTTAACCAAAGATAAAGCTAAAGTACAAGATGAATTTAAGCAGATAGACCACATCAAATATGCAGTAAAGATTGTTAATGACGAGTATGGAATAGACCTATCCATAGAAATAGATAAGGCAATTAAGAGAGGAGATAAACCAAGTGTAATTGCACAACTGAAAAAATTCCAAGAGCAAGAGGAAAGAAAGGAGCAGTACAAACAAAAAGCAAAAGAAAAGGCTAAAGAAAATTATAAAAATAAAGGGGAGGAAAGATAAAAATGGCAGACAACAGAAGATACTATTGGTTAAAATTGAAAGAAGATTTTTTTACAGATAAGAGAATCAAAAGGCTAAGAAAAATATCAGGAGGAGATACCTATACAATCATTTACCTCAAATTGCTTTTACTTAGCTTAAAAGATAGTGGGAAGCTGTATTATGACGGAGTAGAAACAGACTTTATCAAGGAGCTTGCATTAACGATTGATGAAACGGAAGATGATGTAATGGTTACAGTAAATTATCTTGTAGCACAAGGATTGATGGAGATAATCACAGAAAATGACGAGTATTTTTTAACAGAAATCCCAAGTCTTATAGGTTCAGAAACAGCTTCTACAAGGCGTTCAAGAAAATCGAGAGGACAAAAAGCGTTGCAATGCAACACCAGTGCAACACCTTGCAACCTTTTGCAACAAAACTGCAACGGAGATATAGAGATAGATAAAGAGATAGATATAGAGTTAGAGAAAGAGGGGGAGATAGAAAAAATATCCCCCTCCCTTTATGGAGAATATAAAAATGTTTCCTTAACTGATGAAGAATATGGAAAATTAAAGGATAAAATGCAAGGTCATAGGGATAAAATGATAGAGAAGCTGTCAACCTATATGCAAAGCACAGGAAGAAACTATAAAGATCATTATGCGACCTTAGTTCATTGGTACGAACAAGACAAAGGGAAATTAAAGGAGAGCAGTAAATCAAAAGTATATACCTTTGAAGATTATGACAAGGGGGAACACTTGTAGACCTCGTATAAGACGGTGGAAAGGTGTTTTTAGAGCGTTAATGATAAAACAGGTATCAGACTATTGCTAAGTGTAAAATGGAGCTTAAAATTGCAGTATGGAAAAAATATCGTATTTATGATAAAATGATAATGATATGGTAATAAACTCAGTTATAAGGAGAGGATATATAAATGCGAATTCAATTTACTGTAACCGATGAAGAACTTGAAATTTTAACTAAAAAAGCAATAGAGGGAGGTTTCCCAAGCGTTACTGAATATTGTAAGTGTAGCAGTTTACAAGAAAATACAAGCTATGCTGACCTATATACTACCTTATTAAACAAAATTAGCTCTTTACCAAAGGACAAAGAATTTGTTTTGAGAGAGTTAATCGCAACACCTCCGGCATTGATTGGCAGATGGTTTTATGAAAATGTAAATAAGGGACTTGTAAAAAATGTGGAACACATCGGAAAAGCTGAAGGCGGAGTAGAAAAATATAAAAGAATATAAGACTTATTCAAAAAGCTACGCAGTGCGTGGCGAATTGGAAAAGAATTTAGATAATGTTGGAGGTGCATTTCATGGCAGAAGAAAATAAAGAGATAGTTATTGTAGATGATAAAACTATACAAGAAAAAATATATCTTATTCGTGGGCAAAAAGTAATGCTTGATGCAGATTTAGCTGAAATATATGGTTATGAAACAAAAAACTTTAATAGACAGGTGAAAAACAACGCAGAAAAATTTGAAGGTGAAGACTTCATGTTCCAATTAACGGACGAAGAAATGGTAGAACTTTCAAGGTGCAAAAATTTCACCTTGAACAGAGGGACTGGTAGAGGAAGTAATATTAAATACAATCCTTATGCCTTTACAGAACAAGGTATTTATATGCTGATGACTGTATTAAGAGGTGAACTTGCTGTTAAGCAAAGCAGAGCTTTAGTTAGAACATTTAAGCAAATGAAAGATTTTATCATTGAAAACCAAGATTTTATCGGTTCAAAAGAATTAGTTCAAATAGCAGTACAGACAAATCAAAATACAAAGGATATAGCTGAAATAAAGTCGCAAATGGCTACAAAAGAAGATTTGAAAAAGGTTATGGATAATTTTATAGATCCGGACACATACAAGCATTTCCTTTTAATGAACGGAGATAAGATTGAAGCAGATGTTGCCTATACCAAAATATATAAGTCTGCAAAGAAAAGCATTTATGTGATAGACAACTATATAGGCTTGAAAACCTTAGAATTATTAAGGGCTGCAAAAGACAATGTTGAAATTATAGTCTTTAGCGACAATGTGAAGAACAAGGATATGCTTACAAAAAATATCCTTAACGATTTTAGAAAAGATTACCCTAATATTAATCTGAAGATGAAAATTGCAGGTAAAAAGTATCACGATAGATATATTGCCATTGACTATGGAACAGACAGTGAAGCCTTTTATCTTTGCGGAGCTTCATCAAAAGATGCAGGAAATAAAATATCAAGTATTACAAAGATAGAGGAATCTTCCAAGGATATGTATCATACGATGTTTGGCGGAATGCTGAACAATAAGGATTTGAAAATTTAATATGTAAATGGTAAAGCGTTATTCAATGAATAGCTATAAGACTTGCGAAAGGCGGTAGAAATAAAATTCTATCGTCTTTTTTAATTGCAACTAATAGGAGGAAAATAATATGCACGAAAACAGAAATGAACAAAATACTGGAACAAAGACCATAAAGAAGATAGGAAGGGCAACTTACGAGGTTGTAGTCCATTTTAATGAAAATGCGACTGAAACCATGCAAGATAAATTGAAAAGGATAATGCTTAGGGAAATGGAGAGAGAAAAACATCAAAAAGTCGATAAAAATGATTAGAAAGTCCTTGACAAGTTGTTACAGGCAAGACCGCGAAATCAATTCTTGTTTCCTGCGGTGCCCGCCTTGCTCCGTTTGACATCAAAGAACTGCGGGAGATCACCGCATATGACGAGCTGGAGCTGGACACACTGGGAGACAGGAAGGTGGCTCTGTTTTTCATCATGTCAGATACAGATTCCACATTCAACTTTCTGATTAGCATGATCTACACACAGATGTTCAACCTGCTCTGTGAGAAGGCGGATGATGTCTATGGCGGAAGACTCCCGGTGCATGTCCGGTGCCTCATTGACGAGATGGCAAATATCGGTCAGATTCCGAACCTGGAAAAGCTGATGGCAACGATCCGATCCCGTGAGATCAGCGCTGTTCTCGTGCTGCAGGCAAAGTCGCAGCTGAAGTCCATCTACAAGGACAATGCAGATACCATCATCGGCAACTGCGACTCGCAGATTTTCCTCGGCGGTTCGGAGAAGACGACGCTGAAAGATCTCAATGAGTCCCTGGGCAAGGAAACCATCGACATGTACAACACCGGGGAGTCCCGCGGGACTTCTCAGTCCTACAACATGAATTACCAGAAGCTCGGGCACGATCTGATGAGTGTGGATCAACTGGCGGTTCTGGACGGCAGCAAATGCATCGTACAGGTGCGCGGCGTGCGGCCGTTTCTATCCGATAAGTATGATCTCACGAAGCATCCGAACTACAGACTCACTGCAGATTACGACAAGAAATACTGGTTTGATGTTGAGAAATACCTGAACCATCGGATGACGCTGCGGGGAGATGAGCGGTATCAGGTATTGGAAACCGCTCCCTGAGCAGAAAAATCGGCAAACTGGCAGTTCGGCAGCATAAGGACAAATGTTTCAGATCTGACCGGAAGGAGTATAAGACTTGAGAAAGAATACGGTAAGTTTTGCGCTTGTCAGGGCTGACAGGCGTTTTATTTTGCCTAAATGGAGGAACTACGGATGGCAGAAGAGCAGACGTTAATGCCGGGAGATATCCCGGATTGGGTGAAGGAAGCAGAGGAGCAGATGAAGTCGGGCGATTTTCCGGTGGCACAGGAAAAGAAGGAGATTTCGATCAAGTTTGGAAAGGGACTGGTCGGTGAGCCGTTTACATCAAAGAGTGGGCATCCGTTCGTTGAAGTGAAAATCCCAAATGTGGATCCGGCGGATAAATCGCCGTGGGCATCTTTTGTGATTTCGCCAAAGATGATTCATGAGAACCAGTTTGGCAAAGGCGTGTGGATGAAGCTTCCGGAGGACGGGACAACGAGGATCAGCAAGCCGGTGATCACGGGAACCGGGCCAGACGGAAAGAAGATCTGGGGCAGGGATGTGCGGGAGATTCCGAACCCGGAACTGAAGGCGATGCTGGAGGCGTACAAGAACAGAGATCGGAGTTCGATCCTTGGCGCATTGAAGGAAAAGAAGGGAGAGGCCGCCAAGGCGCCTCAGGCAGAAAAACAGACAAGATCCAAGCGGACTGTCCCGGAGAAGTAGCAGGCGGCCAAACCAAAGTGCGACAGATGCATATCAGAAAGCGAGGGAGCAGATGAAATGCAGAGCAAGATCCCCTACCGACGGGGATAAGGGAAGGCATCCGAACAGAAGAATCGTAACTTTTCAACGAGCTGACTGAAAGGCCAGCTCTTTTCTTTTCCAGAGCAGAGCCGAAAGTGCACCGGTTCTGGAAATTTGCAGCATTACAACATTCAATATCGTAATCACAGGGAGGATTTATTATGGCATTTTTCAACAGCGCAGTTGGCGTTCTGCAGACTCTTGTTATCGCACTCGGCGCAGGTCTTGGTATCTGGGGCGTCGTAAATCTGATGGAAGGATATGGCAACGACAATCGTGCGACACGTTCGTAAGTGAAAAGCTTGCGCACAAAGTCGAAGGGCATTGACCCGAAAACTTTGGAGAACTGATATTCCGATTGGTGAAATGAGGGAGTAACGCCCTGAAGCGCCTACCTAATACTCCGAATGGCAGGAAACCATGCAACAGGTTTCCCCAAAAGATGTTATAGAGCTCGGTGAAGTCGGCAGAGAGCAGTCGTAAGTATGATTTTCAGACGATACACGAAAGCTGTCCAGCGGTGGATGGTGCTGCCTATATGCCGGGGTTCGGTTACCCATGGTCAGGATGATAGAGATATCTGACGAATTTCTGAATGTACGAGTCTAAACGTTGATACTGTCGAAAGGCAGTACACCTTTTACGGTGGTGTCCGTGGATAAGTAAGACTGGTTGTTATGAAAGTCCATGCATCGTTACAGGCGATGCGGTTATGCATGACCGGATACAGGCTCAGAGGAAAGACCTAAAGGTATCCAATGATAGGAATATCGGAACGTGGAAAGCTGGGAACATGGAGGCTGTTGCAGACCGATGAAGTGGTGGATGGGAATACCTTCGCGAGAGGGCAATAACCATTCTTTATTCCAGTGAGAGCAGTGGCATGGTACCTGTGAAGCCGTGAACAAGTAAGCGGTGGAGGGACGGCCACAAGTCGAATTCAGTAAAAATCATAAAATACACAACAAACACAGCTTCGAGTATGACAAAGAAAATCCAAACTGAAAGGAGAGGATGCCTGTGCCCACTTCGGAGCAGCAAGAAAGGAAAAGTAAACAAAGAAAAATCCGCAATTCAGAGTATTACGACATGGAGTCAACCTTTGACCGCCTGTATGCCGAAAGCAAAAATGGAAAAACCTTCAATCATCTGACATCTGATGGAAATCATTGAGAGCGAGGAAAACATCAAGCTGGCTTATCGGACGATCAAAAAGAATACAGGAAGTAATACGGCTGGTGTGGATAAGCGGACGATAAAAAGCCTCATGAAATTAAGTGAGGAAGAATACGTCCGCCAGATACGAAATCAATTCAGCAACTATCACCCGCGCCCCGTAAGGCGTGTGGAGATACCAAAGCCCAATGGAAAGATGAGACCGCTGGGAATCCCCACGATCATAGACCGCATTGTCCAACAGTGCGTTTTACAGGTCATGGAGCCGATCTGTGAAGCAAAATTCAGTGAGAATTCAAACGGGTTCCGCCCGAATCGCTCTGCTGAAACAGCGATTGCACAGTGTATGCGGCTGGTGCAGGTACAACACCTGCATCATGTCGTTGATCTTGACATCAAAGGATTCTTCGACAACATCAACCATACAAAACTGATCCGTCAAATCTGGGCATTGGGAATCCGTGACAAAAAGCTGATATGCATCATTAAGGAAATGCTGAAAGCGCCGGTCATCATGCCAAACGGTGAAAAGGTCTATCCGACCAAGGGAACACCACAGGGAGGAATCCTGTCACCGCTACTTGCAAATATCGTATTGAATGAACTGGATTGGTGGATTGCTTCCCAATGGGAAGAAATGCCAACCAAAACAGAATTCAAGATAAGAGAAAATGCGAGTGGCACAAAGATCAAGAGCCATTCTTACAGAGCTTTGCGCAGAAGCAGACTGAAAGAAATGCACGCGGTCAGATACGCAGATGATTTCAAAATCTTCTGTTCCTCTCATGAGGAAGCTGTCAGGGCCTATAAAGCCACAGAATTATGGCTGAAGGACAGACTGGGGCTGGATATCAGTCCTGATAAATCCAAGGTAGCGAACCTGAAACGGCAGTATTCTGAATTTCTCGGATTCAAGCTGAAAGTTCGTAAAAAGGGCAGGAAATATGTCATTCGGTCTCATATGAGCGATAAGGCGTACAAAAAGGCGCATGAAAAGCTATCCGAAGAAGTGAAGAAGCTGGCTCATTCGTCAGAAGAAGCACAGTTCATGCAGTTACAGAAATACAATTCTGTTGTTGCAGGCCTTCACGAATACTACTGTATTGCTACAGAAGTATCTCATGACTTCGGAAAGCTTGCCTTCAGTATTAACAAACAGCTCAGAAACAGGCTGAAAGGCGATCTGTCCAAAACAGGATATCTCAAGGATGGGTTTATCAAGCGGAAATATGGAGAAAGCAGACAGCTGAGATTTCTTCACAAGCGGCCTGTGGTTCCGGTGGGATTTGCACAGCCCAAGAACGCCCAGCATAAACGCAAGGCGGTCAATAAGTATACGGTGGAAGGTCGTGAGTTGATTCATAAGAATCTTCAAATTGACACAGAAACAATGCTTTGGGTGATGCGTAATCCTGTCCGGGGTCGATCTATAGAGTATGCGGATAACAGGATTTCACTGTATGCGGCGCAGTACGGCAAATGTGCTGTCACTGGGGAGACAATGGCTCCTCATGACATCCACTGTCACCATAAGCTGCCGGTCAGCAAAGGTGGAACCGATGAATATGCCAACCTGATTTTGATTAAGAAGGATGTGCATACCATCATCCATGCAACACAAGACCCAACAGTCGAGAGACTCCTGAAATTCCTTAATCTTGAACCAAAACAACTTGTAAAGCTTAACAAGCTTCGTGCATTGGCAGAAATGCCGCCCATTATTCTTTGAATGAAATGCTGTAACGAGGTGTGTAAGTTGTGTGCTTCATGTCCCAAAACTACTGAATTCGATGGAACGCCGTGTGCGGTGAAAGCCGCACGCACGGTGTGGAGCGGGGGAAAATCCTGAGATAATTTCAAGGGATTACCTATCGCTATCGGGTGCAAAATCCCAGGGCATGAAGCAGCTCATGGCAGGAGGCGGTGTGGCGCTCATCGGCACCACCCTTGTTCCGCTCCTTGCCGGTCTTTTCGGTTGAAGATTGATGTAATAGTAACCGCCGGACCGTAATATCCGGACCCGCAGGACAGGGGAGACGAAGAAAATAGAAGGGCTGGTCCTGCAGCCCTCCGGAAAGGAGAGAACCGCTTGGATGTACTCAAGGAAAAACTATTTGCATGGCTGAAAGAAATCCTCATTTCGGGCATCATGGATAACTTTAGCAGGACATTCACCAACTTAAACAGCAAGGTTGGGGAAGTGACGAATCAGCTTGCACAGTCGCCGACCAGCTTTGAACCCGGTGTATTTTCGATGATCCGAAACATCTCCGAGAATGTCATCATGCCGATCGCTGGACTGATCCTGACGTTCATCGCCTGCTACGAGCTGATCCAGCTCATCATCGCGCACAACAATCTCGCGAACTTTGAAACCTGGATCTTTTTCAAGTGGGTGTTTAAGACATTTGTCGCGGTGACGCTGATCAGCAATACGTTCAATATCACGCTTGCCGTATTTGACGTGACAAGTTATGTGATCAGTCAGTCTGGCGGTATCATTCAAAGCGGCACGGCTGTTGATGCGTCGGCGCTTGCCTCTGTGCAGGGAACGCTGGAGGCAATGGATTGCGGTGCGCTGTTTGGGGTCTTCCTGCAAAGCTTTATCGTACAGTTTCTGTTCAATATCATTTCGGTCCTTATCTTCGTCATCGTATATGGGCGGATGATCGAGATCTATCTCATGATCAGTATGGCGCCGATCCCCTTTGCGACCTTCGGAAGCCACGAGCAGAGCATGGTCGGACAGAATTATCTACGGTCCCTGTTTGCCCTGGGATTCCAGGGATTTCTCATCATGATCTGTGTCGCAATCTACGCTGTCCTGATCCAGTCGGTTGCATTTTCCAGTGACATCATGGCGTCGCTCTGGAACGTGCTCGGATATACGATGCTGCTCTGCTTTACGCTGTTTAAGACCGGGTCGCTTGCGAGAAGCATTCTTCATGCGCATTGATAAAAAGGCATGGCCGGCAAAGCTTTGCAAAACACAGAGAGGAGGAAGAAAACGTAAGTGGCAAGTTATATTTCGGTCCCGAGGGACCTCACAAAGGTAAAGAGCAAGGTCATGTTTAACCTGACCAAGCGGCAGCTGATCTGCTTTTCCTTGGCGGCACTCATCGGAGTACCGTCTTTTTTTCTGCTAAAGCGCACCGGGAATATCAGTCTTGCGGCGCTTGGCATGATGGCGGTCATGATGCCGCTGTTCTTTTTTGCGATGTATGAGAAAAACGGGGAGCCTCTGGAGGTGATCCTGTTTCATTTCATCGAAGCGCAGTTTCTCAGGCCGAAGATCCGGGTGTACCGGACAGACAATTACTACGCCGCGCTGATGCGGCAGGCTAAGGCAGAAAAGGAGGTAGAGGAGATTGTTTCCAGGTATCAGGAACCTGTTCCGGCGAAAGGAAAGAAAAATCTATCAGGTGCCGGAAAATCTTAATTGCAGAGAACGGAGAAAGATCGCGGAGATCATCCGGAATGCGCAGCGTGATGACGGGATTCCGCGCACGACCCAGCAGAGCATCCCGTTTGACCGGATGTTTCAGGACGGCATCTGCCGCGTCGGGAAAGACTATTACACGAAGACCATCCAGTTTCAGGACATCAATTACCTGCTCGCCCAGCAGGACGATCAGAAGGAAATCTTTGAGGAGTGGTGCTCGTTTCTCAACTTTTTTGACAGCTCCGTCCATTTTGAGCTGAGTTTCATGAACATGGCGACGGACTCGGAGAAGTTTAAGGCGGGGATCGCGATCCGGCACCAGAAGGATGCCTACAACGACATGCGCGACGAATACACGGGCATGCTCATGCATCAGATGGAGGCCGGCAACAATGGTCTGACCAAGACAAAATATCTGACCTTCGGCATTCACGCGGACGGCATGAAGACAGCAAAGCCGCGGCTCATCCATATCGAGATGGATCTTCTCAATAACTTCAAGCGCCTTGGCGTTCAGGCCAAAACACTGGACGGATCGGAGCGGCTGATGCTCATGCATCAGATCTTTCACATGGGAAGCGACGAGAAGTTCTTTTTTGACTGGGGACTGCTGGCACCGTCCGGGCTTTCGGTGAAGGACTTCATTGCGCCGTCTGCGCTGAATTTCAAGACGGGAAGAGTTTTCCAGATGGGCAATCTGTACTGTGGGATGAGTTTTCTCTCCATCACAGCCTCGGACATCAGCGATCAGATG
Organism: Fusobacterium naviforme; assembly: GCA_003014445.1. Classification (GTDB taxonomy): domain Bacteria; phylum Bacillota; class Clostridia; order Lachnospirales; family Lachnospiraceae; genus Moryella; species Moryella indoligenes. The sequence continues at coordinate 9,683 of PYGH01000006.1, read as the reverse complement.
CTGGCTGACTTCTTATCCATCGAGTCGTCGGAAGTCGTGACCATGCATATGCAGTCCGTGGATCAGACCGAGGCGGTCAAGAAGGTGAAGCACACCATCACGGAGCTGGACCGGTCCAAGATCGAGGAACAGAAGAAGGCGGTCCGCTCCGGCTACGACATGGATATTATCCCGTCGGATCTCGCAACCTATGGCAATGACGCCAAGGCGCTGCTCAAGGAACTGCAGAGCCAGAACGAGCGCATGTTCCTTCTCACGTTTCTTATTCTCAGCACGGGAAAGACCGAGCAGGAACTGGAAAACAACATTTTCCAGGCAAACAGCATCGCACAGAAGCATAATTGCAACCTGGTGCGGCTTGATTTTCAGCAGGAGCAGGGACTCATGTCATCCCTGCCGCTTGCGCATAACGAGATCGAGATTCAGCGGGCAATGACGACGAGCAGTACGGCGATCTTTATTCCCTTTACCACGCAGGAACTCTTCCAGACCGGCACAGGCGCGCTGTACTACGGCCTGAATGCCCTCTCCAACAACCTCATCATGGTGGATCGGAAGAAGCTCAAAAACCCGAATGGGCTAATCCTTGGGACACCCGGATCCGGCAAATCGTTTGCTGCAAAGAGGGAGATCGCGAATGCCTTCCTCGTGACGGATGACGATATCATCATCTCTGATCCGGAGGCGGAGTATTCGGCACTGGTCCGGCGTTTCGACGGGCAGGTCATCAAGATCGCGCCGACGAGCGACCAGTACATCAATCCGATGGATATCAACATGAACTATTCGGATGACGACAACCCGATCGCCCTGAAGGCGGATTTTATTCTGTCGCTGTGCGAGCTGATCGTCGGCGGGAAGGAAGGCCTGAATCCGGTGGAGAAAACGGTCATCGACCGGTGCATTCACCAGATCTACAACCGGTACTTTGAACATCCGGGACCGGAAAACATGCCGCTTCTCGAGGATCTCTACAATGCGCTTTTACAGCAGCCGGAGCCGGAGGCAAAGAATGTCGCGACGGCGCTGGAAATCTATGTGCGCGGTTCGCTCAATGTCTTCAACCACCGGACGAACGTTGACATCCACAACCGCCTCGTCTGCTATGACATCAAGGATCTCGGAAAACAGCTGAAAAAGATCGGGATGCTGGTCGTGCAGGATCAGGTCTGGGGGAGAGTGACGGAGAACCGAAGTGAGGGAAAATCGACGCGCTACTACATGGATGAAATGCATCTGCTTCTGCGTGAGGAACAGACGGCGGCGTACACGGTGGAAATCTGGAAGCGCTTCCGGAAATGGGGCGGCATTCCGACCGGGATCACCCAGAACGTCAAGGATCTACTGGCTTCAAAGGAAGTGGAAAACATCTTTGAGAACAGCGATTTCATCCTGATGCTGAATCAGGCAGTCGGCGACCGGGGAATCCTCGCAAAACAGCTCAACATCAGCCCGCATCAGCTTTCCTATGTCACACATTCCGGCGAGGGCGAAGGGCTTCTGTTCTATGGCAACGTCGCGATTCCATTTGTGGACCGCTTCCCGAAGAACACGGAGCTTTACAAGGCGATGACGACGAAGCTGGCCGAGATAACGCCGGAGGCAGAAGCAAAAAGTCAGCCTTCAGCAGAAGAGGAAAGCCGGGAAGGAGCTTCCCAAAACAAAGAGCTGAAAGCAGACCGCCAGACTATGGATGAGATGACAACAAACGCGGGAAAACAGGTCCGGACGCCGGACAGATGAGAGGTGAATCATGACAAGTCATGTGGACACCGTCAATCCTGACGCAGAGCACGGATTCCGGAAAGAGAAAGAAGAGGAGGGAAACAAGACGAGGGCACCGAGCCACGGACGGAAGCTGAAGAATGCATCTTCCTCAAAACGCGCTGCCGGAGCCAAGTTCCGCCAGGACAAGGCGGATCTTTCGATGAGCGCGGAAGAGAGAAAAGCGCTGGCAAAGAAGAAACGCTCCAATGAGAAGGCGGCAAGGAAGGAATTTCTTGATACAAGGGCAGCACATGATGCTGTGGACCGTGCCAATGAAGATGAAAATGCCGGGACGGAGGCGCTGAACCGGGGAACAGAAGCTGCCGAAACCGGTATGCGGGCGGCGGAAAACCATTATTATGGGAAAAAGCTGAAGTCTGCTTCAGAAAGACAGCGAAGAGCAGCAGCGGCAGAATCATCTGTGGGAAGTACAGCATCAGAAACCAACGCTATGAAATGGGCGGACTTTGGAAAATATGTAAAAAACAGCTCCAGCTATGCTGCAAGGATGGGAAAAACCGCCAGGAAAGCTTCGGAAAAAGCGGCCGCCACAGAGCTCAGCGCAGGCGCGGAAGGAAAAGCCGCGCAGCACCGGCTCATGAAGAAGGAATTCCAGAGAGCGGCGAATCAGAAGGCCTCGGCGGAAGCCGCAAATTCTGTGGGGAGTCTTGGCAGAAAGTTTACGGACAAGGCAGAGGACCTTGTGGGCAAAATCGGAGAGTGGGTTACCGAGCATTTTTCGGAATATCGCCCGGTTCTGCTTGCCGCAGCTGCTGTTTTGATCGCCGTGATGACCATCGCGGGCGGAGCCTCAAGCGGACATCTTATCTCAAGCCTTTTTGGAAGCGGGTCGGTAGCATCGTCGTATACGGCAGAGGACGCGGACATCAAGACGGTCAATCAGGATTACAAGGATCTGGAAGCGGATCTACAGAAGACGGTAGACCGCATCGAATCCGACCATCCGGGATATGATGAGTACCGCTATACTCTCTCCGAGATCGGGCATGATCCCTATGAACTTGCCGCCATGCTGACGGTTCTCTACGAGAGCTACAAGCCGGAGGAGGTCCAGGGAAAGCTAAAGGAGATCTTTGACAGGCAGTACGAGCTGGAGCTCGTGCCAGAGACGGAGATCCGCATCAGGACAGAGACCAGAACCGGACACCGCACCGTGCACAATCCCGACGGGACAACAGACCGCGAGGAATATACGTACGAGGTGGAAGTGGAGTATGAGTATCACATCCTGAATGTCACCTTGAGCAATGCTTCGATGGACAACGTTGTCACTGAAATCGGGTTTACCGAGGATCAGATGGAGAGATACCTTCTGCTTAAGGAGACCTACGGGAACAAGAAATACCTCTTCGAGGACGACATTTATGCAAATCCGGAGGCAGACGGCGGCGGATCATCCGGAGGAACATCCGGCGGTGAAAGCTACAAGCCAAGTGGAGAGGCACTCACGGATACGCAGTTTGCGGCGATGTGGCAGGAAGCATCCAAATATCTTGGCAGAGCTTATGTATGGGGAGGATCCAGCCCGTCAACGGGTTTTGACTGCAGCGGCTTTGTCTGCTGGGTCATCAATCATTCCGGTGTGGGAAATGTCGGCAGGACAACGGCAGAAGGACTCCGGCAGTGGACGGATCCCATCCCCGCGTCAGAGCGGCAGCCGGGAGACATCATCTATTTTCAGGGAACGTATGATACGCCGGGTGCAAGTCATGTCGGGATTTATATCGGCGATGGGAAAATGATTCACTGCGGCGATCCGATCAAAGTCTCTAACGTGGACAGCGGCTATTTTAAGCAGCATTTTCTGGGCTACGGGAGAATTCCGTAAGAATAGATGTTAAGCGGAGCATTGGTACGTACTATCCCAAGTCTGTGGGCAGGTCCCGGACGGATGAGAAAAGGAAATATGACACTGGTGACAGGGATTCGAGGCGGAGTGCTTTGGAGCTCTTTTTAATGGAGGAAAACGAATGTACGAAAAACTCGACAAGCTGCGCGAGGAAGTAAGGCGCGCGGAAAAAAGAAAGAAGTACGCTGATGAAAAGTTTAACACGCTGCAGGAGAAGCTCCGGGAGGCGGAGAGTATGCAGATCCTCGCGGATGTTGGTGCGATGCATCTGACACCGGAGCAGGTCGCTATCTTCCTTTCCATGGCGGCATCCGGCAAGCTTCCGAAGGTCAACCCGGATGGCAGCATAGAGCAGGAGAATGCAGACGGGTCCGGAGATGAACCACCGAAAATGTCCGGACAGGAGGAGACAATGGCGGGTGAGCCTAATCCGGAGGAGAGTTTCACAGAAGGCTTTCGGTTTACGAACGAGAAACGTACGGGAAACGGATCAGAAGAGAATACGGATTTTGATGCGGAGGACGATGACGAATATGGAAAGGAGGACGAGCTTGATGGGTAAGATCAGTTTCAGACCGCAACTTGTGGCTGCAGCGATGCTTTCTGCAGTACTTGCCGGATCATTCCCGGTGACGGCATTTGCCAATACGGGGAAGGAAGCCGATTGTATCTGTGAGACAAGGTGCGGGGAGGAAAGTGTCAACGAGGAGTGCCCGGTCTGCAGAAGCGATATCACACTCTGCCAGGGTACAGAGCCGGAGAAAGCAGAAGAAAGCACGAAAGCAGCGACGGAATCTGTGCCGGAACCGGAGGAACCGCTCACACCGGATGGCAATATGAACCTTGTGGATGATTACGGAGATCATGAAGCATCCGGAAAGCAGTTCATCACGCTGACGACAAAGAATGGCAATTACTTCTATCTGATCATTGACCGCGATGACTCCGGGAAGGAGACCGTGCACTTTCTGAATCAGGTGGATGAGTCGGATCTTCTTTCCCTTATGGATAAAGAGGAAGTGAAGGAATATACCACCCGGCAGGATGAGGAGAGCATGGAAGACAAGCTCAAGGAAGAGAAAGCTGCCAAGGAGAGCAGTTCGGCAGAACCGGCGCAGTCCGCGCAAGCACCGAAGGAGACAAAGCCCAAGGAGAAGAAGACGCCATCAGTTCCGGTTGGAACGCTGGTGCTGCTTGTTTTGACCGGCTTTGCGGCCATCGGTGCCTACGTGTATAAGAAGATCGGAAAGAAAAATAAGAAAGACGACCGGCCGGATCCGGACGCGGATTATCAGGAGGGCGAAGAGGAAGATTATCTGAAAGATATTGAGGAGGATGAAGGCAAACCGGAAGAAGCCGTTGAAAGCCAGGACAATGGTTCAGATGTCTGAGAAAGGACCTTTCCCTACCCATAGAGGATGCTGGCACAGGGAGAAGTATTCATTGTTCTCCTTGACATTTTATGCTATGTTCGATTTGTGCGCATGATTGGTTGAGGCCGCAAATTGCGACCTCAAGTTTTGAGATATTGCAAGAGCAGTGATCACGAGCGTGGTAAATGATACATAGTCAGTGTAAGTGAATGGAGAAGAAGGGGTAAATGAATATGTCGTTAAAGGAATCCTGCATAATCCTGGACCTGGTAATGGCTGCCATTTTCTTTTTGATTGGGTTCTTGTTTTACAGATCAAACGGGAAAGCAGCGAACTTCTTAACAGGCTATAATATGAAGTCCGCTGAAGAACGCAAAAAATATGATGAGAAGAAAATGTGCAAGGACTACGGAAAACGGATGATGCTATGGCCGATTCCCTTTTTCATTGGAGCTGTTATTGACTTCATTTTTCCTATAAAGGGAATATTGATCGCGTGGGTCATATGGTCAGGCATGTTTATCCTTTTACTGATCGAAAGACATAAAAGAGAAAGATAAATCTTGCTAATGTTTGTCAAGCAGATTTTTGAAGATTTCGAGAACCTTGAGAATAAAAAAGAGAGTAACCTTAATAAGACCTGCTGTTGCAGGCCGGCAGTTAACGGCTATAATGAAAGCGGACGGATTTACTTGTACAACTCCATTGCACGAGCGTAGTAGATCCGCAGAAACTTATTGACGGCAGCCATTTTGGCTACGTTGTATGGTTTCCCTTCCTGTTCCTTTTTGAGCAGAAAAAGGTAAACAGGATCGTCCTGAGGTTTTGTCAGTTTGAGAGCCTGCATTACCTCAAAACAAGCTTTTCTGAGAGCCGGGTTGCCACGTTTGGAGATGTGACGATTCCGGCTCTCGAATTGTCCGGACTGATATGGCGGAGCATCATTGCCGGCATAAGCATTGAGTGCTTTGCCACTGTGAAAACGGCGAATGTCACCGATTTCTCCAAGAATGATCGGTCCCAGTCGGTCCCCACGCCGGCCATAGAACGAAGCACTTTGTACTCCGGCATGGTCTCTGCTATGATCCGCATTTGAAGATTGATCTCATCGGCAGCTTTCTGAGATGTGGATACGAGATCAACACATTGATCCTGAGTCATTGCGGATAAGGGATTTTCTCCACGGGTGGTAACACTGTTAAGGACCAGCTCATAGATAGCCAGTCCCTTAGAACCGGCAAAACGATCCTTGGTCTTTTTGACTAGGACTTGATAGCTGTCCAGGAAACGTGTCTTGCCCATCTTACGGATTACATCGAAAGACTTGAAACGCTTAATGAAACGCAGAAGCACACAGTTGTCGGGATCCCTGCTTTTAAGAGGAAGAATGGTCGTAATGCCGGGCATTGTTTCATCCAGAAGGCTGAGCAGCTGAACTTTGGCAACAGTTAGGGTTGATATCCTCTGACTGTATTGCCTAGACAGAAAACGGAGATCTTCATACTTCTGGTCCTGAGGAGTGTAAGGAATCAGCGAATAGGACTTCTCAAGGGCATACTGAGCGATTCGCAGAGAATCACGTTTGTCCGTTTTCGCCTTTCTGAGTTCGGTATCGCCATACTTCTTCATCTGGTATGGATTGATCAGACAGACTGGGAGTTCCGCCTCCGTGAAGGCTTTCAGGAGTGGATAGTGGTAGTGGCTGGTGGGCTCCATAAGGATGGTTGGAGGCTCTGAAGTCCTCTTGATGTAATCTACCAATGCCTGCAGCTCATCAGCGACATGGTGGACATCAAAAGGTTTGGCACGGATGCTGCCATCTCCATTGAGAATGGTAACGGTGCTCTTGGATTTTGAAACATCGATACCAACAGCAATCATAAGAAAGACGCTCCTTTCGTAAGTGATTTATGATTGGATCCAGCTCTTCAAGGTTCACTCATATTCTTTCGTTAAACGGGAGAAGCAATCTTTCCCAACTTGCTGAATCGAATGTAGAACAATGAAGGCGGGCTGACACATTTAACTTCGGGCGTGGTGTCCCAATCGGAAATTACGTCAGACCAATCACCTTCATCATAAAGAAAGAGCAGAGACTGTAAAAGCCTCTACTCATATATTAAGAATCGGAAGTTGGAGGGATAGATTTCTATGATTATCAGATATGCAGAAGAGAAAAATTTTATAGAATTGCGACATTTTTATGACGGTATGTGTAAGGTTTTGAGCGGAAAAGATTTTCTGCCGGAGGGAGATAAAGGCGGTTTTCCTCCAGATGAAATGATCAAGGATGCAATCAAAGAGAGAAATCAGTTTATCGGTATTGAAGATGGTCGAATTGTTGCGGCGTATATTATGAATCATGATCGTGATGAGGCGTATCACGCAGTTAAATGGCTTATCGATGCAAATGATAACGAGACAGTAGTTCTTCATGCCTTGCGTGTCCTTCCGGAATATGGAGGTCGTGGATACTCGAAGCAGTTAGTTCAACACGCAATAGACACAGCAAGGGAAAGAAACCTTAAATCAATTCGTCTTGATTGCATAGAGGGAAATGATATTCCACAGAAAATGTATATGTCGTTTGGATTTAAGTATGTGGATAAGGTTGAAATCACATATGTTGATATTGGAGTACCGAGGAAGTTCCTCTTATATGAGTTTGTACTCTAATCAAGACATAATAACAGTTATATCTTGAACATTGTACAAACAAATTCCAGTTTGTATGTGCCTGAATAAATGAACAGTAATTACCAGCTGGAAGCCAGTGCAAATTGTGCTTCCGGTTTTTAGTTGCCGGAATTTCCGGCAATGAACCACAACTACACATGAAGTTGGCAAGACAGATGCCGATTACTTTAGACCGATTGCTTTTCGAGAAGAAAGGCGTCGGTCATTTTTTATGCCATGAGAAGGAGGAAGGCAAATGGCAAGACGATCAAGATATCTGCATTATGACGAACAGGTGGATGCTCTGATGAAGCGCGGCAATCCCTCGCAGATTCCGGCGGACAGGAACCACACCCGCGGATCCGTGATAGAGAAACTGAAAATGCTGGGAGCAGCGGAGCCACATAAGAATGCGGGAAAAGCAGACCCAAAGGGAGGCAGCAATGGATAAGGAAGAACTTGTTTTTACGACAATTGAGGATCTGATCCGATATCTTGGCGAATGCGGAGAGGATGTACAGATCCACATGGAAATTGAGGTAGAAGGGGAAAGGAGGGCACCTGATGCCGCGGAAGAAGGAGACAGCCGGTCAGTATTCCATGGATGATTACCGACTGAAGCAGGTGGATATCCGGTTGAAACTGATGGAGGGGCCATCCTACTACAGCCAGACGCCGCTCACAAGTCCGGAAGGCGCAGCGGCAGTCATGCGGGATGTGCTGAAGGAGCTTGACCGGGAGTGGGTGTGCGTTGTCAATATGGACAATCACTTAAAGCCCGTGAACTTTAACATCGTCTCCATCGGCAGCATCAATCAGTCGTTTGCGCCGATCCAGAACATTTTGAAGAGCGGCATTCTATCGAACTGCAACAACATCATGCTGATGCACAACCATCCCTCCGGCGATAATGAACCGAGCCGGGAGGACCTGCAGCTCACAAAGCGCCTGGTCGAGGCGGCAAAACTCATGGATATGAATGTTGTCGATCATGTGGTGATCGGCGGACAGAATGGGAATGTCTACAGCATGCGTGAGCATGATCCGGACATGTTTACGAGTAAGGATATCGATCTGGATTACATTCACCGGATGATGACAAAAGAACCCAGTGGAAATTATGCGGCTGGAGAGCGCATGGAGCGGGCAGAAGAGGGAAGAGGTCAATATTCGGCAGGGCGGAACTATGATCCCAAGGCTGCCGCTGAGGCGCGCAGAAATGAGATGAAGGAGATCATCAGGAAGCTCGAGGAAGGTGTCGCCGGAATTTTCTCCAATGAGAAATATCAGAAGTTCCTCGATACGATGGCAAAGTTCCCGCAGTATTCCATCAATAACAGCCTCCTCATCATGATGCAGAAGCCGGACGCATCGCTAGTCCAGTCCTATACCGGCTGGAAGAAGATGGGGCGGTTCGTAAAGCGTGGGGAAAAAGGAATCCGGATCCTCGCACCGACGCCATTTACGATTGACCGGGACCAGGAACGAATGGATGCGGATGGAAAGCCAGTCCTTGACCAGGATGGGGAGCCGGTGAGGGAAACGGTACAGATTCGTATGATGGCGTTCAAGCCGGTCAGCACTTTTGACATCCAACGACGTGCTGCGCATGGAGTGTTCTGCTAAGAATCCAGCCGATGATTTTTCGTGAAAACAGATCCATGATGCTGGTCAGGTACACAAAACCATTGACCGTAACAATGTAGGTGATATCAGAGACCCACACTGCATTCGGCTCCTCTGGATTGAATTGCTCATCCAGTATGTTTTTCAGTTTTAAACTGAAATCAGGATCAATAGTGGTATGGGTAAACGGCTTGATCCACTGGGCTTTGATTCCCATCTGGCGCATGTAGATTCCAACAGTCCGTTCTGCGATTGCTTCTCCATCCTCATTTAGCTGCTTTGTGATTTTGGGCGCCCCGTAGTTTTGATGAGATTTATCATATATTTCCTGGATTTTCTGTTTCATAGCTTCCCGACGCTTTTCAGTATCG
>PYGH01000005.1 GCA_003014445.1 Fusobacterium naviforme | reverse complement strand
ATAAAGCGATGTTCCCCGCGCAGCGGGGATGATCTCTCAGCCCTTCATGGTCTCCCCGGTCAATCTGCGATGTTCCCCGCGCAGCGGGGATGATCCCTGGGAAAAACTCGCTGTGATGGAGCTTTTCCCATGTTCCCCGCGTGGTCCGGACAGTCAAAGAAACAATCATGCAGGTCAGCTCCAGCAAGAAATGGGCGTCCCGTCCGGAGCTGGACGCGGCCGGCAATCCAGTCCTCGGCAAGGCCGGAAAGCCCAGTCTTGTCAAGTCCTATACGGTTCTGCAGGATGACGCCATCCGCCTGATGAGGTCTTACGGCTATCATGATATTGAACGCGGGGAACGCGGAAGCGGCGAGGAACATTTGAGCGTCACTCAGTTCAAGGTCATGAAGGAAAAGGAACGTCTGACGAAACTGGAGGAGCGTTCAGCAGATCTGGAGAGCTCTCTGACAGGCCTTGAAGCGGATATCTTGGAGTCGGAAGCAGAGCTGCAGACGGTGGGTCAGACGCTGGAGAAAAAACAGGAGAAGCTCGATAAGCTCGCACTGGTCCTTAAGGGCGTGCAGGAGGTCACAGCCGGATTTGACGGCATAGCGGAGAAAGTGCTGCCGCCAGTGTCACTCTGGAGTCTGTAAAGTCCTACAAGGAGAAAAAGGTAAAACCGTTGTTCAATAAAATCCTTAAGGTGCTGCGTTCGGTCAAGCGTGCCTATCTAGATCTGCGGGAAAAGTACCGGAACCTGCTATCCCGGTATAATGATCTGTTTAAGCGGCATGAGCGGTCGGAGCGGCGTCTGGAAGGGGTGATCGCTGAGAACCGCTCCTTGAAGGAACAGGTGATGGACTACGGCAGGATCCGCAGGCTTATTGGCCCGGAAAAGGCGGAAGAACTGCTCAGATAAAGTTATGATTTTGAACGACTGGAGCGGGGGCAGATCCGAATGAAAAAGAGATCACGATCAGGGATGGAATTATAAGGCAATCATGAAAATTACCGCAAAGTCTTAAAATGAGACTTTGGAAAAAAGAATCGTCTCGGAAATTTGTTGAAAAAGCATTACTGTTCTCATTTTGAGGATTTTTGGAGTTGTTACTGCTAACATGTAAAATGATTGCTGAAAAGATGGTAAGTCTTCAATTTGATGACTTACCACTAATATCTGGAAAAAACCGCAAGTCTTTCAAGAGAGGACTTGCGGTGTATTGCTGATTGTCATTTTGAATTACTGAAATGGTAGTAAGCCTTCATTTTGAGGACCTACTATTGACGTCGAATATGACAGAAAATAGTTGACCGATTTATTCGGCGCTTGTGTGTCAATAGCAATCACGTTATTTGATCACTGCTTTGCTGTACATATGATCTATATAATAATTAGCAACTAATTTACACCAAAATCTATTCCTCATGTGACATAATGCACCTTGGGAATAGAACTTGGGAAAGGAAATCATCATGGATGTTAAATCAATCATTTTAGATCTATGTAATTATAATGATGAACAGGAATGGTTTGAGTTCAAGGAAGACTGGTTCCAGCCGGAGGCATTAGGCGAATATGTTTCTGCTCTGTCTAATGCGGCAGCTTTTCATTATAGAAAATACGCTTTTTCGTGTGGGGCGTTAACAATGAAACTCACGAGATAGTTGGTACGGACTTTAATCAATACTGTGAACATAATAAAGAGCCATATCAAAACTATCTGGCAAGGAATCTTTCTCCAAGCATTAATTTTCATTTGAAGAAGAAATAATCAATGGAAACCGGGTCGTTATACTCATTATACCTGCGGCGGAAGAGATACCTACTGCTTTCAGGGGAAAACGATATATTCGGATCGGGTCCTCTAAAGTCAACCTGAAGGATTACCGAAAGCGTGAGATTCAGCTTTTCAAAATCTTGGACGGAAGGATAGAAACGATTGAAACTAAGCCTGCGAAGTACCAGGAGCTTTTTTTCAAAATTGTTTGGCTATTATGGGTCAAAGGGTATTGTTCTGCGTGAAGAGACATTTATCAAATCCGCAGACCTGGCTATGAATGGTGTGTATATTTATGATATACATGGAATAAATGGGAAAACACCGGAATTAACTATGAAACATATGGGATTAATTGCATCTCCAGGAATGGTAGGCACCGAAAAGACTATTGTAGAAATATTTGAAAATAAATTAAGAGAATAGTAGAGACATATTGGTATAAATTGATTTTTAGATTTTACCTGTTTCTCTATATATATAGTGCTGAATCACATCAGCTCCTGCCAATCAGTTATAAAATGAGTATAAAAAGAGCCTTCCCACTTGCAATTGTGGGAGGGCTCCTGTAGGATATAGCTATCAGTTCTCTGTATCTTTCACTTCTGAAGCGTCTGTTGTTTCTATGAGTTCATCTGTTTCTTCAGTTTTAACTTCCTTTGTTCCGTCTGCTTGATAGTCAGTCTCGGAATCTGAATTGGCTGCTTTCTGTTCAGCGTTTTCGTCGGAATTTTTATTTTCGATATTTTTCGGGGAGTAATCTGCGTGTGCCTTGGAATTGGATGGTTCTTCGGCTCCGCTGGAGTCCGGATCGGATAGCGATGTGTCTGGGCCTGCCTCGTCTGTTGCGCAGCTGCCAACATCAGTCGCATCAGGCTGAGAGGTCTCAGATGGCGGAGCATCCTCAAGGGTCTCATTTACTATAGTGCCGTCAGCATATTCTTCCTCATCCGGAGCAGTGACGGATAAGGGAGCGCTTTCATCCTCTTCCGGATAGAGCTTGCCGTAGATATCCTCTGCGAGCGCGTCAACATAGCTCTGGTCTGCGAGATCGTAGTGGGTGATGAAGCAGTCCTGAATGAGCTCCATGCGTTTCAGTGCGAGTACCTCCGGGCGGAGCGTACCTTGCTCCCGGAGGATCGTCTCGTCGATCTGTGCAGCGCTGTAGTTGTCTAAAAACCACTGCGTGAGCTGCTCAGTCGCGGTCTGTTCTTCGGCGATCTGACCCTGAATCGCTTTTGCGGCGGCGGCGGTCTTTAGATAGATGCCGAAGGAGCCCAGTGCGAGGACTATAAACATCAGCTTCAGCATGATATTGCCGGGCAGGGTAAAGGGCAGGTGCAGCGCGCTGCCAAAGCTCAGCACTGCCAATACAGCCATGATCGCACCGACCAGAAGAAAGGCAGAGGCAGAGGATTTCAGATCCTCATAGCGATCTGCCCGCTTCACGTATACAGCAGGGGCGGGAGCGGGGGCATTCCGGAGGGCCTCCTCTTCGGCCTGTTTCAGCAGAGCTTCCTGCGCAGCCCTTCTTTCCGCTGCGGCGCGCTCTGTCTCTGCCTCCCGCTCTGCCTGCGTCGCGAGATAGGCATCCTTATCTACCAGAGCTTTTCCGCAGTCCGTGCAGTGCTCCACACTGTCTATGAACTCCATATCGCAATCCGGACAATATTTCATGATCGTCTCCATTTCAGGTCACATGTATTTTGTTTCAGTATATCGGATGATCTTTTTTTTTTCAATCTCTGGTGGTGCAGAACTGTGATATTTATGCGGGAAATGCCCCTGAAGGTGGGGGGATTTTATAAAAATTGGGTCTTGTTCCGGCCGAAAATTTATATATGACAGGATTTCATCAGAAATAAGCGCTCTCAAGGGATACAGAGGGATCGGGAGGTGGGATGGTACAGGGCGATGAGAAAGAGGCGGGAGGCAGTTGGAAAAATGGTGGTGTATCTGTATTTTCCGATGAATTGTACGTGAGAAGGTGCTATCATTACAGTAAGTGTGCGAGCAATGAAGAAGAGGGAGGATCATGTGTGAGTACAAAGAAGCCAGGGCCTGAATTCCCACCGATACGTCTCAGGGTTGTGCTCATCATCCTCTTTATCATAGTGGGGACGGTGCCGATTCTGGTGCAGGGTTCGGTGATCACAAATGCGTTTCGTAAGACTTTGCTGGAGAGCCGGAAGGCGGAGATACAGAACCGCAGCCTGATTCTGGCGACAAAGCTCTCCCGCGCAGGGTATCTCGGCGCGGGAGGAGTGCAGGATGCGGCGCTGAATACGGAGATGGATGTAGTGGCGCAGTCCTACAGCGGGCGACTGCTTCTGATTGATCAGGATTATCGCATACTTCGTGACAGCTTTCACCTGAGCGAGGGGCGTTATCACATTGCGCCGGAGGTGATTCACGGTTTCCGCGGAGAAAACGGGACGAGCTACAATGAAGATAAATATTACATGATACAGACGACCCCGATCTATGATTCTGTAGATTTCGGAGACGGAAGCGGGGAGAATGCGGGGCGTTCCGTCCGCGGGGTGCTCCTCTTTATTGCTTCAACGGAATCTCTGCGTGCAGAGCTTTCCGGAGCCCGCAGTACGCTCTGGATATTCAATGCAATTATGATGATACTGCTGCTGAGTCTGAGCGTATACCTATCAGCCCGTATTATGCGTCCATTTGCGGAACTGCGCGTGATGCTGCGCAAGGTATCGGCCGGAGATCTGAACCAGAATATTGAACAGCACAGCTATGTCGTGACAGAACAGATCTCTACCGCGATCAATACGACACTGCACAAGCTGAAATCGGTCGACCAGTCGCGCGACGAGTTCGTCTCAAATGTTTCGCACGAGCTGAAGACGCCGATTACCTCCATACGCGTGCTCGCAGATTCGCTGATGAGCATGGAGGACGCGCCGATAGAGCTGTACAAGGAGTTCATGAACGATATCTCCAGGGAGATAGACCGCGAAGCGAAAATTATTGACGATCTTCTGAGCCTGGTGAAGATGGATCGTTCTGCGATCGTCCTGAGCCGCAAATCGACAGATATCCATGCAATGTTGGAGCAGATTCTGAAGCGGCTCCGCCCGCTGGCGCGAGTCAATAACATAGAGCTCACGTTGGAGACAGTACGTGAAGTCAGCGCGGATGTAGACGAAGTGAAGTTCTCGCTTGCAATTATGAATCTGGTGGAGAACGGAATCAAATATAACGTGAAGGACGGCTGGGTGAAGGTAAGCCTCGACGCAGACCATCAGTTCTGTTATATCAAGGTGGAGGACTCAGGCATCGGTATTCCGGAAAATCAGCAGGAATCCGTCTTTGAGCGTTTCTTTCGCGTGGACAAGGCGCGCTCCCGTGAGACCGGTGGCACAGGACTGGGGCTCGCCATCACAAAGGATATCGTGCTGATGCACCAGGGGATCGTGCGTCTGAACAGCAGGGAGGGAGAGGGAACCACCTTCCTTGTGCGTATTCCTCTGACCTATATCGAGAACAGCACACCGGGCAGCGCAGCGGAGAAGAAAGGATGAGGCAGCTTATGAAGAGAATCACATCGGCACTGCTCGCGCTTCTGGCTGTGCTTCTGCTGGCTGGCTGTGTTCAGCGGGAGGCGGAGGCAGATCCCGGGAGTGGAAGCTATTATGTGTATTATCTGGATAAAAATGTGACAGAGCTGGAGCATGTGCTGTACAGCGTCTCTGCAGAGAACAAGGAGGAGCTGATCTCTGAGCTGCTTGAAAATCTCATGCAGGTGCCGAGCAATATAGATATGATCCCAGCGATCGGAGACGATGTGAGATATGAGTCCTTCAGTCTGGACGGATCGGTGCTCTATCTCTATTTTGATGAGCGCTACGGGGAGATGAAGCCGGAGCGGAAGACGCTCTGTAATGCAGCGCTCACGGAGACTCTGACGCAGGTCGCGGGTGTGGACCATGTCGGCATTTATACAGGAGGACAGCCGCTCAGTGGCCAGAGCGGGGCACCGCTTGGCCCCTTCACGGAGAATGATTTTGTGAACAGTATCTCGGATGTGAACCGCTATGAGAGCGCGGAGCTCACACTCTATTTTGCTGACGCTGCGGGGAAAACTCTGGTGGAAGAGACCCGGACTGTCACTTACCGCGTGGATACGCCGCCGGAGCAGCTGGTTGTTGAGCAGCTCATTGCCGGGCCGCAGCAGAGCGGCAGCCTTGCGGTGCTCTCGTCCGACACGCGCCTGCTCAGCGTCTCGGTGAACGAGAACGTCTGCTATCTGAACTTCAGCAAGGAATTTCTGACGCCAGTGCCAAATGAGAATCCTTATCTCACCATCTATGCTCTGGTCAATTCTCTCTCGGAGCTCACGACAGTACAGCGTGTGCAGATTGCGGTTGAGGGCTCTCAGGCGGTGTTGTTCCGGGATATTGTCTCTCTCGATACGCTCTTTGAGCGGAATCTGGACTATATTCCGCAGTGAGCGGGGCTGCGTACAGATAGAGCGCGGGTAGCTCTCTGAGTATTCTGGCCCTGTAAGCACAATCTCAGCACAGGACAAATCAATATGCGAAGACCTTTTGAAATCCTTGCAGCCGGTCTGGTACTTGGAGAGCTGACAATGTATGCGGGGAGTAAAGGTGCATGGGCAGCGGCAGGACTTGCGGCTGTCTGTTTTGCTGTACTTATTTTTCTGTCGTGGGAGCGGGGGCCGCGTGTTTTAAGCAGGCGACAGCCTCTTCTGGGAACGGGACAGAGAAAGCGGTGCAGAGCTGTTACGCTTCTCTTGGCGCTTGGCTTTTTGCTTGGCGCATTGCGGCTGTATCAGGCACAGCGTATTTCCCCCGGGGAGAGGAGCCTTGATCTTTTAACCGGCGGAAGCACAGCGGAGCTCACGCTTACGTGCAGGGCGGAGCAGCTTCTTCCGGGGCGGGATGGCAGGGTGCATGTCCGCAGCGGACTTCTGCTTATTTCCTGCCCGGGGGAGCTGGTGAAGGAAGAAGGGATCCAGTGCGGATATCTGCTCTCTGTCTCTGGAAGACTGAGTCGCATCGCGCAGGCCACGAACCCCGGAGAGTTTGACTTTGCTTCTTATTACAGAGCGCAGGGGGTGACGCACCGTCTGTCAGCAGAGCGCATCACAGTAGAGAGGCGGAGGCTTGCGCCTCTCTCTGCAGCGCTCTTCCGCCTGCGGGGCTTCTGCACGGAGCGTTTTTCTTCCCTTTGCGCTGCGGAGGATGCCGGTTTTCTGAATGCGGCGCTCTTTGGAGATAAGACTGCGCTTCCGGAGGAGCTGTACGAGCGCTACAGGAGAAACGGGATTGCACATCTGCTTGCGATCAGCGGTCTGCACACGGCACTCCTGGGGCTTGGTCTCTACCGTTTGCTGCGGAGATGGGGGATGAGCTATTCCGGCAGCGGCCTGTCGGCAGGGCTCTTTCTGCTCTGTTACTGCCTGCTCACTGGGGCAGGGACAGGCGTTGTGCGCGCGGTGATCATGCTTCTGCTCTCCTTTGTGGCAGATGTACTGGGCCGGGGTTATGATCTGCGGTCTGCGGTCGGTATCGCGGGAATAGCGATGCTGCTGGTCTCTCCTCTGGAGCTGTTTCAGTGCGGCTTTCAGCTTTCCTTTCTTGCCGTGTTCTTTATTGCTGGGCCGGGTGCGTCACTCTGGCGGGAGCTGCTTTGGCGCCGGGAGAGATGGAGGAAGAAGCGGGAACGGAAGGGGAACAGCGGACAAAAATCAGAGGACAGAATCCTGTGCGGTGCGGGTTTGAGACTGTTTGAGACTGTGGCACAGGCGCTTGTGATGGGCATTTCCGTGACACTCGGTACGCTTCCTGTGATTGCGTATTGGTTCTTCTCCGTGCCGCTCTACAGTGTGCTTCTGAATCTGCTGGTGATTCCGCTCATGGCTTACCTGCTGTGGACAGGCATCTCTCTTCTCGTGCTCCTGTCGCTGGAATACTATCTCACAGCGTCTGCCATGGCCAAGGCAGCGGGGATTTTGCCGCCGCTGCGCTTTCTGGCACAACTGGCTGCGGGCATCATACATCGCATCCTTCAATTTTATACCCTGCTGTGCGCTGTCTCAGAGCAGCTTCCGTATCACAGTGTTCTGATTGGCAGGCCGAAGCTCTGGCAGATAGCGCTGTATTATCTGCTATTGCTGCTTTCACTGTATGGCTTCTGTCAGGGAGCCGAGAGGGCAGGCGGATTGCTGAGCTGTATCTGTAAGGGCGGTGCGGTGCGCTCCGTCGCTTCGGGAAGAGCCCCTGCTTTTGCAGTGCGCCGTCTGCGTCTCTTCATATGGGGATCCCGTCTGCTGCCTTCTCTTTTGTTATGCCTCGCACTCTGCTCTCTGCGGCCACTGCGGAGCCGCTGCCCGCGCCTGTGGTTTCTTGATATCGGGCAGGGAGATGCCATCGTGATCGAGCAGGGTGCCCGCTGTATCCTGATTGATGGCGGCAGCAGCTCCAATCTGAAAAATGGCGCATACATCCTGCGACCATTTCTCTTAAGTAGAGCGCTGCGGGAGGTGGATGCGGCCTTTATCACACATTCGGATGTGGATCACACAAATGGTGTCGCCTGGCTTATGAAGGAGGCGCCGGAGTTTCGCTTTCATCGGGTGGTACTGAATGCCGCGGCCTCGCGGGACGAGCTGCACTACGGGAGACTGAAGGAGCTCATAAAGGAGAATGGCGCGGAGCTTTTGTTCATGGGAGCGGGGGAGAGCCTCGGCAGCTTTTACTGTCTCTGGCCGCGTCATGGAGAGGTCGCTGAGGATGTGAATGAGCAGTCGCTGGTGCTGCTCTTTCAATACGGCGCGGAGCACTGTCTCTTCACGGGAGATGCAGGAACGCCGAGTGAGGAACAGATACTGGCGGCGCTCACGCAGCAGCCGGAGCTCTGCTCTGCACTTCGGGGTATCCGCCTCCTGAAGGCCGGGCACCACGGCTCTAGGGGAGCCAGCTGTGAGGCCTGGCTCACACAGCTTCAGCCGGAGACTACCGTGCTGTGCTGCGGCAGAAACAACCGCTACGGACACCCGCATGAGGAGACGCTTCAGCGTCTTGAAGCAGCCGGGACAGAGATACGCTGCACCGCGGAGGAGGGAGCTGTCTGCATTGAGCTCGGAAGCAAAAAAAAAAAGAAAATTAGCACTCCCCTATTGACAGTGCTAATAAGCGGTGGTAGACTGAGCTCAGTTGAAATTATGTTCTATAACTAATAGAACAAAAGGAGAGAGGTGAAGCAGAATGAATATCAGTAAATTTACGCAGAAGTCGCAGGAGGCGATACAGCTTGCACAGAAGCTTGCTGTGGAAAACGGCAACCAGCAGATAGATGAGGAGCATCTCGCAGCGGCTCTGCTTGCTGTGGAGGACTCTCTGATTGCAAATCTGGTCACCAAGATGGGCATACAGAAGGAGAGTCTTGAGAATGAGCTTCAGAGTTTCATTGAAAGACTGCCGAAGGTCAGCGGCGCAGGGGGGCAGGAATACCTGAGCAGCGAGCTGAATCGCGTTCTGACCGGGGCGGAGGATGAGGCCAGGGCCATGGGGGATGACTATGTCTCCGTGGAGCATCTCTTCCTCTGCATGCTGCGCTATCCGAACCGGGCGATGAAGGAGTGCTTCCGGGCGAGAGGCATCACCCGCGAGCGCTTTTTACAGGCGCTCTCTACGGTGAGAGGAAATCAGCGTGTCAGCACGGACAATCCGGAGGCAACCTATGACACGCTGAACAAATATGGCTACGACCTTGTGGAGCGTGCGCGGGATCAGAAGCTCGACCCGGTGATCGGTCGTGATGAGGAAATACGGAATGTCGTGCGGATACTGAGCCGCAAGACGAAGAACAATCCGGTGCTCATCGGTGAGCCGGGCGTCGGCAAGACGGCGGTTGTGGAGGGGCTCGCACAGCGTATCGTCCGGGGGGATGTTCCGGTCGGGTTGAAAGACAAGAAGCTTTTTGCCCTGGACATGGGCGCGCTCGTCGCCGGGGCAAAGTACCGCGGAGAGTTTGAGGAGCGCCTGAAGGCTGTGCTCGAGGAAGTGAAGAAGAGCGAGGGGGAGATTATCCTCTTTATCGATGAGCTGCACACCATTGTCGGTGCAGGGGCCTCTGAGGGAAGCATGGATGCAGGAAATATGCTGAAGCCTATGCTGGCGCGCGGGGAGCTGCACTGCATCGGCGCGACAACCCTTGACGAGTACAGAAAATATATTGAGAAGGATGCGGCACTGGAACGACGCTTCCAGCCGGTCATGGTGGAACAGCCGACGGTGGAGGATACTATCTCTATACTGAGAGGGCTGAAGGAGCGCTATGAAAACTATCACCATGTGAAGATACAGGACGGCGCGCTGGTATCCGCGGCGGTGCTCTCGGACCGCTACATCACGGATCGCTTTCTGCCGGACAAGGCGATCGATCTGGTGGATGAGGCCTGCGCAATGATCAAGACGGAGCTGGACTCCATGCCCGCGGAGCTGGATGAGATGAACCGGCGGCGCATGCAGCTGGAAATCGAGGCGACCGCGCTGCGAAAGGAGACAGATTCGCTCTCGAAGGAGCGTCTCGCGCAGCTTGAGAAGGAGCTCGCAGAGAAGAAGGCACAGTTTGCGGAGGCAAAGTCCCGCTGGGAGAATGAGAAGGCGAGCGTGGACAGCCTAGCCAGGATACGGCAGGAGATCGAGGACGTAAACCGCGAGATTCAGGATGCACAGCAGAAGTATGATCTGAGCCGCGCTGCGGAGCTTCAGTACGGCAGGCTTCCGGAGCTTCAGAAGAGGCTCGCGGAGGAGGAGCAGCGTGTCGGAGACAGTGAGCTCTCTCTGGTTCACGAGGCGGTGACGGAGAATGAGATCGCGAAGATTATTTCCCGCTGGACCAATATTCCGGTGGCAAAGCTGAATGAATCGGAGAAGGCGAAGACCCTGCATCTCGATGAGATCCTGCACCGCAGAGTTGTGGGACAGGATGAGGCGGTGCAGAAGGTTGCGGAGGCCATTCAGCGCAGCAAGGCAGGCATCAAGGATCCGTCTAAGCCCATCGGCTCCTTCCTCTTTCTGGGGCCTACCGGCGTCGGTAAGACGGAGCTGGCGAAGAGTCTCGCAGAGGCGCTGTTTGACGATGAGAGCAGCATGGTCCGGATCGATATGTCGGAGTATATGGAGAAATTCTCCGTATCCAGACTCATCGGAGCGCCTCCGGGCTATGTCGGCTACGACGAGGGCGGTCAGCTCACGGAGGCTGTGCGGAGAAAGCCCTACAGTGTGGTGCTCTTTGATGAGATAGAGAAGGCGCACCCGGATGTGTTCAATATTCTCCTGCAGGTACTGGATGATGGACGCATCACGGATTCCCTCGGAAAGACTGTGGATTTCAAGAATACCATCATCATCCTGACCAGCAATATCGGCTCCCAGCATCTCCTGGAGGGCATAGATGAAGCGGGACATGTCGGCCAAGACGCTGCTGTTCTGGTGGACGCTGAGCTGAAGGCGCGATTCCGTCCCGAATTCCTGAATCGCCTGGATGAGATTATCATGTTCCGGCCGCTGACGCGGGACAATATCGGCGGCATCGTAGAGCTGCTCATTGCTGACACGAACCGGAGACTTGCAGAGCAGGAGCTTTGCATTGCGCTCACGGAGGAAGCAAAGCGCTTTGTCGCGGAGCGGGGCTACGACCCGGCCTTTGGCGCGAGACCCTTAAAGCGTTTTCTGCAGAAGCAGGTGGAGACGCCGGTCGCAAGACTCATACTTGATTCCGGCAGTGGACTGCACAAAGGCTCTGTGATCGAAATAGATGTGAATGGAGACGGAACCGCCCTGAAGGCCGCAGTCCGCTGAGAGAGGCTGCGAAGAAGAAGACTCGCTCCGCCGGAGAATGTGTTTGCGCTAAGAGAAGGCGGAACGGGGGAAGCATACAGTTCGTGCATGGGAGGCTCTCATACCGGGGAGAGCGCACAGTCCCATGAAAGCCGGAGAAAAGCACCCCATGACGAAGAACGCGGACTTGCGGGACAGAAAGCCTTCGGGTAAAATTGCCTTGTATTTGACAGAGATTCCCGCAGAGAGAGGCTGCTTTCAGAGAGCCGGACTCCGGCAAAGTGTCGGAGCCACAGGCTTCGGACACAGAAAAGCAGTAATATATACGGATGTAACAATAATAAAGGCTGCGGGCCCGAAAGAAAGAGAGGCATATATGCTGAAAACCGGAATCAGGGGAAATTATGAGATGGAGGTCACGGAGGAACAGCTCGCGGTAAATGTCGGAAGCGGCTCAGTGCATGTCTTTGCGACGCCGATGATGGTCGCCTGGATTGAGCACACGGCGGCGGCCTCTGTGGCGGCGGAGCTTCCGGAGGGAAAGACCACGGTCGGAACACTGGTCAATGTGAGCCATGTGGCGGCATCACCTGTGGGGATGAAGCTGCGCTTTGAGACAGAGCTCACGGAGATCAGTGCAAACGGGAAAATCCTGAGTTTTCAGGTCGCAGCTTACGATGAGGGAGGTCTGATCGGCGAGGGCACGCATCAGCGGGCCGTAGTGGACAGAGCCCGCTTCGAGGAGAAGGCGACTATGAAGCTGACTAAGTAAGCTCCCGACTGCGTTGAAGTGCAGTCTCCAGTGCCCTGAGCGCCTCAGGGGTGTCGACATCCGCAAGCTCCAGTGCGGAGCCCGCCGCTGCCTCTGAGACCAGCTCGGGGTATTTTTGTATGAGATGGCGTCCGCCGCAGCGATCGGGCAGCGCTGTGAGCTCGGGAAAGAGCGCCGCGGGGAAGTAAACCGGAGCACCGCGCTGTCCCTGAAAGGAGAGACAGAGGATGCGCCCGGGCTCTGCATCTGCCGCCCGGGAGAGCCGCAGCAGACTTTCCTGTGTGAGGAGGGGCTGGTCCGCGAGACAGAAGATGCAGCCGGAGAGCGGTGTCGCTTCCCGATACAGGCTGTATTGCAGGATAGTTTCCCGGACATCCGGCATACCTTCCGTCAATATTTCAATTCCGAGGCGTATCGCCTCATTTCGAAGGGGAAGCGTGTGGAGCACGGCCTCTGTGCCTGTCGCCAGGCAGTGTGCATAGATTTCCGCGTGTCGTGTGAGGACGAGACGGCGCAGGCCGGGGAGCGCCGCGCTGCTGTCCAGAATGTGTCGGAACAGCGGATTTCCGTCGAAGTCCGCGAGCAGCTTATTTCCGCCGAAGCGCCGGCTGTTACCGGATGCCATGATGATGAGGGCCTTCTTTTCGGTACCGGGCATTTCCCACCTCCGTTTTGAGACTTTTCTGCGCGCAGGAGTCGGAAGAAACCATTTATACCTGCGCTGTCAGAGAAAGCTTAGCATAAAAAGTACGGCACAGGTAGACTGTATGGAGGATGAAATACAATACTGCACAGAAGCATAGAGAAGGCATTGCTTTTCATGCCCCCGGGGTGTTAGGATAGGAGATATAATTCTTTACATTTTATAGCAGAGGGGAGGAAAGGATGCCAGGAATTCTGATTTCAGTATTGAAGAGTCTTAAGAATCGCGCCCTGATGCTGTTTGTGTCCTTTCTCATGTTCTGCTGCGTCGCGACGGCAGGAGGCACGGAGCAGCTTGGGCGTCTGGAGTCCGTGGCGCAGTCCCTCTTCTGGCAGGCAGAGGGGGAACCTGCCTCCCTGTTTCACTCCTCGCTCCCACTGGAGAAGAAGACCGCCGCGGTAAAGACGAGCGCGCCTCTTGAGTCGCTGCTTGGTTTTGAGCGCCAGGACGTGGAACCGCATGTTTCAGAACATACCCAATATCCCCTTTCAGAGGGGCTCGCTGTACTTTTCATACTTCTGTTCTGTGGCAGCCTCACGACTGTCTTTTTCTGCTGTTTCCATGAGGGACACAGGCAGAAGATTATCTTCTTGCGGCGCATGAGCGGCCGCTATCCTCCTCTGTAGTTTCCGCAAGGGGAACTGAAGACACGTGGAGCCGTGAGTCATGGCTCAGGCTCTGTCCATTCAAACAGAGGATATTATGCCAGATTATAAAACTGAATATCTTGTTGGAATTGATGTCGGTTCGACGACGACAAAGATTGCAGCCATGGATCCGGTCTCGGAAGAGCTGGTCTGGTTTGAGTACAGAAGACACGGCGCAGCGCAGCTTCAGAGCGTTCAGAGTGCCTTGGAGCGCTGCGCCGCTGCCTTTCCGGGCGCTGCGGTACGCGTCGCGCTGGCAGGCTCCGGAGCAAAGCCCATCGCAGATCTTCTGGGTTTGCCCTTCACGCAGGAGCTTGTGGCAAATGCCGTCGCCCTGCGGCGTCTGTACTGTGAGATTGGAACGGCAATCGAGCTGGGCGGGCAGGATGCAAAGATGCTCTTCTTCCGCAGGGATGAGGCGAGCGGGGAGCTGCAGAGCTCCGACATGCGCATGAATGGAAGTTGTGCGGGTGGAACGGGTGCATTTATTGACGAGGTTGCATCCATCCTGAAGCTGCCGGTGGAGGAATTGAATGCGCTCGCGGAGCGCGGACGGAAGGTCTATGCAATCTCTGGGCGCTGCGGCGTATTTGCAAAGACAGATATACAGCCCCTCCTGAATCAGGGGGTCTCCAGAGAGGATATTGCCCTCTCTGCGTTTCATGCGATTGCAAAGCAGACCATAGGGGGGCTGGCGCAGGGGCTTGAGATACGAAAACCAGTTGTATTTGAGGGCGGCCCGCTGACCTTCAACCCGGTGCTGGTGCAGGTATTTGCGGAGCGTCTGTCGCTTGAGAGAGAAGAGATTCTCATACCGGAGCACCCGGAGCTGCTTGTGGCCTGCGGCGCTGCGCTCTCCCTCAGGGAGCTGCACCGGGAGGCGGCACTGCGCGATCCCGCTGCGCTCGCTGCGGAGCTTAAGGAGCAGCAGGGCACACTGCGGGAGCAGATGGACAGTGTGGCGCGGCCTTTTTTTGAGAGTGAGGAGGAGCAGCGCGCCTTCTCAGAGCGCCATCAGAAGGCAGCGACGCCGCAGAGAGAATTGCCGCCGGGAAGCACGGTTCGTGCCTATCTTGGCATTGACTCCGGTTCCACTACGACGAAGTTTGTGCTATTAGCGGAGGACGAGGAGCTGCTGGACAGCTTCTATGCTCCGAATGGCGGCGCTCCGCTGGAGCTCATGCAGAAGGCGCTCTCTGCGTTGAAGCGGCGCTATGAGGAGAGGGGAGTGGAGCTTCAGATCCTTGCTGCGGGAAGCACGGGCTATGGAGAGTTTCTGCTGCAGCGCGCCTTTGACCTTGAATGTCACTGTGTCGAGACTGTGGCACATGCGCGGGCGGCGGAAAAATATGTGAAGGACGCGAGCTTCATTCTGGATATTGGCGGGCAGGATATGAAGGCCATATGGCTGGATCACGGCGTCATTACCAATATCGTGGTAAATGAGGCCTGCTCCTCGGGCTGCGGCTCCTTTCTGGAGAATTTTGCCGCTTCCCTTCATATTCCGGTGGAGCAGATCGCGGATGCGGCATTTTCCTCCGCAAAGCCGGCGCAGCTTGGAAGCCGCTGCACAGTGTTCATGAATTCCAGCATCATTACGGAGCAGAGAAACGGAAAGCTCCCCGGAGATATTATGGCAGGGCTCTGCCGCTCTATCATAGAAAATGTATTTACCAAGGTGATACGCATCTCCAATCTTAGCTCACTCGGCGAGCGCATCGTGGTGCAGGGCGGAACCTTTGAAAACGACGCGGTGCTCCGCGCGATGGAGCAGTATGTCGGCAGAGAGGTGGTGCGCGCGCCCTATCCTGGTCTTATGGGGGCAATCGGCGCGGCGCTTCTCACGAAGGAGCAGTGTGAGGCGGCGGGCGCCGGGAGACAGAGAAGCTTCATCGGTCTTGATGGAGTGGAGCGTTTTTCCTACACGCGAGAGGCGGATATCCCCTGTCCCTTCTGCGAAAACCACTGCCGCCGCACGGTGCTGCGCTTCTCAGACGGGCGCAGCTGGGTCACCAATAACCGCTGCGAGTGGGGAGAGCTGCTTGGAGACCCGCGCGAGGAGGCAGTGCGCAAAGAGCTTAAGGAGCGGGAGAGCAGGCAAAGAGCAGTTCCAAATCTCTTTCAGACGAGAAATCAGCTTCTCTTCCGGGAGTACCGGGGGCCCGTGCCGCGGCAGAAGCGGAATATCACCATAGGACTGCCGCGCGTACTTGCCTTCTGGGACACCATGCCCTTCTGGTCCAGCTTCTTCAGGAGCCTCGGCTTTCGCGTCGTGATGTCTCCGATGAGCACGCGGGAGATGTATGAGGAGGGGCTTAAGGCGGTTCCCTCCGATACGGTGTGCTTTCCTGCAAAGCTTGTGCACGGGCATATCCGCGCGCTTTCGAAGCTCGGTGCAGACCGCATCTTCATGCCCTCCGTGACAGTGCGGCCCAGTGAGAATACGGAGAAGCAGAGCGTATCCATGTGCGCGGTGGTGAAGGGCTATCCCATTGTGATACGAAACTCCGACAATCCGGAGGAGCAGTTCGGCATTCCGCTGGATGCGCCGCTCTTTCACTGGTATACGGATGCGGACAGAGAGCGCCAGCTGCGCCACTATATGCGGGAGCAGTACGGCGTGGGGGCTGTAGAGCTTCGCCGCGCGATCCGGGCCGGAGATCGCGCACAGAGAGAGTTTCGTGGCATACTGAGAGCCGAGGGTGCGCGGGTGCGCGCTCTCGTCAGGGAGCAGGGGGGCTATGCTGTTGTGCTGGCGGCGCGTCCCTATCAGGGAGATCCGCTCGTGAACCATGCGCTGCCGGAGCTCTTTACCGGCATGGGTATCCCGGTACTCACAGCGGATTCGCTCGGGGCAGAAGCAGAGACAGAGCTTTGCAGGAGCCGCATCGACATCGTGAATAATTACCACGCGCGTATGCTCTCCTCTGCGATGCTGGCGGCGCGCAGCGAGGAGCTGGAGTATGTGCAGACCGTGAGCTTCGGCTGCGGTCACGACGCCTACCTCTCCGATGAGATTGTGCGGGTGATGCGGGAGATATCCGGAAAGACGCCGCTTATCTTAAAGCTTGACGAGAGCGATGCACAGGGGCCGCTTCGCATACGCGTGCGCTCCTTCGTGGAGACTGTGCGGATGAAGCGGGAGCGCGGTGCGGCGAAGCGTCCTGTCCGCGCACTGTCGGATCCCTACGCGCTGAAGTTTACAGAGAAGGATGCAGAGGCGCGCGTGGTGCTGGTGCCGAATACGAGCCACGCTTTCAGCCGTGTTATGGCGGCGGCCATGAGCACGCAGGGCCTCTGCGCCGTCCCGATGGAGCTTGGCGGAGAGGAGGCTATACGCCTCGGAAAACGTTATGTTCATAACGACATCTGTTTTCCGGCGCAGATCGTGATCGGTGAGGCGCTTTCAGCACTGCGCAGCGGACGCTACAATCCGAAGCGCACCGCGATCGCCATGGGGAAATATCTCGGAGACTGCCGTCTGACGCACTACAGCGCGCTGCTTCGCAAGGCGCTGGATGACGCGGGCTTTTCGGAGGTCGCGATACTCACAAACGACACGGAGGATATGCATCACATCCATCCGGGCTTCAGGATGAATTTAAAGACCTCTGCGATCATTGCCTTCGCACTTCCTATGATTGACGCACTGGCGGAGCTTCTGCACAAAATACGTCCCTATGAGCGCTATGCGGGCAGTGCGGACCGCGCCTATCAGCGCGGCCTGAACTTCATCATCCGCGGTATTGAGGAGGAGAGCATACGGGGAGCGGAGCGCGGCTTCCGCCGGGCCATTGAGATCATGAATATGCTGGAGTACGACCGCTCCAAAGAGCGGCCGAAAGTGCTCATTGTCGGGGAGTATCTCCTGAACTTCCATCCCGGCGCGAACCGGGAGATCGAGCGTTATCTCGAGAGAAACGGCTTCGAGATCATAGAGGCAAAGATGACAGATGTGATTCAGAAGACCTACTTTTACAGGGACGCGCAGAATAAGGAGTACCGACTCAGAAAGGGTATGCTTGAGAAGGGGCTGCTGCATGTTGCGAACAGTGTCTTTGAGCGGGCACATGAGCTGACCGACCGCATCGCCTCCGCACATCCGCTCTACGAGAGGGCCACGCGGCTTCACGAGCTGGTGCGGCGCAGCGATCCGGTGATTCACCACAGCTTTGATGCGGGAGAGGGTGTGCTGATTCCCGGGGAGATTCTCCATCACGCAGAGCAAGGATGCAGGAATTTCCTCATTCTTCAGCCCTTTGGCTGCCTGCCGAACCACATCGTCGGACGGGGCATCATGAAGAAGCTTAAGGAGATGTATCCCGAGGCGCAGATACTTGCGCTGGATTACGACCCGGATATCAGCATGGCAAATATCGAGAATCGTTTACAGCTGCTCATTATGAATGCCGCAGCGGCGCAGGCAGCGGAGCAGCGCGCGGCAGAGAGACGGGGTAGCACAGTGCGCCCGACAGAGGGAGCGCACGCCGGCGGCAGCATGCGGGAGCCCAGCCGGCCGCTCGGAGCCTCCGCCGCCTTTATGGCATACAGAGATACAGGAGAGCTGAAGCTGATGTAAAATTTGAGATGGCATACAGCAGTGCCCCGGGCGTTATCCTCGCCCGGGGCACTGTTACCAGGATGCGCCTGACGGCGCAGTCTGTGTTTGTGGATCAGCCCTCCTTCAATGATTCGTATTTTTTTACAACCTCATCGTAGAATTCCTGCTCGATGGAGGAGAGGGAGGCGTTCTTTCTTGTGATAATGCCGAAGCTCAGGTGCTCCGTGCAGTGCAGGAGAGGAATCGAGACTACATGGTACAGATTGCTCTGCCCCGAGAACTCGGAGATACCTATGGTGAAAAAGGTTGTTGAGGAGATGAGGCGCATCTGCTCCTGCCGGTCGCATACATAGATGATTTTCTGGGAGTCGTTCAGATCTATCAGTCCGCTGCCTGTCGCAATGTGGTAGATGAAGTCCTCGTACTGCCCCTCATAGCGCACAAAGCCGTAGTTTCTGAGCTCGCCAACATCCAGCGCGAAGCGGTTCTGTCCGGCGAGCACGGGGTGATTTTTGGAGAGACAGACATAGGGACGGAAGGTCGCGAGCGGCCGCAGCGTCAGGTTCTTGTCCGCGAGGTTTCGGAGCGTCAGCTCGCTGTCGGTGGTGGAGTAGTGGATCACACCGATGGTGGAGCGGCCGTCGGCGACATCATCCACGACATTGGTCAGCGCGTCCTCGCGCAGGTGGTAGTTGATGTGCTCTGCCTCCTGATGGCGGCGGCATATCTCATTGAAGCACTCCGAGGTATGAGAGAAGCGGGTCATACTGACATTGAGGCGGGACTGGACAGAGACGGTCTGCGTGACAAAGTGGTTCAGCTTCGCCATCTCCCGCAGTATGATCTCGCAGTGCTCCAGATAATCTGCGCCCTCCGGGGTGAGACGTGTGCCGCGGCTCGTGCGCTGAAAGAGCGTGAAGCCGCACTCCTCCTCCGTGGTTTTCAAAATATGACTGAGCTGCGGCTGAGAGATGAACATCGCCTTTGCCGCGTGATTAATGGAGCCCCATTTTGCGATTGCAACGATATATTTGATATTATTTGCATCCATAGGAAACCCTCCGCTGATAGCTATATCATACTACAAAAACCGCTGCAGTAGTAGGTTAAAGCAGCGCGATAGAGCACGTTCCCACACATGAAGGAAGGCGCATGCAGGGAAAGTCCTTCGGGCACTGTAATCCTCAGAGGCTGTGTTTCTACAGGCACTCTATCAGTGTGGTGAATAGCTCATATATATAGAACAAATTACTGGATTGTATTCCTCTGTGTTATAATTTAATGGTAAATATGTATAAAGCCTGTGCGCAGAGCACAGAAGGAGGGGATATGGGGCAGGAGATTCAGAAGGCGTTGGATGAGGCCTGGCTTAAGGGACGGAGTGTGCTGATCGAGGGAAAGGTTGCGGACTATATACCGGAGCTCGCAAAGGCGGATTCTTCCAATCTTGGCTGCTGTATCATGAAGACAGACGGCACGATGTATAAAATCGGTGATTATAATATTCCCTTCACCATGCAGAGCATCGCGAAGACCTTTGCGCTGATTCTCGCGCTTCAGACCGCGGGCTACGACAAGGTTTTCAGCAAGGTCGGCATGGAGCCGACAGGAGATCGCTTTGACAGCATATTGCAGCTGGAGCTGAAGGACTGGCGGCCCTTTAATCCCATGATCAATGCAGGCGCTATCGTCACGACGGACTGCATCGACGCGGAGCAGCCCTTTGATGCCTTTTTAAATCTGGTCAGAAAGCTCTGCGGGGATCAGAGCATCTTCCTGAACGAGGCAGTGTATCAGTCGGAGAAACGCACAGGGACCAGGAATCGTTCCATCGCCTATCTGCTGAAGAGTGATCATGTGCTGGACAAGGAGCCGGAGGAGGTTCTGGATGTCTACTTCCGCATGTGCTCGGTCATGGCGACAGCAAAGCAGCTCGCGCATTTTGCGATGATACTCTCCAATAAGGGGATAGACCCGAAGACGGAGGAGCGTCTGCTTGACGCGGATATCGTGCGCATTGTGACAGCACTCATGATGCTCTGCGGCATGTATGATGAGTCGGGAGAGTATGCGGTAAAGGTTGGCCTGCCCTCAAAGAGCGGCGTGGGAGGCGGCATTGTCGCGGTCGGGCCGGATGGCACCGGCATCGGCACCTTCGGCCCCATGCTGAATAAGAAGGGCAACAGTGTCGGCGGAGAGAAGATGCTTCAGTATCTCTCCGACAGGCTGAAGCTTCATATCTTCGCCTGAGCAACAGAGCAGTTTAATCGAATCTTCATTATTTTCGCCTGTGTAAGGCGCTGTCCTTGTGCTATAATGGGTAACAATCATGTACACCTGTTATTCAGTATGAGGACAGCGCTTTTTCGTTCGATGGAGGGATGGTTTTATGTGTGGAATTGTCGGTTATGTCGGCAGTCAGCAGGCTGCCCCGATTCTCTTAAACGGCCTTAAAAAGCTTGAATACCGCGGCTACGACTCCGCCGGAATTGCCGTGCGGGACGGAGACAGCGATGCAGTTGTAATCAAGGCGACCGGAAGGCTCCATGTGCTTTCGGACAAGACAGATGGCGGCCATGCAGTGCGCGGCTGCTGCGGCATCAGTCACACCCGCTGGGCTACGCACGGTGCTCCCTCCGAGAGCAACGCGCATCCGCACAGCTCCATGGACGGAAACGTCGTCGCAGTGCACAACGGTATCTTTGAAAATTACCGCGAGATACGCGAGAAGCTTCTCCGGAACGGCTATACCTTCTACTCCCAGACCGACACAGAGGCGATTGTGAACCTCATTGACTATTATTACAAGAAATACAAGATGGGACCCATCGACGCGGTGGCAAAGACGATGGTTCGTGTCCGCGGCTCCTACGCGCTGGTCGTGATGTTCCGCGACTATCCGAATGAGATCTATATCGCTCGCAAAGACGCACCGCTCATGGTGGGGCTCGGTGAGGGCGAGAACTTCATTGCCTCCGATGCGACCGCCACATTAAACTACACCAGAAAGGTCTGCTACATCGACAATCTGGAGATGGGACGGGTCACCGCTGACAAGGTCGAGTTCTACGATCTGAACGGCGACATTGTGGAGAAGACTCCGGTGGAGATCGACTGGGACCGTGAGGCTTCCGAGAAGGGCGGTTACGAGCACTTCATGATGAAGGAGATTCAGGAGCAGCCGAAGGTGCTCCGCGACACCCTGCATGCCTATATAAAGGGCGATCCCGAAAAGGAGGATTCCCTCCTCTCTGTGGATCTTGAGAAGACAGGGCTCACGGAGGATTTCATCCGCAGTCTCGACCAGATTTGTATCATCGGCTGCGGCTCCGCCTACCACGTCGGTGTCGCCGCACAGTATGTGATCGAGGATTTCTCGAGACTTCCGGTGCGCATTGAGCTCGCCTCCGAGTACCGCTACCGGAATCCTGTGATCAGTAAAAACGCGCTGGCAGTGATTATCAGCCAGTCAGGCGAGACAGCAGACAGTCTCGCAGCGCTCCGCGAGGCGAAGGCAAACGGTATCCCGACCTTTGCGATCGTAAACGTCGTGGGAAGCTCCATTGCCCGCGAGGCGGATCATGTGCTCTACACCTATGCGGGGCCGGAGATCGCTGTCGCGACGACCAAGGCCTATTCCGCACAGCTCATCGGCGCCTATCTGCTTGCAATCGGTCTTGCCACTGCGACCGGGAGGATGGATGAGCACAGAGCTTCCGAGCTCCTGCATGAGCTGGAGACCCTTCCGGGCAAAGTACAGAAGATTCTGGAGGACAAGGAGCGCATTCAGTGGTTTGCCTCCAAGTATGCAAACACGAAGGATGTCTTCTTTATCGGCCGCGGCATCGACTACGCGATCTCCCTTGAGGGCAGTCTCAAGATGAAGGAGATCAGCTACATCCACTCCGAGGCCTATGCCGCCGGGGAGCTGAAGCACGGCACGATAAGCCTTATCGAGGAGGGCACGCTGGTGATCGGCATACTCACCCAGTCCGAGCTCTACGAGAAGACGCTCTCGAACCTCGTCGAGGTGAAGAGCCGCGGCGCCTATCTCATGGGCCTCACCACTGCCGGCAACTTTGATATCGAGGACACGGTGAATTTCTCCGTCTTTGTCCCGAAGACGGACGAGCACTTCGCAGATTCGCTCGCGGTGATCCCGCTGCAGCTTCTCGGTTATTACATGGCAGTGACCAAGGGGCTGGATGTCGATAAGCCCAGAAACCTCGCGAAGTCCGTCACGGTCGAGTAAGGACGCAGCCGGGCTGAAACAAAAAATGCACCGCTGCGCGCAAGTTTTGGTTTGAAATAAAAACCACCCTGAAAGGAATCCCGATCACAGCTGTCTGATTGGAGATTCCGGTCAAGGTGGTTTTTTTGCAGTATTGCTGTTTTTAGCCGATGCCGCCCATCATTGCTCCGGCAATCAATGCTATCAGCGCGGCGGTGCAGTAAATATATTTGCCGAGGGGATAGAACCAGTCACCGATCGGCTTGCTCCCGGCTTTGCGCCCCTGCTCGACAGAGCTGAGCGCAGTCTCTTTGCGAAGCACCCAGAAGAACATGATGCCTGCCAGCAGCGCGCCCAGAGGGCAGATATAGATGGAGACAAGATCCATCCACTGAGATGTCCAAGGCTGAATGAGAAGTGCCACAACGCCGCCGATCCCGCCGATGAGAGCTACGGAAGGGATTCGCTTCATGTTCAGCTTCTCCTGCAGGAATGCCACCGGAGCCTCATACAGATTGATGATGGAGCTGACGCCGGCGAAGAGTACACAGATGTAGAAGATCATTCCGACGATACGTCCACCCGGCATGCTGTTGAACACATTGACCAGATATACGAACATCAGACCGGGGCCGCCGCCGACATCCTTGATCCCTTCACCCAGGACAACTGCCATGGAGGGAATGATCACAAGAGCGGCAAGCAGTGCGGCAATGGTATCAAATACGGCCACATTGCGCGCGGAGGAGGGCAGATCCTCATCCTTTGGCAGATAGGATCCGTAAATGACGGAGCCGTTTCCGGCGACGGACAGGGAAAAGAATGCCTGACCGAAGGCATAGATCCATACCTCAGGGCTGGCAAGACTGGCGGGCTTCAGCGTGAAGATATATTTGTAGCCCTCCATTGCGCCGTTCAAGGTGCAGACATAAAAGCCAAGGCAGACAAAGAGACCGAACAACAACGGCATCATGATCTTGTTGGCTTTTTCAATGCCGCTGGAGATTCCCTTTGCCATGATGGCAAGAGAAGCAATCAGTCCGATTACCAGCCATACGCCGTTGCCCATGCCGAAGATTCCGCTGCCGACAATCATGCCGACGGCCTCACCCAGCGTTGCAGCCTCCGGTGCGGCGGCGCCGAAGGTTCCGCCAATAGCGCCCATATCCGTACCCAGCGCGTACAGGCTTCCGGAGATCCCCATCCAGCAGTACTTGAAAATCCAGCTCATTACAACGGTATAACCGATGGCGAGCATCATGGAGCCCAGGATGGGCAGCGCACCGATCAGCTCGCCGATCTTGCGGTTGTCCATGCGCTCTTTCGTGCACATGCCAAAGGAACCGACAGGACCCGCACCGGCGCGGCGGCCGAGGGCAAATTCCTCGATCACGCCGGTGGAACCGATTAAAACAACAAAAAGAAAATAAGGAATTAAGAAGCTCATGCCGCCAAACTTTTGTACCATAATGGGGAAACGCCAGATATTGCCCATGCCAACAGCAGAACCAATACAGGCCAGAATAAACCCCCACTTGCTTTGAAAGCCGTCGCGTGTCTCGAGAGTCTGATTACCCATGTGTTTGCCACTCCTTCTTAGGCTTTAAAAATCAGCGGTTTTCGCGCAACCTATTCAATTCTAACAGAATAAATTTTGAGAAGTCCAGCGCCCCTTGACCCGATGAAGAGCGCTGGACTGTGCTTTCTTATTTCGTCTCGTTCGGATAGGGTTCGAGGAAAGCGTGGAAATGACGCATGGGCAGCGTATGACCCCAGGTAATGCGCATATTCGGGATGCTCTCGCGATCCTCATACAGAGCCTTGACTGCGGCGATGACGTAATCCAGATGCTCCTGTGTCAGG
Source organism: Fusobacterium naviforme (assembly GCA_003014445.1). Lineage (GTDB taxonomy): Bacteria > Bacillota > Clostridia > Lachnospirales > Lachnospiraceae > Moryella > Moryella indoligenes. The sequence goes on along the minus strand of PYGH01000005.1, from coordinate 121,207 downwards.
CGGCTGCGGTCTATGGCGAAGCGAACCACATTTGCGAGCTCGGCCTGCTGCTCCGGCGTCTTGAGATCATATTCCATGGAATAGTCGCCAAGCTCGGAGACGCGAATGCCGTAGCGCCGGATTAATTCCAGAGAGAAGCCCTCGCCGGCGAATGTGTCATGGCCGCGCTTGCCGTCAAAGAACTCATCCATATTGATATACACGGCATGACCGCCGGCCGGAAGCACGACACCCTTGACGCCGGCCCGGTAGAAGCCTTCCGCCAGATAGTTGCACTGCGCAACGCGCTCGCGCATGTAGTTGAAGTCGCAGCTCTCATATAAGCCGATGGCGAGCGCCATGATATCTCTTCCGCTCATTCCGCCGTAAGAATCATTTCCGTAGCAGGAGATCTGCTTGACCTTCAGCAGAACACCCACGTCTGTCTTGACGGAACCGTCCGCGTTGAAGTCGGAGAAATTTTTCCAGAACAGACCGCGATCGCGGAAGGCAAGCATACCGCCCATGTTGGCGTGTCCGTCTTTCTTTGCAGACATGGTGAAGGCGTCGCAGTAGGAGAACATCTCTGTCGCGATCTCTGCAATGGATTTGTCCGCGTAGCCCTCCTCGTTCATCTTGATGAAATAGCAGTTTTCTGCCCAGCGGGCGACGTCAAATACCAGCGGAATCTCATACTTGTGCGCGACACGATTGATCTCGCGGATGTTTGCCATGGAGACAGCCTGACCGCAAATCGGATTGTTCGTGATGCAGGTGAAGATCAGCGGAACATTTTCCACACCGACAGCCTGAATCAGCTGCTCGAGCTTTTCAATATCCATATTGCCCTTGAAGGGGTTCTTCTCATAGTGCCCGCCCTCGGGAACCTGATAGAGCAGCTCCTTGTGATACAGATTGCGCGGCACGGATCCCATCTGCTTGATATTGCCCTCTGTGGTATCAAAATGTCCGTTGGAAGGAATGGTGAAGATCTTACCGGGGTGGCGCTGCGCAAGAATTTTCTTGACTATTTCCATCAGAACCGACTCGGCTGCGCGTCCCTGCTGAATGATGAAGGTGTTCGGGCGCTCCATCTGTGCCGCGCCTCCGTTGAACAGACCGCCCTCATATTCGCAGAGGTAGACCTCATCCATCATTTTCTCCACATCGCGGCAGTCGGTTCGCACCAGATCTGCGATCTTCTTCCAGTTTTTTTCACCGCCGCGCTCAAAGATATCACGGAAGGTATCCAGAAGCACATAGTATCCGGTATTGCGTCCGTAAGCCTCGTCTCCAAGGAAGAGCGCCGCCCACTGCTGGTTGGTCATGGCTGTTGTTCCGGAATCGGAGAGCATGTCCACTGTCAGCATGCCGGACGGAAAAGCAAATTCATTGTAGTGTGTGGCCTTCAGGGCGCGTTCGCGCTGCTCGACAGTGACGTCCGGGATATCGCGCACAGCGAAAGCGCAGTGGTGAGGAGCGGGAACGTTCAGGGGATACTCTTTAGACATAATACTTACCTCCATTGAATTGAGCACATCGTGCCTTGATTTTCAGAGGATACTCCGGTCGCCGGAAACTGGGGCTCCCTTGCCTCGTTCCGCAGCTGGCGGACAGTATCATTCATAGAATAAGAAATATAATTTTCAAAGCTTACCTTGCTGCGATCACTTCGATTTCCACCAGTGCATCCTTCGGAAGGCGGGCGACCTCCACCGCGGAACGGGCGGGAAAACCGTTCTGATCAAAAAAATCAGAATAGACCTGATTCATAGCGTTAAAGTTGTTCATGTCACTCAGGAATACTGTGGTTTTCAGGACCTGTGCCATATCGAGGCCTGCGGCTCTGAGTATCGCCTGCACATTGCGCAGGGACTGACGGGTCTGGGCTTCGATTCCCTCCGGGAACAGTCCTGTAGACGGATCAATGGGCAGCTGTCCCGATGTGATGAGCAGTCCGCCGGATGACACGGCCTGTGAATAGGGCCCGATTGCCGCAGGCGCCTGATCCGTGCTGATAACAGTTTTCATTTTGATTCACCTCCTTTTCTTTCTTAGAAAATTTTATCACTATTAAAAAATATTGTCAACGAAGGGATGATAATTCTTACATAATAACCTCATAAAGAATAGTATTTTTGGGCACTATTGCTAAACAAATTAAAAATATTATCTTTGCGAGGAAGTTTTTTCGCGGTTTTGACAAGGCTGTGCCGCTTCGCTATAATAAAAATATTCAATTAAACACAGGACGAGGTGAGCGTATGCCTGTTGTGACAAACCCTCTTTTAAAGCACTATATGAAGCTGACGGAATTTCTGGGACTGGCTCTTGGACCCGACTATGAGGTGGCCCTCCACGATATGACAAACAGGGAGCATTCCATCATTGCAATTGCCAACAATCATGTCAGCGGGAGAAAGGTCGGTGCGCCTTTGACCAATATGGCACTCGGCATATTGCGCGACAAGAGCTATGAGACTTCCGACTATCGCACACATTACTACGGTGTTTCCGTTAATGGTAAGGAATTGCGCTCCAATACGATGTTTATTAAACAGAATGGAAAGCTGATCGGTATGCTCTGCATCAATTTTGATGACAGCCGTTATCGGGCCATCACCCGGCAGATTCTGGGGCTCTGCCATCCCGATATGTTTGTGTCGGATATCCTGTCTCCCTGTGCTTCGGCGGTAAAAGATCCGATTGAGAAGACCTCTGTTCCGGAAAAATTCCATAACAGCACGGAGGCTGTGACTGCGGATACAATCGGGCGGGAGCTTGAGCATATGGGCATCACGGCTGAACGCCTGACTTCGGACGAGAGGCTCAGGATTATTGCTTCTCTTGAGGCTGACGGGATATTCCTGCTGAAAGGGGCGGTCAAAGATGTCGCGCAGAGGTTGCACTGTTCTCAGGCCAGTATCTACCGCTATCTGTCCCAGATCAAAAATAATTCTGCCGGAACGACTGAAATTTGAGGGCATTTTCGCCGAGAACCCCGGGAGCAGATCATTTAATTTTGTGAGGAGGTTCCTCTATGCTGATTCCGCTGCAACATTTTTACCAGATACCGGCATTTGTCAGAGCCTGCAGCTATGAGCATGTATTTGGTTCGCGTGCGCTCACGGCTCTTCGCGCCTATGGAATAGAGAACAGCGATGTGCGCTTTTTCCTCTGCGGATCCGAGAGTTGTCCGGAGGCGGCGCTCTGTCTCCAGAATGGTCTGCTTTCCGTCGCTTCCGAAGGAAACGCCTCTGCGGCTCCGATTGTGGAGTTATGCCGGCAGATTGCTGTCAGAGAAATTCATACGGATTTTGAGCTCTGCCTTTCTCTGAAAAGCATGCTCGGGGGCAGGATGGACAGCTCCTGCTATATGGTGTACGGGAGAGCATCTGTGCAGGACAGCTTTCCGGAGCTGCTCCCCGCTGATCCACAGACGATTTTTTCGGTTCTTCAGCGCAGTCACGAATATTATCGCACACATCTGAACTTTGATCCCTGGAGCAGGGATCTCCGAAATAGGCTGTCCCGCGGTCTTTCGGAGCTGTATCAGCTGAAGGTGGACGGAGAGACCGTTGGAACCGGAAGCATTGCTTCTGAAGATGACAGCAGTGCTGTAATTGCCGCTGTGGCGGTGCTGCCTGAGTACAGACGCCGGGGACTTGGCAGCTGCATCACCTCGTTTCTGACAAAGCGGATTCTTGAAAAGGGAAAGATTCCACGCCTGATTTCCGGTGACGACAAGGTTGCAGACCTGTACCGTCACCTGGGCTTTGAGGTCTGCGGACGCTGGGGCGAATTGTATCTCTGAAGGCGGAAAGTCTTTCGAGTGATAGATTTTGAATTTTGTGCTGCCGCCGGCAGATGAAAATATTTCGATCAGACAAAGAAAAGCATCGCCTCTGTCACCCGGAGTCGCGTGACGGAAGCGATGCCTCTGTTTTTCTGTGCTCTGATGCACAGTCTGCATTCTGATCTGAGATCTGTGCTGTCGGGGCCGCTATCTCCCGAGACGGAGCAGCTCTGCGAGTGTCTCATAGCTGCTCCGCTCCAGCATGCATTTTCCAAAGCTTCTCGGCAGGACGAGGGTGATGCTGTCGCCGCGCCGCTTTTTATCCGCTTTTGCAGCCTGGAGCAGCGCCTCCTCCGGGAGCTCTGTGCTGCGCGGCAGCCGGTATTTCTGAAGCAGGAGCTCCAGCGTTTCCACACATTCCTGCGGGCAGTTTCCGCGGCGCTGTTCCGCCCTCGTCATGATGCCCATGCCGATTGCGACACCCTCGCCGTGATAGATCTCATAGCCGCGGCAGCGCTCCACAGCGTGCCCCAGCGTATGCCCGAAGTTTAGTAGCTGACGATCCCCGAAGTCCTGTTCGTCTCTGGCTACGATATCCCGCTTCAGCTCCACGCAGTGCGTGATGATCTGCGGAAGGACATCCTCTGCGTCTTCCTCAAGCAGGAGCCTGAGCAGCGCAGGGCTCTGTATCATGCCGTACTTGATTACTTCCGCCATGCCCTCCGAAAAGACCTCCCGAGGCAGGGTGCGGAGCACATCTGTATCGCAGAGCACGAGACGCGGCTGTGTGAAGCTTCCGAGCATGTTCTTGCCCTCGGGGAGATCCACTGCGGTCTTCCCGCCGACGGAGGAATCTACCATCGCGAGGAGCGAGGTCGGTATCTGAACACAGGGTACAGAGCGCAGATAGAGGGCTGCTGCGAGACCCGCGAGATCCCCCACGACGCCGCCGCCCAGCGCGACGACGACATCCTCCCGCGTGAGCTCTTTCTCTGCAAAGAAGCGTATGGTCTCCAACAATACAGAGGGATTCTTCGAGGCCTCCCCCGCAGGAAAGACAAAGCGCTCGCTGCGAAAGCCCGCCGCGCGGAGCTTCTCCTGAACTGCCGGGCCGTACAGCGGCCACACATTGGAATCTGAGACGATCACGGCGGATCGTCCGGGAATCAGCTCTGCGATCTGCTCCCCGACATCGCAAAGCAGCCCTGCGCCGATTCTCACCTCGTAGTTCCCTGATGCCTCTACTCTGACTGTCTGCATATTCATCCTCCGCATATTTTGCCGATCGCTCAGCCGAGCGGCGCCTCGAGGCCCGCATTGGCTTCCCCTGCAGCTGCCCGTATGAGGTTCACTGCGCGCGCCACATCCGTGAATTCCTCCGGCCGCAGGGACTGTGCGCCGTCGCAGAGCGCGTGTGTCGGGTCATTGTGCACCTCAATGATCAATCCGTCTGCTCCGCAGGCTGCGGCAGCCATCGCCATCGGCTTCACATAGCGCGCCACGCCGGTCGCGTGACTCGGATCGACAATCACCGGGAGATGGGAGAGCTCGTGCAGCACAGTCACGGCAGAGAGATCCAGAGTGTTTCTGGTTGCGGTCTCGAAGGTGCGGACGCCGCGCTCACAGAGTATCACCTGCTCATTCCCCGCACTCATGATATACTCCGCGCTCATCAGAAGCTCCTTGATGGTGTTTGCGAGGCCGCGCTTTAGGAGTATGGGCTTACTGGTCTTTCCGAGCTCCTTCAGGAGCTCAAAGTTCTGCATATTTCTTGCGCCGACCTGAATCACATCCACTTCCTCAAAGAGTGGAAGATGGTTTGCGTTCATGATCTCTGTGACGATGGGGAGTCCGGTTTCCTTCTTCGCCTCTATGAGCAGCTCGATGCCGTCCGCCTTCAGCCCCTGAAAGTCGTAGGGAGAGGTGCGCGGCTTGAAGGCGCCGCCGCGGAGCATGGTTGCGCCGGAGGCCTTTACGCTCCTTGCGATTGAGATGATCTGTTCCTCGCTCTCCACAGAGCAGGGGCCCGCAATCAGGGCAAAGCTTCCGTGCCCTACCTTTAAGTGCGCTGCACCCACCTCGATCACGCTGTCCTTCGGATGAAACTTTCGGTTCGCCTGCTTGAAGGGCTCAGTGACGCGCTTCACATCGCGGACAATATCAAAGCGTTTCAGCTCGTCCTCACTGATCTTTGAGGTGTCGCCGATCAGGCCGACTATGGTTGTAAAATCTCCCCTTGAGATATGAGTTCTGAGATTCTGCCCCTCAATCCAGTGCAGCAGCTCGTTGAATTTGTCCTCTTTCGCCTGAGAATTTACGATTACGATCATAATTCTGCTCCTTTCCAAGCCTCCCTCACACGCTGACTCTGCCATAGCGCTCCTTCGGAGAAATATCCCACAGGAATAAAATAAACCCGTCTGCGGCGAAGTGTTTTCGCCGCAGGCGGGTCCATAAACTTCCGGTGAATTCTCCGGTGTTTTATTCCGCAGCAGAAAGCACTTTTCCTACCATAGCATAAGCGCTGTAGTAGCAAAAGTAAAAGTAGTTCATTGCTGCGTTCGTTGTTCTCATAAAACACCTCATAAGTATAGAGCTTCGTCTGTCCCGGCGGGAGCTTTTCCCCCTTCGATTGGCGCAAATATAGCACTGTCGTGCGCTCTTGTCAAGCCCTTTTGCAAGACAAAGTGCTGAAGCGGTATGAGCGGTGCGCTTTGCTCAGTCAAGTATCTCCAGCGTACCGTTCGCGATGCGCTGTCCGCTCCTTCGGTCAAAGAGCATGGCCTTTCCGCTGAAGGAGAGCTGTACCTCAGAGCCGATGGTGAAGATATCGCTGCCAAAGACCACACCCGTCAGGAGAAAATCCTCCACACGGATCTTCACCGTGGTCTCCATGCCGGTGGGCATCACGCCGTAGATCTCTCCGCATATTCCCTTGCCGCTCTTGATATCCAAAAATTCGGGGCGAATGCCGATGAGTAGATCTGTGTTCTTCATCTTCTCCGGCTCAAAGGCGGCGTCCTCCTCATTCACGCGGGCAATGTGATAGCGGAAGGCCTCGTCCTTATTTCCCTTCTCGACATAGCCCTTCTCCGTGGACTTTGTTTTCAGCGCCTTTGCTGCCTCTGCCTTTTCTGCGTCGCGCTTCTGGAACCATTCGCCGAGCTTAAGCTCCCGCTCCGGGCGGAAGCGGACTCTGTGGCTGCCGAGCAGAGAGAGGGTGATGCTGCCGTCCGCACTCTGCGCTGTCTCTCCGGGAGTCTCCGCTGTCTCTGCCTCTGCCTCGATGAAGTTGATGGAGGGGTTGCCGACAAAGTCCGCGACGAAGCTGTTGGCGGGACTGTTGTAGACTGTCAGCGGCTCCTCGTACTGCTGCAGCACACCGTTATTGATGAGACATATCTTTGTCGCGAGTGTCATCGCCTCCATCTGGTCGTGTGTGACGTAGACAAAGGTGGAGCCGGTCTCAACGTGAAGACGCTGCAGCTCGTAGCGCATCTCCAGGCGAAGTTTTGCGTCGAGGTTTGAGAGAGGCTCGTCCATGAAGAGCACGGTCGGTTCCGGTGCGAGTGTTCGCGCGATCGCGACGCGCTGCTGCTGGCCGCCGGAGAGCTCCGCCGGGTAGCGGTCCATAAACATGCCGATCTTTACGATGCGGGACACGCGCCGCACCGCAAGATCAATCTCCTCCGCGGAGAGCTTTCGCTCCTCTTTCACCACAGCGCCGTCCTTCATGAACTCGTAGTTTTCATTCAGGCCCTCTGAGATCCGGGTCTCCTCGGCCTTCTTAAGGAGCGCTGCGGCCTCCTCTGAGACCTCTCTTCCGCTCTCCAGATGGTAGCCATAGAGCTTCTTCGCAGTCATCATGGAGATCTGGAAGCTGTCGATCAGCTTGATCAGGCAGCGCTTCTCATCGATCTTTCCGTCCTTGTCGCGGCAGTCCTCTGTGATGCGCCTCACTTCGTCCGCGCGGGAGAGGCAGGCTCCGAGCTGCGCCGTCGTGCGGGCTTCAAAGTCGGTCTTCGGGAGCATTTCCCGCACGTTTGAGAGCCCGAAGGAGATATTCTGCTGCACGGTCATGTTCGGCCAGAGCGCATAGTTCTGGAAGAGAAAGCCGACCTTCCGCTTGTTAGCGGGGATGTTGATGCCCGCCTCACTGTCGAAGACCACGCGGTCCCCGATGGTGATGCGTCCGCTTGTTGGCGTCTCAAGCCCTGCGATCATGCGAAGTATGGTGGTCTTTCCGCAGCCGGAGGGGCCGAGCAGCGTGATAAAGGCGTTGTCCGCGATATCCATGGATACGTCGTCTGTTGCGTAGAATTTATTCCAGCGTTTTGTGATATGTTCCAGTTTGATTTCCGGCATCATTAACCTCCTATGCCCTTGTCGAGGCTTGCGCCCGTGATCTTATTGACTATGGTGTTGCAGATCAGTATCGTGACGATGAGAATCAGGTTGATACCGCTTGAGAAGGCGTAGAGTCCCATCTCATCGAAGTAGTCCAGCGTTGTGGACAGGATGAAGCCCTGCACGCAGAGCAGCATGAAGAGCGAGAGCTCTCTTAAGCAGGTCATGAAGGGCAGGAGATAGCCGCTTATAATCGAGGACTTCTGTATCGGGATGATGATCTTCGTCATGCGCTGGATCCACGGAATGTTCAGGATGATCGCCGATTCCTCGATCTCGCCGGAGAGCTGCAGCATGGAGTTCAGTGCGGCCTTCGACGCGAAGGGAATGTACTTGATGGTGCCGACAATAATCAGCAGCCAGTAGGTGTTGAAGAGATTCACATACTTGTTCGAAAAGAGAATGAAGTATGCGACGCCGACTGCAATGGAGGGCATGAGGTAGGGGAGAAAAGCGACCGCATTTACATAGTTCGCCCAGCTGCTGCGCCTGTCCTTTGAGACCGCGTAGCCGATCAGGGTTCCCATGGTTCCGGCGAGCAGCGCGCAGAGCACGGAGACGATGATGGTTCCCAGGAAGGCCGTGCGTATGGTGTTGTTGTAGAGTATGCCCATCTGCCCGTACATGCCGTTCTCAGTGATATTCTCCGCCGTGATCCACCACTTTGTCGTGAGATTGGCCGCGTCGCCCGTATAGAGGAAGGAGTAGTCGCCGGGGTTCGGCAGGAAGGTCTCAAAGGCAAAGGAAATGATGGGGAAAATGCTGGTGAAGAAGGTCAGGATCACAAGGATCAGGGCGATGAGATAGCGCCCGGCTCTTCCGAGCCGTATCTTGCTGATCTGTCCGGACTTTCCTGTGACGGTCGTGTAGTTCTTCCGGCTGGTCAGAGAGATCTGGTTCAGCAGCATGATCGCGACGCCGAAGACCATCATGATGATGGCGAGCACCGATGCCTCTCCGGTGTATTTTGAGTTCATGGAGACGTACTTCGTGGAGAGGGTGTTCAGCCCGAGGTAGTGCGGCACCGGGTAGGAGCCCATGGCGGAGCCGAAGACCAGCAGTATGGTTGAGAGTATGGCGGGCTTCACCATGGGAAGGGTGATGCGGGTCATGATCTTCCACTTCGGCGTGTCTAGTATGGTGGCGGCTTCCTCAAGGTTTGCGTCCATGTTGCGGAATATGCCGCCGATCAGGATGTAGGCGAAGGGCGCGTAGTGCAGTCCCAGCACCAGAAGGCTGGGGAAGAGTCCCTTGCACCACCAGATCGGCATGCACACCCCGGTCGTCGCGGCGATGAGGCCGTTCTGCGTTCCGGTGACAGCGTTGGAATTGAAGAGATGCTGCCAGACGACCGCCAGCGTCCACTGCGGCATGATGTAGGGGAAGATGAAGATAGAGCTCAGGTACTTCTTCCATGCGAGATCCGTGCGGGTCACAAGGAAGGCCATCACACCGCCAAAGAGGATAGAGACGATGCAGGTTCCAACTGCGAGCCAGACGGTGTTTAAGAGCGGGTTCCAGAGATTTGTCTTCGCCAGTTTGCTGGTGAAGAGATCAATATAGTTTACGAGGGTGTAGCCCTCCGCCTGACCGGTGAGATGCGCGTCAATCGTGCCGGGGTGGATTTTGAAGGTATCCTGAACGATGGCGATGATGGGTGCGACGGTGGTGAAGGTCAGGACGATGCCCATGAGAAGCAGGATCACATTGTGCGGCTTTGAGAAGTAAGTCCGGATCCGGTTTCTCCGTATGGCGGAAGCGCTTGTCCCTCTGTCGTTTGTAGCAGACATAGGCACTCCTTACATGTGGAGAGGAGCGCACCGCATGCTTTGGTGCGGTGATCCCCTCTGTACAGAAAACGCTCCGGGCGTGCTGTAGCCCGCTCGGAGCGCCATGAGAGGTTTCAGAGTTTTTTACTGTGCGGTGTACTTGTCGAGAACCTCGATCCAGGAGCCGATGCCGAATGCGCACTCTGCGCAGTAATCCGGATCCTCAAGAACGAGCTTTCCGTTGGTGGTCCACCACTCGTAGCCGCGATCATTCTTTGCCGCAAACTGGACTGTGGTTCCGTCCTCGGCCATGCCGCCCTGCTGGTGGTGATACTCCGCCTCATTCTCCTCGGCGACCTTCGGGTTTGCGGAGTAACCGCCCATATCCTTGCCCCAAGCGGAGAAGCCGTCCTTTGTGCAGGTCATGTAGGCGATGAAGGCGCAGGCAGTCCACGGAAGCGGGCTGTTGTCAGTGACAAAGAGATAGTGGCAGTAGCCGAAGCCGCCGATGCCCTTGTAGCCGTCGTCATAGGCTGCGACATTGATGTTGTTGACGGAGACAGTTGCAGACTCCTCAACGGAGCGGAGCTTGGAGTAAACCAGCAGTCCGAACTGATCGGTTGCAGAGGCGTCGACCAGGGTGTTGCAGATCGGGCCGTCGTCTGTCTGTGCATTGTAGCTGCCCATCCAGAGCTTGATCCACGCGAGGGAGTAAGCCGCGTCTGCGCCGAGACCAAACTCCTCTGCGACGGACTGGCACTCGGTGACAGTCGGCTGGAAGTAGGCCTTTTTGTCATCCGGAAGCGCATCGAAGGCTTCCTTCATCATGGCTGCGTAGTCGTCTCTGGTCAGCATGTAGAGGAAGTTCTTTCCGACGATCTCGGAATCGACATCCATGAAGAGGCCGTGCTCGTCTTCTGCGACGAAGTCCCAGCAGTTCGTGTAGCTCTTGGAGCCGGTGTTGTTGTACATGAAGACCTTGTTCAGAGTCTGCAGCGGCAGGAAGCCCTCGTAGCTCTCAGCTGTGGTGCCTCTTGCCTCTGCCCAGTCCTTCGGGATGAAGGTGTCGAGGATGCCGGTATCGGTCATCTTCGTCTTGATCTGGTTTCCGTCCTGAATCAGGGTCATCGCAAAGGTTCCGACATCCTTCTTATTGTCTGCGTTGAGCTGATCGAAGATCTTGTTGTTTTTCGGCTGCTGCCACTCGAACTCCATATTGTAGTTCGGATCTATGCTCTGCAGATAGGAGATGAAGAGCGGGAGCGCAGTCTTGCCGCGGCTGGAGTTGCCGACGCCGTAGAACATCTTGCCGTTGGATTCCTCGATGGCTTTTTTGGCAAGCTCCTCGAGGCTCATGCCCTCTGCCTCCTTGATGATCTTCTGAGTCTCAGTGAGTGCTGTGTCATCCTTCTTGCTGCTCTCTGCGGCTGCTGCGGATTCCACAGAGCCGCCCTCAGCGGGTGCCGCTGTTGTGGCGGTGTTTCCTCCGCCGCAGGCTGCGAGCGAGCAGACCATGGCAGCGGATAAGATGACAGACAATGCTTTTCTCATATTCCTTCCTCCTCCTGAAATGAATGGATAAATAATAACAGTTACATGAGCAATTACTTGTATATTCTGTATTATAAAATTTTGGGGAGAGGAAGGAAATGGGATAATTCTGTTAAAGTTATTAAAAAACTGCGATTTCAGGATGGAACATTATAACAAAGCTGTTCTCTGCTCACACGCCGTAGAAATCGTGCAGCATCAGCGCGCAGCTCAGCGCAGTGCGGCTGTAGTAGCTCTGCAGATCTATGCCGCAGAGCTCCCGTATGGTCTTCAGGCGGTTTAAAAGGGTGTGGCGGTGGATGAAGAGCCGCTCTGCGGTGCGCGTCGTGTTGCAGTTCTCCGAGAGATAGATGCGGAGCGTCAGGACGTACTCGCTCCCCTTGCTCCTGTCCTTCTCCAGGAGAAGCTGAAGGGGCTTGCTCTGGACAAAGACGGTGCGTCCCGCGAGGTAGAGAGTCCCCAGACTCTCGATAAAGCTGTAGCTCTCATTGGTGCAGACCCCGCGCCGCGCCTCGATCTTCCGGAGAAGAGCCAGACAGTGCGCACTGTTTCGAAAGGCGCGGGAGAGTGCGTCCGCGGAGGGTACGGCATCTGCGCCGAGATAGAAGTTGATGCCGCTCTGTTCTGAGATCAGGGTGAGCTGAATCTGTATATCATGGGAGAGTGCGGCGAAGCTCACTCCCTCCTTGAGACGCAGGAGAAAGCATCCCTGCCCGCCGGAGCGGAAGGCGGAGAGGCAGCGGGCAGAGCGGGAGGAGAGCGCGCTTCCGATGCGCCTTAAGGCCGTATCTACCGCTTCTGCCTGTACTGCGTTTGCGTTGACTGCGCGGAGACAGAGAAGGCAGCTCCCGCTGCCAAAGAGTGCGGGACGGTCAGCATCGCCCGCGTGTGCCTCCTCCTCTGTGAACTGCTCTGAGAGCGTCTGCTGAAAGTAGCCCGCATCGAAGCCGGAGGGGGTCAGGAGCTCCGGCTCCGCACCGATCTCTCCGATCAGGGTGCGGAGGATGTCGGAGAAGGAATAGTCCGGCGGAAGGTTCAGTATGGGGAGCGCATGGCAGTTCGCGTCCTCCAGAATAAAGTCCGGGATCTGGTCAATGTAGTAGCCGGTCTGGATCGCGATGCCGGAGATGCCGCGGCTTTTCAGCCTTGCGATGAGGTCTCCGTATTTCCCGCGGTCTGCGAGTCCGTAGCCTGTCGTGATGAGGAGCTCTCCCGGCTTGATGGTGTCGGGGCTGTCGAGTATCTCCATGATATTCACCCAGGTCACGCGGTTCTCGATGCCGCGTATGCCCGATGCGAGGCGCAGTCCCGGAAAGAGCCTGCGGTTTAAGATGTCGCTGATTGTGAGTGCCATGAATATCCTCCTGTTCATCTGCCGTGCGTTCTGAACGGCTGCGGCGGAAGTATCTGCCGTATTGCAGCTTGCCTGTACTGATAAGCCACAGTATACCCTTCTTTGCTTGTCCCCGCCAGAAGGAAAGTATGTAAGGCCTTTTTGCGCAGGGGACGGAAGCCTTGACGCGGTCATCAAAAATGTGCTTGCAATATACCCGGTGATGGTATAATATAAAATCGAAAATACAGGGTGGGGGTATATATGGCAGAGTTCATTCAGAGAAAGGGTGGAGGAAATGTCAGAGCTGAAGAGAAGCAATGAAATAGAAATAAAGGAAGCGCTCTGTCCGGAGAGCATGGAGACAGAGGGCGGAGGCTGCTGCGCCTGCTCAGGACGGACGAAGCAGAGAGGGGAGAAGGAGTATCGGGATCTCATGAACCGTCTGAATCGCATTGAGGGTCAGATACGCGGGATCAAGAGTATGCTGGAGCGGGATGCCTACTGCATCGACATCCTGAATCAGGTCTCCGCCGCGAATTGCGCGCTGAACAGCTTCAACAAGGTGCTGCTCGCCAATCATCTCCGTTCCTGCGTGGTTGAGGACGTACAGAGCGGCGGAAGTGAGAAGCTGGATGAGCTGGTGAAGACGCTGCAGAAGCTCATGAAGTGAGCGTGGAAAGAAGGTTATTGCATGGAACAGTATACAGTTACGGGTATGAGCTGTGCGGCCTGCCAGGCGCGCGTCGAGAAGGCAGTCTCAAAGCTTCCGGGCGTCACGGCCTGCTCCGTGAGTCTCCTCACAAACTCCATGGGAGTGGAGGGAGATGTCGCAGAGGAAGCAGTCATCAAGGCAGTGGAGGATGCGGGCTACGGTGCTGCGCGAAAGGAAGCGGCTGTACAGCGTCAGGGACTTAGCGCGAAGCTCGCCGCGGAGGAGGAGGCGCTGAAGGACAGGGCGACGCCGCTGTTAAAAAAAAGACTGATTGCGTCACTCGCCTTTCTTATTCTGCTCATGTATGTCTCTATGGGACATATGATGTGGGGGCTGCCACTGCCCGCCTTTTACGACGGCAATCCCGCTGCGCTGGGGCTGACAGAGCTTCTGCTTGCAGCGATCGTGATGGTGATCAATCAGCGCTTCTTCATCAGCGGCTTTAAGGGGCTTGTACACGGCGCGCCGAATATGGACACGCTGATCGCACTGGGCTCTGCCGCGGCCTTTGTCTACTCCACAGCGATGCTTTTTGCGCTGACACGTGCGCTGGCGGATGGAGACCATGCGCGGGCCATGCACTATCAGATGGAATTCTATTTTGAGTCGGCTGCTATGATACTGGCGCTTATCACGGTCGGAAAGATGCTGGAGGCCCACTCCAAGGGAAAGACCACCAGCGCCTTGAAGGGGCTCATGGCGCTCGCGCCGAAAACAGCAGTGCTGCTTCGCGGCGGGAGGGAGGAGACTGTGCCGGTGGACAGCGTGCGCGTCGGAGATATCTTTGTGGTGCGCCCGGGAGAGACCGTACCGGTGGACGGCATTGTAATAGAAGGAAGCAGTGCGGTGAATGAGGCGGCGCTCACCGGGGAGAGCCTTCCGGTGGATAAGAGCGAGGGGGCAGAGGTCTCCTCCGCGACGCTGAATCAGTCCGGTTTTCTGAAGTGCCGTGCGACGCGGGTCGGAGAGGACAGCTCGCTCGCACAGATCATTCGGATGGTCAGCGATGCGGCAGCGACAAAGGCTCCTGTGGCAAAGCTTGCGGACCGCATCTCTGCTGTCTTTGTGCCCGCGGTGATCGTGGTGGCACTCATCACTGTCGCGATTTGGCTGTCCGTGGGACAGAGCGCGGGCTTTGCGCTCTCGCGCGGCATCAGCGTCCTTGTGGTGAGCTGCCCCTGCGCGCTGGGGCTGGCAACTCCGGTGGCGATCATGGTGGGCAATGGCGTCGGCGCGCGACACGGTATTCTCTTTAAGAATGCGGCGGCACTACAGGAGGCGGGGAATGTTCAGATTGTGGCGCTGGATAAGACCGGAACCATCACAAAGGGAACACCGGAGGTGACGGAGCTTGTTCCTGCGGAGGGCGTTTCGGAGACGGAGCTTCTTGAAAAGGCCTGTGCGCTGGAGCTTCGGAGTGAGCACCCGCTCGCGGGAGCGGTGGTCAGATTTGCAAGGCAGAGAGGGATCAAGGAGGCAGAGGTCTCCGACTTTACAGCGCTTCCCGGCAATGGACTTTGTGCAAGGCTTGGGGGACTTGAGCTGTACGGCGGCAACCTCGGGCTGATCAGTGGGGTTGCGGAGGTCTCTGAGACTGTAAAAAGGCGTGCGGAGCAGCTCGCGTCAGAGGGAAAGACGCCGCTCTTCTTTTCGGAGGACGGGCGCTGCCTTGGCATGATCGCAGTGGCAGACACCATCAAGGAGGAGAGCGCTGCGGCCATACAGGAGCTGAAGCGAATGGGCCTTCGGGTGGTCATGCTGACGGGGGACAACCGGCGCACGGCGGAGGCCATCGGCAGACAGGCGGGTGTCGATCAGGTGATCGCGGGCGTCCTGCCGGACGGCAAGGAGGCAGTGATACGCGCGCTTCAGGAGAAGGGCAGCGTTGTCATGGTGGGAGACGGAATCAATGATGCGCCCGCTCTGACCCGCGCAGATATTGGCATTGCCATCGGTGCGGGAACCGATGTGGCGATCGATGCGGCACATATCGTTTTGATGAAGAGCCGTCTGACGGACGTTCCGGCAGCGATACGTCTGAGCCGCGCGAGCTACCGGAATATTGTGGAGAATCTCTTCTGGGCGCTGTTCTACAATACCCTGCTCATTCCTGCGGCTGCGGGAGCCTACATTCACCTCTTCGGCATCACCATGACGCCGATGTTCGGTGCGGCTGCAATGAGTCTCTCGAGCTTCTGCGTGGTGACAAATGCGCTGCGGCTGAATCTTATGGATATTTACGACGCCCGTCGCGACAGAAGTCGCAGACAGGCTGACATGGCAGAGCTGGAGCTTGAGACAGAGGACGGAGCTCAGAAAGATTATTTTATCGCCGGAGACGGCGGGAAAGGAAGAACGATGAAGAAGCTGATGGAGATTGAGGGCATGATGTGCGGACACTGCGAGGCTGCTGTGAAGAAGGCACTGGAGGCGCTGCCGGAGGTGGAGAGCGCAGAGGTGAGCCACGAGAAGGGCAGCGCACTGGTCACACTGCGGGAGAACACGGAGGATGTGGCGCTGAAGCAGGCGGTCGAGGCGAAGGATTACACGGTGAAGGGCATACGGGAGGTATGAATCGGCATTTGCCGTAATTCCCGCTTTACTTTGACCAAGACCGGGCTCATAATACAGCTATGAAAATGAGCTGGAATGCAGGGCCTCTGATCGAGGAGCTGATAAAAGAAAACAGAGTGATCTCCCTTGTGGGCAGCGGCGGTAAAACGACGCTGCTCTGTTTTCTTGCCATGCAGGCAATGAAAATCCCCACCGGGGCAGAACCCTGCGGGTATGCAGAGGGGGCTGCACCGGTGTGGAAAGCCTGTGGGGCAGAATTTGTTCCGCAGAAGATGTCGCGGAAGCGCCGTGTCCTCATGACGACTACGACGAAGCTCTATCTTCCGAAGCGGCGGTTTCTCTGTGAGACGGAGGAGGACTGCGCCCGGGAGTGGAGGAGCGGTCGGGCTGCGCTTCTGGGACGTCCCGCGAAGCCGGGGGAGGGAGATGTGCGAAAGCTCTGCGCGCCGGAGCCGGAGCTGCTCACTGCAATGATACGCAAGGCGGAGTGCAGTGTGATAGAGGCAGATGGCGCGAGAATGCTTCCGATGAAATATCCCGCGGCACATGAGCCGGCGCTGCATCCGGAGACAGATACCGTGCTTGCGGTGATCGGGATGTCCGCGCTGGGACAGAGACTGTGCGACTGCTGCTTTCGCTGGGCGCTCTCGGGACTTCCGGGGGAGCACCGCGTCACGGAGGAGGATGTCGTGCGTCTGCTCGCCTCAGAGCAGGGAGGCAGGAAGGCGGTCGCTCGGCGCAGATACCTTGCAGTGCTGAATCAGTGCGACACGGAGCAGCTTCAGAGAAGCGCGGAGCGCATACTCAGGGAATTGCGGGAGCGCTATGGGATCGCAGGGCTGTGGAGCGCATTCTCCGCGGCGGAGAGGGAGGAGGGACAGTATGCTTTGTGAAGAACTGATTGTTGTGCGGGGCGGAGGAGATATCGCCACCGGGACCATCCACAGGCTGTGGAGGAGCGGCTTTCGCGTGCTGGTGCTGGAGCTGCCGAATCCCTCCGCAATTCGCAGAAGAGTCGCAGTCAGCGAGGCGATGTTTCAGGGAAGTACGGAGGTAGAGGGAATGCGTGCCGTGCGCATCGAGTGTCCGGCGGAGCTGGATGCAGTGCTTCTTAGGAATGAGGTTCCGGTCCTTCAGGACCCGGCAGGAGAGAGCATTTCCCGCCTGCGGCCCTCTGTGCTTGTGGACGCCATACTCGCAAAGCGGAATTGCGGGACGACGCGCGGCATGGCTCCGCTCACAATCGCGCTCGGGCCGGGCTTCACCGCGGGCGTGGATGCAGATTTTGTGATCGAGACGCAGCGCGGACACGATCTGGGGCGCATCATCACAGAGGGAAGCGCGGCGCAGAATACAGGTGTTCCGGGGCTCATCGCCGGGCAGGGCGCGCTTCGCGTGATTCACGCGCCGGAGAGCGGGTGCATTCACAACCGCTGTGAGATCGGGGATATTGTGCGGGAGGGAGAGCTGCTCGCCACAATCGGAGAGACAGAGGTCAGAGCAAGCTTATCCGGCGTGCTCCGCGGCATCATCCGGGACGGCTATCCGGTGGAGCGGGGGCTGAAGATCGCGGATATTGATCCGCGGATATCCGAGCAGAAGAATTGCAGCACGATCTCGGATAAGTCGCGCTGCATTGCGGGCAGTGTGCTGGAGCTTCTCTGCAGGCATAGGTATCAGCAGTTGAAATAACAGGCGGAATCCATAGTTTTATGGAGGAAGCTGTTTTTTTACCAAAGGACTGGACATACTGTCCATAAAAATCAAAAATTATAGAAAAAAAGTGCAAAATAAATTTTTGATGTTATGATGCCCTTAATTGATACAGTTATTTCGGCTCCGGGACGGAGCCTCGGGACATTCCGTCCTGTGACAAAGCTTTCAGGGGAGGAAGAATCATGGCATTTCACGGTACATTCTGGGCATTGCTGCCGCCGATCGTCGCAATTGCACTGGCACTGATCACAAAGGAGGTCTACAGCTCCCTCTTTCTGGGGATTCTTGTGGGCGGCTTCTTCTACTCGGGCTTCAGCTTTGAGGGGACGCTGAATCACATCTTCAGCGAGGGGCTCATCGCGCAGATATCCGATCCCTACAATGTCGGGATACTCATGTTTCTCGTGTTCCTCGGCGTGCTGGTCTCACTGATGAACCGGGCGGGAGGCTCCGCGGCCTTCGGGCAGTGGGCGGCGAGGCGCTTTAAGACCCGCATTGGTGTGCAGCTTGCGACGATCCTTCTGGGCTGTCTCATCTTTATAGACGACTACTTCAACTGCCTGACAGTGGGCAGTGTGATGCGCCCGGTGACGGACAGGCAGAATGTCTCAAGGGCGAAGCTCGCCTATCTGATTGATGCGACAGCGGCGCCGATCTGCATCATCGCGCCGATCTCTTCCTGGGCGGCGGCCATCTCCGGCTTTGCACCTGAGGGGACGAACGGACTGATGCTCTTTATCAACGCGATTCCCTATAATTTCTACGCGCTCTTCACCATACTCATGATGGTGACGCTGACAGTTCTGCGTCTGGACTACGGCCCGATGGCGCGGCACGAGGCAAATGCGCTGCGCGGAAATATTTTCACGGTCAATCCTCCGGTCAGCACAGAGAATGAGAGCGCTGCGGGCAAGGGCGGCGTTTTGGATCTGGTCCTTCCCATCTTAGTCCTCATTGTGAGCTGTGTCGTGGGCATGATCTACACCGGCGGGTTTTTTGAGGGCACCAGCTTTGTGGATTCCTTTGCAAACAGTGACGCCTCGGTGGGACTGGTGCTTGGCTCCTTTGTGGCGCTGGTACTGACGATTGCGGCGTATTCTCTCCGCGGCGTGCTGGAGTTCAGAGACTGCATGAGCTGTCTGACGGAGGGCTTCAAGGCCATGGTTCCGGCCATCATGATACTCTGCCTTGCATGGACGCTGAAGGGCATGACAGATTCCCTCGGTGCGGCGGAGTATGTCGCCGGTGTCGTGGAGCACAGCGCGGGGTCAATGCTGAACTTTCTTCCGGCGATTGTCTTTCTGATCGCCTGCGGTCTTGCCTTCGCAACGGGAACTTCCTGGGGAACCTTCGGTATCCTGATTCCGATCACGCTGAAGGTATTCCCGCTTGAGAGCGGAAATCCGCTGGCTATCATCTGCGTCTCCGCCTGCATGGCGGGTGCGGTCTGCGGCGATCACTGCTCCCCGATCTCCGACACGACTATCATGAGCTCTGCCGGGGCGCAGTGTGACCATATCGCACATGTCTCCACGCAGATGCCATACGCACTGAGCTGCGCCCTGATCTCTTTCCTCACCTATGTGGTGGCGGGCTTTGTGCAGAACGCGCTCATCTCCCTTGCAGTTGGCGCTGCCCTCCTTCTTGCGATGATGTCTGTGCTCCACTTTGCACAGCAGAGGGCAGAGAATCCGCTGACAGGAGCAGAGGCGGGCAAGGAGATCGCAGGCTGAGGAGAAGTGGACTGCTGCCTGAAAAAACAGATGATACGATACGCGGGTGGTGTGCCGACATCATCCGCGTCTTTTACTATGTTTTTTGATGTGCGAAGCGGAGGAAGAGGCACTGCAGCATTGCAAAGCGGGGAGTGAGAGGGTATAGTGTAAGCGCAAAGAGACGGAGACCATGGAGCTTCAGAATGAGGAGCGGAGCCTCTGTCTGTGAGAACTTAAGACAGGGATAAGGGGACAGAGTGCGTATGGGAGAGCTGCGGAGACTGATACTGGCACAGGCCATCCTGCTGGGCGGGCAGTGCCTGCTCTATTTCGGTGTTGAGGCGCTTGAGGGGCCTCCGCACAATGTGGAGCGCGGGATAGACCGCCGCATTCCCTTTGCCCCCGTGTGGGTGTATATCTATGTGCTGTGGTTTCCGCTCATCGCGCTGTTTCCGCTGGCGCTCTACTTTGCATCTCCGCTGCACTACGGGCGCTATATGACTGCGATGGCTGCGGATATTGTCCTGAGTCTCATCTGTTACCTTGCCTATCCCACGACCTTTCGCCGACCGGCGCCGCCGGAGAGCGCCACGGGGCTTGTCATGCAGTTGGTGTACCGGGGGAGCTACAAGGGACTGAACTGTGCGCCCAGCATGCACTGCTCCATGTGCTATATTGTGCTGGCGATGGCGCTTGTGAGTCCGGGGCTAATGCTTCCGGTTCGCGGCATCGCGGTGATCCTGTCCGCGCTGATTGTGCTCTCGACCCTGTACACGAAGCAGCATGTTCTGATTGATGCGCTCTCTGCGCTGCCGCTTGCGGCGCTCTGCTGGGGCCTCGGAAGGCTGTTTCCGTTTGCGGTGCTGGGAGAGTGGATCGCGCGCAGCTGATGTGAGGGCGGAGTGCGGTACAGCTTAGGCAGACTTATATACATGCAGTGTATGCGGAACGCTATGATATTTGGAGATGAGAGAATGCGGCGCAGTCTCTGCGAGAGAGGAACGGGGACAGTGGGATATGTTTCCCGTCATCGCAGGGAGTGAGAGATTGGCAGCGGAAGGCTGAGAAAGGAAGGATATCATGCCTGAGAATCGGCCGGGAGCGAGAGAGAAGCATGTGACAGGACAGGGCGCGGGCGTCCACAGGAGGGGGCAGGGGCTCGGCACCGGCGGCATGCAGCAGCCTATATTGCGGACAACAGTCTGACGCTCTCCGGGCTTCAGTGGACAGAGGGGGCGGAAGGAAAACCGGCGCTTGCACTCACGGAGGCGCAGTGGGGGTTTGTGAACCGCCTGGATCTGAATCCGTTCTATGACGACGGAACGGGCTATGTCGATATGGGCCTCGACAATCTCTATGAATTCAGCGGGGAAGGAGAGCTGATCGCGGAGGGATAGAGTATGAATGCACTTACGATCATTGGAATTGCGGCGGCCGTCTCATTTCTGGGAGGGCTTTTCTACCTGCGACATAAGTCACGACAGCTTTCACGCCTGCTCTTTGGCACAAATTCTCTCATTGAGGGGCTCAGGCGGCGGGAGGAGCTCTATGAGGAGAGTCCGAAGAGCGTGGCGGGGATGACGCGCGTGGAGCTCCCGCGGATCAGGGAGGACTTTCCGGAATTTCACTGGCCGGAGTGGAGGCAGCGCTGTGAGCTGCTGCTGAAGCGCTATCTGAAGGCAGTGGAGCAGCAGAACAGGGCGGGACTTCCGGACGGCTCAGAGGCGATCCGGGAGCAGCTTCAGCTTCGTATTGAGGACGCAGTGCGAAGGGGCATACGCGAGCGCTTTGAGGAGATATATGTGCATCAGACAGAGATCACGCGCTATGAGCGGCAGAGTGCGCTCTGCAGAATCATTGTGCAGACTGCGCTGGAGTACCGGCATCCGGTCTGGCAGTCGGGGGAGCAGGCGCAGCGCTCCGGGGAAGTGCGGAAGGGGCAGCATCGCTTCCAGCTGGAGCTGATCCATGTGCAGGACAGCTCCCGTGTGGAGGGAGCCGCGACAGGACTGCACTGTCCGAACTGCGGCGCGCCGGTCACGGATCTCGGGGCGCGTCACTGCCAGTACTGCGGGATAGAGCTGGAGGCCATGAATATACGTATCTGGCGCTTGGATCGTCTGGAGGAGCGGTAGATTATTGTTAAAAATATAGCAAAGTGCATAAAAAATAGAAATAAAATATTGAATAAATTATGCGATATTGCTATAATTATACTGACAAGCTGCGAAATGACCGTATTGAAGTTTACAGAGAGGGGTGTATTCATGAAGGAAAAACGGAAACTTGCGCTGTCTACACAGATTTTTATTGCACTGGTGCTTGCGATTGCCGCCGGCATCGCCTTTACCGGAAATCCGGAGCTTGCGACGAAATTCATCAAGCCCTTTGGTACCATCTTTCTGAATTTGATCAAGTGGATCGTCGCGCCGCTGGTCTTTTTCTCTATTATGTCCGGCGTTATCTCCATGAAGGATATTCGCCGGCTCGGGGCGATAGGCGGAAAGACCGTTCTCTACTACATGTGTACGACTGCCTTCGCCGTGACGATAGGTCTGATCTTTGCAAATCTTTTCAAGGGGACCTTCCCGGTATTGCAGACGAGCGATTTAAGCTACGAGGCCAATTCCTCCGTGAGTTTTATGGACACGCTGGTCGGCGTCTTCCCGAATAACTTCATGAAGCCCTTTGTGGAATCCAATATGCTGCAGGTGATTGTGGCCTCTCTCTTCATCGGCTTCGCGATCATCCTTGCGGGAGAGAAGTCCGGAAAGAGCCTGGATGCAGTTTCGGCAGTAAATGAGATCTGCATGAAAACGATGGAGATGATACTGAAGCTCTCACCCATCGGTGTCTTCTGTCTCCTCTGTCCCGTCGTCGCGGAGAACGGCCCGTCTATCATCGGCTCTCTCGCGAAGGTGCTGCTGGTCGCCTATATCTGCTATGTGATTCATGCGGTTCTGGTCTATTCCATGACTGTCGCGGTAATTGGAAAGATGAGCCCGCTGAAGTTTTTCAGGGGGATGATGCCGGCTATCATTCTGGCCTTCTCCTCCGCCTCCTCTGTCGGCACCCTGCCCATGAATATGGAGTGCTCAGAGAAGCTCGGCGTTCCGAAGGATATCTACTCCTTTGTGCTGCCGCTCGGCGCAACCATCAATATGGACGGAACCGCGATCTATCAGGGTGTCTGCGCCATCTTTATCGCAACCTGCTACGGACTGAGCTTAAGCTTTTCCCAGATGCTCACCATCGTGCTCACGGCTACCCTCGCTTCTATCGGCACAGCGGGTGTGCCCGGTGCGGGTATGGTGATGCTCGCCATGGTGCTGGAGTCTGTGGGGCTGCCGGTAGAGGGAATCGCGCTGGTAGCCGGCGTGGACCGTATCTTTGATATGGGCCGCACAACTGTGAATATCACCGGCGATGCGGCCTGTGCGGTCGTCGTATCCGCAAAGGAGAGGCTCAGCGGGAAATAAAGACTGCCCCGGAAGGGACGGGTATAGGAACAATGGCTGCGGCGGGCGGAGACGCCCGCTGTTTGCGTACAGGAGAAGGAATATGAGAGTTTGTTCCGGAGGAAAATCCGAACAGATGGTTTTGTGCAGAACTGTCCGGGCGGATAAAGAAAGTGAGGGAGCGTGCAATGGAGGATATCAGGCTTACAAAATTGACAGAGTGTTCCGGCTGTGGAGCAAAGGTCGGAGCAGGGGAGCTCGCCAGGCTCCTTCAGGATCTTCCGGTGCACCGGGATGCACGGCTGCTGGTCGGCTATGACAAGAGCGATGATGCCTCGGTCTATCAGCTCACAGAGGATACCGCCATTGTTCAGACGGTGGATTTCTTTCCTCCCATCGCGGACGATCCATATACCTTCGGGGCGATTGCCGCGGCAAATGCACTTTCCGATGTCTATGCCATGGGGGGAGAGCCCCTGACAGCGCTGAATATCATGATGGTGCCGGAGGATATGCCGCGGGAACAGGTGCACGGGATACTTCGCGGCGGATATGCGAAGATCTATGAGGCGGGGGCGATGATCACCGGGGGGCACAGCATTTATGACAGAGAGCCAAAGTACGGTATGGCAGTTACGGGTATCGTGCATCCGAAGCGCATTCTTACAAATGCGGGAGGCAGGCCCGGCGATATCCTGTTCTACACAAAGCCGCTCGGTATCGGTGTGCTGACGACGGCAGGGAAGGGCGGACTGCTCTCAGAGGAGCAGCAGAGCAGAGTGAATGAGCTTATGATGACTCTGAATAAATACGCGCGGGATATTATGGTGCAGTATCCCGTGCATGCCTGTACAGATGTCACGGGCTTTGGACTGCTGGGGCATCTCCTGGAGATGTCACAGGGGGCGGATGCGGAGATCCATATCTGTACAGAGAGGCTTCAGTTTCTTCCGGGCGCACTTGAATTCGCAGAGCTGGGCCTGGTTCCGGCCGGGGCATACAGAAATCGGCGCTATGCGGAGCAGGCGACAGAGCTTGGCGCCCTGCCGCTGGCGCTCCAGGACCTGCTCTTCGATCCGCAGACCTCCGGAGGACTGATGATCGCTGTCGCGCCGGAGGCAGCGGATGCGCTCGAGGCAGCTCTGCGCCGGGATGCGCGCGTGCCAAAGGTGCAGCGCGTCGGAGAGCTGCGGGAGTACCGGGGAGGCAAGCGGATATTTGCAGAGTAATGCATGTACGAGAATTTGAGACAGACTGCATGGCACGGAAGCACGGGAGCTTATACTGACGGAAAGTATTTCTGTAAAGACGTGAAAGCGGATGTAGTGTGACAGGGTCAGTCTGTCAGACTTTCCTCCTCTTTCGGGGGAAAAGTCCTCTCAAGGTATGCTGCGGTACTCTGCGGCACCAGAGTGCGGAGCGTCTCTGTCCATCCCTGCTTCTTAAGGAGCGCGCGCACGCGGGAGGCGCTGATGGGGGCGGAAGCATCGGAGACCCGGGGGATTTCTGTAAACTGAATGCCGCGCGCGGGCAGAAGCTCCCGCATGGCGCGGTTGTAGCGCGCGGTGGTGGGATCCAGCGGCTCCTCGCCCGCAAAGCGGACTGTGATGTTCAGCGCGGGGGCGATGCGTTCCGCGAAGAGGGTGATATCCAGCTCGCACTGCAGAGCGGCGGCATCTTCCCCGGCCTTCAGGAAATAGCTGGGAAAAGTGGAGGCAGAGATCATGTAGGGCCCGCTGAATACAGGGTATACATTTTTGAGATCGCCGGTCGCAGCTTTCACAAGCTCCATTCGCACGGCGGAGGAGAACATGGAGCGATCCTCCTCGACGACAAAGAGATACAGAAAATCACAGCGCGCCGCGGCATAGGCAACGAGCGCGCGGTGCCCCAGCGTGAAGGGATTGCAGTTCATGACGATCGCGCCGATCTGTGGGCCGTGTCCGGCATCAGCCGCAGCTTTTTCGGAAATCACCTTGAAATCGGAGGGAGCGGCGGCGCGTATCGCAGCAGCGTAGCGCTCGGGGCCCTGTGCTCTGTTTTCCAGCATGGTGACCTGCTCCGTATGCGCGAGCACATGAAAGCCGCAGGAGAGAAACAGCGTCTCATTGTGTCTGTGGGTGATGACGAAGAGCTCCGAGATACCGGCGGCAAAGCGGTTTTGCAGGAGCTCTGAGACGAGTGCGCCCAGCATATTATGACCGCGGAGCGAGGCGTCAAGCGCAAAGCACTTCAGCAGTGCACCTGCGGCGCAGCCGCAGCCGTGCAGCACCTCATCCTCATCATAGACGCCATAGGCCAGCTCGATATCCTCCTCAAAGCGGAGCTCATGCGCGCTGAGAAATTCTGAGAGCGCAGTGCGCTCTGGGGGATAGCTTAGAGCGATTTCTCTGATATAATAGTCTTCGATCATAGGGTCTCCTCTGTCCGGCGCCGCGCGGGTCTTTGTCTGTGCCGGGAATCATACATCCATCATACAACAAAAGCGGAGCTGCAGCATGTGCTTTTTGGACAGCGAAGGGATGAAGGGGACGGAGACTCACATTTTAAGGAAATACGGAAAAGGAGAGCACTGCCTTGGGTCTGTGTGTTGAGCTGCAAAATATTACGACTTCCTACGGAGGACCTCACATCCTTTCCGATCTGAGCATGCGGATTGGGAAGGGGGAACTGCTGTCTCTCCTGGGAGCCTCCGGCTGCGGGAAGACAACGCTGCTGCGCGTGATCGCCGGATTGCATCAAGTATCATCAGGGGAGATTCTCTTTGACGGAGTATCTGTGAAAGGTCTTCGACCGGGTCAGCGCGGCATTGGGATGCTCTTTCAGGAGCGGCGCCTCCTCCCGGCGATCACGGTGCGGGAGAATCTGGAGATCTGTATGCGGCCGGGCGGTCTCTCCGGAGACCGGCTTCGTGCGGAGGCAGAGCAGTACCTGCGTCTCTTTCGTATGGAGGATTACGGCGACACCTGTCCGGAGGAGCTCTCCGGTGGACAGCAGCAGAGAGTGGCGCTGGCCCGTGCCTTCTGTATGAAGCCTCGTCTCCTCCTGCTGGATGAGCCCTTCACAGGTCTGGATGAGGTGCTCCGGGAGGAGCTGTCTGTACAGCTGCGCTTGCTGCAGAAGCGGCACGGCATTACGACCCTTCTTGTGACGCATGACAGAGCGGAGGCGCAGCGGATTTCCGACCGGGTGCTGCTCATGGAACAGAGGGATAGGACAGAGTTCAAAGAGCTGCTGTAAAGCGCCTGAAATTTGGATATTTTGAAGCTTGTTTTTCCGGCGCTTTTTTTGTAGAGTGCAGGAGAACAGAATTGTTTTCTCAGAATTAACTGAGGGTGCGGAGCGCAGGCTCCGCCACAGGGAAAGGAAGTAGACAGAGTGAGCATCAGGATAGGTATTTTGGGCTATGGAAATCTGGGACGCGGAGTGGAGAGCGCCATCCGGCAGAATCCGGATATGGAGCTGAAGGCTGTATTTACAAGAAGGGCGCCGGAGAGCGTTAAGCTGCACACGGAGCATATTCCCGTCGTGCATCTTGAGGATATCCGGGCGTGGAGAGATGAGATTGATGTGATGGTACTCTGCGGCGGCAGCGCGACGGATCTTCCGGCACAGATGCCTGAGTACGCGAGAGAATTCAATGTGATCAACAGCTTTGACACGCATGCGAAGATCCCGGAGCACTTTGCAGCGGTGGATGCAGCTGCGCGGGAGGGCGGAAAGGCTGCGCTGATCTCTGTCGGCTGGGATCCGGGGATGTTTTCCCTGAATCGTCTCATCTCGACGGCGATTCTGCCGGAGGGGAAGAACTATACCTTCTGGGGACGCGGCGTGAGCCAGGGGCACTCTGATGCGTGCAGGCGCATACCGGGTGTGCTGGATGCGAGACAGTATACGATACCTGTGGCAGAGTCCGCAGCGCGTGTGAGGAGAGGGGAGCAGCCGGAATTCCAGACCGGAGACATGCACACCAGAGAGGTCTTTGTCGTGGCCGAGAAGGGGGCGGATCGCGCTGCAATTGAGGCAGAGATCTGCTCCATGCCGAATTACTTTGCGGATTATCACACCAGCGTACACTTTATCTCTGCGGAGGAGATGCAGAAGAACCATCAGGGACTTCCTCACGGAGGCTTTGTGATCCGCAGCGGAGTGACCGGCTTTTTGAAGGAGCATAAGGAGATTGTGGAGTACAGCGTAAAGCTCGACTCGAATCCGGAGTTTACCGGAAGCATACTGGTTGCTTACGCGAGGGCCCTGTACCGTCTTGCGTCAGAGGGACGGAAGGGCTGCCTGACCGTGTTTGATATTGCGCCCGCTTACCTGAGCCCGCTGAGTGCTGAGGAGCTTCGCGCACATCTGTTGTAATACCTTTTCTGTACACTGCAGGAACAGGATCAAAAGGACAAGGGGCACGGACTGGTATATTCAGTCTGTGCCCCTTGCTTCGTGCGCATGATTGCGCGGCTGTGTTACTCTGTCTGTTTTTGCTCTCTTTTTGCGACCTCTGCTGCGAGTGCCGCTTCATGCCGCTCTGCCTCCGCTGCGAGATCGTCACGGAGACGTGCCTTAATCACACGGATGATAAGCTCCTCCGATTCCTCGATGCCGTAGCTTGCACTGTTGATGCAGAGGTCGTAGTGAACTGCATTTCCCCATTCATAACCGGTGTAACGCCTGTAGAAGCGCGCGTGTTTTCCGTCCTCTCTGCGCACCTCGCGGCAGGCCTCCCTGTAGCTGATTCTGTGCAGCTCCATAATACGGCGTGCCCGGATCTCAAAGGGCGCCGTGATAAAAATGCTGACATGGGGGATTCCGGCATTGCGCAGGATGACATCCGCGCAGCGTCCCATCACGACAAAATCCTCTTTTTTGGAGCGCTCCTCAATGTACTGACTCTGGTTGAAGAAGAGCGCGTCCTCGGCCGGAAGACCGTGATAGCGATTGAAATTGCTGGTGATGAGGCGTACGCCCCGGAGAGAGCGCAGCTGCTTCAGCCTGTCCTCGACGCATTGATTCTTCGGGGTTTCCTTCTGTGCCTGAAGACGCTCAATCACGTCCTTGAAGATGGTCGCGTCGTAGTAGTTGATGTGCAGGTCATCCGCAAGCTTAAAACCGATGTCGGTTCCGGCACTGCCGTAAGTGCGGCCGATGCAGATAACCAGCCTGTCCTCTGTCGTAAATTTCTTTGCGCCGGTGGCGAAGGGATTCAGGGTGATGCGCCGCTCATCCACAATATCGTAGGCATCGCGTGCAGTTTCCATGCCGCTGATTTCCTGGAGGATCTCGTTGTACTCCATCATCAGCTCTTTTCTTGCAGCAGGGTCGGAGATGGTTCTGCCCATATTGCCGATCAGAGCCAGATCGCTGTGTATCAGCTCCCCGTCGGGAAACAGACTCAGCTCGCGCTCCAGGAGCGCGACGACCTTTTCTCTTCCGCCGATCAGCGTGCGGCCCAGTGTGGAGCCGGACAGTCTGTACACACGCTCGTCAAGATCATAGATGCGTTCCGCCAGTGCGTGGCAGTTATTTTGCTTTTGTTCCATTGTAGTTCACCTCCTCAGCGGAAGAAAATCAGTGTGTCGATCAGGAACACGGGCACCAGGAAGGTAAGTGCCCAGAGTACGTAGCCGAAGAAGGAAGGCATATGAATACCGTTCTCGTCGGAGATGGATTTTACCATGAAGTTCGGCGCATTGCCGATGTAGCTGTTTGCGCCCATGAAGACGGCGCCGCAGGAGATGGCCTCGAGGAGCTTCACCGGGATCATGCCGAGCGAGGTCTGCACACCCTGTACCGCGCCGAGCGTTCCGGCGGTTGTGAGGAATACGAGGTAGGTCGGCGTATTGTCGAGGAAGCTTGAGAGAGCGCCGGTCGCCCAGAAGAGCTGGAAGGGCTGGGTGATGCCGAGCTTCGGGCCGAGCTCCTTCAGGATCATGAGGGCGGGCTGCATGGTGATGAAAATTCCGACGAAAAGCTGTGCGACCTCCTCAATGGCGCCCCAGGTGAAGTGGTTTGCCCGGCGGATCTCCTCCGGCGTAGTCTTAAAGGAGAGGAAGGCCGCCGCGAGGATCAGAGCGATCTCAATGAGGGAGGGGTAGCTGAGTGTCACCTCGCCGAATACATGGATGCCCTTCACGGCCCCTTCTGCGTCGAGAAAGGCCGGATTGGAGGGCAGGGTTCCGCTCAGTACGACGGCAAGGATGATCATCAGCAGAAAGATCACATTGTGCCCGCCCTTTAAGGAGAGCTCCGTGCCGGGCTCGCTGATATCCGGGCGGTAGCCCTGCGCCACATCCTTGCGGTAGTTCATGCTGTCCAGATGCCAGAAGACGAAGAGCAGGATCAGCATGTTGAAGAGCAGAATCGGCATCAGGTGAAGGCTCCAGAGGAAAGGCACGCCTCTCATGAAGCCCATGAGCAGAGGCGGATCACCGAGCGGCGTGAGCGCACCTCCCATATTGGAGATCAGAAAGATGAAGAAGATCATGATGTGTTTCTTCCTGCGTCTCCAGGAATTGATCTTGATCATGGGGCGCAGCATCAGCATCGAGGAGCCCGTTGTCCCGATGATACTGGAGAGCAGCGTTCCAATCAGAAGAAAGATCAGGTTCACGGCGGGAGAGCCTGCGAGATCTCCGGTGAAGGTGATATTACCCGCCACACAGAAGAGCCCGAAGAGCATGATGATGAAGGAGAGATAGTCATTCAGGATGCACTCAAGTACAATCTCCGTCGCAGAAGAGGGGCCGTAGAAGAGTGCATATGGAAGCACAAAGAGCAGGGACCAGAACAGAACGGCCCAGAGCTTGTTGCGCTCCCACCATTCGGGTCTTAAGAGCGGTGCCGCGGCAATACTCAGAAGCAGTCCGGCAAAGGGAATGCAGAGCCACGCCGGAATCATAGAAGTACCCATAACATTAACCTCGTGTTGTTAAAATAGTATTTGTCTTCGTAATACAACTCAACAATGTAGCTCCAAAGCAGAAAAAAAGCAAATGAAAATTAAAAAATTCTCCGGTAATAAAAAAACGGCACGCTGACGCAGCGGGCTTGCTGAGGCAGTGTGCCGTCTGTTATGAGCAGTTTACAGTGTTTCAAGATGCGCGCAGAGCGCCGCATAGGATTCGGGACTCAGGTCGTGCTCCACCTTACATGCATCCTTTTCCGCAATCTCCTTCGGCACACCGAGCTTCACGAGGTAGCGGGTGAGTCGCTGGTGACGGTCGTAGATACGGGAGGCGATCGCTGCACCGGAATCGGTCAGGAAGATATGGTTTTCACCGTCCATGGTGATATAGCCGTTTTCCCGGAGATGCTTCATTGCGATGCTGATGCTCGGCTTGGAAAACCCCATGAAATTGGCGATGTCGATGGAGCGAACCAAGCCGTTCTGCTCTTTCAGCATCAGAATTTTTTCGAGATAGTCCTCGGCGGATTCATGAATTTGCATTGTGATACCTCCTTCTTGGCTTGCACTTACATTAACACATTCCAGATGGGCATACAAGGAAGAAAGTGCAGAGACTTGACCGCGGGCGGGGAGAGGGCTAGAATACAGAGCAGAGGGACGGGGAGAGGCCTCAGTCCCGGGGAGGTACAGCTTTGGCAAACGGATTTACAACAGTGATAGGGATACTGCTTCTTGTCGGTATCGTACTCATAGTGCGCTTCATCTTAAAGCACGGCAGCAAGAAGGCCTCGTCCTGTAATGGAAACTGTGGCTCCTGCGGCATGGGATGCATGTCGGCCTACTCCTCCGAGCGTGCCCAGTTTGAGGAGATTATGAAGGAACGCAGGGAAAAGCAGAGGAACTGACTGTGGGTCATGCTGCCCGTGGCCCGGTGTATGAAGGAGAGAATAGTTGAGGCTGTCCTCTCTTTTTTATTGCGGTGTCTGACCAATCGGCGGCGTGCTCTCTGGCGGAACTGAGGTGCTGCTGGAAGCGCATCGCCACAGGAGGAACTGAATGAAACAGCTATTTTTTCGAATCGGGGGAGGCTCAGCGGGGATACTGCTGCTCTGGCGCATCCTCTATGCCGCCGGCGGTATCCTGCGTGTGCCGGAGGCGATCGGAAACCGCAGCTATCGCTCGCCCGGCGAGCTCACCGCAATGGTGCTCATTTTCTGCGTGTTTCTGCTGCTCTGCACCGCCGTTTTTGCGATCGCACTGGCTCTTTCGGTGCTGGCAGGGGAGAGCCGCAGGCTGCGCGCACTGTACATCGCGGTACTCGCGCTGCTGCTCTATATTTATGCCTGCCTGTACGGCTATCCGCTTCTCGACAACCACTTTACGACAGCCTGGCTCATGACCGGAAAGTACACTGCGACTTTGATACGCTCCCTCCTGACCCTGTTTGCGGGTGTCTTTGGCAGGGGATTTCACTGGAATGATACTGTCGCATGGTATGCGGTCTGCGCCTGCCTTCTGGTCTACCCCTTTGTGCTGCTGGAAAGTTTTCTCGGCACGCGAAATTTCTGGCCGGTTCTGGTCGCAGCTCTGCTTCCGTCGTTCGGCTGGCTTGTGGCACATTGGTGCGTGCTGAAGGGAGGCGAACAGCTCTCAATCGGTGCTGTGACGGCAGTGGCGATTGGATTCTTTTTATATTATTTCACGGATGCGGCACAGCTTGGCAGGGAGCGGAAGGAGAGGAGGCGGAGAGCCCTGCTGAAGCTGAGTCTCAACGAGAAACGGCGGAATCTTCTGATACTTCTCTGTGTGCTGCTCTGGGGGCTTACAATCTATCTCGGCAGGATACGTTCCTTCGGCGCCGTGATGCGGCTCATTTTCTCGAGCAGTGTCTACAGCTATCAGAACAATCTCTACGCGCTGGCGGATCTCCGCATCGCACAGGCGCTTGCGCTCTCATATATTTTGTCTCTCATGGTGCGCTGGATATTGTCTCTCGTTGAGCTGGAGAACCATTCGCGCTATGCGGGCTGGATGAATGCAGCCTACATGCTGCTGCTGCAGATATGGGTGCTGCCGCTGCTCTCGAAATTTATGAGGCGCGCGGCGGACAGCGCGCAGGGGGCGGTGGCCGGAGATGCAGTTGCAGATGTACTGAGGACTCCGGCGAAGGAGTTTCTGCTGGGAATGGAGGCAGGAGAGCTGCTGCCGCTCTTTCTGGCAGTCACTATGGGCTCTGCTTTTGTGCTGCTCCTCTTTTTTCTGACTGTGCGCCTGCCCTTTGTGCGACTCGGACTCTGGTTTCTCGTGTGGTTTTCAGCCTGCACCTACGTTTACTGTCTGATCGGACTTTTTTATCACAGTCCGCTCGGGAACACCAGCCTCCTGATTGTCTGCTACGGCTTAAACCGTGTGCTGGACAGACTGCTCTCCGCCGGCCATAGACTGAGGGACGCGATCTCAAAGCAGTGACAGGGCCGACCCCACTGGCGGATACATTTACAAAACAATCAATTGAACCACAGAAGAAACCGTGCCGGGAGGCCGGCTGGCGGGGGAGATCAGATGAGCGATTCGTTGTCGTGGAAGCTGCTCACAGAGCAGACAGTCAAAAAGGATCACTGGGTAGATCTGCGCAGCAGGAGCTATCTGCTTCCGAACGGAAGAGAGCTGAGTCCCTATTACAGCTATCACAATCGCAGCTTCACTGTGATCGCTGCGCGGGATGAAGCAGGAGATTTTATCTGTGTGCGGCAGTTTCGTCCGGGAATTGCCGAGGTGACGACAGAATTTCCGGCAGGTGGTATCGAGCCCGGAGAGGAGCCGCTGGAGGCGGCGAAACGTGAGCTGCTGGAGGAGACCGGCTGTGTCTCCGAGTGCTGGAGCTTTCTCGGACGCATCGCGCCAAACGCCACGATTGCGGACAATTACGCCTACTGCTATCTTGCGGAAGGGTGCAGAAAGCAGGCAGAGCGGCAGCTCGATGAGACGGAGTGCATGGAGACCATTGTGGTTCCGCGTTCGGAGATGCAGCGCCTCATTCAGGAAGGCGGCTTTGTACAGGCTGTGCATATTGCAGTCTACTATCTCATGCAAGCCGGGAGAACACGCTGATGCGGGAGAGACTACGGCTTATCGGGCCTTATGGGGCCGGGAGTCAGAATGACTTTGATGACATGGTATTTCAGCATTCCGGCTGCGGTGTGATTGCTCTTGCGGATCTCTTTTTTTATCTGGAGCAGCGGGAGAAGTGGCGTGAGGCGGGAGAGCGCTCACATCCGGATTTCTTCAGGCAGAGCGGTGTGCAGTACAGGAGCGAGCTTGAGAAACTCTGGCATAGTTTTCCGCTGCGCCGCTTTGAGCTAGGTGTGGATGGACTCTCGCTGGCGCGCAGTTTCAACCGGCGTGCAAGAGCGCTCGGCTCTCCGTTTCGCGCACGCTGGGGGAGTTTTTGCACAGCAGAGGCGTTGCGTCGGGCTATATACAGTATGCTGCAGCGAGATATTCCGGTGATACTCTCTGTGGGACCCGGTTTCGCCCTGGAAGGAAGAAGGGGGCTGCCGCTGCGGCGGCACGGTGCTTCGGCGGGAGAGGCAAGGGATCACTATATGACTGTGGTCGGTCTGAGCAGGAGGGCAGAGGGCGACGTTCTGCTGCTTGCCTCATGGGGCGAACTTTATGAGGCTGAGTTTTCGGCTTACCTCTCGGGCAGAGCGCATCCGCCGGTATTTGGAACTCTGCTCAGCTCTGTTCTGATTATAGAGTAGCTGCTCTTTCCGGCTTTTGATGGTTTTGATTTACAGGGAATACGGCATCCTGAAGTTTGTGTCTCAGCAAAAAGAATCCGCTGTGTCCTGCAGACGGCAGAGGCACAGCGGATTCTTTTTGCTATAGGTGGAAGGTGGATTTTCTCTCAGGGCGCCTCCACCGGGCAGATGCCGGATGCACTTACTGCTTCATCTCCTTCAGCACATCGCGGATTTCTGTGAGCAGAAGCTCTTCCTTGCTCGGCTCCGGGGTCTCGGCAGGAGCCTCCTCTTCCTTTTTCCTGGCA
Source organism: Fusobacterium naviforme (assembly GCA_003014445.1). Taxonomy (GTDB): domain Bacteria; phylum Bacillota; class Clostridia; order Lachnospirales; family Lachnospiraceae; genus Moryella; species Moryella indoligenes. The sequence continues at coordinate 87,233 of PYGH01000005.1, read as the reverse complement.
TTCTCCATCATGGCATTTGCGGCCTTTACGATCATAAAGACTGCAAGGGCAATGAATATGAAGTTCAGAATATTCTGAAGGAACAGGCCGTAGCGGAGACTCACATCTGCTCCGCCCAGCGGATTCGGAACTGTGACGGCCAGCTCGGAGATGTTGATCTGGCCAAGCAGAATACCGAGCAGCGGCATGATGATATCGTCCACCAGAGACTTTACGATGGCGCTGAAGGCACTGCCGATGATGACGCCGACTGCCATATCAAGCACATTGCCCTTCAGAGCAAAGCTCTTGAATTCTTCCATAAACTTCTTCATAATCCCCTCCTGTAATACAAGTCAAAGTTGTGCGGCAGCTTGCCGCCAAAAGCAGTATAGCGCAGGAGGGCAAAAAAGTAACCGGAAAAGCGGTTTATTTTACCTGAAGCGGTTCGTCCTCGAGAGGAGTTGCGCCTGCCTTATTGTAGACCTTGACTATTCGGAGGCAATTTGGAAATTTATGCAATGTGTATAATTTTTTTGCTGTTTTTTATACAAGTTTTTCTGATCCATTGGATATTATTGCGGATTTCAGAGGAATTGAGCTCAAAAGTATACCTGGGATAATATCTTTTATTCGAAAAAAGGCTTATAAAAAAAGAAACGAGAACTTTACGCAGAAGAAATGCGCGGGACAGAGTGCAGAGACAGCTGCGGAAGAATAATAGAAAACAAAGGAGGACAATTTATGCGTTATCAGATTGAGGGAGGAAGTCTGCCGGCGGTTATCATTCAGCTGGATGCGGGCGAGACAATCATCAGTGAGCTGGGAGGGCGCACATGGGCGAAGGGAACGATACTCACGGAGACAAAGGCGCCGGGAGGCCTCGGAGGAGGCATCGGGCGCATGTTTTCCGGAGAGAACATGTTCATGAGCTATTACACCGCGCAGGGACCGGCCGAGATCGGCTTTGCCTCGTCCTTTGCGGGAAGCATTATTGCGCGTGAGCTGGGACCGGGAGAGAGTCTGATCTGCCAGAAGTCCGCGTTCCTCTGCGCGAGCTCAGGTGTGGAGCTGGCCGTGCATTTTCAGAAGAAGCTGGGTGCGGGCTTTCTGGGAGGCGAGGGCTTTATCATGCAGAAGGTGACCGGGCCGGGCGTGGTATTTCTTGAGCTGGACGGTTATGTGAAGGAGTATGACCTGATGCCGGGCGAGGAGCTGGTGTGCGACACCGGCGTGGTGGCGCTGATGGAGGAGAGCTGCCAGATGGATATCCGCGTGGTCAAGGGGCTGAAGAACAAGCTTTTGGGCGGCGAGGGGCTGGTGGATACCGTGATTATCGGACCGGGAAAGGCGTATATCCAGACCATGTCGCTGCCGCGGCTCGGCGGTGTGCTGTCTCCGTTTATCACGGCAGGAAAGAAGTGAGACTGTACTGAGAGCGGAGCCGGAGCTGCGCGGGGTGTGATGTGTGCAGATGAAAAGACGCCGGATGGTTATACCGTGGATGCAGACAGCATCCACAGGAAAAAGAGCAGATAGAACAGGATAAACAGACAGAGAGACAGCGGGGGGTAAAGGCTCCGCTGTCTCTGATCATTCCCTGTTTCATTTTGTTGCTCATACATACCCTGTACGATCTGTGGTAAACTATTCTCGTTCACAGGAGTCTATACAGCATATTCTGTGCTGTGATAAGATCATTGGCGGCGATCCGGGCTCTTTGCGGAAAAGAGCACCGGTTTCCTCCGGGAAGCTCGGGAGCGGATGGGAGCCGGACTTTGCGGCAGAGAAGCGCGGAGGAAAAATATAAGAACAGCGGGAGGATGAGAGATGCAGGTAGTGATTATGGCGGGAGGCAAGGGAACGCGGCTTCAGGCACTTACCAGAGGAGAGATACCAAAGCCCATGGTGCCGCTGCTCGGACGCCCGCTGCTCGCGTGGCAGCTGGAGATGCTGAAGCGCTGGAACATTACCCGCGTGACCATGGTTGTGGGCCATCTGAAGGAACGGATCACAGAATATTTCGGGGATGGCAGTGCCCTCGGCATAAAGATTGATTACGTCGAGGAGGAGGAGCCGCTTGGGACAGCGGGAGCTTTTTACTATCTGAGGGAGCGAGTCACAGAGCCTTACTTTCTGCTGGTGTTCGGGGATGTGCTCTTCGATATTGATATCGACAGGATGGAGCGCTTTTTTCTTGAGAAGGATGCGGAGGTGCTGCTCTTTGCGCATCCGAATGCGCATCCCTTTGACTCGGATCTGATCCGCGCGGATGGGACGGGCAGGGTGACAGCCTTTGATTCCAAGCACAATGTCAGGGACTACTGGTACGATAACTGTGTAAATGCGGGTCTCTACATATTAAAGAGGGAGATGCTCTCACGGGTCGACCGTCCCGAGAAGCTGGATTTTGAGAAGGGGCTGCTTGCACCGATGGCGGAGCGCGGGGAGGCTGTGTATGCCTACCGCTCGCCGGAGTATGTAAAGGATGTGGGAACGGTGGAGCGGATTGAGAAGGCGGCGGAGGATATTCGCTCCGGCTTTATCGGAAAGCGGAATTTAAAGAACAGGCAGAAGGCGCTGTTTCTGGACCGGGATGGTGTGATCAATGTCTACCGGGGCTTTGTGCGGTGCGCGGAGGAGTTTGAGCTGCTTCCGGGCGTCTGTGAGGCGCTGCGCTGTATCAATTCTTCGGAATATCTCGCGATCGTTGTGACGAATCAGCCGGTGATTGCGCGGGGGGAGACGACAGAGGAGGAGCTTCAGACTATCTTCTGCAAGATGAAGACACTGCTCGGAAGAGAGGGCGTATTTGTGGATGATCTTTTCTTCTGCCCGCATCACCCCGATCGGGGCTTTCCGGGAGAGCGGCCGGAGTACAAGCTTGACTGCGCGTGCCGGAAGCCGAAGCCGGGTATGCTCCTTAAGGCCGCAGAGCGCTACAATATAGATCTTGCATCCTCATGGGTGATCGGAGATTCCACGGTGGATATGGAGCTCGGACGCCGCGCCGGCTGTCACACGGCGCTGGTGCGCACGGGACAGGCGGGCATGGACGGAAAGTACAGCGCTGCGGCGGAGCTTGTGGCGGACAATCTGCTTGCGGCGGTGCGGGAGATACTCGGAAATTTGCAAGAAAAATAATAGAATGGATAAGGCCCCGGCCTGCCGGGATGGGGGATGACAGCTGTGGTGGCAGAGTGTGTTAAGCTACCACAGCTATTTTCTCTGCCTGCCTCAGCGCGCAGCGACCCAGCGACCGCTTGCACCGCAGGGGAGTATGAGCCCGCTCTCTTGCACAGGAAGGCCCAGCTCGTCTGAGACCAGTGCGCCGCCGTGTGCAGAGGCTACGGTTGTGCCGAGAATGTAGGAGAGCACGCTCGCCTGAAGTCCCGTCGTGTAGGAATTGATGAGGAAGAAGAGGGGATGCTCGGAGAGGAGGGAAGCGCAGTCCTTCACCAGCGGATAGATGGCATCCTCAATCTTCCATATCTCGCCCTTGGGCCCGCGGCCGTAGGAGGGGGGATCCATGATAATGGCGTCGTAGTGCCTTCCGCGGCGCTGCTCCCGCTGTACGAACTTTGCGCAGTCGTCGACCAGCCAGCGGATCGGAGCGTCCTGAAGTCCGGAGAGCTCAGCATTTTCCTTTGCCCACGCGACCATGCCCTTGCTGGCGTCCACGTGCGTCACACTGGCGCCTGCTGCAGCTGCGGCAAGCGTAGCGCCTCCGGTGTAGGCGAAGAGATTCAAAACCCGGATCTCGCGGCCCGCGGCCACTGCCTCAGAGATCAGGGCAGAGAACCAATCCCAGTTTGCGGCCTGCTCGGGAAAGAGTCCGGTGTGTTTGAAGCTGAAGGGCTTCAGCTGGAAGTGAAGCGACTGGCTCTTTCGGATCGGCAGGGTCTCAGGCAGCCGATACTCGATCTCCCATTGCTTCGGCAGTCCAAAGAACTCCCATTCTCCTCCGCCGCTGGAGCTCCGCTTATAGTGGCCGGCGGGATGGCTCCAGCCCCTGTGCTCTTTTGGCGTACTCCATATGATCTGGGGATCCGGCCGGATCAGCAGATGCGTTCCCCAGCGCTCCAGCTTCTCTCCGGCGGAGCAGTCGATTACTTCATAGTCTTTCCAGCGGTTGGCAGTCAGCATAGTGTTTCTCCATTTCAATTAAGACTAAATAGGGGGAAGCGGAAGCTGCGCGCCCCCTCTCCCGGACAGTTTAGCAAAGGCACTGCACGACATCAAGTCTTATGATTTTATGAAATGAATTGAACTGCGGGTCTGATGTGTTATGATAAGAGCATTCACCGGCCTCGGGCGGTATACCCGCACGGCTGGTATGGACAATCTGGAGGTAAATGTTATGAGGAGAAAAACATTTGGCGCAATGCTTATCGCGGCAGCTGTGATGCTGAGTCTGAATGCCTGCGGTCAGGGGGGCGGAGAGAAGAGCAGCGCTGCGGAGACAGAGCCGGCTGCTGTGACAACGGAGGCAGCGAGCAGCACGTCAGAGAGCTCTGTTGAGAGCAGTGTGGAGGAGAGCAGCGAAGAGGAGACGGAAGCTGAGGAGCAGGAGGAAGCCACAGAGCAGAAGACTGCTGCTGCTCCGGCAGCAGAGATAGAGACGGAAGAGGATACAGAGGCCGAGGAGGAAGCCCCCGCGGACGATTCTGAAGGACCCAGCGGAAAGGTGACAAAGATCAAGAAGAATCGCTCCGGAAATCTCAAGAAGCCGGAGCCCACGCAGGGAGCGGCAGAGCCTCCGGCAGAGGTACTTGAGGCGATGACTGCCGCAGAGACAGCGGTAGAGGAGACGACGGGTGCAGCTGCCGCAGAGAGCTCCGCAGCGCAGCAGTAAGTGAGCGGCGGGGGCAGGAAAAACGTGGGAAACGCTCTGGTCAGCGTTTCCCTGCATATTGTGATATATTGGTAAAAGGTGATTGTGTGCGGTACGTGGGAGGCAGTACCCTGGATGCCGTAATCGTATAATTAATATAGGAAGAGAGATGCTTCCGGCGGGAGATTTACATAAGCTCTGCAGAAAAAGGCAGAGAAAGAGGACGCAGGAATAAAAAAGTACTTGCATCTGTTTTTTTTGTGTGTTATAGTTCATAACGCTGTGACATGATAGCTGTGAAGCGCGAGGTTGCCGCCATCGGCGGGATATTCCGTGGAGCGAATGTCAAGTCTTGATACTGACGACAAGTCACTGTACAAATGAAGAATGTTCTTTCAAGACAAAGCTGAAGGAACAGCTGAGTGGGTTTAAAATGACACACCCGGCAATGTGTACAGTCACCGCTTGTCGTACTTCGAAAAAAGTGCGAAAAGGAGGCGACTTTTTTTATGGCAAATCAGGTAATGAGAATCACGTTGAAGGCGTACGATCACAAGCTGGTTGATCAGTCTGCCGGAAAAATCGTCGACACGGTGAAGAGAACGGGAGCAAAGGTTTCCGGTCCGGTTCCGCTGCCGACCAAGAAGGAGGTTGTTACCATCCTTCGTGCGGTTCACAAGTATAAGGACAGCCGTGAGCAGTTCGAGCAGAGAACCCACAAGAGACTCATCGATGTCCTGACTCCGACCGACAAGACTGTGGATGCACTGTCCCGTCTTGAGATGCCGGCCGGCGTTCACATCGACATCAAGATGAAAACAAAATAATATCCTGCTCTAGTATGAACGTCCCCGGACGTTCCGCTGTAGGATAAACAGGAGGTCAAACATGAAGAAGGCAATACTTGCAACAAAGGTCGGTATGACTCAGATCTACAATGAGGCTGGCGTTCTGATTCCGGTAACTGTGCTTCAGGCCGGTCCCTGCGTGGTCACGAGAGTCAAGACTCAGGAGAATGATGGTTACAATTCCGTTCAGGTCGCTTACGGTGAGATCCGCACCAAGCTTGTGAACAAGCCGGACGCAGGTCAGCTTGAGAAGGCCGGGATTGAGAAGCAGGTCGTGAAGAAGGGCGAGGGCCAGAGAGAGGTCTACGCAGCGGGCCGCTTCTTAAGAGAGTTCCGTTTTGAGAATTCCGCAGATTATAAGGTAAAGGACGAGATCAAGGCAGATATCTTCGCTGCCGGCGATAAGGTCGATGCCACTGCGATTTCCAAGGGAAAGGGCTTCCAGGGCGCAATCAAGAGACACGGACAGTCCCGCGGACCGATGGCGCACGGCTCCAAGTTCCACCGCCACCAGGGTTCCAATGGTTCCTCTTCCGACCCGAGCCGCGTATTTAAGGGCAAGGGAATGCCTGGCCACATGGGTCATGTTCAGGTCACGACACAGAACCTTGAGGTGGTTCGCGTTGATGCCGAGAACAACCTGATTCTGGTGAAGGGCGCTGTTCCGGGATCCAGAAAGGCTCTGGTAACCCTCAAAGAGACCGTAAAGGCCAGAAAGTAATTCGAGAGGAAAGGAGGAAAGCTTAAAATGGCAAATGTATCTGTTTTTAACACAGACGGACAGGAAGTCGGCAAGATTGACTTGAATGATGCGATCTTTGGCGTTGAGCTGAATGAGCATCTTGTACATATGGCGGTTGTCGCACAGCTTGCGAATATGCGTCAGGGCACCCAGAAAGCAAAGACTCGTTCCGAGGTTTCCGGAGGCGGAAGGAAGCCGTGGAGACAGAAGGGAACCGGTCACGCGAGACAGGGCTCCACGCGAGCTCCGCAGTGGAAGGGCGGCGGCGTCGTATTTGCTCCGACCCCGAGAGATTACACCATGACCCTGAACAAGAAGGAGAAGAGACATGCACTCAAGTGCGCGCTCTCCAGCCGCGTTCAGGAGAATAAGTTCATCGTGGTTGATGATTTTGGCATGGCTGAGATTAAGACCAAGAAGATGGTTGAAACCCTTAAGAATCTGAAGGTAGAGAAAGCCCTGGTTGTCGCTCCGGAGGGAGAGATGAACACTGTGCTTTCCGCAAGAAATATCGCGGGTGTCAAGACTGCTTCCCCGAAGACCATCAATGTGTACGATATCCTGAAGTACAATACGGTTGTGGCTTCCAAGGCAGCTGTCTCCGCAATTGAGGAGGTATACGCATAATGGCAAGCATTCAGTACTATGATGTGATCCTCAAGCCGCTTGTTACTGAGAAGAGCATGGCCGGAATGGGCGAGAAGAAGTACAGCTTCCTCGTTCACCCGGAGGCAAATAAGACCATGATTAAGGAAGCGGTTGAAAAGATGTTTGCAGGAACCAAGGTTGCTTCTGTGAACACCATGAACTGCCCGACCAAGACAAAGCGCAGAGGCGCTACCTATGGAAAGACAGCCAAGACCAAGAAGGCTATCGTTCAGCTGACGGCTGATTCCAAGGAGATCGAGGTGTTCCAGGGGCTCTAAAGAGCGCTTCATCACATATGAAGACGTTGTGCCTTTGACAGTACGCTTCACTATACATGAAAGCCGGATGCTTCGCATCCTCTGCCCGCATTCGCAGTTCGGCCCTTCGGCCCTCCTGCTCATGCGCTCAGCCCGTCAGATGTTCATGCAGTCGTGCGGATAAATCCGCCTCCTGTATGTCCGCCTTCCGGGACTTTCATGACATATACGGTGCAAATCCGTGATAAAAAACTAAAGGAGAGAACAATGGGAATCAAGAAGTATACCGCGTATACCCCGTCCAGAAGAAATATGACGGGATCCGATTTCGCCGAGATCACGAAATCCACGCCGGAGAAGTCCCTCGTTGAGGCTCTGAGAAAGAATGCCGGCCGCAACGCACAGGGCAAGATTACCGTCAGACACAGAGGCGGCGGCTCCAGAAGAAAATACAGAATCATTGATTTCAAGAGAAATTCCAAGGACAACATCCCGGCAAAGGTTGTTGCAATTGAGTACGATCCGAACAGAACGGCGAATATCGCCCTCATCTGCTATGCAGACGGCGTGAAGTCCTACATCCTTGCTCCGGAGGGGCTGAAGATTGGACAGACCGTTATGAGCGGAGACAAGGCTGAGGCGAGAGTCGGCAACTGCCTTCCGCTTGCGCTGATTCCGGTCGGTGCCGAGATCCACAACATCGAGCTTCAGCCGGGCAAGGGTGCTCAGCTTGCGAGAGCTGCGGGCATTACCGCTCAGCTCATGGCAAAGGAAGGCAAGTACGCAACTCTGCGTCTTCCGTCCGGTGAGATGAGAATGGTTCCGATCAACTGCCGCGCAACGATAGGCGGCGTCGGAAACGGCGATCACAGCCTCATCAACCTTGGTAAGGCTGGAAGAAAGAGACACATGGGCATTCGTCCGCACGTCAGAGGTTCTGTCATGAACCCGAACGACCATCCGCACGGCGGTGGTGAGGGAAGAGCTCCGATCGGACGCCCGGGTCCCTGCACACCGTGGGGCAAGCCTGCGATGGGTCTCAAGACCAGAAAGAAGAACAAGCATTCCAACAAGCTGATTGTCAGAAGAAGAAACGGCAAGTCCGGTTCTGCAGCAAACTAACAGGAGGGGAGAAAACAGATGGCACGTTCACTGAAAAAAGGGCCCTTTGCAGACGCAAGCCTGCTCAAGAAGGTCGAAGAAATGAACAACTCTGGCCAGAAGAATGTCATTAAGACCTGGTCCCGCCGCTCCACGATCTTCCCGGCTATGGTCGGACTGACGATCGCGGTACACGACGGAAGAAAGCATGTTCCGGTATATATTACTGAGGATATGGTAGGACATAAGCTCGGCGAGTTTGTTGCGACCAGAACCTACAGAGGCCACGGCGCAGACGAGAAAAAAGTCGGGTCGCCCAGATAATAAGAAAGGTTTGAAAGGAGGGTTTCAAAATGGCTAAAGGACATAGAGCCCAGATTAAAAGAGAAAGAAACGCACAGAATGATAAGAGACCGTCTGCAAAGCTTTCTTACGCGAGAATCCCGGTGCAGAAGGCATGCTTTGTGCTTGATGCAATCAGAGGTAAGGACGTACAGACTGCTCTCGGCATCTTATCCTACAATCCCAGATACGCTTCCAGCGTAATCAAGAAGCTCCTGGAGTCCGCAATTGCGAACGCAGAGAACAACAACAATATGCAGGCAGACAAGCTCTACGTAGCGGAGTGCTATGCCGGCGACGGCCCCATCATGAAGAGAATTCATCCCAGAGCACAGGGAAGAGCGTACAGAATCTTCAAGAGAATGAGCCACATCACGGTTGTTCTGGACGAAAGGTGAGGAGGTAAAGAATGGGACAGAAAGTTAACCCGCACGGCTTAAGAGTCGGCGTTATCAAGGACTGGAATTCCAGATGGTACGCGGAGGGCGATTTCGCGGACAATCTTGTCGAGGACTACAACATCAGAAAGTTCCTGAAGAAGAAGCTGTATGCCTCCGGCGTGAGCGACATCGAGATAGAGCGCGCCTCCGACAGAGTCCGCATCATCATCCACACTGCGAAGCCGGGCGTTGTGATCGGCAAGCAGGGCGCGGAGATTGAGAAGCTGAAGAAGGAAGTTGCAAAGCTTACCGAGAAGAAGGTTTTCATCGACATCAAGGAAGTCAGAAGACCGGACAGAGAGGCTCAGCTCGTCGCAGAGAACATTGCGCAGCAGCTTGAGAACAGAACCTCCTTCCGTCGCGCGATGAAGTCTTCCATGCAGAGAAGCATGAAGTCCGGCATACTCGGAATCAAGACCTGCTGCTCCGGCCGTCTTGGCGGTGCAGATATTGCGAGAAGTGAGTTCTACTCTGAGGGAACCATCCCGCTGCAGACCCTTCGTGCAGACATCGACTACGGCTTTGCTGAGGCGGATACCACCTACGGCAAGGTTGGCGTCAAGGTCTGGATCTACAAGGGCGAAGTTCTTCCGGCGAAGGCCGAGACCAGAGAAGGGAGCGCTAAATAATTATGTTAATGCCTAAGAGAGTCAAGCACAGAAAGCAGTTCCGCGGTTCCATGGCCGGCAAGGCGATGCGCGGCAACACAATTACTCACGGCTCCTACGGACTCGTTGCCACAGAGCCGTGCTGGATCAAGTCCAATCAGATCGAGGCTGCCCGTGTTGCGCTGACACGTTACACCAAGCGCGGCGGCAAGGTCTGGATCAAGGTATTCCCGGACAAGCCTGTCACCGCGAAGCCGGCTGAGACCCGAATGGGTTCCGGAAAGGGCAGCACGGAGTACTGGGTAGCTGTAGTTAAGCCGGGCCGCGTTCTCTTTGAGATCGACGGTGTCGCAGAGGCTGACGCGAAAGAGGCTCTCCGCCTTGCTATGCACAAGCTTCCCTGCAAGTGCAAAATCGCGTCCAAAGAAGATGTCAACGCAGGCGTGAGCGAAGCTTCCGCGGTGACTGCAGAAGGCGGTGAACAGAGTGAAAACGAATAAGTATGTCGAAGAATTAAGAGCTAAGAGTGCGGCAGAACTGAAGGATGAGCTGGTCTCCGCAAAGAAGGAGCTTTTCAACCTCAGATTCCAGAACGCGACCAGCCAGCTGGATAACACTGCGAGAATCAGCGAGGTTCGCAAGAACATCGCCAGAATCCAGACTGTTATCACTGAGCAGGCAAAAGCGTGAGCCGAAAGGAGATAAACCGTGGAAGAGAGAAATCTTAGAAAAACACGTGTCGGCAAGGTCGTCAGTGACAAGATGGATAAGACCATCACGGTTGCGGTTGAGGACCACGTAAAGCACCCGCTTTACGGCAAGATCATTAAGCAGACCAAGAAGTTCAAGGCTCACGATGAGAACAATGAGTGCAGAGTGGGCGACAGAGTCAAAATTATGGAGACAAGACCGCTTTCCAGAGACAAGAGATGGAGACTGGTCAAGATCGTCGAGAAGGCGAAATAATAGAGGCTTAGGAAGGAGTATCCGGCATGATTCAGCAGGAAACACGTTTGAAGGTTGCCGACAACACCGGTGCGAAGGAGCTCCTCTGCATCCGTGTTATGGGAGGATCTACCAGAAGATATGCCCATATCGGCGATATTATCGTAGCGTCCGTTAAAGATGCAACGCCGGGCGGCGTTGTCAAGAAGGGCGACGTTGTCAAGGCGGTCGTGGTTCGTACCGTACATAAGACCCGCCGTAAGGACGGTTCCTATATCACCTTTGATGAAAACGCAGCAGTTATCATCAAGGAGGACAAGACTCCTACGGGAACCCGTATCTTCGGGCCGGTTGCGAGAGAGCTTCGTGATAAGCAGTTCATGAAGATCATTTCCCTTGCTCCGGAAGTATTATAAGGAGGACCGCAATGCGTAAGATTAAGAAGGACGACACCGTTCAGATCATTTCCGGCAAGGACAGCGGAAAGAGCGGAAAGGTTTTACATGTAGATACAGCCAAGGACAGAGTGGTTGTCGAGGGCTGCAATATGATTCAGAAGCACACGAAGCCGAACGCTGCAAACCAGAACGGCGGAATCGTCACCAAAGAGGGTTCTATCCACATCTCCAATGTAATGCTTGTTGTGGACGGAAAGCCCACCAGAGTCGGATTTGAGATGAAGGACGGCAAGAAGGTCCGCGTCGCGAAGAAGACCGGTAAGGCAATCGACTGAGACGGAGAGGAGGAACATTCAAGGTGGCTAGATTAAAAGAAATCTACGACAACGAAATTGTCGCTAAGATGAAAGAGAAGTTCGGATACAAGAATCCGATGCAGGTTCCGAAGCTTAACAAGATTGTGATCAACATGGGCGTCGGCGAAGCGAAGGAGAACGTCAAGGTTCTTGAGGCTGCGGTGCGCGATCTCGAGATCATCTCCGGTCAGAAGGCTGTCATCACCAAGTCCAAGAAGTCCATTGCAAACTTCAAGATCCGTGAGGATATGCCGATCGGCTGCAAGGTTACGCTGCGCGGCGAGAAGATGTACGAGTTTGCTGATCGTCTGATCAACCTCGCACTTCCGCGTGTCCGTGACTTCAGAGGCGTTAACCCGAATGCGTTTGACGGCAGAGGAAACTATGCGCTCGGTATCAAGGAGCAGCTCATTTTCCCAGAAATCGAGTACGATAAGGTAGATAAGGTCCGCGGCATGGACATCATCTTCGTCACAACTGCAAATACCGACGAAGAGGCACGTTACCTGTTAACTCTGTTCAATATGCCGTTTTCCAAATAATCAGGAGGGTAAAGATTCATGGCTAAGAAGTCAATGAAGATCAAGCAGGCCCGTCCGGCAAAGTTCTCCACGAGAGAGTACAACCGTTGCAGAATCTGCGGACGTCCCCACGCTTATCTCAGAAAGTATGGTATTTGCCGTATCTGCTTCAGAGAGCTGGCTTACAAGGGTCAGATTCCGGGCGTTATGAAGGCAAGCTGGTAATTTGAGCTGATTGAATTCAACAGGAGGAAACATTCCATGACAACGAACGATCCGATTGCAGATATGCTTACGAGAATCCGCAATGCAAATACTGCAAAGCATGACGTGGTCGATGTCCCGGCTTCCAGAACAAAAATCGCGATCGCAGATATTCTGGTCAACGAGGGCTATATCGAGAAGTATGAGCTTGTTGAGAACGGCAACTTCAAGGATATCCGTATCACCCTGAAGTATGGCGCGACCAAGAACGAGCGCATCATCACAGGTCTTAAGAGAATTTCCAAGCCCGGTCTTCGCATCTATGCGGGCAAGGAAGATATGCCGAAGGTTCTCGGTGGCCTCGGCACAGCAATCATCTCTACAAACCAGGGCGTGATTACTGATAAGGAAGCACGTCGTCTAGGTGTAGGCGGTGAGGTTCTTGCATTTATCTGGTAATCGCTGATTACTGAATGAAGTGCAAATTATCCCCATTTAAAAGAAATAGGAGGAAATCGGCATGTCACGAATTGGAAGAATGCCTATCGCGATCCCGGAGGGCGTTACCGTAACGATCGCAGAAAATAATCTTGTGACTGTAAAAGGTCCTAAGGGTACGCTGGAGAGAGTACTTCCCGCAGAGATGACGATCAAGCAGGAAGGCAGCGAGATTATAGTTGAGAGACCGAACGATCTGAAGAGAAATAAGGCGCTTCACGGTCTCACAAGAACCCTGATCAAGAACATGGTCGTAGGCGTACACGAGGGATATGAGAAGGTTCTGGAGGTCAACGGTGTTGGCTACAGAGCTGCAAAGCAGGGATCGAAACTCGTCCTGTCCCTTGGTTACTCCCATCCGGTGGAGATGGAAGATCCGGAGGGTGTTACGACCGTACTTGAGGGTCAGAACATCATCAAGGTTCAGGGTATTGATAAAGAGAAAGTCGGACAGTACGCTGCAGTAATCCGTGAGAAGAGGGCGCCGGAGCCGTATAAGGGCAAGGGCATCAAGTATAAGACGGAGACCATCAGACGTAAAGTCGGTAAGACCGGTAAGAAATAATTAGGAGGGTATAAAGCATGGTAAGCAAAGAATCCAGAAAGGCTGTCCGGGCTAAGAAGCACTGGAGAATGCGCAGAACGCTTAGCGGAACCGCTATGAGACCGCGCCTGGCAGTTTTCAGAAGCAACAGCCATATGTACGCTCAGATTATTGACGACACGGTCGGTAAGACTCTTGTCGCCGCTTCCACGATTGAGAAGGAAGCAAAGAGCGCGCTCGAGCACACCAATACCGTTGAGGCTGCGGCTTATGTCGGCAAGCTCATCGCTGAGAGAGCTGCTGAGAAGGGTATTAAGGAAGTTATATTTGACAGAGGTGGATTCCTCTATACGGGTAAGATCCAGGCGCTTGCAGATGCTGCTCGCGAGGCTGGCTTACAATTCTAAGAGGGGGAATAGAGAACAATGGCAATGAATCGTGAAAGAAACGATCAGAAGAACTCTGAGTTCAATGACAAGGTTGTAGCCATCAAGCGTGTCAGCAAGACCGTCAAGGGCGGCCGCACGATGCGTTTCTCCGCTCTGGTTGTTGTCGGCGACGGCAAGGGCAGGGTCGGCGTCGGCCTTGGCAAGGCCGGAGAGGTTCCGGAGGCGATCCGTAAGGGCAAGGAAGCTGCAGTGAAGAATGTTGTCTCCATCGCAATTGATGAGAATAAGAGCATTCCGCACGATTTCATCGGAAGATTCGGCAGCGCGTCCGTTCTCTTAAAGAGAGCTCCTGAAGGTAACGGTATCATCGCTGGCGGCCCGGTGCGTGCGGTAGTTGAGCTTGCGGGTATCCAGAACATTCGTACCAAGTCTCTGGGCTCCAACAACAAGACCAATGTCGTTCTCGCGACGCTGGCGGGCCTGACCGCTATCCGCACTCCGGAGGAGATTGCGAAGAGACGCGGCAAGTCTGTAGAAGAGATTCTGGGCTGAAGAGGAGGACAAACAAATGGCTAAGAAGCTTAATATCACTCTGGTCAAGTCCCCGATCGGCGCTATCCCGAAGCAGAGAGCAACGGTGGTGGCTCTGGGCCTGACCAAGATGCACAAGACAGTTACGATGCCGGACAATGATGCTGTGAGAGGCATGGTTTGGCACGTGAGACATCTTGTCAAAGTCGAAGAAGTTGAAGCGTAATTTATAGATTAATGGAGGTGCAGTCATGGATTTATCTAATTTAAGACCGGCTGAGGGTTCCGTCCATTCTGATAATTTCAGACGCGGACGCGGACACGCTTCCGGCAACGGTAAGACTGCCGGTAAGGGACATAAGGGCCAGAAAGCTCGTTCCGGAGCACCGAGACCGGGCTTTGAGGGAGGCCAGATGCCTCTGTACAGACGCATTCCGAAGCGTGGCTTCAAGAACCGCAATACCAAGGATATCGTTTCGATCAATGTCGATATGCTTGAGAAACTTGAAGCGGGCAGTGAAGTGACGGCGGAGACCCTGATTCAGGCAGGTATTATCTCTCATGCCCATGATGGGATCAAGATTCTTGGAAACGGCGAGCTCACGAAGAAGCTGAGCGTTAAGGTCAATGCTTTCAGCGAGAGCGCAAAGGCGAAAATTGAAGCTGTAGGCGGTACCTGCGAGGTGATCTGAGATGCTGAAGAGTCTCCAAAACGCACTGAAGATCAAGGAAACTCGTAATCGTCTGCTTTATACGTTTATGATGTTGGTTGTGATCCGCTTCGGAAGCAACCTGCCCATCCCCGGCGTTAACACGGAGTATCTGAAGAATTTCTTTGAGCAGCAGCGTCAGGCAACCGGTAATGCGTTCAGCTTTTTCAGCGCCATTACCGGTGGCTCCTTTGAGCAGATGAGTGTGCTGGCGCTCAGCATTACCCCCTACATCACCTCCTCTATTATCATGGAGCTGATGACCATCGCGATTCCGAAGCTCGAGGAGCTGCAGCGCGAGGGGCAGGAGGGGAGAAAGCAGATGCTGAGCTACACGAGGTATCTGACCGTGGCACTGGCTCTGATTGAGTCAATCGCCATGGCAGTGGGCTTCGGCAGTCAGGGCCTGCTCTATCACTTCGGACCGAAGAGCGTCCTCGTAGCAATTTCTGCTATGACGGCAGGAAGTGCCTTCCTCATGTGGATCGGCGAGCGCATCACAGAGAAGGGAGTCGGAAACGGTATCTCTATCGTTCTTCTGATTAATATTATTTCCTCTCTGCCGAGAGATCTCGGCACGCTCTGGGAGCGCTTTGTTGTGAACAGCAAGTCTGTGGCGACCGCGGTCGTTGCGCTGCTGATCATCGCAGCGTGCTTGCTCCTCATGGTGGTGTTCACGGTGCTGCTCTGCGACGCGGAGCGTCATATTCCGGTGCAATATACTGCAAAGGTGCAGGGGCGCCGCATGATGGGCAGCGGACAGTCCGCCGAGATCCCGCTGAAGGTCAATACCGCAGGTGTCATTCCGGTGATTTTTGCCAGCTCGCTGATGTCCTTCCCGGTGGTGATCGCACAGTTCTTTCCCATTGATTACACCAGTATTCCGGGGAAGCTGCTGATGCTTCTGAATTCCTCAAACTGGCTGAAGATGGACAGACCGGTGTATTCCATCGGATTGCTGATCTACATTGTGTTGATTATTCTGTTCGCTTACTTCTATACCTCAATCACTTTTAATCCGCTTGAGGTCGCGAACAACATGAAGAAGTCAGGCGGCTTCATTCCGGGCATACGTCCGGGAAAGCCGACGAGCGACTATCTGAGCAAAATTCTGAATTACGTTATTTTCCTCGGCGCGACAGGTCTCACGATTGTTGCTGTGGTTCCGATCATCATATCGGGTTTCTTTAATATCAGCAGCCTGTCGTTTACCGGAAACTCGCTGATCATCATTGTCGGTGTCATTATTGAGACGCTGAAGTCCATTGAGTCCACCATGCTGGTGAGAAACTACAGAGGCTTCTTGAGCGAGTGAGGCAGAGCTGAGGGGCAGGGCTCCATCGGAACTTCCGGCCCGGCTGTATCTGTGCTGGGTCGGATTCATCTGTGAGGGAGGCAGCTATGAAGATCGTAATGCTGGGCGCCCCCGGCGCCGGTAAGGGAACACAGGCAAAGAAAATTGCGGAGCGCTATAACCTTCCGCATATCTCCACCGGAGATATCTTCCGGGTCAATATCAAGGCTGGGACGGAGCTGGGCCGGAAGGCGAAGAGCTATATTGACCAGGGCGCGCTCGTACCGGATGAGGTGACCATCGGAATGCTGATGGATCGCATCCATGAGGAGGATTGCAGCAACGGCTATGTTCTGGATGGCTTTCCGCGTACCATCCCGCAGGCAGAGAGCCTCACAGAGGCACTGCAGCGCGAGGGAGAGCGCATTGACAGAGCAATCAATATCGACGTACCGGATGAGCACATCGTTCACAGGATGAGCGGACGCAGAGTCTGCACACACTGTGGGGCGACTTATCACATCATATTCAATCCCAGCAGCAGAGAGGGCGTATGCGATCTCTGCGGAGGAGAGCTGATCCTTCGGGATGACGACCGGCCGGAGACCGTTGAGAAGCGGCTTCAGGTCTACCACGAACAGACCAAACCTCTCATTGATTACTATGCGGGACAGCAGGTGCTGAAGACGGTGGACGGAACGCAGGATATGGAGCAAGTTTTTGCCGATATACAGGCAGTTCTCTGAGTCAGGAGTGAAAAATGGCAGTAACGGTAAAATCAGAACACGAAATTCAGCTGATGCGCGAGGCAGGAGAGATCCTTGCAAAGGTACATGAGGAGCTCCACGAGGTGCTGAAGCCAGGGATGACGACCTTTGAGGTAAACCGGATCTGTGAGAAGCTGATCCGCGGATATGACTGCCTCCCCTCTTTTCTGGGCTATGAGGGCTATCCCGCCAGTGTCTGCGTCTCGGTCAATGATGAGATTGTTCACGGCATCCCATCGAAGAAGCGCGTGCTGAGAGAAGGCGATATCGTGAGCCTTGATACCGGAGTTATATGGAAGGGCTGGCAGAGCGACGCGGCGCGCACCTGGGCCATCGGTGAGATATCAGCGGAGGCACAGAAGCTCATTGATGTGACGCGGGAGTCCTTCTTTGAGGGAATTAAATACGCCAGGGCAGGCAATCATCTCAATGATATCTGCGCGGCGATCGGAGATTACGCAGAGAGCAGAGGTTACGGAGTGGTTCGCGACCTGGTGGGACATGGCATCGGAACGGAGATGCACGAGGACCCGGAGGTTCCGAATTTCCGGATGCGCTTCAAGGGAATACGGCTTCAGGCCGGTATGACCCTGGCGATTGAGCCGATGATCACACTCGGCGGCTACGAAGTAAACTGGGGAGATGACGGCTGGACTGTCACAACTGCGGACGGAAGTCTCGCATCTCACTATGAAAACACGATCCTGATCACAGAAGGTGAACCGGAGATCCTGTCTCTGAGATCCGGCTCTGCGGCAAATGTTTAAATGCTGAAAGGATTCATGAATGTCAAAAACTGACGTTATCCAGCTGGAGGGTAAAGTAGTAGAAAAGCTGCCGAATGCCATGTTTCAGGTTGAGCTTGAAAACGGGCATCAGGTTCTGGCACATATCAGCGGCAAGCTGCGTATGAACTATATTCGTATTCTTCCGGGAGATCGCGTGACTGTAGAGCTTTCACCCTACGATCTGAATAAGGCGAGAATCACCTGGAGAAATAAATAAATTATCTGTCCGGTTGCAAAGAACCGCTTGCATAAGAAATATGTGGGTGGTATACTGTTTTGGCGACTTTGTTGGCAGATGAAAGGAGTATCACACAATGAAAGTCAGATCTTCAGTCAAGCCGATGTGCGAAAAGTGCAAAGTCATCAAAAGAAAGGGCTCTATCAGAATCATCTGCGAGAACCCGAAGCACAAGCAGAGACAAGGCTAAGACGCATTAAGAAATCTACAAGGAGGAAGACAGCACAATGGCTCGTATTTCAGGCGTTGATTTACCGAGAGAGAAGCGTGTGGAAATCGGACTCACCTATATTTATGGTATCGGTGTGACGAGCTCCAACAGAATTCTGTCTCAGGCCGAAGTGGATCCGAACACGAGAGTGAAGGATCTCACCGATGACGAGGTTAAGAGAATTGCTGAAGTGATTGCCGAGACCCAGATTGTCGAGGGTGATCTGAGAAGACAGACCGCCATGGACATCAAGAGACTCACAGAGATCGGCTGCTATCGCGGAATTCGTCATCGCAAGAGCTTGCCCTGCCGCGGTCAGAAGACCAAGACAAACGCAAGAACCTGCAAAGGCCCGAGAAAGACCGTTGCTAATAAGAAGAAGTAATTTTAGTAACTGCAGAATCGAATCACGTTGTATGTTTTAATAACAGGAACGGCAAGATTCATTTCAGAGTACACGAGAAAGTAGGTTAGTTTAATGGCAAAGCAAATGTCAAACGCGAAGAAGGCTTCGGCCAAGAGACGCGTTAAGAAAAACGTTGAACGCGGCCAGGCGCACATTCAGTCTTCGTTTAACAATACCATTGTTACGCTGACTGATCTCCAGGGAAATGCTCTTTCCTGGGCAAGTGCGGGTGGTTTGGGATTCAGAGGTTCAAAGAAATCTACTCCGTACGCAGCATCCATTGCTGCGGAAACTGCCGCAAAAGCAGCTATCGTTCATGGATTAAAATCTGTCGACGTTATGGTTAAGGGTCCGGGTTCTGGTCGTGAAGCTGCGATTCGCGCACTTTCTGCTTGCGGAATCGAAGTAACCAGCATCAAGGATGTGACCCCGGTGCCGCATAATGGTTGCCGTCCGCCGAAGCGTAGAAGAGTATAATCAGGAGGTAGAATACAGTGGCAGTTAACAGAGTTCCTGTTCTTAAAAGATGCAGATCCCTCGGTCTTGAACCCGGTTTCATGGGCATCGATAAGAGATCAAACAGAGAATTAAGAAGAGCCAACCGTAAGATGAGTGAGTACGGAAGCCAGCTGCGCGAGAAGCAGAAGGCAAAGTTCATCTACGGTGTGTTGGAGAAGCCGTTCCGCAATTACTTTGTGAAGGCTTCCAATATGAAGGGGCAGGTCGGTGAAAACCTCATGGTGCTCCTTGAGAGCAGACTTGACAATGTCATCTTCCGTCTGGGCTTCGCAAGAACCAGACGTGAGGCGAGACAGATTGTCGGTCACAGACACGTACTTGTGAACGGCAAGATCGTGAACATTCCCTCCTGCCTCATCAAGGCCGGAGACACGATTGAAATTAAGGAGAGAGCTAAGTCCTCCGAGAGATATAAGGAAATCCTTGAGATGACCGCCGGCCGCATTGTTCCGGCTTGGCTTGAGTCTGATAAGGAGAACCTGAAGGGTGCTGTCAAGGCGCTTCCGTCCCGTGAGGAGATTGACGTTCCGGTTGACGAGCTGCAGATCGTCGAGTTGTACTCCAAGTAATTAACGCATTGAACCGTATACGGATTCCGCTTTTTCCGGCGGCGGACTGCTTCTGCCCCGGCAATACAGGCGGAATCTGTATATGTCTATTTAGTAGAAGTTATTTGTTTGGCCAACAAAAGGGAGGTATCATTCTTGTTCGATTTTGAAAAACCAAACATTGAGATTGCTGAGATCTCCGATGACAAAAAGTTTGGCCGATTCGTGTGTGAACCGCTTGAGAGAGGCTATGGTCTGACTCTCGGCAATTCCCTTAGAAGAATCATGCTCTCCTCTCTGCCGGGTACCGCGGTAAGCCAGGTGAAGATTGATGGTGTTCTGCATGAGTTTTCATCGATTCCTCATATCAAGGAGGATGTGACAGAGATTGTGATGAATATCAAGAGTCTCTGCATCAAGAATTCCTCCAGCTCTTCCGATCCGAAGACGGCTTATATTGATTTTGAGGGCGAGGGCGTTGTCACCGCGGCGGATATTCAGTGTGATTCGGATATAGAGATTTTAAATAAGGATCAGGTGATTGCGACGATCTCCGGTGGAAGCACGCGCTTTGCTGCGGAGCTGACGATCACCAATGGCCGCGGCTACGTGAGCGCGGAGAAGAATAAGGCAAGTGAGGATCTTCCGATCGGCGTTCTTGCCGTAGACTCCATCTACACACCGGTAGAGCGTGTCAATATGCACGTCGAGAATACCCGTGTGGGGCAGATGACAGACTACGATAAGCTGACCCTCGACGTCTTTACTGATGGGACGCTGGGACCGGATGAGGCGATGAGTCTTGCGGCCAAGGTGCTCTCTGAGCATCTGAGCCTTTTTATCGATCTCTCTGAGAGCGCACGGAAGGTTGAAGTTATGTCTGAAAAGAAGAGCGATGAGAAGGAGAAGGTTCTCGAGATGAATATCGATGAGCTGGAGCTTTCTGTTCGCTCCTACAACTGCCTGAAGAGGGCTGGAATCAACACAGTGGAGGAGCTCATCAACAAGAGCCCTGAGGATATGATGAAGGTCAGAAACCTCGGGAAGAAGTCTCTTGATGAGGTGCTTGAGAAGCTGAGTGAGCTGAATCTCCAGCTGAAGCAGGGAGACGAAGTACAGTAATGCTTTCGGGCGGCTATGCCCGGATTCATATACCGCGGCCGTGAGGCTCTGCCTCGACGGTACTATATCTATGTGTGTATTCGGTAAGCCCGGAAGTGCTCGGATGCACGCTCCCAGACGGAGGAAAAAACAATGGCAAAGTACAGAAAGCTCGGACGCAGCTCCAGTGTAAGACGCGCACTCTTAAGAAGCCAGGTCACTGCGCTGATTGCGAACGGAAAGATTGTCACCACCGAGGCGAGAGCCAAGGAAGTCAGAAAGTTCGTTGAGCCGCTGATTGCACTTGCGGTTCGCGAGAAGGATAACTTCGAGACTGTCACGGTTACCGCCAAGGTTCCGAAGAAGGACGCAAACGGCAAGAGAGTGAAGGAAGAGCGCGACGGCAAGAAGGTCGTGGTCTACGACGAGGTTCAGAAGGAGATCAAGAAGGACAAGCCGTCCAGAATGGTTGCCAGAAGAAAGATGCTTGCACAGCTCTATGATGTAACTGAGGTGGATTCCAAGAGAAAGAAGGACAGCAAGAAGGTAGATCTTGTTGCGAAGCTCTTTGATGAGTATGGTCCGAAGTATGCTGGAAGAAACGGTGGTTACACCCGCATCGTGAAGATCGGCCTGAGAAAGGGCGATGCAGCGATGGAGGTCCTGCTGGAGCTCATCTGAAGTGCGGGCTGAATAAAGCAAATATGGAACCGGAGAACGCCGTCGAAAGATGGCGTTCTTTTCGCATTGTACAGGGGAAATTTCTTTGTAACGGAAGCTTACGATAAGCACAAGAAATCTGTAAGTTATTCTGAGCATTCGCTGCGATATAATAAAAATAAAGAAAGGCTGCCTCAAGCGAAGGACCGCGGTTCAAGGAGCGGTTCTTTGAAACCAGGGATTTGACACGGGAAAGAATTGCATAGAAGGAGAGGAATACCATGAAATACAGCAGAAAGTGGTTTTACGTCCTGCTTGCAGCGCTCTTTGCGCTGCTCGGAGCCTGCACCGCCTACGCCTCTTCAGAGGAGAAGCTTCGCAGCGTGACCATACATGTGAAGAGCCGGGTGGAAGCGGGTGATGTGCTCTATCGCGATGATATCGTCTTTGATGAGCCGGAGCGGGGAGAGATCGGTGTCTGGGTGGATTCGGACAAGTACAGTCTGGATTCCGCCAAAATAGTCGAGGGCAGCAGCCGTGACCTGACAGTTGGACAGGAAATCAAGCTGAAGCTGGTGCTCAGCATTACGGACGATGACTATATCTTTAAGAGTGGCTTCGGAAGGAGCAATGTAAAGCTCAGCGGAAGCGCTGCGACCGTTGCGGAGGTGCGGCGCTCTGCGAAGAAGCTCACCGTAACGGTGCGTCTTCGTGGAATCAAGGGCAATTATGACAGTCCCGCCGATGCGGAGTGGAGCAGAAATGAGCGAGGCAAGGCGCGCTGGAGCAGCGCGGAGGATGGCAGCGGTTATTACGAGCTTCTTTTAAAGCGCGGAGGCAGCATCATCAAGCGCGTCTATGACTACAGCGGGCGCAGCTACAACTTCTATCCTTATATGACAAAGGCGGGGCGCTATGAGTTCCGTGTGCGCACTGTGCCGCATACAGAGGAGGAAAAGCGCTACGGAAAGAATTCCGAGTGGGTGGAGTCCGACAGCCTGTATATCGAGTCCTGGGAGGTTTCAGACGGCAGTGGCGCCGTCTGGGAGGACGAGCACGGCAATGCAGGCCCCTCTGCGGGACAGGTCGGCTGGTATCAGACAAATGGCATGTGGCATTATCGCTATCCGAACGGCGTAGAGAAGAGAAATGGCTGGGAGCTGATTCAGGGACTCTGGTATTACTTCGATGGAAACGGCAGTATGCAGATCGGCTGGCTGAAGTCCGGCATGGGCTGGTATTATCTGGGGCCGGACGGCGCGATGCGTGTTGGTTGGCAGGATATCAACGGAAGCTGGTACTATCTTGAGGAGGACAGCGGGAAGCATTATGGCCTGATGGCTGCGGAGACGCTGGTAGTGCGCGATGGGAAGGTCTATTATGTCGACAAAGATGGCAGACAGCTGCGCGGGTGGCAGCAGGCGGGCGGCTACTGGCGCTACTTTGACCCGACAAGCGGAGAGATGGTGCGGGACAGAGTGATTGACACCTTCCATGTGGACGAGGACGGAATCTGGAGACAATAAGGGAAGGCTGCTGAGAACAGAGAGGTAAGCTGTTTTGGGGAGCTCAGAGCTAAAGGGATGAATCATATGACGGGACAGGGGAAAAAGAATATTACAGCCGCACTCATCGCGCTGTTTCGGGCAAGAGACAGTCTCCCCAAGGAGCGTAGTTGCCGAGGAAGCCGATAGTGACTCCCAAGGTTTGTGCCGTGAGACGCAGGCGGGACGGGAGCATCAC
Source organism: Fusobacterium naviforme (assembly GCA_003014445.1). Classification (GTDB taxonomy): domain Bacteria; phylum Bacillota; class Clostridia; order Lachnospirales; family Lachnospiraceae; genus Moryella; species Moryella indoligenes. The sequence continues at coordinate 64,063 of PYGH01000005.1, read as the reverse complement.
CCGCTTTGTAAGACGCAGTCCGTACTGAGTTAAGGCTTTGGTGCCTCCGGCGAGATATCCCGCCGGGGGCACTAGTGCTTTGGATCATCAAAAAAACTGTCGCCCCGGGTGCAAGGAAGCACTCAGGGCGACAGTTTTCTGATCAGAGCTTTTCCTGAAGAGCCGAAGACTCACCACTCGTGAATCTTCACCATCTTTCCATCCTCATCCACATCATAGTTCAGAACCTTGGTGTTGGTAGCAAGGATCCCCGTATCGGGATCGAAGTAGTACCACTCACCCTTGATTTTGTCCCATCCGTGATTCATCTCACCCTTGTTGAAGTAATAGAGATTGCTGTCTTTATCGGAGATCCATCCGGTGACCGGCTTGCCGTCTGTTCCTGTGCAGGTGACGCCCTCCGCAGTCTCGGTGAGCACATAGCTGCTGCTGTCCAGCACCGCGTGCATCGCGAACGCAGGAAGCGCCTGAGATATGGAAAGGGCCAGAGCTAACATAATAGCAGCCCGTGTTCTTATGAAATTCATGGTCAGCCCCTCCTTTCTTTGATCTACGCTCATTATAGCAAGTTTATTCGCGCTGAAAAGAGGGTTACGAGGAGTGTAAGAACATCGTAAGATATTGAACATGATTGCGGGATGAGGGAGTATGGGCTATACTTTACCCGTACAGGGAAGCAGCGATTGAATGCAGGCAGAGAGGGAGGAAAGGATGCGTATCAAGCTCAGCAATTATATTGCCATGAAGCTGGTGGAGAGCGGCATCACACACGGCTTCAGCGTGGTGGGCGGCGGAGCCATGCACTTAAACAATGCGCTCGGGCATCAGGACGGACTGGAGATCACTTATAACCATCACGAGCAGGCCTCCGCCATTGCCGCGGAGTGCTATGCGAGAATCAACCATCGTCCGGCTGTGGTCTGTGTCACCACGGGCCCCGGCGGAACCAATGCGCTGACCGGCGTAGTCGGGGGCTGGCTTGATTCCATTCCGATGCTTGTGATCTCCGGACAGATACGCTACGACTGGACGGCGCGCGCCTCCGGCGTCCGTATCCGCGCGATGGGAGATCAGGAATTTGATATCTGCACGGCGGTGCAGTCCATGACGAAGTACTGTGAGATGGTCATAGATCCGCTGCGCATCCGCTACTGTATGGAGAAGGCGCTCTACCTCGCATCGTCCGGCCGCCCGGGACCGGTATGGCTGGATATTCCGCTGGACGTGCAGGGGGCTTATATCGAGACGGAGGAGCTTTTCGGCTTTGATCCGGAGAATTACTGCGCGGGCGGAGACGGATGGGCGGGAGGCTCCGGGCACAGGCTTCCGGAGGATGAAGGCGGCAGGGGAGAGTACCGGCCGCTGCTTCCGGAGCCGGTCTCCGAGGAGTGCGCGCGGGCCATTATAGAAAGAATACGGGCGGCGGAGCGCCCGGTCTTCAATGCGGGCAATGGCATCCGCATCGCCGATGCGCATGAGGATTTTCTGAGGGTGGCAGAGCTTCTCGGAATCCCTGTGGTGGTCGGCTGGGACAGTGAGGACTGCTATCCGGATGACGGGCCGCTCTACGCCGGACGCCCGGGGAATTTCGGGGATCGGGCGGGGAATTTTGCGGTGCAGAACGCGGATCTCGTCTTCTCTGTGGGCTCCCGCCTGAGCGTCCGTCAGGTCGGCTTCAACTGGCGCGGCTGGGCGAGAGGGGCATATACCATTGTGAATGATATTGACGCGGAGGAGCTGAAGAAGCCGACGCTGCACGTGTCCATGCCGGTGCACGCCGATGCGCGGGAGCTGCTCGCCGTGCTGCGCCGTCTGCTGGAGACGGAGGAGAAGCCGCTGTGGAAGGGCGGCAGTGGTCTCCGCGGTATGAGCTGGCTCGAGACCTGCCGCTACTGGGTGCGGCATTATCCTGTGGTGCAGGAGAAGCATCTGAAGGTCTCGGATGAGCATCCGGCCAATGTATATGCTTTTATCAGGGAGATCAGCGAGCGCGTGCCGGAGGAGAGCATCACGGTGGTCGGAAACGGCTCGGCCTGTGTGGTCGGCGGACATGCCTACAGAATCAAGCGGGGGCAGCGCTTCATTTCCAATTCCGCGATTGCCTCCATGGGCTATGATCTGCCGGCAGCGATCGGCGCGCATATGGCAAATCACGACGACCCCTGCTATCAGAGGGATATCATCCTCGTGACCGGTGACGGCAGCATCATGATGAATCTTCAGGAGCTGCAGACCATCGTCGGCGCGGGGATGCCGATCAAGATCTTTCTGATTAATAACGACGGCTATCACAGCATACGTCAGACGGAGCGGAATTTCTTCGGGGACCAGAAGCTGGTAGGCATAGGCTCCGACAGCGGGGACCTGAGCTTCCCGGATTTCGGCAGGCTTTCGGAGGCGCTGGGACTGCCCTATGTTGCGGCCCGCCACAACTCGGAGCTTCGGCGCGCGGTGGAAAAGGCGCTTGCAGCGGAGGGGCCTGTGCTCTGCGAGGCCTTTGTGGATACGGATCAGAACTTTGAGCCGAAGTCCTCCGGAAAGCGCCTCCCGGACGGCACGATGGTGAGCCCGCCGCTTGAGGACCTGACGCCCTTCCTCTCCGAGGAGGAGATGAATGCAAATATGATCGTTCCGAGGATGCAGGCGTGATCGTCCTGATCACGGGGGCCACGAGCTTTCTCGGGGCGGCGGTGACGCGAGCCCTGCTGCGGCGCGGGCATCGCGTGTATGCACTGGTGCGTCCCGGATCGAAAAACAGGGCGCAGCTCCCGCAGCATGAGCGCCTCTCCTGCATTGACTGTGCGATGGAGGAGGTCACGCGTCTTCCGGGCCTTCCGGGGATGCCAAAGAGGATTGACTGCTGTCTGCATTTCGCATGGTCGGGCGTGGGAGTACAGGGCAGAATGAATCCGGAGATACAGGCGGAGAATGTGCGCGCGACGCTGACACTGCTGCGCGCACTCTCGGAGTTCTCCTGCGGCTGTTTTCTCTTTGCGGGCTCGCAGGCGGAGTACGGCGTCACACTGGAGCGCGTGCGGGAGGGCAGCTGCAGCGGAGGGGCAATTACCGAAGCAGCGCACTGCCGTCCCGTATCGGAATATGGAAAGGCGAAGCTCCGCGTGCTGAACGAGGGCTCCGCGCTGGCTGCCGCATGTGGTATCCGCTATGTACATATGCGCATCTTCTCCGTCTATGGGCCGGGAGATCATGAGAGCTCTCTCGTTTCAGCCTGCGTGCGCGCGGCGGAGGGCGGGGAGATTACGCTCGGCCCCTGTGCGCAGCAGTGGAACTTTCTCTATGTGGAGGATTGCGCGGAGGCGGTCGCCCTGCTCGCAGAGCGAAGTGCAGGGGGCAGTGTCCCGGGGCGGGCGGAGGACAGCGCGCAGGAGAAGGCAGAAGCTGTCTACAATATCGGGAGCCGGGATACGCGGCAGCTTAAGGACTTTGTGCGGGAGATTTTCATGCAGCTTCCACAGGAGCGGCGGGGACGCTGCCGCTTTGCGGAGCGCCCGGCAGGGCCGGAGGGAACGCCCTATCTCTGTCCGGACACGGAGAAGCTTCGCAGACGGACAGGGTGGTGTGAGAGGCACAGCTTCTCCGAGGGAATTGGCATCATGCTGAATGTACAGAGAGGGGAAGCCGGGTGCTGAGCCGGAAGGGCTTTGGCGGAAGCTTAAGAGAAGGCTCTCTGTGACAGAAAGGAGCAGCAATTGAAGCGATGTATAGCCTGCGGGGCTTTGCTCTTTGAGGAGCCCCTGCTCGTGATTGAGAATATGCCGGCTGCCGCGCAGCATCTGCCGGGGCCGGAGGACGCCGGGACGGAGCGCGGCATCACGGTGCGTCTCTGTGCCTGCCGCGGCTGCGGACTCGTTCAGCTCTCCAGTGCGCCTGTGCCCTACTACCGGGATGTGATACGCTCGGGGGGATACAGCACGACCATGGACAGACTGAGGAGAAGTCAGTACGACAAGTGGATCCCCTTCTTTTCACTTGCGGGAAAGAAAATACTGGAGGCTGGCTGCGGACAGGGAGAGTTTCTCAGCATATTGCGGGACTATCCTGTGGAGGCCTACGGGATGGAGCACAGCCATGTGCTTGCGGAGAAGGCGAGGGCTCTGGGGCTCCGGGTCGCGGAGGACTATCCGGAATCGGAGACGCAGCGCTTTGAAAACGCGCCCTTCGATGCCTTTACCTCCTTTAACTTTCTGGAACATCAGCCGGATCCTGCCGGATATCTCCGGGCAATTGCCGCGAATCTCACGGAGGATGGCTGCGGTCTGGTGACGGTGCCGAGCTTTGAGTACATACTGGAGCAGAGCAGCTTCTATGAGCTGATCCCGGATCACCTCTCCTACTTCACCATGGAGACGCTGGAGGCGCTCATGAACCGCTGCGGCTTCGACGTGCTGGAGAGAGAGAGAATCAACCGGGATACGCTCTCTGTCTTTGTGCGAAAGAAAAAGAGGGCCGATGTCTCCGGACTCATCCGGAAGAAGCGGGAGATCGCAGATGAAGTACTCTCTCTGATCACTGAGACGGAGAGGGAGGGGAAGCACATTGCGGTCTGGGGCGCTTCTCATCAGGGCTTTACGCTCTGTGCAACGACCGGGCTCTGCGGAAGGCTGCGCTATATCATAGATTCCGCGCCCTTCAAGCAGGGGAGGATTGCTCCGGCATCACACATTCCGATTGTTTCGCCCGACTACGCGGCAGAGCACCCCACGGAAAAGATTGTGATTGTCGCGCCGGGTTACACGGAGGAGATCGCCGGCATGATCCGCGCCCGCTTCCCGAAGGGGACGGAGCTGTGGACGCTCAGGACAGACCGGCTGCAGAAGCTGTAAGGAAGTGAGAGTATGAGAGCATTTATTCTGAAGAAAAGAGGCGTCGCAGAGATCACAGAGCATGCGCCGGAGCCGGAGCTTAAGGAGCCCTACGGGGCCATACTCACACCGCTTGCCATGGCGCCCTGCACCTCCGATGTGAATACCGTGTACGGGACTGGCTCCAGAAAGCCGGAGAATCTGATTCTGGGACACGAGTGCGTGGCGCGGGTCGTAGAGGTCGCGTCCGGGGTCCGGGATTTTCGGCCGGGAGAGCTCGTGGCGGTTCCGGCCATCACGCCGGACTGGCGCGAGACGGCGATACAGGAGGGCAATGACCGTCACGCCGGGAGGCCCTTCTCGGGAAATGCACTGGGCAGGAGCATACCGGGCGTCTTTGCGGAGCGCTTTGCGATCGCGGATGCGGATACGACGCTCGCACATATTCCGGAGGGGGTCTCTCTGAAGGATGCGCTCATGTGCGTGGACGTGGTGACAACCGGCTTCACCGGCGCAGAGTCCGCGGAGATACGCGTTGGAGATACGGTCGTGGTGCTTGGAATCGGAGCGATAGGCCTCATGGCGGTGCAGGGGGCGGCGCTCATGGGTGCGGCGAGAATTCTTGCGGTCGGGACGCGCGCGGTGAGCGTGCGGCTCGCAAAGGAATTCGGCGCAAATGAGGTGCTGAGCTACCGGGAGGGGGATATCGCCGTGCAGGTTCTCGGGCGAACCGGTGGCATCGGTGCAGATGCGGTGATTATCTGCGGCGGCGACGACAGCGCGCTCCCGCAGGCGATTGATATGGTGCGCTACGGCATAGGCCGGGTGGTGAACCTGAAGCATTTTCCGGGAGAGGGTGCCATGGAAATTCCAAAGTTCTCCGGCGGAAGAGGCATGGCGGGAAAGACCGTGAAGCTGGAGCTCTGCCGCGGCGGCAGGGCGCGGATTGAGCGACTTATGAAGATGGTGCAGTACGGGAGAATACAGCCGGGGAAGCTGGTGACGCATGAGCTTTCGGGCTTCGACCGCATTGCGGACGGGCTGGAGCTGATGCGGAATAAGCCGGAGGATCTGGTCAAGGTGATGGTGAAGCCGTGAGGCGGCTTTGTCAGGTGATGCCAAGGTGAAGAGAGGGCAGATGAAGAAAATCAGTGTGGTAATTCCCTGTTACAATGAGGAGGAAAATGTCGGGCCGATCACGGCGGCTGTGGAGCAGCTGTTTCATGAACAGCTTCCGGATTACGACTATGAGCTCCTGCTCATAGACAACGACTCCCAGGACGGAACGAGAGACAGGATACGTGTGCTCTGCGCCGGGAATCCGAAGATCAAGGCGATATTCAACGCGAAGAATTTCGGACAGTTCAACTCTCCCTACTATGCGATGCTTCAGTCCGACGGGGATGCGACTGTGCTCATGGCGGCGGATTTTCAGGACCCGCCGGAGATGATCGCAAAGTATGTCGCCGCGTGGGAGGAGGGCTATAAAATCGCCATCGGCATCAAGACGCACAGCGAGGAAAATCCGCTCATGTACTGGCTGAGGAGCGAGTACTACAAGTGGATACGGCGACTCTCCGAGGTGGATCAGATCGAGCACTTCACGGGCTTTGGTCTCTACGACAGACATTTTATTGAGGTGCTGCGGGAGCTCGACGATCCCACGCCATTTCTCCGCGGGATCGTCGCGGAGCTCGGCTACAGGCGGAAGGAGATTCCCTACGATCAGCCGAAGCGCCGGGCGGGAAAGACCAGCAATAATTTCTATAAGCTCTACGATGCGGCGATGCTCTCCATCACCTCCTACACGAAATTCGGCCTGCGGCTCGCGACCTTTGTGGGGGGGATCACGATGGTGACCAGCACAGTGATCGCCATTATTTACCTCGTCATGAAGCTCATGTACTGGGATCGCTTTCAGGCAGGTCTCGCACCTCTGCTCATCGGCATGCTCTTTCTGGGCTCCGTCATCATCTTCTTTATCGGCATGATGGGGGAGTATGTGCTGACCATCAATCAGCGCGTGATGCGGCGTCCGCTGGTTGTGGAGGAGGAGCGTCTGAACTTCTGAACGAGTGGCGAATGAACAGGAAAAGGAAGCGGTATGAAGTATAAGATAGATGTTGTGCGAATACGGGAGAACTACATCACTCTGAACGGCTGGGTTGTGGGGAAAAGGCCGGAGTCCGCGGTGCTCTATACAGTGCTGGACGGAAACCGTCAGCCCATTGAATTTAAGATCGTGTCCACCCGCCGCGACGATGTGAGTCAGATCTACTATAAGCGCGTTGTGGACCGTGATCTCGGCTTTGACATCCGTTTTCCCTACGAGCGCGGCAGGAACTACTGGCTGGTGATCCGCTGTGAGGGGCGCACGGCGCGCATCAAATACAACGAGGAGCTCATAGGGAAACGGGCAAGTGTCGCGCACAAGCGCATGGAGAAGCTGCGCGATCTCTGCAATATGGAGACTGCGCGCGTCGCTCTCTCCTATTTTCAGAAGCACGGCCTCCGGGCGCTCATCCTGAAGTCAAAGAACAAGCTTGAGGGCATAGACAGCGACTATGAGTACGCGGAGTGGTACGAGAAGACAAGGCCCACAGAGGCGGAGCTTCTGCGGCAGCGGGCAGAGGCGGTGCGGGAGAGCGACCCGCTCTTTTCCATTGTCATTCCGGTCTATGCGACGCCGGATCAGTATCTTAGGGAGCTGCTGGACTCGATACTCAGGCAGAGCTACCCGAAGCTTGAGGTCTGCATTGCGGACGGCAGCCCGAGAGGAAGAGACAAGGGGGCGCTGCTTCAGCACTATGCGTCGCGGGATGCGCGGGTGCGCTATGAGCTGCTCGGGGAGAACCGGGGCATCTCCGGCAATACCAATGCCGCACTTCAGATGGCGAAGGGAGATTTCATTGTCCTCTGTGACCACGACGATGTTCTGCCGGAGCACGCGCTCTATGCCTGCAAAAGGGCAATTGAGGCGAACCCGGGCTGCGACTGCCTCTATTCCGACGAGGACAAGCTCGATATGGACGGCGGCTCGCTCTTTGACCCGAACTTCAAGCCGGACTTCAATCAGGATATGCTGACGAGCGTCAACTACATCTGCCACCTCTTTGTGGTGAAGAAGAGCCTTCAGGAGAAAATCGGGATTTTCGATTCTGCCTACGACGGCGCGCAGGACTATGATTTTATACTCCGCGTGACAGAGCAGGCGGAGCGCATTGTCCACATTCCGGAGGTGCTCTATCACTGGCGCTGTCACATGAACTCGACTGCCTCCAATCCGGAGAGCAAGCTCTATGCCTTCGAGGCGGGTGCGCGCGCCATACGTGCGCACTACAAGAGGGTGTGGCCGGAGATTAAGATATCGGAGATCCGGAAGGGTGTGGATTATGGCATCTACCACACGATTTTTGCGCTTTCCGAGGAGCCGCTGGTGTCTGTCATCATCCCCAATAAGGACCACACGGAGGATCTTGACACGGCAATTCGCTCCCTGCTGGAGCGGGGAAGCTATAAAAATCTGGAGTTCATCGTGGTGGAAAATAACTCCACGGAGCAGAAGACCTGGGACTACTACGAGCGGATACAGCGGGAGCTCCCCGCAGTGAGAGTGGTGCGCTGGGAGGGCCCATTCAATTTCTCTGCCATCAATAACTTCGGCGTGCAGTCGGCGCGGGGAGAGTATCTCCTCTTTATGAATAACGATGTGGAGCTCATCAATCCGGATACCATGCGGGAGCTTCTGGGCTACGCGCAGCGTCCCGATGTCGGCGCGGTCGGCTGCCGGCTGCTCTATGAGGACGACACAGTGCAGCACGCGGGTGTGGTGATCGGCTTCGGCGGCATCGCGGGACATACCTTTATCGGTCTTCACGAGCTGCAGAACAGCTATTTTCACCGCGCAGTGACTGCGCAGGACTACTCTGCGGTGACGGCGGCCTGCCTGCTCACAAAGAAACAGCTCTTTCTCTCGGTCGGCGGCTTCACAGAGGAGCTCGCCGTCGCGTTCAATGATATTGACCTGTGCTTAAAGCTCAGGGCGGCCGGAAAGCTGGTGGTCTACAATCCCTATGCGCTGCTGCATCACTATGAGTCGAAGTCGCGGGGGCTGGAGGACACGCCGGAGAAGGTGGAGCGCTTCAACCGGGAGATCGCCTGCTTCATGAAGCGCTGGCCGGATATTTTAAGGAGCGGGGATCCCTACTACAATCCGAATCTGACGCTCAGAAAATCGAACTTCTCACTGCGGGATCTCGACAAGGAACAAATCGGAGAGCCCTATCACATCGAAGGGATAGAAAAATACCTATGAAGCGCGTGACCGTAGTCATACCAAATTACAATGGCATGAGGTATCTCCCGCAGTGCATCGCCGCGCTGCGACACCAGACTGTGCAGGACTTTGAGCTTCTCGTCGTGGAAAATGCCTCTCAGGACGGGAGTGCCGACTGGCTCAGGGCAGAGGGCGTTCCCTTTCTTCAGGAGACAGAGAATCTCGGCTTTGCGGGCGGCGTCAACGCGGGAATACGGAAGGTGCGGACGCCCTATGTCATACTTCTGAATAACGACACGGAGGTGTTTCCAAGCTTTGTGGAGATGCTGCTCCGTGAGATAGAGCGCCATCCGCGTATCTTTTCTGTCAGCGCGCTCATGCTGCGGACGCAGGATCACAGTGCGGTGGATGATGCCGGAGATGCGCTCTCTCTTCCGGGCTGGGTCTGGCAGAGAGGCACGGGGGAGCCGGCAGCGCGCTACAGAGAGAGCTGTGAGGTCTTCTCCGCCTGCGGGGGAGCGGCGATCTACCGCACGGAGCTCCTTAAGCAGCTGGGTCTCTTTGACGAGGCGCACTTCGCCTACCTTGAGGACACAGACCTCGGCTGGAGAGCGAAGCTCTGCGGCTATCACAACCGCTACTGTCCGGCGGCGCGGGTGCTCCACTACGGCAGCGCAACCAGCGGCTCTAAGTACAACGCCTTCAAGGTCCGGCTCGCCTCGAGGAACCATATCTGGCTGCTGTACAAGAATATGCCGGACTGGCAGCTGATCCTGAATTTCCCGTGGATACTCGCGGGGATGCTGGTGAAGGCTGTTTTCTTTGCGAAGAAGGGTCTGCTTTCCGCATGGCTCTCCGGGACCGCCGAGGGCTTTCGCGGACTCGGGCGGGTGAGCCGGGTTGATTTTTCTCGGATTTCGCCCGCAGCGGTGTTATCAGTTCAGTGGGAGATGCTCATCGGGACGTTTTTATATCTCCGGCATCTCATCCGGCGCGGCCGGAGAGCGGGCGCAACAGAAGGAACAGAATCTTAAATTTCTATGATCTTTGCCGGAAGGGATTCATTTTCCATAGTAAAAGCAGGGAAAATGGATTATACTTTTGCTCATGATTAAAGACTTTCAAAAGCAGCTGAACAGACTTCATGTGGTACTGGACGCCATTCTGGTCGCAGCCGCGTATCTCTGCGCCTGGTGCGTTTTATTTGCCGCACATCCGGGAATGGGCATACTGCCCTTCGCGGTGTATTTGCGTGCGCTGATTCTGATTGTTCCGCTCTACCTTCTTTTAAATGCTGTCTTCGGGCTCTACGCGCCGAAGCGCACCAGCGGGCGGCGGGCAGAATTTGCCAATATACTGAAGGTCAACACGATAGGGCTGCTGTGCTTCACACTGGTTTTGTATCTCGGCTCAAAAAACCAGTATCTCTATCACTTCTCCAGACGTCTGGTTCTGGTCTTCTATCTCCTCAGCATTGTGTTTACGACGGCCGGGCGCAATCTCATACGCACGGCGCTGCGGCGGCTCAGGAGAAAGGGCTTTAATCAGAAGCAGATCCTGCTCATTGGCTACAGCACGGCGGCTAAGGGCTATATTGACCGCATTCTGACCAATCCGGAGTGGGGCTACAGGATCCGGGGGATTCTTGACGACAGCGAGGAGCGGGGCACGGAGTACCACGGCGTGCGTGTCATAGGAACGGTGGATAATCTTCAGGAGATACTGGATCTCAATGTGCTGGACGAGATCGCGATTACGCTCGCGCTGAAGCAGTATGAGCGCCTCAAGGAGATTGTGCAGCTCTGCGAGAAGTCCGGTGTGCACACGAAGTTTATACCGGATTATTACGGCGTCATACCGACCATTCCCTATATCGAGGATGTCGCCGGGATGCCGGTGATCAATATACGCCACGTTCCGCTGACGGAGCTCTACAATGCGGCGGTGAAGCGGGCGGTGGATATTGTCGGAGCCCTGGTCGGCATCATCCTCTTCTCGCCCGTCATGCTGGTGACGGCGCTGCTGGTGCGTCTCACGAGCGAGGGGCCGGTGATTTTCAGGCAGGAGAGAGTCGGGCTGCATCAGAGGCCCTTCCGCATGTACAAGTTCCGCTCCATGCGTCTTCAGGTCGATGATGAGGAGCGGAAGGAGTGGACCACGAAGCATGATCCGCGGGTCACAGCGGTGGGTCGCTTCATACGGAAGACCAGCATCGACGAGATGCCGCAGTTCTTCAATATCCTGAAGGGGGATATGAGTCTCGTCGGGCCCAGGCCCGAGCGGCCGTTTTTCGTGGAGAAGTTCAGGGAGGAGATTCCGCACTATATGATCAAGCATCAGGTGCGCCCGGGTCTCACTGGCTGGGCACAGGTGAACGGTCTGCGCGGAGACACCTCGATTGAGCGGCGGATTGAGTACGATCTCTACTATATTGAGAACTGGACGCTGGGCTTTGACTTAAAGATTATGTTTCTGACCATATTTCGCGGATTTGTGAATAAAAATGCGTACTGAGAGAGGCGGCAGGGAGACAGCTGTCCCATGCGGGCCTCAGAGGAGTAGTGTTCATGCAGGATCGGGATAATGAAGTGAGGGGTGAGCTGCTGCGCGGCAGGAGCCGCAGGAGAGGCACCGCGCGGGAGTCAGGAGGCGCAGGGCGCGAGCGCGCCTGGCAGGACAAGCCGCAGAGAAGGCGCTCTGCGGCGGAGCTTCGCGTGCGGAGAATCATCCTTCTCGCGGTGCTGGAGCTGTTTGTGCTCGCGGGCATCTTCGCCTATCGCTATGTATTAAAGCAGTACAGCAAGATACAGCGTCTGGAATTCGCGGCGGAAAATGTCGAGAATACGGAGCTCTCCAGCGAGGACATCAAGAAGATGAAGGGCTACTGGAACATCGCGGCCTTCGGTGTGGATTCACGAGATTCCTCAGTTGGCCGCGGCAATAATTCCGATGTCATCATGATTGTCAGCATCAACCGCGAGAACGGAGAGATACGGATCGCAAGTGTGTTCCGCGACTCCTACCTCTCACTCGCAAACGGCTCCTACAGCAAGATCAATGCCGCCTACGCGATCGGAGGACCGGAGCTCGCGGTCAAGGCGCTGAACCAGAATCTGGATCTGAATATCACGGACTACATCACCTTCAACTGGAAGGCCGTCGCGACGGGCGTCAATATTCTCGGCGGGGTGGATGTGGACATCAGCAACGCGGAGTTCAAGTATATCAATTCCTACATCACGGAGACGGTCAAGGGCACAGGCATCGGCTCCGTGCAGCTGAAGAGCCCGGGCATGAACCATCTGGATGGAATTCAGGCTGTCGCGTACGCGCGCCTGCGCTACATGGACAATGACTACACGAGAACGGAGCGACAGAGGAAGATTATTCAGCTCTGTGTGGAGAAGGCGAAGCACGCGGATGCACAGACGCTCTCGGATCTCGCCGGAAATATGCTGTCCATGGTTGCGACGAGTCTCAAGTGGGACGACGGCATGAATCTCGCGGTGAATGTGACGAAGTACAGCATTGCGGGCACGCTGGGCTTCCCCATGGACCGCAGAGAGGTCAATATGGGGAAGAAGGGCGCATGTGTGCTTCCACACACGCTGGAGTCCAATGTAAAGCAGCTTCACACCTTTCTCTTTGCCGATCAGGAGTATGCGGTCTCCGGCAGAGTGAGGGAGATTGATAACCGCATTGCCTCGGATCGGGAAAAGTATCGCTACGAGAGCTACGAGAAGCAGCAGCGTGAGCAGGAAGAGGACGAGGAAGAGGAGGAGAGCAGCAGGGCGGACAGCGGCAAAAGGAGCAGTCAGGAGACCGACGAGAACGGGGATACCGTTCCGGAGACCGATGATTTTGGAAGGCCGCTTCACCCGACAGATGCGGACGGCCGCTTTGTCCCCGAGACGGACAGCCACGGAAATCCGCTCTATGACTATGAGGAGTCGGATGCGGATGATGAGCCGCCGACGGACAGTCGCGGAAATCTCCTGCCCGGCGCGCCGGGCACCCGCCGTGAGACCGCGCCGGATGGAAGCATCATAGAGAGCGGCAGCGCGGGGCGGCTGTCTCCGCAGCCCACAGAGAGCGCGGCAGCGAGCACGGAGGAATATCCGGGAGGGCTGTCTCCGGCGCGACCGGGTGCAGGTACAGGCTCAGCAGCTTACCCGGGAGCGGAGGGAACACGCGGCACGAGCGCGGCCTCCACTGCCCCCGCAGCTCCCTCACCCCGCTCTCAGGATGCGGATGCGAGTGAATATGTCAACTCGGGTCCGGGACACACAGCAGCGGCGACAAGTGCGGCTGCGCCCGCTCCCACAGCTTCGACGCCGGCTGCGGCGCCGATGGCGGAGGCTCTTCCGCAGATCTGAGCGGACTGTGCGGGGCAAAACAGAACAGGATCAAGCGGAGAACTGTGAATCACGGGGCGCTGTGATTTCACAGTTCTTCCTGATTTCGAACACAGTTCCTTCACAAAGCTTCTTTATACTATCTTCTGTAAGCGGGAAGAAGCTTCGGAGCCGGGCAGCGGTACTGTCAGGAGACAGGCGCGGGGGGCTCCAAAAATCCGATAGAGAGAAACGGAGGAATCTGCGATGTACGGTGAGAACAATCAGTATCAGAATTACAGCAATATGCCCTATGATAACACGGCGGCGGGAAGCTCCGGGGGCAGCTATGGGGCGCCGGACGAGGGGCCGAAGGAAGCAAAAAAGAGCGGCAGCCTGCTGCGGAAGCTCGGAACCTCCGCGGCCTGCGCGCTGGTCTTCGGCTGCGTTGCGGGTGTGACCATGTCAGGCGTGGGCCATGTGGCGGGCAGAAGCGCGGCGGGCAGCGCTGCGGCGGAGAGCAGTGCCGTGGCGGGGAGGAGTGAAAGCGCAGAGGAGAAGCAGACACAGGCTCCGGCACGGGAGAGTGCGGAGAGCCAGAGGGACGCAGCCTCCGAGACGCTTGCCGGGAGCTCCAATCTGGATGTCTCGGCGATAGTCGAGAAGGCCATGCCTTCTGTTGTCGCCATCAATGTGAAGGGGGAGCAGCAGGTCAGTGACTGGTTCGGGCGCGCACAGACCTACGAGACCTCCGGCGCCGGCTCGGGTATTCTGATCGGCGAAAATGATGAGGAGTATCTCATCGTCACAAACAATCACGTCGTCGCGAATACGACCAGCATGTCGGTACAGTTCATCGACGGTCAGAGCGTGGACGCAGAGCTGAAGGGCACGGATTCCGCGGCGGATGTTGCCGTCATAGCGGTGAAGAAGTCTGATGTCTCCGATGAGACCAGGGCGGAGATCAAGGTCGCAGAGGTCGGCGATTCTGAGAAGCTGAAGGTCGGGCAGGGGGTTATCGCGATCGGGAATGCGCTCGGCTATGGACAGTCCGTCACGGTCGGCTATGTGAGTGCGATGAACAGAACCATCACAGCACAGGATGCCGCCACGGGTGAGAAGGCAAAGGTTCAGAATCTTCTTCAGACGGATGCGGCGATCAATCCGGGCAACTCCGGTGGAGCGCTGCTGAATATGCAGGGACAGGTCATCGGCATCAATGAGTCGAAGAGCGTCGATACGACAGTTGAGGGCATGGGCTACGCAATCCCGATCTCCAGTGTGACACAGCTCATTGAGACGCTGTCAACGCAGAAGACGAGGGCGCAGGTCGCAGAGGCGGACAGAGGCTACATCGGCTTTCAGGGTCAGAATGTGGATGAGGAGGCCGCCCAGAAATTCAATATGCCGGTCGGTATCTTTGTCTACAAGCTGCTGGACGGCGGTGCGGCGGCGCATTCCGACCTGCAGGAGAGCGATATCATCACAAAATTTGAGGGGCAGACCGTCACGACCATTGAGGAGCTGAAGGAACGGCTGACCCGCTACAGCAAGGGAGAGACCGTCACGCTGACGGTGCAGCGTCCGAGCGGCAAGAGCTACGAGGAAAAGGAGATTCAGATCACGCTGGCGGCGCAGGGAAGTGTCGAGGGAAGGTCCTCCGGTGCAGCTGAGCAGCCGGACAGCAGTGAGGAGGAGGGTTCCTCCGACAGAGGCTCCGGGCGCATACCTTGGGGAAGCATCGACGATTTCTTCCGGAACGGCGGCTTCCAGTTCCAGTGGTAAGCGGCTTCCGCTGTATAAAGTGCAGCTGCATTCAGAAATATTCTGACAGCTGAGTGAATGTTCCCCCGCTGTGGCCTTCCGAGGCCGTGGCGGGGGATTCTGCGTCTCAAAGCGCATATGAAAAGAAAGCGGGATGTGCTATGATGAAAAAAAGCATGCAAGGGAAAGGATTCCTCTTGAGGAGGGAGAGCTGAAAATGCAGCTTTTGATCAGGAAAAACAGCGCGCCGGCAGAGGGACAGAACGGCGCGGGAAAGAGAGTGGCATATGCTGTACCTTGGGTTGATCCCGCTCATTGCGGGATCAGATCTCATTGTCAAATCAGGGATAGAGCGCATGGGGGCGGAAGAGTTTCCGCGTGACATTGCAGGAACGAAGGGCAGAGTTCAGTTCAGGAAGCTGCACAACAGCGGTTTTCCCATGGGAGCTCTGAGAGAATTCCCGGAGCTCATACGCTGTCTGCCGCTCGCGGTTTCAAGTATCATGCTGTTTCGCATCTCTCTATTGCTGCCGCGGCGGGGGCACAGCCTGGAGAAGCTCGGTCTCTCGGCGGCACTCGGCGGAGCCCTGAGCAATCTCTTTGACCGCTTCTTCCGCGGTCACGTGGTGGACTATCTCTATGTGGAGCTGCCGCTGGTCAACAGGATCGTTTTTAATCTGGGAGATGTTTTTATCGCGCTTGGCGCACTGCTCACAGGCGCAGGCAGAGCACGCGGAGGGAAAAGGCTTGGAACGCACTGATATACTGAATTTACTGGTGCTGGCGGGACTTCTGATGCTGTCCGCCTTTTTTTCCTCCTCGGAGACAGCGCTCACGACGGTGAACCGTATCCGCATCCGGACGCTCGCGGAGCGGGGAAGTAAGAAGGCCCTGCTGCTGCTCCGTGTCTTTGAGCAGCCGGAGAAGATGCTCTCCGTCATTCTGGTCGGCAACAATGTGGTGAATCTCTACGCCTCCTCCCTCGCGACGACCCTCACCATACATCTCTTCGGGAACCGGGCAGTCGGCGCCGCGACGGGGCTCCTGACCCTTGCAGTGCTGGTATTTGGTGAGCTTGCGCCGAAGACCATGGCGACTCGGGAGGCAGAGCGCATCTCGCTGCGGGTGGCCGGCACGATCCGCGCTCTGATGTTTCTTCTCACTCCGGTGGTTTATGTGGTCGATGTGCTGACTGCGGCGGTGCTGCGGGTGCTCGGCTTCCATTCCTCCGGACGGCGGGAGACAGTGACAGCGGAGGAGCTCAGAACCATTGTCCGCGTGGGGCACGAGGAGGGCGTGATCGAGCAGGATGAGAGGGTGCTTCTGGACAATGTCTTTGACTTCGGGGAGATCCTCGCGCGGGACATCATGATTCCGCGCATTGATATGATCTGTGTCGAGGAGCATGATGATTATGAGACTCTGATGGAGCTCGTCCGGCGTGAGAAATATACGCGCATTCCTGTGTGCAGAGATTCCCCGGATGTGATCGTGGGAATACTGAATGTGAAGGATCTTCTGTTTCGCGACGCAGAGCAGCTCTTCAGCATCCCGGAGCTCATGCGGGCGCCGCTTTTTACCTATGAGCATAAGAAGACCGCGGAGCTCATGGTGGAGATGCGGAAGAATTTCACAAATATCGCGATTGTCCTGGATGAGTACGGCGTCACCGCAGGCATGGTGACCATGGAGGACATACTGGAGGAGATCGTCGGAGAGATTCGGGACGAGTACGACACAGACGAGGAGAAGAGCATACGCCGCGTCGCGCCGGGCGAATATCTTGTGGATGGGAATCTGAGAATCAGCGAGCTGAATGATGTGCTGCACCTTGCGCTCTCCTCAGAGGACTTCGAGTCCGTCGGCGGACTGGTGATGGGACTGCTTGACCATCTGCCGAAGAAGGGAGAGTCCGTGAGCAGCTCCGGCGTGCGGCTCAGGGTGGAGCGCATGGAGAAGAACCGCGTCGCGCAGCTCCGGCTCTGGTGCCCCGCGGAGAAATCCGTTGTCAACCTATAAGCGATGTGTTATAATTCCGAGAGCATTGACCGAGAGGAGGAGTACGATATGAAGCACGTTATGACCTTAAATGAAAAGCCCCTGAAGGAAAGCATGAAGAAGGGCGGCTGCGGCGAGTGCCAGACTTCCTGCCAGTCCGCGTGCAAGACTTCCTGCACCGTCGGAAACCAGAGCTGCGAGAACGAGAACAGATAAGGTTCGCGATGAGGCCCGTCCTTTTGTGTTCAAAAGTGAGGGAGCATCGGGGTACCCCTACGGTCTGAAAAGATTGTAGGGGTGCTTCGCTTTGCCTGCTATTTCGGGGCGCAGCAATCGAAAATGAAATGAGGTAAGCATTTGATTCATCAGTTTGTGAATAATGGCATTGCCATCGTTATGGATGTAAATTCCGGCTCTGTTCATGTCGCGGACCCGCTGTTTTATGATGCGGTGGAGCTGGCAGAGCCGATTGTGGGTGAGCTTGAGAAGCCGGAGCCGCTGTCGGAGGCGGCAAAGGCCGTGGTCCGCACGGGGCTCGCCGGGAAATATCCGCAGGAGGATATTGAGGAGATCATCGTCACCATGCAGGAGCTCATCGATGCGGAGGAGCTCTTTACAAAGGACAATTACCGCCTCTTTATCGAGAATTTCAAGGCGCGGAAGACCGTCGTCAAGGCGCTCTGTCTTCATATTGCACATGACTGCAATCTTGCCTGCCGCTATTGCTTTGCCGAGGAGGGGGAGTATCACGGAAGACGCGCGCTCATGAGCTACGAGGTAGGAAAGAAGGCGCTGGATTTTCTCATTGCGAACTCGGGCTCAAGGCGGAATCTTGAGGTGGATTTCTTCGGCGGTGAGCCGACCATGAACTGGGAGGTTGTGAAGCAGCTGGTAGCCTACGGGCGCTCTGAGGAGGAGGCGCATAATAAGCGCTTCCGCTTTACCCTCACGACCAATGGTCTGCTCCTGAACGATGAGATCATGGACTTCTGCAACCGGGAGATGGCCAATGTCGTTTTGAGTCTGGACGGACGCAGGGAGGTCAATGACCGCATGCGCCCCACCAGGAACGGAAAGGGAAGCTACGATATCATAGTTCCGAAGTTCCAGAAGTTTGCAAAGTCCCGCGGGGACAAGGACTACTATATCCGCGGAACCTTTACGCGGGAGAATCTGGAGTTTTCAAAGGATGTGCTGCATTTCGCAGATCTTGGCTTTGAGAAGATGAGCATGGAGCCGGTGGTGGGACTTCCCGAGGAGCCCTATGCGATCCGGGAGGAGGATCTCCCGAAGATACTGGAGCAGTACGATATCCTTGCGAAGGAGTACGTGAAGCGGAGGCGTGAGGGGCGCGGATTCATCTTCTTCCACTTCCAGATTGATTTAAAGCAGGGCCCCTGCGTCGCGAAGCGGCTCTCCGGCTGCGGCTCGGGGACGGAGTATCTCGCGGTGACACCCTGGGGAGATTTCTACCCATGTCATCAGTTTGTCGGAGATGAGCGCTATCTGCTCGGCTCAGTGGATCAGGGAATTGTCCGCACGGATATCTGCGATGAGTTCAAGCTCTGCAATGTCTATGCGAAGCCAAAGTGCAGGGACTGCTTTGCGCGCTTCTACTGCAGCGGCGGCTGCGCAGCCAATTCGTGGAAGTTTCATCAGAGTCTCACGGATGCCTATGACATCGGCTGCAGGATGCAGAAAAAGCGCATCGAGTGTGCTATTATGATTAAGGCTGCGGAGATGATGGACGCGGCAGAGAGATGACAGTGAATCCCGGAAGGGATTTATATAATATTTTGAACCCAGAGGGGGAGGATGTGTCATGAAGAACAGTAAACAGAAGGGCGCTTTAAGTCTGCTCGTGCTGCTAGCGATTCTCGCAGGCTTCATCTACCTGGCTTACATCAGCCTGAGCCAGGGGAAGATAAAGCTCGGACTGGATCTCGCCGGCGGCGTCAGCATCACCTACCAGGCCAAGGAGGAAAACCCGAGCGATCAGGATATGCGGGACACGATCTACAAGCTTCAGCAGCGTGTCAGCGGCTACTCCAATGAGGCGCAGGTCTATCAGGAGGGAAAGAACCGGATCAACATTGATATTCCGGGCGTCTCTGATGCCAATACGATACTGGAGGAGCTCGGTCAGCCCGGCTCCCTCACCTTTGTGGATCCGGACGGGAAGGTGATCCTGAACGGAAATCAGGTGAAGAGTGCGCAGGCAGGCCAGGGGACGGACAATACGACCGGCGCGGCACAGTACGTGGTAGAGCTCAGCTTCACGGATGAGGGCACAAAGGCCTTTGCAGATGCGACCACGCGTCTTGTGGGACAGCAGATTGCAATCATCTACGACGGCGTCATGTACTCGAACCCGGTGGTACGGGAGGCGATCACAGGCGGACAGTGCACCATCGACGGCATGAGCAGCTATGAGGAGGCGGAGCGTCTCGCCTCCACGATTCGCATCGGCGCGCTGAAGCTGGAGCTCGAGGAGATGCGGAGCAATGTCGTTGGCGCGCAGCTCGGTCAGAAGGCCATCAGCACTTCTCTGAGAGCGGGTGCAGTGAGCTTTGCGGTGATCGCGGCGCTTATGGCAGCTATCTTCTGGCTTCCGGGAATTGCGGCGGCACTCGCGCTGGCTCTCTATATCTGCCTCACGATCTGCCTGCTCTCTGCCTTCGATATCACGATGACCCTTCCGGGCATCGCAGGTATCATCCTCTCTGTCGGTATGGCGGTGGATGCAAACGTGATTATCTTTACGCGAATCCGCGAGGAGATCGGCCTTGGAAAGACGGTGCGAAGCGCGGTGAAGACCGGCTTCCGCAAGGCGCTCTCTGCCATTGTGGATGGAAATATCACGACACTCATTGCGTCGGCGGTGCTCTTTATCATGGGAACCGGAACCATACGCGGCTTTGCCACGACCCTCGGTCTGGGCGTTGTGGTGTCCATGTTCACGGCGCTGCTCATCACGAGAGCCTGGCTCTACGCCTTCTGCGATCTGGGTCTGGATCAAAAGAAGCTCTTCGGTGAGGTGAAGGAGAGAAAGGTATTTAATTTTGTCGGAAGAAGCAAGGTTTTCTTCGGCATAGCCATCGCTCTGATAGCCTCCGGCTTCATCGGCATGGCGGTACATACCGCGACGAGCGGAGCTCCGCTGAATCTGGGGCTTGATTTTAAGGGCGGAACCTCCACGAATGTCTCCTTCAATGAGGATCTGAGTCTAGAGCAGATCGACGAGCAGGTGAAGCCTGTGGTGGCCTCTGTGACGGGAGACAGCGATATTCAGGCCTCCAAGGTGCAGGGAACGAATGAGGTCATCATCAAGACCAGAAGCCTGAGCGTCGATGAGCGTCAGGCACTGGATCAGGCTCTGGCAGATCAGTTTGGAATTGAGAAGGAGAAGATCACCGCGGAGAGCATCTCCGGAACCATCAGCGGAGAGATGCGGAGGGATGCGGTGATGGCAGTGATTGTGGCGCTGCTCCTCATGCTGATCTATATTCGCTTCCGCTTTGCGGATATCCGCTTTGCATCGGCGGCCATCCTCTGCCTCTGCCACGATGTGCTGGTGCTCTTTGCGGCCTACGTCGTGTTCCGCTGGAGCGTCGGTTCTACCTTTGTCGCCTGCATGCTGACGCTGGTCGGCTACTCCATCAACGATACCATTGTCATCTTCGACCGCATCCGTGAGAATCAGCGGCTCATGCACGGAGCGGACAGGCAGGAGATCGCAAACAAGAGCATCACGGAGACCTTCTCCAGATCCCTGCTCACCTCGATCACGACCTTTGTGGCGATATTCATACTCTATATCATGGGTGTGTCCTCTATCCGCGAGTTCACGCTTCCGCTGATGATCGGAACACTCTGCGGAACCTACTCCTCCATTGCAGTGGCGACGCCGCTCTGGGATCTCATGGAGAAGCGCCGCGAGAGCAGAAAGGCGGAGGCAAAGGCCGCCGAGAGTCAGAGAGCAGCGGCTGCAAAGGCAGAGAAGCGCGCCAAGGGCGGTCAGAAAAAAGAAAAATAAGTTGTCGGGTCAGGAGTTCCGGGGGGAATCTTGTACAAAGACAGGCTGAGGGCGGGGTCTTCCTGCCCTCTTTCTGCGAGGGGGAGCAGCGATGAAATATAAAATACTTGCGACAGAGGGGCGCGCAAAGCGCGCGCATATGGAGACGGTGCATGGCAGCATTGAGACGCCGGTCTTTATGAATGTGGGAACCGTTGCGGCGATCAAGGGTGCCGTGTCGACGGACGATCTAAAAGAAATCGGCACGCAGGTGGAGCTCTCCAACACATATCATCTGCATGTGCGTCCCGGTGACAGGGAGCGCTCCGGCGACGAGCTGATCCGCGCCTTTGGAGGACTGCATCGCTTCATGCACTGGGACAGACCCATACTCACAGATTCCGGCGGCTTTCAGGTCTTTTCCCTCGCCGGACTCAGAAAGATACGGGAGGAGGGAGTGACCTTTCACTCTCATATTGACGGGCGGAAGATCTTCATGGGGCCGGAGGAGAGCATCACGATACAGTCAAATCTCGGCTCTACGATCGCCATGGCTTTTGACGAGTGCCCGCCGAGCCTTGCGGAGCGGAGCTATATTGAAAAGAGCGTCGCGAGGACCACGCGTTGGCTCAGGCGCTGCAAGGAAAAAATTGCGGAGCTCAATGGGCGGGAGGACACGGTGAACCGGGAGCAGCTGCTCTTTGGCATCAATCAGGGCGGTATTCTGGAGGATGTGCGCATCGCCCATGCGGACGAGATCTCTGCGATGGACTGCGACGGCTATGCGGTCGGCGGACTTGCGGTCGGAGAGAGCGCGGAGGAGATGTACCGCATACTGGATGCCGTCGTGCCGCACCTTCCGAAGGAGAAGCCGACCTATCTGATGGGAGTCGGAACGCCGGTCAATATACTGGAGGGCGTGGAGCGCGGCGTGGATTTCTTTGACTGTGTCTATCCCAGCAGGAACGGCCGTCACGGTCACGTGTACACAAATCAGGGCAAGCTGAACCTCTTTAACCGGAAGTACGAGCTGGATTCCCGCCCCATAGAGGAGGGCTGCGGCTGTCCGGCCTGCCGCTCTTATTCGAGGGCCTATATCCGCCATCTTCTGAAGGCGGGGGAGATGCTCGGAATGCGGCTTTGTGTCTTGCACAATCTGTATTTTTATAATACAATGATGTACGAAATTCGTGAGTCGATCGAGCAGGGCCGGTTTGCGGAGTACAAGAAGAAAAAAATGGAAGGTATGGAGGCGAAGGCATGAAGGAAATTTTGCTGGTCGGTGGCATGAATAACATACTGTTTTGGGTGGTCTACATCGTATTTTTCGGAGCGCTGATCTATTTTATGGCGTACAGACCCCAGCAGAAGCAGAAGAAGCAGCAGGAGCAGCTTCTTTCCAGTGTCGCAGTCGGAGATTCCGTTCTCACGACAGCCGGTTTCTATGGCGTTGTGATTGATATGACGGAGGACACCGTGATTGTAGAGTTCGGCAACAACAAAAACTGCCGCATTCCGATGCAGAAGGCTGCGATTGTTCAGGTTGAGAAGCCTGATGCAAACTGAAAAATTGCGGATTTAGAACTTTGCATGCATAAAAAGAGCATCGGTTTGACCGATGCTCTTTTCTGTCAGAGGGGGTTGTCGTTCATACCTGCCGCGCCATTTATGATGAAGCGCTCGGAGAGCGCCGCGAGTTCCTCCGGAGCGAGATCGGTGCTGTTCTCAACCCAGCGCTTAATCATGCCTATGGTTCCCTCTGTGATATAGGCGTAAAAGTACTGGTAATTGGCCTCCGTCACGCTATGCATGGTTCTGGCCCAGGGCTCCATGATCTTAATGCGAAACACATCGCGAAGCTGATTTAAAAACTGAATGTCGCCGTTCGGCCCCATCAGTATCTGCACGAGATCCGCATTCTCCCGGATGAAGAAGAGCAGATCCGTGAGGAGCATCTTGGGGCTCTCCTTGATTTCTGCCGGCTTGTGACGATCCAGAATCTCCGTATACTGCTGAAACAGGTCGTTTTCAATGTGGGAGAGAAGATCGTAGACGTCGCGGTAGTGCAGATAAAAGGTGCCGCGGTTGATGTCGGCGAGCTCGGATATTTCCTTTACGCTGATTTCCTGTATTTTCTTTTCCTTCAGGAGCTTCCCGAGACATAGGCGCAGGGTAGCTCTTGTCTTGCGGACACGGCGATCTACTGTTTCGGCTGCCATAATCGTATTTACCTCCAGAGCATCATTTATATTGTTACTAGCAGTATAGCGAGAGTTTGGGAAAAAAACAACAAGAGTTAATAAAAAAACCAGTTATATATATATGTCGAGGATTTTGGTACATGATAAAAAAATTGAAGCTGAAAATATTCATTCTGCTGCTTCTCTTTGCGGCAGCCTTTTGCCTGTGGTTTCGAAGCTCTGTGAAGCAGGGAGGGGCGGAGTCTGCGCTTCGCTATGCCACGCTGGAGGAGCCAAGCTTTCCTCTGATCTGGGCGGAGAGTGCCGGCCGCCGGCTCGACGTGATGCGCGGTTATGTGATGGATACGGCTGCGGATATTGCTGCGGATACGCTGATACTGCTTCCGGAGGACAGGAAACTTCCGCTCTCCGTGGAGGGAGGGAGTCTCACGGTGACGGGGCTTCAGTATGAGCTCCGCTCAGCGGACAGGAGCAACCTGATTGAGCGGACGGAGCTTAAGGATTGGGAGACTACAGAGCGGGGTCTTCGCTTCACACTGCCAATTCAGAATCTTCTGAAGCAGGATGAGGAGTACCGGCTGGATGTCGTGCTCAATACAGAGGAGAGAGGCGCGCTGCACTATTACGCGCGGGTTGGCTTTGATTCGACCGGGCTTGCACCGGACATGCTCGCACTGGCCGAGGGCTTTTCAATAAGAAATTTTGATTACAACGCGGCGAGAGAGAACACGACCTATCTGGAGCCCGGGGCGGGGGCAGAGGATACGGATCTGAGCTCTGTGAATCTGAAGTCGGGCTATGATCAGCTGACTTACAGGAAGCTTAGCCTCACCCCGACGGGGGAGGCGGATCTGCGCCTCCTGGAGTACAGCGGCAGCGTGGGAATTGTCCGCCGCGACTTCACCGCGACGGGAGAGGACAGCGGCGGAGCGCTCTCTCAGTTTGAGATCAGTGAGACCTTTGTGATGCGAAAGGGGCCGGAGCGCATCTATATGATGGATTACAGCCGCAGTATGCACGAGGTCTTTCTCGGAGCAGAGAGTGCCTTTTCCGAGAAGGGGATACAGCTCGGCATCAGCGGGACATCCGCGCTTCAGTCTGTGGAGAGTCCGGATGGAAGCTTCTGCGCCTTTGTGAGCGCCGGAGATCTCTGGCTGGCAGACAGCGCCGGCAGCAGCTGTATCCGTGTGTGGTCCTTCCGAAGCGGCACGGATGCCGGGCTTCGCGGCGGTTATACAAAGCACAGCGTGAAGATTCTCTCTCTCACAGATGAGGGGGAGCTGAACTTTCTGGTCGGCGGTTATATGAATCGCGGAAAGCGGGAGGGGCAGGTCGGCATCTCTCTCCTCTCCTATGACCGCGGGGAGAACGCGGTGACGGAGCGTGCCTTTATCCCATCTGCGGCAGGCAGCGAGGAAGTGGAGGCGGATCTCTCCGTTCTGTCCTATCTCAGTGCCGGAGGTATGTTTTATTTTAAATTTGGGGATGGCTTTTACGGGCTGGATGTCCGGAGCAATGAGTATATTGTCCTCTGTGACAAACTTCATGAAGGGGGGTATGCCGTCAGTCCGAGCCAGACGGAGATCGCATGGCAGGAGGGGACGGATCCCTTTGGCGCAGAGTTGATTCAGCTCATGGATCTTGAGAAGGGAGACAGAAAGGAGCTGAATTCCGGTGAAAATCAGTATCTGCGTCCCATCGGCTATATCGGAGAGGATCTTGCAGTCGGCATTGCGGAGCGGGGAAATGCGTGGAAGCTGAACGGCACAGACCGTGAGCTTCCCTATACAGCAGTGGAGATTGTGGATGCCGCGCTCAACTCCCAGAAGCACTATGAGGAGGCGGGCGTTCTGCTCACAGATGCGCGGACGGAGAATTCGCGGATACACCTGACGAAGCTCATCAGGACGGGGGAGCACAGCTTTCGCATGTCCGGGAGCGATACCATCGTGTGCAACCATCCGACTGCGACGGACACAGCGATTCAGACGGAGAGCTCCGAGCAGAGAGGGCTCAGCTATCACTTGCTGCTCTCGCATGGCTTTGCGTCGGGAAAGCCGAAGGTGCTCGTGCCGGGAGCCATCCGCTATGAGAGCAGTGCGGAGCTCACAATTCCGACGGAGCCCTCCCGCGGCAAATGCTATGCGGCCTACGGCCATGGAAGCTATCTCGGAAGCTATGTGCGTCAGGGGGACGCGGTCAATGCTGCCTATGAGGCGATGGGCTACGTGCGCTACGGCGGAAGTCTCTGCTACTGCCGGGCCGGGACTGCCAGCATACGCACCCTCCGCGGCGCAGAGAGCGCAGCGCAGGCGGTACTTGAGGCGCGGAGCGCCGGAACGGCGACAGAGCTCTATGGCGCCAATCTTCGCGCAGTGCTTTATTTTGTCAGCAGAGGCGTTCCGGTGATGGGCTGGACTGAGGACGGGACTGCGCTCCTGATCTATGCCTATGATCAGGCGAGCGTATCGCTCTGGCAGCAGACGGACGGCAGCTGGCTGAAGCTTGGCCTTCAGGATGCGGAGGAGCTGTTCTTAAGAGGCAGAAATGATTTTGCCTGCGTCCGCTAGATTTTTATCCCCATGATGTGATATCCTGTGCTATACTGTGTTCATCATGTCTGGTTTACATGAATTATTTGGTGTGCCGAAATTTTCGGCTCCCCCAAAGGAGTAACATGGCGCAATATATAATGAGGGGCGGAAATCCACTGGTTGGGGAAGTCACCGTCAGCGGAGCGAAAAATGCAGCCCTTGGAATACTGGCAGCAGCGGTGATGACGGACGAGCCCGTCCGGATTGAAAATCTGCCGGATGTCAGAGATATCAATGTGATGCTGGATGCGATACGGGAGATCGGAGCAAGGATCGAGCGCATCGACAGGCATACGGTCAATATTGACGCGAGCTCAGTCGATGAGGTCTGTGTTGAGAGTGATAATATGAAGCGCATCCGCGCCTCCTACTATCTCATCGGTGCACTGCTCGGGAAATACCGTAAGGCGGATGTACCCATGCCGGGCGGCTGCGATATCGGTTCGAGGCCGATTGACCAGCACTTAAAGGGGTTCCGGGCGCTCGGCGCGGACTGTCAGGTGATGAACGGACGCGTGGTCGCAGGGGCAAAGGAGCTCGCCGGCAGCCATATCTTTCTGGACATCGTCTCTGTCGGCGCGACCATCAATATCATGATGGCGGCGGCGCTCTCCCGGGGCAGAACCATCATTGAAAATGCGGCGAAGGAGCCGCACATCGTCGATGTGGCGAACTTCCTGAACAGCATGGGAGCGGATATCAAGGGAGCCGGAACAGATGTGATTCGGATCCGCGGCGTGGAGCGCTTCCACGGCACGACCTATTCCATTATTCCGGATCAGATTGAGGCGGGGACCTTTATGTTTGCCGCGGCGATCACGCGGGGCGATATTATGGTCAAAAATCTCATCCCGAAGCATATGGAGGCGATCAGCGCAAAGCTCATCGAGATGGGCTGTGAGATACTGGAATTTGATGACTCCATCCGGGTTGTCGGGACAGCGCGCCTGCGTCCGACCAATGTGAAGACGCTGCCTTATCCGGGGTTTCCCACAGATATGCAGCCGCAGGCCGGCACAGCGCTGGCTCTCTCCCGGGGCACCAGTGTGGTGATAGAGAGTATATTTGAGAGTCGCTTTCGATATGTGGACGAGCTCGCCCGCATGGGGGCGACCATCAAGGTAGAGGGAAATACAGCGATTATCACCGGTGTCGAGAAGCTCAGCGGGGCGCCGATCAGGGCGTGTGACCTGAGAGCCGGAGCAGCTCTGGTGCTGGCAGGACTCTCTGCAGAGGGTATCACTACAGTTTCGGATATTCAGTATATTCAGCGAGGCTATGAGCACTTTGAGGAGAAGCTCAAGGGGCTTGGCGCGGAGATCGCTCTTGTGAATGATGAGCGGGAGGCGCAGAAGTTCATGCTCTGTGCAGTCTGAGACAGCGCGGCTGCTCCGGACAGTGCGGGATGATTGAAAGGATGGAGAGATGGAGAGAAGATTATTTACTTCCGAATCGGTGACGGAGGGACATCCGGACAAGGTCTGTGATCAGATTTCTGACGCGGTTCTGGATGCGCTGCTCACAATTGATCCGGAGAGCCGGGTCGCCTGCGAGACCAGCACCACAACCGGACTGGTCGTTCTGATGGGGGAGATCTCGACCACTGCACATATTGATTACCAGCAGATCGTGAGAGATACAATACGGGATATCGGCTACACCAGAGGAAAGTACGGCTTTGACTGCGACACCTGCGCAGTGCTGACCGCAATTCATGAGCAGTCGCCGGATATTGCACAGGGCGTGGATCACGCGCTGGAGGCGAGAGAGGGGAGCGAGGAGGAGCTTCTGAATCAGGGAGCAGGAGATCAGGGGCTGATGTTCGGCTATGCCTGCCGCGAGACGGAGGAGCTCATGCCGTATCCGATCTCTCTTGCACACAGACTCTGCCTGAAGCTCTCAGAGCTCAGGAAGGACAGAACCCTGCCCTACCTCCGCCCGGACGGCAAGAGCCAGGTCACGGTGGAATATGATGAGGAGGGGAAGCCTTCCCGTCTCGATGCCGTGGTACTGTCCACCCAGCATGATCCGGATGTGACGCAGGAGCAGATTCATGAGGATATCAGACGCTATGTCTTTGACGCTGTGCTTCCGCAGGAGATGATAGATGAGCACACCCGCTTTTATATCAATCCGACCGGGCGCTTTGTGATCGGGGGGCCGAACGGAGACTCCGGGCTCACCGGAAGAAAGATCATCGTTGATACCTATGGCGGCTATGCGCGTCACGGCGGCGGCGCCTTTTCGGGGAAGGATCCTTCGAAGGTGGATCGCTCCGCCTCCTATGCGGCGCGCTATGTCGCAAAGAATCTTGTCGCCGCAGGACTTGCGGACGCAGTGGAGATTCAGCTCTCCTACGCGATCGGCGTCGCGACGCCCACCTCGGTCTCTGTAAACAGCTTCGGAACCGGCGTGCTCTCGGATGAAAAGCTCTGTGAGATTATCCGGAAGGAATTCGATCTGCGCCCGGCCGGCATCATCCGCATGCTGGATTTAAAGCGGCCGATCTACCGTCAGACTGCCTCCTACGGGCACTTCGGAAGAGATGATCTTCAGCTTCCGTGGGAGAGAACCGATAAGGCAGAGGCACTAAAGAGCTATATCAGATGATTTAATTATTTATTATATCGGAGGGACTGTCTGTGAAGCAGACCAGAATCAGATTGTTCGGTTCGGTCCTGATGATCATCATCATTCCCATGGCACTGTTCATCCTGGGAATCTGGAAAAACAGCGATTCCCACTTGACCACACAGGTGCTCACTTCGGGGATCGCTGTGCTTGTTATAGTGGCTTTTTCCATGGCATTCTGGGTTTACAGCGGTATTATCCAGCCCTTGGAGAAGCTTCAGCAGGCGATGCATGAGATCAGGGAAGGGAATCTGGAGGACGCGCTGGACGCGGAGGATGTAAACAGCGAGGTGCGGCAGCTCATGGAGGATTTTGAGGAGATGCGCATCCGCCTGAAGGAGAATCAGGAGGAGAAGCTGCAGGCGGACCGGGACAGCAAGGAGCTCTTAAGCAACATCACCCACGATCTGAAGACCCCGATCACCTCGATCAAGGGCTATGTGGAGGGGATACTCGACGGCGTCGCCCGGAGTCCGGAGCAGATGGACCGCTATATCCGCACCATCTACAACAAGGCGAACGATATGGATCGTCTGATTGATGAGCTCACCTTCTACACAAAGATTGACGCGAACCGCATCCCCTACAATTTTGAGAAAATCGCGGTGAATTCCTTCTTCCGCGACTGCGCGGACGAGGTGGGAACGGAGATGGCTGCGGCCGGGATACGTTTTTTTTACGAGGGCAATGTTCCTGAGGATGTGCTGGTGATCGCGGACGTGGAGCAGATGAAGCGGGTCATCAATAATATCGTGGGAAATTCTGTGAAGTACAGCAATAAGGAGCAGGGGGAGATTTCGATCTGTTTAAAGGATGACGGAGACTTTGTTCTGGCGGAGATACAGGACAACGGCCGGGGAATCTCAAAGGATGAGCTCCCGAATATTTTCAACCGCTTCTACCGCGCGGACAGCGCGAGAAATCCAAAGGGCGGCAGCGGCATAGGCCTGTCCATCGTAAAGAAGATCATCGAGGACCACGGCGGGAGAGTGTGGGCCCGCAGTGAGCTCGGCGTCGGGACGACAGTTATTTTTTCACTGAGAAAATATGTGGAAGGAGAACTTTAAGCGTGAGCAGAATTCTGATTATTGAGGACGACAGAAGCATTGCGGAGCTGGAGCGGGATTATCTTGAGATCAACCGCTTTGAGACGACGATATGCGAGGATGGCGCATCAGGCCTTCAGGAGGCGCTGGAGGGGAGCTATGATCTCATCCTTCTGGATCTCATGCTTCCGGGAATGGATGGCTTTGAGATATGCCGCATGGTGCGGGAGAAGAAAAACACTCCTATCATCATCATCAGCGCAAAGCGGGAGGATATCGACAAGATACGCGGGCTGGGACTTGGCGCGGATGACTATATGACAAAGCCCTTTTCTCCGGGGGAGATGGTGGCGCGCGTCAAGGCGCATCTGGATCGCTACGAGCGCCTCATAGGCTCCGGAAAGAACGAGCTTCTGGAGATACGGGGACTGAAGATAGACAGAACTGCGAGAAAGGTCTGGGTAAATGGAGAGGAGAAGGTACTGACTGCGAAGGAATTTGACCTTCTGACCTTTTTGGCCTCCAACCCGAATCACGTCTATTCGCGGGATGAGCTCTTCCGTGAGATATGGGGTATGGAGAGCGTAGGAGATATTGCGACGGTCACGGTGCATATCAAGAAGATCAGAGAGAAAATAGAGCTGGATTCCTCAAAGCCGCAGTATATTGAGACTATATGGGGCGTGGGCTACCGCTTCAAGGTGTGAGTTCCTCGCGGGGAGCCGGCAGACTGAGAGAGTCTTTAGCGGAGGCGAAGAAAGGAGCGAAATGGAGCAGACAACGATACTGGTTGTGGACGATGAGAAGGAAATTGCGGAGCTGGTGGAGATCTATCTGGTGAGCGACGGCTACCGGGTGCTGAAGGCGCAGAACGCTGCGGAGGGACTGGCGCTGCTGGAGCGGGAGGAAATCCACCTTGTGCTTCTGGATATTATGATGCCGGGAATGAACGGACTTGAGATGTGCGAAAGGATACGCGAGAGCAGAAATATTCCCATCATCATGCTGAGCGCAAAGAGCGCGGATCTCGATAAGATCAAGGGGCTCGGAACCGGAGCGGACGATTATGTCACGAAGCCCTTTAATCCGCTGGAGCTCACGGCCCGCGTAAAGAGTCAGCTGCGCCGGTATATGCAGCTCAATCCGAGAAGCGGCGCGGTGGAGGAGCAGAGTCAGAATGAGATCTCCGTGCGCAGCCTAAAGATTAACCGGGACAACCACAAGGTCACAATCGACGGGGAGGAGATACGTCTCACACCGATAGAATTTGACATACTCTTTCTCCTCGCGAGCAATCCGGGCAAGGTCTTTTCGACGGATGAGATCTTTGAGAAGGTGTGGAATGAGAAGGTATACGAGGCCAATAACACAGTTATGGTCCATATCCGCAGGCTCCGCGGCAAGA
This sequence comes from Fusobacterium naviforme, assembly GCA_003014445.1. Taxonomy (GTDB): domain Bacteria; phylum Bacillota; class Clostridia; order Lachnospirales; family Lachnospiraceae; genus Moryella; species Moryella indoligenes. Next base: position 32,976 of record PYGH01000005.1, on the reverse strand, counting down.
TGAAGGAGGACACCCGCAGCGAGAAGATCATAACGACTGTCTGGGGAGTGGGATACAAAATTGAAAAGTGAGAGACCAAATGCGGGGGAGAGCTTCCGCAGAAAGGTTTTTGTTTCGATTTCTTACAGCTTTCTGGTGACGCTGGTCGCTGAATTTTTTCTGGTGAGGAATCTGCTCACAGTGGCGGACTATGAGAAGGAGCTACATTCAGAGGAAGGATTTCTGGCATCCGTGGCAGATTTCCGTCTGATTGCTGTCCTTCTCTTTGTGTTGTTCGGAATCTGTCTCTTTGCGCTTGTCTTCTGGCTGCTGCAGAGGAAATCCTTTGTCTACATCAGCCGTATCTCAGAGACCATGCAGGCCATTGCAGGAGGCGATCTGAATGCCTCTGTGGAGGTGGAGGGAGACGATGAGTTTGCGGAGATGGCGGCAAATCTGAACTCCATGACCGAGGATATACGGAAGCTGATGGACAGAGAGCGGGAGTCCGAGCGTACGAAAAATGAGCTCATTACCAATATTGCCCATGATCTGAGGACACCGCTCACCTCGATCATCGGTTATCTGGAGATACTTTCGGAGAAGAAGGAGCTTCCCGGGGAGACGCGGGAGCGCTATCTGGAGATCGCCTACACGAAGTCGCGAAAGCTCCAGCAGCTCATCAATGATCTCTTTGGCCTGACGAAGCTGAGCTATGGCAGGATCGCGATGCGGGTTGCGAGTATAGATATAGTGAAGCTTCTGGAGCAGCTGCTCACGGAGTTCTATCCGAATTTTGTCTCCGCGGGACTTCAGTATGCGCTGGAGAGCAATGTCCCGGCGCTCACGATTACGGCGGACCCGAATCTTCTGGCCCGGCTCTTTGAGAATCTCGTAAACAATGCGATCAAGTACGGGGCGGAGGGCAAGCAGATTCGCGTGAAGGTGGAGGCTGAGACAGAGACAGTCACCGTTCGCGTGATCAACTACGGCCGCGTGATTCCGGCGGAGGAGCTTCCGCTGATTTTTGAGAAGTTCTACCGCGTGGAGCAGTCGCGCTCCCGGAACACCGGCGGCACGGGGCTGGGGCTGGCAATTGCGAGAAATATTGTTGAGATGCACGGCGGAAGCATCGCGGTGACGAGCGACCTCTCGGGGACCTCCTTCACGGTGACGCTGCCGGTGCATCTGGATCTGGACAAGGAAAAATTTGCCAATGGTAGCGATCGAGCTTGAGTATGGATACGGAAACAGCGCAAAGGGCGGGCGAGAGCTTCCCCTGACGCTGAGCTTAAAGAATGAGGAGCAGACAGAGCTGAAGGGAACGCTTGAGATCCTGACGCGTCAGTCGGACGGCGAGTGCTACGCCTATGAATATCCGCTGGAGCTTGCGGCCGCAGAGACGCAGCGGGCGCAGTATGTCGTACCGATCGGCGTGGGTTCGGACCAGCTGGTACTGCTCATCAAAAATGAGGCGGGAGAGCTCGTCTCGGAGTCTTCACATACGCTGAATATCAATGTGACGACGCCGGAGCTCTTCATTGGCATACTCTCGGACAGGCCCGAGGCGCTCTCCTATCTGGATCGCGCCTCTGTGAATTACGGGCAGCTGCGCACCCACAGCTATGTTCTTGCGGGAGACAGCTTCCCCTCCGAGCGAAGACAGCTGGATTCCTTTGATGTGATCGTCGTCAATGGCTACAGGCTCTCGCGACTGGATGTCGAGCAGATGCGCGCTCTGATGCAGTGGATGCGGGACGGCGGCGTGCTGATGCTGGGAACCGGAGAGCGGGTGAATGATACGCTGGGCATCATCGCGCCGGAATTTCTGGACGATATCTATGAGAGCCCGGAGGAGCTGACGCTGAATCTCTCGGAGCTTCAGGAGGCGGATGCGCCGGGGGCGGAGGAGCTGACGCTCCCGCTGGTACACTTTTCTCTGCACGGCGGCACCGTGCTGTTTTCTTCGGATTCTGAGCCGCTGATTACCGCTGCAAATAAGGGAAAGGGCGCGCTCGCGGTAGCTTCCTTCGATTTTTCGGATATCTCCTCCTACGCGGAGACGCACAGCAGCTTTACGGATATGCTCCTCACAAAAACGCTCGGAAGCACGCGGCTGGATCGGCTGGCCTCAGAGGCATACGGGACGGAGCACGACGAATACTGGTCTGCGCAGTCCCTGATAGACAGCGGCTCCCCGGGTCTGCTTCCAAATCTCGGGGCTTATGGTGCGGTGCTGGGTTTCTATCTGCTCTGTGTCGGACCGCTGCTGTATCTCACGCTGAGAAAACACTCGCTGGAGCTCTACTACAGGCGGATTGTGCCTGTGCTTGCGCTGGGCTTTGCGGCTGTGATTTTTGCCCTGAGCTCTGCAACCCGCTTTGAGGACAGTTTTTATTCCTATGCCCGTATCTGTGAGGCGGGAGAGGATGCAGTGAATGATACGAGCTACCTGAATCTCCGGAATCCTTACAGCAGCAGCTACAGCGTACAAATTCGGGATGGAAGTGAGCTCTCACCGCTCACGACAGCGCTGAACCAGAAGCAGCTTCGCGCGGAGGGGGGGGAGGCAGATGTGATCATCCGGGAGCAGGGAAAGTCCCGGGAGCTGACCGTGAATAGCACGGAACCCTTCCGCTCTCATTTTTTTAAGATCAGGAGCGGCAGGGCAAATCAGGAGGGCATCGGGTTTTCGGGAGAGCTCTCTGTGTTTGGTGATGACTGTACGGGGGAGGTCACAAATCATTTCCCCTTTGCAGTCTCCAATGCAGCTGTCGTGCTCTACGGGAAGATTATCCCGCTCGGCAGCATGAAGGAGGGAGAGAGCATCAATGTGAGTGAGCGCACGCTCTATCACATTCCGCTGAATGACAGCGCGACAGTGGCGGCCTTTCTGAGCGGAGTCTATGACGGCGCCGCGGGGCAGGATGCAAGGCTCAGAGCACTGGAGCGGGCCAATTTCCTCGCCTTCTATCTCTCAGATACGACGACCTCCTACTCCGCGGATGCGCGTATTATTGCCTTTTCTGAGTCCGCAGATGGCGAAAGTCCTGTGCTGGATGCCGGGCTTAAGAATTTTGGGATGACGCTTGTGACCTCCACGATCTCTGTGAACAATGAGCGTGACGGGAGCATCTGCCGCTCGGCTCTGATCCGGACACCGGAGGTTCTGAGCGGAGATTATATTGCGGCGACAAACTCCTACTACCGCGGCGACCCGGTGGTGCTGGGCTATCTGCTGGGAAGCTCCTTTAAGGTAGAGGAGCTCGTGCTGGAGGAGCCGGATGCACTGTTCGAGCACACAGACGGAGAGAGCGGTGCGCACAGCTTCCGCGGAAGCATTTCCTTCTATAACTATGAGAACGGAAATTTTGAAGATATTGAGAGCGGCAAGCGTTCCTTCCGGGCGTCGGAGCTCAGGCATTATCTCTCTCCGGACAATATGATCACGGTTCGTTACGCGGAGGGGACAGACAGCGCGGCGGGGCGGCTTGATACAGCTCTCCCCATGCTCACCGTGATCGGAGAGGAGGAGTGATGCTGAGGGTTTCCAGATTGGAGAAGCATTACGGGGAGCTGCGGGCCCTGAAGCAGCTCTCGCTGGAGGTCCCGGAGGGCGCGCTCTTCGGGCTGATGGGGCAGAATGGTGCGGGCAAGACGACATTGCTCCGTATCATAGCGGGGCTGCTGCGCCCGGACAGCGGGGAGGTGCAGATCGACGGACTGGACACACTGCGCAGGACGGCGGAGGCCCGCATGCTGATTGGTTATGTCCCAGACTACTTCGGGGCTTACGACAATCTGAGTGTGATTGAATACATGGAATTTTTTGCGGCGGGCTTTGGGCTGTGCGGAAGAACCGGGCGGGTGCGCTGCGAGGAGCTTCTGGAGCGTGTGGGGCTTGCAGACCGGAGCAGGAGTGAGCTGAGGGCGCTGTCCCGGGGAATGCAGCAGCGAATCAGCATTGCACGTGCGCTCATTCACGATCCGGCTTATCTGATTCTGGATGAGCCGACGAGTGGTCTGGATCCGCGGAGTCGCTTTTCTGTGCGGGAAATGCTCTGCGAGCTCTGTGACAGCGGAAAGACTGTGCTGATCAGCTCCCATGTGCTCTCAGAGCTCTCCGAGATCTGTACGGATATTGCGATTCTGGAGAGCGGAGCGGTCAAGGTAAGCGGAGAGGTGTCGCAGATTTTGGCCAGGATAGAGAATTCCAATCCGCTGCGCATCTCCGTTCTGAGTGGAGAGAAGACGGCACTTGGAATATTCCGGGCACATCCTCTGGTGCGCTCGGTGACACTCATGGACCGCAGCTTCAGCCTCGCATTTGAGGGAACGGTGGAGCAGGAGGCGGAGCTCTTGAGAGAGCTGATCGAGAGCGATATCCCTGTCAGCGGCTTTATGAGGGAGCCCGGGAATCTGGAATCCTTCTTTTTACAGATGACCGGCGGAGGAGAGGAGAGAGTGATTCTTAAAAATGATGATGAATCCGATTTATGAGCGCGAACAGAGACGGACGGCGAGAAACAGCCGCTATTCGCTGCTGCTTCTGATTCTGAATACTGTGCTTGTGACAGCGGCGCTGCTCTCTATGGCGGTGGCTCTGCGGGAGGCGGGGAATACGGGAGAGCTGCAATATGCGGTCTTTTTGAAATTCTTCCGGGCCCTCGCCTGGATGGAATTCGCGGTGCTGGCCGTGCTCATGCCGGCGCGCACAGCCGGAAGCATCAGTGGGGAGCGGGAGCGCGGCACCCTAGATCTTCTGCGGAGCACACAGATGAAGAGCATGGATCTTGTATTGGGAAATCTTTTTTCAGAGCTCAGCTCCATGATGGTATTGCTCGTCTCTGCCGCTCCTGTCTTTGCGGCGGTGCTGTTGTACGGAGGAGTTCAGCTCACAGGGCTGCTGTTTTTGTTCCTTTCCTGTGTAGCGCTGACGCTGCTTGTGGGAAGTGCGGGGATGTTCTTCTCCTCGCGTGCAGCGCTGAGCAGCACAGCGGCGGCGGAGACCTATGCCTTGCTTGTGCTGATCTTCTTCGCGCCCTATGGACTCGATTTTCTGCTGCGGGGACTTGGCGGAGCAGCGCTGTCAAAATGGGTACTCTTTCTGTCTCCGCTTACGGTATACTCTGCGGTGCTCTCTGTGATATCCGGAGGGGCGCTCTTCCCGGCTACTCTGTATACAGATATAGCAGTTTCCGCACAGCTGATTGCGGTCTGTGGAATTGCGATGGAGCTGCTGCTCTCCCTGCTCCTTCTCGTCCTTGCGGAGAAGGCGCTGTCCTGCGAAGGAGAGAGACAGGAACAATTTTCCCCCTTTTTCGGCAGAAGATAAGTGTGGTATGATGATCACAGCTACCCAAGTGCATCCTCCCGCCGCAGGCCTGTCTGCGAGAGGGAGGATGTACTTGGGGGGCACCCACATGGAGCACGGAGAGGAGCGTAAGCTCCGCGGGAGTGCGGAATGTGGCAGCGTTTGGAGAGCGCGGAGGAGGAAGCAAAATGTCTGAACTGATATCCTATAAATGCCCGAACTGCGGTGGAGATCTTCGCTACATGCCGGAAAAGGGCGATTACGGCTGCGCGTACTGCGACTCGCATTTTGATCTTGCGGCCCTGGAGAAGCTCTATGAGAGCCAGGACGCATCTTCCGATGCGATAGGAGCGGAGGCGGGGAAGGAGCAGAGTGCCGCGGAGAGCGGGGAGATGCTGCAGTACAGCTGCCCGAGCTGCGGGGCGGAGATTGTCACAGATGAGAGTACTGCGGCGACCTTCTGCTACTACTGTCACAACCCGGTGGTGCTCTCCGGGCGCCTCGGAGGGGCTTACCGCCCGGATTATGTGGTTCCCTTTGCTATAGAGAGAAAACGGGCACTGGAGATCTTTGACAGCTGGATACGGCAGAAGAAGTTTGTGCCGCGCGCTTTTTATAATAAGCAGCAGATCGAGAAGTTCTCAGGGGTTTATTTCCCATACCTGCTCTACAGCTGCGAGGTGAGCGGTTCGATTGATGTGAACGCGAGACGCATCGAGAGAAGCCGGGCGGGCGACTATGAAAATATTACGACCAGTACCTATCACATCCGGAGAGAAGGAACACTGCCTGTGAACAGTGTCGCAAAGAACGCGCTGAAGAAGGCGAACAGCGTGCTGGTAGAGGGGGTGCAGCCCTTCAATACGGAGGGCCTGAAGCCCTTTCATATGAGTTACCTCTCCGGCTTTCTGGCGGAGAGGAAGGATACGAAGCCGGAGGAGCTTGCACAGGCTGTGGAGCAGGAGGTCCGGAGCTATGCACTGAGCAGGCTGAAGTCAAGCATTTCGGGCTATGAGGATGTCACTGTCAGCGGGGACAACTTGAAGTTTAGCGGAGCAGAGTGGAAGTATGCGCTCATGCCGGTCTGGACTATGACCTATAAGGATCCCGGATCTGATAAGCTCTACTACTTCTCTCTGAACGGGCAGAGCGGCAAGGTGATAGGTGAGCTTCCGGTGGATCGGAAGGCTCTGGCGCTTTATTTCCTGCAAATTTTTGTCCCCTTACTGGCAGCGCTGCTGGCGCTCAGCTATTTCTTTCTCTGACAGGAGGTAAAGACTGTGAAGCGAATGATGAAAATAGGTCTTGTGAGTCTTCTGCTGGCGCTGCTGTGCGTGATGCCGGTCTGTGCCGCGGAAGGCACCCCGGTCGCGGATATGGCCGGGCTCTTTGCGGAGGATGAGACAGCGGCACTTGTGGAGGGGATCGCGGCGTTTCAGCAGCACACAGGGATAGATGCAGTAATTGTGACGACGACGGATAAGGAGGGATACAGCGCGGAGGCCTATGCAGATCTCTTTTATGAGCAGGGAGGCTATGGAAAGGGCAGTGCGCGGAGCGGCTTTCTGTATCTCATCGACATGGAAGAGCGGGAAGTCTATATCTCCACGGCAGGAGGCGCGATAGAGCTGCTCTCGGATTCCAACATTGAGAAGCTCCTGAATGAGGCCTATCATTATCTCTCCGATGCGGAATATGCGGGCAGTGCGGAAGCCGTGCTGCATCTGGCTTCAGACTACTATGATCAGGCGATGAAGAAAGGGTGGAGCTACGACGCGGAGAGCGGGAGCTGGACAGCACCGGTGAAAAAGCGCGCGCTCACGCCTCTTAAGCTGCTGGTTTCAGCGCTGCTGTCCGCTCTGGCAGGTCTCACTGCGGTCGGCAATGTGAAGCGGAAGTATGCGATGAAGGACAGTGTGGCGCAGGCGAGCGCATCGGCAGCAGGTCTTCTGGCGATCACGGGGGCGGCCTTTTCCTTTCACACACAGGCAGATGAGCTGCTGCACCGCAGTACAGAGCGGCGTCTCCTTCCGTCGGGAGGTGCTTCCGGGCGCGGCGGGAACGGCAGCGGTCCTTTTGGTCCTTCCACCACGCACATGAGTTCGGGCGGTATGCGCCACGGCGGAGGCGGGAAGAAGTTCTGAGCGGCCGGTATGCAGCAGTAAAGTTCATGCTTTTGATTGCAAAGGCGGACGCCGCAGAGTATGATGAAAAGAACTGTCGGAGTTTTTGCTGAGGTGGCCGGCGCGTGAGGCGCGGCAGAGAAGCGCCGTCAGGGCAGATGCATGGAATGTTTGGCAAAAGGAGAGAAGGAATGAAAGAAGTTCTCTATAACAGCACACGGGGCGGGGAGTGCGGAGTCTCTGCTTCACAGGCGGTGCTGAAGGGACTCGCGGGAGATGGCGGTCTGTTCATGCCGGAGCATATTCCGGGCTTTGATTTTGATCCGGAGGAGCTCATCGGAGCCAGTTATCAGGAGGTGGCATACCGGGTGATGCGCCTCTTCCTCACGGATTATACGGAGGAGGAGCTGCGGCACTGCATCGACAGCGCCTATGACGGGAAATTTGATACAGAGGAGATCGCTCCGCTCTCCAGGGCGGATGGCGCCTATTATCTGGAGCTTTTTCATGGGAAGACCATTGCATTTAAGGATATGGCACTCTCGATTCTTCCCTATCTTATGACGACTGCGGCGCAGAAAAACGGCGTCAGCAATACCATAGAGATCCTGACGGCTACCAGTGGTGACACGGGAAAGGCGGCCATGGCAGGATTTGCAGATGTTCCCGGGACAGGCATTATTGTGTTCTACCCAAAGGGAGGCGTGAGTCGCTTTCAGGAGCTTCAAATGGTGACACAGAGGGGAGAAAACACTTCGGTGGTTGCCATTCACGGGAATTTTGATGACGCGCAGAGCGCGGTGAAGAATATTTTTGGAGACCGCTCGTTTGAGGAGCGCCTGGCAGCACAGGGGATACAGCTCTCCAGCGCAAACTCGATCAACATCGGCCGGCTGGTGCCACAGGTAGTTTATTATGTCTGGTCCTATCTGAAGCTCCGCGAGGCGGAGGAGATTGAAAAGGGCGAGCAGATCAATGTCTGTGTTCCTACGGGGAATTTTGGAAATATACTGGCGGCTTATTTTGCAAAATGCATGGGACTTCCGGTAAAGAAGCTGATCTGTGCTTCCAATGACAACAAGGTGCTCTTTGACTTTTTCCGTACCGGGCGCTATGACAGAAACAGAGAGTTCATTCTGACCAGCTCTCCCTCCATGGACATTCTCGTCTCCAGCAATCTGGAGCGGCTGCTCTACATGAGCTGTGGCGGAGACGCCGCGGAAAACCGTGTGATGATGCGTCAGCTGAAGTCTGTGGGCCGCTACACGGTGACCCTCGATATGCGTGAGCGCATGAAGGATTTTGTCGGATATTATGCGGATCAGGAGGAGGTCGCCGTGAGAATACGGGAGCTCTATGAGAACACGGGCTATGTGATCGATACGCACACGGCAGTGGCCTCTGCGGTCTATGAGAAGTACAGAGCCGAGAGCGGAGATGAGACAAAAACGGTGATTGCATCGACCGCAAGTCCCTTTAAGTTCTCCCGCGCGGTGATGACGGCGATACGCGGAGAGCTCGGAGAGATGGATGACTGGGAGATTCTTGAGCTCCTTAAGGAGACCGCCGGGATTCCGCTGCCTCCCGCGGTGGAGGAGATACGTGAGGCGGAGATCCGTCACAGGAGAGAATGCGATCCGGATGCAATGGAGCAGGAGGTCGCAGATATTTTAAAGCTGAAGGGGTACAGATGAGCACAGGAAAGAACATTCCGGAACTGTTCGGCAACAATGTATTCAATGACGCGGCGATGCGGGATCATCTGCCGAAGCGCGTATATGAGGAACTGAGAGAATCCATAGACGCAGGCAAGGAGCTGGATCCCAAAATTGCAGACAGCGTTGCGCATGGTATGAAAGAGTGGGCCATTGAGCGCGGGGCAACACACTACACACACTGGTTTCAGCCGCTGACGGGAGTCACGGCGGAGAAACATGACTCCTTTATTTCCGCGCCGGGAGAAAACGGAAAGGTACTGATGGAATTCTCCGGCAAGGAGCTCGTTATGGGCGAACCGGATGCCTCGAGCTTCCCCTCCGGCGGTCTGCGCGCCACCTTTGAGGCGCGCGGATACACGGCCTGGGACTGCACCTCCCCCGCTTTTTTGAGAGAGGACGCACTGGGGGTGACGCTCTGCATTCCGACAGCCTTCTGTTCCTACAGAGGTGAGGCCCTGGATAAGAAGACGCCGCTGCTTCGCTCCATGCAGGCTTTGGATAAGCAGGCGCTTCGCATTCTTCGTCTCTTCGGGAACACGACGAGCAGGCGGGTGGTTCCCTCGGTCGGTGCGGAGCAGGAATATTTTATCGTGGACCGGGAGAAGTATTTGCAGCGCGACGACCTGATCTACACCGGGCGCACACTCTTCGGGGCCATGCCGCCAAAGGGACAGGAACTGGACGATCATTACTTTGGAACGATACGCGAGCGGATCGGAAGCTTCATGCACGACCTCGACCATGAGCTCTGGAAGCTGGGCGTTCCGGCGAAGACGGAGCACAATGAGGCCGCGCCGGGGCAGCATGAGCTGGCTCCTATCTATGAGCAGTGCAATGTGGCGGCGGATCACAATCAGATCACCATGGAGGTGATGAAGCGCATTGCGGAGGAGCACGGACTGGTCTGTCTTCTGCACGAAAAGCCCTTTGCAGGGGTCAATGGCTCCGGTAAGCATGACAACTGGTCCCTGACCTCGGACGACGGCATCAACATGCTGAATCCGGGCGACACGCCGCATGAGAATATACAGTTCCTTCTGGTTCTCGGATGCATCATGAAGGCGGTGGACCGCCATGCAGACCTGCTTCGTATGTCTGCGGCCAATGTCGGAAACGACCACAGACTCGGCGCGAATGAGGCGCCGCCTGCGATCATCTCTATCTTTGTCGGAGAGCAGCTGGAGGATGTGATTGACCAGCTCTGCGCCACCGGAACCGCCACTCACTCGAAACACGGCGACAAGCTGAGGACCGGGGTTGCCACGCTTCCGGATTTCGATAAGGATGCGACGGACAGAAACAGAACCTCGCCCTTTGCGTTTACGGGAAATAAGTTTGAGTTCCGCATGGTTGGATCCTCGGATTCTATCGCAAGCCCGAATATTGTGCTCAATACGATTGTTGCGGAGGCCTTCCGCGAGGCGGCAGATGAGCTGGAGCAGGCGGAGAATTTCGATGCGGCGGTTCACGATATGATCAAAGGTCTGCTGCGGGAGCACAGGAGAATTATTTTCAACGGTGACGGTTACTCGGAGGCCTGGGCTGCGGAGGCCAGACGGAGAGGACTGCCGTGCATCAGCTCCATGGTGGAGGCAATTCCGGCCATGGGTACGGAGAAGGCTGTGAAGCTCTTTGAGAGCTTCGGAGTCTACACCAGGGCTGAGCTTGTGTCCCGCATGGAGATCGACTTTGAGGCCTATGCCAAGGCGATCAATATCGAGGCGAGGACGATGATAGAGATGGCGTCACGCCGTTATATTCCGGCGGTGGTGAGCTATGTAGGTCAGGTTGCCGCTTCCCTTGCGGCCGTCAAGGCAGCCTGCCCGGAGGCGGGAACGGAGGCACAGCGGGAGCTGCTTATGGAGCTCAGCAGACTGCTCACAGAGGCACAGAGGGCTCTGAATGCATTGAAGAGAGCGAATGAGGAGGCCGCTGCTGTGAAGACTGCGCGGCAGAGAGCGGAGAACTACCGCGAGAACGTAGTGCCGGCTATGGCAGCACTCCGTGCGCCGATTGATGCGCTGGAGACCATGGTGGATGTGAAGATATGGCCCATCATATGTTACGGAGATCTGTTGTTTGAGGTGTAAAGCAAAGGACCGGCGGAATTTCCGCCGGTCCTTCTGTATATCGGTATTCAAAACAAAAGATGATTTGCTGCTCCTGCAGGACAGACTGCGTCAGGATGCTCAGAACTCCGGCTCGATCAGACCGAAGCTTCCGTCCCGCCGCTTGTAGACGACATTGACCGCTTCCGTCTCTCCGTTTAAGAAGACGAAGAAATTGTGTCCCAGAAGCTCCATCTGGAGGCAGGCCTCCTCGGGATCCATGGGTTTGATCTCAAACTTTTTGTTCTTTACAATGCGGATATCCTCATCAGGGAGCTCCTCCTCATCCTCCAGAAAGAGATCGGAGAAGGTGGGAGCTGACTGCCTCCTGTCGATCAGCTTTGTTCTGTATTTCTTGATCTGACGCTCGATTGCCTCCTCAACAAGGTCAATGGAGGCGTAGAAATCGTCCGTCGCTTCCTCGGCACGAACTAAACCGCTCTTGGTCGGAATCGTGACCTCTACCTTCTCAAGGTCCTTTATCCGGCTTAAGACGACTCGTACCTCCGCATCCGGGATGAAGTATTTCTCCAGCTTTCCGAGCTTTTTTTCCACCTGATGTTTCAGGCCGTTCGTGAGGTCGATGTTTCTTCCGGTAATCGTAATACGCATATTCATCAACTCCTTTTCACGTTTTGCACGGAAGGATGTCGAAGTAGTCTGAGATGTCTGACTTTGAGCTGTTTTCATCGGCATCTCCTGTGCTTGAGCACATTATACCATAGTTATGAAAAAAAGAGTGGAAAAACTGGGAAAAATTTAAGAAAAGACCAAATATCCTGTTTCTAAAATGGCTCAGAATAGCTTTATTATACCATGAGTTCAAATTTCGAGGCAGTCAGAAATTTGTCTGATTGGCGGGACTTTCAAATGCATATTGTGACAGGAGGGATAAACAATGGAGAAAGTTTTGATTCTTCTCTGCTTTCTATGATTTTTTGTATTTTGATATTATCGGGAGACCACTCTTTGATTGTTATTCTTATTTTAAGGAGCACCAGCGCCGGATCTGTTCATATCCTTCTGGTGGAAAATCATCTTTTGGAATCAGGACGATCATTTGAAAAAATGAAACGATTGCGATACCGTAGTCTCCCTCCATGACTCTGTGATTTTTCCATTCGATTAGCAGATCCTTTTTTGCGTGAAGATGGATGCCGTCTTCCCTGCAAACTGCGGTGTAGCTGTCTCCGTACTTTCGCCTGCTCAATTTAAAATGAATTCTGTAGCATATTTGGGGATAGAGCGTATGTAAAAGAAGCAGCAGAGTTGCAGGAGGCACCAACCACAAAATATGATGAATCAGTATTTTTATGGGAACTTTAAAATAAATGTCAGCACCTAAGAAAGGAAGCGGAATACAAAGAACGAGAATCGGCAAAAAACACACAAGGCGAAATGAAAACATCCTTTTTAGAGTCCATAGGAATAGCTTTTGATAGCCAACATGGTTTAAAAGTTTTTCTGGTTTTATATCTGTCAAACTGATTTCAAGGATCTCATTCTTTTGCTCCATCTATCTCCTCCTGAAAGCAGCGGCACAAACGACCTGAAAAGTTACGAGTAGAAAGAGGCAAGCTCTGTCAGCAGCTCTCGCCTGACTCGATTCACATATTGGCGGGAGACACCCAGCATTGAGGCGATTTCTGAGTCACTTTTTTGGAACACCAGGAATAATATAGCAATTTTTTGCTTCTTCCCGGAATTGATCCCCCTGATGAAGGCGTTCAGATCAATAGCCAGGACAATATCGCGATATCCTTCCTCTGTATAGGCATTACTGTTCTTTTCCAAAAGGATTTCTGTATCCGATTCTGTTGGTACCTCTGCACAATGCTCTTTATATAAAGTGCAGAACTTATTTTTAATACATTTTACTGCATAGGCTAAAAATAGTCTATCCGTATCATAACGTTTGATTTTTTGGGCCGCTTCAATATATGTTGAAATTTTTATGGAATTCCTGCCGGTGGTTTGGAATGCAAACTTGCAGTTCCGGAGCCTTGGTGTTAAAATATAGCGGTTATGGTACTCTAGGGTTATTTTATTCAGGAGCGTAAGATGAATTTAATAGAAAAAATGTTTGGTACACACAGTGAGAGAGAAGTAAAGCTCCTGTGGCCGAGGGTGAGAGAGATTGAGGCGCTGCGCCCGGCGATGCAGGCGCTGAGCGATGAGGAGCTGAAGGCACAGACCGGAAAATTCAGAGAGCGCCTTGAGAGCGGAGAGACGCTTGATGATATTCTGCCGGAGGCCTTTGCCGCGGTGCGAGAGGCCGCAAAGCGCGTGCTCGGAATGGAGCATTACCCCGTGCAGCTTCTGGGCGGCATTGTTCTGCATCAGGGACGTATCGCAGAGATGCGCACCGGTGAGGGAAAGACGCTGGTCTCCACCTGCCCGGCCTATCTGAATGCATTGGCCGGAAAGGGAGTCGAGATCGTCACGGTCAACGACTACCTGGCAAAGCGAGATGCGGAGTGGATGGGGGCCGTTCATGAATTTCTGGGGCTCTCTGTCGGTGTCGTCTTAAACAGCATGGATTCCAAGCAGCGTCAGGAGGCATATCGCTGTGACATCACCTATGTCACGAACAACGAGCTGGGCTTTGATTATCTCCGCGACAATATGGCGATCTACAAGGAGCAGCAGGTGCTCCGCGCGCTGGATTACTGCATCATTGATGAGGTGGACTCTGTCCTGATCGACGAGGCGAGAACGCCGCTCATTATCTCCGGTCAGTCCGGAAAGTCCACCAAGCTCTATGAGGTCTGCAATGTCCTTGCCAATCAGCTGGAGCGCGGCGAGGCGAGCGGTGAATTTACAAAGATGAATGCCATCATGGGCGAGGAGATCACCGAGACAGGCGATTACGTCGTTGATGAGAAGGATAAGGTTGTAAACCTCACGGAGCAGGGCGTCGCCAAGGTGGAGAAGTTTTTCCAGCTGGAGAATTTCTCCGATCCGCAGAACCTGGAGATTCAGCACTGCATCATTCTGGCGCTCCGCGCAAAGGAGATGATGCATAAGGACAAGGACTATGTCGTGAAGGACGATGAGGTCCTGATTGTAGATGAGTTCACCGGCCGTATCATGCCGGGACGTCGCTTTTCAGACGGCCTGCATCAGGCGATTGAGGCCAAGGAGCACGTCAATGTAAAGAGAGAGTCCAAGACCCTTGCGACCATTACCTTCCAGAATTTCTTCAATAAGTTCCGGAAGAAGGCGGGCATGACCGGTACGGCGCTCACGGAGGAGAAGGAGTTCCGCAATACCTACGGCATGGATGTCATTGCGATTCCGACAAACCGTCCGGTGCAGAGAATTGACAGAAACGATGTCGTCTATAAGACGAAGCGCGAGAAGTTCAACGCGGTTGTGCAGGAGATCAGGGAGACGCATGCGAAGGGACAGCCGGTGCTGGTTGGCACCATCACCATCGAGACCTCAGAGATGCTCTCCGCGATGCTGAAGAAAGAGGGGATTCCGCACACGGTACTGAATGCAAAGTATCACGAGAAGGAGGCGGAGATCGTTGCGGGCGCGGGTCAGCTCGGCGCGGTTACCATCGCGACCAATATGGCCGGACGTGGAACCGATATCAAGCTGGATGAAGAGGTGAGAGAGCTCGGCGGTCTGAAGATCATAGGAACAGAGCGCCATGAGGCGCGCCGCATCGACAATCAGCTGCGCGGCCGCTCCGGCCGTCAGGGAGATCCGGGTGAATCCCGCTTCTACATCTCCCTTGAGGATGATCTGATGCGTCTCTTCGGCTCCGAGCGTCTCATGAACATGTTCAATGCGCTGGGCGTGCCGGAGGGCGAGCAGATTGAGCACAAGATGCTCACAAATGCGATTGAGAAGGCGCAGATCAAGATCGAGACCAATAACTACGGTATTCGTGAGCAGCTGCTGAAGTACGATGAGGTCAATAACGACCAGCGCGAGGTGATCTATGAGGAGCGCAACAAGGTTCTGAACGGCGAGAATATGCGCGAGACCATCATGCGCATGATCAACGACGTTGTTGAGGGCGCTGTGAACCGGGCGGTCTCCGAGGAGGTTCCGCCGGAGAAGTGGGATTACGAGGAGCTGAACCGGCTTCTCATCTCTGAGATTCCGATGCAGCCGGTGTTCTATGAGGAAGGCATGGCGCAGCTTAAGAAGAACGAGCTGACACACCGCCTGAAGGAGGCTGCGACGAAGTTTTATGAGGCGAAGGAGGCGGAGTTCCCGGGCGGAGACCAGATCCGTGAGGTGGAGCGCGTTGTGCTGCTGAAGGTGATCGACGGCAAGTGGATGAATCACATCGATGACATGGAGCAGCTGCGTCAGGGCATAGGGCTTCAGGCCTACGGTCAGCGGGATCCGCTGGTTGAGTACAAGATGGAAGCCTATGATATGTTTGAGGAGATGACAGAGGGGATCACGAAGGATACAGTTCGCATTCTCACGCATCTCAAGGTGGAGCAGAAGGTGGAGAGAGAGCCGGCTGCGAAGGTCACGGGAACAAACCGCGGCGAATCGCTGGAGAGAAAGCCGGTTCAGCGCGCGGCACAGAAGATATATCCGAACGATCCCTGCCCCTGCGGAAGCGGAAAGAAGTTCAAGCAGTGCCACGGCAGAAAGCTTTACAGCCTGCAGAACGGAAATCAGAATCCGCCGGCTTCAATATAAGCTTTAGAGACAGGAGGCATACGTGGTCGAATTAGATAACATGAAATATACGCTCTCTACCTATCAGAAGCCCCTTCAGGAAGTGAAGGACTCTCTGGATCTCGAGAGCAAGGAAAAGCGCATCGCTGAGCTGGACCGCATGATGGAGGAGCCGGGGTTCTGGGACAATCCCGATGAATCCACCAAAATCGTGCGGGAGAACAAGAGCCTGAAGGATACCGTGGAGCGCTACCAGAAGCTTGCGGTGGGCTTCGAGGATATTGGCGGCATGATAGAGATGGGCAATGAGGAAAATGATCCGGATATGGTGCCGGAGATCCGGGAGATGCTGGATGAATTCATCTCTGAGCTGGATGCGCTGAAGGCGGAGACTCTGCTCACGGGTGAATATGACAGAAACAATGCCATCCTGCGTCTGAATGCAGGGGCGGGCGGCACGGAGTCGAGTGACTGGTGCTCCATGCTCTACCGCATGTATACCCGCTGGGCGGAGCGGCAGGGCTACTCCGTTGAGGTGCTGGATCTTCTTGACGGCGATGTTGCCGGAATCAAGTCCGTGACCATACAGATCAATGGAGAGAATGCTTATGGGAGACTCAGAAGCGAGCACGGCGTACACAGGCTGGTGCGCATCTCTCCCTTCAACGCGGCAGGAAAACGGCAGACCTCCTTTGTGTCCTGCGACATTATGCCGGAGCTCTCGAAGGATATCCATGTCGACATCAACCCCGATGATATTCGCGTGGACACCTATCGCTCCAGCGGCGCAGGTGGTCAGCACATCAATAAGACCTCCTCGGCCATCCGCATCACACACATTCCGACGGGCATTGTTGTCACCTGCCAGAATGAGCGCAGCCAGTTCCAGAATAAGGACAAGGCGATGCAGATGCTGGAGGCGAAGCTCTTCCTTCTGGAGCAGCAGCAGCAGGCGGAGAAGGCAGACGAGATCCGCGGTGCAGTGAAGGAGATCGGCTGGGGCAATCAGATCCGTTCCTATGTCCTTCAGCCCTACACCATGGTGAAGGATCATCGCAGCGGCTTCTCCACAGGAAATGTAGATGCTGTTCTGGATGGTGAGATTGATGATTTTATGACGGCCTATCTTACCTGGCAGAGCCTTGGCTGCCCGGATATGAAGGGCGCAGACAGCGCAGACTGATTACCGAACACCTTGATGAGGGCCCCCATGGGCCCTTGATTTTTTGAAAAACGCGTGATAGAATGCGCAGAGTAAAAACAAGTGTTTTCAAAGGACGTACACATGGAAGAGGAAGGTAAGTATTACGTAGTCCGCAAGAAGGCAATTCCGGAGGTTCTCCTGAAGGTTGTGGAGACAAAAAAGCTTCTGAATGCGGACCGAAGGATGACGGTGAAGGAAGCCACAGATCGGACCGGCATAAGCCGCAGCTCCTTTTATAAGTATAAGGAGGATATCTTTCCCTTCAGCGACAGTGCGAAGGGTAGGATGATCACCCTGTCCATTGAGATACTGGATGAGCCGGGTCTTCTGTCGGATCTGCTCGCAGTCGTGGCACGCTTTCACGCAAATGTAATGACAATTCATCAGTCGATTCCGGTGAGTGGTCTCGCGTCTGTCTCACTCTCTATTGAGGTGCTGAAGGAGACAGGAAATCTCTCCAGGATGGTCGAGGAGATGGAGGCGATTGCAGGCGTGAAGGATGTAAAGATTTTGTCGAGGGAGTGATAGATCATGATAAAAGCAGCAATTATGGGGTGCGGAACCATAGGCTCCGGCGTCTATGAGGCGGTAGAGAGGAACCAGGCGGTGATACAGCGGGAGCTCGGGGAAGAGCTGCGCATTGCAAAAATTCTGGATCTCCGGAATTTTCCGGGGGAGCCCTTCGAGAAGCTGGTGGTACACGATTTTCAGGAACTCGTGTCGGATCCTGAGATCCGCATTGTGGTTGAGACCATGGGAGGAACAAAGCCTGCTTACGAGTTTGTGAAGGCCTGTCTCCTCGCGGGAAAGCAGGTGGTCACCAGCAACAAGGCTCTTGTCGCCGCGCACGGCACGGAGCTGCTTCAGATCGCACGGGAGAAGCAGATCAACTTTTTCTTTGAGGCGGCTGTCGGCGGAGGCATTCCGGTGATACGCAATCTGGGAAGCGGCTACGCGGGTCAGGTGATCACAGAGATTACCGGAATACTGAACGGCACCACAAACTACATTCTGACGCGTATGGAGAGAGAAGGCGCAGATTTTGCCGCGGTTCTCAGTGAGGCCCAGGAGCTGGGCTACGCGGAGCGGAACCCGGAGGCAGATATTGAGGGCTATGACAGCTGTCGTAAAATTGCCATTCTTGCCTCCATCATGACGGACAGAGAAGTGAATTTTGAGGAGGTCCATACCGAGGGAATCACGAAAATTGACAGCCTTGATTTCCGCTATGCGGCGAAACTTGGCGCTTCAATCAAGCTGGTCGGCTCTGCGCTTCGGGAGGCGGATGGCATTGCGGTTACAGTGTTTCCGCTGCTGATTGCGCAGGACAATCCGCTCTATTCTGTCAGCGGTGTCTATAATGGCATTTTGGTGAAGGGGAATCTGCTTGACACAACCATGCTCTATGGCAGCGGAGCAGGAATGCTCCCGACCGCGAGTGCGGTGCTTGCAGATATGCTGGAGGCAGCGAAGCATCCGGCGGAGAATCTTCGCTATGGCTGGCATGGAAAAGCGCTCTCACCAAAGCCCGTGGCAGAGAGCAGCCATCGCTATCTCGTCCGTTTTGCCGGAAACGCGGCAGAGCTTGGTGCGGAGGCGGCGGAGCGCTTTGGAAGGGCAGAGCTCATCGTTCTCGAGGGAACGGAAGAATTTGCCCTGCTCACACCGCGGATGAGAGAGCGGGAGTACCGCACAATCGCAGCAGGATTTTCCAATATTATCAGTATGATACGCGCAGAACTGGACTGAGCCCGCGTCTTGGAGGAACAGAAGTAGAGGAGTTGCATGACAGCAGAGACACATTCAGATGAGGAGACGGAGCGCTTTGCCGCGAAGCTGGCGGAGCGCACGGAGCCCGGGACCGTGATATGCCTTGACGGGGAGCTCGGAACGGGAAAGACTGTTTTTGCGCGGGGCTTTGCGCGGGGACTCGGGATCACAGAGCCGATAGTCAGTCCCACCTTCACCATACTGCATGGCTATGAGGGCGGAAGGCTGCCGCTCTGGCATTTCGATGTGTATCGCATCGAGGATCCGGATGAGATGTATGAGATCGGCTTTGAGGACTGTTTCTATGGAGAGGGCGTGAGCCTTGTGGAGTGGGCCTCGCTCATTTCAGAGCTGATTCCGAAGGATGCAGTACATGTGATACTTGAGAAGGATGCAGCGAGGGGCTTTGATTACCGTAAAATTACAGTGGAAGGGTTGGATTTCAGTCCTTTCGGGAGAGAGATGAGTCAGGGATGAAGATACTGGGGATTGAGAGCGCAGCGCTGACGGCATCTGTGGCGATTGTCACAGATGGTCTGCTCACCGCGGAATATACGCTGAATCATAAAAAGACACACTCGCAGACTTTGCTGCCCATGCTGGATGAAATTTCCAGAATGGCGGAGCTGGACAAAGGGGATATAGATGCAGTTGCAGTTTCGGCGGGACCGGGTTCCTTTACGGGGCTCCGCATCGGCGCTGCGACTGCAAAGGGGCTGGGGCTGGCGCTCGGTTGTCCGCTCGTCGCTGTGCCGACGACGGCAGCGCTGGCCTATAATTTATGGGGAAGTGAGGCCCTGCTCTGCCCGATTATGGACGCGCGGCGCAATCAGGTGTACAATGGGCTTTACCGGTGTTCGGAGCAGCTTAAGACCCTGGTGCCCGCACGGGCACTCTCCGTCACAGAGCTTCTTAAGGAGCTGAACCAGCGCGGGGAGCGAGTTATCTTTCTGGGAGATGGTGTGCCGGTGCTGCGTGAGAGTGCAGAAGCGACGCTTCAGATTCCATATTCCTTCGCACCGGCGCATATGAGCAGTCAGAGAGCTGCGAGTGTTGCAGCGCTGGGAGCAGAGCTCTTTCAGACGGGCGATGTTGTGGAGGCAGCCGCATTTTCGCCGGACTATCTGCGGCTCAGTCAGGCGGAGCGCGAGCGGGAGGAGGCGGTGCGCCTCTCTGCCGAGCGTGAGCTTGCTGCGGGAATTGCGCCGTCGAAGCTTGGAAAGAGAGGAAGATGAGCGGGATTACAGGGGCCGAGGCGTATTGCATCCGCCCCATGGAGGAAGAAGATGTTCCTGCTGTCACGCTTCTTGAGCGTGCGTGCTTTTCAGATGCGTGGTCAGAGCGTCTTTTGCGGGAAATGCTCCGGAGCAGCTGGGACAGTGCGGCGGTTATGACTGCGGAGGACGGCACTCTGTTAGGCTATATCAATATTCGAGTGCTTGGAACAGAGGCGGAGCTCATGCGTATCTGCGTGCGGCCTGAGAGCCGTGGACAGAGGCTTTCCGTACCTCTTCTCCGGAGCGGACTGCGAGAGATGCTCTGCCGCGGCGCCTCTGAGGCGACACTTGAGGTGCGGAGTGGAAATACTGCTGCCGTGCGTCTTTACGAGGCGCACGGTTTTGTGTTGGAGGGAGTTCGAAAAAATTATTACAGTGCGCCTGTGGAGGATGCGCTGATCTACTGGAACCGAACTCTCAGAGAAGTATTTAAGGACTGACCGGGCTGTGCTCAAGAAGGCTGCCGGCCCGGATTTTAAGAGGGAAAGGGTGCTGTATGCTTGATATCTGTCTGCTCGGAACCGGCGGAATGATGCCGCTTCCGTATCGCTGGCTCACCTCCATGATGGCGCGCTGTGAGGGATCCTCGCTTCTGATCGACTGCGGAGAGGGGACACAGATTGCGCTGAAGAAAAAGGGCTGGAGCCCGAAGCCCATAGATGTGATCTGCTTTACGCACTATCATGCGGATCATATCAGCGGTCTGCCGGGCCTGCTTCTTACTATGGGGAATGCGGAGCGAACGGAGCCTCTGCTCATGATAGGGCCAAAGGGACTGGAGCGCGTCGTCGCTGCGCTGCGCTGCATTGCGCCGGAGCTTCCGTTTCCCATTCACTTTCTGGAGCTGACAGAGCCGCGAGAACAGCACAGAATTGGCCCGTATCTGATCGATGCCTACCGCGTGAATCACAATGTTGTCTGCTACGGCTATGCCGTCACGATTCCGCGCACAGGGAAATTTGACGCGGAGCGCGCGAAGGCACAGAATATTCCCTTAAAGTTCTGGAATCCTCTGCAGAAGGGAAAGACTGTCACGGATGAAGGGCGAATCTACACACCGGATATGGTGCTTGGGGATGCACGGCGCGGGCTGAAGGTCAGCTACTGTACGGATACGAGGCCGGTTCCGGTGATCGCAGAGTATGCAAAGGACGCCGATCTCATGATATGCGAGGGCATGTACGGGGAACCGGAAAAGCTCAAAAAGGCGCGGGAGCATAAGCATATGACCATGTATGAGGCGGCGGAGCTCGCGAGACAGGCGCAGCCGAAGGAGCTCTGGCTCACGCATTACAGCCCGTCTCTGAACTATCCGGAGGAGTACATGGATGCGGTGAGGAAGATATTCCCGGCTGCGAAGGCAGCGCGGGACGGATGGACGCTGGAGCTCGGCTTTACGGACTGAGAACAGCCTGCAGAAATATTACGGTGAATACATGAAAGAAGAAAAAGATATCTGTATACTTGCAATTGAGAGCTCCTGCGATGAGACTGCGGCAGCAGTGGTAAAAAATGGCAGGGAGCCGCTCTCCAATATTATATATTCTCAGATTGAGACGCATACGCTCTATGGCGGTGTGGTTCCGGAGATTGCATCCAGAAAGCATATTGAGAAGATCAATCAGGTCGTGGAGGCGGCGCTTCGGGAGGCGGAAATGCAGCTCCCGGAGGTGGATGCAGTTGCGGTGACCTACGGGCCGGGACTCGTGGGGCCGCTGCTCATCGGTGTCTCTGCTGCAAAGGCGCTGGCCTGGGCCTCCGGGAAGCCACTGATAGGTGTCAACCATATTGAGGGGCATGTCTCTGCAAATTTTGTGGAGCACAGGGAATTGGAGCCCCCTTTTGTCTGTCTGATTGTCTCCGGAGGGCATACTCATCTTGTGGTTGTTGAGGACTACGGGAGCTTCCGCATACTTGGAAGGACGCGGGACGACGCGGCGGGCGAGGCCTTTGACAAGGTTGCGCGCAGTGTGGGGCTTGGTTATCCAGGCGGCCCGAAGATAGACAGGAAGGCGAGGGAGGGCAATCCGGATGCCATTGTTTTTCCGAAGGCCAGGGTCACGGACTCTCCCTACGATTTCAGCTTCAGCGGTCTGAAGAGCGCAGTGCTGAACTATCAGAATCACGCAAGGATGACAGGAGAGGAGATCAACACTGCAGATCTCGTCGCCTCGTTTCAGAAGGCAGTGGTTGATGTTCTGGTGGAGCACAGCATTTCGGCGGCAAAGGAGTGCGGCTTCCGTCAGCTTGCGATGGCGGGCGGCGTCGCTTCAAACACCGCGCTGCGCGAAGCCATGGGCCGGCGCTGCGCGGAAGAGGGACTGAAGCTCTACTATCCCTCGCCGGGGCTCTGCACGGACAACGCTGTGATGATAGGTGCAGCGGCTTATTATGAATATATGGCCGGACGGCGCAGTGGTCTTGATCTGAATGCTGTGCCGGGACTGAAGCTGGGAGAGCGCTGAAGAACGTTTCCGGAGGTGAACTATGAAAAAATGGGCCGGAATTATACTTGCAGGCGGGAGCGGGAGCCGCATGGGCAGCGCCACACCGAAGCAGTTTCTGGAGCTCGCCGGGCGCCCGCTGCTCTGGCATACGCTGCGGGCTTTTTCTGAAAGTCCCGTGGAGCAGCTTGTTCTGGTCGTGCCGGGGAAAAAGCACGGCATGGAGAGGGCTGGTCGTGTCTCAGGGGTAAGACCGGTGGAGATGGCAGATGCCGCAGAGAGCTATGTGGAGCGCTGTCGCAGAGAATATGTCGGGGAATGGGGCTTTGAGAAGATCGCTGCTGTTGTGGAGGGCGGAGCAGAGCGCTATGACTCGGTTTACGCGGGCTTGAATGCGCTGCGGGGCAGCGGCTGCGAAATTGTGGCGATTCACGACGGCGCGCGGCCGCTCATTACAGCGGAGCGCATCACCGCTTCCTGTGAGGCGGCGGAGATTTACGGGGCCTGTGTGCTTGCAGTGCCGGTGAAGGATACAATCAAGCGGGCGGACGAGGAGCTCTGCGCGGCGGAGACACTTCCGCGGAAGCAGCTCTGGGCCGTACAGACGCCGCAGAGCTTTCGCTATGAGCTCTGTCTCAGCGCTTATGACAGAATGATGCGAGACCCGGCGCTCTTAAGAGGCGTCACAGATGATGCCATGGTACTGGAGCGCTGCACAGATACCCGTGTGAAGCTTGTTATGGGAGATTATCAGAATCTGAAGGTCACGACGCCGGAGGATATGCTCGCGGCGGAGGTATATCTCAGGGCGCGGAAAGAAAAAGGGATTTCTTAAAGCGGTTGACAGAAGCCGGTCTTTGCAGCTACAATAGACAGGAATTTTGGAGAGGTATCGAAGCGGTCATAACGAGGCGGTCTTGAAAACCGTTTGTCCTACGGGGCGCGTGGGTTCGAATCCCATCCTCTCCGCGAAGTTAGGTACGGGAATCGGCAAAGGCGCAAAGCTTTTCTGATTCCCGTGTTTTGTTTTGCAAGGGGGGAGGATCCCCTGCTGCAGAGCCGGAGCTACAGCTTGATTGAAACACGGAGGAACGAAATGGCAAAGACACAGTATAATGCGGACAGTATCACGGTGCTGGAGGGACTGGAGGCGGTGCGGAAGCGCCCCGGAATGTATATCGGCGGCGTCGGTCAGAAGGCCCTGAACCATCTGATCTATGAGATCATGGATAACTCCGTGGATGAGCACCTGGCAGGGTACTGCGACTCGATCTGGATCACGCTGGAGCAGGACGGCTCCTGTACAGTGCGGGACAACGGGCGAGGCATCCCGGTGGAGCTGCACAGCAAGGGTGTATCCGCAGAGCGCGTGGTTATGACGACACTGCACGCGGGCGGAAAGTTCGATAACACCTCCTATAAGACCAGCGGCGGTCTGCATGGCGTCGGCTCCTCGGTTGTGAATGCGCTGTCGGAACGCATGACGCTGAATATCTCGCGGGACGGAAGCATTTACCGCGACAGCTATTCAAGAGGTATTCCTACGACAGAGCTTTTAAAGGGGCTGCTCCCGGTGGTCGGGAAGAGCAGGGTCAGCGGGACGGAGATCAATTTTATTCCGGATCCGGAGATTTTTGAGAAGACGCGCTTTAAGGCGGACTGGCTGAAGTCGCGTCTGCATGAGACCGCCTATCTGAATCCGGGGCTCAGCATTTATTATGAGAATCGGAGAGAGGGAGAGGCGGAGAGCGAGGTTTTTCACGAGCCGGAGGGGCTGATCGCGTATGTGCGCGCACTGAACAGCGGGGAGACGCCGATTCACGACCCGATTTATTTTAAGGGAAAGTTCGAGACCATGGAGCTCGAGTGCTGCATTCAGTTCGTGGATGCCTTTGAGGAGAAGATACTCGGCTTCTGCAATAACATCTATACGGTGGAGGGCGGAACGCATATTGCGGGCTTTAAGACGCGCTTCACGCAGCTTATCAACAGCTATGCGCGTGAGATTGGAATTCTCAGAGAGAAGGACAGCAATTTTACCGGCGCGGATACGAGGAACGGGATGACGGCGGTGCTTGCGATCAAGCATCCGGACCCGATTTTTGAGGGGCAGACGAAGACCAAGCTGGCGAGTGCGGACGCGACGCGGGCAGTATTTTCTGTTGCGGGAGATGAGCTGACGCGCTATTTCGATCGCAACCTGGAGACGGTGAAGGCTGTGATCGGATGTGCGGAGAAGTCTGCGAAGATACGGCGGGCGGAGGAGAAGGCCAGGACCAATATGCTGGTCAAGCCAAAATTTTCCTTTGACTCGAACGGGAAGCTCGCAAACTGCGAGTCACGTGATCCCTCAAAGTGCGAGATCTTTATCGTGGAGGGGGATTCCGCAGGCGGCTCTGCCAAGACGGCGAGGAACCGTCTGTATCAGGCGATCCTTCCGATCCGCGGAAAGATCCTGAATGTGGAGAAGGCCTCCATGGACAAGGTGCTTGCGAATGCGGAGATCAAGACGATGATCAATGCGTTTGGCTGCGGCTTCTCTGAGGGCTACGGAAATGACTTTGATATCTCAAAGCTTCGCTATGACAAGATCGTGCTTATGACAGATGCCGATGTGGACGGAAGCCATATTGACACCCTGCTGCTCACCTTCCTCTATCGCTTTATGCCGGAGCTGATTTACAATGGGCACGTGTATATCGCGATGCCGCCGCTCTATAAGGTCGTACCGAAGCGCGGGGAGGGAGAATATATTTACGATGACAAGGCGCTGGAGCGCTACAGGAGGAAGCACGCGGAAGGGAGCTTCACCCTGCAGCGCTATAAGGGCCTCGGCGAGATGGATGCGGAGCAGCTCTGGGAGACGACACTGAATCCGGAGAATCGTGTCCTGAAGCAGGTGGAGATAGAGGATGCGCGCCTTGCGAGTGAGGTGACAAAGCTCCTGATGGGCAGCGAGGTCGGTCCGCGCAGGGACTTCATTCACGACCATGCGGATGAAGCGGAGATTGATGCGTGACGCTGAGGCAGGGCCTCGCGGAAAATGCAGCTAAGAGGAGAGGGAGAAGATGGCTGAGACGATATTAAAAACTGAATATTCCGAGGAAATGCAGAAGAGCTACCTCGACTACTCTATGAGCGTCATTACTGCGAGAGCCATCCCGGACGCGCGGGACGGGCTGAAGCCTGTGCAGCGGCGTGTGCTCTATGATATGAGCGAACTGCATCTGAACCACGACAGACCGCACCGGAAATCTGCGCGTATCGTCGGCGATACCATGGGTAAGTATCACCCGCACGGAGATTCCTCGATCTACGACACGCTGGTGGTGATGAGTCAGGCCTTCAAGCGGGGCATGCCGCTGGTGGACGGACACGGAAACTTCGGTTCCATCGAGGGAGACAGCGCCGCAGCCATGCGATATACGGAGGCGAAGCTTCAGAAATTTGCGGAGGAGGTCTATTTGAAGGATCTCGATAAGACCGTAAATTTCATTCCAAACTACGATGAGACGGAGCGGGAGCCCGAGGTGCTGCCGGTTCGCGTGCCGAATCTGCTGGTAAATGGGGCAGAGGGAATTGCGGTCGGTATGTCGACCTCAATCCCGCCGCATAATCTCGGTGAGGTTTGCGATGCCTGCACGGCTTACATTCAAAACAGAAATATCACTGTGGATGAGCTGCTTCAGCTCATGCCTGGACCGGATTTCCCGACGGGAGGGATTGTTGCGAACCGGAAGGATCTTGCGCTGCTTTACAAGACGGGCGTGGGGAAGCTGAAGCTCCGGGGGCGCATGGAGATAGAGCTCGGAAAGCGGAGAGCAGACCGGGACAAGCTGGTTATTACAGAGATTCCCTATACCATGGTCGGCGCCGGAATTGATAAATTCCTCTGTGATGTGGCGGCTCTGGTAGAGGCAAAGAAGCTGCCGGAGGTCGTGGACATCTCCAATCAGTCCTCGAAGGACGGGATGCGAATTGTTCTGGAGCTGCGCCGCGATGCGGATGTGGAGAAGGTAAAAAACATACTCTATAAGAAGACGAAGCTGGAGGACAGCTTCGGTGTCAATATGCTTGCCATCTCACACGGGCGTCCGGAGACTCTGGATCTCAAGGGGATTCTGAAAAATTATCTTGAGTTTCAGTATGAAAATGCGACCAGAAAATATACGATACTGCTGGAGCGTGAGCGCGAGAGAAGCGAGGTGCAGGAGGGACTGATCGAGGCCTGCAACTGCATAGATGTGATTATTGCGGTGCTGCGCGGCGCAAAGACACTCCAGGATGCGAAGGCCTGCCTGACACGCGGGGATATTACAAAAATTCATTTTCGTGATCCGGCCTATCTCCGCGACGCGATGAAGCTCAGCTTCACGGAGCGTCAGGCGCAGGCGATACTGGATATGCGGCTGTATAAGCTGATCGGCCTGGAGATCGATGCACTTCTGAAGGACCACAGGAACACGCTGAAGAATATTGAAAATTATCAGCGCTATCTTGGAAGCAGGGAACAGATGGATGCGCTCTTCATCGCAGATCTTGCGGCGATTAAAAGAGAGTATGCGACGGAACGCCGCACTGCGCTGGAGGATGGCAGGGAGGCGGTCTATGTAGAGGCGGCTCCCGCAGAGGAGGAGCTTGTCTTTGTGATGGATCGCTTCGGCTACTGCAAGACGCTGGATCGCGGAAGCTATGACAGGAACCGGGAGAGCGTGGAACAGGAGTACCGCACAGTTGTCCCGGTGATGAACACCTCGCGCCTTCTGGTATTTACCGATTCCGGGCAGATGCACCAGGTTAAGGCGGCAGATGTCCCCGCGGGGAAGCTGAAGGACAAGGGAACGCCGATTGACAATCTGAGTAAATTCGACGGACAGCGGGAGGCGATACTGCTGATCACGACGCCGGAGGAGATCAGCGGAAAGAAGCTTTTCTTTGCGACGAAGCAGGGATATCTGAAGCAGGTAGCGGCAGAGGAATTCGAGACGGTGAATAAGACGGTTGTCTCGACCAGGCTGGCAGAAGGAGACAGCCTCTGTGCGGTGCGGGTGATTGCTGATTCGCAGAGCGATATCGTGCTGATCAGTGATATGGACTTTACGCTGCGGTTTGCGCTGGAGGAGGTGTCAGAGCTCAAGAAGAATTCCAGGGGCGTGCGGGGGATGAAGCTCGGCGCGACGGACTGCATAGCGGCAGTGCATTTCCTGAGCGAGGAGAACACGGTTGATTTCCGCGGAAGAAGCATCAGCCTGAATCGCCTGAAGCAGGCCCACCGGGACGGGAAGGGAACGAAGATCAAAAAATAATTTTGACCGGGCGAAGGATGTGCTATAATCAAATCCTAGGGTTATAGGAGAGATCTTGGCAGAATTTAAGTGGAGGGGTTCAGATGAAACGTTTTAAAAAACTGCTTTCTTCTATTCTGGCGGTGCTGCTTCTGGTTACAGGTTTTACTGTGCCGGGAGGAGAAACTGTACATGCGGCGGGAGAACTCAGGTTTACAAAAGCAGAGGTATGGAAAACAGAGGGCGGTAGCTACACAAAGCTGGCGGATCTGATGAAGGGTGAAGTTCCAAAGCTTAAGGTGGGAGAGACCTATGCGCTGGAGATCATTTATGAAATCCCGCAGGAGCTCCAGTATCAGCCCAGTTATTTTTCTCTGACGCTTGGGAATGGTCTTTACTTTACGAGTCTTCCGGGGGCAAAATTTGAGGAGGGGCCAATCGAGGCGACAGGCTATGAGGAACTCACCAAGACGCCAAGCGGTACGGGAACTGCGCCTTATGGCTATCCCGATGCCTATATTAACAGCGCAGATAAAGTGAATGCGAATAAAAAGAGAAGTGGTGAACTGATTCTTAAGACAAAGAATGGAATGGTCAGCGCGTCCTCCAATAGGCAGATCTATTTTGCCGTCGATGAGGCGTTCATCAATGAGGATCCCAATCAGAAAATCGCAGATGCTTTCAGGCTGAGTCTTCGCAGGACAAAGGATGGGGCGGATATTGACACCAGAAGCTATGCTGTGACTGCGGCAGACGCCTACAGCTATGGCTTCTGGACAGAGAAGGAAAATGAGGTTGTCTCAAAAGGCGGAACGACGAAAGAAATTCAGGCCGGGACCTCCTTTTCTGCGGCGTGGAGCAAGGTCTCCGACCGTGTGCTCACTGAGAAAGACAGTAAGACGACCGTGCAGCTGGTCTATCCGAGTGATATAGAGCTGATTTCTTTAGAGGAGACTGCTGTCTATCACACTGCGGGACGTATTGTCAGAACAGAAGACGACGGCCGGAATAAAACGACAACCTTTGAGTGGGATGAACCGGGTTCCTATAGCGGAGGCTATCGCTTTTTCCCGAAGCTTAGGGTTCCGGCTGACAGCCCGAGGGAAAACCTTACAAGCTTTCAGGTCACCCTTAAAAATCTGACCAAAACAGTGTGGAACGATACGCCGGACAAAAACAGAAGTTCACAAAATAGCAGTGCGACCATGAACGTACTGATCTATGACGGTCAGGATCCGGAGCTGCTTGCCTTTCACGATCTGGTAGATTACGCACCGGACTGGGCCTATAAGAAGTATGAAAGCTACAATGTGCGGTTGGGGGCGATGCTTGTCAAAAACAGACTTGCGATACCGACAAAGAAAAAGATGCTGGAGCTTTCGATTGATGAGACAGATACAGCTATTATCAGAGGAGTCACGATTCCGTATAAAGAGGGCATGCAGTATAGTGACATCGAGTGGACAGCTTCTGACGGAACACACGGAATAGCTCCGGCAAGCATTCTGAAGACATCGAATCAGGTGTCGGCACTGATTACCAATACCGCACTGGGACTTGGAAGGGATGTTTCTATTAAGTCCATCAGGCTGAATATAGGGGAATTGCCTGCGAGCTACGATGGGATAGAGCCGATGGCCGACATTCTGGACAGCTGGGATCCGAAGAATACATATGTCAGCGGTGAGCTCTATGACTGGAATCGTATTTCCTGCGGCGTCTATGGAAGCTGGAAGAAGGGCAGCAAGGAGGATGTGAAGAGCACGGTGAAGTTTTATACGGAGGGAGATACTCCGGATGAGACCACCACACATGTGATAACCGGAAGATACAGCGCGCCGAGAGTGCTGAACGGAGTAGGGGAAATTGACAGGACACAGGTGCTCGGAGGCGAGAGCTTTCATATATCCGGAAAACTGAATGATGCAAACTGGGACTGGAATCCCCTGCAGGAGCCGGTGCTCTACATGATTATGCCGGATGGCTTCTCCTATGAGAATCTGACGGTCAGCAATGCAGCTCTCGGAGCGCCTGAGAAGATAGGCGATTTTCAGTATGATTTCAGGGGTGACGGCAAGCTGAGAAAGGTAGAGGTCTGGAAGTACATGCTTGATATTGGTCAGGAGACCCGCGGCCAGTATCAGCCGGATTTCACCAATAAAGATATCCTGATAAGCTTTGATGTAAAGACAAATAAGCGCGCAGCTGTGGGCACCTATCATATCAATGACTTTATGGGCTTTACCACAAAGGATTTCAAGGAAATTGAGGCGGTCAATAAGCCGATGAAGTGGGATCGTGCAAACTGGATCACCCTAGAGCGCTATACAGCTGCTTTTGGCAACAGGGTGAACAGCGGAAATGCACTGGTTTCACTTGCAGAACGGCCGGGTATTGCGGTAAAGCAGGCCTATGCCATCAGCGCAGATTCGGTGCTGACTGTGCCGAAGCCTGACGGAGGAAGCCTGGTATATCGTTATGATCCGCAGAGCGAGGAGACAAAGAAGAATACGACAGCGGTATTATCCAGAGGCGATACAGCCTCTTTGGATATATCCGTTACGAACACCACGGAGGAAGTGATTGATCACGCAACGCTCTTTGTCCCGCTGCTCACAAAGGAACTGGATCTCGGAGCGGGCTTTATGCCGGAGGGCGCCAATCATCTGCCGCTGGAGCTGCTGGGGGCGGAGGCGTCTCCAAACTTTACCCTGCATTATATCCGTGTGAAGGATGGACAGAGCTACGGGGTTGATCAGTCGCCGCAGCCCGGGAAATATGACGAGGTGGATGCCGCGGATGCCAATATGATCATGATGGTTTCAAAAGTGGCGCTCGGCAAGGGAGACGGCGGCAGTGTATCTGTGAAATATAAGGTAAATCCTGCGCTGAGTTCCGCCTTCAGCGGAATGAGGGATGTTATTCGCCCGGCTCTTGATTTCGATATCAATGACAATCGCTCAATTCAGAGCCTGAAAACTGCTGCAGTCAGCTTTTTTGCTCAGCCCGCCGGTGTGCTGAGTTTGAAACTTCTCCTTTCCGGAACAGGAGCAGAGGCAGACCGGCAGTCTGGCAGGAGATTTAAGTTCCGCGTGTGGCTGGATCGGAAAATGCCGGGAGGCGCAGTTCTTACGAAAGATGGAGAAGGGCTGGAGCTTGAATTTAAAAAGGCTGCCGGAGAGAAGCCGCAGAGCTCACATAATGCGGCATACAAGTATTATGCAGATGTGGAGCTTTCCGATGGTGAGGCGCTCAGCATTTCGGGGATCCCGGCAGGCAATCATTACCTCATCGAAGAATTAAGAGAGAGCTGCGAGGGCTATGAAGTGCTTTCCTTTGAAGAAGAGGGAGCTATGGAAGCCAACCGCTCGTTCTATGCGCTGTTTGCAAACCGCAGGGACAAAACGACCGGAGTGTTTGTGAGAAAGAACTGGAGTGGGGATGAAAATGCGACGGATCGGCGTCCGAATTCCATTCATCTGGTTCTGTTGCCGGTGCTTGCTGCAGAAGATGGAAGAGTCGTAAAAGTGCTCAGAGATGAGATTCGTTCTGTCGACATAGAACCAGATGAACAGGGCTTCTGGTACTATGACGGCTGGGATGGACTGCCGACGATTGCCAGCCTTTCAAATGCGTCCAGAAATAATGTGAATAAGCTGGCGAGGGAACAGTTTAAGAGGAGCGCGGCAGATGCCTCGGCCTCTGAGGCAGCCTCTCTCGCAGACGCATCACCTTCAGCAGCGCTGATCGACGATGATGGAACACTGCTTGACGGTGCTGTGCTGAATGATATCTGGAAACACGTCACGAAACAGATCGGTACAGCGCTTGACCGGGCAGCGGATATGGCGCTTGGAGCCCTTTTTGGTCGAGATGAAAATGAAAAGTATCATCTTGTGTGGACAGTCCAGGAGAGCATGGATGCAGGGGAACGCTACACTGCAAGCTATAAGGTTCTTGAAAATGGTGCGGGTGTAGAGATAACGAATCACTATAAGCCGGATAAGCCGGATAAGCCGATAACACCGAATGTTCCGGATAAACCGGTAACACCGAATATTCCGGACAAGCCGAACACCCCAAGTAATGTCACTCCATCAGGTAGTGGAACAACTTCGAAAGGAACGGGCGGAAGCCGGATTTCTGCGAAACAGACAGTCAGATCGGAAGCGGTGATCTCCGCAGCCGATCCTATACAGCCGCCAGCAGAGAGTGCGCCGTTACGGCGAACAGAATCACTCCCAAAGACTGGCGAGACAGTTGTCTTTGCCGGAATGTTTACTACCCTTTTGGCAGGTCTGCTGGTGCTGTTCATTATGGGCAGAAGAGAAAAGCAGTAAAAGGGGCGAGATGTTTTATATGTCGCCGTGCCAAGCACATATATAAAGTGGATACAGCTGAAGCAGACATTCTGATCAGAGTGTCTGCTTCAGCTGTACCGCTGTATCAGCGGTCAGAAGATAAAAGATACAACTGATAAAAATTAAAACTTTTAGTTTTTTAACTTTTTAACTTTTCTAAAAAAGAGTTGACAGTCCCGCAGAGCAGTGATAATATATCCTAGTCGCTCCGAGCGAGGCGCGGCACAGAACCTTGAAAATCAAAGATCAGACAGTACACACAACCCTGAAATTTGAGTTATTGAGCCGGGCAGCTGCGAGGGCCTGACGGAGAGGAAGCTTGCTTCTGAATCCGGAAGGGCCGAAGCAGATATGTGGCGAGAGCCACAGCATGAAATCGCCTGCGATTTCATGCCTGCACCGATCAGCTCAGTAACACTTTGAAATTTCAAAAGAAGAACCAAACCAAGTAAAACGGGTAAGATAACTGAGAAAAGTCAACGTTATCTGAACCGGAGAGAACTTAAAACAGAGAGTTCGATCCTGGCTCAGGATGAACGCTGGCGGCGTGCTTAACACATGCAAGTCGAACGAGAGCTACAGGAGGAAGTTTTCGGATGGAATCCGGTAGATCGAGTGGCGGACGGGTGAGTAACGCGTGGGGAACCTGCCTCATACAGGGGGATAACAGTTGGAAACGACTGTTAATACCGCATAAGACCACAGAGTCGCATGACTCAGGGGTAAAAACTCCGGTGGTA
>PYGH01000004.1 GCA_003014445.1 Fusobacterium naviforme | reverse complement strand
CATGAGTGCGTTTCAGCAAGCCGCGAAGCGGCTCAAGCCTTTCCTGCACTTGCAGTGGGTTTTGCCATCATGGACCAGTTTGTGTGGTAGATCACGAAGCCCGGAGGCCCTCCGTTCACCTTCTTTACAAAGCGCCGCTGAATATAATCCACCTCGACCTTTTCTCCGGCGCGCCCCTTGGAGTAGTAGGCGGCGAGTCCCGCAGCCTCCTCAAATGTCCGGTCCGGAAGCTCCTGATTCCCGCACTTCACCACCACATGGGAGCCGGGAATGCCCTTTGCGTGAAACCACCAGTCGCTGCCGGACGCGAGCCGGAAGGTGATCTCCTCATTCTGATAATTATTTTTTCCGACATAAATATCGAAGCCGTCGCTTGATACAAAGTGCAGCGGACTGGAGATGAGCTTCTCTTTTTTTCGCCCCGCGAGATGCCGCCGCAGGTATTTGTACTCCGTCAGCTCCGCCTTGATCTGATTTAAATCGCTCTCCTCAGTGGCGAGATCCAGCGCCGTGAGTATGCTGGAGAGATGCTCTGTCTCCCGGCGGGTCTTCTCGATCTCCTCGCTGACGGCCTCTTCCGTGCGCTTCAGCTTTGCGTAGCGCTCATAGTACTTCTTTGCGTTCTGTGCGGCACTGAGCTGCGCATCCAGCGGGATGCGTATCTTCCGGTTTTCATCATAGTAGTTCTCGCACACGAGCTCCTTCTCGCCGCCCTGCAGCGTATAGCCGTAGGTGTTCAGAAGATCGCCCCAGACCCGGAATTTCTCCTTCTTTTCACTGTCACGGAGCTGCTTCTCCTGAAGAATATATTTCCGCGAGCTGCGTTCCAGATGGTTCTGCACAAGCTTTCGGAGATCTGCACTTTTCTGGCGTATCCGGTTGACGCTGTTCCGGAGTGAGTAGTAATCAAAGAGCAGCTGACTCATGGAGCTGTACTGTTTTTCTGCGTAGCCCTCCGCATGGAAGGCCGAGAGCGGCAGCGCGGCATATTCCTCCGGCGAGCCATCCCTCAGATACATGACAGGGGAGAAGCGCCCCGCGCGGATCTCTTCCATATATAAGGAGATGATACGGAACAGCTGGCTTCGCTGCGCCCCGGAAAGTGTCTCGGCGGTCATCCGGGGCTCCAGATCCGCCTCATGCAGAAACTCCCCTGAGAAGAGAGGAGAGATGCCGGAGAGCGTCGCGCAGATGGCGCGGTCCAGAGACTGCCCTCCCGCAGCTCGCAGCGCCCCGCAGAATTGTTCCTCCGTCATGTCGAGCGGATCCAGCTTCTTTAGCTGCTCCGGAAGGTAGTAGCTGCGTCCCGGAAGAACCTCGCGGAGAGAGCTGAGCGATGCGGGAACATGCTTCATGCTGTCTATGATGACATCGTCCGCGTCCGTAAAAATGATATTTGAGTATTTCCCCATGAGCTCCACATAGAGCCGCTTCTCCGTGAGATCTCCGAGCTCATTCAGCTGCTCTGTCTTAAAGCAGAGGATGCGCTCCAGCCCGGCCTGGCTCACCTTCGTGATGCGTCCGGAGCCGATGTGCTTTCTCAGAAGCATACAGAAGCCGGGGGCGATGAGCGGAGAGGGCTTGGTATTTTCTGTGAGATAGATCAGCGGCAGCGCGGCGTCGGAGGAGATGAGCAGGCGCCAGGCCTTCGCGTGGTTTTTAACTGTGAGAAAAAGCTCGTTTTTTTCAGGCATCGCAATCTTTGAGATGTGTCCGCCCTCAATGCTTTCCTTCAGCTCCTTTACGAGAGCTGCGATGGAAATTCCATCCAGTGCCATATAGCTTCCTTTCTTAAAGCGGGTAATGCTGATGCCCCGCGGGTATATGTATGAAGTGATTATACCACACTGTCGCAGGACTGCGAATACAGGCTGGCACTTGCAAAGTATGCAGAAATGTTGTATAAGTCTCCTCGAACTGTCTTTGCACGAAGAGCCCCGCGGTGGATTCGTGCAATTATCAAATAAATAGTAGAAATGGAGTATGTAGTTTTATGGCTTCAAATCTTGTTATCGTTGAGTCTCCCGCAAAGGTGAAGACCATTAAAAAATTTCTGGGCAGCAATTATATCGTGGACGCGAGCAATGGTCATGTCCGCGATCTGCCGAAATCACAGCTGGGGATCGATGTGGAACACGGCTATGAGCCGAAGTATATTACGATCCGGGGCAAGGGAGATGTGCTTGCCAAGCTAAGAAAAGAAGTAAAAAAGGCGGATAAGATCTATCTCGCGACGGACCCGGACCGCGAGGGCGAGGCGATCAGCTGGCATCTCATGAAGGCCCTGAAGCTGGACGAGACCGATAAAAAGGTGTGCCGCATCACCTTCAATGAGATCACAAAGAACGCAGTGCGCGAGTCCCTGAAGCATCCCCGGGAGCTCGACATGGATCTCGTGGACGCGCAGCAGACCCGCCGTATACTGGATCGAATGGTGGGCTATCGCATCAGCCCTCTCCTCTGGGCCAAGGTAAAGCGCGGCCTCTCCGCCGGACGTGTGCAGTCTGTCGCGCTCCGCATGATCTGCGACAGAGAGGCAGAGATTGAGGCCTTCATCCCGCAGGAGTACTGGTCACTGGAGGCAGAGCTCCTGCCGGAGGGGATGAAGAAGCCGCTCACAGCGAAATACTATGGAAAAGACGGTGTGAAGGCGGAATTAAAGACAGAGGCGGACTGTCTCGCAGTCATCGCTGACTGCGGCAGACAGGAGTTTACTGTGCAGGAGATCCGTCGCAACGAGCGCATCCGCAGAGCGCCGCTTCCCTTTACGACCTCCACACTGCAGCAGGAGGCCAGCAAGACACTGAATTTCTCCACACAGAAGACCATGCGCATTGCGCAGCAGCTTTACGAGGGAGTCGAGATCAAGGGGCGCGGAACCATCGCCCTCATCACCTATCTTCGAACCGACAGCACCCGCGTCGCGGAGGAGGCAGACAGCGCGGCGAGGCAGTATATCGCAGAGCATTTCGGAGAGAACTATGTCGCAGAGCAGCAGCGAAGTGCAAAGGGACAGCAGAAGATACAGGACGCACATGAGGCGATACGCCCTGTCAATATGCAGCTTTCTCCGGCGGAGGTGAAGCCCTCTCTTTCGCGCGACCAGTTCCGTCTCTATCAGCTCATCTGGAAGCGCTTCACGGCGAGCCGCATGAAGCCGGCGGTCTATGCTACCATTTCCGTAAAGACCGGCTGCGCCGGACACAGCTTCCAGCTCTCCGGATCCTCTCTGAAGTTCCCGGGCTTTATGGACGTGTACACAGATGGCGAGGAGGAGAAGAACAGTGCGAACGCGGCACTCTCAAAGCTTTTAGAGGGCCAGAAGCTGAAGAAAATCGCCTTTCAGAAGGAGCAGCACTTCACCCAGCCCCCGGCGCACTATACCGAGGCCAGCCTTGTAAAGGCGATGGAGGAGCAGGGCATCGGCAGACCGAGCACCTATGCGCCGACGATCACCACCATATTGGCGCGGCGCTATGTCACCAAGGAACAGAAAAATCTCTATGTGACCGAGCTGGGACAGGTCGTAAACCGGATGATGGTGGATTCCTTCCCGGCGGTCGTTGACCCGAGCTTCACAGCGAATCTTGAGCAGCTTCTGGATTCCGTCGGTGAGGGGAAAACTGCCTGGAAGACCGTAGTGGAGAATTTCTACCCCGATCTGGATGAGGCGGTGCAGAGGGCGGAGAAGACCCTGGAGAGCGTCAAAATCGCGGATGAGGAGAGCGATGAGCTCTGTGAGCTCTGCGGCCGGCGCATGGTCATAAAGTACGGCCCGCACGGCAAGTTCCTCGCCTGCCCGGGCTTTCCGGATTGCAGAAACACCAAGCCCTATTTTGAGAAGATCGGCGTGAAGTGCCCGAAGTGCGGCAGAGAGCTGGTCTTAAAGCGCAGCAAGAAGGGGCGCATTTACTACGGCTGTGAGAACAGTCCGGACTGTGATTTCATGAGCTGGGCGCGCCCGGTGGCAAAGCCCTGCCCGGTCTGCGGAAGCTACATGGTGCTGCGGGGCAGCAGGCATCTCTGCTCAAACACTGCCTGCGGGCACAGTGAAAATGCCGCGTCTGAGGAATAAATCCCGGAAGAGGCGGGAATACCACTTGTAGCCTCCGACAAATCGTGTTAAAATCTGAAAGCGACACTGAAAGTAAGAGAATTCAGCTTTGTTTTTCGTCAGTTCTGCTCTGTATCGGCACAACCGGGGTAAGACATCGCAGCGGAGGAGAAAATGAGCGTACAATTACTTGATAAGACAAGAAAAATCAATCAACTGCTTCAGAACAGCAATTCGAGCAAGGTGATCTTCAGCGATATCTGTGAGATCCTGAGCGAGATCCTCGAGGGCAGCGCACTTGTGATCAGCAAGAAGGGCAAGATACTCGGAGAGGGCAAGCATGAGAAGAAGGATGAGCTCGGCACACTGATGCCCGAGACTCTCGGAGAGTTTGTGGATCCGCTTTTGAATGAGCGTCTTCTCTCCATACTCTCGACCAAGGAGAATGTAAATCTCGAGACTTTGGGCTTTGATATGGACGCAGTGCAGACGCATCAGGCGATCGTGTCACCCGTCTTCATCGCGGGCGAGCGTCTCGGCACGCTCTTTGCCTACCGCATCGGCGGCGGCTTTGACATCGACGACATCATCATCAGCGAGTACGCCGCAACCGTCATCGGCATGGCGATGCGTCAGAGCGTAAATGAGGAGTATGCGGAGGAGAACCGGAAGATACAGATTGTCCGCGGCGCCATCTCCACGCTGAGCTTCTCCGAGATGGAGGCAGTCACGCATATCTTCAGCGAGCTGAAGGGGAACGAGGGCATACTTGTGGCGAGCAAGATCGCAGACCGCGTCGGCATTACCCGCTCTGTCATTGTCAATGCGCTGAGGAAGTTTGAGAGCGCGGGCGTCATCGAGAGCCGTTCCAGCGGCATGCGAGGCACCTACATCAAGGTACTGAACGACGCAGTGTTTGATGAGATCAATAAAGTCAGCGCAAAGGGCGGCAGGACCAAGCAGAGCGCGCAGCACTGAGCATCGGTGTTTTCGTCAGCAGCTCTCTGCTGATGCGGATCATGCCAAAAAAGAGCCGGAAACTTTCGGCTTTCAGGCTTGTTGCCGTGATGATTTTATGATATATTTACAAAGTTGCAGGCTCCGAAGAGCCAAAAGACACGTTCGCGGATCGAGGCGCAGGTGCTGCTTACCCGGCAGTCGTGCCGTGAGAGGAAACGGACGGATGAAAAAACCTCAGGAGGTATAGTAAAATGGGTGTTGTATCTATGAAGCAGTTACTCGAGGCGGGTGTTCACTTCGGTCATCAGACCAGACGCTGGAACCCCAAGATGGCGCCGTACATCTACACAGAGCGCAACGGCATTCACATCATTGATCTGCAGAAGACCGTGGGCATGGTGGACGATGCCTACAAGGCAGTTGTGGACATCGCCGCAAACGGCGGCTCCATCCTCTTTGTCGGCACCAAGAAGCAGGCGCAGGATGCGATCAAGGAAGAGGCGCAGCGCTGCGGTATGTACTATGTCAACGAGCGCTGGCTCGGCGGCATGCTCACCAACTTCAAGACCATTCAGTCCAGAATCAAGAGACTGTATCAGATCGAGGAGATGAGCCAGGACGGGACCTTCGATGTTCTGCCGAAGAAGGAAGTCACCGCACTCAAGAAGGAGTGGGAGAAGCTCGAGAAGAATATCGGCGGCATTAAGACCATGAAGAAGATCCCGGATGCGATTGTCATCATCGACCCGAAGAAGGAGCGCATCTGCGTTGCGGAGGCACACGCACTGCACATCCCGCTCATCGGCATCGCGGATACCAACTGCGATCCGGAGGAGCTGAGCTACGTGATCCCGGGCAACGACGACGCGATCCGCGCTGTGAGACTCATCGTCTCCAAGATGGCGGATGCGGTTATCGAGGCCAATCAGGGCAATGAGGAGCAGGCACAGGTGGTGAACGAGGGCGGCGATACGCCGGCTGAGGCACTGGCTGAGGCTCTTCAGGCAAATGCGCAGTAAGAGCCTGAAAAAATATAAATCACTGTGGATACTACAGGTGCGGGAGGAAGAAGTTCCGCCCGCATCTTACAGTTTAAGCAAGCGATAAGGAGAAAACAAAATGGCAGTAACAGCAGCAATGGTAAAGGAACTCAGAGAGGCAACCGGCGCCGGAATGATGGACTGCAAGAAGGCTCTTGCGGCGACCGAGGGAGATATGGAGAAGGCGATCGACTTCCTTCGCGAGAAGGGACTGGCCGGCGCACAGAAGAAGGCCGGAAGAATCGCGGCTGAGGGCATGGTAGAGGCGCTTGTCTCCGAGTGCGGACACGACGCGGTTGTCGTTGAGGTCAATGCAGAGACCGATTTTGTCGCAAAGAACGAGAAGTTCCGCGGCTATGTCGCAGAGGTCGCAAAGCAGGCACTCACCACCGGCGCGGCAGATCTCGAGGCTTTCTTTGCAGAGCCCTGGGCGGGCGATACCGCCCTCACCGTGAAGGAGCAGCTCTCCAGCATGATCTCCATCATCGGAGAGAACATGAACATCCGCCGCTTCCGGCAGATGCACGAGGAGAATGGCTTCATTGAGTCCTATATCCATGCCGGCGGGAAGATCGGCGTTCTTGTGGACATTGAGTCCGATGTTGTGAACGATGCGGTTCATGAGATGGCAAAGAACATCGCGATGCAGGTTGCAGCGCTGAAGCCGCTCTACACCAGTGACGCTGAGGTGGATCAGGCTTATCTCGAGAAGGAGAGAGAGATCCTCGCCTCCCAGATCGCAAACGATCCGAAGATGGCCGGAAAGCCGGAGAAGGTGATTCAGGGCGCAGTTCAGGGCCGCCTTGCGAAGGAGCTGAAGGAGATCTGCCTTCTGGATCAGGCCTATGTGAAGGCGGAGGACAGCAAGCAGACCGTTGCACAGTACGCTGCCTCTGTCGCAAAGGCGAACAATGCGAAGATCACAGTCAGGGGCTTTGTTCGCTACGAGACCGGAGAGGGCCTTGAGCACAAGTCCGAGAACTTCGCTGAGGAAGTTGCAAAACAGATGAAGTAAATGTTACAGAAGCAGGAGAGGGCCGGGTGTGAACCCGGCTCTTTCTGCATCTGTGGGAGTCTGCGGATCGGAGAAAATATTTTGAAAATCTTAAGAAAAGCGGGATGAAGGATTGCAAGCAACATATGTTTAGAGTATGATTAAATCAACTATATATAAATAACTCTTGTTATAGGAGGGGATAGAGTGAAACGAAAATTAATGGCATTCATCATGTCGCTGATGATGCTCCTGACGGCGGTGCCGGTGAACGGACTGACGGCATGGGCAAAAGCCCAAGCTGAGGCAAAGATTGATATGCAGCAGTATTTTTCGACGGATGAGCCTAAGGTGGATTCCGTTGAGGATGATGCTACAACAGTAGGGAAGGATACTGACTATCAGGGGGTAGTCATTGCAAAAATTGATGTGATAAATGCCTTTCGGAAAGCTTATGAGGCATATTTGACTAAGGAAGCACTTGCTGGACCTAGGGTTATGTACTCTGAAAAGAAAACGGCTCCCAGGTTTACTTACACTATGAAATTTGCAAATGGAGCTCAAATAGCAGATGATAGTAAGATAAGTTTTGTGTCAACTTCCTCATTAGTAGGAAATAATAAACCTGAAGATACAGGTAGCATAACTTATGATCCTATTATAGTAGTAAATCAGGATAGAAGTGAGGTTTCGTTTACTTTCTATCTTTCATGGCAAGATTATAAAGGGTTTTTTGCTACTTATAAGAAAGAAGCAAAAGATGCTGCTGGAACGCATATAGTTGCACTTACTGTACCCTATTCTGGAACAGCTAAAAAAGACGATAAGTATGCTGACGTTTTAGAAGGTATTACTGGAAGCGGAGAAGCTCATTTTTGGTATTACAAAGGCTTCTTTTCCACAGAAGTCATGTCCATTACCACCGATACCATGACTCTTCCCCTTTACACGGCAAATCCGATTCATGCGGTTCCACCTCAGGAGTTTTCGCTTCCGCAGCAGAACCTTGAAGGCGATCTTTTGGTGCAGAAAGCCGGTGAAGAACCTAAGACAGAGAGTGATCAGGCGGTTTCTGTCAGACCGGGCGAGAAGCTGGATTACATTGCTTCGCTCAATGTAAAGCCCATCAAGGACCAGATGGAAGGCATTGAGAAATCTCAGCTTTCGAATATGTCTTCCGAGGAGAAGGAAGCTGCGAAATCGCAGATTGCAATCAGCAATCTGAAGAGCACTTTCATAACGGAACTCACAATTCCGGACGAACTGACTTTTCCGTCTGATGCAGCGGCTTATACGCTCAGCAGTCAGAAAGATGACGTGGCTACCGCGAAGTTTATAAGAAAAGCTCCGGTTATTTCTGGAAATAAGGTCACTTTGACCATGGAGTTTGAGGGTGATAAGATCCATAATTACGCAGAGCTCTATCAGGCTATTCATGAGAATACGCTGGATGAGCTTCAGCTGAATATCAAGGGCGTGCAGGTCAAGTCCACCGCGGCGCAGGGCAGCAAGCCCCGAGTCATTGGAACGGTGAAAGGCTCCATGGATGCAATTGCGAAGTTAGGGGATGAAAGGATTCATTTCAATATCCCCTGGGGTGCGACGCAGAAAGCGGGCGGAGTGGACGCTGAGAATCCAAACAATCCGGATCAGATTTCTCTCACCCTTCTGGTGGACGGAGCGCCGATTCCCGAGGTGCCAAATGCAGAGATTCTTGGCGATATCCTTGTGGCA
Organism: Fusobacterium naviforme; assembly: GCA_003014445.1. Lineage (GTDB taxonomy): Bacteria > Bacillota > Clostridia > Lachnospirales > Lachnospiraceae > Moryella > Moryella indoligenes. The sequence continues at coordinate 166,631 of PYGH01000004.1, read as the reverse complement.
AAGCGTGGCAGCGAGGACTTCGATACAGAGCATGACGCGGTCTTCCCGGTGAAGGCAGGCGATGAGCTGAACTACAAGGCGACACTCAATGTCAGCGGCATTCAGGAGCAGATGAAGGATGTCGAGAAGCTCAAGGCCAACGGCAAAAAGGACGAGGAGCTGACTGCCTTCCTGAACTCCATTAAGCTGAAAGATACCGAGAGTAAGTTCACAGTTGCGATTCGGTACGACGAGGGGCTTGAATTCCCCACAGATGATACGAAATATTCTTTTGCAGGAAGCTCTGCTTTTAAGCTCAACACTGTAGCGGTAAATCCGGCAACACGCACAGTCACACTCACGATAGAACTGGTTGATGCTGCAAAGAAAAGCTACGCGGCGCTCTCCAAGGCCATTCAGCAGGATACGAAGAAGATTCTGACACTCACCGTTGAGGGTGTGAAGGTGAAGGAAGATGTTCCGGAGGAGACAAAGCTGAAGACCGTCGGAACAGTGGAAGGCTTTATGAAATCGACTGCGTACATCGAGTTGGAGGCAGTGGATGTCGGCGATGCAAACGGCGCACGCGAAAGCATAAATGTAAAGGAGCATAAATTCAGCTTTGACTGGGCTGCTAAGCAGGATACAACAATTCCTGACAAGCGTGATGAGCCCACGAAGAACGACGGAACCGACTTTGAACTGAGGGATAACAATCCGAACGGAACCATTCAGCTGACTGTTGAGACCCTGAAGGTTCAGGAGGCTCCTACGCAGGACCTGCCGACAGATATCCTCGTGCAGCGAGACGGCGATACAGGGTTTGATACGGAGCACAAGGCTGTTTACCCCGTGAACCGCGGTGACCTTCTGAATTATCAGGCGATTGTGGATGTAAGCAGCATCAAGAAGCAGATGGGGGAGATTGAAGAACAGTATCACAAACTGTCCCCGGACGTTCAGCAGGAGATCAGCCTCTCTGATACGGAGTGCAGCTTCCACGTCGATGTAACCATCGATCCGGGGCTCATCTTCCCGACGGACAGTGCTGCCTATGAGCTGAAGACAGGCAGCGGCAGCGAGGAGAGCTTTGAGATTGACGGCGCACCGACCGTTAACGGTAATAAGCTTCATATCGACATGAAGCTGAAGGATGCGCAGGGCATCACGACCTACGCGGAGCTCGCTCGTCGCATCAAGAAAGCGACTGCAGATATTCTCACTCTCAATATAAAGGGCGTGAAGGTCAAAGAAGCTCCGGAGGCAGCTGGACAGCTGACAGTGAGGGCCACACTGGACGGTTCCATGTCCTCCACTGCGAAGTTTGGCAACAACGTGATTCCCTTCCGCTTCAGCTGGCGCGGCGTGCAGGCAGACGGCATCAATTCTAAGCATCTCAAGGAAGACGGAACCGACTGGATTCTCAGAGATAAGTCTGACGATGAGAAGAAGTGGATATGGCTGACGGTAGCAGTTCGTGACACCACAGGCATCCTGAACATCAAGAAGGTTGTCGTCGGAAAGGACGGCGAGGAGCAGAACAATGCAGACCGCTTCCCGGTGCGCGTGTGGCTTGATGCGCTTCCGGCAGGGGAAGCGGGTCAGGAGCCGCTGATTGCTTCACAGTTTAATACACTTCCGTGGACAGATGCAGGAAACTACCCGAAGCAGAACGGCGAGAACTACTATAGATATTACACAGACCTCAGCATTCCGGCGAATGATATCATCAGCATTGCCGGCATCCCGGATGGCACGGGCTACTATGTGGAGGAGCTCACCTCCAATACCAATATGCCGCGTGGCTATGTCGAGGACTATGCGGGTCTCGGCACGACGGGCAGCATCACCGGAAATGGTGCTGTCACTGCGCTGATCGTGAACTACAGAGAGAACGCAGAGCAGAGCATCATTATCAAGAAGAACTGGCAGAAGGACGATGAGAAAAAGCGCCCGGCTTCCGTAAAGGTGAAGCTTGTGCCGCACATAGGCTCCGCGGACGGCGAGGTCATCGAGGAGCTTGTGCATGAGTACGAGCTCACAAAGCAGGACGGCTGGTACAAGGTCATCACAGGCAACAAGCTCTTTGCCACCATGTCCGACGCATCGAAATCTGACGCGCGGAAGCAGGCGGAGGCATTGATCCTCGGCACGAAGTCCAATGCGGCCTCGAAGGCAAACGCACAGCATCTCAAGGGGCTTACCCCGAGCGATGCACTGGTGGATGAGAACGGCAAGCTGCTGGACGGCGATATCGTGAACGATATTGTTGAGGGCATCAAGGACTTCTTTAAGAAGATCTTTGGTATTGAGGATGAGATTGTCTGGACTGTCGAGGAGATCAAGGTTCCGGCGGGCTATGAGAGCAAGGTTTCCGATCCGATTGAGACGAAGAAGGGACTGAGCTTTGAGATCACCAATACCGGAACGAAGACAGATACCCCGGATAAGCCGAACAACTCAGGCGGCAGCAGCTCGGGCGGCGGCAGCTCAAGCAGCGGCGGACATCGTCACAATGGCGGAAGCACTGTTCCGGCAGGTCCGGGACTGAATCCGGTTCCGGTAACTCCTGAGCCCACAGTTCTCGCAGCTCCTGACATGGGGCGCAGCGGCAGCCTGCCGAAGACCGGAGAGAGAGCCGCACTTCTCGGAGAGCTGCTTGCGGTACTTGCCCTGATGGCGGGCGCATGGGCACTCCTTGGTGGAAAGCGGAAGGAGCAGTGAACAGAGCGCGGTCTCGTAGCAGGAACTGAGATACACAGAAAAGTGATACAGTGAATTGCGGTGCACAGCGCAGGAGAGCTCAGGCTCTCCTGCGTCGCTGTAATAGATTGAAAATTGATGGAGGCGGCAGTTGTGATGAACAGGAAATTGGTGGCAGTATTCAGTGCGAGCGGCGTGACAAAGAAACTGGCAGAGCGGATCGCAGCGCTCTGCGACGGAGATTTTCTGGAGATCATTCCGGAGACAGCCTATACGGCTGCAGATCTTGACTGGAAGAACCTTCAGAGTCGCAGCAGCGTAGAGATGAGGGACAAGAGCTCACGGCCGGCCATCGCGGCGGCATGCAGAGTCGCCAATATGGAAGAGTATGATACGATTTATGTCGGCTTTCCGATCTGATAGAGCAGAACAGGACGCCAATAAAATAACCGCCCCGGAGAACCCGGAGCGGCTTTTTAATTTTCAGCCGGAGGCAGCTTGGGATAGAGAACGATTTCAAACTCGTCCATGTGTCCGCCCTTTACGGCACGTTTTTCGCGGAAATATTCGACCTTTTCAAGCACCTCTTTTAGCATATCGTTTTTAGCCTGAGCGGACGGCAGAGAGGAATAGACCTCAAGAAGCCGCTCGACCTTTGGTACTATATTCCGCTTGTTCTCCTCCCTGCGCCGCTCAGAGGCCAGCTCAGAAGAACACCGGGAGACAGTAGCCTCGGCGGCGGAGATTTGCTCAGAGAGGAGCCGGGAGCGCTCAAGAAAAGTGTCAGTATCGTACACGCCTTGCTCAAGCAGCTCGTGAGTACGGGACAGCATATCGCGGAGGCGCTTTACTTCGGATTCAGACCGCCGGAGAGCTTTTTCAGCCTGTTCGATACGAGAGGCGTCGGAGGGCGACGGCTCAGACGACCATTCGAGGCGATAGGAGGAGAGCCAGCCGGAGAGAGCTTCGAGAACACGGGCCTCTACCAGCAACAAATTAGAACCGGGGACATGGCAATGCCGGGAGAGGCAGCGCACGGACGGATAATTAGGGCTGGAACGGTAAGCCATATTACGGCCACACCTTCCGCAGCGGAGAAGCCCGGCCAGAGGATTGACGAGAGATTGCTCGCCACGAACTGCCGGAGGATTGGCGGTCATTATTTCGGCGGCCTTGTTAAAAAGCTCCTCAGAGACGATAGGAGGGTGAAGTCCGTCGAATACAAGCTCCTCACCCGGAGGAGAAATATAGCGCTTTACGGAGACGGAGCCGCCCTCGACAACCTTTTTACTCTTTTTGTGCTGCCAGCGGATTTTGCCAATATAAACAGGATTAAGCAGCATATTGTGAATGGTGGAGACAGACCACTCGTTACCGCCGCCGGGAGCAGGGATTCCGAGAGCGTCAAGCCGCCGGGCAATATCGTGGATTCCGATATGGCGGAGAGAACCGTCCTCAGATTCCTCAGGGGTGGTATAAAGGCGGAAAATGAGCCGGACAATGTCGGCCTGCTCCTCGTCGATTGCGAGCGTCCAGCCCTTATCATTTTCGATTTTTTTACGGACGTAGCCGTAGGGCTTAGAACCGCCGACGTGCTTACCCTCTTTGGAAGCAGCGAGGCGGCCACGCTGCAGACGGCGGTTGATGGTTTTGTATTCGCGCCGGGACATAAAAAGCCCGAACTCAAAATATTCCTCGTCGAACTCGTTATTTGGGTCATACACCTTGGTAGGGGTTACAATTTTGGTATCGGAGTATTTGAAAGCCTGAGCGACGATACCTTGGTCAATGGTATCACCACGGGCAAGACGCTCCACCTCAACGACGAGCACACCCTCCCAGAGACCTTGCTCGACCTCAGAGAGGAGCTGCTGCATAACAGGGCGGGCGACCAGCGTTTCGCCGGAGACAACCTCACGATAAATTTGGGTTACGTTATAATTACCACGCCGGGCCAGCTCAAGCAGGAGCTTTTCGTGCCGGGCCAGCGTTTCGCCCTCGCCGTGAGACTCCGCCTCCATATCGGAACGGGACTTACGGAGATAAAGGCAGTAGGACATAAGAATCACCTCCAAAATAATACGCTCCCCGGAAAGAGGAGCGCAGCGACGGCAACAGGGATTAACGCGGACGAAAATCCACGTAGATGATATTTCCCTCTCGCCGGATTACCCGGCACTTACGGCCTCCCCTTTCCCGGAGGTACTTACGTTAAAAGCGACCTCTATATCCGCCTGCATGAGTTTATCAAGCAGAGCAGAGACGGAATTTTTAAGCTCAGATTGGAGAGCCATAAGCTCGGAAAGAGCAACGGGTTCAGAAATAGAACCGCCGGACAACTCAATAGCACGGGAGATTTCAGCACGGAGCCGGGAAAGCTCACCGAAAAGCTCTTGGTACACCAGCAGGCGCTCAGGCCGGGAGAGCTGTACGTCGCGATTGAGCAGACGATAGTACGCGTCGAAGCACTTGGCAACAACGGGACGCAGCTCAGGAGAAAGAGCCTCGTAGTGCTTTTGGAAACGGACGGAATCGGAGAAGAAAACCGTATCGACATTGAGACGCTTATCCGAATAACCCAAAAGGTAGTCAGTGGACACGCCGAAATACTTTGCCAGCAGGCAGAGCGTTTCAATATCAGGCTCCTTACCCTCAGATTCGTAGCCAGAGACGGTGGAGCGCTTTTTCTGGATTATTTTGCCGAGAGCCTCCTGAGAAAGCTCACGCTCTTTGCGCAGGGATATTAACCGGGCGGAAAAAGTAGACATAGACATTCACCTCCAAAATATTATTATACAACAAATTGCCCCAAATAGGAACAAATAGCCCCAAAAACCGGCAATATAAAAAATAATTCCTGAAAATGTGTTGACGTTGCCCCAAATAGGAACTATAATCAAGCTACAGTCAATCGAAACGGGACGACGGGGTGAGGAAAAACAGGAAAGCGGCATTGCACCGAGCGGCCAGCAGCGGTCAGGCGACCGGGAACGGCGACGAGCAGGAGATGGCGAGCACGAATTGCAACCTCACCCCGGAAATACTACAGAAAGGAGCAGGAAATGAGAGTAAAGTTGCAGAAGCTACGCGAGGTCTACGGATTCACACAGCAGTCATTTAGTGAAGCGCTGGGAATCAGCCGGAGCCACTATTCGCAAGTTGAGACCGGGGAAAAAGCTCCGTCTCTGCGGCTGGCCCTCCGAATCAAAAAAGCGTTGAACTACCAGAACGACGATATTTTTGAGAACCGCGTCCGATAATTATTTTTTTGCCCTTATATGACCCGAAAAGGAACAGAAAAAGCCAGAGAGAAAGAACAAGTGACCCGATAAACGGCATTTCCTTGTTTCAACCTCTAAGAATATTCTACGGGAGAGGAGGCGAAAAATAAATGTCGAGACAGGCGACAAAAGCGGTGGGTAACAGGTACTTTGAGGCACGAATGAGGGCGGCAAAGTACAACGAAAAGCTCTTGACAAGGGCAGGAGGCGTAGAGTGCCTGCCAGGAGTGACGGAGGACAGCCTGAAAAAGTACGAGTTGGACATAACAAGGCCGCCGAACGTGGTGGTAGCACTGATGGCAGACGCGTACAACGAGCCGGAGCTGAGGCAATGGTATTGCGTGAACGAGTGTCCGCTGGGACGGGATTGCAGAGAGATACCAGAAATGCCAGCAGAGAGGGCGCTGATACGATTGCAAAACACGGTGTACGAAATGGAAAAGCTGACAAGGGAAATTTCGCTGTTGATGGACAACGGAGAAATGAGTGAGGACGAGCAGCAGGCAATACCGGGACTGAGGGACAGGCTGCTGGAGTTCCGCAGGAGAGCAGACGAAAACCTCGCCGTGCTGGAACGGGCGGCGAGGGTAGGAAAATTCATGTAAGGAGGTGAGCGGCGTGGCTGAGGCCAATATTGTTCGGGAGTTTTACATAGGCAAGACCCGGATAAGAATAGCGGACAATTATTGCAAGAAAACGGCTGAGGAAGCCGAGGAGGCGCTGAAAAGGATAGCGCAGACAGCCCAGAGACACATAAGTGCGGCAGCAGCCATGGCCGGAGATGCAAGATGAAAAGACGAAAGATTGAAGAATATCCGCCGATAATTGTTGCGATAATCCTGACAATAGCATTCGTGATTGTTGGAGGGGCGAACATTTACAAAGCGGCTGAGGCAGAAAGAGGCAGACAAGTGGCGGAGCCGGAATACAAAACGGCGGAGGAGACGCCGAAAGCGGAAACGGCATTCTTTAAAGAAAACCCGAAAATGACGGCAGTTTACACGGGCTATGTGGTTTTAGAAGAACGAACAGCACCGCCGGAGGATAGAGAACTGAATGTTGTCGAAGCAGAAACAACGGAGCCGGAACGCAGGACGCTGATAGGTAGCAGAGATTGGGACGCTTACGACAGCGAGGTATTGCTCAGGATTGCAATGGCGGAGGCTGAGGGAGAACCGACAGAGGGAAAAGCGCTGGTAATGCTGGTGGTATTAAACAGAGTTTGGACAGAGGGATTTCCAAACAGCATTGAGGACGTAGTAATGCAGAACAGCGGAGGCTGTTATCAATTCTCCCCGGTAGCGCCGGGAGGCAGGTATTGGACAAAAGAGCCGAATGAGGATTGCTACAGGGCGCTGGAAATGGTGATGTACGAGGGCTGGGACGAGAGCGACGGCGCGTTGTACTTTGAGAATTGCAACGGAGAAAGCTGGCAGGCGAAGAACTGCGAATACCTTTTCACGGTGGGAAACCACTCATTTTATAGATAGGAGGACGGAGATATTTCGGCGAGAGAAAAGAGGCGCAGGAAAGTGAGAGCGAAGCGCAGAGCAAAGATGTACGCGGCGTGGGCGGCGGTTTATGGATTTGAAATGATGGTAGCAGCAGTCCCGACGGCGGCGCTGGCAGCGTGGATTATCCCGGCGGTACACGCAGAGAGAGGCTACAACGGATTTGGAGGAGAATATCTGGTGCTGGGAATTGTGTTCTGGCTGGTATTCACGGCCACACACAAATGGATATGTAGGAAGATTTTTGATGAGGAGGCAAGCGGACAATGAAATACATAGTATGCCCGGAATGCGGTTGCAATTTGGATTTTGGAGAGAGGTGCGACTGCATGGAGAAAGGGCCAAAGACAGAGCGAGAGGAGGGCAGGGCGAATGGAGCTAAGAGCACAGGCGGAGAGCCACCTCGGAGAGGCGATATTATCAGACGAATGGGATAAAGCCAAAGAGGACGCAGAGCGAAAGCTGAACCATATCATTTTACATTTTGGAGACGAGGGCGGAGCGCGCCGGGAGCCGTGGTACTTGGCGCAGCTTATAGCAGAGGCAGTAAAAGCCAGCAGGCTAACAGATTCACGATGGAGCTGAGCTGGCTGCTTATGGAAGCGGACAAAGAGGCAAAAGAAAAGCCCACGGCGTAGCCGCAGGCAATTCTCTTGGGTTCCTCTATTGTACCAGAAAAACACTGTAAATGCAATAGGAGGATTTTATTATGAGAGAGAGCAAAAACGCATTAACGATTACACAGCAGTACCCGGCGGAGCAGTTTAATCTGCTTGTACCGATGAAAACGGTGGCGGAGATTGCGGAGATTCACAAGCCCGTGATGAACGCGGTGCAGATTTCGACGAACCTTGCAGACGGGGAAATCTACGAGCAGGAGAAAGCAAAGAGCGAATGGACGGACAGGAGCGGCAGAACGCACCCGGCCAGCCCGGCGAAATACGCGCTGACAAAAAAAGGGCTGAATAAGCTCATGCGAGCAGCCGGGATTAAGATTTTGGGGACGAGGCCCATTATCCCATCTACCTGCCAGAAATGCGCAGAGGTGAACCGCAGCATTGGCCGCCCGGTTAATTGTGGAGCCTGCGGAAACAAAGACGTGAAGTACGAGGCCAGAATCAGCGTACCGCAGCTCACCGGGGAAAACATTGAGTTCGTGGCGCACAAGGAAATTGTGGTGCAGGACGTTACAGACGGCATGACCGACGCTCAGCGCAAAGAGTTTTTGAAGTTCAGAAACGAAATGTGCGAGACAAAGGCTATCAACAGAGCGCTGAGAGCGGCAATGCACATCAAAGGCACATACTATTTGGAGGAGCTGAGAAAGCCGTTTGTGGTGGCCTACCTTGTTCCGAACCTTGATAACGAGGCAGTAAAAGAGGAGGCGGTAAGGCACTTCTTTACATCTGCACAGGAGCTTTACGGAGGACATAGCGCAGAGCAGCGCAGGGCGGTATTCGTAGAGGACGACGAGCCGGAGGAGGCGGCCTACGAGGTACAGGGCCAGCCGATTGCACAGCCGGACAATCAGGCGTACAGAGAAGTCCCGGAGGAGCACCCCAGACATACGCAGCAGAGGGCGCAGCAGGCAGCGGAGGCGCAGCCGGATTACGACCCGACAATATGTACGGAGTGCGGAGCAAAGTGCAGCAACGGAGTGGTGAAGTACAGCAATGAGCAGTTCGGCAGGACACTGTGCATGGCATGCCAGAGAAAGATGGGAGGTAACCAGCAATGACAAACGGAATTAGAGTGCTACACACGGGCGACTGGCATATTGGGAACTTTCCCGGCCCGGAGAAAGACGGAGAAAACGTTAGATTCAGAGATATTGTGAGCTGCCTTGAGGAAATGAGCGAAAAGGCGCAGGAGCTGAAGCCGGACATTATCATCGTGGCCGGAGACATTTTTCATCAGGCAAGGGTATGGAGTGACAGGGGGCTGAAAGAGAATCAGACGGCGGTGAGAATTATTCGCCAGATGGAAGCGGTCGCCCCGGTAGTGGTGATGAGGGGAACCCCGAACCACGACAGCGAGGAGCAGTTCAAGAGCCTCAAGACGGCATTCGCCGGAGACTATAACGTACACATTGTTACGGAACCGGGTATTGAGACATACCACACATACGACGGAAAGAAAGTACAGGTGGCGTGCGTACCGGGATTCGACAGAGGATATTACAGGGCCAAAAACCCCGGACTGAGCAAAGAGGAGGAGAACGGGGTATTCACCAAAGCGGTGGCAGATATTATCGTCGGGCTGAAAGCACAGGCTGAGCCGGAGACCCCGGCGGTACTGGTATCGCATTTTACGATTACGGGCTGCAATATGGAGAGCGGCCAGACGGCATTCTTTTCACAGTTTGAACCCGTGGTTTACCCGGACACGCTGGTGTCGGCAGATTACGACCTTGTTTGCTTCGGACATATCCACAGGCCGCAGCAGCTTGACGGGTGCAAGAATACGTTTTACTGCGGAGCGGTATCGGCGCTGAATTTCAATGACGAGGGGCAGCGGAGAGGATTTTACACGCACGACATTACAGAGGGCGGAGTAACGTCGGAGTTCCACAGCCTCAGCACAAGGGAATATAAGACCATCAGACTGAACGACGACGACATAAAGGAAATCAACGAGAGAGGCCCGGAGTGGCTTTACCAGCTCCCGTTACTCGAACAGGACGAGGCAAAAGACAAGGTGGTGAGGGTACTTTACGACTGCACGGACGAGCACAACAAGGCATTTAACCACGCACTCCTCGAAAACTGGCTTTATGAGACAGGCGGAGCGTTCTGGGTGCAGGAGATTACCCCTCAGAAAATCAGCATTACCGTGGACAGAAAGAGCATGGACGCGGAGAACACGCCGGAGGACAACCTGAGAGAGTGGCTGCTGGACAACGGACGCACGCCGGAGGACGCGGTAGAGATTTTGAACCTTGCGAGACCGTTAATCAGTGAGGCGACAGAGAAAGCCACAACGGAGCGCTACACGGGAACATTCGTCCCGATGGAGATTGAGGTAAAGAATTACCGAAACTACAAAGAGGAGGCGTTCTCGTTCGATGATATTCGTTTCTGCACAATCAACGGCAGCAACGGAGTAGGAAAGAGCAGCCTGTTTATGGACGCAATGGCGGACGCGCTTTTTGAGGAGACAAGAGAGGGCGAGCTTACGGGCTGGATAAGGAACGACCCGGAGGCCAGAAGCGGAGCCATCAAATTCACATTCAAGCTGGGAGAGAGAACATACAGAGTAACCCGGACGAGGCAGAAAAGCGGCAAGGCAACACTGAACATTGCGGAGCTGGTGGACGGAGAGTGGGTTGACCGCTCAAAGGAAAAGTTTAAGGATACGCAGGCGGAGATAATCAACATCATCGGAATGGATAGCCTGACGCTGAAAGCCTGCGCGTTGATTATGCAAGACCAGTACGGATTGTTTTTGCAGGCGGACAAAGAGGCCAGAATGAATATTCTTGGTAGCATTTTAGGGCTGGGGATTTATGGAGACATGGAGGAGCTGGCAGCAGGAAAAGCGACGGACACGAATCGTGAAATCAGATTGCTGGAAGAAAGAGCCGCGACCATCACGACAGGGTTGCCGGACAGAGCTGAGCTGGAAGCAGCTATTGGCGCGGCAGAGGCAGAAAAGAAAGCGAACGAGGAGGCAGCGGCAAAAAAGGAAGCAGAGGTAGATGGGCTGAAAGTCGCGCTGAATACGCAGCTTGAAGCGGCCGCAAGGGTAATTAAGCTCAACAGCAGGATTACAACCCTTACGGCAACAAAGGCGGCGAAAGAGGGAATCAGGACGACGCAGACGGCGCTCGTGACAGCGGCGGACGCGGTGCTGGCGGAGGAGCCGGAAATCACGGCAGGCGTGGCAAAATACGCGGAGCTGTTGGAACAGGAAAAAAGCCTGATTGCCGGGAAAGCAACCTACGATAACTTGACGGCGAGAAAAGGCCAGATGGAGACAGCGGTAAAGACAGCACAGACCGCCGGGACGGAGTTCAGGCAGAAAAAAGCGGCGATTGAGCTGACACAGATTGCGCCGCTCAAGACAGTTATTGCAAGAGCGGCAGAGCTGGAAGAAAAGCACCGGGAATACGACGAAAAGCAGAACGCACTGGAAGCAGCAGAGGCAAAACTCCCGGAATACCAGAAGCAGAAAGCCGCACTCACAGACGCAAAGGAAGTGCTGGCGAAGCTCGGCAGGGAATACGACGCGAAAGCCGGAGAGCTGAGATACATTATCGACGGACTAAGAGGAAAAGTGACGCTACTAGACAATAGCGGCTGCCCGAATCCGGAGAATGCACACTGCAAGTTCCTCGCGGACGCGCTGGAAGCCAAAAACAAGCTCCCGGAGGCAGAGAAAGAGTTGGCAGGGGTGGAGGAGACATACCAGAAAGCCTCTCTCGCCGCTCAGGAGGCCCTCAGAGAGGCGGAGCAGGCATTAAGCGATAACTTACACATTGAGGAGGAAATCGACGCTCTGAGAGCAAAAATTCACGGTCTCGCACAGGCGGAGAAAGATTACCAGCAGTTGGAAGCCACGAGGCAGAGCCTAGCGACGTTAGAGGAGAGAGCGGCGGAGCTGGAAAGCAGGATTGCAGAGACGGAAGAAACGGCAGCAAAGGCGACGATAGAGCTGGAGGCCATCGAGGCAGAACTGGCAGCGACGGCGGCAGGACTGGAGGCCTACGAGAGATTACAACAGGAAATCAACGCAGCAAAGGTATGGACACTGAAAGAGAAGCAGCTCCCGGCGGCCAGAGAAAAGAAAGAGGCGGCATTACAGCGCCTCGGAGAGTTGGCAGGGGAGATTGAAGCCGTGGAGGCGGAAATTGAGGAGACGAAGCTCGAAATCAGCGTTGAACAGGCAAAGACTGTTGGAGTAGAGGAGTTGAAAGCGCAGGCCGAGGCAGCGGAGCAAGAAATAAGAGCAGCGCAGCAGGCGGCGCAGCAGGCGGCCATGAAAATTGGCGGACTGAAAAAACAACTTGAAGAGGCAGAGGAGAAGCTGAACCGGGCGGCGGAGATTCAAAAGCAGGTTAATGAGCTTGGCGTGAAAGCAGCAGCCTACGATGAACTGAAAAAGGCATTTTCGCAGGACGGCATTCCGCACAACGTAATCAGGAGCATTATCCCGATTTTTGAGGCGACGGCAACGAACATTCTGGGGCAGATGTCACAGGGACACATGAGCGTGGAATTTGTGACGGAAAAGGTTCTCAAGAGCAACAGCAAGAAAGAAGTGACGACGCTGGACATTATCATCAATGACAGCGACACCGGGCGACTGCCGTACATGAGCCGGAGCGGCGGAGAAAGAGTAAAGGCGGCGCTGAGCGTAATCCTCGCGTTGGCGGAGATTAAGAGCAGCAAGGCAGGAGTACAGTTAGGATTCCTGTTTATTGACGAGCCGCCATTCCTCGACCAGCCGGGCGTACAGGCGTATTGCGACGCGTTGGAAGCAATTCAGAGGAGATACGGAGACTTAAAGGTGATGGCGATTACACATGACCCGGCAATGAAGTCGAGATTTCCGCAGAGCGTGGACGTGGTAAAGACGGTGGACGGCAGCAAGGTTATTTACGAGTAAGAAGCAGGCGAACCGGGGAGCAAGGTGGCTCCCCGGAGGGCCATGCGGAGAGGAGGTGCAGCGGTGGCAAGACCACGCAAACAAACGGCAGGGTATTTTCCCCATTACGTGGACGAGGGAAAGACAAAGTATATTCTCGAAAGCAAGTGGGGCAACGACGGATACGCCTTTTGGTTTAAGCTCCTCGAAATACTGTGCAAGAACAACGGACATTTTTACGATTGCTCAACGCCCTCGAACAAAATGTACCTATGCGCCTATATGAAGCTGAAAGAGGAGACGGTAGACGAGATTATAGGCAGCCTGATAGAGCTGGGGAACATAGATAGAGAGTTATGGGAAAAGAGGCAGATAATTTGGTGTCAGAACCTTGTGGACAATCTGCAAACGCTTTACGCAAAGAGAGCGGAGCCAACACCGAGAAAGCCGGGGCTGGTGGAATTTACGGAGCAGAAACCACCTGTTGAGGTGGTTTCTGATGCGGAACCGGACATTTCCGACGCGGAAACGGTAGTTTCAGACGCGGAAACGCCGACAGAGCAGCCGGAGGAAAAGCCGGAGAAGAAACCACGAAAAAAGAAGCAGGAGCCGGAGAAAACAAAGTACGGCGAGTTTGTGAGAATGACCGAGGAGGAGCACCAAAAACTGACAGAGCAGTACGGGCCGGAAAAGACGGCGAGAATGATAGAGGTGCTGGACAATTATAAAGGCAGCAAGGGAAAGACCTACAAAAACGACTACAGAGCGATATTGAGCTGGGTAGTGGACAGGGTAAACGAAGAATTTGCAAAGAGAGGAGGCAGCAGCTATGGGGGATTTAACACCGATAGGAGAAGTGCTGGGACGGGTGATGCCGGAACAGGATTCAGGCCCTCTGGAGGATTCCAGAAAGGAAATGAGTAAAGGCATAACGCCGGACGAGGCCAGAGCGCTGGGGCTGAGGTTTAAGACGGAACCGCCGGAGGCTACAAAGTGCGAGTTTTGCGGAAAGACATTGCAGCCGAGGGGACTGAGGTTCGGTCAGGAAGTTGTTTTATGGATTCCAATACCGCCGAGGTGCGAATGCGAAAAAGCGCAGGAGTATTGGGCGGAATACGACAGGCAGCAGGAAGAAAAGAAACGGCAAGAGGAGGAGGCAGAGCGGCGCAGGAGATTGCAGGAAAGAATAGACAGGCTTCTGAAAAACAGCGGCATAAAGAAGCGTTTCCAGCAGAGAACATTCGAGAACTTCCGAACGGACACAAAAGGCAGAGCGGAGAGCTACAAGGCGGCAAAGGAATATGCGGACAACTGGACGCTGCACCGGGCCAGAGGAGACGGCCTGTACATAGAGGGCACGAACGGAACCGGGAAAACGCACCTCGCAGCCGCGATTGCGTTGCAGCTTATAGGAGAGGGAGTACCAGTAATATGCAAAACGAGCAGCGACCTGCTGATGGACATTAAAAAGACGTTCGACGGCGGAGAGATTTCAGAGGCGGCGGTGCTGGACGTTTACAAAAAGGCGGATTTACTGATAGTGGACGACCTCGGAAAAGAGCAGTGCAGCGATTGGAGCATGAGCACGCTGTACAGCATTTTCAACGACAGGTACGAGGACATGAAACCGACGATTATAACCACGAATTATAACGCGGACGACCTGATAAAGGCGCTGACACCGAGAGGATATGACAATACGAAAATAGTGGCGATTATAAGCCGCCTGAGAGAGACGAGCACAGTGCTGACAATGGCGTGGGCGGACATAAGAGGAGGACAGGTATGATAACAGAGAATTGAGAAAGAATACCGGGAGGAGCTTTTTAAGCTGATGAAAGAAAACCCGGAGCTGCCAGTTATTCCGATGGTAGACAAGGAGGACGTGCTGAAAGATATGGTAGGTTGCGAATATTACAGGACACGGGACGGCAGGGACATTACGGAGCTGAGCGATGAGGAGTGGGACGAACTTTACGCCGCAATACCGTGGATTCCCTGCATTACAGTGAATATTACAACATAGGAGGAGCGGAGCCATGAAGAGGCTGAAAAAGAAATATTTGGACGTTTTAGAGGAGCAAGAATGGAGCGTGAGCAGCTACACGGGCGACGGCAGGGTGGAACTGGAAAAGTATTCACCAGCCGGAGAGGATTTCCTGATGTGCGTCGAATTAGAGAACTTCCCGAGAGCTGTGGCGCAGTATTACGAGGATTTCGACCCGGACGAACACATAGAAATGTGGATTGAGGCAAGGCGGAACGGGACGAGAGGAGTACCGAACACCCGGGCGCTGGTACACGACGCGGAGGACATTGAGAAAATGCTGGAAAAACTGGCGGACGCACTGGCGGAGGCGAGATAGAGGAAATGAGCGAGCTGATAAAGGCACTACTCAAAGAACGCAAAGCGACGCGGAAAGACGACGCGAAATCACAGGCAAAGGCGATTGACAGCATAAGCGAGGAAACAGCGAACGTAATCATAATGCTGGCGCAGATTATGTGGATATTTGGGAATATGGACGACGTTCAGCGGTACATTGACCTGAAAACAGAGAGGCTGAGCATGAGGCTTGATACGGAGGCAGGGGTCGGAGCAGCGCAGGAGGCGTTAGGCCCGACAACATAAACGGAGGAGTGAGCAAGAATGAGGATGGATAAGAATGCGGAGGGCTACGCAGACCCGACAGCCGGAGAGGCATATAAAAACATAGTGAGAGAAGAAAGAGCAAAAGCCTACGAGGCAGAGGGTGAAAGGGTGAGCAGGATAAGCAGTCTCATTCCGATTTTAAGAGCGACAGCAGAGCTGGCCGGATTCGACATTATAGGCAGAATACCGCTGAAAGACCGGGAGACCGGGAAAGAATACAGATAAGGAGAGGCAACGATGGCTAAAGTACAGTTTAAGAACATGGACACGGAATTCATGGCAGAGGGCAGCGACGCACTGGTGATGGCGGCGCTGGACAAGCTCAAGAAAAAGGGTGAGGACGAAAAGGTAATCGCGAGGCCGGAGAAGCAGCCTGTATCGGGAGCAGAATGGGACGTGGTAGCGATTTACGACAACGCCGGGATACCGTCGATTATGCACAGGTTCAGAAAAATCACGAACAAAGAACTGTTCGGAGGCAGCGACAAGACCGCCGGAGCATTCGTTATTGGCGGCGAGGAATATGACGAGATTTATATTTCCGTCTATCCGAACTGCAACATCAACGGGAAGCCCTATTCCCTTCCATATCAGAAGCCGTGGACGAACATCACGAATGACGCAGCGGCGGAGGCGTGTTTCAGCAAGGGAGAGGGCTGGCACCTTATGACGGCACAGGAATGGGGGCTGTTGGCGAACCTGAGCAAAAAGAAAGGGACATTGCCGCACGGGAATACGAACAGCAGAAAATACCATGCAGACCCGGAGGAAAAGGGAGAAACCTATAACAATTACTACACCCTCACCGGGAGCGGCCCGGCAACCTGGACGCACGACCATATGACGGAGGGTGTACACGACCTTTGCGGAAACATCTGGGAAATGGTGCGCGGACTGAGAATCAGGAACGGCAAATTGCAGATGGTGAGAGACAACAATGCCGCGCTGAATTTCGAGGTAGACCTGACAGCTGAGGGAGATGATTGGGAGGATGTTACGGACGACAATGGAAAGCCAATTTATATTTCCGTAAGCGACGAGGGCGGAATCACCATTTCGACCGACAGCGAAAGAGAGCAGGGATATGACGGAGCAGTGTGGGAAGATGTAAATATTGACGCGGAAAGCGAGACACTGAAAGAACTGGCGCTATACGCCGGAGAACCACACGCATATTTTTACGCAGACAGCACCGACGGAGAATACTTCCCGATTCGTGGTGGCAGCTGGAGCAGTGGGGCGGTTGCTGGGGTGTTCGTTACGTACCTCAGCTACCCTCGCTCGCACTCCTACGGCGCCTTCGGCTTCCGCTCCGCTTTTTTAAGAAACACTGAGAACTGATTACTGGCAAACTGATGGGCGGACAACAGGCCGCCCGGAGGAGCCGGAGAGGAGATAACAGCCGATGTATGAAGCAAAACACAGCGCGGAGCAGCTAAGGTATCTGCAAAGCCTACCGCTGGAAAGAAAGATAATGATTACACAGACCCGGATAATCGACTGGTACGAACACTGGAAAGGGCAGGTGTATGTGAGCTACAGCGGAGGAAAAGACAGCACGGTACTTTTAGAGCTGGCACGCATGGCATACCCACAGATTCCGGCGGTGTTTGTGAATACAGGGCTCGAATACCCGGAGATTCGGAAATTTGCACTGAGCCACGGGGACGTAGAGGACCTGAGGCCGCGTTGGGGAAAAGCTGGGAAAGAACACGGCAAAAAGCCGGAGGATATTATTACATTCTTAGACACGGTAACAACATACGGCTACCCGTTGATTTCAAAGGCGGTGAGCAATGCTATCGTCGAGAGCCGGAGGACAGATTTGAGGAGCCGCCATTCGGCTGAAACTAAGGAGGGAAAAGAAAATGGCGAAGAAAAGAAAGTGCAGAATGACCCCGGAGGAGATTTCGATTCATAACGAGGCGACGAGGCTGAGAAAAATGACAGACCAGCAGCTTGTGACGGCGTTTAGACTGGCAGGGGAACCAGATATGCGCTCAGGTGCGTCTCAGGTAGGCCAGAATGCGTCGAAAGAGGAGAATACCAATGGAGTGGAAAAGCTCTTAAATGCGCTCTCAGAGGGTAAATGCAAGGGTATTAAGGGAGCGACCACATTCAAGATTGCGGAGCTGGCCCGTGAAATGGGGCTGATGGCATGACAGGAGAGGAGAAAAGATACAGAGCAGCCATAACCGGGAGGCGGAGCCGGGCCGCCGGAGAGTTTTGGGAGAACATGATAGAAGCAGCTTGCAGGAATTATCGGCTGGACGGGGTGGCGGAGATAACCAAAACCCCGGAGCCGATGAAACCGCTGAGCAGGCTGAACGGAAAAGGACAATTTCTGGCGTGCTTTACAAAGCAGGCGCAGCCGGATTACAAAGGGACGCTAAAAGGCGGCAGAGCCGTCGTATTCGAGGCGAAACACACCGACGCGGAGAGAATGCAGCAGAGCGTGATTTCAGAGGAGCAGGAAAAGCAACTCGACAGGCACACGGCGCTCGGAGCGGAGACGTTCGTGCTGGTGTCGTTCGGACTACAGGAATATTTCAAGATACCGTGGGAGATTTTTAGGGACATGAAAGAGCACTACGGGAGGAAATATATTACGCCGGAGGACGTGAGGGAATACCAGATAAAGTACGCGGGCGGCGTATTGAGATTTCTTTGAAGTAGAGCAGGGAGGGTGAGCCTCCCGAAATAAAACAGGGAGGTAACACCGAAAATGAGCACGAAAAAAGAGGCAGAGGAGACCAAAGCGCTAATCAACGCGGCGGTAGCAGCAGCCGTCGAGGCCTGCATGAGAGGAATCGACGAGAAAATTAAGGAGGCGATAAACCTCGGAGTAACGCTGGGAGCGGCAGCAGGCGCGGAGGTAGGCGCAAAAGCAGCCGTGAGAGCAGTGGAAAGAGAGAGGAAAGCGTACAAAAAGGTTCATTACGACAGGAGATTTCACAACACAAAGCTCCTGCTGAGGCACTACAGGACGTTGAATGAGCATTATAAGAACGCCATTTTTGACACGGAGGCGGCCAGAGACGAATCAGACGAGTTCGTGGAGATTATGGAGCTGATGAACGGGACGCTTGGAGACGAGGAGCTATACGTAGAGAGCATTAAGCAAAGCGTGTTGAGAACAAAGGTTATTATGGCACACGTGAACAAAATGCTGGAAATCTACGAGGAGATTTGCGAGAGGAGCAGCTGGAGCGACGACGCAAGGCACTGGCGCGTACTGAGCGCGATTTACTTAAACGACACAGCGACCCCGGCAACGGAAGTGGCGGCACAGGAGAATATCGACAAGCGCACGGTGTATAAGGACATAGACGCAGCCGTGGCAGATTTGACGGTACTTTTCTTTGGAATTGGAGGCCTCGAAAAGCACTGACGCACACTGGGGCAAAAAGAGGGCATTTACAAGGCACTATGGGGCATGGTAAAATATAAACTGTAAAATTAAGATTTTACGGAAAGAGTCACCCCGGAATAGTGCCGGGAGTGGCTTTTATTTTTACTATAAAACGCCCCGAAACGGGGCAGAGAGGAGAAGCGGCGTGGAAATAAGGACACTGAAAGCGTCGGAGCTGCACCCGGCGGACTACAATCCCCGAAAAGATTTGCAGCCGGAGGACGCGGAATATCAGAAGCTCAAGCGCAGCATAGAAGAATTTGGCTACGTAGAGCCGATTATTTGGAACGAGACCACAGGAAACATCGTCGGCGGCCACCAGCGGCTGAAGGTTTTAATGGAAGCCGGAGCGACGGAGATAGACGCGGTAGTAGTAAAGCTGGAAGAAAAAGACGAGAAGATACTCAACGTCCTGCTGAACAAGGTCAAAGGCCGCTGGGACATCGGCGCACTGGCCGACCTCTTGCAGGAGTTGGACGAGGTGGGAGCAATGGAGGCGACAGGCTTCGAGAATTGGGAGCTACAGAGCCTTTTAATGCAATATGACCACATAAAAGACCTGATGGAGGAGGATTTCAGCGACTACGCAGCAGGAAAAGAACGGGAGACATTCGTAATGACATTCAGCTTTCCGGCAGAGGCCAGAGAGAGCGTAGAAAAGTATGTTGCGAAAGAGGAAAACGCCAAAGCAAAACTGGCGGAGGCGGTTATCCAAAAGGTTAAGGGGGTGCTGGCATGAGGATAGAGAGAAAGCGCATTCGAGACCTTGAGAGGGCAACATACAATCCGAGGGTGGAGCTGATACCCGGAGACGCAGAATACGAGAATTTGCGCAGGAGCATAAAGACATACGGGCTGATTATCCCGGTAGTATGGAACGAGAGAACGGACCGCGTGGTAGGCGGACACCAAAGGCTCACCGTGCTTGAGAACGAGGGTGAGACAGAGGTGGACGTATCGGTGGTTGACCTCGACGAGACGCAGGAGAAGCAGCTCAACATAGCGTTGAACAAGATTGAGGGCGGCTGGGATAACGAGAAACTGGCCGCGCTGCTGGCAGAGCTGGGAGAGGACGCGACGCTGACGGGATTTACACAGGCAGAGATAGACAGCCTGACGAACGACCTCGACGGCCTTATCGACGGCGACACGGTTGAGGAGGAGTTGAAAGCAATAGAGGAGCTTTTCAACCTGACGCTAACATTCGACAAGGCAGACCAAGACGACCTCAAGGCATACGTCAAGGATTACGGAAAAGAGAGCCTCATAGAGGTTATTTTGGCGAAGATAAAAGAGGAGGGATAACAATGGGGTGCAAATGCGGAACGCAGGTTATTTTATGCAACCTCCCGGTGCGATTCGATACCTACAAAGGGTGCAGCCACGGGTGCAAATACTGTTTCGCCCAGAAGAAAGCGAACATTGCGAAGATTCAGAGAGACGAGACCGTAGAGGCGCTGAGGTCATTTATCGAGGGAAAGAGAGGCCGCGAGACAGCGTGGTGCGATTGGAACATTCCTATTCATTGGGGCGGAATGAGCGACCCGTTCCAGCCGATTGAAAAGAATATCAGAGCCAGCTACGAGTGCTTAAAGCTACTGGCAGAGACCCGGTACCCGTTCGTGGTAAGCACAAAGGGAAAGCTCGTGGCAGACGAGGAATACCTCAGCTTACTGGAAAAGTGCAACTGCGTCGTGCAGATTTCGATGGTATGCAGCAAGTACGACCAGCTTGAGCCGGGGACACCGAGCTACGAGGAGCGGCTGGAAATTGTGAGAAAGATTGCGCCGAGGGTGCAGAGAGTTATTGTACGGATTCAGCCGTATATGCCGGAGGTTTCTAGGGACGTTATGAAGAACATTCCGAGACTGGCAGAGGCAGGCGTGTACGGAGTTGTAGTTGAGGGAATGAAGTTCTATAAGAGCAAGCCCGGAATGGTAAAAATCGGCGGAGACAACTGTTATCCGCTGAATGTGCTGAGGAGGGATTTCGAGGTGATTAAGGCGGAGGCGCACAGAGCCGGGATTAAGTTTTACGCTGGAGAGAACCGCCTGAGAATGATGGGCGACGACCCGTGCTGCTGCGGCATTGACGGACTGGAAGGCTTCAAAGGAAACGACTACAACCTGTGTATGCTGCTGAACGGACAGAACCCGGAACCGACAGAGAACATGAGGCAGGTGGGCACTGGTGGCTGCTTCCAGAGCCTTAACCAGATAGCAGGCATAAACAAGAAAATCAATAAGCAGAGCTTTTACGGCCTCATGCAGGAGGAGCTATCGCAAAAGACGGACTACTACAAGCGTATGTTCGGCTTTGAGGAATAGCCCATTTAAGCAGACTTCACTACAAAGGAGAGGAGGACAATGCCAAAATGGACTGATAAGCCGTGGGAGCGCCAAAAGGGAGAAAGCGAAAAAGCATACGAGGCATTTGCGGCCTACAGAGACTTAGGCGAAAAGCGCACCATTGTGGCGGTGGCGGAAAAGTTGCAGAAAAGTGACAGCTTAATCCGCAGATGGAAAGACCGCTGGAACTGGAAAGAGCGCGTGAGAGCCTATGACAATGACCTTGAAAAAGAGGCCAGAGCAAAGGCTGTAAAAGACCGCAAAGACATGACGGCCCGGCACATCGGTATCGCCATGCAGTTGCAGAAAAAAGCCCTTGAAGCGTTGCAGGGATTGTCAGTCGAAGATATGACCCCGAAAGACATTAAGGAGTATATCAAAATGGCAACCGACCTCGAAAGACTGAACAGGACGTTGGAGGAGGACGAGAGCAAGGGCGGCGAAGCCGGAGCCTCGTTGGCCGATACAATCATAGAGGCCTACAGAAAGCGAAGGGGGGAGGACGATGCTTGATACAGAGGCGATTTTGTATTACGCAGACCACCCCGTAGAGTTTGTGGAGGACGTGATACAGGCCACGCCGGACGAGGAGCAGCGCAAGATACTTCGCAGCGTTGCAGAAAATCAAATGACCTCGGTAAGAAGCGGCCACGGCGTAGGAAAGAGCACGGTGGAGGCGTGGGTGGTGATTTGGTTTATGGTAACGAGGCCATTCCCAAAGATACCATGCACAGCGCCGACGCAACACCAGCTATTTGATATTTTATGGGCGGAGGTTAGCAAGTGGCTGAGGAATAACAAGGCGCTTGCAGACGAGCTTATCTGGACAAAGGAAAAGCTCTACATGAAAGGCTACCCGGAGGAATGGTTCGCGGTAGCAAGAACGGCCAGCAAGCCGGACGCGCTGCAGGGATTTCACGCGGAGGACGTTTTATACATAATCGACGAGGCCAGCGGCGTGGAGGACGACATATTTGAGCCTGTACTGGGCGCACTTTCTACGCCCGGAGCAAAACTGCTGATGTGCGGAAACCCCACACAGCTCAGCGGTTTTTTTTATGACAGCCACAACAAGAACCGGGCCAGCTACTCGACATTCCACATCGACGGAAGAAAGAGCAGCAGAGTGTCGCAGGATTTCGTACAGACGATTATCAGAATGTACGGAGAGGACAGCGACGTATTCAGAGTGCGCGTGGCCGGGGACTTTCCGTTGCAGGAGGACGATATATTCATTCCCTTGCCGCTGGTAGAGAGCAGCATAATGACGGAGGCACCGGAGAGGGAAAAGCCGACGCTGATACACATAGGGTGCGACGTTGCGAGATTCGGAGACGACAAGACCGTAATCGGATATAAGGTGGACGAAAAAGCGGCGTTCTACAAAAAGCGGAACGGACAGGACACCATGAAAACGGCGGACGACATTGTGGAGCTGGGAGAGTGGCTGTTGAGGAAATACAAGCTCAGGCCGGAGGAGGACACGGCTATCCCGGTGAAAGTGGACGACGGAGGCGTAGGCGGAGGCGTGGTAGACCGCCTGCGGCAAATGAAACGGAACAACCCGGAAAAGCTGTGGTGGCTTGAGGTTTACCCGGTAAAGTTCGGGCAGAGGCTCAAGCACAAATACTACCACGACACGACCACGTATATGATGGCGATTGTAAAGCGACTTTTACAGCCGTTTGACGAGGACACCGGGACCAGAAAGCCCGTGGAGCTGATACTCCCGGACGACGACGACCTCGTAGCGCAGCTCAGCGGCAGAAAGTACGCGCTGACAGACCAAAGTAAAATACGCATAGAGAGCAAAGAAGCAGTGAAGAAAAGAGGCAGGCCCAGCCCGGACGAGGCGGACTGCATTTTACTTCTTTGCTTACCAGTAAAGCCACCGAAAAAAAAGGGGTGAGGACAGCAAATGGCTAAGAGAAAGAGCGGTATGCAGGTGCGCATAATCAAAGAGCAGAAACAGGAGCAGCCTGTTACCAAAGCTGACACATCAACGCAGGTTACGACGCAGGACGCATTTAACGCCGGGGACTGGATTACGCCCCCGTTAGACCTGAGAGGGCTGAAGCGGCTGGTGAAAAACAGCACGATTTTACCTCAGTGCATTAGGGCCTATAAGAACAACATTTGCGGATTCGGAATCGGAGTGAGGTATATTGATGACGTGGACGAAACGCCGGAAATGGCGGCAGAGTTCAAAAGGGCGGAGGAGGTTATAGAGCTGCTGAATATCGAGCAGGACACAAAAGAAGTGTTTGAGGACTTGATAGAAGCGAGAGAGACCTACGGGATAGCCTATCTTGAAGTCATTAGAAACATGGCGGACGAGGTGGTGCAGATTGAGTTCATTAAAGAGACACCCAGCATTACAAAGACGAAGCCGCTCGACCCGTATGTTAGCAGCATTTACTATCATCACGGCCAGCAGGCGGAGCGAAAGAAACGCTACTGCAAGTACAGGCAAGAGATAGGCGGACAGGTGGTGTTCTTTAAGGAGTTTGGAGACCCTCGGATAATGGACAGGAGAGACGGCAAGTACCTGACCGACGGCGAGACGCTTGAGCTGGAATATCAGGCGAATGAGGTTATGGAGTTCGCAATCGGGACGGAGCCGTATGGCGAAATCAGATGGTTGGGCCAAATGCTCGGAGTAGACGGCAGCCGGAAAGCGGAGGGCCTGAATAACAACTACTTCGAGAACGGCAGACACACGCCGCTGATGATTATGATTAAGGGCGGCACACTGAGCGACGAGAGTTTTGAGAAGCTGCAGCAGTATATGAACGACATTAAAGGCGAAGCAGGGCAGCACGCATTCATTGTACTGGAAACAGAGAGCACCGACGGGCGCGTGGACTTCGACGCGACAGATAAGCCGGAGATTGAGATAAAAGACCTTGCCTCGATACTGCAAAAGGACGAGCTATTTCAGGACTACCTCGATAATAACCGCCGGAAAGTGCAGAGCGCATTCCAGCTACCAGACATTTATGTGGGATATACGACAGACTTCAACAGGGCCACGGCGCAGACCGCGCAGGAGGTTACGGAGGAGCAAGTATTCCAGCCGGAGAGAAAGAGCCTCGCGTGGGCGATTAACAACCGCCTTTTGAACGGGTATCAGTTTAAGTACGTGGAGTGCTATTTCTTGGAGCCGGACATCAGCAACCCGGACGACCTCGTGAAGATTTTGACGCTGGCGAACGCAGCCGGAGGCTTGACACCGAACAAGGCAAAGCAGATTGTTTACGAGGCGTTTGGAGAGGTCTCAGAGGACTACGAGGAGGAATGGGGCGACATTCCGCTGGCATTTCAGAAGCAGCAGAGCGGAGCCGGAGGCGGCTTCGACATGGGGCAGATGATGTTGGCAATGCAGCAGCAGATTACGAAAGCGGAGAACGCGAACGACGACGCTGTTGTGGCGGTGATGAAAGAGGTCAAGAGGCTGCTTGAAAAAAGGGTGTTTACAAACGACCCGAAAAGGGGCATAATTAAAGGGGACTGGAATGAGGACGCACACCCACGGGACGATAACGGACGATTCACCTCAGGAGGAGGCGGAGGAGCCGGGAGCGGCAGTGAGAGCGGAGAACAGGGCAGCCTCGGAGCAGCCGCACCAGCAGTCGGAAATTTCGGCGGAGCAGATACGGCTACCTTTACTTCGGCGTGTTCGGAAGCGAAAGCCGAAATGGCGAAAATCCACCCGGACGCTGCTTGGCGTGTAACGGATATGTCGCAAGCTGATTTTGAGGAGGAGCACCCCGGCTCAGTTTGCCACGTTACAGCCGGAGGCAGTACGGCAGCTGTCACAAAAGACGGCGATATAGTGAGCGTTTGCAAGAATCCCGGCGATACAATAGGCGGAAAAGAGTTGCTGAGGCAGGCTGTTGAAGCCGGAGGTACAAAGCTGGATAGCTACGAGGGAAATCACGGATTTTACATCAAATGCGGATTTGAGCCTGTGAGCTGGTGCAAATGGGACGGCCAGTATGCCCCGGACGGCTGGGACAGCAAACGAGATAAGCCGGAGGATATTATATTCTACAAATACACAGGAGGGCGCAGCGAATACAAGACGGCAAGTGCGTTCAAAGAAGCTGTGCAGGCCAGCGCGGATTACGGCGCGGCGCAGCAGGCCCGTGACGACAATATGTAACAGGAGGTGAGAAACATGGCGAAAAAGAAAAAGCCTACGCCTACCTACGAGGAGTTCAGGGAGGCGGTGAAGCAATGGCTCATTCCCATGCTGAAAAACGTGGACGAGGACGATATTGAAAATTACCTCACGACAGAGGACGCAGCGGAGGAGCTGAGGGCAAGATACGACGAGGAGACAGCCGCCTACGAGGCAGGAAAGATTACCTACGAGGTGCTGATGGGCGGAGTGATTGGAAGCGTCGGCAACTGCCTGTATATGCTTTACGAATAAACGGGAAAGAGAAAGCACGCCGGAGCGCAAAAACGCTGGCGTGCTTTTTTGGTTACTCTGAAAGGGCGGAAACGTCGTCTACGATTGGCTTACCGTCGGCTCCGAGGAGCGGCGTGAGGCAATCGGGATAAAGGCCGTGGGCGGAGGCAAGATAATTGACACCCGTTTCACGGTCAACAAGTACGACGAGCTGAGCGGAAAGAGTTTTGCACTGTTCACGGTGCTTTTCGACAAAGCGATTTCCGGCCTTAGGGGATTTTCCGAACATAGTATTCACCTCCTTAACTAATTACTATATCACTTAGAGGGGCATTTTACAAGATACAAGAGAGGAGGATGGAGCCATGTGCAGTTGCAACAGCCTGATAAAGGCGATTGACAGATACATTGCAAAGGCGGACGGAGACCTCGCTGACGCGCTGGGGAAAGAGGGCTACCAGAGACCAAAAAAGACGCTCAAATACGCAGAGGAGATTGAGGACGAGGTAGCGGACGCGCTGATAGACGAGACGGATTATTTCGTGCGGAATTTCGAGGAGGCAGCTGACCTTGAGAGTTTCGCAAAGAAAGTCTGGCCGAAAGTGAAGCTGAACGACGGATTGAAAGCAAAGCTGGCGACGGTTTTTGTGGAACAGCTAAACGACTTTATTCCGGAGTTCATTGGATATTACCTGAAATGGACAGACAAGAGCCTGACACTGACGCAGGTAAGCAAGCGGACAACGGCGTGGATAGCGACGTGGAGCGAGGATTTGGCCGGGATTATGCAGCTCAACAGCCATAACGAGATAGAGAGAATACTCAGCAAGGGGCTGGAAGAGGGCATTGGAATGGGAGAATTTACCCGGAGGATTTTAGAGAGCGGCATAAGGGACGAACAATATAAGGCCCGGAGAGTTGCGGTAACGGAGGTGCTGAGAGCGCACAGCGTAGCGCAGCAGGAAGCATTCAGACAGTCGCCAGCGGTAAGCGAGAAGATGTGGAGACACACGGGAGAGTACAGGAACGAGCCGCGAAAGAACCACGAGGACATGGACGGCCAGCGCGTCCCAGTAGAGGAACCGTTCGAGCTGATTGGAGCGGACGGAGAAACGTATTACCCGATGTACCCACGGGACACGAACCTGCCGCCGGGAGAGAGCATTAACTGCCATTGCATTATCCAGCCCGTCGTAAGCGAGGAGATTTTAGGGCTGAGCCTTGAGGAGAGGCAGGCACTACAGCAGCAGGCAATCGACGAAATGGACGACGAGTGGGAGAAAGAATTGGACGCAAAGAACAAAGCAAAGGCAGGGATAGACGAGGAATAGGTCTGTTGCAGTCGTGAGCAGGGCAAATTTGCGTGCAAATATCATTCTGGGAGAAAAATACACACCCGGAACACAAAAACGCCTCAGAGAGGCTTCTCGTGCGTTTCAGGCGCAAGGGAAAATAATTTGGTAAAGGGCAGCCGGAAATACGGCTGCTTTTTATATACATTTCGGCAGCTTGGAGGAAAGGAGGTGAGAGAGCATGAGACAGAGCTTGCGGAAAGCATACGAAATCACAGACGCTAAAATCACTTTCGTATCGCTGGTAGACAAGGCAGCCAACAAACGCACGTTTCTGATGAAAAAGGCAGACGACGGCAAGGCGACATTCACAACCTACGGCAGGATTGTAAAAGCAGACGCGGAGAGCCATTTCGTAACGGGGATTGTGTACGAGCCGATGGAGGAGGACACTCACGGCAATTTTATGACCGAGGAGGAAATCACAAAGGCGGCGTACTGGTTCGCGAAGAACGGAAACAAGGTGGACTTGCAGCACAGTTTTGAACCGTTGGAGGACGCGGCAGTCGTTGAAAGCTGGATTGCGAAAGCTGATTTTGAAATAGACGGCGAAACAATCCGAAAAGGAACATGGCTAATGACGGTAGAGGTAACCGACGAGGACGTGTGGGAGGGCATTCAGAAAGGCGAAATCACTGGATTCTCGATGGGAGGCCTCGGAAACTACAGCGAGGAGGACGTAGATTTGATCAATGTGGAAAAGCAGGTCAGCGGAACTGGCGAAAAGAAAGGACTGTTGAAGCAGTTGGCAGCAGCGCTCGGCCTCACGGTCGTCGAGAAAGGCGATATGGCGGAGGTTTATGAGGAGCGCAGCAAGGGAACGCTGTTCTGGAATGCGTTTAGCGCATTGGAGGACACGCTGCACCACTACAACCCCGTGTCCGGGACGTATATGTACGAGACCGACGAGGGGAAAATCCGCGAATGCCTTGAGGACTTCAACGGCATTATTACATCGATTTTGACAAGCGGAGAGCCGATTGCAAAGGCTATTCAGACAGACCGCCCGGTAGAGAAAGCCGGGAAAGCATTGAGTAGCAAGAACCTTGAGACGCTGCACGGAATCCGCGACAGCCTTGATACGTTCCTGAAATCGTTTGAGCCGGAGGAGGAACCCGACGACAAAAAGCCGGAGGACACCGACGGGAAGAAAACGACACCGGGCGAAAAGGGCGACGAGGAGAAGCCGGACGGCGACGAAACTAATATCAAGAAAGTCAAAAAGGAGGACGCAGACATGAATCAGCAGGAAGTTGAGAAAATTGTTGCTGCGGCGATTGAGAAGCACATGGGCGGAAATAGCGCTCAGAAGCCTCAGGAGGCCACAGGAGCGACGGGAGACGCAAAGGTGGAGAAATCTACCGTCCCGGCGGAAATTACCGCAGAAAGTGTCGAAAAGATGGTCGAGGTGGCTGTCGCAAAGGCACTCGCACCGATGGAGGACGCTGAGCCGCACATGGACGCGGAGCAGATTGAGGAGTACATCGAGAAAGCCGTGACAAAGGCAGTCGAACCTGTACTCAAGGCAAAGGGCCTGCCGACAAACCTCGGCAGCGGCAGCAGCGTTGAGAAGAACGCAGGCGGCGAACACTACCTGCACGGTATCCTTTAATAAACCATAACAAGGAGGACAAAGAAAATGGCTAAGACTAACGAGCAGATTGCAAAGGCGGCTATTCAGACCACCACCCTGACCTCCGGGCTGCTGAACCCGGAGCAGGCAAGAAAGTTCATTCAGCAGACTTTTGAGGCTACCACCCTCGGCGGCCTCGTGCGCCACGAAATGCGCACCGCAAAGACGGGCGAAATCGACAAGATTGGCATTGCCAGCAGAATCGTCCGCAAAAAGACGGAGAACACCGACGACGGCTACCGCGCAGACGTTAAGACCTCCCAGATTGAGTACGCGACTACCGCTGTACGCCTGCCTTGGGAGATTACCGAGGAGACCCTGAGAGAGAACATTGAGGGCCAGAATTTCGAGCAGATTGTCACCAACCTTATGACTACTCAGCTCGGCGTTGACCTTGAGGATTTGTACCTCAACGGCGACGAGAACACCGCAACCTCCGATAAGGACTACGATTTCCTCAAGATTAACGACGGCTGGATTAAGCAGATTCAGGCGCACGGCCACACCCTCGACGCGAGCGCAGCAGCTTACGGCGGCAAGATGAGCCTCGACCTTTTTTACAAGGCACTGGCCCAGATTCCGAACAAGTACAACAATGGCAGACTGCGCTGGCTCATGTCTCCTCGCAGAGCGCAGGAGTGGGAGCTGTTCCTGCTTAATCAGGTGATTGGCAAGGGAGGAGCCGTTCCTGAGAGCGTTTACACCAGCCCGGCCAGAATCCCTACCGTGGAGTGCCCGTCGCTGAGTGACAACAAGATTATCCTCACCGACCCCAGAAACCTTATCGTGGTGAACACCTACGGCGTGCAGATTCGCAAGACCACGGAGGGCAAAGAGGCGATTATGCAGGATAAGCGCTTCTACGTGGTTCATCTGGACTACGACCCCATCATTGAGGAGAGAGACGCAACTGGCATTATTACCGGGCTTGCCTAAAGCCGGAGAGGAGGAAAGATATGTTTCACCTGAGACTGATTAAGGGACTTTCATACAGCGGCGACATTGCAGCAACCAGAGAGGAGCCGGACGCATATACCGAGGACGAGGCCATTGCTGAAAAGGCGGTGGCCTCCGGCTACTTTGAGCTGGCGGAGACCGACGAGGACGGCAACGCGGCAGCGGAGACGGCACACCTCGACAAGGCGCAGCTCGAAAGCATGAAAGCGGACGACCTCAGAAAGCTGGCGGAGGAAATGGGAATTGACACGAAGCCGCTCAAGAACAAGGCCGCTATCATTGAGGCCATTACTGCGGTTGAGGTTGAACCCGGCCTGGAGACCGACGAGGACGGCAATGAGGCAGACTTCGGAGAGGGCGAGGGCAGCCCTACAATGATTGAGCTGCAGCAGGAGCAGTAAGAGAGGAGGCGACGGCTATGGCGACAAGACCGTGGGTAACGCCGCAGGAAGTGAGGGACTACTCAGAGAATGCGGCAGTGCAGGCCAGAACGGACGCACGGCTGAACGTCGATATTGCGAGGGCGGAGCAGTATGTTATTACATACACGCATAACGACTTCAAAGACGACGAGGAAGTACCGAGCGCGGTCAAAACGGCGGTGATTATACTGGCCGAGAACTATGGCCGGAACGCCGCAATCGCAGCAAAAGACGTGAAATCGGAGACGTTCGACGACTACAGCTACA
Organism: Fusobacterium naviforme; assembly: GCA_003014445.1. Lineage (GTDB taxonomy): Bacteria > Bacillota > Clostridia > Lachnospirales > Lachnospiraceae > Moryella > Moryella indoligenes. Next base: position 136,110 of record PYGH01000004.1, on the reverse strand, counting down.
CGGCAGCAGACAGCGTGATAAGCATTGACGGGCTGGATTTGGCAGCATTGCTGGACGATTTTGTGAAAGCGGAGGCCAGACGCGGCGTAACAATGCGTATGCGCAGATTGTGAGGTGGGGCGAATGAGTTTAGAGAACCTACTCGACCACACGTGCAACATTCACCACATAACGGAGGAGCAGAAAAGCCCCGGATATGGGCTGCCTGCTTCTCCGTCTTTTAGTTACCCGGAGGAGCCGGACGAGGCAGCAGTACCCTGCCATTTCGGAGTGAGGTCACAGAGCGTAGCAGTGAACCAGATGGCCCCGGCGAACCTGATGGAAGCAAGCATAAAACTCACCCTGCCAACCGGGACGGATATACGGCTGAATGATTTGGTCGTAGATTGCAGAACCGGGCTTGAATACACAGCGGAGCAGCCTCGCAACATTCGCGGACATCACCTCTTTGTGTATATCAAAAAGAAAGAGGGACAGAAAGCACTGTAATGGCAAGCGAGATAGACATTGATATGAGCGAGTTCAAGCAGTTTTTTGGCACCGTCGAGGCGGCGGCAAAGGGAGGATTTAAGAAAGAGTTTGAGCTGTTTTTGGAGGGAATCGGGAACGAGTTTTTAAGGGTACTGCAAGACGAGATTATACGGCGGAAAGTGATAGACAGCAGACTGCTGCTCGCCAGCTTTGAAAAAGGCAGCGACGGAAATGTGTGGAACATTGAGGAGGGAGGACTGGTGCTGGAAGTCGGAACGAACGTCAGCTACGCAGGGTATGTGAACGACGGGCACTGGACAAACACCAAAGGCGTGGACAGGAGATTTGTTCCGGGCTATTGGGACGGAGACCGATTCATATACGACCCGTCCGCAGAGGGCGGAATGGTATTAAAACAGCACTGGGTAGAGGGAAAACACTATTGGGACAGCGCATTGCGAATCATAGAGAAGATTTACCCGGAGCTTTTAGAAAGAAAGTTGCAGGAATGGCTGGACAGCTATTTCGGCGGCTGACGGAGAGGAGGCGGCACAATGCTTGAGCAGGAGATAGCGAGCATTATCAAATTCACGCTCGACGCAGCAGGAAACCCCTCGCCGTATTATTACAGCGTGCCGCAAGATTTTGTAGTCCCGGCGGCCTACTTCCCTACGCCGGAAATTACGACCGGGGGCGAGACGTTCAGAACGTACAACATGGATTACGTGTGGTACATAAAGTTCTTTGCGGAGACGACGAGAGCGGCATACAACCTCGGATTGTTGGCACTGACGGCGATTAGGGGGAAGCGGAACCTCATACCGCTCATAGACCAGCAGGGCGACCCGGCTGGGGGTGGGCTAAGGATAAACGACCCAGACCTCAAGACGCTTGACGACGGAGCAGCGCAGCTAAAGATAAGCTGGCGGAGCCGGAGACCATACGACGACGAGGAGGCTCAGAAAATGATGTCCTACGAGGTCGAGGGCTGGCGCAACCCGGACAAGTACGTGGAGCGGAGGATAGAGGCCGCCGTAGCAGACGCACTATCAAATTACGCCATAGACCACCCGGCGTCGAAAGAGACCGGGAAATATCCTAAAGCATAAGGAGGAGCTTATGAGCAGCAAAGACAAAGAAAATGCCGTACAGCAGCAGGAGCAGCCGGAAGGTACAGCGGCTCCAAAGTTTACGGTGGAGAAGCTGGCGGAGCACGCCAGAGAATTGTTCGGCGTTTCCTCCTGCACCTACGCAGGGGCGACGCATGGAATTACGGGAGAGTACACCGTCGAAGAAATGAAACAGCACATCGAGGCTTGGAAGAAAAAGGAGGTAAAGTAAGATGGCAGGTGGAACATTCGACAAGCTGGCCGGGAAAGTGAGACCGGGTACTTACATCAATTTTGTAAGCACGAAGCACGACACGCTTGGCATCAGCGAGAGAGGTATTGTCGTAATTCCTCTCGTGAATCACAATTACGGCCCTGTGGCTGAGTTTATCAAGCTCACGACCGAGGCTCCCGATGCTCAGTATGCGAAGCTGGGCTACAGCATCTATGACGAGGATGAAAACAACATGATGCTGCTCATCCGCGAGGCGTTCAAGAATGCCGCTACCGTCTATGTCTACCGTGTGAACGGCGGTACTCAGGCGAAGAAAACGGAGGAGAATTTTACCATTACGGCGAAATATCCCGGAACAAGGGGCAACAAAATCACAGTTGCGGTCGTGGAAAACCCCGTAAGCGGCTTTGATGTCTCTGTATATCTGGACGGAAGCAAGGTCTCTGAATACAACGGACTGACTACCGTTGCGCAGCTCGCTGCCATTAGTGACGATTATGTCACATTCAGCGGAACGGGCAATCTTGCCGCCGCCGCCGGGATTAACCTTGCCGGAGGTACAGACACCACCGCTGCAAATAACGATGTGACGAAATTCCTTGATGCTCTGGAAAGCGTCAAGTTCAACTGCGTTGCATTCCCCGTCACCGAGGCAGCTTTGCAGTCTGCAGCAAAAACGAAGATTAAGTACATCCGGGAAAGCATCGGCAAGGGCGTTCAGGTTGCCATGCCCGACACTGCCGCAAAGGATTATGAGGGCGTAATCAATGTCACGAACTCTGTCAAGGTCAACGGAGTTTCGCTGACACACGCTCAGGCTTGCGCGTGGGCGGCAGGGGCTACCGCAGCAGCGTCCAACACTCAGAGCAACACCTACAGAGAGTATGAGGGCGCAGAGGAAGTCGTGGACGCAAAGACCCATGAGGAAGCTGTCGCCGCCATCAATAACGGCGAGTTCTTCTTCTCTGTCTCCGAAAACGGAGCTGTCGTTGTAGAGTATGACATTAACTCCCTGACCACATTCAGCGATGGCAAGGACAAGTCCTACCGCAAGAACAGGGTCATCCGCGTGTTTGACACCTTTGCGGAGGCCTTGCAGTTGAATTTCCCGCCTAACAAGTACGACAATGCCGATACTGGCTGGGCTATCATGGAGGGCATCGGAAGAACAATCCTCAAGCTGTTCGAGGATGCCGGGGCAATTACCGAAGTAGACTACGACAACGATTTCCTTGTGGACAGAAGCCTGTCGCAGGGGGACGAGACATATTTCAACGTCGGGCTGCAGCCCGTGGACAGCGCCGAAAAGCTGTACTTCACCATTTCGACGAGATAAGGAGGATAAGTGATTATGGCACTTATGGAATACAACAAAAACCCTATTTCCCTTAGAGAGGGCAAGGTGTTTATTGATGGCGTAGAAGTGCTGGACAGCGTAAACTGCACCATCAAATTTACGCCGGACGTTTGGACAGGAAAGCAGCTCGGAGAGAGAAGCCCGTCCAGCAGATGGCTCGGCTACACCATTACGGGAACCATCACGAGGAGACGCAGCACAAACTGGCTGGAAAGCAAGATTAAGCAGTATCTCAAGGACGGCGGAACCCCGGAGCTGAAAATTCAGGGCGTGATGAACGACGAGAACAGTGACTACTACGCAAAGTACGGCAGCAATGTCGTTACCTGCGTAGGCGTGGTTCTGACCGGGGATTTACCTCTTACCGCGCTGGACAGCGGCGGCGAAGTGGTGGACGACAGCATCAATTTCAACGCAAAGGCGCTCGTGTAAGCGGAGCCGGAGCAGCAACAATAACAGAGCAGGCCCCACGGAGGAACGACAACCGCCGTGGGGCATTTATTTTTGGATAAGGAGGCATTCACCATGTCAAAGAAAGACCTGAAATATTTTATGCACGATACTCAGCCGGAGGTAGTAACAGCACCCGGCCCGGAGAGTTTTACTGACGACGAGGGCAAAGTGATTCAGTTTGAAATCAAGGTGCTCTCTCAGGGAGAGATTCAGAAAATCAACGACAACTACCGCAAGAGAACAATGGCGACAGACAAGAAAGGAAATCCGCTGATTGCAAACGGAGAGGTAGTGTGGAAAACAGAAAGAGACAGCGCAAGGGCCAGCAGACACATGATTGTGGAGGCGTTACAGTACCCTGACCTGAAAGACCCGGAGCTGATGAAATATTACAACTGCGTGGACGTGACGGAAATGCCGCTCTTGGTATTCCCAAAGAGCGACGACTACCAGCACGTTTCCAGAATCGTCATGCAGGCGCTCGGACTTATGAGCGGAGTGGACGACGGAGAGGAGCTTGAAGCCGCAAAAAACTCATAAAATCCAAAGGCGGCGACGGATATTGGGCGCACATACTTTGGCAGAGACACCACCTCAGAATGGAGGATTTTGAGGCAATGCCGAGGAGGTTGCAGATACTTTATATTGCGTCGGAGCTGATGGAGGACGAGGAGCCATGCAGGCACGATACCATACGGAAAGGAGGCGGATGATAGTTGGCTGATTTACTGGCGAGATTTAGGCTCGTAGATGAAATGTCAGAGAAGCTGGACAGCATGACCCAGCGAGGACAGGATATGGCAAGCTCATTTGAGCAAGCCGGAGAGGCGGCTAATTCCGCCTTTGACGGAATAGAGAGCGGAGTGTCGTCTGCGGTGAGCAGCGTGGACGGAGTGGCGCAGAGCCTTGAGAATTACAAGGGCGCAGCCGGAGACGCAGGAGCGGCAGCGGAGGACTTTACTGGCTCTCTTTCCGGGTATGGAGCGGCAGCCGGAGAAGCGGCAGCACAAACAGACTACTGGACAGACGCTGTTGGAAGTTACGATAAGAGCGCTATGGAGGCTGTTTACACCACGGAGGAGCTGGTGGAAATGGGCCACAAGAGCGCGGACGCATTGCAGGCGCAGGAGGAAATGTTCGACCTGTGCGAACGGAGCGCGACATTCCTGAATAAGGCCATGGAGGCCACGACAGACATTCAGGACGAGCTGACAAAGGCAATGGACGCAGCAGCAGAGACAGCGAGCGAACTGGCAGATAATGAGAATGTTTCGGCGGAGGCAAAGGCGGAGCTGGCGAAAGCAGCAGCGGACGCTGAGGAGGCTATGCGGAACCTCGGAGACGCGCAGAAAGAAGCTCAGGCAGCAATGGAGGCCTACGACGAGGTAATGATGTCGGGGACGACAGACCTGAACGAGCTGGAAGCGGCGGCGGAGCGAGCTATGCACGCAGCGGAAAACCTTGCGGAGGCGAACGGAAAAGCCACGGAGGCTACGGAGGAGCTTGGCAAGGCGGCGGAGAATGCCACGGAGGAGGCCGAAAAGGGCGGAGAAGAAGGCGTAAATGCCATCGAAGCCATTTCTACAGCGCTGGTAGCAGCAGGAATCACGGCAGAGCTGAAACAGATTGCGCAGGCAGCCTACGAGCTGGCAGACGCATTCAGCGAGGCGGAGAGCATTGTGGTGAACGCTACCGGGGCAACGGGAGAAGCGCTGGACGGTCTTATGCAGAGCACCTTGCAGGTGTACGCGAAGGCAAAGAGCGGAACCCTTGAGGACGTGGCAGGAGCCATTGGAGAAATCAACACCCGAATGGGCCTCACCGGGGACGAGCTGACAGAGGTTACGGGCCTTTTTATGGACTACGCACAGATTACAGGCAGCAATGTCGTTAGCAGCGTGCAGAACGTAACAAAGGTTATGAACCAGTGGAGAATTGAGGGAGAAAACGTCGAGAGCGTGATGGATAAGCTGGCCTATGCGGCACAGATTTCCGGCGCGTCGGTGGACAGCCTCTCAAGCAACCTTATAACGGGAGCAGCTTCTTTCCAAAACGCAGGACTGAGTATAGACAACACAATTCAAATGCTGGCAGATTTTGAGCTGGCAGGCATTAACGGAACGACGGCCATTATGGCGATTAGAACGGCGGTAAATAACTTCTCGAAAGACGGGCTGGACGCAAACGAAGCGCTACAGGCTACCATTGAGCAGATTGCGACAATGGGAGACCAGAGCGAAGCGACAGCGCTGGCCGTGGAGACTTTTGGAAGCAGAGCCGGACAGCAGCTCGCACTGGCAATTCAGAACGGGACTATTTCGGTAGATACATTCAATGCGACGATGGACGAGGCGGACGGAACGCTGAGGAAAACCGCAGAGGCTTCACAGACACTTTCCCAGAAATGGGAGCAGGCGAACAGGAGCATAAGCGCGGCGTTCACTTCGGCGCTGGAGCCGACGCTGAGCAAACTGTCGTCTGGATTGGCAAGCGTGGTACAAGGCATAGGAGATTTCCTAAACGAACACCCGACACTCACAAAAGCCATTACGGCGGTAGCTGTAGGCGTTGGCGTGGTTGTTGCGGCGGTAACGGCGGTAGCATTCGTGGCGAAAGTAGCCATACCAGCCGTAGTTGGATTAGGAGCAGCGTTCAACGCAGCATTAGGGCCAATAGGCTGGGTAGCACTCGGCATAGCGGCAGTTTCGGCAGCGGTAGTTGCCTTTATTGCGCTTATTGGCGACGCGAACGACGAGACAGCCGGAATGACAGCCACGACGAGAGCGCAGTATTACGAATTGCAAGACCTGAACGCAGAATACGAGAGGACCTGTGAGGAATACGGCGACACCTCGGAGGAGGCGCTGAGGCTGAAATATCAGGTGGACGACCTGAGCGCAACATTTGAGGCAAGCAGGCAGACCTTGGAGGAGTTTACGGCGGAGGTAGAAGCGCTTTGCCAGAGCGTGGACGAGGTTACGCAGAGCTTCCAAGACGGAATGACAGAAATCCACAATAACGAGGTAGGGGCGCTTGCCCTTATTCAGAAGTACGAGGATTTGGCCTCTCAGGGAGAGCTGACGGCGGTACAGCAGAGAGAGCTGGACGCAGTTACGAAAAAGTTGGCAGAGGACTTCCCGGACGTTGCGGCGGCGATTGGAGACGCGACAGGAAACACAGAGCAGTACGTCGAAGCAATGAAACGAGCCTGCGAACAGCAGGCGGAGCAGCAGCGGCTACAGCAGGCGGAAGATACATACGTCGAGGCATTGCAAAAGCGGCAGCAGCTTACGGAGGAAATCGAAAAGACGCAGGCGGACCTGAACGCAGAGCTGGAAGCCCACAATATGGTGTGGGACGAGACTATGCAGACCTACTCAAACGGCTGGTACACTTCGGGCAGCCCGTGGGCCGCGTGGACGACAGACCTCGACGACTATCAGGACGCGCTGGACAGCTTACTTGCGGCGCAGGCGGAGAACGAGGCGACGCTGGAGGAAATCGAGCAGACATGGCAGGACATTTCGGACGCAGAGGCCGAAGCGGAGGAGCAGGTATTGACCTACGAGCAGGCGGCGGCGCTTGCGTTCCAGAGTGTTCAGGGAGAAATCGAGGAGCTGTGTCAGGCTTACGACGACGCATATCAGGCGGCGCTGAGCAGCTTTGAGGGACAGTTTAGCCTATTCGACGAGGCGACGACGGAATCCGAGACGTACATGAATGCGACGGTTGAGAACGCGCGGGCAGCGTTGGACAGCCAGCTCGCATATTGGGACAGCTATCTTGCAAACGTAGAGACGCTGAAAAGCATTTCGGCGGACGATTTGGGGATTACGCAGGAGAACTACGAGGCCCTGATGGCATACGTGCAGGACGGCAGCGAGGAGGCTGCTGGGCTGGCTCAGAGTATGGTGGAGAACATCAACGCCGGAAACGAGGAGGCTGTGGCTCAGCTTGCGAACACCGTGGGCGAGGTGCAGGCGAAGCAGCAGGAGGCAAGCGCGACAATCGCAGAGTGGCAGACGAATTTCAACGCCACAATGGACGAGTTGGAGCAGCGCATGAACGAGGCTGTAGACAACCTTAACCTCGACAGCGAGGCAGCGGCAAGCGCAAAGGCCACAATCGACAGTTACGCAGCGAGCATACGTGCCGGACAGAGCGACGCAGTAGCGGCAGCGAAAGCTGTGGCGGACGGCGTAGCAGCAACGCTGGCAGCGAACCCGGTAACGGTAAGAGTGAACGCCCAGCATACCACAGCGGTCAGCGGACACGCAAAAGGAACCACAGACGCAGAGGCAATGTTTATTGCTGGCGAGGAGGGGCCGGAGCTGATAGCACGGAGAGCTGAGGCATACGCCGGAGGCACGACGGACAGCACGGACTACTATATCGCAGGCGAACACGGCCCGGAGCTGATTGTGGGCGAACAGGGCAGCACGGTATTCCCGACGGAGGAGACGGACAGGCTGATAAACGCGCTGAATTACAGACAGCCGCTTTCAGTATATCCGACGGCAGCCGGAGGAGTGGAGAGCGGCGGAGCAGAGAGGAGAGGCGGAGCCGGAGAGACGGTGAAGCGAATACTGCTCGAAATTGTCGGAAGCGGTGAGATAGACGCAGGCGGCAGCAGCAAGGAAACGGTCCTCGAAATCCTGCACGACCAGTTGAAGCCCGTGCTGATGAACATTATTCAGAGCGAAATCTACGAGGAGGGAGACTTGAGCTATGAGTACTAAGTATGAAATGTGGCTTACCCACAATGCAGAAAAGTCGAAAATCCAGCTCCCGGTCAATCCCGAAGCGCTTGAAATCAGGAACGGAAGCAACAACGACACAATCAATGTGGCGGGGCTGGGCGAAATTGTAGTATTTCAAAGTCGCCCGGCCTTGCAATTTTCCTTTTCGAGCTTTTTCCCGGCGACAAAATTTCCGGGATTGCAGGTATCGAAAATCACAAAGCCGCTGACCCTTATCGAGAGGATTAACAGCTGGAAAGCAAGTAAAAAGCCTGTGCATTTTATCGTCACATCGTGCGGCGTTGATGTCTATGCCTCAATAGAGGACTTCACATACCACGAGGACGGCGGCGACCCCGGTACTTTTCAATATTCCATAACGCTGAAAGAATACCGGAAAATCACCACAAGACAGGTCAAGGTGGACATACCAAAGAAGAAAGCCACGGTTCAGAAAACAGAGCCGAGGGTTGACAATACCGTCCAGCCGAAAACCTACACGGTAAAAGCCGGGGATTGCCTCTGGAACATAGCGAAAAAATACTATGGGAACGGGGCGCAGTATACGAAGATTTACAACGCAAACAAGGACAAGATAAAGAACCCGAATTTGATATATGTCGGGCAGGTATTCACGATACCAGACTAAGGGGAGGTGCAATGTCATGGCAAACACAATCAGCCTTGTGATATTCAAGAACGGGTCTGCCAGCGGCACGGACATTTCATCCCTTGTGGAAAACATCAAGTGGAGAGGTCGGAAAGGTTCGGCATCAAGGACGCTGACGGCCACACTGATAGATGATGACGGCTATAAACACGCCCGGAGCGGCATCGACATCGAGCAGGGAATGCAATGCATTTTCACCTACAACGGGAGCGAGCTTTTCCGGGGCATCATCATGTCGCAGACGCAGAACCAGAAAAAGAAGATGGTCATTACCGCATACGATGTCGGCATCTACCTTGCGAACAACCGTGACACATTCTCATATGAGAACAAGACGGCGACTGATATTTTCAAGGACTGCTGCACCCGGTTCGGTCTGGATATGGGAGATGTGGCGAAATGCTCCTACACAATCCCGGAGCTGACGAAACCAAAAACCACGGCTTTTGATGTCATCTGCGATGCGCTGTCGCTGGACTTTGATGCAACGGGCATACGCCACTATGTAAGCAGCAGCAAGGGGAAAATCAGCCTCATGACACGCCGGGAGAATATCCTGCAATGGGTTATCGAGGTCGGACAAAACCTTGAAAGCTACTCATACACAAAAAGCATCGAGAAGATTAAGACCCGCGTCAAGATGGTGTCGAAAGAGGGAACGACCATCGCCGAAAAAAGCAACTCCGCCATGGAGAAGAAAATCGGCGTTTTTCAGGAAATCGACACGCCGGATGAATCCCTCTCCACGGCTCAGGTAAAAGACCTGATAGACAGTATTTTGGAGGAAAAAGGAACGCCGGAGCGCACCCTGACTGTGGACGCAATCGGCATCCCGGATGTCATTTCCGGCATTGGCGTTTTTATCGTCATCCCGGAGCTTAACATCTCCCGCACCTTTTATGTGGACACGGACACGCACACATTTGAGGACAACAAGCACACGATGTCGCTCAAGCTCAACTATGCGAACGACCTCAGCAAGGAGGAAAAGGAGCAGAAAGAGGACGCGCAGCCGAAGACCTACAAGGTCGGAGATATAGTCAACTTCAAGGGCGGAATGCACTATGTATCAAGCTGGCCGGGAGCAAAAGGCTATCAAGTGGGTGCTGGCCCTGCGAAAATCCATCTCGGTCCGGATTGCCAAGGCAACGGCAAGGCGCACCCGTGGAGCTTGATTACCACCGATTGGAGCAAGACGCATGTCTGGGGCTGGGTTGATGAGGGTTCGTTTGAATAGGAGGCAGCATCATGGCAGACGATATTGAAAAAACCAGCTTAAAGCAGCTCATACAAGGAATGACGGCGGACGGCGTTTCGGTCATACAGGGCAAGGTTATTTCTACAAGCCCGCTGAAAGTACAGGCGGTAAACGATGAAAAGCTCATCATCTACCAGAACAGTCTGTTTGTGCCTCGCCATCTGACGAACTACTCAACCACCTGCACGATTAACTGGGCGAGCGACAACAAAAGCGGCGGCAGCGGTCAGGCGGCGTTTGCATCCCACAATCATGGCATAACGGGAACGAAGCCGATAACCATCAACAATGTTTTGCAGGTCGGCGAAACGGTACACCTGCTGTCGCTCAACCACGGGAAGCAATATTACATACTGGACAGGGTGTAAGAGAGGAGGAACACTATGCCGGAAGTATATATCCCTATCCCGGTTGATGAAGTCACGGAAGCCGAAGAACTTCCGACTTTGACCTACCGATTAGACCTTGATGCAGGACGGATTGTCGGCATGGTGGACGGTCTGGAAGCTGTCAATCAGGCAATCAGGAAAGCCATAATCACGCCTCGTTTCAAGTGCCTGATTTATGATAATCAGTACGGCAGCGAAATAGAGGATGCTTTCATAGCAAAGGATGCAAGCCGGGAATACATACAGGCGGCGTGCGAGGGGTTTATAAGAGACTGTCTCAAGCCGGACACTCGCATTTTAAGCGTCTACGACTTCGCCTTTGATTTCTCGGAGGACAGGGCAGATGTCTATTTCAAAGCGGACACAATCTACGGCGAAACGGAAGTAAAGGAGGTGATTTGATGTTCGAGGGCATGACTTACGAAATACTGCTGGAAGATGTTCTAAGCTCCGCGCCTGACGGCGTGGACACCCGGCAAGGCTCAATCTTTTTTGATGCCGTCTCAGGCCTCTGCATCAAGATAGCAAAGCTCTACACGGATTTAGACCTCGTGCTTTCGATGACGAGCATTGTCACGGCGATTGATGACGCTCTGGACGCAAAGGCAAGCGAATATGGAATTGAACGGCTCAGGGCAACGAAAGCAAAGTACAATGTCACATTTGAGGGCGTAACACCGCAGCTTGGAGAGCGATTCTATTCTGACAGGCTTTATTTTATTCTCAAAGAGGACACCGCCGCCGGGGTTATGTATCTGGAAGCGGAGGTTGCAGGAACGGGTGGCAATAATGTCTACTCAGGAACGAACGCTGTCCCGGTCAACACTATCGAGGGACTTGAAGCCGCTACTTTCGGCACGCTCTACGAGAGCGGCACGGACGATGAAACGGACGACAACCTCAGAACGAGGGTACAAGAAAAGATAGCTGGCTCTGCTGAAAACGGGAACAAGCAGCATTATAAAACTTGGTGCGAAAGTATTGAGGGAATCGGACGGGCGAGAATTTACCCGCTTTGGAATGGTCCGAACACCGTGAAAGCAGTCCTCATAGACGGAACGGGCGCACCGTGCAGCGCGACAAAGGTGGCGGAAGTCCAGAACTACATAGACCCGGCGACAAAAGGATACACCACGGTTGTGGACGGCAGAACGTACACGGTCGGCGATGGTCTGGGAGAGGGCGTTGCGAACCTCGGCGCACATTTCACGGCTGCGGCGGCGATTTCCCTGCCTGTCAATGTGTCGTTTAAGGCAGAGCTTAAAAGCGGGGCGACAAAGGAAGCTGCGGCTCAGGAAGCTGCTACAGCAATTGCAGAATACTTTCAAGAGCTGGTTTTGGACACGGACATTGCGGAGGATATTGTCGTCCGAACCTCTCAGGTGGGAGCAATCATCAGCGGGCTGTCAACAGTCTTGGATTATAGCAATCTCAAGCTGAATGGCAGCGATGCCAACATACGTCCCGGCGATGACTATGTTCCGACCGTCGGGGAGGTGACTTTCACATGAAGTTCTATGACAATTACTGGCCTGACTGCTATGACGAGCTGATAACCTATTACCCGCGATTTTACCGGGATGTTCTGGAAATGGATGCCATACTCCACGCACACGGACACTTGGCAGACCAGATGCAGGACGGGATTGAAAAAGTATATCTGAGCAGCTTCATAGACTATATGGACGAGCAGACAGTCGCACAGATGGTGCAGTTTCTCCACATAGGGCTGAACAAGAAACGGACGCTTGAAGAACGCCGCCGCCTTGTGAAGTCCTTTTTTGTAGGCCTCAGAAAAGTCTCTGCCTCTATGCTGGCGGAGATGATTCAGTCCTACACGCAGGCGGCTGTCGATTCAGTCTTTGAAATCTCCGATGACGAGGGGAATAACACGCTCTACATCAATTTTGAGAGGGGCGATGTGGCAACCCTCTATATGTCGGACATCATGATGCTGCTGGAAAGAAAAATCCCGGCGCACATCAACTGGCGGGCGGCTGTTGCATACCATTTCCCGGTCGGCATCGGCATCAAGCGGGTTTATTACAAATTCGAGCATGAACTGACAGGAACGAAGCCGGATATTGCCTTGCATGGCGACCTAAATGCAGTTGCCGCCGTGGTAGAAAGCATGAGGAGAAACGCCCTCATGCAGTACAAACAATCGAAAGAGGATGGCGAATACTCAGGCGTAAGCCCGGAAATCAGCTTGCACGGGGATATGAATACCACCTCGGCTGTTGCCGGAAGCGGCTATCAATCGGCTGTCATGGAGTATGAACTATCACGGGAGGCGGCGCACTCAGGAAGAACCCCTGCCGTGTCTGCGATAGGCAATTATCATTCAGGAATCGACACCGGGGCAGAGGTCAAGGCAACCAGCTTCGGAGCTGATTATATTTTCTGCGGCACAACCGCCGCCCACAACTAAAAAGGAGGAAAAGCATGGCATTTTGGACTGACACTTTCATGAACAAGATGCGCAATGAGTGGCTGCGCCGGATTGTAAAGATTCAGTACTACGCCGGAAGTGCTTGGTATGACGCGCTCATTACCGAGAAAAAAATCTCCGGCAACACTCTTTACATCACGAGCCAGACCACCGACAGCGCGGCGGTCACCATCACAAAGGTGCGCCTTATCGACACCGGGGGCGATGTCGCCGGGGAGATTAGCGAGAGTATCAAGAAAACTGCCTCTCAGGGCGTAATCACTCTGTGGGAGTTTCCTTTATACGAAATCACATCATAAGGAAAGGAGGAGAAAGCCATGTATGGAGTGATTATCTGGAAAGACCATGCCGTCACGCCGGACAACCTTTACAAGGTCACGGATAACGGCGATGGTACTGTAACAGCGGTCAGAGCCGGAACGGTCATCCAGCAGGGAACGAACATGAACGCCGCCAACTTCAACAACTTGGAGCAGGGCGTTCTTGCGGCAAACCTCTCTGCTGCGGAGGCCTTGCGTGTCATCCGGGATTTGCAGGACAGGACGGAAGCCCTGAAAGGCCTGAAAGGCCTCGTTCTGGAAGCCACGCTCACCAATTCGAGCAAGTACCCGTTCAACAACAGTCAGAAGACAATCGCGCTTGGCAACGAGAACGAGCGTTATAACACGGACTACACCGTCATTGTCGAGGCGGAGGCGCAGGACGGCTTTATCGGAGATATTAAGGTCTCCGATAAGATGCTGAACGGCTTCAAGCTGGAATACTCAGGCAGCGCAAAGACGGTCAATGTCAAGTGCTATGTGCAGGGAGGCAGATAACCATGGTAAATGTAATTATCAAGTCCGATGAGCGCAGGGCATATGAAAACAAGGTCATGCGCGATTTTGGCGTAAATCCGCACTCTGCCAGCGCAGAGAAACTGGAACAGGCGGAGGCGGTAGCTGCAAGGTCGGCTGAGGCTGTCCGCGAACTCAAAAGAATGGAGGGCAATAGAAGATGAATGTTATCCACATGACACCGGGCGAGTATATCGCCTATGAAACCACAAAGAAGAGCATCGTTTTCGGCGATGAGGATTTGAGCATCAACCTCAAAAACCGGGAGCAGGACGAAAAGGTCACGATTGATGTCTGCTTCGACAGGGATGGAAATCTCACGATGGGAACGGCTGCCGGACTTCACTATGTGGCGCAGGTGGAAATCCCGCCCCGCCAGTACAAGGAAGTTGAGCAGGAGAACCCGGACTACGAGGAGGGCGGCGAAGCTCCTGCCACTATCACGGTGCTTGAGCCTGTCGCTTTCGATATCGACAACTGCACACTTTATCTGTGGAGCATCTAAAGGAGGTAAAAAGAAATGGCAAACTTTGACGATTTGAAGCTGGCTGTCGAGATGCTTTCCGGCGGCACAAACACCGTCATTTATGACGACATCGGGATGCCCTCTATCATGGTGCGTTTCCCAAAACTGCTCAGGAGCGAGCTTATCATAGGCGACAGCGATGACCCGCATCCGGCATTTCTGATGGATGGCAACGAACAGGCCGCCGTCTATGAATCGAAGTATCAGAACATCGTGGCAAACAGCAGGGCGTACAGTCTCCCGATGCAAGACCCGAGTGCAGAAATCACCTTTGACGCAGCTCTTACGGCTTGCCGTAAGAAAGGCGACGGCTGGGGTATTCAGCCCGCAAGCCTGTGGTCTGCAATCGCCCTGTGGTGCAATAGAAACAACTCCCGGCCGCGCGGCAATAACAACTATGGCCGGGATATTAAATATACATGGGAAAAGGGCGTTGCTACCACAACGAGCAGCGGTCAGACAAACCATACCGCGACAGGCTCAGGCCCTGCAACATGGTATCATGACGGCACTTATGCCGGGATTGCAGACCTGAACGGGAATGTCTTGGAATGGTGCGCCGGATTCCGCCTCGTCAAGGGCGAGCTGCAGGTCATCCCCTACGCGAACAGCATTCTTGCGACCTGCGACATGGGCGTAAATTCCGCTGAATGGAAAGCCATCGACAAGGACGGCAACTATGTCGCACCGGGTTCTGCGAATACGCTCAAGCTGGACTATATCAGCAGCAAGTGGCAGTGGATTACCGGGGATATTAGCAATGCGGCATCAAATAGCTGCGCATTTGGTAATGTAAGCGCGGCAAGCACCGTCTCTGACAATGCAAAGAAGCTGCTCAGACTTCTGACGCTCCTGCCGGAGGATGGCAATTACGACCATTTCTACGCAAACAACGGCGAGGATGAGCAGCTCCTGGTTCGCGGTGGCTGCTGGTACAGCGGCGACGCCGCTGGGGTGTGCGGTTCGAACTTCGACCTTGCGCGGTCGAGTTCCAGCTCGCACTTTGGCTTCCGCTCCGCTTTTTATGGAACACTGTAAACTGATTACTGAATCACTGAGGGGCAAGCGATAGCGCAGCCCCTATTTTTAACTGGAGGTTACTATATCCGCTACATGGATGATGTAATCATTCTGTCGGACGATAAAGAGGAGCTGCACCGGGTCAAGAGGGATATTGAGGAATTTCTACGGGATTTTCTGCGCCTTGACCTCAACAAAAAGACTGCTATTAGACCTTGTTCGATGGGCGTTGAGTTCTGCGGCTTCAAGCTGTGGCCTACTCACCGGAAGTTAAAGAAACAGACCTCGAAGAGAATTATTCGCCATGTCAAGAAGATGTGCCAGCAGCTCCATGACGGCGAAATTTCCAGAAAATACTTTGACCGGGCGACAGCATCCTACAAAGGGGGATTGCAACACTGCAATAGCTACGGACCACGGCAAAAGCTGAACGCCATCTATAAGCAGTACTACATCGAGGGAAAGGAGGAAATCACGAATGGATGAGACGATTTCCAGAGCGGAGCATGAGGAGTTCCGCAAAAGGATTGATGACGAGAACAAGAGGCAGAACCACCGAATTGAAGTCTTGGAGCAGGGCGTTCGGGAGGTTCAGAACATGACGCGCACAATCGAACGGCTTGCCATCGGCATGGAGAACATGGTCAAGGAGCAGGAGCGTCAGGGCAAGCGGCTGGAAGTCCTTGAAGGGCGTGACGGCGAGATGTGGCGCAAGGTCGTGGGCTATGTCGTCACCGCCATTGTCGGCATTGCCATCGGTTTTGTTTTCACGCAGATTGGCATGTAAGGAGGCGGCGATGAAAGGAAAGAAAAATGCTCTCAGCAAGAAGCCCGCCCGGAAAAGCATCGGCGTTATGAATGTAGTCCTGATTATTGTCGGGATTGCCCTCGTCACCTTTACGATTGCGATGATTCACCTGTTCACGCTCTTTGGCTCAGTCCCGGACACGCTCGTGACCTGCGTATTTGCCTGTCTGGGCGGCGAATGCGGCATCATGGGATGGATTAAGACCACGAAAGAGCGCAATAAAGACCGGGAGTGGGAATTAGAGGACAGAGCCGAGGAAAAGGCGGAGCAGATGGCCGCCATGACCCCGGCGGAGGAGCCGGAGGACGGAACAACATAAGGAGGTGTGGACTATGGCACTAAAAGGCAGCACCAACGAGGAAAAGATATGGAATTACCTCGTGGGTAAGGGGCTGAGCGCAGCCGGAGCGGCTGGACTGATGGGAAACCTCTACGCGGAGAGCGGACTGAGGCCGAACAATTTGCAGAACAGCTACGAGAAATCACTCGGCTACAGCGACGAGGCCTACACGGCAGCCGTGGACAGCGGCAGCTACGGCAACTTTGTACGCGACAGCGCAGGCTACGGTCTGGCGCAGTGGACGTATTGGAGCCGGAAACAGAATATGCTCGACTACCATAAGGCAGCCGGGAAATCTATTGGAGATTTGGAGACGCAGCTCGGATTCCTGATTAAGGAGCTGAGCGAGAGCTACAAGTCTCTTTTTAATTCGCTCAAGACAGCGACGAGCGTAAAGGCGGCCAGCGACGCAGTGCTGACACAGTTTGAACGCCCGGCGGATATGAGCGATGCAGCAAAGACGAGGAGGGCCAGCTACGGCCAGCCTTACTACGACAAGTACGCCGGAAAGACCTCCGGCGGAGAGCAGAAAGAGGAGGAGACGAAAGTGGGATATTCGAGACAGAAAGTCGTTGACCTCGCTTTAAGCTGGGTAGGCAAGAAAGAGAGCGACGGCTCATACAAGTCGATTATCGACATTTACAACACGCTGCCGACGGCGCAGCTCCCCAGAAAGACGAAAATGCAGTACGGGTGGGCGTGGTGCGCCTGCACGTGGTCGGCGCTGGCAATTAAGCTGGGGTACACGGCCATTATGCCGCTGGAAATTTCGTGCTATTACCTGATTGAGAACGCGAAAAAGATGGGCTGCTGGGTGGAGGCGGACAACTACGTACCGTCGCCCGGAGACGCTATTCTTTATGATTGGGCGGACGGCAGCAACTACGCCAGCTACGACAATACGGCCGGCCCCGACCATGTGGGAACCGTCGTATCGGTAAACAAGAGCGCCGGAACCTTTGTAGTGGTAGAGGGCAACATGAGCAACGCCATAGGAACGAGGACAATGGCGGTAAACGGGAGATACATTCGCGGATTCATTACGCCGAAGTACGACAACAACACCGTAACGCCCTCCACAGGAACGGGAACCGGGAGCGCAGGCGGACAGACCGCGCAGAGCTTAAAGGTGGGCGACATTGTCCAGTTCAGCGGCAGCAAGCACTACACCAGCGCGAATGCGGCAAGCGGAAAGACCTGCACGCCGGGCAAGGCGAAAATTACGCAGATTTACCAGCTCGGAAAGAGCAAGCACCCGTATCACCTGATTGCTGAAAAGGGCGGAGGCAGCAATGTTTACGGCTGGGTAGACGCGGCGGACATTGGACAGAAAACCGGGAGCACAGTGACCGCGCAGAGCACCCGGACGTACACCGTGAAAAAGGGCGACAGCCTGTGGGCGATTGCAGCAAAACAGCTCGGCAACGGTAGCAGGTACAAAGAAATTAAAGACCTGAACGGACTGAAAAGCGACACCATCTACGCCGAGCAGGTTTTGAAGCTGCCGGAATGATAGCTGCAACGATATTGAGGATTTTCGTGATTGTGGTCGTGATACTTATGCTCGCCGGGTGGCTGAAAGCCCTTACAGAGTTCAACCCGGAGGAGGAACATTGCGACTACGATTGCGAAAACTGCCCGTTCCCGTCAAAGGGGTGCAGGCAGTTGGAGGTAAAGCGAAAGAGACAACAGGAGGAAAAGAAACATGAGCGACTTAGTAAACGACATACTGGTAGCGGTACTGAGCGTATGCGTTCCAATTCTGGCAGGTTACCTCGTAAGACTGATTAACAGCTGGACAGCAAGCGCAAAAGCCGAAACAGCAAGCACGCAGGGAGACGTGCTGAGAAATCACCTTGAGGAGATTTCAAAGGCGATTGCGACGGCGGTAAGCTATACCAGTCAGACATACGTGGACAGCCTGAAAGCAGCCGGGAAATTCACAAAAGAGGCGCAGAAAGAGGCACTACAGAGAAGCCTCGCGGCAGCCCTAAGCATACTCACCCCGGCGGCAGCAGAATTTATCGAGGAGACCTACGGCGACATTAAGGAGTATATCTTGCCGATGGTTGAGGCAGAGGTAAGAAAACAGAAGCTCGAAACGCCGGAGATAATTAACCAGACGGCGGAGCCGGACGCAGCCGCGATAGCGGCAAGCACAGCAGCAGCTACGGCGGCCACCATTGCGCAGACGGCGGTGAGCCAGCTTACATCAGAACCGACGGTAGCAGAGCCGGAGGAATAACCTATACGGGACGCGGCAGGGCCGCATGATGAATTGATGATTTATGTAAGACCGACGTGGGAAGCGCCACCAGAACTCGACGGTAAGCCCCTCTTATGGAGAAATCCGTAGGAGGGGCTTTATTTTTTTACCCAAAATGACCCGTTCTGGAACATTTTTAAAAAATACTTGGAAATATGTGTTGATAATGCCCCTTTAAGGGGCTATAATGAGGGTGTAAGATGACGTAAACGACCTGAACAGGGACACGATAGGAGGCAAGGATATGTTCAAGAAATTTATCCAGAGAATCATCGAGGCGGAGAACAAAGAGGACGCAATCCAGAATGTTTTCTACGGAGCAGACGGAATCGACATGGCATACCAGCGCGAAAAAATCAGCTACAAAGAGCACGAAATGCTGCTGGCCCTTATCGAAAAGATGGCATAAAGAAAGAGGAGGAGCGGATATGTTAGAAGCAGGCAAAAGATACATGGTTACGAGAGAGACAAGCTCTACGGTAAAGAGATTCCCGGCGACAGTCAACTGGATAGAAGATAGGGGCAACTTTTGGTACATCGGTTATGAGCCGGACGATTTCAGAATTTGCCGCTGGGGAACCTGCAAGGTAAAGAAACAAGGACAGTACAAGGCAATCAACTACACATTCGCGGCGATTTAAGGAGGAGCGACAATGACATACGAGAATTTCAGCGACACGAGAAACACAATCGTCTACGAAACGACGGAGGACGGGTACAAGATTTACAGTCGCAAGGGAGGTAAATACCCCTACGGCGCAGCAATCGGAAACAAAACAATCGACATGGCAATGACCATTGAGGGAGCGAGAAAAGCAATTATCGACCATAGGAGGAGGCTGACGGCATGACGTTCTACGAAATGATGAAGCACGGCGGAACGATTGAGATAAGCGGCAAAGGGTTCTGTCCGGCAAAATTCTGGCGAGAGGGCAAGGCAATATATTGCGACACTCCGACGCTTGGCAAAAGAGCAAAGAGAGACGACATGACCGCAAAGAAATTGAACGAACACATAAGGGCCATGATTACAGAGGGATTCGAGGTAAGAATCAATATGAATGGAGGCGCAAGAATATGAGAACATTCAGCATATACGAGATAATCCACAGAGTATGGGGAGGAGACGTGACGGAATACGTCGGGAGAATAGAGGCCCGGAACGAGAAAGCGGCGCTGAACAAAGCGGCAAAGCGATTCAGGGTAGACGACGGCGGAGTACCAGAAAGGCGCAGGAGGCCGGAGAACTTTATTGCCAGATAAGGAGGCAGGGATATGACATACACGATTAAGAAAGCCAAAATCGAGAGCTGGGGCTATGAGATTACAGCGAGAGGATTCCACAACATAGCACCGACGGTAGAGGCGGCAGTAAACTACCTCAAAGACAGATTCGGAAACGACGTGAAGTACAGCGTCAAAGAGCCGGAGAGGAGGAACGTGGAAAAAATCTAAAATATTTCTCTTTTTTGGTTGATATCGCCCCAAATGGGGGCTATAATTCAATTAGGCTCAGACGGAGCGACCCAAAAAGAAACGGAGGAAACGAAAATGACGACGAAAGAACAGGAACGCAAGGCGCTGGACAAAATCAGGAAAATTGTAGAGGAGCTGGGAGAGAACAGCTACATCGGAATGGCGTTCGAGGGGTGCTTCGAGATTGGTGAGGAAAACATTGAAAACGACTTCGGGTGCAGCATGAAGCAGAGAGCCGAAACGGCAGAAAAGAATGCAGAGGAGTTCAAGAAAGCCGGAGAGTATTACGCGGCAGAGGCAGAGAGATACCAGAAGCAGGTGGAGGAGCTGAAAGGCAAGACCCTCACAACGGCGGAGGCCGGAGAGATTAAGGCAATCCTTATTGAGGCAGAAAAGAACGCGAGCCGGATAGCTGAGGCAGCAGCGAGAGAAATCGTAGAGCACGCCGAAAACCCGAATAGTCAGGACTTCCAGAACGCGGTACAGAGCAACAGATGGGGAACAAAGAGAGCGAGCGACTGCGAGAGGCTCATCAAGAGACTGCTAGAAACGATGAAGTAATTTTTTTACCAGAGAATGACCCGAAACGGGGTGTATAAGTTTCGCGTGAAACAGAAACGCCCCGTAAAGGGAGAAAAGAAGGAGGACAAAACAATGACGAGATATTACAGCATTATGCGCCCGGTAGGACCGGGGACGTTCCCGAAAGACGGCGTGGTGATGATTCAGAACTACGACAGCAGGCAGTACGTAGAGGAGATTGGCAGAGAGGCTTGGGGGTGTATCGACTACACCAGAGAGCTGGACAAAAAAGAGGCAGAGAGCTACGAGCTGGTAAAAGCAAAGACCGCACAGGAAAAGCTTAACGACCTTTTTGAAGAGCTGGTTCCGGCAAGCGGAGCAGCGGAGAGCGTCGCAGGAGAAATAGTGAGAGCGATTTGTAGAATCGGCTATAGAAATTTCAACGACGGAGACCATCTGGGAATTGACTACGGGAGAGAGACTTGCAACCCGGCAGGCAGATACCTCGCAGCGAAATGCAGCCCGGAGGTTGCGAGACTGGTACAGGACGCTTGGGAGATTTACGACGACAGAACCTACGACAAAGCGCTGGAACGGCTGGAAGAGGGTGTATTGAAATACATTGAGGAGCACCCGGAACTGAAAGAGGAGCCGAACAAAGAGGATATGTGGGACTACAGAGACGAGCAGGAGGACGTAGACACATACGACGATGAGGACGAGGACGACTACTACGAAGAAGATGAGGAGGACGAGGACTATGAGTAATGCATACAGAGAGCTGCGAGAAGCACAGCAGGCAGAATTTAACAAGTTTCCGCTGGGGGCGGCGTTCAGCAATGAGCAGTTTAAGGAAATGATGGCGAAATGGGGCCTGAAAGAAAAGGACACCGACAAAATCCTGAGCCTCGGAGCCGGAGCGTTCATTCGCAAGGCGGACAAGGAAGCATACCTCGAAATGAACAGAAAGCACACGCGGCAGCTCAATGAGGCTATCGCCGCTGACAAGACGGGAGAGGGATTTATCTACGAAATGTTTAGCTACGAGTTGGCGAATCACGAATACGGCTATACGGGAGACCTTGAGGACACGCTGGACGCGCTGGGGTACACATCAGACGAAATCAACGCGGACGAGAGATTGCTGGCAGGGCTGAACAAGGCAGCGAAAGAGATTATGGAGCATGACTGTTTTTAGGAGGGGTGGCTATGGTGCTGGATTTTGAAGTAAAACGGATAAGAATGAGCGTTACGCAGCAGGAGGCACACGTCTACTGCAACGGAGAGTTTATCACAAATTTCGGGGACGGACCGAAACTGATTAAGCCGGGAGAGAAGTATTATGGGGGGCTGGTCGGAGGCTGGGCCAGCACCACCCCGGACGCAAAATTCATTTATTCCACGCTGTTCCATAAACTCGACGAGGTTTACCACATCAGCGAGGGCGTGAGGAATATTTTAGAGAGAACAATCGCGGCAGAGACAGAGGCGGCAGAGAGGAGGCCGGAGGAATGAAGTACAGATATTACAGAGGCGGCAGAAATTCCTACGAAGCGATTGAGTTCGACGCAGAGAAAGCAGGACGGTACGAGACGACTTGCGTGGTGAACGTGGATTTGCTGATTTGCGGAATAAAGGCAGCGCCGTGCGGAAACGGAGACGACTACAAGCTGAACCCGGAGGAGCGGCTGGCGATTCTGGAAACCGTGCAGGAGGAGCGCAGGAAGCTGACAGAGGGCATTGAAATTAAGACGCTGGACGGCTGGCACAAGAGCGGACTGCCGACATTCGAGGACTACGCGCAGCCGGGAGACAAAGTGTCGCAGGATATTGTAGACCATTTTGTAAACAGCGTTCCGCCGATACTGATGAGGCGGAGTTGCACGCAGGCAGGAGAAGCCTACAGCCTCGCTCAGGACGAGAACGACAACTACAGGAATACATACACGACATTCCACGAGGTTGGAGACGGCGAATGGATTTTTGACGGGTACTGCTTCAAGGGAGAAACGGAGAACCGGGAACATGGACCGTCGAGGCTGGAAAAAGCGATTTCAGAAGCAAGGGAGGAGGCAGAAAGATGGCATATGTAAGAAAGACGCGAGACAGATGGGACATAGAGACCAACTACGGCTACGGCTGGGAGGTAGAAAACAGTGAATACACCAGAGCGGACGCAAAGAGGAGCCTCAAGGAATACAGAGAGAATCTGCAGGCATGCGGCAAATGCGACGTGAGGCTGGTAAAGCACCGGGAGAAGATTGAGGAGGGCGACGATGATTAAATTATTGATTGGCGGAAGCCCCTGTACGCATTGGAGCATAGCACAGCACAACGGCAGAGAAAAAGAGGCACACGGATTAGGCTGGGAGCTTTTTAAGTGCTACCTCGCGGCGAAAGACAAATTTCAGCCGGACTATTTCCTCTACGAGAATAACAAAAGCGCAGCAGAGGCGATTAAAGAACAAATCAGCGAGGAACTTGGAGCACCGTTACACTACATCAACAGCGCACTGGTGAGTGCACAGAATAGAAAGCGCTTTTATTGCCACAACTTCGGAGACATAGGGCAGCCGGAGGACAGAGGGATATACGTAAAGGATATTCTGGACGACAACGACGGAGAAATATTATACAAACTGGAACACGTTTCAAAAGCGCAGTGCGTGGCAATCAGGGGCAGATATAAGCCGGACGGGAGTATAGGACAGCATTTGGAACCACGGGACGACGGAAAGACGAATACGCTGACGACAGTTCAGAAAGACAATTACATAGCGCAGACCATCAGGCTCGGAGATATTCAAACGACAGCGCAGTCGCACAGAGTTTACAGCCCTTACGGAAAAAGCGTGAACCTCACGGCTAACGGGGGGGGGGTTCAGGCGCTAAGACAGGGCTTTATATGTGCCCGGTAGACACGGCGAAATATACGCTGGAAAAGGACAAATACCACATTGTTGAGAACGGATTTATTGAGACAAGATATGGGAGGCAGGAGATAAGCCTCCCGGACGGAGCTTACATTATACGGAAGCTGAAGCCGATAGAGTGCGAACGGCTACAGACATTGCCCGACGGGTTTACGGGGGGGGGGTACCAGAAACACAGAGATATAAATGCCTCGGAAACGGCTGGACGGCGGAGGTTATTAAATTCATACTTGGACATCTGCCGAAAGACAAAGAGGAACCGATAACCGTCCTGAGTATGTTCGATGGAATTGCAACCGGGAGATACGTATTACAGGAGCTTGGGTACAGAAATGTGAGATATTATGCTTACGAGATTGACAAATACGCAATACAGATAGCGCAGAGGAATTTCCCAGACATTATTCAGTGCGGAGACGCGTTCGAGCTGCTGACAATGGAGAGGGATTACCCGTGGGAGGGAAAACGATGATATGTGAAGATTGCCATTGGTTCAAAGAGGAGGAGCAGGAAGATGATAAACCGGGAGAAAGTTAAGGAGCTGGACAGCCATTGGAAAGAGGTTATGGACATGGCGGAGCAGTATGGATTCATAACGCAGGCCTACGGAGGAGTAGCGCAGCTGGTATCGCACAGGAGGCAGATAGAAGCATTCGGAGAGGAGGAGTACGCCGGGAGATTGAAAGAGGCGTTTGGAATCGACATGGAGGTTGAAAAGTGAACCGTAAAAGAGTATAATATAAAAATTAAAATATTATAGGAAGGCGAGCAAAATGCGCAAAGGCATTTTACCAATCATTCTGCTGCTGGCGCTAATTTTTACAGGTTGCAGCGGCGGAAAAGCAAGCACTACTACGACGACTAAGCCGGACAGCACAAGGAGTGTAAAGGAATATTTAGAGGCCCATGTTATGTCAGAAACCGTTCCTATGCTTGAGGATGAGTGGCTGACAATTACGCCCGGAGCCGACGGAAAAGTGAATATTACAATTAGGGCGGTTGCTCCATATTTCATACCTTACGCAGCGGACACAATCATTCCGACGGCACAAGAGGCAATAAAAGAAAACGGCGCAGAGCTTGGAATATTCACGGTAAACAGTTACGCAAAGAATAATTCCGGCATAGTCAAAGGCACAATGGCAGACTGGCATACCTCAGATTGGGAGAGAGGAACATTCACGTCGGAGGCGGACGGAAACAAGATTATACCGGGAGCAACATTAAAGGACATCTACGAATACTACGCAGACTACGACGAATTAGTGCAGAAAATTTTGGCCGGAGAATACGACCGCTGACGAGAGAGGCTGTTGCACTACGCAGCAGCTTCTTTTTATTGCAAATAATGGTTGACTTTTTTGGCAGCCATAAAATATAATAAAATTGTGGCAGCCAGAAAGAGAGGTGAATGATATGCCACGAACAGGCAGACCACATTCGCAAAACCCGAAAAACAGTAGAGTTACCGTGCGACTTACGGAGCCGCTTTTTCAAAAGCTCGAAGATTATTGCCGTGAACACAAATTGGAGAGAGCCGAGGCTGTTAGAATTGCGGTTGAGCGAATGCTGGAAAAAGATAAATAAAAGAAACGGCCTGTCACCCTGAGAAAGTTACAAGACCGTTTCGACACCAGCCGAAAGCCGGATAAATTTATTATATCCGACTTGAAGGAAAATTTCAAGGAGGATTACAGAATGGATTTCAGAGAACTTTATAAAAAGCACGAGGACGGCATTGAGAGAATCGACGAGACAGAGAGGGCAGAGGAAAGCCTGAGCGGATTACTTGCAAAACTCAAGGCGGAAGATAAGGAGCTGTATTTTGATATTGACAGCGCGATTGGAGCACTTGCGAGAGCTTATGAAAAGCAGGGATTCCGAGGCGGATTAAAAGCAGCGAGGGCGACGGTATGACGGAGGAGTGGAGGCCAGTAAAAGGCTACGAGGGATTTTACATTGTGAGCAACCTCGGAAACGTGAGGAGCGTAGACCGGGATTATGGAAACTACAGATTCAGAGGGAAGTGGCTACGGCCTTTTCTTATTCCCGACGAAAACGGCTACAGGTGCGTTAGTCTGAGTGCCTATGGAGAGAGCAGAGCGTACAAGGTACACAGGCTCGTTGCAGAGGCGTTTGTTCCGAACCCGGAGAACAAACCGCAGGTCAATCACCTCGACGAGGACAAACTTAACAACCGCGCCGATAACTTGGAGTGGGTGACGCAGCAGGAAAATCTTGCGTACAGCAACAAAGGCCCGGCCAGCAAGAAAGGCAAGGCTGTCGGCAGGCTGGACGAAAACGGATTTATGGTGGAGGAGGTTTATAAGTCGATAACCATAGCAGCAAAAGAGAACGGAACAACGCCCAGCGCGATTTTCGCGGTCTTAAAAGGTAGGAAAAAGAGGGTTCATGGAAAAAGTTTCTGCTACTTAAACCAGTGTTTTCGGTACGGAAACCAGTATTTCCGAACCGAAAACGACGAGCAGATAGAAGAGCTGATTGAGGCTTTTTACCAGAAGCAAGAAAGTGGCGAGAAATAGTTTCGGAGGAGAAAACCATAGTTTCCGCACCGAAAACCACGGACAAACGGAGTTTCCGGGGAGAAAACAGTGGAACAAGTTACAGAAAGCAATCGAAAGATAGTAAAAGATATAGGAGTATAGATAAAGGAGATTATATAATATTACAACTTTACCCCGAACCGGGGCGGAAACGGTTGTTGGTAACGTGTTCGCACTGAATGGTGGTATGTCGCGCCGACTATCATCAACACATTTCTGGAGCAGTATGATCTGAAGGGAAAGAAGATCATTCCCTTTGCGACTTCCGGCGCCAGCGGTATGGGAAAGACCAATGAGGAGCTTGCGCCGTCATGCAGGGGAGCCAAGCTCCTGGAAGGAAGGCGCTTTGAGGCAAATGTCGGTGACGAGGAGCTGCGGGTGTGGCTTGCGAAGTCCTGAAAAGTCTTTGATCCGCCTCAGGCGCTCTTGCAGTGGGGGCTGAGTTAGAAGATAGTGACAGGAGATATCAATGATAAAGATTTACGGTATGGAGAGCTGCCCGGACTGCAGCTGGCTCTATGAACAGTTGAAGGGCAGAGAGGACGAGTTTCAGTATATAGATATCGGCAGACAGGTCAGAGAGCTGAAGGCTTTCCTGAAGCTTCGGGACAGCAGTGCGGTCTTTGATGCCTGCAGAGCCGATGGTTCTGTGGGGATTCCCTGCTTTGTGAGAGAGGACGGGAGCATCACTCTGGTTCCGGAGGAGGCAGGACTTTTGAGCCGGCCGGAAGAAGAGCAGTCAGCAGGGTAGGCGTGCAGTCTTGACGGTTCGGGCTGCTGAAACAGGGAGGGTCAGGGACGCTTGTCCCTGACCTTCTTTTCTTTCAGTCTGACGAAGGGAGCGCGGACACAAAACTTTCTCTTTTGAATGCAAAGAGTTGTGCTAAAATAAAAATTAAGATATTGGATGTCAGGCGGAGTGGGAGAGGAGCTTACGATGGTAAATTTTGAATATCAGACACCGACCAGACTTATGTTTGGAAGGGATGCGATCAAAAAGCTGCCCGCTGTAATGGAGCGCTTCGGAAAACGCGTGCTGCTGAGCTATGGCGGCGGAAGCATCAAACGGACGGGGCTTTATGCGAAGGTGAAGGAGCTGCTTCCGGACTATGAGATCACGGAGCTCTCCGGCATCCAGCCGAATCCGAAGTACGATCCGAGCGTGCTGGACGGTGTGCGCCTTTGTAAGGAGAAGAAGATCGAGGTGATCCTTGCGGTCGGCGGGGGGAGCGTGCTGGACTGCTCAAAGGCCATTGCGGCAGGCGCATGCTATGACGGAGAGCCGTGGGATCTGATCAGCGGAAAGGTGAAGGCGAAGGCGGCACTTCCGATTGTCGATATCATCACGCTGGCGGCGACCGGCAGCGAGTACGACTGCGGAGGCGTGATCTCCCGCACGGAGACCAACGACAAGATAGGCTATATGGATACGCTTCTTTTTCCGGCGGTCTCCATTCTGGATCCGGTCTATACCTTCACGGTGTCGAGGCGGCAGACGGCGGCCGGAACCGCAGATGCGATGAATCATGTGATGGAGCAGTATTTCACCGGAGAGAGCACGCTTCTGAATGACGGCTTCATGGAGGCGACGCTGAAGAGCCTCATGGTTAATGTGCGAAAGGCGCTCGAGAATCCGGAGGACTACAATGCGCGCGCGGAGCTGATGCTTGACTGCACCTACGGCTGCAACGGCATACTGTCGCTGGGCAGCAGCTACTCCGGATGGCCATGTCACGGAATGGAGCACGCGCTCTCGGCTTATTACGACATCACCCACGGCGAGGGCCTTGCCATTATCACGCCGCGCTGGATGAAGCATATTTTGAGTGAGAAGACAGTGGAGCGCTTTGTGAAATACGGCGTAAATGTCTTTGGGATTGATCCGGGACTCGGGAAGTTTGAGATTGCGGAGTGCGCCATACAGGCGACCTATGATTTCTTTGCGTCCATCGGGATTCCGATGCATCTTAAGGAACTGGGGATTGACGAGGGACGAATCGATGAGATGGCGCGGCATGTGGCGGAGAATGAGGGACTGGAGTATGCCTGGGCTCCGCTGAAGCAGAGGGATATTGCGGATATCTTCCGGGCGTCGCTGTGAGCCGGGTGGGATTGAAGCGAGGGTCATGCAGACTATTACACAGAGGCGGAAGCCGGAAGGAGACATTACCATGCTGGAAATCGGAACAAAGGCGCCGGAGTTTACGCTGCCGGATCAGAACGGAGAGCTGCACAGTCTGAGGGACTACCTGGGCAGAAAGGTTGTGCTCTACTTCTATCCGCGGGACAACACGCCCGGCTGCACGAAGCAGGCCTGCAGCTTTGGGGAACTCTATCCGCAGTTTACGGAGAAGGGAGCTGTGGTGCTGGGGGTCAGCAAGGACAGTGTGCAGTCGCACAAGAAATTTGAGGAGAAGTACGGTCTTCCCTTTACTCTCCTCTCGGATCCGGAGCTTCAGTGCATTCAGGCCTACGATGTCTGGAAGGAGAAGAAGAATTACGGAAAGGTCAGCATGGGAGTTGTTCGGACAAGCTACCTCATAGATGAGAACGGCGTGATTGTGAAGGCCTTTGGCAAGGTGAAGGCGGCGGAGAATCCGCAGCAGATGCTGGAAACACTGTAAAATGCAAGAATCTGGGAGCTTCAGATGAGGATAATCATTTCACCTGCAAAGAAGATGAACCGGGAGGATGCACTTCCCTGGAGGACTGAGCCGTGCTTTTTAGGGCGCGCAGAGGAGATAAGGCGGTGTCTCAGGGAGAAGGGCTTTGAGGAGCTCCGGCAGCTCTGGGGCTGCAATGAAAAGCTTGCGGAGCTGAACTTCGAGCGTGTTCAGGAGATGGAGCTTGACCGGAACCTAAGCCCTGCGATTCTCTGCTATGAGGGGCTGCAGTATCAGTACATGGCGCCGAAGGTTATGAGTGGGAAGGCGCTGGAATACCTGCAGCGCACGCTGCGCATTCTGTCCGGCTTTTATGGGGTGCTGCGGCCCTTTGACGGCATAGTCCCCTATCGCCTTGAGATGCAGGCGAAGCTTTCTGTCGGCGGCGCAAAGGATCTCTACGCGTACTGGGGAGCTGCGCCCTGTCGTGCGCTGCTTGCGGATGGAGAACGCGAGGTGCTGAATCTCGCGTCAAAGGAGTATTCGCGGGCCGTAGAGCCCTGGATTCCCGAGGGGGATGTCCGCTTTGTCAGCTGTGTTTTTGCTGAGGAGAAGGCCGGAAGGAGGATTCAGAAGGCGACGCTTGCGAAGATGGCACGGGGAGAGATGGTTCGTTTTCTCGCAGAGCAGGAGGCTGAGTCTGTGGAGACCGCAAAGAAGTTTACGGGGCTGGGCTTTTGTTTTGATGAGGCGGGCTCCGACGAGCGGGAATATCTGTTCTTAAAAAGGGCATGAGGCATGAAAGGATGATGGGATGGGGATGAGCGATATGGGACAGGAGCTGCGGCTCCCGGAGCAGCGGAAGGAGAGGCCGGGAGCGGGAAGGGCTGTGCGTCTTCTTCTGCTGGCGCTGCTGCTCACCGCGAGCTATTCGCTGATACAGGATATGTTTATGGTTTTACTGGGGGAGATGTTCTATGAGGAGCAGCTGGAGTGGATGGATAGACTTCCCTTCCTTCTGGACAGCCTGCTCACGCTGCCGCTCTTTTTTCTCTACGGCTGGGGCTACTGCTATTTCTTTCGTGGGCGTACAGGAGCGCCCGGGCTCTCCGCAGGGGACTTCACGCTGCGTCACTTCGGACTCTGCCTGCTGTATGCGCTGGGTGCACTGGGGATCTCAAATCTCTGGTTTGTTCTGCTGGAGCATGTGCTGCTTCCGAATGCCTTCTGGCAGGAGAGTCTGGACAGCTTCAGTGAGACCTGGGACGGCGTTCAGCCCGGAGACTATCCCTTTATGCTCTTCTCCACCGTGCTGCTGGGGCCCGTGGTCGAGGAGATACTGTTCCGCGGGCTCATCATCAATGTGCTGGACCGGGTGAGGCGGGGGATGATGCCGGCAATCGTCTCGGGGCTGCTCTTCGGGCTCTTTCATATGGAGCCGGTGCAGGTGGTTTACACCGCGCTTCTGGGAATTGTGCTGGGGATCGTGTATGAGAGAACACGGCGGCTGGACATCACGATCACGATTCATATTTTGAATAATTTTCTTACGGAGGCTGCCGGCTGGCTGCCGACAGATGCACTGTATGAATGGCTGGTGCTGTTTGAGATGCTGCTCTGCCTGCCGCTGCTCTATTCTGTAGATACGGTGCGGCGCACAGGAAGCTTCCGTTTCCGGAGAGCCGGGGCTTCCGATACAATAGAAATCATCTGAACTCGGCCCATGAAGAGAAAATAGAAGGAGGAAGGACATGAAAAATTATAGGAAGTGGCACAAGTACAGTGCAGTCATTATGTTCATCAGCGCAGTGATCTGCATGTACACGGGACATCGCATGACGAATCCCAAAAAGAAGGCGTAATTCTGTATTATGCACTGTTTTTTCTGAAATATTTCTGGTAAAATCTTGAATAGAACAAAAGTAACTTTTGCCAATGAAAGGAGCAGGCATGGGACTGATTAAGGCAATAGCCGGAGCGGCGGGAGGCGTACTGGCGGACCAGTGGCGCGAATATTTCTACTGCGAAGCACTGGAGATGGATGTGCTGATGACCAGGGGTCATAAGCGCAGCGGAGCAAGATCCTCCAACACCAAGGGAAGCGACAATATTATCTCCAATGGCTCCGTTATAGCGGTGGCAGACGGGCAGTGCATGATCATCGTAGATCAGGGCAAGGTCGCTGAGATCTGCGCGGAGCCCGGTGAATTTACCTACGACAGTTCCTCCGAGCCCTCAATTTTTTACGGATCCCTGAGTGAGAGCGTTGTACAGAGCTTCCAGAATATCGGCAAGCGTTTCACCTTCGGAGGGGAGCCGCCGAAGGACCAGAGGGTGTATTATCTGAACACCAAGGAGATCATGGGGAACAAATACGGGACGGCAAACCCGGTTCCCTTCCGTGTGGTAGATCAGAACATTGGATTGGATCTTGATATCGCAGTGCGCTGCTTCGGTGAGTACAGCTATAAGCTGACTGACCCCATCCTGTTCTACACGCATGTCTGTGGAAATCAGGCGCAGGAGTATCGCAGAGATCAGATTGACAGTCAGCTGAAGACAGAGCTGCTCACAGCGCTGCAGCCGGCCTTCGCAAAGATCTCTGATATGGGGATACGCTATTCGGCGGTGCCGGGGCATACCATGGAGCTCGCGGACGCGCTGAATAATATTCTTTCGGAGAAATGGCGCGATCTGCGCGGCATCGAGATCATCTCCTTCGGCGTCTCCAGCATCAAGGCGAGCGAGGAAGATGAGAAGATGATCAAGGAGCTGCAGCGCAATGCGACCTTCCGCAATCCGAACATGGCGGCGGCACATCTGGTCGGCGCACAGGCGGCGGCGATGCAGGCGGCGGCGAGCAATCAGAGCGCAGGGCCGATGATGGCCTTCGCGGGTATGAATATGGCGGGAAATGCCGGCGGCATGAATGCACAGGGCCTCTTCGCCATGGGACAGCAGCAACAGATGCAACAGCAGCAGGCGCAGGCGGCGGCGCCTCAGATGCAGCCGCATTCCGCGGCGGCCGGTGCGACAGCCGGAGCGGGGACAGCGGGGCAGTGGACCTGCCCGTCCTGCGGCAAGGTAAATCAGGGGAAGTTCTGCCAGGAGTGCGGCAGCAAGAAGCCTGCAGGCGTGCCGCAGTACAAGTGCGACAAGTGCGGCTGGCAGCCTGAGGATCCGACCAATCCTCCGAAGTTCTGCCCTGAGTGCGGAGATCCCTTTGGAGACGAGGATATTACCTGATTGGAATCTGATGTGAGGAGTATGGGAGTCACCCTGTGCTGTGCACAGGGTGACTCCTTGTCCGATGGTAAAACAGCCTGAAGGAGAGAAGCAGTGAATAGTTTGATGGTATCCCTGAATGCGGTACTGCCCTTTGTACTGTACATGAGCTTTGGTTATGGCGTGAGGAGATGCGGCATTGCATCTATGGAATTTCTGCGAAAGCTGAATGCACTGGTCTTCACCGCTTTCTTTCCGCTGATGATGTTCGATAACATCTATTCCATGAGCAGCGAGACTGTAATCAGTCCCTCCTTCATGCTGTTTTCCATACTCTCGGTGATCGTGGTGATCCTGCTCAGTACACTGATCACCGCCCGTCTGGTGCGGGACAGACAGAAGGTTCCGGTTCTGATTCAAGGTATATACCGGAGCAATATCCTGCTGTTTGCAATCCCGATCACGCGGACCATGTTCGGTGACGGACCTGTGGCGCTCGCGACAGCGCTTGTCGTGCTGATCGTACCGATCTACAATCTCTCAGCGGTGGTGCTGCTCGAATACTTCTCCGGGAGAGAGCGGAGCAGCCTTCTGGAGCTGCTCAGAAATATTGTCATGAATCCTCTGGTGCTGGGTGTGCTTGTGGGACTCGCCTTTCGTGCGCTGGGCATTCGGGTTCCGTATACTGCGATGAAAGTGGTGCGGCAGTATTCAGACATGACGACTCCGCTCGCCCTCTTTATTCTCGGCGGAACGCTGGAATTTGGAGCGATGAGAAGGAACATGCGCTATCTCATTGGAATCCTCGTGACGAAGCTTATGGTAGTTCCGGCGATCATGCTGCTGCTCGGCTGGGCCCTTGGCTTTGATGCGATGGAGCGCTTTGTCGTATTCACGCTTTACGCCACGCCGGTGGCGACGGCGACCTTTCCCATGGCCCAGGCCATGGGCGCGGATGCGGAGCTCGCAGGGGAGGAGGTCGTGTTGTCAACGACACTTTCTGTCGTGACGCTCTTTTTCTGGATTACACTCATGCAGAATATGGGAATGTTCTGACAGAAATATCCCGGCTGTACTGTGGCTTCGTCACAGTACAGCCGGGATATTTATCTGTAAAGCATATTTTGTGTCAAGACAGTTCGGAAGAGTGTATCAGACCAGGTATGATTTTCTGTATTCTGCAAAAGCGTTGACAAAATGGTTTACGTAGGGATGCGGATCGTTTTTGCGGCAGACGATGTAGAAGCGCCTTGGCCGGTAGGGGATGACGAGTTCTTTCTCAATGATGGAATGGTACTGATCGATTGATATAAATGCCGGAATAAAGCCGATTCCGGCATTTGCATTGATCATCAGTAACTTGGTTTCAGTTGAGTTCACCTGTATGATTTCATGGAAGGTAAACATGGGCTGATAGTATGGGATCACTTCACTCATGCTTCCCTCGTACATGGTAAGCAAGGTTGCATTTTTCAGATGCTCTGAGCTCAGTATTTTCTGCTCTGCAAGAGGATTGTTTTTGTTGACTGCAACCTTCCAGTCCGTGTTGCTGACTAAGTAGGTGTTTACCTGGCCGGGTTGGAGCTCAGAAAAAAACTGATCGGAGGAAATGATCACATCCAGCATATTCTGATTAAACAACTGCATCAGCTGGCGGTAGCGATATTGAAAGCAGTGAAATTTTATTTCTGAGCCAAGCGGATACTGGTCTCCGAGGAAGGAGCTGAGAAGAGCATGCTCGTAAATTCCCACTCCGATACGAAGCTTATTGACGAAACCGTTGTGTATGTTTTTAACAAGATTCACCGAGTCCCTGTAGCTGGTGATCAATTTGCGGGATTGATAGTAGAACTCCTGCCCGGCTGGCGTAAGCGTAACCTGATGCTTATCGCGGTAGAATAATTTTACATTCAGCTCATTTTCCAGACGGGCAATCTTGCGGCTCATGGCAGCCTGGGTGATATGCTCCTGAGCCGCAGACTTTGTAAAATTAAGACATTCTGCAAGGCTGATAAAGCAGCGGATATCCTCGATATTCATAACAATGATACCTTTCCATCATGACGACATACTGATATGTAATTTCACTTTCGGGCTGCAGCTTTGTAAAATAGTAAGTGTAATAATAAATATTTGTTGTATTTTTATGAATTATAAGAAAATACAGCAGGAAAATCAACTCGTTATTTCTATCGGATGAGTCAGTGAGGGGGTAGATCATTATGGAAAATCATATTCGTAAGCTGTCTGGGAAAAAGTATCTTGAGCGCATTAAGAATAATCCGACGGTTATCATTCCAACCGGAGCCTGTGAGGTCTACGGGCCACAGCTTCCCATGGGGACGGATCTGCTGGTGGCTGAGAAAATTGCTGAGATTCTGGCGGAGAAAACGGGAGCTTTGATTGCACCGACTGTTGAGATGGGAGAATCCAGCGCATTGGCGGCATTTCCCTGTACCTTTGTGCTTCCCAGAAAGATTCTGGAAGACTATCTGGAGGCTCTGATGGATATTCTGATCAGGGATGGGGCAAAAAACTTTGTTTTTATTACAGGTCATGCGGGAAATGTCGATACAGTCAGCTATCTGATCAAAAAGCATCTTGATGAGGGAATCAAGGCGATTCAGATTGACTGGTGGAGATTTACAGCGGCAAATGCTTCAGATGATATATTTGATTACGCGGGGCCTATGTGTCATGGGCATGCAAGTGAGTGCGGAACCAGTGTGATGATGTATCTGTATCCGGACATGGTGGATCATGAGGAGATTACCTGTACACAGAGCAGAACAAACCGCTTTCCGGATATTCTTCAGTATGGGAAATTCACTGAGAAGACAGAAAATGGTATGATCGGAGATGCAACAGTGGCGACCAGAGAAAAGGGAGAAAAAATTGTGAAGCGATGCGTCGACCGCATCATGAGCTGCATACAGGAGTCGTTTTGATTATTCAAATAAATGGATACAGAGGATATTCTGATGAAAAATGATCGTGATTATGCAAAGCTATTGCGAACTGCAGTCGGACTGATCTTTGCAATCATTATTTTTGTCACCTGTTTACAGGTGATATGCAGATATGTCTTTCGGCACTCGCTGATATGGAGCGAAGAGCTGGTTCGGTTTCTGGTCGTATGGCTTTGTTTTATAGGAGCTGCAGTTTCGAGCTATGATGATGGCATGATGAAAATAAACATTATCACCGAAAAATTTTCGAGACCGGTACAGTTTGTTGTTTATACCCTGAGGCAGGCTGCAATTTTGGGATTTTGCTTCATCGGATCCTCTCAGAGCATTATGCTGCTGAAGGCAGCAGGAAAGGGAGCTATCGGTGCGTTGCCCATTCCGGCTTATGCGTGGAGACTTGCGGGAACAGTGGGACTTATGCTGATCGCGATCATGACCGTACTGCGATGGTGTTTTGACCTCAGGAGGTTTCGGCGTCATGAATTTTATCTGAAGGATGCGGATCTGGAGATGGAGGAGAATGCGGAGGACAGTTCCGTGGCAAGTCTCATTGCCCGCTATGAGACAGAAAACAGAGAAAAGAAGAAGCTGAAGCAAAAAGCGAAGGGGGTGAGAGCATGAGTGGTGTAACTGTTGTTGTACTCTTTTTCCTTGCACTGGTAGTGCTGATGCTCCTGGGGGTGCCGGTAGCTTTTTCTCTGGGTATTGCTTCTGCGGGATATATGCTTGCATCCGGGACGGCATTTTCCATGATTGTGCAGCGAATGGTAGCGGGGGCCAATTCATTTACTATGCTGGCAATTCCGTTTTTCTTTATGGCCGGAGAGTTAATGAACATCTCCGGAGTCACAGATAAAATCATTACGCTGTCGAAGGTTCTTGTCGGGCATCTGAAGGGCGGACTTGCACAGGTAAATATAGTAGCGTCCGTATTTTTTGCCGGAGTTTCGGGATCGGCTACCGCAGATACTGCGGCTCTGGGTTCTTCTCTTATTCCGGCGATGGTCAAGGAAGGGTATGATCTGGATTTTTCAGCTGCAATTACAGTTGCCTCTAGCTGCGTGGGCCCTATCATCCCTCCCAGTATTACTTTGGTTCTGTATGGAATTTTATCCGGAACGGATGTCGGTCGTCTGTTGATTGCGGGCATCGTCCCTGGGATGGTCATTGCCGGAGCTCAAATGGTCTATACGCATTTTTATTCCATAAAGATGGATTATCCCAGCTATCCGAAGGCCAGTGCAAAGGAAAGAAGACACGCGCTGGTTGATGGATTCTCTGCCTTAATGATGCCGATTATTATCATTGGCGGGACGATGAGCGGTATTTTTACTCCTACCGAGAGTGCAGCAATTGCAGTTTTATATGGAATTGTGATTGGATTTTTTGTCTATCGCAATATTAAACCTGTACAGTTCTTTAAATCGCTGCAGACCGTCGGTGTCAACAGTATGGAAAATATGTTCATACTGGCAGCGGCAAGCTGCTTCAGCTGGGTGTTGACTATGAGTAAGGCGCCGGATCTGATTGTAAAACTCATGTTGGGAGTTACGGATAATAAGTATATTTTAATGCTGATGATTCTGGCGGTTCTTATCTTTATCGGCTTTTTTATGCAGGCGTCGCAGGCTCTTGTTGTCCTGACACCGATTTTGATGCCGGTGATCAAGGCGATCGGTATTGATCCTGTTCATTTTGGGTTGATTATGGTTGTGACCCTGACCTTTGGCGGATGTACACCGCCGGTGGGAAGCATGCTGTTTGTTGTTAACAGTCTGACGCATATGGGGTTTGCAAGGCTCTCCAGGGCCATGCTTCCTCTCTATATTCCGTTGATTTTCGCCATACTGCTGATTGCTTTTGTTCCGCAGCTCAGTCTGTTTCTGCCAGATCTGATGATGAACTGATTGTTTTATACCATAAAAATATATTGGAAAAGAGGTCATTTAAAATGAAAAAAAACTTGTTTTTGGTGCTCACAGCTTCTATGTTGGCTATGAGTCTCTCTGCATGCGGAGGTGGCTCGGCAACCGTAACCATAGCGGCGCAGAGCAGCGGTGAGGCGACGGGTACCGCGGCAGAGGAAAGTAAAGAAGTCGAAGCCAATATCAGCACAGCGGATACTTCTCACGCATCTGTCACCATAAAATACTCCACATGGGCCAATGATGGTGAAGCGGCTTATGAGGGGATGGAGATGTTCAAGAAGCTGGTTGAGGAGGGCTCAGAGGGGAATATAGCAGTGGAGCTGTATCCAGCCAATCAGCTGGGCTCCACCAATGAGCAGGTGGAGCAGATCACCATGAATCAGATTCAGATGATGTCTTCCGGTGATCCCGGGGTAAAGGAGCTGGAGTATCTCTGTCTTCCGTATCTCTTTACGGATTTGTCTCAATATGAGGAGTTCCTGAGTTCTGACCTGGGAAAGAAATATATTCAGAAGTCAATAGACGACAGGGATGCGCTGATTCTGGATACTCTGCCCAGATCTCCGAGAATTATTTCTTCCAATATTCCGATCAACTCTCTTCAGGATATGAAAAATATGAAGATCAGAGTTCCGGAGCGGGATTATTATGTGGAGACTTTCAAGGCATTGGGAACGCAGCCTACGGCAATGGATATGGGTGAAGTTTACTCCGCAATGCAGACAGGTGTCGTGGAGGGGCAGGAAAATCCGATTGAAACGATCGTTTCCTATGGCTTCCAGAATGTCAATAAGTATCTGGTATACAGCAATCACATGATTAAGCCGGCTTTTGTGATTGTCAGCAACAGCTTTTTCAATAGCTTAACGCCTGATCAGCAGACTCTCGTGAGGGAATCCTGCGAGAAAGCAAGGGAGTATGCGACTGATTATATGGAAGATGCGATGAAGAAAGACAGACAGACCTGCATTGATGCGGGTATGGAAATCTGTGAGCCGGATCTTGAGGAATTTAAGGCAGCTACACAGAGTGTCAGAGATGAGCTGGGTGAACAGATATGGGGAAAAGAAGGCTATGAGTTTGTAAAAAGTATTGCTGAAAAGTAAAGGATGCTGAAAAGCAGGGAGACGGCTGATACGGGGTGGTATGTCAACAGGACAGCCATCCCGTATTTGCTGAACAAGTAAGCTTAATGCTGACAGCTGTGGGAGATATATTCATAAAAAGGAGAGTAAGGATATGCAGATAAAGCGTTTGATTGATCAATATGCGGCAGAAGCGGTGGAGTGGAGAAGAGAGATTCACAGAAATCCGGAATTAAGCATGGAAGAGACAGCAACAACTGCTTTTATTCGGGATAAACTTCAGAAATGGGGAATTTCTATTCGTGATTCCGGAATAGAGACAGGAATTATCGCAGAAATAGATGGAAGCAAATCAGGTAAAAATAGGGTGGCGGCAGTGCGGGCGGATATCGATGCACTGCCTGTCCAGGAGAGAGGGAGCGCATCATTTGCCAGTGTAAAGGAAGGGGTATGTCATGCCTGCGGCCATGATCTGCATACAGCAAGCCTGCTTTTGACCGCCCGTGTGCTGTCTGAAAACAGAAATCTGTTCAGCGGGAAGGTCAGACTGCTGTTTCAGCCGGCAGAGGAGAGCGGAGCAGGTGCCCGGATCATGATTGAGCACGGTGCACTGGAGGCTCCAAAACCGGATGTTATTTTAGGAATACACACCTGGCCAGATACACCGGCCGGGATGATTGGCACGAAGAGCGGTCCGTCTCATGCCTCCAGTGATACGGTTAAAATAGTGGTCAGAGGAAGGGGCGGACATGGTGCGCATCCATATCGCTGCGTTGATCCGGTGGTAGCAGCGAGCTATCTGATCACAGAGATGCAGACGATATTGTCGAGAGAAGTGCCCATGAATGAGGGTGTCGTGTTGACTTTTGGAAGTATTCATGGGGGGACAGCTTCCAATGTTATTCCTGATCAGGTCGTGATAGAGGGAACGCTGCGGACATTAAGTGAAACGTGGAGAAAGAATACGCTGGAGAGTATACGCCGCATCGCCAGAGGCTGCTGCGAGGCAATGAAGGCGGAGGCAGAGGTGATTATTACAGAGGGAATGCCGCCATTAATTAATGTACCTGAGGTGATTGCTCTGGTGGAAAAAGCTGCCGATCAGGCTTTGGGGGAGGGGCATGTTATGCATCTTCCGTCAGCGTCTCCGGGTTCAGATGATTTTGCACGCTATCTGGAATTTGTGCCGGGGGCCTTGTATCGTATGGGCACGGGAAACGACGATCCTGACAGCCATATCGGCCTGCATAATGGGAAAAACGTATTCGATGAAAGAGGGATAGCAACGGCCGCGGCGGTTACAGCGCAGTTTCTAATAGACTATCTTCAGTGAATAAAAGATTTAATATTCGTTTTTTTGAAATGAATACTCTTATTAATCAAAATAAATTGTCTTAATTAATAAATTATGTTAATCTTATAAATAAGAAGGAGGTATTTATTGTAATAAATTCACAACAATAAAATGTTTTGTGCTGTTAAAAATATAATACACAAAGGAGGGCCTCACTATGAAGGATATTCAGTATTCCAAGATATACACCACAGGCTGCGGCGCCCCGCTCAAGATACGGAGCGGACATTTTGCTTCAAACCACGCGCATCTGAACTACTATATCGATGTGACGACCCTCAAGACGAGAGCGTCAGAGGCACATGAGATCGCGAATGCGCTCACGGCGATGTATCTTTACGGAACGGTGATAGATACGATTGTCTGTATGGAGGGAACAGATGTGATTGGTGCTTTTCTCTCTGAGGAGCTCACAAAATCCGGATTTCTCTCGACCAATGCGCATAAGACGATCTATGTCGTGCATCCTGAATTCAACATGAATTCGCAGCTTATATTCCGCGACAATCTGGTTTCGAAGATTGCAGGGAAGAATGTTATGATACTGATGGCGAGCGTGACGACGGGCAAGACGCTGAATAAGGTTCTGGAATGCATTCAGTACTATCAGGGAAAGCTTGCAGGTATCTCTGCGATCTTCAGCGCACTGGAGGAATATGACGGGATGCGTATTTCCGCAGTTTTCGGAAAAAGCGATCTGCCGGAATATGCCTCCTGGGACTATCGCGTCTGTCCGCTCTGCAAGGCGGGAGAGAAGCTGGATGCGCTGGTGAATGCCTATGGCTATGCTTCTCTGGGATGACACAGGATATATTTTCACGGAGAGAGCGTGTTTTTGAAGTGAGAGAAGCTGAGGCGCTGCGTCGGTGCGGGAGCTGCGCTGAGTAAGGCTGCTGAAGTGATTCATTTTTCCCTGCAAAATCTGTGAGTGGATTTTGCAGGGATTTTTGATGAGAGGTTTCCCGAACAGCTTCCTGTTCCTGGAATTTGAGCTGTCCCTGTGATAAAATGGCAAAAAATCCTGAGGGGGGAATCACAGCTTGAAAGAGCCGGAGATTACAGAGATCAATCACAGAGAAATATACCGCTATCTGGGCTGTCGCGGCCGGATTCCGGAGGGAGAACTCACAGAATTGGTAGAGAGCTGTGCGGCGGAGCTTTTAAAAAGGGCGGAGCCAAGACATATACTTTGCCGCGTTCCCCTGGAATTTATCAAGCCGTCGCACATGAAGCTCGCCGGAATGGAGATTTGGAGCCGTGATCTCGGCAGGAATCTCCGTGGATGCAGAGAGGCATATCTCATGGCTGCGACATTGGGTTTTGCGCCTGAGCAGCTCATCCGGCGGGCTGAGGCGCTGGGACAGCAGAGCAGGGCGCTCATCTATGATGCCGCGGCAAGCGCCATGATAGAGACTTATTGTGACGCGTTGAATGACGCGCTGCGGAAGGAGGTCGTGGCAGAGGGCCATGTACTGAGGCCGCGCTTTTCCCCCGGGTACGGAGACCTCTCGCTGAGCCTGCAGACGGAGTTCATGCGCGTGCTGCAGCTTAAGAGGCAGCTTGGGATTACGCTGACGGAGAGTCTTCTCATGCTGCCGTCGAAGTCTGTGACTGCGGTCATCGGAATTGCGGAGGCAGAGAAAGCGGACGGGAAAGAAGAGGGGCAGCTGCGCTGCGCGGATTGCAGTCAGGAGCATTGCATCTATTCATACAGTGAGGCGGAGAAATGAAGAGGCTATTTTCAGAGCGGCTCGGGAGAGAAAGACTATACTGGGACGGCGGAACGGGCTCTGTTCTTCAGGCCAGAGGCTTAAGGGGTGGGGAGCTTCCGGAGCGCTGGAACCTCACGAGACCGGAGGAGATCAGGGCGCTTGCGGAGGCATATTACCTTGCGGGCAGTGACATTGTGAACAGCAATACCTTTGGCGCGAACCGCCTGCATTATCCGGATCGCAAAGAGCTGCGGGAGATCGTACAGCGAGGTGTGTGTCTTGCGGCAGAGGGACGGAGACTGGCGGGAAGAAAGGACGCCTTTGTGGCGCTGGATGTGGGGCCAACGGGCAGACTGCTCTCCCCGATGGGAGATCTCGACTTTGAGGAAGCTGTGGAAATATTTGCGGAGGTGATGCACTGGGGCGAGGAGGCAGGCGCAGAGCTCATTCTGATTGAGACGATGAGTGACAGTCTGGAGGCAAAGGCTGCCGTACTTGCCGCAAAGGAACACACAGCTCTCCCGGTCTGTGTCACCATGGTTTACGATGAAAAAGGAAAGCTGCTCACCGGCGGAACGGTGCAGAGTGTGACCGCGATGCTGGAGGGATTGCGCGTCGATGCACTCGGCGTGAACTGCGGCTTCGGTCCGCGCAAGTTTGTGCCGTTGGTCAGAGAGCTCATGGAGATCAGCTCCCTTCCTGTGATTGCTAGCCCGAATGCGGGGTTGCCCGGCGTGCGGGAGGGGCAGATAGTGTATGATCTCGGCACGGAGGAGTTTGCGGAGGAGATGTGTGCCATCGCAGAGTTGGGAGTACAGGTACTTGGTGGATGCTGCGGCACGACGCCGGAGTATATCCGGAGGGAGATTGAGAAGACACGGGGGATTCCGTTCCGGAGGCCGGAGCCAAAGCATCGCTCTGTGATATCCTCTTTCTCCCGGGTAGTGGAGATCGGAAACCGTCCGGTGATCATAGGGGAGCGCATCAATCCGACCGGGAAGCAGGAGCTAAAGGACGCGCTGCGGAGCGGTCAGCTGGAGTACCTTCTGGAGCAGGGAATCTCACAGGAGGAGGCAGGAGCGGAGGTTCTGGACGTCAACGTGGGATTACCGGATATTGATGAGCCTGCTCTGCTGGAGCGGGTTGTTGTCAGTCTTCAGTCTGTCACGGCACTGCCTCTGCAGCTGGACACAACAAATCCGGCGGCGCTGGAGCGGGGGCTCCGCTGCTACAACGGCAAGGCTCTGATTAATTCTGTCAATGGGAAGCAGGAGAGTATGGATGCAGTTTTTCCGCTGGCGGCCAAGTATGGCGGGGTGGTGGTGGCGCTCGCGCTGGATGAGGGCGGAATACCGGAGACTGCGGAAGGGAGAATCGCTGTCGCAAGAAAGATATACCGCGAGGCA
This sequence comes from Fusobacterium naviforme, assembly GCA_003014445.1. Lineage (GTDB taxonomy): Bacteria > Bacillota > Clostridia > Lachnospirales > Lachnospiraceae > Moryella > Moryella indoligenes. The sequence continues at coordinate 93,404 of PYGH01000004.1, read as the reverse complement.
AAGCGCTATGGAATCGCTGCGGAGGATATCGTGGTCGATGGTCTTGCCATGACGATATCCACGGACGGCACGGCTGCGCAGACGACGCTGGAGACTGTGCGGCGGGTGTGCGACGAGCTGGGGGGACATTCCATACTCGGGGTCTCCAATATATCCTTTGGCTTACCGCAGCGCGATATGCTGAATGCATTCTTCTTTGCCATGGCGCTGCAGAGCGGGCTCTCGCTCGCAATTGTCAATCCGAACAGCGAGGCGATGATGGCAGCCTTTCATGCACATCTGGCGCTCTCCGGAGCGGATGCGCAGTGCGCAGAGTATGTGCGTCGCTATGCCTCTGCCCCGGCACTGTTTCAGGGCGGAGAGCCGGGACAGTGTGTGTCGAGGGTACGAGGTGCAGAGAAAGGGCAGACAGAGGAAGCAGAAGAGGGAGCAGAAGAGGGAGCTGGAGTGGTTTCGACTGCGCTGGGAGAGAGCATACGAAACGGAATGAAGCGGAGGGCGGCGGAGGCCGCGGAGACTGCAATTCAAAGCGGAGCAGATCCGCTGGAGCTCGTAAACCGCGAGCTGATCCCTGCGCTTGATGCTGTGGGACGAGGCTTTGAGCGCGGTGACATTTTCCTGCCGCAGCTTCTCATGAGTGCAGAGGCGGCAAAGGCCGCCTTTCAGCCGGTAAAGGAAGCACTGCGTGGAACGGAGCGCCCCTCGAAAGGAAAGATTATTCTTGCCACAGTGAAGGGAGATATTCATGATATTGGCAAGAATATCGTAAAAGTGCTGCTGGAGAACTATGGCTACGAGGTGCTGGATCTCGGAAAGGATGTCCGGCCGGATCTGGTTGCGGAGACCACCGTCCGGGAGCAGGTGAAGCTGGTCGGGCTCAGCGCGCTGATGACGACGACAGTAGTCGGAATGGAGGAAACCATCGCGCTGCTCAGAGAGCAGAGTCCGGAGACAAAGATCGTCGTCGGCGGTGCAGTGATGACGCAGCGCTATGCGGAGCGGATCGGAGCTGACTGCTATGCGCGGGAGGCCATGGATACAGTGCGCTACGCAGATCAGATTCTCGGAAAGGAAAGTTTTGACGGAGGGTTATAAAATGTGATATGATGCTCACGTCTGTGCCAAAAGGCACAGAGAAAAAAGGGAAGAAGGGATATGAGATGAATGCACCTGCAGAAATTGCGGCAAATTATGTAAAGGTCGGAAAAGGAAAGATTGAGCTTCCGACCCTGAATATGTTTTTGCTCTCCCTGCTGGCCGGTATGTACATTGCATTTGGTGCAATTGGAAGCCAGGCAGCGGCACTCCTTGTACAGCCTGCGGCGCTTGGCAAGTTCATGGGGGCCTGGGTATTTCCGACGGGGCTTATGCTCGTGCTGCTGGCGGGGGCAGAGCTCTTTACGGGAAACTGTCTGCTGGTTATTCCTGTGCTGCAGGGCGAGGCCGGTCTCACGGGGATGCTCCGAAGCTGGGCGATTGTCTTTGTCGGAAATCTTGCAGGCGGAATGCTGATCGCGGCAGCGGCGACAAAGTCACATGTCTTTTCTCAGTGTGACGGCGCGTTTGCAGAGACCGTGGTCAGAGTCGCCGGGGCGAAGACTTCGCTCTCATTTTCCGATGCCTTTTTCAGGGGAATACTCTGTAATATCCTGGTCTGTCTCGCGGTGTGGGCTGCATTTGCCGCCAGAGAGCTGGCCGGAAAGATACTGGCGCTCTACCTTCCTATCATGGTCTTTGTGCTCTCAGGCTATGAGCACTCGATTGCAAATGCTTATTTTATTCCGGCGGGGATTTTTGCCGCGGGAGAGTATGGCATTGCCGCGGAGGGGCTTGGCTGGTACGGATTTTTTGTTCGGAATCTGCTTCCGGTGACGCTTGGCAATATTGTCGGAGGTGTGCTGATCGGCATCATTTACTGGGCAGTTTATCTGAGAGGAAAGAAGAGCTGAGTGGAAATCGCTGTGTGAATGGACAGCAGCTTTTCAAACAGTATTATGAATAAAGTAAAAAGTCCGGCAGAATTCTCTTTTGGGGATTCTGCCGGATTTTCGTACAGTGCCTTTTATTTGGTTCCGAAGATGCGGTCTCCGGCATCGCCGAGACCGGGAAGGATATAGGCGCTTTCGTTCAGCTGACGATCCAGATGTCCGACATAGATCTGAACGTCTGGATGTTCCTTTTTGAGCCGCTCAAGTCCCTCAGGAGCCGCAATGATGCACATGAATTTGATCTTTCTTCCGCCGTGCTGCTTGATGAGATTCAATGCGCCACAGGCAGAGCCTCCGGTTGCGAGCATGGGGTCGGTGACAACGATTGTGCGCTCCTCAATCGGTGTTGGCAGCTTGCAGTAATACTCCACCGGATCATGGGTCTCAGGGTCGCGGTACAGTCCGATGTGTCCGACCTTCGCAGTGGGAACCAGAGCGAGGATGCCGCTTACCATGCCGAGGCCTGCCCGGAGGATGGGGACAATCGCGAGCTTTCGTCCTGCGATTACCGGGGACGGAGTGGTCTCCATCGGTGTCTCTACCTCAATATTCTCTGTTGCGAGATCGCTCAGCGCCTCATAGCCCATAAGCATTCCGATCTCTTCTACCAGCTTGCGGAACTCATTCGTTCCGGTTGTCCTGTCACGAAGACGTGTGATTTTGTGCTGTACCAGCGGATGCCTGTTAATGAATACTTCTCCCATGTCCGTCCTTTCCCGACTTGATTGTCTGTGCTGTTTTCATCTTTCAGAATATTCATAAGTTCTTCCTGATTCTAGCACTTTCAAGCGCGTAATACAACGGCAAGTCAGTTGGCTTCGTCCTGGTCAAAGGCTGATTTTGCTACCATGCGATGCAGCGCAAGTACGGCAAGCAGGTTTGGTATGACCATGAGGCCGTTGAACATATCGGACATATCCCAGACGAGATTCACCTTCAGCATGGAGCCGATCAGGATGCAGATGACGACGATGACGGCATAGAGCTTCACTGCGCCCTGTCCGAATAGCACCTTCACATTTGCCTCTCCGAAGAAGTACCAGCTGATGATTGTGGAGAAGGCGAAGAAGAGCAGGCAGATCGCGACAAAGCCGCTGCCGAGCTTTCCGAGCCCTGTAGAAAAGGCCGCCTGTGCAAGCACAGTGCCGGTGCGTCCGCCGCTCACCGGCTCCAGTACGCCGGAGGAGAGGATGACGAGGGCCGTCATGTTCAGAACCACAAAGGTGTCGATGAAGACGCCGATCATGGCAGTTTCACCCTGATCTCCCGGCTTTTCAACCTTTGCCATTGCATGCGCGTGTGGAGTGGAACCCATGCCGGCCTCATTCGAGAAGAGCCCGCGGGCCACACCGAAGCGGACTGCGGCCTTTACAGTGAGGCCGGATGCCGCGCCGTAAACTGCCTCCGGACGGAAGGCACAGATGAAGATGGATGCGATGGCCGAGGGAAGATTGCGGTAGTTGATGAAGAGCACGGTGACACCGCCGATGAGATAGAGCAGGGCCATGACGGGGACAATTTTCTCCGTGAATGCGGCGATGCGGGAAATACCTCCGATGAAGATGAAGCCCGCAATAAAGGCGCAGAGCACGCCGACCGCGACTTTCGGAATGCCAAAGGCCTCATAGAAGGCCTCGCTGATGGAATTGGACTGCACCATGTTTCCCATGAAGCCGAGTGCCAGAATGATTGCGATTGAGAAGAAGGCACCGAGGAAGCTGCCAAAGGGGCCGCGGAAGGCTGCGTGAATGTAGTGCACCGGACCGCCGCTGATATGACCGCTTGCGTCGCGGGTGCGTGTCTTCTGCGCGAGCACCGCCTCACCGTAGATGGTCGCCATGCCGAAGAAGGCAGAGATCCACATCCAGAAGATGGCACCGGGACCGCCGGAGAAGAGCGCTGTCGCACAGCCTGCGATATTTCCTGTGCCTACCTGTGCGGCGATCGCGGTGGTGAGCGCCTGAAAAGAGCTCATTCCATCCTTATCTGCGCGGTCTCCGTTGAGGGAGAAGCCGGAAAATACGCGTTTCCAGGCGCGCCGGAAGAGACGTATCTGGACAAAGCGGGTGCGGAAGCTGTAGAAGATTCCGGTTCCGACCAGAAGGAACAGAAGCAGGTTCCGATCCCACAGGATACCGTTGATGAATGATACGATGCGACTCAGCATTTCCATAGTAACCCCCCCGTAGTAAGTGCTTTTTGGCTTTTGTCGCCCATATTAACATGTGAAGCCGTGCAGGTCAATAAAAAGTTTGCTGTATGCGGTCATTTGTCCGCAAGAGAGAGAGCTCTGCATGAAGGGGAAAATGCGCGGGCGGGCAGACTCGAGCTTTTTAAACAGCCGAAAATCTTGCGAAAAGAGTAAAGAAGTTGTCAGTTTCCTTTTAATATGGCTTTGTGCTATACTGATAACGAACATCTGGAAGGAAGGTTCATCCATGCTGAACGAAGATAAAATCCGGCTGATGAATGAGATCGCCATATATGCGAAGCGCGAGGGCAGAAGGGAAAATCCCGCGCAGAAATATTTTCGCGGAGACTATGTGGCAAAGCACGTGCTTCAGTCTTTTTTTGCCTATACGCTGAGTGCGGCACTGTTTCTCGGGGTGTTCTCTCTCTATCGGCTGGAGGCTATTCTGTCCATGGTGAATGTGATGGATGTGCTGGAAAAGCTGAAGCATATCCTGATTTTTTATGTGCTGGGGCTGTTATTGTTTGAGGCGCTGACAGTCATCATATACAGAAGAAAATACAGTGAGGCGAAGGAGAGACGTCTTAAGCACCTCACGCGTCTGAACCGTCTGAAAAAGCGCTATGAGATTCAGAATCGCCAGAGGGAGCTGATAAAGGAGGGCGGAAGAAATGCTTAAGCTTCTGGTCCTTCGGGACAGGGTCAAACAGCTGTACGGCAGATATAGCAGCGCTGTGAGTATGGCGCTGCGCTTTTTGCTGTCTCTTAGTTCCATGCTCCTCTTAAATGGTGCGCTGGGCTATATGAAGGCGCTGCGGGCGCCGTTTATTCCGCTGGCGCTTGCCTTTGTCTCCGCCTTCTGTCCCTGGGGCGGAATCTGCTGGATTCTCGCCTTCTTTCTGCTCGCGCATATCTTTGCGGTGTCTCTGGAATTTGCTCTTTTCACAGCGGCTTTTCTTCTGATTGTTGCACTGCTCTACTACGGCTTTACGCCGGGAGACAGTGTCCTTCTGATCATTACGCCGCTGTTGTTTGTGCTGAAGCTTCCCTATCTTGTTCCTATTCTGGTCGGGCTCAGCGGTGCGCTTGCAGCAGTGATTCCCATGAGCTGCGGCGTTGTGATCTACTATATTCTTCAGTATGTGCGGGGAAATGCCGGTCCGCTGACCAATGTGGACTCTGTGGATATTGCACAGAAATATGTGCAGATGCTGAACGGTGTCATCATGAACCGCGGAATGCTGCTCTTTATTATTGCTTTTGCGATGGCAGCAATTGTGGTCTGGCTGATCCATTCCCTCTCAGTCTCCAATGCCTGGGAATGGGCTGTTTTCGCGGGGATGCTGGTGCTGCTTCTGGTCTTTTTTGGCGGTGTATTTCTCTATGGCATTAAACTTGACATTCTTCCGCTCATTCTGGGCTGTGTGCTCTCAGGGGGTGCTGCGGAGCTGTACCGCTTCTTTGTGTTCAGTGTGGATTACAGCCGGACAGAGTATACGCAGTTTGAGGATGATGATTATTACTACTATGTAAAAGCGGTTCCAAAGGTCTCGGTCTCCGCGCCGGATCTGAAGATACAGAAGATCAATACGGCCAGACGGCCAAAGCGCGCCAGGGATGGCGGAAGTAAGAACAAGGGGTAAGTGATGCAGCTGATGATGGAGTATCTTAGGGCGATGCTCGGGATGGCGCCGAGAATCACGCTGACGGGTGTGATTGAGATTGCGCTGATCGCCTGGATGGCATATGAATTTTTAAACTGGATCAGAGATACAAAGGCGTGGATCCTTCTGCGCGGTCTGATCTTTATCTTTGCTTTTGTGATTTTCTGCGTGATTCTGCATCTGGACACGATACTCTGGATACTGGGGCGGGTCGCAACCATCGCTGTGACGGCGCTGATCATCGTCTTTCAGCCGGAGCTCAGAAAGGCGCTGGAACAGCTTGGCAGCAGAAATTTTCTCACCTCCTTCAATAAAATGATTGCGGATGATGCAGATGCCTCGCAGTTTTCTGAACATACCATTAATGAGCTGGTGAAGGCCTCCTATGAGTTGGGGCGCGCGAAGACAGGTGCGCTGATGGTGATAGAGCAGGAGATTTCTCTGGGGGACATCGTCAGAACCGGAATTGATATCAACGGCATTGTCTCCAGTCAGCTGCTCATCAATATTTTTGAGCACAACACGCCTCTGCATGACGGAGCGGTGATTATCCGGGGCAATACGATTGCTTCGGCGACCTGTTATCTGCCGCTCTCGGACAATCTGTCCATCTCAAAGGAACTCGGCACACGTCACCGCGCAGCCATCGGAATCAGCGAGACGACAGACTCGGTCACGATTGTGGTTTCTGAGGAGACAGGCAAGGTATCAGTGGCCCGCAATGGAAGGCTGACGGTGATCCGTGACGCAGATACGCTACGCGGCATTCTGCAGGGACTGACAGCAGAGCAGGAGCCTCAGAGGCGTTTTGGCTTCAGCTTTCTGAGAGGGAAGGGGAAGAATGAAAGAAAGAGTGGTCAATAATCTGAGTCTGAAGCTCCTTTCGGTAGGATTGGCCTTTATTATCTGGCTGGCTGTCGTCAATATCTCAAATCCGGAGGTAACGAGAACCAAGACGGTCAGTCTGAATGTTGTAAACGGAGATGTCCTGAGCAATGCAGGCAAGGCCTACGAGGTGCAGAATGGTGAGACAGTAGTGGTGAGCTATCAGGTGAGAACCAGAGACGCCTATCGTATCACCGCGGATGATTTTCGCGCGAGCATCGATCTGCGCGATCTCTATGCGGTGACCGGCTCTGTTCCGGTCACGGTAGAGGTCATGAGGAACAAGGAGCTGATCAGCGGCACACCGACTGCACGGCCGGGGGTGGTTCGGGTTCTCACGGAGGATATCCAGAATAAGAGCTTCTCGCTCACAACCGCAACCGACGGGACTCCGGCGGATGGCTTCGAGGTGGGAAGTATGACACTCACGCCTGCGACAGTTATGGTCAGCGGCCCAGTGTCACAGGTCGGCAGGATCAGCTCGGCAGGTGTCCGGGTCAGTGTTGAGGGTATCTCGGACGATCAAATGGGCCATGCAGATGTCACCTATTATGACGCAAATGGAAATGAGATTTCCTTTGCGGAGGGGGAGATCTCCGTAGAGCCGAAGGAGATCTATTATGACATTGACATGCTTCGGGGAAAGAGCCTGCCGCTCAGCTTTACAGTGAGCGGAGAGGCTGCGGAGGGCTTTCGTCTCAGTGGGACAGAGTGTAGTGTGAAGTCCGTGGCTGTTGTAGGAGAGCACAGTCTGCTGGAGAATCTCACAGAGCTGAAGGTGTCCGGCCCCATGCTCAGCATTGAGGGGGCCAGGGAAGACAAGGATGTGACGCTGGATTTGAATCATTTCCTTCCGGATGGCGTAACAGTCAGCGGCAATCCTATCATCGTGGTGACGCTGAAGGTGGAGGCTCTGAACACAAAGGCGTTTCAGCTCTCGCTCGCCAGCGGGATCGATACGCGGGGCAAAAGGGAGGATTATGTATATCAGCTGACGCCGGATCTGCTCTCTGTGGAGCTGAGTGGTCTTCCGGAGGAACTGGCAGAGGTAGACGCAGCGGATTTAAAGGCGTATATTGACCTTACAGGCTTTGGTGTTGGGCTTCATGCGGGTGAGCTGAGGCTCACCGCGCCGGAGGGAACGACAGTCGCATCTGTCACACCCTTTACCGTGGTAGTCAGTCCGGAAAATGAGGGGCCCGGTGCACAGGCTGTAACGACGAGAGCAGCGGAGGAGACGCAGGATGAGAGCTCACAGAAGGAAACTGTGGGACCCGCAGATGAGAGCGCCGGGGAGACTCCGCATGGTGAGGCTGAATCGGAGGCCGCTACTGCCGGAAAGGATCATACAGCTGCTGCGTCAGAAGCGGGCAAGAGCAGTAAAACCAAGGCAAATCAGCAGTGAAAATCGATTGCAGAACAGGGGAGGAGAGCTATGGTCAGTCAGAAGGTTACGGTGCATAATCCCAGTGGACTTCATCTGAGACCGGCAGGAAATCTGTGCAAGGAGGCTCTGAAGTACAAGTGCAGAGTGGAGCTTCTGTTTCAGGAGAACGAGGCAAATGCGAAGAGCGTATTGAGTGTACTCGGAGCCTGTGTGAAGTGCGGGGATGAGATTGAGTACCGCTGCACGGGAGAGGATGAGGATGCTGCGCTCGCAGCGATGGTTGCCCTGACGGAGAGAGGCTTCGGAGAGGCAGAGTGAGCGTATGCCAGTTTATCTCATATCGTATCTTTCCAGTTTTCTGTTTGCCCGGATAGCGCAGTATGCTTTATCCGGGTTTGTTTTAATCTTTGCTGCTCTGGTGCTCTTTCTCTCAGATATGCGGAGAGGGGGCACGCTGCTGCATCTGAGAGCGCTCTATTCTCTGGGTTTTGTCGGCGGTCAGGGGATATCCTGTCTGAAGCTATCAAAATTGCAGACCAGCTGGGAGTGGCAGACATGGGCAGCGCTCTTTCTCGCCTATACCGTGTTCTGGTTGGCTTTTGAGCTGTGCAGGCTCAACGCGGGACATGCAGCAGTCAGGCAGCGGGGACGGAGAAGCAGATCTCTGAACAGCGGGAGACTCTTTCTTGCGATTGTCGGCATCACCCTCATCTCATGGATTGCGTTTTTGCTGGAGGTCCGTCTGCTGGGCTATGTTCCGCTCCTTGTGCGCGGCGTGCCCCATGCCTATTCATATTTTCATGTGAGCGGAGTGCACTACTTCACTGTATCCTGTGTGCTTGTGCCATCCCTCGCCGTGCTGTGGTTTGAGACGGAGCGGGAGCTCAGCCAGCGAAGAACACTGGGCGTGCTGCTCTGTGTTGTCTGCTCCTTTCTCATACCTCTGCTCTGTGTGTCGAGATTTCAGCTGATCCTTGCCGCGGTGACCGCGGCCTTCACGCTGCTCACACTGGAGCGGGGACAGCTTCCGCTCTGGATTGCGCTGCCGGCAGGGCTCACACTGCTTCTTTTGTATGTGCTGCTCACGCTTGCGCGGAGCCATAGCGTCAGTTATTTGAACGATATCTTTGAGATGAAGCGGTCTCTTCCCATTTTTCTGAGTCAGCCCTATATTTATATTGCAAATAACTATGACAATCTGAACTGCCTCATCCGGGATTTGCCTGCACATACGCTTGGTCTGCGCATGCTTTTTCCGCTCTGGGCGCTGACGGGACTCAAGTTCGTGTTTCCGTCTCTTGCGAGCTTTCCGCTGTACGTGACGAAGACGGAGCTCACGACAGTCACTCTTTTTTATGACGCGTGGTACGATTTCGGCATGCTGGGTATCGTCGTGTTTGCTGCACTGCTGGGGATACTGTCCTTTTATCTGGAGGAGAGACTTTTACAGGAGCATCACCCGCTTTTTTCCGTCTTCTATGCGCAGTTTGCTCTCTATATGGCACTTTCCTTTTTTACAACCTGGTTTTCCAATCCGGCGACCTGGTTTTACTTTATCGAGACTGCAGCGCTCTATCTCTTTGTGCGCGGCAGAAGGCGCTGAGACCGAGGGTCCCGGAAGGGAGATTTTATGAGTTATATTTCTGAATCGATGCGTGATCTTCTTCAAAGCAATTCCGTGATACGTGAGATGTTTGAGGAGGGCAATCGCCTCGCGGTGGAATACGGGAGAGAGCAGGTGTACGACTACAGCCTAGGCAACCCGAATGTACCGGCGCCGGAGGCGGTGAGGTATGCGGCGGAGGAGATACTGGAGCATGAGGATCCCCGCCTGATACACGGCTATATGAGCAATGCAGGATTTCCGGAGGTGCGAAGAGCCGTGGCGGAGTCTCTGAATGAGCGCTTTCAGACTGCATATACAGAAAAGCAGCTCATTATGACAGCTGGTGCGGCGGCGGGGCTCAACATCTTGCTGAAGACGATTCTGAATCTTGGGGATGAGGTGATTGTATTTGCTCCCTTTTTCTCGGAATACAGGAATTATGTCGGGAACTACGGGGGAAGGCTTGTGGTGGTGGCGGCGGATACGGAGAGCTTTCAGCCGGATCTCGCGGCCTTCTCCGAAGCGCTTAGTGCACGCACAAAGGCGGTTCTCATCAATACACCGAACAATCCCTCCGGGGTTGTTTACACGGAAGAGACGCTGCGGCGCCTGAATGCGCTCATAGAAGAGGGGGAGCGGCGCTTTCACAGCGTGATCCTCACCATTTCGGACGAGCCCTACCGCGAGCTGGTTTACGACAGCACAGAGGTTCCGTGGGTACCCGCTCTCATTCCTCATGCGGTCGTTGTGTACTCCTACTCAAAGTCTCTGTCACTTCCGGGGGAGCGCATCGGCTGGCTCCTCGTGCCGGATACGGTGCCGGAGGCAGAGGCGCTCGCGGAGGCTGCGACTGTCGCAAACAGAATTTGCGGCTTTGTCAATGCGCCCTCGCTGATACAGAGAGTGCTGATGCGCTGTCTGCATGAGCGCGCGGATGTCGCAGCCTACGACAGAAACAGGAAACTGCTTTACGGAGCCATGTCGGAGCTCGGCTTTTACTGTGTGCCTCCACAGGGCGCCTTCTATCTGTTGGTGAAGGCGCCGGATGGGGATGACAGGAGCTTTGCGGCGCTCTGTAAAAAATATCACGTGCTCGTGGTGCCCTGCAGCTCCTTTGCCTGTCCCAGCTATGTGCGCATGGCATACTGTGTGTCTCACAGGATGATAGAGCGCTCGCTTCCGGCCCTGCAGGCCATCGCGGAAGAGTGCTTCGGGAGCGCGCTCAGAGCTTCCAGATCTTCTTCTTCAGCTTTTTCAGAAGACGGAAGATGAGATAGAGCAGGAGCAGGACGGGGATCAGGAAAGGAAGGCCCGTGATGAGGCCCACGAAGAGATCGGTCAGTGCAGTGAAGAACGCATCTGCGTTTTGCGCGAGTCCCCGCTGTATCCGCGTGCTGACGGTGGCCTTTTCTGTGGCGCTGTAGCTCTTCACCTCGTGCAGATCCAGATAGATACTGGAGTAGTCTACCTGATTGTCGTAGAGGCGAAGCTGTGATTCGTAGGAGTTGAGCTCGTATTCGATCTCTGAGAGGCGGGTCTGTATGGCGATGATCGCATCCATGGATTCTGCATCTGCCATCAGTGCGAGCAGTCGCTCGCGCTCGGCGTTCAGCGCCTCTTTATGGCTCTCAATGTCCGTGTACTGAAGGGTGACATCCTCAACCTGCTCGGAGCGTGAGGTGACATTGCCGAGACCGTCCAGTTCCGTGAGGAAGCCGTCCAGCTGTGCAGAGGGAACGCGCAGAGTGAGGGAGGCGCTTCGTCCGTAGTAATTTCCGCTGCCGTAGAGTGTGTAGTCGGAATCCAGCATGGAGCTTCCGTCCACCCAGCTGCTCTCAATGTAGCCGCCGAGCGTCGCGACGCGCTTCTGTATGCTCTGGAGCAGCAGATCGAAATCTGTGCTCTCGAGACTTAAGTTCACGGTCTTTATAAGCTTTCGGCCGGCTGCGGCCTGCATCGCACTGCTGTCTGTCCCCGCGTCCCCCTCAGGGTTTGCTTCCTTTTCGCTGTTTCGCGCGGCAGAGTCTGCGCTGTAATCATATGCCGCCGCAGGGGCGCCGGAGAGCGCGGTCTCCTCATAGGCTGCCTGTGCGGGATAGTCCGCAGCAGCCCCTGCGGTTTTCGCCGCTCTGGAGGAGCCGCCGCAGGCAGTCAGAAGCAGAGAGCTTCCGATAAAAAGAACTGACAGAGTGCGGATCACCGGGGAAAGGATGCTGTAAATATGTTTTTTCATAAGGAGTCTCCATTTCTTTGGTAAGCGTATTTTGACTGTGTCGTGAACGCTGATTCAGGGGCTTCTACCTCTATAGACAAGAATAGCATAGATATGGTCACATTGCATTGACAGATATTTTGAAAATTGCTATGATGGCGCAGAATCAGATGAAGAGCAGAAGGAGCGGCATGAAATTTACGAAGATGCAGGGCATAGGAAATGACTATGTCTATGTCGATTGTTTTGAGGAGAAGGTGGAGCATCCGTCGGAGCTTGCGGTTCGCGTGAGTGACCGTCATTTTGGCATTGGCTCGGACGGACTGATCCTGATCTGTCCCTCGGAGCGCGCGGATCTTCGTATGCGTATGTTCAATGCGGACGGCTCGGAGGGAAAGATGTGCGGAAACGGCGCGCGCTGCGTCGGAAAGTATGCATATGACCACGGGATCTGCCGGAAGCGGGAGATGCTGCTTGAGACCGCTGCGGGACTTCGCAGTCTGGAGATTCATACAGAGAACGGGATCTGTGAGAGTGTCACCGTGGATATGGGTGAGGCTGTTATTTCCGATTCCGTCACAGAGAAGATCCATGTAAACGGCTCCTGGCAGGAGATGATTGCAGTGCAGCTGGGCAATCCCCACGCGGTGTACTATGTGAGCTCCCGCGAGGCTCTGCTCGCACTTCCGCTGTCGGAAATCGGTCCTCTTTATGAGCATCACCCTCGTTTTCCGGAGGGAGTGAATTCTGAATTTATCTATGTGGAGGACAGGCAGCATCTCCATATGCGTGTCTGGGAGCGGGGCAGCGGAGAGACGCTCGCCTGCGGAACCGGCGCCACAGCCAGTGCCTGCGCCAGTATGCGGGCGGGGCTCTGTGACAGGCGGGTCACGGTGCATCTCCTTGGCGGAGACCTGCTGATCGAAGAAGCTGCGGACGGACATTATCGGATGACCGGACCTGCAGTAGAAGTGTTTCAGGGAGAAATCAAAGTGTAAAAATACAGCCATCCGACGCGGCAGAAGTCGCGTTTGGATGGCTGTTTTTTATCGTGACATTCAAAGAGCTTTCTGCTATAGTATTGCAGAAGTAAAAACAGGACGCTGAGAAAGGATTGCAGATGAAGGCTTATCTCTTACTGGAAGACGGCACTCTGTTCACCGGAAGAAGCATAGGGGCACAGAAGGAGCTTGTGAGTGAGGTGGTGTTCAACACCTCCATGACCGGTTATCTGGAGGTACTGACGGACCCCTCCTACGCCGGTCAGGCGGTGGTTATGACCTATCCTCTGATTGGAAATTACGGGGTATGTCGGGAGGATATGGAGTCGCAGGCCGCGTGGCCGGATGCTTTGATCGTCCGTGAGCTCTCCGAGCTTCACTCCAATTTCCGCAGCAGAGAGTCGCTCCAGAGCTTTCTGATGGAGCAGGGTATTCCGGGAATCGAGGGCATTGACACCAGAGCGCTGACCAGGCGTCTCCGGGAGCACGGCACGATGAACGGTTTTCTCACAACAAATCCGGATTTTGACAGAGAGGACGCCTTCCGGCGCATGCGGGAATACTGCGTGAGCGGTGTTGTGGCGCGCACCAGCTGCAGGGAGAAGTATGTCATGCCCGGCAATGGGAAGCGGGTCGCAGTGCTGGATCTCGGCATGAAGCGGAACATTGCGCGCTCCCTGAATCAGCGGGGCTGTGAGGTGACGGTGTGGCCGCAGCACACGAGGGCGGCGGAGATCCTCGCGACGGAGCCGGACGGGATCATGCTGACAAACGGCCCCGGCGATCCGAAGGAGAATACCGCTGTCATAGAGGAGATACGGGAGCTCTATGCCTCGGACATTCCGATTTTTGCGATCTGCCTCGGTCATCAGCTCATGGCGCTTGCGACCGGCGCAGATACCTTTAAGATGAAGTACGGTCACCGCGGAGGGAACCATCCGGTGAAGGATCTTCTGACAGGAAGGGTCTATATCTCCTCGCAGAACCACGGCTTTGCTGTGGACGAGACGAGTCTTGATCCGAAGATCGCCGTTCCGGCCTTTTGCAATGTCAACGACGGGAGCAACGAGGGCATACGCTATATCGGGAAAAAGATATTCACGGTGCAGTTTCATCCCGAGGCCTGCCCCGGACCGCAGGATTCCTCGTATCTCTTTGATCGCTTCTTAAATATGATGGAGGAGACAGATGCCTAAGAATTCCGAGATAAAAAAGGTTTTGGTGATTGGCTCCGGGCCCATAGTCATAGGACAGGCGGCGGAGTTTGACTACGCGGGCACGCAGGCCTGCCGCTCGCTGAAGGAGGAGGGCATCGAGGTGGTGCTCCTGAACTCCAATCCGGCCACAATTATGACGGATAAGGACATTGCGGATCATGTCTATATCGAGCCGCTGACAGTCGAAGTGGTGGAGAAGCTGATACTGAAGGAGCAGCCGGATTCCGTTCTGCCGACGCTCGGCGGTCAGGCGGGATTGAATCTTGCGATGGAGCTTGCGGAGCAGGGTTTTCTTGAGGAGCACGGCGTGCGTCTCATCGGAACCACTGCGCTCACGATCAAGAAGGCGGAGGACAGAGAGCTCTTCAAGGAGACCATGGAGAAGATCCATGAGCCGGTGGCCGCCTCTCTTGTCGTGGAAAATGTAGAGGACGGCATACAGTTTGCGGAGAGCATCGGTTATCCGGTTGTGCTGCGTCCGGCCTATACGCTCGGCGGAAGCGGCGGCGGCATTGCGGCGGACCGCAGAGAGCTGGTGGAGATCCTTCAGAACGGACTGCGGCTCTCCCGCGTGGGGCAGGTGCTGGTGGAGCGCTGCATCGCGGGCTGGAAGGAGATCGAGTACGAGGTGATGCGGGATTCCGCGGGCAATGCGATCACCGTCTGCAACATGGAGAATATAGATCCGGTCGGTGTACACACCGGAGACTCCATCGTCGTTGCGCCCTCCCAGACGCTCGGCGACAAGGAGTACCAGATGCTCCGGACCTCCGCGCTGAATATTATCACGGAGCTCGGCATTACAGGAGGCTGCAATGTACAGTACGCCCTGAACCCGGACAGCTTTGAGTACTGTGTCATCGAGGTAAACCCGCGCGTCAGCCGCTCCTCGGCGCTCGCCTCCAAGGCGACGGGTTACCCGATCGCAAAGGTCGCGGCGAAGATCGCACTCGGCTACACCCTAGACGAGATTCAGAATGCGGTCACAAAGAAGACCTACGCCTCCTTTGAGCCCATGCTGGATTACTGCGTTGTGAAGATGCCGCGCCTTCCCTTTGACAAGTTTATTACAGCAAAGCACACGCTCGGCACACAGATGAAGGCGACCGGAGAGGTCATGTCCATCTGCACGAATTTCGAGGGCGCGCTGATGAAGGCGATCCGCTCTCTGGAGCAGCATGTGGACTCTCTGATGAGCTACGACTACGCGGAGCTGGATAACGACGAGCTGCAGAGCCGCCTTAAGTGTGTCGACGACCGCCGCATCTGGGTCATTGCGGAGGCGCTGCGCCGCGGCATGTCCTATGATGAGATCAATCATCTGACGAAGATAGACCGCTGGTTTATCCATAAGCTGGATCGTCTGGTGCGCATGGAGGCAGAGCTTCGGCGCCGCCCGCTGACAGAGGAGCTGCTCCGGGAGGCAAAGCGCATGGAATTCCCGGATCACGTGATCGCGGAGCTGCGAAAGAAGAGCGAGGCAGAGATCAGAACACTCCGCGAGGAGTATGGTATCTTTCCGGGCTTCAAGATGGTGGATACCTGTGCAGCCGAATTTGCGGCGGAGACGCCCTATTACTACAGCTGCTTTGACGGGGAGAACGAGGCGGAGGAGACCAGACCTGAAAAGAAGGTGGTGGTACTCGGCTCCGGTCCGATCCGCATTGGTCAGGGCATAGAATTCGACTTCTGTTCTGTGCACTGTACCTGGACCTTTAAAAAAGAGGGCTATGAGACCATCATCATCAACAACAACCCGGAGACCGTATCCACGGATTTTGACATCGCGGACAAGCTCTACTTTGAGCCGCTGACGCCGGAGGACGTGGAGAGCATCGTCCGCCTGGAGAAGCCGGACGGAGCGGTGGTGCAGTTCGGCGGGCAGACGGCGATCAAGCTGACCGAGGCGCTGATGAAGATGGGCGTCCCGATACTCGGCACGGCCGCAGAGGATGTCGATGCTGCGGAGGACAGAGAGCTCTTTGATGCGATACTCCAGAAGACAGAGATTCCGCGCGCGGCCGGAGGCACAGTCTATACCGCGGAGGAGGCAAAGGAGGTCGCAAACCGACTGGGCTATCCGGTGCTGGTGCGCCCGTCCTATGTACTCGGCGGCGCGGGCATGCGCATCGCAATCAGCGATCATGACATTGATGAGTACATCGGCATCATCAACCGCTACACGCAGGAGCACCCGATTCTGGTGGACAAGTACATTCAGGGCATTGAGGTGGAGGTTGATGCTGTCTGTGACGGAGAGGATATCGTGATTCCGGGTATCATGCAGCATATCGAGCGCACAGGCATTCACTCGGGAGATTCTATCAGCGTCTACCCGGCGCAGTCTCTCTCTGAGACTGTGAAGCAGAAGATGGTTGATTACTCTTGGAGACTGGCGCGCGCCCTGCATGTGAAGGGCATGATCAATATCCAGTTCATCGCAAAGGACGACGAGGTCTATGTGATCGAGGTAAATCCGCGCTCCTCCCGCACCGTGCCCTATATCTCCAAGGTGACAGGGATTCCGATTATTCCTCTGGCGACACAGGTCATCTGCGGACACAGCCTTAAGGAGCTCGGCTACACGCCGGGGCTGCAGCCGGAGGCGGATTACATCGCGATCAAGATGCCGGTCTTCTCCTTTGAGAAGATCCGCGGCGCGGAGATAAGCCTTGGGCCGGAGATGAAGTCAACAGGCGAGTGCCTGGGCATCGCAAAAAGCTTCAATGAGGCGCTGTATAAGGCCTTCCAGGGGGCGGGCGTGAAGCTCCCGAAGTATAAGAATATGATCATCACAGTCCGCGATGAGGACAAGCAGGATGTGATTCCGATTGCGCGCCGCTTTGCCGAGGTGGGCTATCGCATTTTCTCCACGCGCGGCACAGCAAAGCTTCTGAACGACAACGGCGTGAAGGCGCTCGCCGTGCGGAAGATCGAGCAGGAGCACCCGAATCTTCTGGATCTGATTCTGGGGCATGAGATCGATCTGGTCATTGACACGCCGCCGAGCGGCGCAGATCGCGCGAAGGACGGCTTCATCATCCGGAGAAATGCGATTGAGACCGGTGTCAATGTCCTGACCTCGCTCGACACCGCTGCGGCGCTGGCGACCTCGCTGGAGCAGAGGGCGGAGGAGCTCACGCTCATTGATATCGCGACTCTGTAAATTTGTTGTGAAATAAATACGAGACAGCAATGCCGCTCCGGACGGGGCGGCATTGCTGTACTCACAGGCAGCTCAACTGCTCTACAGGAAAGTACAGATTCGTGATATAGTAGAGAAAATAAAGGCATGGGGGAATATGCATGCGTACAGTTATTATTTCAGATATTCACGGAGAGAGCGCGGCCTTTCAGGAGCTGCTGGAGCAGATCGGCTTTGACAGAAGAGAGAATCAGCTGATTCTGCTCGGAGACGCGCTGGACGGCGGGGCAGATGCCTGTGGAACCTATCTAAAGATACGCGCGCTGAAGGAAGAAATGGGAGAGCGCCTTGTCTATATCCGCGGCGAGCACGAGCAGATGTTTATGGATGCGGAGCTTCTGACGCGCGGCCAGCTTGCGAATGGTTTTCTGTGGCAGCAGAATGGCGGGAAGGAGACACTCGCCTCTCTGAGGCGAAGAAAGGTGAGCGCCGGAAAGACCGCCGCGTGGCTCAGGGACAACACCAGGCTCTGGTGCGAGGAGCAGGACTTTATCTGTGTGCACGGAGATATCCGGGATGAGGTGGTCTGGAATAACAGTCAGGAGACTTTTCTCTGGGGAAACGAGGGCGTCCACAGCAATAATTATGTGGGAAAGCTCGCCATTGTCGGGCACACGGAGCTGGAAATGCCGGTCTATCTGGATGGCAGCGGCACGGAGAGCAGCTTTCATCCGAACTACGGGACCTGGTTTGAGCTTCCGCGGCGCGGCATGATCGCAATGGATACAGGCTGCGGCTACGGCGGAGCACTCACAGCCATGCTGATTGAGCATGGCTGGATGCGCTTCGAGCGGAGCGCAGGTTGACGCCTCTCCCCAATTCTTTTATAATTCTTCAATAGCGAAAAGGATGGACAGGAGGGGGACAGTGAATAGAGGACCCTTTAGGGCCGTGCTCTTTGACATGGACGGCGTGATTATTGATACGGAGCGCGTCCATCAGGAGGGCTGGCAGTACGCCTGTGATATGCAGGGACTGAAGCTCCGCAGGAGCTTTGTGGCAAAGCTCTGCGGTGCGAACAGAGAATATCAGAAGATTCTGTTTCGAGAGGAATACGGAGCCGCAGTGGACTATGCCGCAATCCGGAGGCTCAGGCAGGATTACTGTGCAGTACAGTTTGAGCGAGATGGAATCCCGGTGAAGACCGGATACCGGGAGCTCACGGACTGGCTCAGGGAGCAGGGAATACGCCGGGCGCTCTGCACCTCGACGCAGCTGCCGGTCGCGGAGCAGGAACTCGCAGTGGCGGGAGTGCCCTTCGATTTTGATGCGGCAGTTACCGGGATGGAGCCGGAGAGAAGCAAGCCGGAGCCGGATGTCTTCCTGCTTGGAGCCAAGAAGCTGGGGGTGCAGCCGGAGGAGTGTATCGTGCTCGAGGACAGTCCGAACGGTGTGCGCGCGGGATTTGCGGCAGGATGTCGGGTCATCATGATTCCGGATACCTTTCCCGCGACAGAGGAACTGCGCCGCATGGCATACTCCGTGTGCGCCAATCTTCTTGAGGCGCGTGAGCTGCTGACCACGATTATGGGGCATGTCTGACGGGACGCCGCGATGCGGGGGGCAGCCCCGGCACACGGAAGCATTTTCCACAAATGAAGCGTGCGCTGCACGCAGAACCTGATTGATAGAGTGAAAATTTGAGCTGTGTCAGGTCACGGCTTGCAGAATAAAGGAGAATAAAATGCAGTGTTATGAAGAACTGAAGGCCAGAGGGCTGATCGCGCAGGTGACGAATGAGGAGGAGGTCAGCAAGCTGGTCAACGAGGGCAGGGCGACCTTCTACATCGGCTTTGATCCGACCGCGGACAGTCTCCATGTGGGACATTTTATGGCGCTCTGCCTGATGAAGCGTCTTCAGATGGCGGGAAATAAGCCGATTGCACTCGTGGGCGGCGGAACCGGCATGATCGGGGACCCATCCGGCAGAACGGATATGCGCTCCATGATGACTGTGGAGCAGATCGATCACAACTGCGAGTGCTTTAAAAAGCAGATGTCCCGCTTCATTGAGTTCGGAGAGGGAAAGGCCATGATGGTGAATAATGCCGACTGGCTCAGGAGCCTGAACTACATCGAATTTATCCGGGATATCGGGCCGCATTTTTCTGTCAATAATATGCTGCGCGCGGAGTGCTACAAGCAGCGCATGGAAAAGGGGCTCTCTTTTCTGGAATTTAACTACATGATCATGCAGGCCTTTGATTTCTACTCTCTGTATCAGAAGTACGGCTGCAACATGGAGTTCGGCGGCGATGATCAGTGGAGCAATATGCTTGCCGGCACTGAGCTGATCCGCAGAAAGCTTGGAAAAGATGCACATGCCATGACCATTACGCTCCTCCTGAATTCTGAGGGGAAGAAGATGGGGAAGACTGTCGGAGGCGCGGTCTGGCTGGATCCGAATAAGACGACACCCTATGACTTCTATCAGTACTGGAGAAATGTGGCGGATGCGGATGTGCTGAAATGCCTGCGTATGCTGACCTTCCTTCCGATCGAGGAGATTGAGGCTATGGATCACTGGGAAGGCGCGAAGCTGAATGAGGCGAAGGATATTCTCGCTTACGAGCTGACCAATCTGGTGCACGGAGAGGAAGAGGCAAAGAAGGCGAGAGAGGCGAGCCGGGCGCTCTTTGCGGGAGGTGCGGCGAGTGCCAATGTTCCCACTGTCCAGCTTACAGAGGACGATTTTAAGGACGGCCGGATTGACATACTCTCTGTTCTTGTGAAGACGGGGCTCGCTGCGAGCCGCTCGGAAGCGAGAAGAAATGTGACGCAGGGAGGTGTCAGCGTGGACGGAGAGATTGTGAAGGAGATCGAGGCGAGCTGGACGCCGGAGGATTTTTCCGGTGAAGGCAGGCTTGTGAAGCGCGGCAAGAAGAGCTTTATTAAAGTGACATACTGAGAATACAACTGCCCTGTCAGAGCTGCAAACTGACAGGGCAGTGCAGGCTTCCGGAGAGAGGCTCCGGAGAAGGAGAGGCTATGAAAAAATTTACTTACTATGCGCCTACGGAGATTGTATTTGGAGCGGGAGAGGAGCAGAGAACTGCTGAGCTCGTGAAGAAGTACGGCGGAAGTCGCGTTCTCCTGATTTACGGGGGGCACTCCGCGGTGAGGAGCGGTCTGATAGACCGTCTTATGAAAAATCTTGCAGAGGCAGGGCTTGAGGTGCGGTCGACGGGCGGCGTGGTTCCGAATCCGCTGTTGTCCACGGCGCGGCGCATGGCGAAGGAGGCGCAGGAGATGAAGGCGGACTTTATCCTCGCGGTTGGCGGTGGCAGCGTGCTGGATACTGCGAAGGGCGTCGCGCATGCTGCTGCAGCTCCGGAGCACGACATCTGGGACTTCTGGAGCGGCACAAAGGTGGAGAGGAGTCTTCCGATCGGCGCAGTACTCACGATCTCGGCCGCGGGCTCAGAGACCAGCAATTCTTCCGTGCTCACCAATGATGACACGAAGCCGGGGACGAAGCGCGGCATGAACACGGACTTCAACCGCTGTAAGTTTGCAGTGATGGATCCCATGCTCACCATGACACTGCCGAAGTGGCAGATCGGCGCGGGTGTGGCGGATATCTTCATGCATACCTCCGAGCGCTACTTTGCAGCGATACTGGGGAATCATCTGACGGATGAGATCGCGGAGGGGTTGTTCCGGGATATCATCAGCTACGGCCCGAAGGGCGTTCAGAATCCGGAGGACTACGAGGCGATGAGCGAGATCATGTGGTGCGGCAGCGTCTCTCATGTGGGCCTCACGGGTCTCGGCGCAAAGGGAGATACCGCGCGGGATGGAGACTGGGCCTGTCATCAGCTTGGCATGGCGATCTCCGCGCTCACGGATGCGACGCACGGCGCGACGCTGACAGCTGTCTGGGGCAGCTGGGCAAGCTATGTATGTCACGAAAATATGGCGCGCTTTGCGCAGTTTGCACGCAAGGTGTGGAAGGTCACAGAGGCAGACGATACAAAGGCCGCTTCTCTCGGTATTGAGCGGACGGAGGAGTTCTTCCGAAGCCTCGGGATGCCGCTGACACTCACGGAGCTTCTGGGGCATACTCCCTCTGAGGAGGAGATCAGGGCGTTTGCAGAGGAGTGCAGCTACGGAAAGAAGAGAAGCATAGGCTCATTTAAGAGCCTTGATTACGATGATATCGTCCGCATCTATGATGCAGCAGTCTGAAGCGGATATCCCAAAAGGCAGGGGAGGTCAGAGATGAAATTTCGGATGATACATGAAAATTACAATGTCCAGGATCTGGAGCGTTCGCTTGCATTTTATGAGAGAGCGCTGGGGCTGAAGGAGCGGCGCAGAAAAAATGCGGCAGACGGCTCTTATGTGATTTGCTTTGTCGGAAATGAGGAGTCGGATTTTGAGCTGGAGCTTACCTGGCTTAAGGAGCATCCGCAGAAGTATGATATCGGGGAGGAGGAGTTCCATCTGGCTTTCCGCGTGGATGACTTCGAGGCTGCACATGCGCTGCACAGGGAGATGGACTGCATCTGCTTTGAGAATCCGGAGATGGGTATTTACTTTATTCAGGATCCGGATGGCTATTGGCTGGAAATTGTGCCGACGAGATGAGACGGAAAAAAATGACAGTTTCAGAAACCGGCCTCTGCTTTTGCAGGGGCCGGTTTTTCAGACGCTTTTGTATGATTGCTTGCTATTATTAGCTGAGATACGGACAGGCCACAGCTCTCTGAAGTTGCCGATTACAGCTCCTCCACCTCGACCACGCCGTCTGTCATGCTGATATACTCCAGCAGTCTCTCGGTATCATGATCTCGGTTCAGCTGCAGGGTAAGCACGGCGCAGAGATTGCGCTTGCCGTTTTCGCCGGTCTCACCGGAACGGCTTATCTCAATACGCTTCAGCTTCACAGCCATCTCCTGAAGATTTTTTGTGAGCAGCTCCATGGTGGAACGACCCTTGTACTCAATGTAGAGCGTGACTTCCGGAGCGTGGTCCCGCATCCAGTACTCCAGCTTTGAAAATACGATCTCTGAGAGCAGGATGAGAGCAGTGGTTATGAGCCCTCCCTCGAAGAAACCCGCGCCGAAGCAGAGTCCGATAATGCCGGATGCCCAGAGTCCGGCGGAGGTCGTGAGTCCGCGCACCTGATTTCCCTGTGTGCGGATGATTGCTCCTGCACCGATAAAGCCGATGCCTGCGACTACCTGCGCGCCGAGCCGCGCCATATCTGTGAAGTAGTGCATGTAGATGGAGAGATACTGTCCGGTGAGCGTCGTGACGCAGGCGCCGAGTGTGATCAGAATGTGGGTGCGGAAACCGGCGGAACGGCGTTTGTATTCCCGTTCCAGCCCGACTGCGCCGCCGCAGAGTACCGAGAGTATCATGCGGAGGCAGATCGACAGAGTGGTCAGATCTCTCAGACCGGTCATAACATAATCCATGAGGGCCTCCTATATTTCTTCTATCTGTTTGACACATTCCAGCTCTGCGATCATGGAGAGCACAGAGCTGTGGCGCATTCCCCGCTTCAGCTGCAGGAGAACAATGGCATTCGGGTTCTGGCGGCGCTTCTTGTGTCCGCGCTCCAGCTCCACCTCGTATACCTTGATGCCGCTTGCACGTATGTGTCCGAGTATGGTCCGTATATCCTGAATGGTGCTGAATTCCACAAAAATATTCATATTCCGTGAGGTCTCCACGATGATGTCGGAGATGGCCGGAAGATAGCTGTTGCAGCTGAAGATCAGCAGAAAGCCGAGCGCGACGCACTCATAAAAGCCTGCGCCGATCGCGAGTCCCATGCAGGCGGAGGCCCAGAGGCTTGCAGCAGTCGTGAGACCCTTTACTTCCTGTTTCCGGTTCACAAGTATGGTGCCGGCACCCAGAAAGCCGATGCCGTTGATGACCTGCGCACTGTAGCGGGAGACATCCAGCTTCAGGTTGAAGATCAGCGCGAGCTTTCGCCATTCGCCGTACAGGCGCAGATATTCGTACTGGCTCAGTATCATGGTCAGCGCTGCGCCGAGACAGACTATCATGTAGGTTCTGAAGCCTGCGGGATAGCGCTTGCGCTCCCGCTCAATTCCGATCAGACCGCCGAAGAGCATCGCGAGCAGCAGTCGGAAGCAGACGGAGAACAGCGTCATATCGCGGAGAAAATCCAATGCTTCAAACATCGCCCTCCCCCTTTCTTAATCTTAGCTTGTTTTAAAAAGTGCTGTGGGCAGGCGTAAAGCCTTGTTTTGCCCACGAGCGAGATTGCGAGGCCGCATGTAACTTTGGCGCTGTCATTATGACGTATCGTGCAATATAGCACATAAAATTTTACATTTCAAGAGAAAAAGCAAATTGATATTCTGGATAAAATCACAAAAGTATTGTCAGAAGAGAAAAGAAAAAACAAAAAAGTGCAGATAAATGCTTGCATTGGAACGAGCAGAATGCTAATATATAGCTAATTTCACAGGGAAGCTAGAGAAGAGAGCGAATTCAGGCAGAAAGAATCTGCCCTGTTTTTGCTCTGTTTTTTGCTTTGTTGGCAGGATGTGCAGTCAGGGAGGTAAAAGCAGTTATGATATACGATGTTGTGATCATCGGCGCAGGTGTCACCGGCAGCGCCGTGGCGAGAGAGCTGTCGCGCTATCAGGCCGAAATCTGCGTGCTGGAAAAAGCGGAGGATCTATGTTCCGGTACCTCAAAGGCGAACAGCGCGATCATTCATGCGGGCTTTGACGCAGCGGAGGGTTCACTCATGGCGAAGATGAATGTCCGCGGAAATGAGATGATGGATGAGCTCTCAGAAAAGCTCGACATTCCCTTTGAGAGAAATGGATCCCTTGTGGTCTGTATTCATGAGGAGGAGAAGGACGGGCTGAAGGAGCTCTATGACAGGGGAGTGGCAAATGGCGTTCCGGGGCTCAAGCTTCTGAACCGCGAGGAGGCGCTTCAGATGGAGCCGAATCTCTCAGATCATGTTGTCGCAGCGCTCTATGCGCCGACCGGCGGCATTATCTGTCCCTTCCGCCTGAATTACGCCATGGCGGAACAGGCGAATCTGAACGGAGTTGATTTTTATTTTAATACGGCTGTCGAGGCCCTTCAGAGAGATGCAGAGGGCGTCTGGCATATCCGCACGTCGAACGGAGAGTACAGGGCACACTGTGTGGTGAATGCAGCCGGCGTCTATGCGGATCAGCTGCACAACATGGTGAGTAAGGAAAAGATACATATCACGCCGCGCCGCGGGGACTACTGCCTGCTGGACAAGGGAACAAAGGGCTTTGTAAAGCATACGATCTTCCCGCAGCCCACAAAGTTCGGAAAGGGTATTCTGGTCACGCCGACTGTGCACGGCAATGTCCTGGTCGGACCGACGGCCATCGACATTCAGGATAAGGAAGCGACTGCGACGACGCAGGCAGGAATTGATGAGATGATCGCAAAGGCGTCGATGAATGTGAGAGATCTGCCGATTCGTCAGGTCATCACCTCCTTTGCGGGACTCAGAGCGCATGAGGATCACCATGAGTTTATCCTCGGCGAGGTGAAAGATGCTCCGGGCTTTGTGGACTGCGCAGGCATTGAGTCCCCGGGTCTCACCAGCAGCCCGGCGATCGGAGAGTATATCGGAGCGCTGCTGAAGGAAAAGCTTCTTCTTAAGGAGAAGGCGCAGTGGACGGAGACTATAAAGGACATCCTGCATCCGGAGACGTTCTCCATGGAGGAGAGAAATGAGCTGATCCGGCGTCAGCCGGCATACGGAACGATCATCTGCCGCTGTGAGTCTATCTCTGAGGGAGAGATTCTGGAGGCGATTCACCGCCCGCTGGGGGCCCGCACTCTGGATGGAATCAAGCGGAGAACCAGAGCGGGAGCCGGCAGATGTCAGGCCGGTTTCTGCAGTCCCCGCGTCATGGAGATCCTGCATCGGGAGCTGGGCATTCCGATGGAAAAAATCTCGAAAAACAGCGGCAGATCAAACATTGTGATGGAGCGCACGAAGGGGGAGCGGGAATGAAGGCCTATGATATTGTAATTATCGGCGGCGGTCCGGCAGGACTCGCTGCTGCCGCCGCTGCGAAGAAGGCGGGCAATGACAGTATACTGATACTGGAGCGGGATCATGAGCTGGGTGGGATTCTGAACCAGTGCATTCATAACGGCTTTGGCCTTCATACCTTTAAGGAGGAACTGACCGGGCCGGAGTACGCGGCGCGCTATATTAAGGAAGTAATGGATCTTAAGATCGAGTACAGGCTGAATACCATGGTTATGGATATTTCTCCGAAGCGCGTGGTGACAGCGATGAACCGCGAGGACGGAATGTTCCAGATTCCGGCGAAGGCCGTGATTCTTGCCATGGGCTGCAGAGAGCGCTCAAGAGGAGCGCTGAACATCCCGGGCTATCGTCCGGCCGGTATCTTTTCCGCAGGAACGGCGCAGCGTCTGGTCAATATGGAGGGCTATATGCCGGGCAAGGAGGTTGTGATCCTCGGCTCCGGAGATATCGGCCTCATTATGGCGCGCAGGATGACGCTTGAGGGCGCAAAGGTCAAGGTGGTCGCAGAGCTTCTGCCTTACTCCGGCGGGCTGAAGAGAAATATTGTTCAGTGTCTGGATGACTACGGAATCCCGCTGAAGCTCTCCCACACAGTGGTGGATATTGAGGGCAAGGAGCATGTCTCGGCGGTCACGATTGCGGAGGTCGGTCCGGACAGAAAGCCAATTCCGGGGACAGAGGAGCGGTATACCTGTGACACCCTTCTGCTCTCGGTCGGGCTGATCCCGGAGAATGAGCTCTCCCGTTCCGCGGGAGTCGAGATGAGCCGTATCACGAGCGGACCTGTTGTGAACGAGAGCCTTGAGACCAGTATTCCGGGTATCTTTGCCTGTGGAAACGTTCTGCATGTGCATGATCTCGTGGACTATGTCTCGGAGGAGGCAACGCGCGCAGGAGAGAACGCGGTGCGCTTTATTGCTGATGGCTGTCGGACGGAGAAGCCTTTGCATTCTATTCAGATTGTGGCGACGGAGGGTGCGCGCTACACCGTGCCGTCCACGCTGGATCTGTCGCGCATGGAGGATATGCTTACAGTGCGTTTTCGTGTGGGTGATGTGATGAAGAATGCCTATGTGAGCGTATACTTTGATGACGAGCGGGTGATGCACAATAAAAAGAGAATTCTTGCGCCCGGAGAGATGGAGCAGGTGATCCTCCGGAAAAAAAAGCTTGCTGAGTACCCAAACCTTAAGACGATCACAGTGAAGATCGAGAAGGAAGCGTGAGGAGGTCTGTCATGGAAAAGAGAGAATTGACCTGTATCAGCTGTCCTATGGGATGTCAGCTGACAGTGGAGCTGGAGAATGGGGCAGTGCAGTCCGTAAGTGGCAACAGCTGTCCGCGCGGAGATATCTACGCGAGAAAAGAGGTAGTGAATCCCACGAGAATTGTCACTTCCACGGTGATTGTGGAAGGGGGAGACAAGACGCGCATCTCTGTAAAGACAAAGGATGATATTCCGAAGGCAAAAATCTTCGATGTCATGAGGGCGATCAATGCAGTTACAGTGAAAGCACCTGTGGAGCTCGGCGAGGTTGTGCTGCACGATGCTGCGGGGACCGGTGTGGATATCATCGCAACACGCGCGGTACAGGCGAATGATTGACTTTAAGAAAAAAAAACTGTTTCTTCTGGATATGGATGGAACGATCTATCTGGGAGACAGGCTTTTTGAAGGAACCGCGGAGTTTCTGAAGGCAGTCCGGCGGCAGGGTGGGAAGTATCTCTTTGTCACAAACAACTCCTCCCGCAGTGTGGATGCCTATATTGCGCGGCTTCAGCAGCTGGGAATTGCCTCGGAGAGGGATGATTTTCTGACCTCTGTGGATGCACTGATTATGTTTCTTCGCAATGGCTACGAGAAGAAGCTTATTTATGCGGCCGGTACGAAAACCTTCCGGGAGCAGCTTCAGACAGCAGGCTTTCACATCACGACGGAGTGCACGGAAGCGGTGGAGCTCCTGGTAAATGGCTTTGATACAGAGCTTAGCTTTCAGAAGCTTGAGGATGCCTGCAGGCTTCTGACACGCGGTGTAGAGTGGATTGCAACCAATCCGGACTGGGTCTGCCCGACAGAGTGGGGTTCCGTTCCGGATTGCGGCTCTGTCTCGGAGATGCTCACAAGAGCGACCGGAAGAAGACCTCGCTTTATCGGAAAACCGGAGCCGGATATGGCGTTGCTCTCCATGGAGCGCTATGGCTTTACAAAGGCTGAGACTGTTATGATAGGAGATCGTATCTATACAGATATTGCCTGTGGAATCAATGCAGGGATCGACACAGCCTTTGTTCTTTCGGGAGAGGGAGTTGAGGCAGATATTGAGAAGTATCAGCTTCGGCCGACAGGGATCTACCGCGATATCAGCGAGATTCTGACGCTGATGCAGGAAGATTGACGGAGCGGTAAAAACGTAAGCAGAGTCAGGTGTTAAGGGTGCAGAGCACTCTTTGTTCCTGTACATGTAATTTTGCGCCAAAATCTTGAAATGTGCATTTATGCATTTATTACAAAGGGTTTCGCGGTTTTTGGAAGAATTAACTGATAATAATTGACAATAAAAGACCTGAGTAATATAATCTTTCTTGTTATTTATTTCAAAATTTCCGGGAACTGTCGGAAATAGAGTCGAACACAACAGCAGGAAATAAAATGTAGGAGGAGAAGTTTATGAAAAAACTGTTGGCATCGATGATGGGTATTGTGATGGGAGCATCTCTCTGTGCGTGCGGCGGAGGAAGCAGCACGGCAACGACCCAGGCTGCAGACAGCAGCGCGGCGGGCGGTGCGGAGACCACGGCTGAGGCAGCGGCTCCGGCAGATGATTATCATCTTGATATCAAGTTTTCAAATGTCTTCCAGCCGACCGAGTGGAACTACAAGGCTTCTGAGAAGCTCGCGCAGGAGATCACCGAGAAGACAGACGGCCATATTACCATAACCTATTACGGCCAGAACGAGCTCGACTGTTACGCGGATTCCGTGAACCAGGCGATCAACGGCGCACAGTGGATGGGACTTGAGGAGCCCTCTCTGTTTGCAGATCATGTCGGTGACTGCGCAGTTCTGGTGGGACCGATGCTCTACAACACCAACGAGGAATACAATGCTGTCATGGATTCCGATATTGTCGCGGATATCAAGGCGCAGCTGGCGGAGCAGAATATCCATGTGCTGGATACGCACTATTCCTTCGGCTTCCGTTCTGTCGTCACCAATAAGGATATCAAGACCCCGGCGGATCTGAATGGTGTAAAGCTTCGCGCCACCTCTTCCCCGCTGTTTGCAAAGACGCTTGAGGCCATGGGTGCCACCGCGGTTCCGATGTCCTTCACCGAGTGCCTCTCCGCTATCAGCTCCGGCGTTGTCGAGGGCTTCGAGGGATCTACCTCCACGCTCTCCGGCGCAGGCGCTCCTTACGAGCTGGTCAAGAAGGTCGCGCAGACCAATCACCTCATTGCTACCAGATGGCTCTTCATGCCGGAGGATCTGTATCAGTCCATTCCGGAGGAGTACAGAAAGGTTATTGATGAAGTGGCGCTTGAGTGCGGCATGTGGGAGCAGCAGATGTGCGAGGAAGACGAGCAGACTCAGATCGAGACTCTGAAGGCAGCCGGAGTCACCTGGAACGACGTAGATCTTGAGGCTTTCCAGGAAGCCTGCGCACCGGTTTACGACTGGATCGTCGAGGAGTACGGAGCAAATCCGGAGCTTCACAAGCAGATCACTGATTTCATCGCAGAGCTTCGCGCGAAGAATTAATGACTTCAGACCGGAATCTTTCGGGATGGTTTGGGCATCCCGAAGCATGGAAGACAGGACTGTCCGGAGCACTGTTCCGGGCGGTCCTGCTTCAATCTGTGTCTATCGGGGGACGAACCTTATTCTGAGGATGAGCAAATGAAAGAAAAAATTACGATCAATAAAATATTAAAAAATCTGGATGCGATTATCACCGGAGCGACGCTGACTCTCTGCGTCATTCTGGTCAATATCAATGTCATCATGCGTTACTTTCTGAATCACCCCCTGCAGTGGTGCGATGAGATCGTGACGAGTCTCTTTGTCTGGACGGTATTTATCGGAAGTGCCTACGCGCACAGAAAGCACGCCCATCTCGGCGTCGATATTCTGGTAAATATTTTTCCGCATCACATGAAGTCGACGGTGCAGTTTATCATGGATATACTGCAGATTCTGGTGCTTGTCATGCTGACAGGTATCAGTGCACAGTATGTGTATCACCTGGTCTATGTGCGCGGCGTGTACAAGCTTGCCGTCACAGATATGCTCCGGCTGCCGAAGTGGTGGACCGGGATTGCGGTACCGCTGGGCTTTGGTCTCTCCCTGATCTATGCGCTCTATTTCTTTGTAAAGGACAGACTGCATCAGGGCGGAGCAAAGAATAAAATGGAAAATGCCGGAGAAGGAGGTACAAACGGATGACACTCAGCTTTATGCAGCTGCTTCCAATTATATTGGTTTTCTTGCTGTACTTCTTCGGAATGCCTATTGTATATGCGCTTTTTGGTTCCACATTCTTCTTCTTCCTGTTTATAGATCAGTCCACACCCTCCTGGACCATACTCCAGAAGGTGATGAACTCCACGCAATCCTTCTCCATGCTGGCGATTCCTTTCTTCGTCATGTCCGGTTCCGTCATGAACTTCGGCGGTATCAGTGATAAGATGATGGATTTCTGCGAGTGTGTGACGGGACACATGCGTGGCGGTCTCGCACAAGTGAATGTGCTGCTCTCCATGCTGATGGGCGGCTGCTCCGGCTCTGCCAATGCGGACTGCGCTATGCAGTCCAAGATGCTGGTTCCGGAGATGGAGAGAAGGGGTTACTCGAAGGCCTTTTCCGCAGCGATCACAGCGGCTTCCTCCGCTGCGACTCCTGTGATCCCGCCGGGAGTGAATCTCATCATCTTCACTCTGATTGCACAGGCGTCACTGGGACGCACCTTTGCAGCGGGCTACGTGCCGGGCATCCTGATGTCCGTCGCCATGATGATCACAGTTGCGATCATTGCGAAGAAGAGAAACTATCCGACGACGAGAGATAAGTTCCCGCCGCTCACAGAGGTTTTGAAGCAGGCGTTCATTTCCTTCTGGGGTCTGTTTTTCCCCTTCGGAATCATCCTCGGAATGCGCTTTGGTCTCTTCACACCGTCCGAGGGCGGAGCGGTGGCTGTGCTGTACTGCTTCATCATCGGTAAGCTGGTCTACAAGCGGCTGAGCTTCCGGGAGCACCTCATTCCCATCATTCTGGATACGATTGCAGGTACCTCCAGCGTGGTTCTCATCATGGTCTCTGCCAATGTCTTCGGGCAGTACATGACCTGGATCAATCTGCCGAAGATTGTTGCCACCTCCGTGCTGGGGCTTACCTCGAACAAATATGTGTTCCTGATGCTCTGTAACGTGGTGCTGCTGATTATGGGTATGTTCCTTGAGGGCGGGGCGGCCATGATGATCATTACCCCGCTGCTGCTTCCGGTGGCACTGAAACTCGGCGTCAATGTGTATCACTTCGGTCTTGTGACGATCTGCAATATTATGATCGGAGGGCTCACGCCTCCCTTTGGCTCCATGATGTTCACGACCTGCGGTATCACAGGCTGTAAGATCAGCGATTTTATCAAGGAGGTATGGCCCTTCATTGTAGCGCTCTTCCTTGTGCTGATTCTGATCACCTTCTGCCCGATTCTGGTGACGATCGTTCCGGATCTCATCTACGGACCGGCGGCAATGTAAGAAGCTATGACCAAATATGAGTTTACGATGGAGCACAGTGCCGGAAGCTTTGAGGCGCTCGCACATATGCAGTATGACCTTTTCTGCAGAGTGAACCGTGTTGCGCGCTTCCTTGTCGGAATCGGCGCCGGTCTCATCGGAGTCATGAATATGTCCGTGTGGTGGGGAATGCTGCTGCTTGTCTACGGGGGCTATATGCTCTCGGGGCGGTACAGCAGCGCCAATCACACGGCGAGAAAGCTCTCCCGACAGATCGAGGAGAGCGGCGCGCCCTATCCCAGGACGCGCTTTCTTTTCCATGAGCAGGCTGTTGAGATCCTCGATCTGAACGATCCTTCCGCGCCGCAGGTGTTTTTGAAGTATGCAGAGGTACAGGCGGTGGGAGAGGATTACCGCTACTTCTATCTGTTCCGTGACCGCTACGGCGGCTATATGTTCCCAAAGGAACAGCTGGGAGAGAGGGAGGAGCGCTTTCGCATGGATCTTGCAGAGCGCTGCGGCCGGAGTGTGCAGAGCAGCTCAGCGCCCGCGCTTCGTCTGCTGCGCTGGTTCCTGACGCGGCGAGAGAAGAAAAAGAGGGACGGCAGTTTGTGAGCCGCACTTGCACAACGCGCCTGATGATGGTAAAATTTTTCGGACAGCAGGAAGTTAATTGTTTAAAGCGTGATAGCGAGCGAAAAGAAAGGAGTTGGGTATGAGACCCTATGCCGAAATGACACGGGAAGAGCTTCAGGACCTCAGAAAAGAGCTGAAGGCACAGTACAGAGAGATGCAGGCGATGGATCTGAATCTGAATATGAGCCGCGGCAAGCCCTGCATGGAGCAGCTTGATCTGTCCATGGGTATGATGGATGTTCTGAATCACGAGTCTGAGCTCAGAAGTGAGGACGGGACCGACTGCCGGAACTACGGTGTCCTCACCGGAATCCCGGAGGCACTGGAACTCATGGGAGATTTTATGGAGGTTCCCTATGATCACATCATCCTCTACGGAAACTCCAGTCTGAATGTGATGTACGACACCATATCCCGCTGCTACACACACGGAGTCATGGGGCACACACCATGGTGCAAGCTGGACAAGGTAAAATTCCTCTGCATCGTTCCGGGCTATGACCGTCACTTTGCAATCACGGAGTATTTTGGCATAGAGAATGTTCCGGTCCCCATGCTGGAGACCGGTCCGGATATGGATATCGTCGAGAAGCTTGTTGCAGAGGATGATGCGATCAAGGGCATCTGGTGCGTTCCGAAATATTCCAACCCCACGGGCAACTCCTATTCTGACGAGACAGTGCGCAGGCTTGCGCGCCTGAAGCCCGCGGCCAATGATTTCCGCATCTACTGGGATAATGCCTACACGATGCATCATCTCTATGATAAAGATCAGGACAATGTCATTGAGATTCTCGCGGAGTGCAAGAGAGCGGGACAGCCGGATCTGGTCTATAAATTTGCCTCAACCTCAAAGGTCAGCTTCCCGGGCTCCGGAATTGCGGCGCTTGCCTCCTCCTCCAATAATCTGGAGGATATCAAGGCGCAGCTGAAAATCCAGACCATAGGTTATGATAAGCTGAATCAGCTGCGTCATGTGCGCTTTTTCGGTGATATTCACGGCATGGTGGAGCATATGAGAAAGCACGCCGAGATACTCCGGCCAAAGTTTGAGATGGTGGAGGAAATACTGGAGAGAGAGCTCAGCGGACTGGATATCGGGAAGTGGACAAATCCGAAGGGGGGCTACTTCATTTCCTTTGATACGCTGGACGGCTGTGCAAAGCAGGTGGTTTCCCGCTGTGCGAAGGCCGGAGTGGTGATGACACCTGCGGGAGCGACCTGGCCGGGTGGCAGGGATCCGCACGATTCCAATATTCGCATCGCACCTTCCTTCCCGCCGCTGAACGACTTAAAGATCGCGACAGAGCTCTTTGCGCTCTGTGTGAAGCTGGTCAGTGTTGAGAAGTTCTTAAAGAACAGGGAGTTGGAAGAGAAGAGCGCGGGCTGATAGAAAATAAGAAACCGTTCATTCGTTGTCAAAATGAGTTCTGACAGCTGATGAACGGTTCTTTTGTCTTTTGCTGATCCTGTTAAGCTGCGCTCTGCGGTGTGGCTCCGGGGCTCAGCGACTCTGACAGCTGCGCTTCAAGGTGGCGTCCTGCGGCGCAGGTCCGATTGCCTCTTCCTCTCTCAGCAGGTCGGCGAGGGAGATATTGTCGATCACGGCATTGACCGCGTCCTCAATCTTCTGAAAGACGCTGCGGGATACGCAGCTCTCAAAAAGGTCGCAGGGGGTACTGCCCCGTTCCAGACATATCACAGGCGCCATGCTCCCCTCCGTGAGGCGGAGTATATCGCCAACGGAGTATTCCTCCGGCTTTCGGGTCAGCAGATAGCCGCCCTGCGCGCCGCGGATGCTCTTCACAAATCCGGCCTTTGTGAGCACGGAGACGATCTGCTCCAGATATTTTTCGGAGAGCTGCTGGCTCTTTGCCACATCTCCGAGTCTGGTGACGCTCTCCGGTTCTCTGGCAAATTCAAGCATCATCCGCAGCGCATAGCGGCCGCGTGTTGAAATTTTCATTATTTCCTTTCTCCAATCCGGGAGGAGAGTAGCCCCTCCGCAGTCTGAAATTTAATTCCTACTAAATTACCCGGGATTAAGAATAGCAGGAATCCGTCTGTTTGACAAGCTTAAACTATGCTATAATTAATACTCCAATATACGGTCGGAGAGAGGGATTGTCCGTTCTTTTCCGAAAACAGGAAGTATGAAAGGATGAAGGATAATATGCAGTTTTTTCTTTTATTACTGGTTTTGGTTGCAGTGCTCATCAGCTGTATACGTATTGTGCCGCAGGCACAGGCGGTTGTGATTGAGCGCTTAGGAAGGTATCATGCGACCTGGGATGCAGGGATTCATCTGCTCATTCCGGTGCTTGACCGTCCGGCAAAGCGCGTAAATCTAAAAGAGCAGGTGGCGGACTTTCCGCCGCAGCCGGTGATTACGAAGGATAATGTTACTATGCGCATTGATTCCGTTGTGTTTTTTGTGATTACTGAACCAAAGCTCTACGCCTATGGTGTGGAAAATCCTATCGCTGCGATTGAAAATCTCACCGCAACGACGCTGAGAAATATCATCGGCTCTATGGATCTGGACACGACTCTCACCTCAAGGGAGACCATCAATACAGAGATGCGTTCGCAGCTGGATGTCGCAACAGACCCATGGGGCATTAAGGTGAACCGTGTTGAATTGAAAAATATTCTTCCTCCGGATGCCATTCGCGAGGCTATGGAGAAGCAGATGAAGGCGGAGCGCGAGAAGCGTGAGGTCATTACGCTGGCACAGGGAAAGAAGGAATCTGCGGTTCTGACTGCGCAGGGAAATAAAGAGGCTGCAATTCTCAATGCAGAGGCAGAGAAGCAGACGGCGATTCTACACGCGGAGGCGGAGAAGGAGAGGCGCATTCAGGAGGCAGAGGGACAAGCGAGAGCCATTCGTGCGTTGAAGGAAGCAGAAGCAGAGGGAATCCGTCTTTTAAGGGAAGCGGGAGCGGATGATGCAGTGATCCGCCTGAGAAGCCTCGAGACGCTCTCCAAAATGGCGGAGGGAGAATCGACAAAGATTATTATTCCTTCGGAAATACAGGGTATGGCGGGATTGCTTGCCGGACTGAAGGAGAGCGTAGACGCTGTGCGGAAGGCATGAGGGAGAGCAGACGCACAAGCAAAAGCAGGGTGAGGAGGCAAAACGCCACATTCAATCTGTGAGAGCTTCGGCGTCTGAGATAAGCTGGAATAAGCTGAGACGGGAGTAAAATATGAGGGACGGTTTTGTTCGTGCGGCGGCGATCACAGCAAAAATTCGTGTCACCGATCCGCTTTATAATGCGGAGGTTATTATTCAGGAAATCAAGGCTGCACAGAATTCCGGTGCGGAACTCTGCGTGCTTCCGGAGCTCTGTATCACCGGCTATACCTGCGGGGATCTGTTTCTGCAGCAGTCTCTTCTGGATGCGGCGAAGCTGGCTCTGAAGAAGATTGTAGATGCCAGTGCAGGGCAGACTGCGCTCTGCTTTGTCGGTGTACCGTGGGAGGAGGGCGGAAAGCTCTATAACTGTGCGGCGGCAGTGCAGAACGGGAGTCTCCTGGGACTCGTCACCAAGAGCTTTCTTCCAAATTACAGTGAGTTCTACGAGCTGCGCCACTTTACGGCATCCCCGGGGGAGCTCTTATTCACGGAGTTCTTCGGAGAGCGCGTGCCGCTCGGAGCGAATCTTCTGTTTCGCTGCAGGGAGCTGCCGTCACTGGTTGTCGCTGCGGAGCTCTGTGAGGATCTCTGGGTTCCGAATCCGCCGTCCACAGAGCACGCGCTGTCGGGCGCTACTGTGATCGTCAACTGCTCGGCCTCCGACGAGCTCGTCGGCAAGGGCAGCTACAGAGAAATGCTGATCAGAGGGCAGTCCGCGCGTCTCGCCTGCGCCTATATCTATGCAAATGCCGGGGAGGGAGAGTCGACGCAGGATCTTGTCTTCGGCGGACACAATCTCATAGCGGAAAATGGCTCCCTGCTCGCGGAGAGTGGACGCTTCCGCCCGGAGACTATATTGGCAGATATCGATACGGAGCGCCTGAAGGCGGAGAGACGGAAGCTTACGACTTTCCACTGTGAGGAGAATTCACGCCATATCTATGTGGATTTTTCCCTTGCGGATCCGGCATGCGAGGAACAGGATAAGCTGCTGCGCTTTATAGACCCTGCGCCCTTCGTTCCGTCGGATGAGGCAGAGAAGGCGCGCCGCTGTGAGGAAATCCTCTCAATTCAGGCGCTTGGTTTAAAGAAGCGCGTGGAGCATGTCAGCGGAAGGACAGTGATACTCGGAATCTCAGGCGGGCTGGATTCCACGCTCGCGCTTTTGGTCTGCGCCCGCTGCTTCGATCTGCTTGGACTTCCGCGGAGTGGCATCCGCGCGGTGACCATGCCCTGCTTCGGCACGACGGACAGAACCTATCGAAACGCCTGTGAGCTGACAAGGCGGCTCGGCGCCACGCTGGAGGAGGTGCGCATTAACGCTGCGGTGCTTCAGCACTTTGAGGATATCGGACAGGATCCGGAAAAGCACGATGTCACCTATGAGAATGCACAGGCGAGAGAACGCACGCAGGTGCTGATGGATATTGCAAACCGCGAGAATGGTCTGGTTATTGGAACAGGAGATCTGTCTGAGCTTGCGCTCGGCTGGGCGACCTATAACGGAGACCACATGTCCATGTATGCGGTGAATGCTTCTGTTCCGAAGACGCTGGTGCGGCATCTAGTGCACTATTACGCGGAGAGCTGCGGCGAAGCTGCGCTGAGGGATATACTCCTCGATGTGCTGGATACGCCGGTGAGTCCGGAGCTTCTGCCGCCTGAGGGAGGAAAAATCAGCCAGAGGACGGAGGATCTTGTGGGGCCCTATGAGCTGCATGACTTCTATCTGTACTATGTGCTGCGCTTTGGATTTCGGCCGGCGAAGATATACAGACTTGCGCGTCAGGCCTTTGCGGAGCAGTATGATGCGGATACGATTATGAAATGGCTCAAAACCTTCTATCGCAGATTTTTTGCGCAGCAATTCAAGCGCTCCTGCCTGCCGGATGGGCCGAAGGTCGGAACAGTGGCGGTTTCGCCGCGCGGAGATCTCAGAATGCCCTCTGATGCAGTGAGCAGGATATGGCTTTGGGAGCTTGAGGAGCTTCAGAGGGAGGAGCAGGCGCGCCCATGATCAGTTCAACGTCCAATGCAAAGATACGCAGAGTGCAGGCCCTGAATAAAAAGGCGTCTCTTCGCCGGGAGAGCGGACTTTTTACAGTGGAGGGTGTCCGCATGTTTCTGGAGACCCCCGGGGAGCGCATTGAGGAGCTCTTTGTCAGCGAGCAGTTCTATGAGAGGAGCAGCGGCGCTGTGCGGGAGAAGCTCTCGCGCCTGCCCTTTCAGCTTGTGGCGGATGCCGTGTTTCCGGCGCTGAGTGATACCAGGACGCCGCAGGGGGTGCTTCTTCTGGTAAAGCAGCAGCGTTGCTCTCTGGAGGAGCTGATTGAACAGAAAAATGCAAATCTTCTGGTGCTCGAGACTATCCAGGATCCCGGAAATCTCGGAACTATGCTGAGAGCCGGGGAGGGCGCGGGCCTCACAGGAATACTTGCAGACAGTCACACGGTGGATCTCTATAATCCGAAGGTGATACGCTCGACGATGGGGAGCATCTTCCGCGTCCCTGTAGTGTATACGGAGGATCTGCGAGGCGCCCTCTTGGAGCTGAAGCGCAGGGGAGTGCGGCTCACGGCGGCACATCTTAAGGGGGAGGAGAGCTACGATCATGTCTCCTACTGCGGCCCAAATGCTTTTCTCATCGGCAATGAGGCAGCGGGACTTAAGGAGGAGACCGCAGCGCTCGCAGATCGCCTGGTTAAGATTCCCATGCTGGGCAGCGTGGAGTCGCTGAACGCAGCGGTCGCGGCCTCGATTCTGCTCTATGAGCTGGCGCGGCAGAGGAGAGAGACTTCACTGTGAGAGGACAGAGCAATGGAATATAAAAAGAAAAATCCACGCCGGCTGAATTATCTGCCGGATATCATACATATTGTGATCGGGATCGCAGTGGTGCTCCTCTCGGTGATCGCCTTCCTCTCACCGGAGGAGCATCTGGCATTTTTCCCAATGATATTCTTTCTTGCGGCGCTGCTCGCTTTGGTGAACGGCGAGGCGCGGGTGCGCATGCCGGGGCCTGACAGCCAGAGACTTGCCGGCCTTGCAGCGCTTGCTGCCGGTGTTTTACTGCTGCTGATTGCTGTGATCAGTGCCATGGTTATGCTGTAAAGGAGGCAGAGGATTGCTGAAGGACGATATTTTGCGTGTGCTGAAGGAGCGCGGCAGCTATTGCTCCGGACAGGAGCTCTGTGAGCGCTTTCAGGTGACGCGCACTGCGGTGTGGAAGGCAGTCGCAAGGCTGAAGGAGGAGGGCTATCACATAGAGGCGAAGCAGAATCGCGGCTACCTGCTCATGGAAACAGAGGACGTAATGAATGAGACAGAGCTTCGCGCGGCGCTGAAGGATATCTCTTTCCTGAGGGAGAGCTGTTTCTTTCCGAGCATCGACTCCACCAATCTTGAGGTGAAGCGGAGAGCGGAGCAGGGGGCTGAGGGACCGCTGCTCATTGTGGCGGATGAACAGACTGCCGGGAGAGGCAGACGGGGACGCAGCTGGAGCTCACCGCCCGGCAGCGGCATATGGATGTCCATGCTCCTTCGCCCGGAGATACGCCCGGAGCACGCCTCGATGATTACACTGGTCTGTGCGCTGGCAGTCGCCGGCGGCATACAGGACGTGACCGGTCTTAAGACAGAGATCAAGTGGCCAAATGATGTTGTGATCGGAGGCCGTAAGATCTGCGGCATACTGACAGAAATGAATACCGATATGGACGAGATCGGCTATGTGATTCCGGGTATCGGCATCAATGTGAACACAGACAGCTTTCCGGAGGAGATCCGTGCGGTGGCCAGCTCGCTGAAGCTGGAGACCGGCAGGACTGTGAGCCGCGTCGCAATCATTGCCGCAGTGATGCGCCGCTTTGCGGAGTGCTATGCGCTCTTTGCGGAGAGAGAGGATATGCGTGGCCTGAGGGAGCTGTATGAAAGCATGCTGGTGAATCGAAACCGGGAGGTTCTGGTGCTGGATCCGCGCGGGGACTACCGCGGAACGGCGCTCGGCATCACAGAGAGCGGAGAGCTCAGAGTGCGGCTTGAGGATGGGAGTGAAGCGGAGGTGCGGAGCGGCGAAGTCAGCGTCCGGGGGATTTACGGCTACGTATAAAGCCTTTTCGCCGGAATATCAATCATATTGCTTTGCCATGCTGCTGGCATTGCCAGAGTTGGCAAATATCTGAAAAAGAAGTCTTCTCACTTATAATGTAAGCAGACGGGAGCAAATAATTCCTGAATTCAGGCGATCAGCCAGCTCACGGGAGACAGCTATCGTCTGGTCTACAACGGACGCGACAGCATAGAGCTCTACTGGAGGGACACCTACTGGCACAGCGGAAACAAGCTGAAGTTCCACAAGCTCTTCGACTATGCAGAGCTCTTGTCTTGCTGATTGAGAAACGAAAGGCGGAATGCGAGCAGTACCGACCGCTCAGGGATCGGAAAAAAGATTTCCTCCGTGCAAAGCAGAATGCGGACATGATTTTGAAAAAGCGACAGGAAGAGAGGGAGCTGCAGGTAAAGGAAAAGCAATGGTATTTATGGTGCTATTTTTAGGAAGCATTCTTCTATCAGCTTATTAACCGAAAATGATTCTTCCTGCATTCAATCAGTCCTTCGCGCTGCATGCGTCCAATCTCTTTGGACAGACCGGTTCTCTCCACTTCCAGATAGTCCGCCATCTGCTGACGGTCGAATGGAATGTCAAACGCAGCACTGTGCTTCTGAAGCGATACAGAGTTCAGGTAGGAGAGGATGCGGTCCCGAATGCTCTTGGGCGACGTATGAAAGCTTCGTCCGGTCAGCATCAGGTTTTTCCGGGTGGAGATGCGCAGCAGATTCCTTGTGATTTTCAGAAGCCATGGTTCGTCGCTAATGGCACCATAGATGTGATTGACGGTCAAAAACAGAATGCGGCAATCTTCATTCGCCATGACATCGACTAGCAGGACTTCTCCGTTCAGGAGGGCATAAGTCTCGGCGAAAAACTGTCCCTGTCCTACATGGCTTAAGATGGTGCAGTTTCCCCAGAGGTCATTACTTTCGATCGTAACGCTTCCTGATAACACCAGCCCCATCCGATCGGTCATATCTCCCGCGTGGAGAATGGCCGATCCTTTTTTATACCTTTTTTCCTGTGCCTGAAGATAGTTCAGACAATGTTCGACCTCATTCTCTGTAAGCCCTTTAAAGATCAGACTGTTCTTTATAACGCTGCTGTCCAAAAAAATCCTCCTATTTTCAAAGTGTGGCTAAAACCACATAAATCACACGCAGATCATACTATACTGATGTCAGAAAGACAAGAGAATTCAGCTTCGCGGGAGGTAAATCATGAGCGATACAGAATGGAAAGATAAGACAGCAGATTTTAAGACAGTAGATGTGCGCGGCGTTGCAGGGAACTTCTTCCCCGGACTCAAAAAGCAGGCGATGCAGATCCCGGTTGGCTCCGCAGCTGAAAGAAAAACTGCCGGAAATCAGCCCGAAGTTTAAGATGCTGTCTACCCCTATGGGAAAGATTATGCTCGGAAAGGCAGATATCGCGATGATGAGTGAAAAGAGCGGACTGGATGCAGATGAGATCATCTCCGGTATTAAGAAGCTGATCGGAGAATAAGGCATGGAAAGCGGACAGGTATTCGAAATTGTAAAAGAGAGTAAGCCGATTCTGGGCTGCACTGTTTCCGGTGTGCTGATGGATGGGGTTACCTGTTTTTCGCTGGCAGAGCATACGGATATCAGCGCGGAAAGCTATCCGGTACCGGTTCTGCACTACAACCTGATTGGGAACTCTGTGTTGGAGTATAAAACTGCGGAAGGGAAAACAATCAATATCCAAGCCGGGGACTGTATCCTGAAGGCTGCCGGAACAGATATCGGGGTAAAGGCAGATACAGACAGCGTATATCTGGAGATTGCGCTGGGAAAGGAATCAGATATGAATGAAATCATCAAGGCAGGACAGGTTTTTCAATTGAAGGAGCTTGTGCCTTATCAGGAAGGCAAGATTGTCAACATGGACATTGCTTCCAATGAAACTATGAAGTTTGTTGTGATGGCATTTGACGAAGGAACCGGACTTTCCGAGCATGCGGCTCCGGGCGAGGCAATCGTATTTGCCCTGGATGGAGAAGCGGTAATTGGATATGAAGGGAACGAGTATCCGTTAAAGGCCGGTGAGCAGTTCAAATTCG
The DNA here is from genome assembly GCA_003014445.1 of Fusobacterium naviforme. Lineage (GTDB taxonomy): Bacteria > Bacillota > Clostridia > Lachnospirales > Lachnospiraceae > Moryella > Moryella indoligenes. The sequence goes on along the minus strand of PYGH01000004.1, from coordinate 52,302 downwards.
CTAAAGGCGGCTTGCACAGCGTTAAGGCAAACGAGAGATTCAAGATGGCACTGCTTCTGGCGCTGAAATAAAACGGAGGAAAGAAAGATGAGCGAGAAGAAAATCACAGAAGATATGCTGGTGGGAGATATTGTGAACACGCACCCTGAGGTTGTGGAGACATTATTCAGTGTGGGAATGCACTGCATCGGCTGCCCGGCATCTCAGGCAGAATCACTGGCAGATGCCTGCATGGTTCATGGACTTGACCCCAAGATGGTTACAGATCGTGTCAATGAAGCCAGCGCATAAGGGGGACTTTATATGAGCGCATTTTTATCATGTAAACCAAGTGGAGACGAGGGAAGATGATAAAGTCGTGTGGGAGAGGGGGCAGAACCTTCATGCGCAGTACTGGACGGCTGTCGACGGAAATCCGGAAAACTATGACATCCTGACAGGTGAATTCGTTCGCGGTCTTCTGTCAGAGACAAGACTGGTTTATCTGCAGGCAGTACCGGATCAGTTTGAAATCAGGATGACGGGAGGACAGGCGTGATGGATAAGGAACTGATGAGCAGTATCGAATCATGAAGGAAGTCATCAATGAGATCGACCGGAAGACGCTCGAGTTTGAAGCAAAACAGAAGGGAGCAGGTGTTTCGGAAAAGTACCACGCTGTTCTGGATGCAATGGAAAAGAAGTATCTGCGGAACCAGACGTAAACTGCAGAATCAGGGAATAAGCTATACAAACAGGAGGTAGAAGTATGTTTTGTTATCAATGTCAGGAAACAGCAGGATGTAAGGGATGTACTGTGTCCGGTGTCTGTGGAAAGAAGCCGGATATCGCTGCGCTGCAGGATCTGCTGATCTATGTTACCAAGGGGCTTTCCGTAGTCACCACAAGGCTTCGTGCGGAAGGCACAGAGGTTGACCATGAGGTGGACTATCTCGTGACCCTCAATCTGTTCGTTACGATCACCAATGCGAACTTTGACGGGGATGCTCTGGAAAAGCGCATTCGAGAGACTGTCAGCTGCCGTGACGAGCTGCTCGATAAACTGCAGGGCAAGGAAGGGCTGCCGGATGCGGCACAGTATCAGCCGGGTGACCGCGCAGAGATGCTTGCGAAAGCGGAGGCGGTCGGAGTCCTCGCTACGGAAAATGAAGATGTCCGTTCTCTCCGGGAACTGATCACCTATGGCCTGAAAGGCCTTGCTGCCTACACCAAGCACGCCAATGTTCTGAATAAGGTGAATCCGGAAGTGGACGCCTTCACCCAGAGCACTCTGGCAAAGCTGCTGGATGACTCTTTAAGCGTGGACGATCTGATCGCCCTGACGCTGGAGACCGGCAAGAACGGTGTGGCAGGCATGGCTCTGCTGGATGAGGCCAATACCTCCGCGTATGGAAATCCGGAGATCACCTCCGTTGAACTTGGTGTCCGTAAGAACCCCGGCATTCTGATTTCTGGCCATGACCTGAAGGATCTGGAGATGCTGTTAGAGCAGTGCGAGGGAACAGGCGTGGATGTCTATACCCACAGCGAGATGCTGGCCTCCCACTACTATCCGGCATTCAAGAAGTATACCTGTTTTGCCGGAAACTACGGCAATGCCTGGTGGAAGCAGACAGAGGAGTTCGCTTCCTTCCATGGACCGATCCTCATGACCACCAACTGCGTGGTGCCGCGCCTCAAGGGATATGAAGGAAAACTCTTTACTACGGGCGCAACCGGCGTTCCCGGATGTCCTCATATCGATGCGGATGAGAACGGCCATAAAGACTTCTCCGTAATCATCGAGCTTGCAAAGACCTGCGAGGCTCCGGAGGAGCTGGAACAGGGCAGCATTGTCGGCGGCTTTGCGCATGAGCAGGTATTTGCTTTGGCGGACAAGGTTGTAGATGCCGTCAAATCTGGTGCCATCCGTAAGTTCGTGGTTATGGCAGGATGCGATGGCCGTCAGAAGGGCAGGGAGTATTATACGGAGTTTGCTGAAAAGCTCCCGAAGGATGTGGTGATCCTGACTGCTGGCTGCGCAAAGTACAAGTACATCAAGCTGGATCTGGGAGATATCGGCGGCATTCCGCGCGTCCTGGATGCCGGGCAGTGCAACGACTCCTACTCTCTGGTATTGATTGCGCTGGAGCTGAAAGAGGTATTCGGACTGGAGGATATCAACGAACTGCCGCTGGCTTTCAACATTGCCTGGTATGAGCAGAAGGCTGTTATCGTGCTGCTGGCACTCCTCTACCTTGGCGTAAAGAACATCCACCTAGGACCGACACTTCCAGCATTCCTTTCCCCGAATGTGGCAAAGGTGCTGGTGGAGAACTTCGGCATCGGCGGCATTTCCACTGTCGATGAAGATTTGAAGCTGCTAATCGGATAAGGGGAGGATTCACTGGGAAAGAAAATATCACAGCGGTGCCCTGCCGGAGCTGATGCGGGAGATCCCGGATACGCCGATCTACTGCACGAAGAAAGGCGAAGCAGTCATTCGCGGGCATTATCATCAGGACTGGCACTTTGTGAACGTGAAGACCGGTGACACGCTGCCGCTTGGCGAGACCACGCTCACTTTTGTGGAAGCCCCCATGCTGCACCGGCCGGACAGCGTGTTCACCTATATGTCCGGGGACAACATCCTGTTCTCCAATGATACAACTGGACAAACTCTGCATTCTTAGCCACAAGGGACATTGCAAGCTCGAATAACAAGTGCCTCAGCCTCTTACGACCACGCTTGCTGATGTTGTCTCGCCCTTCTTTGACTTAGAGAGCTCTCATCTTGCTATCTTCTCTAAACTGTTATATACTAATATCACATATCAGTGAAAATGAATTAACGACAGTTTTAAAAGTTTTGTCGATTAAATAACCTATGTGGGATTAGCACCGGATGAATATAGCAGATGGGAGTGTTTATTACGGACAGAGCGGAGTTAAAGACGGCGAAAAGCGGAGTTTCAGTAAATATGGAGCAGAGCGCATCGGCTGAACAGACAGCGGCGGGCAAGAAGCCTGCGGCAGAGCAAAAGAAAAACAGCAAAAAGGCAGCGGAAAAGAGCGAGAAAAAGAGCAGCGGGGAGAAGAAGCTCATCCAGGCGGAGGAGCTTCTCTCTGGTCTTCAGCAACTTGTGACACAGGCAAAGAGCAAGGACGCAAAGCTGGATGTCGATGAGATCAATGATTATTTTGCGGACTATAATCTGAGTCCGGAGGAGATAGAGCAGATCTATGCCTACCTTGAAGCCAACAGCATAGAGGTGCTGAACGAGCAGACGGAGGAGCCACCGGAGGATCTTGCAAATGCCAAGGAGGATGCGATCCTGGCAGAGGATGATCTTGAGATGGAGGACAATCTGGATGAGGAGTCCTCCGGGGAGAAGATTCCGGACGAGGATATCAACCTGAGCGCAGTCGAGCTCTTAGAGGGAGTGGGAACTGAGGATCCGGTTCGCATGTATCTAAAGGAGATCGGAACGGTGCCGCTGCTCACTGCAGAGGAAGAGCTGGAGCTCGCCAGACGGAAGCAGGAGGGCGACCAGCGCGCCAAGGAGAAGCTCATCGAGGCGAATCTTCGTCTTGTGGTGAGTATCGCGAAGCGCTATACGGGGCGAGGCATGAGTTTTCTGGATCTTGTGCAGGAGGGCAATCTGGGTCTTATCAAGGGCGTTGAAAAATTTGACTACGAGAAGGGCTTTAAGCTCAGTACCTATGCGACCTGGTGGATACGTCAGTCAGTCACGAGAGCGCTCGCGGATCAGGCGAGAACCATACGTGTGCCGGTACACATGGTGGAGACCATTAATAAGATGAGCAAGATGCAGCGGAAGCTTACACTGGAGCTGGGCTATGAACCCAGCGTGGCGGAGCTCGCTTCCGCACTCGAGATGACAGAGGAGAAGGTGATGGAGATCATGCAGATCGCCAGGGAGCCAGCCTCTCTTGAGACGCCGATCGGCGAGGAAGACGATTCCAATCTCGGAGATTTTGTTGCGGACAATAACGTCCTGACGCCGGAGGACAATGTGGAGTCGGTTATGCTGCGTGAGCATATTGACACACTGCTCGGAGATCTGAAAGAGAGAGAGCGTCAGGTGATTGTGCTGCGCTTTGGTCTTGAGGACGGGCATCCCCGTACTCTTGAGGAGGTCGGGAGAGAGTTTAAGGTGACGCGTGAGCGCATTCGTCAGATCGAGGCGAAGGCGCTGAGGAAGCTGAGAAATCCGGTGCGCTCAAAGCGCATCCGTGATTTCCTGTGAACCCGCTGAGGCAGAGAGCGATGAATCAGAAAAATTATCAGAGAGAGCTGGAACAGCTGATCTGTCAGAATGAGGCTTCGGGAGCTGTCCCGAAGCTTCTTCTGCATGTGTGTTGCGCGCCATGCTCCTCGTGGTGTCTGGAATACCTGAACCCGTATTTTGATATTACAGTCTACTATTTTAATCCGAATATTGATGAGCCGGAGGAGTATCACCGCCGTGTCGCAGAGGAGCAGCGTCTCCTGCGGGAGATGTCCTTTCAGCGGCCGGTACACTTTCTTGAAGGGGCATACATCCCTGAAGCTTTTCATGAGCTGGTGCGGGGACATGAGAGAGATCCGGAGGGAGGAGAGCGCTGCGGGCTGTGTTTTGAGCAGCGTCTTCGGAGCACGGCAGAAGCCGCAGTAAAGGGAGGTTTTGATTATTTTACGACAACGCTTACGATCAGTCCGCTGAAAAGCGCTGCGCGCCTGAACGAGATTGGAGAGTGCGTCGGAAGGGAGCTGGGCGTTGCCTTCCTTCCATCAGATTTCAAGAAGAAAAACGGTTACAGACGCTCCACAGAGCTCTCCAGAGAATACGGCCTTTACCGTCAGGACTACTGCGGCTGTGTCTACTCAAAGCGCGAGGCGGAGCAGAGGAGAGCAGAGAGACAGATAGAAACCACTTCGCGTACGGAATGAGATTCATTACATAAAGAAATTGTCTTAAAATGTTATTCTTCTCAGTACACGACTCACTCTTTTCAGTTGACTTCAGAAGTTATCCATTCCTCGATTTGTAAATAGGAATAGGTTTTACAGCAACAGGTGCAGTTATGAGAAATCGTAACTGTGCTTTTTGCTTTTGTGAAAATTGACTAAGCCTTGATAGGGAGCGAAGAAAACTTAATAAAAGTTCCAAAAGGAGCAATACTTGTATCCAAAGGAGCGAAGAAAGAAAGTTCAAAAAAGAAAATTGGAGAGAAATAGGGAAAGAGGCATCACTCTTTCAAGTACGAGATTAACACAAGAAGACCTCATTGTTAAAGCACTGCTTTGTCAAAACAAGTTACGGCGATTTTGAAGTCATTCTATGCAACGTGTAGTGATAAAAGTTGGATAATAGCGGATTTCTCTTGCAGAGAAATGGTACCCATGTTAGAATAAAAAAAAGGAGGATTCTAATCATGTCAGAAGAAAAACTAAAATCAAAAATTGAGCAAGCATCTGGTGTCCTAAAAGAAGGTGCTGGTAAGTTGACAGGTGATAAAGAGCTAGAAGCAAAAGGATTTGTTGAAAAAACAATTGCTAAAGGCAAAGAACTTGCAGACGATGCAAAAGAAGCTGTTGAAGGTGCTGTAGATGCCGTTGAGGAAAAATTAAAATAATTGAGTGTATGTAATTTTTTCTGTAAATTGAGACTGTTTCAAAGTCTGTGTAAACTCAAAAAACTGACGCTTGATGAGTAAATAGATGTGTTGGAATTCGGTGGTTTTCCTGCCTTCATTCCTACCTGCATTGTATTTGCAGGATTTTTGTATGTCAATAGGGGGATCTGAGCGGGGGTTGTACCCCCGGTTCCCCTGCTGGATATTTCAAGGGCCGAAGAAATCCAAAGACCGATTCCTCCGGCCCTGAAATATCAGTAAATATGGCCTTCCAGCCGTTCTTCAAAATAGATTTCCAGCTGTGAATGGATCTGCCCCCAATCCTGACGGTGGCCGGTCCATTTTTTAGTGATATCGATCATTGCCAGGTACAGCATTTTCAGAAGGCTGTCATCCGATGGGAATACAGTCTTGGATTTCGTTACTTTCCGAAGCTGGCGGTTGAACCCTTCGATGGTGTTAGTCGTATAGATCAGACGGCGGACGGCTTCCGGATACTTGAAATACGTGGACAGAACTGGCCATTTCTCCTTCCAGGATTTGTAGATTTTGGGATATTTGACGTTCCATTTCTCGCCGAATTCCTCCAGATTGGCCAGGGCTGTTGTTTCATCCGGAGCGGAGTACACAGCTTTCAGATCTGCCATCAGCTTTTTTAGATCCTTGTAAGACACATATTTCGTTGAATTCCGAATCTGATGAATGATGCACTGCTGGATTTTGGTCTGTGGGAAGACTGCTTTAATAGCCTGCGGAAAACCAGTAAGCCCATCTACGCAGGCAATCAGGATATCCTGGACACCACGGTTTTTCAGGCTGTTCATGATGGAAAGCCAGAACTTTGCGCTCTCGTTTTCTCCGACATACATACCAAGAACGTCCTTTTTTCCGGACATGTCGATGCCGATCACTATGTAAACGGCACGCTTTACGATGCGTCCTTCGCTGCGGACATGATAATGAATGGCATCCAGGAAGACAACAGCGTAGATTCCTTCCAGAGGGCGCTCCTGCCATTCTTTGACGATGGGCAGGATCTTGTCTGTTACCCGGCTGATCGTACTGTCAGAGATCTCGATATCATAGAGCTCACGCATATGGCTCTCGATATCCGAGGTTGTCATCCCTTTGGCGTACATGGAGAGAATTTTTTCCTCCATGTCCTGCGTAACGGTGTTCTGATACCTTTTGACGACCTGCGGCTCGAATTCACCTTTCCGGTCTCTCGGTACCTCAATGTCCATGTCGCCATAGCTGGTGTGCATGGTCTTTGTGGAATGCCCGTTCCGACAGTTGTCTGTATCCTTGTTTTGGTAATCATACTTGGAGTAGCCGAGTTCTTCGTCCATCTCGGCATCCAGCGTTCCCTCGAGGAGAATGGACATCATGTCGCGCATGACGGAATTGATGTCTGTGCCGTTCTTGATGTCCGCGGCGTTCTCCTTGATGCAGCTGCTCATCATTTCACGGAGAGCAGCCTTCTGTGGTGTGTCTAATTTCCTTCGTGCCATAGAAAAACCTCCATACTAAGTAAGTTCATCTTACGCCAGTATGAAGGTTTACACAAACTTTGGGACAGTCCCTCATTATAGTCCAGCCCCCTCTTTAAAGGTCTTGAGGGATTGATAGGTCTGTAAACACAAAGCCGTGCCAGAAAGCACATATATTCTCTGTTAAAGCGGTATCTGATTTTTACAGTAGTTGCGTATTACGAAAGCAGGGATCAAAAAATATCTGAATATTTTGCCCCTCAGTGCATATCTGCTTCGTCAATGGATTTTGCGATCAGCTCGGCGAGCGCCACGAGCTTCTCCCGCTGATCTTCCTTCACGCGGGATTTGATGGAGATAGACTCCTCCAGCAGGCGTATGTTTTTCATGGAAGCAAAGAGCTCGCTCATCTTTTTTCCGGAGACTGGAGCCCAGGAGCCGTTCTCGATGATAGCGACAGTGCGGCTCTGAAGGTTGTGTGCCTTCAGATCAGAGATCAAGTGCTCCATTTCAGGAAAGAGGTCATTGTTGTAGGTCGTGGCGGCGAAGACGAGGTGGCTCGCGCGGAAGGCCTCGGCGACCAGATAGGAGTGATCCGTGACCGAGACATCGTACATCCGGATATTCCTTACTTTTTGCTCACCGAGTGCATTTGCCAGCACCTCGGCGGCATTCTCCGTGCCTCCGTAGACAGAGGAGTAGAAGATGACAGGCTCGTGCCCCTCGGGCTGATAGGTGGCCCACTTCGCGTATTTTTCGATGAGCCACTGAATTTTCTTCGGTACGCGCCAGATGGGACCGTGCAAGGGGCATATCATCTCAATATCAAGACCCGCGGCCTTGTTCAGGAGAGCCTGCACCTGTGCTCCGTATTTTCCGACAACATTTGCGTAGTAGCGCCGCATCTCGGAGAGCTCGAAGCTCTCGAGCTGCATCTGATCCGAGAAGATATTGCCGTTCAGTGCCCCGAAGCTTCCGAAGGCATCTGCGGAGAAAAGAATATGATTCAGCTCATCGTAGCTGACCATGACCTCAGGCCAGTGTACCATGGGAGCCATAATAAAGCGGAAGCTGTGCTTTCCGGTGGAGAGAGTGTCGCCTTCCTTCACCTGTATGACCCGGCCCTGCAGATTGAGATCAAAGAACTGGCGGATCATGGCGTGGGCCTTGGCTGTCGCGACAACCGTGACCTCCGGATGGCGCAGTACTACCTCGGAGAGCGTGGCGCTGTGATCCGGCTCCATGTGATTTATAATGAGGTAGTCGAGGGGACGCCCATTCAGAAGATGCTCGATATTTTCGATGAAGACGGAGGAGATAGATAGATCTGCTGTGTCGATGAGCAGTGTCTTCTCATCCAGAACGAGATAGGAGTTGTAGGACATTCCGGATGGAACCGGGAAACAATTTTCGAATTTGGCGAGTCTTCGGTCGCTGGAACCAAGGTACCAGATGTCGTCGATGATCTTCACTGCCTGATGCATAGAACGCTCCTTTTTCCGGGAAAAGTATTGAAAGCCTGTGTGGATTCGGTACTTTTGTTACTGTAATTATATTATATCACACAAAGCAGAATCGTGTCATACTTCCACAGAAAAGTTCAAGGGGATCGACGCGCTTGCGGAAGGCCTGGGAATGGTGTATTCTTTAACTATAAAATGATTGACATAAGAGGTATTTATTATGGAAGAATCAAAGCAGAACAGTGCACCGCAGGGAATGCGGGAGCCGCCGAAGCCAAATTTTCAGGTGGATCTGAACGGTGAGAGCAGCATAAAGCATGTTATCGGCGTTGTCAGCGGAAAGGGCGGGGTGGGAAAGTCTCTCATGACGAGTCTTCTCGCAGCAAAGACGAGGGCAAAGGGCTTTCAGGTCGGTATTCTGGATGCGGATGTGACAGGTCCTTCCATTCCGAAGTCCTTTGGCGTGAGCCAGGATGGCGTGCACTCCTATCATAATCTCATGGTTCCGGCGATCACCGCGACAGGAATCAAGATCATGAGTTCAAACCTTCTTCTGGATCACGACACAGATCCGGTGATCTGGCGCGGGCCGGTGATCGCGAACGCAGTGAAGCAGTTCTGGTCAGATGTACTGTGGGGAGAGCTTGACTATCTGTTTGTCGATATGCCTCCGGGAACGGGAGATGTTCCGCTGACTGTATTTCAGTCCCTTCCGGTGGAGGGAATCATCATCGTGACAAGTCCGCAGGAGTTGGTCTCCATGATTGTTGAGAAGGCGGTCAATATGGCTGACCAGATGAAGGTTCCGGTGATTGGTCTGATTGAAAACATGAGTTACTATGAGTGTCCGGACTGCGGAAAGCGTCACTCGATCTTCGGTGAGAGCCACATTGACGAGATCGCCGCAGCACATGGGCTGAAGACGCTTGCCAAGATTCCGATTGAGCCGGCGACGGCGAAGACCGTGGATGAGGGCAGCGTTGAGTACCTTGAGGCGCCGTGGATTCGCGCTGCGGTTGATGCCATTACAGGAGAAAAATAATTGCCATGGAGATTTCCAGCAATCCCAACAGTGAGTTAAATCGCTACATTGTCCAGATTCCGGACGTCGTGCAGGTTCCTGAGAGCATCGGGAGCTGGGCCCATCAGTTTCAGGAAGCGATGATGATGTACGGCTGCGCCATCCGGGAGGTTAAAACAAGGCTGGAAGTGCTGAACGATGAGCTCTCGGTAAGGAATCAGAGAAATCCGATTGAGATGATCAAGTCCCGCGTCAAGAAACCACTCAGTATCATTGAAAAGCTGCAGCGCCGCGGTTTCCCCGTGTCCCTTAGCTCCATGCAGGAGAATCTGGACGATGTCGCGGGAGTCCGGGTCATCTGCTCCTTCGTGGACGATATCTACGATGTGGCAGGAATGCTGATGCGGCAGGACGACGTGCGCGTCATCGCAATCAAGGATTATATCAAGAATCCGAAGGACAACGGTTACCGCTCCTATCACATGATTGTGGAGGTTCCTGTGTTCTTTTCGGATAAGAAGCGCTACATCCGCGTGGAGGTTCAGATTCGCACCATTGCGATGGATTTCTGGGCGAGTCTGGATCACGAGCTGAAGTATAAGAAGGAGATCGACGACTCGGATGAAATCAGCGAGGAGCTGAGGGCCTGCGCGGATATCATCGCGGAGACAGATGAGAAGATGCTTGCGATTCGGAAGCGTATCGAGCAGCAGGGCGGTCCGCGCAGGGAGAATAACTGGAAGCACTGAGCATCACCCGCAGAGGCAACGCGTGCTCTATACAGCTTGGCATTTTCTATAAAGCAAAAATATGCACCCCGGAGCAGCCGTATAATAAGGCCTGCTTCGGGGTGTTCTTGTCCGGAGGCGGTCATGCCGGTATGTCATCGGATATTTCAGATGGAGGAGCTGTCGCCTCAGAAGGTTATCTCATAGTAGCGAAGGCTCGTGGTGACCGTGAAGCCGTTCTTCTCATAGAGGCGTATTGCGGGGAGATTTTCTGCACTTACCTGAAGGGAAGCCTGCTTATAGCCCTGCTTTCTCAGCACGCCGAGGAGCTCCGGGAAGACCTCGCTGCCGATGCCCCTGCCTACCATATCCTTCTGCACAGCGATGCGGTGCAGGTAGCAGTGCGCATCCTTCATGGGCATGAGATAGCAGCGGAACACAGGCTTGTCACCCTCCGCCGGAAGAGCTTCATAGCAGATCACACCCTCGCCGGAGGGGGCGGAGCGGCGGAATCGGTACTTGGTGCCGGGGAGGGGCTTCTCCGAGAGATCGCAGCGCATCTCCGTCTCCTCACTGGTTTTGGAGGCGCCGATAGAGAGCAGCACAGGGAGTGCCGCTTTGCAGGCACTGTCCAGCGCGAAACGAACAGTAACCGGACCACCCGCCAGGCTCTGGCCGGGAAGAGCGAGCTGCGCCTTCTCCCAGAGCGCACGGAAGAGTCCCTGTCTGCGGCAGTCGGGATCGGTGAAGGCACTGACCTCATACAGAGTATCATCCAGCTTTGAGAGTGCCAGTACAGCGCGCGGTGCGTCTGTCTCCAGATCTCTCGCGATGAAAAATTTTGTCTTCGGTTCCAGCAGAGGGAAGGTGATGGAGAAGGGCTCCTTCTCATGGCTTCGCATAAGGATGGTCCGGATTGCCTCCTGTTCTCCGCGGTTCAGTCTGTTTTGTTCGGTAAGCTTCATATTCATAAAAAGTATCTCCGTTTTCTGAAATCATTTTCTGCAATCAGTCAATGAATCTTTATTTTTTGCGATGTTCACAGTATAGCACAGTTTTATGCCGGATAGGAAATTACGATTTCCTGATTAAAGATTGAAGACAGAGAGCGGCCGGAGCGGAGAGAAGCTGTTGCCACCCCCGCGGAAAGCCCGTATAATAAACGAAGACAGAAGGGATTCAAACAGAATAGAATGTTTGATAGCGGCGCAGAGCTGGCGCTGTTGGAAGGAGACTGTATGATTTCCAGGCTTATCGAAAAAATCAAAGAGACGAAGGCGCCGATCTGTGTGGGGCTGGATCCGATGCTTTCTTATATACCGGAGACACTGAAGGAGCGCGCTTTTGCGGAGAAGGGAGCAGACCCCGAGGGCGCGGCGGAGGCGATATGGCAGTTCAACCGGGCCCTGATTGACGCGGTTCATGATCTCATTCCTGCGGTGAAGCCGCAGATCGCAATGTATGAGCAGTTCGGGATTCCGGGGCTTCAGGCATATGAGCGAACGGTCCGCTACTGTCAGGCGAAAGGGCTGGTTGTGATAGGAGATGCAAAGCGGGGCGACATCGGCTCTACCTCTGCGGCCTATGCGACAGCACATCTCGGTGCGGCAGAGATCTGTGGGAAGGAATACCCTGCGTTTCAGACCGATATGGTGACGGTCAACCCCTATCTCGGGAGCGACGGCGTGCAGCCCTTCGTGGATGCATGTCAGCGCTATGATCGCGGTGTGTTTGTGCTGGTGAAGACCAGCAATCCCTCGAGCGGAGAGTTCCAGGACAGACTGATCGACGGCAGGCCGCTCTATGAGTGGGTTGCGGAGAAGGTCATGGAGTGGGGGAGCCCCTGCATGGAGGGCGAGTGGTCCAATGTCGGAGCGGTGGTCGGCGCAACCTATCCGGAGATGCTTGCGAGACTCAGAGAGCTCATGCCGCACACCTTCTTCCTTGTCCCGGGCTACGGGGCGCAGGGCGGCAGCGCAGAGGATCTCCGTCATGCCTTCGGTCAGGACGGTCTCGGAGCCGTTGTGAATTCCTCCCGCGGCATTATTGCGGCGTGGAAGCAGGAAAAGTATGTGGCATTTGGAGCGGGAGATTTTGCAGGAGCGGCGCGACAGGCGACGCTGGATATGATTGCCGACATCCGTTCCGTGCTCTGAGCAGGGAGCGGTGAAGATGAAAAAGCAGATGGAGAAATGTCATATTCTCTCTCAGAGGGAGCTTGGAGCCGGTATTTTTGATCTCGTACTCCGTGCGCCGGAGATTGCCGCAGAGGCAGTGCCCGGTCAGTTTGTAAATGTATATCTGAAGGATCGTGCGCGCATACTTCCGCGTCCCTTAAGCCTCTGCGCCTTTGACAGGACGCAGGGGACGATACGTCTCGTGTACCGTGTGACAGGAGAAGGGGCGGGCACAGAAGAGCTCTCCTCGTATCCCGCGGGGACTGAGCTTCCGGTGCTTGGACCGCTCGGAAACGGCTTTCCGACGGAGCTGGAATCGGTGTGTGCGGTGGGGGGCGGAATCGGTGTGCCGCCGCTCCTTGCGCTTTTAAAGGCACTTCCGGGAAGAAAAACTGCGGTGCTCGGCTACCGGACTGCGGGGCAGATGTTTTTAAAGGAAGAGTTTGACGCCGCGGCCGATGCGGTATTTGTCGCCACGGAGGACGGGAGCTTCGGCACGGCCGGAACGGTGATTGACGCGCTTAAGACACTTCCGGTGCAGCCGGAGGCGATACTGAGTTGTGGCCCGAGACCCATGCTCCGCGCGCTGAAGCAGTATGCGGCAGAGCGCGGCATAGCGCTCTGGGTCTCCATGGAGGAGCGCATGGCCTGTGGGATAGGCGCCTGTCTCGGCTGTGTGACAAAGAGCACGGAGACAGATGCACACTCTCAGGTGAAGAATAAGCGCGTGTGTAAGGACGGCCCGGTATTCCGGGCAGAGGAGGTGGTGCTGTGACAGAACCTTCCCTTTCAGTCAGTATAGCCGGAATCGAGCTCAGGAATCCGGTTCTGACAGCGAGCGGCACCTTTGGCTCAGGACAGGAATATTCTGAATTTGTGGATCTGAACCGCCTCGGGGCTGTGGTGACCAAGGGAGTTGCGGACAGACCCTGGCCGGGGAACCCCACTCCGCGCGTGTGCGAGGTCACGGGAGGCATGCTGAATGCCATCGGTCTGCAGAATCCGGGGATCGATGTCTTTCTGCGGCGCGATATTCCCTTCCTCCGGCAGTTCAATACGCGCATTGTCGTGAATGTCTGCGGGCACACGGAGGAGGAGTATCTGGCGGTTGTAGATCGGCTTTACGATGCGCCGGTTGATCTTCTGGAGATCAATATCTCCTGCCCGAATGTGAAGGAGGGCGGAATTGCCTTTGGTCAGGATCCGCGCGCGGTGGAACACATCACAGCGGCGGTGAAGCGGCATGCGAAGCAGCCCGTCATCATGAAGCTGTCCCCGAATGTCGCGGATATCACGGAGATGGCGCGCGCGGCAGAGTCCGGCGGCGCAGATGCACTCTCCATGATCAATACATTGACGGGGATGAAGATCGACATTCACAGAAGGAGTTTTGTTCTGGCGAACAAGACTGGAGGCCTGTCGGGACCCGCAGTGAAGCCGGTTGCGGTTCGCATGGTGTGGCAGTGTGCAAAGGCCGTGAAGCTGCCTATCATCGGCATGGGCGGAATTGCCTCGACGGAGGACGCGATCGAGTTTCTGCTTGCCGGAGCGAGCGCCGTCTCTGTCGGCACGGAGAATTTTGTGAATCCGCGTATTACCGAGGAAATCGTGGACGGAATCCGCAGCTATATGATAAGATACGGCGTGGAGAATATACAGGAGCTGGTCGGAGCAGTGCGCTGACAGCCTAAGGAGCAGGGGAGAAGATGGAGCGGTACAAGCAGGAATTTATAGAATTTATGATCGACTGTGAGGTCCTGAAATTCGGGGACTTTGTGACAAAGAGCGGAAGAAAGACCCCGTTTTTTGTAAATACGGGCTTTTACAGAACCGGTACGCAGCTGAAGCGCCTCGGTCAGTATTATGCGAAGGCCATTCATGAAAATTTCGGCGAGGACTTTAGTATACTCTTTGGGCCGGCCTACAAGGGGATTCCGCTCTGCGTCGCCGCCGCCATGGAGATGAGCGAGCTCTACGGTGCGGAGATCGGCTACTGCGCGAATCGGAAGGAGGCCAAGGATCACGGCGACAGAGGGATACTTCTCGGCAGTCCCATTCAGGATGGAGACAGAATTGTGATTATAGAGGATGTCACGACTGCCGGAACCTCGATCTCTGAGACCATGCCCATCATCCGCGCACAGGGCGATGCAGAGGTGCTGGGACTTGTGGTGAGTGTGGATCGCTGTGAGAGAGGGCAGGGAGAGCAGAGCGCGCTCCAGGAGATCGCGGAGCGCTATGGTATCCGCACCTGCGCGATTGTCACCATGAAGGAGGTTGTGGAGCATCTCTGCAATCAGCCGTACAGAGGACAGGTCATCATTGATGACGCGCTGAGGGAGAGAATCGAGGCGTACTACAGGCAGTACGGAGTCCGGAATGAAATCTAAATCTGAGGTCTCCGCATGAATCGCATCAGACCGCGTCACAGAGCGGCAGGAACTGTACTCTTTCTTCTCTATCTCGCATGTCTTATCTATTTTCTGTTTTTTGCGGAGGCGCTTGGCAGAAGCGGAAGCGAGCTCTACCACTATAATCTGGAGCCCTTAAAGGAGATACGCCGCTTCTGGCTCTACCGGGAAAGTCTGGGGAATGGCGCTTTTTTGCTGAATACGCTGGGAAATGTCCTCGCGTTTCTGCCCTTTGGCTTCTTCCTTCCGATAGTCAGCGGGCGCTGTCATGATTTTCTGACGCTCTTTTTTTCCGGGGCCCTGTTCTCCGGAGGAATAGAGCTCATACAGCTGCTGACCAGACTCGGGAGCTTTGATGTGGACGATATTCTGCTGAACACAGTCGGCGCCGTGCTTGGCTATCTCATCTTCCGCATGTGTATATGGAGGTTGGAGCGTGTTTAATTACAACAGAAAAAAATACCATTTTCTGCGTCCTGTGAAGAAGGAAAACGATTCTATACTGGAGCGTCCGGAATTCAGCTATCCGGAGACCCGGAGTGACAGGAAGGAAGGTCGTGCGGACGGCAGACTGGTAAACTATCTGCGAAAGCCGCGCTCGGAAATCGGGGCGACTGCTCTGACCTCTGCGGCGATTGCCGCAGGACTCACCGTGCTGGCCTTCTGGCTCATGGTGAAGACGCTGGGCAATCCGCCGCTCTATGTTTCTGCAATTGCAGGCAGCGCGGTGTTGTTTTCACTCTATGCGGGGGGCTGCGCTGTGCTTTCTGTGCTGGAGAAGGACAGAGATCATCTGTTTGCGCTGCTGGGACTTTCGATCGGAGGAATGGTGCTGATTACGTGGATCATTACGATGCTTGTGGGGGTGACGGCCTGATGGATGAAAATATGAGAGCGCTCGCCGCTGCAGAGTCAGGAGAGCTCAGGGCGGCGGAGACAGAGGCGTCGCTTTGTCGTGAAAGAATTGAATTGGCCATGGAGCGGATTCGGCTCATCCCGGAGGACAGGGGTGTACCGGATCCGTTTCACGGCTTTTTTTGTGATGTCGCGCAGTATCTTTTACAGTTTGCCGCCCTGCGTGAGAGTCTTCACAGCGGATGCTACAGGACGAAGAGTCTTGCAGAGATGCAGGCGATCCAGAGCGGACTCTATCGGGATATGCTGCCGGAGAACTATCCGTCCTCATGGCTGAATCCCGCCTGTGCCGCTCTGCGCTGCCGGAGTGCAGAGGAGGATGCGCAGCGGGGGGATCCAGAGGGGACGAGGCGTCAGGAAGCCATGGAGAATGCGACCCGGCTGGGACAGCTGCTCTCCGCGCTCTACGCGGAGCTATATGCGCTCCTTCCCCTCTGCTATGCGGACAGGGAAGCGGATATGGCGCCGATCCTTGAACTGTTTCTGCAGTGCTACGGCCTGTTCACTGCAGGTGAGATCCCGAAGAGCGAGACGCTTCGCAATGTCCTCTACTGGTATGCCTTTGACTATCTGGATGTGACGGTGCCGGAGCGGACAGAGGCGCTGCTGGAGCCGGAGGAATCTGTTCAGGCCTCCCTCTATCACGGTTTTTCGAGGGAGGATCTGCGCTACCTGTTTTTTTCGGGGGATTATGTGTCGGAGAGCTGCTTAAAAACAGCAGAATTTCTGAATTCTCTTCCGGAGGAGGAGCTGCAGCTAGCGGCAGAAACCTTTACGGAGGGCTTTGCTGAGGGCTTCCGTGCCATGGGACGTGCACTTCAGAACAAGAGCACGGTCGCGATCCGCTATCTTCGCGGTTTTGAGCGGTTGGTGGAGCGGGAGGCAGAGCTCTTTGCCGCGCAGGGACTTCGCACCATACTTCCGCCTCCGGCTTCCCGCCTCACAGAGCGCATTCCCGGGCGGGGCGCGCGCATGCAGTCTTTAAGTCCAAACCGGCAGTTTGATTATGATCATCGCTTTGATGCGGCGATCTTCTGGGACAAGGCATTTACAGACAGGAAGCTCACAGAGCTCCGCGCGGCCTATGAGGCGCGGCGCGAGGCGGCGGGACGCTATGCAGGCCCTGCAGTGATGGAATATTTCGGGGAGGAGAGCTTTGAGCCTCTGCGCTGCACAGATGCCCTTGCCTTTACCGAGAAGCAGAGAAGGCTCCTGAATCTCTATATGGCGGAGCTCTCTGAAATCACAGAACAGTATATGCCGGGCGATGAGACGAGCTTTACGATCATCGCCTGGCCGCTCCCGGAGATTGGGGAGTTCTTTCCCGCGCTCTTCCGGGACATTGTCCGCATCAACACGCTGGACAATGCCCACTGGAGAATTCTGCAGCAGCAGCTCATTGATCTTCTGGATCGCTGCGATTATGCAGAGATCGTCGGAACGGGGAGAAATGAGACCTCGCTTCGGATTGCCCTCAGAGAGCTTCGGGATCCGGAGAAAGAGACGCGCTTTGAGAACTGTGTGTCCGATGTCAATATTCCGGCAGGAGAGGTTTTTACCTCTCCGGTGCTGAAGGGCACGGAGGGACTTCTGCATGTATCAGAGGTCTATATAGACGGATTGCTGTTTAAAGATCTCAGAATCAGGGTTGCAGACGGACAAACGACGGAGCTCTCCTGTGGAAATTTCTCCGATCCGGAGGAAAACCGCCGCTTTGTGGTGGAGAATATTATGGGGAATCATGCCTCTCTGCCCATGGGGGAATTTGCGATCGGAACCAACACGCTGGCCGCAGCGGTTGCGGCGCGCTATGGGATAGAGCGACAGATGCCCATCCTCATCGCGGAGAAGACAGGACCTCACTTTGCCTTCGGAGACACCTGCTACAGTCACGAGGAAGACACCATGACCTATAATCCGGACGGAAAGGCCATCATTGCCCGCGACAATGAGATCTCGGCGCGGCGGCATGACTGCCCGGCGGAGGCTTATTTCAATCATCACAAGGACATCACCATTCCCTATGCGGAGATCGGGCGCCTGTCCGCTGTGATGCAGGATGGCGGGAGCGTCGACATTATCCGCGACGGGCGCTTTGTGCTGCCGGGGCTTTCTGAGCTGAACGAGCCGCTTCAGGAGCTGCTTTATGGCGGGCAGAGGGACTGACAGATACAGAGTCAGCAGATACGGAACACAGAGGAAGCTGCAGGCGGGATGGTCCCGGCTGAGGATTCAAATGAAGGAGGAAGAACATGGCGAAGGTCGGAATTGTTATGGGTAGTGATTCAGATATGCCTGTGATGGCACAGGCAGCAGATTTCTTAAAGAAGATGGGCATTGATTTTGAGATGACGATTATTTCTGCGCATCGCGAGCCGGAGGTGTTTTTTGACTGGGCGCGCAGTGCGAGAGCGCGCGGCTACAGAGTGATCATCGCGGGAGCGGGAAAGGCGGCGCATCTTCCCGGCATGTGTGCGGCACTCTTCAGCCTTCCGGTGATCGGTATTCCGATGAAGACCTCAGATCTCGGCGGGGTGGATTCTCTCTATTCCATCGTGCAGATGCCGAGCGGAATTCCCTGTGCTACAGTTGCGATCAATGGCGGAAAGAACGCAGGCATACTCGCGGCGAAGATACTCGCTGTTGCGGATGAGGCACTGGAGCAGAAGCTCTGCGCTTATGCGGAGGAGCTGAAGAACGAGGTAGTGCAGAAGGACGCGCGACTTCAGGAAATCGGTTACGAGGCATATCTCAACAAGTAAACGACAGGAGGCATTATGGACTACAGAAATTCCGGTGTTGATATTGAGGCGGGCTACGAGTCTGTTGAGCTGATGAAGAAATATGTGAAGCGCACCATGCGCCCCGAGGTGCTGGGCGGGCTCGGCGGCTTCTCCGGCGCCTTCTCCATGGAGGCAATTAAGGGAATGGAGGAGCCGGTGCTGCTCTCCGGAACGGACGGTGTCGGCACAAAGTTGAAGATCGCCTTCCTGATGGACAGGCACGACACGATCGGTATTGACTGTGTCGCGATGTGTGTGAATGACGTCGCCTGTGCGGGCGGAGAGCCGCTGTTTTTCCTGGATTACATCGCCTGTGGGAAGAACTATCCGGAGAAGATCGCAACCATTGTATCCGGTGTTGCGGAGGGCTGTCTTCAGTCGGGCTGTGCGCTGATCGGTGGTGAGACTGCGGAGCATCCGGGACTGATGCCAGAGGAGGAATATGATCTCGCCGGTTTTTCTGTCGGTGTCTGCGACAAAAAGGATCTCATCACAGGCGAGCTTCTGAAGCCGGGCGATGTGCTGATCGGGCTTGCATCCACAGGGATACATTCCAATGGCTTCTCTCTGGTGAGAAAGATCTTTGACATGACAGAGGAGAGCATGAATACGTACTATGAGGAGCTCGGCGCAACGCTCGGCGAGGTGCTGCTCGCTCCCACCCGCATTTATGTGAAGGCACTGAAGGCCGCAAAGGAGGCCGGCGTGCGCATCCATGCGTGCAGTCATATCACGGGCGGCGGGTTTTATGAGAACGTGCCGCGTATGCTGAGGGACGGCGTGCGCGCTGTGATCCGCAAGGACTCCTATGCGCTGCCTCCGATCTTTCAGCTCATGCAGAAAAAGGGCGAGGTCGAGGAGAAGGTCATGTACAACACCTACAATATGGGAGTCGGTATGATCGTCGCGGTGGATTCTGCGGATGTAGAGCGTACCATGAAGGCCTTTCGCACTGCGGGAGACAGCTGCTTTGTGATCGGTGCTGTCGAGGCGGGAGAGAAGGGAGTCGAGCTGTGCTGAGAGTCGGCGTACTGGTGAGCGGCGGCGGCACGAATTTGCAGGCGATCATTGATGCGAAGCGCACAGGACGCCTGCAAAACGTGGAGCTCTCCTACGTGCTCTCCAATAATGCAAACGCGCATGCACTGGAGCGCGCACGGAAGGCAGGAATAGAGGCGGAGTGTCTCTCGCCGTCGGAATTTCCGGACCGGGAGAGCTTCAACCATGCGCTGCTTCGGCGGCTTCAGGAGAAGCGGCTCGGGTTGCTGGTGCTGGCTGGGTATCTCGTGCAGATTCCGGCGGAGCTCATACGGGCCTTTCCCGGACGCATCATCAACATCCACCCGTCTCTCATTCCAAGCTTCTGCGGGAAGGGCTGCTACGGGCTCAGGGTACATGAGGAGGCGCTGCGGCGCGGTGTGAAAATCACCGGGGCGACGGTTCATATCGTGAATGAGGAGCTGGATGGCGGCCCCATCCTGCTGCAGAAGGCCGTTGCGGTGCGAGACGGAGATACCCCGGAGATCCTGCAGCGACGCGTCATGGAGGAGGCGGAGTGGATTCTGCTTCCGCAGGCCATTGAGGAGATTGCGGACGGAAGGCTGGCAGTCAGGACGGACGAAGAAGAGCTGCGCGCAGACAATGCGGAATGAGCAGCCGGAAGGAGATCAGGATGAAGATACTGGTAGTCGGCGGAGGCGGGAGAGAGCATGTGATCTGCTGGAAGCTCGCACAGAGCCCGCGGGTGGAGAAGCTCTACTGCGCGCCGGGCAATGCGGGCATCGCGGAGGTCGCGGAGTGCGTGCCGATCGGCGTCATGGAGTTTCAGCGCATCGCGGATTTTGCCGAGGCGCATCAGATCGATCTGACGGTCGTCGGTATGGACGACCCGCTGATCGAGGGACTGGTGGATGTGCTTGAGGCGCGCGGGCTCCGGGCCTTTGGTCCGCGGAAGAATGCCGCAATCCTGGAGGGCTCCAAAGCGTTTTCAAAGGAGCTGATGAAGAAGTATGATATTCCGACTGCGGAATATGAGACCTTTACCGATGCGGAGGCTGCACTGCGTTATGTGGAGCACTGCCGGATTCCGGTGGTTCTGAAGGCGGACGGGCCGGCGCTCGGGAAGGGCGTGCTCATCTGCATGACGCGGGAGGAGGCTGTGGAGGGAGTACGCCGCCTCATGGTGGAGAAGGCCTTCGGAGATTCCGGAGATACCGTGGTGGTTGAGGAGTTTATGACCGGCCGGGAGGTGAGCGTGCTCTCCTTTGTGGACGGAAAAACCATACGTACCATGGCAAGCGCACAGGATCACAAGAGAGCGAAGGACGGAGATCTGGGTCTGAACACCGGAGGCATGGGGAACTTCTCTCCCAGTCCTTTCTATACGGAGGAGGTTGATGCCTTCTGCCGGAAGCATGTATACCAGAAGACGGTGGATGCGATGGCAGCGGAGGGGCGTGAATTCAAGGGCGTGATCTTTTTCGGCCTCATGCTGACGGAGGACGGACCGAAGGTGCTGGAGTACAATGCGCGTTTCGGAGATCCTGAGGCACAGGTGGTGCTGCCGCGCATGGAGAATGATCTGGTGGAGGTCTTTGAGGCCTGTATCGACGGAACGCTCGATCAGGTAGAGCTGAAATTCAGGAAAGAGGCTTGCGTCTGCGTGGTGCTTGCAAGCGACGGCTATCCGCTCGCCTATGAGAAGGGCATCCCCATGTACGGCTTTGAGAAGTTCCGCGGCAGGGAGGACTACTTCTGCTTCCACGCGGGAACCAGCTTGGATGAGAGCGGACAGATCGTGACAAACGGCGGAAGAGTGCTCGGAATCACAGCGCTTGGGAAGAGCCTCAAGGAGGCGAGACGCAAGGCCTATGAGGCGACGGAGTGGATCAGCTTCCGCAATAAATACATGCGTCACGATATCGCGAAGGCAGTGGAGGAGCTGGATTAAGCTGGATTCAAGAAATTTCTTTTCAGACTTTGGAGGAGGATATGGATCAGAGACAGCTGAAGTATCTTACACTTTTGTCGGAGAAATTTCCGACCATACAGGCGGTATGCACAGAGATCATAAACCTTGCGGCGATTATGAATCTGCCGAAGGGCACAGAGCACTTTATGAGCGACATACACGGTGAGTATCACGCCTTTCTGCACATTATGAACAACTGCTCCGGCGTCATACGGGAGAAGATTGAGATGATCTTTGAGGGAAGACTCTCCGAGGCAGAGCAGAGGGCACTGCGCACCCTGATTTACTACCCGAAGGAGAAGCTGAGGCGGCTTCGGGCGGAAGGAAAGATCACGCCGAAGTGGTATCGGGAGACCCTGCGGGAAATGATAGAGATCGCGCGGGTGCTGTCCTCCAAGTACACCCGCTCCAAGGTGAGAAAAGCGATGCCGAAGGAATTCGGCTATATCATCGACGAGCTTCTGCACGCACAGCCGGATGAGGACAATAACCGTCAGGGCTATCATGAGAGAATTCTTGATACCATCGTCGGTATTCAGAACGGCGATGAGTTTATCATCGCGCTCGCCGCACTGATCAAGCGCCTCGCGGTGGATCATTTGCATATTGTGGGAGATGTCTTTGACCGCGGCGAGGATCCGGACAAGATCATTGAGCTTCTCATGAACTACCACTCTCTGGATTTTCAGTGGGGCAATCACGATATCCTGTGGATGGGGGCAGCCTGCGGAAGCGATGCCTGCATCGCGAATGTGATACGAAACAATGTGCGCTATGACAACATACGCGTGCTGGAGAGCGGCTACGGAATACCGCTCCGTGGGCTTCAGAACTTCGCGGAAAAATATTATGAGGGAAGCTCTAAGAAGGCGATGGTGAAGGCCATCAATGTGATACTCATGAAGCTTGAGGGACAGGTCATACTGCGGCACCCGGAGTATGAGATGAATGACAGGCTTTTGCTGGACAAAATAGACCGCGAGCATCAGAGCATCACCCTCGGGGCGTACTGCTATGCGATGAATACGCTGGAATTCCCCACAGTTGACTGGGAGCACCCCTATCAGCTGAGCGAGGAGGAGCAGGAGGTTGTGAATGATTTTCACACGGCCTTCATGAGCAGTCCGCGTTTAAAGCGCCACATAGAGTTTCTCTACTCGGTGGGAAGCATTTATCTGAAGATGAATGACAACCTTCTCTTTCATGGCTGTGTGCCGCTGAATGAGGAGGGCCAGATGGATGAGATGAATTTCTTCGGTCAGTACTACCGGGGAAAGGCTTATTTTGACTGCTGCGAGCGAGTGGCGCGTCAGGCTTACCACACAGGGGAGCAAAAGCATCTTGATTTCATGTGGTACCTCTGGGGCGGGCCGAAGTCGCCGATGTGCGGGCGCGTGGTGAAGACCTTTGAACGCAGCTATATTGACGACAAGGCAGCGTGGAAGGAGCCGCAGGATCCCTACTACGACTATTTGGATTCCGAGAATACCAGCCGCATGATACTCAGGGATTTCGGACTGAAGTCGGATCTCTCCCACATCATCAACGGGCACACGCCGGTACATGCCTCCTCGGGAGAGAATCCCATCAAGGCGGAGGGCAAGCTCATCGTGATCGACGGGGGGTTCTCCAAGGCCTATCACAAGACCACGGGTATCGCAGGCTACACGCTGATCTACAATTCACACGGCATGCGGATCAAGGCGCACGCGCCGTTTGAGAGTGTGGAGAAGGTGCTGAGCGAGAATGCGGACATCGAGTCCCGCGCAAATCAGTTTGAGATCGAGCCTTACCGGGTCATGGTCGGGGATACAGATATCGGAAAGAATATCGCGCAGCAGATCGAGGACCTGAACGAGCTTCTGGATGCCTACCGCGACGGAAGCATCGCGGAGGGCGTGGAGAAGTAAGAGAGGAGAGATGCAGCATAAGACAGGGCAGGAGATGTGGTAAAATATTTGTGCCAAACTAACTGAATAGATAAAAAATGAGCCTATGGGGGGTAGTATACCCTTTTGCGCTTATACACACAATGAATTTGATAAAAATGCAAATTCCGCTGTGTATAAGCAAGGCTCTTGCTATCTCAGTTCGTTTGGCGACTATCGGGGTTTGCGTTTTTGTGCGTCTGCTTCGGTAGGCGCACTTTTTATTTATGTAAAAGAAAAATATATGTGTGCAATACAAATTCGCAAAATTTACAATGCCTATTGTAAGAAATGGGTCAACCCCAACAAAGGAGAAGAAGCGTATGAAAAAAACAGATGCGAAAAAGAAACTTTCGTTGCCTATGATTATTGTGGTTATTGCGAGCGTAATACTACTTATAGTCGCTGTATTCATAGTTCAACAAGTTAAAAAAGAACCATCAGATAAGGTTGAAGTAATTACTGTATCCACATTGGAAAAGATTATCAATGTTAGTGAGCTATCCACATTTACGGCTGTTTACAATGGCATCGCACAAGTGATGAACGAGAAAAATCCCGAAGAAACTGATTACTATGTTTCTTACGAAGCAAGGGTTGACGCAGGTATCGATTTTGAAAAAATTGTTGTAGAAATTGATGATGAGGCAAAAGAAATCTACATATCAATTCCCGAAGTGTATATTACCGAAGTGAATGTTGATATATCTTCGCTGGATTTCATATTCTACAATGAAAAAGCCAATACATCAACCGTTAGTCAACAAGCATTTAAGGTGTGCGAAGCAGATGTTAAGAACGAAAGTGAGCAACAAAGTGCTATCTATGAACTGGCGAAGCAAAATGCCATCAATGTCTTGACAGCATTGACAAAACCAATCATAGAGCAGTTAGATGCTGAATACACGCTTGTGATAGAGTAAGGAGGCGCTGTAATAATGAAAAGATTTTTGAGTGTATTTTTAACTGTAATAATTTCGGCAATGTGTGTATCTTGTGCTTCTCCTGCTGAAAAAGAAACTTTGAATATGGAGCCAGAAGTTTCGCAAATGAAAGCCATTTGCGAACTGGCTGTTATGGAGTGCTACTATCATAATGTTGCCAAATATTACGAAGAAGATGCTTCAGGAGTGTTATGGTGGAAAAAAGATAAGCAATTTTGGATTGAGTATAGCGGAGTTGTAAAGCTTGGTGTAGATATAACATCAGTAAACATAGAAGTTAATGATACACAGGTTAGTATAACACTTCCAGCCGCAAAGGTTCTTGGCTGTAAAGTAGATTCAGCCTCGCTGACAGAAGATTCGTTTATTGTAGCTAAAAACTCTGCCGATGTTGATGCTTCAGATGAAGTTAAGGCATTTGATGAAGCACAAAGCAAACTTCAAGAAAATGCCGCCAGTGATACAGCATTGTTAGCGAGTGCGCAACAACAAGCACAAGATTTGTTGGAAGATTACATAACCAACATCGGAAATGCTGTCGGTAAAGAATATACAATAAAGTGGATTTACACTGATGCAACAGACAATCCGTTGGAAGCCACTACCACCGAAGCTTCGACAACTGAGAACAGGGATGAATAATATGTTGCTTGCTTTTGATGTAATATAAGACTATGTGTTTTTACAGAGTTTTAGATTTAGCGTAATAACGGTCGAAGTGTGTACTACAGAAAGCGGGGGCGAGTTCAGAACTCGCCCCGTTTAAATGCCTGCATCAGCTCGTTTGCAACGCTGGTCATATTCGGATTGTCCGGTACGTCCTCGCGGGAGTAGAAGGCGGCCTCGCAGAGCTCGTCCTCCTGAAGGGTGATGTGGTCGGAGCCGTCCAGCTCCGCGGTGAAGCCGATCATCAGCGAGTCGCTGAAGGACCAGGGCTGCGTCCGGAAGGGACGGATGTTTTTGACATGGAGCCCGGTCTCCTCAAGAACCTCCCGGTGTACCGTGTCCTCCGGGGTCTCTCCGACCTCAACAAAGCCGGCGACCAGTGCCTTTCGGCGGTAGTCGCTGGCGTTTCTCGTATAGCGTGTGAGCAGAAGCTTGTCCCCGTTGGTCACCGCGACGATGATGGCGGGAGAGATCTTCGGATATTCGATGAGTCCGCAGTGCTTGCAGACCATGGCGCGCTCCAGCTCCGAATGAACCATGGGAGAGCCGCAGCGCCCGCAGTACTTTCGGCTGTCATAAAAGCGCCAGAACTGCGTCGCCGTGATGGCGGCGAAGGCCTCGTGCTGTGGAGAGAAGCTCCGGAGCTCCGCAGCGGACATAAAGCGATAGCCCTCAGAGAGCAGACCTCCGGGGATCGTAGAGCGGGGAAGCAGAAAGTAGAGCTGTTCGTCGATTGCAAAGAGGTAGCGCGCCTGTATCGTGAGCGCAGAAAAATCAGCTCCGGCCGCGGTGAAGTCGGAAAAGCGGGGAAGCCGTTCGGCCTCTCCCTCTTTTTTCACCAGTATGCCCTCGTTTCCGCATATCATCAGCGATGAGCTCTCTGCAGGCTTTCGATCCGTTCTGTATTCTACATGGTATTTTTTAGGAGCAATATCCTGAATCATGGTATATTTGTACCTCGGATTATGATTGTAGGCCGAACTGGTACTGCTCCAGAAGATCATTTTTCAGATTCCAGAGCTTCTTTGAGAGATCCACATAGGTCTGATGCGGATACTCAAAGCGCTTTGACTCCTCCCAGAGGGTCTCCAGCTCTGCCCTGCAGAATTTCTGAATTTCCATGACCTTTGGGGATTGGTAGATGCACTCCCCGTTTTTGAATATCGGCACCAGTATCTCCTTCATGCTGTAGCTGCCGCCCTTCAGCAGAGTCTTTTTCCAGGTCTCGATCGGATCAAAGAGCATCAGGGGCTCGGACGAATCAAACGTTTCGTCGATCAGTGCGATGAGATCGGCGACGATCATTCCCTGACTGTCGTAGATGCGGTATATGGTCTTGTCCCCGGGGTTTGTGATCTTCTCCGCATTCTCGGAGATCTTGATCTTCGGTATAAACCGGCCGCTCTTCCTGTCCTGAATGGCGGCGAGCTTATAGACACCGCCGAAGGCGGGGCAGTCCTTGCTGGTGATGAGATTGGTGCCGACTCCCCAGGAATTGATGGTCGCGCCCTGCGATTTCAGAGATTCGATCAGCCCTTCATCCAGGTCATTGGAGGCGGAGATGATTGCGTCCGTAAAGCCCTCCGCATCGAGTGCAGCCTTTACCTTCTTGGAGAGGTACGCGAGGTCGCCGCTGTCCATGCGTATGCCGTAGCGCTTCGACAGCGCACCGGCCTCACGCATCTCCTTGAATACGGTAATTGCATTTACCAGTCCGCTGTCCAGCGTGTCGTAGGTGTCGATCAGGAGAATGCAGGCGTCAGGATAGAGCTTTGCGTAGGCGCGGAAGGCGGTCAGCTCATCCGGGAAGCTCATGATCCAGGAGTGCGCGTGCGTTCCGCTGACGGGGACGTCAAACATCTTTCCGCAGAGCACATTTGAGGTGCCGACGCAGCCCGCAATCATGGCAGCCCGCGCCCCGTAGATGCCCGCGTCTGGTCCCTGTGCCCTGCGGCAGCCGAACTCCATGACGCCGTCGCCCTTGGCTGCCCGCACGATGCGCGCCGCCTTGGTGGCGATGAGACACTGATGATTCAGAATGTTCAGCACCGCAGTTTCGATGAGCTGTGCCTGCATGATGGGGGCAACAACCTTGATCAGCGGCTCTCGCGGAAAGATCACGCTGCCCTCCGGAATGGCGTAGATATCTCCGGTAAAGCGGAAGTCCTTTAAATAGTCGAGGAAATCCGCCTCAAAGATGCCGAGACCTGCGAGATAGGAGATATCCTCCTCTTCAAAGTGCAGATTTTTGATGTAATCAATCACCTGATCCAGACCCGCACAGATAGAGTAACCGTTCCCTTCGGGATTGTTGCGGTAGAAGGCATCAAAAATAACGGTTTCATTGACCTCAGAGTTCTTGAAGTAACCCTGCATCATTGTGAGCTCATACAGGTCTGTAAGCAGTGTAAGATTTCTCATCACCTTGTCCTTTTCAATTTGTGCTTTTTATGCTTTCTTTTTTCCCTGGTTTGCGACAGCTTCCATTTTTGCCTTCAGCGCTTCCTGATCGCCGAGGTAGTAGTGGCGAATCGCGTTGAAATTGTCATCAAATTCATAGACAAGTGGAGTACCGGTGGGAATATTGATGCCGATGATCTCCTCCTCGGAGACGTTATCGAAGTACTTCACCAGTGCGCGCAGAGAGTTGCCGTGAGCGGCGATGATGACGCGCTTTCCCGCCTGCATCTCAGGCCGGATGACCTCGTTGAAGTAGGGCACTGCGCGCGCGATGGTGGTCTCCAGGCTCTCGTTGTCAGGAAGAAGGGCGCTGTCCACATCTCTGTAGGCCGGGCATTTCTTTGCACTGCGTTCGTCCGCGGGATCCAGCACCGGCGGCTTGATTGCAAAGGAGCGTCTCCATATCTTGACCTGATCCTCGCCGTACTTCTCTGCGGTCTCGGATTTATTGAGGCCCTGCAGCGCGCCGTAGTGGCGCTCGTTCAGCTTCCAGCTCTTTACAACCGGGAGCCATGCGCGGTCCATCTCATCAAGAATATGATTCAGCGTGTGAATGGCTCTCTTTAAATAAGAAGTAAAGCAGATGTCGAAATCATAGCCCTCTGCCTTCAGGAGCTGCCCGGCAGCTCTGGCCTCCTCATGGCCCTTTTCGCTTAAGTCTACATCCATCCAGCCGGTAAAGAGATTCAGCTTGTTCCATTCACTCTCTCCGTGCCTCACAAGTACGAGTTTCATCATAGGGATGTTTCTCCTTTCCTATTGGGTGATGCCATTATGGTCTGATTTATGACAGAGAAAAGCGGAGGCAAAGCCTTAGCGCAGCACTGTCTACGACACTATAGCATAAATAATAAAGAAAAGACAGATTTTTGCACGGGAAAGGCAGACCGTTGACATCGCGTTTTCCTTCCTCTATAATGAGGAAATGCCAGAGATTCAGGCTGTGTTCTCGGAGGAAACAGCTCTGGGCTGTGGCGCTGTCTTAATACGGGGCGATGACGAAGAGAGTAGGTTGCTTTGAAAGCGGGAGAGAGCCGGGGATGGTGGAAGCCCGGCGCGAGTAGAGGCCTCTGAAAATCACTTCTGAGCCGCAGCTCAGAACAGGAAGTGCGGAGATATGCGCATGGCCGGAGTAAGAGCTGCCGTCCTTCCCGCGTTACAGGGAACACATATGTCAGTATGCAGGTGGTACAGCGAGGCTTTGAGGCTTTCGTCCTGAGGGACGGAAGCCTCTTTTACTTTATTATGTACGGCCGCAAAACAGCAAAGGAGAGAAGCCATGTACAAGAAGGTTCCTACAGACCTGAATTTTGTCACCAGAGAAGGTGAGGTTGAGAAATTCTGGGAGGAGAACAGAATTTTTGAAAAATCTGTGGAGCAGCGCGAGGGCTGTCCTACCTATATGTTCTATGACGGTCCGCCGACCGCAAACGGCAAGCCTCACATCGGCCATGTCGAGACCCGCGTGATCAAGGATATGATTCCGCGCTATCATGCGATGAAGGGGCAGCTTGTTCCGAGAAAGGCCGGCTGGGACACGCATGGTCTGCCCGTCGAGCTGGAGGTGGAGAAGGAGATCGGCATCGAGGGCAAGGAGGGCATCGAGGCGTACGGTGTCGAGCCCTTTATTGACAAGTGCAAGGAATCTGTCTGGAAATACAAGGGCATGTGGGAGGAGTTCTCCGGAAAGGTCGGTTTCTGGGCGGACATGGAGAATCCCTATGTCACCTACTATGATGATTATATCGAGTCCGAGTGGTGGGCGCTTCAGCAGATCTGGAACAAGGGACTGCTCTACAAGGGCTTTAAGGTAGTGCCCTACTGCCCGAGCTGCGGGACGCCGCTCTCCTCGCATGAGGTTGCCCAGGGCTATAAGACGCTGAAGGAGCGCTCCGCGATCGTCCGCTTTAAAGTGAAGAATGAGGATGCCTGGTTTCTCGCCTGGACCACAACACCCTGGACCCTGCCCTCCAACATTGCGCTCTGCGTGAATCCGGGAGAGGATTATGTGAAGGTAAAGGCGGCAGACGGCTATACTTATTATCTCGCAAAGGCTCTGCTTGAGCCGGTGCTCGGCGGGCTGAAGACAGAGGAGCAGCCGGCCTATGAGATTCTTAAGGAGTATAAGGGGCGCGAGCTGGAATACAAGGAGTATGAGCCGCTCTATCAGTGCGCGGCAGATGCAGCGGCGAAGCAGCACAAGAAGTGCTTTTTCGTGTACTGCGATGACTATGTCACCATGACGGACGGTACCGGTATTGTCCATATAGCGCCTGCCTTCGGTGAGGATGATGCCCGCGTCGCGAGAGGGTATGACGCGCCCTTTGTCCAGATGGTGGATGATCACGGAAGGATGCGCCCGGAGAGTGGAAAGTTCGCCGGAATGCGCTGCAAGCCGACAGAGAAGGAGCTGAAGGAGGGTGCGGTGAGCGCCGATCCGGCCGTGCTTCAGGATCTTGAGGAGAGGGGCATACTTTTCGCAGCGCCGAAGATGGAGCATGACTATCCGCACTGCTGGCGCTGTGATACGCCGCTCATCTACTATGCGCGGGAGTCCTGGTTTGTGAAGATGACCGCTGTGCGTGATGATCTGGTTCGCAACAACAGGATGATCAACTGGATTCCGCAGAATATGGGAGAGGGGCGCTTTGGAAACTGGCTTGAGAATATTCAGGACTGGGCCATTTCCAGAAATCGCTACTGGGGAACACCCTTAAATATCTGGGAGTGCCCGGACTGCGGAAAGCAGCTCTCTGTCGGCTCGAAGAAGGAGCTCGCGGAGCTCTCCGGCAATCCGGAGGCCCTGAAGACAGAGCTGCATCGCCCCTATGTGGATCGCTACACCATCAAATGCTCGGACTGCGGCGGTGAAATGCACCGCGTTCCGGAAGTGATCGACTGCTGGTTTGACTCCGGTGCCTGCCCCTACGCAGAGCTCCACTATCCCTTTGAGAACAAGGAGCTCTTTGAGCAGCAGTTCCCGGCCTCCTTTATCTCCGAGGCGGTGGATCAGACGAGAGGGTGGTTCTACTCCCTGCACGCGGAGGCGACGCTGCTCTTCAACAGCCCCGCTTTCAAAAATGTTATCGTCATGGGACTGGTGCTCGATGAGAACGGCAATAAGATGTCAAAGTCCAAGGGGAATGCTGTCGATCCCATGGATGCAATGCGCACCTACGGCGCAGATGCAATCCGCTGGTACTTCTATACGGCCAGTGCGCCGTGGCTCCCGAAGCGCTTCTCGGGCGAGGCGGTGAAGGAGGGACAGAGAAAGTTCATGGGAACGCTCTGGAACACCTATGCCTTCTACACGCTCTATGCGGATATCGACAGCTTTGATCCGACGAAGTACAGTCTGGACTATGAAAAACTGCCGGTTATGGATCGCTGGCTGCTCTCCAAGATGAACAGCATGGTGAGGAAGGCGGATGAGAATCTGGCACAGTACAGAATTCCGGAGGCAGCCGCGGTGCTGCAGAGCTTTGTGGATGATATGTCCAACTGGTATGTGCGCCGCTGCCGCGACCGCTTCTGGGCAAAGGGCATGGAGCAGGACAAGATCAACGCCTACATGACCCTCTACACAGCGATCATCACCCTCTGCAAGGCGGCCGCTCCCATGATTCCGTTCATGACGGAGCAGATCTATCAGAATCTGGTGCGCACGGTCGATTCCACCGCCCCGGAGAGCATTCATCTCTGCGACTATCCGGAGGTCAATGAGGCATGGATTGATGCTGCGCTCGAGAAGTGCATGGACGAGGCACTGAAGATTGTCGTGATGGGCCGTGCCGCGAGAAATGCCTCCGGCTTAAAGAACCGTCAGCCGCTCGCCTCCATGTATGTGAAGGCGCCGGAGAGTCTCAATGCGTTCTACACGGAGATCATTGAGGAGGAGCTGAATGTAAAGCGGGTGGAGTTCACGGAGGATGCCGACCGCTTCATCAGCTATACCTTCAAGCCGCAGCTTAAGACAGTGGGGCCGAAGTACGGAAAGCTGCTCGGAAAGATCCGCAACGCGCTCTCTGAGCTGGACGGTCAGAGGGCCATGCAGGAGCTGAAGGAGCAGGGGGCGCTGCACTTTGACTTTGACGGCACGGCGGTGGAGCTCACGGAGGCAGATCTGCTCATTGACTCCGGAAAGTCCGAGCGCTATGTGACCGAGGCAGATAACACCGTCACAGTCGTTCTGGACACGCAGCTCTCCGAGGCGCTCATCGAGGAGGGCTATGTCAGGGAGCTCATCAGCAAGGTGCAGACCATGCGAAAGGAAGCCGGCTTTGAGGTGACTGATCACATCACCCTCTATGAGAATGGAAATGAGAAGATTGCGGCGATCATGCGCGGAAATGAGGCTCTGATTCAGAAAAATGTTCTCGCTGACGCACTGGTTTATGGCGCGACAGAGGGCTATGAGAAGCAGTGGAATCTGAACGGCGAGACAGTGACGCTTGCAGTGAAGCGGTTCGGCTGAAATAGTTCAGCTGGAATTCACGCAGTACGGTATTGAAACGGAGGTTTGATTTGGCAGGAAAAAAGACGATTGATAAGGAAACACTGAAGGAGCAGATCCGGAGCAATCTCCGGCTGCTCTACCGCAAGGATATCTCGGAGGCGACGCCGCAGATGGTATATCAGGCGGTGGCATATTCCGTGAAGGATACAGTGATTAATAACTGGATTGAGACACAGAAGGTCTTTGAGGAGACGCAGGCCAAAAAGCTCTACTATCTCTCCATGGAGTTCCTGGTGGGGCGCGCGCTTGGCAACACGATACAGGCGCTCGCTGAGGAGAAGGAGGTGCAGGAGGCGCTTTCGGAGCTGGGCTTCGACCTGGTCTCCATCGAGGATGAGGAGAGAGATCCGGCGCTTGGAAACGGCGGTCTGGGAAGGCTTGCCGCCTGCTTTCTCGACTCACTCTCGACGCTGGGTTATCCGGCCTATGGCTGCGGCATCCGCTATCACTATGGCATGTTCCGTCAGAAGATTGAGAACGGCTATCAGGTGGAGATCCCGGATGAATGGCTGAAGTACGGCTATCCCTTTGAGATCAAGCGGGAGGAGTATGCCTGCGAGGTGAAATTCGGCGGTTACGTCACGACGCGCATAGAGGAGGGACAGCCCCGCTTCTATCAGGAGGGCTATCAGTCCGTGCTGGCCATTCCATATGATCTTCCGGTGGTCGGCTATGGCAACAATATGGTCAATACGCTGCGCATCTGGGATGCGGAGGCGATGACAAGCTTCCGTCTCGATTCCTTCGACAAGGGAGATTATCAGAGGGCGGTGGAGGAGCAGAACCTCGCGCGGACCATCAGCGAGGTGCTCTACCCGAACGACAACCACTACTCCGGAAAGGAGCTGCGCTTAAAGCAGCAGTATTTCTTCATCTCTGCGAGCATCCAGACGGCGATACGGAAATTTAAGCAGAATCACGATGATATTCATGAGCTTCCGAAGTATACCGTGTTTCAGATGAACGATACACACCCGACTGTCGCAGTTCCCGAGCTTATGCGCATACTGCTCGATGAGGAGCGTCTCGGCTGGGAGGAGGCGTGGGATATCACCACGCATTGCTGCGCCTACACGAATCACACCATTATGACCGAGGCGCTTGAGAAGTGGCCGATCGAGCTCTTCTCAAGGCTGCTCCCGCGCATCTATCAGATCGTTGAGGAGATCAACCGCCGCTTCATCCTTGACATTCAGGCGAAGTTCCCCGGCGATCAGGAGAAGATCAACCGCATGGCGATAGTCTATGACGGACAAGTGCGCATGGCCTACATGGCCTGCTGCGCAGCCTTCTCCATCAACGGCGTCGCAAAGATTCACACGGAGATTCTGAAGAAGCAGACGCTGAAGGATTTCTACGAGCTGTTTCCGGAGAAGTTCAACAACAAGACAAACGGGATCACCCAGCGCCGCTTCCTGCTGCACGGCAATCCGCTGCTCTCAGAGTGGATTACAAAGAAAATCGGGGATGAGTGGGTCGTCGATCTGCCGGAGCTGAAGCGTCTGAAGGTCTTTGTGGACGATGCGCAGTGCCGTCAGGAATTTATGAATATCAAATACCGCAACAAGCTCCGCCTCGCGAAGTACATCAAGCAGCACAATGGCATTGATGTGGACCCTCGCTCCATCTTTGACGTGCAGGTGA
Source organism: Fusobacterium naviforme (assembly GCA_003014445.1). Classification (GTDB taxonomy): domain Bacteria; phylum Bacillota; class Clostridia; order Lachnospirales; family Lachnospiraceae; genus Moryella; species Moryella indoligenes. The sequence goes on along the minus strand of PYGH01000004.1, from coordinate 18,566 downwards.
AGCGTCTTCATGAGTACAAGAGACAGCTGATGAACATACTCCACGTGATGTATCTCTACAATCAGCTGAAGGACAATCCGAATCTCGATATGGTGCCGCGCACCTTTATCTTTGGCGCCAAGGCAGTGGCGGGCTATCACAGAGCGAAGCTCACAATCAAGCTGATCAATGCGGTGGCGGAGGTAATCAACCGCGATCACTCCATCAACGGGAAGATCAGGGTCATCTTTATCGAGGATTACTGTGTCTCCAACGCGGAGCTCATTTTTGCGGCGGCGGATGTCAGCGAGCAGATCTCGACTGCCAGCAAGGAGGCCTCCGGCACGAGCAATATGAAGTTTATGCTGAACGGCGCACCGACGCTCGGAACCATGGATGGCGCGAATATCGAGATCGTGGGAGAGGTCGGAGAGGAGAATGCCTTCATCTTCGGAATGTCCGCGGAGGAAGTGATCCATTACGAGAATCATGGCGGCTACAATCCTATGGAGATCTTCAACGGGGATCAGGAAATACGCCGCGTGCTGATGCAGCTGATCAACGGCTTCTACTCCCCGGACGACCCGGAGCGCTTCCGGGATATCTACAACTCCCTGCTGAACACAAAGAGCTCCGACCGGGCGGATACCTATTTCATTCTGAAGGACTTCCGCTCCTATGCGGAGGCCCAGCGCAGGGTGGATGCTGCCTACCGCGATGAGGAGAGCTGGGCGAGGATGTGCATGCTGAACACGGCGAATGCCGGAAAATTCTCCTCCGACAGAACCATAGAGGAGTATGTGAGGGATATCTGGAGGCTTGAAAAGGTTCAGGTAAAGCCGGGAAAGAGATGACACGGGTGATGTCGGCACATCGCCGCAGCCTATGAAAGGAAACGGATGGAATATACAGCGGCAGTGATCACGGTGAGTGACAAGGGCGCACGCGGGGAGAGAACGGATACGAGCGGTCCGGCGCTTGCAGCGCTTCTTCAGCAGGATGGCTTTCAGCTTGTTTATACTGCAATTACGGCGGATGAACGCACCGGGATTGTAAGAGAGCTGCTCCATGCGGCGGATGTGCTGCACGCAGGTCTTATTCTGACGACGGGAGGCACGGGCTTCTCTCCGCGGGATATCACCCCGGAGGCGACGCTCTCTGTTCTGGAGAGGGAGACCAGAGGCATACCGGAGCTCATGCGCGCGGAGAGTATGAAGCTCACTCCGCGCGCATGCCTCTCCAGAGCGGTTGCGGGCATCCGCGGAAGATCACTGATCGTGAATCTTCCGGGGAGCGAGAAGGCTGCCCGGGAGAATCTCCTCGCAGTGCTTCCTTCACTGCGGCACGGCATGGAGATGCTCCTCTCCGCGGGTTCCGCAGATTGCGCGGCACAGGAAGCCACCATACGCGCCGTGTGCATCAGTGAGAGAAAGGGAACGGTCAAGAAGCCGGTGGAGGAGATACAGCTCGTGCCGGAGCTTGGCATTCCGGGAGATGCGCACGCCGGAAACTGGCATCGTCAGGTCAGTATCCTGAATGCAGAGAGCGTTGCGGCTATGCAGGAGAGAGTGAAGATACAGCTCACGCCGGGCATTTTTGCGGAGAATATACTTGCGGAGGGGCTGCGCTTCAATCAGCTGCCGGTCGGCAGCAGACTGATGATAGGCACGGCGCTCTGCGAGCTCACGCAGATCGGAAAGGAGTGCCACAGCGACTGTGCCATCCGCTCACAGACAGGGGACTGTGTGATGCCGCGGGAGGGCGTCTTTGTGAAGGTGCTGCGCTACGGAAAGGTCAGAGCCGGGGATAAGATACGTCTTGTCTGATATCGGTGTAAGAGCGTTTTAATACGGAGCGTTCTGAATATCTTTATTTGATCTTGAAATAGAGTGTGGTATAATTGCGTTATGGATTTAAAAACAAAACGAAATCCAGTACCGGTAAATAAACGAAACGGGGGAAGAAAAATGAAAAATGTAAGCTTTGACTGGAAGAGTGGCCTGCTGACGGGGATTCTGGTATTTGGTGCGGTGCTTTTGGCCTCCTGCGGTTCTGCAGGAAAGTCCGGGAGCAGTGCGGCATCTGCGGAGGCGGAGACGGAGGAAAGTGCTGCAGAGAGCACAGCAGAGAGTACAGCAGCAGTGCAGACAGAGCTCTATGTATTTGCGGCAGCCTCCATGACAGAGACCATGGATCAGATCATTCAGCTCTACGAGGCAAAGCATCCGGATACGCATCTGGTCGCGACCTATGATTCCTCCGGAACGCTGCTGAAGCAGATTCAGGAGGGGGCAGAATGCGACCTCTTCGTATCGGCCGCGCAGAAGCAGATGAATGCACTTGAGGAGGCGGGAAGCCTGCTTGAAGGCAGCAGAGTGGATCTTCTGGAGAATAAGGTCACACTGGCCGTTCCGGAGGGCAATCCCAGTGCGGTGGAGAGCTTTGACGCGCTCGCAGAGCGGCTGAAGGCCGGAGATATCCTGCTCGGCATGGGAAACAGCGACGTTCCGGTGGGGCAGTACACGCAGAAAATTTTTGCTTACTACGGGCTTGACGAGGAGGCGCTCGCGAGCTCCGGCGTGCTGACCTATGGCTCCAATGTGAAGGAGGTCACGACGCAGGTGAAGGAGGCCGCCGTGGACTGCGGAGTGATTTATGCGACGGACGCACACTCCGCGGGGCTCACAGTGGTGGACAGCGCGACGAAGGAGATGTGCGGCCAGGTGATATATCCGGCAGCGGTGCTGAAGGAGAGCGCCCACGCGGAGGCGGCGCAGGAATTTCTGGCCTTTCTTAAGACGCATGAGGCGGCGGAGATCTTTGAGGGAGTCGGCTTTACGGCGCTCTGAGCGATCAGCCGGAGGTGTTGAGTTTTATCGCAGCTATATACTATAATAGAAATAATAACAGAGGGCTCTCGCATGGCAGGCTGTGCGGAAGCCCTCTTTTGCGAAGGAGAGAAGAGGATGGGAGAGCTGACACATTTTAATGCGCACGGAGACGCACATATGGTAAATGTCGGGGAGAAGGACGACACCCGCCGCATTGCGCGCGCCTGCGGCACGATCTATGTCGGAGCAGAGGTGTTTCGGGCGATTGCAGACGGAACTGCAAGGAAGGGGGATGTGCTCGGTGTTGCGCGAGTTGCGGGCATCATGGGGGCAAAGCGCACCAGCGAGCTTATTCCGCTCTGTCATATTGTTCCGCTCACAGGCTGTACTCTGGATTTTCACCTGAATGAGGCCGATTACGCGGTGACTGCGATCTGTGAGGCCTCCTGCGTCGGTAAGACCGGTGTTGAGATGGAGGCGCTGACCGCTGTCCAGATTGCGCTGCTCACAATCTATGATATGTGCAAAGCGATGAATCGGGAGATGATGATCTCGGAGTGCTTTCTACTTGAGAAGGACGGGGGGAAGAGCGGGCACTTCGTGCGCTGAGGACGGAAAAAATATAAGCACAGAGGATTCAAAAATATAATACACACTATATCCGCTGCACATATAGGAAGAAGCGAAACAGATTTGTGAGCTGAACAGTAAGGATCTTTTTGCGCTTATCCGGAGCTGTCCCCGCCTTGCTTTTGTGTAAAAATCTCCCGAAAGTATCCCGGGTACCATAGATTTGTACCGTCATGTGCTGATAAGCTACCTGTAAGATACCGGCATGACGGGATATGGCGGGCCGGGTATCGGAAGCTTGCATGGAAAAGGAGGAGAGACGATGAAGATACGCAGAGGCTTGTTGGTGACGGCAGCGCTGGCTGTATTCTCACTCACGGCAGCATTGCCCGCATATGCAAAGGGCTGGGTCAGGGGAGCAGCATGGGACAGCTGGTGGTATGACCTTGGGGATTCGCACTGGCTCGCAGACGGCTGGTACTGGATCGACAGCAACGGGGACGGACTTGCGGAGTGCTACTGCTTCGGCAGGGATGGGTATCTTCTGGTGGACTGCGTGACAGAAGAAGGGTATATGCTGAACAGAGACGGGATGTGGGTTGAGAACGGCGTCGTGCAGCGCAGAGGGATCACGCCGGGCGCAGTTCAGCCTGCGGGAGAGCTGGGAGAGAGAATATCTCAGATGCCGCTGGGGACATACGCACATTCCAGGGTGACTTTTTCGAATGGAGACTCCGATCCGACGCCGAACGGTATGCTGGTGGACATTGTCTCGGCAAAAGATGATGAGGTGAGCCTTATCATGCGGGAGCTTCAGGGAGACAGTCCTGAGCATATGGAGTGGCTGCGTATGCCCTTTAGGTTTATAAAAACCGGAAATGGTTATTTTGAGGCGGATAATTTCGGAAATCTGATGCGGGCGTATTTTTATCCGAGTGCGCGGCTCATCCGTATTGAGAATCTGTATGAGGGGGAGCTCTGCTGGACAGATTACTATTCACTGCAGGTCTCTGACTGAACAGCAGAAGAGGTTTTGCTCACCGGGAAACTGAAAGATTCCTGGCGCACAAAAAGAGAGTCAGCACTGCTGACTCTCTGATGGAATCGGGGCGACAGGATTTGAACCTGCGGCCTCACGGCCCCCAGCCGTGCGCTCTAGCCAAACTGAGCCACGCCCCGAAACGCAAGCATTATTATAGCAGAAGTCGCAGGAAAAGCAAATCATTTTTCTGCATTCATCAAAAGAAATTCTATACCTAGAGAGAGGGATGGGAGGATGTCATGCGTAACAGAAGTTCATTTGCAGCCGGACTCGGGGCGCTGCTGCTCTGCGCAGCGCTGTGCAGCTGCGGAGGGAAAACGAAGCAGGCTGAATCACTGAAGGCCGTCGGTCTTGCAGAAGAGGCCGCAAAAGCAGTGGAAAAAGCTCAGGGCGCTGAGACAAAAAAGCAGCGGCCGCTTCAGAAGCCGGCAGGAAAGGGAAAAGCGGAGGAGGGACATAAAGTCTCCGGAGCTCCTGCGCAGGGCGAGACTGCTCTTTTGAAAGAGGCAGAGCGGTATATCACGCTGGAGCGCACAGAGAGTGAGGACGGTATCATGGTGCTCCCGAAGCTGAACGAGAAGACCCTGAATGCAGAGGAGGCCGCAAAGGCAAATGCCCTGTTTGGCGCAATCAGGGATGCAGTGCAGGAGGAGATAGAGGAGCTGCACAGCTGGGAGTACGCTGAGGCAGTCGGAGAGGAGGGGATAGATCTCTCCGGACAGGAGCATTGCAGCACGGAGTATACACTGAGAGACGGGATACTATCTGTGCTGGTGCGGCGCCACGCAGTCAATTATGCCATGGACTATCTCTATGCGGTGAACTTTGACACGGCATCAGGCCATTTTATCGAACCGCGGAAGCTCATAAAGCAGGCGGATCTTGGGGAGTATGAGGTGGATCGGGCGATACAGGACTACGCGGAGCGCTGCATGTTCTGCGAGTGGGAGAGAATGGTCTACTATGGCTTTGCCTCAGAACAGACACTGCCGGATGGTCTCGGAGATCCGAGCTATGGCTGGACTGAGGATCTGGACCGTATGAGGCGCAATGTCTGGAACATGTCGGAGTGGACAGAGTACTCGGAAAACGGAAGACCCCTTGTGAATGGCACGAAGATGGAACATAACGGACTGACGCTGGTGCCGTGTGTGCATCTTGAGGAGGATGGACAGCTTCAGATCTGTGCTGAGATACCGACCATGGCGGGGGCAGGCTACTGGCCGCATATGGTGAGAATTTCAAAGTACCCGGAGGAGGCGGTGCAGCTGAATCCGGAATCGCCCTTTGGCACTTCGCTCTGTGTAACTGCCCTTCAGGTGGAGGCTGCCTGTGACGCCGCGCGGCAGTACTTCGCTCTGGATAAGATGAATCGCAACGCAGACGGAATTCCGTTTACAATCACTCCTCTTCGCATGGATATGATGGAGGATTTGGAGGGTCATTATGAGCCCGCCTATGTACTGGAGATCACAAGTGAGGCGACAGGTACGATGCATCTCGCGTTTGCTGCGTTTGAGCCGCTTTGCTGGCTGCAGAATGAGGATGATAGAAGCTGGATGATGATCCCGGACAGCACGGATATCGGACTGGTGGCGGAGCTTGAGAGCGCAGAGGGGCTGGCAGTGGTGATCGAGAATCCGGATGCCTATACCCGCTGGCTCGCAATGCCGCTTCAGGAGGTGGATCTCACGGTCTACGGCAGAGACATGGAGTTTGCTCCTGAGGGTACGCCTCTGCTTATCTTTGCTCTGGAAGACAACACAGAGCTCTCCTTCGATGCGGTGGCGATGCTGGATGCAGGAAGTTTTGAGACGCAGTCCAGCTTTTACAGCGTTTTGCTGAATGCTTACGAGAGCGTTCTGGTTTACGCCGTGCAGCCGGAGGGGATTCCCTCGCAGGCTGCCACGCTGAAGTGTGGGGCGCAGTGCGGTCAGTATCTCTTTCAGACGCTTGGGATGGATGCCTCGGGTGAGGAGCGTGTGCTCACGGTAAAGGGAGGAAGTGATGATGCCGGGAGCTAAGCCTGGAAAAAATTTAAGTGGGTGAAGTCTGCACTTCTGTGGTATGCTACCCTCAGGTGGGAAATCTTTCCGCCTGAGGGTATTGTATCTGCGGGACGGCAGCATCACCCGCGTACAGGGCGGCAGCGGTCCCAGACAGAATACAGCTGCGGGCAGTTTGGGAGAAATCATGAGAAAGATTGTAAGCTTTGATTTTGATAAGACACTGTTTGATCACGGCACACGCGCGGTGCCGGAGAGTGCGCTCAGGGCGCTCAGGGCACTCCGGGAGAGCGGCCATATCGTGGTGCTCGCGACTGGCAGGGATATGGACACCTACTTCAGCCGGGAATATCTCTCTCTGGTGCAGCCGGATGCGCGGGTGGACCAGAACGGCGCAAAGGTTGTTGCGGACGGGAAGCTCCTCTTTGAACACTGCATGGACAAGCGTCTTCTGCGCCGCATGATGGACTATGCACAGGCGCATCACGTGGGGCTCGGAACGACCATTGACGATGAGGACTTCTTTGTAAATCCGGAGAGGGTGGAGGAGGCGGAGCTGCGTCGATTCGGCGACTGCGGCAGAAAGTTTCGGGATGCGTCGCAGCTCATGCTGCTGCCCGTGCGCACGGTGAGCTTTATCGGCTCAGCTGCGGAGGCGGAGGAGATGGAGCGGCACTTCCCGGAGGTCACGCTCCGGATGTTTTCCGTGGATTACGGCGCGGACGTGATAGAGAAAAGCTGTAGTAAGGCGGCGGGGCTCCGACGGCTCTGTGCCTATTATGGCATTGATATGCGGGACAGCTATGCCTTCGGCGACGGGATGAACGATTTTGAGATCATTCAGGCGGCGGAGGTCGGCATTGCAATGGGCAATGCGAAGGCTGAGCTGAAACAGGTGGCGGATTACGTGACAGATGCGATTGATGAGGACGGAATCTGGAACGCGTGCAGACATTTTTCGCTGATTTCGGCGATGAGCTGATATATCTGAAGAGAGGAGAATATATGAGAGAGGCATTAACGGCGCTGCGAAGAGAGATGAAAAAGCAGGGAATCAGCTTTTGGATCTCGCCCTGTCAGGATGCACACGGAAGTGAATATATCAGCGCGCACGATGAGTGTGTGCGCTTTCTGAGCGGTTTTACGGGGGACTCCTGTACCCTTTTAGTGAGCGCGGCGGGAGCATGGCTCTGGACGGACGGCCGGTATTTTGTGCAGGCGGAGCAGGAGCTGAAGGGCAGCGGTGTGAAGCTCATGAAGATGGGGGAGCCGGAGGTTCCGACGCTGGAAGCCTTTCTGCGGAATATGCTGAAGGAGGGCGAGGTGCTCGGCTTCTGTGCGGAGCTCATATCCGCGAAGCAGGGAAGGCGCTACCTGCAGATCGCAGAGGAGCGGGGCGCGACACTCCGCACGGACAGGGATCTTCCGGGACGTGTCTGGAAGGAGCGGCCGGCGAGGAGCAAGGAGCCGATCTGGGTGCATGCGGAGCGCTACGCAGGCGAGAGCGCGGCGGAGAAGCTGAAGCTTGTCCGGGAGGAGATGCGTGAGCAGGGGGCGACCGTCTTTATCACCTCCGCGCTCGGAGAAAGTGCGTGGCTCACAAACCTGCGCGGCAGTGACATCGCCTGCAATCCGGTGTTTCTCTCCTATCTCGTCGTGAAGCCGCACTCTGCGGCGATCTATCTTCAGAAGGAGGCGCTGACTCCGGAGGCAGAAGCTTATCTCCACAGTCAGAAGATCACAGTGAAGCGCTATGATCGCTTTTTAAAGAGTATCTCCCTCTTGAAAAATGAGCGCCTTCTGATGGACAGTGCCGTGGCGAGCTATGCGATGCTGGAGGCGCTGGATCAGAGCAATGAGCTGCTGGACGGACTGAGCCCTATCTATGTGCTGAAGTCTGTGAAAAACAGCACGGAGATCGAGGGGATGAAGGCCTGCCATATCCGGGACGGCGTGTATCTGACCCGTTTTCTCTACTGGGTGAAGAAGCATATCCGGGAGGCAGGGGAGCGCTGCTGGACAGAGACAGAGCTCTCGGATCGTCTGGATGCGCTGAGAGCGGAGGATCCGGACTATGTATCCCTGAGCTTTCCCACCATCTCCGCCTACGGGGCCAATGCTGCTATGTGCCACTACAGTGCGACGCCGGAGAGCGCTGCGGCAGTGGAGCCGCGCGGGCTCTATCTGGTTGATTCCGGTGCGCAGTACCTTGATGGCACGACAGATGTCACGAGAACAGTGGCAGTTGGAGAGACGACAGAGGAGGAGCGGCAGGACTATACCCTCGCGGTGATCGGTATGCTGAACCTGATGGGGGCGGTGTTCCCCTACGGCACGCGAGGCATGAACCTCGATACCTACGCCAGGCAGGCGATGTGGGCGCGGGGCAGAGATTTCAATCATGGCACAGGCCACGGAGTGGGCCATCTGAACAACGTGCATGAGATGCCGGTCTCAGTGCGCTTCCGTCCGCATCCGGATCCGCGGCGAGACCTCCCCTTTGTTCCGGGGATGGTGACGAGCGATGAGCCGGGGATATACATTGAAGGAAGCCACGGCGTGCGCTCGGAGAATCTGATACTCTGTGTTCCGCACCCGGACTATGAGGGCTTTTATACCTTTGAAGCGCTGACCATGGCGCCGCTTGATCCGGAGCCGCTGGAGCTCTCCCTCATGAAAAAAGCGGATATCAGGCGTTTTAATCGCTACCAGCAGCTGGTTTATGAGACCCTTGCGCCTCTGCTCGGAGAAGAGGAGAGGGCATGGCTCGCACAGCTGACAGCAAAAATTAAAAAAGATAAGAAAGATAAGCATAAAAAGCATGAGAAGAACGGAAAAATCTGAAGTGAACTGCCCCTACAGGAAGAAATGCGGAGGCTGTCAGTACAGCGAGCTGCCTTACAGCGAGCAGCTTTCAAGGAAGGAGAGGCGCGTGCGCGCACTGCTCGCGGGCTTCGGTGAGATACGCCCCATTGTCGGTGCCTCGGAGCCACTGCATTACAGAAATAAGGTGACGGCTTCCTTTGGGTTTCGTAACGGGAAGCTCATCTCCGGCGTGTATGAGCGCGCCACTCACCGCGTCGTGAATATAGACCGCTGTTTCATACAGGATGAGCGGGCGGATCGCATCATCCATGTGATACGGGAGCTGTGCATCTCCTTTCGCATAAAGGCCTACGACGAGGACAGCGGTTTCGGCCTGCTGCGTCACGTTATGGTGCGCACGGCACACGCAACTGCTGAGGTGATGGTAATCCTGGTGACGGCATCTCCGATCCTTCCGGGCAGTCGCAACTTTGTGGAGGCGCTCAGAAAGAAATGTCCGGAGATTACGACAATCATTCAGAGCATCAACACGCAGAGGACCAGCATGGTGCTCGGGCAGAGAGAGAAGCTTCTCTATGGCAGAGGGTATATAGAGGATGTGCTCTGCGGCCTGCGTTTTCGCATATCCTCCGGTTCCTTCTATCAGGTGAATCCCGCACAGACAGAGCGGATCTATGAGAAGGCCATAGAGCTCGCGGGACTGAGCGGCAGAGAGACGCTGCTTGACGCGTACTGCGGCGTGGGAACCATAGGGCTCATCGCGAGCAGGCGGGCAAAGGAAGTGATCGGTGTCGAGCTGAATGCGGAGGCGGTGCGCGACGCAGAGGCGAATGCGCGGCGAAACGGCATAGAGAATATCAGCTTTTACGCGAACGACGCAGGAGCGTTTCTGGATGATCTGTCCCGCTCCGATAAGAAGCTTGATGTGATACTCATGGATCCGCCCCGTACTGGCAGCACGGTGGAATTTATCGAGAGCGCCTGCCGCGCGAAGCCGGAGCGCATCGTCTATGTCTCCTGCAATCCTGAGACGCTTGCGCGTGATCTGAAGGAATTCAAGCGCAGAAATTATAAGACGCGGGAGATCATTCCCTTTGATAATTTTCCTTTGACGGTGCATGTGGAGTGCATAGCGTTGATACAAAGAGCGAAATCGTGAAAATCCTGCATTTTAAGCAGTTTTACAAGCATTATGTATTTGTAAAAGACGGAGAGGGAGGACGAAAAAAAGTCTTAAAAAATTATATTGATGTGAATGTTTGCATTGATATGGTGTGTGGAGATACAAAGAATGCTTTAGAAAGTGAGGACTACTAAATGATGAGATGGATAATAAAAATAATCTTGTTTCCAATTAGCTTGGTGTTAAGTATCCTCACAGCATTTCTGACATTTCTACTTGGTATCGGAACAGCCCTACTATATTTGCTGATGATGTTTTGCATATTTGGAGCAATTGCATCTTTTCTGCAAAAAGAAGTCACCATCGGAATAGAAGCATTGATTCTTGGATTCTTAGTTAGTCCATACGGAATACCGATGGTTGGAGCAACAGTTATAGCTTTTTTACAAGGTATCAATGAAGCAATAAAATCAATCTAAAAAATTTCATAAAAATGGTTACCAAAGGCGATAGAAGAAAAAACTATCGTCTTTTTCTTTGCAAATTTTTAAGGAGGGAGGTGATCTTGAAGAAGTGAAAGGGCTTATTGGAAATATAAAATCTATCGAATTTTCTGTAGTAGAGGAACTTCCAACTAGTGGTGATAAGGCAACTATCTATCTCATTTCTAATGATAAAGGAGCATTTACAGTAAATATTTGTGCATTTCTTATGTTTATCAAATAAACACTTTGCCGAACAGACGTCATGGTAGACCTTCCAAGGCCCGCTTAAGAGATAATTTTTGCCCTTGTTCTCGAAGAAAGAAATCACATCTTCCGAAGGATATCCGAGGAAAAAGCCAATTTCATGCGGAAAATCATCGTTGTTAACATATGACTTAAGACTGGATTTTAGCGATCTAAGAAGTCCCCCGATTGAAGAAACATCATAGTGCAGCTCTTCAAGCAAGCATAGCACATTCGAATTGCTGAGAATTTTTCTCAAACTCGACGGCCTGAAAATGTACAACAAAACAAAGGACTTAAAGGAGATAAGCGGCAAGATGTAAATTCCCTTGTTGTTAAGTTTTTTACTCATTGCACGAATGCTCGCATTAAATCCATTGAGATCAGACAATCTTACGCGGATTAAACTCCCTGTTTTCAGCCCCGCAAGGGTGGGAGCACAATGCTTAATTATTTGATACTAAGACATCTTTATCTCCTAGGCTTGAACAGGTTTATCAAGAATGTTCTTAAGTGCAGAAAGTGAACTTGAGTGGCATCTCTCAATTGCTAGATTTGAAGCCTTTGCCTCACTGGTTGCAACTGTTTTGGACATAAGGATGAGGAGAGCACTGCCCGCAATAACCGTTGGAGTGATAATTGCCGGTATATTGGTATCTGTCGTAACGTACGGAGGAGTTGCGGTATTTTCATAATATCAAAAAGGTTAACAAATGCCTGAAGCTGTGGTATGATATTCGAAGTTATAAGATAAAACAGAAAATTTTTAAAACGCAGTTAATGTAAAGAAATATGCGGGGAAGGAAAAAATGAATTTATTCAGGGAGAATGTTGATGTCTTCAAGAAAATTTCAGTTGGGCTGCTTCCATTTATGATTATGCTGTCATTGATGGCACCTGTCGTAAATGCAAATGCATTCCAGCCTAATCCTGATACAACAAAAGATGCTGAGGTAAAGGCAAATGAAGCTTCAAATTCTAATGCTGAAACCCAGCCTAATCCTGATACAACAAAAGAGGCTGAGGTAAAGACAAATGAAGCTTCAAATTCTAATGCCGAAACGCCTAAGACAATTGATGAACAGGGCGATGGTCTAGAGATCGGACCGGAGATTGTTAACGAGGCGGTTACGCGGGGGGCTATACCGGCACCGACAATTAACAAAGTCTTTTACGGTGACACGACTATTTCCGGAGCTAAATTGCATAGAGATAGAGTTGGCGGCAAGCCAGTAAGGGCAACGGTATATGTAATATTAAAGGGTGAAGATGATACTGTAAAAGCCACTCTTTCTGTTACACCTACAAGTGGAACAAAATGGTCAGTAAAATTACCTGAAGGAAAAAAAGTTGAACAAGGCGATACAGTTACCGTCTACCAGCAACTAGGTGAAGATAAATCACCGGAGGTAACTGAAAATGCACAACCATCTAAGGCATCTACAGTTACTCTTACAATGCCGACAGGCAAAATTTGGATAGAGCAAACAAGTTCTAACATAGTTAATGAAGACGAACAAGCAGAAGCTGTTAGGATGTTTAATGACGCAAATACTGAAATAGCCGGCGATATTAAATCAGTTAAGTTTTCTATTGACGGTATTGCACATGCTTATTATGAAGTAACCTATACAGACGAATCAACATCAGGTAAAGTAGAAGCTACAAATTTACAAATAAAACAAGTAACAGAATATTCGAGAGGAGCTATTCTTGGCAGAATTACAATTGCAGACAATGTAATTAAGGGAAAATTAGAAGGAGAGGGACCATTTGACGGCATAAAAGTACAATTAATCCTTAATGTTAAAAAGGAGAAATCAGGAGGCTTTTGTACTGACAAAGGATGTATAATTGACAAAGACTCATCTAACCCGCTAGCTGCAACTTTACAAAAGGATGGAACTTTCTCCTATACTTTACAAGAAAGAGAAAGTTTAGAACTCGACCAAATAGTTGGCGTTTCTGTAAAAGAACCCCATAAATTTGTATCTTGTTCTACAACAACTGTAAAACCAGTAATACCTGAAAAAACAAACGTTAAAGACCCAAGAAAAATAACTGATGATGACAAGGGAAAACTTATTAACGCCATTAAAACAGCATATACAGTAAATGGAGAATCTAAATTACCAAACGGAACTGGAGACTGGGATGGAGTTCCGGCAGTTATTCAAATTGATGGCGGCGGAAATGTTAAGATATTTAGCGGTAATGATGTAAAGGGTACTTGGGACCCGAACAATGATTATAAATTTGTTCCAGAAAAAAATGCAGATGGCTCAGTCAAGTTAAATGATGGAGCTCAACCAAAAATAACAATCCAAGCCAAAGACCTTTTAAAAAATATCAAACCAGAAGCACCAACTTTTGCCTTAAGTGAAGATAAGAAAAACATCACAATCACTCCAGATGAAAAAGATACAGATGCTAAGATTATTGCTGTTTCTTATAAAGGTAAAGGCGGTAAAGATCAAACAACTACAGCAACAAAAGCTGATGATGGAACTTGGTCAATTACTGAAGGCGAAGGTTCCGTTGATACGAATGGCGTTATAACTCTTTCTAAAGACAAGGTAAAAGGCGGAACACAAGTAACGGCTACAGTAACAGACAAGGGTGGAATTGCAGAAGGCGATACAGATCCGCTTACTTCAGATCCGGGAACTTTACCTATGGAAGAGGAAGAAACAATAGCTAAAAAAGTTAAAGCCCTTGGCGGCCTTGACCCGGTTGCTCTCAAAAAATGGGTCGGAGATACGGTTGACTGGAAGAAAGGCGTCAAGGCAAAAGATTCTGCAACAGATAAAGATAAAATTAAAGAATACCTTAACGAAGCGTCAGTAAGCGATGCAAGTGAACCAAAGACAAGGACGACTGAAAACTCCGGCGACTTTGAGGGTAAGGTTAAAGTAACATTTAGTGATGGTTCTGAAATTGTTGTAGAAAAACAAATGCTATACGTCAGCGATCTTGTTAGCTCATCTAATAAGGAAAATTTACCTGACGATGCACTAGTTGTTGAATTTAAACTAGGCGAAGGCATAAAGGTTGAGGATAAAGATCCGAACACGGGAGAAGTTACAAAGACCACTAAGGGTGGTAAAGATAGTCCGGTACTTTATAAAGAATATAAGGTAAAACCGGGCACCGACCTCTCAACTTATATACATCCGACTCTGAAAAAAACTATCTTCGATCTTATCGACGAAAAGGCTGACAAAGGGTACACCGAACCTGTATGGAAGGGTCAAGATGCTAACAATGCCAAGAATTTTGTGGCAGCATCTAACAACAATGTCTTTACCGCTACGGCGACTAAGACATTTAAAGTAACGGTCAAGCCGAATGGCGGCACCGGAGATGAAAAAGTTGAAATCAAGAAGAAAGACGAAATTTTCAAACTTCCTGCAGCAAATACTTTTACACCTCCGAACGAAAATCAAGAATTCTCCGGATGGAAAATTGGCGATGACACTAATCTCAAGCAGCCGGAAACGGAAATTACGATTACCGGCGACACAGAAATTAATGCCATCTGGAAACCCATCGAATTTAAGGTAGAATTTAAGGTAGACTTCAAGGCTGGAGAAGGCGCATCCGGTTCGATGGAAGATAAAACTGTTACAAAAGGCAGTGAATACGAACTTCCGACACCGACCTTTACAGCACCGAAAGACAAAGTGTTTGCCGGCTGGAAAGTTGGGGATAAAGAGGGCGTAAAACAAGCCAAAGAAAGAATAACAATTACCGGAAACGTAACCCTTACGGCTACATGGAAAGGTAATACAGTCGACATTACCTTTGATGGCGCCGGTGGTGGCGGCAGCATGGAAAAGGCATCCGTCACCAAAGGAAGTGAATACACCCTTCCGGACAACGGCTTTACCGCCCCGGAAAACAAAAAATTTGACGGCTGGATGGTAGGCACGAAAAAGAAATCCGTCGGCGACAAAATCACCGTCAACGACAACACAATCGTAAAAGCTATTTGGAAAGATATTATGATTAAAATCATATATGATCCTAATGGTGGAAACTGGAATAATGACAGTGCAAATCGGACAATAGAAGTCAAAAAGGGAACTACAATTACGATTATGAATGCTCCTGTAAAGGATGGATTCAAATTCAAGTATTGGAAGGGTTCAGAGTATCGGCCAGGAGATACCTATACGGCGCTTGAAGATCATACTTTCATAGCTGCATGGGAAGAGAATAAAAAACCAGGCACTTCTGATGTCAATCCTAGTGAACCAGGATCAAAGGATAAAAATGGGACACAGTCTCGTGGAACTTCAAGTTCGAACTCAAAAAATAACAGAACACCAAACGTCAATCCTAGTGAACCAGGATCAAAGGATAAAAATGGGACACAGTCTCGTGGAACTTCAAGTTTGAACTCAAAAAATAACGGAACACCAAACGTCAATCCTAGTGAACCAGGATCAAAGGATGAAAATGGGACACAGTCTCGTGGAACTTCAAGTTTGAACTCAAAAAATAACAGAACACCAAACGTCAACCCTAGTGAACCAGGATCAAAGGATAAAAATGGAATACAGCCTCGTGGAACTTCAAGTTTGAACTCAAAAAATAATAGAATACCAAACACTGGTGATAACGGAATGAATATCCTCTATGCTTTTGGACTTGCATTCGCAGCATGCGGTGTACTAGTTATAAATAGAATCTATAGAAAAGAAAAATAAGATCTATTAAACAAAAGCAAACCGTATATTCAAAAACAAAAATAACCGCTCTTATGCAAAAGCATAGGAGCGGTTTTCTGCACTATATCTAGGGTATCCAATAAGTTTTTGGGGTTCCCCGAGAACTTTTGGGGTGTACTTTAGGGGGGGCAACTGAAAAACTCCAATAACTTCTTGACACTAGGCTGCTGAAAGTTTTCGGTTTTATGAATACTGGTTAGCCAAGGATATAAGAAAGAAGAAAGCGAGCGATAAATAAGAATACATAAAAAACAGATGTGGCAATCTGTTCTGTGATACAAGTAGTGATAAGGAAAAGTCATTCTACAAAGTTTAAGCTCATTGAGGAAATAGATAATTTAGATGTTGATGATAAGCACTACAAACGAAGAAAACAGGACTTAGATGATAGACTTTATCGTATGTACAATAAAATTGAAGAATTAGAATCATTGTTAATTGATGCAAAAGCAAAGAAACAAACTATAGAAGCTGAGAAACTGACTGGCGATAATATATATAAGGTTTTGATTTATTTTGACAAACTTTATAAAGTCATGAACGATGTTGAACGCAGACAGTTAATAGAAGCACTCATTTCAGAAATTCAAATTTATGAAGAGAAGCAGCCAAATGGACAATGACTAAAATCCATTACTTTTAAGCTACCTATCATTGATGAGGATCTAAATATAAGTTTGGACAATGATAAGCAAGTTGAGACGGTAGTATTGATGTCAAGGGTCGAAGGAAAATAGGCTCGAAAGCCCTTGATTTCAAGTCATTCTTGGGATTTGGCGTCAGAGGCAAGAGCCTGAGCAGACTGCTCTATGAGAACTTATCGACCGCTCCGGTTCGGAGCCGATTTCGATGTTTTTACATAGTTTAGGCTGTGGATTAGATGTCAAGAATTGAGTTAGTGGATTAGATGTTTTTTTCGCTGAGTGAGCGGATTAGATGCTTTTATGAAAATGATAGCATCACAGTACTTGTTTTTGACAAGATTGGCCATATATGATATATTAATAATCCGGGAATGAAGTTCTCCCTTGGCTAACCTAAACCGCTTATTAAGCTGATGACTTCTGCATAATCGTGCAGGGCTATCAGCTTTTTTGCACAGAAAATCGGAGGACTTTTTTATGAATATTTTTTTATGCCTTGCGCTTATCCTTGTTGTGGGAGGTGCTGCGGGATTTCTATTGAATCGTTTACGACTTCCTGCGTTACTTGGTTATCTGGTGCTTGGAATTATAATCGGCTACACTAGAGTGTTAAATCCTCAGCTGGCACAGATATCAGGAGAACTCAGGAAAATAGCACTTATCATTATTCTTCTTAAAGCCGGACTTTCCCTTGAAATTGATGATTTAAAAAAGGTTGGAAGACCAGCTGTTCTTTTATCGGTGCTGCCTTGCAGCATAGAAATGACGGCGGTTGGTATTGCGGGACACTTTTTACTCAGCTTGTCATTTGTTGAGTCTTTTTTATTGGGAGCTGTTTTAGGTGCAGTGTCACCTGCTGTTGTTGTTCCCAGAACAACAAAGATGCTCGATGAAGGAATAGGCACAAAACACGGTATACCGCAGATGATAACAGCCGGAAGTTCTATGGACGATATCGTCATGATCGTTTTTTATACTTCTTTCTTGTCAGTTGAAGGAGGAGGTAACGTAAGTGCAAAAGCTTTTATAAATATTCCTGTATCTATTATTACCGGAATAGCCGTAGGAATAATAGCAGGATTGATATTTTCATATGTGTTTAAAAGGTTCCATTTACGTGATTCTTTAAAGCTTTCATATGTTCTTGGCACATGTTTTGTTTTTGTTTGGCTTGAAACAGTGGCATCTGAATATATCGGCTATTCAGGATTACTTTCTGTGATAGCGATGGGAATCGTAATACTAAGTAAGAGAAGAGAACAGGCAGTACGTCTTAAACAAAAATGCGATCGGCTCTGGGTTGTCAGTGAAATGTTTTTATTTACCCTTGTGGGTGCTTCTATACAGATAGAATATGCACTCAAGGTTTTAGGATTTGCATTGCTGACGATTATGATAGGACTTGTTTTCAGAAGTATAGGCGTTAGATGTGCTATTGCGGGAACAAGGCTTAATGCGAAAGAAAAATTATTTGTTAATATATCGTATCTTCCGAAAGCAACGGTTCAAGCTGCAATAGGCGGAGGGCTTCTCGATTTAGGATATCATTTGAATGATCCGGCAATTATATCCGCAGGAACTACAGTATTATCTGTGGCAGTTGTAGCTATTTTATTTACAGCTCCGCTTGGTGCTTATCTTATGGATTTTACCAGAGATAAGCTTTTTGGGGAAAAAGAGTAATGGAAAAAATTATTTTAAAAGGACAAAGAACCTTTGTTATTCCGGTTGTTTTTGGAATTAATCGTGTAAAAATCAAAGTGATCAAAGGTAAACTAAGAATCAACCATGGAATGTTTACACCTGATGGCGGAACATGGCTGTGTTCGCGGAACACAGTACGTTTCAGATGCCTTCAAGGAAGCAACAGTTGATTTCATAAACAGTTACTCCAAAAAGGGATATCCCTGGG
Source organism: Fusobacterium naviforme (assembly GCA_003014445.1). Taxonomy (GTDB): domain Bacteria; phylum Bacillota; class Clostridia; order Lachnospirales; family Lachnospiraceae; genus Moryella; species Moryella indoligenes. Next base: position 172 of record PYGH01000004.1, on the reverse strand, counting down.
ATAACGCATGCATAGAGTCCTTCCATGCGCCAATCAAAAGAGAATGGCTCAATCGCTTTGTGATTCTTGATTATCAGCGTGCTTACCGTCTTGTATTCGAATATATAGAGACGTTCTACAACACGGTAAGGATTCATAGCCACTGTAATTATCTATCGCCGGATCAGTATGA
>PYGH01000003.1 GCA_003014445.1 Fusobacterium naviforme | reverse complement strand
CGAGAGGACCGGGATGGACTGACCACTGGTGTACCGGTTGGGGAGCAACCCCACGGCCGGGTAGCCAAGTCGGGCCGGGATAAACGCTGAAGGCATCTAAGCGTGAAGCCCCCCTCAAGATGGGATATCTCATGCGAGAGTAGTAAGACCCCTTTAAGACTAAGAGGTAGATAGGGCAGAGGTGTAAGCGTAGCGATACGTTCAGCTGACTGTCACTAATCGGTCGAGGGTTTAACCAAAAGGTCGAGTAGGTAGAGGTAGGAAACGGAAGATGTAAGGTAGCCTGCAATAGCAGGGATTAGATTTCGGATGAATTGGGATAAATGTTCTGTGTGTGGTTTTCAGGGTGTGATATTTGTGTTATAATGAGCCTCGACAGCCATTGCTGTCGTTGCATTTTATTCCTTGTTAGCTCAGTCGGTAGAGCACGCGGCTGTTAACCGCGGTGTCGTTGGTTCGAGTCCAACACGAGGAGCTCTATTTAATAAGGCGACATAGCCAAGTGGTAAGGCGTGGGTCTGCAAAACCCTGATCCCGGGTCCGAATCCCGGTGTCGCCTCTGTAAAAAGCAAGAGAAACCATTGATTGATATGGGTTTCTCTTATTTTTTTGTTCTAAAAGCAATCTTTCGTTTAGATGGAATAATCATTCCACTTTGCTTTGTAATTTAAAAACACATTCAAGAAACAAAAAATAAAGCGAAATGTTCAATTTAGCAGGTGTTTGTAAGGAAGTTTTGTGCGGTCTTGACAGCTGGATTCATGAGTGATAGCTTATAACCAACAAGACAAGCAGAGTAAGTCAAAGAGCGTTAAGTGTCCGGAGGACGGAGAGTTGCCACCGGGACGAAAAGATCCTGAGGAGGGTCTTGCGGTTTTTTGACTGCATCCCACTGCTACATATCTGGTACGATAAGTGCCTCCTGTGTAGTAAAGGAAAAACTGCACAAGGAGGAATTTTTTATGAACAAAATAAAAGATGTCAGAGTTCTCACCACCTCAGCAATGATGCTGGCGCTCGCCACGGTTCTTGGGTTTTTCAAGGTACCCATTACCCAGATGATTGAGCTTCGCTTCGCCTTTCTTCCGGTTGCCTGCACAGGTATGCTTTTTGGCCCGGTGATTGGCGGTATCGTAGGTGCACTCTCAGATATTCTGGGTTACCTAGCAAAGCCGACAGGGCCCTTCTTCCCTGGCTTTACAATTAGCATGGCGGTCACCGGAATTATTTATGGAAGCATACTTCACGGCAAGGAGATGAGCCTTAAGAGACTGGTTGCGGCCCATCTTGTGCAGACGGTGATTGTAAGTCTCATTCTGAATCCGCTGTGGCTCTCCATGCTTTACGGTAAAGCCCTTGTCGCAGTGATGACGGCGCGCCTCCTGAAGATCACGGTCATGTTCCCGATTGAGGTCGCAATGCTCTGGTTTATACTTGGGCCGGCAAAGCGCATTACTGCAAATATTTTTGCGCTTCCTCAGCGAAGAGCCTGAGCGGAGCTCGTGTTTTTCTTTTCAATCATTAGCTTCAGCTATGGAATCGAGGGTGTCCCAAAAGTCATGTAAGACCATGACTTGAGGGACATCCTCTTTTTTCTGAAAAAGCAGATAGCACTGACGCGGTTTGCTGTTTTCTGCTGTCGCTTTGTTGCGTTTCTATTACATGACAGAGCTACAATGATACAAAATATCTGTAAAAACGCATAAAAAACTTGCCGTATTTATATTGGCATTGTATAATAATTCCAGTTTTGGAGCGCAGATCAGATGGCGAACCCGGTGAAATCGCGGCTGCGATGTGCTGGGTTCTTTTCTTTATGGAGGTGGATATGGAGTTAAGGGAGTATGCGGAGCTTCAGAAGGATGAACTGCTGGAGACCCTTCAGAAGCTGATTCAAATTCCGAGCGTGCGAGGAGAGACAGAGGCAGATGCGCCCTACGGCCGCAAGGTGAGAGAGTGCCTTGATGCCGCATTGGAGACGGCGGAGAGGATGGGATTTAAGAGCTGTAATATGGACAATCAGGTCGGTTACTGCGAGTACGGAGAGGGCGAAGAGATGGTTGCGGTGCTTGCGCATCTCGATGTCGTGCCGGAGGGAGATGGGTGGACAGTCGAGCCCTACGGCGGCATCATTGCCGATGGAAGAATCTATGGACGCGGTTCCATGGACGATAAGGGACCCTGCACCGCCGCGCTCTATGGCCTGAAGGCAGTGCGCGAGTATATTGAAAGAGAGGGGAAGGCGCCGTTGAAGCGCCGCATACGCCTGATTTTCGGCACCAATGAGGAGACTGGCTCTGCTGATATGAGTTACTACAGGGCGCACGGAGGGGAGCTGCCGGTCTGCGGTTTTACTCCGGATGCGGAGTACCCGGTGATCAATGGTGAGAAGGGAATCATTAACGAGGACTATGTCCTTTCGTATGAACAGAGCGGTCCGGTGCAGCTTCTGTCTCTTAGGAGCGGCGGCGCGCCGAATATCGTTCCGGCTCAGACAGTGGCGGAGCTGAGCTGCCCGGCAGAGACAGCGGAGCAGATCTGTAAAATGCAGGCGGAGAAGATTCGCACAGAGCGCACAGAGCGAGGCGTTCGCATCACGGCGGAGGGGCTGAGTGCACACGGAGCGTTTCCGCAGGACGGCGAGAATGCCATCGGACGGCTGATGATATTTCTGACAAAGCTTCCGCTCAGCACAGAAAAGCTCGCGGAGGGAATCCGTTTTGTCGCGGAGAAGCTCGGGATGGAGACGGACGGTACCGCACTGGGTATTGCCATGACGGATGAGCCGTCCGGCGCGCTGACTTTAAATCTCGGCGTCGCGGAGGGAGATGCACATGCGCTCACGCTTCGCCTGAATTATCGCTATCCGGTGACGAAGTGCTATGAGGACTGTGAGCCGAAGCTTCGCGAGGCGTTTGAGACGGTGGGCTTCACGATGAAGAATCAGCTTCATAAGGCAAGCCTCTATGTCGCGGCAGATCAGGAGCCGGTGAAGACATTGCTCTCTGTTTATACGGAGATGACAGGCCTTCCGGGTGAGGCGAAGAGCATAGGCGGCGGGACCTATGCGAAGTGCATTCCGAATACAGTGGCCTTTGGCCCCATCTTTCCGGGGGATGTGGTCCGGGAGCACAAGCCGGATGAGTACATGGAGATCGAACGGCTTGTGCAGAATACGCAGATCTACGCGGAGGCAATGTATCGGCTTGCGAAATAAAGCGATACAGACAATTGAACAGAGACTGACTCCGGTTTCACACGCACATGGGAAGGGGACGGCGTATATTTACTCAGGCTGTCTGTGGATACCGGAGCAGGAAAAAGGAGGGAGAGAGTCATGAAAATCACAGCAATACGACTCGGGGCCATCTCAGTGCCGCTGCGGGTACCGTTTAAGACGGCGCTTCGCACAGTGAAGAGCGTGGAGGATATCATACTCGAGGTACACACCGACACAGGGGCGGTAGGCTACGGCGAGGCCCCACCGACGGGAGCTGTGACCGGGCACACGACCGGAGCCATCATCGGGGCGCTGAAGGAGCATATCATTCCCAACCTGCTCGGCAGGGATGTGGATGATTTTGAGGATGTAATGCAGCTCATCCAGAGCTGTGTGGTCGGAAACAGCAGTGCAAAGGCCGCGGCAGATATGGCGCTCTGGGATCTGTACGGCCAGCTGTACAGAGTTCCTGTCTATAAGCTGCTGGGCGGTGCGCGAAACCGCATTGTGACGGATATCACCATCAGCGTGAATGCGCCGGAGGAGATGGCGAGAGACGCTGTTCATGCGATCGAACGAGGCTATGACTGCCTGAAGATCAAGGTCGGTGCGAACCCGACGCTGGATGTGGAGCGTCTGCGAGCAGTGCGTCAGGCAGTGGGCGATGAGATATGTCTTCGAATCGATGCAAATCAGGCGTGGCAGCCGAAGCAGGCGGTGCGCATCCTGAATCAGATGCAGGAGCAGGGGCTGAAGCTTGAATTCGTGGAGCAGCCGGTCAAGGCCTACGATCTGGAAGGGCTGAAATATGTGACGGATCACAGCTATGTGCCTGTACTTGCGGATGAGAGTGTGTTCTCGCCACGCGACGCGATGAAGGTGCTGGAGCAGCGGGCCGCAGACCTCATCAATATCAAGCTCATGAAGTGCGGAGGCATCTACAATGCGCTGAAGATTGCCTCGGCGGCAGAGATATATGGTGTAGAATGCATGATCGGCTGCATGCTGGAGGCCAAGATTTCCGTGAACGCGGCGGTGGAGCTTGCCTGCGCAAAGCAGATTTTCACCCGTATTGATCTGGATGGTCCTGTGCTCTGCAGCGAGGATCCGATCCTTGGAGGCGCGCTGTTTGAGGAAAAGCAGATCACGGTCTCTGATGAGGCCGGAATGGGTATCCGCGGTGTGGAAGGACTGCGCTATCTGGACTGAGTGTCTGGGAAGAGCTAAGGACTGGCTTGTGATTAAACAAAAGAATAAGAGAATAGAAGCAGGGGGTCGACTATGATTACGAACGGATTCACCTACATTGCGTTTCTTATTTTTCTGGCTGGAGCGCTGCTGTTTCTTGAGAAGAAGACAAAGGCAAAAATCTTCAATCTGGTGCCGCCGCTTGTCTGGATCTATGTGCTCAACATGGTTTTCTGCACCATGGGGCTCTACAATTCAGAGGCGTGCTCCACAGCATATTCTGCGCTGAAGAATAACATCCTCTATGCCATGATCTTTGTCATGCTGCTGCGCTGCGATTTCAAGAAGCTCTCGAAGCTCGGCGGCCGCATGGTGGCGATCTTCTTCGGCTGCTCGGTGACGCTGGCCGCGGGCTTTCTTGTCGGTTATCCGATTTTCAAGGGGATGCTGGGAAGTGATACCTGGGGCGCCGTTGCAGCGCTCTATGCCTCCTGGGTTGGCGGCTCCGCAAATATGGCGGCCATGCAGGCGGCGCTTCCGGTTGATGCAGGTGCCTACAGCTGTGCGCTGGCGCTGGATACCGTGTGCTACTCCGTGTGGATTGCTCTGCTGCTGCTCGCTGTGAAGTACGCAGGCCGCTGGAACAGCGCCGTCAAGGCAGATACCTCCATGCTTCAGGCAATCGCAGAGAGCGCAAATGCAGAGGTCGCGAAGGAGAAGAAGACCGCGACAAGTGCGGACTGGATATTCCTCATTGGGCTCTCCCTCATGGTGTCCGCGATCTCCCAGATGGTAGGAAAAAACTGCAATGCTGCGCTCACCGCAGTGGGGCTTGGAATGTTTGATAAGGGGACTCTTACCACGGTTTTTGTCAGTATTCTGGGACTGATCTGTGCGGGCACTCCGCTGGGCAAGCTTCCGGCAGTTGAGGAGCTCTCCAATGTATACCTCTATACAGTTGTTTCGTTGCTTGCTTCCACCGCTTCCGTGGTGGATCTCCTCTCAGCACCGATGTGGGTGGTATACGGCTTCTTCATCCTGGTCATTCATGTGATTCTCATGTATCTGCTCTCAAAAGTTTTTCACTGGGATCTCTGCATGGTCTCCACGGCATCGCTCGCCAATATCGGCGGTTCCGCTTCAGCGCCGATTGTGGCCTCTGCCTATGACGCCTCTTACGCCGGAATCGGCGTACTGATGGGAGTGCTCGGCGCAGCGGTCGGAAACTTCCTGGGGCTTGGCATGGGTGCACTGCTGCGACTCTTCCTGTGAGTTCCGTGATCAGGACGAGGGTAATGCTGGCACAAGCCGGGCTTTAACCGGAGCATTGCCTGCACCGGGAAGAGAATCGTTGATGCTGCACGAAACTGGATAGCTGTGACATCGAGCCAGCAGACGAGATGACAGCTTCGGGCTGCCCGCATTGCGGGCAGTCCTTTGCAGTTCGGAGCGAATTTAGATAAGAAGAGGTGTCAAGAGATGAGCAAAAATATATTTCGGTATATGTATATACCGCTTCCGAGTGCGGTGGAGCGGCTGAAGGAGAGAGGAAATCTTGCAGAGGCGGAGGTCTGTCTCAGGAATCTCATGGAATCAGCGGAGCGCTCCCCGGAGGAAAAGCAGCGGTTTTATGCAGAGCAGGAGATACTGCGCCGTCTGCCGGGGGAATATCCGTATACGCGGGGGGAAGCGCTGAAGCTGATGCGGCGCTATATCCCGGATTTCGCTGAAGAGCGCTTCGATGCCTTGGTCGCAGAGGGGCGAATACTCTGGAGATATCTGGAGGGGGAGCCGCATTATTTCGGCCGCTTTTTTGACTCCCTCTGCAAGACGGATCCTTACTTTGCCGGAGAGGCAGCCAAGCAGGGACACCTGATCCCGGGCAGTGACTGGTCGCTATTACAGAAAAGCGCGGAGAAAATGCGGTGCAGTGGGGAATTCTCTGTGCGTCTTCGTGTGCGCGCCGGACTGCGCCTGAATGACAGCCTGTATCGGGGAGGAGCCGTGCTTCGGGCCTCACTCCCGCTGGTGCGCGTCACAGCGGAGCAGAGCGACATTCAGCTTGAGACCCTGAGTGCAGGTGGACAGGCCGGAGCAGCAGATGCGGAGCAGAGAGTTGTCTTCTGGGAGGAGAGCTTACAGGAGAACCATGACTTCACGCTGCAATACAGTCTCCTGCATACAGAACAGTATCAGGATATATATGGAATTGCTGAGACTATGCAGGCGGGAAGCGGGGATATCTATAGGAGCGGGCAGGAGAGAGCAGAGGAAGTAGGGTCTGAAACTGTGGAGGAGACAGTGCACCCGCTTCCATTCCCGGAAAGTGCATACATCCGTACGCTTGCTGGGCGGCTCACAGAAGGCGTGACAGAGCCGCTGTGCAAGGCAAAGCGCTTCTATGATTTTATTACGGAGCAGGTGCGCTACAGCTTCATGCCCTCCTACTTCTGCCTGGACAGAATGGCGGAGCGCTGTGCCTCAGACCGCGTCGGCGACTGTGGCATTCAGGCACTGCTCTTCCTCTCACTCTGTGAGGCGGCGGGCATCCCCGCACACTGGGAGAGTGGTCTTAAGACAGAACCGGGCTTCATCGGTGCGCACGACTGGACGCGCTTCTACACGGAGCAATATGGGTGGCGTGCGGTAGATCTCTCATATGGCGGAGCGGCATGGCGCCGCGGAGATGAGGCGATGCATCGCTTTTACTTTGGAAATATAGATCCGTGGCGTGTGGCGGCAAATGTACGCTTCATGGGAGAGACTGGCTTTCCGGAGCCGGAATTCCGCGCCGATCCCTATGACAATCAACTGGGAGAGCTGGAGCTTGACGGACGCGGCCTGCGCTATGGGGAGTTCACACACTTCTATAGTCAGGAATGCTTTGAAGGATAATGCTTCATCGCCATAGACTGAGGACTCACAGACGGGAGGCGGATCATGTATATAGAGCGTTTACAGGCTCTGGTTACTAAGATGGAAGATATGAACCGGACTGACACAGATACTCTGAACGATGACTTTAAATTTCTGATTACGACTGCAACAAGTCTTAGTTTTGTAGGCGAAGTCTAAGGCAGGTAAATTTCGTTTAATTATTTAAGTTTGGTTTCTTTATTCATTTGACTATGCAAATCGGGTTTAGTTTCAGTTTTTGTTTCTGGTTTGGTTCGGTTTGAGTGAAGAGGTGTGGTTAGAGATGGAGGAGTTACAAAGGCTATTCAGGCAGACATAGTTTATTCATATTCTGTTCAAAGAACATTTACGCAGGCAACATGAAAAGAACACGATTCTTCGGTATATTGTAGTCACAGCAAGCGAATAACGCAGCTGCCAATACTTTTTTTCATATACTTTGGCCGGATACCTCAGGGTGTCCGGCCTCCTCCCATTTCAGGCAGGAAAAGTCCGCAGGCGGCCTCCAATTCCTCCTGTCCCTCACTCTTGAGAATATTTACTCGTGAGCGCAAATGAGCCATAGCCCGTGCTGTTTTCAGCGCGTCCGCTATGGCTCATTTCTATATCTGCAGTGCAGAGCGCCCCAGAGATTATTCTCTGCCGCTCCAGCAGTAGGTGCAGAGCTGGTCCGTCGGCAGTCCGACTGCCGCAAGCATATCGTCCAGGCGATTGTAGCGGAGGCTGGTGAAGCCCAGCTGCCTGCAGAGCAGCTCCAGCATGTGGTGGTAGCGCTCGGAGTCTGGATTGGCGTAGTCGTAGAGCAGCTCCCGGGAGACCTGCTCCCCCTCCACTTCCTTGATGGTGCGGCGGGTGATGAGCTCCATCTCCGAGGAGGAGCGCGAAAAGCTGATATACTTGCAGCCGAAGATCAGCGGAGGACATGCGGGACGCACATGCACCTCCTTCGCGCCGCTGTGATACAGAAATTCTGTCGTCTCGCGCAGCTGTGTGCCCCGGACAATCGAGTCATCAATAAGAAGCAGACGCCGTCCCTCGATGAGCTCGTGTACTGGAATGAGCTTCATCTTTGCGATGAGCGCGCGCTTGTTCTGCATGGTCGGCATGAAGGAGCGCGGCCAGGTCGGGGTATACTTGATAAAGGGACGGGAGAAGGGAACTCCGGATTCGTTGGCATAGCCTACGGCATGTGCGGTTCCGGAGTCGGGAACGCCTGCGACACTGTCGATATCGGCAGAGCTCATCTGATCCCGGCGGGCCAGAAGCTGCCCGCAGCGGACACGCATAGCCTCGACGGAGATGCCCTCATAGCTGGATGAGGGATAGCCGTAGTAGACCCAGAGGAAGGTGCAGATGCGCATCTTTTTTCCCGGCGCGGAGAGCGTGGTCACGCCGTCCGGAGTCATGACTGCGATTTCCCCGGGGCCCAGCTCACGAAAGTGTTCATAGCCGAGATTCAGATAAGCAAAGGACTCAAACGAGGCACAGAAGCCCTCTTCTTTTTTTCCGATGACGAGAGGTGTTCTGCCAAGTCTGTCGCGGGACAGATAGATACCCTGCGGAGTGAGCAGCATGAGGGTCAGGGAGCCGTCGATGATCTCCTGTGCGTAGCGTATGCCCTCAATGAGGTTATCTTTTTCGTTGATGAGTGCGGCGACGAGTTCAGTGGCGTTGATATTTCCGCCGCTCATTTCGAGAAACTGGGTTCCGCCGCGCCGCAGGATGTGCTCCGACAGAGTATTGTTGTTATTGATGCGTCCTACTGTGGTGAGGGCGTAGGTGCCGTGATGGGAACGGACGATGAGAGGCTGAGGGTCATAATCGGAGATACATCCGATTCCCATATACCCCTGCATTTTTTTGACGTCGTTCTCAAATTTGGTGCGAAAGGGGCTGTTCTCTATATTGTGGATGGCGCGGTCAAAGCCGTCCTTTCCATATACTGCCATGCCAGCGCGTCTTGTGCCGAGGTGGGAGTGATAGTCTGTTCCGAAGAACAGATCAAATACACAGTCTTCCTTCAGTGCCGATGCAAATATTCCGCCCATGAATTCGCCTTTCGAGCTGATGTCTCTCTGTGATAGTAGAACGGTGACTGATTTGATGACGCCTAAAGCATAAAGGATTCCGGAAGAGAAAGCAACAGTGCCGGAGAGAGTGCTTTTATTTTTTTCTGCCTGCCTGCGAAAAGTACTCCCCTATTTCTGCATCATCCGCTAGAATAGCTGTGAGGCAAGGTGCGTCCGGTGAGAGCTGAGAGCGCAGAAGAGAGAAAAACAACTGCATGTGCAGAGGAGGTTTTGTTTGGAGATCAATAAAAAAATAGCGGAGGAGCTCGGTGTCGGGCTCACGCAGGTAAATGCCGCAGTGCGTCTGATCGATGAGGGCTGTACGATTCCCTTTATCGCGCGATACAGAAAGGAAGCGACGGGCGCACTGAACGATGAGCAGCTGCGTGCGCTGGCGCAGCGTCTCTCTGCACTTAAAAATCTGGAGGAGAGGCGGGAGAAGGTACTGCTTTCCATCGAGGAGCAGGGAAAGCTCACGGAGAAGCTGAGAGAGGCAATACTCGCGGCAGAGACCGCAGTTGCGCTTGACGACATTTACCGCCCATATCGCCCAAAGCGGAGCACGAGAGCTACGGCAGCGGCAGAGCGCGGGCTCACGGGACTTGCGGATATCATATGGGCGCAGCGGACAGAGCGGAGTCTTGAGGAGGAGGCGCACGCCTATATCTCTGCGGAGAAGGGGGTGAACAGCACAGAGGAGGCGATTGCGGGGGCCTGTGATATTCTGGCGGAGCGCTTCGCCGATGCGCAGGCGGTGCGGAGCTATGTGCGCAGGGTGACGGAGCAGCGGGGAGAGCTCTGCTCGGAGGGGAAAAAGCCGGAGGAGAGCTCCGTCTACGAGATGTATTATCATTTTCAGGAGCCGCTTGCGAGAGCTTCGGGTTACCGCGTGCTTGCGATGAACCGCGGGGAGAAGGAGAAGCTGCTGCGGGTGAAAATTGAGGCCCCGGAGGAGGAGATTCTGAACTTTCTGAAGAGTCGTCTGATCAGGGGAAGTCACTCTGCGACTCGGGATATCCTGGCGCGCACGGTGGAGGACTGCTATGCGCGTCTCGTTGCGCCCTCGGTGGAGCGGGAGCTTCGAAATGGAATTACGGAGCGGGCGGAGGACGGCGCCATTCAGGTCTTTCGGAAGAATCTGCACCAGCTGCTCATGCAGCCGCCGATTGTGGGAGAGGTGGTGCTCGGCTGGGACCCGGCCTTCCGCACGGGCTGTAAGCTTGCGGTGGTGGATGCCACGGGAAAGGTGCTGGATACGGCACTGATCTTTCCAACTGCGCCGACGAACGAGAGAAAGCAGAGGGAAGCGGCGGAAAAGCTGAAGGAGCTGTTTCGAAAGTACAGAGTCACACTGATCTCTGTCGGAAATGGTACGGCCTCGCGGGAATCGGAGCAGTTCCTTGCGGGAGTTCTGAAGGAATTTGCGGGGGAGCCGGACGGACGGAAGATTCCCTATGTGATTACAAATGAGGCGGGAGCCTCGGTCTATTCGGCGAGCGCACTGGCCACGGAGGAATTTCCGGAGTTTGATGTGGGGCAGCGGAGCGCGGCTTCTATCGCCCGAAGGGTGCAGGACCCGCTCGCAGAGCTGGTGAAGATAGACCCGCAGTCTATCGGTGTGGGACAGTATCAGCATGATATGGATCAGAAAAAACTGGGAGAGGCGCTCGGCGCAGTTGTGGAGGACTGTGTCAATACAGTCGGTGTGGATCTGAACACAGCCTCTGCGCCGCTCCTTCAGTATGTGTCCGGGATCACGAGGACGACGGCGAGAAATATTGTGCGCTACAGAGAGGAGCATGGGCGCTTTACAGGCAGAGCGCAGCTTCTGAAGGTTGCAAAGCTGGGGCCGAAGGCCTATGAGCAGTGTGCGGGCTTTCTTAGAATCAGCGGAGGGGAAGAGGCTCTGGATGGCACGGGCGTACATCCGGAGAGCTATCAAATTGCGGAGCTGTTGCTCTCGCGGCTCGGAATTTCAAAGGAGGAGCTGGCCCAAGGGCCACTCACAGCGTCGGTGCCGGAGAGTCTGGTTTTGGAGTGCGCCGCGGCCTGCGGCGTGGGAAGACTCACGGTCGAGGCAGTGCTGAAGGAGCTGAAGAGCGCAGGGCGGGATCCGAGAGACGAGATGCCAAAGCCGATATTAAAGAGCGACGTGCTCTCGATGGAGGACCTGCGGCCAGGGATGGTGCTCAGGGGAACCGTGCGGAATGTCATAGATTTTGGCGCCTTTGTGGATATCGGCGTGCATCAGGATGGGCTGGTTCACATCTCCCGGCTCTCGAAAAAACGCTTTGTGAAGCATCCGCTTGAGGTGGTGAGCGTGGGAGATATCGTAGATGTAAAGGTTGTGGAGTTGGATATTTCAAAAAAGCGCATCGGGCTCTCAATGATACTGGAATGAGGAGGCGGGAATGGAGAAGCAGACACTGGCGGAGCGCACAGCGGAGCGGCTGACTGCGATGATACGTGCCCGGAGCTATGAACCGGGGGACCGGCTGCCCACGGAGCAGGAGCTGATGGAGCAGCTCACAGTGGGGAGGAATACGCTGCGGGAGGCACTGCGCTTTCTGGTCTCACGCAATATGGTCGTGATACGGCAGGGAGCGGGAACTTTTGTCTCGGAAAAGCAGGGGGTTGCCGACGATCCGCTGGGCTTTGGCATGGTAGGAGATCAGCGGAAGCTCACACGGGATCTGCTTGCTGCGCGGGTTATTCTGGAACCGCAGATTGCGGCGCTGGCCGCACAGAACGCAGAGGAGGAGGACATACAGCGTCTGGAGGAGGTGCTTCTTCAGCTGGAGACACGCATGAGGCGCCGGGAGTGGTATGCAGAGCTGGATTCCGCTTTTCATACGGCAGTGGCGGAGTGCACGCACAATCAGGTGATGGCGCGGCTCATACCCGTGATTGCGGACGGCGTGCGTTCCTTTGCGGAGAGCGTGGAGCACGCGGAGTATGAGGAGACTCTGCGCTCTCACCGCAGGATATTTGAGGCTATCCGGACGCATCGTGCAGTAGAGGCACAGGCAGAAATGCAGTATCATCTGCTCTTTAACCAGAAGCGCTATGGTGGGCTGTGAGTCTGTGCGGACTGTTATAAAAATCACGCAAAAAATTGGGCAATTTGTACATAATTAAAGCCGGGATTCCGTCATTCTGAGAGATGCTTTTTGCTGTATCCTTCAGCTATAATAAAAAAGTGTATACACACAGATTAACATGAAGGGCGGAGGACATTATGAAAAAGACACTGGCACTGGCAGCAGCTTCTATCATGGCTATGGCACTGGCGGCGTGCGGCGGCTCCGGAACACAGAGCACAACTGCAGCAGAGACGGCGGCGACTGAGGCAGGCGCAGCGGGCTCTGAGGTAGCGGCTCCGGGTGAGAGCGGATTTTCAGGGAGCTTCCTGATGGGTACCGGCTCTGCGACGGGCAATTATTATCAGTTTGGTAATGCCATGTGTACGGTGATCAATCGCGTGACCGGCGCGAATATCACGGTCAATGCAACGGGAGGTTCCACAGAGAATGCACGTCTTCTGGGCTCAGGCGACAATGAGTTTGCGATGATTCAGTCGGATGTATATAGCTATGCGCATCAGGGAATAGAGCTCTTTGACGGCAGCCCGATCACCAATTTCAAGGCGATCACAGCCTGCTATCCGGAAATGGTGCAGATTGTTACGAGAAAGGACAGCGGAATCAAGAATGTTGCGGACATGGCAGGAAAGAATATCTGTGTCGGTGCGGTTGGCTCCGGTTATGAGGTGGCGGCGCGGCAGATACTGGGCGCTTACGGTATGAGCTATGACGATATCAACGAGACCTTTGCGGATCAGTCCACTGCAAAGAACGGCATTCAGGATGGCACCTTCGATGCGATGTTCATGTGCTCCGGCTACCCGAACTCCAATGTGACGGAGCTCTCGCTGAACGGAAAAATCGACCTCGTAAGTATTGATGATGAGCATATGGAGACACTCCTGAAGGAATACCCCTACTACTCCTCCTTCACGACAAAGACAGATGAGTACAATCTGGGACATGAGGTCACCTCTGTGGCAGTGAAGTGCATGCTGGTCTGTGCGGACAGCTTCTCCGAGGATGAGATCTATACGCTGACAAAGGCTGTCTATGAGCATCTCGCTGAGATTCAGGAGATCAATGCGAAGGCCAATTATATGAGTCTTGAGGAGGCGATGAGCGGTATTCCCGGCGATCTGCATCCGGGCGCTGCGAAGTATTATGCAGAGCAGGGTATTGAGATTCCGGAGCATCTGAAGTAAGCTTTCGGACTTCTGAGTCAGGGAGAGCGAAGGCTCTCCCTTTTTACTCATTCAGGTCTCAGTTCAAAAGGAGAAGCAGTATGGAGCTTTTTAAAGGAAGGAAGAAGCCGGAGAGTGTCGAAGTGGATCTCTCGGCGATCGACCGGGAATCAAAATATAAGATTTTTTCGCCACAGGGGGAGAAGATTCTTCAGATATTTCTGACTGTGTTCGCACTTTTTCAGCTGTATGCCTCCATTTCCAACAAGGTGCCGCTGCAGATACTGCGGTACACGCATCTGGGCTTTGCGATCTGTCTCGCTTTTCTCATCTATCCTGCAACGAAGAATGCGGATCGGAATAAGCTGCCGTGGTATGATTGTCTGCTGGCAGGGCTCTTTGCCTGTGTGATCGCTTACTTTGTATTAAATTATAAGGCCCTGCAATTCCGCGCAGGTGCATATACGATGATGGACACGGTGATGGCGGGGCTGGGTATCTTTTTGGTGCTCTGTGCCTGCTGGCGTGTGGTGGGGCCGCCCATCGTGATTATCGCGTCCTGCTTCCTCATCTACGGGATAGTAGGGAAGTATATGGGAAGCTTTCTCCTGCACCGCGGCTTCAGCTTAAAGCGCATCATCACCCATCTCTTCATCACGACGGAGGGCGTCATAGGCAACCCGCTCGGCGTGTGCTCGACCTATATTTTTTTATTTATCCTCTTTGGTGCCTTTTTGGAGAAAACGGGGATCGGTCAGTTCTTCATAGACCTCGCAAACTCTCTGGCGGGCTGGGCGGCGGGCGGCCCCGCGAAGGTGGCGGTTCTGTCCTCTGCTCTGCAGGGAACGGTCTCAGGCTCCTCCGTGTCGAATACGGTTTCTACGGGCTCTTTTACCATTCCGCTGATGAAGTCGCTTGGCTACTCGCCCGAATTTGCCGGTGCGGTAGAGGCGGCGGCCTCAACCGGAGGTCAGATCATGCCGCCGGTCATGGGCTCGGCAGCCTTCCTCATCTCTGAGGCCTGCGGCGTGCCGTACCGCGAGCTCATGCTGATTGCCATTATCCCGGCAGCTCTGTACTTTATCGGCATTTGGATCAGCGTACATCTTGAGGCAAAGCGCCTCGGTCTGAAGGGCTCTCCGCGGAGCGAGCTGCCGCGCCTCTGGCCGCTGATTCGCGACAAGGGGCACCTCATTCTGCCTCTGGCCGGAATCATCTACTTCATGCTCTCAGGTCTGACCATCACAAGAGCGGCACTCTTTGGCTGCCTGATCTGCATTATTGTTCCCTACCTCAGAAAGGGCACGCGGGTTCCGTTTTTGCAGATATTCACAGCACTTCCGCAGGCTGCAAGAAACGTGGTTTCGGTAGCGACCGCCTGCTCCACTGCCGGCATTATTATTGGCATGGTGACGCTCACCGGACTGGGGCAGAGAATCGGCTCCGGCATCTTCGATCTGGTCGGAAACAATGTATTTCTCGCGCTGGTCTGCGCCATGTTTACCTCGCTGATACTTGGTATGGGCGTTTCCACGACCTCGAACTATCTGATCACCTCAACCATTGCGGCGCCGATCCTGATCAAGGCAGGAATTCCCATGCTGGCCTCTCATATGTTCTGCTTCTATTTTGGCATTGTGGCCGATATCACCCCGCCGGTGGCGCTTGCGGCCTATGCGGGCTCAGCAATTGCAAAGGGGAATGCCTTCAAGACAGGAGTGAATGCGACGAAGCTCGCCATTGCCGCCTTCCTGATTCCGTATATGTTTGCGCTGAATCCGAAGATGATCATGATAGGCGGAAGCTTTGCAGAGGCGCTGCCTATGGTAGTCACGGCGGTGATAGGTCTGGTGGGAATCGGTGCGGGCTTTATCGGCTATCTGAACGGGCCGGTGAATCCTGTTCTGCGTCTGGTTTCGCTGATCGGAGGCCTGTGCCTCGTGATCCCGGGGACTATGACAGACGGAGTAGGAATTGCGTTGATCGCAATGGTTCTGCTGGTCAATCACTTTATGGATTCGAGGTCCAGGTGATAAGAGCAGCGTAAGGATTTTATTGTGACAGAAATAGAGCTGCCGCATCCCGGCGTGCACACGGTTTGAAAAGCACCTGTGCGCGAGATGCGGCAGCTTTTTATATTGCGATCATCTGAGCTGAATCGTGAAGCACATTCCGTCTGCGCTGCGCGAGAAGCTGTGGCGCAGCCCATGCGGTAGGACAAAAGACCAGTCCACAGCATCATTAACAGCATACCCGATACCCCAGCGAGGGGAAAGAATGGGTATAACGCTATAATACGAGGATGAAAATCCAATTTGATTTTATCGCTGATGATTTGATTTTTTCACTTATTCGTGACATGATAAGAAATATAGCAAAAGGAGGGCGAAGCTATGGCGGTAAGCTACAAGAAACTGTTCCATCTTATGATTGATAAGGGAATGACCAATGCTGAGCTGATGGAAAAAGGCGGCTTTAGTGCTAACATCATTACCCGATTAAAGCGTGATAACTATATAGCCTTAGAGAGCATTGAACGGATTTGCAATGCCCTCGATTGTGGCGTTGACGATATTCTGGAATTTATACCGAACGAAAAGGAGAAGGAAAACCATGGTTGATACAAAGAAAGAACAAGAGCGTGACGAACTGCATCGTGCGATATGGGCAATCGCTGATGAACTTCGTGGTGCCGTTGACGGCTGGGATTTTAAGAACTATGTCCTCGGTACGATGTTTTACCGTTATATCTCCGAGAATCTGACCAATTATATCAATTCCGGTGAACAGGAAGCCGGAAATACCGATTTTGATTATGCCAAAATGCCCGATACCGATGCAGAAGAAGCCCGTGACGGCTTGGTAGAAGAAAAGGGCTTCTTTATTCTTCCGTCCGAGCTGTTTTGCAATGTCAATCTCAGCGCCGACAACGATGAAAACCTGAACGAAACCTTGGAGCGTGTATTCAACCATATTGAAAGATCTGCAAAAGGCTCATCTTCTGAAAGCAGCTTCGCCGGACTGTTCGATGATTTTGATGTAAACAGCAATAAGCTCGGTTCTACCGTTGCAAAGAGAAATGAACGCCTTGCAAAACTTCTGCATGGTGTGGCTGATATGAACCTTGGTGATGTGAAGGATCATGATATTGATGCCTTTGGCGATGCCTATGAATATCTGATGACCATGTACGCATCTGGTGCAGGAAAATCCGGTGGCGAGTTCTTCACCCCTGCGGATGTTTCCGAATTGCTCACCAGACTTGGCACGGTGGGCAAGACTGAAATCAATAAAGTCTACGACCCTGCCTGCGGCTCTGGCTCCCTGCTTCTGAAAGCCGAAAAGGTTTTGGGCAGAGATGCCGTCAGAAACGGCTTTTATGGACAGGAAATCAATATCACTACTTACAACCTTTGTCGTATCAATATGTTCCTGCATGACGTTGGCTTTGATAAGTTTGATATTGCCTGCGAGGACACACTGACCGCACCGCAGCATTGGGACGATGAACCGTTTGAGCTGATCGTTTCCAATCCGCCCTATTCCATCAAGTGGGCTGGTGATGACAACCCTCTGCTGATTAACGATCCTCGTTTTTCTCCGGCTGGCGTTCTCGCACCGAAGTCTAAAGCCGACCTTGCCTTTATCATGCACGCCCTTTCGTGGCTGGCAACAGGCGGCACAGCAGCAATCGTCTGCTTCCCCGGCATTATGTACCGTGGCGGTGCAGAGCAGAAAATCAGAAAATACCTGATCGACAACAACTTTATTGATTGTATTATCCAGCTGCCGAGCAATCTGTTCTTTGGAACTTCTATTGCGACCTGCATTATGGTGCTGAAAAAGGGCAAAGCCGACAACAAAACCCTCTTTATTGATGCTTCCGCTGAGTGTATCAAGGTAACGAACAACAACAAGCTGACACAAGAGAACATCGAAAGAATCGTAGACACCTTCGCCAATCGAGCCGAGGAAGCACACTTCTCTCATCTGGCAAGCTATGAGGAAATTGCGGACAATGATTATAATCTCTCCGTTTCCACCTATGTGGAAGCCGAGGACACCAGAGAGAAAATCGACATTGTAAAGCTTAATGCCGAGATTGAGAAAATCGTTGCCCGTGAACAGGTTCTTCGAGATGAAATCGCAAAGATTATTGCGGAAATCGAGGTGGGATGATGAAGAAGGACAAGCGTGAAATCAGCATTGTTCGTTCCTCCGCTGCGGAATATCTGACATTTGTTGCCTCCACAGGCGCAGACGAAAAAAGCATAGAGATGCGTTATGAAGATGAAAATATCTGGCTGACGCAAAAAATGATGGCTTCTTTGTATGATGTGGATGTACGAACCATCAATGACCATATTAAAAAAATATATTCTGATTCAGAATTGGAGCAATCGGCAACTATCCGAAAATATCGGATAGTTCAAACGGAAGGTTCCCGTCAGGTTGCCCGTGAAGTAAATCATTATAATCTGCAAATGATTATTTCGGTTGGCTTCAAGGTGAATAACGAGCGAGCGGTGCAGTTTAGAAAATGGGCAAACCAGATTGTGAAAAATTACACCATTCAAGGTTGGGTTATGGACGATGACCGTCTGAAAAACAGCGGAACGGTGCTGACAAAAGAATACTTCGAAAAGCAACTGGAAAAAATCCGTGAGATTCGTCTTTCAGAACGAAAATTTTATCAGAAAATTACCGATATTTATGCCACAGCTTTGGACTACGACCCTTCTGCAGCGGCTACAAAACGCTTTTTTGCAGCGGTACAAAACAAATTGCATTACAGTGTTCATGGGCAAACGGCAGCCGAGGTTATCTATAACCGAGCGGATGCGGAAAAGGAGCATATGGGGCTTACCACATGGGACGGTTCGCCCAAAAGTAAAATTCATGCCTATGACGTTGTGGTAGCGAAAAACTATTTGACCGAAAAGGAGCTTTCCCAGTTGGGACGCATTGTTTCGGCATATCTGGATCTGGCAGAAGCACAGGCAGAGCGGCACATTCCAATGACAATGGCAGATTGGGAAGCACGACTGAATGGTTTTTTGAAGGTTTGGGACAGAGATGTATTGCAGGATGCCGGAAAAATCTCCGCAGAGCTGGCAAAAAGCCACGCTCTGAGCGAGTTTGAAAAATATCGCATCGTGCAGGATCAGCTGTATCAAAGCGACTTCGACAGGATATTGCTGGAAGAAGCAGCGCCGAGTTTGCCGGAAGCGATTGAAACGGAAACCGGGAAGGGGGGGTGAGGACGAATGAGCAATGAGCAAGTAGCAATGCGCAATGAGAGAAAACAGAGCAAGCTGGACGAACTGATTCAGCAATACTGCCCGGATGGAGTGGAGTTTGTTCCGCTGTGGTCAGTTACTATTTGGGACAAAAAATTTAATAGCGTTGATAAAAAGAAACAGCCGAAAGTAATTTCCTATCCATATCTTCTCGCCAAAGATATGTTTGCTCTTGAGCAAGAAAATGGTGATGTATTTTTACTTTCAACTGGTGAGCAAACCGGATGGACGAATGAGGATATAGCTGGCGATTTTCTGTGTGAAGGCGAAGTAGTATCAATACCTTGGGGAAAATCCAGAAAAGTTTCTGAGGTTATGAAATACTATAACGGAAAGTTTGTTACTGCAGATAACAGAATTGCCACTTCTTCTGATACAAGCATCTTATCAAATAAATATCTTTATTACTGGATGATGAGTCAATGTGATCTGATTGATAGCTTTTATCGTGGTTCAGGATTAAAGCACCCAAGTATGAAAGATGTGCTTGATATGAAGATGCCCCTTCCGCCTCTTGAGGTGCAGAGTGAAATTGTCCGTATTCTGGACAATTTCACGGAGCTTACAGCGGAGCTTACAGCGGAGCTTACAGCGAGAAAGAAACAGTATGAGTATTATAGAGATGAATTGCTTACACCTAAAACCGAGATAAAAACAGTTGAACTGGGTGAAGTTTGTACTTTTGTGCGTGGACCGTTTGGCGGAGCCTTAAAAAAGGAAATCTTTCAAACACATGGATATGCTGTATATGAACAGCAGCACGCAATCTATCGAAATTTGGATTTCAGATATTTCATCGACGAAAGTAAGTTTGAGGAACTTAAAAGGTTCGCTGTTAAGCCGGGAGATTTGATTGTAAGTTGTTCAGGAACGATTGGAAAGACTTTTATTATTCCAGACGATGCCCCAGAAGGAGTAATAAATCAAGCACTGTTGAAATTAACTCCACACAAGGAACTGGATGTTTTCTATCTTCAATTTTTCTTTGAGAACACTATTTCCAAAATATTGAACGATGTGGCAAGAGGTGGAGCCATTAAAAATGTCCCTTCGGTTGGGGAACTGAAAACAATTCAAATTCCCGTCCCTCCTCTGGATGTGCAGAAACGCCTTGTCCATGTTCTGGACAACTTCGATGCCATCTGCTCTGACCTGAAAATCGGTCTGCCTGCCGAGATTGAGGCAAGACAAAAGCAGTACGAGTTCTATCGTGATGCCCTCTTGACATACGCCGCAACCGGCAAGACAATCTTGACAGACAGACAGACAGACAGACAGACAGACAGACAGACAGACAGACAGACAGACAGACAGACAGACAGACGAGCTTAATGGCTTGATTCTGCTTTGTCAATATGTTTTTGGCGTCGCTTATGTCACATTGGGAAATATTACAACTGACATTTATCGTGGTGCAGGTATCAAACGAGACGAAGTAATCGCCGATGGTGTTCCTTGCATTCGCTATGGCGAAATCTACACCATGTATGATATTAGCTTTACGGAATGCGTTTCTCACACAACAGAAGGTGTTGTTGCCAACCCCAAGTATTTTGAACACGGCGATATTATTTTCACTATTACGGGCGAAAGCATTGAGGAAATAGCAAAATCAATTGCCTATCTTGGACATGAAAAGTGTATGGCTGGCGGCGATACGGTAGTTTTGAAGCACAAGCAAGAACCTCGCTATCTGTCCTATGTGCTGTCCACAACAGCAGCACAAGCGCAGAAAAGTAAGGGAAAGGTTAAGAGCAAGGTTGTCCATTCAAGCGTTCCGGCATTAAAGGAAATCGTAATTCCATTGCCGAATCTTGATAAACAGAAACAGATAGCTGATATACTCGACAACTTCCACCAGTTATGCAATGACATCTCTACGGGTATTCCTGCCGAGATTGAAGCACGAACCAAGCAATACGAATATTACCGAGATAAACTGCTGAGTTTTCAGCAAAAATAAAAAACAAGGAGGATGCTGCATGAGCGCTTATAACATCATTGCCGCAAGCAATGAGAGCACCGTGGTCGCTGAATATACGCCGGAAAGCTCACGCTCTGACAGCTTTCAGAGCGAAGCGGCTCTTGAAAAAGAGTTCATCCGGCTGCTGACCACGCAAGGGTATGAGTACCTTATTATCCATGACGAGAGCAGTTTGATCACCAACCTCAGACGGCAGTTAGAGTTTTTGAATGACTATGCCTTTACTGACAGCGAATGGAAGCGTTTCTTCACGGAGACTCTTGCCAATGCCAACGAGGGCATCGTTGAAAAGAGCCGCACCATTCAGACGGATCATGTAAAGGTACTCCGCAGGGATGATGGAACTTCTAAGAATATTCAGCTCATCGACAAAAAGAATATTCACAACAACCGCTTACAGGTCATCAACCAGTATGAGGAATCTGAGGGCAAGCACGATACACGCTATGATGTGACGATTCTGGTCAACGGACTGCCCATTGTCCATGTGGAGCTGAAGCGCCGGGGCGTTGCCATCCGGGAAGCCTTTAACCAGATCAAGCGCTACCAGAGAGACAGCTTCTGGGCGGCGAGCGGCTTGTACGAGTATGTGCAGATTTTCATTATATCCAACGGAACGCACACCAAGTATTACTCCAACACTACCCGAAACAGCCATATCAAGGAAATGGGCGAATCTGCAAAACAGAAATCGAAGAAAACCAGCAACAGCTTTGAGTTTACTTCCTTCTGGGCAGACGGTAACAATAAGGTGATTGCCGACCTGATTGATTTTACAAAAACCTTCCTTGCCAAGCACACCATTCTGAATGTGCTGACCAAGTATTGTGTTTTCACAACGGAAGAAATTCTGATGGTCATGCGTCCCTATCAGATTGCAGCGACCGAGCGCATCTTGAACCGCATCGAGGTATCCACCAACTACAAGAAGATGGGAACACTGGATGCCGGAGGATACATCTGGCACACCACAGGAAGCGGCAAAACCCTGACTTCCTTCAAGACGGCACAGCTTGCTTCTGCACTTCCTTATGTGGACAAGGTTCTGTTTGTGGTGGATCGAAAAGACCTGGACTATCAGACCATGAAGGAATATGACCGCTTTGAAAAAGGCTCTGCCAACAGCAACGCTTCTACCAGAGTGTTGCAAAGGCAGCTTGAGGACAGGGAGGAAAAAGGCGGCTACCACCAGTATAAAATCATCATCACCACCATCCAGAAGCTGGACAACTTTATCACGAAAAACAAAGGACACGAAGTGTTCAACAAGCATTGTGTTATTATCTTTGACGAGTGCCACCGCAGCCAGTTCGGAGATATGCACGCCAAAATTATCAAGGCGTTCAAGAAGTATCATCTGTTCGGCTTTACAGGCACACCGATTTTCGCCGCCAATGCAGGAAAAGGCAAGCACATGGAGCTGCTGACTACGCCGCAGACCTTTGGCGATCAGCTCCACACCTATACCATCGTGGATGCCATCAATGACGGAAATGTGCTTCCGTTCCGCATTGACTATGTGAATACGGTCAAGGAAAAAGAGAATATCAAGGACAAGAATGTTTCAGCAATCGACATTGAACGGGCAATGGGTGCGCCAGAGCGTATTCGGGAAATCGTTAAATACACGCTGGAGCATTTTGACCAGAAAACCAAACGCAACAGCTTCTATTCCTTGAAGGGCAAGCGGATGGCGGGCTTCAATGCCATGTTTGCTGTTAGCTCCATTCCCATGGCGATGAAGTATTACAAGGAGTTTCAGCGGCAGATTGCGGAGAATCACCGTCAGTTTACCATCGCAACGATTTTCAGTTATTCTGCAAATGAGGATGACCCCGCAGATGTTCTGCAAGAGGAAGGCTTTGATACCGACACCCTCGACCAGACCTCCCGTGATTTCCTTGATAGTGCGATTCAGGATTACAACGCTGCATTCAACACCAACTTTGATACTTCCTCGGACAAGTTCCAGAACTACTACAAAGACTTGTCCATGCGAGTGAAGAACCGGGAAGTGGATTTGCTGATCGTTGTAAATATGTTCCTCACGGGTTTTGATGCGACCACACTGAATACCCTGTGGGTGGACAAGAATCTCAAAATGCACGGGCTGATTCAAGCCTATTCCAGAACCAATCGCATCTTGAATTCCGTTAAAACCTACGGCAACATTGTCTGCTTCCGTGATTTGCAGAAGGCTACGGATGATGCAATCGCTCTCTTTGGAGATAAGAATGCAAGCGGCATTGTTCTGCTCAAGAGCTTCAATGATTACTGGAACGGCTACGAGGATAACCACGGGAAATATCATCCGGGCTATGTTGACCTGCTTGAAAAACTGGAAACGGAATTCCCTCTTGGTACTCAGATTGTCGGAGAACAGGCAGAGAAGGACTTTATCAGACTGTTTGGCACAATTCTCAGTATGAGAAATATTCTGTCGTCCTTTGACCAGTTTACAGAAATGGACAGCATTGCCGCACGAGATTTGCAGGATTATCAGAGTATCTATCTTGACCTCTATGACAAGTACCGCAGAAAGGAAGATGCTGAAAAAGAGGATATTACGGACGATATTGAATTTGAAATTGAACTGATTAAGCAGGTGGAAATCAATATCGACTACATATTGATGTTGGTTGAAAAATATCACGGCGGCAACTGTGAAGATAAAGAAATCCTTGCTTCCATCCGCAAAGCAGTTGATGCAAGCATACAGCTTCGCAGCAAGAAGGATCTTATCGAAGCATTTATCAGCCATGTCAATGTGGATACGCAGGTCACTACGGACTGGCGGCGCTTTGTTCTGGAACAGGAAGAGAGTGATTTGATCGAGATCATCACAAGCGAAAAGTTGAGGTCGGAAGAAACCAGAAAGTTTGTTGATAATGCGTTCCGTGACGGAGCATTCAAAACGACAGGAACAGAAATCGACAAGCTCATGCCCCCGGTTTCACGCTTCGGCGGTGGTGGCAGAGCCAAGAAAAAGCAAGGTGTTATCGAAAAGCTGAAAGCCTTTTTCGAGAAATACTTCGGACTTGGAATTGCCGAATTTAGAGCGGAAGAACAGGAAAAGCCTGTCGTTTACGAAACCGAGCCAAGCTATCAGATGGTAGCTGAAGAATCTGCACCGTATGGAGCAAAAGACAATTAAATAATGCCCAAGCCAAAGGCGATCAACCGTAAAAAGTTGGTCGCTTTTGTTTTGCCCATTATCAGAAAGGAGAAGTTGCCTATGAGCGAAGAATTGGAAAAGCTGAGACACAAACAGTATGTTGCGGAGCGCAAGCTGACCGCAGCCAACTTTTGGGACAGCACAAAAGCCGTCCGTCGATTGAGCTTCTCCGCAGGAGAGCTCACGGTCGGACAGAAGATCAAGGCCTGCATGGAGGTTTTTCATGACGGTGAGGGAGCAGAGATTCAGGTCACAGCTTATGCAGTGTACCGCAACATGCAGGATATGCAGGTTCCGGAATATGTTGTGGTGCGGAAAGTCAGTGAAAAGGATGGAGGGGTTGCCCTGCTGGACAGCTCCGGCTTCACCTGGAATCTCCGGAGGGAGACAGAGCTGAGGACCTACGGGAGAGATGAGACAGTCTCTCTGGATACGCTGAAGGAAGGGCAGCGTTGTCCCATATTTCCGGACATCGAGGCCAGTGCAAAGCTAAGCGAGACGGAGGTGGCGGGGCGGAGCGTCCTCGTGCTTCCGTGAAAAGGTGTAGTTTAAGGGCTTGTGTCACTCCTCGTTGAAATAAAATTTCATGAATGCTATACTGGCGCAAGAGCTATTCTTACAGTCAGTGACAAAACAGAGGAGGGGCTATGGTAGGAGATTGCAGAGAGATTATTATGGGGAGGCTGCCGCAGCTCACAAGTAAGGAGACACGGCTTGCGCAATATATACTGACGCACTATGAGGAGGTGCTGTACTACAATGTCTCCGAGCTCGCAAAAAACGCAAATGTTTCGGACGCGACGGTGGTGCGCTTCTGCAAGAGTGTAGGCTATCGGGGCTTTACAGATTTCAAAATGAATGCGGCGCGGGATCTGGTTCCGGTAGAGAAGCAGTTCGACCCCATCCTGGAGAAGGGGGATAATGTTGAGACTGTGTGCCGCAAGGTCTTTACCTCTGAGATCAATGTTCTGAACCGAACCCTGCTGGGCCTGGACCTGGAGGTAATGAAGCGGGTGGCAGAAAAGATATACAGGGCGAAGCGTCTGGCCTTTTTTGCCACAGGAGGAAGTCACGTTGTGGCAAAGGATGCGCAGCATAAGTTCCTGAAGATCGGAATGACAGCGATCGCGCACGATGATATCGATCTGCAGCTCATGTCTTCAGCGCTTCTGACCAGGGGAGATGTCGCAGTGTGTATTTCCTTTTCGGGCAGCAACTACCATGTGGTGAACTGCATGAAGGCGGCGAAGAAGAACGGAGCATACTGCATCGGCATCATCAGTCAGGTAAAGTCTCCGCTGGGGCGGCTGGTAAATGATGTGCTGTGCTCAGCCTATGATGAAACGATATTTCAGTCTGAATCCATCAGCACCAGAATTGCGCAGCTGGCCATCATAGATGCCATTGTAAATAATGTGGCCTTCTATGACTATGAAAAATTCAATCAGATGATAGGCCGGACGAGAGAAGCTACCTCAGAGAGCAAGTACTGATCAGTAAAACAGAGAG
The DNA here is from genome assembly GCA_003014445.1 of Fusobacterium naviforme. Taxonomy (GTDB): domain Bacteria; phylum Bacillota; class Clostridia; order Lachnospirales; family Lachnospiraceae; genus Moryella; species Moryella indoligenes. The sequence goes on along the minus strand of PYGH01000003.1, from coordinate 169,542 downwards.
AGGACGCAGATTGCTTGCGCTCTGTGGAGATGGAAACGAATAGAATAAAGTGCAGGTGCGGGAGATGCAGGTCCTGGAGAATGGGCGGCATCTCCCGTTTTGACGCCGCTGTCTGAAAAAAATGTTACAAAAATCATGACTTAACTTTAACACTATAACCAAAAATTTCAAAAATAAAAGAAAAGGCTTGAAATAATATTTCTAAAGAACTAATATAATTTCAAGAAATAAAGAAATATTATTACATGAAACAGCTACGATCGCTTGATCGGAAGGAGAGCGAAAGATGAAGGCAGTTATTTTACACGGTCCTGAGAATTATCCTAACAACTATGAAGTCATGGATATCGAAAAACCGGTTTGCGGAGATGGAGATATTCTCCTGAAGATGAAGGCGGCGGCACTCTGCGGCACAGATAAGAGGATTTTCACCGGTGCAAAGACCAAGGGGGTTCGTCCGGATTCCGTTGTCGGACATGAGATCTGCGGTCTGATTGAGGAAGTCGGGAAAAATGTCCGGGGCTATGAGGTCGGAGAAAAGGTTGCCATCGCAAATGTAATTCCCTGCGGACACTGCTTCGCCTGTCTTTCCGGCCGTGAGAATGCCTGCATGAATCGCAAGGCTATCGGCTATGAGTTCAATGGCGGCTTTGAGGAGTATATCCGAATTCCGGATGTCTGTATTGAGAGCGGAAATGTCGTGAAGCTTCCGGAGAGCGTGAGCTTTGCCGCGGGAGCTCTCATCGAGCCGTTGGCATGCTGCATCCGCGGTCTTCGCAACACGGGGACGGGCTTTAATGATACCGTGCTGATTATTGGCGCGGGGCCGATAGGTCTGATGCATCTGCAGCTCTCCCTGATTGCCGGGGCGAAGAAGGTCATTGTCTCTGAGCTGGATGCGGAGAAGCGTGAGCTGGCACTAAAGCTCGGCGCAAGCCGTGTGGTGGACTCAAAGAATGAGGATCTGCATGCGGCGATTATGGAGGAGACAGCAGAAGAGGGTGTGGACCGCATCGTTATGGCGATCGGCGTGAACGCTCTGATCGATTCCACCTTCAAGCTTGCAAAAAAGGGTGGAACAGTGTGCCTCTTCGCGGGCTTCCCGAAGGGGAAGATCAGCGAATTCGATCCCAGCGTTATTCACTACAATGAGTTGAATATTACCGGAAGCACTGCGTACAAGAGGATTGATTATCTTCAGGCGGCGGATATGGTGAAGACCGGCAAGATAGATCTGGATGCGATTGTATCTCAGAAGTTTAAGCTGGACGATTTCCGCGAGGCCCTGGATCTCCACATGGCAGGAACAGCGTTGAAGATTGTCATTGAGGACTGAGCAGGAACCTGGCGTATCGCGTATCAGGAAAAGCAGCTATCAACTGTAGAGAGTCTATATAAAAGGAGAAAAATTATGGTAGAACCGATGTATGCAATGGGCAAGGCAGTCAGACTGGCAAGAATGGTAAATCCGGAGAGCAACAAGATGATGGCCATCACGGTGGATCATGCGACCTCCAGAGGCATCGCGCCGATGACAGGAATTCATGATATTCAGGGCGCGATTGATAAGATCGTCGCGGGCTGCCCGGATGCGATGACCATGACCGGCGGTATCCAGAAGCGCTGCTGGGGCCCGCATGTGGGTTCCGGTATCTCTATTCTTCACAAGATTTCAAACTATGCGCCGACTTCCCCGACCAGCGATGTAGTGTTCGGATCGGTTGATGCCGCAGTCCGCATGGGCGCAGATGCTGTATCCCTTGGCTGCATTACCCTCGGAGATTTTCAGAATGAGCAGTTCGAGAGAATTGGCGAGATCTCCGAGTACTGCGATGAGATCGGAATGCCGCTGATCGGTCATGTATACCCGAAGGGCGAGAGCGTACCGAAGGATCAGAGAGCCAGCTGGGAGAATATCGCTTACTGCGCGAGAAGCGCCTGCGAGCTCGGCCTGGATGTCGTGAAGACGACCTATACCGGAGATCCGGAGAGCATGGCAAAGGTGATCTCCTGCGTTCCCTCCTCCTTCCGCGTTGTGATTCAGGGCGGTGATACGCCGGCGGGCCTTGAGGGAGATGCGCTGCTGGATTACTACATGGCTATGACCAGAGATGCTCTGGACGCCGGCTGCGGCGGTGTTACCATGGGCCGCTGGGTATGGGATGCGGAGGATGTCACCGCACTGGTGATCGCACTGCGCAGACTGATTCACAAGGGCTACAACGCAAAGCAGTGCATGGAACTCTACAAGACAGTCAAGAGTGAGAAGAATTACAAGGACTACGAGATTCTCTGATTCAGGTGACAGACTTCGGAATAGAAGAGGGGCGAGATGTCTAAGTATTTGTTGGGAGTGGATGTCGGGACAACCAGCCTGAAGGTGGCTGTGATCGATGAAAATGCGAGGCTGCTTGGGATAGGCACCAGTAAGTACAGGCTTATCACTCCGGATCAGTGCTCTGTACAGATTGATGCGGAGAGCATGTGGAATGCGTTTTTGACCTGCGTCCGTCTCCTTCGGGATGGGAAGGGGATTGAACTTTCCAAAGTTTGCGGAATCAGTATTTCGTCCCTCTGTCCGGGGCTTGTGGCGCTGGGAGAGCATGGAGAGGTGGTGGTGGAGCCGATCATCTACTCGGATCGGCGAAGCACGGAGGAAGCCGAGCTGATACTGGAAAATGTCGGCGCAGAGGAGCTGTTTCGCATTACGGCGAACGGGTCCATGGCCGGAGCGTTCTCCGGATCCTCGATGCTCTGGATCAAGCGTCATCTCCCGGAGGCCTATCAGAAGACAAAGTATTTCGGGCATTTGAATACCTTCCTTGTGCAGAGAATGACAGGTGAGGTGGCGATCGATTATTCCAATGCGTCTTATACCAATCTCTTTGAGACGTCCGGCGGAAAACAGTGGTCCGACCTGCTCTGTGAGAAGATCGGGATCGCGCGGGAGAAGCTCCCGGAGCTCCGCGAGGCGACAGAGCTTGTGGGCGGGCTCATTCATCCGGACCTGATTCGACTCGGTATTCCGGAGGGCACGCCGGTGGCGACGGGCGGCGCAGATACGCCGTGCGCGACACTGGCAGCAGGGGTCACCAGGGCGGGAGATGTCTGTGAGTCGGTAGGCACGACGGACGTGCTGACTGTCTGCATCGACCGCCCGGTCTTTGACAGAGGCTTTATCAATCGCTGTCACGTGGTGCCGGGAACCTGGATCTATCAGGGTGCAATGTCCTTTGCGGGTGCGGCCAATGACTGGTTTCTGAATCAGTTTTATGGTGACCTGTTGGAGAAGGCGGGCAGCCGCAAGGACGCCTTTACACAGATGAATATCGAGGCGGATCAGGCGAATCCCGGCTGTGACGGTGTGGTGTTTCTGCCATATATGCTGGGAGAGAGAAGCCCGATCTGGGATCCTTATGCGAGAGGCGTTTTCTTTGGACTTTCGTTACAGACGACCCGGAGAGAGATGAATCGCGCGGTGCTGGAGGGCTGTGGTTATGGTCTGCGTCAGCTCACAGGTATTGCAGAGCGCATCACAGGAAACCGGATCAGCAAGTTCATCTCGATCGGCGGCGGCGCGAAGAGCGATACTTGGGCGCAGATCAAGGCGGACATAACAGGAAAAGAGATAGAAGTGCTGGACATGAATGATATGGCCCCGGTAGGCGCGGCATTGCTCGCGGGAGTTGGAGCCGGTGTGTTCCGGGATGTTCAGGAGGCTTCATCTAAAGTTGAGAAGAAGATTCACAGGCACTTTCAACCGAATCATGAGAGCGATGCAATCTATGCACAGAGGTATCAGACCTATATCAGCCTATATCCGGCGCTGAAGGATATCTTCCGCAACAATGTTCAGGGTTGTGCACAGTGAGTAAACACTGGTAAAGAAACAATAAAAGCTTAAAGCTTAAAGGAGAATAAAATGAAAAAGAATGTATTGGCTACGATGATGGCAGGCATTATGGTCTGCATGAGCCTCGCGGCTTGCGGAGGTTCTGGAACAGCTGCAACGACGACTGCGGCAGCGGCGGCGGGTGCAGAGAGCAGCGCGGAGCAGGCAGCTCCGGCGGCGAATGCCACCAAGATCACAATTTCCGTTCCGGATCCGGAGGCTTCGTATATTTACGCTGCTGCAACCGAGTTTGCAAATCGTGCGATGGAGTATTCCAACGGAACTCTGGATATCAGCATTTCCGGAAATGGTTCCCTCTATGGAGGCGATACCGCAGCGGGCATCAAGCAGCTTGGCGCGGGTTCTCTTCAGATGCTAATCCTTGCTTCTTCTGTGTACGCAAGCTTTGAGCCCGGATTCAATGTGATCTCCGTACCTTACATGTTTGATGACCAGAAGCAGCTCCTTGAATACCTGAACAGCGAGACCGCGGACGAGCTCTTCAACCGTGTCAACAGCATGGGAATCAATGTTGTCGGCAAGTGGACCAGATCCTTCCGCGAGGTCACGAACTCCAAGAGAGCCATCACCAGCCCGGAGGACCTGAAAGGGCTTGTGCTTCGCGTCCCCAACAACTCTCTCTATGTAGAGTTCTTCACCGCCTGCGGTGCAGTAACCACTCCGATGAACTTCTCCGAGGTCTATAATGCACTTCAGCTCAACACGCTGGATGGACAGGAGAACCCGGTTGATGTACCGTACTCCAACAAGTTCTATGAAGTTCAGAAGTATATCTCCTTCACCAACCACATGGCAGATGCCTGGGTGGTCGGCATCAACGGCAAGTTCTTCGATTCCCTCACACAGGAGCAGAAGGATGCGATCATGAAGGCCGGTGAAGAGGTTCAGCAGTGGAATGTAGACATGATGGCGGAGCAGGATCAGGTTGCGCTGAAGACTCTGACCGACAACGGTATGGAGGCAAATGAGCTGAGCGATGAGGCAAAGCAGCAGTTCATCGACATTTCCCGCTCCTGCTATCCGAAGTTCAAGGAGCTGATCAAGGATGATGCACTCTTTGGTGCGACTGCAAAGTTCACAGGCAGAGAGTAAGCAATAAGAATAGTTTACACAGATTCTCCCGACTCGCGCGTCCTTCTCTCGCAGAGGGACGCGCGGCTGCAGGGAGAGGGAAAATATCAGCCGATATCTGGAGGCAGAGATGGAAAGAAAAAAATCGAAGCTGTCGGGCTTCTTCGACATTGTGAATAAAATGGAAGATTTTGTGCTGGCAGTTCTGGTGATCGGCATGATCGTGGTCATTATACTGCAAATTCTCGGACGTATCACGGGACGTCCTTTTCCGTGGACGGAGGAATCCTCCCGGTATCTCTTCCTGTGGATGATGTTTGTCGCGCTGGCGGCAGGCTTCAACCGCTGCGAGTCATCGAGAGTCACACTGTTTTTGCAGCTGGGGCCAAAGTGGCTCAAAAAGCTCAGTGAGTTTCTGTATGCACTGATTGTTCTGGGCTTCTTTGTCTTCATGTTTGTGTGCGGTATGCAGGTCGTACAGCAGCAGGTTCAGTTCCACGAGACCGGAACCGCTATCCTGATACCCATGTGGATCATCGGCATCTGTCAGCCAATTGGTGCGGTGCTTGGTTTTATAGGAACGCTGCAGAGTTTTATGGAGTACAGAGATAAGGTCAGAATCGGCGACAAAGAGACGGAAAAAATGAAAGCCTTAGAGAATGAGGGGTGATGGATATGAGTATGAGCCTGGGAATTATGCTGCTTTTCATGATTCTGATGTTTCTGGGCGTGCCGATCGCCGTGTCGCTCGGCGCTGCCTCTGTTCTCTGCATGGCGGCGATGACACAGATGCCTCTCAGCATGGCGACGCAGTCCATGCTGACCGCGATGAATTCCTTCATCATGGTCGCAGTTCCGCTCTTTATACTCTGTGGCTCCCTGATGGATGAGGGGGGTATCGCGGATCGCATCTATGATCTGGCGGAGGCCTCTGTCGGCTGGATCTATGGCGGTCTTGGGCATGTATCGGTCGTTGTGAACATGCTGTTTGCGGGAATGTCCGGCTCCTCTGTCGCGGCGATTGCATCTATTGGAAAAATGTCCATCAATGCGCTGGAGAAGAAGGGCTACCCGAAGGACTACGCGACAGCGATCAACCTGTCCGGCTCCATGCTGGCATCGGTTATTCCGCCGAGTATTCTGATGATCAATGCGGCGGCTACGGGTAATGTTTCCATCGGTCAGGCACTGCTTGCAGGTTTTATTCCGGGTCTTATTATCGGTCTTATCTTTATGATCTATAATTATCTCTACTGCAAGAAGCATGGCATCGGTGACCGCATTCCGTTTGAGTCCAAGAAGCTGGGAAGGGCATTTGTGAGAGCCATTCCGGCGCTGTTGACCCCGGTTATTCTGTTGGGCGGCGTTTACACGGGCATCTATACGCCGACAGAGGGCGCTGCCATCGCGGTGGTCTATACCTGTTTTGTCTCCATCTATGTATTTAAAAACCTGCGCTGGAGAGACATTCCGCGCATCATGATCAAGAACGCCCGTTCCACCGGAACCATTCTCTTTGTCGCAATTGCGGCGAAGCCGGCCTCTGTTCTCTTCGAGCTGGATGGCCTGCCCAGTACGGTGGCTCACATGATAGCTGGAATCTCCAGTAACCGCGTTGTGATTCTGATGGTTCTGTATCTGTTCCTGATTGTCGTGGGAATGTTTATGGATGCGACAGCTGCGATCTTCATCCTGGTTCCGATTTTGCTTCCGGCGGTTCAGGCAGTTGGCGTATCGCCGCTGTTCTTTGTAGTATTCCTTGTCATCACGCTTTCCTTTGGACTGATCACACCTCCGGTCGGTGTATGTCTGTATGCGGCTGAAAATGTGACCGGTCTTCCGCTGGAGAAGATCATCAAGGCTTCTGTTCCGTGGATACTGTTGATTGCGATTTCACTGGTGATCTTCATTCTGTTCCCGCAGATTATTGAGGTACCTGTAGCACTGGTTTTTGGATAAAGAGGTACCTGTAGCACTGGTTTTTAGATATAATAGAAGAAATAGAAATGGAGGTGCCGGAATGAAAATTGTAGTGCTGGACGGTTATACGGAAAATCCCGGAGATCTGAGCTGGGGAGAGCTGGAAAAGCTCGGTGAACTGAGGGTCTATGACAGAACTGCGACAGAGGAATCGCCGCTGATTGTGGAGAGAATTGCCGATGCAGATATCGTCATCACAAATAAAACGCCGATCTCTCAGAAGACCATAGACCAGTGCCCGAATATGAAGCTCATTGCGATGCTTGCGACCGGCTACAATGTCGTGGACTATAACTATGCGGCGGAAAAGAAGATTCCTGTGGTCAATGTTCCGACCTACGGGACGCAGATCGTCGGCCAGTATGCAGTGGGGCTGCTGCTGGAGATCTGCTCTCACTACGGTCACCACGATGCGACTGTAAAGGAAGGAAAGTGGGAGCATAATCAGGACTGGTGCTACTGGGACTACCCGATGATTGAGCTCTACGGAAAGACCGCAGGCATTATCGGTCTCGGAAGGATAGGTCAGGCGACAGCGCGCATTCTGAATGCGATGGATATGAAGGTGCTCGCCTACGATGCGTTTGAGTCTGAGGCGGGAAAGAAGCTCGCGGAGTATGTATCGCTGGAACGTCTCCTCGCGGAGTCGGATGTCATCTTCCTGCACTGCCCGCTCTTCCCGAGCACACAGGGCATCATCAACAGGGACAATATCGCGAAGATGAAGGACGGCGTGATTATCATCAATAACAGCCGCGGTCAGTTGGTTGTGGAGCGGGATCTTGCGGATGCGCTGAACAGCGGGAAGGTCTATGCAGCCGGTCTGGACGTCGTTTCCACGGAGCCGATTCGCGGAGACAATCCGCTGCTGAAAGCGAAGAACTGCATCATTACCCCGCATATCTCCTGGGCGGCACAGGCGGCGCGTCAGCGCATCATGGATATTACAGTGGGCAATGTGAAGGCATTTATTGAGGGAAAGCCGGTCAATGTGGTGAATCTCTGAGCTGTCCTGGAGACGGCAGGACTATGCAGTCAGAGTCTGCCTGATACAGCGCAGCTGGAGCTTTGAGGACAAAGCCCATCAGACGGCAGCGAGATGGTATCAGGTGTTTTAGAAAAGCTTGGATTATCAATTGCAGCGGCAGTTTTTGGGCACAGAGCTGTGCTTATGAAACTGCCGCGATATTTTTGCGCGGCGATGAAAGCAAAACGGAATAATATGCTATATTTATAGAATTGGTATAGAATAAGCGGTACAGAGTGATATCTGACAGCCGGGATATCTGATATGACAGAGAAAGGCAGGTTCGGCATGAAATTTTTGTTTGCGAGCGATTCCTTCAAGGGAACACTCACGAGTGAGCAGACAATCGCGCTGCTCTCTAAGGCGGCGGGGGAAATATTTCCGGGCTGCGAAACCGGCGGGGTTCCGGTGGCAGACGGCGGTGAGGGAACGACAGAGGCAGTCGTGAAGGCGCGGCAGGGACAGCTCGTTCCAGTGAAAGTGCAGGGCCCTCTCGGCGAGGAGACAGAGGCCTTCTACGGCGTGCTCTCGGAGCAGGAGGCCATACTCGAGATGGCGTCGGCATCCGGACTGCCTCTGCTGCCGGAGGAGCGTCGAGATCCGCGCATCACGACGAGCTATGGCACAGGGGAGCTGGTGCATGCAGTGCTCAAGGCAGGCTTTCGCGATATCAGCATTGCGATTGGCGGTTCCGCGACGAATGATGGTGGCATGGGCTTTGCGCGTGCGCTGGGAGTGCGTTTTCTGGATCGGGCGGGACATGAACTCATGGGCCGGGGCGAGGATCTGGCGAAGGTTTCGCATATTGATGTGACGGGTCTCGACCCGCTTGCCCGGGAGGCACGCTTCATCGTGATGTGTGATGTGACGAATCCGCTCTGCGGGCCGGATGGCGCGACCTGGACCTTCGGAAAGCAGAAGGGCGGGACACCGGAGATACTTGAACAGCTGGAAGCCGGAATGCAGAATTACCGCGATGTGATCCGGAGAGAGTTTGGCATAGATCCGGACAGAATCAAGGGCGGAGGTGCTGCCGGCGGTCTCGGGACGGCGCTCATGGTATATCTGGGAGCGGAGATGAAATCCGGAATTGAGACGGTGCTGGATCTGATTCATTTTGATGAGAAGCTCGTCGGAGTGGATGCGGTGATTACCGGAGAGGGACGAACAGACTGGCAGAGCTGCTTCGGCAAGGTGGTCCAGGGAGTTGGAGACAGAGCAAAGCGGCACGGGATACCGGTTTATGTGCTGAGCGGCTCGCTGGGACAGGGCTATGAGCAGATTTATGAGCATGGAGTGAATTCTGTTATGACGACAGTAGACGGGCCCATGCCGCTCTCGGAGGCATTGGAGCGGGCGGAGGAGCTATACTACAGAGGTGCGGTGCGACTGTTCAGATTTTTGAGCGGGCCGCAGGCGCAGCTTAAGCTCTGGAGAGAGCCACACCCGGAGTCTTCGCGAGTATAAGCTTTGCAAAGCACGGGCAGAGCCGGAGTGGTATAATGGCAGCGGAGGAAGCATATGAATATTCCAGAGTCAGTAAAAGATATCTTGGCTGTGCTGAATACAGCGGGATTTGAGGCCTATGCGGTCGGAGGCTGCGTGCGGGACTCTGTGCTCGGACGAGAGCCGAAGGACTGGGATATTACGACGAATGCAGCACCGCAGGAGGTCAAGAAACTGTTCCGGCGAACCGTAGATACAGGAATTGCGCATGGCACCGTGACAGTGCTGCGGGGAGGCGAGGGCTTTGAGATCACGACTTATCGCCTAGATGGGAGCTACAGCGATGGCAGACATCCGGATTCTGTGACATTTACCCCTGAGCTCTGTGAGGACTTAAGGCGCCGGGATTTCACGATTAATGCGATGGCCTGTGCCGCAGATGGTGAAATTGTGGATCTGTTTGGCGGCAGGGAGGATCTCAGGCGGGGGCTGATACGCTGCGTGGGCAATGCGGATGAGCGCTTCCGGGAGGATGCACTTCGTATACTCCGAGCACTGCGCTTTGCTGCGCAGCTGGATTTTCGCATCGAGGAGGCGAGCTGGGAGGCGCTGAAGCGTCACGCACCGAATCTCATCCATGTCAGCAAGGAGCGTATTCTGACAGAGCTGAACAAGCTGCTGCTATCGCCTCACCCGGAGCGCATCTCTTTGATTTACGAGGCGAAGCTTTCGGCCTATCTCGCGGAAAGCTTTCCGCGGCTCTGCTGTGCGTCCTGGGTTGCGTATCTTCCGGAAAAAAAGCACCTTCGCTGGGCGGCTGCCGCAAAGGAACTTGATGCGACGGAGCTCAGAGAGCTGCTTCGGGAACTGAAGAGCGATCTTGATACAGTAGACTGCGCATCGCTCCTTCTGCAAAAGTGGAAGAAGCCGCTCCCGGACACAGCGGCGGGGGTGCGGGTGCTGCTCTCGGAGATAGGCGCTGAGCGCTTTGATGAGCTGCTGCTCTTAAAACAGCATGAAGCGGCTGATGCAGCCGCGCGCGCCGCAGAGCTCAAGGCGGCAGTGATGGCGGCGGGAGACTGCATCAGTCTAAAGACGCTCGCGGTCAGCGGTCGCGATCTGATTCAGGCGGGAGTACAGCCCGGGCCGGTACTGGGACAGAAGCTTAAGGAGTTGTTTCAGAGCGTGCTGGAGCAGCCGGAGCTGAATCAAAGAGAGATTTTGCTTGAAATGCTGGAAAAATAAAAAGGAGCATCCGCTGCGAGTCGGATGCTCCTGCCCGGCCAGGGGATGGCCGGAACCGTCAAAGATCAAAAAGAGGGGGTCTCATGATCTGAAGATGGTAAGGGGGGGCCGGACAGCCCGAGGACTGCCCGGTATGAGTATGAAAAAGCTTTTTGCAGTTCCGTTGTATTGGAACTCTGGTGGTCTCTGTCACCTGCTCTTTCCTAGTGACAAGTACATCATAGCGGATATTTGTGTCGAAAATATGGCGCCCTTCTAAAAAAAAGATAAAGATAATGAAGCCCGAATGAAGAAAAAAGGGCTTTCATTCGTCTGTGCTTTTGGCTATAATAATTCTGCACTATGTCTTATAACAGGAAACGCGGAGAGGTACTCCGCTGGAGGATAAATATGTTTGGCTTCTTCGGTATGAGCTCCAATGATATTGGTATTGACCTCGGTACGGCCAGTATCCTTGTTTATATTAAGGGAAAGGGCGTGGTTCTAAAGGAGCCGAGCGTCGTGGCGATAGACCGCGACTCAAACCGCATCCTTGCAATCGGTGAGGAAGCGCGGCTTATGATAGGCAGGACGCCGGGAAATATCATTGCGATACGTCCCCTGCGTCACGGCGTCATCTCGGACTACACTGTCACCGAGAAGATGCTGAAATATTTTGTGAATAAGGCAGTTGGCAAGAAGACGCTGCTTCGCCCCCGCATCGCAGTCTGCATTCCGTCCGGCGCCACAGAGGTGGAGCGCAAGGCGGTTGAGGATGCGACCTATCTGGCGGGTGCCAAGGAGGTCTCCATTATCGAGGAGCCGGTCGCGGCAGCCATCGGCGCGGGTATCGATATTTCCAAGGCATGCGGAAACATGATCGTCGATATCGGAGGCGGTACGACGGATATTGCTGTTATTTCTCTCGGCGGTCCGGTGGTATCCACCTCAATTAAGGTCGCGGGAGATGATTTTGACGAGGCACTGGTTCGCCATATGCGGAAGAAGCACAATCTCCTGATCGGTGAGCGCACCGGTGAGGATATCAAGATTCAGATCGGAGGCGCGTACCGCCGCCCCGAGGCGCTCACCATGGAGGTGCGCGGACGCAATCTGGTCACAGGTCTGCCGAAGACCATCGTTGTGACCTCGGACGAGACGCTGGAGGCGCTGCAGGAGCCGGCGATGCAGATCGTGGACGCGGTGCACAATGTTCTGGAGCGCACCCCGCCGGAGCTGGCTGCGGATATTTACGACCGGGGCATTGTCTTCACAGGCGGCGGTTCTCTGCTCTACGGCCTGGATCAGCTCTGCCAGGAGAAGACAGGCATCAACACAGTGATTGCGGATGCTCCGCTCACCGCTGTGGCGATCGGAACCGGAAAATTTATCGAATTCCAGAATGGAGACAGTCAGGAAGCCAGAAGAGAATTTTGACTGAAAGGCAAGAGGTGCGGCACGCTTCATGGCAGTGGTTGCAGGCTTTGTTGAGAAAATAAAATACCGGAATGAGGAGAATGGCTACTCGGTGCTCGATGTATCGGGCGAAGGCGAGGAGTATATTCTGGTGGGGAATTTCCCTGTGATTTCAGAGGGAGAGTACATCCGCGCAGAGGGCAGCATGAAGGTCCATCCGGTATACGGCGAGCAGCTTGCCGTCGAGACATATGAGATCAGGACACCGGAGGACAGTGTTGGCGTAGAGCGCTACCTGTCCTCCGGTGCTGTGAAGGGGGTTGGGGAGACCCTCGCGCGGCGCATCGTGAAGAAGTTCAAGGCGGACACGCTGCGCATTCTGGAGGAGGAGCCGGAGCGGCTTGCAGAGATCAGGGGGATCAGCGAGCGCATGGCCGCAGAGATCGGTGCGCAGATAGAGGAGAAGCGGGAGCTTCGCAGCGCCATGCTCTTTCTCGCGGGCTATGGCATCAGTATGAATCTCGCGCTGCGTCTCTACCGTCAGTTCGGTGACGGGATATACAGCATTATCCGCGATAATCCGTATCAGCTCGCGGATGATGTCAGCGGGATCGGTTTTAAAATCGCGGATGAAATCGCGGCGAAGGCGGGCATCCGCGTGGATTCGGAGTACCGCATCCGCAGCGGAATACTCTATGAGCTCTCTCGCGCGGCGGGACAGGGGCATCTCTATCTCCCGGAGGAGCTGCTCATGGCGTGCACCTCGGAGCTGCTGGGTATCCCGATTGAGGGGATGCGCATGGTGCTCTCCGACCTGCAGATGGACCGGCGCGTCGTGGTGAAGCGTCTCTCTGCGGAGGAGGATCACTATGCGGTGTATCTCTCTTCTTATTATCATGCGGAGCTTCGAACCGCCGCTATGCTGCATGATTTGGATCTCCGCTCCTCAGAACAGCCGGAGCGCATTGAGGCAGTGCTCTCCGAGATGGAGGAAGAGGAGGGCATCGCTTTTGATGAGCTGCAGAAGCGTGCAGTTATGGAGGCGGCCCACTCGGGACTTCTGATTGTTACGGGCGGTCCCGGTACGGGAAAGACGACGACGATCAACGCCATCATCCGCTACTTTGAGCATCAGGAGGCGGAGATTCTGCTGGCGGCGCCCACGGGGCGTGCGGCAAAGCGGATGGAGGAGACCACAGGCTATGAGGCAAAGACCATTCACCGGCTGCTGGAGATAAACGGCGCACCGAAGGGGCAGGAGAAGGGAGGAGCTGACTTTGGAGACGGCGAATGGAATGGAATGTATTTTGAGCGAAACGAGACCATGCCGCTGGAAGCGGACTGCATTATCATCGATGAGATGAGCATGGTGGATCTCAGACTGATGCATGCATTGCTCAAGGCTATCAGCGTCGGTACACACCTCGTGCTGGTGGGCGACAGCAATCAGCTGCCGAGCGTGGGGGCGGGCAATGTGCTTCGTGATCTGATTGATTCCGGCTGCTTTAATGTGGTGCGGCTGAACCGGATCTACCGACAGGCAGCGGAGAGCGATATTGTGATGAATGCGCACCGCATGATTTCCGGAGAGAGTATAGACCTCGGGAAGCGAAGCAGAGATTTTCTCTTCATCCGGCAAAACTCTCCGGAGGGGATACTTCACACGATGCTGACGCTTGTGCGGGATAAGCTCCCGAACTATGTGGGGGCGGAGGTGAATGAGCTGCAGATTATGACGCCCATGCGGAAGGGGCCGCTCGGCGTGGATAGTCTGAACCGCAGCCTTCAGGCGGTGATGAATCCTGCGGACCCGCGGCGCGCGGAGCGGGAGCTGAACGGAACTCTGTTCCGGGTGGGCGATAAGGTCATGCAGATACGGAACGACTACAATCGCGGCGTCTACAACGGTGATATCGGCATACTCTGCGGGATCAATACCTTCGCTGAGACGCTGACTGTACGCTTTGATGACGCGCGAGAGGTGGAATATGCGTTTGGGGACGCCGAGGAGCTGGAGCTTGCCTACGCGATTACCATTCATAAATCGCAGGGCAGTGAGTATCCTGCAGTGATCATTCCGGTCTGGCAGGGCCCCAGGATGCTGCTCACGAGGAATCTGATCTATACCGCAGTGACCAGAGCCAGGAAATGTGTCGCTATGGTGGGGATCCCGGAGAGCTTTTTTGATATGGTTGGAAATACCGCGGAGCTGCGGCGCTACACGGGGCTTGCAGAGCGCGTTCGGGAGATATACTCCGCGCCTCAGACGGATGGCGAACTCTTCTGATCCGTCTTTTTCTGTACTTTTTACTGATATATGGGCTTCTCGATTCATTTCATGCTTCGCTCTGTCTTCCTGCGCGCTGCGCAGGAAGACCGTCTGCGCTTCTCTCTCAATTTTCCGGAAGAAATAAAAGGATATCATGATGAATATGACAAAGATGATGGCTGCGACGATGGCAAAGTGGCTGCCTGTCCTGATCGACGCCGCTTTTCCGCGGCGCTGCCCGGTCTGCGGAGAGCCTGTGAGGCCGACGGGGCATACGATCTGTACAGACTGTCTTCCGCGCCTGGATCTTGTCCGGGAGCCGCGCTGCATGAAGTGCGGGCGGGAGCTATCTGACGAGACAGAACGGCTGTGCGCAGAATGCACTGTCCGGGAGCGGAGCTTTGTGCGCGGGCTTGCACTGCTGCATTACGATGATATCATGCGCCGCACGGTGGGGCAGATCAAATACGGAAACCGGAGAGAGTACATAGAGCCGCTTGCGAGACTCATGTACCTGAAGTTCTGCAGAGAGCTGCAAAGCATGGATCCTGATTGCCTCATTCCGGTTCCGGTACATCGCTCGCGACTCAGGCGCCGGGGCTTCAACCAGGCGGCACTGCTTGCGCATGCACTGGGAGCTCAGGCGGGACTTCCTGTCCGCGAGGACATCCTGTTTCGCAGCAGGCGGACAGAAGCCCAGAAGGAGCTGAGTCCGGATGAGCGCATCCGGAATCTCAGCGAGGCGTTTTCAGCCTGCATTGCGGATGAGGGCTCCACTCCCGGCAGAGTGGTGCTTGTGGATGATATCTACACGACCGGCAGTACCATTGAGGCGTGTGCAAGGGCGCTGCGCGCGGCGGGAGTAGGGCAGGTGTATTTTCTTGCACTCTGTATTGTTCCGGTGGAGTAAAATGTTCCTCATTATGAACTTTTTCACATTACCACTGCAATTGGAATAAGTACATAAAAAAGGCAATACTAACTTATGCGATTTTAAAGCAGGAAAGTGCTTTGATAGACTGCGGTATAGAAGATTTAACTTTAATTTGCCCCTATTTTGGCTAAAAAATATAAAAGATATACATAAAACTGTGAAAATTAACAATACTTTAGAATTGAAGTTCTGTAGATTTTATTATATACTTGTAAAGTACAAAACCGGATATGCTTTACAGAACAAAGCCGGTAAAAGAATAGGGAGGATTTGGCGATGAGAAACAGATTTATGGCATTTACTGCACTTGCACTGGCGTCTGCAATGGTTCTTGGCGGATGCGGCGGTTCCGGAACAGCTTCCACGACCGCAGCTCCCGAGACAACTGCGGCGGCAGAGGGCGCTGCGACCGTTGAGACCACTAAGGGCGGCATGGAGGGCGGCACGAGCCTGAACTTCACCACCGGCGGCGATCAGGGTACTTACTACGGCTTCGGCGGCGTGATCGCAGGAAAGGTCGGAGAGAGCACCAGCACGACTGTTACGGCTATCACCTCCGGCGGTTCCCAGGCTAATATCGAGGCTATGGACGCGGGCGATGCACAGATCGGCTTTGTGCAGTCTGACGTCGAGGCTTATGCCTACAATGGAACGCGTCTCTTTGAGGAGGCGGGCAAGGTTGACAATTTCTCCACGGTCTGCGACCTCTACATGGAGCAGGTACAGATCGTTACGCTTGATGAGAATATCAAGACTATCGCTGATCTGAAGGGCAAGAACGTCTCCATCGGTGCTGCGGGCTCCGGCGTTTATTTTAACGCAATGGACGTTCTGAATGCCTATGATCTCACCGAGGCGGATATCAACCCGACTTATCAGTCCTTCGGCGATTCCGCAGAGGCTCTTCAGGATGGCAAGATCGATGCTGCATTCCTCGTTGCAGGTGCTCCGACCACAGCTATCACCTCTCTCGCTGCTACAAAGCAGGTTTACCTCGTAAGCCTTGACGACGAGCACGTGGAGAAGCTTATCGCGGAGTCTCCGTACTACAGCAAGACCTCCATCCCGAAGGATGCTTACAACACTCCGGATGACATCCAGACTGTTGCGGTCGGTGCTGTTGTGATCGCGAGAGATGATGTCTCTGAGGCAGATGTTTACAACTTCCTCTTTGGTGTCTATGAGAACCTCGATGCGATCACCGCTGCACACGCAAAGGGCGCAGAGCTGAATCTCGAGTTCGCAGCTTCTGTTACGGCTGTTCCGTATCACCCGGGTGCTGTGAAGTACTTCAAGGAGAAGGGCATCGACGTTCCTGCGAAGTAATTCAGCTCAATCCTGAGTGAGGACAGAGGCCTGTCCAAAGCTTCAACCGCGGCGGAGCTCTCCTCCGCCGCGATTTTATGGTAATTTTTTGAACTTTCCGGAGGGGAATGAACAACATGAGTAAAGAAGATAAGATCAAAGAAGAGGTGAGTACCGCACAGATCGACATGTCTACCGGGACGGCAGAAGATGTCGAGGCGGTAATGAAAAAATACGATCGTGAGTCGAATACCCGCGCCTGGGAGGGAAAGCCGAAGACCGCGATTCGTTTTCTTTCCGTAGCTTTTTCTCTGTACTGCATCTGGGTGACACTGTTCAGCACGGCGATGCCGGAGATCAGACTGAATGTGTTCCTTGGCCTGATCCTGATTCTCGGCTATTTGAACTACCCGCTTAAGAAGGGCAGTGAGAAGGTCAACTATATTCCGTGGTACGACATTATCATTATGGTTGCAGGTTCTGCGCCGTTCTTCTACTTTGCGGCAAATGCAGAGCGCATCATCAAGATGGCCACCCGCGTCACCAAGAATCCGATCATGGTTGTGATGGCTGTGATTGCAGTTCTGGCGTTTATGGAGCTGTGCCGTCGCTGCGTGGGTATCCCGATACTCTGTGTGGTTGGCACGCTGCTGGTCTATACCTTTGCAAATGTTCGCTTCGGAAAAGTGATCTACGACCTTTTCTATACGACTACGGGACTGATGAACACCCCGATCAATGTCTGCGCAAAATATATCGTTGTCTTCATTATATTCGGCGCCTTTCTGGAGAGGACCGGTATCTCGGCCTTCTTCATTGATCTCGCAAACTGCGTTGCCGGTGCATCTGCCGGCGGCCCCGCAAAGGTTGCTGTTATCTCCTCCGCACTCTGCGGAATGGTGTCCGGTTCCTCTGTTGGTAATACGGTTACAACCGGTTCTGTCACCATCCCTATGATGAAGCGCACCGGCTATAAGCCTGAGTTTGCGGGCGCAGTAGAGGCGGCAGCTTCCACCGGCGGACAGATCATGCCTCCGATCATGGGTGCTGCGGCATTCCTGATGGCAGAGTACATGGGTATTCCCTATGCACAGGTCGCGCTGAAGGCAGTGCTTCCGGCAGTGCTCTATTTCACCGGTATCTATATCGCAGTACACCTTGAGGCGAAGAAGCTCGGTCTCCGCGGCATTCCGAAGGAGGAGCTCCCGAAGGCGTCCAAGCTTCTGCCGAAGATCTATCTTCTGCTTCCGCTCATTGTTCTGGTTGTGCTTGTTTCTACCAATATGTATACGATGCAGTTCTCCGCGACCGTTGCGATCTTCATCACGATCGCGGTCGGTATTATCAACAAGGACAACCGCATCACCCCGGAGAAGATACTCGATGCGCTTGAGGCTGGCGGAAAGGGCGCTATCACGGTGGCGGTCGCCTGCGCTATGGCGGGTCTCGTTGCCGGCTGCATCACCTCTACGGGACTTGCTTCCAAGCTGATCACTGTTATCGTAAGTGTTTCCGGCGGACGTGCGATCATAGCCCTCTTCCTGACCATGCTCTGCTGCATTGTCCTTGGAATGGGCGTTCCGACCACCGCAAACTACTGCATCATGGCGGCGACCTGCGCGCCGATTCTTATGAGCCCGGAGATCGGGATTCCGCGCGTATGCGCACACTTCTTCGTGTTCTACTTCGGTATCGTTGCGGATATCACACCGCCGGTTGCACTGGCAGCCTATGCGGGCTCTGCCATCGCAAAGGCTCCGCCCATGAAGACCGCCTTCAACGCGACGAGACTTGCAATCGCAGCATTCGTGGTTCCCTATATCTTTGCTTTCAGCCCGCAGATGCTCTTTGAGTTCGCGGCCGGCAGCAGCGGCGCTGTGATTGCCTTTGAAGTGGTTCAGATCATCGTTACCTCTCTGCTGGGCCTGTTCCTGATCGCGGCATCTCTGAACGGCTTCTGGATGTGCATGATTAATCCGCTGATCCGTGTGCTCATGATCGCCGGAGGTCTGTGCATGATGATACCGGGAACGCTGACCGATGTCGGCGGACTGGCGATCTTTGCGCTGGTTCTGCTGTTCCAGAAGGGGATGGCAAAAAAGAAGGCTGCACAGGCGGCCTGAATATAGTCCGTGACGGATCATCAACTGTGAAATAAAACCTGAACTTACGGGTCGGAGAACTCCGGTGTTACTGCTGCCGGAAGACTCCGGCCCGTTTTTATGCCGCTTTACAGGCTGCATTTACGCTCCTTTTTGGACCGGTATTTACGCTTTTTCTATTTGACAGCTTGACAGCGGCATGCTATAGTAGTCTAGCGACAAAAGATGAAGAGGTCTTTTTTTTTTGACTTCAAGGCGACAAAAAAGATATATCGGAGGTGGAGACCATGCGTACTAGAATCACTCTTGCCTGCACGGAGTGCAAGCAGCGCAACTACAATACGACGAAGGATAAGAAGACACATCCGGATCGTATGGAAGTTAAGAAGTATTGCAGATTCTGCAAGCAGCACACGGTTCACAAGGAAACTAAGTAATGACTGAAAGGAATTGACGATGGCTGAGTCTGATAAGACGAATTCTAAGATTCAGGAGTTCTACAAGGGCCTGAAGGCCGAATTCAGAAAGATCGTCTGGCCGACGCAGGAAACTCTGACGAAGCAGACCATTTCGGTGGTTTCCGTGTCCGTATTTCTTGGCTTGGTGATTGCACTCTTCGACTGGGCATTCCAGCTGGGACTGACCCGCTTATTTCAGTGAGATCGGGGGAGCGCATGGCTGAAGCAAACTGGTATGTAGTCCATACCTACTCGGGATACGAGAATAAGGTGAAGGTCGATATCGAAAAGACGATTGAGAACCGCCAGCTGGAGGATCAGATTCTGGAGGTTTCTGTTCCCACGCAGCCGGTGGTGGAGCTGAAGAACAATGTCGAGAAGACGACAGAGCGCAAGCTGTTCCCCGGCTATGTACTCATTCGTATGATTATGAACGATGAGACCTGGTATGTAGTCAGAAACACGCGCGGTGTCACAGGCTTCGTGGGCCCGGGCAGCAAGCCGGTTCCGCTGTCTCCAGAGGAGATGGCAAAGCTGGGCTTTGGTGTTCCGGAGGGCACAGTGCTTCATGAGAAGAAGCTGGTGCTGGACTTCGAGCTCGGAGATACTGTTTCCGTAGTCAGCGGCCCGTGGAAAGATACAGTCGGAAAGATCATTGAGCTCAATGAGAAGAAAAAGACTGTTTCCATGATGGTCGAGATGTTCGGGCGCGAAACAAAGGTGGAGCTTGACTTCGCCGAAGTAAAGAAGTTGTAAGCATACTCCTCGCGGAGTGTGATTACGTGGAAGGGTATAAACCCGCGATTACCACATAGGAGGTGCCACTATGGCAAAAAAAGTAACAGGTTTTATTAAATTACAGATCCCTGCAGGCAAGGCAACCCCGGCTCCACCCGTAGGTCCCGCTCTTGGCCAGCACGGTGTGAACATCGTAGAGTTCACAAAGCAGTTCAACGCAAGAACTGCGGATAAGGGAGATCTCATCATCCCCGTCGTTATCACTGTTTACGCAGACAGAAGCTTCAGCTTTATCACCAAGACCCCGCCGGCTGCGGTTCTTCTGAAGAAGGCCTGCAAGCTGCAGAAGGCTTCCGGTGTTCCGAACAAGGAAAAGGTCGCTACGATCTCCAGAGCAGAGGTTCAGAAGATCGCAGAGATGAAGATGCCGGATCTGAACGCAGCAAGCATTGAGGCAGCTATGAGCATGATCGCCGGCACAGCCCGTTCCATGGGTATCGTAGTCGAGGACTAATGGGGAGGAGATGAAATAATGAAGCACGGAAAGAGATATGCAGAGGCGGCGAAGCTGATTGATCGCAGCCAGTATTATGATGTAGCAGATGCAGTTGCGCTGATCAAGAAGACTGCAAGTGCCAAGTTCGACGAGACCGTTGAGATGCACATCCGCACCGGCTGCGACAGCCGCCATGCAGACCAGCAGATCCGCGGCGCAGTTGTCCTCCCGCACGGAACCGGCAAGAAGGTGCGCATCCTCGTATTCGCGAAGGGACCGAAGGAGGAGGAGGCCAAGGCAGCCGGCGCAGATTATGTTGGCGGGCAGGAGCTCATTCCGAAGATTCAGAATGAGGGATGGCTGGACTTTGATGTCGTTGTGGCAACCCCGGACATGATGGGCGTTGTCGGACGTCTCGGTAAGGTGCTCGGACCGAAGGGCCTCATGCCGAACCCGAAGTCCGGAACTGTTACCATGGATCTCACGAAGGCAATTGCGGATATCAAGGCCGGTAAGGTTGAGTACCGTCTGGATAAGACCAATATTATTCACTGCCCGGTCGGCAAGGCTTCCTTCTCTGAGGAGGCGCTCACGGAGAACCTTCAGACTCTTCTGGATGCACTGAATAAGGCGAGACCCAGCACGCTGAAGGGCGCCTACATGAAGAGCGCGATTCTCACCAGCACCATGGGCCCGGGCGTAAAGCTGAATACTGCAAAGATCACCAACTGATCAAAGCTGTATAAAGCTGTTGACAGCTTCGCTCCGGAGTGATAAATTTTATGGGTCAGTATTGTTTTGCCGAAGACAGCAGGTGCCGAGAGGCGTAAGAATTCCGCCTGCCGAGGGAAAGCATTCACATCGTGTGAATCTTTGAACTCCGTCTGTCTTTGGACAGGCGGAGTTTTTTCGACAACAATACTCCTGCTTCCGGGTCACCGGAAGAACTATTTAAATACTGGAAGAAGGAGGAAAAAAGATGAGAGATTCAAAAATCGCTGAGAAGCAGCCTGTGATCAAAGAGATTGCAGAGCTTCTGGACGGCGCGCAGTCTGCGGTTGTTGTTGACTACCGTGGTCTCACTGTTGAGCAGGATACCCAGCTCAGAAAGCAGCTGAGAGAAGCTGGCGTTGTCTACAAGGTCTTCAAGAATACGATGGTGCGCATCGCAGCGGAAGGAACAGATTTCGCACAGTTCGATCCCTATCTTGAGGGACCGACCGCACTTGCAGTCAGCAAGGAGGATGCAACTGCTCCGGCAAGGCTGCTCGCAAAGTTCGCGAAGACTGCTCCGAAGCTTGAGATCAAGGGCGGTGTCGTCGAAGGCACTGTCTATGATGCAAAGGGCATGGCTGCAATTGCTATGGTTCCGTCCAGAGAGGAGCTTCTCGGAAGACTCTTTGGCAGCATGCAGAGCCCCATCACCAATATGGCGAGAGTGCTCAAGCAGATTGCGGAGAAGGATGTCGCTCCGGCGGAGGCCGCAGAGGCTGGCGCAGCAGAGTAAGCTGCAGAAGCTTCACACAGTGTAATATCCCGCGGTACAGGCCGCGCAGACAGGAAGTCACAGATGGCTGCTGTCCGATTCTGAAAATGATCAGAAATATGAATTTAAGCTTAAACAGGAGGAAAATACAATGGCAAAGTTAAGCACCCAGGAATTTATCGATGCGATTAAGGAGCTCTCCGTACTTGAGCTCAACGAGCTTGTAAAGGCTTGCGAGGAGGAGTTTGGTGTATCCGCAGCAGCAGGTGTTGTTGTGGCTGGTCCGGCTGCCGGCGCTGCTGCAGCTGAGGAGGAGAAGACCGAGTTTGATGTTGAGCTGACCGAGGTTGGCGCAAACAAGGTTAAGGTTATCAAGGCGGTCCGTGAGGCTACCTCCCTCGGACTCAAGGAGGCGAAGGAGCTGGTTGACGGCGCGCCGAAGATGGTTAAGACCGGCATTTCCAAGGAAGAGGCTGAGGCTCTTAAGAAGGCTCTTGAGGAAGTTGGCGCGAAGGCGACTCTTAAGTAATTCAGGCGATACTCATACAGAAGGCTCCTGCCCTGCGGCGGGAGTCTTTGTGCTATTCTATAGGAAAGCCCTTTGGACTTTCTATAGGACGAAACCCTCCGGACGCTCTCCTTTCTTGACACTGCTTTGGAAAGCCGATAAACTGGATTCAGATGGCAGAGGGGCTGACAGTGCTTCCTGCCTGAGGGCTGAAATGAACAGAGGGAAAGGCGGAGTGCAGTATGTATCAGACAGAGTATAAGCGTTGGCTGGAGGCGGAGCTCATAGATTTTGATCTGAAAAAGGAGCTTCAGGATATTGCCGCGGATGATGATGCCATCAGGGAGCGCTTTGCGGTAGCGCTGAAGTTTGGCACGGCAGGACTCAGAGGAACTCTGGGCGCGGGAACGAACCGTATGAATATCTGGGTGGTGCGCCAGGCGACCCAGGGGGTTGCGGACTGGGTGAAGACCCAGGGCGGAACACAGACGGTGGCGATCAGCTATGACAGTCGCTTAAAGGGCTGGAATTTTGCACGGGAGGCGGCGGGGGTGCTCGCGGCCAATGGCATCGCGGTGAGAATCTATGATGAGCTCATGCCGGTTCCGGCCCTGAGCTTCGCGACGCGCTACTATCACTGCAATGCGGGAATTATGGTCACAGCCTCGCATAACCCGGCGCAGTACAATGGCTATAAGGCCTACGGACCGGATGGCTGCCAGATGACGGATGATGCGGCCTCTGTGGTTTATCAGTCTATTCAGAAGACGGATGTTCTGAGCGGCGCGAAGTATATGCCCTTCCCGGAGGGTGTCGAGAAGGGGCTTATACGCTTTGTGGGCGAGGACTGCAAGGAGGCGCTCTATGAGGCGATTGAGAGTTGCCAGGTGCATCCGGGCGTCTGCAGAAGCGCGGGACTGAAGCTTGTCTACTCGCCTCTGAACGGCACCGGACTGGCTCCGGTGACGCGTGTTCTGAAGGATATTGGAATCACAGATATCACCATTGTTCCGGAGCAGGAATATCCGAACGGTTACTTCACGACCTGTTCCTATCCCAACCCGGAGATATATGCGGCATTGGAAAGAGGGCTGAAGCTTGCAGAGGAGACCGGAGCGGATCTCATGCTTGCCACAGACCCCGATGCAGATCGCGTCGGCATTGCGATGAAGTGCCCGGACGGAAGCTATGAGCTCGTATCCGGAAATGAGATGGGGGTGCTGCTGCTGGATTACATCTGCGCGGGAAGAAGAGCGCGCGGCACCATGCCGGAGCACGCAGTGGCTGTAAAATCGATCGTATCCACCCCGCTTGCGGATGCCGTTGCGGCGCACTACGGCGTGGAGCTGAAGAGTGTGCTCACAGGCTTCAAGTGGATTGGAGATCAGATTGCCCGGCTGGAGGAGAAAGGGGAGACGGAGCGCTTTATCTTTGGCTTTGAGGAGAGCTATGGCTATCTCGCGGGGGCCTATGTGCGGGACAAGGACGCTGTGGTCGGCTCCATGCTGATCTGCGAGATGGCGGCCTACTTGAGGAGCATCGGCTCCTCTATCAAGCAGCGCCTGGAGGAGATCTATCAGCAGTATGGGCGTTACCTGAATCAGGTCGACAGCTTTGAGTTCCCGGGTCTCTCCGGCATGGACAAGATGGCTGCGATCATGGAAGGGCTTAGAGAGAACCCGCCGCAGGAATTTGCGGGGCGTAAGGTTGTGAAGACAACAGATTATGAGAAAACCGGGGAGACGGGACTTCCGCGCGCGAATGTCCTGATTTACAGTCTTGAGGATGGGGCGACTGTGGTCGTGCGTCCCTCCGGAACAGAGCCGAAGATCAAGACCTATTTTACGACGCTTGGAAAGGATCTTGCGGAGGCCAAGGAGGAGAAAGATGCGCTTGCAGAGGCGCTGAAGCCGATGCTTGCCTGAGAAGAGAGCTCTTGGTATTTGTGACAGTAGAATAAGCGGTATTCCGCCTCAAAAAGATGCTTTTGTGCAATGCCACCAGAGCGGCTTTTAAATTGCACAGAATTATGCGGATAAACATAAAAATAAATGTGAAAAAAGCTAAAAAAATAATTGAAAATTGATTGACAGACGAAAAACGGTTTGCTATACTCGCAATGTGATTTGAGTGGACTCTGATTCGCGTATCGGCAGATCGTGCGGTTCCATCCATGCTCTGTAGGTATGCGTATTTTTTTGCACCGAATCACCGAACATTTTTTTATATTTTTATGGAGGCACAACAAATGCACAACGGAACAGTTAAGTGGTTTAATGCAACTAAGGGATACGGCTTCATCACGGACGATGCTGATAAGAGCGAGATCTTCGTTCACTTCTCCGGAATCAATTCCGATGGATACAAGACACTCGAGGATGGCCAGAAGGTTACCTTCGATGTCGCAGATGGCAACAGAGGTCCGCAGGCCGTTAACGTTACCGCTGTTCAGTAATCATATACCGCAAAAGGATACGGAATCTTTGAAATAAGAATCGATGGAACGAGGAGAGCTGCCGGATGGCGGCTCTCTTTTTGTGCGGCAGGCCGCGCAACTGTCTGTTAAAATCCGGAAAACTGTGGTACGATGAGCGTATATCTATCAGAGCTTTGCATATGCATCTTATCTCAGGAGGAGCTTGAAATGCAGGAATACAGACCCGTAAAAGAAGGAAAAGTGCGCGAAATCTATGATATCGGCGGAGAACTCATCATGGTCGCGACAGACCGTATCTCCGCCTTTGACGTGATTTTGAAAAACAGGATCACCAAAAAAGGTGCGGTGCTCACCCAGATGTCACGCTTCTGGTTTGACTTCACCGGGGACATCGTTCCGAATCATATGATCAGCATCGACGGGAAGGATATGCCGGAGTATTTCCGCCAGCTGGAGTTTACGGGCAACAGCATGCTGTGCAGAAAGCTGACCATGCTGCCGATCGAGTGTATTGTCCGCGGCTATATCACAGGCAGCGGCTGGGAGAGCTACAAAAGGGAGGGAACCGTCTGCGGCATTGGCCTCCCTGCGGGGCTTAAGGAGTGCGATAAGCTCCCCGAGCCGATCTTCACCCCGAGCACCAAGGCTGAGATCGGAGATCACGACGAGAATATCAGCTTTGAGCAGAGCGTCGCGGTGCTCGAGAAGGAGTTCCCCGGAAAGGGACAGCAATACGCGGAGCAGATCCGGGACTACACCATAGCTCTGTACAAAAAGTGTGCGGACTACGCGCTGACGAAGGGCATCATCATTGCGGATACAAAGTTTGAGTTCGGCATCAATGAGCGCGGCGAGGTGATACTTGCGGACGAGATGCTGACCCCAGATTCCAGTCGTTTCTGGCCGCTGGAGGGCTATGCGCCCGGGCGCAGCCAGCCCTCCTTTGACAAGCAGTTTGTCCGCGACTGGCTCAAGGCGCATCCGGACAGCGATTATCTGCTGCCTGATGAGGTGATAGAGAAGACAATAGCAAAATATAAGGAAGCATATTTTATGCTGACCGGAAAGGAGATTGTCTGAGACACGCTCCGCATGGAGCATGTTTCAGCTGTTATGGACTGTAATCAATCAGGAAAAAATGCATTTACCTTTCGCCCGTTACTGGCAAAGGATCTGGAGCACTATGCGAAGTTCTATAATCTTCGCCCCAACAAGACTGCGGATTCCGTGCCGCTTGAGAGCTTCCTGTGGAAGGATTATTTCCATGCGCGGGCGGCTGTGACCTGCAGGAACGGAGAGCAGGTGGGCCTGCTGTGGCTCTATGGGACGGAAAAGGAGCCCTTTGCGGCGATGCCGCTCTGCTCGGACGAAAATCTGGATTTCTGCTTTTACGAGATGGAGAGCTATTTCAATGAGGTGCTGAGAAAGCCGCTTGTGATAAAGCTTGCAGATGAAGAGGCGGTTCGGGTTCTGAATCTGAAGCCGGAGAAATATCTCGTCAGAGAAGAGGCGGATGCGAAGGATTATCTCTATGAGGGGGAGGCGCTGCGCACGCTTGCGGGCAAGAAGCTGCATAAGAAAAAGAACCACTACAACAGCTTTATAAAGACCTATGGGGAGCGCTATGAGTACCGCACTTTGACGCCGGCATATCGCGATCAGATCTTTCGTTTTCTGGATCGCTGGCGCGAGACCAAGGGTATGGAGGTGGAGAAGCATCTGGATCCCGAGGTGGAAGGGATTCATGAGATACTGAAGAATCTGGAGATTCTTCCGATCCGCATGGGCGGTGTCTTTATCGACGGTGAGCTGGAGGCCTTCTCCATGGCGAGCTATAATGCCGCGGAGGACATGGCGGTGGTGCACATCGAGAAGGCAAATCCCGAGATCAACGGGCTGTATCAGGTTATTAACCGCGATTTTTTGAATCATGAATTTCCGGCGGTTGGGCTGATCAATCGTGAGGACGATCTGGGGCTTGAAGGACTGCGCCAGGCAAAGCTCAGCTACTATCCCAGCAGCTATGCGCGAAAATATCTGGTGCGACAGCACTGGAAGCCCTGATCCGGCATATGATACCCCGGCGGACGGATGCGTCTGTCGGGGTTTGCGCTATGGGAAAGAGAAGTTCTTGCGGAACAAAGTCACGGGGCAAAGGAACAGTAGATGACAATGCAGGCAGGGCCTGCGCGAATCTGTGAGGGGCACCGGGCTGAGGCGGGACCTCGGGAGTGGAAAGCAGGCGGAAGAGGTACGAGAGATGGAGATACGAAGGCTGGAGGGAGCGGAGAAGCTGCTCACGAGACCGCTGTATGAGGAGGCTTTTCCGGAGGATACGCCTCCGCTGGTAGACTACTACTATCAGTGGAAGATGGCGGAGAATGAGGTCTGGGCAGCGCTGGATCAGGGGCGGGTGGTTGGAATGCTCTGCCTGAATCCCTACCGTGTGATGCTGCGTGGGCGGGAATATGTGCTCTCCTATATCGTGGCGGTCGCGACGGCAAGGACGCATCGGCGGCAGGGCGTGATGCGCGCGGTTCTCTCTGCTGCACTCCGGGCGGAGCGTGCGAAGGGAAGACCGTTTACCTTTTTAAAGCCGGCCAATGTCGCCTACTATGAGCCCTTTCAGTTTGCTCTGGCTTCAGGGCGAAGGCACAGACGCCTGCGCGCCGATTTGCGCCTTTTTACGCGGCTGCTGCATTCGGACGACGCGGAAGCATTGGCGTTTATGAACCGCATTCTGGAGGAGAGCTACGATATTTACTGCTTTCGGGACAGAGCCTATATGGACTGCCTGCTGGCGGAGCTTTCTGCCGGGAGCGGAAGCGCAGAGCGCATCTGCCTCGCGGAGAGCGGTGAGCTTGCCGGCATCAGGGTGAGGGATCTCCCGGAATTTGCGGATGAGGACTGCCGCCTCATCTCGGAGGAGCGCTATACGGAGCCCGCGCGGGATGCATCGGGTGTACTGCGCCCGGATACGCCCTTTATCATGCTGCGCGTGCTGGATCTGCCGGAGCTTTTGCGGAATGTATTTCTGCGGAGAGATGTCGCCGCGGAGCAGAGAGAGCGCTGTTTTTACTTTGCGGACCCCCTGCTGCCGGAAAATGATGGCGTGTGGCGCTGGACGCTGAACCATCAGGGCTCAAGGCTCTGCCGGGCGGAGGGGATATCCCCGGAGGGGCTGTTTTGCTTCACGCCGGAGCTTGTGACGCGCTGGCTCTTTCGCTATGGCGCCGCACAGGAGCTTCCGGCGTGGTGCGCGGAGCTGGAAGCCTTTCGCGGAGCTTACTTTGATGAGGAAACCTGAGGAAAGGAAGGTGCACGATGGCATTTGAGAGAGAAATCGATACCCTGAAACGCTGGATTGAAGAGAGCGGCAATATCGTCTTTTTCGGTGGCGCGGGCGTATCCACGGAGAGCGACATCCCCGATTTCAGAAGTCAGGACGGGCTGTACAGCCAGAGCTACCACTATCCGCCGGAGCGTATCATCAGTCACAGCTTTTTCCTTTCAAATACGGAGGAGTTTTATCGCTTCTACAGAGATCGCATGATATATCCGGATGCGCGGCCGAACCGCGCACATCTGGCGCTGGCGGAGCTGGAGAGAAGCGGAAAGCTGCGCGCGGTCATCACCCAGAATATAGACGGCCTGCATCAGGCGGCGGGCAGCCGTGAGGTGCTGGAGCTGCACGGCTCAGTGCAGAGGAACCACTGTCAGCGCTGCGGAAAGTTCTATCCGCTCTCCGCGGTGGTTTCCTCTGAGAGCACCATTCCGCGCTGTACATGCGGCGGCATCATAAAGCCGGACGTGGTGCTGTATGAGGAGAGCTTGGACGATGCAGTCATGCGGCGAGCCCTGGAATATATCAGTCGGGCCGATATGCTCATCATAGGGGGGACCTCTCTCGTGGTTTACCCGGCGGCAGGTCTGGTGCGCTACTATCAGGGGAAGAGGCTGGTGCTGATTAACCGCTCCGCGACCTCGATGGACGACGAGGCGGATCTCGTGATTGGCGGCAGGATAGGGGATGTGCTCGGACGGGCTGTGTTTCGTAAGTAATCAATAAAGCGGCGGTGAGGCGCATGTTCCGCCTGAAGAAAAGCGGCGCAGCGGAGCATTCACCGCACGAGCCGGAGCTTATGGGTGAGGAATGGCGGAGCTCTGCGAGAGAGGGGAGAAGATGGATATTCGTGTCGGAGATGTGGTCAGGCTGAAGAAGCCGCATCCCTGCGGGGCCTCACAGTGGGAGGTGCTGCGGATCGGGCAGGATTTTCGCTTAAAGTGTCTGGGCTGCGGGCACCAGCTCATGGTGAAGCGCAGCCTGGTGGAGAAGAATCTCAGGGAGCTCACACGTTCCGGAGAGGCAGAAGCGCGGCCGTCCGGAACAGGGGGTACTGCGCGCACTTCTTCCGGCCTGAAGGGGCGGGAGCAGAGAGAGCCTGGTTGAAAAAAGAAAGAAATGCAGCGAAACTGTGTGCAGGCCCTTGCAAATGCTGAACTTATCGGGTAGAATATATTACCGTGACACATTTTCCTTGCTTCCGGCACTGAACCCGGAGGCCAGAGACCAAAAGGAGGACAAGAGCAGATGAACAAATACGAATTAACGCTTGTTCTGAACGGAAAGCTCGAGGAAGACGCGAAAGCGGCGGCGCTGGAGAAGGTGCAGGGCTACATCACCCGATTCAACGGAGCTGTTGTGAACGTCGATGACTGGGGTAAGAAGAGATTTGCCTACGACATCCAGAAGATGAAAGAGGGCTTCTATTACTTCATCAAGTTCGAGACTGAAGATTCGGCCTGCGCGAATGAGCTGGAATCCAGACTTCGCATCTATGAGCCGGTCGTCAGGTATCTGATCGTTGCAGACGAAGCTGAATAATCAGAAAGAGTGAGAGTATGAACAGAGTCATTTTGATGGGCAGACTGACCAGAGATCCCGAAGTCAGATATTCCAGCGGCGAGCGCTCCATGGCAATTGCGCGCTATACTCTGGCCGTGGACAGAAGAGGCCGGAGGAATCAGGGCGGAGACCAGCAGACGGCGGATTTCATCCCCTGCGTTGCCTTCGACAGATCGGGCGAGTTTGCGGAGCGCTATTTCCGTCAGGGCATGCGCGTCCTCGTCTCCGGTCGTATACAGACCGGCAGCTATACCAACCGAGATGGACAGAAAGTTTATACGACAGAGGTCATCGTAGATGACCAGGAGTTTGCTGACAGCAAGGGTGCCGGAGCACCGGCGGGCGGCGCGCCTTCCAGTTACGGAGGCGGGCAGACGGGCGGTTACGCGGGAAGCGAGAAGCCGAGCCCCCAGAGTGCGAGCACCGAGGGATTTATGAATATCCCGGACGGAGTCGAGGACGAAGGACTTCCGTTCAACTAAACTGATTGAAGGGGGACAAGATCATGGCTTTTACCAAGAGTGAAAGACCCGATGGCCAGAGAAGCAGAAGACCGGGCGGGATGCGCAGAAGAAGAAAAGTCTGTGTGTTCTGCGCGCAGAATGCGAAGCCGATTGACTATAAGGATGTCGCTACACTGAAGAAATATATTTCCGAGAGAGGAAAGATTCTTCCACGCCGCATCACCGGCAACTGCGCCAGACATCAGAGAGCGCTGACCGTTGCGATCAAGAGAGCACGTCACATCGCGCTGCTTCCGTACCAGGTAGATTGATCTGCCTGCATATGGCGGGAAAAGAATAGAGACAAGAAAAAAGAAGCTCGTCTGAGCTTCTTTTTTTGACGGAAAAACAGTGTTTCAACTGTTTCGCGATAGCCCCTTACTCGCTCGATAAATATGCAAAAATCAGAAATCTTCAAAATCAGGACCGCCGGGCTCTATATCAGGAGCCGTGGGGTGCGGGGCGGGGGCAACGGTGGCGGAAACACTGGGGCCATCGTCGCGATGCTCCTCTGGGGGCGGATTGATGTGGTCCGGATCGTCGTGGATCTCGCTGGTTCTGTGCTCTGTCGGTGCTGCCGCGGCAGAGACCTCCGCTGTGGTAGAGGGGGGGCTGGGCGAGACGCCAGGGCCGCCGTCTACGCCGGTGATTGGC
Source organism: Fusobacterium naviforme (assembly GCA_003014445.1). Taxonomy (GTDB): domain Bacteria; phylum Bacillota; class Clostridia; order Lachnospirales; family Lachnospiraceae; genus Moryella; species Moryella indoligenes. The sequence continues at coordinate 138,669 of PYGH01000003.1, read as the reverse complement.
TCATAGTCATAGTCCGGGGGCAACTCCTCAGGAAGCGTATCTTCCTCGCTTGAGGAGCTCTCGGGGAGCGTATCCTCCTCCCGCCAGCGATAGGCGTTCGGATCGTATTCGCTGGTTCCGTTGACCGCCTCATAGGCAGACTTTGCAGCCGGATTGACTGCGGTATTGAAGTAGTCGCGGATGCCGCTGTTATAGCTCACCTGTGCTCCGGTGTCGTAGTCTACCCATGCCTCTATGACAGAGGAGGGCTGGCGCCAGTCCTTTTCGGGGAGACCTTCATGGATTTTGCTCATGATACGGTTCCAGATGCGGCCGGATACCGTGGCGCCATAGATGCCCGGCATGGCGCGGGGTGTGTCGTAGCCGATCCAGACGGCTGTGGTGTAGTAGGGAGTATAGCCGCAGAACCAGGTGTCCTTGGAGTCATTTGCGGTGCCTGTCTTGCCGGCTGCCTGCTGACCGGAGATATCCAGCCCGCGACCGGTTCCGTAGGGCATATCCATGGTGCCCTTCAGGACATCGGTAATCATATAGGCGGTGCCATCGGTGTACACCTGTACCTTTTTTAAGTTGTCCTGCAGAAGTTCATCGCCGCTTCTGTCGTAGATGAGGCTGCGCAGGCAGCTGCGCTCGTCGTAGACGCCGCCATTTGCCAGTGTGGCATAGCCCTTGGCCATATCGACGACACGTGTGCCGTAGGTGAAACCGCCGATTGACACGGCGGCAGCACTGCTGTCCTTCCACGAGAGGGAGGAAAATTCCATCTTACCCAGGTAGGCAAGACCGTTTCGGATGCCGACCTTCTGCAGCAGCTGCCACGCGACGGTGTTCAGCGAGCGGTTCAGCGCTTCGCGTATGGGCAGGTAGCCATGGTAGCTGCCCCCTGAATTTTTGGGACCGCCCTCAAACTCATGGTCATCGATCAGGTAGGAGGGATAGAAGTAGCCGGTCTCAAAGGCGGGCGCATAGTCCAGGAGGGGCTTGATGGAGGAGCCGGGCTGACGCTTTGCCAGAAAGCCGCGGTTATAGACATCCTCTGTACCTCTGCCGCCGACGATCGCCGTCACGGTGCCGGAAGCATTGTCCACAACGACTGCGGCGCCCTGCAGGGCGTATTTTCCGTTCTCCTGCCGCTCATCTGAGCGCGCATCCAGCGCATCGTCGAGCTGCTGCTGGGCGATCTGCTGTATGGAGGAGTCCAGAGTGGTGTAGATCTTGTAGCCGCCGGAGCGCACTGCTTCGCTCTTCTCGGCGAAGGCTTCTTTGTAGCGCGTCTGATATGCCTCATACTCGTCCTGTGTGTCGAAGGTATATTGAAATTCAAAGCCGTCGTTTTTTAAGAGCTGCTGCGCGGCACAGTAGATGGCGTAGCTCGTCTGATAGTTCTCCGGAGTGCTCTCCTCGGCGACTGCGTAGATCTCCAGCGGTTTTGCCTGATATTCCTTCAGCTCGGCCTCGGTGAGATCTCCGCACGCATACATGCTGTTCAGGACCTCATTCCGCTTCCGGAGGGAGTTTTTGCTGTGGTTTACGGGCTCGTAGCTCGCCGGGCGGTTGCTGATTCCGACCAGCACGGCGGCCTCCCAGGGCTCCAGCTCGGCCGCAGTCTTGTTGAAATAGTAGCGGCTTGCCGCGCCGACACCGTAACAGCCGTGGGCATAGAAATTTCCGTTGCAGTAGAATTCAAGAATCTGATCCTTGCCGAATTTCTGTTCCAGCTGCGGAGCGATCAGTATTTCGGTGAGCTTTCGCTCGAGGGTGCGCTCCTGCGTCAGGTAGGTATTTTTTATGACCTGCTGGGTGATGGTGGAGCCTCCCTGCGTTACCCTGCGGTTCTTCAGATACGAGAGCGAGGCGCGGGCCATCGCTACCAGATCCACGCCGTTGTGCGAGTAGAAGCGGCGATCCTCCTGATCGATATAGGCCTTCTTGAGCCAGGGGCTTATCTCGTCGAAGGGAACATAAATATAGTGTCCGGTGTTGATGACGCCGACAAGCTGATTGTCCCTGTCGTAGATCTCTGTATCGGTGACAAGACGGAAATCCTCCTCACTCATGTGAGAGTAGGTCTCCAGCGCGCGCTCCTGCAGTCTGCGGAATTCTGGAAAAACCTTGACGAAAATGATGATGCCGATACTGAGAAGGAGCAGCATCAGGATGAGAAGCAAAAGCTTGAAGAAATGGACGATGGGATGGCGCCTGCTCTGTTTTCTTCTGGCTGTTCTTCTGTTTGCTGTATTGTTCATGGCTGCCTCCGGCTGTCACTTGATGAGATCACAGAGCTCAAAGCGTATCATCTTCTCAAGACCGTCGAGGGACAGCTCTACCTGATAACCGATCTTTCCTGCGGACATAATGATGGTTGGAAATCCGGCCGCGGTTTCGTGGATGACGGTGCGGAAATACTTTTTCATGCCGATGGGGGAACATCCTCCGTGGATATAGCCGGTGAGACCGAGCAGATCCTTGGATTTCAGCATCTCAACGGACTTCTCTCCCACTGCGGCGGCGGCTTTTTTCAGATCCAGCTCCTCCGGGCCGGGAATGACAAAGACATAGTTACGGCCGCTTTTTCCGACAGTGACGAGAGTCTTGAACACACGCTGGGGATCCTGCTGCAGAGAGGCTGCCACCTCAGTGGCGCTGACGGCCTCATCCGGGGAGTAGCGATGCTCCACATAACTCACTTTTTTGCCGTCCAGAAGGCGGCATACATTGGTTTTTTCGCTGTTTTTAGACATAACTGTAATATAGCATATCGGGAAATAATTGTGAAGGCGTGGGAAGCTGCGGAGATGGTGCGGAATCAGGGAATCTATGCTATAATTAATTTTATCTTTACATCCATTGCGCATTTGCGCAACAGGGGAGAAAAAGCAGATGAAAGAAGAAAAAAAGGCACAGGAGCTATTGCAGAGCTACCTTCGATGGGCGCTGATTCCGGTTGTGCTCTCTGTTGCCGCGGCCATTGCGCTGCTCCTTCCTGGCCGGCACGGACGAAGAGGGGCAGCCTTCATGCTCCTCGTCATTCTGGTGTTCTGTCTGCGGCTCTACTTCGGATCCAGAAAGCATATTCTGAGAGCTATGGTGAGCTATGCGGTCGCAACGGATGCGCTGCAGAAGCGTCTCTCGGACGATCTCGATGTGGCCTATGCGCTGATGGACCGCGGGGGCACTCTGGTCTGGCAGAACCGGGCGTGGAAGCGGCTGCTGAAGGGGCGGAGCCTGCATATGGGAAGGCTGGAGGAGCTCTTCCCGGAGCTCATGGCGACGCGGCTCACAGAGGTCGGGGAGTGCGAGGATTTTCACCTGAAGCTGGATGAGCTCCGGCTGCGCGTCCGGGTGACGCGCACAGGTGAGGCGATGGACCGCATCTTTGCGGTGTACCTCTATGACGAGACAGCGCTGCTCGCCCTTCAGGAGGAAAATGACAGCAGGCAGATGGTTGCGGGTCTTTTGTATCTCGACAACTATGAGGAGGCCATGGAGAGCGTCGATGAGGTGCGGCGCTCGCTGCTCACGGCGATGATAGACCGGAAGATCGTGCGCTGCTTTGACGCGATACATGCGATCATCCGGAAGCTGGAAAAGGACAAGTATTTCTTCGTGATTGAGCGGCAGTATCTCTATACGCTTCAGGAGAGTCAGTTCGATATACTGGAGCAGGTCAAGACAGTAAATATCGGAAATGAGATGCGCATCACTCTGTCAATCGGTATCGGAGACGGCGGCGAGAGCTACGATCAGTGCTATGAATTTGCGCGTCAGGCGATTGATATGGCGCTGGGGCGCGGCGGCGATCAGGCAGTGGTGAAGAACGCGGAGGGAATACGCTATTACGGCGGAAAGTCCAATTCCAAGGAGAAGACAACCCGCGTCAAAGCCAGGGTCAAGGCACACGCCTTCCGCGAGCTGCTGGAGAATAAGGACAGACTGTTTATTATGGGGCATAAGATGATGGATATCGACTCTCTGGGCTCGGCTATCGGTGTGTGGCGCATCGCACAGACCATGGAGAAGCGGGCGCACATCGTCGCCTCGGTGGTGAATTCCTCAGTTGGGCCTATGATGAAGCGGTTTACGGGCGGAGAGTACCCGGAGGATATGTTCATTTCGGAGGAAAAGGCGCTGGAGCTTCTGGATGAGGGCTCCGTGCTCGTTGTGGTCGATACGAACCGTCCCTCTATCGTGGAGGCCCCGAAGCTCCTTGAGGCGGCAAAGACCGTCGTGGTGCTGGATCATCACCGTCAGAGCCAGGACTACATAAAGAATGCGCAGCTCTCCTATGTGGAGACCTCCGCGTCCAGTGCCTGCGAGATGGTCTCGGAGATCGTGCAGTATATCTCGGATAATGTGAAGCTGCGCGCGGCGGAGGCGGATGCCATGTATGCGGGCATCGTGATCGATACGCATAACTTCATGAATCAGTCGGGGGTGCGCACCTTTGAGGCGGCGGCTTTCCTGCGCAGAAACGGCGCAGATGTGACGCGTGTGCGGAAGCTGTTCCGTGAGAAGCTTGAGGACTATCGCGCAAAGGCGGAGGCCATACACAATGCGGAGATCTACAGGGAGCACTTTGCCATAAGTATCTGTCCGTCAGAGGGACTCGAGAGTCCCACGGTGATCGGTGCACAGGCGGCAAATGATCTCCTGGATATTGTGGGAATCAAGGCGAGCATCGTCCTGACCGAGTATGAGGAAAAGGTCTATGTCAGCGCTCGCTCGATTGATGAGGTAAATGTTCAGGTTATGCTGGAGAAGCTTGGCGGAGGCGGTCACAGAACCATCGCAGGCGCGCAGCTCCCCGGTGTCACAGCAGAAGATGCTGCCGCGAAGATACGGGCAGTGATAGATGAAATGCTTGAGAAAGGTGAGATATAAATTATGAAAATAGTACTTTTACAGGATGTGAAGTCACTCGGCAAGGCGGGCGCGCTGGTGGAGGTCTCTGAGGGTTATGCAAGAAATTTTCTGCTGCCGAAGAAGCTTGGTGCGCCGGCAACGGCAGAGAATCTGAATACACTGAAACTCAAAAAGGCGAATGCCGACCGGATCGCGGCGGAACAGCTGGCGGAGGCGCAGGCCCTCGCGAAGCGGCTTGAGGCGGCAGAGGTGAAGCTTGCGATCAAGGGCGGAGAAAATGGAAAGACCTACGGCTCTGTCTCCACAAAGGAGATTGCAGAGGCGGTGAAGCAGCAGCTTTCTCTTGAAATTGACAGAAAGAAGATCGTGCTGGCGGAGCCGATCAAGAGCTTTGGAAGCTTTGAGACAGCGGTGAAGCTGCATAAGGATGTGCAGGCGAAGCTGAAGGTTCAGGTAGTGGAGGCGTAATGGCCGAGGAAACTCTCTTAAAACGTGTGCTTCCGCACAATCTTGAAGCGGAGCAGTCCGTGATCGGCTCTATGCTGATGGATAAGGAGGCGGTTGCTGCGGCGCTGGATATCTGTGCCGCAGACGATTTCTACTCCAGACAGTATGCGGCTGTGTTCGAGTGCATGGGCGAGCTCTTTAATGAGGGAAAACCAATCGATCTGGTGACAGTGCAGGAGAAGCTGAAGGAGAAGGATGTTCCGCCTGAGGTTGGCAGCATTGATTTTGTGCGGAGCATCGTGGAAAATGTTCCTACCTCCGCGAATATCAAGGCCTATGCCCGCATCGTCCACGACAAGGCGGTGAAGCGCCGGCTGATCCGGGTCAATGAGGAGATCGAGAACAGCTGTTATGCGGACAGGGACGAGGTGGATGTGCTCTTGCAGGAGACGGAGGAGAAGATATTCCGGCTTCTGCAGGCAAAGGGCGCGTCGGAATTTGTCCCGATCGACCAGGTGACGATCAATGTCATGGAGAAGATTCAGGAGGCTTATATGAGCGGGGCGGCGGTGACCGGTATTCCGACGGGCTTTCTGGATCTGGACAGCAAGACAAGCGGTATGCAGCCCTCAGATTTGATTCTGATTGCGGCGCGTCCCTCCATGGGAAAGACGGCCTTTGTTCTGAATGTGGTGGAGCACGCCGCAGTGAAGAAGGGGCTCTCCTGCATGATCTTCTCTCTGGAGATGAGCAAGGAGCAGCTGGTGAATCGTATACTCTCCATGGAATCCGGGATTGATGCGCAGAAGATGCGCACCGGTTCACTGACGCCGACAGATTTTGACCAGCTGCTGGCGGCAGCGGTTCGCGTGTCGGGCAGCAGCAATCTGCTGATCGACGACACCCCCGGCATCAGCATCGGGGAGCTGCGGAGCAAGTGCAGGAAGCGCAAGCTTGAGAGCGGACTGGATCTTGTGATTATCGACTATCTGCAGCTCATGAGCGGCAGCGGGCGCTCCGGGGAGAACCGTCAACAGGAGATATCGGAGATCTCGCGAAGCTTAAAGGCACTGGCCCGTGAACTCAAGGCGCCGGTCATTGCGCTCTCGCAGCTGTCGCGCGCCTGCGAGACGCGTCCGGATCATCGTCCCATGCTCTCTGATCTCCGAGAGTCGGGGGCAATTGAGCAGGATGCCGATGTCGTGATGTTTCTGTACAGGGACGATTACTATAATAAGGATACGGAGCACCCGAATGAGGCGGAGGTCATCATTGCCAAGCAGAGAAACGGCCCGATTGGGACGGTGACGTTGCTCTGGAAGCCGGACACGACGAGATTTGTAAATATTGCGAGGTGAAGCAAAATAGTGTTCAGATGATTTTCCAAACTGCGCATAGAACGAACCGGCGCGGCAGTATGAAGACTGCCGCGCCGGTTCGTTCTCTTCAGAGAAGGGATATCTTTTTCGCACTTCTCCCAGAGTGACTGTATTCAGTTTGCGCTCGCCGCGAGCTCGTTCTGGAGCTGCCGCTCCTCCGCGGAGAGCGTTGCGGTGCCGGCTGCGACTGCCGCGGCCTTCTCCTGCTCCGCGGCGGCAGCAGCTGCGATGGCTGCCTGTGCCTCCGGAGAGGAGGGATCGGTCGGATCCCAGGTCTGCTCGCGCGGGATGGGCATCTCAATCGCATCCTTCTCCACCGGGCCCTTGTCCCATTTGTCCTCATAGATATGGACTCTAGTTCCCTTCGGGCAGTTCTGGTAGACCCAGTAGGAGTTGCCGGTCAGGAGGCGGATACAGCCGCCGGAGGCCGCATCATCGATATAGTTGTAGGTGATTGCGTCGAGCTCCAGCCTGGAGCTGTAGTACAGGATCGAGTGAATGATGAAGCCTTTGAAGAAGCGGCTTAAGTACTTGCAGTAGATATCGTCGTGCATGAACTTCACATCATACTTCACATAGGTGTTGTAATCTCCCAGCGGGGTGTCCGGCCCGCAGGTGGAGTTGAAGGTCTTGAACGGGATGATATAGCCGTTGTCCCCATCCTTCGCAAGCACATACATGGTGCGGGTTGCCTTGTTGTAATTGATCTGATAGCTGGGCTGAAGTCCCATGACGGGCTCCAGGTCCGTCACGACGCTGCCATCAGAGTTGAAGTAGTACTTGTAGCCGTTGATATACTGCCAGCCCTGTGCGGGCGCGCTGTCGATGAAGTAGTACTGTGTGTTGTCGATAAAGCCCCAGCCGGTGTAGGGCTGGCCGTTGTGGCTTGAGTAGTGCACGCCGCTGCCGTCAAGGTATGCGCCCTCATAGGCGGAGCCGGCCATGAGATTCTTTGAGGCGTAGGGGAAGTGCTCCGTGTTGTGCCAGAAGCCCACACGGATACCTACGATGTAGCGGTCGGAACCCATGGTGCCGGTGGTCTGGCCGTTCTTTGCCCAGTCGAGCACGGTTCCGTCGCTCAGCATGACCTTGTAGTAGATGTCGTTCAGTGTGTGTGCATAGCCCTTTGCGCGGATCTGGATGGCCTGTACCTTGGAGCCATCCTCGTTGTAGGGAGTGAGCTCCTTTGAGGTGGCCCAGGGGCTCCAGCCGTGCGCATCGGTGTAGGTGCGGTAGTAGAGCCGCGCGACGCCGGTGTGCACCATATAGAACTTGGAAAAGCCGCCGGCGTTAAAGAGCCCCTTGCCCGCATCGTTCGTTGCGGTGTAGTTAATCTGATTGCCGTTCTGATCCATCATTTTATAGGTCGCGATGTGCACCTGCCCGAGGATGGGGTCGGCGGGCGTGTTTCCGGTGCCGAGCGCGTCGAAGCCGGCGCCGTCAAAGATCGCCTGAAGGTCTGCGCCGCTCGCGGATTCTGCGAGCGCTACGGTGCCGGGAAGGCTGTAGTCACTGTTCACCGATCTTGTGCTGAAGCTGGAGACTGGGGAACTGCTCTCGGTCGCGGCGTCGGACTCCTCGATTGCTGTCGCGCCGATTTGCGGTGCGCCGCTCTCCTGAGATGCGCTCTCCTGCGCCGCAGGAGCCGCCGTGTCTCCGGAAACAGCAGTCTGCGGGACAGTCTGCTCGCCGGGGGCGCTCACGACTCCGTCCGCTGTGGGCGCGCTGTTGTCACGGGGCGTCAGGGAACTGGTCTCCGTGTCGCCGCGGTTCACGCGGTGCACGACGCCCGCCTGTGCCGCGGAGGGAAGGGATAAACACATGGAGGCAGAGAGCAGCAGAGCTGCCGCGCCTCGAATGGAAAGCTTCATACTATCATTACCTCCTGATAAAAGCTGATCTGTTGTCACTATAAACTCTATTGTATCATAGCATTCCTGCCGGTGAAGCGGTTCTTACAGTTTACTTACAAAGCATCCAGCAGGGGTAGCTTAAGATTCCTCTGCTTGGTGGCGAAGTCATCACGCTGTCCTTATTCCGGGTAATGCAGGCGATCGGGCGCGGGGTGCGCGAGCACCTCTTCCAGGTAGCGCTTCGCGATCCACTTCGCCATGGGGAGATTCATATCCAGATAATTACCGCAGTCGTGCGCGGACGCGCCCGGAACCTCACCCTCAAAATCCCGGACGAAGGTAAAGAGGGCGCGCACCAGCGGCAGCACCTCCTCGGAGCTCAGCTTTCCTGCAAGAAGCATATAGAAGCCGGTGCGGCAGCCCATCGGGCCGAAGTAGATGGTTCGCTCCGCCCAGTCGGGGTGATTTCTCAGAAAGCTGGCCCCGAGATGCTCGATGGTGTGTATCTCTGCGGTGTTCATGACCGGCTCGCAATTCGGCCGTGTGATGCGCAGATCAAAGGTAGATATGACGGCGCCGCCGGCGTGATCCCTGCGGGAGAGGTACACGCCGGGGAGCAGTTTCAGATGATTTACGGTAAAGCTCGCTATTTTTTTCATGGGACCTCGTTTTCTGCAAAGCGGGGGCGCGAAAAGGCGCCTTCATTGACTTTTGGAACTGCCGATGCTAAAGTGTAACATTAACATAAGTAGAAACACAATTCAAGCAGGGAGAGATACAGAGCATGAAGACAGTGATAGTGACGGCGATCGGGTCATTTTCCGCGGCGGCCGTGATTCGCGGCTGCCGGGAGGCGGGCCTTCGCATCGTCGGGACGGATCTTAACGCGCCGGAGCTGCTTGCGGAGAGTGTGGAGCTGGATCGCTTTGTGCAGCTGCCGCGCTATGACGCGGGGCGCGCTTATCTGGACGGGATGCTTGCGCTCTGCAGGGAGGAGGGAGCGGCAGCCCTCTTGCCGCTGACCGACGCAGAGCTGGATATCCTGAATGCAGCGAGAGAGGAGCTGCTGCCGACGGAGCTCTGGAGCCCGGCGCCCGCCGCAGTGCTCGCCGCGCGGGACAAGCGGCGCAGCAGAGAGGCGGCGGAGCGCGTGTTTGCGAAGCCGCAGTTTGCGGAGCGCTTCTCTGCAATTCCGACATTGACTTTTCAGGACGCGGAAAATGCGCCCCTCCCGCTAGTTCTGAAGCCCTTTGACGGCAGAAGCAGCGAGGGGCTCTACCGGGTGACGACGGAGGCAGAGCGTCAGGCCTGTCTTGAGGGACTGCGGGCGCAGGGCAGAGCGGAGCGCTATCTCGCACAGCCGCTGATCCCCGGAATGGTGGTCTGTGTGGATACCGTGCGGGATATGGCGGGCCACTGTATCGCGCTGCCGCGGGAGGAATATCTCCGGACGCCGAACGGCGCGGGGCTATCTGTCCATGTGTTTCGGGACACATTGCTTGAGGCGCTCTGCGGGGCTCTCTCCGAGGAGCTCGGAATCTGCGGCTGCGTCAATTATGAATTTATCCATGCAGAGGACGGCCGCTACTTCTTCCTGGAGTGCAATCCGCGCTTCTCCGGCGGGGTCGGCTTCAGCGCTGCGGCGGGCTGCGATATGGTGCGAATGCATCTTAATATCTGCTCCGGAGGGGCGGTGGATTCGGAGAATCCGGCGAAAGACTGCTGGATTGTCAAGAAATATATAGAAGTAGTTACGAAATAATGTTAAAATAATCTGTACTTTTATGCGCTTGAATGGAGCAACTGAATGAAAAAAATTACGGGAAGGCACGCGCATCTGCTTCTGCTGATCGCAGTGCTTGCGCTGCTCTGCGGTCTGAAGCTCGCGGAGCGTGCCGCGCATATCAGAAAATATGAGGCGCTGTCAGAGACGGTGACACGCACAGAGGAAGAGGCCGCCCCTGTGGATCAGGCAAAGAGCGGTGTGATTGATCCGGACGCGGAGCGCATCATTGATTTTGCTGCGCTGAAGGAGAGAAATGAGGACGTCGTGGCCTGGCTCTACATCCCCGGTACGGTGATCAATTATCCCATACTCTGGAAGGAGGCGGACAATGACTACTATCTCCGCCGGGATATCGACAGGACGGAGGGCTCCTACGACGGCGTCTATCTGGACGGGGACGATCTGCCGGATTTCTCAAAGCTTCAGAATCTGTTCTACGGGCATCACATGAAGAACAAGACCATGTTCACTGCGATCTGTGATTTTAAGGACGAGCGGTTCTTTCAGGAGCACAGCAGAGCATATCTCTACACGGAGGAGAAGACCTTTATCCTGCGGCCCATCGCCTGCCTCTACACGGATGCAGGTGCGGAGAAGCGCCGCATGGACTTTGCGGACCGCATGGAGTTCGACGCCTATGTGGACGCCATGACGGCGGGCTGCAGCTTTCGGGACATTCCGGCGCAGGGGGTGGACAGGCTCTTCAGCTTTGTCACCTGCTCCTATGAGTTTGACAATGCGAGAACCATACTGTACTGCTGTGAGACAGACGCCGCGGGCCATCCGGTGAAGCCGGGGGAGATCACGCCGGCGGTGCAGACGGCAGAGGGGATGAAAGGAGATATGGAGCAATGAAGGGAATCGTACTTGCCGGGGGCTCCGGCACGAGACTGTATCCGCTGACGAAGGTCACGAGCAAGCAGCTGCTTCCGGTCTATGACAAGCCGATGATCTACTATCCGCTGTCGGTGCTGATGTCTGCGGGTATACGGGAGATACTCATCATCTCCACTCCGGAGGACACGCCGCGCTTCCGGGAGCTGCTGGGAGACGGGCATCAGTTTGGGCTGGAGCTCTCCTACAAGGTGCAGCCGAGCCCGGACGGGCTGGCGCAGGCCTTCATACTGGGAGAGGAGTTCATCGGAGCGGACAGCGTCGCCATGATACTGGGAGACAATATCTTCGCGGGACACGGACTCGGCAAGCGCCTGAAGGAAGCTGCGGCGCGGGAGCGCGGTGCGACGATATTCGGCTATTACGTGGACGATCCGGAGCGCTTCGGCATCGTGGAATTTGACCAGAACGGCAGGGCCGTCTCCATCGAGGAGAAGCCGGAGAAGCCGAAGTCCAATTACTGCGTGACGGGGCTCTACTTCTATGACAATCGCGCGGTGGAGTTTGCAAAGAGCTTAAAGCCGAGCGCCCGGGGAGAGCTGGAGATCACCGACTTAAACCGCATCTATCTGGAGCGGGGAGAGCTCGAGGTGACGCTGCTCGGGCAGGGCTTCACCTGGCTGGACACGGGCACACACGCCTCTCTGGTCGAGGCGACGAATTTTGTCTACACCATGGAGACGCATCAGCACAGGAAGCTCGCCTGCCTCGAGGAGATCGCCTATCTGAACGGCTGGATCAGCCGGGAGGCGCTGGAGGAGGCCTATGAGAGCATGAAGAAGAACGAGTACGGACGCTACTTAAGAGATGTGCTGGACGGTAAGTATCTGGTGCGCTGAGAGCGGCAGAAAGCGGTGGCGGCATGCCCCGCATGAAGCTTAAGGCGGGAGGCCGGCATCAACCGCGTCCTGACATGCGGAGCGGCGGCAGGAAACAGGGATTGCACTATCAAGAAAAGCAGAGGAAAAACAGATGAAAATAATCGTGACGGGCGGCGCGGGCTTTATCGGGAGCAATTTCGTGCAGTATGAGGTGAATAAATATCCGGAGGACGAGATCATCAACCTCGATCTTCTGACCTACGCGGGGAATCTGGAGAGCGTGAAGCCGGTGGAGGACAGGCCGAACTACCGCTTCGTCCGGGGAGATATCGCGGACCGGGATTTTATTTTTGCGCTCTTTGAGAAGGAGAGGCCGGATATTGTGGTGAATTTTGCGGCGGAATCCCATGTGGATCGCTCGATCACGGATCCGGAGATCTTTGTGCGCACAAATGTCGTCGGAACCACAACGCTTCTCGACGCGTGCAGGAAGTACGGAATACGACGCTATCATCAGGTCTCAACGGATGAGGTGTACGGAGATCTGCCGCTGGACAGACCGGAGCTTTTCTTCACGGAAGAGACACCGATTCACACCTCCAGCCCCTACTCCAGTGCAAAGGCGAGTGCAGATCTCTTTGTGATGGCCTATCACAGAACCTACGGACTGCCGGTGACGATCAGCCGCTGCTCGAATAATTACGGGCCCTACCACTTTCCGGAGAAGCTGATTCCGCTTGTGATAAGCCGCGCGCTGAATGATGAGGAGATCCCGGTGTACGGAAACGGGGAAAATATCCGCGACTGGCTGTATGTCACGGATCACTGCTCGGCGATAGATCTCGTGGTGCGAGAGGGAAGAGAGGGAGAGGTCTATAACATCGGAGGACACAATGAGCGCAGCAATCTGGAGGTCGTGAAGACGATCCTGAAGGCGCTCGATAAGCCGGAGAGCCTCATTCAGTATGTGAAGGACCGTCCGGGACATGATCTGCGCTACGCGATGGATCCGACGAAGATCGAGACAGAGCTTCACTGGAAGCCGGAGTATACCTTTGATACGGGGATCCCGGTCACAATTCAGTGGTATCTCGACCACAAGGACTGGTGGGAGCATATCGTGAACGGAGAATACCGGTCTTATTTTGATAAGATGTACGGCGACAGACTGTGAGTGTGTGAGAGTCGGGAGGGGTTTGATGAAGGTATTTGTGACAGGTGTCGCAGGGCAGCTGGGACATGATGTGATGAATGAGCTCGCAGAGCGGGGCTTTGAGGCGGTCGGCTCCGATCTCGCGCCGGAGTACAGCGGGATACAGGACGGGACGGCAGTGACCTTTCTTCCGTATGTCTCTCTGGATATCACAGATGAGACAGCGGTGATGGCCGTGCTCGGAGAGCAGAGACCCGACGCGATCGTGCACTGTGCGGCGTGGACTGCGGTGGACGCTGCGGAGGATGAGGACAAGAAGGACAGGGTCTACGAGATCAATGCGGGCGGCACGGAGCATATCGCCCGTGCGTGCAGGCTGCTCGGCTGCAAGATGATCTACATCAGCACGGACTATGTCTTCAACGGGAAGGGCACTGCGCCCTGGGAGCCGGATTGCAGAGACTTCTCTCCGCTCAGCACCTATGGCAGGAGCAAGCTGGATGGGGAGCTCGCGGTCAGCGGTCTACTGGAGAAATATTTTATTGTCCGCATCGCTTGGGTTTTCGGCGTAAATGGGAAGAATTTCATCCGCACCATGCTCTCGGTCGGAAAGAATCACGACACGGTGCGCGTGGTCTCGGATCAGATCGGAACGCCGACCTATACGCTGGATCTCGCGCGGCTTCTGGTCGATATGCTGGAGACCGAGAAGTATGGCTGCTACCACGTCACAAACGAGGGCGCTTATATCTCCTGGTATGACTTTACCTGCGAGATTTACCGTCAGGCGGGGCTTCAGACGAAGGTCGTGCCGGTGACGACAGAGGAGTACGGCCTCTCGAAGGCTGCAAGGCCGGAGAACAGCAGACTGGATCGCTCCAAGCTGGTCAGGGAGGGCTTCACGCCGCTTCCGGACTGGAAGGACGCGCTGCGCCGGTATCTGGAAATTTTAAGAGCAAATGGAGAAATTTAATGGGTAAATATTTTGGGACGGACGGCTTCCGCGGGGAGGCAAATGTGACGCTCACGCCGCGCCATGCATTTCTGGTGGGAAGGTTTCTGGGCTGGTACTACGGACAGAAGCCGAAGGGCGAGCGCTGCTGCGTCGCGATCGGCAAGGACACGCGGCGCTCCAGCTACATGCTGGAGGATGCGCTGTCTGCGGGTCTCACGGCGAGCGGCGCAGATGTGTATCTGCTGCATGTGACGCCGACCCCGAGCGTGGCCTATGTTGTGCGGACGGAGGATTTCGACTGCGGCATCATGATCAGCGCGAGCCACAATCCCTTCTACGACAACGGAATCAAGCTGATCAACGGCAGCGGAGAGAAGATGGAGGAGTCTGTGATCCGGGAGATCGAGGCCTGGATCGACGGCACGCCGGCGGAGCTGCCGCTCGCAAGGCGGGACGGAATCGGCCGTACCGTCGATTTCTCCGCGGGTCGGAACCGCTATATCGGCCATCTCATCGCACTCGCAACGCGCTCATTTAAGAATAAGAGGATTGCGCTGGACTGCGCAAACGGCTCCGCGTCCTCCATTGCAAAGCATGTCTTTGACGCGCTCGGCGCGCAGACTGTGGTGATCCACGATGAGCCCAACGGCACGAACATCAATCAGAACTGCGGTTCCACCCATATGGAGGAGCTCATTGAACTTGTGAAGCGGGAGCACTGCGATGTCGGCTTTGCCTTTGATGGCGATGCGGATCGCTGCCTCGCAGTGGACGATCTGGGACGCGAGGTCAATGGCGATCTGATACTCTACGTCTGCGGAAAGTACATGAAGCAGTGCGGAGAGCTCGCAAACAACAAGGTGGTCACGACGGTGATGTCGAATTTCGGTCTCTACAAGGCCTTTGACCGCGCAGGCATCGCCTATGAGAAGACGCAGGTCGGAGACAAGTATGTCTACGAGAATATGCAGGCGCAGGGCAACCGCCTGGGAGGCGAGCAGTCCGGACACATTATTTTCTCCAAGTATGAGACGACGGGAGACGGTATGGTCACGGCGCTGAAGCTTATGGAGGTGCTGCTGGAGCTGAAACAGCCGCTCTCAAAGCTTGTGTCGGAGGTGCATATCTACCCGCAGCTTTTGAAGAATGTGCGTGTCGCGGACAAGGAGGCGGCACAACAGCATCCGGAGGTGCTGAAGGCGGTTGCTGCGGCGGAGCAGAGGCTCGGTGGCGACGGACGCATACTGCTTCGCGCGAGCGGGACTGAGCCGCTGGTGCGCGTGATGGCAGAGGCGGCGACAGATCAGCTGTGCTCTGAGAGCGTCGCATCCATCATTGCGGTGATGGAGCGCGAGGGCCTTGTCACAGCGGACTGAAGGAGATCAGAATGTATCACATCGAGAGATATAGGAGGAACCCGGTCGTAGACTATCCGGAGCGCAGCTGGCCGGACCGGGAGATCGGAAAGGCGCCGGTCTGGTGCTCTGTGGATCTCCGCGACGGAAACCAGGCGCTGGTCGAGCCCATGGTTGTCGAGGAGAAGATGGAGATGTTCAAGCTCCTCCTAAAGCTTGGCTTCAAGGAGATAGAGATCGGCTTTCCGGCTGCGTCACAGCTGGAATTTGACTTCCTGCGTCAGCTCGCCTTCCGGAAGATGATACCTGAGGATGTCCACGTGCAGGTGCTGACGCAGTGCCGTGAGCATCTGATACGGCGCAGCTTTGAGGCGATAGAGGGCATCGCGAATCCGATCATACATATCTATAATTCTACAAACACGCTTCAGCGCGACGTCGTGTTCCATGCCTCCCGCGAGGAGATCAGACAGATCGCGGTGGACGGCGTTCGCATGGTGAAGCGCTACATGAAGGAGTTCGGGCGGAGCGACATCATCCTCGAGTACTCCCCTGAGAGCTTCATGGGGACGGAGCTTGACTTCTCTCTGGAGGTCTGCGAGGCGGTGCTCGATACCTGGGGCATGGCCACGCCGGAGCGTAAAGTGATTCTGAATCTGCCGCTGACGGTGGAGATGAACACACCGAACGTCTATGCCGATCAGGTAGAGTGGATGATACGAAACCTGAAGCAGAGAGAGTCCGTGATTGTCAGCGTGCATCCGCACAACGACAGGGGTACGGGCGTCGCGGCGACGGAGCTCTCCATCCTTGCGGGGGCGGACCGCGTGGAGGGGACGCTCTTCGGAAACGGGGAGCGCACCGGAAATGTGGACATCCTGACGGTCGCCTACAATATGTTCTCACAGGGGATAGACCCGGGGCTGAATCTCTCCAACGAGCAGGAGATCGCAGAGGTCTATGAGCGCTGCACGAAGATGAAGATACCGCCGCGTCATCCCTATGCGGGCGAGCTGGTATTCACCGCTTTTTCGGGCTCGCATCAGGACGCGATCAATAAGGGCATTCAGGCCATGCGGGATCGAAACAGTGCCTACTGGGCGGTACCCTATCTGCCCATAGATCCGAGTGATATCGGGCGGAGGTATCAGCCGGTGGTCCGGATCAACTCGCAGTCCGGAAAGGGCGGCGTCGCCTTCATCATGGATACCTTTTACGGCTTTCATCTCCCGAAGGGCATGCACAAGGAGTTCGCGGATATCATCCAGCGCATCTCCGAGCAGCAGGGCGAGGTGGCGCCGGAGCAGATATTCTCCGAATTCCATCGGCATTATATAGACTGCAAGGAGCCGATGCACTTCAGAAAGTGTCAGATCACAGATACGGAGCTGGAGGACGGAAGCTTTGCGACTCTGGCCAAGTGCAGCTTTACAGATCACGGCGAGGAGCGTCGCTTTGAGGGCGTCGGAAACGGCCCGATCGATGCAGTGCGCCACGGAATCGAGACTGCGCTCGGCATAGAGATAAGGGTTCTGGACTACTCCGAACACGCGCTGCGGCAGGGATCGAATGCGCAGGCGGCCTCCTATATCCACATTTTGGATATGGAGAGCGGCAGAACCACCTACGGCGTCGGGATTTCGAGCAATATCACGAGAGCCTCTCTGCGGGGGGTCTTCTCCGCGGTGAACCGTCTGTTCTATGCGAAGGAGCAGGACGGGGAGCATCCGGAGGAAGCGCATGAAGAGAAATAAACGCGTTGGTTCTTTATAAAAGGTGATGCGCAGCCCGAAGCCGCGCCGGCTGAGCCGGATCGGAGCCGGGCTGCGCGCGTGCGTCAGAGCAGGAAAGGAAGCCATATGAATGTCGCCTACGTCTCCAATGAAAACTATGCGAGACATCTCGCAGTTTCGCTCTGCTCCCTCTGCGACAGCAACGCGGATGCGGAGGAGCTGAATATCTATGTGATTTCAACCGGTATCGGGGAGCGCTCGAAGGAAAAGATACGGAGAACTGCGGACGCCTTCGGCCGGACGGTGGAGTTCCGGGATTTCTGGAATCTCGGGGCGCGCTTTGAGCGGTGTCCGGACACGGGAAGCTTTGATATCAGCACCATGGGGCGGCTCTTTCTGGGAGAGCTTCTGCCGGAGACGGCAGAGCGCGTGCTCTATCTGGACTGCGACACAGTGGTGCTGAAGCCGCTTGCAAGGCTCTGGGACACAAAGCTTGCGGGCTGCGTGCTCGCTGCGGTGCAGGAGCCGACCATCTATCCGGAGGTGAAGCGCTATCTCCATATGGAGGCGGAGGAGCCGTACTTCAACGCGGGGGTGCTGCTGATCGACTTAAAGCGCTGGAGAGAGGAGCGCATCACAGAGCAGCTGCTAAGCTACTACAGCGCGATCGAGGAGGAGAGCCTCTTCAACGATCAGGATGCACTGAACGGCTGCCTCGCGGGGCGCATACGGAGCGTCGCGCCGAAGTGGAATTTTTTTACAAACTACCGCTATTTCCGCTACGACACGCTCTGCAGGATGCAGCCCTCCTACCGGGTACATTCGCGCGAGAGCTTTGCCTTTGCGCGGCGGAAGCCCTCGATTGTCCATTTCGCAGGGGATGAGAGACCGTGGAAGGCGGGCGCGCTGAATCACTATGGAAAGGCCTATGAAGCCTATCTTGAGATGACGCCCTTTGCGGGGACGGAGAAGGAGAGGGGCAGTGAGTGGAAGCTCCTCATGTATCACGGTATGGATCTCATCACACCGGTGCTGCCGGGACTCAGAGCGAGAATCGGCCACCATTATGTGACGAAGCTCATCCGGGAGCGCAGCGCCCGGAGAAGGGAGAGGTGAGGCCTGTGAGGACAGTCTGTGTGATAGTGAATTACAATGACGCGGACACGACGATCGCACAGATCGAGCGGATACGGGAGTACAAAAGTCTCGATGCGGTCATTGTTGTGGATAATGCCTCCACGGACGCGAGTGCGCTGCGCCTGCGCTCCATGGTGCGGGACAAGGTGATTTTCGTCACCGCAGAGAAAAACGGCGGCTACGGCGCGGGCAATAATCTCGGCATACGCTACGCCTCGGAGGTGCTGCGGGCGGAGCGTGCGCTGATCGCAAATCCGGACGCGGAGTTCACGGACGCCTGCGTCGCCGCGCTCACGGAGACGATGGAGCGCCATCCGGAGCTTGCGGCGCTCGCCCCGGTGCAGCAGAACCCATCGCTCCCTGCGGAGGCCGGCATTCCGGGCAGCCGTCAGAATGTGCTCTCCGGCGCGGCGGCCTGGCCGCTTCGTCCCTGGCTCTACGATCTGCTGGAATCGGGCCCGCTCATGCGGCGCATCTTTGCGCATATCCTGCACTATCCGCGCTGGCGCTACATCGGCAGGGAGCTGGTGCATGTGGACTGCGTGCCGGGCTCTCTTCTCATGGTGGATATTGATAAATTCCGTCAGAGCGGCGGCTATGACGAGGAGATATTTCTCTATGAGGAGGAGTATGTCCTCGGCTGGAAGCTGCGCTTCCATGGCTTTCGGACCGGACTTCTTATGACGGAGCACTATCTCCACAGGCACGCGGTGAGCATAAGGCGGAGCTATCAGCGGCTTCTGGAGCGGCAGCGGCTCAGGGAGGCGGCGACCCTTCAGTATTACAGGCGCTACCTCGAGGTATCGGGAGCGCAGCTTCTCGTCACGAGACTCTTTCACGCGGTGGTGAAGCTCGAGGCGCGTCTCCTCGGCAGGTTCCTATGAGGGAGCAGGAGCTGCGGGCTGCCGTTCGAAGCCGGGCGGAAATGAATTTGTGGAGTCGCCTGCTCTTCGGCAGCGATCAGCGGATCGGGGAGAGAAATATCCTCTGGAATATGCTCGGGAGCGCCGTCTACGCACTGACCAGCATGCTGCTCGGTGCGGCGGTGACGCGCTGCCTCGGAGCGGATGCGGGCGGGATATTCTTTTTCGCCTTCTCGACCTTCGGACAGCAGATGTTTATTGTCGCCTACTTCGGGATGCGGCCTCTGCAGATCACGGATGCCGCGGGGCGCTTCAGCTTTGCGGAGTACCGGCACTTTCGCTGTCTCAGCTGCCTTGCGGCCGCTGTGCTCTCTCTGGGCTACGCCCTGACATGCACCGAGGCGGGGACGGCGCGAAGCGTCCTGCTTCTCATGGCACTCTACAAGGTGCTAGACGGCTACGCGGACTGCTACGACTCCGAATTCCAGCGGCAGGGAAGGCTCTATCTCGCGGGAAAGAGCAATGCCTTCCGCACGCTCCTCTCCGTGCTTCTCTTTACGGTGGTGATGCTAAAGACGGGCGATCTCGTCTTAAGCTCTGCCGCGGCGGTGCTGGGGCAGGGACTCTCGTTGCTTCTGTTCTGCGTGCTGCCGCTCCGGGAATTCCGGGCTGTCTCCTTCCGGCGGCAGCGGGGCAGTGTATGGGCGCTGTTTCAGAGGAGCAGGTGGCTCTTCGTGTCCAGCTTTCTGGATCTCTACATCTTCGCGGCGTCCAAGTATGCGGTGAACCGGCATATGAGCAGCGCGGACAATGGCTACTACACCACGATATTCATTCCGACTTCGGTCATCAACCTCATGGCGAATTTTGTGATACGTCCGGTGCTGACCGGGCTCTCAGAGAAGCGGGAGCGCGGAGATCGCGCGGGCTTTCTCGGGCTCCTGCAAAAGATCGCGCTGCTCATCGCGATCTTCACGCTGTTGGGGGCCGGCGCAGCCTGGCTGCTGGGCATTCCTGTGCTCTCGCTCCTTGTGGGGGCGGAGGCAGGGGCAGCGCTCCGCCCGTACCGGGGAGCGCTGATCGAGGTGATTTTCGGCGGAGGCTTCTATGCGCTGCTGAATCTGTTATACTATGTACTGGTTATTCTTGAGGCGCAGCGGAGCATCTTCCTGATCTACGGAGGGACGACGGTCTTCGCCTGGCTCATTTCGGATGTGATGGTGCTGCGGCGGGGCATTCCCGGCGCGGCGGAGGCTTACCTCCTCACCATGCTGCTGCTCACGCTGTGCTTTCTTTTCAGTGCGGCGCAAAGACTCAGGCGTGATGAGAGGCTGAATGTAGAGGAGAGGGCATGAACAGGGAGAAGCTGCGGGTAGATGTCATCATCCCCGCCTACAGACCGGACGCGCGTTTTCTCCTGCTGATGCGGCGCCTGTTCCGCCAGAGCGTGAGGCCGCAGAAGGTCATCATCATGAACACGGAGCGGGAACTCTGGGAGCGCTCCGGTGTGGAGGCAGAGCTCAGAAAGCTGGGCGTCCTTTCGCACTGTGAGCTTCACCACATCCGGAAGGCGGAGTTCGACCACGGACACACGCGGAATCTCGGCGTGCGGTACTCGGATGCCCCCTGCTTTATCATGATGACGCAGGACGCGGTTCCGGCGGACGAGTATCTCATTGAGCGACTTCTGGAACCGCTGCTTCCGGAGAAGGCAGCTTCACCGGGGGGCGATGTGCGGAACCATAAGGAGGCCTGCGCGGCCTTGCAGGGCGCAGAGCGAGGGGGCGGCAGAGTGGCGCTCTC
The DNA here is from genome assembly GCA_003014445.1 of Fusobacterium naviforme. Classification (GTDB taxonomy): domain Bacteria; phylum Bacillota; class Clostridia; order Lachnospirales; family Lachnospiraceae; genus Moryella; species Moryella indoligenes. Next base: position 117,627 of record PYGH01000003.1, on the reverse strand, counting down.
CTACGGGCGTCAGCTTCCGAACCGCGACGCGGACGCGATCGAGCGTCTCACGCGGGCGTATAATTACCCTGCGAAGAGTTTTACGAAGGGAATTGAGGACCTCCCGCGGCTCGGGATCAAGACCTTCTTCGCCTCAGATGTCTGTGCGGCCTATGACCGGGCGGTCTTTGACAGGCTGGGCGGCTTCACGGACCGGGCCATCTTCAATGAGGACATGATCTACGCCGCGGGGCTGCTTCGCGCAGGCTACCGCATCGCCTATGCGGCGGAGGCGCGCGTGCGTCACTCGCATAATTACAGCCCGGCTCAGCAGCTGCACCGGAACTTTGACCTGGCAGTCTCGCAGGCGGAGCATCCGGAGGTCTTCTCCGGCATCCGGAGCGAGGGCGAGGGCATACGCATGGTGCTTCGCACCGCAAAGGGGCTGTGCAGAGAGGGACATGCGGGATTGCTGCCCCGTCTTGTGCTGCTGAGCGGCGCGAAGTATCTGGGCTATCGCCTCGGAAAGAGCCACCGGGCGCTGCCGCGAAAGCTCACGCGGCGGCTCAGCATGAGCCCCGGATACTGGGACAGGAGATCAGGACAGGAGAGAGCGGATGAATGACATCCTTGTGATAATACCTGCTTACAATGAGGAGGCGAATATCGCCGGAGTCGCGGAGCGCCTCATCCGGGAGCATCCCGGGCTGGATTACCTCATTGTGAACGACGGCTCCGTGGACGGGACGCAGGAGATATGCAGACAGCGCGGGTTTCACACCCTGAATCTGCCGGTGAATCTCGGATTGGCGGGGGCCTTCCGCGCGGGGATGCGCTATGCAGACCGAAGGGGCTACCGCTACGCCGTGCAGTTCGACGGAGACGGGCAGCACCGGGCGGAGTATATCCTTCCCATGCGGGAGAAGATGGACGATGGCTACGATATCGTGATCGCATCCCGCTTTGTCACGGAGAAGAAGCCGCACTCGGCGCGCATGCTGGGAAGCCGTCTCATCTCCGCTGCGCTGCGGCTTGCTTCCGGCGCGCGGATTCAGGATCCGACCTCTGGGATGCGGATGTACAGCCGAAGGATGATAGAGCTCTTTTCGGATCACATCAACTATCCGCCGGAGCCCGACACACTTTCCTGGCTCGTGAAGAACGGGGCGCGGGTCGCGGAGATTCAGGCGGTCATGGACCTTAGAGTCGCGGGGGTGAGCTATCTCACACCCCTGAATGCGGTAAAATATATGAGCCGGACGCTGCTCTCTATCCTGTTCATACAGAGCTTTCGCAGTAAGGACAGGGACAGGACGGCGCGGAGAGAGAGTGAGGGGAGGCTATGACCTGGACACTGAGGCTGATACTGATCGTTGTTTCTCTGGCGGCCACCGCCGGAGTGACAGGGCGCATACGGAAGGCGAAAATGCAGATCGAGGACGCGGTGTTCTGGGTGCTCTTCTCCTTTCTGCTCATCCTGCTGGCGCTCTGCCCGCCGCTGCTCTACTTCTTCACCGGGCTTCTGGGCATGCAGTCTCCGGCGAATCTTCTGTTTCTGGTGATCATCGGGCTGTTGATTTTAAAGGTCTTCTCCATGAGTGTGCGGCAGTCTCTCCTTGAGGAAAAGCTCTCGACGCTCGCGCAGGAGCTGGCTCTGAAGGAGCTTGCTGAGGAGGAGAGAGAGAGCCTATGACTGAGCTGCTGCTATTTCTGCCCCTGCTGCTTGCGGGAGGCTATCACGGTCTGAATGTGCTGGATGCGGTGAGGCAGAGCGGGGACAGGCTCCCTCTGGAGCTCTACGGCTTTCTGTTGCTCATGACATTTGGCTTTGCGGGCAGACTTCTGTATCTGCTCCCGCAGCAGAGGGAGCGTATGCACCGCGTGTTTTTTGTGAGCGGCCTCTCGCTGGGGCTTCTCTTCATGTTTGCGATGCCGGGGCTCTCCGCGCCGGACGAGATGAGTCACTACAGCAGTGCCTATCGCCTCTCCTCGCGGCTGCTCGGCGCGCCGGAGCTCACAGAGGCGGGACTTCTCGCGGTGCGGGCGGGGGACTATCCGCTGGAGGATCTTAGCGGCGTGAAGACGCCGGAGATCGGGGATGATGTCGAGCCGGTGCCGGAGGTGCTGGGGAACCCGCTGCGCCTCTCGACCTATCGCGCGATCCGCGACTGGGACCGGCGCTATGCGGGCGGAGAGGAGCTCGTCTCCTCGGCGCTCCCGGACGTGCGGACTACTCCTGTGATGTACCTTCCGCAGGCGCTCGGCTTTGCGGCAGCGCGTCTCCTTAAGCTGAACGCACCGACTCTTTTGGCTCTCGGAAAGCTGATGAATCTCCTCGTCTACCTGCTGCTCACCGCGGCGGCGATACGCCTCCTTCCCTTCGGGAAGGAAGCGCTGTTCGGTGCGGCCCTGCTCCCGATGAGCCTGCACCTCGCGGGCTCGCTCTCCTATGACGCGGGGATACTCGGGACCTCCTTTCTCCTGACTGCTGAGATTCTGCATCTTCGCTATGGCGAGGCCGAGCTTAAGGGGCGGGATATGCTTCTTCTCATCCTGCTCACTGCGGCCCTCGGCCCATGCAAGATGGTGTACGCGCCACTGGTGCTGCTCTTTTGTCTCGTCCCCGCGGAGCGCTGCGGCGGGAGGAAGAAAAAGCTGCTCTGCTTCGCGGCGCTGCTTGCGGCGCTGATGCTCGCGATGCTCTTGGTGAATGCGGAGATCATCCGGGCCTATGCGTCCGCGGGACGGGAGCTGTCTGCGGCATCAGGGGCAGCGGAGGACGCTGCTCCGGCGCTGGTGGATGCGCGCGCGGGCTACACGGTGTCGGAGCTCATTCGCCGGCCGGTCTTTATAGCCCGCATGGTTCTGAACTGCTTCTCCCTGCAGAGCGGCATGCTGCTCACAGGTATGATCGGGATGCAGCTCGGCAATATGGATCCTCTGCTCGGCGCGCCCTTCTTTGCGGTGCTGTTTTACATGGGCGGGCTCCTGCTCCTCTCCCTTCGGGAGGAGTGGGAGGCAGAGCGCCTGAGCCTTAAGACACGCGGCGCGTTTGCCGGCATTTCCCTCGTCGTGATCCTGCTCATCGCGGGCGCGATGCTCATCTCCTGGACCACTAGGGAGGCGGCGATGATCGAGGGCATACAGGGGCGCTATTTTCTTCCTCTGCTGCCGCTGCTGCTCGCTGCGGCGGGAACGGGGGACATACGCCTTCGGCGGGGACTTAAGCTCCGCGTGCTTCAGTGCTTTATCATTCTGGACAGCTACGTGGCGCTGCGCATCTTTGCGCTCGCCTGCATGAGACTGTAGGATGCAACCACACATTCACTCGCCGGGTACATCTTTTGCCCACCGGCATGAGACTGTCGTGATATTGGAGAATATGGAAAAACTATGAGAATGATCGTTCAATTTCTGGGGGAGACCCTGAGAGCCAGGCGGCTCATCTGGGATCTCGCCAGGGCGGATTTCAGGAAGCGCTTTGTCGGCTCCTACTTCGGCGTGGTCTGGATGTTTGTGCAGCCGGTGGTCACGGTGCTCATCTACTTTATGATATTTCAGCTCGGCTTCAAGAGCGCGCCGCCAATTCCCGGCGTTCCCTATGTGCTATGGCTGGTACCCGGCATCGTCCCCTGGTTCTTCTTCAACGAGGCGCTGAATGCCGGAACCGCCTGTCTTCAGGAGTACCACTATCTCGTGAAGAAGGTGGTTTTCAACGTGGAGGTGCTGCCGGTGATCAAGCTGGTCTCCTGCGCGGTGGTTCACGCGATCTTTGTTGCGATCATGATCGGGATGTTCTTCTGCTACGGGCGGCTGCCCATGGCGACCTGGGTGCAGCTTCTGTACTATAGTTTCGCGCTCTCGGTGAACATACTGGCGGTGACGCTCTTCACGACTGCGATCAATGTCTTTTTTAAGGATATGGCGCAGATTGTGAGCATCTGCCTGCAGTTCGGGATGTGGCTCATCCCTATCATGTGGGCGCCTGAGATGTTTCCGGGCTTTCCGGCGCGGCTTCAGCAGCTGCTGAAGCTGAATCCCGTTTACTATGTCGTGACGGGTTATCGCGACAGCATGCTCGCCGGGAACTGGTTCTGGGAGCGCCCCATGCAGAGCATCTATTACTGGGTGGTGACGCTTCTGCTTCTGTATATCGGTCTCCGGGTGTTCCGGAGGCTGCGCCCGCATTTCCCGGATGTGCTGTGAGGAAAGGAAAGTATGGATAAGGATCTGGCGATCTCCGTGCAGGAGGTCAGTAAGATATACCGGCTCTACGACCGGCCGATCGACCGGCTGAAGGAGTCGCTGAGCCTGTCACACAAGTCGTACCACAGGGATTTCTTTGCGCTGGACAAGATCTCCTTTGAGGTGAGAAAGGGGCAGACAGTCGGCATCATCGGCACGAACGGCTCGGGCAAATCGACGATACTGAAGATCATCACCGGCGTGCTGAACCCGACCACAGGGAAGGTGGAGGTCGCGGGAAATATCTCCGCGCTTCTGGAGCTCGGCGCCGGCTTCAATTCCGACTACACCGGCATCGAGAATATCTACATGAATGGCACGATGATGGGCTTCTCGCGGCAGCAGATGGATGAGAAGATGCAGGATATTCTGGACTTTGCGGATATCGGCGACTTCGTGAACCAGCCGGTGAAGACCTACTCCTCCGGAATGTTTGTGCGTCTCGCCTTTGCGCTGGCCATCAACGTGGAGCCGGAGATACTCATCGTGGACGAGGCGCTCTCCGTCGGTGACGTCTTCTTTCAGGCGAAATGCTACCGCCGCATGGAGGAGATGATGAAGAACGGCACGACCATACTTATGGTGAGCCATGACATGGGAAGCATCATCAAGTACTGCGACAAGGTGATACTCTTAAACCGCGGGAGCTTCGTCGCGGAGGGAGAGGCCGGAAAGATGGTCGATCTCTACAAGAAGATACTGGCAAACCAGATGGACGAGCTCGCCGAGGCGCTGTCGGAGGGAGAAGAGCCACGGGGCGCAGGGGAGGGGCAGGACGCGGATCATGCCTCCCTCCCCGGGGAGCCCGCCGGAAATGAGGGTATTGGGGCGGCGGAGTGCGGAGGAAGCTCTGCTTTGCCGCAGGAGGCCAAGGCTATAGACGGCAGACGCATGCGGGATCGCATGACCCTGAATCCGGAGGTGCAGGAGTACGGGGACGGGAGAGCGGAGTTTCTGGATTTCGGGACTCTCGACCAAAACGGCAGCGTGACAAACCTCCTCCTGAAGGGGGAGATGTTCAGCATCCGCGAGCGCATCCGCTTCCATGCGGCGCTGGAGGCCCCGATCTTCACCTACACGATCCGGGATAAGAAGGGAACGGATCTGAGCGGGACGAACACGCTCTTCGAGGGGAGCGAGGTTCATTCCGTGAAGGAGGGGGATTGCTACGAGGTGGAGTTCAGGCAGAAGATGAGTCTGCAGGGCGGGGAGTATCTGCTCTCCATGAGCTGCACCGGCTTTGAGAACGGCGAGCACGTCGTGTATCACCGCCTCTACAATGTGGCGAGTCTCACCGTAATCTCCAACAAGAACACAGTGGGCGTTTACGACATGGATTCCCAGGTCGCACTGAAATATACGCCCGCGGAAAGCAGTGAAGCATGAGCGAGAGAACAGCAGAATTACGAAGACTCTATGAGCACTTTGGAGGCGATACGGGGAGGCTGCTTTCAGAGTATCCGGAGCTCTCGAATCTCTGCGTCTTTTCTGACCGGAGAGAGGGCCTTCTGGAGTGGTTTTCATTCCGGGCGCACGCCTCGCTCCTAAGCGTGGGCAGCGGCCTGGGCGCGCTGCTGCCGCTGTACTTAAGACGGGGACTCTCCGTCACGCTTCTGGACAGCGACAGGGAGGCGCTGGAGTTCAGTCTCCTCCGGGCGCAGAATAAAGGTGGAGAGAGCAGGGAGCAGCCCGCGGTGCGGACCCTCTGCGGCACGATTTCAGAGCTCCCGGACACAGCGCGCTACGACTATATCATCTTTGACGGGACGCTTCACAGAGAGGACAGCGCGGCAGTGGAGCGCGCGAAGCAGCTGCTCACGCCGGAGGGGGTGCTCATTGTCGCCGTGGACAATGCCTACGGCGTCCGCGCCTTCACGGGTGCAGAGACGGAGGAGAACGCCATGGGGCGGGAGAGCCTCTGCCGCCTGCTCTCCGCGGGAGAGCGCGGCGCTGTGAGCTGCTACTATCCGGAGCCGCTCCGCACCCTGCCGAATGAGCTCTACTCTGAGCGACGTCTCCCAGGGGAGGGCGAGCTGTCCCGCGTGATTCCCGCCTACGGTTTTCCGCTCTACACGGCGATCAATCCAGGTGAGAAGTACGACGCCATATGCAGGGAGGGGCTGTTCCCACAGTTTGCGGATGCCTATCTCTGCTTCTGGCAGCGGGAGGACGCAGCCGGAGCCCGCTTCGCGGATACGGCGATCTATGTGAAGTACAACCGGAACCGGAGAGCAGAGTATCAGCTGAAGACTGTGATCCGCGAGGACGGGGGCAGGCGCTGGGTGGAGAAGGTGGCGCTCTCTGAGGCCGGACGGCAGCATATTCAGGATTTCCGGAGGCGGAGAGAGCTTCTGCTCTCGGAGGGCAGCGGCATTCGCTACGCGGAGGCAGAGCTCTCGGAGGACGGCATGTGCGCGCGCTTCCCGTGGGTGGAGGGCGAGAGCCTCACGGCGCTTCTGCTCCGGGAGATCCACAGCGGCAGAGCTGTGACAGAGGTGCTTTCCGAGGCGCTGCAGCGTGTGCTCGGTGCGGGGGAGGTTCATAACCTCGATTCCATCTTTGACAATTTTCTGGTGCAGGAGAGAGCGGAAGGCATCGCGGAGGCAGAGCTGAGCGGCATCGACTACGAATGGGTGTCGGAGACGCCCGTGGAGCGGGGCTTTGTCCGCTACCGCGCGCTGCGCGCATTCTATGAGTCCCAGCGGGAGAGTCTGAAGCTCCCGGAGAAGGAGGTCTTTTTCCGGAGCTTTGGAACAGACGCGGCAGAGCTCAAGCGCTTTGAGGAGCAGGAGGCAGCGTTTCAGAGGCGCATCGCCGGAGAGGAGCAGGCGGTCTATCTGGATCGCTTTGTCTCGGAGCTCCGGAGCCGGGAGACCATTGAAACGACCGAGCGCGATCTGAGGATTGCGAATGAGCGGCTCTCCGGCTTCCGCGCGGAGCTGAAGGAGAAGGATGCCGCGATACGGAAGATGACGGAGGTGAAGCGTCTCACGGACAATCATGTCACGAATCTTGAGATCATGATTTCGGATCTCCGGCGGGAGGCACAGGCCGCTGGCGAGCTGATGCGCTATCTTGGCAGGCACCAGACTCTTCTGTCCCGCATCCGCAGAAGGCTCGGAGACAGCTTCAACGCAAGGTATCCGCGCGGCTCAAGAGAGCGGAAGCGTCTTGCCTATCGGAAGCAGGCACTGCTGCATCCCATCCGGCACTACCGGCTCACATCCACGGAGGAGGGGCGAAACCTCATAGAGGGAGATTTTGCGATCGGCGACATTTACCGCGAGCACGGACGGCTGCACTTTCCGCACCAGGACGCACCGCTGGTGAGCATTGTCATCCCCTGCTACAACCAGATCGAATACACCTACGCCTGCCTGCTCTCGATTCTTCAGCATACGCAGGGGATCCCGTATGAGATCATCATCGCGGATGATGTCTCCACGGACGAGACGCGACATCTGGAGCGCTTTGCCGGGGGACTCATCATCAGCCGCAACAGCGTGAATCAGGGCTTTCTGCGGAACTGCAATCAGGCCGCTGCAAAGGCGCGCGGGGAGTATATTTTCTTCCTGAACAATGACACGAAGGTCACGGAGGGGTGGCTCGACTGGCTTTTGAAGCTCATTCAGTCGGATGCGCGCATCGGCATGGTCGGCTCGAAGCTCGTCTACCCGGACGGGAGACTTCAGGAGGCGGGCGGCATCATATGGAGCGACGCCTCCGGCTGGAATTACGGGCGGCTTCAGGATCCGGACGCGCCGGAGTATAACTACGTGAAGGATGTCGACTATATGTCCGGGGCGGCCATACTCATACGGCGCCCGCTCTGGGAGGAGATCGGCGGCTTTGATGAGCGCTATGCGCCTGCCTACTGTGAGGACAGCGATCTCGCCTTCGAGGTGCGGCGTCACGGCTACCGCGTGGTCTATCAGCCGAAGTCCGTGGTGATCCACTTCGAGGGAGTGTCCAACGGCACGGATGTGCAGGGCACGGGTCTGAAGCGCTACCAGATCGAGAACACAGAAAAGCTGAAGGAGAAGTGGAAGGAGGAGCTGAAGCAGCAGTTTGAGAATATCGGCAGTCCGGATCCCTTCCGGGCGAGAGAGCGAAGCCGCGGGAAGAAGATTGTCCTTGTCGTGGACCACTATGTGCCGACCTTTGACCGGGATGCGGGCTCCCGCACGACCTGGCAGTATCTCCAGATGCTGGTGAAGCAGGGCTTTCAGGTGAAGTTTCTCGGCGATAATTTCGCGCACGAGGAGCCCTATACCACGGCGCTGCAGCAGCTCGGCATCGAGGTGCTCTACGGACAGGAGATGCAGGTGGGTATCTGGGAGTGGATTGAGCGGCATGAGAGGGATATTCACCTCGTGTACCTGAACCGCCCGCACATCGCGTCAAAGTATATTGACTTCATCCAGTCGCGCACAGGGCTCAAGGTGCTCTACTACGGGCACGATCTGCACTTTCTGCGGGAGCGGAGAGAGTATGAGCTCACCGGAGATCCGGAGAAGAGGGAGTCCTCGGACTACTGGAAGTCCGTGGAGCTCTCGCTCATGCACAAGGCGGATATGTCCTTCTACCCCTCGGAGGTAGAGTGCGAGGCGATCCGCAGGATAGACCCCGGGATCCGGGTGAAGGCGCTGACCGCCTATCTCTGGGACAGCTTCCCGGAGGATATTGAGACAGACTATGAGAGGCGCGAGGGCCTGCTCTTCGTAGGCGGCTTTGCGCATCCGCCGAATGCGGATGCGGTGCTCTGGTTTCTGGATGAGGTCTGGCCGAAGCTTCAGGGCGGGAAGAAGCTGAATTTTTATATCGTCGGGTCAAAAGCCCCGGAGGAGATCTCCGCGCGCCACGATCCGGAGCACGGTGTTCATGTGCTGGGCTTTGTCTCCGACGAGGAGCTGCGTTCACTCTATAACCGCTGCCGTCTGGTGGTGGTTCCGCTCCGCTATGGCGCGGGGGTGAAGGGAAAGGTGATAGAGGCGCTCTACTACGGCGCAGCTGTGGTGACGAGTTCCGTCGGCGCAGAGGGGATTCCGGGAGCAGAGGAGGTGATGTGCATCGCAGATCACGCCGACGCGCTTGCGGAGGCGATACGCTCCCTCTATCCGGACAGCGCTGCGCTGCGCGCCCTCTCTCTGCGGGCACAGCAGTACGTGCGGGAGCACAACAGCATGGAGGCGGCGTGGAAGGTTGTGGCGGAGGATTTTCTGAGCTGAGTGTTGAATGCGGAGCCGGGAGAGGCGGTGTGACCGTTATTCTATGTGGTGCGCCTCTCACAGAATCCGCTCCTGTCGGGACAGAAAGCCAGAGCTTCGCAGTGCGGGAGGCTCTCTTTCTGCATCTTCCTGCGGGTTGGAAAACTTTGCGTGGAAAGCACTTGCGAAAACAGCGCATTTGCGGTACAATCGGATTCGTTGAAGCGATCTTTAAGATCGCTTCTTACGGGGGCGTAGCTCAGCTGGGAGAGCACCACGTTCGCAACGTGGGGGTCATGGGTTCGAATCCCACCGTCTCCATCTCGATAAAATCTCGCAAATACGTTGTTTCCCACGTGGAAATGCGGTTTGCGGGGTTTTTATTACCCAAAAACGGAGTACAGATTACGACTGCTTCCTCAATCCTGATAAAATTTCCATCAATGTCAGCGCTGGTCAGCGCGCAGATCTCAGATCGCCTTAGTGTTCCGAATGCTGCTAAGAGAATAGCAATTTCTAAGTCGCGATTTTTTACCACGCTTAAAAGTTTTTTGTATTCTCATCTGAGGGACAATAGAGCTCCGGTTTTTTCTGCGCGGGAAGGCTCCGGCTTTGCAAAGGATAAAACAATCCGTTTGCTCAATGAACTGATTGCAGATGAAATGATCAGGAAAACCGGTAATGGCAGGGGAACGAAATATCTTATCAAATGCTAGTGGACAAGTGCTTCCTAGGCGGGCTGAACAGCCCGCCCGGAATGCTTCTGTCTCTGTGACAGCCGCTATAATATGGATCAATCGCTGTGCTTACAGCGCGCCGACCAGCTCGAGGCTGGGCTTCAGAGTCTTTGCACCCGGCTTCCAGCGGGCGGGGCAGACCTCGTTTCCGTACTCACGCACGAACTGGCAGGCCTGAAGCTTTCGGAGCAGCTCCTCGGCGTTTCGGCCGACATTACCCGCGTTCACCTCATTAGGAGACGATTCTGCAATCCGGGTCTACGATAAAGCTGCCGCGCTCTGCGACGCCCTCATCTTCGATCAGCACCTCGAAGTCCCGGCTGAGTGTGTGGGTCGGGTCCGCCAGCATAGGGTAGCTGAGTCCTGAGATGCTCTCAGAGTGGTCGTGCCATGCCTTGTGGACGAAGTGGGTGTCACAGGAGACGGCGTAGATCTCGCAGCCGGCCTTTTGAAAAGCCTCGTAATGCTCCTGGAGATCCGAGAGCTCTGTCGGGCAGACGAAGGTGAAGTCCGCGGGATAGAAGAAAAAGACGCTCCATTTTCCCCGGATATCCTCTTCACTCACTGTCTTGAAGCTGTTGTCGTGGAATGCCTGTACGCTGAACTCGCTGACTTCCTTGCCTATCATGGACATAAAAAGACTTCCTTTCTTTGAAAACGGGATACGGATACCGCCCCTGAGACCTTCCTTTCGCATGGGTTTTATATAACTAACTAAAGGGCTTTTTGAAAGCGGAAATCACTTCCGCTGTTTTTAATATACAGTATTTGGGGATATGTCAATTTAAAATTGATAAAAATGGTAGAAAATGAGTGAGAGCAAATTTCTTCCGGATACATATGGGATATCTCTTAAAGCGGAAAACTGAAACTGCTGTTTGAAAGAAAGAGAATAAAAGCTATAATAGAGTGGTATCTCAGAGAGACGGAGGAGCGCCATGTTTTTCTTTATCAGTATGCATAGCACGCGGAAGGACTGCGGGATTGAGGGCTATCACCGCTGTACGCGCTGCGGCCATGTGGGGGACTGGCATCTGTATAAGGAGACGAGCTGGCTGATTCTGCTCATTATTCCGATTCCGGTCCGGGTGCGCTACTACTGTGCCTGCCCCGGCTGCGGCGGAACTGCTAAGATGAGCAGGGAGGCGTTTCAGGCGGCGCTGCGGGAAGCGGAGCACTGAGGCCGGAAACACGGGGGCTTTCGGGGCAAGACGGAGACGGATGTCGGGCAAGTGTAACGGTAAATCTCTTTGAAGAGATTGTCCGGGAAGCGCCGACAAGGGAAACAGAGTCGGCGGCGGGAGTATGTGCCGCTGTATCAATGGCAGAAGGAAGAGCCTTCAGGCGAAAGGAAGAGAGATGGAACAGGATTATATTGCGCAGCTCACGGAGCGCTATCCGGAGCTGAAGACGATCGAGGCGGAAATAAGAGAGGCATACCGCGTACTGGAGCGTTGTTACGAGGGCAGAGGCAAGGTGCTCGCCGGAGGGAACGGCGGCAGCGCCGCAGACTGCGAGCACTTTGTGGGTGAGCTGATGAAGAGCTTTGTGAAGCGGCGCGCGGTTCCGGAGGACTTTGCGCGTTCTCTTCAGGATCTCCATGCGGAGCGCGGTGTCAGTCTTGCCGCGGGACTTCAGGGGGCGCTGCCCGCGATTGCCATCTGCGGACATGAGGCGCTGACCTCTGCCTACGGAAATGATGTGGACTGGATGCTGGCCATGGCGCAGCAGGTGTATGGCTACGGGGAGGAGGGCGATGTGCTCCTCGCGGTGACGACCTCGGGGAACTCCGAAAATCTGCTCTACGCGGCGGATGTCGCGCGGGCAAAGGGAATGAAGATCATCGCGCTGACCGGAAAGACCGGAGGAAAGCTGGCTCCGCTCTCGGATGTCGCGCTCATCGTCCCGAAGACGGAGACCTATCAGATTCAGGAGCTGCATCTGCCGATCTACCATGCGCTCTGCCTGCAGCTTGAGGAGCATTTCTTCTCATGATGCGGCAGGGGGATGGTATGGAGGCGGGAGCAGGACAGCCGGAGCGCTTCAGCCACAGCTTTGCGGTCTGCGCCTACGGGGACTCCCCCTATCTGGAGGACTGCCTGAGATCACTCCGGAGACAGACGCTGTCCTCGGAGCTTCTCATCTGTACCTCGACGCCGAGTGATCACATCGCGCTGCTCGCAGAGAAATATGCCGCGCGGCTCTGCGTGCGGGACGGCGTTCCGGGGATAGGAGCGGACTGGAACTTCGCTTTTTCCAGAGCCTCAGGGATGTTTGTGACGCTGGCGCATCAGGACGATGTCTACGGGCGGCACTACACGGAGCGCCTTCGGGCGGCGGCGGAGCGCTGGGAGGATCTCGCGCTCTTCACGACGCAGTCCGCGACTCTGAAGAACGGAAAGATACAGCGGGCGGGCGCGCCGGAGCTGGTGAAGCTCCTGCTCCGCATGCCGCTGCGGCTCGAGGGGCTTGCAGACAGGACGGCGCTGAAGCGGCTGGTGCTGCGCCTCGGGAATCCGGTGATATGCCCCTCCTGCGCCTACAGAAAGTCGCTCTGCGGCGCGGCACCCTTCTCGGAGCGGCATAAGTTCATACTTGACTGGGAGTTCCTCTATGAGCTCGCCGCCCGCGGCGGGCGCTGGATCTGCGAGGAGCGCCCGCTCCTTCTGTACCGCGTGCACGCGGACGCGGCAACCGCTGTCTGCATCGGCGATCACGTGAGGGAGCAGGAGGAGGCGGAGATGTTCCGGAGGCTTTGGCCCGCAGCAGTTGCAGACGGGATACTGCATTACTACAGGAGAAGCTATGCGGCATACACGAAGTAGAGGGGAAGCGGTGCTGTTTCCCGCCGCGCTGTGCGGAAGTGCACTGTCTGTCCTCCTTCTCTGGAGGAGCGGCTTTCTGCCGGAGCAGTTTGCGGACTGGCGGACAGGCGCGCTGTTTCTGGAATTGTTTCTGCTGCTGGCGCTATTTCTGTTTGCAGACCGGGCGCTGCCGGAGGGGAGCGTGAAGTATGGAGGCTTTCTCCTGGTTGGCAGCGGATTTCTGTGGGTACACAGGGCTTTTCTTCCGCTGCTTGTAAGTCTCCTCTGGATGCTCGCTCTGCTGCTGCTCGGAGAGCTGCTGCTGATCCCGGGGCGGAGGAGAGGTGCGCCGGTGTCCTTGGATCTCACACACGTTTCGCAGAATTTTCTCACGGGAGCGACTTTCTGGATCTGTCTGGTCTGCTTTTTTGCTCTCTTCGGTTTTGGCGGACCGGGCTTTATACGCCGCATGGCCCTGTCTGTCGCATTGTTTTCAGGACTCGGTCTCTTTCTCTTCCGGCGTGCGGGGCTGCTGCCGCTGGCGGCTGTGGAGCTTCCGGCGGAGCGCGCTTCTAAGGGGAGGGAGAGGACGGTCTGGCTGCTTGTCTTCACCCTGCTCCTGCTTCACGCGGGGCGCATGAATATCACCCTCGATTACGATTCTCTGCACTACGGCCTGCGCTCCTTCTATGTGCTGGATAATGGCCGCGGGATCTATGAGAACCTCGGCGCGGTGAATGCGGTCTACTTCTATCCGAAGGGGATGGAGCTGCTCGTGCTGCCGCTCTCCGGCACGGCGAGCTACGGCTTCGTGCTGGGCTTCTCCTTCTGGTGCGGGGTATTTCTGCTGCTGCTGATCCGCAGCGCGGCAGGGCGCTGCTTCGGGAGAGCGGCGGGAACGGCGGCCATGCTGTTCACTGCCTGCATTCCAGGGGTTATGAATCTCACGAGCTCAGCGAAGACGGATATTCTGACGCTGCTGGTGCAGTTTATGTTTGTGGATCTCTTTCTGCGGGGCGTCTCGCCGGAGGCGGGACGCGGGGAGCGGAGAGGAGTGGCGGCGGTGCTGCCACGCTGGAGTGCCTTCTTCTGGGGACTCTGCATGCTCATGCTCACACTCACGCTGAAGCCGACCGCACTGGTCTTCTCCGGCGGTCTGGTGATCGCGGCGCTCCTGTTTCAGCTCTTCACCCCTGCGGCGCGCTTTCAGCTTCCGCTGACCGTGGCTGTGGGAGAGGAGGAAGAGACAGAGAGCGCCGGGGCGGCCGCGGCGCGGCGCGGCGCTGTGCGCGCACTGAGGAAGCGGCTGCGGTCGGAGCTTGCGCTGCCGCTGCTCCTCTCGGCGCTCGCCCTGCTGGGGGTGACGTACCGCAGCTTTCTTCTGAGCGGCTATCCGCTGGTTACGGTCTTTACGGGGCTCTGGGAGCAGCTCGGCATGCGGGGACATTATCCTCTGCTGACACAGACCCTTCCGAACGCGGCCTCAGGGCTCTGCGGACACGCGGCGCTCCGGCATCTTCTGGAGCGGATATTTGCGCTCTGTCTCGCGCCGGTCACGGAGGAGGACGTACATATCCTGATCGCGTGGGGCACGGTGCTATTTCCCCTTCTGCTGCTTGCTGCTTTGCTGCGCCCGCAGAGGAGTGGGGCGGAAGGCATCGGTGCTGCGGAGGCAGCGGGGAGTGCAGAGCTTTCTATGGCGGCGGGGCCGGGGGAGCAACGGGCCAGGACAGCGCTCCGGGCGCTCTGCTTCCTGCTGGGCGTGCTGCTGCTTCTCGACTGCATTTCCCTCCTCATGCTCTATCAGGTGGACGGGAACTACTACAATCTGAGCTATGTGCTCGCTGTATGTGCCGCGGCCGGCGCGTGGAGGGGAGAGGAGCGGACGCTGTGCCGCGCTCTGTCGCCTGCGCTCCTCGCAGCGGTCTTCTTCATGGGGATCACGAACTGGGCGGGGGCGCGAGGGCTCACAGAGCCGAAGCTCAATCACTATGGTTTCTACGATCATCGCTCGGATGTGCGGGACTGCATGATACGGGAGGGAAATGAGCCGATCTACCGCTATCTTAAGAATAATCCGCGGCTCCGCGTGATGGTGATGGAGTGGGAGCCGGAGTGCTATCTCCTGCCGTGCAGCGTGCAGAGCTACACGGATCTGGAGGGGAGCGGGGGCAATGTGCGGCTCGTGAAGACGCTGAATGCGTTCAGGGACTATCTGGAGTATGCGGATATCAGCCTGCTCTGCGCGGAGGAGAGCTTCCTCTCCGCGCACAGCCGGGCGGAGGAGATGCTTCGCTATATGCAGGAGGACGGGAGCATCACGACGCTGATCTGTCAGGAGGGACACACACTGTATGAGTATCATCCGGGAATCAGAGACTAGGATCAGAGAGCTGCAGACGGATCTTTTGCTGGCTGCGGCGCTCTTTGCGTGGACTTTTTTTGTGAACCGCGGCTTTCGCATCTCAGGGCTCTACATGGACGATCTCTACATGTGGTCCTGCTGGGGAGAGCAGAGCTTTCTGGAATATGTCTTTCCGCTGAACTCCACGCGCTGCCGCTTTGTGTACTGGATGGCGGCGTGGGCGGAGCTCGCGCTGGTGAAAAACCATCTCGGCTGGATTGTCCCGATCAATCTGCTGCTGAACGCGGCACTCGGCGTATTTCTGTACGGCTTTGCGCGGAAGCTCTCTAAAAGCCGCGTCGTGGGAATCTGGGCTGCACTTCTCTTTCTCAGCTCTCCCTTTGCCTATTATCAGGTCGGACAGCTGCTTGGGCTGATGGAGACCATGGGACTGTGCTTTGCCCTCGCGCAGTGCTGGTTTTTGTACCGATACCGGAAGGAGAGACAGGGACACAGCTTTTATCTCGCGCTGCTCTTTTATTTTCTGAACTGCTTCACGCATGAGCGCTACATGGTGCTGCTGCCGATGTTTTTCTGCTGTTTCCTCTTAAAGCGGGAGAGGCGCTGGCAGCGCTGGCTCTCGCCGCTCGTGACCTTCCTCGCGGTGATGGGGCTGCGCGTGCTCATGATCGGGACGCTCTCCCCGGCGGGAACAGGGGGGACGCAGGTTACGGACACCTTCACAAAGCGCGGCGCGCTCATGAATCTGCTCTCGGAGCTCTTGTACTGCATGGGGGTGAATGCCGGACCGGAGCATCTGAACGGACTGCCATGGGAGCTGACTCCCTTCCCTGTGAAGCTGCTGGTGCTCTTTGCAAATCTTCTCATGCTGCTCTTCCTCGCGATGGCAGTCTTTGATCTGCGGCATATGAAGCGCTATGGTATCTCCGCGGGCGCGCTGCTCGGCGATCTGGTCTTCTTTCTGGGCTTTGCGCTCGGCTGTGCGGCTGCGGCTGCAGTGACCATACGCGTGGAGCTCCGCTGGGTCTATGCGGTCTATACCTTTCTGCTGCTGCTTGCCGCCATGCTCTTCGGCGTGCGGCGGCGCGTGCGCCTCAAGCGGGACGCAGACCCAGAGGCGCAGCAGCGCTACAGCATCTCGGATCATCTTCCGCTTCTGGTGCTGTGTGCCTTTCTGCTGCTCATGCTTCCGGTGCAGCTCTGCTACCGGAATCATGCGGGGAAGATATACCTCTTCCCCAACCAGGCGCGCTACAATTCCCTCGCGGATGTGAGCTACGGGAAGTACGGGGATGCGATCTTCGGAAAGGAGATCATCATCATCGGAAACAGCTATGAGATGAGTGAATTTACCGCGGAGACCTTTTTTAAGACCTTTGATCCGGCGCGCAGGGCGGCGGGAACCACTGTGCGGCATGTGGACTCCGCGCTGGATTTCGGACAGGTCACGGACTCCATGCTGGTCTACATGGAGGATCCGGCACATGATGGTTTCCTTGATGCGACGGAGCTCGTCAGGAGCATGAAGCTCTCTGCGGAATACGGATACTATCGGGACGGATGGATGGACGAGCGCGCAAAGCTCACGCTCCTCACAGGCGGGAGCGGAGAGATCGTGCTGCAGCTCATGTACCCCGGAAATCTGCGGGGAGACGAGCGCATTTTTGTGCAGCAGGACGGCGGAGAGGTACAGGAATACCCGCTGGAGGCAAATGTATCGGAGCTTCGGCTTGCGGCACCGCCGCGGCAGCTCGTGACACTTTCGTTTTCACAGAATTTTTATGTGGAGAATGCCGCGGAGCAGCGCGGAGAGGACAGGCTTTCGATGATCGTAAGCTTTGTCACGGACTGAGGAGGGCGCAATGGGTAGAAAAACAGCGGCGCGTCTCCTGCCGGTCTTCGGTTTCCTCTTTCTGACGGCGTACATACGCTCCGCAGCGCTGAATGTCGTCTACACAGACTACATACGCCTTGTGAACAGCTATCTGGCAGATGTGCTCAGTCCCGCGCCCTACCTGCACGGCGATATTCTGACCCGGATTCCGGCGAACTATCCGGAGCGCATCCTGAATGTGCTGCTCTTTCACTACAGCACGAGCTTTGATATGATGCTCGGCGCACTGGGGCTCGCGCTCTCCGCCTTCGTGCTGGGAGCCTACTGCCTGAAGCGCGGTATCTCTGCGCCGCTCACCGGTGGGCTGGTACTGCTTCTCTTCTCCCTGAACAAGTGGGAGATGCTCTTAAACGGCTCGGGCTGGGTTCACTTTGCGGCCTTTGCGCTCTTCTGGTACCACTATCTGGTCTACGACCGCTATCTGGCGGGAGAGGGGCGCAGAGGAGACGCGCGGCGGCTGCTCGTGCTTCCGTGGCTCACGATACTCTGCTTTGCAGGGCCCTACTGCGGCGTCTATGCGGTGACGCTGCTGCTCGCAGACGGCTTTATGCTGTGCTTCATGCGGACGGACAGGCGCGCGGCGCTCTGTCGCATGCTCTGCACGCTGCTGCCGCTGCTTCTGTATCTGATGAGCCGGGCGCTGTCCGTCGAGGAGCGCGCAGGGGCCACCACGGAGCCCATTCAGCTGGTACTGCAGACGTATCCGCTGTTGCTGCCGCGCTTCTTCCTCCGCTCCTTTGCGTCCCCGGTGCTGGGGCTTGAGACCGCGGAGGATATGGCGCTTGCGGGGCTGCCCATGACGCTGCTCGGCGCGCTGGTGTTTGCAGGCTATGTCCGGGCTTTCTGGCTGAATTTCCGCGGGAGGCTCTACCGGCGCACGAGCTTTCCCCTTCTGCTGCTGACAGCGGGCTTTCTGAACCATGTGCTGGTGACGGCGGCGCGCTGGATCTTCCTAAACGAGAGCTACGGTATGAGCTCCCGCTATGCGCTGCAGTACCAGATCGGCATTGTGGGCGTGCTTTTAAGCTTTGCGCTGTCTCTCCAGGCTGCGGAGGAGGAAGCGGGAGATGCAGGCGGCGGGCCGGGAGATGCGGCGCGCTGCAACAGTGCGCTGCGGCGGGGCAGGCGTCTTTTGCTGCTCGGCTGTGCGCTGGTCTTTTTTGGAAATATTCTGACGACAGCCCGGGAGATCCGCGTCGCGCCGTACCGTCAGGAATATTTTTACAGGATGCGTGAGGTCGCGCTGGATTTTGAGAACAGGAGCGACGAGGAGCTGAAGCAGGTGTTGCAGTATCATGATCCGCAGCGGATCAGAAAGGCACTGACGCTACTGAAGGAGCGCAGGTTGAATATATACTATGAATAACGCATATGGATTGCAGGCAGTACAGGAAGCAAATTTGAAGGTGCTGAAGGAGATCGACAGGATATGTGAGAAGTATCGCATCTCCTATGCGCTCGACGCGGGGACGCTGCTCGGAGCCATACGGCACGGCGGCTTCATTCCCTGGGATGATGACGCGGATATTGTGATGACGCGGAACAGCTGGGAGGCGTTTCGGAAGGTGGCTGCCCGTGAGCTCCCGGAGGGAATGCGCCTTCTCCTGCCGGAGGATTTTGCGGGCGGGCGCCGCTTCTATGACTTCACGCCCCGCGTGCTCTACGAATATTCCCGGCGGAGACAGCCGGATGAGGAGAGCGCCTATTACGAGGAGAAGCTGAATCACCTCTGGGTGGATATTTTTATCCTGGATCGGCTTCCGGACGGAGCGGCGGCCTCGCGCGCGACTCTGCTTCAGCAGAAGGCGCTCTATGCGCTCGCAATGGGACACCGCCGGAGAGTGGAGATGAAGAAGTACACGCTGCCGCAGAAGCTTCCGGTATTTGGCGGGAGCAGTGTGGGGCGGGCGCTGCCCATGCGTCAGCTGTTCCGGCTGCAGAACCGGCTCGCAAAGGCGGCCAATAAGCGCCGCACCGCGGAGTGGTACTACAGCAACTATGATCCGGGCTATATTGATATCCGCCTGAAGGATATCTGGGTCTCGGAGCGCATACACATCCGCTTTGAGGACACGGTGCTCAGCATTCCGGCGCATTACGACGAGATACTGAAGTGTATTTACGGGGACTACATGAATCTGCCCCCGAGGGAGGAGAGAGTGCCGTCCCACGGGAGCACGGATATAGAGATCTATGGATGAGAAGAGATTGCTTTCGCTTGTGGTGTCGGTGTACAACGAGGAGGCGGCGCTCCCCCTCTATTACCGCGCGGTACAGCAGGTGCTGGAGAGCTGCGGCTGGGAGTATGAGCTGATCTTTGTGAATGACGGGAGCAGGGATGGAAGCAGAGAGCTGCTGCGAAGGCTGGCGGAACAGGATGCGAGTGTCCGTGTGATCAGCTTTTCCAGAAATTTCGGACATGAGGCCGCGATGATCGCAGGCATCGACGCGGCGGCAGGAAGTGCTGTTGTCTGCATGGATGCGGATCTGCAGCACCCGGTAGAGAGCATACCGGAGCTGCTCCGGCTCTTCTCGGAGGGCTACGACGTGATCAGCATGGTGAGAACCGAGAACCGCTCCGCGGGTATCATCAAAAATATCACCTCAAGCGGCTTTTACGCGGTGATGAATGCGATGAGCGGAACAGATTTTCAGAAGAATGCGTCAGATTTCTTCGGGCTCTCCGCCCGGGCGGCGGCGGTGCTGCGCTCGGATTACCGGGAGAAGGTGCGCTTTCTGCGGGGCTACGTGCAGAGTCTCGGCTTCCGGAGCACCGTGCTGCGCTACGCGGCGGGAGAGCGCGCCGCGGGACACAGCAAGTATTCAATCCGGAAGCTGTTCCGCTTCTCTATGAACACGATCATGAGCTTCTCCGAGCTGCCGCTGCGGCTCGGCATCTATGCGGGCGTGGGCTCTGCGCTGCTCGGCATGGCGATACTCGTGTATTCACTGATTATGAAGGTGAAAAACGGCGCGCCGGACGGCTACACCACGCTGATTGTGGTGATCTGTTTTATGTTTGCCGTGCTCTTTCTGCTGCTCGGAATCATTGGGCAATATATCGGTGTGCTCTTTCAGGAGATCAAGGGGCGGCCCATCTATATTGTGGAGGAGAGACTGAATTTTGAGGGCAAATCAGAAGAACTCCTCGTCGAAGAGCGCGGAATCAAAGAATTCCCGCAGGGTCAGCTGAAAGCCGGAGGCGATGCGCTCCAGGGTGGAGAGAGAGGGATTGCCCTTTCCCTCGGAGAGCGCGGAGAGCAGCGTTGATTTCGGGAGGCCGGCGCGCTTTGCGAGCTCGTAGAGCGAGAGGTTCTGTTCATCGCAGAGCTCATGGACACGGAGCAGGAGTGCACGGGAGGCGATCAAGCGTGCACCTCCTGCTTCGCCTTTTTTTCTCCTTCACCTGTCTCGTTGCACTGCGGCGCCGGAGCCTTGGTGCGCTCCTCTCTGAGATAGTGCTCCGCGTCTTTGAAGAAGGAGGCGATGATCACAAGCATGATGATACCGACAGGGAAGGCGGCGATGATGGAAACGGTCTGCAGATTTGCCATGGAGCTCTCAGAAAAGAGCAGGGCGATGGGCAGGAGGATGAGGAGTATGGACCAGAAGAGCTTCACTCTCCGGTCAGGCTCCTCGTTCTCCTGCATTTCCTTGTAGGAGTAGTCGCTCGCCACGATGGCGATGGAGTCGAAGGAGGTCGCATAGAAGGCAATCATAGTGAGGGAGAGGAGGATCAGCACCAGGCGGTACAGGGGGAGCGTCTCCAGCATGGCGATGACTGCGGCGTAGAGATTGCCGCCTGCTGTATAGACAGAGAGCAGATCCAGCTTTCCGAACATCTGGAGCCCCAGACCGTAATTTCCCAGTATGATGAAGGAGGTCCAGGTTCCGGTGAGCCCGAAGAAGTAGCCGCCCAACACCAGCTCCCGCACCGTGCGGCCGCGGCTGATCGAGCCGATGAAGAAGGGAGTCGCCACGCACCACACCATCCAGTAGGCCCAGTAGAAGATGGTCCAGTTCTGCGGGAAGCTGTTCGTCCGGAGGGGGTCGGTGTAGGTGCAGAGGGAGATAAAGTTCTGCGCGACTGTGCCGATGGCGCTAAGCCCCGTCTCAAGGATGTAGCGCGGCATCCCTCCGGCGAAGAGCACAAAGGCGAGCAGCGCGAAGAAGAGCCAGCTGCAGGAGGCGGCCATCCAGGAAACACCGGAGATCCCGAACCAGGCGCAGATGGTGTAGAGCAGGCAGATCACGATGAGGATCGCGATGGTGAGTGCGGTGGTGTTCGGAACGCGAAGGACAGTGGAGACAGCCTCTGCGAGGAGCGGAGCGGAGACGGAGAAGGTCGTCGCGGTTCCGGCGATGAGGGCGAAGACAGCGATGAGGTCTATGAGCCGTCCCGCCAGTCCGTCCGTGTGCCTGCCCAGCAGCGGGCGGCAGGCCTCGGAATACTTCTGTTTGCTGCGCTTCCGCACGTGAATCATAAAGGCGAAGGCGACAGAGAGCGCCATGTAGAAGGCCCACGGCACAGGACCCCAGTGGAAGAGCGGATAGGCGCTGGCCCAGTCCTGCATCTCCCCCATGACGAGCACATGCGGCTCCGTCGCATAGATCATCCACTCGCCGAGGGAGTAGAAGAGGATATCCGCCGCGAGCCCGGCGGTGAACATCATTGCGCCCCAGCGGAACGCGCTGTACTGCGGTCTGCTGCCGCCGAGGCGTATACTCCCGAAGCGGGAGAAGGCCATGTAGAGTGTCATGAGGAAGATGCCGAGTCCGAGAATCAGATAGTACCAGCCGAACTCCTCACCAAGAAAGCTGCGCATGCTTCCGAGCAGGGTTGCGGAGCCCTGTGGGTCTATAAAGAAAGTCAGGCAGAGCGCCAGAATTGAAAAAAGGGGGAGCAGAGTCACCAGCCAGTCGATGCGTCGATGTAAGGGAATGTTCATTTTTTGTAAAATCCTCCTAATATTGAACAATTTACCATCCTTTTGTGTCGACTGCAAGACAAAGTTTTTAAACTTTTTATAACCTTTCCGAAAAAAGCTGTTAAAACGGAGTTGCTTCTTATATAATCCCAGATGTGCCGGAGAGGCACCCTTTATTCAGAATCTATATGCATGAGGTGAAGAGAATGAGCAAGCGAGGCTTCAGAGGGAGCAGAGGTATGGCAGCAGCACTTGCGGCGCTGCTCGCTGTTGGAATGGCGGGCTGTGTGCCGAAGCGCGGCACGCTTGCCGAGCAGGCGGCTGCGTCTGCTGCGGCGGAGAAAGGCCCCAATATGGCGATTCACGGAGGGATCACGCTGGACTTTGATGAGGCGCAGGACAGCTGTGAGGAGATACTGGCAGATGAGGAATATACCCTCAGCAGCTACATCGACAGCTTTGTGGATGAAGACACGAAGACTGTGAATCTGATCTGGCCGCTCAGAGCGGAGGCCACGGAGGAGGATGGGGTGCGCTACGCCAATGCGATTATCCGTGCCTTCAACGACGCCTGCGCGGAGCAGGATTTTTCGATTGCGGCCTCCACGGAGGACTCCTGGGGCGGACTCTACGAGAAGTACGCCGTGAATGTACAGGTTTTCAGAGAGGGCGATATCCTCACTCCGCAGAACTATCTTGTCAGCATGACTGTGCCGGCGGGGCAGCAGGTGGAGCTTGTGCCCTTCTCTCAGTATGACGGTGTGAACGAAGTGATACTGAGCGACGGTCCGTCTCTGATCCCGGGCGGGAAGTACAGCGGAGATCTCGAGGCACTGGAGAAGCAGAACGAGGAGAATGCAGCGGCCCGCGAGAGCCTCGCGGCGGAGAAGCGTGCGGCGGCTGAGGCTGCCGCCGCTGAGTCTGAGGCGCAGACGAAATAAGAGGGGGACGGGATATGAGAGCTTTCAGAAGGAGAACAGGGGCACTGGCACTGGCGCTCTGCATGGGGTTCAGTGCCGCACTGATGGCCCCGGGGGCAGTATCGGCCGGCGTTGTGAAGCGCAGTGCGCGGCAGAGCAGCGCAGCAGCTGTGCAGGAGAGCACGGCGGGGAATACTGCACTGAGCTCCGGGAACACGGGGAGAGTCGTGGACACGAGCCTTGTCTCGGTGGACGGCGGCGCAAAGGAAGAGACACGTCCGGCGGCGCTGGATCAGGAGACGAAGGATGCCGTCGCCGCGACGACTGCGGTCGGTGAGAGCCAGGCGGCTGTGGCTGCTGCGGGGAGCCGAGGGACCGAGGCCAAGGTGGTGATGAGCAGTCTCTTCGGCGGTGATGAGCTGATGATGGTGGCGCCGCGCACGGTGGGCCAGCAGATGAGCTTTATTATTACGACGAAAAACGGAAGCCTGATTGTGATCGACGGCGGTGTCCCGGGGGATGCTCCGCACATGAAGCAGCTGCTTCAGCAGAAGGGCGGCCATGTTGCGGCTTGGTTCATCTCCCATCCGCACTCCGACCATGTGGGCGCTCTGACGGCAATCCTGAATGATACGGAGTCCGGTATCACGATAGACAATGTCTACTATCACTTCACAACGCAGGATTGGTACGAGGCAAATGAGGCCTACCGCGCGGATGTTGTGCGTCAGTGCACGGAGGCGCTCTCAAAACTCAGTCCGGCGGCGCGGCATCCGCAGGTGCACAAGGGGGAGCAGATTCAGATCGACGATGTGAAGATCACGGTTCTGAACGATCCCTACTTCTTCCAGACCAATGCGATCAATAACTCCACGGTGGTATATCGCATGGAGATGGGCGGAAAACGCCTCCTCTTTCTCGGCGACCTGGGCGTCGAGGGGGGCAACCGCCTGCTGAATGAGTACAGAAATAATCCGGGAGAGCTCCGGGCGGATATTGTCCAGATGGCACATCACGGTCAGAGCGGCGTGGACAGAAATGTCTACGAGGCGGTGCGTCCGACCATATGCCTCTGGTGTGCGCCGGCATGGCTCTGGAACAATGACAACGGCGGAGGCGTGAACAGCGGAAACTGGAAGACGCTGGAGGTCAGAAACTGGATGCGTCAGCTCGGAGCGAAGACCCATGTGGTCGCAAAGGACGGAGATCAGGTGCTGCGCTGATGGAGAGAATGCATGAAGCGGGAAGCCTGAGGGCGCTTCTGAAGGGAAGAAGGGTGGTTTTAGCCTCCGCCTCTCCGCGGCGGAGGGAGCTCCTAAAGCAGATCGGGATCACAGCGGAGGTGCAGCCGAGCCGGAAAGAGGAGAGCGCGGCAGCGGCGACATCAGCCACGTTCGTGAAGGCGCTTTCCCGAAACAAGGCAGAGGATATTGCCGCCGGACTGCCGGAGGGGACGCTTGTGATTGCTGCGGACACCATTGTGGTGCGTGACGGCGAGCGGCTCGGGAAGCCGAAGGACAGGGAGGAGGCAGTCGCGATGCTCCGGAGCCTCTCCGACAGGGAGCACAGCGTGTACACCGGTGTGACGCTTCTGCTCTGCGGGGAGCGGCGCGTGAGCTTTTATGAGAGAACCCGCGTGCAGGTCTATCCGCTCTCAGAGGAGGAGATCCGCGAGTACGTGGACAGCGGAGATCCCATGGATAAGGCCGGGGCCTACGGCATACAGGGGCCCTTTGGCGCATATATACGCGGAATACGCGGAGATTATACAAATGTCGTCGGCCTGCCGCTCGGCAGGACGGTACAGGAACTGAAGAAACTGCTGCGTGAAGCAGTGAGCTGCTAGTCAGCGCTGCGTTCGTTGCGCGTGCTTTGCGCTGTCACAGCACTGCTGCGTTCCGCACCTTGGTGCCGCTATGGCGTCACGGCATATGCTGTGCAGGGCGTGTCAAAAATACAGATAGGAGAAAAATATATGAAGAACCCGGTTGTCACAATTACAATGGAAAACGGAGATATTATGAAGGCGGAGCTCTATCCGGAAATCGCGCCGAACACGGTGAATAATTTCCTGAGCCTCGCGGGAAAGGGCTTCTATGACGGGCTCATCTTTCACCGCGTGATCTCCGGCTTTATGATTCAGGGCGGAGACCCGGAGGGGAGCGGCATGGGCGGCCCGGGCTATGAGATCAGGGGAGAGTTCCGTCAGAACGGTTTTCAGAACGAACTGAAGCACCTGAGAGGCGTGCTCTCCATGGCGCGCGCCATGGATCCGGATTCCGCGGGCAGCCAGTTCTTCATCATGCACGCAGACGCGCCTTATCTCGACGGACAGTACGCGGCCTTCGGAAAGCTGATCGAGGGTGAGGAGACGCTGGACAGAATCGCGGGAGTGAAGACGGACCACAGCGACCGTCCGCGCAGTGAGCAGAGGATGAAGAGCATGACCGTGGAGACCTTCGGGGAGAGCTATCCGGAGCCGGAGAAGGCGAGATAAGTGAAGCGAAGCTTTTATGTCCGGGTCACGGAGAGCCGCGGCTGTACGGTCACAGTTTCGGATGAGCCTTGGCAGGGGGAGCTCGCGGTTACGGGAGAGGATGCCGTGACACCGGAGCGCATTGTCGCTGCGGCGCGGCGGAAGCTTAAGCTACCTCTCATCATCGCAGAGACGGAGCGGCTGCTTCTGCGGGAGCTCTGTATGGAGGATCTTGCCGCGCTCTGCGCGCTGCGTCTCACAGAGGCGGAGCGGGAGCTGCTGGGGCCGCAGGCTGCGGGACTCTTTGAGGAATCCTGTCTCCGGAGCTATATAGAATATCAGTACAGCTTCTTTGGCTATGGGATCTGGGCTGTGCTGCGCAGGGATACAAGGGCGCTCGCGGGGCTCTGCGGCTTCTCACCCGGGGAGCCTCCGGAGCTCGGATATTGCATTGGGAGAGACTACAGGCGGCTCGGCTACGCGACGGAAGCGTGCAGGGCCGCGTTTCGCTATGCAGAGCAGGAGCTCGGCTTTACGGAGGTCTGCGTGCGGATACGGCGGGACAATACGGCCTCTCTCGCGTTCTGTGAAAAACTGCGTCCGGCTCTGCGTGACGACAGCCCCTCTTTACAGAGCCGTTTTTTTATCTTATAATTTTGTATACAAAAAACGGGGGTAGTACAATCCTATGCAGGCTTTCATTTCCGAGAGGGCATACGCAAAAATAAATCTGGGGCTCGATGTGCTGAGGCGAAGGAGCGACGGCTACCATGAGCTCCGCATGGGAATGCAGACTGTGAGTCTCGCGGATGAGCTGACAATCGAAAGAAGCGGGAGAGGGGACGGCGGGATCGAGCTGCTCTGTGACCGTCCGGATCTTCCGACGGACGGCAGAAATCTTGCGTATCGTGCGGCGGAGGTCTTTTTGCAGCACTTAAAGATCACAGAGGGCGTCAGCATCAGCCTCCAAAAGAATATTCCGGCGGCAGCGGGACTCGCGGGGGGCTCGGCGGACGCGGCGGCAGTGCTGCGCGGGCTGAACAGGCTCTTTGAGACGGGGCTCTCTGTAGAGACGCTGCGGGAGCTCGCCCTGCCGCTCGGCGCGGATATTCCCTACTGTGTCACGGGGGGAACTATGCTTGCAGAGGGAATCGGGGAGCAGCTCACAGCGCTGCCGGCGCTTCCCGGATGCAGCATCGTGCTGGTGAAGCCGGAGTTTGATCTCTCAACCGCCTTTGTCTACGGGAATCTTCATGTCGGAGAGCTGCCGTCAGAGGCGCATCCCGACATGGATGCGGTGATCGCAGCGCTTCGGGCGGGGGATTTGAAGCGGCTCGGTGCAGTGATGAGGAATATACTTGAGCTTCCTGCCGGAAGAGAGCATTCGGAGATACAGGACATAAAAGATACACTCACGGAGGCCGGCGCCTGCGCGGTGTCCATGAGCGGCAGCGGCTCGGCGGTATTTGGAATTTTTGAGGATGGGCAGATGGCGGAGCGCTGTCCCGCACGGCTCCGGGCGAGGGGGTTCACCGCGGCGGAGATCTGTCTCACGACGCCGGTCGGAGCCTGCTCCGGTCCCGGATATGGAAATTCACACAGAACAGGAGGAAAAGATGCCGGATGATCTCAAAATCACAGTAAATGAATACATGCCGCTTCGCGATGTGGTTTTTCACACCCTGCGGCAGGCGATTCTGAAGGGAGAGATGGAGCCCGGGGAGCGACTCATGGAGATACAGCTCGCCAAGAAGCTCGGTGTGAGCCGCACGCCGATCCGCGAGGCGATACGGAAGCTGGAGCTTGAGGGGCTGGTGCTCATGATACCCCGGAAGGGCGCGGAGGTCGCCGGGATCACAGAGAAGAACCTGCGCGACGTGCTGGAGGTGCGGCGCTCCCTTGAGGAGCTTGCCATCGAGCTCGCAGTGCAGCGCATGGACGAGGCTGATATCGCCCGGCTTGAGGAGGCGCGCATCAGCTTCCGGGAGGCGCTGAATACAAACGACATGATACGCATTGCGCAGGCAGATGAAATGTTTCATGACGTGATTTATGCCGGAACCTACAATGACAGGCTGGTGCAGATGCTGAACAATCTGCGGGATCAGATGTACCGCTATCGTCTCGAGTATATCAAGGACACCGGAAAGCGGCAGATCCTCATGATAGAGCACGAGAATATTCTCAGTGCGGTGAAGACAAGGAACTTGGAGCTCGCGAAGCGCGCCATGCGTGAGCATATCGACAATCAGGAGATCACGATCTCCAGAAATCTTGCGCAGGATCTGAGTCAGAGGCAATATCTTAAGTAAAAGAAGGGACAAGATGAGCAAACAGATTATCGCTGTATTATTCGGAGGGCAGTCCTCGGAGCACGAGATCTCCTGCCTCTCCGCGGCCAATATCATAGAACAGATCGACACGGAGCGCTACGAGCTGGTGCTTGTCGGCATCACTAAGGAGGGACACTGGGTCAGGACGGATTCGGTCGCGTCCATACGGGACGGGAGCTGGAGAGAGTCGAAGACCGGCGCAGTGCTCTCTCCGGATGCGACGGAGCGCTGCCTTATCATTCATGAGAAGACCGGATATATGAGGGTTGCGGTCGATATGGTGTTTCCGATTCTGCACGGTCTGTACGGTGAGGACGGAACGGTGCAGGGACTCTGCGCGCTCGCGCGTCTCCCCTTCGTGGGCTGCGGCGTTGCGGCGTCCGCGGTCGGCATGGATAAGGGACTCGCAAAACAGGTTGTATCGACTCTCGGTGTGGATCAGGCAGACTTCCTCCTCTTTACGGAGGCAGATATGATGGATATGGTGACCGTGCTGGACAGCATAGAGGCGCGCTTCTCCTATCCGGTGTTTGTGAAGCCCTGCAACGCAGGCTCCAGCTGCGGCATCACGAAGGCACATGACAGAGGGGAGCTGGCGCTCTCCTTCCGCGAGGCGGCGCGCTATGACCGGAGAATTCTGGTGGAAGAGACCATAAAGGGCCATGAGATCGAGTGCGCGGTGCTCGGCGGCGGAGCACACCCCGTGCAGGCGAGCGGCGTGGGGGAGATACTCGCTGCCGCGGATTTCTATGACTACGACGCGAAGTACTATAATCCGGAGTCAAGAACCGTTGTGGATCCGGAGCTGCCCGGAGATGCAGCGGAGCGCGTGCGCGAGGCGGCGGTGAAGATATTCCGCGCGATCGACGGCTACGGCTTTGCCCGGGTCGATTTCTTTGTGACAGAGGCGGGACGTGTGGTATTCAATGAGATCAATACGATTCCGGGCTTCACGGCGATCAGCATGTATCCCATGCTCTGGGCGGCACGAGGAAAGGACAAGAGGCAGCTGGTGCAGGAGCTGATAGACCTCGCCTTTGAGAGGCAGCACTGAGATGACAGAGAATCAGGGCTTTGATGAACAGGATCCGGTGAAGCTGTACGTGCCGCACCGCAGGAGGCTTGAGACCGTCAGGGATCCGAGGGCTCCGGTCGGTGTCTTTGATTCCGGCGTCGGCGGACTCACGGTGGCACGCGAGATCATGCGGCAGATTCCGGAGGAGCACTTGGTTTACTTTGGCGATACCGCGCGTCTTCCCTACGGAGCCAAGTCCCGGGAGACGATCATACGATTCTCCAGGCAGATCGTGCGCTTTCTTCGCTCAAAAGGGGTGAAGGCCATCGTGATCGCCTGTAACACGGCGAGCTCCCATGCGCTTCGCACGCTTGCGGCGGAGAGCGACATTCCGGTGATCGGTGTGATCTACGCGGGCGCCCTGTCCGCAGTGAAGGCCACGAAGAACAGCCGCGTCGGTGTGATCGGCACCAGCGGAACGGTGTCGAGCGATATCTACCCCCATGTGATTCAGAATATGAATCCGGAGATTCAGGTCTTTCAGAAGGCGTGTCCGCTCTTCTGCCCGCTGGTGGAGGAGGGGCTGCTGCACGATTCCGTGACGGATGAGATCGCCTCCCGCTATCTTCAGGAGCTGAAAGGAAAATACATCGACACACTGGTGCTCGGCTGTACGCACTATCCGCTGATCCGCTCCACGCTGCGGCGCATCATGGGCGAGGAGGTGACGCTGGTGAATCCGGCCTATGAGACGGCGCTGGAGCTGAAGGAGATTCTGGCCCGCGAGGGGCTTCTGAATCCGGGAGCGGACGCGGGCGATGCAGACTGCACGGAGGAGAAATATCAGTTCTACGTCAGTGATCTCGCGGACAATTTCCGTGATTTTGCGAGCTCTATCCTGCCGGAGGAGGCGAAAAACACCAAAAAAATAGAGATTGAGGAGTACTGAGTCTATGACCAGAGATGTGCTCGTGACCATCAGCGGAAAGCGGATGATGGGGAGCGGGGATGAGGATATCGAGTTTGTGATGCCCGGGACGCATCTGGAGCGGAACGGTATACACATGGTGCGCTACGAGGAACCCGCCGAGGGCATGGACGGGAAGACGGAAAATACCATCGTGATCGGCGGCGGCTGTATGAAGATACGGAAGAAGGGCCTGTCCAACGTGGAGCTGCGCTTCCTGAACCGGGCGGAGCGCAGCATGAGCTGCTACAGCACGCCCTACGGGGATTTCCTGATCGGGATCTCTACACGGGACATCTCGATCCGCGAGGAGAGCGATCGTCTGAGAGTCTCGGTGGACTACGCGATGGATATCGGGGCGGAGCATCTCTCGGACTGCTCCATTCAGCTGGAGGTCCGCTCCCGCAGCGCTGCGGCGCAGTGAGGCGGAGGCAGTACAGTGTTAGCGCAGGCTCAGCATGTTGACGCTGTAATCAAAGATCCCGGATGAGCAGCTGCTCATCCGGGATCCTATCCAAATTATCTTCTTATTTGTTTCTGCCGAGGATGCGATCCATCAGGCTCCTCTTCTTTGCGACTGTGGGAATGCCGCCGCGGACGCTCTTCAGCTCGGCGATATAGATGCCGCTCACCACGACCTTGCACTCCTGCTTCATCGGAAGCTGCTGGAAGACTTTCTCATCGGACATGAGCGTGAGGATCTTCGGGCCGACCTTTGCCTTTACAACCGGCACCTTCATCCAGCGCATGTACCAGGGGGTCTGCTCGGACACGATCTTCGGAAAACCGGCCTCGGAGATGCGGAGCTTCTTTTTGTCGATCACCAGCATGGAGACAGTCTGCTTGGCTGCCTCAAATGCGGGCTGCTGCGCTGCCTGACGCTCCTGAAGCTTTCTTCCGTAGAAGTAAAATGCGACGAGCGCGACAATCAGTATTGCCAGGATCACAAGTAGCACCTTGGTTATAATCATCCCGAAACCCTCCGTAATATCAGATATGTTTTGCGCTCCGGGGAATCCCGGAAACACGCTAGAAAATTATAGCAGAAGCGAAATAAAAACGCAAGAACTATTGCTTGACAGCTTGAAAACGCGATGATATTATGAAATTTGCACTATTGTGGATTCGTAGGCCCTGAGGGGAAGTTGCGCCCTTTTGGCAGAAGCCACAGGAGTAACTGTCGGTCAGTATTCAAAACAGGGGTGATAACGTACATGGAAAAAAGCAATATGCGTCCGATTAAAGCCGGCAAGGGCATTCGCATGAGCTTCTCGAAGCAGAAGGAAGTTCTGAAGATGCCGAACCTCATAGAGATCCAGAAGGATTCTTATGAATGGTTCCTCGGCGAAGGGCTGCGGGAAGTGTTCCACGATATTTTCCCGATCGAGGACTTTGCCGGACACCTCAGCCTGGATTTTGTTGATTTTCAGCTCTGCCGCGACGATGTGAAGTATCCGATTGCGGAGTGCAAGGAGCGCGATGCGACCTACGCCGCACCGATGAAGGTCAGAGTCAGACTGTACAATAAGGATAAGGACGAGCACAAGGAGCATGAGATCTTCATGGGCGATCTGCCGCTCATGACGGATACCGGTTCCTTTGTGATCAACGGCGCAGAGCGCGTTATCGTCAGCCAGCTTGTCCGTTCCCCCGGAATTTATTATACCATTGAGCACGATAAGCTTGGTAAGGAGTGCTACTTCTGCCAGGTGATTCCGAACAGAGGCGCATGGCTCGAGTACGAGACGGACTCGAACGATGTGTTTAATGTACGTGTGGACCGCACCAGAAAGGTGCCGGTCAGTGTTCTGCTGCGCGCGCTCGGCCTTGGGACGAACTCTGAGATCGTGGATGTGTTCGGCGACGAGCCGAAGCTTCAGGCGAGCTTCGCGAAGGATTCCTCCGATAACTATACGGACGGCCTGCTGGAGCTCTACAGAAAGATACGCCCGGGCGAGCCGCTCTCTGTGGAGAGCGCGGAGAGCCTGCTTCACTCCATGTTCTTTGATGCGCGCCGCTATGACCTCGCGAAGGTCGGCCGCTACAAATTTAATAAGAAGCTGCACTTTAAGAGCCGCATCGTCGGACACACGCTCGCGGAGGATGTCGTCGACATCAGCACGGGAGAGATTCTTGCGGAGGAGGGCAGCACGGTGACTGCCGAGATGGCGACGCGGATTCAGAATGCCGGAACGCCCTATGTCTGGGTGAACGGCGTGAGCCGCAGAGTCAAGGTGCTCTCCAACCTGATGGTCGATATCGGACATTATATTGATCTGGAGGATCCGGCGGAGTACGGCATCACGGAGCCGGTGTTCTATCCGGCGCTCATGGAGCTCATGCAGGGCGCAGAGAGCGACGAGGCACTGAAGAAGTCGCTCCGCAGACATGTGGACAGGCTCATTCCGAAGCATATTACAAAGGAGGATATCTTCGCCTCCATCAATTACAACATGCATATCGAGGAGGGCATCGGCAGCAACGACGATATAGACCACCTCGGAAACCGCCGCATCCGCGCGGTCGGAGAGCTCCTGCAGAACCAGTACCGCATAGGCCTCTCCCGCATGGAGCGCGTGGTGCGCGAGCGCATGACGACGCAGGATATGAGCGAGATCACGCCGCAGTCTCTCATCAACATCAAGCCGGTGACCGCGGCGGTGAAGGAGTTCTTCGGCTCCTCCCAGCTGTCCCAGTTCATGGATCAGAACAACCCGCTCTCCGAGCTGACGCACAAGAGAAGACTCTCCGCACTGGGACCGGGCGGCCTCTCCAGAGACCGCGCGGGCTTTGAGGTGCGAGATGTTCACTACACGCACTACGGAAGAATGTGCCCGATCGAGACGCCTGAGGGACCGAACATCGGACTGATCAACTCTCTGGCGAGCTATGCGCGCATCAACCAGTACGGCTTTATTGAGGCGCCCTACCGCATCGTCGACAGAGTCGCGGACCCGGAGAATCCGACTGTCACGGACGAGGTCATCTATATGACTGCGGATGAGGAGGATGTCTATGTCGTCGCGCAGGCCAACGAGCCGCTGGACGATGACGGACATTTTATGAACAACTATGTCTCCGGCCGCTACAAGGAGGAGACCTCCGCGTTCCCGAAGAGAACCGTAGATCTGATGGATGTCTCTCCGAAGATGGTCTTCTCCGTCGCGACGAGCATGGTTCCCTTCCTTCAGAACGACGACGCAAACCGCGCGCTCATGGGCTCCAACATGCAGCGTCAGGCGGTGCCGCTGATGATCACGGATACGCCTGTAGTGAGCACGGGCATCGAGGCGAAGGCCGCGGTCGATTCCGGCGTGTGCCAGGTAGCGAAGCATGCGGGTACCGTTGTGATGAGCTCCGGTAGCGAGATCACGGTGCGCAGAGACGACAACGGAAAGATCGACGACTACCGTCTGACCAAGTTCCAGAGAAGCAATCAGTCGAACTCCTATAACCAGAAGCCCATTGTGTTTGCGGGCGACCACGTGGAGGAGGGAGAGGTGATCGCGGACGGACCGTCCACCTCGAACGGTGAGATCGGCCTGGGCAAGAACCCGCTGATCGGCTTCATGACCTGGGAGGGCTACAACTACGAGGATGCGGTTCTGCTCTCCGAGCGACTGGTGAGGGACGATGTTTTCACCTCGATTCATATCGAGGAGTATGAGTGCGCCTCCAGAGACACGAAGCTCGGACCGGAGGAGATCACGAGAGATGTTCCGGGCGTCGGCGACGAGGCTCTGAAGGATCTGGACGAGAACGGAATCATCCGCATCGGCGCGGAGGTTCGTGCCGGGGATATTCTGGTCGGCAAGGTGACTCCGAAGGGCGAGACAGAGCTCACTGCGGAGGAGAGACTGCTCCGCGCGATCTTCGGTGAAAAGGCGAGAGAGGTGCGCGACACCTCCCTGAAGGTGCCGCACGGCGCCTACGGAACTGTGGTGGAGGCGCGTGTCTTCACCAGAGAGAACGGCGATGAGCTGCCGCCGGGCGTCAATCAGAATGTAAGAATCTATATCGCGCAGAAGAGAAAGATCTCTGTCGGCGATAAGATGGCGGGACGCCACGGGAACAAGGGCGTCGTGTCCCGCGTGCTTCCGGTGGAGGATATGCCCTTCCTGCCGAATGGCCGTCCGCTGGATATCGTGCTGAATCCGCTGGGCGTTCCGTCCCGAATGAATATCGGACAGGTGAAGGAGATTCATTTCTCCCTTGCGGCGAAGGTTCTGGGCTTCAATGTCTCCTCTCCGGTCTTTGACGGTGCGGACGAGAACGACATCATGGATATGCTTGAGATGGCGGACGACTACGCAAACGGAAGCTGGGAGGATTTCCAGAAGAAGTATAAGGATATTCTTCTGCCGGATGTCATGGAATACCTCGGCTCCCACCTCGATCACAGAGAGGAGTGGAGAGGCGTTCCGATCGCGAGGAACGGAAAGGTGCAGCTGCGCGACGGCCGCACCGGTGAGCCCTTTGATGGCCCGACCACCATTGGGTTCATGCATTACTTAAAGCTTCATCATCTGGTAGATGACAAGATCCACGCGCGCTCCACGGGCCCCTACTCCCTCGTCACGCAGCAGCCGCTCGGCGGTAAGGCCCAGTTTGGCGGACAGCGCTTCGGAGAGATGGAGGTCTGGGCGCTCGAGGCCTACGGCGCGGCGTACACGCTCCAGGAGATACTGACAGTGAAGTCGGATGATGTCGTGGGCCGTGTCAAGACCTACGAGGCGATCATCAAGGGTGAGAATATCCCGCAGTCCGGCGTGCCGGAGTCCTTCAAGGTCCTCCTCAGAGAGCTCCAGTCGCTCGGTCTCGATGTACGGGTGCTGAGAGACAACGGCGAAGAGGTCGAGCTCAAGGAAAATGTTGACGATGAAAATCTCAGTATGCGTTCCATCATCGAGGGCGACAGAAGATACCGCGATGAGGAGAATTTTGCCGGCGCAGGCTACACCCGGCAGGAGTTCAGGAACGGCGAGCTGGTGGACGCTCAGGATGAGGGCGCCGGCTCTGAGATGGCGGCGGAGGATTCCGAAGGGGAGTTTGTCCCGGAGGACGCAGAGTAAAGGAGGCTGTTCATAGATGCCCGAAACAAAAACAAGCTACGAGCCGATCACATTTGACGCGATAAAGATAGGCCTCGCTTCCCCGGAGAAGATTCTTGAGTGGTCCCACGGCGAGGTGAAGAAGCCGGAGACCATCAATTACAGAACCTTAAAGCCGGAGAAGGACGGACTCTTCTGCGAGCGCATCTTCGGACCGAGCAAGGACTGGGAGTGCCACTGCGGAAAGTACAAGAAAATCCGCTACAAGGGCGTGATCTGCGACCGCTGCGGCGTTGAGGTCACGAAATCCTCGGTGCGCCGCGAGCGCATGGGCCATATTGTTCTGTCGGCGCCGGTCTCCCACATCTGGTACTTCAAGGGAATTCCGAGCCGCATGGGACTGATTCTGGACCTCTCCCCGAGAATTCTGGAGAAGGTGCTCTACTTCGCATCCTACGTGGTGCTGGATCCCGGTACCTCCACCCTCGCCTACAAGCAGATACTCTCTGAGAAGGAGTACCGCGAGGCGCAGGAGCAGTTCGGCTGGGACGGCTTCCGCGCAGGCATGGGCGCAGAGTCCGTGCTGGAGCTTTTGAAGGCGATCGACCTCGACAAGGAGTCGAAGGAGATGCAGGAGGAGCTCGAGAATGCCTCCGGCCAGAAGAGAGCGAAGCTCATCAAGCGCCTGGAGGTCGTCGAGGCCTTCCGCAAGTCCGGGAACCGTCCGGAGTGGATGATTCTGAGCATCGTTCCGGTGATTCCGCCGGATATCCGTCCCATGGTACAGCTGGACGGCGGCCGCTTTGCTACCAGTGATCTGAACGATCTGTACCGCAGAATTATCAATAGAAACAACCGTCTCGCGCGTCTTCTGGAGCTCGGAGCTCCGGACATCATTGTCCGCAATGAGAAGAGGATGCTGCAGGAGGCGGTGGACGCACTGATCGATAACGGCAGAAGAGGCCGTCCGGTCACGGGGCCCGGAAACAGAGCGCTGAAGTCCCTCTCCGATATGCTGAAGGGAAAGCAGGGACGTTTCCGTCAGAACCTGCTCGGAAAGCGCGTCGACTACTCGGGCCGTTCGGTTATCGTCGTGGGACCGGAGCTGAAGATCTATCAGTGCGGTCTCCCGAAGGAGATGGCGATTGAGCTCTTCAAGCCCTTTGTTATGAAGGAGCTGGTGGAGAGCGGCACCGCGCACAATGTAAAGAGCGCAAAGAAGATGGTGGAGCGCATGCAGACCGAGGTCTGGGACGTGCTCGAGGAGGTAATTAAGGAGCACCCTGTTATGCTGAACCGTGCGCCTACGCTGCACCGGCTCGGCATTCAGGCCTTCGAGCCCATTCTCGTCGAGGGCAAGGCGATCAAGCTTCATCCGCTTGTCTGCACCGCCTTCAACGCGGACTTTGACGGAGACCAGATGGCGGTGCATCTGCCGCTCTCCGTGGAGGCGCAGGCGGAGTGCCGCTTCCTGATGCTCTCTCCGAACAACCTCTTAAAGCCCTCCGACGGCGGCCCGGTTGCGGTTCCGTCTCAAGACATGGTGCTCGGAATTTACTATCTGACGCAGCAGAGAGACGGAGAGAAGGGCGAGGGCATGTGCTTTAAGAGCCCGAATGAGGCCCTGCTCGCCTACGCAAACCATGAGGTCACGCTGCAGTCGAAGATCCGTGTGCGCATCTCAAAGACGCTTGCGGACGGAAGAACTCTGTCGGAGGTTCAGGACAGCTCTGTGGGACGCATTCTCTTTAATGAGATCATTCCGCAGGATCTGGGCTTTGTTGACAGAAGCATTCCGGGGAATGAACTGAAGCCGGAGATTGATTTCCTTGTAAAGAAGAAGCAGTGCAAGCAGATCCTTGAGAAGGTGATCAATGTGCACGGGCTCTCCCGCACCGCGGAGGTGCTGGACGATATCAAGGCGATCGGCTACAAGTATTCCACGCTCGCCGGTATGACGGTGTCTATCTCAGATATGACTGTGCCGGAGTCCAAAAAGCGCCTCATCGCGGAGGCGCAGGCGACGGTCGAGAAGATCTCCCGCAACTACCGCCGCGGACTTGCGACGAATGAGGAGCGCTACAAGGAGGTCATCAAGACCTGGCAGAAGACGGATGAGCAGCTCACGAAAGATCTGATGGCGGGGCTCGATCAGTACAACAACATCTTCATGATGGCGGATTCCGGAGCGCGTGGTTCCGATAAGCAGATCAAGCAGCTCGCAGGCATGCGAGGCCTGATGGCGGATACGACGGGACATACAATCGAGCTTCCGATCACGAGTAATTTCCGCGAGGGACTGGATGTTCTGGAGTATTTCATCTCTGCACACGGCGCCCGCAAGGGACTCTCCGACACGGCGCTCCGCACAGCGGACTCCGGTTACCTGACCAGACGTCTCGTCGATGTCTCCCAGGATCTCATCGTTCGGGAGGTGGACTGCTGCGAGGGCGGAGAGATTCCAAACATGGAGATCAAGGCCTTCATGGACGGGAAGGAGACCATCGAGGGGCTCCAGGACCGCATCACGGGGCGCTATATTGCGGAGACCATCGTAGACCCGGACACCAACGAGGTAGTTGTGAAGGCCAATCACATGGTGACGCCAAAGCGCGCCGAGGCGGTGATGAAGGTGCTCGAGAAGACCGGAAGAAAGACGGTAAAGATCCGCACCATCCTGACCTGCAAGTGCATGAATGGAATCTGTGCGAAGTGCTACGGCGCGAACATGGCGACCGGACAGGCGGTTCAGGTCGGTGAGGCGGTCGGAATCATCGCGGCGCAGTCCATCGGTGAGCCTGGTACGCAGCTGACCATGAGAACCTTCCACACGGGAGGTGTCGCGGGCGGCGATATCACCCAGGGTCTTCCCCGTGTCGAGGAGCTGTTTGAGGCGCGTAAGCCGAAGGGTCTTGCGATCATCACCGAGATTCCGGGTGTGGTGGAGCTTCGCGACACCAAGAAGAAGAGAGAGATCGTCGTCACCAATCCGGATGACGGAAACTCCAAGACCTATCTGATCCCGTACAGCTCCCACATTGTGGTAGAGACCGGAGATGTGCTTCAGGCGGGAGATGAGCTGACGAGCGGCTCTCTGAATCCGCACGATGTGCTGAAGATCAAGGGTGTGCGCGCGGTTCAGGATTATATGCTCCGCGAGGTGCAGAGAGTGTACCGTCTGCAGGGTGTTGAGATCAATGACAAGCACATTGAGGTGATCGTCCGCCAGATGCTGAAGAAGATCCGTGTGGACGAGCCGGGTGAGTCGAGTGTCCTTCCCGGCATCAACATGGACGTGCTGGAATTCAACGCGATGAATGACAGGCTTTCCCAGGAGGGCAAGGCGCCTGCTCTCGGAAAGCGCATTATGCTTGGTATCACCAAGGCTTCGCTCGCGACAGATTCCTTCCTCTCCGCTGCGTCCTTCCAGGAGACGACCAAGGTGCTCACTGAGGCGGCAATCAACGGAAAGACCGATCACCTGATCGGACTGAAGGAGAATGTCCTCATCGGTAAGCTCATTCCGGCAGGTACCGGCATGAAGCGCTACAGAAATGTAAAGCTGGACACAGATCTCTCCGGCGAGGAGGACTATCCGGAGGAGGAGCCGGAGGTGCTGGATATTCTGGATGAGACTCAGGATGCGGCCGAGTCCTTTGCAGAGGAGCTGCTTCCGGTGACAGAGGACTGAGCGCAGTCTGATGTGCAGAGTAAAGAGCCGCAGCTTCGGCGGGTTCTCACAGGCAGAAAGAAAATCTGCTTGACATGAAATTGTATCGTTTCTATAATGATATGGCGTGCCTCCGGGTATGCCATATCTTTTTATGCTTTGAACGATGCTTTGGATGGCGGCCGATGCAGAGTGGAAAGGCGGAGAGGGCAGAACAGGAGCACAGAGCAAACTGCAGAACAGCAACCGCAGACAAATATCACAGGAGGTGAACAAAGAATGCCTACATTCAACCAGCTTGTAAAAAAAGGCAGACAGACTTCTGAGCGCAAGCCGAAGGCTCCGGCACTTCTGAGAAGCTTTAACTCGCTTCATAAGAAGGCGGTAGTCGACAACTGCCCGCAGAAGAGAGGTGTTTGCACAGCAGTCAAGACTGCGACACCGAAGAAGCCGAACTCTGCGCTTCGTAAGATCGCGAGAGTGCGTCTTTCCAACGGAATCGAGGTTACCAGTTACATTCCGGGTGAGGGTCACAACCTTCAGGAGCACAGCGTGGTCCTGATCAGAGGCGGAAGAGTCAAGGATCTGCCGGGTACCCGTTACCACATTGTACGTGGAACTCTGGATACCGCAGGCGTCGCAAACCGTCAGCAGGCCCGTTCCAAGTACGGAGCAAAGAGACCGAAGGCGAAGAAGTAATTCAGCGGTGACAGTCGATTCACAGGATCATTGAGCGTTAAGGCGAAATACTCATAAAAGTGAAGTGCACGATTGTGATAGGAAGCTGCAGGTTGCAGAATTATAGATCAGAATCAAGCGCGGACAACCAGTATGGATGAGTACCGATGATCTAATTCACGGCGGGGCAGAGCCCCGGGCCGTATAATTAAGGAGGGAAGCAACGTGCCACGTAAAGGACAGAGAAGAAAAAGAACTGTTCTGGGCGATCCGGTTTACAACAATGTCGTTGTGACCAAGCTCGTCAATCAGATCATGTATGACGGCAAGAAGGGCATCGCACAGAAGATTGTATACGGCGCATTCAACCGTATTCAGGATAAGACCGGCAAGGAGCCGATCGAGATCTTTGAGGCTGCCATGAACAACATTATGCCGGTTCTTGAGGTCAAGGCAAAGCGTATCGGCGGCGCCACCTACCAGGTTCCGATCGAGGTGAAGCCGGAGAGAAGACAGGCCCTGGCACTCCGCTGGATCACCACCTTCTCCCGTGCGAGAGGTGAGAAGACCCAGGAGGAGCGTCTTGCAAATGAGCTGATGGACGCCGCAAACAACACCGGCGCAGCAGTGAAGAGAAAAGAAGATATGCACAAGATGGCAGAGGCAAACAAGGCTTTTGCTCATTACAGATTTTAATTAGGAGGAAACCCAGTGGCTGCTACAAAAGATCGTGAGTATCCTCTTGAGAGGACCAGAAATATAGGAATTATGGCTCATATCGATGCCGGTAAGACGACATTGTCCGAGCGTATTCTGTATTTCACTGGTGTTAACTACAAGATCGGTGAGACCTACGAGGGCACTGCGACCATGGACTACATGGAGCAGGAGCAAGAGCGTGGCATCACCATCACCTCCGCGGCGACAACCTGCCATTGGACGCTGCAGGAGAAGACCAAGACAAAGCCCGGTGCGCTTCCGCACCGCATCAACATCATCGACACCCCCGGACACGTCGACTTCACCATAGAGGTTGAGCGCTCCCTGCGCGTTCTGGACGGCGCAGTCGGAGTCTTCGATGCAAAGGGCGGCGTTGAGCCCCAGTCCGAGAACGTGTGGCGTCAGGCCGACACGTATCAGGTCCCGAGAATGGCCTTCATTAACAAGATGGACATCATGGGTGCGGACTTCTTCATGACGGTTGACCAGATCGAGCATCGTCTCGGCAAGAACCCGGTGTGCATCCAGCTGCCGATCGGCAAGGAGAGCGACTTCCAGGGCATCATCGACCTGATGGAGATGCAGGCTTACATCTACAATGACAATAAGGGCGAGGACATCTCCGTTGTCGATATTCCGGAAGATATGAAGGATGAGGCGGAGGAGTGGCACACCAAGATGGTGGAGCAGATCTGCGACCTCGATGAAAACCTCATGGAGAAGTATCTCGAGGGGGAGGAGCTGTCCATCGATGAGCTGAAGGCTGGACTCCGTAAGGGAACCTGCCGGAACGAGGCCGTCCCGGTATGCTGCGGAACCGCGCACTTCAACAAGGGTGTGCAGAAGGCTCTGGACGCGGTCGTCGAGTACATGCCGTCTCCGGTTGACATCCCGCCGATCAAGGGAACCACGCCCGAGGGAGAGCCGGATGAGAGAATCTCTTCCGATTCCGAGCCTTTCTCCGCTCTGGCATTTAAGATTATTTCCGACCCGTTTGTAGGTCGTCTCGCGTTCTTCCGCGTCTACTCCGGTACGCTGAACACCGGCTCCTATGTTCTGAACTCCACCAAGGGGAAGAAGGAGCGCGTCGGTCGTATCCTGCAGATGCACGCGAACA
The DNA here is from genome assembly GCA_003014445.1 of Fusobacterium naviforme. Classification (GTDB taxonomy): domain Bacteria; phylum Bacillota; class Clostridia; order Lachnospirales; family Lachnospiraceae; genus Moryella; species Moryella indoligenes. The sequence goes on along the minus strand of PYGH01000003.1, from coordinate 76,521 downwards.
AGAGAATGGAGCTCGAGAAGGTTTATTCCGGTGATATCGCCGCAGCGGTTGGCTTCAAGTCCACCTCCACCGGCGACACGCTCTGCGACGAGCAGCACCCGGTAATCCTTGAGTCTCTCGAGATTCCGAAGCCGGTTATCGACATCGCAATCGAGCCGAAGACCAAGGCTGGCCAGACCAAGATGATCGACGCGCTGGCAAAGCTCGCCGAGGAGGATCCGACCTTCCATGCGACGACCAATGCGGAGACCGGTCAGACCATCATCTCCGGCATGGGTGAGCTTCACCTGGAGATCATCGTCGACAGACTGCTCCGCGAATACAGCGTCGAGGCAAATGTCGGAGCCCCGCAGGTTGCCTACAAGGAGACCTTCACCAAGGCTGTCGATGTCGAGTCCAAGTACGTCAAGCAGTCTGGCGGTAAGGGTCAGTACGGACATTGTAAGGTACGCTTTGAGCCGATGGATGCAAACGCGGAGACCACCTACGAGTTTGTAAATGCCGTCACCGGCGGTGCGATTCCGAAGGAGTACATCGGACCGATCGACGAGGGCATTCAGGAGGCTGCGAAGAGTGGCATTCTGGGCGGATATCCGGTGCTCGGTGTCAAGGCGACGGTCTACGACGGTTCCTACCATGAGGTCGACTCCTCCGAGATGGCTTTCCACATCGCAGGATCTCTCGCGTTTAAGGATGCCATGCACAAGGGCAATCCGGTTCTGCTTGAGCCGATCATGAAGGTTGAGATCACCATTCCGGAGGACTACATGGGCTTCGTTGTCGGTGATATCAACTCCCGCCGCGGACGCGTCGAGGGCTTTGAGGATATCTCCGGCGGCAAGATGATCAAGGCATTTGTTCCGCTCTCCGAGATGTTCGGCTATTCCACCGATCTTCGCTCCGGAACGCAGGGACGCGGCAACTACTCCATGTTCTTTGAGAAGTATGAGCCGGTGCCGAAGAGCATCTCCGAAAAGGTACTTTCCGACAGAAAATGAATGATGAGGGCGGGGCTTTGAGCCCCGAAAGCCCTTGATAAACCACCGTTTCTGGGATATAATTCATATCAGTCTATTTTATAAAATCTGAACAGAAAATCAGATTTCATCCAAGGAGGATAGAAAAATGGCAAAAGCAAAATTTGACAGAAGCAAGCCGCATTGCAACATTGGAACCATCGGACACGTTGACCACGGTAAAACCACTCTGACCGCAGCTATTACGAAGGTTCTTGCAACCAGGCTTCCGTCTGATACCAACAAGATCGTCGACTTTGAGAACATCGATAAGGCTCCGGAGGAGAGAGAGCGTGGAATCACGATCAGCACCTCCCACGTTGAGTACGAGACCAATGCGCGTCACTATGCGCACGTTGACTGCCCCGGCCATGCTGACTATGTCAAGAACATGATCACCGGTGCTGCTCAGATGGATGGAGCGATCCTGGTTGTTGCTGCTACCGACGGTGTTATGGCGCAGACCCGTGAGCACATCCTGCTCGCTCGCCAGGTTAACGTTCCGTATGTTGTCGTATTCATGAACAAGTGCGACATGGTTGATGATGAGGAGCTCCTTGACCTCGTTGAGATGGAGATCAGAGATCTTCTGAACGAGTATGAGTTCCCGGGCGATGATGTTCCGGTTGTCCGCGGTTCCGCTCTGAAGGCTCTCGAGGATCCGAACGGACCGTGGGGAGACAAGATCATGGAGCTCATGGATGCTGTTGATACCGCTATCCCGGAGCCGGAGCACGAGAACGACAAGCCGTTCCTGATGCCGGTCGAGGATGTCTTCACGATCACCGGTCGTGGTACCGTTGCTACCGGCCGTGTTGAGCGTGGTACCCTGAAGCTGAACGACGAGGTTGAGCTTGTCGGTATCAAGGAGGACAAGAGAAAGACTGTCGTCACCGGTATCGAGATGTTCCGTAAGCTGCTTGACTATGCTGAGGCTGGTGATAACGTTGGTCTCCTTCTCCGCGGCGTCAACAGAGAGGATATCATCCGCGGTCAGGTTCTCGCTAAGCCGGGCACCGTTACCTGCCACACCAAGTTCACCGCTCAGGTGTACGTACTGACCAAGGACGAGGGCGGCCGTCACACTCCGTTCTTCAACAACTATCGTCCGCAGTTCTACTTCAGAACCACTGACGTTACCGGTGTCTGCGTACTTCCGGAAGGCACCGAGATGTGCATGCCGGGCGACAACGTTGAGATGACTGTTGAGCTCATCCACCCGATCGCCTGCGAGCAGGGTCTCCGTTTCGCTATCCGTGAGGGCGGCAGAACCGTTGGATCCGGCAGAGTTGTCAAGATTCTTGACTGATTCTGAATCATAATAAGATATATTCAGAGGGAGAGATGCCTGCATCTCTCCTTTTGCTTTGCTTAAAATGCAGATGCTTGCATTTGGGGTTCCAAGATGCTATACTCTTGATGTTTTATTGGTTTAAACTTTTGCGGGACAAAGCGTTGATTCGATGAACAATCATGTTTTTACTTAGGGGGTCGGTATGGTGACAATTCTGGTCAATGTTATTGAGGCGGTAAATGCCTTTCTCTGGGGCGATCTGGTGACGATTCCTCTTCCGGACGGCGGCGGGCTGGGGCTGTCTCTCATGGTGCTGCTTCTGATTCCGGCGGGTATTTTCTACACCTTCCGCACGAGACTCATGCCGGTCAGGCTGTTCCGGGAGATGCTTGGTGTCATGCTGGAGAAGCCGAGCGGGAGAGATGCCGGCGATCTGAAGAGCGGGAAGCTCTCAGGCATCCAGACTCTGATTGTTTCCACTGCAACCCGCGTGGGCATGGGAAATCTGGTCGGTGTTGTGGCGGCCATTTCCGCCGGAGGTGCCGGAGCGGTGTTCTGGATGTGGCTCACTGCGATCATAGGCTCCTCCACTGCCTTTGTGGAGGGAACACTTGCACAGATGCATAAGACGGAGGATCCGCTCTATGGGGGCTACCGCGGCGGGCCGGCCTACTATATTCATGACTTTTTTAACCGGGACAAAAAGAAGAGCGGCAGAAATCTGATCGCGGCGCTCTTTGCGCTCTCCGGTCTCATCTGCTGGTGTGGCATCAGCCAGGTGATCGGCAATTCGGTTTCCTCGGCCTTTGAGAATGCCTTTCAGATTCCGCCGCTCTATACGACCATTGCGCTTGTGCTGATCGCAGCGGTGATTGTGCTGCGAAAGTATGCGACGGTGCGGGTGCTGGATCTGGTCGTGCCGGTGATGGCGGGACTCTACTTTGCCCTGACAGTCTTTGTGATTCTTAAGAATGCGGCGCTGCTCCCGGCTGTTTTTCACCGCATTTTTTCAGAGGCGTTTGGTTTCCGGCAGGTCGCTGCCGGCGGCTTTGGCGCAGTTATGATGAACGGTGTGAAGCGCGGTCTCTTCTCCAATGAGGCAGGCTCCGGCTCTGCACCCTGCGCGGCTGCAGCTGCGGATGCGAGTCATCCGGTGAAGATGGGGCTCTTTCAGGCGATGGGTGTCTTTATTGACACCATCGTGATATGCAGCTGCACGGCCCTGATCATGCTGCTTGTGCCGGAGTCGGAGCTCGCAGGGCTCGGCGGCATGGATTTGCTGCAGACTGCGATGCAGTATCACTTCGGCCGCTTCGGCGTGCTCTTTATAGCTCTGATCCTGTGGCTGTTCAGCTTCTCGACCTTTATCGGCGTGCTCTTCTATGCGCGCTCAAACGTGGCCTATCTCTTCGGGGACAGCTGGCAGTCACAGACCGCGTATAAGCTGCTGGCGCTCCTGATGCTCTTTATCGGCGGTCTGGCCTCCTACACGGTAGTCTGGGATTTGAGTGATGTCGGCATCGGCCTTATGACGATTTTCAATATTCTTGTGATGTATCCGCTGTCAAGAGAAGCGATTGAGGCGCTGAAGGACTATGAGGCGCACTACTCGCGGAGAGCGCAGGGCGGAAAATAAGAGCGCGCGTCTTGCGTGGTACAGCTTTCCTGTGTAAGATGGGAGAGGAGCTTATTTTGCCCTGAAGCGGAACGGAAGCGGAGTGCCTATGAGAGAGGAGCGTTTTTGGGATCATGTCGGCTGGGTGAGCTTTGTCTACACGCTGCTGGTGATTTGTGCGCATTCCTACAATGCGGAGCTGTTCCTCGGAGGCGCAGGGCCCTACCATTTTGTCGGAAGAGCGGAGAGAGTGATAGGAAGCGGCATCGCGCAAATCGCGGTGCCGGGCTTCTTTATGCTCTCTGCGCTTCTTTTTTTTCGGGATTTTGAGCTGTCGGATACGCTTAAGAAGTGGAAGCGGAGAGTACGCAGTCTCCTGGTTCCCTATCTTCTGTGGAACAGTCTCTATTATCTGGGCTATGTCATCGCCTCCCGCATTCCAGGACTCAGCAGAGTGGTGGGGAAGGGGGTGGTACCGCTGAACCTTCGGCAGCTCCTGCGCGCTGTATTTCTGTACGACTATAATTATGGCTTCTGGTATATCTTTCAGCTCCTGCTGCTGGTGCTGCTCTCACCTCTTGTATACCTGTGTGCGAGAAGTCTCAGGGGCTATCTGCTCTCGGCGGCGCTGCTCTCAGTAGTGATCGCCTTTCGATTGAATCCGACCGCGCTGAATTCGGATGCGCTGCTCTACTACCTCACGGCAGCCCGCATGGTGATCGTTTGCCGGGAGAGAGGCAGAAGGAATATCCTGCTGCCTCCCCTTGGGAGAGAGCGTATGACGGTTTTTCTTTTCGTCTCCGCATTGCTGTGGCAGTTTGTCGCCTTGAAGACGGGGAATGATCTGCCTCTGGTGTTCTGCAGAATGAGCGGGGCGGCATCGCTGTGGTGGCTTTGCAGCTGTATTTCCCTGTCGCATCCGCCGGAGCTGGTGCGGGAAACTTTTCTGATCTATGCGCTTCACTTTGCGCCGGTGCGGCTCATCACAAAGCTCGCGGACAGCATCTGGCATGGCAGCGCGGCAGTGAGCCTCATCCTGTATCTTCTGATGCCGGGGTTCATTGTGCTGCTGGCATTTGTCGTGCAGCTCATCGGAAAGAAATATGTGCCTTTCCTGTATCGCTGCTTTACGGGAGGCAGGTAGTTTGCTGGTCATATGGGAGAGTTGGTGTCCGCCTGCGGACTTTGATCAGGAGGAGCGGAGCGATGAACAGAGCTGAGATCCTTCACTATGCTGAAAAGAAGTACGGGACTGCTGCGGAGTACCTCTGGCGCCAGTATCCGGACTGGGGGGTTCTGCGTCACCGGGAGAATCGCAAGTGGTATGCGGTGCTGATGTCGGTCTCGGCGTCGCAGCTCAGACAGAGCGGGGAGGAACCGCTCGATATTCTCAATGTGAAATGCGATCCGATGGAAGGGGATTATCTGAGGCAGAGACCGGGTTTTCTGCCGGGCTACCACATGAATCATCAGAATTGGCTCACGATACTTCTGGACGGAAGTGTTCCGAAGGAGCTGGTACTCAGGCTTCTGGATGCGAGCTATGAGATGACAGGGGAGAAGAAAGCGAGAGCAGAGAAGACAGCGGGAGCAGAGAAGACAGCAACAAAAGGAAAGCAGCCGGCGAAAAGGAAACACACGCGGAAGGACGCCGCAAGGTCTGCAGGGAGAGAAGAACAGGATATAGAAGAACAGCAGAGAGGTGAGAAGTGAGATGAGAATAGAGCACATCGCGATGTATGTAAACGATCTCGAGGGCGCGCGGGAATTTTTTCTGCGCTATCTCGGGGCAGTGTCGAATGAGGGCTATCACAATGTGCGGACAGACTTTCGCTCTTACTTCCTTTCCTTTGCGGATGGCGCGCGGCTGGAGCTCATGCAGAGGCCGGGCATGGAGGACGAGCACAAGGGGCTGAACCGCACCGGTTTCATCCATCTGGCCTTCAGTCTTGGCAGCAGAGAGGCTGTGGACGCGCTCAGTGCGCGCCTGAAACAGGATGGCTATGAGCTGCTTAGCGGGCCGCGCATCACGGGAGACGGCTATTATGAGAGCTGTTTCAGAGTGTTTGAGGGAAATCAGATCGAGCTGACGGTGTGAGCGGCAGATCAAACGACATAAAGCTTCTGAATGAATGGTAAGATATAGACTTTCGCATCACGTGGGGAAATGTGTCTCCCTGCAGAGCAGCTGAGACAAGAATATAGAAAGAAAACAGAACGAAAACTTAACCCAAGCTTACGAATCATTACGAATCAGCGAATTGCCTTGTACGCGCCTGAGATTGCGCTTATAATGCAACCAACAAGAAAAAGAAAGTTAATGTCCGAGGGGACAGTTTATTCAGGAGGATGATTGAATGAAGAAATTTATGACGGTCGTGGCGGCTTCCGCGCTGACTCTGGCTATGAGCTCCACCGCATTTGCGGGCTGGCAGCAGGACGCCAACGGGTGGAGATACATGAAGACCAAGGATACCTGGCTCACAAGTCAGTACACGGAGGACGGCTACTGGGTTGACGTGAACGGCTACTGGGACGGCAAACCGAGCAATGCGACGCAGGTGACAGAGACCAGTACCAATGCGCCGGATGGTCTCGCACAGTATCAGGTGCTCGGAGAGAGAATCCTGAAGGTCACCAATGCGGTGCTCGATGAGAGCAAAGAGAACTACAATGCGACAGTGGATATCTATGACACCGCGTTTATGAGCAATGAGGAGATTAAGGAGATCAAGAAGGGAGATACCTTTGAGCTCCCGGGTCTCGGTATTACGGTTACTGCGCAGAACAAGGCGAACAGAAGTGTGGTGCGCAGCAGCAAGAACAGCAATAGCAGCAAGAGCTCCTCTGAGAGCGGCTACAAGGTACGCCTCATGGATGCGGAGGGCAATAACTATATTCTGTCTGCTTCCCGCCTGAGAAAGGTTTCTGCCGATTCCTCCACGACGGAGACAGTCCTCCGCCCGGTGGTGAGCGGCATACAGGTTGTGGTTCCGGTGTGGCGCGACAGCAGCCGTGTCAACGGTACGAGCCGTTATTCCACGACGAAGAGCCTCATGGAGAAGAAGATGATGTTCCAGGGAACCTTCAGCGGGAATATCCTCACCTCCATTCAGGATACGACCTACAACTACGATACGACCAATACGCCGGTGTACAGCGAGGACGCCGCACACGGACACCTCTACAATAAGGGTGAGTATTGAGGCTCCGGTGCGGACGATGTTGATATCTGCCGTCGTACTGACAGAACGGCTATTGTGATACAGAAGCTCTGCTCCTGCTCAGATAATGAGCAGGAGCATTTTTGACTTTGCGCGCCATGGGCGCGCTCTAACAGAGACCTGTTTCCAGACTGCGTTTTCAACAGAAAAATGAAGCGCGGGAATCAGAAATGCGCAGGATAGAATACTCCCTCCGGGGAGTTGACAGCCTGTCACTTTCCGAGTAGAATTTAGAGACGTGACAGCCTGTCACCTGATGAATCGAAGGAGGAGGAGAGGTATATGCCCTCGGAGCGCTTTTTCAAGTTGGCAAAGGAGAAGCAGGAGCGTATCCTGCGCGCCGGCTTTCATGAGTTCTGCCGGGTCTCTGTTGCAGACGCGAGCATCAACAGCATCATCCGCGAGGCGGATATTTCAAGGGGAAGCTTCTACACTTATTTTGAGGACAAGATGGATCTTCTGCGGTATATCATGACAAAATTCATGAAACAGTATGAGGACTCGGTGCTTGATTTTCTGCGGCAGAGCGGAGGGGATATCTTTCTCTGCGCGCGTATGCTCTACGGTCACTGTCACAGGGAGTTTCGCACGGAGGACGGTCTCCGCTTCATGAGGAATATTTTTTCGGATGCGGAGCTCATGCAGGAGATGACCCAGAGCTGTGATGACGGCGGCTACAATGAGATGCAGCGCCGGGGCAGAGCCTTCTGCGCGAGAGTCTATCAGGAGCTGGATCACAGGAACTACAGTGTGGACGAGGAGCAGCTCATGTATCTGCTTCCCATGGTATTTACGAGCACCATACGCTGTGCGGCGATCGCGGCAAACTGTCCGGAGCGCGTGGAGGAGGTGCAGAGAAATCTGCGCCATGAGCTTGAGATCCTGAAGTACGGCGTGTTGCGCCGGGAAGACAGAGAGGTAGCGGAGCAATGAAGAAAAAGCTGAAGAGAGGTATTATCGTTCTGGCGCTTTTGGCACTTGCAGCTCTGATCGTGAGCCGTTTTCTGCACAGAGCGGACAGGGCGGAGGAGGAGACGCGCCCCACCGTTACAGTCGCATCGCCGGAGCGCCGGGATATTATAAACAGGACAGAGGCGATCGGCACGGTGGAACCGGAGCAGGAGGTGGATGTGATGCCGAAGATGGCAGGCGAGATCACGGACGTCAGCTTCGCGGCGGGAGATCGCGTCGAGGCGGGACAGACACTGATCACCATACACTCGGATGCGCTGGATTCTCTGAGGATTCAGCTGGATTCCGCCCGCATTGCGATGAATGACGCTGAGACAGCGCTCAGCCGGACCCAGGCGCTCTTTGCGACCGGCGCGGTGTCCCAGCAGCAGCTTGAGGGAGCGCAGAGCGCGGCGGGCAGCACCCGGCTTGCCTATCAGAATGTCGAGACACAGCTGAAGCTACAGACGGAATACACCACGGTGAAGGCGCCGCTCAGCGGCGTAATTGAGACCAAAAATGTGAGCGTGCACGATCAGGCGAGTCCCGCCATGGCGATCTGCACCATTTCCGGAGACGGCGGTATGAGCGTAAGCTTTGGTGTCACGGAGCAGGTGATGCGTCAGCTGAACGTCGGAGACGCAATACAGCTGGAGAAGAATGCCGCGCTGGTGAGTGGGACTGTGACGGAGGTGAGCGGCAAGATCTCTCCGGCGACGGGGCTCTACAGCTGCAGGGCGAGTATTGGTGAGGTACAGCCCGCGGAGGATGGAAGCATACCGGGCGTGAACCTCGGCAGCGGTTCCCGCGCGAAGGTGCAGCTCATCAGCGCGCGGGCGGTGCAGGCGCTGACTGTCCCCGTTGCAGCCGTGAGCTACGCGGACGCAAAGCCCTATGTGTATCTGTTTTCTGACGGACACGCCGTAAAGCGGGAGATCGTCACCGGTATTTTTGACGAAAGCTTCATGGAGGTGCGAGACGGCCTTCAGGCAGAGGATCTGGTGATCGTCAGCTGGTCCAGTGAAATCTATGACGGCGCGGAGGTTCTCGCAGAATGAAGAATCTCACAAAGTTTGCGCTGATGCGCCCGGTGACCATGCTGCTCAGTCTGGTCACCATACTCTATTTCGGTCTGCAGGGTGTCTTCGGCTCTCCCATGGAGATGACGCCGGATATGAACTATCCGATGATGCTGATCATGACGAGCTACCCCGGCGCGGGCCCGGAGGATATCACGGAGACTGTGGGGAAGCCCATGGAGAACGGGGTGAGCACGCTCTCCGGAATCAAGAGCTACTACAGCTATGCGATGGAGAATGTGTCCATACTCATGCTGCGCTATGATTACGGCACCAATATGGACTCCGCCTATCTGGATCTCCGCAAGGAGGTGGATACCATCCGCGGCGGCCTTCCGGAGGACGCAAACGATCCGGTGATCATGGAGATGGATATGAATGCCATGCCTGTGATGCAGCTCATGGTGCAGGGCGGAACGGACGGCAATCTTCGGAGCTACGCGGACGATGCGATCATCCCGGAGCTGGAGAAGATATCCTCGGTTGCAGAGGTCACGCTGAACGGCGGGCGGGAGTCCTACATTCGCATTGAGCTGGACAGGGCGAAGATGTCGCAGTACCATCTCGATATGAACACGCTTGCCTCACTGATCGGCGCGGCCGATTTTACGCTGCCCTCGGGTAAGCTGAGTCACGGAGACCAGGACTTAAATGTCAGCATAGGGGCGGATTACAACAGCATTGAGACAATCAGGAACATCGCGCTGACGCTTGCAAACGGTGAGGTGATCCATCTCAGTGATGTGGCGGAGGTCCACGAGAAGCTGAAGGCACAGGACAGCATTGCCCGCTACAACGGGCAGGACGCGGTGACGATCTCTGTCTCGAAGCAGCAGAGCGCCTCTGCGGTGGATGTCTCCCGCTCTGTGCGCAGGCAGCTCGGAGCACTGGAGCGCGCGAACAGCTCCCTGCACTTCGATATTATCAGTGATTCCGCAAATGAGATTCAGGACAGCCTGCGGGGTGTCTTCCAGACGCTTGGCATGGCAATTCTGCTTGCCATGGCGATCCTCTTCCTTTTCTTTGGAGATATCAAGGCCTCGGTCATCGTCGGCACCTCGATCCCGGTTTCCGTTATGGTGGCGCTCTGCTGCATGAGTGCCATGGGCTTTTCCATGAACCTGATCTCTGTGGGCTCTCTGGTACTGGGCGTCGGCATGGTCGTGGACAATTCCATCGTTGTGCTGGACAGCTGCTTCCGTCAGAAAAAGCTGCATGCGCTGAGCTACTACGACGGCGCCATGCAGGGCGCAGAATATGTGCTCGGCAGCGTTGCAGGTTCCACCGCGACCACCTGTGTCGTGTTTCTGCCGCTTGCGCTCTTAAAGGGAATGTCGGGGCAGCTCTTCCGGCAGCTGGGTTTCACCATTGTGTTCTGTATGATAGCATCACTGATTTCAGCCTGCACCATCGTGCCTCTGCTCTTTTATTTCCTGCACCCTGAGGAGAGGCGGGAGGCGCCGGTGAACCGGCTGCTGGCGCGGCTTGAGGAAGCCTACCGCGCGCTGGTGCGCCGCATCATGCCGCACAACCGCCTCGCGATCGCGTCCATCGTGGCGCTGCTCTTAGTCTCCCTCGCCATGGCCTCGCGGCTCGGCATGGAGCTCACGCCCGACGTGGACGAGGGGCAGATCACAGTCACGGTGAATCTGAAGCCGAACCAGCACATCGAAGAGGTGAATCATGTGCTCTCCGAGGTGGAGGCCGTGATCACTGCGGATGAGGATGTTAAAAAGTATCTGGTTTCCTACGGCTCAAGCGGGGTAGGAATGAGCCTCGGCGGCTCCAGTGCGACTGTGACCGCGTACTTGAAGGACAGGGGACCCGGCAAGCCGCGAAGCCGCAGTACGAAGCAGGTTATCTCCGACTGGAAGGCTCCCATGCAGCGCATCACCAATGCCTCTGTGACGATGCAGAGTGCGAGCTCCATGGGAATGAGCTCCTCCACGACTGCGGATATCCAGACCATGCTGGAGGGAACGGATCTCAAGCAGGTGAAGCGCACGGCGGATGAAATTGTCGCAGGGCTGCGGAAGGAGCCCTATGTCACGAAGGTGCACTCCTCCATGGAGAATGCTGCCCCGGTGGTGAAGGTGGAGGTGGATCCCGTGAAGGCGCAGGCCGAGGGGCTGACACCCGCCGGCGTCGCGGGCAGCATTTACCTCGCCATGAGCGGCAAGGAGGTGCTGAGCTTTACGGTGGATTCCCGTGAATACAAGGTGCGGCTTGAGTACCCGGAGGGAACGCTGGACAGTGTGGATAGGCTGAACAGCTGGCTCATCACAACGCCGAAGGGCAGCCAGTTGCCGCTCTCCGATATCGCGCGTGTGAGCTTTGAGGACAGTCCGGAGACGCTGCTCCGAAAGGACAAGCGCTATCAGGTCAGCGTCACCGCAGACATTGTGGAGAGCTATGAGAAGACCGCAGACAGGGATATGAAGGCCTATGTCCAGCGCTTTCAGAAGCCGATGGGGGTGGAGATGGCGCAGAACTCCATGGACGAGAGCATGATGGAGGAGCTCTCTGCGCTCGGCGGCGCACTGATGACGGCGGTATTTCTGGTGTTTATTGTCATGGCGATACAGTTTGAGTCAGTCAAATATTCCTTTATGGTGATGTTTACGATCCCATTCTCACTGATCGGCGCCTTCGGGCTGCTCTTTCTTGCGAACTGTAAGATCAGCATGATTTCCATGATTGGTTTTCTGATGATGGTTGGAACGGTCGTAAATAATGGTATACTATATGTAGATACAGCTAACCACATGCGCACGGAGAATGCGGATCTGGATGTCGCGCTGGTGGAGGCGGGGGCAGTTCGCCTGCGCCCCATTCTCATGACCACGCTGACTACGATCATCGCGATGATTCCGATGGCGCTGCGCTACGGCACCGCCGGTCAGTATATGCAGGGGCTGGCGCTGGTGGATATCGGCGGCCTGGTGGCCTCTACTCTGCTCTCGCTTCTGCTTCTGCCGACGCTCTACAAGATGACGGATCGGAAGCGAAAGGGCGGAATAGACGAGTTTGCGGATGTGGATTGAGTGGACTTTACGGGCGGCCCTGACGGGCCGGGAAAGGAATGCCTTGAAGAACAGAATGAGGGTCATGCAGGCAGAGCGGGAAAGTGCGGGGTGCGCGGTGCTCCGTCGGGGAGCAGCGCTGCTGCTCGTGCTTCAGCTCTCCGCTTTCGGGGCGGGGACGATATTTGCCTCCTCGCCGCAGTTTGCGCGGACAGAGGAGGAGTGGGCGGCACTCCGTGACAACCGCATGGAATACACGGAGATTGAGGGACTGATTCAGGAGTACAACCCGACAGTGCAGCAGAATCAGTTCAGCTACCGGAAATTCAGGAAGGACTACGGCAGCAGCCGTGACGATGTGGCCTCAGAGTACCGGAGACTTGCGGACGAGCTGCTTGCGGACATCAGCTATCCCGATGAGGGAGATGCGAACTACGCGGCCGCGATGACGGCGGCGCTCACCTCTGAGATGCAGGCGAAGAACCTTCAGAAGCAGGCGGACGATACGCTTGAGGACGCGGAGATCATACGGCTGAACTATGAGAGCGCAGAGAAGGCGCTGGTGCAGACTGCGCAGAACAGTATGATCGCTTACTATGCGGGGCAGTACCGCACGGAGGCGGATACGCTCTCGAAGCAGCTCGCCGAGCTGCAGCTCTCTGTTGCTGAGGCGCAAAAGGCTGTGGGAGCCGGGACGGAGATCCAGCTGCTCACAGCGCAGCAGGCAGTTCAGAATGCGGAAAAGACGAAAATCAGTGACAGTGCGGCGAGAGATGCGACGCGGCAGAAGCTTCAGGTGATGCTCGGCTGGAAGGCGGACAGTGAGGCAGAGATCGCACCGCTGCCGGAGCTTCAGCTCTCCCGGATTGACAGCATGAATCCGGAAGCGGATCTTGAGCGTGCGAAACAGAATAACTACACGCTTCGCGTGAATCAAAAAAAGCTTGAGAATGCGGTCGGAGAGACAGATATCAATACTCTGAAATCCACCATTGCGGATAATGAGGCCCGCATAGCTGCCAGTCTCAATGCGGCGTATCAGACGGTGCTCAGCGCGAAGAGCAGCTATCTCTACAGCGTATCAAATGCGGAGCTCAGCGCGCAGACTGCCGCACAGAGCGCGCAGCGCTATCAGCTGGGACTTTTAAGCCGGGTGGAGTATGAGACGGCAGAGCTGAACGCAAAGCAGGCAGAGCTTGGAAGAAAGCAGGCGGAGCTCACGCTCTTTCAGGCGATGGAGGCCTATGACTGGGCAGTCAGGGGGCTTGCCGGCGCCAGCGCGGCGAGCTGAGGCGAGGTGACAGCATGAGGAGAGAGAGGAGAGCCGCGGCACTGGCGCTTGCGGCTGTACTGGCGGGGACGGCGGCATTTCCCGCATCGGCGGCCGTGCAGGCAGCGAGAGAGCCCGCGGAGGCGGGAAAAAGTGCGGCGGAGCTGAACGGTTACACGGAGGAGCGCTGGGCTGCGCTGATGGACAACCGGCTGGAGTACGATGAGATTGATGAGCTGGTACACAGCTTCAATCCGGCAATTGTCTCTGCCTGGTCAGGCTTTACGGACAACATCCGGCTTATGCAGACGATACGCGATAATTTACACGCGCGGCAGCGGGATATGCGGCAGCTGAAGGAGAACGCGAAGGCGGCGGGAGATCAGGCGGACTATGGAAACTATGCCATGCAGGAGGCGATACTCTCCGCTACGGCGAAGGGAATCGGGGCTTCAGCGGATAAGCTCTCGCGGGAGGTGAGCGCCTCAAACCGGTCGCTCCGCGTGGCGGAGCGTCAGGTTTCTGTCGCGGCGAAACGGCTGATGATCTCCTACAACGGACTGAGAACCCAGCGCGCCATCGCGTCAGAGTCCGCGACGCTGTACCGGAGACTTCGGGACGACGCAGCGCAGCGTCTCTCGCTGGGGCTTGGCACCGCACTGGATCTTAGCTCTGCGGAGACAGCGCTCATGCGGGCGGAGTCTCAGCTTGTCTCACTCGATGCGGGAGCGGCGAAGCTTAAGAAAAGCCTCATTCTGCTCTGCGGCTGGAAGGAGGATGCGGACCCGGAGATCGGGGAGACGCCGGCGGCGGATGCTGCGCGCCTTGAGGGCATGGATCCGGAGACAGATCTCAGGGCGGCGATTGCCAAAAACGGAACATTGATTGACTTCCGGAATGCCTCTCATGTGAAGTCAACGACATCCTGGGAGCTTCGCGCGGACAGCGAGGAGGCTATGAACCAGAATCTGCTGGTGAATCTCCGGGAGATGCAGCAGGACGCGCTGGCGAAGCAGGCGGGGCTTGACGCGGCGCAGAGCGGGATGCAGGCTGCGGAGCTCAGCAAAGACGCGGCAGAGCTTCAGTACCGGATGGGGATGCTCTCCGTCTCGGCCTATCTGGGGGCGCTGAAACAGTATCAGGCTGCACGGACGGAGCTGAACACGGCGGACAGCAGCTTTTTTGAGGCTCTTGAGCTCTATGACTGGGCACTTCAGGGCAATTCCTCTGTGGAGTGAGTGCGCCTCAGGCCATACCGCGGGCGTGCTTCATACGGAAGTCTGCTGGGGCAGAGCTTACGGCCATGCCGGATGATCCGGGGAGGATTTGAGTTTCAGGCTTGCGCGAATGGGCGCGCTGGAATAAGATAGAAGGCACGACAGCGACAAGCAGGACAGAAAGGAAATCGGAATGTCAAAAATAGGGTTTATCGGTATGGGACATATCGGGACTGCAATTATGAACAGCCTGATTGAGACACATAAAAAAGAGGATCTTCTCTTTACCTGTGCGCATCCGGAGCGCGGGGTGAAGATCAACGAAAAGACTGGTGTGCGCTTTGTGAGCTCCAATCAGCTCTGCGCGAGAGAGGCGGATATTCTGATTCTTGCGGTGAAGCCCGTGGTCTATGACAGAGTGCTGGAGGAGATTCGCCCGGAGATCGGCGGATCGAAGCTGGTGATCTCTCTCGCGCCGGGTATCACCATCGCGGAGGTCTCGGAGAAGCTCGGCGGCTTTAAGAGAATCGTCCGCGCGATGCCGAATACGCCGGCACAGATCCGGGAGGGGATGACAGGCATCTGCTATGACGACAGCAGATTTACAGACGGCGACAGGGAGGAGCTTGCGCAGCTCTTTCTCTCCTTCGGGCGCATGAAGAAGCTGGATGAGCAGCTCATGGATGCCGTCACGGTGATCAGCGGCTCCTCTCCGGCCTTTGTCTACATGTTTATCGATGCGCTCTCCGATGCGGGGGTCCGCTACGGCATGAAGAAGACGGATGCGCTGGAGATGGCGGCGCAGGCTCTGCTGGGCAGCGCGAAGATGGTGCTGGAGACGGGGGAGCACCCCTCGCTCTTAAAGGATGCTGTCTGCTCTCCCGGAGGCACAACCATCGAAGCCGTGGCGGCGCTGGAGGAGACCGGCTTCCGCAATGTCGTGCTGAAGGGCGCCGAGGCCTGCTACCGCAGATGCAGAGGTGAGATATGAACGAGGTACGGCGCCTAAAGCGTGAGCTCGCCTATGAGGGAACCATACTGAAGGTATATCGGGATCTCGTGGAGATCGGCGGTCATCAGGCGAGCTGGGACTATATTCATCACAACGGTGCGGCGGCCGTGCTTCCGCTGACTGCGGAGGGGAAGCTTCTCATGGTGCGGCAGTACCGGAACGCGCTGGATCGTGCCACTCTGGAGATTCCCGCGGGCAAGGTCGATTCCCCGGACGAGCCGCGGCGGCTCTGTGCCTTTCGTGAACTGGAGGAGGAGACCGGTTACCGGGTGGAGAGCCCGGACAAGCTGGAATTTCTCATGCGCATCGATACGACTGTCGCCTTCTGCGATGAGGAGATCGATATCTTTCTCGCGCGGGAGCTTCTTCCGGGACAGCAGCATCTGGATCAGGATGAGTCGATTGAGGTGGAGGAGTGGGAGCTCCGCGATCTTCTGCAGATGATCTATCGCGGTGAGCTGCGGGACGGAAAGACCGTTTCTGCGATTCTGGGCTACGCGGCAAAAATATTTTCTGAAGGAGAAAAGGGCAAGATATCCCCGCAGTGACAGACATATATCCACATCTTGTATTTTTTTAAAAAAAGGCCGCGCAAGCGGTCTTTTCAGCTGTTCCGGGGCGTTTGATTTTACATAATCTTGCGGGTATACTGTGAACTGACCGTCCGGTGCCAAAGGGCGGGAGCACAGAGAGCACCGGACAGAGAGTTGAAAAACGGGGGAACGAGATGGAAGAGGAACTGCTTCGCTTCGCAGAGTTTTTGAGGGATCAGCGGCATATGGCGGAAAATACGCTGGTGTCCTACCAGAGGGATCTGCGCCAGATGGCGGAATGGCTCTCCGGCTATGGAATACGGAGACCCGGTGAGATCAGCGCAGAGATGCTGAGCGCTTATGTACTCTGGCTTGAGCGCAAGGGAAGGGCGACAACTACGATTTCGAGAGTTGTGGCCTCCATGAAGGCCTTTTTTTCGTTTGAGGAGAGATACGGGGATATTCCGCTGAATCCGGCCAAGGAGCTGAAGGCGCCGAAGGTGGAGAAGAAGCTTCCGACGGTGCTCACCGCAGATGAGGTGGAGCGCTTTCTTCAGCAGACGGAGGGAAAAACGCTCAAAAAGCTCAGAGACCGCGCTATGCTGGAGCTGCTCTGTGCGACAGGGCTTCGCGTATCAGAGGTGATAGAGCTGACGCTCTCGGATCTGGACTTTGCGCGGGGCTGTGTCAGCTGCAGGAGGAGCGGCGAGCGGGTGCGCGTGCTGCCCTTCGGGGAGGATGCGCGCGAGGCACTCTGCAGCTATCTGGAGGATGCGCGCGAGGCGCTCCTAAAGGGCAATGAAACGGAGCTGCTGTTCGTGAATATCAGCGGGAAGGCAATGAGCCGTCAGGGCTTCTGGAAGATCATCAAATATTATGGAGACAGGGCAGATATCCGGAAGGATATTACGCCGCAGTCCTTGAGAAACAGCTTTGCGGCGCATCTCTTAAAGAGCGGCACGGATCTGCACTCCGTGCAGACGATGCTGGGTCACGCGGATATCTCTGTCACACACGCCTACGTGAGCTACATCAGCAGCGCGGGCAGCAGACGGAGAAGCACGGCGAGAAGACGCTAAAGTGCAGCCGGGAGACCGCGCACAGAGGAGATAACAGGAAAAGGGCAGTTCCGGAAGAGGGGAGCGGCCCTTCCTTTATGGAAGGGATGCAGCTGCGGGGACTCTGGATGATCCCGCAGCATATCAGACTGAGAGGCAGAATATGGAATTTAAGCTGCACAGTGAGTATCAGCCGACGGGAGATCAGCCGCAGGCAATCGAGCGACTTTCGAAGGGCTTTTCGGAGGGGAATCAGTTTGAGACGCTGGTGGGCGTCACAGGCTCCGGGAAGACCTTTACCATGGCAAATGTAATCCAGAAGCTGCAGAAGCCGACGCTCATCATTTCTCACAACAAGACGCTCGCGGCGCAGCTCTACAGTGAGATGAAGGAATTCTTCCCGGAAAACGCGGTGGAATATTTCGTCTCCTACTATGATTACTATCAGCCGGAGGCCTACGTGCCGCAGACAGACACCTATATTGAGAAGGACTCCGCGACCAACGATGAGATCGATAAGCTCCGAAACTCGGCGACGAGCGCGCTGCTGGAGCGGAGAGACGTGATTGTCGTGGCGAGTGTATCCTGTATTTACGGACTTGGAAGCCCGGTAGATTATAAGGACATGATGGTGAGCTTAAGACCGGGACAGGAGAAGGACAGGGACGAGGTGATCTCCCGCCTGATCGACATTCAGTACACGCGGAATGACATGGACTTTCACCGCGGAAGCTTCCGGGTGCGGGGGGACACGCTGGAGATATTTCCGGCGGATCAGGACAAGCTCGCGTACCGGGTGGAGTTCTTCGGGGACGAGATCGAGCGGATCACAGAGATCGACGTGCTGACCGGAAGCCCCACGGCGGAGACCATGCACATCTCTATATACCCGGCCTCCCATTATGTCGTGCCGAAGGAGAAGATTGAGAAAGCCTGCCGGGAGATACTTGCGGAGTGCGAGGAGAGAGTGGCGTATTTAAAGAGCGAGGACAGGCTCCTCGAGGCACAGCGCATTGAGGAGCGCACACACTACGATGTGGAGATGCTGCGGGAGACGGGCTTCTGCTCCGGCATTGAGAACTACACGCGCTTTCTTACCGGGCAGAAGCCGGGAGAGCCGCCCTTCACGCTCATGGACTATTTTCCGGAGGACTATCTGACCATCGTGGACGAGAGCCACATCACCATTCCGCAGATCGGTGGGATGTTCAACGGAAATCTGTCCAGAAAGAACACGCTGGTGGACTTCGGTTTCCGCCTGCCGAGTGCGCTGGACAACCGTCCGCTGAATTTTCAGGAGTTTGAGCAGAGGATAGACCAGATGCTCTTTGTCTCTGCGACGCCCTCCGACTATGAGGCGGCGCACGAGATGCTCCGGGCGGAGCAGATCATCCGGCCGACCGGCCTTCTGGATCCGGAGATCTCCGTGCGCCCGGTGGAGGGGCAGATCGACGATCTGATCTCCGAGGTGCGGAAGGAGACGGAGGCAAAGCATAAGATCCTGATCACCACACTCACAAAGCGCATGGCGGAGGATCTCACCGACTACATGCGGGAGGTCGGGATCCGCGTGCGCTATCTGCACTCGGACATCGACACGCTGGAGCGCGCGCAGATCATCCGCGCGATGCGCCTCGACGAATTTGATGTGCTTGTCGGCATCAACCTCTTAAGAGAGGGGCTGGATATTCCTGAAATTACGCTGGTGGCGATACTGGATGCGGACAAGGAGGGGTTTCTGCGCAGCGAGACCTCGCTGATTCAGACCATAGGGCGCGCCGCGCGAAATGCTGAGGGGCATGTGATTATGTATGCGGATACCATCACGGACTCGATGCGCCGGGCAATTGATGAGACGGAGCGGAGGCGGAAGCTTCAGGAGGAGTACAATGCGCTGCACGGCATCACGCCGACTACCATAAAGAAGGCGGTGCGCGATGTGATCACGATGACGAAGGCAGTGATCCGGGATGAGGAGAGCTGGAAGAAGGATCCGGAGTCCATGAGCGATGCAGAGCTGAAAAAGCTCTCAAAGGAGCTGGAGAAGAGTATGCTCCGGGCGGCAGCAGAGCTGAACTTTGAGGAGGCTGCAAGGCTGCGCGACCGCATGAGCGAGGTTCTGAGGATGCTTGGCGATCCGGGCAGCAGGAAAAAATAATCGCCTATCGATATCGTAAATAGCAGCTATCGGACAGGCAAACTTTTAAAAAAGAAGCTGCGAGTTTATCATATTATGTGTATAATATGGACAATATAAAAAAGGAAAATGTTCAAAAGGAGGTAATCATTACAGGCTGCAGGATATTTTGTTTCGGAATTACTGGAAAATGTTTATGAGAAAGGACGGGGGGACATATGGAAGTGTTCAGTAACATCATAGGAGCGATCAGCGGATTCATGTACAGTAAGCTTCTCATCATTCTGCTGCTGGGCGGAGGAATCTACTTCACAGTTGCGACGAAGTTCATTCAGGGACGCATGTTTAAGGAGGCAATCAGCGTAATCGGCGAGAAGCCGACCAAGGAGGGAGCGGTCTCCTCCTTCCAGGCGCTTATGGTCTCGACAGCATCCCGAGTCGGCACCGGAAATATTGTCGGTGTCGCATCGGCGATCGGCCTCGGCGGCTACGGCGCGGTATTCTGGATGTGGCTCATCGCCATTGTGGGCGGCGCCTCTGCCTTTGTGGAGAGCACGCTCGCGCAGATCTATAAGAAGAAGGACGACGAGGGCAATTATTACGGCGGACCGGCTTATTACATCGAGGCGGCTTCAATATGCTCTGTGCATATAATCTGCAGTCCACCTTCAGTGCGTACAGCTTCTACGATCCGAAGGTCTCCCCGATTATAATCGGCGCGATTCTGGCGATTATATTCGGCTACTGCCTGCTCGGCGGCGGAAAGCGAATCGTGAAGACGACCTCTACTCTGGTTCCGATCATGGGTATCCTCTATGTGCTGGTATCCCTCTTTGTTCTGCTGACACACGCGAATCTGATTCCGGAGGTGTTTGCACGCATTTTTGCAGAGGCCTTTGATTTTCAGGCAATCTTTGGCGGCTTCGCAGGTTCCTGTGTGATGTTCGGAATCAAGCGCGGTCTGTACTCCAACGAGGCGGGTGTCGGCTCTGCGCCGAACGCGGCGGCAGCGGCAGATGTCAGCCATCCGGTCAAGCAGGGTCTTGTGCAGATGCTCTCTGTATTTATTGATACGCTGCTGCTCTGCTCTGCAACTGCTCTGATGTGCCTCTGCTCCGGCATTGAGCCGAATGCAGAGATCGCAGGTGCACCCTATGTGCAGGAGGCGCTCAGAACCACTCTGGGAGATGCCGGTCCGATCTTCATTACGGTCGCAATGATACTCTTTGCATTTACGACACTGATCGGAAATATCTATTACACGGACAATCTTCTGGCCTATATGATGAAGAAGGTTCCCAGCAAGAGCTTTATGTTTGGTTTTCGCATCGTCTGCTCCATCATCGTATTTGTCGGCGCGATCTCCAAGATGGGGCTGCTCTGGGATATCTCTGACGTACTGATGGGCATTATGGCGATCATCAATATTCCTGTCATTCTGATTCTGCACTCTGTCACGCTGGGAGCGCTTTCAGACTACACGAAGCAGAAGCAGGAGGGCAAGAATCCGGTGTTCAAGGCCTCCACAGTCGGACTTGAGGGCAAGGTTGACTGCTGGAAGTAATTGGCATGAGAAGAGCGGCGCGGCAGGCAGAGGCCTCAGAAAACGCCGCTTTCACAAAGCGGGTATGGGAGTTATAATATAAAAAAGCGCACATTCCGGGCGAGAGCCCGGAATCTGTGCATTACGGCAGTATTTTTTGAGGCAGTCGGCGAAATCTTACAGGACGAGGCAGGTGCGGCGTGAATATATTTCAGATGATAGGCCCGGTGATGATAGGCCCCTCCAGCTCCCACACAGCAGGAGCTGTGCGGCTCGGAAGAGTCGCAAATAAAATCATGGATGGGTCCAGACCCGCGGAGCTCAGGATAGAGCTCTCCGGATCCTTTGCAAAGACCTATCAGGGACACGGCACAGACCGCGCACTTCTGGCTGGTATCATGGGTTTTCACAGCTACTCAGAGGAGATACGGGATGCGCTTCGCATTGCGGAGGAGAGGGGCATACGCTATGAATTTGTCCCGGTGAGCATAGCGGGAGCGCATCCCAACACTGCGCGCATCCATTTCCGCTGTGAGGATGGGAGCAGCGGCGTGGTGCAGGGGGCGAGCATCGGTGGGGGAAATATCCGCGTGGACTATGTGAACGGGCTCCGGGTGGACTTCACCGGGGAGCACACGACCATACTGGTGCTGCATCACGACAGACCGGGCGTGATTGCGGATGTCACAAATCTGATGCACGAGAAGTACAGCGATGTGAATATCGGAAATTTCCGCCTGAGTCGTCAGGAGAGGGGCGGACTTGCGCTCATGATGATGGAGCTGGATGAGCTGCCGCCGCGCGGTATGACGGAGGACATCGAGAAGCTGGGAAATGTCGAAAAGGCGATTCTGATCCGTGCGGTCTGAACAGAGGTGAGGGATGATAAAGTATGACAGTATCGCTGCGCTTGTCAGGGAGGCCGGGGCGCGGGGAATAAGAATCAGTGAGCTCTGTCTTGCGGATCAGGCGGAAGAGCTTGGTCACACAGAGGAGGAGGTCTTCCGGCACATGGAGGAGAGCTTCGACGTCATGGTCGAGTCCACTGTGCGGGGACAGGATCCCGATATGCGCTCCACCTCCGGTCTTACCGGAGGAGAGGGGTATAAGATGATGCGCTACGCCACAGAGCGGAGCGGGGGCTTAAGCGGCGGTTTTATGACACGGGCTATGTCCCGGGCCATGGCAGTCTCCAACTGCAACGCCGCGATGGGGCGGATCGTCGCCGCACCAACTGCGGGGAGCTGCGGGATACTGCCTGGCTGTCTCGTGAGCATGTACGAGGAGAAGCGCGCAGAGAAGCGTGATATCGTGCTCTCGCTCTTCACTGCAGGTGCCTTCGGCATGGTGGTCGCGGAGAAGGCCTCTGTCGCCGGAGCACAGGGCGGATGTCAGGCGGAGTGCGGAAGCGCCGCAGGCATGGCTGCCGCTGCGCTGGTGGAGCTCATGGGAGGAAATCCAGAGGAGTGTGCTGCGGCCTTTGGCATGGCGATTGCCAATCAGCTGGGGCTGGTGTGTGATCCGGTCGCGGGGCTTGTGGAGATTCCCTGCATCAAGAGAAATGTCGCGGGAGTTATGATTGCCTTTTCCTCCGCGGATATGGCTCTGTCGGGGATAGATCTGAAGATTCCTGCGGACGAGTGCATCGACGCGATGCGGGAGGTCGGGGAGAGCCTTCCGGAGTCGCTGAAGGAGACTGCCGGAGGAGGGCTTGCCGCCACGCCGACCGGTCGGAGACTGCGCGAGCAGGTTTTTGGGAAGCAGGAGTAAATTTCTGACCGTGCTCTTCGGAGTGTATGGATACAGACAGGTACGAAATCCGGTAAAAGAACGGTGAAATAAATCAAGCGGAAGCCCGGTAAACAGGACTTCCGCTTCATAAAATATTCATGTGTCTGGCGGGATTCGAACCCGCGACCTTCAGAGTCGGAGTCTGACGCGCTATCCAGCTGCGCTACAGACACAGTGCGATTACTAATATACACGATTTCGCCGGAGACTGCAAGCGCTCTCTTGACGCGCGGGTGTACCATTTCACAATCAAGGTATTTCTTCCGGTATGATCTGACGCAGCTCTGCGGTGGAGACGGTTTTTCCGGCACTTCCGCTTGCGGGAATCACGGAGAGAGTCAGATGGTTGTCCGCGTCGAGCTCTGCGAGCAGCAGTTCTGTCTCCGGGATGGAGGAGCCGAAGAGGTAATTTCCGAGGCTGTATACGATGGGAACGTTACGGTAGCTGCGTATGGGTTGAAGCACGTGCGGGTGTGAGCCAATCACGAGATCCGCGCCCGCGTCGATATACTGTTTTGCAAGCTCGGTCTGGTAGGCTTCCGGCTCGCTGTGCCGCTCAAGTCCCCAGTGGACATAGACGACGGTGAAGTCGCAGCTTTGCTCCGCTGCACGGATCTCTGAGATGAGAGCGGCCGGATCGTAGGTTGTGAAGAGCCCGGACTGCGATTCTCCGGCATTCCAGCTGTAATCCGGAATGACGCGGGAGGCGGCGAGAAAGCCGATGCTCCGTCCCTTCAGCTCCACACGGTGCAGGGAGGAGGCGCGCTTTAGGTTCGCTCCGGCGCCGATGTAGGGAATTCCGTAGCGCTCCAGAGTCTCAAAGCTCTCTGTGAGGCAGTCCCGTCCGTAATCGAGAGTGTGGTTGTTTGCGAGAGTCACGAGGTCTATGCCGAGCTCATTAAAGATGGCGCAGCGTTCCGGTGCGACGCGGAAGGTAAACTGCTTGTCCGCTGCGGGCGTGCCTCCGGTCCCGAAGGGAAACTCCTGATTTGCGATGAAGAGATCGGCGTCCCGTCCGGCAGAGAGCAGGGTATCATCCAGAATTCCGGAGACAGAGCCCGCGCGGTCATAGGCGGAGAGGACGTGCTCGGAGAGGTAGATATCGCCGCAGAAGGCAAGCTGTATGGCGGAGACATCTGTACCGCTGTCCTCTACAGTTTCCGCAGCTCCTGTCGCGTTGCCGGAGACAGTGGCCTGCGACGTGGCGGGCTGGCTTTCATGATCCGCGTCCATGGAAGGAACCGGTGCATCTACTCTGATCTCGGCTGTCGAGGGCGGGGCTGCCATTCTGGCCGTGCTGTCTTCGGGAGCTGTCGCTGTCTTAGGACCGCAGGCGGAGAACAGCACTGCTGTGCAGAGAGAGAGTATGCAGAGAAATCGAGGGAAGTAGCAGAGCTTTTTCATGCTTCGTCTCCTTTTTAGGGAAGTAAAACTGACTGCGCGCTTTCACAACGCTGTTATATTCCATACTCCCGTGTGAGTTGAATCCCACTTTGGGCTCCATGCGGGCGCTGTAATCAGTGTAGCCGAAAACGCGCAGAAAAGTAAGGGAAAACTGTTTGCGCGAAGAGGGTAGATATAGTAGAATACAGAAAAATCAAAAATCGGAGGTGTGTAATGGACGAGAAAGAGTATAAAATCAGCACAAAATGTGTTCAGGCGGGATACCGCCCGGAGAACGGAGGGCCGCGACAGATTCCGATCGTCCAGTCCACGACCTTTAAGTACGACACCGGGGCGGATATGGGAAAGCTCTTTGATCTGGAGGCGTCCGGCTACTTCTACACCCGGCTTCAGAACCCGACGAACGACTATGTGGCAGCGAAGATTGCGGCGCTGGAGGGAGGCACGGCGGCGATGCTGACTTCTTCCGGACAGGCGGCCAATTTCTTTGCACTCTTCAATATCTGTGAGGCCGGCAGCCATATTGTGGCGTCCTCCTCAATCTATGGTGGTACCTTTAATCTGATCGCAGTCACGATGAAAAAGATGGGGATTGATGTGACTTTTGTCTCTCCGGATGCGGGAGAAGAGGAGCTGAACGCCGCGTTCCGCGAGAATACGCGGGCTGTGTTCGGCGAGAGCATTGCAAATCCGGCGCTCACCGTGCTGGACATCGAGAAATTTGCACAGGTGGCGCATGCGCATGGGGTTCCTCTTATTGTAGACAATACTTTCCCGACTCCGATAAATCTGAGGCCGATCGAGTGGGGAGCAGATATTGTGACGCATTCCACGACGAAGTACATGGATGGGCACGGCGTGGCAGTCGGCGGCGCCATCGTGGACAGCGGAAACTTTGACTGGATGGCACACGCCGACAAGTATCCGGGACTCTGTGAGCCGGACGACTCCTATCATGGCATCATTTACGCGGAGCGCTTCGGACAGGAGGGCGCCTTTATTACCAAGGCAACGACACAGCTGATGCGTGACCTCGGCAGCATTCAGTCCCCGCAGAATGCCTTCTACCTGAATCTGGGACTGGAGTCCCTGCATGTGCGTATGCCGCGCCATGTAGAGAATGGAAGAGCGGTCGCAGAATTTCTTCGGACGCGGCCGGAGGTGGAGTTTGTAAACTACCCCGGACTGCCGGGCAATCCCTACACAGAGCTCGCGAGGAAATATATGCCGAACGGCGGCTGCGGGGTTGTGGCCTTTGAGCTGAAGGGCGGACGCGGTGCAGCGGAGCGCTTCATGCGGGCCTTACAGCTGATTGCGATCGAGACACATGTCGCAGATGCGCGGAGCTGCTGCCTGAATCCGGCGAGCACCACGCACAGACAGCTCACGGAGGAGCAGCTTAAGGAGGCGGGCATTCCGGCAGGGCTCATTCGTCTCTCCTGCGGCTTGGAGGACAAGGAGGATCTGATCGCAGATATCACTCAGGCACTGGAGGTAAGCGCATGAACTTTATCTTCATATCCCCCCATTTTCCCAGCAATCACTGGAAATACTGTGACCGTCTGCACAAGGATGGGGTAAATGTACTCGGCATCGGAGATATGCCCTATGCGTCTCTGGATCCGGAGCTCACCTCTGTGCTGACGGAGTACTACCGTGTGGATTCCATGCAGGATTATGATCAGATGTTCCGCGCCGTTGCCTTTTTTTCCTTCAAGTATGGAAAGATCGACTGGATTGAATCAAATAATGAGTATTGGCTGCGTCAGGACGCACGTCTCCGCACGGATTTCAATATCAAGACCGGTGTTCAGGCCTCGGATGTGAGTCGTTTCCGCAGCAAGTCGGAGATGAAGCAGTTTTATAAAAAAGCCGGTGTGCCCGTACCGAAACATATCATTGTGAGTGATAGGAAGGCCGCGGAGGACTTTATCCGAGAGGTGGGATATCCGGTCATTATAAAGCCGGACGAGGGCCTGGGCTCCCGCCATACCTGGAAGCTGGAGAATAAGAAGATGCTTGCGCACTTCTTCGAGGAGCTCCCGGAGGAGCGCTACGTGATGGAGGAGTTCGTCGAGGGCGATATCTGCTGCTACGATGCAATCATTGATTCCTATGGGGAGCCGCTTTTTGAATCGGAGACCGTGTGGCCGCCGTCCATTGCAGATATTGTGAATGAGCAGAGGGATCTTTCTTACTGCGTTATGGCCGAGATGCCGGAGAAGTTTCGAGAGATCGGGCGGGCTACGGTGGAGGCCTTTGGTGTCCGGAGCCGCTTTGTCCATCTGGAGTTTTTTCGGCTGACGGAAGCGAAGCCGGGACTCGGTGAGCTGGGAGATTATGTGGGGCTCGAGGTCAATATGCGACCGGCGGGCGGTTACACCACAGACATGATGAACTATGCACACGCGACAGATGTGTACCAGATCTGGGCGGACATGATTGCACTGGATGCAAATGTGCTCTCTGATCCGCGGCACGACCACTACTGCGTCTATGCCGGGCAGAGAGACCGCTACAACTACCTGCACAGCGCGCAGGACATACAGGCGAAGTTCGGACGTCAGATCGTCATGGCGGAGGAAATGCCGGAGATCATGGCTCCGACGATGGGAAACCGAATGTACACAGCAAGATTTGCTTCCTTTGAGGAAGCGGAGAGCTTTGTGAAGTACGTGCAGAAGAAGAGATAAGAGATAGAAGAATAGCGATGGCAGAAGAGATCGAATAATTCGGTCTCTTCTTTTTTGTGGAGTAAAACGCCTGTAATAAAAATATGCACAAAAATCTGAAGAAAAAATGATAATAATAGCGATATTGACAAAGGGAGAGAAGAGAAGCATACTTAAAGAATACAAGAAGTATACATCCTTAAAGAGGAAATAATTTGCGGGAGGTAATCATGAAACTGACACAGGATCAACGGGATCTGCTGGAGGGAAGATATGGCGAGGGCGCACAACTTGCCATGAAAATTCAGGTGGCGATTGGAGAATCTTTCGGTGCTGAGCGCATGGTTCCGATTACAAGGGCTCATGTAGCGCTGAGCAATCAGGATGCGGATCTGTGGCTGGCTGAAAAAATGGTCGGGCTCGGAGCAAAATGTCGTGTGACGCCCACGGTAAACCCGGGATTTTGTCTCTCTTACTTTAAGAGGATTCAGAAGGTCAGCGATGAAGATTACAGGATGATGGAAAGAACAGAAAAGGCGTATCGGGCTCTGGGAGCCCAGCTCAGTTATAATTGTACACCTTATATTGACACCAATGTCCCAACCTTTGGAGAGGTCTGTGCGTTTTCTGAGTCCAGTGCAACTCCCTTTGTAAATGCAGTCTGGGGAGCCCGATCCAACAGAGAGGGAGCAAACTCCGCTCTGTTTGCGGCAATTACCGGCTATGTACCGGAGTATGGTCTGCTCTTTGATGAAAATCGCAGAGGAACTATACTGGTGAATGTGGAAGCGGAGATGAAGAACGATTACTGCTATCACATTCTGGGTATGTGCGGGAAGAAGATAGGCCATGGCATTCCGGTTTTCACCGGCCTGCCGGAGAACATCAGCAAGGAGGCTCTCAGAAATCTCGGCGCAGAGCTGAATACCTCGGGTGCCTATGACATGTACCACATTGCAGGCTTTACACCGGAAGCACCGGATCTTGAGACTGCGTTTGGCGGAAAAGAGCCGGAGAGAGTTGTCACAATAACGGATCAGGATTTCGAGGAGGTGCTGGAGGAAATATCTCTTAAGGGAAACAGGGAGATTGATTTCGCAATGTTTGGATGTCCGCACTTCACGCTGGAGGAGTGCCGGCATATTCTCAGCAGAATAGGAGACAGAAAACTGAAGAAGGATATGTGGATTCTGACCTCGAGCCATGTGGAGCAGATGGCGCAGAGGATGGGGATATATGATGCGCTTGAGGCTGTTGGCGCGCATATCGTTCCGGACAGCTGTCCGGATCAGCCCTGCTGGCACTTTCTGAAAGGAAAGGTCGGAGTGACAGAGTCTCCCAAGTGTGCATATTACCCACAGAGAAGAGATATTCACTTTGTAATCAGAGATCTGGACACCTGTATTGAGGCGGCAGTTAGCGGGGAGGTTCGATAATGAAAAAATATCATTGCCATAAGATATCGGATGGATGTGCAAAAGCAGAAATTGTGCTGTCGAAGGATGATGTAATGTTTTATCTGATTCGGCCAGAGACCGGAGAGGTGATCGAACAGGCACATGATCTCTGCGGGAAGATCATTGCAAACAAGGTGCTTGCGTTTCCGAGCGGCAAGGGAAGCTCAGTGGTACAGGCGGACGGTCTGTTTCAGCTGATGAAGCATGAGAATCAGCCCTATGCCATGATCGTAGAGAGACCGGAGACCGTTCTGGTGACAAGCGCGATTCTGTTTGAAATTCCGATGGTGGATCAGGTGGACCCTCAGTTCTATCAGGATGTCAGAGAGGGTGATATTGTGACGGTAGACGCGGATCATGAAGAGGTGATTATAGAGTAATAGCTCAGGAAACACTGGAAGCAAAGGTACACAAACATACAAATAGAAATGGAAGAGGAGGAACTTATGAAAAAAAATCTGGTTACATTATTAGCAGTGGGACTTTTTGCAGTTACCCTGGCTGCGTGCGGAGGGAAGACACAGGGAACTGATGCAGGTGCTGCACAGAATGAAACAGCGGGGGAAGCGCAGCAGGGAGCTGCTGCTGAGGATGCGGTCGTGCTGAAGATCGGACATGTAGAGCCCGAGGACAGATCTACACATAAAGCGTTGCTGAATTTTAAAAAGAATGTGGAAGAAAGAAGTGGAGGGAGCCTGAAAATAGATATCTTTCCCAACGGCGCGCTGGGAGGTGATGTGCAGCTTACAGAATCAGTTGCGATGGGATCACTGGATATGGCACTGCCCTCTACCTCAGTTTTAACTGCCTATTCAGAAGAATTTGGTGTGCTGGATATGCCCTATCTGTTTACAAGCTCGAAGGCGGCATTTGATGCACTGGATAATGAGGTTGGGGCCTATCTCTCGGAGAAGGTTGTACAAAACGGAATAGATATCCTGGGCTACAGCTACAATGGTCCCAGAAGTACAACTACAAATACAGGCGCAATAGAAAAACCGGAGGATTTAAAAGGAGTCAAGATGAGGGTTATGGAGAGTCCCATTTTTATAGATTTTTATAAAACACTGGGAGCCAATCCGACACCGATGAGCTTTACAGAGCTGTATACCGGACTTCAGCAGGGAACGGTTGAGGCACAGGAGAATCCGCCGTCCCTTACCTTTGCAAATAAGTTTTATGAGGTTCAGAAGTACTCTACAATTGATGAGCACGTGCACAACTTCCTTGCCTTTATCATAAACGATGCGAAGTTCCAGAGCCTGAGTGAAGATCAGAAGACGATTCTGAAGGAGGAGGCAAAGAACTATGTCGATGAACAGCGCAATATGGAACTGGAGGACAATGAAAAGGCGATTAAGGATCTGGAGACGGAGGGAGGACTCCAGATCAATATTTTAAGTGAAGATCAGAAAAAGGCATTTAAAGAGGCATTGGTTCCGATGTATGAGAAGTATGAAAGCCAATTTGGAAAAGAGCTCTTCGATATGTGTGAAAAGTACAATCATTAACTGAGTTTACGCTGCTGTGAGGCCTGGCTGTTTCAAAGCCTCACAGCAGTATTTCCTAAAGAGGTAAATTCATGAAAAAAATAGTAGCTGCGCTCTCCCTTTTTGAGGAAAGAGTCTTGGTTGCAAGTCTGGTCTTCAATACCTTGATTATATTCTTTCAAATCATTATGCGCTCTGTTTTTAATGCCTCATTGTCCTGGTCAGAGGAGCTTGCACGGTATATTTTCATCTGGCAGATCTGGATTGGGGCCAGCCTAGCTTACAGCGCAAAAGAGCACATCAGGGTTGAAATGATATTTTCTCTTCTGAAGGGGCCCAGAGCAAGGGAGATATTAAAAATTCTGATTAATCTGATGTGGTTTAGCTTCAATGTGTTTTTAGTTATTAAGGGCAGTGAGGTGTGTAGCTCCATGGCGGCGAGGAAGGCGCTCTCCTCCGGTATGAGAATCCCTTTGACCTGTGTATATTCCGTGCTGCCGCTGAGTGCATTTGTGCTGAGCGTCAAGCTTCTGGAAACTCTAGCGGAGCAAGTGAGGTGTGCGATTAAGGGAATACAGTGGGAGGAGTAACGTATGGAAGCTTTATTTTTATTTGGTTTATTCTTTGTACTGCTGTTTCTCAGCGTGCCGATTGGATATGCAATTGGCATTGTGACGCTGATTACGATGCTGAACTTTACGGATATGCCGACACTGCTGATATCTCAGAATGCGATTGCCGGTGTTGATTCATTTCCGCTTCTGGCGATTCCGTTTTTTATGCTGGCTGGAAACCTGATGAGCAGCGGTGGGATTGCCCGACGGCTGGTCAATTTTTTCGAGAGCTTCATCGGCCATATCACAGGTGGCCTTGGCATGGTTACGATTGTGGTATGTATGTTCTTTGCAGCCATTTCCGGCTCAGCTGTAGCGACCGTTTCAGCCGTCGGTGCATTTATGATTCCTCAGATGGTAGAGCATGGATATAGCAAGTCGTTTTCTGCTGCTCTCACCGCAGCGGCCGGAACAATAGGGGTTATTATACCTCCGTCAGTTCCCTTTGTTATATATGGCGTTGTATCCGGCTCTTCTATCACAGATATGTTTACTGCTGGTTTTTTGCCTGGCATTATGATGGGAATTGCACTGATGATCGTCTGCTATCTGGTATCAAAGAAAAAGGGTTACAAGGGGAATGAAAGGCGGGCAAGCCTAAAAGAGATCGTACAGTCTTTTAAGGAAGCCTTCTGGGCGATACTTTCGCCTGTTATTATTCTGGGGGGAATCTATTCTGGAAAGTTCACTCCAACCGAGGCGGCTGTTATTTCAGTGGTGTATTCTTTTGTGATCGGTGTTTTCGTTTATAAGGAATTGAACCTTGCGGGGGCTTATAAGGCCGTCAGGGATGCAGTTGTAATCAATGGGGCCACTACATTTATGGTGGGGCTCTCTACTGCCTTTGCCGCTCTGCTCACAATGGAGCAGATTCCTCTGAAAATCGCGGCTGTGATTACAGGTCTGAGTAATAATGGGATTCTGGTGCTTTTGATGATCAATATTCTGCTGCTCCTGGTCGGAATGTTCATTGACAATATACCGGCGACCATTATACTTACACCAATTCTTCTTCCAATTGCAAAGGGGTTCGGAATGAGTCCTATTACTTTTGGTATTATGCTGACTATGAATCTGGCAATAGGCTTCTGCACCCCGCCGTATGGGATTAACCTGTTTGTTGCCACAGCTATCTCAAAGGTAAAGATGGAGGCGCTCTCCAGAGAGATTGTGAAAATGATTGCTGCGCTGCTCATTGTGTTGCTGCTGGTCACTTATTTTGCCCCTATGACCATGATATTCTTATAACTTAAGAGGAGGTGTCGTATGCTTATCTGGATTATTGATGAGGAATGGAAGGACTATGACCTGGAGATGGAGGAGCTGCAGAAAAAGTATCCGGGAGTTGAGATACGTACTTCAGGCTACAATTATGAAAAGGATCTGGCGGAATTCGGATATCAGGCAGATGGTATCCTGGCTCAGGTCTATGCCAATATTCCGGCTGCTGTCATGGAGCGGTTAGAGCGCTGTAAGGGAATCGCTGTCTATGGCGGCGGCTATGACCGCATTGACACAGAGGCAGCGAGAGCCAGAGGCATCAGCGTCACCAATATCAGCGGCTACTGTGCGGAGGATCTGGCCGATTACGTGCTCGCGGCAATGTTTTTTGTGAACAAGCGGATCGCGGCCTACAGCAGCTGTGCTGCGGAAAATGTGAGAAATGGTCGCTGGGGAGCTATGGCGGCAGCCGAGAACCGGCACAGGCTCAGAAACGAGACCTTGCTCATTGTAGGACTGGGAGTCATTGGAAAGGCTGTAGCAGAGAGAGCCAATCAGCTGGGAGTGCATGTTGCAGCCTACGATGAATACGTCTCAGAGGCGGAGATGAAGGCACTGAATGTGGAGAAGCTGAGTTGGGAGGAGGGCTTCCGGTGCGCAGACTATGTCAGCATTAATCTGAAGGGTTGTGTTGAAAATGAGGACAGAATCGGGAAGCATGAGTTTGAAATGATGAAAAATACCGCATGGCTGATCAACACCTCGCGCGGCCGGGTGGTGAATGAGCGGGAGCTCATAGAGGCAGTAAAGGGGCGCGAGATCGAAGGCGCGGTCCTTGACGTGATCAAAAATGAGCCTCCCAGAGGGGATGAGGCGATTCTGAATACGCCCGGTATCTATGTGACGCCGCATGTATCCTACATCTCTGTGGAGTCCTTCCGCGCGCTGAAGGAATATGCGCTGCAAAATCTTTTTGCCATGCTGGATGGAAAAAAACCGAGAGATCTTGTAAACTGAGATAAAAGAATTATAAGACTACGGTAAGGGGAGCAGCATATGAGGAGCGATCTAATAAGAACTGAAAAAGAGACATTATCGGAAGTCGCCTACCGGTATTTAAAGGAGCAAATCATATCGGGGGTCATTCGGGAAGGTGATGTCATCACAGAGAATAATATAGGTCGCGCTCTGGGTATGAGCAGAACACCGGTCAAAAAGGCATTGACACAGCTGGAGAGCGAAAACTATGTGCGCTGTCTGGATGGAATCGGAACTGTGGTGGTGGGGCTGTCTCTCTCGGATCTGAGAGATATTTATGATGTGCGCATCAGCATGGAGCTCTTGGCTTTAAAGACCTCTATCCATAATATCAGGCCGGCTGAAATTGCAGAGCTCCGCGGAGATTTCCAGAGAGAGCTGGAAGCTTACAGGAGAGCCGGGGGGATTTCTGATCAGAGAATTGCAGAGATAGATGCCAGATTTCATCAGCTGATCGTAGATAAGAGCAACAATAATTATATCAAAAATCTGGTTCGCGTACTGGCAGCTCAGATTCGGAGATATCAGGCTGTGGCCTACAGCCTGACGGATACCTTTGAGGAGAGCGCCGGGCAGCATCTGGGCATCCTGCAGAAAATTGAGGAGAGGAATCTGGATGAGGCAAGAGAGCTGCTGAGGGCACATATAGAGTGGTCCTACAAAGAGCTCGCGGCGGTGATGCTGTGATTATAAATGGTGCCCGCATTTTTTAAACGGAATGGTCGTTGAAAGGCAGAGCAGAACCGCGCTTCCCTGAAAAACAATAGTCAGCCCCCGGAGTGCTCCGTTTCAGGAGTCTCATCCGGGGGCTGTTTTCTATCTTCGGGACTCATTTCTTTGCTGTGATCTTCTGAAGAATCATAATTGCAAACATGATGATAATCGCGGCGGCGAAGATGCCGCCCATGCCCTTCGCCATGATTTCCAGGGCAATCTGGGTTGTATTCATAGCTTTCCTCCTTTGGAAATGTGCTGAGCCTTACAGGTACGGAGAGACGATGCTGATCACCAGCCCACCCGCAATAACGGAAGCGACCTGACCCGCGACATTGGTGCCGGCCGCCTGCATGAGTATGATATTGCCCTTCTCAGCCTCCGTCGCGAGACGCTGCACAACGCGTGAGGACATGGGGAAGGCGGAGATGCCGCAGCCGCCGATCATCGGATTCACGGGGGGCCTTCTGAAGATCCGAAGCACGACATTGACCAGCTTTGCAAAGAGCACGCCGGCTACGGTGTCAAAAATGAAGGCGACCAGTCCCAGTGCCATGATCATGATGGTCTGCGGATTTACGAACTGTTCGGCGCGCATGCTGAAGGAGATCGTGAGGCCGAGGAGCAGGGTGATGAGATTGACGAGATCATCCTGCGCGGTCTTGCTGAGGCTGTTCAGAACACCGCATTCCCGGAGCAGATTTCCGAACATCAGAAAGCCGACCAGCGCCACGGACTGCGGTGACACAAAGCCCACGATGATCGTCACGGCGATCGGAAAGGCAATGCGCGTAGTGCGGGAGATGCTTTTCGGGCTGTAGCTCATATGAATGCGGCGCTCCTTCTCGGTTGTCACCAGCTTGATTGCAAAGGGCTGGATGATCGGGACCAGAGCCATATAGGAGTAGGCTGCGACTGCGATCGGTCCGATGTAGTTGGAGCCCAGCACCTGCGATACCAGTATGGAGGTGGGGCCGTCCGCCGCGCCGATGATACCGATGGAGGCCGCGTCCTTTAAGTCAAAGCCCATGAGACAGGCAATGAGGATGGCCGCAAAGATGCCGAACTGCGCCGCCGCTCCGAAGAGAAAATAAAAGGGCTGTGAGAGGAGCGGACCGAAATCAATCATCGCACCGATGCCGATAAAGAGCAGCAGGGGCATCATCTCGGAGGACTCGATGCCGACCTTGTACAGCCACTCGATGATGCCGGCAGCCGGAACCTTTCCCTGCACGAGCTGATCCAGAACACCGGAGAGCGGCAGATTGACGAGGATGGCGCCAAAGCCCATGGGAAGCAGCAGCGAGGGCTCGTATTCCTTCTCAACGGCGAGCCAGATCAGCGCGATTCCGACCAGATACATCACAAGCTGCTGCCAGGTCACGGACAGCAGTCCTTCCAGTAAAAAGCTCATATACTGTCTCCTTTAAATTTAGAAAGTCAGGGAATGAAAAACAGCGGGACTCTTATCATGGCAATTGAGCCTGATAAAAGTCTCGCTGTCGGTCATTTTCCTAAACCGGACTCGGATGAGCGGTGCCCATCGGGTATGTCGGATCCGGTTGCCTGTGCAGATGCACTGCCAGCTACTCCCCTTTATTGGCGCCATTATAAGCCGGGGCAGCAGTAAAGTCAAGGGCAGGGTGCGGGAAATGCAGACGAAGCGCGGTATGAATCAGAGCAGTCGGAATGTATCGTCTCTCCGGCTGATTGCCGCGCGCTTCGGCGGCAGAGTGAGTGTGCGCCCGTCCGGGAGGTGGAGCTCTGCCGTCTCACTGTCGAGATTCACTGCGACGGTGCTGACATTACCCTCGTATTCCCTTGCAAAGGCAAAGCTGCGGTTTGTCAGCAGAAGCTCCCGGTAGCTTCCGGAGGAGAGCTCCGGCGTGTCGTTCCGGAGGTGGATCAACGCGGAAATCTGCTCTGTCAGTGTGTTTGGCTGCGGCGCAGCAAAGGCGGGACGCAGAGAAGCGTCGCTTCCCGCCTCCTTCCGGCCCTCCGTGCCCCACTCGCTGCCGTAGTAGATGCAGGGAATGCCGGGAAGAGTCAGGAGCAGTGCATAGATCAGCGGCAGCTTCTCCGGATCAGTGAGCCTGGATGCGATGCGCTCCACGTCGTGATTGTCCGCAAATGAAAAGAGACGCTGTCCGCGGTACATCTCCAGGTAGTTTCGACGCACCGTGTGTGCGAGCTCAAAGAGATTCAGAGAATTGAAGGAGGACCAGAGCGCCTTGTAGCCGGGGTAGTCCGTGATTGCATCTGCCTGTCCCTCGCTGTAGAAGCGCCCGGCGTTGTCCCCGAGTATCTCCGCGAGAAGAAAGGTGTCCGGCTTCAGCGCGCGCATCTCTTGTTTCAGCATGGAGATGAACCACAGCGGCAGGAGGTAGGCGACGTCGAGGCGCAGCCCGTCAATATCAAATTCATGGAACCAGAGGCGCACGCTCTCAAGCAGATACTGCTGCAGCTCCGGGTTTTCAAGCTTAAGGCGCACCAGCTCGTAATGTCCCTCCCAGCCCTCGTACCAGAAGCCGTCGCCATAGGGGGAGTCGCCGTTGAAATCGAGGTGAAACCAGTCGCGGTAGCGGCTCTCCCGGCCGTAGCGCTTTACATCCTGAAAGGCGAAGAATCCGCGCCCCGCGTGGTTGAACACGCCGTCGAACACCACGCGTATGCCGTTTTCATGAAAGGCTGTGACGACAGCTTTTACATCCTCTGCGCTCCCGAGACGGCGGTCCGGCAGCCGGTAGTCGCGGGTGTCGTAGCCGTGCGTATCGCTCTCCATGAGCGGATTTAAGTAGACTGCGCGTATGCCGAGCGTCCTGAGATAAGGGGCAAAGTCCGTGAGGCGCAGGATGCGGTGTGCGGGGGCGGGGACGCCGTCCGGAGGCAGCGCGCCCGGGGCAGCAGCGGGCAGGAGTTCATGATCCGCGGGAGCGCCGCAGAGCGTCAGCGGGTAGATCTGGTAGAATACACTTTCTTCAAACCACATGGCTTGTCTCTCCCTTGTTCCTATGGTAAATTTGTACTAAGTATACAGTCTGGAGTGCCGTGATGCAATCTCCGGAGAGGAGGAAGAGTGATGAAGATACAGCGTGTTGTCGCGCTCTACTGGAGTGCGACCGGCAACACAGCTTCGGTGGTGAAGCGGATTGGGCAGGAGCTCGCACATAGGCTTGCCTGTCCTATGGAGGTGTATGATTTTACATTGCAGAAAGCGCGGGAGGATGTGCAGAGCTTTGGCACAGGTGATTTTGTGGTGGTCGGCTCGCCGACCTATGCCGGGAAGCTCCCAAACAAGATACTACCTGACTTTCAGACGAAGCTTGCGGGACATGGGGCTCTCGCCGCGGCGGTCGTGACCTATGGAAACCGAAGCTATGACAATTCTCTTGCGGAGCTCACGGAGACACTTCGGGCGGGTGGCTTTGTCCCGGTGGCGGGAGCAGCCTTTGCCTGCCGCCATGCCTTTACAGATCTGCTTGCGGGTGGAAGACCGGATGCAGAGGATATGCGGGATGCGGCAAAATTTGCAGAGAGAGTCGGAGCTCTGGCAGAGGAGCTGCATGCAGGGCATGCGGACAGAGCGCTGGATGTTCCGGGAGATGCGGCTGCGCCCTACTACATACCGAGGGGAACGGACGGACAGCCCGCAAAGTTTCTGAAGGCAAAGCCGCTCACGGATATGGAGAAGTGTACAAACTGCGGCGACTGCGTGAGGCTCTGTCCCGTGGCTTCGATCGATCCGGAGGATGTCGCAAACGTTCCGGGCATCTGTATCAAGTGTCAGGCCTGCGTCCGCGGATGCAGTGCGGGAGCAAAATATTTTGACGATGTGGCCTTCCTCTCTCATGTCGCAATGCTGGAGCAGAATTTTGCAAAGCCGCTGAAGAAAAACGAATTCTATTATATCTGAGTAGAAAGCAGGAAGAGGATCTCTGATTTTGTTCGGAGATCCTCTTCTCTATGTCTTATAACTTGCATAGAATACGCAGTTTGGTGTAAAATTGACACAATCAGACGGAAAACTGATAGAATCCGTGCAGCTTTTATGGAAGGAATGTAAAGGAGTGTGGGCGAACTGGATATGGAGCAGAATGAAGAGCAAATCATAGATGCAGAAATTCAGAAACTGATGCAGGGCGGGGAGCACACGGCGGAGAAGATAGGGAAAAAAAGGAAGTTCAGAGGGAAGAGCCTGCTGCTGGCGGTGGCTGTGATCGCAGTGCTGTTTATCCTTTCACTGGTGATGCGCATGCTTTCGGGAAAGGGCGGAGGCGGCCTTGCCGTTTCGACGGCAGAGCTTACGAGAGGAGAGGTTCAGGAGAAGCTGAAGGTGAGCGGACCGGTGAGCGGCACCAATTCTGCGGATGTTATGTCGGACATTCATGCGGAGGTGCGCGATATTCTGGTGCGTGAGGGGGATCATGTCGAGAAGGGACAGGTACTCGCATACCTGAATTCGCGGAGTGCAGAGCAGGCTCTGGAGCTTGCGGAGCATCAGCTCGCTCTCGCGAAGGCGAATCAGGCGGAGGCCGCAAAGAATACAGGCGCCGATTATGCAAAAGCACAGCAGGCACTCCAGAGTGCTGAGACAGAGCACGCAAGAAAGCTTGCGCTGTTTCAGACAGGCGCGGTTTCCGCGGCAGAGCTGGAGGCGGCAGAAGCGGCGCTTCAGAATGCAAGGGCCACGATGCAGACCTTCACTGTGAAGAAGGGAAAGGTACAGATCAACGATTCCTATAGTATTCAGATTCAAATTGCGGAGAAGGAGCTGGAGAAGGCACAGGACAGACTGGCAGAGACCACAGTGCTCTCTCCGATTGCGGGGACGGTCACGAGGGTTAATACAAAGCCGGGGCAGTTTGTTGACAGACTGGAGGAGCACAAGCCGCTGTTCACAATTGAAAATCTGGATGAGCTGGAGCTGGAAATACGGATATCTGAGTATTCCATAGGAAAGGTCAGCGTGGGACAGAAGGCGATGATTTCTGCCAGTATCATGGGAGATAGGCAGGCAGAGGGGGAGGTTTTGTCGATTTCGCCTACCGGAGAGATGAAGGGGAACGGCTCTACTGAGCGTGTCATTCCGACAAAAATCAGGGTGGACAGCAGAGAGTCGGGACTGATCTCCGGCATTACCGCGAGGGCAGAGATACTCCTCGATGAGGCGAAGGATGTGTTTGTCGTGCCGCTCTCCGCGCTTGTTCAGACCCCGGAGGGAGGAAGTGCGCTGGCTTTTGTCGAGGGCGGGACAGTGTTCCTGAGCCCTGTCAGGACAGGGGTGGAGAGCGACATTGCGGTGGAGGTCTCGCCGCTGGATGCCGCGGACCCGCATTTTGCGGAGGGACGACACTTTATTTTGACACCCGGAGAAGAGATTGCAGAGGGAGTGGCGGTCAGAGAGAGCCTGCTGAAGATGACGGCCTCTGATGCAGCTGCGGGTGCAAAGTGATGGGAATGCCGCTGATTGAACTGAAAAATCTTGTCAAGATCTATGATACAGGGGCGTTCCGGGTGCTGGGACTGAATAAGGTCAATCTCAGAATACAGAGGGGAGAATTTGTCGCCATCATGGGACAGTCCGGCTCCGGCAAGTCCACCTTGATGAATATTCTGGGCTGTCTCGATCGCCCGACGCTGGGGCACTACTATCTTGACGGAGAGGATGTCGCAGAGATGCCTCCGGAAAAGCTGAATCTGGTGAGAAATAAAAAGATAGGCTTTGTCTTCCAGAGCTTCAATCTCATCAGTCGCATGAGCGCACTGAAAAATGTAGAGATTCCCATGATTTATGCGCATGAGCAGTCGCAGGGAGCGCGCAGGGAGCGGGCGGCAATGCTCCTTTGCAAGGTGGGGCTCGGAGAGCGGGTCCATCATCAGCCGCATGAGCTCTCGGGCGGACAGCGGCAGCGCGTGGCGATCGCCAGGGCCCTCGCAAATGAGCCTCCGCTGATACTTGCGGATGAGCCGACAGGCAATCTGGACACGGCGAGCTCTGTGGAGATCATGGAGCTCTTTGCAGAGCTTCACAGGGCCGGGGCGACGGTGGTGGTTGTGACACACGAGGAGAATATCGCGGCATACACGCGGCGCATTCTGCGCTTTTCAGACGGAAAGCTCGTCTCTGACCTTGAGAATCCGCATCCGACTGAGGTCAGAGACAGCAGCCTGTTTGAGGGACTGTATCGAAGAAGAGAGGTAGACGATGCTGGTTGAGAATATGAAGATGGCGCTGACCTCGCTGCGCGCCAATAAAATGCGCTCTGCCCTCACGATGCTCGGAATCATCATCGGCATAGGCTCCGTGATTTCCATCGTGTCTATCGGGGATACGATGCGGAAGATGTTTGCAGATATTGCAAAAAATGTCGGTGTCACGCAGGGGGCGATCAGTATCGGCTACTGGCTTGATGACAGTGAGTACCGCGATACGGACTACTTCTCTATGGAAGAGATGGAAAGAATTCAGGAGCTTTTCAGCGACCGGATGGTTTACACCGACAGCTACGCTTCAGAGCGGGGAGAGGCAAGAAACAATCGAAAAAAATTAAAGCTGAACTTTTTCGGCGTGAAGGAGAAGTACTGGGAGGTTCAGCCTGCCATTCTGCTGGAGGGACGCTATCTGAATGAGGCGGATCTCCGTGAGCGCAGGGAAAATGCCGTGGTGAACGTCGAGACTGCCCGGAAGCTGTTCGGAAGCGAGCACGCTGTCGGACAGACATTTCGCTCCGAGCTCGGCCGGGAGATCAGAGAGTTCCGGGTGGTCGGAGTCTACCGGCAGGAGGTGAGCCCGTTTCAGAAGCTCTTGTCCGGCAATAACGACGACAGCGGCGAGGCGTATATTCCGGAGACCTTAATGCGGGGAGCGGATGATACAAGCTATTATATGCGCTATTTTTGGAAGCTGGATGCGAGCGAGGAGGAGATTTTAGAGTACACCAATGAGCTGAAGGCGTTTGTTTCCCGCACGAAGAACCGGAGACCGGAGGACTGGAACATTCAGACCGTGCAGACGCAGATGAAGCAGGTGGATGGCGTCATGGCCGGAATCGCCGCGGCAGTCGGCGGGATCGCAGCGATCTCCCTCCTGGTGGGGGGGATCGGCATTATGAATATCATGCTGGTGTCTGTGACGGAGCGCACCAGAGAGATCGGGATACGAAAGGCGCTGGGAGCCAGTACCAGAGATATACTGATTCAGTTTCTTACGGAGTCCGCGCTGCTCTCCGCCATGGGAGGAATTATAGGAATACTGCTGTCCATGCTGCTCGTGGGACTTGGAGGGGCGATTTTCAGAGTGGCTGTTGTGGTGAAGCCCTCTGTCATTGTGCTCGCAGTTGCGTTTTCAGCGACGGTGGGTGTCTTCTTCGGAATTTATCCTGCGAAGAAGGCGGCGCAGGAGGACCCGATTGTTGCGCTGCGGTACGAATAAAATCGGAAGGGGGAAGGAGCAGCTGTGCAGACAGGCCGCTCCTTCCCCGTTGCGATGCAAAAGAGGATCTCTGAGTCAGATCGGGGATCCTCTTTCGTCATACAGGAAATTCCTTCAGGAAATACACAGCGCTCACACGCCATAGACGACATCGTCCGCGATGAAGCTGTCCACGCCCTCCCGCGTGACAAAGACCATGGTTTTTCCGCTGTTCAGAGTGATCTCCTCTCCGTTGTCATCGTAAAATTTCGTCGGCTCATAGTCTGAATT
The DNA here is from genome assembly GCA_003014445.1 of Fusobacterium naviforme. Classification (GTDB taxonomy): domain Bacteria; phylum Bacillota; class Clostridia; order Lachnospirales; family Lachnospiraceae; genus Moryella; species Moryella indoligenes. The sequence goes on along the minus strand of PYGH01000003.1, from coordinate 35,446 downwards.
CCTGATCCAGTGGACGTGGAGTATCTTCCCCGCCGTCATGTACCAGCCGTCCTGTACGGAGTCGAGCATGTGGAAATAGAGATACTCCGTGTTTGGATGTCTTCCGAACACGGCGCTCTGCACGAGTATATTCGAGAAGGCAAGCTGCTCGCCTGTCGCGGCGTCGACCTGCGGTTTTCCGTAGATGGAGCGGTAGTAGAGCCGCGTCTCCGGGTCATAGTGCATCGCAGGCCTGGTCACGGGATAGCAGCTCTTTAGGTCGATCTCTGCCGCGGGGGCCGCCTCCGGGTGATCCTCAAAGCTGTAGGGACGTTCCGTGGGAGTGAACTTCCAGTGTTCTTTCTTCCAGCAGTCTTGGCGGTGTGTGCGGGAGAAGCCCGCCTTCTCTATGGCAGCCTGAAGTCTTTCGCAGTCGGTGTAGGCCGTGTGCTCGGAGCGGCTGTTCTTCGGAATGCGGAAGAAGGCGTTGTAGCTGCTTCCCATGGCGCCGCCGACACCGTTGATATTCTCCACATCGGAGCGGGTCAGCAGAGGCTTTACAAAAATCTCCGGTCCTCCGAAGTGGACTATGATGGAATCCCATTCAAGCGCCGCATAGATAAAGTAGTCGCGGATGGAGCGGATATTGCCGATGCGCGCCAGATCCTCCCAATTCTGGAGTATGCCCATCTGGCGGCTCATGCTTCCCTCCTCCATGATCTCATAGAAGATCTCAGCGCGGCTGATGCCGTACTGGGGCTGAGCCTTTCGGTCAATCGGGAACATGACTGCAATGGGACGCTTCTCCGCCTCGGCCTCCGGAATCCACGCGTATGTCAGCGCGCTTCGGACGAGACCCGGCTCCGGTGGGATATCCGGAGCTGCCTCAGTCTCCGGGACTTCTGTCGGCGCTTCAACTGAGATTTCTGCCGCAGTGCTCTCCGCGGTGCTGCTCCCGGTGGACGGGGCTGTCTCTGACGCGGGAGCACCGCCACAGGAGGCGAGCAGAAGCGCTGCGGTGCAGGCTGCGGCAAGCAGGAGGAAGGTTTTAGTTTTTTTCATGGGGCACCTCCGCCGGGGTTGTCTTTTTAGGAGATACAGAAGCATCGCCTCTCAGGATATCACAAAAGGCGCTTGTGATGCGGGCAGTCATGCCCCAGATCAGCGGGCTGGTTCCGAGATAGAGCGGTATGGTGTAGTGTCGCTCTGCGAAGGGGTAGCTACGCCCGCCCGGAATCAGCTCAAAGGGGAAATCGTCCCCGGGGGCGCAGCTCTGTACGCCGCGGTAGAGGAGCGGCGGATGCTCTGCAAACCAGCGGAGCGGCAGAGTGAAGACGTGATCCACCTCATCGGGGGAGCTGCACCCGTCGTAGTCGGTGAGAAGCGCCGCAAAGGCGTGAACCGGACGGCCGGTAGGGCCGGGGATGCGGCCTATCTCGCCGAGCAGCTGAATCTGTTCCCGCTTTACGAGAAGCTCCTCCATCATCTCCCGCACGGCGGCCGCCTCTGCGCGCTCACCAAGCTCGATTGCGCCGCCGGGATAGCAGATGTCGCCGGGCTGGGTCTTTAAGCTCAGCGCCCGCTGCTCAAAGAGGAGATGCAGTTCTCCCTTTTTTATAAGAAGAGGAAGCAGCACCGCGGCGCGGCAGTCGTCCGGGTAAAGCTGCGTACTGTGAAGCTTCAGCCGCTCCCGGATAAAGGGGAGTGTCGTTGAATCTGTCTCAATATTCTGCATAATACCTTCCCGAAATTTCTGGAGATTTTGGTGATTATTCCCAAATCAGTATAGCATATTTTTGCCCCCTCGCCCATCCTCCGCGGCAGAAAAAGAAAAGCTTTTTACTCGGATTGACAGCCCGGAAAAATCTCTGTACCATGGAGCGAACAGGAGAAAAACAATGTCAGATCAATTTTTAAGAACAGAGCTGCTCCTCGGCCGGGAGGGTGTGGAGCGGCTTCATGCCTCGCACGTCGCGGTGTTCGGTATCGGCGGCGTCGGCAGCTACGTCGTGGAGGCGCTGTCAAGAAGCGGCATAGGGACTCTGGATCTCATCGACAATGACAGGGTGAGTCTCTCAAATCTGAACCGTCAGATCATCGCGACGCACAGTGCGCTCGGGCGCTATAAGGTGGAGGTCGCGCGGGAGCGCGTGCTGGACATCAACCCGGAGGCTCAGGTCAACATCTTCCGCTGCTTCTATCTCCCGGAGACGGCGGAGCAGTTTGATTTCACACAGTATGATTATGTGGTGGATGCGATTGATACAGTCACAGGGAAGCTTCAGCTGGTGATGCAGGCGGAAGCGGCGGGGACGCGCATCATCAGCTCGATGGGCACGGGCAACAAGCTTCGGGCGTCAGCACTGGAAATTGCGGATATTTATGATACCTCGGTCTGTCCGCTTGCGCGCGTGATGCGCAGGGAGCTGAAGAAACGGGGAGTGAGGCGTCTTAAGGTGGTTTACTCGAGGGAGGAGCCATTAAGGCCGCGGGCAGAGGCATACTCTGAGAACAGCGATTGTGCGGATGATGGAGGCGGCACGGCGCGCCGGGCGGTACCGGGGAGTACTGCCTTCGTTCCGGCAGCAGCGGGACTCCTCATTGCGGGCGAAGTGGTGCGGGAGCTCTCCGGCATCGGAGCTGCCGGGGAGAGAAAAAATGAATTTTTGTTATGAGACAGAGGGCGCAGGTGAAGCGCGCGGTGCAGTGTTGATCGGAGCGGAGGGAGATTTCCGGATTCTTAGTATCCCGGAGAGGGTCGGAGGACTTCCGGTGCGGAGCATCGCTCGGAACGCATTTGCCGGGCGATGCGGGGCAGAGGAGCTCAGGATTCCGGGAAGCGTCGCGGAGATCGGAGAATTTGCCTTTTATGACTGTGCGCGGCTTGAGCGACTGGAACTTACAGATTACACGACAGAGATCGGCTCGGGAGCGTTTCGCGGCTGCGGAGCGCTCTCCCTTCTTGTGCTTCGGGTGAAACAGGGGAGCTTTGCCGGTTTTAAGGATATACTCTCAGATCTGGATCAGGCGATCAGCGCAGAGCTGTGGTTTCCGGATGGTATGTCGCGCCTCTTTTTCCCGGCCTTCGTGAATGATTTTGACGAGGATACCATGGCGCGTGCCATACATCCGCGCATCGAGGGCTGCGGCTACAGCTATCGTGAGACGGTCACCCGGAGACGGATCGATTTCCGGGGCTATGACAGGCTCTTTCCGCGGGCAGTCGCGGACGGGAGAGGCGCGCTCGGAGAGTGCGCCCCGGCGGTGGAGATCGCGTTTTCTAGGCTTCAGTATCCGTATCAGCTCTCGGGAGAGGCGGAGGCGCAGTATCAGAGCCATCTCCGGGATCATGCGGAGGAGCTGGTTCCGGAGCTCATTCACAGTCGGGATGTAGCACGGCTCCGCCTGCTTGCAGAGCGGGAGCTATTGTCCTCAGCGGCGGCAGCGGCAGGGCTTCGCACCGCGGCGGAGGAGAGACAGCCGGAGCTCTGCGGACTGCTCATGGAGTACGGACGCGGCCGGAGCTCCGCGGGGAAAGGCACACGCTTCTCTCTGGATGAGCTCTGAGCACTGCGTAGATTAAGCAGAGTGTCTGTCCGGCCATCAGTGGCGCTGATCTTCAGTGCAGGCGGAGATGGGACAGCAGGGGACGGTGTCGTCTGAGAGACAGTGGAGATGATTGCAGGAATAAGGGCTGAGTGAGGAAGAGAAGCCGGCGGACAGAGATGGATCAGCCTGAATCAGCAGAAGGAGAGACGGTATGGGAAACAGGGAAGAGCTCGACAGGATGGGGCAGAAGATTCTCGCGCAGACGCGGACAGAGCTCTGCCTCGCCCTGCCCTTTATGGTGCCGGTATTGGATGCGCTGCCCTGCCGCATGGATCTCAGGACGCGCTCTGTTGGAACAGACGGGAGCGAGCTTCTGTTTCATCCGCACTACCTCATGACGGAATTCATCGAGCATCCGCTGTCTCTCCGGCGCTGCTATCTGCATATGCTTTTTCACTGTCTCTTTCGTCAGCTCTATGCCGCTGCAGCGCACAGCGATGCAGCGCTCTGGGATCTGTCCTCGGATATCGCAGCGGAGTCGGTGCTGGACACGATACGGAGCGAGGCCGTGCAGCGTCTGCCCTCGGAGCTCAGGGAGGAGTGGTACTGTCGGCTGAAAGAGCGCTGCGGTCTGCTGAGCGCGGAGAAAATCTATGCGTACTTCGAGCGGGAGCCGCTGACAGAGGAACAGCGAGAGAGGCTCATGCGGGAGTTTCATCGCTGTGATCACAGCTTCTGGGACAGGGAGGGACAGAAGAAGCCCCCGGCGCCGCGCTCCGCCTCTCTGCCTCCTCGCGCCTCGGCGGAGGACTGGAGGCGGCGGGCAAAGCGCGTGCGGACGGAGCTGGAGACCTTCGGAAAGGAGGCTGGCAGCGGCGGAGAGGCGCTTGAATACATCCTGCGTCTGGAGCTGAAGGAGCGTCCGCTCTATCGCGAATTTCTGGAGCGCTTCGCAGTGCTCCGGGAGGTCGCGGAGATCGATCCGGATTCTTTTGACTACGGTTTTTATCACTATGGGATGGAGCGCTACGGGAATATGCCGCTCATTGAGGAAAATGAGTACAGTGAGCAGAGAAGGGTGGAGGAGCTGGTGATCGCGATCGACACCTCGGCCTCCTGTCAGGCGGTGCTGGTGCAGGAATTTCTGAACGAGACGGCGGCAATACTCTCAGAGCGGGAGAGCTTCTTTCATAAGCTCAGGATACGTATTCTGGAGTGTGATGAGCGCGTGCGGACGGACACGGCACTCACAGAGCTCCCGGAGCTCTCGCGCTATGCGGGACAGTATACCGTGCACGGCGGCGGGGGAACGGATTTTCGCCCGGTCTTCCGGCATGTGGAGCGGCTTAGGGAGCGCGGTGAGCTGCGTTCTCTGAAGGGACTCATCTACTTTACAGACGGCTTCGGGCGCTTTCCGGAGAGGCCCACGGATTATGAGACTGCTTTTGTATTCCGAAGGGATCAGGATTTTGCGGACGAGAAGGTTCCGAACTGGGCGCTGCGGCTCTATCTGTAGATGCGGCGGAGAAGATTCTGGCGGAGCAGCGGGCAGTCCCGCGTGAGACAGAAGCGCTGCGCAGAGGGAGAAATGGAGATAAAGACATGAATATACAGGAAGCAAAGGAAGAAATCATCCGGACAGTGCGCGCCTATCTCGCAAAGGATGAGGACGGAAGCTATCTTATCCCGCGGGAGCGTCAGCGCCCCGTGCTGCTGATGGGGGCTCCGGGCATCGGAAAGACCGCTGTGATGAGACAGATCGCGGAGGAGCTCGGCATCAGCCTCGTCTCCTACACGATCACACACCACACGCGTCAGAGCGCCATCGGACTTCCGGTGGTCAGCGAGAAGCGCTATGGCGGAAAGCGCTGCTCCGTGACGGAGTACACCATGAGCGAGATCGTAGCCTCGGTCTATGAGCAGATAGAGCGCTCTAAAATTGCGGAGGGCATATTGTTTCTTGATGAGATCAACTGTGTCTCGGAGACACTTGCGCCGACCATGCTGCAATTTTTGCAGTACAAGCGCTTCGGCACGCACGAGGTGCCCGCAGGCTATGTGATCGTCACGGCGGGCAATCCCCCCGAGTACAATAAATCTGTGCGGGACTTCGATATCGTGACGCTGGATCGTGTGCGCCGGCTTGATGTCAGGGAGGATTTCCCCGTATGGAAAAAGTATGCGCTGCGGCAGGGCATTCACGGCGCGGTGCTGAGCTATCTGGAGATTAAGAAGGACCGCTTCTACTCTGTCCGCGCTGCGGCGGGCGGAACGCGTTTTGTGACGGCGCGCGGCTGGGAGGATCTCTCGGACAGTCTGAAGGTGTATGAGCGTCTGGGGCTCTCCGTGGAGCGCGAATTTGCCGCCTCATTTTTGCAGGACCCGGAGATCGCGGAGGATTTCTCTATCTACTATGAGCTCTACCGGAAGTACCGGACGCAATACCGTATTCCGGAGCTCCTTCGCGGGGAGCGCCCGGAGAACACAGGGCAGCTGAAGGAGGCCCCCTTTGACGAGAAGCTGAGTCTCATCGGTCTTCTGGTGTCTGCGCTCGGACAGGAATTTCAGCGCTGGGCGCTGGAGCTCTCGGTGCAGAGGGAGCTCTTTGAGATACTGAAGACGGTGCGGGACATGCTCTCGCGGGGCGAGCTGAGAGAGGGGAGCAATGCGGAGCGGAAAGCCGGGAGCACAGCTCCGGAGCTTCGCGGGCAGTGCATTTATCTGAAGGACTGGCTCGAGGCAACCCTGCGCGCGCAGAGAGCGCAGCTGAAAGAGCGTGAGGAGGCGCAGCTTCTGGGGAGAGAGGAGGCGCAGCGGGAGCGGGGACTCCTTCTGCGGCTTCAGGAGCTTTGCGGGGAGATGCTGCGGGAGAGGAGAGCGGACTATAGCTTTTTAAAGCAGCGCTTTGCCATCTCGGAGGAGGAGCGCCGGGCGCGGGAGCAGGAGACAGACCGCCATCTCACGAATGTGTTTCGTTTTCTTGCGGAGACCTTCGGGGAGCAGCAGGAGCTGGTGCTCTTTCTCTCTGAGCTAGATGCAGGTTATTACAGTCTGCGTTTCGTGCAGGAGACGGGAAATGAGGCGTATTACCGCTATAATCGCATCCTGCTCTTAAAGGACAGGCGGGAGGAATTAAAGGAGGAGGTCATGAGACTTTTATGAGATTTGTAATTCAGCGCGTGACGCACGCGGCATGCACAGTGGATGGCGAGGTAACGGGGGCGATCGGCCCGGGCTTTCTGGTGCTGATCGGCGTCTCCGACAGTGATACGGAGGAGACAGCGGAGCAGATGGTGCGGAAGATGTGTGGTCTCCGCATTTTTCAGGACAGCGAGGGAAAGACGAACCTCGCCCTGCACGATGTGGGGGGAGAGCTGCTGCTCATCTCTCAGTTCACGCTCTATGCGGACTGCAGGAAGGGGAACCGCCCTTCCTTTATAAAGGCAGGAAAGCCGGAGCACGCGGAGCGGCTGTACGAGTATATTATGGAACTGTGCAGAGAGAAGCATCCGGGCATAAAAGTGGAGCGCGGCATCTTTGGAGCGGACATGAAGATAAGTCTCTTAAATGATGGACCGTTTACTGTGATTCTTGATTCAGAGCAGCTGTTTCCAAAGGGCTGAAGTAAGAATCACTTATTGCGAGGACCATCAAGAGTGAGAAGCAGGGCAAAATGACCTTTTACAACATGAGATTAATTTGCGGAGATCGTCGGTGCGCTGTTGCAGGAGGAGCTGCGAAAGCTCTGGGCATAGCTCAGCTCTCCGCGGCCTGCCGCAGCTTTCTGCGGATGCGGTTCAGCCTTCGCTCAAGATATCCCCGGCCGATATATTCTGCGAGCACGTACTGATCCAGTGAGGGTACGGTGCAGGAGTAGAAGCCCAGCTTCTCCTGATATACGGGGAGGAGACGCTCCGGCAGTACCATGTAGCCCACGCGCATGGAGGGGGCAAGACTCTTGGTGAAGGTGTTCAGGTAGATCACAGAGCCGCTGTGATCCATGGCGTACATGGTTTCGAGCGGCTTGCGGAGCACCGCAAATTCGGACTCGTAGTCGTCCTCCACGATGAAGGCGCTTCGCTTTTTCGCCCAGGCGAGATACTCATAGCGCTTTGCGGCTGGTGCGGTGATTCCGGTCGGGTAGCTGTGAAAAGGGGTCACATGGAGCACTCCTGCCTGAGAGTTCTGAAGTCCCTCAGAGCTCACGCCGCAGCTGTCCATCGGAAGCAGCTCGTAGGGGCGCGCATAGGCGCTGTAGATCAGGCGGATCTTCTCATAGGACTGCCCCTCAATTGCATAGACCACTCTGCGGTCGAAGAGCTGTGCCACCAGCCCGTAGAGATATTCCGAGCCGGAGCCGATGATAATCTGCTCCGGCTTTGCCTGCATTCCGCGGTAGTGCTTCAGGTAGCTGGAGAGTGCAGAGCGGAGCTCCCGGCTGCCTGCATTCGGCGGACGGAGCGGGAGCTGCTCCCGGTAGTCATTCAGTACCTCCCGTACAATGCGGAGGAAGGATCCAAAGGGGAAGTCCGGCGCTGTATCAGCAGGCTCTGCTGTCGGAGTATTCTTTGCGGGGAGCGACTGCTCAAGCTCCGGTGCAGAGGGAGCGGCCTCCGGACTATATGCAGGAGCGGAGACAGAGGCAGACCGGGGTGTGTGCGCAGATGGAAGCGTCATCTGCATCTGATCCTGCGGGAGGGAAGCTTCTGTCTCCCGGACGGGCAGCTGCGCTTGCAGGATAGTCTGAGCCGCGGGCCCATATGACTCTTGACTTTCCGGGTGTGTGTGCGGCGGCTGCAGAGTGCCGGACGAAGCTGTGGGGAGCTGCAGATGATTTACATAGAAGCCGCTGCGCGCCCGTACCTCGACATAGCCCTCGTCCAGCAGCTGGTTGTAGGCATTTTCCACTGTGACCACACTGATGCCGAGGTGCTCCGCGAGAGCGCGCTTTGAGGGGAGACGCTCTCCCGCGGAGATGGCTCCGGACAGAATGTCCTCCTTGATTCTGCGATACAGATATTCGTATTTTCGCTCGTGACCGCGTTCATCGAGAGGGTAGGTCAGCATGGGAAGCTCCTTTCTGTCTGCAGGACTTTGCTGCGGCTTTTACCTTTCCCGCAATGGCATCCGGGCAGGGATATCAGACTCAAAACTGAACTGGTTTTTGAACTTATAAAATATGCAAAAACTGGGAATATCAAACATATCAAAAGAAAGTATAATAGGATTTGCATAAAAACACAAGCCGGAGCAGATCAAGGGGGAACTGAAAATGAACGAGGAGAAAAGCACTGCGACGCGGGAGACCGCATATGAGAGAGAAAGTGAGCGGCTTCACAAGCTGGTGCTGACCGGACTGATGGCGGCGCTCTGCTATGTGGCATTTACGTTTTTGAAGATTCCGATTCCGACGCCGGGAGGAGGGGCGACAGCGCTTCATATCGGCAATGCCTTCTGTGTGCTGGCCGCGCTGATACTAGGTGGAGGGTATGGCGGGGTTGCCGGTTCGCTGGGAATGACCATTGCGGATCTCATGAGCCCGGCCTATGTTGCGAGTGCGCCAAAGACCTTTGTGCTGAAGCTGATGATCGGGTTGATTTCGGGCTTTGTGGCGCACAGGATTGCACACATCACAGAGGAGCACGACAGAGGCTACATCATGAAGTGGAGCGTTCTCGCCTCAGCGGCGGGGCTCGGCTTCAATGTTATCATGGATCCACTGGTGGGCTACCTCTATAAGACCTACCTTCTGGGCATCCCGCAGGAGGCCTCGAAGATCATGGCGACTTGGGCGGCGGGCGCGACAGCCTTCAACGCGGTGGTCGGAACTGTCGTTGTTGTGGTCGTCTATGCAGCGCTTCGTCCGATACTGAAAAAGACCGGGTATTTGTATAAGATATGATATAAGTTTTCCCGTCAGATGTTTGAAAAGTCTTCTGTCACTGTGACAGGAGGCTTTTTCAGTTTATAATAGAAAAAAGGAAATACAGCGAAACAGGGAGGCGCGCGATGTGGTTACTATTTGCAGTTTTATCTTCTGTTTTTGCGGCGTTTACTTCGATTCTGGCAAAGATCGGCATCGAGGGCGTAAACTCCAATCTGGCGACGGCGATCCGCACACTGGTGGTGCTGGGAATGGCCTGGGGGATGGTGTTTCTCACGGGCAGTCAGCGCGGCATCATGGAGATCAGCAGAAAGAGCTGGCTGTTTCTGGGATTGTCGGGTCTCGCCACCGGTGCATCCTGGCTCTGCTATTACAGGGCGCTGCAGCTGGGAGAGGCGTCGAAGGTGGTTTCTGTCGACAAGCTGAGTGTTGTGATCACACTTGTACTTGCGTTTCTGTTTCTGCATGAGAGCTGTACACTGAAAACACTGCTCGGCGCGATGCTCCTGACTGCCGGAACCCTGATTATGGTAGTGTGATATAACTCCTGAAGCTGTTATAATGCAGACAGGAAAATAGTCCGGGAACAGGAGAGGTGGGCAGGAATGAGACGAGTACGCAGAACAGTCATGATCGGAATATGCGCCGGCATACTCCTGCTCCTGTTGCAGAGAGGAAGCGGAATGGATGAGTCCGTATTCATGCGCGGTTACTGGATAGCCGCACCCTTCATTGTCATAGGGGCTGCGCTGTTTAATATTCTGTATTACCTGCTTTTTATGTTGCGGATGCACAGGCTGGAGCTCCTTCTCAAGGAGAGCTCTGCGTCGGAATACATAGCCGCTACAGAGGCGCTGCTGCAAAAGGCGAAGGGAAAGACACTTCGCGGTATTTTAAAGCTGAATTTATCAGCCGGATATCTGGAGGCAGAGGAGTATGAGACTGCGCTGCGCATGCTGGAGGAGCTGTCCGCTGAGCGGCTCAGAGGAAGAGAAGTGAAGCTGGTGCATGGCATCAACCTCTGTATCGCGTACTTTAAGACAGCGCAGTATGAGCGGGCAAAGGAGAGTTTTCTGTCTCACAGGGAATTGTTTGAAAAGTTCAGAGAGCACAGGCGCTACGGCGGAAATATCGCAGAGCTCGAAATACTGTCTGTGATGGCAGAGGGACAGTATGAGACGGCGGAGGCACTTTTAAAAACCGCGCGGGAGCGCTGGCACGACGCGCGGCTGCAGGCCGAATTTCAAGAGCTGGAGGAGCTGCTGAGAGAGAAGAGCAGAGATTTGCGGTCGGAGATACAGCTCTCCGGAGGATCGGAAAACAGCGGGAGGTCGGAATGAATATTGTGGTGAGTGCATGTCTTCTCGGAGAAAACTGTAAGTACAACGGTGGAAACAACAGAAGTCAGGCCGTGCTCGATTTCTGTGAGGGGCACAGAGTGATTCCGGTCTGTCCGGAGTGCGCGGGCGGGCTTCCAATCCCGCGGGTTCCGGCGGAGCGCGTCGGGGCAGAAGTGATAGATAGAGACGGCGTCAACAGGACACAGGACTTTATAAGAGGTACGGAGAGGACACTGAAGGAGCTGGAAAAAGAGAGGATAGACCTCGCGATTCTTAAGTCCCGCAGTCCGAGCTGCGGAGTACTGAAGGTCTATGACGGAAGCTTTTCGGGAAAGCTCATAGAGGGGCGCGGCATGTTCGCGGAGGCGCTCTCCGCGCGCGGCGTGAAGCTGCTGGACAGCAGCGAGCTGGATGAAGCAGCGCCCGAGTGACATGTCCTGCGCATCCCCCGAAGGAATTTCCGACAGGATAAAAAAGAGAGCTCCCATCCATTCATGGATGGGAGCTCTCTCGCTGGGCTGGCCGGATTCGAACCGTCGAATGAAGGAGTCAAAGTCCTTTGCCTTACCGCTTGGCGACAGCCCAATGTTGAAAATTCACGGGAGCACAGCTCTCCCGTGAGCATTATCTTATCACAACTCCTTTCTCATGGCAATTTAGACTCTCTGTATTTCGGCAGTTAAGAGAGATTTTTTCGATTTTGTTTAAAATATATCTATTCTTGTCTTTTTCGGCGCGGGCGTGTACTCTATAGTACAGAGCGCGGAGCGACTCACATCTGGCCGTTCCGCTGGCAGCTGAGACAGCTGACTACCAATTTTTAGGGGGATCCCAACAATGGAAAGCTATTTTGCAATTGGTTTCATCGGCGCACTGATTGCGCTGGCCTTCGCTCAGAGCCGCAGAGTCGCGGTGATGTCCTGCTCCGAGGGCAATGAGCGAATGCAGAAGATTGCCTCCGCCATCCGCGACGGAGCAAATGCGTATCTGAAGCAGCAGTACTCTACGGTTGCAAGAATCTTTGTCGTGGTCTTCTTCGTGCTTCTGGCTATGGCATTCGGAACCGGGGGCGGCATGCTGTCCCGCTTTACGCCCTTCGCATTCTTAAGCGGCGGCATCTTCTCCATGCTTGCGGGCTACATTGGCATGAAGATTTCCACGCAGGCCAATTCACGCACAGCAAATGCGGCCTCTGAGAATCTGAACCGTGGCCTTCGCGTCGCCTTTGCCTCCGGCTCTGTGATGGGCTTCACGGTGGTAGGCCTCGGCATGCTGGATATCTCCGTGTGGTTCTTCCTGCTTCGCTTTGTCTTTGGCATTGCGGATCCGCTTGAGCTCGGCAATATCATGGTTATGAACGGAATGGGCGCCTCCTTTATGGCCCTCTTTGCAAGAGTCGGCGGCGGTATCTATACCAAGGCCGCAGACGTCGGCGCAGATCTCGTCGGAAAGGTTGAGGTCGGTATCCCGGAGGACGACCCCAGAAACCCGGCCACCATCGCGGATAATGTCGGCGACAACGTGGGCGATGTCGCCGGAATGGGCGCGGACCTCTATGAGTCCTATGTCGGCTCCATACTCGCGACCTTCGCACTTGGACCACTGGCAGGCTACGGCTATCAGGGCATGCTGCTTCCCGTGGCGCTCGCCGTGACCGGCATCCTCTGCTCCGTGCTCGGAACCTTCCTTGTGAAGACGGAGGAAAATACCGATCAGAAGGCGCTGCTCTCCTCTCTGAGAAAGGGCACCTACTCCGCTGCGGTTCTCGCAGCCCTTCTCGCGGCACCGCTCACCTGGTTCCTGCTCGGCAATATGGGAGTCTACGTCTCCATCCTCTGCGGTCTGCTCGGCGGAACGCTGATCGGCTACTTCACGGAGTATTACACCTCCGATACCTATAAGCCCACGCAGGAGCTCTCCGCGTCCTCACAGAGCGGAACCGGCCCGCTGATCATCGGCGGCATCTCTCTCGGCTTAAAGTCTACGATGTCCTCTATCCTGATCGTCGCAGCGGCTGTTATTATTTCCTTTATCAGCGCGGGCGGCTATCAGAGTTACAATCAGGGCCTCTACGGCATCGGTATCGCCGCTGTCGGCATGCTCTCCACTCTCGGCATCACCCTCGCTACAGACGCCTATGGCCCTGTCGCGGACAATGCCGGCGGCATCGCAGAGATGTCCGGACTCCCGGAGGAGGTGCGTGAGCGCACGGATGCGCTGGATTCTCTCGGCAACACCACCGCAGCCACAGGAAAGGGCTTTGCGATTGGCTCCGCTTCTCTGACTGCGCTGGCTCTTCTGGTTTCCTATGTCTCTATCGCAGATGCCAAGCTCGCGGCAGCAGGGAAGGCAGCGATGAATCTCTCTCTCACGAATCCGGGCGTGCTGGTCGGTCTCTTCATCGGCGCCATGCTGACCTTTGTCTTTGCTTCCTATACCATGAGTGCGGTGCAGACCTCCGCGCAGCACATCGTCGCCGAGGTGCGCCGTCAGTTCAAGGAGATTCAGGGTATTATGGAGGGAACTGCAGATCCGGATTACGCGACCTGCGTCTCCATCTGCACCAAAGGAGCGCTGCATGAAATGATAGTTCCCGCGCTTCTCGCGGTCATCGTCCCCATTGTCACCGGGCTGCTGCTCGGCTGCGAGGGTGTGGTCGGACTTCTGGGCGGTGTGTCTGTCACCGGCTTTGCGATGGCGGTATTCATGTCCAATGCTGGCGGTGCATGGGACAACGCGAAGAAATACATAGAGAAAGGCAATTTCGGGGGCAAGGGCTCCGAGAGTCACAAGGCAGCAGTCGTGGGCGACACCGTGGGCGATCCCTTCAAGGATACCTCCGGTCCGTCTCTGAATATTCTCATCAAGCTCTGCTCCACGATCTCCATTGTGTTCTCCGGTCTGATTGTGGCGGCGAACCTGACGAATTTCTTTATGTGAGAATGTCTGCTGTATAAGAATATCTGAAGCTGTGGCTACAATTGCATAGGATCAGCGGGAGAGGTGAGGGCATGAGCAGCGGGTTTTGCTGTTCGGCCCTCACTGTCATTTCTAAGTTTCAGCAGATAACAATTGCAAAACCGGGCGCAGAGCATTAGAATGAAAAGAATATCTGTAGCATGGTGTTTGGTTTCATGGACTTTTGTGTCATACAGGGGGAATTATGAAAGAAAAAGGCAATTCACTGGCATTGATACCCATCCTCGTCTTTCTGCTATTTTATCTCGGCAGCGGGATTTATTTTGAGTATATTCATCCCACAGAAGGACAGATGGGGTTTTACGTGATGTCTGTGGTGGTGGCCTTCGGCCTCGCGCTGATCGTGGCTTTCATGCAGAACAAGGAGCTCAGCTTTGAGCAGAAGATCCACGTGTGTGCGCAGGGAGTCGGCGATGAGAATATCGTCCTGATGCTCTTCATCTTTCTGATGGCAGGAGCCTTCGGCGGCATTGCAAAGCAGGCGGGCGGCGTGGAGTCCACCTCGAATCTTCTGCTCAGCATCATTCCGGGGCGCCTTGCGATTCCGGGACTCTTCATCATAGCCTGCCTCATCTCCATGTCCATGGGAACCAGCGTGGGGACCATCACGGTGCTCGTCCCGATCGCGAGCTCCATCGCCGGCACAGCAGGTTTTTCTCTGCCGCTCTGCGTGGGAACTGTGGTCGGCGGCGCAATGTTTGGAGACAATCTTTCTTTTATTTCTGATACGACCATTGCGGCAACGAAGACTCAGGGCGTTGATATGAAGGATAAGTTTCGCGAAAATCTGGGCATTGCTCTGCCTGCAGCGCTGGTGACTCTGGCGATACTCTGCGTCATCGCCCTCCGGGGAGAGAGCGCAGCTTTCGGAAGCTATGAATATTCCATGATTCTGGCCTTTCCCTATCTTGTGGTTCTCGTCATGGCTCTGATGGGCGTCAATGTCTTTGTGGTGCTGGGGATTGGCGTGCTGCTCTTCTTCGCCGCAGGACTGGCGGGCGGAAGCCTGACAGTGGCAACTGCTTTTTCTGCGATGGGAGCGGGAACCTCCGGGATGTTCGAGACCATGGTGGTCACGATTCTGGTTGTTTCCATCAGCTCGCTCATGAAGGAGCACGGTGGCTTTGCGGCGGTGCTGAGCTTTATCCGCAGCAGCTTCAGGGGAAGAAGAGGCGGGCTGTTCGGCATCTCCCTCCTCACCATACTCATGGACATTGCGACAGCCAATAATACCGTTGCAATTGTTGTGGCGGGCCCCATAGCGAAGACCATCAGCGAGGAATATCACATCGCGCCGAAGAAAACTGCCTCGCTCCTCGATACCTGTTCCTGTATTGCGCAGGGGATCATTCCCTATGGCGCGCAGGTGCTGATTGCGGCCTCCATCTCCGGCATTCCGGGCGTCATGATTATGCCCTGGCTTTTCTATCCCTATCTTTTGCTGGTGATGGTTGTGATTTCCATACTGAAGGAGAAGAAGGAAGACTGATATGGCGGTAAATGAGCGCTATCTGGAGAAGCTTCCCTACTGGGCGAAGCTCAGGCCGGAGGAGCAAGACAGAGTGCGGCGTGCAGCCGTACAGCGGCACTATGCGCGTGGTCAGCTGATCTATGATACGGAGAGTGACTGCCTTGGCATGGTTCTGGTGCTCTCGGGAAGCGTGCGCAGCTATCTTGTGTCGGATGAGGGACGGGAGATCACGCTGTTTCGCTCTCATGCGGGGGATATCTGTGTGCTGTCCGCTTCCTGCGTCATGCGGCAGATCACCTTTGATACGCAGATGGTCGCAGCGGAGGAGACGGAGCTCATGATTGTGAACAGCAGTCTCACGGCGCAGCTCTCGGAGCAGAATATCCATGTGCGCTGCTATCTCTATGAGCTTGCGACAGAGCGCTTTTCGACTGTGATGTGGACTCTGCAGGAGATACTCTTCAAGCGCTTTGATCAGCGGCTCGCAGCTTTTCTCATTGAGGAGTACGACAGAACCGGGGAGACAGAGCTTCACCTCACGCATGAGCAGATTGCGCAGCACACAAGCTCTGCGCGGGAGGTGGTTGCGCGCATGCTGAAGCGCTTTGCCGGAGAGGGACTTGTCAAAATGAGGCGCGGCGTTCTGTGCCTCACAGATATCGCAGGACTTCGTGCGCTGAATGAGAGTTGAATGAGACCTGGTTACATTCTTCTGTTCTGAAATCGGGTAGTCTGTAGCTACAGGGGAAAACCTCAGAGCTCCGCCAGATGGAGCGGAGCTACAGACAGGTATTGAAGACCCGAAGCCGCGGCAGCGGATTCAGAAAAGGAGAAAAATTATGGCAGAGATTACATTAACAGAGGTAAATTTTGAAAATGAGGTTCTGAAGTCGGACAAGCCGGTGCTGGTAGACTTCTGGGCGACCTGGTGCGGCCCCTGTCGTATGCTCTCCCCGGTTATTTCCGAGCTCGCAGAGGAGTATGAGGGCAGAGTCAAGGTCGGCAAGGTCAATGTCGATGAGCAGCAGGAGCTTGCAATGAAATACCGCGTAGCCAGCATTCCGACCGTGATTCTCTTTAAGGACGGCCAGCCGGTGCAGACCTCTGTGGGAGCTCGTCCAAAGGCGCAGCTCGAGGCGATGCTGAAGTAAGCGAAACGTAAGAACACAGGGCATCCATGGGATATGGCGCAGAACCACTCTCATGGATGCTTTTTTGTCAGGGCTATGAGCCCGTTCATTGGATGTAATGATGTATCTGATGTCAGGGCGAAGCCTGATCAGCCGGGCGGGGAACTCCTGCCGCAGGCTGGAGAGATGGAGGAAGCTTTTATAATGCAGTATGTCATAGTGTTTCTGGAGGGAATCATCACCTTTTTGTCGCCGTGCCTGCTTCCCATGCTTCCGATCTATATCAGCTATTTTGCGGGCGGAGAGGAGCAAAACAGTGCGCGGACAGTGCGGAATGCGCTCGGCTTTGTGCTGGGCTTCACTCTTGTCTTTGTGACGATGGGGGCGCTGGCCGGAACGGTGGGGAGCTTTCTGAAAAGTCACCAGCGGGAGCTGAATCTCGTCTCCGGAGCAGTTGTGATTCTCTTCGGACTGAATTTTCTGGGGTTTCTGAAGCTGAGACTGTTTCAGGGAAATGGTTTTCAGCTGAACAGCGGAAAGCTGGGATTTTTCTCCTCACTGCTCTTCGGTGTCATTTTTTCAGTCGGCTGGACGCCCTGCGTCGGCGCTTTTCTTGGCTCGGCGCTGGTCCTTGCCTCTCAGCGGGGGCATGCGCTGGAGGGAGTGCTCATGCTGCTTCTGTACTCGCTCGGCTTGGGTATCCCCTTTCTCATAAGTGCAGTGCTGATAGACAGCCTGAAGGGGGCGCTCAGCTGGGTGAAACGGCACTATGCGGCGGTGAATGCCGTGAGCGGCGGCTTTCTGATACTGGTTGGCGTGCTGATGGCGAGCGGGCTCATGGGGCGTATGCTGGCGCTGTTCGCTGCGTGAAGCATCTCGCTTCCACACTGAAATAAGCAAACAGACAGGATGGGATAAGAATGAAGAATAAGAAGATACTACTGATTGCACTGTTTTTTGTCGTGCTGCTGGGAGCGGTGTCCGTGCTTTATCGGAGCCTCGGCAGCGCAGCAGCACCGGAGCAGCTGAAAGCGGAGAGTGCTTCTGCTGTGAAGACGGGCGGAGATCTCTCCGTTCAGGAGGCTGCAAAGGCTCTGGGGGCAGATAGTGCAGAAAGCGATGCTGCGTCAGAGGCTGGAGAAAGCGGAGCCTCCTCCGAGGAGGCGGAGCGCGCCATCGCACCGGATTTTGCAGTGCAGGATGCAGAGGGCAACGCTGTCCGACTCTCTGATTTTTACGGAAAGCCGGTGGTGCTGAATTTCTGGGCGAGCTGGTGCGGGCCCTGTAAGCATGAGATGCCGGAATTCAATGCGCTGCATGAGGAGCTCGGTGACAGCGTGCAGTTTTTCATGGTAAATCTCACAGACGGCCAGCGGGAGAGCATGGCCAGTGCCTCCCGCTATGTGGAGAAGGAGGGCTACACGCTGCCGGTATATTTTGATACAGCTGCGGACGGCGCGCGCAGCTACAGTGTATACTCAATTCCGACGACCTATTTTATTGATGCGGAGGGCAAAGTTGCGGCACAGGCAGCGGGAGCCATAGACCGGGATACTCTGCGAAAGGGCATTGCAATGATTGCTCCGGAGCTCGTAAAGGAATAAGCCCCGGCAGACGAAGGATGGAAAGCCTCGATTCAGAGGAGAGCATCAGCGACAGAGGAGGGAGTTCAGATGGGAGAGGAGAGAAAGAGCGGACACAGACGTCGCGTTCACTACGCGGGCAGATATCCGCGGCGTTTTGAGGAGAAGTACAAGGAGCATGCGCCCGAGAAGTACGCGGACACCGTGGAGCATATCGTGAACAAGGGAAGCACGCCCGCGGGTATGCATATTCCTATCTGTGTGGATGAGATACTCTCGATTCTCGCTGTGCAGCCGGGAGAGCGCGGGCTGGACTGTACGCTTGGATACGGAGGACACAGCAGAAGACTGCTGGAGCGCCTTGCGGGGCGGGGACATCTTACCTCTCTGGACATTGATCCGATCGAATCTGTCAAGACGGAGGCTCGGCTTCGCGCACTGGGCTATGGAGAGGATATCTTTTCTGTGCGGCGGATAAATTTTGCAGAGATAGACCGTGTGGCGGAGGAACAGGGGCGTTTTGATTTTGTTCTGGCGGATCTCGGTGTCTCCTCCATGCAGATCGATGACCCTGCGAGGGGCTTTTCCTATAAGGTAGAAGGCCCGCTGGATCTCCGCATGAATCCGGAGCGCGGTATGAGTGCGGCGGAGCGGCTGCGTGAGCTCTCGCGGGAAGAGATTGAGGGGATGCTCCGGGAAAATGCAGACGAGCCCTATGCGCACGAGCTGGCGGCGGCGATTACCCGCTGCTTCCGTGCCGGAAAGTGTCTGGATACTACATCGGCACTGCGAGAGCTGATCGAGCAGACGCTCGGAGCTCTGAAGTCTGTGCAGGCTCTGAGCGCAGCAGGGCGGAAGGAAGAGCTAAAGAAATCCTGTCAGAGAAGCTTTCAGGCGCTGCGCATTGATATCAACCATGAGTATGAGGTTCTGGAGCAGCTGCTCACAAAGCTGCCCGGAGTTCTGAATCCGGGAGGCCGGGTGGCAATCCTGAGCTTTCATTCGGGAGAGGACAGGTTGGTGAAGCGTAGTTTTAAGGAGCTGAAGCGAGCCGGAATATACGCGGAGATTGCAGAGGAGCTCACTCGCCCCTCCGCAGAGGAATGTGTGCGGAATCCGCGTGCGCGGTCAGCGAAGCTGCGCTGGGCAGTCAGGGGAGCCTGCGCTCAAGAAGCACCTGGATGGAGTTCATAACAGAGAAAATCTGATAGCTCAGAAGAAAGAGGGCGCTGCCACAGTCGGGGTAGTGCCTTTTTGCGTGTTCAAGAATGGGAATTACGCAGCGGCGTGTCTCGTCGATGTAGTCCTGGAGCTTCTCGCGGGAGAAGCCGTAAACCATGTAGGAGAGATTGTTGCAGCGATCCAGGAGTTTGGTCAGTACCGCGAGACGGTTTTCGGGAATGTGAGAAAAATAGCGATCCTTTGCTGCAATCCGGTTCTCTCCGGGAAGCCTTGAAAAAGTGAGAAGACGGACGGCCTCGCGCACCTCCTGACACACCGGAAGATCCTCGGGTCGGATACCGCAGTCCTCGCAGGTATCGTGCAGCAATATGGTTGAGAGGAGATCGTCCTCGCAGAGATTCAGTGCCAGTGCGTGACAGGCCATGGTGAGGGGGTGGATGATGTATGGAAGCTTTGCCGGACCTTTTCTAAGCTGCCCCGCATGACAGCGCTCTGCAAAAAAAAGCGCGTTCAGGGTTTGGTTAAAGCCAAGGCGCTCGGCTTCCTGTGCCACCTGATCGCGAAGCATCGTTTCCTGCATGAAGTGTTCATAGGAACTGTGGTCCGTCATCTCGGCTCCTCTCACAAAAGAACGATGGGGTCTCCTTTATTGTGCCTGTTTTGTATGCTGAAATCAAGGGCGATTGCCCCATTGAAATGTATATATTTCAGTACAGCTGAGAGAATGGTGGTATACTGTTATTACAGCGTCAAGAGCACTGAACCCACACGAAAGCTTGCTTTCGTGTGGGTGGAAGTGCTTTTGACGCGCCCCACATGGAGCACGAAGTGGCGCGGAAGCGACACGGGAGTGCGGAATGTGGCAGCGCTGAGAGAGCGCGAAGCGCGAGCAGCGCGTAATAACCGATGTCATCGAGCATGAAGCAGCGCTGAGAGAGCGCGAAGCGCGAGCAGCACGTAATAAGCAGTGCTATCGTGCATATATCAAACAATCGGAGGTGAACGCATGATTGACTATACAGAGGGCTCCGGAAAGCAGTATCACACCGGAATTGGAAGAGGAGACGTGGGACGCTATGTGATACTGCCCGGCGATCCGAAGCGTTGCGAGAAAATAGCGGCGCATTTTGAGAAGGCGGAGTGTATTGCGGATGTCCGGGAATTCGTCACCTGGACGGGATTGCTGGAGGGAGAGAAGGTCAGCGTTACTTCCACCGGAATCGGAGGTCCCTCGGCGAGCATCGCACTGAATGAGCTCGTAAAGAGCGGCGCAGATACTTTCATCCGCGTCGGAACCTGCGGCGGAATGCAGGAGGAAGTGCTCGGAGGCGATATCGTGATTGCAAACGGCGCGGTTCGCATGGAGGGAACGAGCCGGGAATTTGCGCCGATCGAATATCCAGCGGTACCGGACTGGACTGTCACCTCAGCACTGGTCTGTGCTGCAAAGACTCTGGAGCGCAGATACCATGTAGGAGTTGTGCAGTGCAAGGATTCTTTCTTTGGTCAGCATGAGCCGGAGCAGATGCCGGTGTCGTATGAGCTGGAGAATAAATGGCAGGCATGGCTCAGGCTTGGCTGCCTCGCTTCAGAGATGGAATCCGCAGCGCTCTTTATCGAGGGCAGCTTTCTGAGAGTCCGGGTCGGTTCCTGCTTCCTGGTGATCGCAAATCAGGAGCGGGCGAAGGCAGGGCTTCCAAATCCACAGGTGCATGATACGGAGGGAGCTATTGAAGTTGCCGTTCAGGCACTGAGAGGGCTGATCCGGGCAGACAGAGGGGAGAAGTAAATGACGGATATGGAGCTGTATCGTGCGGCGGAGGCAGCGAGAGCGCATTCCTACTCGCCCTATTCCGCTTATGCGGTCGGGGCGGCGCTGCTTGCGGAGAGCGGAAAGCTTTATACTGGCTGTAATGTGGAAAATGCGGCCTACGGGCCGAGCAATTGTGCTGAGCGCACCGCTTTTTTTAAGGCAGTCAGCGAGGGAGACAGGCACTTTCTGGCAATTGCGATTGCCGGAGGACATGCGGGCGAGGAGCGGCTTGATTTCTGCCCGCCCTGTGGCGTGTGCCGCCAGGTGATGCAGGAATTTTGTGAACCGGAGCGTTTCCGCATTATTCTGGGACGTTCTGACGGTGTGCTGAAGAGTTTTCTTCTGAAGGAGCTTTTGCCGCTGGGCTTCGGAGCGGCACTGAAGGGAGAGTAAACGGAGACGGAATTCCGGCGCCCAGAGAAGTGGAGAATATTCAGAGAGTGTAGAGAGAGGGGAGAAATGACCGAGAGAGAACAGAGAATTCTGGCACATGTGGATCACACACTTTTAAAGCCGGAGGCACGCTGGGAGGAAGTACAGGTGCTCTGCGACGACGCGATCCGCTATGGAACGGCGTCCGTTTGTATAAGTCCCTGTTATGTGAAGCAGGCGCGGGCCTATGTCGGAGAGCAAATGCGGATCTGCACTGTGGTTGGCTTTCCGAGCGGGGCCATGACAACAAAGGCGAAGCTGTTTGAAGCGGAGGAGGCTCTGCAAAACGGTGCGGAAGAGATTGATATGGTGATTCACATCGGAGCGCTGAAGGCAGGGAAGCTCTCGGAGGTTGAGGAGGAGCTCCGGGCGCTCCGCAGGGTTTGCATGGGTAAGATACTGAAGGTGATCATAGAAACCTGTCTGCTCACGGAGCAGGAAAAGATTGCGGCCTGCCGCATTGTTACAGCGGCGGGAGCGGACTATATCAAGACCTCCACGGGTTTTTCCACCGGAGGTGCGACGAGAGAGGACATTAAGCTGTTCCGGGATCATGTCGGAAAAGACGTGAAGATCAAGGCGGCCGGAGGAATCAGCTCTCTGGAGGATGCGGAGGCTTTTCTGGCACTGGGGGCAGATCGGCTGGGAACCAGCCGGATTGTGAAGCTCGTCAGGGAGCAGGATATAGAGGCAAATCGCTGTTATTATGATAAAAGGCTGTGATGGTAAAAGCACAGGAGGAGCAGGCAGCACAGGCTCGCCTGTCAGAGGTGGAGGCAAAATGAAGAGATACAGACGTATATTTCTGATTGTACTGGATTCTCTCGGAATCGGCGGGGCAAAGGACGCAGCAGATTTTGGAGATGCAGGGGCGGACACGCTGGGACATATTGCGGAGCGTGCAGGAGTGCTGGACATTCCGAATCTTCAGAAGCTTGGAATGGTGAATTTGAAGCCGCTTGATGGAATCGCTGCGAGCGAGAGGCCGCTCGGCCGTTACTGTGCGCTGAATGAGCAGAGCTGCGGCAAGGATACGATGACCGGTCACTGGGAGATGATGGGTATTTACACGGAGAAGCCCTTTGTCACCTTTACGGAGCACGGCTTTCCTCCGGAGCTCATTGCAGAGCTGTCCAGACGCACCGGCAGAGAGATCATCGGAAACAAGGCAGCCAGCGGGACTGTGATCCTGGATGAGCTTGGCGAGCAGGAGATTCAGGAGGGAAAGCTCATTGTGTATACCTCCGCGGATTCTGTACTGCAGATCTGCGGCAATGAGGAGACAATGGGTCTGGAAACCCTGTATCGCTACTGCGAGATCGCACGAGAGCTGACGATGCGCGACGAGTGGAAGGTGGGGCGTGTGATTGCGCGTCCCTATGTCGGAAGGAGACGCGGAGAGTTCAGACGCACGGCGAACCGGCACGACTATGCGCTGAAGCCGCCGAAGCCCACTGCACTGAATGCACTCCAGGAAGCCGGACTTGCGACGATCTCTGTCGGAAAGATCCGGGATATTTTTGACGGCAGTGGGATTGGAGAGGCGCAGCATTCAGAGAGCAGTGTCCATGGCATGGAGCAGACGACAGAGCTCTGCCGGAGCAGGGAGTTTGAGGGGCTGTGCTTTGTGAATCTCGTGGATTTTGATGCCCTCTGGGGACACAGACGTGACCCGCTCGGCTATGCGCGGGAGATAGAGCGCTTTGATGAGAAGCTGGGACAGCTGATCCCGCTCCTTGGGGAGGCGGATCTCCTGCTTCTCACCGCGGATCATGGCAATGATCCGACCTGGCATGGCACAGATCACACGAGAGAGCAGGTACCGCTGATTGCATATTCCCCATCCTTTGCGGAGGGAAGCGGTGGGAGACTTCCGGATGCAGAGAGCTTTGCCGTACTGGGAGCGACGATCTGCGATAACTTCGGCGTGAGGATGCCGGAAGGAACAATAGGAAGATCTAGGCTAAAAGAAGTGGGGAGAAGGTGAACGGAGTGCTGAGTTAAAGCGAGGAATGCCGGATGAACAGAGCGAGATTGGAACAGAAGGAACAGCTGAAGGTATATATGAGCTCCCGCCAGGTGGAAAGTCTTCAAGTGCTTGCAATGAGCACACAGAATCTGGAAAAGTTTATCTCTGAGGAGCAGATGATCAACCCGATGCTGGAGCTTCCTGAAAATGGTATAGAGGCGGAGATGGCTGAGAATACTCCTTCTATTCTGTTGTCGCAACATCAGTACAATAAAGAAAGAACGGACGTGTCGTCTTTGCTGGAAAATATTCCGGGAAAAAATCGGAAAGTCTGGAAGATTATCTCATAGCACAACTGCCTGTCAATGAACTGGACTCAAAGCAGTACAAACTCTGTAAAAAGATTATTCGGTATCTGGACAGAGATACGGGATTTTTGCCTGAGATGACAAAAACGCTCTTAAACGAATGGAATGTGGACGCTGAAGAGCTGGAATCGGCAATTCGCCTTATTCGCACTTTAGATCCGGCGGGTGTCTGTGCCTATGATATGCGGGACTGTTTTAAACTGCAGCTGGAAAGGCGGGGAGTTACGGACAGGATCCCGTATGAAATAATTGATGATTATCTGAAGGAAGTGGCAGAAAGAAAGTTTTCCGGCATTTCGCGTCGCATGAAGATCAGTACAGCCAGAGTTCGGGAAGCCTATGTATTGATACAAAGTCTGTCTCCGCATCCCACAGAAAATTTTAATGGGAGCGAAACGCAGTATATCGTACCGGATGTCATAGCAGAGTATGAAAATCAGGTGTGGGTGCTGCGTTTTCTGCGTCCGGCAGCGGTCATGGTTCGACTGAACCACGAGTATATTCGGATGGCAAAAGAGGCGGAGGACACAGAGACTATCAACTATTTCGCGAATAAAATCCACAGGGCGAGACAGCTCGCAGCGGCTGTGCAGCAGAGAGAAGATACAATAAAGGCACTTTTGTATTATGCGCTGGAAGAACAGAAAGAATATGCTTTAGGGAACGGAGCCAAACGAAAATTGCAGCAAAAGACTATAGCAGAGCGCTTGGGCGTGCATCCTTCGACGATCAATTGGGCGCTTAAGGATAAGTATATCAAAGTTCCGATCGGCATTATCCCTATTGCTTGAAAAGTAACTGCGGTGAGAGTATTATTAAAACAAGGAAATTTTGCGGAATTGGAGGTGCTTACATGACAAGAAAGGAATATAAGCAGGCTTTAAAAGAGCGATATGAGGCTTGGGCTAAAGAGCCTGTAAAATTCAGAAAAATTACTCCTGAAGAGCTCGAAAAGCTTAAGAAGGAAGGACGTATCTAAACCACCAGTCAATCGACTGGTGGTATTTTTATACCCGGAGGTGAGGATGGGAAACTTCATAGCAATCTATAAGATGTTGAAAATCCTTGAACTGTCCCTGGACTTGAAAGAGTCAAGCATAGAATCTCTAAGTAAAGATGGATTGGGATTGTCAGAGGCTCGCTGGTGTCGTCTGATGGAAACCGAAATGCAACCGATACTCTCAAATACAGCCCTAAACTGACATAATCGGAAGATTTTCAGTGATGCAGAAAAACCCCCGAAAACCAACGCTTTTACGAGGCTTTCAGGGATTTTTAAAAGCTGGGCTACAAGGATTCGAACCTTGAAAATGACGGAGTCAGAGTCCGTTGCCTTACCATTTGGCGATAGCCCAATTACAACAACGAATGTATTATATCCTGTTCATTCGTTGTTGTCAATTATTTTTTGCGTTACAGAACATTTTTATCCGCAGGAGTTTTTATGCGTCCGGCTCTCTCGCCTGCGGGAGAGAGAAGATGAATTCTGAACCGACTCCCTCTGTGCTGATCAGGTCGATATGTTCTCCGTGCGCCTGAATCACATCCCGTACAATCGAGAGTCCGAGCCCGGTCCCTTTTTTGTCCCTGCCGCGGGAGCGGTCGGATTTATAGAAGCGGTCGAAGATGTGCGTCCGGTCGCGCTTTGAGATGCCGCAGCCCCGGTCCTTTACAGAGACAAAAATCTTTCCGCGGTTTTCGTAGCTCTGGATGTCGATGGAGCTATCCGCCTCCGAGAACTTGATTGCGTTGTCGATGAGATTGTAGAGCACCTGCTGAATGCGTCCCAGATCTGCGTAGACCATCTCCTGCTCGACGGCGAAGCTCAGATCCAGCCGTATGTGCTTTTCTGTGCACTGCCCCTCAAAGCTCTCCGCGGTGCTCCGTATGACGCGGTTGATGTCGAAATTGCTTCTGGAAAGTCCGTGATCGCGATCCAGGGAGTTCAGAGTGAGCATTCCCTGCGTGAGCTTTGTGAGCCGCTCGGTCTCCCCGATTACGCGGCGCAGGTACTTCTCCTGGAGCTCAGGCGGAATGGTGCCGTCCAGGATGGCCTCGAGGTAGCCCTTGATGGAGGTGAGCGGTGAGCGGAAATCATGGGAGACGTTCGCGATGAATTTTTTTTCGTCCGCCTCGGAGCGCTCCAGTCGCTCTGCCATGTAGTTCATGGTGTGAGCGAGATAGCCCATCTCATCCCGGGAGGCAGTGTGAATGCGGTAGGAGAGCGTTCCCTCTGCAAACTGCCGCGCCCCTTCGGTGATCTCCTTCAGCGGACGGTAAACCAGCAGTCCGAAGAGCAGAAGAATGAAGAGCGAGAGCAGAAATACGATGCCGAAGGTAATGTACACGATGTTCAGAATTTCGTTTGCGCTGTCCTGCACCCGTTCCATAGGAAGATGGATGACCACATAGCCGTAGGTCCGATAATTTCCCGTGATGGGGGCAGACACACTTAAAACCGTGTAGGGAAAGGAGCCGAAGTAGGAGCCGGTCATGTAGGAGCGGTTTCCGGTAGCGGTGGGATCAAAATTTGGGATGATGTCCCCGTCCCGCTTTCCGTCCGAGTCCACGATGATATTGCCGCCGCGCTCCATGACCCAGATCTGCGCCTGAAGATAGGTCGCGACTGCGCGTAGCTGCGGGTAGGCATTGGCCAGCTCGATATTGTTCCCCTGATAGACCGTGGAATAGGTGGAGGCGATGAGACTTGCCTCGTCGTATAGTGTTTTGCTGCGGGAGCGCGTCAGGTAGTTGTAGGTGAGGCGCGAGGAGAGCGTCGCGACGGCGATAAAGCCCGCGACGCCGAAAAAGAGATAACCGAGCAGAAATTTCAGGTAGAGAGAGCGCTTCATATTGACTCCTCTCCTCAGCGCACATCAAATTTGTAGCCAACACCCCATACAGTTGTCAGAGACCAGTTCTGCCTGTCTTTGATCTTCTCCCTGAGCCGCTTGATATGGACGTCCACGGTGCGAGTATCTCCCGCATACTCATAGCCCCAGATGTGATCCAGTAGCTGTTCCCTTGTGAAAACCTGATTGGGGTGAGAGGCCAGAAAGTAGAGGAGCTCCAGCTCCTTTGGCGGCATTTCCACCTGAGAGCCCATATAGACGACTGCATAGTTGGTGAGATTGATGGTGAGATCCGGATAGGAGACAACTGCGCTGCCGGGTGCCGTCTCCGCCGTTTCCGGGCGGGGCTGATGATAGCGCCGCAGCACGGCCTTCACCCGCGCGACCAGCTCCTTGGAGTCAAAGGGCTTCACCATATAATCGTCCGCACCGAGCTCAAGCCCCAGCACCTTATCAAAGATTTCTCCCTTTGCGGAGAGCATGATCACCGGGACCTGTGACTTTGTGCGGATATCCCGGCAGACCTGATAGCCGTCGATTCCGGGCAGCATGAGATCCAGAAGAACGAGATTCGGAGAGAATTCCGTGAAGGCGCGAAGTGCTTCCTCCCCGTCGTTCACGATCAGGGTATCGTAGCATTCCTTTTTCAGGTAGAGAGAGATGAGCTCTGCGATATTTTCATCATCGTCGACGATCAGTATTTTCTGCTTTTCGGCCATGGGTTTTCCTTTCCGTAGCGCTTATTTGAAGGTGACGACGGTGATTGCGTCGCCGCCGTCGTCGTACTCCGCCTGCTTGTAGGATTTTATGTAGCTCTGCTTACGGAGCCAGTTGTGTATGCCTTTTTTCAGGGCTCCGGTGCCGCGGCCGTGGATCACGCGGACGGAATTCAGATGCGCGAGGAGTGCATCATCCAGATACTTGTCCAGCTTTGCAGTGGCTTCGTCCACATTCAGACCGATGAGATTGATCTCCGGGGAGATGCTGGCGGCTTTTGAAAAGCCTGGCGCAAAGCTGCCGGAGCTCTGACGTCCCTTTGTGCTGCCGGAGCTCTCCTCCTCAAGCGGAATCAGATCGTCAACACTGACCTGAGTCCGGAGTATGCCCATGCGAACGAAGAGCTTTCCGTTCTTATCCGGCAGGGAGGAGACGATGGCGCTGTGATTCATGCTGATGACGCGGACACTGTCTCCGAGCTTCAGCTTCAGGGGCTTTTCGCTCTTTGTCTTCTCCGGGCGCTTTGCGGGGCGGAGGGAATCGGTCTTTTCAACCTTCTTCAGATTCTCGCGGAGCCGGCTGCGCTCCTTCTCCAGCTCCCGCATGAGGCCGGCATCGCTTGTCAGACGGTTGATGCGCCGTATCGAGTCGTCAGCGGTCTCCTTTGCCTCCGAGAGTATGCGTTCTGCCTCTTCCTTCGCCTTTCTGAGATACTTCTCGCGGCGCTCGTCGAGGGTCTCGTCCTGCTTTTCGTAGCGGGCTTTCAGGCTCTCGATCTCTCTCCGGTAGCGGTCGATTTCAAGACGCTCCCGCTCGATGGTGCTGCGGTCTGTCTCCAGCTTTGTGAGGAGATCCTCGAAGGCGGCGTCATTTCTCTCGATATGGGTCTTGGCATCTTCTATGATGTAGTCCGGAAGACCGAGCTTCTTTGAGATCGCGAAGGCGTTGGACTTTCCGGGAACGCCGATCAGGATGCGGTAGGTCGGACGAAGAGTCTCCACGTCAAACTCACAGGAGGCGTTTTCCACGCCGGGAGTCGAGAGTGCATAGACCTTCAGTTCGCTGTAGTGGGTGGTGGCGACGGTACGGGTCTTCATGCCGTGCAGGAAGGACAGGATGGAGATCGCGAGTGCTGCGCCCTCCGTCGGATCCGTGCCGGCACCAAGCTCGTCAAAGAGGCAGAGGGAGCGGGAATCGGCCTTCTGAAGAATCTCAACAACATTTTTCATGTGGCCGGAGAAGGTGGAGAGGGACTGCTCTATGCTCTGCTCGTCTCCGATATCGGCAAAGACGTCATCAAAGACCGCGAGGGAGCTGCCCTGGAACGCCGGGATGTGGAGTCCTGCCTGTCCCATGAGTGTGAAGAGGCCGACTGTTTTCAGTGAGACGGTCTTGCCGCCGGTGTTTGGACCGGTGATGACCAGCAGGTCGAAGGTATCGCCCAGCCGCACGGTGATCGGAACCACCTGGTCCCGCGGAATCAGCGGGTGACGGCCGTCCTTGATCTCCAGAAAGCCGCGGGTGTTGAAGCTGGGCTCTGTTCCGGAGAGCTGGACAGAGAGCTTCGCCTTGGCAAAGATGAAGTCGAGGCGCGCCATGAGCCTTAAATTTTCGCGGATCACGGCGCTGTGCGGAGCGAGGAGGAGGCTCAAGTGTCTCAGCACTTCGGCAATCTCCCGCTGCTCCTTCAGCTCCAGCTCGCGGCGCTCGTTGTTCATACGGATCGCTGCCATGGGCTCGATAAAGATCGTAGAGCCGGTGGAGCTCTGATCGTGGATGACGCCCGGAACCTTTGTCTTGTACTCGCTCTTCACGGCGAGACAGTAGCTTCCGTTTCGCATGGTGATGACACTGTCCATCAGACAGCTGCGATACTGATTCAGCGCGGCATTCAGCTCCGCGTGCATGCGCTCATCCACCGTGCGGAGCTGCCTCCGGATGCGACTCAGCTCCGAAGAAGCATCATCCGCGACCATGTCCTCAGAGAGAATGCAGCGGTTCAGTTCTCTGGCCTCCTGGCTCAGTGGCTCCAGCGCGCAGAAATCTGCCTCGATGGAATCGGGTTCCTGCTCGGGATCATCGTGAACGCCGTAGCGGCGAACCCGTGCGACGCCCCGAAGGAGAGAGCCGATGTGCAGGAGCTCTGCGATGGACAGGGAGGCGCCGACTGTAAGGCGCATGAGGGAGGGACTGATCTCCCGCGCTTCACCAAAGCTCACGGGCCCCTTCATGCGTATCCTCGCGCAGGCATCGCTGGTCTCACGCTGTGCGGCGGTGATCTCTGCTATGTCTGTTGATGGAAGGAGCGATGCGCAGAGCGCCCTTCCGGGGGCGCTGGTAGCGCAGGCGGAGAGCAGCTCCGTGATCTTTTCATATTCCAGTATTCTGAGTGCCTTTGTATTCATAAAACCTCCGGAGGAAGGATATAAGCGAAGCGGCGGAGAGAGTCCGGGGAGATCCCGCAGATCTCGATATTTACCTATAGAAGTATAACACAGATATCGTATGCAGACAGAGTTTTATGCTATAATGTGACATACAGCGGCGCACTTTGTCGCTTAAGAGAATGAGAGAAAACTGTGCCGACAAAGCGGAATGCAGAGCGGTATCAGAAGGGATACAGATGGCACTGCGGTGATGGGAACGGAGGACAGAGAATGTCTGAAGGGCTGGGGCCGGAAAAACGTCCGGAGGAAGTAAAGCATTTTATTACAGAAAAGATCGTCGGGCGGGAGAGCCGCGGGAGACGTCTCATAAAGCACGGATTGAAGGCGGCCTTTGCTGGGGCGATTTTTTCGATGGCGGCAGTTATGACGGCAGTTTTTCTGCTTCCGCATGTACAGGCGCGCCTTGCAGCGGAGGAGAGCGGTGCGGCGCTGGTGACTCTCCCGCGGGATGAGAGAGACAGCACAGCGCCGGGGAAAAGACTTGCAGCTGCGATGGAGACGAAGGACACCGGCACGGAGGCGGAGACGAAAGCTGCGTCACAGGAGAGCGGTGCGGCGGAGAGTGCGGCTGCCGGGCAGAGCGCTTCAGAGAGCGCTGCACAGGCAGAGACGCTTCCGGAGAAGCGGGAGTACAGTGCGGCAGATGTGCAGAGGCTCGCGGACATACTGAAGGGCATGGCAAATGCTGCAGATGCCTCGATCGCTTCGGTGACACATCTCAGAGAGCAGAAGGACTGGTTTGATAACCCGCTGCGCACTGCGGGAATTTATTCCGGTGTGGCGCTGGCGAAGACAGAGACGGAGCTTTTGATACTCACGACGGAGGAGGCAGCCCTGGAGGCGGATACTCTGACGGTAAGCTTTCTGCGGGGAAGTGCGATGAGCGCACGGGTAAAGCGGACGGACAGCCCGACAGGACTTGCGGTGCTCAGCGTTCCGGTGACAGAGGAGAACCGGTCGCTTATTCAGGATATTACTCCGGTGCCGCTGGGAAATTCCTACCGCGTGCGGCGGGGGGATATGCTGTTGGCGCTCGGTGCGCCGCTTGGCAAGGTTCACTCGGTGGATTATGGCGTGGTCTCCTATCTCACAAATGGAGTCAGCGTCACGGACGGACTGGCGTCTGTCGCCTATACGAGCTGTGGAAGCAATCCGGAACGGGGTACATGGATGCTGAATCTGGACGGAGAGCTGGTCGGTTGGGCAACGGAGGCATTTTCTGAGGAAGCTGCTCCACACACGGCTCTGCTTGGAGTTTCGGATTTCAAGCCTGTACTGGAACGGATGATGAACGGTCAGGCCTCTCCCATGCTCGGGCTCCGCGGGAGCGCAGTGCTGCCCGAGATGCAGGAGCAGGGAATTCCTGCGGGGGTCTATGTTGTGGATGTGCTGCGAAATGAACCGCTCTATGATGCGGGGATTCAGCCCGGAGACATCATTACCCGCATCGATGACAGCGAGATCGATTCTGTCCGGGATCTCACGGTGAAGCTGGAGGAGATGCATGCAGAGGATCATATCGGCATTACGGTGATGCGGAACGGACGGGAGAGCTACACGCCGATTGAGTTTCAGGTTACGGTAGGAGCGCGCTCATAGCCGCACCGCAATTATATAGTAGAAAGCGAGACAGCGATGAAGTTTATAGCGACACTGCGGGAAAATACACACGTATCCTCAATCTATCTCTGCCGTCAGAAATCAACTTTTCTGACCAAGAGCGGCAAGGAGTATGAGAGTTTGCTCCTGCAGGACAGGACGGGGACTGTGGACGCAAAGATATGGGATCCCGGGAATCCGGGCATAGGGGATTTTGATGCACCGGATTATGTGGCAGTGGAAGCGGATGTGACCCTCTTTAACGGAAACCTGCAGCTAAATGTGCGCCGGATACGGCGCGCGGATGAGGGGGAGTATGTCCCGGCAGATTATCTTCCCGCCTCAGAGCGCGATCCGGAAGAAATGTATGAGGAGCTGAAGAAGCGCATCGCCGGGGTGAAGGACGCGCAGTTCAATGCGCTGCTGCGGAAGATCTTTGCGGAGGACAGCACGTTTCTGAAGGAGTTTCGCATTCATTCTGCTGCGAAGAGCGTGCATCATGGCTTTGTGGGAGGGTTGATCGAACACAGCCTGAGTGTGGCGAGACTCTGTGAATTTTTTTGCGTCAATTATCCGATCCTGAATCACGATCTGCTCATCACAGCGGCGCTCTGTCACGATATCGGCAAGGTGCGGGAGCTCTCCGCGTTTCCGGAGAACAGCTATACAGATGAGGGACAGCTGCTCGGACATATTGTGATTGGCTGTGAGATGATTGGTGAGAAGATACGGGAGATACCGGACTTCCCTGCAAAGAAGGCAGCGGAGCTCCGCCACTGTATTCTCGCGCATCACGGAGAGTATGAGTACGGGTCGCCAAAGAAGCCGGCGCTCATTGAGGCGATGGCTCTGAATCTCGCGGATAATGCGGATGCGAAGATGGAGACCTTCAGGGAGATACTGGTGCAGGCCGGCAGCAACAATGGCTGGCTTGGCTTCAATCGTTTTCTGGACAGCAATCTGAGAAAGACCTCAGAGTGAGGTCTGTGGGCGGAAATAGAAGGCACGCGGAGTCTGTATTTCAGCGGGAAATGCAGGAAAGAGGGACCATGGATTATCGTAAGAATCAGCTGATCGAGCTGGATATCACTGATCTCGGGTCGGAGGGGGAGGGCATCGGGCGCACCGGTGCCTTTCTTTGGTTTGTAAAGGGGGCTCTGCCGGGAGACAGAGTCCGCGCTTCTGTCATGAAGCTCAAGAAGAGCTATGGCTACGCGCGGCTTCAGGAGCTGCTGCGAAAAAGTCCGGACCGCGTCGCGCCGCCTTGTCCGGTGGCGGCTTCCTGCGGCGGCTGCTCGCTTCAGGCTCTGCGCTATGAGGCACAGCTTAAATTTAAGGAGCAGAAGGTACTGGGAAATCTGCGGCGTATCGGCGGACTGGAGCTCTCCGGCGTGCAGCTGCATCCCATCATAGGAATGAAGCAGCCCTTCCGTTACAGGAATAAAGCGCAGTTTCCGGTGGGGACAGGGCGCGACGGCAGACCGACGGCAGGCTTCTACGCAGGGCGCACGCACAGTATCATTCCCTGTGAGGACTGTCTTCTTGGTGTGGAGGAGAATGCAGAGATTCGCCGCTGTGTGCTTCGCTGGATGGAGGAGTGCGGCGTGCCTGCCTACGATGAGCAGAGCGGGAAGGGATTTCTGCGGCATATTCTGGTGCGGAAGGGCTTCCAGAGCGGGGAGATGATGGTCTGTCTCGTGACAAACGGAGAGTGCTGTGGTGAGAATTCTGCCTTGCAGCTTCTGTCAGAGAGGTTGATGAAGCTCCCTGCGGTGACGACAGTGGTGCAGAATATCAATACGGAGAGAAGCAATGTGATTCTTGGAAAGAAGACGCAGCTGCTTGCGGGCGCAGGGGTGATCCGCGACCGGATCGGCAGTACAGAGTTTCTCATCTCCGCGCAGTCCTTCTATCAGGTAAACCCGGTACAGACAGAGCGGCTGTACGCAACTGCACTCTCCTATGCGGGGCTCAGCGGACGGGAGACCGTGTGGGATCTGTACTGCGGCATTGGGACGATCTCTCTCTTTCTGGCACGCAGCGCGCGAAAGGTCTACGGAGTGGAGATTATTCCGCAGGCCATCGAAGACGCGCGGAGGAACGCCGCGCGGAATGGCATCACAAATGCGGAATTCTTTGTCGGAAAAGCGGAGGAGGTATTGCCCCGCCAGTATGAAGAAACGAGGGAGCGCGCGGACGTGATTGTGGTCGATCCGCCCAGAAAGGGCTGCGATGAGCAGTGTCTTGCTACTATGCTGCGCATGGCTCCCGAACGCATCGTCTATGTGAGCTGCGACTCTGCGACGCTCGCGAGGGATCTTAAATATCTGCTTGCCGATGGATGCTACACCCTTCGGGAGCTGCAGATGGTCGATATGTTCCCGCAGACGGTGCATGTTGAGACGGTAGCTCTGTTGTCCAAACTAAATACAGAACATCATTTAGATATAGAAATAGGGGAAGATGAATTATCTGAAATTGACTTTTCAAAAGACGCAACTTATGGAGAAATTAAAAAGTATGTGTTAGATAAATACGGACTAAAAGTTTCGAGCCTATATATTGCACAAATAAAAAGGAAACATGGTCTAATAGAGAGAGAAAATTATAATTTTAGTAAGAAAGAAAATCAAAGAGTGCCAAATTGCCCAGAAGAAAAAGAAAAAGCAATCGAAGATGCTTTAGAGCATTTTGGAATGATTTAAATAATATCTAAGATTGAAAATTTTAAAATTAAGACTTAAAAACTTTAAGATTAAAAAGATATGTACTTCTTATATAACCTAAGAAGATTAATTGAAAATCAGGGGAACGATGATGGTAAAATAAAAAATTTTAACAACTAAAGAAGAATTAGGCATTATTGCCAAAGAGGTTTTTATGAAGTTAAAAATACTGAAAAAGACTTGTTAGAATTGAAAATTTTAGATCATTGTGCAGGGTTTCGTGTCATAATAGTGATAGAGGCAAATAGTTATGTAAATATAAAGAGTTCAAGACTTCTACCAAAGTTTAAAACTCAAAAAATAAATAGTTGGTGTGCTGCTTAGAGTAACCATTTTGATAATGTGGATGCGAAACAAAAAGAGATAATCAGACTTCGTAAAAAATTGAAACAGGTTGAAATGGAGAATGATATTTTAAAGCAAGCTGCACTACTGTTAGGCAAAAAATAGACCTCATTATCTCGAACCGAGATAAATATAGCATTAGTGCAATATGTAGACTACTTGGGGTCACAAGAAGTTTAGTCTATTATCATTTGAACAAAGAAAAAGATGTGAAATTAGATGAAGATGAAAAACTAATAGAAGAAATAAAAGAAATATTCAGAAGAAGTAGAAACAACTATGGAACACGCAAAATAAAAAAAGAACTAGGGAAAATTGGATATAAAATATCGAGAAGAAAAATAGGCCGAATAATGAAGAAAAATGGCCTAGTCTCAAACTATACAGTAGCACAATATAAAGTAATAAGATCCAAATGCAACGAAGAAGACATCCATAACCTTTTAAATAGATAATTTGACAATAGAGACTATTTAGAAGCAATAGTAAGCGACCTAACATATGTAAGAGTAGGAAAAACATGGAATTATATATGTTTAATAATAGACTTAAACAGCCGTGAAATAATAGGATACTCATCAGGTAAAAACAAAGATGCAAATCTAGTAGCAGAAGCATTTTACTCAATAAGGCAGCCACTAAATCGTATAAAAATATTTCACACAGACAGAGGAAGAGAATTTAAAAATATAAAAATAGAAGAAATATTAAAGGTATTTGGGATAAAAAGATCGCTAAGTAAAAAAGGAAGCCCATATGATAACGCAGTAAGCGCCTAGTGTCAAGATTTTTTCGCAAATTCAAACCATCGGTAGCTGAGCGTCAGCCTATCGCCAGCTGGTTTTCGGTTTCAAGGTCATAGAGGTGCTTCATGTTGAGGTATCGCTTCTGGCCCCAATCGTTGGATGCCACATAACGAAGGCGGGCACATACCAACATCAAAGCACTGTTGCCATCTGGGAACGCGCCTATGGAACGTGTACGTCTGCGTACCTCACGATTCACCCGTTCTGTCAGGTTGTTGGTGCGGATCCGATGCCAGTGCTGTACAGGAAACTCCATGTAGGTCAATGTTTCTTCG
>PYGH01000002.1 GCA_003014445.1 Fusobacterium naviforme | reverse complement strand
CTTTTGCCATGGCCCATTCCCTCCTGTCCTTTCATGGTACATGATTAACAGGGAAAAGGTCATCCTTATTTTGTACTATTTATATGCTAGCTCCAGTATAAGCATTATCCCATCATTATCTCCGACTCCTCAGAGCAGGCGGAGGGCTTTCTTGAAAACATCCGCGTGGAGTTTGAGGAGATTGGCTTTCTCCGGGAGGACTTCGGAGACCTGCGGGGAAGGTGTGGCGCTCAAACGTGCTCGTGACCGGCACGAACATAAAAATCGAGGCGATAGGCTCCGGAAAGAAGATCAGAGGAAGAAAGCACAGGAACTGGAGACCTGATCTTCTGGTGCTTGACGACATCGAGAACGATGAAAACGTCAGGACGATGGAGCAGCGAAGAAAGCTTGAGAACTGGTTCTTAAAAGCTGTCTCAAAGGCCGGAGACAGCTATACGGATATCATCTACATCGGGACGCTCTTACACTATGACTCGCTCCTTGCACACACCTTAAAGAATCCGGGGTACCGGGCGATCAAGTATAAGGCTGTGCTCTCCTTTTCAAAGGAGTATGAGCTCTGGAAGAAGTGGGAGGAGCTCTACACAGATCTTGACGATGAGGAGCATGAGAAGACAGCGCTTGCCTTCTTTGAAGAGAACAGGAGAGATATTCCTGCATGAGTTCACGCACAAGGATCACTGGGAGGTGGTCGAAAGATTTTATAACACAAGCCGCGAAAAGTATGGTACGATCGAGACAGCAAAGAGTGTGCTTGAGGAAGACTTGAGGAAGTATGTCAAGACTCAGAGAGCCAAAGATCCTCTTTATGTAGCACGAGTTGTAAGCAGGAATGCTTACTCCGGCACTGAAAGAGAAAATTTGAATGAGCTTGTGGCAGATGGCAAAGTGCTAATGGAGCGCGGAGAGCTTAAGGACGCAGAGCTTGCAAGACTGATAGGAGGTGTGCTGAAATGATGCGTATGCCGACAAAAGAAGAGAGAATGCTGGAAGATAAGGTCTTTCCGTGGCTTAGAGACGACCCAAACTCTGACAGCCTTAAATCCATTTTAGCACCGGAAGCGCCAAAGGACGTGCAGCACGCCTACAGACGACTGGAAGAAATCTATGCAACACTTCCAACATTGGGTTAATAATTCAGTAACAAAGCACCCTCCGGGGTGCTTTTAAAATACCAAAAACAGAGCTTTAAACGCCTTTTAACTTAAGTTAGAGGGCGTTTTAAATTGCAAAAATGAAGGAGGATACTATGGGAAACGATGGTAACGAGAAGGTACTGGAAAAGGCCGTGACAGAGGGACAGGTGGCGGCGGGAGGAACGGAGGGCGCTCCGGGGAGTAAAGAGGAGAAGCTTAACGCCTTTCAGAAGTTCATGAACTCACTCTTTGGAGAAAAGAGTGAGGAGGCCGATGACGCAAAGAAGGCTGAGAGCACGGAAAAGAAAGAAGACGAAAAAAGGCTGAGCCCGAGAAGACCTTCACACAGTCGGACATCGACGCGGCGATCAAGGCCGCGCGGCAGAAGTGGGATGCAGAAGCCGCGGAAAAGAAAAGAGTTGAAGGGCTGACGCCGGAGGAGAAAGAGAAGGAGGAGCAGAAAAAGAAGGACGTAGAGCTTAAGACGCTTCGGGCGGAGCTCCTTAAGAAGGAGCTTAAGGAGAAGGCAGTAAAGAGGCTGCAGGAGTCCGGCGATCCGATCGGCCTTGCGGAGCTTTTGAATTACGGAAGCGAGGAAGAAATGGAAAAGAGCTATGAGCACACGTTAAAGACCTTCCGCGGCTGCTTCTCTGCTGCGATCACGGAGAGGCTTAAGGGAAAGACACCTGAGGGACTCGGGAAGAGTGCAGCAGGCGAGAGCCTTCTGCGGGAGGAGATCGCAAAGAGAATCAGAGGGTAAGTCGGGAAATTACATTTTATACTTTAAAAACAAAGGAGAAAAAACATGGCAAGTTGGAAGAGAACTTTGACCGCGTGAGGAACATGGAATCGGTGTACGCGCTGACCGGAAAAGAGTTCATTAAGAGCAATATCAAGCTGGACGAACAGGTGCTTAACGAATATAAAAAGATTGGATACAAAGCAAGGAATCCGGTTGTCGGGGAAGTAGAGCTGAACAAATCAGCCATCACAGACGCTATGAGCCATGCGTTGGGGAATAGATTCAGAGTCGCTGCATTTGCTGCAGTTCCGGATGTAATTGAAAAGGGTCAGGTGCTTTCTTATATTGAGAACTGGAAGGAAAAACCAGAGGATGACAGGGTTGTAATTGGTGCGCGAGTTACCTATGGCGGAGAAAAGGCTTTTGAAATTGTTGTGGCAAAGGTTAAGACAAGGACGAATACGTTATATTTGCAGGATGTCCAGTTGCAAAGAGAGGACTCCGGGTTCCGGTCCGCCGCAGCTGGAAATAACCAACCCGTCACGGATACCGGTTTCTTGGAGTCCTCTCTTGAAGAGAGCTCCGAATCCCGGTCCGCCGCAGCTGGAAATAACCAACCCGTCACGGATACCGGTATCTTGGAGCTCTTTTATTCCAGTATATTTAAGAAGCTGTTGAATGTCAATGATGTTTCGCCGGAATACAAGAATATCATGGTCCTTCATGAAGACTATGATTATAAGAATCAGTACAAAAAATTATGAGGAGGATAAAAGGTGATAAGTAACAGCGGTCACGATGAGCACGGCAGATATAGCGGCGGTGTGGCGGGAGATCAGACCGGAAAGGAGTGGGCGGAGATCCCGTGGTACAATCGCCCGTGGACGCACATCGTTCGCTTTAAGGAGCCGCGGCAGCGGCAGTATATCGCGGCGCTGGCAAGAGAGGCGGCGGGCAACAACATGATTGGCTACGATCAGAACCAGCGTACAACCTTCTGGCAAGAGTTGAGGATGTCGGGATATCATCCGGCACAGATAAGAAAGCCCTGTGAGGCTGACTGCTCCGCGGGAGTGGCAGCAATCTGCAAGGCGGTGGGTTATCTGATCGGAGATGAAAAGATGCAGCAGATCAGTCCCGACATGTATACGGGAAATGAGGTCGCTGTGCTCCGCCGGGCGGGGGCAGAAATTTTGACAGAGGCAAAGTATCTCCGGTCAGATAAGTATCTGTATGCCGGGGATATCCTGCTTTGTGAAAGACATCACACTGCGATTTGTATCACAGATGGAGAAAAGGTACAGACTCCATACTATACGGTCGGATGGCATGAGGATGAAAAGGGCTGGTGGTACGCCGACACGACAAAGACCTATTATGCTGACAGATGGGCACTGATCGAGGAACGCTGGTATCTCTTCGGTTCTGATGGCTATATGCTGACCGGCGTGCAGGAGAGGGATGGCAGACTGTACTACCTGACAGAGACAGGGCCTTGCAAAGGAGCCTGCTGCCGGACGGATGAGAGCGGCGCGCTGATAGTCTGGGATGTGTAAATCATAACTGAAGGGTTCAGAAAAGTGGTCAAAACAGCTACAAACCTTATAAATACGTTGTTCTGAAGGCATTCGTAATGCGTGGGTCGCCGGTTCGAGTCCGGCCAAAAGCTTTCAGATCAGAACCTCAGAGCGATGCTCTGGGGTTTTTGTTATGCAGCAGGCATAGCAAGCAGGCGGACTCCTCTTTCCGTAGTGGGGTTGTTCCATAAAGAAAATGTTATCATTTTCCTTGTTATAGGCTATAATAGGACAGGAATCAGGATGACGGGTACAGACAGAGAACAGGTGCATCCAGGTCACATAAAGCAGCAGATGTTTTCAGAGCAGCTGAAAAGGAGTAAGGTATGGACAATCAAGAGCTTAAGAAGTGTGCGCTGGAGGTGCGTAAGGGAATTCTCGCTTCCATTCATGCGGCACAGTCAGGACATCCGGGCGGATCGCTCTCAGCTACAGAGCTTTTCACCTATCTCTATTTTGAGGAAATGAATATTGATCCGAAGGAGCCGCAGAAGGCTGACCGGGATCGCTTTGTGCTCTCTAAGGGCCACTGTGCGCCGGGACTCTACGCGACGCTCGCGGAGCGGGGCTTTCTTCCAAAGGAGGATCTGCTGACACTCCGGCACACGGGCTCCTATCTGCAGGGTCATCCGGATATGAAGCATACGCCGGGCATCGATATGTCAAGTGGTTCGCTGGGCCAGGGGATCTCCGCGGCAGTCGGCATGGCTGCCAGCGCGAAGATATATAAGGATCCCTATCGTGTCTATGCTTTGCTCGGCGATGGAGAGCTTGAGGAGGGCGAGGTCTGGGAGGCGGCCATGCTCGCCGGCTTCAGAAAGCTCGATAATCTTGTTGTGATTGTTGACAATAACAATCTTCAGATTGATGGCCCGATCACAGAGGTGAATTCTCCCTATCCGATTGACAAGAAGTTTGAGGCCTTCAATTTTCATGTGATCAATGTGGCGGATGGAAATGATTTTGACGCTCTGCGCGCTGCTTTTAAGGAGGCGAGAGGCGTGAAGGGCATGCCAACTGCCATTATCATGAAGACTGTGAAGGGGAAGGGAATTTCCTTTATGGAGAATCAGGTCGGCTGGCACGGCAAGGGGCCGAATGATGCAGAATATGCGGCGGCGCTCGCAGAGCTCAAGGAGGCAGAGGAGACATTATGACAGAGGTAAAGAAGATCGCCACGAGAGAGAGCTACGGAAGAGCGCTGGCGGCACTCGGCGCGGAGCATGAGGATTTTCTGGTGCTTGATGCGGATCTCGCGGGCTCCACAAAGACAGCTGTGTTTCGCAAGGCATTTCCGGAGCGTCATATCAACTGTGGTATCGCAGAGCAGAATATGATCGGCGTTGCTGCGGGCATCGCGGCAGCGGGGGAGGTCGCTTTTGCAAGCTCCTTTGCCATGTTTGCAGCGGGACGTGCGTTTGAGCAGATCAGAAATTCTGTCGGTTATCCGCAGCTGAATGTGAAGATTGCTGCAACACATGCGGGTATCTCTGTGGGAGAGGACGGAGCAACGCATCAGTGCAATGAGGATATTGCTCTGATGAGAACAATCCCGGGCATGGTTGTTATGGTTCCTGCGGATGATGTTGAGGCGGAGGCGATGGTTCGTGCGGCTTATGCGCACAGAGGACCTGTCTACATGCGTTTCAGCCGCCTTGCGACTCCGGTGCTGAATGATCCTCAGAATTATCATTTTGAGATCGGCAGGGGAATCACCATGCGCGATGGGAGCGATCTGACGATCGTTGCGACCGGGCTTGCGGTTTCTTCCGCGATGGAGGCTGCAGAGGAGCTTCATAGGGACGGAATCAATGCGCGCGTGATCGATATTCATACCATCAAGCCGCTGGATCGCGAGCTGATTCTGAAGGCCGCAAAAGAGACCGGAAAGATAGTAACGGTAGAGGAACATTCCGTGATCGGCGGACTGGGCGCGGCGGTCTGCGAGCTGCTCTCTGAGGAGCTTCCGACTCCGGTAAAGAGACTGGGCATCAATGATTGCTTCGGCGAGTCGGGTCCTGCAAAGGAGCTCGTCGCAAAGTATGGTCTGGATGGAGCGGGTGTCTATAAAAGTATAAAGGCCTGGCTCCAGAAATAACAGGACTGACGGGAGCTCATGTGAGAGACTTAAAGAGCCCTGAAAAGGGAGGTGGGCAGGTACGTCTGTACCTGCCCAAAGTATATGAAAAAAGTATTGGCAGCAGCTGTATTTGCCTGCTGTGATTATTATAGTACAGGGCAATCATGTTGTTTTCGTGTGCGCCAGGTTAACAGTTTTTAAAACAGCTGTGAACAGTTTATGAAGGAGAGTTTCATGTCGGAGAAAATACTGGTCACCCGCTCGTCGCTTCCACCCTTTGAGGAATATGTGGAGGAACTGCGCTCGGTCTTTCATTCCCATTGGCTCACCAACATGGGGGAGAAGCACCAGCTTCTCGAGCAGAGACTGAAGGAGTACCTTGACTGCGAGGAACTGTGCCTGTTTCAGAACGGTCATTTGGCGCTGGAGCTCTCGCTGGAGGCGATGGGAATAGAGGGAGAAGTGATTACAACGCCCTTTACCTTTGCTTCTACAACCTGGGCCATTCTTCGTGCAGGCTGTATTCCCGTGTTCTGCGATATAGACCCCGACAGCTATACCATGGATCCGGCAAGAGTGGAGGCTCTGATCACAGAGAGAACCAGCGCGATACTTCCGGTTCATGTTTATGGTCAGCTCTGTGATGTAGCTGCGCTTCAGGATATTGCAGACAGATATGGTTTGAAGCTGATCTACGACGCAGCCCATGCCTTTGGAGTGCGCTATCACGGAGAGAGCGCGGCAAATTTTGGAGATCTCTCCATGTTCAGCTTTCATGCCACCAAGGTCTTTCACACAATTGAGGGGGGCGCTGTCAGCTTCCGGAATCCTGCGCTCCGGGATCTCCTGTTTCGTATTAAGAATTTTGGAATTCAGGAGAATGAGACCTACTGTGTGGGCGGAAATGCAAAAATGAATGAATTTGAGGCTGCGATGGGACTCTGTAACCTGCGTCATCTGGATGCTGAGATTCAGAAGCGCGGAGGAGTGTACCGGCGCTATGTGGAGCGTCTCTCAGATGTACAGGGACTTCAGCTGCCGAAATTAAGGAAGGGTACGGAGCCAAATTATGCATACTTTCCGCTGCTGTTCGATTCACTTCGCTTTGGAGAGGACAGAGATGTGGTCTGCAGGCGTCTCAACGCAGCGGGGATCTATCCGAGAAAATATTTTTATCCCTGCACCAATGCATTTTCTTTTGAGCGGGAGATCAAAGCACAGCCGGGAATTCCGCAGAACCCATTGCTCACGGCAGAACGCTTCAATCCGGAAGCGACGCCAATCGCAGAGAGAGTCTCCCGACAGGTGCTCACGCTCCCAATCTATGCGGAGCTGGAACTGGAGAGTGTAGACAGGATCTGTGACCTGATACTGGAAGGGCACGGATAAATTTGGACGCCCTGAATAAAAACAGCAAAGAGTAACGTTGAATAAGCAGAGTAAATAATAATTATTATAGAAGCTGCAAGCTATCACATAGAAGCCTTACGGCTTTGTGTGCTGTGCGGGGAATGAATGCTCATGTACGGTAAGGAAGCAAGCAACCGAAAACAAGAGATAGACCGCCAGCACTACACTATTCCGAACCAAAGACCAAAAGATAAGCATTGTGGGAAAATCTAAACTTTTGGATTTTCCTACAATGCCGACTACGGCGGAATCCTTCCCACTCCTTATATCTTTATTTCCGTATACATTGAATTTGTATTTAGTAAATGCTATAATGTCCCTATTCAAATTATAAATGTGTTGAATTAGTTACATGTACATATTTTTTGTGCCGCATAAATACCCTGTTGAGGTTGTCGTTCTTTGTCCAGATGTGGAAACAATAAAAGGAAGGGAACGATACAGGGAGAAAACAGGCTATTCCGGCTTTACGGTTGAAACCTTATACGATACATTTATGCAGACAACACCACGGATCGGCTTTTGGCTGGACAATTCCAACCAAACACCACAGCAGACAGCAGAAACCATTCTGAACGCCAGAAAGTCGGTATGATTGTTACATATAAGGGGAAGAAAAATTTCTTTTAGGTACTTTCTTTCCTAAAACTAATGTGATATAATAGCATCATTCCAAAAAAGGAGTAAAAAATATGCGGCAAGGTATTCTTAAATAAAACTATAATCAAATAGTGGGAACAAAGGATTATGATAGTCCCTTTTGTGGGGGCTTGGTTTTTTGTACCCAATTTAAGAATACTTTTGCCTTATCAATTTTGACATATCCGAAAAACAGCAATCACAAACAGGTGTATGCTGTATATGTGTATGTCCGCAAATTATAATCCCCAGTGGTAAAAGTATTTTACTGCTGGGGATTTTTATGCCCTTTTGGGGCTGTAAAAGGAGGACAATCACATGAAAATAATCAATATTGGAATTCTCGCCCATGTAGACGCAGGAAAAACAACATTGACGGAAAGCCTGCTGTACACCAGTGGAGCGATTGCGGAACAAGGAAACGTGGATAAAGGAACTACAAGAACAGACACTATGATTTTGGAACGGCAGCGCGGAATTACCATTCAGACAGCGGTTACTTCTTTTTGCTGGAATGATTATAAAATCAATATCGTGGACACTCCCGGTCATATGGATTTTTTAACCGAAGCATACCGCTCTTTATCTGTCCTTGACGGAGCTGTTTTAGTCATTTCGGCAAAAGACGGCGTACAGGCACAAACCCGTATATTATTCCATGCGCTTCAGAAAATGGACATTCCGACAATTATCTTTATAAATAAGATAGACCAAAATGGGATCGACCTGCGGCGTGTTTACCAAAGCATTAAAGATAAACTTACCAGTGATATGATTGTCATGCAGGAGGTTTCCCTGTCGCCAAAGATAACCATGACCGATATTTCTGATTTGGACAAATGGGATATGATTATTTCCGGAAGCGATGAACTATTAGAACGATATGTTGCAGAGGATTCTTTGGATATACAGGAATTACAATATGAAAAGTGCAAAAGAACCAGATGCTGCTCTTTGTTTC
The DNA here is from genome assembly GCA_003014445.1 of Fusobacterium naviforme. Classification (GTDB taxonomy): domain Bacteria; phylum Bacillota; class Clostridia; order Lachnospirales; family Lachnospiraceae; genus Moryella; species Moryella indoligenes. The sequence goes on along the minus strand of PYGH01000002.1, from coordinate 265,475 downwards.
CTGTTTATCATGGGAGTGCAAAAGACAATTTAGGAACAGAAAAACTGATTGAAGCGATTACAGAAACTTTCATTACAGAAACAGACGATATTCAGTCTGAATTATGTGGATATGTTTTTAAGGTTGAGTATACAGAGCGGAAAAAACGGCTTTCTTATTTACGCCTGTATCATGGGACGCTCCATTTACGGGATACCCTGCTGCTGTCAAAAAAGGAAAAAATAAAGATTACAGAAATGTGTATTCCGTCAAATGGTGAAATCGTCCCGGTTGACCATGCCTGTCCGGGAGAAATTGTTATTTTAGCTGATGATACTTTGAAACTGAACGACATTCTGGGAAATGAAAAACTCCTGCCTCACAAAACACGGATTGATAATCCCATGCCATTACTTCGGACAACGGTAGAGCCGCAAAAGCCGGAGCAAAGGGAAGCCCTGTTAAATGCCCTCACAGAGATTGCTGATACAGACCCTCTTTTGCATTTTGACATTGATACTGTTACACATGAGATTATATTATCTTTTTTGGGAAAAGTACAGTTAGAAGTTATTTGTTCGCTATTAGAAGAAAAATATCATGTGGGCGTGGCTATGAAAGAGCCTTCGGTTATTTATCTGGAAAGACCGCAAAAAAAAGCGAGCTACACGATTCATATTGAAGTGCCGCCGAATCCGTTTTGGGCATCTATTGGTTTGACTGTAACACCGCTTCCTGTTGGAAGCGGAACACAATATAAAAGCGAGGTATCTCTCGGCTATTTAAACCAAAGTTTTCAAAATGCCGTCATGGAGGGTGTGCGTTATGGAATGGAGCAGGGCTTATATGGCTGGGGAGTGACAGACTGCCAAATTTGTTTTGATTATGGAGTTTATTACAGCCCGGTCAGCACCCCCGCTGATTTTCGTTTTCTTGCGCCTGTCGTGTTGGAGCAGGCATTGAAAAAAGCAGGAACACAACTGTTGGAACCATACCTTTCCTTTACCCTTTTTGCACCGCAGGAATATCTTTCACGGGCTTATAATGACGCACCAAAGTATTGCGCAATCATTGAATCAACCAGACTTGAAAAAGATGAAGTTATTTTTAAGGGGGAAATCCCTGCCCGTTGTATTGGTGAATATAGAAATGATTTGAATTTTTATACAAATGGAAGAAGTGTCTGCATTACAGAATTAAAAGGGTATCAGGAAACTTCCGGCGAGCCTGTGTTTCAGCCACGCCGCCCGAACAGCCGTTTAGACAAGATCCGGCATATGTTTCAGAAGATAATGTAACATCTTGCGCAATGCAAACGTTCATTGCTGGCTATTGCGAAATATCATTGATAAAATCAGCATCAGAGAGGAGGAACCATTTTGAACCAGAAACAGACGGATATTACAACAGGAAAGCAAATACGTCATCTGCGAACACAATCGGGAATGACACAGGAAGAACTGGCTGGGAAATTGAATGTTACCCGGCAGGCGCTATCGAATTGGGAGAGAGATGTTAATGAACCCGATTTAAATACGTTGAAAAAAATTTGTTTTCTTTTTGGAGTCCACATGGACGATTTTGCGAAGGAGGTAATAACAAAAATGGAAACATGTGAAAAAAAGAGAAACGACAATTTAATAAGTATGATATGGCAATTGGACTTTTTTATGGTGTCGGGATATTTCTTGGCATTGGTATTTTCTTTGTTGGCGGTTTTATGACAATGTCGGGTGCAGGGTGGGGAGCATCACTATTTGGCGGTGGCTGTTTTTCTCTTGTATTTGGCTTGATATGCCATGCAGTTATTACATTGAGAAGAAATGACAAATGATGACATATCCTGCTTTCTAGTCTTTTCGGTCATATCGCGTAAAAAAGCCGCTGCTTTTGGCTTTCCAATAGCGGCGGCAAAGGGAAATATCCTTTGAATACCTTACAGAAGAAAAGTTTTGCAGCATTATAAAAATAAAAGCCTATACCATTTTGGAAAGAAAAGATACATAATAGTCAAGACGGCAACAATCAGAAGTTATGGAGGGTAACAATGGAATATAGTAAGGAAGATTTAATGGAAGCAAAAAGGCAAATTTTGGGAGTGGGAGAGAACATGGGAACAGAGGAAAGCAAAAAGATCTGGGAGAAAAACGCACAATTTTGGGATGATGCAATGGGTGACGAATCCAATGAATTTCACAGAGAGGTAGTACGTCCCAAAGTAACGGAACTTCTCTCTCCTGATCCTTCGGATTACATTTTGGATATTGCGTGCGGCAATGGAAATTATTCTTCGTATCTTGCACAGAGAGGCGCTTCGGTCGTCGCTTTTGATTACAGCAAAAAAATGATAGAATTGGCTAAAAGACGGCGATCACAATATGCAAAACAAATTGAGTTTTGCGTAGCGGATGCGACCAATAGAGAAAGCTTATTAGGATTAAAAAGAAATCGAGCCTTTACGAAAGCAGTTTCTAATATGGCAATTATGGATATTACGGATATTGAACCGCTTTTTATGGCTGTTTATGAACTATTGGAGGAAAACGGGATTTTTGTCTTTGCAACGCAGCACCCTTGTTTTATCACATTGACTGAAAAATATATGACACCGCACAGTTACTATGATATAGCGATCGAAGGGCAGCCGGAGGAGCAGATTTATTATCATCGTTCCATACAAGATATTTTTAACCTTTGTTTCAGAGCTGGATTTGTCATTGATGGATTTTATGAAGAATGTTTCAAAAACAATAAAGAAATTCCTATGGTAATGATAGTAAGGCTTAAAAAGGTAAAACGTGATAGCTTAAAATAAATTCAAGTTTGCCGGATAAATAGCAAACCCGGCCGAGCCAGTCAACGGTCAAGATGAACGGGCTTCGCCCGCCGTTGACAGCCCCGCCCGGTTTTGCAGTTAGGCAGTCAAGGAGCGACAGCCTAAAGTGCTGCCGCCCCTTACTATCATAAAAAGCAACTACTAACCAGCCACAGCCCTTTTGGGAGGAAAGGGGGATTTTCCATGACCTGTACAGAAGAATATCGGGAACATATCGAGTACACTTTCCATGCCTTTTGCAAAGTCGTTATCCGAAATGCAACGATCAACGCAGCGAGGACACGGAGCAGGAAGCACAAAAGAGAAATATCCCTTGAATACCTCACAGACGAAAAGCACTACCCTTTAGGCACGACAGATGAATATTTCCAAGCCCCGGAGCCGGACGAGGAATACATACTTACCCTTTGCGGCGATACGGTCATTTTCAGCAGCGGTTTACTTGCGGAAGCCCTGTCACGGCTGGACGAACGGGAGCGGGAAATGATTTACCTGTCCTTTTTCAAGCGTATTCCACAGCACGAAATTGGCAGACAGTACGGGCGCAGCCGCAGCACAGCGGGCTACCATATCCGAAAAGCCCTACGGCAGCTCCAAGCGGAAATGGAGGGAATGGCATATGAGAAATAATAGGCTTCTCCCCTATGAAACAATCGTCCAAGCCGCCAGCGGGGAGCCGGAAGCGGTGGGAACTGTATTGCAGTATTACCGCCGCCGCATACAATGTGCCGCCCGTGTGAATGGACGGGTAGACCAAGATACAGAGGACTACATCACCCAGACGCTTCTCACAGCTATTTTCAAGTTCCGCTTTGGGAGATAGCCCTACCGCCTACAACTGAATAACCGCCGCTTCGCCGGCAACCAGAAAGCAGTAAATCTATTCAACAGATTTGCTGCTTTTTTTCGTTCCTGTTTGGCATTTTTGAAAATCCCCAGTATGAAAAAACAAAAGGGAAAATAGCCGCCGCAGTTGGCAAAATCCCTTACTTATCCGTAGAGGGTATCAAAGAAAAAAATACTGCCATTGTCCGCCTATTCCGGCTTGCGTGGTGTTGTAGGGAATAGAGGGGAAATTCTAAAAATCTCCGTCCATTTTGCTTTGCGTGGTGTTGTAGGTAGTGAAAGGAAAATTTTCAAGATAAGCCGGAATAGCGGGTAGCAAAGCCCTTTTGAAACGTTTTGTTAGCGGAAAGGACGGGAGCCGGGGAACGCCGGAGTTTTTCAGAGCAAGATTCTACCGAGGTGCCAAAATTCGCTCTCCGCTTATTTTTGCCCCTGCGGGAATCTTGTTGGGGAGTGCCTTCCCCAAACCCTGCTATGCGCCCTGTCGGGCGAGAAAGGAGGTCACAGACCATGCGAAAGAAATACAATACGCCCCACCGCCGTCATGTGGTAAAGACCCGCATGACCGATGAAGAATACGCCGACTTCACCGGGCGGCTGGCGGCTTATGAAATCAGCCAGTCCGAGTTTATCCGGCAAGCCATACGGAAAGCGACCATACGCCCCATTGTCACCGTTTCCCCGGTCAATGACGGGCTGCTTGCCGCCCTCTCCAAGCTCACGGCAGAGTACGGGAAAATCGGCGGCAACTTAAACCAGATTGCCCGGAGCCTGAACGAATACGGAAGCCCCTACCGGGGGCTGGAAAAGGAAGTGCGGGGAGCCGCCGCCGACCTTGCCGCCTTGAAGTTTGAAGTCTTGCAGAAAGTAGGTGAAGCCGTTGGCGATACTCAAACATATCAGCTCTAAAAATGCCAACTACGGGGACGCTGAAAAATACCTCACATTCGAGCATGACGAGTTTACCATGAAGCCCACCCTTGACGCAGACGGGCGGCTCATACCGAGGGTAGACTACCGCATATCCTCTCTGAATTGTGGCGGGGAGGATTTTGCCGTTGCCTGTATGCGCTCCAATCTCCGCTACGGCAAGAACCAGAAACGGGAGGACGTAAAGAGCCACCACTACATCATCAGCTTTGACCCACGGGACGGCCCGGACAACGGCTTGACCGTTGATCGGGCGCAGGAGCTGGGCGAGAAGTTCTGCGCCGAGCATTTCCCCGGACACCAGGCCCTTGTCTGCACCCACCCGGACGGACACAGCCACACCGAAAATATCCATGTGCATATCGTCATTAACAGTCTGCGGATTGCGGAGGTTCCCATGCTGCCCCACATGGACAGGCCAGCGGACAGGAAAGCAGGCTGCAAGCACCGCTGTACGGACGCAGCTATGAACTATCTGAAAGCCGAAGTCATGGAGATGTGCCACAGCGAGGGGCTTTACCAGATAGACCTTTTGAACGGCAGCAAAGAACGCATTACCGAGCGTGAGTATTGGGCGCAGAAGAAAGGACAGGCTGCCCTTGACAGAGCCAACGCCCCTATTGCTGCGGACGGTATCGCGCCCCGGCAGACCAAGTTTGAAACGGATAAGGCGAAGCTGCGCCGGACTATCCGGGAAGCCCTTGCCGCTGCTTCCGGCTTTGATGAGTTTGCCGCCCTGCTTCTCCGGCATGGTGTGACCGTCAAGGAGAGCCGGGGGCGGCTAAGTTACCTCACGCCGGACAGGACGAAGCCAATTACCGCCCGGAAGCTGGGGGACGATTTTGACCGGGCTGCTGTCCTCTCCGTTTTGGAGCAGAACGCCGCCAGAGCCGCCGAAAAACCCGCAGCCATAGCGGAATACCCCGGCAGTATCAAAGACCGCTTACGGACGAAAAAAGAAGCGAAAAACGCCCCGAACAATGACGCTGTACAGCGCATGGTAGACATAGCCGCCAAGCGAGCCGAGGGGAAAGGACGGGGCTATGAGAAGTGGGCGACCATGCACAACCTCAAACAGATGTCGGCTACCCTCATGCTCTACCAGCAGTATGGCTTTTCTTCCCCGGACGAGCTGGACGCTGCCATTTCCGCAGCCAACACCGCCACGCAGGAGAGCCTTGCCGGACTGAAAGGGCTGGAAGCCGCTATCCGGGAGAAAAAGGAATTGCAGCGCAACCTTTTGGGCTATATCGGCACGAAGCCCGCCCGTGACGGTCTGAAAGCGCAGAAATCGGAGAAAGCCCGGAGAGCCTACCGGGAACAGCACGAAAGCGATTTTATCATAGCGGACACAGCCGCCCGTTATTTCCGGGAGCATGGAATAACCAAGCTGCCAGCCAGCAAAGCCCTGCAAAGGGAGATTGAGCAGCTTACCGTCCAGAAGAACGCCGGATATAACGACTACCGGGAGAAACGCCAGCGGGCGCAGGAGCTTCAGACAGTCAGACGCAATATCGACCAGATTTTAAGGGGCGCACCGAGCCAGCAGAAAAAGCGTGAACAGGAGCGTTAAAGACCGCCCCGAAATGATACCGAAACCCTACAAAAATACAGGTATGATATGAACCCTTACCGCAATACTCCCCGACTTCCAAACGGGGCTTACAGGGCAGAAAAAGCCCGAAAATGATACCGAGAACATACAGAAAATGCCCCCTATCCCGCTACACCGATAGGAACGGCAGAAAGGAGCTTACCATTGCCGAGAATGAGCAAGAAGCGGCGGCTGGAATGGTCTTTCTTCCTCAACCACCGCAACCGTATCACTTACAACGACCTATGCCGGGGCTGCACCCGTGACTGCAAACAGAGCTTCCGGGCGGTTATCATACTATGCCCTCGCTATTATTCCAAACGCTGGAAAAAGGAGGACGCAGCCTATGGCAGATAACCGCAAATATTACTACCTCAAGCTGAAAGAGAGCTATTTTGACGATGATGCAATCGTTCTGCTGGAAAGTATGCAGGACGGCGTTATCTATTCCAACATTCTCTTGAAGCTGTACTTGAAATCGCTGAAAAACGGCGGGAAATTGCAGCTTGACGAGAATATCCCCTACACCGCCCAGATGATTGCGACCATTACCCGCCAGCAGGTAGGTACCGTAGAGAGAGCTTTGAAAATCTTTATGAAGCTGGGGCTTGTGGAGCCTTTGCCAAGCGGCGCACTCTACATGAGCAACATTGAGCTTTTAATCGGCCAGTCCTCTACCGAGGGGGAGCGCAAGCGCAGGGCGCGGCTGGCTTTGCAGGAACAAAAAGCCCTGCCGCAGACAGGGGCGGACAAATGTCCACCATATCGAGCGGACATTTGTCCACCAGAGATAGAGATAGAGAAAGAGATAGATATAGAAATAGAAAAAGAGAGAGAGTTAGAAACGGGACACCCCGCCCCCGCCGCCTATGGCAGATACCACAATGTCATTCTTTCCGATACGGAGCTTGACGGGCTGAAAACAGAGCTTCCCGGCAAGTGGGAGTATTACATTGACCGCCTATCCTGCCATATCGCTTCCAGCGGGAGGAAATACAAGAGCCATGCAGCCACGATTTTCAAGTGGGCGCAGGAGGACGCAGCCAAGAAAGCCCCGAAAAAGGGCATACCCGATTATACCTGTAAGGAGGGCGAGAGCTTATGACGAATGGATTTGATGAAATGATTTTGAATATGACCGACACCACGCCGGAGCCGGAGGACTACACCGGCGAGGACGGGCTTTTATACTGCGGGAAGTGCCACAAGCCCAAAGAGGGCTATTTCCCCAAAGAAACCGCCGCATGGCTGGGGCGTGACCGCCACCCGGCAGAATGTGACTGCCAGCGGGCAGAGCGTGAGGAACGGGAAGCCGCAGAGAAACAGCGCAGTCACCTTGAAACTGTCGAGCGGTTGAAGCGGCGGGGCTTTACAGACCCGGCTATGCAGGGCTGGACGTTTGAGAACGACAACGGCAAGTGCCCGCAAATGGAACACGCCCATTTCTATGTGGAGAACTGGGAAACCATGAAAGAGCGCAACATTGGCTATCTGCTATGGGGCGGCGTTGGCACAGGCAAGAGCTATTTTGCGGGCTGTATCGCAAATGCCCTTATGGAGCGTGAAATCCCCGTGTGCATGACAAACTTTGCATTGATATTGGGTGACCTTGCCGCCAGCTTTGAGGGCAGGAATGAATATATCTCCCGACTTTGCAGCTTCCCGCTGCTTATCCTTGACGATTTTGGAATGGAACGGGGAACGGAATACGGCTTAGAGCAGGTCTACAACGTGATTGACAGCCGTTACCGCAGCGGCAGGCCGCTGATCGTCACGACTAATCTCACGCTGGAGGACTTGCAGCACCCGGAGGACACCGCCCACGCCCGCATTTATGACCGTCTGATTGAAATGTGTTCTCCTGTCCGCTTTACCGGGAGCAACTTCCGAAAAGCCACGGCGCAGGAGAAAATGGGACAACTGAAAAAGCTGATGAACAGAAAGGAGAGCCGCCTATGACCAACACCCCAAAGAATGACCGCAGCACCCGCCGCCCGGATTGCGTGACGGAAATCCGCATAGGTAATTCTGTCCTTGTCGTTTCCGGCTATTTCAAGCAGGACACCACCGCCACCGCCGCCGATAAAATGCTGAAAGTGCTGGAAGCGGAAGCTGCTACACAAAAATCGGCAATTTGACGGGACGTAAAGAAGCAGAAAGGACTGTACAGCCAGCCCCGGCGTGTGGTATGATAGTCATACGGAATAGTGGGGCTGGCTGTCGGAAATGGAGGACACTATGTTAAGACAGACCACCCGAAACCTTATTACCGCCCTTTATCCGAGATTATCCCACGAGGACGAGCTGCAAGGTGAGAGCAATTCTATTTCAAACCAGAAGCGTATTCTTGAAACCTATGCGAAGCAGAACGGCTTTTCCAATCTGCAATGGTACACAGATGACGGTTATTCTGGGGCGAACTTCCAAAGACCCGGTTTTCAAGCCATGCTTGCGGACATTGAAGCCGGAAAAGTCGGCACCGTTATCGTCAAGGATATGTCACGGTTAGGGCGAAACTATCTGCAAGTGGGAATGTATACGGAAATGATTTTCCCACAGAAAGGCGTCCGCTTTATCGCTATCAATGACGGAGTGGACAGCGCACAGGGCGACAATGATTTTGCCCCTCTGCGGAACATTTTTAACGAATGGCTGGTGAGAGATACGAGCAAGAAAATCAAAGCAGTAAAACGGTCTAAGGGTATGAGCGGGAAGCCCGTCACGAGCAAACCCGTATACGGCTACTTTATGGACGAGGACGAAAATTTTATCATTGACGGGGAAGCCGCCCCTGTTGTGCGGCAGATTTACAGCTTGTGCCTTGCCGGGAACGGGCCGACCAAGATAGCCCGTATGCTCACAGAGCAGGAGATCCCCACGCCGGGAACGCTGGAATACCGTCGGACGGGAAGCACCCGCCGCTACCACCCCGGCTATGAGTGCAAGTGGGCGACCAATACCGTGGTACATATCCTTGAAAACAGGGAGTACACGGGCTGTCTGGTAAACTTCAAGACGGAGAAGCCGTCCTACAAGACCAAGCACAGCGTAGAGAACCCCATTGAGAAACAGGCGATTTTCGAGAACCACCATGAGCCTATCATTGACACCCAGATGTGGGAGCGTGTGCAGGAGTTACGCAAGCAGCGCAAACGCCCGAACCGCTATGATGAAGTGGGCTTATTCTCCGGCATACTCTTTTGTGCCGACTGCGGCAGCGTCCTTTACCAGCAGCGTTACCAGAACGCCACCCGCAAGCAGGATTGTTATATCTGCGGGAGCTACAAGAAGCGTACCCGTGACTGTACGGCGCACTTTATCCGCACCGACCTGTTGACCGCCGGAGTGACCGACAATCTGCGGAAAGTCACCAGCTATGCAGCGAAGCACGAAGCCCGGTTTATGAAGCTGCTGATCGAGCAGAACGAGGACGGGGGCAAGCGCAGGAACGCCGCAAGGAAAAAGGAGCTGGAAGCCGCCGAGAAGCGTATCAGCGAGTTATCCGCTATCTTCAAGCGGCTGTATGAGGACAGCGTGACCGGGCGCATTTCAGACGAGCGTTTCACGGAGCTGTCGGCAGACTATGAAGCCGAGCAGAAAGAACTGAAAGAGAGAGCCGCCGCTATCCGGGCAGAGCTTTCCAAAGCGCAGGAAGCCACGGTAAACGCAGAAAAGTTTATGAATGTTGTCCGCAAGTACACCAGCTTTGAAGAACTTACCCCTACCCTTTTGCGTGAGTTTGTGGAGAAAATCGTTGTGCATGAGTGCAGCTATGACGAGAACGGCACACGCAGACAGGACATTGATATTTATTACTCTTTCGTTGGCAAGGTAGACCTGCCCGAATGACCGCCCGACCTATCCGGCGCAATGCGCAAACGCCGGATAGGAACGGCAAAATTTTTTACACTTCTACTACTTCTTTATCACACATCAGCAAAAGGAGAGGGCTTGAAGCCGTCTGATTGTACGGAAGTCAAATCATTTGCGGATAATTTGAGAAGCATGTTGCTGCGTCACACACTTCAGAGAACCCTGCAGCTGGTCGTTGCAGGGATTTGTCTTGTGGCGGCTGTCGTGCTGAGCTGGGGAGTTCGGAGGAGTCATCAGGTTAATGCGTCTGTACGGAAACGAAGCGCAGAAATATTGGCCGAATATCAGGGATTACTGGAGCGGGTCGCTGCCGTGGAGGAGAGAGAAATAAACAGGATCTCCAGCACATGGCAGCATATCATACTGGATGATTATTATGAAACCGTATTTCAGCAGGGGCTGGCTGCCGACCTGTACCTGCTGGATTCAGAAGGACGGCCCTACATCAGCAGTGAGGGTTACATCTCTGAGGAAGAGCAGAGTGCATTCTCCCGGCAGTGGAAGCTGTCTCCTGCGGCATATGACAGTTCTGCACTCCAGATTTCGATTCTGAAGGGAGAAAAACGTTCCCTGATCATGGCAAAGCCCATCTATGACGGAGAACACATTTCGGGCTTTGCTGTGCTTCATATCAAGGAAAAGGAGTTCAGTCGGCTCTGCTCTGAGGAGGCAATCAGGATAGTGCTGACGGATACTGACGGATGGGCGCTTTCGCCGGATTCCAATAAACTGCTCAATGCGATTCATCAGCTGAGAGAGGAGCTGCTGGAGAAAAAAGGCTTTTGCATAGCCAGGGATGGGATATACTATGTAGTTTCAAGCGATCTGATGCATGGCGATTTGCGGCTGTACGCCATATGGAATCTGACCCATGCTGCATTTTTGATGGGAATCATCGTTTTTTTTATCCTGTTGATTCTGATACTCATACTGATTTTCAGCCGTATCAGCTCAAAACAGCTTGCCGCTGCCTTTTCTGAGGATATACTGGTGCTTCAGGATGCACTCCACGCCGCCTGTGACGGAGATCTGAGCCGCACGGTAAATATTCACAGCAGTACAGAACTTCAGAGTATAGGCGAAAGTTACAATAGCATGCTTTCCAGTCTGAAAAAGCAGATGGCAGATAATGAAGCGCTTGCACAGGTTGTTGCAGACGAACAGGTAAAACAGCTGGGAAAGCAGTTTACCGCCCATTTTCTGTTCAACACCCTGGATAATATTCACTATATGTGCAGAAGCTCACCTGAGCTTGCTGAGAGCATGATTATCTCGCTGTCCGATCTGCTGCGCTATAATACGCACAGTCCCAACGAAAAGGTGAGCTTGGCAGAGGATATGCACTATATAAAGACGTATCTGGATATTATCAGGATACGTTTTCAGGAGGCTTTTACCTATGAAATTCAGATGGATGGAGCTCTGGAGGACTACATGATTTTGAAGCTCCTGCTTCAGCCACTGTTGGAGAATGCGCTGAAATACGGGCGAGAAAATCGAGATGTGCTGAAGCTTCTTATCCGTGTACGGAAAGAAGGAGATCAGATATGTCTGGAATGCAGGGACAACGGAGAAGGTATTAATCCGCCATTACTGAAGCGCATTCAGGACAATCTCTCAAAGCCAGAGAATTTCAGCTCTCATCTGGGACTCTATAACCTGCATCGACGCATTCAGCTGACTTATGGAAAGAATTATGGACTGTCGCTGAAAAATGAGAACGGACTGGTGGCATCTATCCGCATTCCAACAGAAACGGAGCCTGAGCTGTGAGAGAAAGAATGAAGATTGTTGTTGTGGAGGATGAATACTATGTAAGAAAAGGGCTGAGGAATGAAATTGACTGGGCCGCATGGGGCTGTGAAATTGTAGGAGAGGCGGAGAATGGCATGCGGGGGGTCGAGGTGATAGAGAAGCTGCGGCCGCAGCTTGTGATTGCGGATATTGAGATGCCGATGATGAGCGGCATCGATATGGTGAGGCAGCTGAAAATCAGGCAGGTTGAGGCAGAATATATTTTTCTGACCTCGCATCAGAACTTCACCTATGTATATCAGGCGATCAAGCTTGATGTGATTGATTATCTCTTAAAGCCGTTTCACAGAGAGGATCTTGAGACGAGCATACAGAAGGCACGCCTGAAGCTGCATTTTCTGAACAGAGAGGAGGAGAAGCAGCTGCTCCTCTCAGAGCGGGAGCTCGGTGTGAAGAACAGCCTTGTGCGGGAGGCTGTGAGCTATGTGAGAGAACACTATGCGGAAGAGATATCCAGTGTACGGATGGCAGAGCATCTGAATATCAGTGCTGCCTACTTTTGCCGCATCTTTAAGAAAGAAACCGGATACACCTTCAGTCAGTATCTGGTGAATTACAGGATACACATTGCAGCGGGAATGCTCGCGAATTTTGATCTGAGAATCAGTGAGGTCGCTGCACAGGTTGGCATCGTCGACAGCAATTATTTTTCACAGCTCTTTAAGCGCATTATGGGAGTTACACCCACTGAATATCAGAATGAAAAAGGACATTTGTTCTGAAATGTCAAAGGATTTAAGAAAGAGGTCAATGCCGTTGAGGCGGAACAGGGCCTCTTTCTTTTATAATTCAGACAGAACAGCAGGTTCACAGGTCATGAAAGTCATTGAAGTAAAAAAACAGGGAGGAAAAAATGAAGAGAAAGCTTTGGCTCAGTCTGACACTGACAGGAATGATGGCGATATCGCTCTCCGCATGCGGGAGCTCCGGCACGGCAGAGATGGCGAAAACAGAGGAGAGCACTGCTGTCGTGCAGGACACTGAGGAGGAGATGACGCTGGAAGAGCTGGTTGCTGCCGCTCAGGCAGAGGCAACCGCGCAGGGAGCCGGAAGATTCACGGTCTATGCGTCGACGAGCCGAGTCGAAAAAATGCTGGATGCTTTTACCAAGACATATGGTATAGAGGGCGATTTTTATCATGAGAGCGGACAGGATATGTACACCAAGCTCACTACCGAGCTGGAAGCAAAGGTCACGGATTCCGCAGATGTCGCATTTTTACAGGACGCCTACCTCATGCAAACTCAGCTGCGCAATTATGATTATCTCACAAACTATGTGCCGCCATTCCTGAAGGAGGATATTCATCAGGAAGAGCAGGATCCGCTGGTTTGCTACTACTATAATAAGCTCTTTATCTATAACCATACGGACGGAGCTGCACCGGTCACCAATGTGTGGGAGCTCACGGAGGATAGCTATAAGGGCAAAGTCTTCATGAAGGATCTCAGCAAGGAGTCGATTAATAAGAACTTTTTTGCAATGTTGACGAGAGACGACTGGGCCGAAAAGCTGGCGGCTGCCTATCAGGAGCACTATGGAACAGAGTTGAAGCTGGACGAGGATTGTCCGAATGCGGGCTATCAGTTCATCAAGAGCTTTCTCCCCAATGTAAGCTATGGAACCGGAGACGGTGACATTGCCACCAATATCTCCAACGGAAACGGTGGAAATATGGCGCTGATTGTCTACTCTAAGCTGAGAGATGACAGTGTATTGCAGGAAAATCTGACCGTATCTGCGTATGAGGATACACAGCCGTTGCCCTTCAGCGGTTTCATGTATCCCGTATATTTGCAGATGATACGCAGCACGGACCGGCCCTACACAGCGAAGCTGTTCATTTATTTCATGATGTCTGAGGAGGGCTTTCAATCAGCCTTCCAGACAAAGGCCACGGATATCGGAACATATTCGGGCAACAGTAAAGTGATGTCGCTCGAGGGAGACCGGGAGCTGGAGTTCTGGAAGAAGTGCCTGGTGATTGAGGATCCGCAGCATTTACAGAAGGCCTACGCAGAGGGAGTGCTTGATTTCATCACCTTTGCAGCAGCCAATCATTAATCAGAGCTTTTACGGACAAGCTGCGGTGAACCAGACCTGTCAGCTTGTCCGTTTTTATAAGGAGAGAGAATGAAGAACAAGTCTCATCGCATCAGCGCCTTTTTTTCAAAACCGGCCAATATTATTCTGGTTTTCTTTGCATTCGTCCTGACTCTGCTCACATTGTATCCGCTGATTGAGCTGATCAGGCACAGCTTTATCGCACATGCGACAGATGTTGCGATATTTTCGGATCTGAAGCGGGGCATGCTGAATATAAGGAGCTGGCAGAAGCTACTTTTTACATCAGAAAATAAGTACAGCCTGATAAACTTCTACCGCCCCATGTACAATTCTCTTTTATATTCGCTGCTCTCATCTGTGTTCGCACTTGCCTTTGGCGGCAGTGTGGCGTGGCTCATCACGAGAAGCAATATGAAGGGAAAGCCCTTCATCTCGAGTGCCTTTGTATTTCCGTACATTCTCCCTTCATGGACGCTCGCACTGTTCTGGATCAATATGTTCCAGAATCCGAATGTCGGAACGGGCGTAAAAGGGTTTGTCTACTCCCTGACAGGCTGGTGCGCGCCGGAGTGGTTTGTTTATGGATTGTTTCCGCTTGTGATTGTGAGCGGACTGCACTACGCGCCCTTCGCCTATATTTTCATTGGTGGAATTCTCCGCAATATGGATGCCAATCTGGAGGAGGCGGCGACGGTGCTGAAGACGCCGAGAAACCGCATCTTCCGCTGCATCACCCTGCCCATTGTAAAGCCAGCGATTCTTTCCACCTTTCTATTGGTGTTCGCGAGTGTCATGGGCTCCTATGCGGTACCAGTCTATCTCGGTTCTCCGGTCAATTTTTTTGTGTTGACAACAAAGATGAAGATGATGCAGACCAGCGCGATCGGACAAGCATATATCATCGCAATGTTCATGGTGGCGAGCGGCTCTCTGGTGCTGCTCATCAATAACCTGATGACAGGAAAACGCCAGTCCTACACAACTGTCACCGGAAAGTCCTCTCAGATATCTCTGGTAGATCTGAAATCAGGGCGCTATGTGATTGCGGCGGTGTTAGAAATTCTCATGGTGTTTGTCTGTATTGCACCGCTGATTTCCTTTGCCCTAGAGTCGCTTATTATCAGGGCGGGAGATTATTCTCTCTCCAATATGACGCTCAACTACTGGATTGGGGCGGAGGGGAGCGTCTCCACTCTCGCGGCAGGAACCGCCGGAATCCTGAGGGAAAAGCTTGTGTGGAAGGCGGCGCAGAATTCTCTGCTGCTCTCGACAATCTGTGCACTGCTTGCCGGGGGCTGCGGTATCATCATCGGCTATGCGGTTGTGCGCAGAAGGGGGAGCAGACTTGCGAATTATGTCAGCGGACTGTCCTTTTTTCCATATCTGATTCCTTCCATGGCGTTCAGCGCCATCTATCTTGCGATTTCAACCAACGTCTCATTTTTGGCAAACTCCCTGCTGATTCTCATTATTGTGGGCACGGTGAAGTATCTTCCCTTTGCCTCCAGGGCGGGAATTAATTCCATGCTGCAGCTGTCCCCTGAGATCGAAGAGGCAGCAATGGTGTACGGGGTGCCGTGGTCAAAGCGCATGCTGAAAATCATTATCCCGATTCAGAAGGCAAGTATTATCTCCGGTTTTCTCCTCCCATTTGTCTCCTGCATGAGAGAGCTCTCGCTCTTTGTAATGCTGGCCAGCGCGAAGACACAGACACTCACCACCATCCTGATGGCGTACAGCGAGAAAGGGGCGAGTCAGTATGGAAATGCGATCAATCTTCTGATCATCATATTGGTGCTGATCATCAACTTTACAGTTAATAAAATCACCGGCGCTTCGATAGACAAAGGAATAGGGGGCAACTGATATGTCAGAGATCATCTTAAAAAACGTTACAAAAAAATTCGGAGACGGATTTGTCGCAGTGAAGGAACTCAATATGGAGATTGAGGACAGAGCATTTATTACGCTGCTGGGTCCATCGGGCTGCGGAAAGACGACGACGCTCCGCATGATCGCCGGCCTGGAGACGCCGAGCTCCGGAACCATCACGATAGACGGTGTTCCGGTGTTTGATGCGGAGCGAGGCATCAACCTTCCTCCGGATAAGCGCGATATCGGTTTTTTATTTCAGAACTATGCCCTGTGGCCGCATATGACAGTCTATAAGAATATCGCCTTTGGACTGGAGAACCTGAAGTGGAGCAGAGACAGAATAGACGAGCGCATCAGGGAGCTTCTGGTCATGCTGAAAATAGAGGAGTTTGCTTCCCGTTATCCGGCAGAGCTCTCGGGCGGACAGCAGCAGAGAGTAGCGATCGCCCGAACGTTGGCGCCGAAACCCCGTGTGCTCTTCATGGATGAGCCGCTGTCCAATCTGGATGCAAAGCTTCGCGGTGACATGCGGACAGAGCTGAAGCGTCTGCATATCGACACCAATTCCACTTTTATTTATGTTACGCACGATCAGCTGGAGGCCATGACGCTGTCGACAAAGGTTTGTTTGATCGAGGGCGGCGTGCTGCAGCAGTACGCACCACCCTTTGAGATCTATAATCGTCCTCAAAATATTTTTGTCGCGGATTTCATGGGGAATCCTTCGATCAATCTCATTCAGCTCCCGATTCGGAGGGAGAGTGCAGACTGCGGCATCATGGAATGCTGCGGGAAGCAGCTGCGCTTTCATGCGGAGACAGAGCTGCAGCCCTGCGGCGAGCAGGTGATACTGGGGGTGCGTCCGGAACACATAGAAATTTCCGATCAGGGAGCGCTGAGAGCAAAGGTCTACACGACCCTGCCCACGGGCATGGAGACAACGGTGAAGCTCAGGCTTGGAGAGAAGCTGATCTCTGTCGTCGCGTTCGGAAGCGTGGATTACAGCGTGGATCAGGAGGTGGCGCTTTCGTTTACCGGAGATAAGATTCTGCTCTTTGACGCGGAAAGCAGGAGAAATATCGGAATCGGGACGCTGGAGGTGCTATGAAGCCGCTCTTTGATCTGCACACGCATACCATTGCCAGTGGCCACGCATACAGCACCATTCAGGAGAATATTCAGTATGCGTATGAATTGGGGCTCAGGGCCTATGGATTTTCTGACCACGGCCCGGCAATCGAGGGCGGACCATCGGAGCTGTATTTCCAGCACTTCCGCGTACTGCCGAGAGAGTACCGGGGGATGAAGGTATGCTGTGGAATCGAGGCAAATATCTGTGACTTTGAGGGCAGACTGGATATCGGTGAAAAGACGATGTCCAGAGTGGATTACATCATTGCAAGCCTGCACAGCTGGTGCCTGAAGCCGGGAGATGTCGGACAGAATATGCGCGCCTATCTGGGGGCGATGAAGAATCCCTGTGTGAAGATTATCGGGCATCCGGATGATTCTGCCTATCCTCTGGATTATGAGGAGCTGGTGAAGCAGGCGTTGCGTCACGGTGTGGCGCTGGAACTGAACGAGTCCTCATTGGATCCGGCTTCTGTGCGAACGGGAGTCCGTGAAAACCTGCTCACCATGCTGTCTTTCTGTGAGCGCTTCGGCTGCCCGGTTCTCTGCGGAACAGATGCGCATCACTGCAGCTATATAGGAAACTTTGCGCGAAGCATCGAGCTCATGGAGACTGCACGATTTCCGGAGGAGCTGGTGCTGAACCTGAGGATGGAAGGGCTGGAACAGGTTCTCAATCAAAAATAGAGGGTACGCGCGTATAGCTGGATGATGCTTATATCCCCTGTATGCCGTCACTCTCGACCTCCAGCGGAGCGGAGGCGGGAGCGCCTGCGAGTGTCTCGCCCTCTGCGAGGTTTGCGTAGGCGGAGGGACGATTCAGAATTTCCATAAACTGCTCGCCGGTGATGGTCTCCTTTTCGTAGAGGAACTGAGAGAGCTCATTCAGCTTGTCTCTGTTTTTCTCAAGGAGTGAGATTGCATGGTCGTGCTGTTTCTTAATGAGGGCGATGACGCGGCGGTCAATGTCCTCGAGCGTCTTGGATGCGCAGGTGGTGCTGGCCTCATCGCCCAGGTAGCGGCTGTTTCGCTGAGACAGCTGCACCATGCCGAAATCATCGTCCATGCCGTACTGGGTGATCATGGCGCGGGCCAGCTTGGTTGCCTGCTCAATATCGTTGGAGGCCCCGGTGGTGATGACGCCGAAGGCGACCTCCTCCGCTGCGCGGCCGGCTGTGAGGGTACAGATCTTGTTCAGTATCTCTTCCTTAGAGAGCAGGTATTTGTCCTGTTCCTCAACCTGAAGCGTGTAGCCGAGTGCGCCGGAGGTGCGGGGGATGATGGTGATCTTCTGAACCGGTGCGGAATTGGACTGCATCGCAGCGACCAGCGCATGACCGATCTCGTGGTAGGCGACTGTGCATTTTTCCTTGTCGGTCAGTACCGCATTTTTCTTCTGATACCCGGCGATGACAGTCTCAACGCTCTCCTCTAAGTCGGATTGATTTGCAACCTTTCTTCCGGCGCGAACCGCACGAAGCGCAGCTTCATTGATAATATTTGCCAGCTCGGCGCCGGAGGCGCCGCTTGCCATACGGGCGATGGTGTGAAGGTTCACATTGTCGCTCAGGCGGATTTTCTTTGCGTGAACCTTGAGGATCTCCTCGCGGCCCTTCAGATCCGGAAGCTCCACAGGGATGCGGCGGTCGAAGCGGCCGGGACGCAGCAGTGCGGGATCCAGAGATTCCGGCCGGTTGGTCGCGGCGAGAATGATGACGCCTGTATTTCCTTCAAAGCCATCCATTTCGGTGAGCAGCTGGTTCAGCGTCTGCTCGCGCTCATCATTTCCTCCGAAGGAGCCGGAGCTTCGTTTCTGACCGATCGCATCGATCTCATCAATAAAGACTATGCAGGGAGCCTTCTCCTTCGCCTGTGTGAAGAGATCCCGCACCTTTGAGGCGCCCATGCCGACAAACATCTCCACAAACTCGGAGCCGGAGATAGAGAAGAATGGGACATTGCTCTCACCGGCGACGGCCTTTGCCAGCATGGTCTTTCCGGTTCCGGGAGGGCCGACCAGCAGTATGCCCTTCGGCATCTGAGCGCCAATCGCAGTGTACTGCGCGGGGTCTTTCAGGTACTGGATAATCTCCTGAAGGCTTTCCTTTGCCTCGTCCTCACCTGCCACATCATCAAAGCGTATGCCCTCTGTGGAGTGAACATAAATCTTGGCATTGGATTTCCCCATGCCAAACATCATGGAATTACTTCCGCCGCCCATGCGGCTCATCAGCTTGCGGCTCATCCACTGACCGAGCGCGTAGAAGATGAGGATGGGGAACACCCAGCTCCAGAGAAAGCGCTCCAGCGGCGTGCTGACCTTCTGAATATCGGTGCGGAAATCAACTCCTGCGTCGTAGAGACGCTGTGTCAGATCCGGATCGTTGACGAGGCCGGTCTTGTAGACACTGTCGCTTCCTGACTCCGTAAAGAGGATCTGGTTGCTGTCAATCTGTACCTGATTGATTTTTTTCTGCTCGGTCAGATCCATAAAAACATTGTAGGAGACCTCTTTGATCGAGGCGGACTGAATATGAGGTACGACGATTGCGTTTACCACCAGCATAATCAGCATGACGATGAGATAGTAGTACAGCCAGTTCTTTTTGGGGTCTTTGATTTCTTTCATCTTGCTCCTCCTTGACGTTAAGGAAGCGTGTGGCTGTGAATCTGCTCCATAACGGTGAATGATATATATGTTATAGCACGGCAAGGACCCTAATACCATGAGTTCACAAAGATTTCAGATTTGAAGAAAAGAGTGCAGGGCGATATAGGCTGAACGATGAAAAAAGAGTGCGGACCATCAAAGCTTGTCCGCACTCCTGTCTTTACTTCCTTTTAATCAGATAAAGGATGCGTTGAAAGCTTAGCTTTTTCATGTGCATAACCTCCTTGTCGGTATTCCACAGTCAGCTATAGCTGTAGTGGACGTGATAGGAAGGTGATAGTGGATGTTGCTGCAAGGCTTTCTGGCACCAGCTTAGCCCGACAGCCGACAGGCATGGAAAATCTATGGTACCAGGTATACTTTTTGGGAGATTTTGGGAGCTTTGGGTATACTCCTCCGGATATTCCGTCAAAAACTGGTCTTAGCGGCTGTCTGAAGGCACACAGCTGTCTGGAAATACACAAAAAAACCGAACCTGTTTTCAGGTTCGGTTAAAAGTGGAACCGACGAGGATCGAACTCGTGACCTTTCGCGTGTGAGGCGAACGCTCATCCCGGCTGAGCTACGGTTCCGAAAAGGAATACTTGTTTATTATAGCGCAAATTTGCCGCAGTGCAAGGACTTTCTGTACTTTACAGGAAATTTCCCGACAAAAGGCGAGGGTGCGCCGCAGAACAGCGCGCAGGCAGAGGGCACATTTCCTGGAGCTGCAGTCAGCGGCATACGCTCCGCAGCCGCTCATAAAAATCCGGCATGGAGATATTGACGCAGTCCGGATCGGAGATATGGACCGGACCGTCCGCGATGAGCGAGAGCACAGCAAAGCTCATTGCGATGCGGTGGTCCTTATGGGAAGCGATCGACGCTCCGTGCAGTGGGTGTCCCCCCTCTATGATCATGCCGTCTGTGGTCTCCGTGACCGCGGCGCCCAGCTTTTGAAGCTCCTCTGTCATGACGCGGATGCGGTTGGATTCCTTTAGCTTCAGCTCTGCTGCGTCCCGGATCACGGTACGCCCCTCGGCTTGGCAGGCCATGGCCGCGATGACTGGCAGCTCGTCAATGAGGCGGGGGATGAGTGCGCCTCCGATCTCAGTGCCGTGCAGGCGGGAGGCGCGGATCAGGAGATCTGCTGTGGGCTCGGCGTCATGATCTGTGTGTGACAGCACTTCAATGGAGCCGCCCATCGCCTCTGCGACCTCCAGAATTCCACTTCGCGTGGGGTTCACGCCGACCTTGTTGATGCGGAGCTCGCTGCCGGGGAGGAGGAGCGCCGCGGCGATGAAGTAAGCTGCGGAGGAGAGATCTCCGGGGACAGATATCTGCGCCGCATGGAGCGCCTCTGCGGGCTCAATGGTGGTGACAGGGCGCCCCTCGCTGTCTGTGCTGCTGTGAAGTTTGGCCCCGAAGTGCCGCAGCATACGCTCGCTGTGGTCCCTCGAGAGGCTTGGCTCAGTGACGGAGCTCGGACTGTCTGCGTAGAGTCCCGCAAGCAGCACGGCGGATTTCAGCTGCGCGGAGGCGACGGGGGAGAGGTAATGGATGCCGGAGAGTCTGCCGCCGGAGATGCGGAGGGGCGCGGTGTCTGAACCCGCGAGGCTCTGAATCTCTGCGCCCATCTCACGGAGCGGACGCATGATTCTGCCCATGGGGCGCGTCCTTAAAGAACTGTCGCCGGTCAGCACAGAGGAGAAGCTCTGAGCTGCGAGTATGCCGCTCAAAAGGCGCATGGTTGTCCCGCTGTTTCCGCAGTCGAGCGGAGCGGAGGGAGCCTTAAGACCATGCAGCCCCCTTCCCTGTACGGTGACGCGCGTGCCCTCCTGCGTGATCTCCGTGCCCATCGCGCGGAAGCAGCGTATCGTGGAGAGGCAGTCCTCCCCCGGAAGAAAGCCCTGAATCTCGGTGCGCCCCCTGGCGATGGAGCCGAGCATCACGGCTCTGTGCGATATGGACTTGTCGCCGGGCAGCTCCATGGCCCCGCGGAGCATTACCCTCGTGTGATTCTGCATGATAACTGTCTCCTTACTTTCTTGCCTCAATGACAAAGTTATATTTCTGCACCAGATGCTCCGCCTTCAGACAGCTGTCCGCGTCGTAAAACTCGATCCGCAGTGCGCCGTCGCCGCTCTCTCTGTTGTGGTTGATGCCGATATTTTTTATGCTCACTCCTCCCGCGGCGAGGATGGCGGAGATAATGGAGATCGCGCCGGGGCGGTCTGCGACATGTACGGAGAAGGAATACTGGGCATTCATCAGACCGTGCTCGTCCGCGAGCTGGCTCCGAAAGCTCCCCGAGCGGGTGAAGAGCTCGTGGATGGCGCTCATATCGTCCGTGAGGAGCGCCTGTTCGATCGCTTCCATGGCGCTGATATACTGGCGCAGCACCGCGGATACGGCCGCGCGGTTTGAGCTGAAGATCTGCTGCCACATGACGGGAGAGGAGCTTGCAATGCGGGTGATGTCCTTGAAACCGCCCGCGGCAAGCTGCTTCATGGTGTGCCTTTCGCTGTCTGTATCCTGTACCAGATTGACGAGCGCCGCTGCGACGAGGTGCGGGAGGTGGCTGATGGTGGCGACTGCCTGGTCATGCTCTGCGGCGGTGATGACATAGGGATTGGCGCGGAGCGAGCGGACGAGCGCCTCCATGCGCGCCGTAAAGGCGGGAGGTGTATTGGCTGTGGGGCAGAGCAGATAAAAAATATTTTCCAGAAGCAGGGGATCGGAGTACTCATAGCCGCTTTTTTCGGAGCCTGCCATGGGATGTCCGCCGATGAAGAGCTGCTCCATGGAGAGCTGCTCCACAGTGCGCTGAATGGAGCTCTTTGTGCTGCCCACATCAGTGATGAAGGCGCCGGGCTTCAGGAGCGGCTTCAGGCGGCTCAAGTAGCTCTCATTGTATTCCACCGGAGTGCAGAGGAAGATGATGTCGCATTCCGCGAGGGCGTCGTCGATGCCACTCAGCGCGAGGTCCACTATGCCTTCGCTTCTTGCGAGCTCGAGGCGCGCGCGCGTCCGCATATAGGCCAGAATGCGGCAGTCAGGCTCTGCGCTCCGGAGTCCTTTTGCGATAGATCCTCCGATCAGCCCCAGCCCTATGAATCCGTAGGTAGACGCCATGCTTCTCTCCCTTCTGAGTTCCGTTGCGGCTCCTGTAATTTCATTTATTTTAGAAGGCGGAGCGGGCGCTGTCAATTCTTTCATGCGCAGGTCCGCGGCAGAGGAAAAAAGAGCGCTTTATTTGTTAAAAATGTCCGATTGGCTTGTATTATTTGGCGTTTTTTAGTAAAATATTGTCTAGTTGCTCATGAAAGGGACAGATCCCGGAAATGGACACACTTTATGACAGGAGGAACCATTAATTATGAAAGTTTACGAAACCTCACAAATTCGAAACGTTGTTCTTCTGGGCCACGGAGGTGCCGGCAAGACGACGGTAGCTGAAGCTATGGCATATGTCAGCGGTGCAGTCTCCAAGATGGGAACTGTTGCAGCGGGGAATACAATCAGTGATTTCGATAAGGAGGAGCAGAAGCGGGGCTTTTCCATCAGTGCGAGCATGCTTCCTCTTGAGTACACGGATGCGGAGAACGGGCCGATCAAGATCAATCTTCTGGATACGCCCGGTTATTTTGACTTTGTGGGCGAGGTTGAGGAGGCGGTCAGCGCCGCAGATGCCGCGATCATTGTCGTGAACTGCAAGGCAGGCATAGAGCCCGGAACCGTGAAGGCGTGGGAGCTCTGCGAGCAGTACCGCCTGCCGCGTATTATCTTTGTCACCAATATGGACGATGACAAGGCGAGCTACCGAGAGCTGATCTTAAAGCTTGAGAGCCGCTTCGGCAAAAAGGTGGCCCCGCTTCAGCTTCCAATCCGGGAGAACGAGGAATTCGTCGGCTTTGTAAACATCGTGAAGATGAAGGGACGCCGCTTCAAGGAGAACAGCGCGGAATATGTCGATGCAGAGATTCCGGACTACTCCGAGCACAACTTAAAGATTGCGAGAGAGGCGCTCATGGAGGCGGTGGCCGAGTCGAGCGAGGAGTTCATGGAGCGTTACTTCTCCGGCGACAGCTTCACCGAGCAGGAGGTCGCCTCTGCGCTGCGTGAGCAGGTTGCGACCGGCGACATGGTTCCGGTGATGATGGGCTCCGGGATCTGCGGACAGGGCGCAAACGCGCTGATGAATGCGATCGTCCGCTATCTGCCGTCCCCGGACCACGCGAAGCAGGACGAGGGCGTCGATGTCACGAGCGGGGAGCGCTTTGTGGCAAATTACAGGTCGGATGTGAACCTCTCCGCAAAGGTCTTCAAGACCATTGTGGATCCCTTTATCGGCAAGTACTCTCTGGTGAAGGTCTGCACGGGTGTGCTGAAGCCGGATATCAATATCTATAACGTCGCAAAGGAGACGGAGGAGAAGTCGGGCAAGATCTATGTGATGCGCGGCAAGGAAGCAATCGAGGTCCCGGAGCTGAAGGCCGGAGATATCGGCGCCATGGCGAAGCTGAATGTCACACAGACCGGAGATACGATCGCGCTGAAGAATGCGCCCATTCTCTACCACAGACCGCAGATCTCTACCCCGTATACCTACAAGGCCTATATTGCAAAGAACAAGGGCGAGGAGGATAAGATCGCTTCCGGTCTCGCAAAGCTGATGGATGAAGATCTCACTCTGAAGGCCACGGTAGATGCGGAGAATCATCAGTCCCTGCTTTATGGCATCGGAGATCAGCAGCTGGATATCGTAGTCAGCAAGCTTCAGTCCCGCTACAAGGCGGAGATTGAGCTTGAAAAGCCGAAATTTGCCTTCCGCGAGACCATACGCAGAAAGGTGGAGGCGCCCGGACGCTACAAGAAGCAGTCGGGCGGTCACGGTCAGTTCGGAGATGTCAAGATGAGCTTTGAGCCCGCAGACGATCTGACAGTACCTTATGTCTTTGAGGAGAAGGTGTTCGGCGGCGCGGTTCCGAAGAACTACTTCCCGGCAGTTGAGAAGGGCGTGGCGGAGTGCTGTGTGAAGGGACCGCTGGCGGCATACCCTGTGGTCGGCGTCAAGGCGACTCTGCTGGACGGCTCCTATCATCCGGTGGATTCCTCTGAGATGGCATTCAAGATGGCGGCAACGCTGGCATTTAAGAAAGGCTTTATGGAGGCAAATCCCGTTCTGCTTGAGCCTATCGTCTCTCTGAAGGTCCGGGTTCCGGACAACTGCACCGGCGATGTCATGGGCGATCTGAACAGGAGAAGGGGACGCGTTCTCGGCATGGAGTCCGATCACCATGGCAAGCAGGTCATTCAGGCGGATATTCCGGTGTCTGAGCTCTATGGCTATGGGACGGATCTGCGCTCTATGAGTGGCGGATTGGGAGAGTTCTCCTATGTCTTCTCCCGCTACGAGCAGTGCCCGGGCGATGTGCAGAAGAAGGAAGTTGAGGCGAGAGCCGCTCTGCTCAAGGGCGAGGAGGACTGAATCCTGCCCTGAACATGCAGTTTTGAAACAGTATAAAATACAGCAGACCGCGGGAGCTTATCCTGTGGTCTGCTTGTGCTGTGATGATGTTTTTGGCTGTACGCTGCCCTGAACACTACATCCCCTGCCTCATTGCGGCGAGATCTGTCTTCATATTTTCCAGCACATGCTCCTGTATGCGGAGAGAGCCAAAGCCGCGTCCCAGCATGATATCCGGCTTGCTGTCTCCATGGAAATCCGAACCGCCGGTGGGGAGAAGCTTAAGGAGCCGGGCGATGCCGAGCAGACGTGCACTCTGATAGCTGTCCTGTGAAGAATGCCAGACCTCCAGTCCGCGCAATCCGAGCGGACAGAGCTCAGAGAGCAGTGCGCCGAGCGCTTCCTCAGAGAGCTGATACTGAACCGGATGCGCGAGACTTGGCCATATGCCGTGCGCCTGGAAAAAGCGCATGACGAGCTCCGGTGTGATCTCATCCTTTGTGGGGACATAGCGGCCGCCGTAGACCAGATAGTCGGAGAAGGCTTCTTTTGGTGTTTTGACATAACCCTTCTCCGCGAGAAGACGCGCAAAGTGCGCCCGTGTGACAGCCGTATCCGGCCTTTCGAAGCAGAGCTCCTCCCGGGAGAGAACGATACCGTCCTCTGCCAGGTTGTCGAGTATGGTGTCATTTCGCTCCTCACGTTTTTTACGGAACCAGGAGAGATCCCGGCGCATTGCGCTATGATCCGCATCCAAAAAGTAGCCGAGAAGATGAATCTCTGTGCCCCGCCACACACAGGACATCTCGATTCCGGGAATAAGCTCTATTCGGCATTTCGCAGCAGCGGAGAGCGCCTCAGAAATGCCATCTGCCGTGTCGTGATCTGTGAGCGCAATTGCCGAGAGCCCCTGTTCTGCCGCCAGCGCGACGAGCTGAGAGGGAGAGAGGCTTCCGTCGGAGGCAGTTGAGTGAGTGTGCAGGTCGATCATAGTAGAAATCCTTTCTTTTTTGCCGCAGGAGGGTAATGATTTCGTAACATATTTTAACATAAACACGCCTTTTTTTTCTCATGGTTTATGTTATACTTCATGATACTGTATACTTGACGGACAGAGTAAAGGACAGAAAGAAGATAAAATGAGCAGCAGAGCGGGCAGAGGCGACAGAAGATCGGAAAACAGAAGCTCCGCAGCGGGGGGCAGTTATCCCGGCAGCGGTTATTATAGAAGAAAGAGAAGAAAAGAGCGGGAGCGCAGGAAGCGCATGTTTGTCGGCGTAGCAGTCGCGGTACTGGTGCTTGCGCTGGCGGTGATCGGAGCGAAGAAGCTCATCCGCTTGGGACAGAGCGCTGCGGCACAGAGTGCAGCGGCCGAGAGTACAGTGGAGGAAACTGCACTGAAGACGGCGGTGACCATCAATGATGTGGATATCACCGGGATGTCGCGGATGGAGGCTCGGAAGGCCGTGCTTCAGAAGTATCAGTGGGGCATGAAGGCAGTGCTGGAGCAGGCGGGAGAGGGCGATGAGCCCTATCCGATATCTGATCTGCTCAGCGTGAAGCTGGACAAGATACTGGATGAAATCTACAGCAGCAAGGCACCGACGGACAGCTATGCGCTGGATGCGGAGGGGCTGGATGCAGAGATTGCAGCAGAGGCTGCCGCGATGGCGGAGCGCTGGAATGTACAGGCGAAGAACGGTGCGGTTTCCGGATATAATAAGGAGACAAACAGCTTCAGCTATTCGGATTCTGTGGACGGGCGCAGCGTGAACCAGGAAGCTGCCGCTGCGGCCATACGCACAGCCATGCAGGAGAAAAATTATGGGGAGGAGCTGCGCATTCCTGCAGAGATACAGAAGGCGGAACTCAGTGCAGCGCAGGCAAAGGAACAGTACAGGGTAATCGGCACCTTTACTACGGAAGCAACGGCAAATGCGGACAGAAACAACAACCTGAAGCTGGCCTGTGAGGCCATAGATGGAACCATCCTTCAGGTCGGAGAGGAATTTTCCTTCAACCATACGACAGGAAACCGTACCCTGGAGAAGGGCTATAAGCCCGCCGGTGCCTATTTAAATGGCAAGGTCGTGCTGGAGCCGGGCGGCGGCGTGTGCCAGATCTCCTCGACGCTCTACAACGCAGTGATCAAGGCTGGGCTCACACCGACGGAGCGTCATGCGCATACCTTTGAGCCCTCCTATGTGACTCCTGGAGAGGACGCTGCGGTGAGCTATGACGGTTACTCCGGCCCGGACATGCGCTTTGTCAATACGACGAATTCTGCGGTGGCACTGCGGGCGAATTTCCATGACCGGACTGTGACCATGTCGGTGATCGGTCTGCCGGTTCTGGAGGAGGGTGTCACAATTTCGCTTCATTCCGTAAAGACGGAGGAGTACGATAACGGCGGTGTGGAGTACGTGGAGGACACGACGCTTCAGCCCGGGATAGAGAAGCAGATCACGGGCGGCTCCATGGGCAGCCGCTGGGTGACCAATATTGTCACAAAGAAGAACGGTGAGGTGCAGTCCGATGTCTTCTTCCACAACAGCGGCTACAAGGGACATTCGAAGAAGATTGCGCGAAACACCAGCGGTGTGGTCACGGAACCTTCGGATGCGGAAGCGATGACGATTGTAGAGAATACGGAAACTGTGCCGGAGCAGGCGAGCAACTCCGCGACAGAGGCGGAGACAGTGGCGCCGGGCGGTTCCGGAGACGGAAGCTCTGTGAGAAGCAGTGCAGCGGCGGTCAATGCCTCGACAAAGAGCAGCAATGCCGGTCCGGGTGTTGAGGGAACAAGGCCTCAAAGTCAGACAATCCCTGCTCCTGCAGAGACAAGCGCGGCCCTGAGTCCGCAGGGACCCGCGGGCCCGGGAGAGAACAGTGGGGGGCCGGGAGGCGGCAGCTCAGAGACTGTGGCGCCCTTCCCAGGAAACTGAGAGTCGCTGTCGCTCGAATGATTTAAGAGACACACAGTGATAGAATAAAAAGCAGAAAAAATCCTTTGCAGCAGCAGAATATTCCGTTGCCGCGAAGGATTTTTCTGTTCCTGGCGGATCGAATTCAGAGGGGACAGCGATATAGTGCAGGAAAATAGCAATAAGCGCAATGTTTTGCGTTCTGACATGAAAAGTAAACAAATCTTAATACTTGTACTCAATTAGATACACAAAACAGCAGCGTGGCGTTTGATTTTAAATTTGAGACTGTTATAATACTGACAGACAGAAAGAAAGAGGACAGGAACTCTGTGCTTTCAGAAATCTTGATCTTTCGATCTACATAGCTATCAATCTTTCAATCTTTTCAGGAGGTATCATCATGGCAAGAAAATGGAAAACCATGGATGGTAACCAGGCAGCGGCACATGCGTCCTACGCATTTACCGACGTCGCGGCAATCTATCCGATCACACCGTCCTCACCGATGGCTGAGCACACCGATGAGTGGGCAACACAGGGGCTTAAGAATATCTTCGGTCACACCGTTCAGATCACAGAGATGCAGTCTGAGGCAGGTGCCGCAGGAGCAGTTCACGGATCTCTCGTTGCAGGTGCATTAACCACGACCTACACGGCCTCTCAGGGTCTGCTGCTCATGATCCCGAACCTCTATAAGGTTGCCGGTGAGATGCTTCCGGGCGTCTTCAATGTCTCCGCACGTGCCATTGCAACTCACGCACTGAGCATCTTCGGCGATCACTCCGATATCTATGCATGTCGTCAGACGGGCTGCGCCATGCTCTGCGAGTCCTCCGTCCAGGAGGTTATGGATCTGACTGCAGTCGCACATCTTGCGGCGATCAAGGGAAGACTGCCCTTCATCAACTTCTTCGACGGCTTCAGAACCTCTCACGAGATTCAGAAAATTCAGGTCTGGGACTATGAGGATCTGAAGGATATGGCAGATTTTGATGCGATTGCCGCATTCAGAAAGAACGCGCTGAATCCGAACCACGCTGTGGAGAAGGGACAGGCGCAGAACCCGGACGTATTCTTCCAGATCAATGAGTCCCGCAATAAGTTCTATGATGCGCTTCCAGCCATTGTTCAGGACTACATGGACAAGGTAAATGAGAAGCTTGGTACGGACTACAAGCTCTTCAACTATTACGGCGCGGAGGATGCAGAGGTTGTTATCGTTGCGATGGGTTCTGTCAATGAGACCATCGAGGAGACGATCGACTATCTCGCAAAGCAGGGCAAAAAGGTCGGACTTGTCAAGGTTCGCCTGTATCGTCCTTTCAGCGCGGATGCACTGGTAAAGGCGCTTCCGAAGACCGTGAAGAGAATCGAGGTGCTCGACAGAACCAAGGAGGCTGGTTCCCTCGGAGAGCCGCTCTACCTCGATGTTGTCGCAGCGCTCAGAGATACCGAGTTCAAGGATGTTCCGGTGATGTCCGGACGCTACGGCCTCGGCTCCAAGGACACCACTCCGAAGGATATCGTGGCTGTATTTGAGAACGCGGAGAAGAAGAGATTCACCATCGGCATTGTGGATGATGTGACCAATCTCTCTCTCGCGACCGGCGCAGATCTCTCCACCACTCCGGAGGGGACTACAAGCTGCAAGTTCTGGGGTCTCGGCGCGGACGGAACGGTCGGCGCGAACAAGAACTCCATCAAGATCATCGGTGACAACACCGACATGTACGCGCAGGCTTACTTTGACTATGACTCCAAGAAGTCCGGCGGTGTGACTATTTCCCACCTCCGCTTCGGTCACAAGCCGATCAAGTCCACTTATCTGATCAAGCGTGCGAACTTTGTCGCCTGCCACAATCCGGCATACATCCGCAAGTACAATATGGTGCAGGATCTGGTTGACGGCGGAACCTTCCTCCTGAACTGCGCGTGGAGCGATGCGGAGCTTGAGCAGCATTTGCCGGGACAGGTGAAGAAGTATATCTATGATCGCAAGATCAATTTCTACACCATTGACGGTGTGAAGATCGGTATCGAGACCGGCATGGGACCGACCAGAATCAACACCATTCTTCAGTCCGCGTTCTTCAAGCTCACCGGCATTATCCCGGAGGAGAAGGCAATCACCCTGATGAAGGATGCTGCCAAGAAGACCTACGGCCGCAAGGGTGAGGAGGTCGTTAAAAAGAACTGGAATGCAATTGACGCCGGCGCAAACAGCGCGCATAAGGTAGAGATTCCGGAGAGCTGGAAGAATGCAGCGGATGAGGGCCTTGATTTCACGCATGCGACAGAGGGCAGAGAGGACTGCGTCAAGTTCGTCAATACAGTTCAGGCTGCGGTCAACGCGCAGGAGGGCAATTCTCTTCCGGTTTCCGCATTCATGGATTATGCGGACGGCACCACTCCGAGCGGAACTGCTGCCTATGAGAAGCGCGGTATTGCGGTTGATGTTCCGGTGTGGAATTCCAGCACCTGCATTCAGTGCACACAGTGTGCATATGTATGCCCGCACGCTGCCATCCGTCCGGTTGCAATGACTGAGGAGGAGGCCGCGAATGCGCCCGAGGGCATGCCGATGGTGGACCTCCGCCAGATGCCGGGCTACAAGTTTGCGATCAATGTATCCGTGCTTGACTGCACAGGCTGCGGAAGCTGCGCCAATGTCTGCCCGGGTAATCTGAAGAACACCACTCTGAAGATGGAGAAGCTCGCGGACAATTACGACAGACAGAAGTTCTTCGACTATGCGGTCACGCTTCCGGAGAAGCCGGAGGTTATTGAGAAGTTCAAGCCGCTGACCGTCAAGGGCTCCCAGTTCAAGATGCCGTATCTTGAGTTCTCCGGTGCCTGCGCAGGCTGCGGCGAGACTCCGTACGCAAAGCTTGTGACGCAGCTCTTCGGTGACAGAATGTATATCTCCAATGCGACCGGCTGCTCCTCGATCTGGGGCAACAGCTCCCCGTCCACACCGTACACGGTGAATGCGAAGGGACAGGGGCCGGCATGGGATAACTCTCTCTTTGAGGATAATGCTGAGTTCGGTTACGGAATGCTGCTGGCCAACAGAGCGATCCGTGACGGTCTGAAGCAGAAGGTCGAGGCGCTTGCAGCGGCAACCGCAGATGAGGCGGTGAAGGCTGCGGCAGCAGAGTGGGTTGATACCTTCTCTGTCGGTGCGACCAACGGCGCTGCGACGGAGAAGCTCGTTGCGGCTCTTGAGGCAGAGGGCAGCGCAGAGGCAAGGGAGATCCTTGAGGAGAAGGATTTCCTGAACAAGAAGAGCCAGTGGGTGTTCGGCGGAGACGGCTGGGCATATGATATTGGCTTCGGCGGTCTGGACCATGTGCTTGCTTCCGGCAAGGATATCAATATCATGGTCTTTGATACCGAGGTATATTCCAATACCGGCGGTCAGTCCTCCAAGGCCACCAAGACCGGCGCTATCGCACAGTTTGCTGCAGGCGGTAAGGATGTAAAGAAGAAGGATCTCGCAGGTATCGCGATGACCTACGGCTATGTATATGTCGCACAAATCAACATGGGTGCGGACATGAACCAGGCTGTCAAGGCAATCGCTGAGGCGGAGGCATATCCGGGGCCGTCCCTGATCCTCGCCTATGCGCCCTGCATCAACCACGGAATCAAGAAGGGCATGAGCAAGGCCATGACCGAGGAGAAGCTCGCGGTTGAGTCCGGTTACTGGAACAACTTCCGCTTCAATCCGGCGGCCGAGAAGAAATTCAGCCTTGATTCCAGAGCACCGAAGGAAGGACAGTACCGCGACTTCCTGATGGGAGAGGTTCGTTACAATTCTCTGATGCTCAAGAATCCGGAGAGAGCAGAGAAGCTCTTCACGCAGAACGAGAAGGACGCAATGGAGCGCTATGCTTATCTGCAGAAGCTGGTTGCCCTTTACGATGACAGTGAGAAGTAAGATTTAAGGACAGGAAAACTACGCCCGCTGACGCATTGCGCCGGCGGGCGTTTGATTCTTCTCTGCACAGGAATCTGATCAAGGGAGAAAAGAAGATCACTCTGGAGCATGGACTGAGCGGGACGCCCGCAGCGGGGCTGGCTGAGCGGGGACATGAGCTGGAAATCGCGGCAGATTTTTATAATCTGGGGCGGGGGCAGCTGATACTCAGAAATACAGAGGGGGTACTCTGCGGAGCCTCTGAGCCAAGGGCGGATGGGTACGCAGCGGCAATCTGAGCACGGACGCTTGGAATGCTGCCCGGCATTGGATAAACGTTCATTCAGCAGATAAACAGAAGCAAGAAGAGCCGGGGTGCAGGTTATTATACAAAATTCCTGCATCCTGGCTCTTCAGATTGATGTATCTGTGTGATTCAAATACTGCCGGCGGCGGGACTTGAACCCGCACGTCCTTACGGACAACAGATTTTGAGTCTGCATCGTCTGCCATTCCGACACGCCGGCTGACGAAGAGCAGTATAGCAGAAAAAAAGCGGCGCTTCAAGCGGAGGATTCATCTAAATATAAATCAAAATTTACTTTGTGTTCATAACTCGGCCTTTAATTCATAGTATACTAAGACACATCAAAGAATTGGCTCCGTCATGAGCGGAGCCGATGATTTCAGCCGAGAACCAGCGTGTGTGTGTCGGGTGCTTTGTCTCGGATTCAGAGATATCCGGTATACAGCAGAGTGAAGATGGAGGTGTAAGATGCGGGATTCCAGAAGGGTGTTTCGTACTGTGACGGCGGGACTGGCAGCGGCGATGGCAGTTCTTTTTGTGGCCTGCGGCAACAAGAAGGAGACCGTGAAGGTCACGAATGCAGCGGCGGAGACGCAGCAGAGCGCAGCGGAGCAGAAGAGCAGCGATGCAAAGCTCAGCCCGGCACCGGGAGAGAGCTCCGGGGCAGAGGAGAGTGCGGGAAGCGATAAGAGCTCTGCGGGAGTGAAAAAGTTAAGCTCAGAGCTTCAGAAATATGAGAAGAATCAGATATCCATTGCGTATCCCGTGATCTCAGGAATGAAGGACAGCGCGCAGCAGGAGAAGCTGAATGCACATCTGAAGGAGAATGCACTCGCGGTGCTGAGTAATTACCCGGATTCCAGGGAGGCGGTCAATCAGGAGAAGGACAGCCTGAAGATCAGCTGTGAGCTGATCTCTGCGGATGCCTCTCGCGTGATTGCGGTATACACAGGCGAGTATATGATGGACGGAGCAGCTCATCCGAGCAGGCTTTTCTACACAAATACAGTAGATGTCAAAACCATCTCGGATGTCTCACTTCGCGACGCGGCGGATCCCTACACCATGGCGGCCTATGCGCTGGCGGAGGACGTGCAGCTGAAGGGCGCGGATGAGGAGACTCTGAGGGCGTACCGCGAACAGCAGAAGACGATGTCTGTGGAGCAGTATCAGACCTGTCTCGAGCGGGGAGATTTCCCGCTGAAGAAGGGGGCAGATGGAACTACCGTCACCTGGCCGGATTCCTTCAGCTATGCGGCGGATGGCGCGCTCTATTTCTCTGTTCCCGTCCCGCATGCCATGGGAGATTATGTGATTGTGGAGTATGATATCAGTACAAAGTAGGAATGTGGAAAAGTCGGGAATACATGAGGCGGTGTGCAGCGTGGACTGTGTGCCGTCTCTTTTTATTCCGCTTTTGCTGTCTTCCGTGATATACTGGACATAATGTTTTTCTGCACAGAGGAGGTGCGCGGTGGATTGCAGAACAGCCGAGTGGGAGATCACCCGCTTTATACAGAACGAGCTCTCGGATGAGGAGGAAGAGGATTTTCTGGCCCATATCCGGGACTGTGCTCTGTGCCGCCATGAGCTGGAGACAAATTATTTTATTGTGGAGGGGCTGCGGCTCCTGGACTCGGACAGCGATGATTTTGATGTGCAGGGAACCATGGAACAGGCGATCCGCGCAGCCTATCAGCGTCTACGGTGGGGACGGGGGCGGAAGATCGCAGAGTATGCCGTGAGTACCATGGTCGCGATGAGCGTCATTGTCACACTGCTGCTGGAGCTGCGTATCTGTTTCTTTTAGAGAGTAAGGCACACGGGAGGATATCTTGGAAAAGCTTGTATTAGTAGATGGACACAGTATCATTAACCGCGCCTTTTATGGCGTTCCGGAGCTCACAAACTCGGCGGGACTGCACACCAATGCGGTCTACGGTTTTCTGAATATACTGTTTAAGATTCTGGATGAAGAGCAGGCAGACTACCTCGCGGTGGCCTTCGATCTCCCTGCGCCGACCTTTCGTCACGAGAAATTTCCGGAGTACAAGGGGACGCGGAAGCCGATGCCGGATGAACTGAGGGAGCAGGTTCCGCTGCTGAAGGAGGTGCTCGGCGCGATGCAGATTCCGACCGTGTCTGTAGCAGGATACGAGGCGGACGATGTGATCGGCACGCTGGCAAAGCGCTTCCAGCAGGAGGGGCTCGAGGTTTCCGTGGTGTCCGGGGACAGGGATCTCCTGCAGCTCTCGGATGAGCATATCCTGATCCGCATCCCGAAGACCTCACGGGGGCAGACCCAGGTTCATGATTATCGTCCGGCGGATGTGAAGGAGCAGTATCAGGTGACGCCGGAGGAATTCATCGACGTCAAGGGTCTGATGGGAGACAGCTCCGACAATATTCCCGGGGTTCCGTCCATCGGGGAGAAGACCGCGACAGCGCTGATCGCACAGTATCACTCCATAGAGAATGCCTGGGCTCATATTGATGAACTGAGGCCTCCGCGCGCGCAGAAGGCGCTGCGGGAGCACTATGAGCTCGCGCAGTTTTCAAAGTGGCTTGCGACGATCAGGCTGGATGTGCCGGTGGAGCTCGCGCTCCCGGATATGAAGCTCGGGAATCTCTATACGCCGGAGGCCTATGAGGAGATCAAGCGTCTGGAATTTCGCTCCATGCTGAAGCGCTTCGATGAGGCCGCGCGTCAGGGAGACGGGAGAAAGGAGCCGGAATTTATCTGTGTCACGGAGAAGGCGGAGGCAGAGAGGCTCAAAAAGGAGCTCGTACAGCAGCCTGTACTGGGACTTCAGCTCACTGCGCACGGGCTCTCGGTCTGCGCCTCAGAGGAGCAGGTCTATATTGTAGCGCCGGCAGAGGAGAGGAGGGTAGAGACGCCCTTTGGCGAGGCGACGATGGTTCCGGCGGAGGACAGCGTGACAGAAGCCTATCTGGATGAGCTGCTGCGGCAGCTCTTTGACAGCGCTGCGACTGTCTATGTGACGGAGCTTAAGTCCATGCTGCATCGTGTCGGAACGGAGGAGAGGCAGAATCTCCGGGACTGCTCCGTTGCGGCCTATCTCCTGAATCCGATGAAGGATGCCTACCGGGCGGAGGATATCGCCCGCGACTATCTGGAGCTTCTGATTCCGGGGGAGAAGGAGGATGCGCGTCTTGCGGATTACTGGACTGGCTTTGCGGCATTTTCAGCGGGGCCTGTGCTGATGCGTAAGCTTCGTGAGGCGGGGATGGAGCCGCTCTATCTTGAGACGGAGCTCCCTCTGACCTATGCGCTGGCAGATATGGAGCTGGCAGGAATCCGGGTGGACGGAGCGCGGCTTAAAAGCTTTGCAGGGGAGCTTCAGAGGGGAATCGAAAGGACAGAGCAGGAGATCTTCTCCGAGACAGGAACAGAGTTCAATATCAACTCGCCAAAGCAGCTGGGAGAGGTGCTCTTTGAGAAGCTGGGGCTTCCGTATGGCAAGAAGACAAAGAGCGGTTATTCCACGGCAGCGGACATTCTGGATAAGCTTGCGCCGGATTACCCTGTCGTGAAGAAGGTGCTGGAGTATCGCATGCTCACGAAGCTGAATTCCACCTATGCGACCGGACTCGGTGCTTACATTGCGGAGGACGGGCGCATCCACGGGCGCTTCAATCAGACCATTACGGCGACGGGACGGCTCTCCTCGACAGAGCCAAATCTTCAGAATATTCCGATTCGTACAGAGATGGGAAGCCGCATCCGCGATGTCTTTGTGCCGGCGGAGGGCAGGGTCTTTGTGGACGCGGACTACTCTCAGATTGAGCTGCGTGTTCTGGCCTCGCTCTCCGGAGATGAGACTCTGATCGGAGCGTACAGTCACGCGGTGGATATTCATGCGGTCACAGCGTCGCAGGTCTTCCATGTGCCGCTGGAGGAGGTGACTCCGGAGCTTCGGCGGAATGCCAAGGCGGTGAATTTCGGTGTCGTGTACGGCATCTCTGCCTTCGGACTCTCGGAGGGGCTCAGCATCTCCCGCGCAGAAGCAAAGGATTATATTAATCATTACTTTCACACTTATCCGAAGGTCAAGCAGTTTCTGGACAGACAGATCAAGGATGCGAAGGAGAAGGGCTACACGACGACACTCTTCGGAAGAATACGTCCCGTGCCGGAGCTGAAGAGCTCCAACTTCATGCAGAGGGCCTTCGGAGAGCGCGTCGCGATGAACGCGCCAATTCAGGGAACGGCGGCAGATATCATAAAAATTGCGATGGTGAAGGTCAGGCGCAGACTGCTCGCGGAGCAGCTGGACGCACGCATCGTGCTCCAGATTCACGATGAGCTGCTGGTCGAGAGCGCAGAGAAGGATGCGGCCCGCGTACTGGAGCTCCTCAGGGAGACTATGAAGAGTGCGGCAGAGCTGAAGGTTGCGCTTGAGGTGGATGCGCATCAGGGGCATTCCTGGCTGGAGGCACACTGAGATGGTCATAGAGCTGTACGGCGGCGTCGGTTCCGGAAAGAGCGAGGTGCTACGCTATCTCAGAGAACGCTACGGCGCGGAAGTCATAGGAATGGACGAGACCGCGCATGCGCTGTATGAGCCCGGGAAAGAGGGCTACTGCGCGGTGCTTGAGCTGCTGGGGACATCTGTGCTCGATTCGGAGCAGAAGCTGGATCGCGGTAAAATGGCAGATATTCTGTATGCAGATCCTGAGCTCTTCACGGAGCTGAACCGGAGGATTCATCCGCTGGTATACAGAGAGGTGCATCGCAGAATCCGTGCCTCTGCGGCGGCGCTTGTCGTGGTGGAAACCGCGCTTCCGGCCGCCGTGAGGAGTGACAGCTTTGATGAAATATGGTATGTTTATACACCGAAGGATATCCGCGCGGCGCGCCTTAAGGAGAGCCGGGGATATTCGGAGGAGAGAATACGCGAGATCATGGAGAGGCAGCCGACAGAGGCAGCGTACAGAGCGCTCTCGGACTGGGTGCTGGTAAACAGCGGATCCCGGGAGGAGCTGTTTTCCCGCATAGATCAGCGACTGAAGGAGCACAGATGAGGTTTGTCAGCATTGCAAGCGGCAGCAGCGGAAATTCAATTTATGTGGGCACCTCAGACACGCATATACTGGTGGATGCAGGAATCAGCAACCGGAGAATCGAGCGGGGGCTCGGAGAGCTTGGCGTGAAGGCAGATGAGCTGAGCGCGCTGGTTGTGACACATGAGCACTCCGATCATGTAAAGGGGCTCACAGTGTTGATGAAGAAGCATCATGTGCCGCTCTTTGCGACTGCGGGAACGGTCGCAGCGCTGAAGCGAAGCTGCTGCTTTGAGGGCTGTGATGAGGAGCTGATTCATATTGTGCGCGCGGAGGAGCGCTTCTCCGTTGGAGATATGGAGCTTCTTCCTTTTTCCATAGATCACGACGCAGCGGAGCCGGTAGCATACCGGATTGAATCCGGTGGCAGGGCAGTTGCAGTCGCGACAGATATGGGACACTACACAGAGCAGACGGTTGCGCGGCTAGAGCGGCTGGATGCACTGCTCCTTGAGAGCAATCACGACGTTCGTATGCTGGAGGCGGGGCCTTATCCCTACAGCTTAAAGCGCAGAATATTGGGGAATTTCGGGCATCTCTCAAATGAGAGCGCCGGGAAGCTGCTCACGGAGATTCTGCATGACGGATTGAAGCAGATCCTGCTGGGGCATCTCAGCAAGGAGAACAACATTCCAGAGCTCGCCTATGAGACGGTGCGCTGTGAGATCGGCGCGGGAGACTGCCCCTACGGCGCAAATGATTTTCCGATTGCAGTGGCGCAGCGAGACTGCAGATCAGAAATTTATGAGTTTTAAATCTGTCACAGCGGCGCTGTGCGCAGATGGAAGCATGATCCTCTAACTGCATGAAAAAAGCGAAGGAGAGAAATTATGGGAAAGATCATCATTACAGTGCTCGGCAAGGATACAGTCGGTATCATTGCGAAGGTCTGTACTTATCTCGCGGGGGCCCGGATCAATATTCTTGATATCAATCAGACGATCGTGCAGGATTATTTTCACATGATGATGATTGCGGATATGAGCCGTTCGGAAAAGCCCCTGGAGACTGTGATGTCTGAGCTCGATCAGGTCGGCGAGGAGATCGGGGTGAAGATCAGAGTGCAGAAAGAAGAAATATTTACTGGCATGCACAGAATCTGAGTGAGGTGAAGGAATGCTCAATCTAGTTGAGGTAATGGAAACCAATAACATGATCGATCATGATCTCCTGGACGTTCGCACCATCACGATGGGGATCAGTCTTCTGGACTGCGCAGACAGAGAGCTGTCCCGTGTGAATGAAAAGATCTACAATAAGATTCTGAGTTATGCGGGAGAGCTGGTCGGGACGGGAGATGCGATCGCCCGGGATTTTGGCGTCCCCATCGTAAATAAGCGTGTTTCCGTGACTCCGATTGCGCTGGTCGGTGCAGCGGCGTGCAGAACGCCGGAGGACTATGTGACGATCGCGGAGACGCTGGACCGCGCGGCCAAGAAGATAGGGGTCAATTTTATCGGTGGCTACTCTGCGCTGGTGAGCAAGGGAATGACTGCGTCCGACAGACTGCTGATCGACTCCATTCCCATGGCGCTCGCCCGCACGGAGCGGGTGTGCAGCTCCGTGAATCTTGGCTCCACAAAGACCGGACTCAACATGGACGCGGTGCGCCTCATGGGAGAGATCGTGAAGAAAACCGCGGAGGAGACAAAGGACAGGGGATCGCTCGGCTGTGCCAAGCTGGTGGTTTTCTGTAATGCGCCGGACGACAACCCCTTTATGGCAGGTGCTTTTCACGGTGTGACGGAGGCAGAGGCGATCATCAACGTCGGCGTCAGCGGGCCCGGTGTGGTCCGGGCTGCAATCGCAAAGGTGCGCGGAGAAAGCTTCGAAACACTCTGTGAGACGATCAAGAAGACGGCATTCAAGATAACCCGCGTCGGTCAGCTGGTGGCACAGGAAGCGAGCAGACGCCTCGACGTTCCCTTCGGCATCATAGACCTCTCTCTCGCGCCGACACCGGCAGTGGGAGACTCTGTCGCGGAGATTCTGGAGGAGATCGGGCTGGAGAGTGTGGGAGCACCGGGGACGACCGCCGCACTTGCGATGCTGAACGACCAGGTAAAGAAGGGCGGAGTGATGGCCTCCTCCTATGTCGGCGGCCTCTCGGGCGCATTTATTCCGGTCAGTGAGGATCAGGGGATGATAGACGCGGTGACACGCGGAGCCCTCACGATAGAAAAGCTGGAGGCGATGACCTGTGTGTGCTCTGTCGGACTGGATATGATTGCGATTCCCGGCGATACGCCGGCTGCGACGATTTCCGGCATCATTGCGGATGAGGCGGCGATCGGCATGGTGAATCAGAAGACGACTGCAGTGCGTCTCATTCCCGCGTATGGAAAGAAGGTGGGGGATGTTGTCGAGTTCGGCGGACTGCTCGGTTATGCGCCTGTGATTCCTGTGAATTGCTTCGGCTGCGCAGACTTCATAAACCGCGCCGGAAGAATCCCAGCTCCAATTCACTCGTTTAAAAACTGACGCGTTAGCATTGAGCCACGCGAAGCTGAAAAACGCCGTACTGCGTCCGAGCTTGCTCGGAAAGCGGGACGGCATTTTTCAGCTTGAAACGGCGAAAGCCGTGACCTGAGCGCTCTCTGAGCGCGAAGGACGCGAGGCGAGGAGCGTAGTAGGAATCGCGCTGAGCGCTCTCTGAGCGCGAAGGACGCGAGGCGAGGAGCGTAGTAGGAATCGCGCTGAGCGCTCTCTGAGCGCGAAGGACGCGAGGCGAGGAGCGTAGTAGGAATCGCGCTGAGCGCTCTCTGAGCGCGAAGGACGCGGGGCGAGAAGCGTAGCAGGAATTGATTGCGCTGAGCGCTCAGAGAGCGCGAAGGACGCGGGGCGAGAAGCGTAGCAGGAATTGATTGCGCTGAGCGCTCTTACTTTATTCATTGCGAGAAGCGGAAGAGCCGGGCGCACAGCGCCTCAGCTCTTCCGCTTCTCGATTTCTGCGTGAATCAGTTTTGGAACCTCTTCTGCCGGAATATCCAGAGCGACAGAGAGCTCTCCGTTGATCAGAAGATTCAGACGTTTCAGGTAGCGATCATCGATCTCGCTCACTCTCCTTCCGGAGCGGCGCGCCTTTCGTGTCTTACTGTAAATGGACATGGCCAGCTTTACCAGATCTGCGCAGCGGTGACTTTTTGAAGCGGCGCGGTAACGCCCCTCGAGCTCCGTCGTGCGCAATCCCTCAAAGGAATGGACCTCCGCCTGGGAGATGCTGTGAAGGATGGAGAGCGCCTCCTCGCGGGAGATGACCGGCCGCAGCGTCACCTTTGGATTGTTGACAGGAGTATATATGCGGTCATCCTTAAAAAAAATGGGACGCAGAATATAGTAGGTTCTGGGATCTTCCTCCGTGAAGGAGAGCTCACATATATCACTGATCTCGCAGACGCCGGAATCCTCGTAAACGACAAGATCATTTTTACTGAACATAATACACCTCCATGCTTATTAGTATAACACAAATCGAGAAGAGGTGTAAGGGGGCTGAATTGACGGATAATTTATCTGCGAAAGAGCGGTATAAGGGAATTACTTCATCCGTAGCATCACGCTGTCAGCGCATTCTGCGTACTCTCGCTCCCTCGCAGAGTCCCTCGTTGTCGGCGTATGAGATAACGGTATCCCCCTCATTCAGTCCGGAAAGAATCACTGCGTCACTGACTGTCCTGTAGCTGAGCTCCACTGGCGTTTTTACAGCGCGGCCATTGGAAATTGTGTAGACATAGCTTTGCTGCGCCTCTGAAAAGACAGCACTGCCGGGCACAGTCAGGACATTTTCCGCACTGTAGGGGCAGAAGCTTAAGAGTACGCCATAACCGCTTTTATTCTTCAGTGCGAGCTGGGTCTCCTCCGGGAGTGCAACCTTGATATGTACTCTGTACTCTGCGGTTCCGAGTGCAGAGCGTCCGCATGTCGCGTAATCATAGATTTCAGCGATTTCTCCGCTGTATATTTCCTCACTGCCGCGAAGTACGAGTCGAATTGTGACCGGAGTTCCCTTGCTGAGAAAGGGTGCAACTGCGGTCAGGACATCTGCCTCTGCGCAGAGTGTATCTGTGACATCAAGTGTCAGAGCGGGGCTTCCGGCGGAGAGATAGGAGCTCCCGCTGAGCGGGAGTGAGCTGACAATTCCGGCGCGGTCTGCCCGGACAACACATTTTTCGATGCTTTCCCCGAGCTGACGCAGTCTGATATCCATGGCTTCAATCTGCGCGGCGAGTGCTCTGGTATCAGAGCTGTAAAACTGCTCATTCAGAGCTGCATCATCCATACCGGAGGATTTCAGACTGAGCAAACTCTTCCGGCTCTCGCTGTGGCGTTCCCGTGCAGCGGCAGCGGCTGTCTTTTTCATCTCAAAGTCCGCGTGCAGCTCCTCGTATTCGTTGCGGGAAATGGCGCCTGATGAGAGGAGCTCTCCGGCGGCAGCGTATCTGGTCTGCGCCGCTGTCAGTGCCGCCTCGGCGGAGTCTGCCTGCTGTGCGAGCGAGTGAATATATTCTTCTGGGGACAGGGTCATGACGCGGCTGATCTCCGCCTTGTTTTTTTGCGCCTCCAGTCCCGAGCGCTCACTCTCAAGCTGCTCCTTCTGATAGAGATAATCCTGACTGTCAATGATATAGAGCAGAGTGCCCGGCGTGACGGTCTGATTCTCTCTGACTGCGATCCTCTGCACCGGACCGGAGACCTCAGAGAACAGCGTGTATTGCCTTCCGCCGGACAGTACCCCCTCTTCCGTATAGCTGTCCTGTACAGACTTTCTGGTCACTGTGCCTGTTCGTACCGGTACGGCGCGGGCCTGGTGTCGGCGCAGGAAGAACAGCGATAGCAGTGTAAGTACTGCAAGGGCAAGAAACAGTTTTTTGTGCTGATGCAGGTATAGAAGTTTTTTTGACGGCATGGTATCACTCCCGTTCTTTCAGCGCGTCCGTCAGGCGGGCGGCAGAGATGACAGATATCTCCCGGTGAAGGGAGAAGAGAACAATGAAAATGCAGCAGAAGAATGCCAGAACACAGGAGGTAGGGTGGAGGTTTAGTTGAATGTGATAATTGTCCGAGGTCATAAAGCGCTCCAGCAGTCCGCGGACAAGATAGTTTCCGGGCATACCCAGAAGAATACCGAGAAACAGGAGTACCCCCTGCTCTATCAACAGCATCTGTCCGAGCTCCATCTCCGAACATCCCAGCACGCGAAGCGTCGTGAGCTCGGAGATGCGCTCTCTCAGAGTGATGAGAGAGATATTATAGATGAGTATCCCTCCTGCGATGAGAGACATGACTGCGAAGCTGTTGACCATGATGAACATGGAACCCATCATATCCTGATAGGTCTTTACAGACTTTGGCATATCCACGATCCAGCTGATTCTGCCGGCTGAGCGTATATCGGATTTGAGTGAAGCAAAGGCTCCGGGCTTTGCTCTCAATATCAGCTTATTGCAGAGGCGGTCTGTACCGAGCTGATCCGGAAGGGAATCGAGCGCGAGATAGGCTCCGCTCCCGAAGGTCTCCTGTATTACCTGCAGCACAGGGAGCTCGCGGGCCTCGGGGAGAAGACCGGGGATCAGAATGCGTACACGGTCTCCCGCTGAGAGCCTCAGCTTGTCTGCAGTGCGCTGGTTCAGGATGATGCCGCAGCGGGGCGGCGCATGTTCTTTGCCTTCTGCATCAATGATGTGCCAGAGGCGGCTTTTCTCCGGTAGTGCGGTGAGCAGTGCATATTCTGTCAGCGCATCTCGCCGGAAGGCAGCGGGCAGCTGCAGAACCGTTTCGGCCTCTGCGCAGTCTTTGAGCGTCAGGGCTGCGTCTGCTGCCCGCTCCGGGCTCACCGGAGAGTCCAGATGAAGCTGAAGATCGTAGCACTCGATATGCTGAAACTGTTCTCTCAGCATATGATCAACGACTGCGGGATAGGAAAAGAGCACGGAGGCCATGGAAAATGGAAAGGCGACGGCAAGGACGATGAGAAAGCTGCGCAGGGGATTGCGCTGCAGAGAGCGCAGCGCCATGCGGCTTAAGAGAGGCAGTCGCCGGAGCAGGTGTGGCGGGAGGAGAGCATTACCCGCCTTGGCAGGACTCTGCTGACGCATGGCTGCTGCAGGAGCGATGGAAAGTATCCCGTGTGTGCCGCTGAGAACTGCGGCGGTGGAGCTGAATGCAGCGAGCAGGAGCCCATAAAGACGGGGAGTCAGGTAGTCGTGGTA
Organism: Fusobacterium naviforme; assembly: GCA_003014445.1. Taxonomy (GTDB): domain Bacteria; phylum Bacillota; class Clostridia; order Lachnospirales; family Lachnospiraceae; genus Moryella; species Moryella indoligenes. The sequence goes on along the minus strand of PYGH01000002.1, from coordinate 221,961 downwards.
CCGGGGATCAGGGAGATTGAAGTAATCACAGTAGAGCCGGAACATGAAGCGGCCGAAAAAACCTGCGAGCAGTCCGCCGAGCAGAGCGCCGCAGACACCGATGAGAAGACCGAGCATGAGATAACCGGAGATGAGTTCGTGGCTGCTGAGTCCGAAGGCCTTCATGGTACCGATGAGTACGCGCTCCTGGTCTATCATTTTTTTGAGAACAATATAGAGCATGAAGACGGAGACCGAGAGAAAGAGCATGGGAAGCATGGTGCCCGTGGCGCGGAGCTCATGGAACTCGTCGTCAACCATCGCGTAACTCGTCTGCTTCGGACGGTCGCAGAGCGATTTCAGACCGTAGGGGGTCAGATGTTCCTGAAGCTCGTGGCGAATATCTTCAAAGCGCACACCGGGAGCGAGAGAGAAGGCAAGCTCCGTGCGCGCGGAGCTGTGCAGCATGGCGCTCATTTTTTCGGGGGAGATCATGGCGATATCGTAGATGGAGCCGTCGGGAATCATGGAGCCGCCGGGCGGCACGGAGTAGATGTAGTCCGGCTGGGAGACCGTTCCGGCGTAGCGGAAGCGGAAGCTCTCTCCGCCGCAGAGCAGGCGCAGCTCAGTTCCGATGGGAAAGCGATAGACCGCGGACATGCGGGGGCCGAGAAAGATATCGTCGGAGCTCTGCATCGGCGCAGAGAGCCGCGGTCGGTTCAGAGTGGCTCCTTCCTCAGAGGAGAGGAGATGTACCGTTACGATATCGTTCAGAGTTTCGGATGCAGGGGCCTCTCCCTCAATGATCCTGAGCTCGGCGGACATCCTTCCGGAGGCAGCAGAGATGCCGGGGATTTCTAAGAGGCGCTGAAGCTCCGCCTCACTGATGCCGCTTACCTCTGCGAAGAGATCGGAGAGCTGCTGCGCGGCGTAGTAGGCGGAGATCTGGTTCTTAAGGTTCAGAAGAGTGTCCTCCATCGCGACCATGACAAAGATGCCCAGCGCGATGATCAGCACAGCACCGAGCAAAGAGCCTCTGTTTTTGACTGCAAGCCGCAGCACATTTTTCTGAAATTGCTTCATAGCATCTACCAGTCGACCGCATCCGGGGAGAGCGGCGTCTCATTTTTTTCGATGCGCTCCAGCATTCCGTCCTTGAAGTAGAAGATGCGATCTGCGATTTTAGCGATATTTGCATTGTGTGTGATCAGTACAACCGGCTTTCCGTATTTTCTGCAGAAGCTGTGAATCAGCCGCAGCACCTGAACGCCGGTTTTGGAGTCGAGTGCGCCGGTCGGCTCGTCACAGAGCAGGAGATCAGGGTTCTTGCAGAGGGCCCTTGCGATGGCGATTCGCTGCTGCTCTCCGCCGGATAGGCGACTGGGGAAGTGGTGTGCGCGGTCTGCGAGTCCGACCTCGGAAAGCAGCTCGGCGGGGCTCAGCGGCGTCTCACTGAGCTCGGCCGCGAGTTCGATATTCTCCAGTGCCGTGAGTCCGGGGAGCAGGTTATAGAACTGAAAGACAAAGCCGATATGCTTTCTGCGGTAGTGGGAGAGCGATGGCTGGTCGCTCCAGTCTACAGGCCTTCCCTGATAGCGGAGTGTACCGGAGCTGGCAGTCTCGATGCCTCCGAGTATATTCATCATGGTGCTCTTGCCGGAGCCGGAGGGGCCCAGTATGACGATGAGCTCCTTTTCTTCCACTGTGAAGGAGACTCCGCGCAGCGCATGGACGCACAGCTCGCCGAGCATATAGTCCTTGGTGATATTCTCCGCACAGAGTACTGTGTTCATAGCACCTCCAGATAGTGGTTAGCCATAGCTATTATGAGTATATCATCTGAGGGCAGGAGCTTCAAGGGAGCAGAGGCTGTGTGTTTTGAATATTTATTTATATATGCCTGATTGTAAGATGTGGGCTATTGTTCCGAATGCAATTAATTCTATAAATTTATATATATACTTGCAATTTTCGTTAAAAATATATAAAAATATATGTGGAGAGTGAGTTGAAAAAGATGATTAAAGGCTACTAACTGATGGGAAGATCATAATGAAGATTGCACGTAAGGATCAGATTATACATTTAGTGACAGAAAACAGAATCGTAAAGGCAAATGAGCTTGCGGAAAAGTTTCAGGTCTCCATGGAGACGATACGCAGAGATCTGGAGCAGCTGGAGAAGGAACAGATTGTGCGCAGGGTACATGGCGGTGCAGTCTTAAATGTAGCGAGCGGGATAGAACCGGACTATTCTTATCGAGAAATTAAAAACTATGAACAGAAAATTATGATAGGAAAAAAGGCGGCAGAGCTGGTAAAAGATGGGGATACGATCATCATTGATATTGGCACTACAACCTTGCAGATGGCGAAGTTTTTGAGGGGGAAAAGCATTACAGTATTTACAAACTCGATCAAATTCGCTCAGGAGCTCATGGATGAGGAGAAGGTTCAGCTTTATCTGCTGGGAGGCAAGGTGAGAAGAGGGGAGGGGTCGACCTCTGGATTTATGGCAGAGGATCATGTGGATCTCCTGTTGGCAGATAAATTGTTTTTGGGTGTGGCGGGACTTGATGAGCGTATGGGAGTGATGGATTTTCATATTGAGGAGTGCAATTTAAGACGGCACTGTGTAAGCCACAGCAAGGAGATCATAGCACTTGCAGATTATTCTAAGGTGGGACAGCGTGCGCTGAATCAGGTTTGCCTTCCTGAAAAGATAGATATATTGATTACGGACGAGCGGGCAGACAAGCAGATATTAAAGCGTCTCAGGGAGCGTGGAGTGGAAACGGTCATTGCCTGAGTGCTTTTTGAAGGCTTAAGGATAGTATAAAATATAGGATTTTATATAAATTCAAAAATATGGATGTGGGATAAATTGTGAATAATATTTATACCCACATTTTTATTTGCAAAAAAATAGTAAAAATGCCTAAAAAAATCCGGGATAGTGGATTTGCACAAAAAACAAATGTGTGATAATGATACGTATACAGATAATACAGTTTAAAAATACCTTAAGAGTGACAGAAAGGAGAAGAGGCATGTCTTTTGATCGAATTTTGATGTGGGTAATGGCGATTGGAATACTAATCGGAGCCGCAGATAAAATCAGCGGTAATCACCTGAAACTCGGAGATAAATTTGATGAAGGCTTTCAGGCAATTGGATCTTTAGCACTGGGGATGGTCGGAATTGTATGTCTTGCACCTGTAATTTCTTCTGCTTTAGGTCCCGTCATTGTTCCGCTGTTTCGCACATTTGGTGCCGATCCGGCTTTGTTTGGATCAATACTGGCGAACGATATGGGAGGGTATACATTGGCAATGGAACTTGCCCAGAGTGAGGAGGCGGGTCTCTTTGCCGGAAATATTGTTGCTTCAATGCTGGGGTGCACATTGGTTTTTTCTATTCCGGTTGGTTTGGGACTGATTGAAAAGGAAGACAGGGAATACTTTTCCAATGGACTGCTGATTGGTCTTATAACCATTCCGATTGGGTGTCTGATCGGTGGTTTGATTGCTGGATTTCAATTACATATGCTTATTATGAATACGCTTCCAGTACTTGTTCTTTCTGCACTGCTTGCACTCGGATTAAAGCTGATTCCAGAAAAAATGATCAAGGGATGTACAATTTTTGGCCAACTGATTACGATTGTAATTTATGTGGGTTTAGCCTGTGCTGCCTTTGAGTTTATAACTGGAATGGTAATCATTCCGGGGATGGCGCCGATTATGGAAGGAATGGAGATTGTGGCTGGAATTGGAATTGTTCTGCTCGGAACTTTTCCTGTGCTTACAATTCTCACAAAGGTTTTGGATAAACCTTTAAATGCCATTGGGCAGAAATTGGGAATGGATGCGACGAGTGCAGCTGGTCTTGTGTTTACTCTGGCAAATTCAGTTCCCGTATATACTATGATGAAAGATATGAAAAAACGAGGGATTATTATTAATACTGCATGGTTGGTTCCTGCAACGGCAGCGCTGGGCGATCACCTTGGATTTACGGCGGGCGTTCAGCCTGGCATGATCACACCTGTTGTGGCAGGCAAGTTATCTGCGGGTGTCGCAGCGATAGCTCTGGGATTTATTATGACAAAAAATATGAAGGAGGCATGAACTATGGGAAAATATTATCTGGGCCTGGATCAGGGGACTACTGGTACGACTGCAATGATTTTTGATGAGAGCTGGAATCCTGTTGCGCGTGGTTATAAAGAACATACACAGTACTATCCTCAACCCGGCTGGGTTGAGCACGATCCCATGGAAATATGGAAGAGCTGTCTGGATACAATTGATCAGGCTGTTCAGCAGGCCGGAATTCATGCCGAAGAGCTGAGCTGCATGGGTCTTGACAATCAGGGTGAGACAGTGATGCTCTGGGATAAAATTTCCGGAATACCGGTGTATAATGCAATTGTGTGGCAGGATCGTCGCACTGCATCAGAAGCAGATAAGCTTGCTGAAAAGCATCAGGACATGATACGTGAGAAGACGGGGCTGGTTATAGATGCCTATTTCAGTGCCACAAAGATCAAGTGGATTCTGGATCACGTGCCAGGTGTCCAAGAAAAGTTGGCGCAGGGGCGTCTGGTGGCCGGAACTCTGGATACATGGATGATATGGAAGCTTACGCATGGAAAAGTTTTTGTAACTGATCAGACAACAGCGTCCAGGACGATGCTGTTTAACATCCATACCGGAGAGTGGGATCAGGAGATTTTGGATGCGGCTGGAATTCCAAGAGAGATACTTCCGGAGGTAAAGGACAGCGCTTATATTTATGGATATACTGATCCATTGGATTTCTTTGGAGCCTCCATTCCAATTTCCGGATCTGTAGTAGATCAGCAGGCGGCATTGTTTGGACAGGCCTGTTTTCAAAAAGGCATGATCAAGACTACGTACGGAACAGGAAGTTTTATGTATATGAATACGGGGGATCAGCTGGTCTATTCAAAGAATGGACTGAATACAGCAATTGCGTGGGGGCTGAACGGAGGAAAGCTCGATTATGCCCTGGATGCAGATATTTATATTGCAGGTGCAGCTGTACAGTGGCTCAGGGATAAACTTAAGATTATTGCTCACGCTGCGGAGACGGAAGAAATCGCAAAATCTGTTCCAGATACCGGAGGTGTATATTTTGTGCCGGCATTTGCAGGACTTGCGGCTCCTCACTGGGATCAGTATGCACGGGGAACGATCGTTGGAATAACAGGTGGAACGACAAGGGAGCAGCTCGTGCGAGCCACACTTGAGAGCATTGCCTATCAGGTGAAAGACAATCTTGATGTCATGGAAAAGGATTCAGGAATTAAAGTTGAAGTAATGCGTGTCGATGGCGGGGCGACGGCAAATGATTTTCTGATGCAGTTCCAGGCAGATATACTGGGGATTCCGGTCGAGGTTCCAGAGATTACGGATACGACGGCACTCGGAGCGGCGTACCTTGCTGCTTATGGAATCAATGAGTTCTCCAGCTTTGATGAGCTGTCTGGAAAATGGAAGCTGCATAAGCGCTTTGAACCAAACATGAGTGAGGAGAGACGTCAGGAGCTGATGCGCCAGTGGCACAGAGCAGTAAAGAGAGCTTTGGCTTGGGCGGAGACTGATAAGGAGGAAGTATAATGAAGACAGATGTCGTGATCATAGGCGCCGGAGCAGTGGGGTGCGCCATTGCCAGGGAGCTTTCCAAGTATCGGGTCAAAGTCACTGTCGTAGATATGAGAGATGATATCGGAGGAAATGCTTCGAAGTCGAACAGTGCAATTATTCATACTGGTTATGATGCAAAGCCCGGGACGCTGGAGTCTCAGCTGGTGGTCGCGGCAAATCCCATGTATGATCAGCTGACAAAGGATCTGGATGTTCCTTTCAAGCGTATTGGTGCTATACTTCCGGCTTTTAATGAAGAACAGTTTGCACAGCTGCCGGCGATCAAGGAGAAGGCTTTTCTGAATCGCGTGTATGATGTAGAATATCTGTCTCGAGAGGAGCTGCTCGAACGTGAGCCGGAATTAAATCCGGAGGTGCTCGGCGGGTTGTATATACCGAGAGAGAGTATCATTGACCCATTTATCTTAGTTCAGGCATTGGCAGAAAATGCCTATGAAAATGGAGTGAATTTTCTTCTAAATACCAAAGTTACAGATATACGGGTCAGAGATGGGGCGGTCCGGGAAGTTGTCACGAGCGGCGGAGTGATAGAGACAGACTTTATAGTGAATGCAGCGGCGTTGTACTGCGATGAGATTGCTGCCATGGTTGGCAAGGCGGATTATAAAGTTGTCGCGCGAAGAGGACAGTTTTATATTCTTGATAAGAATACCAGCTGTAAGGTAAATCACATTGTTCTTCCCATTCCGACAAAGATAACCAAAGGCAAGCTTATGACACCGACAATACATGGCAATATGCTGGTTGGACCGACTGCAGAGGATCTGCAGGACAAGCTGGATGCCTCCACAACGACAGAAGGGCTTGAGAGTATTTATGAAGATGTGAGAAAGATGATTCCGCGGGTCAATGTGCGTGATACAGTCACACAGTACAGCGGACTTCGTCCAAATCGTAATCCCGAGGGTTTGCAGGTGGATGTTTACAATGATCTGAAGGGCTATTTGAATCTCTCCGGTGTGCGTTCTACCGGGCTTACGCTTAGTGTCGCTATGGGGAAATATGCAACAGAAAAGCTTAAGGAAATCGGATGTGAACTGAGACTTAAAGATAACTTTAAAAAGACGAGAAGAGGGATCCCGCGTTTTCACGAGCTGAATACAGAACAGAAAGAAGCCCTGATTCTTGAAAATCCGTTATACGGCAATGTCATCTGTCGCTGCGAGACGATCACGGAGGGAGAGATCCTAGATGCGATACACAGGCCGCTGGGGGCAAAAACTGTGGATGCGGTAAAACGCAGAGTCAGAGCCGGAATGGGACGCTGTCAGGGCGGATTCTGTGGCCCAAAGGTGATAGAGATACTCGCGCGGGAGTGGAAGATTCCCGTGGAGGAAGTCAATAAGAACCTGAAGGGGTCCAATATGGTGGTCGGCAAAAACAAATAAGGTCGTAAGCAGCTTGAACGGAGGAAGCAGATGTATAATTTGAAATGCGATGTTGCGGTAATCGGAGCTGGACCTGCTGGTCTCGCCGCTGCCGCCGCCGCCAAAAAAGAAGGCGCAAAAAGCGTATTAATCATAGAGCGCGATGAAAGTATAGGTGGAATTTTGCAGCAGTGTATTCACCCGGGCTTCGGACTTACATATTTCAAGGAAGAGCTGACGGGACCGGAGTATGCCGGAAGATTTGCAAAAGAGGCCATGGAACTCGGTGTAGAGTTTCTGATGAATTCCATGGTGCTCGAGGTGAATGAAAAGAGCGGCTGTGTGCTGTGTACAAGCCGTGAGCACGGTATAACAACGGTGCAGGCGGGGAGTATTGTTCTTGCTATGGGTTGTCGGGAGAGAACCAGAGCGATGATTCAGATCCCCGGCTCCCGTCCCGCAGGCATTTATACAGCGGGAACTGCCCAGAGGTTGATAAACCGCCAGAATGAGATGGTAGGCAGGAAGATTGTGATACTTGGTTCAGGGGATATCGGAATGATTATGGCTCGCCGTATGACGCTCGAGGGGGCAGAGGTACTGGCGGTCATTGAGTTAATGGATTATTTGGCGGGACTTACGCGCAATAAGGTGCAGTGTCTGGATGATTTTGGTATTCCGCTCTATTTATCTCATACAATCACAAAGATTGAAGGTTATCAGAGAGTGGAAGGGATATATTATGCCGCAGTGGGGGAGGATAAGAAGCCGATTCCGGAGACGGAAAAATATATTGCCTGCGATACTTTGCTACTTTCTGTAGGATTGATTCCGGAGAATGAGCTGACCAGAACCGCAGGAATCCAGATCAATCCAGTTACAAATGGACCCGAAGTGAATCAGTATATGCAGACCTCGGCAGAGCGGGTCTTTGCCTGCGGTAATGTAGTGCATGTCAATGATCTGGCAGATAATGTAAGTGAGGAGAGTATCAGAGCCGGGCAATATGCAGCACGCTATGTACAGGGGAGACTGCCAAAAGAGGAAAAAAAGATTCGCTGCGAAACGGGTGAAAATGTTCGCTATATTTGTCCTCAGAGTCTCAGTGCAAGCGGAGAGAATGAAAAGGTCAGCCTGTACTTCCGGGTGCGGGAGCCGGAGTTTGGAGTGAAGATTGTTGCGCATTCCGGAGCAAAGCTTTTGGCTTCTAAAAAACGCCAGAGAGTGAATCCGGGGGAGATGGAACATCTTGAGCTGAACTTGAGCGAAATTGAAAACGATACTGTCAAAATAAGTATCGTCAGGGAGGCTGGATAAGCATGAAAAAAGATATTATCTGTACAGTATGTCCACTGGGTTGTCATATTGCAGTGGAAGGAGAGGGAGAAAAGATTATATCAATGGAAGGGTATGGCTGTGCCAGAGGGAAGCAGTATGCAACGACAGAATTTTCTCATCCGGTGCGCATACTGACTTCCACAATTCGGACTGACAGTGATAGAATTCCGTTGATTCCTGTAAGAAGTTCAGAGCCACTACCAAAAGAAATGTTGATGAATTGTATGGTGGAGATTCGTAAGTGCAGAGTGCATTTGCCGATTCGTAGCCATGAGATATTAATTTCAGATATTTGTAATACGGGTATTGATATAATAGCAACAGCAGATATAAGCTAAACCTTTACACAATCACAATCTGCTGTTCATAGAGGTTGGGAGAGCTGATTCTGCTCTGCTCAAATAAAAGCAAATTCTGTAGTGCGGCGGGTGTGCCCAGAAGCTGTGGCGCATCTGCCGCCTTACTTATGGTGGGAAGGGAGCTGGGATCCTTTAATCGATAAACTTGCAGATTTCACATTTCCTTTTATATAATGGCGAGAGATTTCATCTGTTGCTCGAATATTGAGGTCAGGGGGTAGGGGTGATGCTGAAGCTTCGCACAAAAATTGCAATGCTGGTGTGCAGTGTGGTTGCAGCTATTTTATTACTGAATCATTATCCGGTTTCCATGAATCTGAGGCAGACTGTGGCGCAGACGAGTGGCTCGGCCCTCCTGGATCTGACACAGCAGTTTGCGGACTCAGAGGAGCTGAGGCTGGCGATACAAAGCGCTGACAGAGCACGACTTGCCCAGCTCGCAGCACGCCTGGAATCCTGCACAAACTGCTCCGGGCTCGCTGTCTTGTCTGAAGATGGCGGCCTTTTGTATAATTCACAGCAGGACGGTATTGAAACGGAAATTCTCCAGGAGAGAAAAATAATTTCGGAGGCGCGGGGGTATTGTCTGCTGAATTCCGACAAAAAGAACGCTGCGCTCTATGCGGAAAGTGTTATTTCGGATGGAGTCGGAGGGAGTGTCGGAATTGTCATTTCAAAGCTGAAATATAGTCATAATCAGGAGGGACTTCAAAAGGCGCAGAGAGAGCTGAATGCTATGACGATACTGGTTATGCTGATTGCGCTGCTTTTTGTCTGGGATCTCACGGATCGTATCAAGGGGACGCTGCTTAATCTGGAGCCTGCTGAGATTGCCAAGCTCCTTGTAGAGCGAACTGCTCTGCTCGATGCAGTTCGTGACGGAATACTGACTGTGGATGAGAGCGGAAACATTGTCCATGCAAATAGGAGAGCGCATCAGATGTTTTTTCGCGGCAGCTACCACAGGGCCGATATGACAGAGAATCATATATCTGATGGCAGTGCTGCCGCAGAGCAACATAGCGAGCTGGCAAAGTTTTCTGACCTCTTTCGGGATATTTCTTTTGAGAATATGCTCCTTCGTAAGGAGGCGCTCTTTGACTACGAGTGCAAAGTTGGGGGAGATAGCTGTTATGTGAATTTTATTCCGATTGAGGTGGATGGTTCGCCGCAGAGGAGTCTTCTCATCACCTGCCGCCCCAAGCAGGAGCTGCTGCGCTTTGCGGAGGATATCACCGGAGTGCGCAGCTATGTAGAGGCATTGCGTGCACAGATGCATGAATTTAATAACAAGCTACAGGTGGTCTCCGGTTTGGTGCATGAACAGCAATATGAGGAACTTAAGGAATATATAGATGGTCTGATTCATCTGAAGCAGCGAGAAAAGGAGTGTATCAACGGCAGAATCAAGGATCCTATCCTTTCAGCTTTTCTGCTCAGTAAATTTGATCGGGCAGCAGAGCAGAAGGTGGATCTTATTCTGACGGGACGCTCTGGCTGCGGAAGGATAGAAAACGACGCGCTTGTGCAGGATATCGTTGTGATAAGTGGGAATCTCCTGGAAAATGCCTTTGATGCGACACAGGGCTGTGCCATGCGGACAGTGACAATGGAACTTATTGAGCGGCAGAATGATATCATGATTTCGGTGTGGAACTCCGGAAATCCGATTGATGAGGGACTGATAGAGCACATTTTTGAGTATGGTGTAAGCAATAAAGTAAATGGAAATGGGATTGGCCTGTATCTTGTGCAGAAGGCCTGTGCGCGGCACAGCGGCTATGTGACGGTATCCAGCGACCCACAGTCCGGTACAGAATTTGTAGCACATATTTCAAAGGATGTGTAGCAGAAGCAGAAAGACAGGAGGATGGGAATGTATCAGGTACTGATTGTAGAGGACGATCCTCAGGTGGCGCGTATCACAGAGGAATTTCTGAGACAGAGCGGCTATGGTATTGCCGGAATTGCGGGAAATACAGAGGAAGCGCTCAGTTGTCTCAGACAGAATAAGGTTCAGCTTGTGTTGTTGGATATCTATCTTCCGGGGGCTTCCGGGCTTGAGGTACTGAGGAAGCTCCGCACGGAACAGGCTAAAATTGAGGCGATTATAATTTCCGCGGCAAAAGATGGGGAGAGGATACGCGAGGCCTTCAGTATGGGCTGTGTCGATTATATTATAAAGCCCTTTACTTACACGAGACTCACGGAAGCGCTCTATAAATTTAAGGAGCGCTGTGAGCTGCTGGGAAAGCTGTCTCTTGAGCAGAGTGAGGTGGATCGTTTGTCCGGGCAGAACCGGGGCGAAACGGATATGGTGGAGCTATCTCTTCCAAAGGGGATTGACAGGAATACATTGCAGCGGATTGCAGAGGAGCTGATCGGCAGAACAGAGGCATTCTGTGTACAGGAATTGGCAGAGCGGATGGAATTTTCCAGAGTTTCCGTGAAGAAGTATCTGGATTTTCTTACAAAAGAAAAGATTCTTAAGAAGACTTACATTTATGGAAGTGTCGGGCGGCCGCTGAATGAGTACAGAGTCATAAGAGAGCCTGCTGAACTGCGGCGTCTGACACAGATTAAGGCACTGGATCCCGCTTAAATTATTTACATAATTCACTCTTTATTTACAAAAGCAGAAGGAAGGCACAACAGCAGCTATACTGACAGACGGAGATGGGCTGCTCCAGTAAACAGAAGGGAGCTTTTGATGTTACATTTTGAACAGGCTTGTGAGCGCTTGTTCTCGCTGAAGAAAAATAACAGCTCAGTGCGAACGGAGGTGCTGGCAGGTATTACAACCTTTGCTACCATGTCCTATGTACTGGCAGCGGTTCCCAATATGCTCAGTGGTGCAGGACTTCCGAAGGGGGCCATCCTGACCATGCTCATTCTAATGATTGCAGCCTGCAGCATAGCGATGGCACTGTACACAAATCGCCCTTTTGCGTTGGCGCCAGGAATGAGTTCTGTTGCAGTGATAGGATCTACCATCAGAGAGGTTGGAATTCCGGTTGATGTTGCTTTTGGTCTGGTTTTCCTGAGTGGAATGATCTTCTGTTTTATCACCTTTATAGGCCTCAGAGAGTTGGTAGTGAATGCCATTCCGGCAAATGTCAAGATCTCAATCAGCGCGGGTATAGGGCTCTTCATTGCTTTGATCGGTCTGAAGGCAGGAGATGTTGTTGTGACGGGAGGAAACGGATCTCTGAGTTTTGGAGATCTGAATTCTCCTAAATGTTTTCTTTTTGCGATCGGCTTTGTAGTACTGCTGATATTGGAGGCAAGACGTTTTCGCGGAAGCATGATTGTCTCCATACTGGTTGTCACATTGTTGGCCATTCCGTTGAATCAGACCGTGGTTCCGGACAGCATGTTTCAGTTGCCTGTGAGCCCGGCTCCTATCTTGTTTCGTATCAATATTCTTGGGGCATTGAAGCCGGAGTATTTCCCCTGGCTTATCACTTTCTTTGTCCCGGATTTTTTCGGAACGATGGGCATCATTCTTGGCGTCGCCAATCGGGGAGGCTGGCTGGATGAACAGGGAAATATGCCGGGAATCGAGCGCTGCTTTAAAGTGGATTCAGTATCCACTGTGACTGGAAGCTTCTGCTGTATGCCGGTTATGACGACTTATTTGGAGTCCGCAAGCGGCGTGGAGGATGGAGGCAGAACCGGTCTTACATCGCTTACGACCAGCATCCTCTTTGTGTTGATGCTACTCTTTACGCCATTGGCGCTTATGATTCCCGCAGTGGCGACAGGACCTGTCCTGACCTTTATCGGCCTTCAGATGCTGGGGTCAATGAAAAATATAAATTATGAGGATATTTCAGAAGCGGTTCCGGCATTTATCGCAGTTGCAATGACAATATTTACTAATAATATAGCCAATGGTCTCTCGCTTTCTGTATTGTCTTATGTGATATTGAAGCTGGCGTCGGGAAAGCGAAGGGAGCTGCACCCTGCGATGTACAGTCTGGCTGCATTTCTTGTCTATTATCTTTCAACTCTGTTGTAGCAGGGATAAAGATGGCAGTTTTCCTGTGTTCTCATAGCGCGCAGAGAAGATAGGATTGTTGTAATATGATATAGAAATAGAAAAGGAAGGGGAATTTATGAGTTCATTCAGCAGCAGTCTTGAACAAAGATTTCAATTGAGTCAGAATAATACGAATATTCGTACGGAAATACTGGCTGGTATCACGACCTTTGCCACTATGTCTTACGTATTGGCGACCATTCCCAATATGCTGGAGAAGGCCGGACTCATGCGCGGTGCAGTGCTTACAGCACTCATACTGGCAATCGTTGTATGCAGCGTGGTGATGGCGCTTTATACGAACCGTCCGTTTTGCCTGGCACCCGGTATGAGCTCGGTTGCAATACTGAGCTCAATTGATTCGATCGGAATGCCGGTAGAGACAGCATTCGGATTGATCTTTATTGAAGGTGTGATCTTCGTTATTATTTCATTTGCCGGACTCCGGAATATTATTGCAACTGCGATTCCTGCAAGTATTAAGATCGCTTTAAGTGGTGGGATTGGACTTTATATTGCCCTGATCGGATTGAAGTCAGGTGGAATTGTTGTGTCAAGTGAGAAGAACACGCTGATTTTTGGTGATCTCAGTACAGCGAAGGCCCTGATGTTCGGAATTGGATTTCTGCTGGTTCTGATCTTTGAAGCAAAAAAAATCAAGGGCAGTATGATCCTGTCTATTATTATTGTGACATTAATCGGGATCCCACTGGGAGTCACCAAGCTTCCAACCAGTTTACTGAACCCGCCGTCCGGTATCGGGCCGGTCAGTTTTCGTATTGATGTGCTGAGTGCCTTAAAACCACAGTATTTTCCGTGGCTGCTTACTTTCTTTGTTCCGGATTTCTTTGGAACGATGGGAATCATACTTGGCGTTGCCAATCAGGCTGGCTGGCTCGATGAGAATGGAGACATGCCGGGTATTGAGAAGTGCTTTAAGGTGGATTCTCTCTCAACTGTACTGGGAAGCTTCTTCTGCATGCCGGTTATGACTACTTATCTTGAGTCTGCGAGCGGCGTAGAGGATGGTGGACGTACAGGACTCACTGCGATTACAAGCAGTATCCTGTTTGCACTGATGATTCTTTTTACACCTCTGGCACTCATGGTTCCGGGAGTGGCAACCGGTCCGGTACTCACTATTATCGGTTTTCAGATGTTGAGCTCTATGAGAAGCGTGGATTACAGTGATAAGACAGAGTGCCTTCCGGCGTTTATTGCAGTTGCCATGACCATACTGACCTATAATATCGCAAATGGTATGGCGCTTTCTATTGTTTCATACCTGATTATGAAGCTTGCGGCAGGAAAATCAAAGGATATTCCGGCTCCGATGTATGCGGTTGGTGTCTGCATGCTGTTTTATCTTTATACTCTGATTTAAGCGCAGGTACCGCAACAGCAGATATAGGCTGAGTCTTCACACAATCACAATCTGCTGTTCATAGAGCCTGGGAGAGCTGATTCTGCTCTGCTCAAATAAAAGTGAATTCCAGAGTGCGGCGGCGTGTGCCTCCGCCTGAAGGAGAGAGAGTGCGGCGGGTGTGCTAAGGAGCTGTGGCGCATCTGCCGCCTTACTTATGATAGGAATGGAGGAGTGCTCTTTCAGTGCGGAGAGCAGTTCGGCGGAATCTCTGCGAAAACCGAGAAGACGGGCATAGGGGGCAGAACTGCAGCTTTTCCAGAGCTGCATCTGCTCCTTTGTTATGCCAAGAAAAATATGGGTCAGAGCCCGCGCAATGCGTGTGTGCGTATATTGGCGCGTCTTCAGAGCATTGACCAGCGTCTCGTAGCTCTCATACTGTAATCTGCTCTTGGCAATGCGGGCGGCCAGTTCTCCAGAGACATCTGCAAAGTCGGAGAGCGCGCGGCCTTCATAGAGCAGATTCAGAATACGGCGCTCCAGAGCGGCGCAGAGTCTGTCGGGAGAAAGCGGGGGGACTGTGGAGAAGAGCTCACAGGCCTCCTGCGGCATATAGTCGCTGAGAGCGGAAACGGAGCTGCCTTGAAGGAGCTGTCCTCGCAGCGCTGTGGCGGAGGCAAAATCTCCGTGGAGAACAGGATCATGATAGCCGGAGCCTTTTCGCTCCACGCAGCAGAGCTGAAGCTCCGATGAGAGGGTGCGGATCGCATGGGCGTACTCGAGAGCCAGTATATTGTTTGGCTGCATGAGCAGCTCCTTTGTGCGGAGCAGCAGCTCAGGAGCTGCACCGGCAGAGCGGAGATCGTCGAGGATTGCTGCGAGACGCGCCTCCGGGAAGCTGAGACCGTCCTTCAAGCTGCACTGAAGGCTGTGCTGAAAGATGGGAGACTCCTCGCTGATACAGTCGGTGAGCAGAGAGAGCTCTGCCGAAGAAGCATCCTCTGTGCCGCAGGAGAGCTGCTGAATGCCGAGAGAAGAGAGGAGCGAGACCGCGAAGCGAGCATAATCCCGGGCAGAGGCGGAGGAAAAGGGGGAGGGAAGCTCAAATACAGCATCTGCACCGCAGCGCAGCGCCGCCTCGGCGCGCAGTCTGCTGCTGTAGATGGCCGGCATGCCCCGCTGCACAAAGTGCCCGCTCAGCACTACAACGCAGTAGGAAGCACCTGTCATGGCGCGTGCATTGCGCATCTGGTAGAGGTGTCCGTTATGGAAAGGATGATACTCGGCAATAATACCCACAATTTCAGCAAGATTCATCATAAAAACCTCCTGTACTGTCAAAAATACAGATATACAGCTTGTATATGTTTGCGCTTGTGGACTATAATCGGAATCAACAGGCATTTCAATGGCGATTATATAATTGAAAGGGGAAACAGACAATGAATATTCTGGTGATGAACTGCGGAAGTTCTTCTCTGAAGTATCAGCTGATCGATATGGAGAATGAGCGTGTGCTTGCAAAGGGCCTCTGCGAGAGAATCGGAATCGAGGGATCCCTGCTGACCCACACACCCGCAGGCGGCGAGAAGATGAAATTTCCGGCTCCGATGCCAAGTCATAAGGAAGCCATCCGGATGGTTCTGGATGCTCTGATCAATCCGAACCACGGCGTAATCAAAAGTGCGGAGGAGATCTCTGCGATTGGTCATCGCGTGGTGCATGGCGGAACCTACTACAGTGAGTCGGTTCTGATCGATGAGAGCGTGAAGCAGGCGATTCGCGACTGCTTCGACCTCGCGCCGCTTCATAACCCGGCAAATCTCATGGGGATCGAGGCCTGCGAGGCTGCGATGCCGGGCAAGCCGAATGTCGCAGTGTTTGATACAGCCTTTGGTATGAGTATGGCGGAAAAGGTCTATCTCTATGCGCTTCCCTATGAATACTATGAGAAATATAAGCTGCGCCGCTACGGCTTCCACGGAACCAGTCACGGTTTTGTATCCAGTGAGGCCATCAAGTTCGGCGGACTGGACCCGAAGAACGCAAAAGTGATCGTGTGCCATCTCGGAAACGGCGCTTCAGTCTCTGCCTCCATCGGCGGAAAGTGCGTCGATACTTCGATGGGACTCACTCCGCTCGAGGGACTGATCATGGGAACCCGCTCCGGAGATCTGGATCCGGCCATCCTTCAGTTTATCTGCAAGCATGAGAACCTGAGCATTGATGAGATGCTGAATGTGCTGAATAAGAAGTCCGGCGTGCTTGGTCTGTCCGGCGGCGTGTCCAGTGACTTCCGTGATATTGATGATGCGGCAAATGCAGGCAACCAGCGGGCGGCTGTCGCATTGCAGGCGTATACCTATCGCGTTGCGAAATACATCGGCGCCTATGTGGCGGCGATGAATGGTGTGGATGCGATTGCCTTTACTGCAGGTGTCGGTGAAAACGATGCGACCATGAGGAAGAATATCTGCTCCTATCTGGGTTATCTCGGCGTTGAGATTGATGACGAAAGGAATCATGTGCGTGGAGAGCTGAGACTTATTTCCGCAGACAGCTCAAAGGTCAAGGTGTTCCTGCTTCCGACCAATGAGGAACTTGCAATTGCCAGAGATACGCTTCGTCTCGCAGGGAAATAAACTGTTTTCAGGACGGAAAAAATTTAAAACAGGCTCAGAGGCCAAAGAGACCGGCATTCTGCCGACACAGAAAGACGAGGATGAGATATGTATACATTTGGAACTATGATTCACCAGCTGAAGGAGAACCCGAAGACCATTGTTTTTACAGAGGGCACCGATGCAAGAATACTTGAGGCGGCTTCCCGTCTGCTTGCAGGTAATTTTCTGACTCCCATTTTACTCGGCAGCAAGGAGGCCGTGGAAGAGGCGGCGGAGACAGAGGGATACAACATCCGGGGGGCACAGATCATAGATCCGGAGAAGTTCGATCGCTTTGAAGAGATGGTGGAGCTCTTCTGTGAGATCAGAAAGAGCAAGGGCATGACCCCGGAGCAGGCCAGAAAGATCTTAAAGAGCGGAAACTACTTCGGTACGATGCTCGTGAAGATGGGAATCGGAGACTGCCTGCTGGGAGGCGCGACCTATTCTACAGCAGATACCGTGCGTCCTGCCCTGCAGATCATCAAGACCAAGCCGGACAACAAGATCGTGTCTTCCTGCTTTATTCTGGTTCGTCCCTCTGCAACGGGTGACAATGAAGTGCTTGCCATGGCGGACTGCGCGATCAATATCAAGCCGACGGAGGATGAGCTGGTTGAGATCTGCGGTGAGACTGTGGCCTGCGCAAAGGTCTTCGGCGTCGATCCCAAGGTTGCATTCCTGAGCTATTCCACCTTTGGTTCCGGAAGCGGAGAGGACGTCGATAAGATGCACAACGCCTGTGCGAAGGCAAAGGAGCGCTACAAGGATATTCCGATCGACGGAGAGCTTCAGTTTGATGCGGCTGTGTCCCCGACAGTTGCGCGTACCAAGTGCCCGGATTCTCCGGTTGCGGGTTACGCAAACACCTTCATCTTCCCGGACATCAATGCGGGAAATATCGGCTACAAGATCGCCCAGAGAATGGGAGGCTTTGAGGCCTACGGCCCGATTCTGCTCGGACTGAATGCCCAGATCAATGATTTGTCACGTGGCTGCAATGCACTGGAGGTCTACTCCATGGCGATCATCACTGCAGCGCTGGCATAAACGCCGCCAAAAAGAACTTCGCCCGTGAAGCTCCGGCGCGCGAGCGGGATTACGCTGCAATCAGTAATAAAATGGTTGACAAATAATAGCTGCCCTTTTATAATACCTACTGTTATGCCGATTCAGAAATTACACGGTGTAATGCCGTTAGACGTAATGAAGTAAGGAGGTGTTTCAGGATGTCGATTTGTCCGAAGAATAAATCTTCCAAGGCTCACAGAGATAAGAGAAGAGCCAACTGGAAGATGGGCGCAATGAACCTCGTAAAGTGCCCGAAGTGCGGCGAGCTCATGATGCCGCATCGTGTCTGCAAGAACTGCGGAACGTACAACAAAAAGGAGATCGTTAAAGTCGGTGACTGAGACAGACCTTCCGAATGAGATTTTCAGACCCCGGAGCGTTTGCTCCGGGGTCTTATCGAATCAGCGGATAGGATCTCTGAGAACTGGATTCCCGGAAAGCGGGATTATCAGGAAACGGATTAGAAAAAGTGGATGTATACGGGCAAACGTAGTCGTTTGCCCGCTTCGGCTGTGTTAAAATAAGGAGGCAGACAAGATGGTCAGAGTAGCGGTTGACGTTATGGGCGGCGACAATGCGCCGGGAGAAATCATAAAGGGATGCCTGAAGGCTCTGAGGGAGAGCGCGGAGATACAGCTGTTTCTTGTGGGGCGGGAGGAGGCCATACAGCGGGAGCTTGAGGGAGAGAGCTATGACGCTGTGCGTCTGCATATTGTGAATGCGACAGAGGTGATCGAGACCGGAGAGGCACCGGTGCTCTCGATCAGGAAGAAGAAGGACTCCTCTATTGTGAGAGGCATGAGGCTCGTCCGGGAGCAGGAGGCAGATGCCTTCGTCTCCGCGGGAAGCTCGGGTGCGATTCTTGTCGGAGGACAGCTGATCGTAGGAAGGATTTCGGGTGTGGAGCGCGCACCCTTTGCACCGCTGGTGCCTACAGACAGGGGGGGCGTGACGCTGCTGCTGGATGCGGGGGCCAATGTCGATGCCAGACCGAAGCAGCTCTTACAGTTTGCAAAGATGGGTTCTATCTATATGGAGCATGTTATGGGCATTCCTGCGCCGCGGGTGGCGATTTTAAATATCGGTGTAGAGGAGGAGAAGGGAAATGCACTCGTCAAGGAGACCTTTCCGCTTCTTAAGGCCGCAGAGGGAATCAATTTTACAGGGAGCATTGAGGCCCGGGAGGTCGTTCACGGTGCGGCGGATGTCTGTGTCTGCGAGGCGTTTACCGGAAACATGGTGCTGAAAACCATAGAGGGAACAGCCTCTGCGCTTCTTCACATGATGAAGAACGCGTGTATGTCCAGTACCCGCAGCAAGCTCGGGGCGCTGCTCTTAAAGCCGGCACTGAAGGAGACGCTGCAGAAATTTGATGCGACGAGACACGGCGGTGCTCCGATGCTGGGCCTTCGCGGTTTGGTCGTAAAAGTGCACGGAAATGCAGGGGAAGGAGAGATATGCAATGCCATTTTGCAGTGCCGTACCTTCCATGAAGCTGGGATCAATCACTATATTTCAAAGGAGCTGAATCTTGGAGCTGGAGAAGATCAGGGAGATTGCAGCGGGAGTTCTGGGGCTTCAGACAGAGCTCATCGCGGATGAGACAGATTTTATGGAGGAGCTCGGGGCGGATTCACTGGAGCTCTTCCGCATTGTGATGGAGATTGAGGAGGCATTTGCAGTGGAGCTTCCGACAGAAAAGGCGGAGCAGATTCGTTCTGTTCAGGACGCGGTGAAGGTACTGCGTTCTCTTAAGAATTCCACAGGGAGGGGATATGGAAAATAAATCCGGAAGGAGCTTTAAGGAGAGAGCGCTCGGCGGCGCGGAGCGTGAACAGCTTCAGGAGCTGGAGGAGAGACTGGGATACAGCTTTCGGGACATCAGCCTCTTGAGGCACGCCCTGACACACAGCTCGCTTGCAAATGAGCTGCACGAGGGGCATGAGGGCTCGAATGAGCGGCTGGAATTTCTGGGGGACGCGGTGCTGGAGCTTGTGAGCTCGGAATATTTCTTCCGCACAGAGCCGAAGCTTCCGGAGGGTGATCTGACTAAGCTCCGAGCGAGCTTTGTCTGTGAGCCGGCTCTCGCCTACTGCGCGGAGCAGATTTCTTTAAATGAGTATCTGCTGCTCGGAAAAGGCGAGGAACAGACCGGCGGACGTCAGCGTCCCAGCATCGTGTCCGATGCAATGGAGGCTGTGATCGGCGCAATTTATCTGGATGGCGGATATGATGCGGCCCGCAGCTGCATCAACCGCTTTATTCTGAATGATATTGAGGGAAAACGCTGCTTTTACGATGCAAAGACAATCTTGCAGGAGGAGCTGCAGCGGGACGGAGATGCGGCGCTCTGCTATGTCCTTCTGTCGGAGGAGGGGCCGGATCACCGGAAGCTCTTTACTTCAGCAGTCTGTCTGGATGGAAAAGAGCTCGCGAGGGGCACAGGCGGCAGCAAGAAGCAGGCGGAGCAGAAGGCCGCATATGCGGCACTGAAGGCACTTGGCGCAGTGACGGAAGGATAATGAACGTATGTATTTAAAGAGTATCGAGGTACAGGGCTTCAAATCCTTTGCAAATAAAATACGCTTTGATTTTCAGCACGGCATCACGGGAATTGTCGGGCCGAACGGTTCCGGAAAGTCCAATGTCGGAGACGCAGTCCGCTGGGTTCTGGGAGAGCAGAGTGCAAAGAGCCTTCGCGGCGGCAATATGCAGGACGTCATTTTTGCCGGGACAGAGCTCAGGAAGCCGCAGGGCTTCGCCTATGTTGCGATCACACTGGACAATGCCGACCGCGCGCTGCAGCTCGATTACGACGAGGTCAAGGTGTCGCGCAGGCTGTACCGTTCCGGCGAGAGCGAATATATGCTGAATGGGAGCTTGTGCCGTCTGAAGGATATCAACGAGCTCTTCTTTGACACGGGTATCGGCCAGGAGGGGTATTCGATCATCGGCCAGGGACAGGTGGAGCAGATCCTGAGCGGAAAGGCAGAGGAGAGGAGAGAGCTCTTTGACGAAGCGGCGGGCATCACGAAGTTTCGGAAGAGGAAGGCCCTCGCGGAGCGAAAGCTTGAGAACGAGCAGGCCAACATGCTCCGTGTGAGCGACATTCTCTCTGAGCTGGAGAAGCAGGTGGGACCGCTGAGGCGTCAGTCAGAGACAGCCAGAGAGTATCTCCGATTGAAGGAGGAGCTGAAGCTGCTGGATCTGAATCTCTTCCTGATGGAGAGCGGGAGTCTCCGAGAGGAGCTTCAGGCGCTCTCCGGCCGTGAGGAAATACTCTCGGGAGATGAGGCGGAGACCCGCAGAGCAGAGGAGGCGCTGCGGGCGGAGCACGAGGAACTGGAGGCAGTGCTGAGTGCCCTGGAGGAGAAGCTCCAGGCTGCACAGGATGCGCTGTCCCGTCTTGCGGCGGATGAGGGGGAGCGCAGCGGCAGGATACGTGTGCTCCGGGAGCAGATCAATACCGAGAGAGCCAATGCAGAGCACATCGCGGCGCGGCTTGGCGCGATTCAGGCTGATGAGACGGAGCGGCAGGAGGCTCTCCGGGGCTTTCAGGAGAAGCGGGAGCAGACGGCTGCAGAGAAACTTTCAGCCGGGCGGAATGCAGAGGAGGCGGAGCGGGCGCTCATCTCCTCAGAGGAGGAGATCATGCTGCTGGATCAGAGGATCCGGGAGCTGAAGGACGCTGTACTGGATGCGCTGAATGAGCGGGCGGAGATCTCCGCGCGGAATCAGCGCTATGAGACCTTGCTTGAGCAGGTGCAGCTTCGTTCGTCTGAGGCGGCGCAGAGACTCCTGAAGCTGAAGAGCGAGGATGCAGCTCTGAGTGAGGAGCTCGGTGCGGAGAACCGGAAAAAGGAAGCGCTCCGGATACGCAGAGCGGAGCTTAAGGCAGCGCGGGAAGAGAAGGAAGCGGAGACTGAGAACTGGGAGAGCGAGGTGAGCCGCATTGCCGGACGCCTTAGGGAGGCCCAGTCCCGCTATCAGGCAGACAGCGTGCGGCTCGAGTCTCTCAGAAATCTTGCGGAGCGCTATGACGGCTACGGAAACAGCATACGCCGCGTGATGGAGACACGGGACCGGATCAGGGGTATACACGGCGTTGTGGCGGATCTCATCACAGTGGACAGGAAGTATGAGACCGCGATTGAGACGGCGCTCGGCGGACGCATCCAGAACGTAGTGACGGATTCCGAGGAGACGGCAAAGCATCTCATTGAGCATCTGAAGCGCAACCGTTACGGCAGAGCGACCTTTCTTCCGCTGACCAGCAGCAGAGCCGTGCGGCGCTGGGAGCCGGGAGAAGTGCTGAGGGAGGAGGGGGTCATAGGGATTGCCGCCTCTCTCGTGCGCACGGAGCCCCAGTATGAGGCTCTCGTTCAGAGTCTGCTCGGGCGGGATATTGTCGTGCGTGATATTGACTGCGCAATTGCGATTGAGAGAAAGTATCACTATGCCTACAGGATTGTGACGCCGGAGGGGGAGCTCCTGAATCCGGGCGGCTCCATGTCCGGCGGCGCCTTTAAAAACAGCTCGAATCTTCTGGGACGAAAGCGGGAGATCGAGGAGCTTGAGGGACGGATCGAGAAGCTCTTTCATCAGGCGGAGCGGGATGAGAAGGAGCTTGAAAACGCGCGGGAATCGCTGCGTGCGTCGCGCGAGGCCATCGAGGCGCTGCGCAGTGAGGATCAGAGTGCGATGATAGCCTGGAATACGCAGGAGATGCTCATTCGGAGACTGGCGGAAAAGAAGGGCGAGGTCTCCGGACAGCTGCGTGATCTGGGGGACGAGCGGGGAATGCTCGGACTGAGAACAGAGGAGATCAATGAGAGCCGGGCAGGTGCCCATGCGGATATCGCGGCGCTGGAGGAGCGGCGGGAAGAGATGGAGACACGCATTGCGGAACTCCAGACAGAGCTGGAGGCGAAACGGGCCCAGCGTGAGCAGCTTGCCTCCGCGCTCTCAGAGGCACAGCTTCGCTCCGGAACCGCGGCCCAGAAGGACGGCTTTCTCGAGGAGAATATTCTGCGTGTCTCGGAGGAGCTGAAAAAGCTCTCCTATGAGCGGGAGATGCTCTGCGGAGGAAGCGGAGACAGTGAGAGACGCATTGCTGAGCGAGAGGCGGAGATAGTCACTGAGAGTCATGCGCTGGCTGCACTCGCTGAGAAAAAGACCGCGCTTCAGCTCGAGATACAGAGCGGCAGAGAGAAGAAGGAGGCGCGCGCGGCGGAGCAGAAGCGCTACTTTGACAGACGAAATGAGCTCTCTGAACGGGCTGCGGCGCTGGATCGCGATCTGTTCCGTGTCCGGGCTCAGAAGGAAAAGGCAGGCGAGAAGCTCACAGCACGTGAGAGCTATATACTAGGGGAGTACAATCTGACTGAGGAGGGGGCACGGCAGTTCCGGGATGAGAGCCTCAATCAGGCGGCAACAGTCAGAAAGGAGATAGAGCAGAGAAAATCCGGTATCCGCGCACTCGGCAGTGTTAATGTCAATGCTATAGAGGATTACAGGGTGCTTTCCGAGCGCTATGAGTTTATGAGGACTCAGCACGAGGATCTGAAAAAGGCGGAGGCAGCGCTCCAAAAGGTTATTACAGAGCTGGACCGCGGCATGAGAAAGCAGTTCAGTGAGCAGTTTGACCGGATACGGAAGGAGTTCAATAAGGTCTTTCGCGAGCTCTTTGGCGGCGGTCGGGGAGAGCTGAAGCTCGATGAGGAGGCGGACATTCTGGAGGCCTCAATTGCGATTATCGCGGAACCACCGGGGAAGAAGCTTCAGAATATGATGCAGCTCTCCGGAGGCGAGAAGGCTCTCACAGCGATTTCGCTCCTCTTTGCAATTCAGAATCTGAAGCCGTCCCCATTTGCACTGCTCGATGAGATCGAAGCAGCACTCGATGAGTCGAATGTGGATCGCTATGCGCAGTATCTGAGAAAACTCACGGAGCACACACAGTTTATTGTCATCACACACCGGCGCGGCACCATGGTTGCCGCAGACCGGCTGTACGGCATTACCATGCAGGAGAAGGGAATCTCAACGCTGGTCTCAGTGAATCTCATCGAGGACCAGCTGGATTCCTGATCAGTCTTAAACAGAGGGAGGACGGCAGCTTTGGCGGAGGAAAAGAGGGGCTTTTTCAGCAGACTGGTCGCGGGACTTTCAAAGACCAGAAGTGCAGTCGTCAATGGTCTGGACGATATTTTTAACGGTCCGGGCGAGGTGGACGACGATTTTTATGATGAGCTTGAGGAGATACTGATCACCGGAGATCTCGGTGTGCGTGCGACGGAGGATATACTTGAGGAGCTCAGAGAGCAGGTTAAGACAGAGCATATCCGGGAGCGGGCGGCATGCAGGAAGCTGCTCATTGATACGATCAAAGAGCGCATGGATCTGGGGGATAATGCCTATGCCTTTGAGGAGCAGCAGTCAGTTCTGCTGCTGGTGGGAGTGAACGGCGTCGGAAAGACCACCACTGCGGGCAAGATGGCTGCACAGCTGAAAACAGCGGGAAAGCGTGTGCTGCTGGCAGGAGCAGACACCTTCCGCGCAGCGGCCATTGAGCAGCTGAAGGAGTGGTCGGACCGCGCGGCAGTGGAACTGGTCTCCTCCCGGGCGGGATCAGATCCTGCGGCAGTTGTCTTTGACGCCTGCACAGCGGCGCGGGCCAGAAAGACAGATGTGCTGATCTGCGACACTGCGGGGAGACTGCACAATAAGAAAAATCTCATGGAAGAGCTCAGAAAGATCAACCGCGTGATCGACAGGGAGCTTCCGGGATACTGCCGGGAGACCCTCATCGTTCTGGACGGAACGACGGGACAGAATGCGCTGGAGCAGGCGCGGGAATTCAAGGATGTCTGCGATATCTCAGGTATTATTCTGACAAAGCTTGACGGGAGCGCGAAGGGCGGGATTGCAGTTGCGATTCAGGCAGAGCTCAGGCTACCGGTGAAGTATATTGGTGTCGGCGAGCAGATAGAGGATCTCAGAAAGTTTGATTCCGGCGAGTTTGTGGATGCCTTGTTTACACGGGAGAAACAGGAGGAAGAGCAGAACTGATGGAAGCACTGCAGAATAACATACGCTATTTTCTGAAGTGGACGATTTATTCTATTTTCACCGGACTTGTGATAGGCTCAGTGGGAACTTTTTTTCGAAAAGGCGTTGATTTTGCAACAGTAAACCGGAGCATGCACCCGTGGCTTATTCTCTTTGCTCCTCTTGGCGCAGTTTTTATCGTGGGGCTGACAAAGCTGCTGCACGAGGAGAAAAATGGCGGCACGAATACGGTGATTGATTCCATCACGGAGGGGAAGCATATCACAGTGCGCACTGCGCCGCTTATTTTCTGCGCTACCATCGTCTCGCACATGGTCGGTGCCTCCATCGGCAAGGAGGGGGCTGCGCTCATGGTCGGCGGAAGTCTGGGGGAGCTCTCGTCGAAGCTGTTTCATTTTGATGAGAAGGACAAAAAGATCGCCATCATGTGCGGCATGAGTGCCTGCTTTGCGGCTGTCTTTGGTACCCCGCTGGCCGCGACTATCTTCCCCATGGAGATGATCAGCATAGGTATCATGTATTACGCAGCGCTCATTCCCTGTATTTTTGCCGCTTTTTTCGGCGCAGGAGTCTCGGAGTACTTCGGAAACAGGGGAGAGATATTTCCTGTGCACGAGGTTCCTGTCTTTGACCTTCGCGCGACTGCGTCGGCAGTGCTCTGCGGTATGGTCTGTGCGGCAGTTGCCATCCTGTTCAGTATCGTCCTGTACCGCGGCTTTCGCCATGCAAAGAAGCTGGTGCCAAATCCCTGGCTTCGCGGTATGCTGGGGAGTCTGCTGCTCATTGTGCTGAGCTATCTTAATTATCGCTTCCTGAGTCATGAATTTGAGTTCAACGGCGGCGGCTTTCAGCTGATGGAGAAGGCGTTTGTCGGAGAGGCTCCCTGGTACGCTTTTTTGTTTAAGCTCATCTTTACCTGTGGCTGTATCTGGAGTGGTTTTAAGGGGGGAGAGATCGTCCCGACGCTTTGTATCGGCGCGTGTGTCGGCTGCGCATTCGCAAAGCTTTTGGGACTGGATCCCGCGCTCTATGCAGCCTGCGGCGTGGCGGGACTCTTTGTGGGGATGACGAACTGCCCATTCAGCTCTCTTTTTATGGCCTTTGAGATGTTTGGCTATGCCGGAATGCCCTATTATGCCATGGTGATTGCGGTGAGCTTTACGCTCTCGGGGTACTATGGACTCTATACAAGCCAGAAATTCCCCTATTCCAAAACACGGACTACCTTTATTAATCGCAAGGGTCCCCGGAAATTCTGGGAGGAGAAGCAGTGAGCTCTGTTATATCCGGTTCTGTCAAGTAAAAACACTTGACAGCATTTCTCTCTTTTTATATAATGCGCTTGCAGTGCTAGAATAGTGTGCAAAGCATGGTTGATTTTTGGCTCATGTATCATGATATCCGGAGTGCTTCGCGTGAGAGCCGTATTTTGTGAAGGAGAGACAGCGGGCGGAGATGGGAAGAGAGGAACTGGATCTCATTGTAAACAGAGATCTGCTCTTTGATTTTTATGGAGAGCTCCTGACAGAGCATCAGAAGCGCATTTTTACGGAGGTCGTTTTTGACGATTATTCAATCAGTGAGGTTGCGCGGGATGAGGGCATCAGCCGTCAGGGCGTGTCCGATCTGATCCGGAGGACGCAGGAGCAGCTGGAGAGTTATGAAACAAAGCTCGGACTGGTCGGAAAGTTCAGAAAGCAGCGTCGTCTCGCGCGGGAGATCACGGCGCAGGCGGAGGCCTTTCGGGAGGATGAGCGGACAGAGCGCATTGACAGGATTATAGAGCTTTCCGGCAAGTTGTCCGAGGAAGTATAGCTGAGGTGAATGAATGGCGTTTGAGAGCCTGACTGAAAAATTACAGAAGGTATTCCGGGATCTCCGCGGTAAGGGAAAGCTCACTGAGGCAGATACGAAGGCCGCACTGAAGGAAGTGCGCATGGCGCTTCTCGAGGCGGATGTGAGCTTTAAGGTTGTGAAAAAGCTGATAGCCGGCATACAGGAGAGAGCGGTTGGAGCTGAGGTCATGGAGTCCCTGACTCCAGGGCAGCAGGTCGTAAAGATCGTAAATGAGGAGCTGGTCCGGCTGATGGGCTCTGAGATGACAGCCATCAGCCTGAATTCGAATGCCGAGGTCACGGTCATTATGATGGCGGGGCTGCAGGGCGCAGGAAAGACGACAACTGCGGCGAAGCTCGCCGGAAAGCTGAAGGCGAAGGGGCATCATCCGCTGCTGGCAGCCTGTGATGTCTACAGGCCGGCTGCGGTGGAACAGCTCAGGGTGAACGGCGAGAAGGTCGCTGTACCGGTTTTCTCCATGGGGACGGCACTGAGCCCGGTGGATATTGCAAGAGCGGCGCTTTCTCATGCGAGAGAGAATAGGAACGATATCCTGATCGTCGATACCGCGGGCCGCCTGCAAATTGATGAGAATATGATGGATGAGCTTGCCAGCATCAAGGCAGCGCTCTCCGTAGACTGGACCATACTGGTGGTCGACGCTATGACCGGTCAGGAAGCGGTCAATGTCGCTGCGAGCTTTGAAGAAAAGGTTGGCATCGACGGAGTGATTGTCACAAAGCTCGACGGAGATACCCGGGGCGGTGCGGCACTCTCCATCAAGGCGGTGACAGGAAAGCCCATACTCTATGCGGGAATGGGAGAGAAGCTCTCGGATCTTGAGCAATTCTATCCGGATCGCATGGCCTCGAGAATACTCGGTATGGGAGACATACTCTCCCTCATCGAGAAGGCACAGGCGGAGGTCGATGAGGAACAGGCCCGCAGAATGAGTGAAAAGCTCAGAAAGGCGGAGTTTGATTTCAATGATTTCCTGGAGCAGATGAAGCAGCTCAAAAAGATGGGCGGGCTTGCCGGTATCATGAGCATGATGCCGACACTCGGTCAGGGGACAAAGGGCGCGATGCCGGAGATCGATGAGAGGCAGATGGATCGCGTGGAGGCGATCATACTCTCCATGACGTCGGAGGAGCGCGCAAACCCGGCAATCCTGAACCCCTCGCGAAAGAATCGCATTGCAAGAGGAGCGGGCGTCGAGGTGGCAGAGGTGAATCGTATCGTGAAGCAGTTTAACGAGATGCGAAAGATGATGAAGCAGCTTCCGGGTATGATGAAGGGGAGACGTGGCATGGGCGGTATGGGAGGCCTGTCCGGACTTCTTGGCAAGATGAAGTTCTGAGAAATATATAAATAAGAGTTCCGCGCAGTTCTCTGCGTTGAATATAAAAACAAATCCGAAATACGGAAGAAAGTTCAGGAGGAAAAACAAATGGCAGTTAAGATGAGACTCAGAAGAATGGGAATGAAGAAGGCACCCTTTTACAGAATCGTAGTGGCAGATGAGAGATCTCCCCGCGATGGCAGATTTATCGCTGAGATCGGTTCCTACGATCCGACCAGAGAGCCGAGTGTAATCAAGTTTGAGGAAGAGGAAGCGAAGAAGTGGCTGAAGAACGGTGTACAGCCGACTCCCCGTGTTGCGAAGCTTCTGAAGCTTGCCGGAATCACAGAGTAATCGGGGCACAGGCTTATGAAGGAGCTTGTGGAGGTCATCGCGAAAGCCCTGGTTGATCATCCGGATCAGGTGGCCGTCACCGAGACGGAACGGGAGGACTCTGTTCTGGTGGAGCTCTCTGTAGCTCCGACCGATATGGGAAAGGTTATCGGCAAGTCCGGTAAGATCGCAAAGGCAATTCGTTCTGTAGTCAAGGCTGCCTCTGTTCAGTCCGACAAGAAAGTAATTGTGGAGATAGACTGAGAGGCAGAATATGACAGAAAGCTTCAGAATCGGCGTCATCAGCTCTGTGCATGGCATTCACGGCGAGGCAAAGGTCTTTGTGACCTCTGACAGTCCGGAACGCTTTAAGAGTCTGAAGACAGTGCGGGCCAGGCGCCCGGAGGGAGCAGTGCTGCTCCCGTCAACCAAAACAGATGCGGAGGGAGAGCTCCTTGAGCTCTCTTCTGTTCGTTTTTTCAAGCAGATGGCAATCTGTAAATTTCGGGGCATTGATACGCCTGAGGAGATGAGGAAGTATCAGGGGATGGAGCTCTGGATCTCCCGCAGCGAGGCGATTCCGCTCTCGGAAGGCGAGTTTTATATTGCAGATCTGATCGGCCTTTCTGTTGTGACCGAGGAGGATGAGCTCCTCGGGACCGTGGCGGAAATCTGGCCGACAGGAGCCAATCATGTCATCACAGTCCGCAGAAAAAATGGAGAGGAGCTGCTGCTTCCCTACATTCGCGACTGTGTGAAGGAAATACTACCGGAGGAGGGACTGATCCGTGTCCATCTCATGGAGGGACTGATCTGATGCGCTTTCATATCCTGACTCTCTTTCCCGAGATGATACTTTCGGGGATGGGAACCAGCATTATAGGAAGGGCGCAGCGCGACGGGCTGCTCTCTGTCGAGGCCAGAAATATCCGAGACTACACCACGGAAAAACACGGTCATGTAGACGATTATCCCTATGGCGGAGGAGCCGGTATGCTGATGCAGGCAGATCCGATCCTTCGCTGCTACCGCGCTCTGTCGGAGGAGCTCCAGTGCAGCCCGAGAGTCATTTATACGACGCCGCAGGGAAAGCTCTTCGATCAGGGTGCGGCGAAGGAGCTCGCGAGGGAAGAGGAGCTTGTGATACTCTGCGGGCATTATGAGGGAGTAGATGAGCGGGCGCTTGCGCTTCTTCATGCGGACTGCTACTCGATCGGAGATTATGTTCTGACCGGAGGAGAGCTTCCCGCTATGGTCATGGTGGATGCCATAAGCCGTATGGTTCCGGGAGTTCTATCAAACAGGGAGAGCGGGGAGACAGAGTCCCTTGAGGGTTCGCTTCTCGAGTATCCGCAGTACACGAGACCGGAGGTCTATGAGGGCCTTCGTGTGCCGCCGGTACTGCTCTCAGGGGATCACGGCAGAGTGGATCGCTGGCGCCGGGAGCAGGCCCTTCTCCGGACCAGAGAGCGGAGGCCTGATCTCTTTCGGAGGGTAGAGCTCACAAAGCAGGACAAAAAGTTCCTTCGCAGTCTGGAGGAGCTGGATGGAGAGATATAGACAGAGATGAAATCTGCTTGTGTGTTGCGTCGTCAAACTTTTGTGGTATATTTTGAAGTGGGATGTCTGTTCCGCTGGTTGTTTCCTTGGAAGGAGACTGTCACGGCAATTCCTATGCAAGCTAGGGAGCCTGCGCATCCGGAAAATTTTACGCAGCCTACTGGTATTAATCATCATCTGCTCTGTCTGTTTTCTTCATTTCTACCGGAGGTCTGCGAATTTTTTGAAAAAGCCTTGTATTCTTCTCGGAAAAATGGTAACATATTCAAGCTGTTAAAAAGAGATGTTCCGCTGAGTCCAGGTCGACTTAAGAACGTCGAATGAATTCAGGAGGAAATCAAAATGAAGCAGAATCCGATTTTAGAGAAGATTGAAGCCGAGCAGATCAAAAACCCGGGCGAGTTCAATGTAGGTGACACCGTCAGAGTTTACAATAAGATCAAAGAGGGCAATCGTGAGAGAATCCAGATTTTTGAGGGAACTGTCATGAAGTTTCAGAACGGTGGTCTGAGAAAGACTTTTACCGTCAGAAAGCTCTCCAACGGTATCGGCGTAGAGAAGACCTGGCCGATGAGCTCTCCCTTTGTAGATAAGGTTGAGGTGGTCCGCAAGGGTAAGGTAAGAAGAGCAAAGCTGAACTATCTGAGACAGCGCACCGGTAAGGCCGCGAAGGTTAAGGAAGTCATTCAGTAATCTGTTTTAAGGCAGTGAAATATCAGGGGGACAGGCGTTGGATGCTGTCCTCCTGTTTTTGCTTAACAGGAAATTAAGCTTGGTTTGGAAGGGAGAGCCTGGTGGGAGAGCATTATCAGGATAGCCTGATACAGCATATTGTGCGCTGGATCGTGGAAATTGCTACTGTTATTGCGCTGGCCTGGGTCTGTGTCTATGCTTTTGGCACGCAGACCGTCAACGCAGGGCAGAGTATGCGAACTACACTGGAGGACGGAGATAGGCTGCTGCTTGACAGAGTGACGCCGAAGCTGTTTGGACCGGGGCGTTTTGATGTGGTGCTGTTTCAGAGTCCCTCCGGAAGCGCAGTCAGTATTAAGCGCATCGTGGGTCTTCCGGGAGAGGCAGTGCAGATACAGCATGGAGCTCTCCTGATCAACGGGGAACCGCTTCAGCTGCCGGAGGGGCTTGATGCAGCTGTGTCCATCGCGGGGGAGGCGGAGGAGCCGGTGCTCCTCGGTGAGGACGAATACTTTGTGCTGAGTGACAACAGAGAGGCTGGAGAGGATTCACGCTTTGGAAGTGTAGGCAGCGTTCCCATCGAGGCAATTACAGGAAGGGTGTGGTTCAGGATTGCCCCGCTTGGCAAAATCGGACTGATAAAGTGAGGATGAGATGAATATACAGTGGTATCCCGGACACATGACAAAGGCGAGACGCGCCATGGAGGCGGATGTACGGGCGGTCGATATGATTATTGAGCTGGTGGATGCGCGGGCTCCCATGGCGACCAGAAACCCGGATATCGGTGCTCTGGGCAGAGGAAAAGAGCGCATCATCGTTATGAATAAGGCGGACCTTGCGGAGGATAAGGTGACTGCCGCTTGGTCTGCGGCATTCAGGCGTGAGGGAGTAGAGTGCTTTATGATGGACGCACGCAGCAGAAAGAACCTGAAAAAGCTTTTTGCACTGATTGAGCGAGCCTGTGTGGCAAAGCGGGAGAGAGACAGAAGGCGCGGCATATTAAACCGCCCAGTCCGCGCGATGGTTGCGGGCATTCCGAATGTCGGTAAATCTACGCTGATCAATACCATTGCGGGAAAGAGCTCGGCAAAGACCGGCAACAGGCCGGGAGTGACGCGCGGCAATCAGTGGATACGCCTGAACCAGTCAGTGGAGCTTCTGGACACACCGGGCATACTCTGGCCAAAATTCGAGGATCAGAATGTGGGCGCCATGATTGCATTTCTGGGATCGATCAATGAAATGATTGTGGAACCGACGGAGCTCGCGGCGGAGTTTATACGCTTCTTAAGAGGCAGAGATAAGGCGGAGGGGCTGTATCGGCGCTACGAGCTGTGCGATGAGACGGTCACAGAGTCCGGGCTGATTGCAGCGATCGCCATAAAACGGGGCTGTCTTCTTGCCGGGGGAGAGCCGGACTATGCCAAGGCCTCCGGCATCATTATGAATGAATATCGCGCAGGACTTCTGGGGCGCATCTCCCTGGAGGAACCGGAAGACTATGGCGCGGAAAATGCAGACTGCGGGATAAGCGCGAAGGAAGCTGCGTCAACATCTGAAAATTCGGAGAGAGGGGCATGAGAGAGCTCGGCGGAGAAAAACTGGAAAAAGAGAGGGCGCGTCTTTTTGCCATGCGGGAATATGAGAGAGCGCACGGAGAGCTTGCTGCGGTCTGCGGTATTGATGAGGCAGGAAGGGGGCCGCTCGCAGGTCCTGTGGCTGCCGCAGCTGTGATTCTGCCGCGAGAGTGTGAGATTTTGTATCTCAATGACTCAAAAAGGCTCTCTCCTGCAAGGCGCTCTCTCCTCTTTGATGAGATCCGGGAGAAGGCGGTCGCGTTCGAAATTGGAATGGTTTTGCCGGAACGCATTGACGAGATCAATATTCTTCAGGCGACCTATGAGGCGATGCGGAAGGCGATTGAGGGGCTGTCTGTGCGGCCAGAGCTGCTGTTAAACGATGCGGTCACAATTCCGGGGGTGGACATCCCGCAGCTTCCGATCATAAAGGGAGATGCAAAGAGCGTAAGCATCGCCGCGGCCTCCATACTCGCAAAGGTGGCACGGGACCGCATGATGGAGGAGTATGCGCTGCTTTATCCGGATTACGGTTTTGAGAAGCATAAGGGCTACGGAACCGCACAGCATATTGCGGCGCTCCGGAAATACGGGCCATGCCCGATTCACAGACTAAGCTTTATCTCTCATTTTGTGTGAGTGGGGTGCCCGGGTATGAATCGAAGAGAGATCGGCGCTGTGTACGAGAAGCGGGCTGCGGCATATCTTCAGCAGCAGGGAGTCAGTCTGATTCAGAGAAACTACCGCACGCGGAGCGGAGAGATTGATCTTGTGGGACTGGATGGTGATTACCTTGTGTTTTTTGAGGTGAAGTACCGCGCAGACCGGAGCTTTGGAGATCCGCTCATGGCGGTAGATTTTCACAAACAGAGACAGATCATCCACACGGCGAAGCAGTATCTCTATACACATCGCTGCCGCGCAGATGTGCCGGTCCGCTTTGACTGCATCGGAATCTGCGGAACAGAGATACGCTGGGTAAAGAATGCTTTTTGGGGTACATAAGCAGAGCTGCCGGGAGGAAAATTTAATCGGAGGTATGCAGTGGAGCAGGCAATGAAGGAATACAGAACAGGAGCACTTCGCTACTTCAGCTTTTCCGCGTATGAGGAGCTGGGATTCGTGCGCCACGGCTTTTCCACGCGGGAGGGAGGGGTGAGCGAGGGGTATCTTAAAAGCATGAATTTTTCCTTTGACCGCGGAGACCGCCCGGAGTATGTGCGGGAGAACTATCGCAGGATGGCGGCGGCGATCGCTGTGGAGCCGGATTCCTTTGTCGTGGCGAGACAGACTCACACGACTAATATCCGCATCGTAACGGCGGAGGACAGGGGCGCCGGAGTTCTCCGGGAGAGACCCTACCATGATATAGACGGTCTGATGACAGATGTTCCGGGAATTACGCTTGTCACCTATCACGCAGACTGTATTCCCGTGTACTTTGTGGACCCGGTCCACCGCGCGATCGCTCTGGTGCATGCGGGTTGGAGAGGAACGGTTGAAGGCATACAGCAGCGCGCAGTGGAGCTTATGGGGGAACATTACGGAACCGCAGCGGCGGATCTTATTGTTGGCATCGGTCCCGGAATCTGCAAAGACTGCTACGAGGTTGGAGAGGAGGTTGCAGAGGAGTTTATCTCCTGCTTTGGCGGGGATACGGAGCATATTCTCTCCGCGCCTCATACAAAGGTGGGAGGAACGAGGCACTGGCAGCTCAACCTGAAGGAGGCAAACCGCCGGCGCCTGATGCGCTGCGGTGTACAGGCGGCGCGCATCCATGTGACGAAGCTCTGTACCTGCTGCAGGAGTGAGCTCTTCTTTTCTCACCGCGCAGCCGGTGTGAAGCGAGGGCTGAACGCAGCCTTTCTTGCCATACAGGATACTTCTCAGGATTTACCGCATGACAAGACTCTTTTCAGTAGCTGAAGCTCTCCGTGAGGTTTGATTTTTCAATGAGCCTGCGGTAGAGCGCCGACGAAGCGAGCAGCGTTTCATGCGTGCCGGTGGCCTCCACTTTTCCGGCATCCATCACGACGATCTGATCTGCTTTTTCGATGGACTTCATCCGGTGAGAGACGATGATCACGGTTTTTCCGGCTATCAGGCGGTTCAGCGCGCTCTGAATCTGCATCTCATTTTCTACATCAAGGCTTGCGCTGATCTCGTCCAGCAGAAGGATGGGCGCATTCTTTAAGAGAGCCCGTGCGATGGAGATCCTCTGACGCTCCCCGCCGGAGAGTCTGCTGCCATTTTCTCCGATTTCCGTGTCATAGCCCTGCGGCAGCTTCAGGATAAATTCCTCGCAGTTGGCGAGGCGTGCGGCCTCCCGCACCTCCTCATCATCCGCATCGGCGCGTCCCATGCGGATATTGTCCATGACAGAGCCGTTAAACAGAATCACATCCTGAAATACGAAGGAGACATTCTCAAAGAGGGAGGTCGTGGAGATGTGACGGATGTCCTTTCCGTCGATCAGGATTTTTCCACTTTGGTAGTCCAGGAGCCGGGAAACGAGCCTCAGCAGCGTGGATTTTCCGCAGCCGGAGGGCCCGACAATTGCGGTGACCTCGCCCTGTCTTGCAGTGAAGCAGGCTCGGTCTACAACTTTCCCGCTGTTCTCATAGGAAAATTCAACATCCCGGAGCTCAATATCAAAGTGCTCCAGCGCAACGTCCTCGCCCTGCTGTGTCTCTGTATTTCTCAGCTCATTGATGCGCTTTACTCTTGCATCCAGGTAGAGAAGCTCCGCGAAGGTCTCCTCCATGGCACTGACTGCATCCACAAGACGCACAGAGGCGAGAAGAAAACCGATGACGTAGATCAGCTGCACTGCATTCTGGTGTAGCAGGCAGGCAGAAACAAGTGCGACAACTCCGAGATTCAGCTTCATTACCGCAGTGGAGAGCAGAATTGGTATGGCCTGTACCATCTCAGCGCGGAGCCGCAGCTTCTCAGAGTCGTCCAGCGCGTCAGAGAGCTGACGGAAATTTTCTTCCTCAATGCCGCAGCTTCGTATCTCTCTGTGCAGTTCTATGGTCTCCTGAAAGGCCTCTGTGGTCTCTCTGCTTCGCCAGAAGTATCTGGCAGTCCAGTTTTTCTGCATGTTTTTGGAGAGTAGAAGCAGAAGAAGGGCCAGGATTGGAGCTAATATGACGGCGAGGCCAAGACGTGGCTCGGAAATCAGAAGGAGTATGCCGATCACGAGCAGAAAAGCGCCGTAGGCGATGCAGCGCGGCATGGCGTGGCTCATGGCATGTTCAATATCGGTTACATCCTGCATAATAGTCTGCGCGAGGTCGCTCAGATCATGCCGCGAAAAGTAGGAGAGCGGAAGCTCCTGAATACGTTCGGCAATTTCCAGCCGGAGTTCCCGGGCCTCCTGATAGGTCGCGTTAAAGGTTTTTACGTACTCCCGGTCAATAATCAGAAAGAGGACGGCAAGCGCAGCGATGATGATGAGCAGATAGTGCAGGGCAGGCTTTTGAATGTCCCGAAGCACATTGTCTCCGTAGTACATGGCAATCATCATCAGCGCCATATAGCCGACGTTTACGAAAAAAGACAGCACTGCGGCCTGCTGCACCGCTCCGGCGCCCTGTTCCGTGAGGCCGAACTTTTCTTTCAGAAAGCGTTTCATTATTTCACCCCCC
This sequence comes from Fusobacterium naviforme, assembly GCA_003014445.1. Taxonomy (GTDB): domain Bacteria; phylum Bacillota; class Clostridia; order Lachnospirales; family Lachnospiraceae; genus Moryella; species Moryella indoligenes. The sequence continues at coordinate 186,022 of PYGH01000002.1, read as the reverse complement.
ATTCGTTGGCGCGCATGAACATTTCCTGCATTCTTTTATAGACGGAATCAAGCTGCATAAGCTCCTTATGGCTGCCGCGCTCAATGACCTGTCCCTGTTTCATGACAAGAATTTCATCAACATTTTTGATGGAGCTGAGACGATGGGCAATCATAATGACTGTCTTCCCTCTCATAAGATTTGACAGTGCCCGCTGAAGCTCATATTCATTTTCCGGATCTGCTGCAGCAGATGCCTCATCAAGTATTATGATTTTGGCATCCTTTAAGATCGCTCTTGCAATTGCGATTCTCTGCACCTCTCCGCCGGAGAGATGCACCCCCTCTGCGCCGATCAGAGTGTTTTCACGGTCCTTGAATTTATCCAGTATCTCATCGCATTGCGCGAGATGCAGCGCCTTCATCACCTCTTCACGGTTGGCGGATCTTCTTCCCAGCAGAACATTTTCATAGATGCTTCTCTTAAAAAGCTTTGCATCCTGAAACACATTCGCGATGTTTCTGGAGAGCGCCCGCTCACTGTACTCGCTGAGCGCATGCCCGCCCACCAGAATCTGTCCGCTGTCCAGACAATAAAAGCCGGAGATCAGCTTTGCAAACGTCGATTTTCCGGAGCCGGAGCCGCCAACGAGGGCATAGCTGCGTCCGGCGGGAAGGAAGAGGGAGAGCTTCTCTATGATGGGTTCACTGTCATATCCGAAGCTTACGTCGCGAAACTCAATATCGGGAGAATCCATTGTCTCGAGCTCTCCGGCAGAGAGCCTGCGCTCTGTCATCTCTGTAAAGAGCGTCTCGATATTTTTGATGGAGGATGAAGCCTGAAATACGTACATGCCTACGTACATAACCTTCATAAGAGCAATGAAGAGTAGACCGCCAAAGAGCACGTAGAACATGAATTTTGTGAGATACAGCCGCGGCTCAGCTGCATTCATATAGCCAAAAAACAGAGCGACGAGAAAAACGGAATTGAAGAACAGCTGAAAGAGAACATACCATCCGCGGCAACTCATGCTGTACTTCAGAGCGAGATCTGAGTACGCGACTATGGACTGATAGAAGTCCTTCATGGCGCGGACATTGGTTCTGAATATCTTCATCACCTGTATGCCGCGCACATATTCCACTGCGCCGGAATTCATTTTTTCTGAGGCCTTCATATAAGCTTCCATAAAGCTCTGTTCCCCCATCATGCGATGGATAAAAAATATTCCGGAGAAGAGACTCACCGTAAACAGCAGCCCCAGCCGGTAGTCGATATAGAAGCAGAGCGGTATTCCCAGCAGAGGTGTGAAGAGGGCAGTTGTGAGATCGGGGATCAGATGCGCGACGCTCACATGTGTCAGCGCGGTGTTGTCGTCAATGATTTTTCGTATTCTTCCGGACTCGTTTCTATCGTAGAAGCTGAAGGAGGCCCGCATCAGATGACGGAGGCCCTGTTTTTTCAGATTGGTCTCCAGGCGAAAGGCCAGAATATGTGTTGCGATAAGCGATGCAAAGTAGAGGAACAGGGACGCGGTGAGGAGCAGCACCATGTGCAGGGCGAGCGGTACGGTTAGGAAAAGCTTCTTTACTGACAGCAGATCCTCAAGAAACAGGTATAGATAGTAGTAGGCGCTTATGGTAAGTGTGGCTGACAGAAGTGCCAGAAGCATGCCGGCCCAGCCAAATCCGATGCGCTCCGGCGCATATTGCTTCAGCTTTTTATAGATCATTGGCTCTCCCTTCTTTCGTATGAGGATAGTTATTAGTTATAACTAACTAATTTTTATCATAGCACCGCACAGGAGAGATGACAAGAGCGGAAAATTTTCTGTTGAACAAAAAGAAAGAGCCATCGCATGCGATGGCTCCTGAAGCAGCAAAGGGGTTATTCGATTACAGACCCGTAATACTCGTAATCATCATTCTGAAGATTTTTCATAAAGTCCTGAATTTTCTGTGTGGAAGCCTCTCTGTCCTCGGAGGAGGCGTCACAGTTCAGGCTGTGGATAATATAGGCGAGATATCCGCTCATATCTGCCTCCAGATACCAGGGCTCATTGAGAAGCTCCGGACGGCGATAGTTCAGATTTGTGGTGCAGACATAATCGATGATGCCCGCCTCGTACTTCTCACGGAAGGAATCAAGACCGTTGGTAAAGAGGCCGAAGGTCGCGCAGATAATGACGCGCTTGCAGCCGCGCTCCTTTAAGCTTCGGGCAGTATCCATCATGCTCTCGCCGGAGGAGATCATGTCGTCCATGATCATGACGTCCTTGTCCTTTACACTGGCGCCGAGGAATTCATGTGCCACGATGGGGTTTCTGCCGTTAATCACCTTGGAATAGTCGCGGCGCTTATAGAACATACCGATGTCAACGCCGAGTATATTTGCTACGTAGATCGCGCGATCCATGGCGCCCTCATCAGGGCTGATGATCATCAGATGGTCCTTGTCGATCTGAAGATTGGGAATGTTCTTAAAGCAGGTCTTGATGAACTGATACGTCGGCATGAAATTGTCAAAGCCGGTGAAGGGGGTGGCATTCTGTACGCGCGGATCGTGCGCGTCAAAGGTGATGAAGTTGCTGATGCCCATATTTTCAAGTTCCGTCAGCATATAGGCGCAGTCGAGGGATTCCCTCTTGGTTCTGCGGTGCTGTCTGCCCTCGTAGAGAAAGGGCATGATAACACTGATGCGGTGTGCTGCGGCGCCGCCTGCGGCAATGATGCGCTTCAGATCCTGAAAATGATCATCCGGGGACATATGATTCAGGTCTCCGTCTACCTTATAAGTGAGGGAATAGTTTGTGACATCTACCATAACATAGAGATCGCTGCCGCGGACAGATTCATTGATGATTCCCTTCCCCTCGCCGGTGCCGAAGCGCGGGCAGTTGATATCCAGAAGATAGGAATCCGCGTCATATCCCCGGTAGTGCAGGCTCTTGGCGCGCTCCTCTGTGCGCTCGGGATTTGCAGAGCGCAGATGGATGAGGTGTTCGTTGACTTTTTCCGCGAGCTCTCTGCAGCTCTCGAGCGCGGCGATTTTTAACGGCGCCACTGGGAGCCGGTTTTGTGTATGGTCAATGTTCTGCATAGCTGTTCTCCTTCAAAGATGTCTGGTTTTACCAAAGAAAGGATATCATTTTCACCGCGTCCGCGCAAGGCTGCGTTGCAAAGAGTGGGCAATTCATGTAAAATGTCTTAAAGTTCAGCCTGAAGGAGCTGGTAAATCCGAACGGAGAGGAAGTAAAATGGGAGATTTTGTTCTGGCTTGCAGTTCTACTGTGGATCAGCCGAAGAAATTTTTTGACGACAGGGATATCCCTTATATCTGCTTTCGATGGATTTCTGATGACGGGGAGGTGCACCTTGATGATCTGGGGCAGTCACTTTCCTTTGAGGAGTTTTATGCGCGCATGCGAAAGGGAGCTCTGCCAAAGACCTCTCAGCCGAATTTTCAGGACTTTTTTGATTTCTTTGAGAGTTTTCTGAGGGAAGGCAGAGATGTTCTGTATCTCACGCTGAGCTCCGGGATTTCCGGAGCCATGGGTTCGGCGGTGAGCGCAGCGGAGGCGCTAAAGGAGAACTATCCGGAGCGCAGCATATATGTGGTGGACAGCCGGAATGCATCGCTCGGTTATGCATTGCTGGTGGATGCAGTCTGGCGCCAGAAGGATGCAGGGCGCAGTTTTAAGGACTGCTGCGACTATGCGCTGCGCGCCAGAGAGCAGGTGGAAACCTGGTTTTACTCAACAGATCTCAGCTGGTATGTCCACGGCGGGAGGGTGAAGCCGGTTGCGGGACTGGTCGGAAACATCCTGAATATATGTCCGGTGCTGCATGTGGATCGCGAGGGGCGTCTGATCCCGCAGATGAAGGTGAGAGGGAAGCAGAAGGCCGCGCAGGCGCTGATACAGAAGATGGAGGAGCTGGCAGCGGATGGAAGAGATTATCACGGTCCGGTTTATATCGTCCATTCAGACTGCCCTGAGGAAGGGGAGAAGCTGAGCCGCATGGTGCGGGAGCGTTTTCCCGCCATGGAAGGAATGCCGGTAGTCTCCAATATCGGCTGCGTGATCGGTGCGCACACAGGACCGGGGACTGCTGCGCTTACTTTTTTGGGAGAGAGTCATATTGAGTAGAGATAAGGGACATCTGATTGCGGCGGTCGAGCCCGGCTCTGCGGCGGAGGAGCTGGAGATCCGGGCAGGGGACAGACTGCTCTCTGTCAATGGAAAACGCATAGAAGATGTCTTTGATTACCGCTATCAGGTCAATGCAGAATGCGTGACCCTGCTCATCCTGAAGCCAAATGGGGAGGAGTGGGAGCTGGAGATAGAAAACGGCTGTGAGGATCCGGGACTGGTCTTTGAAAACGGTCTTATGAGTGATTACAGATCCTGCTCAAACGGCTGCATTTTCTGCTTCATTGACCAGATGCCAAAGGGGATGCGCGACACACTCTATTTTAAGGATGACGATTCGCGGCTCTCTTTTTTGCAGGGAAACTATATTACGCTGACGAATATGCAGGAAAAGGATATTCGTCATATCATCGATTATCGACTGGAACCGATCAATATCTCTGTCCACACCACAAATCCTGAGCTTAGAAAGCGCATGCTGCACAACCGCTTTGCGGGGGAAAAGCTGCGCTTTATCAGGGAGCTCTATGAAGCGGGCATAGAGATGAACGGGCAGATTGTGCTGTGCAAGGGATGGAACGACGGGGCGGAGCTTGAGAGAACTGTGAGGGATCTGCTGGAGTATGCGCCGGTCATGCAGAGTGTGTCTGTCGTGCCGGTCGGACTTACGGACTACCGGGACAAGCTCTGTCCGCTGGAACCCATCCTGAAGGAAGACGCGGCGCAGACCATAGATATCGTGGAGCATTTCCAGCAGGAAGCTGTGAGGCGCTGTGGCCTGCATTTTATCCATGCGAGCGATGAATTCTATCTCACGGCGGAGCGAGAGCTCCCCGAGGCAGGGAGATATGACGGTTATCTTCAGCTGGAAAATGGTGTGGGTATGCTGCGCCTTCTGACTGAGGAGGTGGATGAAGCGCTCTCTGTGCTGGAGCCGCTGGGGATTGCAGAGACAGTGAGTTCCATCAGCGGTATGCTCGCGGCTCCCTCTGTGGGGAGAGAGCTGCAGAAGATTGCCGCAAGACTGCCTGAGAAAAAGCTTCTGTTCTACCCGTTAGTGAATCATTTCTTCGGAGAGAGAATCACGGTGACCGGCCTGCTGACAGGCAGAGATATTCTGGATGGTCTCAGGGGAAAAGAGCTCGGAGACCGCCTGCTGCTCCCGCAGTGTATCTTTCGGAGCGGTGAGGAGGTGCTTCTGGACGATATGACGCGGGAACAGCTTGAGCATGAGCTCGGCGTGCGCTGTGTGATTATCGGCTCGTCGGGGGCGGACCTCGTGAATGCGGTCAATGATCCGGATTATGTCAATGATCCTGTCCACGGGGAATATGAGCTTCCGGAGGATGAAACAGTGATTCTCAACGACGAGGGGGAAGAGGAAGCTGTGCTGCTCTCTGCGGAGACAGAAGAAATTGATACAGATATGAAAGACGCGGAGCTGCTCCGCGAAGAAGGAGAAAGACTATGAGCAAGGCGGTAGTCGCCATTGTCGGCAGACCGAATACCGGGAAATCGTCGCTCTTTAATGCAATTGCGGGAGAGCCGATTGCCATTGTGAAGGATACGCCCGGTGTCACAAGAGACAGAATTTATGCGGATTGCAGCTGGTTGAATCATAATTTCACGCTGATTGATACCGGTGGTATTGAGCCGGATACGCGGGATCTGCTGCTTGCAAGTATGAGAGAGCAGGCGGAGATCGCGATTGAGACGGCGGATGTCATCATTTTCCTCGTCGATGTGCGCTCTGGACTCACGGATGCGGACTACAAGGTCGCGGACATGCTGCGCCGCTCCAGAAAACCGGTCGTGCTCGCGGTGAATAAGGTGGATAGCTTTGCAAAGTTTCAGAATGACGTCTATGAGTTCTACAATCTGGCGATGGGAGATCCGGTGCCGGTCTCTGCGGCCTCGCGGCTGGGGCTTGGCGATCTGCTGGAAGTAGTGAGCGGGCATTTCCCGGAGGAGAGCGGAGAGGAGACTGAGGAGGATGACAGACCCCATGTCGCAGTCATAGGAAAACCGAATGTCGGAAAGAGCTCCATCATTAATCGCCTGCTCGGCGAGAACCGCGTAATTGTCTCGGATATTGCAGGTACTACGCGGGATGCCATCGATACCGTGGTGCTGCATAACGATACGGAGTATGTGTTTATTGACACGGCCGGGCTCCGCAGAAAGAGTAAGATACACGAGGATCTGGAGCGCTACAGCATCATCCGCACTGTGACGGCAGTGGAGCGGGCAGATGTCGTGATCATGGTGATTGATGCGAGCGAGGGCGTGACGGAGCAGGACGCAAAGATAGCGGGAATCGCGCATGAGCGGGGCAAGGGTATCGTTGTCGCAGTCAATAAATGGGATCTGATTGAGAAGAACGATAAGACCATGAGGGAGTTCACGGAGAAGATCAAAAGCACACTCTCCTTTATGCCCTACGCGGAATTCCTCTTCATCTCGGCGGAGACAGGGCAGCGCATGCACAAGCTCTTTGAGCTCATTGACATGGTGCGTTCCTCCCAGACGCTCCGCATAAGAACCGGCGTGTTAAATGAGATTGTCTCAGAGGCGACGGTACTGCAGCAGCCACCGAGCGATAAGGGGCACAGACTGAAGATCTTCTATGCGACACAGGTTGCGGTAAAGCCGCCAAGCTTCGTGTTCTTTGTAAATGATAAGGAACTGATGCACTTCTCTTATCAGCGCTTTCTGGAGAATCGGATACGCGAGGCCTTTGGCTTTCGCGGAACTATGATACGCTTCTTTGTGCGGGAGCGTCAGGGAAAGGATGCAGAATGACAGAACGGCTGATTTGCCTCATCATCGGATATCTGTTCGGAACCTTTCAGAGCGGTTATTTCATGGGAAAGCTTCGCGGTTTTGATATAAGAAGCTATGGGAGTCACTCGACGGGTGCAACCAATTCACTGCGCGTTATGGGAACGGGGGCCGGAGTGCTGGTGCTTCTGGGAGATGCGCTGAAGGCAATCATTCCCTGTGTCGCCGCGCGCCTTTGCTTCGCCTCCTCACCGGAGATACAGATGTTAATGGTGCTCTGGACTTCCGTGGGCGTCATGCTGGGGCACGACTATCCCTTCTATCTCGGCTTCCGGGGGGGCAAGGGGGTCGCAAGCACGGTCGGAGTGCTCATTGCCTTTGATATACGGCTCGCACTGCTCTGGTGCGCGGTGTTTCTGCTGGTGGCGGTGACAACGCGCTATGTGTCACTCTCCTCGATCACGGCTATGGCATTTCTGCTGGTGTTCAGTGTCATGCTGTATCTGAGAGGAGCTCTTCCGGTGGCTGCACCGCACAGTACGGAATTTCTGCTGCTTGCCGTCTTCATTCCGGCGCTCTCGATCTTCCGGCACAGAACCAATATAGGCAGACTGCTCGCCGGAACAGAGAGCAGAGTGAAGCTCTTTACCAGGGGAATGGATGTGGATAAAAAATGAGACGGATTGCTGTGATTGGTGCAGGAGCATGGGGCAGTGCCCTTGCGCTTTTGCTGCTTGAAAACGGACATGCAGTGACCCTGTGGTCCAGTTCCGAGAGAAAAGCCAGGGCGCTCCGAGAGAGCAGAAGAAATGAGAGCCTGCCGGGGGTGGTTCTGCCGGAGGAGCTGCTTGTCACCTCCGATCTTCAAGAGGCTGTGCAAAGCTGTGATGGGATTGTGCTGGCGGTTGCCTCTGTGTATACGAGAGAGATCGCACGGCGCGTTGCGCCGCACAGTGCAGCCGGACAGCTGATCGTCTGCGCGTCCAAGGGGATTGAGGAGCAGAGTTTAAAGACACAGACGGCACAGGTGGAGGAGGAGCTGCCGCTCGCGAGAGTGAGCTGTCTCTCCGGACCGAGTCACGCGGAGGAAGTTGCAAGAAAACTCCCGACCACTTGCGTCGCAGGGGCCCATAACACGAAAATTGCGGAGGAAGTGCGGGAGCTCTTTATGAGTCCGCGCTTTCGTGTCTATACCTCCACGGACATGCTGGGCATAGAGCTGGGGGGATCCATCAAGAATGTCATAGCTCTCGCAGCAGGAATAGCCGACGGACTGGGCTACGGAGACAATACGAAGGCCGCGCTGATCACGCGGGGCATCGCAGAGCTCACCAGGCTCGGAATTGCAATGGGGGCTGCCGCCGAGACCTTTGCAGGACTCTCCGGAATCGGTGATCTGATTGTCACCTGTGCCAGCATGCACTCCAGAAACCGCAGAGCCGGAATCCTGATTGGGCAGGGGAAAAGCATGGAGGAAGCCATGCAGGAGGTGCATCAGGTGGTGGAGGGCGTCTATTCTGCGCGGGCAGCGCTTGCTCTGTCCCGGCGCTTTCATATTTGTATGCCTATCGTCGAGGAGGTGAATCACATTCTCTTTGACGGAAAGGAAGCGGAGAGAGCGGTGGGAGATCTGATGATGCGCGATCCGAGGGATGAGATATAGGATAAAAAGAAAATTTAGCGATGATACGCGTTGATTCGTTAAAATCTTTAGTTGACATATGCTGACATGGTCTTTATAATCTGATTCTAAATCCGAAAGATGATCTCTGGTGAGATGTCCCGGGTTGCCTGAGAATGCAGGGGAGCTGAAGTCTGATCACTGCTGTGTATCAACTGCTGTCCGCTTCAGAGGGACAAAGCTTTGTGATAGGAGGAAAAAATCATGAGAAAAGCATTGTCAATGGTACTTGCGGTCTCTATGGTGCTGTCACTTGCGGCGTGCGGAGGTTCTTCTTCCGGTTCAGGCGCAGCGACATCCGGCGGGAGCTCTTCCGAGGGAGAGAGCTGGAAAATCGGTGGAATCGGGCCGATCACCGGCGGAGCGGCAGTTTATGGTCTCTCATGTAAGAACGCCCAACAGATCGCGGTCGATGAGATTAACGCTGCGGGCGGAATTAACGGTTATCCGGTAGAAATTCAGTTCGAGGATGATGAGCACGACGCGGAGAAATCTGTGAACGCCTACAATTCTCTGAAGGACTGGGGCATGGATATGCTGCTCGGAACCACGACCAGTGCTCCCTGCATCGCTGTCTCTGCGGAGTCCGTGAACGAAAATATGTTCCAGCTCACGCCCTCCGGCTCAGCCCCGGACTGCATTGCGAATCCGAATACCTTTGCAGTCTGCTTCTCTGACCCGCAGCAGGGCGAGAAGTCCGCGGAGTATATCGGGACGCACAAACTTGCGACAAAGATCGGCATACTTTACGATGCCTCCGATGTCTACTCCACCGGTGTTTATGAGAGCTTTATTCAGGAAGCGCCGGAGCAGGGGCTTGAGATTGTCGCAACAGAGCAGTTTACTGCGGACAATAAGACAGATTTCAATATACAGCTTCAGAATATCCGCAATGCAGGTGCAGAGCTGGTATTCCTTCCCTTCTATTATACAGAGGCGGCTCTGGTGCTGAAGCAGGCAAAGGATATGGACTACGCTCCGATCTTCTTTGGCTGTGACGGTATGGATGGTATTCTGAATCTTGAGGGCTTTGATAAGTCTCTCGCAGAGGGACTGATGCTGCTCACCCCGTTTGCGGCAGATGCGACAGATGAGCGCACAGTGAATTTTGTGAAGGCATATCAGGATCGCTTTAACGAAACTCCGATCCAGTTTGCGGCAGACATGTATGACGGAATGTATGCAATCAAGCTTGCGGCGGAGAAGGCGGATATCAATCCGGGCATGTCCGTTGAGGAGATTGGAACTGCAATGGAGAAGGCCATGACGGAGATCACTGTTGAGGGACTGACCGGAACCATCACCTGGTCAGAGGATGGCGCTCCGAGCAAGGAACCGAAGGCGGTCATGGTTCAGGACGGCAGCTACAAGTCCGTAGAAGACTGAGATTTATAAGACGAGCTTCACATACAGGCAGAGGGGTGCCGTCAGGCGGCAGCCCTCTGCTGTTAGGCCACTGTAGTGGAAAGACAAAGAGGAGTAGATTATGACCTTTATCTCATATCTGTTGAGCGGAATCAGCCTGGGCTCGATCTACGCGATTATTGCGCTGGGCTACACCATGGTATACGGCATCGCAAAGATGCTGAACTTCGCGCACGGAGATGTCATTATGGTAGGCGGCTATGTCAGCTTTATGGCGATGTCCTCTGCGGGACTCCCGGCATTGCCCGCCGTACTTCTCTCGGTTCTGGTCTGTACAGCACTCGGCGTCGTGATAGAGCGCATCGCCTACAAGCCGCTGCGCGGAGCCAACTCGCTTGCTGTGCTGATTACTGCAATCGGCGTATCCTATCTTCTGCAGAATCTTTCACTGTTGATTTTTGGCGCGAATCCGAAGAGCTTCAGCTCTGTCGTTCCGCTTCCGGCGCTGAGCCTTGCAGGGGGAAAACTTACTATTTCCGGAGAGACACTCACGGCGATTCTCGCCTGTGTGATCGTCATGATCAGTCTCACGGCTTTTATCAACAAAACCAGGGCGGGGCAGGCCATGCTTGCAGTTTCCGAGGACAAGGGAGCTGCGACACTCATGGGAGTAAATGTGAATTCCACGATTGCCCTGACCTTTGCAATCGGCTCTGCACTGGCGGCGCTTGCGGGAGTGCTGCTGTGTTCCGCCTATCCCACGCTCACGCCGACTACCGGTGCAATGCCTGGCATCAAGGCTTTTGTCGCAGCTGTTCTTGGGGGGATCGGATCCATTCCCGGAGCTTTGATCGGAGGTTTGCTGCTTGGGGTTCTGGAGAATCTGTCCAAGGCATATATTTCGTCCAAGCTGTCAGATGCAATTGTATTTTCTGTGCTGATTATTGTTCTGGTAGTAAAACCGACCGGAATTTTAGGCAGGAAAATCATGGAGAAAGTGTGAGGCAAAGATGAATAAAAAGCTGAAGAGACAATCCTTTGCGGGAGATATGATCACCTATGCCATGGTTGTAGTGGCCTATATCATAGTGGAAATTGTGCTGAAGACAGGAAATATGAGCTCTCTTATGAAGGGGCTTCTGGTGCCGCTCTGTACCTATTCCATCATGGCGGTGAGTCTGAATCTTGTTGTCGGAATTTCGGGTGAGCTCTCTCTGGGACATGCGGGCTTCATGTGCGTGGGAGCATTTGCCTCTGCGCTCTGGACGAATTTAATGAACGGAAAGCTGCCGCCCATGGCCTCCTTTGTGCTGGCGGTTCTGATCGGGGCGCTGACTGCGGCCCTGCTCGGCTTTTTGATCGGTATTCCGGTGCTGCGTCTTCGCGGTGACTATCTCGCTATTGTCACGCTTGCCTTCGGGGAGATTATCAAGAATCTGATCAATGCGCTTTATCTCGGCGTCGATTCGAGAGGGCTTCACCTCTCTATGAAGGATAATATGGCGCTGGGACTTGAGAAGGGCGGACAGACGCTGATTAAGGGGGCTCAGGGAATCACCGGCACGCCGAAGCTTTCCAGCTTTACAGCCGGCATCATCCTTCTGCTGATCTCTCTCGTCATCGTACAGAATCTGATCCGTTCCCGGACAGGAAGAGCCATTATGGCGATTCGCGACAATCGCATTGCAGCCGAGTCGGTGGGACTTCATGTGACGCGCTACAAGCTGCTGGCATTTACAATTTCTGCGGCAATTGCGGGAGCAGGCGGTGTGCTCTATGCGCATAATCTGAGCTCTCTGCAGGCGCTTCCGAAGAATTTTGGCTATAATATGTCCATCACCATACTGGTGTTTGTGGTCATGGGCGGAATTGGAAATATGAGAGGGTCCGTCATTGCTGCGGTGGTGCTGACCCTGCTTCCGGAGCTGCTGCGGAGTATGAATGACTACCGCATGCTGATCTATGCAGTGGTGCTGATTTTGATGATGCTCTTTACCTCGGCACCGTCCTTTATCCAGTACCGTGATCGGCTGTTATCCGGAGTCCGGCTTAAGAAGAGCCGAGAGAGTTAAGAGGGGGGGAGAAACTATGGCGATACTTGAAGTAAAAAGCCTCGGAATCTCCTTTGGAGGTCTTCGGGCGGTGGATGATTTCAGCATTTCGATCGAACAGAATGAGCTGTACGGACTGATCGGACCGAATGGAGCGGGCAAGACCACAATCTTTAATATGCTGACCGGCGTATACAAGCCGGGCAGCGGTTATATCCGTCTGGACGGGAAAAACATTGCGGGAAAGAGCTGTATTGAGATAAACCGCGAGGGTGTTGCGCGTACCTTTCAGAACATTCGCCTCTTTTCGCAGCTGACGGTTCTCGACAATGTCAAGGCAGGACTTCATAACCATCATCCTTATTCCACTCTTGAGGGAATTCTGCGTCTGCCGCGCTTCTGGAAGATGGAGGCGGAGATGAATGCGAGAGCCATGGAACTTCTGGAAGTATTCGGACTTGAGGGCTATGCAGGGGTTCTTGCCAGCAATCTTCCCTACGGAATGCAGCGAAAGCTGGAGATTGCGAGAGCCATGGCGACCGGGCCGAAACTTCTGCTTCTGGACGAGCCCGCGGCGGGCATGAATCCGAATGAGACGGCAGAGCTTATGGACACCATAAGGCTGGTGCGGGATCGCTTCAACATGAGCATACTGCTCATTGAGCACGATATGAAGCTTGTCTCCGGAATCTGCGAGAGATTGACAGTTCTGAATTTCGGCCGTGTGCTGAAGCAGGGAAAGACTGCGGAGGTTCTTCATGATCCGGAGGTCATCAAGGCCTATCTCGGGGACTAAGGAGGAAGCGATGGCTGCATTACTTGAGGTTAAGGATCTTCATGTCTACTACGGCATGATACATGCATTAAAGGGAATTTCATTTAACGTTCGGCAGGGAGAGATCGTTACGCTGATCGGTGCAAACGGAGCTGGAAAAACTACAACGCTGCACACAATAACCGGACTGCTGCAGGCGCGCGGCGGCGAGGTGATCTACAACGGAAAGAATATCACCCATATTCCGGGGCACCTGCTTGTTCGCGAAGGTCTGGCGCATGTGCCGGAGGGAAGAAGGGTCTTCGCAAGTCTCAGCGTGCTGCAGAACCTGATGCTTGGCGCATATACGCGGAGTTCAAAGGCGGAGATTGCCGAGTCTCTTGAGGAGGTCTATGCGCGCTTTCCGCGCCTCGCAGAGAGAAAAAATCAGCCGGCGGGGACGCTATCCGGAGGTGAACAGCAGATGCTTGCCATGGGAAGGGCTCTGATGAGCCGTCCCAAGATGATCGTCATGGATGAGCCGTCCATGGGTCTGTCTCCGATCTATGTGAATGAGATTTTTGATATCATTCAATCTATTCATAAGAGCGGGACCACCGTGCTTTTGGTAGAACAGAATGCGAAAAAGGCGCTCTCCATCGCGGATCGCGCCTATGTGCTTGAGACGGGAACCATCAGTATTTCAGGAAAGGCTTCGGATCTGCTGGATGATCCGAAGGTAAAGGGCGCATATCTCAGCGAGTGAGAAAGTGCGCAGCGTTCCGCTCATAATATGCAGGAAAAATAAATGCAGAGAAGAGAATTCCGCTTCTCTGCTTTGTTTATTTTGAAACAGAATTATGCTATGCTCTAAGAGGCATGCACTCTGTGGCTTCTGTGCTGCTTTCAGACAGCAGAAGGACACAGGCGCCCGCCGTTGCAGCAGTACAATTATGGTGTAGAAGCAGGAGGTTCTGTATGATCCTTGGATTTATCGGCGCTGATCACGAGGTGACCGGGAGCTGTCACTATCTGAATGTCAATGGGAAGCATATTCTTGTGGATTACGGCATGGAGCAGGGACGGAATTATTTTGAAAACGCTCCGCTGCCTGTGAGTCCGGCAGAGATTGATTTTGTGCTCATTACCCATGCGCACATCGATCACACAGGAAATCTGCCGCTGCTCTTTAAGAACGGATTTCGCGGACGCATACTTGCGACACCGGCGACAGAGGCGCTCTGCCAGATTATGCTGCGGGATACTGCACACATACAGATGACAGAGGCGGAGTGGAAAAACCGCAAGGCTCAGAGAGCCGGACTGCCGCTCGTGGAGCCGCTCTACACCATGGATGATGCCGTCGGCTGCCTGAAGCTGTTTGAGACAGTCGATTATCTCGAGAAGAGGTCTCTTTCGGAAGGGATTACAGTTCGATTCATTGACGTGGGCCATCTTCTAGGCTCGGCCTCAATTGAGTTTTGGCTGGAGGAAAACGGGGTCAGAAAGAAAATTGTCTTCTCCGGAGATATTGGAAATACAGATAAACCGCTGATACGAGACCCCTCTTATGTCGATGACGGGGATTACGCTGTCATGGAGAGCACCTATGGGGATCGCTTTCACTTGAAGGAGCAGGTGGATCACGCGAAGGAGCTTGCGTCTATCATGCAGGAGACCTTTGACCGAGGGGGGAATGTCGTCATGCCGGCCTTTGCTGTGGGCAGAACGCAGGAGCTGCTCTATTTCCTCCGGAAAATCCGAGAAGAGGAGATGATAAAAGGGCATCCGGACTATGAGGTGTGGGTGGACAGCCCGCTTGCTCTGGAGGCGACGGAGGTCTTTAAAAACAATCTTCTGGATTGCTTTGATACAGAGACACAGGAGCTGGTGCGCGCCGGCATCAATCCGATTGCGTTTCGCGGACTTCGGACCGCGGTTACTGCGGAGGAGTCGAAGGCGATTAACTTTCTTCAGAATCCGAAGGTCATCATCAGCGCCGCTGGAATGTGTGACGCCGGAAGAATACGTCACCACTTAAAGCACAATCTCTGGCGTCAGGATTCGACCATTGTCTTTGCAGGATATCAGGCAGAGGGTTCGCTTGGCCGTTTCCTGCAGGACGGCGCTGAGAAGGTGAAGCTTTTCGGCGAGGAGATAGAGGTTCACGCAAAGCTCGCCATGATGAAGGATATGTCCAGCCATGCGGATCAGGACGGACTGGTGCGCTGGATTACCTCATTCAAAAAGCAGATGCCCTCGCAGGTCTTTGTGGTGCACGGGGACAATGAGGTGACGGACAGCTTCTGTGCGCTGCTGAAAGAGCAGCACGGGATTCATGCGGAGGCTCCCTATTCCGGCTCGCTCTATGACCTTGCGGCGGGGCAGTGGATACGAAAGACAGAGGGCGTCCCGATTGTAAAGGAGAGCGCGGCGAGACGCGTGGCGAATGCGGTCTTTGAGCGATTGCTGAACAGCGTGACACGGCTTCGCAGAGTGGCAGAGGCCAATCAGGGAGGTACCAACAAGGATCTGGCGCGCTTTGCAGATCAGATTGATGCGCTCTCTGACAAGTGGAGCCGCTGAGCAGTACATTTCTTGTTCTGTGGCAGAAAGGGTAGAGGGAAATGCAGGAGGTTAAGCTTTTTTCTGACGGGTCTGCGCGCGGCAATCCCGATGGCCCCGGGGGATACGGAACTGTGCTGCAATTCCGGGATGCGCGGGGAGAGCTGCATGAAAAGGAGCTCTCCCAGGGTTACAGAAGAACAACCAATAACCGCATGGAGCTGCTCGGCTGCATCGCGGGCTTTGAGGCGCTGAATCATCCCTGTGAGGTGCAGGTCTATTCGGACTCCAGATATCTGGTGGATGCATTCAATCAGCACTGGATTGAGAACTGGATCCGTAATGACTGGAAGCGGGGAAAGAGCGGCGAAGTAAAGAATATAGATCTCTGGAAGCGGCTTCTGCGGGCGATAGAGCCGCATCGGGTAAGCTTTCACTGGATAAAGGGACACGCCGGACATCCGGAGAATGAGCGCTGTGACAGGCTGGCGACTAGCGCCGCAGATAGCGATGAGCTGATGGAAGATGAATAAAAAACATATATTGCTGTTGTTATTTGCACTTGGCCTGCTGCTGACGATCCTCACGGACGGAGTGGTGCACAGTGCCCGGGCACGTCGTACAGAGCCGGATGGGGCAGGGACTGTTGCCTCAGCGGAAGCTTCGGGCGGAGGTTTCGGAGACGGTGAAAAAGCTGCTGTATCCGGAGCAAAAGCAGATGGCTTCGTCTCCGGAGAAATCGGATCGCCCGCGGTAGTAGAGGGTCCCACTGCACACACAGAGGAGGGCGGAAGCCGTTACGACGAGTTTCTCAAAAAATTTCAGGATACAGAGAACACACTTCTTGAGATCAGCAGAAGAAACTCCCGGGGCAGAACGGGGGCTGAGCAGAAGCAGGAGGCCTCCGCACAGCTCCGCTACTGGGAGACACAGCTGAATGCGCTCTATCAGACCATCATGGGCTATCTCACGGATGAGGAGGCTGCTGTGCTTGCACGGGAGCAGCAGGATTGGCGCAGGGCGCGGGAAGAGAAGGCCGCCGGAGCCGCAAAGAACTCCGCCGGAAGTCCGAAGGAGAGCACGGAGTATATGCTGAGTCAGGCAGAATCTACAAAGGAGCGCGCATATGCCCTGCTGGAGCGCTACCGCGACAAGCTCCGTTAAACAGGCAGAAAACGGCGCGTCAGCGCTGCGCTGCAGAGTGTGCGCAAATGCCGTGTCACACACTGGACACGGCTGTGTTTTATGTGCTAATATTAGCGCTTAGGGTTGTTTTTTATCATATAGAACATCTCTTCCGGGATCATTCCGCGCTTTGCGCCATCACAATAAAAGAGGTTGGGACATGATTAAAAAGAAATATGGAGTCAATGAACTCCGAAAAATGTACCTGCAGTTTTTTGAGAGCAAGGATCATCTTGTGATGAAGAGCTTCAGCCTTGTGCCGCACAATGATAACAGCCTTCTGCTGATCAACGCGGGCATGGCGCCGCTGAAGCCCTACTTTACGGGACAGGAAATTCCGCCGAGGAAGCGTGTCGCAACCTGTCAGAAGTGCATCCGTACAGGGGATATAGACAATGTCGGAAAGACCGCGCGTCACGGCACCTTTTTTGAGATGCTCGGCAACTTTTCTTTTGGGGATTATTTTAAGCATGAGGCGATACGCTGGACCTGGGAGTTTCTGACCGAGGTCGTGGGGCTTGAGGCGGACCGCCTGTATCCTTCTGTCTACGAGGAGGATGATGAGGCCTTTGAGATCTGGAACAGAGAGGTCGGTGTCCCTGCAGAGCGCATCTACCGCTTCGGCAAGGCGGACAACTTCTGGGAGCACGGCTCCGGTCCCTGCGGTCCATGTTCCGAGGTGTATTATGACCGCGGTGAGAAGTACGGCGTCGGTCCGGACGATGTGATGGGCGGCGAGGGAGATCGCTACATGGAGGTCTGGAATAACGTCTTCACGCAGTTTGACAATGACGGACATGGAAACTACACCGAGCTGAAGCAGAAGAATATTGATACCGGAATGGGATTGGAGCGCCTTGCTGTTGTCGTGCAGGATGTCAACTCCATCTTTGAAGTCGATACCATACGCGCGCTTCTGGATCACGTCGCGCGCCTCGCGGGGACTGCATATAAGGAGGATGAGCAGAAGGATATATCCCTTCGTGTCATCACGGATCATGTGCGCTCCTGTACCTTTATGATTTCTGACGGAATCATGCCGAGCAATGAGGGCAGAGGCTATGTGCTTCGCCGTCTGCTTCGCCGCGCCGCACGTCACGGGCGCATCCTTGGCATTCAGGGAAAGTTCCTCGGAGAGCTTGCAGAGACAGTCATCAGCTCCTCAAAGGACGGCTATCCGGAGCTTTTGGAGAAGCGTGAGATGATACTGAAGGTACTGACCGAGGAGGAGTCAAAGTTCAACCGGACGATTGATCAGGGATTACAGATACTCTCTGAGCTCGAGGACGGTATGCTGAGGGACGGAAAGAAAGAGCTTGGCGGAGAGGATGCCTTCAAGCTCTATGACACCTATGGTTTTCCTCTGGATCTCACCAGGGAAATTCTTGCCGAGAAGGGTTTTGACGTCGACGAGGATGGCTTTGACCGCGCGATGCAGGTGCAGAAGGAGACCGCAAGAAAGGCGCGGAAGACCACAAATTACATGGGAGAGGCTCAGACCGCATATCAGCAGATTGACGCGGCGCTCACCACAGAATTTGTTGGCTACGACCGGCTGAGTGCGGAGGGAAAGATCACTGCGCTCGTGAAGCTCTCAGAGCATGAAGAGCCGGATGATACCGGAAAGACAGTGAGGGTCACGGACACGGAGCTGGTAGAAGCGCTGACCGACGGGGAGCAGGGCACTATCGTCACGGATTGCACCCCCTTCTATGGAACCATGGGCGGCCAGCAGGGCGATATCGGTGTGATTGTGACCGAGAGCGGAAGCTTTGCAGTGGAGGACTGCATTCACCTGAAGGGCGGAAAGGTCGGACATACGGGCAGAGTGCTCTCCGGAATGTTTGGTATAGGGGATAGCGTTACGCTGAAGGTCGATGAAGTAAATCGCCTCGGCACCTGTAAAAATCACTCCTGTACGCATCTTCTTCAGGAGGCACTCCGGCAGGTACTCGGAAATCACGTCAATCAGGCGGGAAGCTTTGTCAGTGGCGACAGACTGCGCTTTGACTTCACTCATTTTGCGGCGCTCTCCGCGGAGGAGATTGCCCGGGTGGAGGCACTCGTGAATCAGGAGATCCGGGCGGCAATACCTGTCACGACGGAGCTCATGAGTCTGGAGGATGCAAAGAAGGCCGGCGCAATGGCGCTGTTTGGGGAGAAGTACGGCGCAGAGGTGCGTGTCGTCAGTATGGGAAGCTTCTCAAAAGAGCTCTGCGGCGGAACACACGTAAAGAACACAGAGCAGATCACTGCCTTTAAGATCATCTCTGAGACAGGTATCTCTGCCGGGGTCAGAAGAATCGAGGCCCTGACGGGAGATGCGCTGATGCGTCATTATGAGGAGACGGCAGCGGAATTCGCAGAGCTCTCCGCAAAGCTGAAGGTGGCTCCGGCGGAGCTCTCCCACAGGATTGAGACACTGCTTCAGGAGCTGCGCGACGAGAGAGCAGAAAATGAGAAGCTGAAGAACAAGCTTGCGGCAAGCGCGGCAGAGGGCGCGGCAGAGGCGGTGCGAGAGGTCTGTGGTGTCAAGCTCCTGACGATGAAGCTTGAGGGAGTTCAGATGAATGAGCTCAGAAACCTTGGTGACCGCATGAAGGAGAAGACAGAGGACGGCGTCGTGGTGCTGGCCGGAATCACAGACGGCAAAGTGAATCTCATCGCCATGGCGGGAGATGCTGCGCAGAAGAAGGGCGCGCACGCGGGAAATATAATCAAGGCTATTGCTGCGCTGGTCGGCGGTGGCGGCGGCGGACGCCCGAATATGGCTCAGGCTGGAGGCAAGAACCCCGCAGGCGTAGATGCGGCGCTCACGCGTGCGGAGGAGGTACTTGCGGAGCAGCTCAAAGGCTGAGGGGAAATAAATGCTGAAATAAATCCCGTGAATCATGGAAAACTCCTTGACAATACAGAAATTTATGATATTATTACATGAGTTTCAATTTCACAACCGGGAGGGAGGTTAGGCCGTTTCATGTCAAACGTGATTGTGAAAGAAAACGAAAGTCTGGACAGCGCACTGAGACGTTTTAAGAGAAACTGTGCGAAGGCAGGCATTCAGCAGGAAATTCGCAAGAGAGAGCACTACGAGAAGCCGAGCGTAAGACGTAAAAAGAAGTCTGAGGCTGCGAGAAAACGTAAATTCAACTAATGGATGATCAGGACCCGGTCTGCAGAGACCGGGTCTTTTCCTTCAGTGGGAAAACGCTCTCTGTTCTGTGCTTTCCAAATAAGAAAATATATGAGATACTTTAAATTAAGCGGAAACAGAGGGCAGGGCGGATCTGCAGCAGAAGCTCTGTTTCCCGGTATAATCAAGAGAGGAAAGGAATGCTCCCAGTATGGCAGTGACAGAGCAGATTATTAATATACCCGCAGAGTACGAAAAAAATGTCTGCGGACAGCTGGATGCAAATCTGCATAAGATTGAGCGAACGCTGAAGGTGACCATGATCGAGCGGGACGGAAGCATGAAGATTATGGGCGAGGAGGGTGCAGTGGAGAAGGCGGTTTCCGTCTTTAAAAATCTGGTGGAGCTCTCCCGCAGGGGTAATCAGATCAGTGAGCAGAACGTAGACTATGCGCTCTCGCTCGCATTTTCGGAGGGCGAGGAGAAGCTTCTGGAAATAGATCGGGACATGGTATGCAGAACGGCTGCGGGGCGGCCGGTGAAGCCGAAGACACTCGGACAGAAAAAATATGTGGATCTCATTCGCAGCCGCATGATCACCTTTGGAATCGGGCCGGCCGGAACCGGCAAGACCTATCTCGCGATGGCGATGGCAATTCAGGCTTTTCGCGACGGCGACGCAGAGCGCATCATACTGACGCGGCCCGCAATGGAGGCGGGGGAGAAGCTCGGCTTTCTTCCCGGAGATTTGCAGAGCAAGATAGATCCGTATCTGAGGCCGCTCTATGATGCGCTCTATCAGATTATGGGGGCGGAGAGCTATCTGCACAACGCGGAGAAGGGACTCATAGAGGTTGCGCCGCTCGCGTATATGCGGGGCAGAACGCTGGACAATGCCTACATTATCCTCGATGAGGCACAGAATACGACTCCCGCGCAGATGAAGATGTTCCTGACCCGCATCGGCTTTGGATCAAAGGCAATTATAACAGGAGATCTCACGCAGAAGGATCTGCCCGGAAGCATGATTTCCGGACTTGATACAGCGGCAAAGATACTCTCCGGCATTGAGGAGATTGGCTTCTGCCAGCTCACCAGCCGGGATGTGGTGCGCCATCCGCTGGTACAGAAGATTGTGGATGCCTACGATAAATTCGAGAAGAGAGAGGATTTTCAGCGGGATCGGAGACAGAGATATCTGCACAGAAGGGACAGACATGACGCTTGAGATCAGTTTTGAGGCGGAGGAAAAGCTGCACATCGCCTATCGGAAAATTATTGAGACTGTAGCCGCCTCCTGTCTTGCGGCAGAACACTGCCCGTACGAGGCAGAGATTTCCGTGAGCTTTGTGGACGGCCCGGCGATACGGGAGCTGAACCGGGAATATCGCGGTATCGACAGGGAGACGGATGTCCTGTCCTTTCCCATGCTGGAATTTGCAAAGCCGGCTGTTTTTTCAGAGGAGGAGACAGAGGACAGTCTGAATCCGGAGAGCGGAGAACTTATGCTCGGCGATGTTGTTCTGAATGTGGCGCGCATCAAGTCGCAGGCCAGGGAATACGGGCATACACAGACCAGGGAGCTTGCCTTTCTGGTGACGCACAGTATCCTGCATCTTCTGGGCTACGATCATATGGAGGAAGAGGAGCGCCTTGTGATGGAGGAGCGCCAGAGAGCGATACTCGATGGCCTCGGTATCCGGCGCTGAGAGAGCTTATGTCAGAAAAAAAAGAAGGAAGGTCCTCGGGTTTTCTGATTCAGGGTTCCATCTACGCTGCATCGGGACTTATCTCAAGTGTGATCGGACTCCTGTACCGCCTGCCGCTGACCCGCATCATCGGAGATGAGGGAAATGGCTACTACTCGGCGGCCTTTAATGTATACACAATTATTCTGCTTCTCTCCTCCTACAGTCTTCCGCTTGCGGTATCCAAGATGATATCCGCCCGTGTGGGAGAGAAGAGCTATAAAAACGCGGACCGCATCCTCAGAGCCTCCCTTCTCTATGCAACTCTGGTCGGAGGTCTGGGCTGCGCCGCGATTTTCTTCGGCGCGGGCTGGTTTGCAGATACCTTTCTGCATATTCCGGAGGCGCGCTATCCGCTGCGGGCACTGGCGCCGACAGTATGGATCGTCTCCTATCTCGGCGTGTGCAGGGGCTACTGGCAGGGGCACTCCACCATGGTTCCGACGGCTCTCTCTCAGATTATAGAGCAGATCGTGAATGCGGTGGTGAGTGTCGGGGCCGCATACCTTCTGCTTCGCTGGGCACTGGGGCGGGAGATGCCGGAGAGAATTCAAAGAGGCTACGGCGCCATGGGGGGGACCATAGGCACAGGGCTCGGCGCGCTGGCGGCGCTCTGCGTATTTATACTGCTTTTCTCGGCAAACCGCCGCTTTTTGCGGGAGAGGAGGAAAGAGGACAGAAGCACGGTGCAGGAGAGTTACGGGGAGATCACAGCAGTGCTGGTGATGACAGTGATTCCCGTTATACTTTCAACGGCGATTTACAACATGAGCAGCATTGTCGACAATGCGCTCTTCGGGCAGGCGATGTTTGCGCTCGGACTGCAGTCCGAGACTGCGAAGGACTACGGCATTTATGCGGCAAAGTATAAGCTTCTCATCAATGTTCCCATTATGGTTGCAAATTCTCTCGCGTCCGCGCTCATTCCGGCACTCTCGCGGGCAAATGCCGCGCGGGACAGAGGACAGGTGGAGTCAGGGGTATCAAATGCGATCCGTTTTTCCATGATCGTTGCGATCCCCTCGGCCATCGGGCTTGCAGTCATGGCGGATCCTCTGATCCCGCTGCTCTTTGGCGCGAGCGAAAAGGCGGTGCTCATGATGCATATCGGCTGCTTTGGCGTCGTCTTTTATTCTCTTTCGACAGTGAGCAACGCAATTTTACAGGGGACCAGCCATATGAAGGTTCCGGTGCGTCATGCGCTGATCTCACTGCTGATCCATGTGCTGATCCTTGAATTTCTGCTGATGGTATCAAAGCTCGGTATTTTTGCTGTGGTCGTGGCAGATATGTGCTTTGCGCTCTCCATGTGTATATTGAATTCGCGTGCGCTGCGCAAGCACTTAAGCTACAGGCAGGAGATCCGGCGAACCTTTGCCGGGCCGCTGCTCTGTGCAGCGGCGATGGGGGTATCGACGCTCGGCGCAAAGCTTCTGCTGATGCGGTTTACAGAAAGCAGAGCTGTCTGTACGGCGCTGCCGATACTGCTGGCCGTGCTGGTCTATGCGCCGCTGCTGATCCTATCGGGAACGGTTACGGAGCATGAGCTGAGTCTCTTTCCCAAGGGGCGGCAGCTTGTCCGCCTGGCGCGGCGCATACATCTTCTCAGAAGCTGAAGATGTGACAGATGAGAAAAGCAGGGGGAGGGAAGCTATGACAGAGAGAGTATGTATTATCGGAGGCGGTCCCGCAGGCATGACAGCGGCAATCACCGCAGCGCGGCTGGGAAGCCGCGTCACGCTTCTGGAGCACGGTGAGCGTGTGGGGAAAAAGCTGCTGCTCACCGGAAATGGGAAATGCAATTACACGAATCGCCGACTCCGTCCGTCCTGCTACCACAGCAGTGAGGGAAGCTTTGTGATGCGGGCACTTCAAAAATTTGGACCGGAGAGCAGTGTGCGCTGGCTGCGCAGTCTCGGCATTGAGCCTCTGGATCGCCATGATGGCTGGCTGTACCCGCACTCTGAGCAGGCAGCCTCTGTTCTGAACGCACTTCGGACGGAGTGCGAGCTATCCGGTGTCCGGACTGTGACCGCGGCGACCGTGCGGCAGATACGGCGGGGCAAGGGCGGAAGCTTTCAGATCATGACAGACAGGGAGATGATTGCCGCTGACAGGCTGATCCTTGCGACCGGATCCAAGGCAGCGCCTTCCACAGGATCTGACGGAAGCGGTTATCTCTATGCGCGGCAGCTGGGACACAGCATAAGGAATGTGCTTCCGGCTCTCTGCGGACTGCACTGTGTGGAGAAGGATTTCTTCAAGGCTGTGGCAGGTGTGCGGGTCGGCGCTGCACTCACGCTTCTGTGTGACGGAGAGGAAGCGGAGAGAACAGAGGGAGAGCTTCAGCTGAACAGCTACGGTCTCTCAGGTATTCCGGTGTTTCAGCTGAGCCGAACGGCTGCCCGTGCACTGGGTGATGGAAGGAGCACAGTAATTTCTGTCGATTTTCTTCCGGACTTCGCTTCTCTTCACTCCTATCTGGAAGAGCGGCTCTCACTGCGTTCCTACAGGAGCTTCGAGGCCTTTGGCAATGGTCTGCTAAACAAAAACCTCTGGAACGGACTTGTGAAGCGTGCGGGACTGAAGCCCGGAGGGAATCCGGCAGAGCAGAGCGGGAGAGGGCTTAAAGGGCTCGCAGAGCTGATCTCTGACTGCCGTTTCCGCATCATTCGAACTGCGGATTTTGAGCAGGCGCAGACCTGTACCGGAGGCGTATCAACGGAAGAGGTGAATCCTGAAACCATGGAGTCCCGTCTTGTTCCCGGACTTTACTTTGCAGGAGAGATACTGGATGTGGACGGAATCTGCGGAGGCTACAATCTGCAGTGGTGCTGGACGAGCGGACGGCTTGCCGGCGGAAAGGGAATGATCAATGAACAATAAAACAGCACAGGGCGGGCATGTGATCATGTTTGTGCCGGAGAGTGGAAGCGGACAGAAGGTCGCGATGCTCTGCGCGCTCTTAAAGCTTCGCTGCCATCTGGTGGGAGAGGAAGGACTTTCGCGCACACCGGTGGATATTCTGAACCCGAAGGCAGAGCAGATAGCTTCTGTGCCGGAAGCTGACGCTGCCAATGCCGGGACAGAGAGAGGAGAGCCGCTGCTTTTGTTCTGCGGACTGTCAAATGCTGTCCTGGATCAGTTCCTTGGTGAGCTTAAAAAGCGCGGCATCCGGATTCCCCTGAAAGCGGTGTTGACAGAGAGCAATGCTGCATGGCCGCTTTCCAAGCTCTATACAGAGCTGAAGGGAGAGCACAGTCTTATGACAGGAGAGGCGCTCTGATGGCCATACGCATCAACCCGATTAGTCTTTCCCTACACCACGGGCCGGAGGCCCTCAAAAAAAAGATACTTTCGCTTCTGCACATTCAGGAGAAGGAATTGATTTCCTTCTCCATTGTGCGTCGCTCCGTCGATGCCCGGAAAAAAGATCATATCTGCTACAGCTATATCGTGGATGTGTGTACCGCACATGATGAGAGACTGCTGAAGCACATGCATGACAGACGGGTGTCAGAGTATAATCCGAAGCCCTATGCGGCGCCTGCGCATGGAACAGAGCCGCTGAAGCACCGCCCGGTGATTATCGGAACCGGCCCCGCGGGACTTTTTGCCGGTCTGCTGCTTGCGGAGCAGGGGTACCGTCCTGTGCTTCTGGAGCGCGGGCTGCCCGCAGCGGAGAGAAAAAAGCGTGTAGATGCCTTCTGGGAGAGCGGAGTGCTGGACCCGGAATGCAATGTCTCCTTTGGAGAGGGGGGCGCAGGAACCTTCTCAGACGGAAAGCTCAACACCCTTGTGAAGGATGAAATCGGCAGAAACCGGGAGGTCCTGGAGCGCTTTGTGCGCTTCGGTGCGGATCCGGAGATACTCTGGGATCATAAGCCCCATGTAGGCACAGATCGCCTGATCGGTATCGTGACAGAGATACGGCAGGAGATTGAGCGACGCGGGGGAGAGCTGCGCTTTCAGACAAGAGCGGAGCGGCTCTGCACGTCGGGAGGAAGGATATCCGGCGTCCGCGTGTCATTTCCCGCCGAACAGACAGGAAAAAGAGAAAATGCGGCGCGTCAGGAGGAAATTGTCCCCTGCGAGCTCCTTGTTGTGGCGACGGGACACTCTGCGCGGGATACCTTTCAGAATTTTTATGAGGACGGCCTCAGGATGGAGGCAAAGGCCTTTGCGGTCGGACTGAGGATACAGCATCCGCAGCACATGGTTGATGTCGCGCAATACGGAGTCCGGGAGGCAGAGTTTCTCTCCCCCGCACCCTATAAGCTTACGGCGAAGACAGGGAGCGGCAGAGGGGTGTACAGCTTCTGTATGTGCCCGGGCGGTTATGTGGTCAATGCCTCCAGCGAGCCGGGAATGACAGCTGTCAATGGAATGAGCTATCATGACAGAGCTTCGGAAAATGCGAACTCCGCAGTGATTGTCACGGTGACACCGGAGGATTTTGCTTCAGAGGGGCCGCTCGCGGGACTGGCATTTCAGAGGGAGCTGGAGCGGCGGGCCTTCATAGCGGGAAGAGGGAAAATCCCGGTGCAGCTCTATGGCGACTTCTGTGCGGGGAAGCTCACAGAGCGGTATGGAGAGGTTCGTCCCTGCTTCAGGGGGGAGAGCTGCTTTGCGGATCTGAATCCTGTGCTCGGTCCGGAGCTCTCAAAGGCACTCAGAGAGGGAATGGAGCAGTTCGACAGAAGGCTTCACGGCTTTGCGCGTCCGGACGCGATTCTCGCAGGAGTGGAGAGCAGAACCTCCTCTCCGCTCAGAATTCCGCGTGACGATCAGCTTGAGGGCTCATTCGGGGGGCTCTACCCCTGCGGGGAAGGAGCGGGCTACGCCGGGGGCATCACCAGTGCCGCAATGGACGGGCTCAGGGTGGCGGAGGCGATTGTACGCCGCTATGCGCCTCCGATTGACTGATTTTCCAAAAAAAGGTAAACTATAAAGTCTCAAAGAAATCGGAGGTTTATCCTGTGAACGCAGAGTACAGAGAGAGATTGAAGGATAAAAAACGAATTGTGATCAAGATCGGTTCTTCCACGATCACGCACGCGGATACCGGCCTCGTGAATCTCGGAAAGATCGAGCGCCTTGTGCGAAAGATCAATGATCTGAAGGGCGAGGGAAGAGAGGTTGTTCTGGTCTCCTCCGGCGCAATTGCGGCGGGGCGTCAGGTGCTGTCTCTCGGCGGAAGACCGCAGACCCTCGCGGAGAAGCAGGCCTTTGCCGCTATCGGTCAGGCAAAGCTCATCATGGTCTATCAGAAGCTCTTTGCGGAGTATGGTATGACAGCCGCACAGGTGCTCATGACCCGGCAGACCATGCAGGATGAGGAGGCCCGCAGCAACGCGCACAACACCTTTGAGGAGCTCTTAAAGCTCGGAGTGGTGCCTGTGGTCAACGAAAACGATACTGTCTCGACCTTTGAGATTCGCTTCGGTGATAACGATCGTCTGTCTGCGCTGGTGAGTTCCCTGATCGGAGCAGATTTGCTGATTTTACTTTCCGATGTGGACGGTCTCTATTCGGACGATCCCAACCGGAATCCGGAGGCGAAATTTATCTCCCGTGTGGATGCCGTGACGCCAAAGCTCATGATGATGGCGAAGGACAGCACGGGCTCCGACGTCGGAACCGGCGGTATGGCGACGAAGCTGAAGGCGGCAGAAATTGCGTGCAGAAGCGGTGCGGACATGATGATAGCCGCGGGGGAGGATCTCTTGATCCTGGACCGGATCTTCGCGGGCGAGGAGGTAGGAACACTGTTTGAGGCGAGCAGAGTCAGGGACTTTGACTTTGCGGCATACATGAATCACAGCGGGGAGACAGAGCATGACAAAACTCACTGAGCTTGGTAAAAGAGCCAGGGCGGCAGAGAGCGCGCTGGTGCGTCTCGGTACGGAGGAGAAGAACCGTGCCCTTCGGCGGGCAGCGGAGCTTCTTTTAGAGCGGACAAATGAAATCCTGGCTGCAAATGCGGAGGATATGCAGCGTGCAAGGGAGAAGGGACTTCCTCCCGCGATGCTGGATCGTCTTCTCTTAGATGAGGCGCGGGTACAGGGCATGGCAGGGGGACTTAAGGAGCTCTCGCTTCTGCCGGATCCGATCGGCGAGCTGCTGTCAGAGGAGACGCTTGCAAACGGACTGGTGATACGAAAAAAGCGCGTCGCGCTGGGGGTGATCGGCATTATCTATGAAGCCCGGCCCAATGTGACAAGCGATGCCTTCGGCATAGCGTTTAAGGCGGGGAATGCCGTGATACTGCGCGGGGGGAGCGACGCGATCTCATCGAATCGGGCGATCGCTGCGGCGCTTCGTGAGGGGCTCATGGCAGAGGGCATCACGGAGGATGCGCTCCAGCTGATCGAGGATACATCCCGGGAGAGTGCCAGAGAGCTCATGCACATGAACGGCTATGTCGATGTGCTGATTCCGAGGGGCAGTGCCGGCCTCATTCAGACAGTGCTCCGGGAGAGCGCGGTTCCCGTGATAGAGACCGGTGCAGGAAACTGTCACATCTATGTGGATGATACGGCGGATCTGGAGCTTGCGATACCCATCATCGTCAATGCAAAGACCCAGAGAATCGGCGTCTGCAATGCAGCGGAGTCTCTTCTGGTACATCGGTCAGTGGAGAAGGAGTTCCTGCCGAGGCTCAGGGATGCGCTGAAGGCTTTCCCGGTGGAGGTGAGGGCAGATGAGACTGCCCGTGCGCTGGAGCCTTCCTTTGCGGTCGCAACAGAGGAGGACTGGGGAAGGGAGTATCTGGATTATATTCTCTCTCTGAAGACGATGGATTCTGTGGATGAAGCAATCGGACACATTAACCGCTATCACACAGGCCACTCCGATGCAATTATCACGCGTACAGAGGAGCACGCAGAGCGCTTTCTCCGGGAGGTTGATTCCGCCTGCGTCTATGTGAATGCCTCGACCCGCTTCACGGACGGAGGAGAGTTCGGCTTCGGTGCGGAGATTGGCATCAGCACCCAGAAGCTTCACGCGAGAGGTCCCATGGGCCTTAAGGAGCTCACCTCCTACAAGTATGAGATCAGAGGTCAGGGTCAGATAAGAGACTGAGAAAGGTTTTTGAATGGCAGAAGAACAGAAGCAGCAGCTTTTTACAGAGCAGCTGAAAAGGATTATTGCAGAAAAAAGAGAGAGACTTCGGCGCCCCGTGCGCTACCACATCACGACTATGGGCTGTCAGATGAATGCCCGTGATTCGGAGAAGCTCTCCGGCGTACTCTCGGAGATCGGATGTGAGGAGACGGACAGTGAGGACGCAGACATTCTCCTCTTTAACACCTGTACGGTGCGGGAAAATGCAAATGAGAAGCTCTACGGCCATCTCGGCATTGTGAAGCATTTCAAGAAGGTAAATCCGGATATGCTGATCGGTATCTGCGGCTGCATGATGCAGGAGAAGGATGAGGTGCTCCGGATAAGGCAGAAGTATCACTTTGTGAATCTCGTCTTCGGAACGCATAATATCTGGAAGTTTCCGGAGCTTCTGTATGCCTGCGAGACAGAGAAGCAGCGTGTCTTTGACGTGGAAGAGCAGAGGGATGCGTTTCGCGATCACATGCCCGTAAAGAGAGTGCTTCGTTTTAAGTCCGGGGTCAATATTATGTACGGCTGCAATAATTTCTGCACCTACTGCATCGTCCCATATGTGCGCGGACGGGAACAGAGCCGGGAGCCGGAGGATATCCTCGCAGAGGTACGTGCGCTGGTGGCGGATGGCGTAAAGGAGATCATGCTGCTTGGACAGAATGTTAATTCTTACGGAAAAACGCTGGAGCGTCCGGTGGGCTTTGCAGATCTTCTGCGGCGTGTGTGCAGGGTTCAGGGGCTTCAGCGCGTCCGCTTTATGACGCCTCATCCGAAGGATCTCTCCGATGATCTCATTGTGGCGATCCGAGAGAATCCGAAGGTCTGCCGCCATCTGCACCTGCCGCTGCAGTCCGGAAGCACAGGGATACTGCGGCGCATGAACCGTCGTTACACGAAGGAGGCCTACCTTTCGCTGGTAGATAAAATAAAGCGTGAGCTGCCGGATGTCGGTCTCACGACAGATATCATCGTGGGATTTCCGGGCGAGACGGAGGAGGATTTTCAGGATACGCTCGATGTGGTGCGCCGCTGTCATTTCCAGTCGGCCTTCACCTTTATTTACTCCAAGCGAAGCGGAACGCCCGCTGCCTCCTTTGAGGAGCAGGTGGCGCCGGAGGTTGTTGCAGACCGCATGAAGCGACTGATAGAGCTTGTGCAGAGTCAGGCAGGAACGGTTGCGGACCGCGATCAGGGGAAAGTGATGCCGGTGCTTGTGGAGGAGGAGGACAGCCACGCGGAGGGGTATCTCACAGGGCGGCTGGGGAATAATCTCATGGTGCATTTTCCGGGAGACCGCTCCCTGATCGGAGAGATCGTGGATGTGGAGCTCACAGAATCGAAGGGCTTTTATTATATGGGCCGAAGGAAGGAGTAAGACAGCGTGGCAGGACTTTCGCCGATGATGACACATTACCTGGAGACAAAGAAGGCTTACCCGGACTGTATCCTCTTTTACCGTCTGGGTGATTTTTATGAGATGTTCTTTGAGGATGCACTCTGTGTGTCAAAGGAGCTGGAGCTCACTCTGACGGGAAAGGACTGCGGACTTTTGGAGCGCGCGCCGATGTGCGGCGTGCCGTTTCATGCAGCGGACGCTTATATCAGCCGCCTCGTAAAGCGGGGATATAAGGTTGCCATTGCGGAGCAGGTAGAGGATCCGAAGCTCGCAAAGGGGCTTGTGAAGCGAGAGGTAATCAAGGTTGTGACGCCGGGAACCATCACGGCGGAGGGAGCGCTGGAGGAGGGCAAGAATAATTTTCTCGCGGCAGTATTCTATGCGGCGGGGCGATTCGGCATCTGCGCGGCGGATATCAGCACGGGAGATTTCTTTGTGACTGAGGTGGAGACGATCAAGGGACTCACAGACGAATTGAATCAGTACAATCCCTCCGAGCTGCTCTTAAATCACGCCTTTGATATGAGCGGCGCGGTGCAGGAGAATCTCGGCGGAGCCTCCAATGTCTCCGTGAGCTATCCGGAGGATTTTTATTTTTCTGACGAAAACAGCGCGCGCATACTGAAAGAGCATTTTCATGCGGCGAGTCTTGAGGCACTGGGCCTTAAGGACTATCCGGAGGGAAGCTGCGCCGCGGGAGCGGTAATGCAGTATCTCTATGAGACGCAGAAGCACAGCTGCACGCTGATCACTGCGCTGCGTCCCTACAGCAGCGGAGAATTTCTGATCATTGACTCCTCCTCCCGGCGGAATCTGGAGCTGGTGGAGACTATGCGGGAGAAGGAGAAGCACGGATCCCTCCTCTGGGTTCTTGACAGGACGAAAACTGCCATGGGCGCGCGTCTTTTGCGCAGCTTTGTGGAACAGCCACTCGTGAAAAAGGATCGCATCACAGCGCGTCAGGAAGCCGTCGGGGAGCTGAAGGAGCGCTACATCGACAGGGAGGAGCTCCGGGAGTACCTGAACCCAATCTATGATATGGAGCGCCTCATGGGGAGAATCAGCTCGGGCAGCGCCACACCGCGGGATCTCATCGCGTTTCGAAGCTCGCTTGAGATGCTGCCTCCGGTACGGAGTCTCCTGACGGGATTTTCCTCGGCGCGGCTTCAGTATCTCGCGGAGCGTATGGATACGCTGGAGGATATCTGCGGGCTGATTGCGCAGTCTGTACAGGATGAGCCGCCGATCACTGTGCGGGAGGGCAACATCATCCGCGACGGCTATAACGAGAGGGTGGACACACTCCGTCGCGCCAGCACAGAGGGCAAGAGCTGGCTCGCGGAGCTTGAAGCCCGGGAACGGGAGAAGACCGGAATCAAGAACCTCAGAATCAAGTTCAACAAGGTCTTTGGTTACTATTTTGAGGTGACGAATTCCTTTCTTTCACAGGTGCCGGACTACTTTATACGAAAGCAGACCCTCACCAATGCGGAGCGATTCACGAGTGAAGAACTTCAGAAGCTGGAGGAGACGATACTCGGAGCGGAGGATAAGCTCTTAAGCCTTGAGTACGAGCTCTTTACGGAGATTCGCAGCAGTGTCGCGAAGGAGGTGGAGAGGATACAGGAGAGTGCACGCATGGTCGCAGAGACAGATGTGCTGGCCTCCCTCGCTGACGTCGCGGAGCGCTACGGCTATGTGCGGCCGCAGATCAATGAGAAGGGGAGTCTCTTCATCCGGGGCGGACGGCATCCCGTAGTGGAGCGAATGATGGACAGCGGGCGTTTTGTGGCAAATGACACGCTGCTGGACGGCAGAGAAAACCGCATCTCCATCATTACAGGGCCAAATATGGCAGGAAAGTCTACTTATATGCGGCAGACTGCTCTCATCGTGCTCATGGCGCAGATGGGATCCTTTGTGCCGGCGGAAGAGGCGGATATCGGAATCTGTGATCGCATCTTCACCCGCGTCGGGGCGTCGGATGATCTCGCGAGTGGGCAGAGCACCTTCATGGTCGAGATGACAGAGGTTGCGAACATACTCCGGAATGCGACGAAAAACAGTCTGGTGATACTGGATGAGATCGGGCGGGGGACTTCGACCTTTGATGGACTCTCAATCGCCTGGGCTGTAGTGGAGCACATCGCAAATCCCCGCATACTGGGGGCGAAGACGCTTTTTGCGACACATTATCATGAGCTCACGGAGCTGGAGGGAACGGTACCGGGTGTCAATAACTACTGCATTGCGGTGAAGGAGCAGGGAGAGGATATCGTCTTTCTGAGAAAGATTGTCAGGGGAGGTGCTGACCGGAGCTACGGAATTCAGGTCGCGCGACTCGCAGGCGTGCCGCAGCCTGTGATCGACAGGGCGAAGGAGATCGCTGCGGAGCTCTCCGGGGCAGATATTGCGACGCGGGCAGCAGAGATCGCGGCGGCCCGCGGGACAAAAAGCACCGTTCAGACGAGACCGGAGCCGGAGGATGAGAATCAGCTCTCACTCTTTGATTTCCAGAAAAACAGCGGGGAAACACAGGAGAGCAGTCTCTCTGCGGAGCTCTTAAAGCTGGAGCTCTCTGCCATGACACCGATTGAGGCGCTGAACACGCTGTATCGCTTGCAGGAGAGTGCGAGGGGAGGTAAGTCTTGAGTATTCAACTTCTGGACAGTGAGACCATCAATAAGATCGCTGCGGGAGAGGTGATTGAGCGGCCCGCCTCCATCGTGAAGGAGCTCTCGGAGAACGCCATCGATGCGGGAGCGTCCTCCCTTACCATTGAGATCCGGGACGGCGGACAGTCTCTGATCCGGGTGACAGACAACGGCTGCGGCATTCCGAGAGAGGAGGTGCGGGAGGCCTTTCTTCGCCATGCGACCAGCAAGATACGCTCCGCAGGCGATCTGGAGCGCGTGCGGAGTCTGGGCTTCCGCGGAGAGGCTCTCTCCAGCATTGCGGCGGTCTGCAGGACGGAAATCATCACAAAGACAGCGGCGGCGCTCACCGGAACCCGCTATGTGATTGAGGGCGGAGAGGAGAAGAGCTTCGAGGAGATCGGTGCGCCGGAGGGGACGACTCTCATCGCCCGGGATATTTTCTTTCATACACCTGTAAGGCGTAAATTCTTAAAGTCTCCCGCGACGGAAGCCGCACATATTGCAGAGCTGGCGGAGCAGCTTGCGCTCTCACATCCGGAGGTCTCGATCAGATTTATCATGAACGGGCAGAACCGCTTTGGAACGAGCGGGAACGGTGCGGTTCGGGATATTATCTATCAGCTCTACGGCAGGGAGATCGCAAACAGCCTGATTGAACTGAAGGCAGAACGGGAGGGCTTTGAGCTGCGGGGCTTTATCGGGAAGCCTGAGATCTCGCGGGGTAGCCGCGCGATGGAGCACTACTGCGTCAACGGCCGCTATGTGAAGAGCAGCGTGATTGCCCGGGCAATCGAGGACGGCTTTGGAAATCTTATGATGCAGCACAGTTTTCCCTTTTCGGTTCTCTCGCTTACGCTGGATCCCGCAGGGGTGGATGTCAACGTGCACCCGACGAAGCGGGAGCTTCGTTTTTCCGATTCTCAGGCGGTATATCTCTTCGTGAAGGAGGCCGTGGAGGATGGGCTTCGAAAAACGGAGCTGATACGGAGCGTGGAGCTTCCGGGACAGAGGGAGAAACGAAAGAGTACGGAGGAGAATAAACGGAGTGCGCGTCCGGCGGAGCCCTTTGAAGAGAGACGCGCTGCGATGGAGCTGCTTCAGAAACAGGGAGCTTTGGAGCCTGCTGCGCACAGTGACAGAGCGCAGCAGACACAGTCTGCAATGCGGATCCCGGAGGTGGAGGAGACAGAGGCGCGGCGCACAGTTCCGGAAGAGACAGCTGTGCAGAGCGGGATCATCAGAGAGCCGCAGCCGGAGTTTGGGCTTGTGCAGCGCAATGGACAGTATTCCTTTATTGCACCGGAGCACCGCTCATCTGTGCGCCTCGTCGGAGATGTCTTTGAGACTTACTGGATCGCGGAGTGGAATGATGCGCTCTACATCATCGATCAGCATGCGGCACATGAAAAAATCAATTATGAGCGCTTTCTCTCTGACTATGAGCATCAGTGTGTGAGCTCGCAGAGTCTCATGCCGCCGCTCATAGTCACACTGACAGACCGGGAGGCGGCTTTGCTCTCGGAGCATGCCGGGCTCTTTCACAGTCTTGGCTATGAAATCGACCACTTCGGAGGTCATGAGTTTGCTGTTCGCGCCGTCCCCAATATACTTCCCTCTGTTATGAAGGATGAGCTCTTTAAGACTATGATAGGGAGTCTCTCAGAGGAGGTTGGGGCAGGGCTTCCTCAGCTCATCATCGAAAAGACTGCGTCTATGTCCTGCAAGGCTGCGGTAAAGGGGAATCAGAAGCTCTCCACAGGAGAGGCGGAGAAGCTGCTCACGGAGCTTTTTCGTCTGAAGGATCCATATAATTGCCCGCACGGCCGTCCGACTGTAATCCGTCTGACCAAGGGGGAGCTGGAACGGAGGTTTAAGAGAGTGCTATGAAGCGACCGCTGATCATACTGGCAGGCCCCACTGCGGTGGGGAAGACGGCGCTCTCGGTGCGCCTCGCAAAAAAAATCGGGGCGGAGATTATCAGTGCAGACTCCATGCAGGTATACCGCGGGATGAATATCGGAACAGCGAAGATTACGGAGGAGGAGATGGAGGGAGTTCCGCATCATATGATTGATGTGCTCGATCCGAGGGAGCCCTTCAATGTCTGCGTTTTCCGGGATATGGTCCGGGCAGCCATGGAACAGATCTATGCAAACGGACACATTCCTCTGATCACAGGGGGAACGGGTTTCTATATTCAGTCTGTGCTCTATGATATTGATTTTGATCTGCGCGCAGACGATACGAATCTTCGCGCGGCACTGACGGAGGAGCTCTCACGCTGCGGCGCAGAGCATATATACGCGCAGCTTAACTCTGTCGATCCGGAGGCCGCAGCACAGATACATCCGAACAACAGAAAACGGGTGCTGCGCGCGCTGGAGTTTTACCGCCTGACCGGAAGAAAAATCTCTGAGCACAACCGGGAGCAGCGGGAGCGGAAGTCGCCCTATCGCTTTCTCTACTATGTGCTGAGCATGGATCGCGCGGCTCTCTACCGGCGCATTGATGCGCGCGTCGACCGGATGATGGCGGACGGTCTGCTTCAGGAAGTAAAGGAACTGAGAGACAGAGGATTAAGCTCAGATCTTGTGTCCATGCAGGGCATAGGTTACCGTCAGATTTTTGACTATCTCGAGGGCATCGCAAGTCTGGAGGAGGCGGTTGAGAGAATCAAGCGGGAGACGCGGCACTTTGCGAAGCGTCAGCTCACCTGGTTTAAGCGGGAGCCGGAGGCCATATGGCTTTCCCCGGAGGAGTATGGCGGTGACCGGAGGCAGATCCTTGCGCGCATGACAGCGGAGTGTATTTCCCTCCTGTCGGAGCCGGAGGAAGAGAGATTCTGAGCGGCGTTTGGGACCGCTTGTATTATTTGAATGAGAGAAAAGAACAGAGAGGTTCATTCAGACATGGATTTTGAGACAGAAATGAGGGAGATGTACAGCTCCATCGGAATTTCCGAGCGGGCGCTGAAGCTTGGGGAGGCAGCGGAGGAGAAGTGCCGCTCCCGCTTTGCACGTATCGACAGAATCGCGGAATATAATCAGACAAAGGTTCTGAAGGCATTCCGGGACAACCGGGTTGGAGAGGCACACTTTGCTCCGAGTACAGGCTACGGCTACAATGACCTTGGAAGAGATACGCTGGAAAAGGTCTATGCTTCTGTCTTTCACACGGAGGATGCGCTGGTGCGCGCACAGCTGGTCAGTGGAACGCATGCGCTCACAGTGGCACTTTTCGGCAATCTGCGCCCGGGAGACGAGCTGCTCTGCCCTGTGGGAAAGCCCTATGATACGCTGGACGAGGTGATAGGAATACGTCCGCAGAAGGGCTCTCTCAAGGAGTACGGTGTGAGCTACCGTGAGGTCGCGCTGAGTGAGGACGGCAGCTTTGACTACCCGGGGATACGTGCAGCCCTGAATGAGCACACCCGTCTTGTTGAGATACAGCGCTCCAAGGGCTATGCCTCCCGTCCGACTCTCTCGGTGGAGCAGATTGCTGAGCTGATCCGCTTTATCAAAAAGCTGCGCCCGGATGTGATCTGCATGGTAGACAACTGCTACGGGGAGTTTGTGGAAACCATTGAGCCCTCCGACGTGGGAGCTGATATGATCGTCGGCTCTCTGATTAAAAATCCGGGCGGGGGTCTGGCTCCGATCGGCGGTTACATTGCGGGACGTGCGGAGTATATTGAGAACGCGGCCTTTCGCCTCACGGCACCGGGGCTCGGCAAGGAGCTGGGCGCCTCTCTCGGTGTGAGCCGCTCCCTCTATCAGGGGCTCTTTCTCTCTCCGACGGTGACTGCCGCCGCGGAGAAGGGCGCCATCTTTGCTGCACAGCTCTATCAGGACCTTGGCTTTTCTGTCTGCCCGCGGGCGGAGGAACCACGCTATGATATCATTCAGTCTGTTGATCTGAAGACAGCAGAGGGGCTCTGTGCCTTTTGTCGCGGAATTCAGTACGCGGCACCTGTGGACAGCTATGTGACACCGGAGCCATGGGATATGCCGGGCTATGATGATCCGGTTATCATGGCCGCGGGTGCCTTTGTGTCAGGGGCCTCGATCGAGCTCTCTGCGGACGGCCCCATGCGTCCGCCGTATACTGCCTTCTTTCAGGGGGGCCTAAGCTACGCGCACGCAAAGACCGGTGTGCTCATGTCGCTGCAGCAACTTTTGGATGCGTCCCTCATTTGAATATGCTATACTGTGATATCAGGATCAGGAGCCTTTCCATATGGCAGGCCTGCCGATGGAGACGGGGCTTTGTGAGCCTGACATCATATTGTTCTGAATTCGGGCGAAATTCTGCCTGAACTGATTTCCCGCCGTGTGTGCCTGGAGAGCCGCGAAAGGAGATCCCAGATGAACAAATTGAGAGAAACGGCGGTGCATGACCGCCCCTGCGAAAAGGCACAGCGATGCGGCGTGGAGGTGCTGACAGATGCAGAGCTTCTTGCGGTGCTGCTCAGAACCGGAAGTGAAAAGCTGGATGTGCTGCGTCTCTCGGAAAAAATTCTGAATCTGAGCGGAGCCCATGAGGGGCTCGGCGGTTTTTTGCATCACAGCTATGAGGAGTATCTGGAGTGCTCCGGCATCGGGCCGGTGAAAGCGGTGCAGCTCCTCGCCATCGGAGAGCTTGCAAAGAGGATCTGGAGACGGGAGGCCGGAGGGACACTGACACTTCCTGTCTTTTCGGAACCGGCTGTCTGTGCCCGCTATTATATGCAGGAAATGCGGCATCTCGAGCAGGAGGAGCTGCGCATTGTCTATCTGGACACCAGGCTGCGCCTTATGCGGGATCAGATTCTGACACGGGGGACAGTGAATGCCTCAGTGCTCTCGGTGCGGGAAATCATGATCGGAGCGCTGCGGCACAGAGCTGTACACCTGATCCTGATCCATAACCATCCGAGCGGAGATCCGAGTCCCAGCAGCGAGGACAGAAGCGTCACAAAGCAGGTCGCGGAGGCAGGAG
This sequence comes from Fusobacterium naviforme, assembly GCA_003014445.1. Taxonomy (GTDB): domain Bacteria; phylum Bacillota; class Clostridia; order Lachnospirales; family Lachnospiraceae; genus Moryella; species Moryella indoligenes. Next base: position 148,475 of record PYGH01000002.1, on the reverse strand, counting down.
CTCTCATTGGAATCCGCCTTGCGGATCACATTATTATTGGAGACAATCGCTATTACAGCTTCAAGGAGTGGGGAACACTGTGAAATTATCAAACAATAAAATGCTTTTGATTATTCTGAGCGTGCTGTGTCTCGCTATGATCGGTGTGACTACGGTTCGTGATGAGTGGCTGTCACCGCTCCGTACAGCAGTCGGTTATTTTCTGCTTCCGGTGCAGTCCGGGGTGAACCGCGTCGGAAAGGCCCTGTACAATGACGTGAAGAACCGGGAGAAGCTGAAGACCGCGCTGGAGGATAATGCGAAGCTTAAGGCCCGGATTGACGAGCTCACGATGGAGAATGTGCGGCTTGAGGCAGACGGCTTTGAGCTGAAGCGTCTTCGCGCGCTGTATGAGCTGAATCAGGAGTATGGGCAGTACCGCATGACCGGTGCCCGTGTGATCGCAAAGGATACCGGCGGGTGGTTTCACATTTTCCGTATTGACAAGGGCTCCGCAGACGGTATACAGGTGGATATGAACGTGCTGGCCGGAGGAGGACTGGTCGGAATTGTCACAAATGTCGGCGCCAATTATGCGACGGTGCGCTCTATCATTGATGATGTGAGCCGGGTGAGCGCCATGGCGCTGCAGTCCGGAGATCCCTGTGTGGTGTCCGGAGACCTTCAGAGCTATGCGGAGGGAAAGCTGAGAATCAGTGATATTACGGACACCGCAGACATCAAGGACGGGGATAAGATCGTGACCAGTACGATCAGCTCAAAGTTTCTTCCGGGCATCCTGATCGGTTATGCCGGGGATCTGAAGACGGACCCGGCGAGACTGACGCGCAGCGGTTCGCTGATACCGGTGGCAGATTTCGGCACGCTGCAGGAGGTTTTGGTGGTATTGGATCTGAAGTCAGAATACAGGGAGAACAGCGGCGCGCAGAGCGAGACCGCCGGGGAAGCTGGTGCACAGGCGGAAAGCACTGAGGCGCAGACAGCGCAGGCGAGTAGTACTGCAGAGATAATTTCTCCTGTTGCGGAAATGCCTGTAAGTGTGGAGGCCTCCGCTCCCTCAGAGGAGAGCTCTCCGATGAGCATGGACAATGTCTCTCTGGAAACAGGGCGCGCAGATTGAGGAGGAGCAGATGAGAAGAGTTGCAGCAAATATCGCTCTCCTGATCGTGATTTTTGCGCTTCAGAGCTGTGTCTTTCCCTTCATTCCCTTTCTGTCCGTATCGCCGAATCTCGTGCTGATCCTGACCTTTGCCTACGGTTTCATCTACGGACCACGGGCGGGAATGTGCTACGGCTTTATGGCCGGTTTGCTTCTGGATCTTTTTCATTCGGGAGCCTTTGGATTTTTCTCACTGTTGTTTATGTGGATCGGCTACATGAATGGCTGTCTCTCGAGATATTACTATGAGAATTACATTACTCTGCCGCTCTTTCTGTGTACGGTCAATGAGTTTGTCTATAATTTGTACATCTATCTGCTGCGTTTTTTTATTCGGGGCAAAATGCACTTTCTCTTTTATTTCAGAACGATCATCCTGCCGGAGATCATTATTTCGCTTCTGTTCACATTGTTAATATACCGTTTCTTTCTCTGGTACAACAGAAAACTTGAGATTATGGACCGGAGACATGCGGTCAACTGAGGTATAAAACGTTGCTGAGAGATTTTGTGACTGTATTGAAGGAGCTGGCGAGAGAGCTGGGGGGCAGGCTGAAAGCTTCCCGGCTTTTTATGCTGGGCACAGGCTATGCGTTTCTTCTTACGATCATGGCGGTGCGTCTTTACCACCTTCAGATCCTGAACGGAGAGCGCTACTTAAATGATTACATTCAGAAGACAGAGAAGACCGTGAGCACAGCGGCAACCCGAGGCAATATCTTTGACTGCAACGGAAAGCTGCTCGCCTACAACCGTCTCTCCTATGCCGTGACAGTGCAGGACACCGGCGATTATAAATCCGCTGCGGCGAGAAATCTGATGTACTACCGCCTGATACAGATATTAAATAAGCACGGGGAGACGGTCACCGGGCGGCTCGAGATATCCCTGAACGAAAACCAGGAATATTATTTTACTTCCGGAAGCGAGGATGCGAGAAAGCGTTTCCTGCGGGATATTTATGGGCTGAGAAGAGTGGATGAGCTCACGGACGGCAGAGGTAAGTATCCTGCAGATATCACGGCGGAGGCTCTGATACAGCAGAAGGTAAAAAACTATGATCTCGATAAGCTGAAGAAGGAGAGCGGAGAGAAAATAGAGCTGAGCCCTCTGGAAACTCTGGAGCTGGTAAACATTCGCTATACGATGGGCCTCACGGCGTACAAGCGCTACGAGAAGACCACGGTTGTTGACCATGTGCAGGAGGAAACCAGGGCGGAGCTTCTTGAAAATCAGGCGGAGCTCCTCGGCGTGGAGTGTGCACAGACTACAGAGCGGGTCTACAATGATGCCCTGCCCTTCTCCTCCATCATCGGCTATGTTGGAAAAGTGCAGGAGGATCAGCTGAGCCGCCTGCAGGAGGAAAATGCAGACTACTCGCTGAGCGATACGGTGGGACGAACAGGGATCGAAGAATATATGGAGCCGGAGCTTCATGGCACGAAGGGACTCCGTACCATATATGTGGATAATGTCGGTCACGTCATGGAAGTGAAGAGCGAGACAGCTCCTGTTGCCGGAAATGATGTCTATCTCTCAATCGACAGGGATCTTCAGGTGGGAATCTATCACCTTCTTGAGCAGCATCTTGCCGGTGTGCTGGCGGCGAAGCTTGTCAATGAGGACACGCCCAATACCGATCGGACAGATTCCACTGCGCGCCTCATACCGATCAAGGATGCCTACTATCAGCTGATCGGAAACAATGTGCTCTCCCTGACGCATATGCGCTCGGAGGAGGCCAGCAGTGTGGAGCGAACCATTGCCTCCAGACTTCAGGCCTATACGGAGAGCTCCCTCGCAGCGCTGAGAGCGGAGCTCATGAACCCGTCACCGCGGAACATGTCGGAGCTCGCGGATGACCAGCGTGCGTTTATGTATTTTATTTACAATATGCTTTCTTCTGAGCAGGTGGCAGTCGTGCACCGCGACCAGATTGATGTCAGCACGGAGTACTATACGCGCTGGAAGGCGGATTCCATCAGTCTCCGGGAATTTCTCTACGATGGTATACGGGACGGCTGGGTGGATACGACCGTGCTCAATGCACCGAGTAAATACACGGGAGCTGACGATATCTACAAGGCACTGGTAGAGGATGCGCTGGATCGTCTGAATGAAAATGCAGATTTTGAGAAGCTGATCTGTCAGTACATGATACGAAACAATATCGTTCAGGGAAAGGAACTCTGCCTCGCGCTCTTTGATCAGGGCGTTCTGGAAGACTCGGGAAATGAGAGGGCATTGCTTCTGGAAAATGGAAATGAGTACGCCTACAGCTTTTTTGTGCGTCAGGTCTCCAAAATAAAAATCACTCCAGCTCAGCTTGCGCTGGATCCCTGCACGGCCGGCTGTGTGGTCACAGATATTCATACAGGTAAGGTGAAGGCGCTGGTTTCCTATCCGGGCTATGATAATAATCGCCTGACCAACAGCATGGATGTAGACTACTACAATCGCCTTGTGAAGGACCAGTCCCTTCCGCTGTACAATAATGCGACACAGGCCAGAAAGGCTCCCGGTTCGACCTTTAAGCCAATTGCTGCGCTCGCAGGGCTTGAGGAGAATGTCATCGGACTGAACGAGAGCATCAACTGCACAGGTCTCTACGACACCATTACGCCGCCGATGCGCTGCTGGATCTATCCCGGAAGTCATGGCGTGGAAAATATTGTCACCGGAATACGCAATTCCTGTAACTTCTTTTTTGCAGACATCGGCCATCGCCTCGCAACAGATGAGAGTGGCAATTATGATCCGGAGCTTGGCATCAGCCGCATACAGAAATATGCCTCCATGTTTGGTCTGAACAGAAAATCCGGAGTCGAAATTATCGAGAATGACCCGATGATTTCTGATAAGAGTCCAGAGCAGTCCGCGATCGGACAGGGTACACACTCCTTTGCGAATGTGCAGCTGTCCCGCTATGTCACAACGCTGGCAAATCGTGGCACAGTCTATAATCTCTCTGTTCTGGATCATGTCACAGACTGGCAGGGCGGTCTCTTAAAGACCTACGAGCCGGAGGTGGAGGAGCAGATTGATATTCGCCAGGAGGACTGGAATGCGGTGCAGCAGGGCATGAGAGAGGTGGTTGAATACGGCTCCGCAAGCAGATTGTTTAAGGATCTCGAGGTTAATATTGCCGGAAAGACAGGTACGGCACAGGAGTCAAAGAGTAGGGCAAACCACGCGTTCTTCATTTCTTTCGGACCCTATGAGAATCCGCAGATCGCAGTTACCGTCAACATTCCCTACGGATATACCTCGACAAACGCAGCCTCGATATCAAAGGATGTCTACCGTCTGTGCTTTGGTTACATCGGTCTTGATTATATATTAAATAACGGTGCACAGAGCGCCAGCAAAATCAATATTGTGGACTGAGAAAGTTTTGTGATTTTTCCCTAAAAAATGCTGGAAAAAAAGAGGATTTTAATGTAAAATTCAGGAGAGAGCCATGATTTTACCGTATCACTATAAATCTTTTGCGTTTCGGCTGCTGCTTGCAGTTCTCGGATTGAATCTGCTCGGACTGTTGGTCATCAACAGTGCGTCGAATCATGATATGGCGATCGTAGGAAGGCAGCTGAGCGGCGCGGCAATCGGAATCACTGCGATGCTTGTGCTGAGTCTTCTCCCCTACCAGAAGCTGCTGCGCTATGCAGTTCCTCTGTATGCGGGCTGCTGTCTGCTGCTTCTTCTGGTGATTGTCTACGGCAGAATTCGCGGCGGCGCGAGGAGATGGATCGTGATTCCGGGGCTGGGACAGCTTCAGCCCTCAGAATTTGCCAAGATTGGCATCATTCTTTTTGCCGCATGGCTGCTTGGAAAGAATCTGGAGGCGTTAAACAAGGCTCATTTTCTTCTGGTGTTTTCCGGATTGCTGATGATTCCCGTGTTTCTCATTGCCTCAGAACCGGATCTCTCAACGACCATTGTGGTTTTGGTCTGTATTTTTTCCATGATTTTCGTAGCCGGGCTCAGCTATCGCTGGATCGGGGCGGCATTGGCAGTCGTGCTTCCTTTTTCCCTTGGCTTCACGGCGTTGCTGCAGCGAGGACTGGTGCCCTTCCTGAAGCCGTATCAGGTAAAACGGATTCTGGCTTTTTTATATCCGTCTAGGTACGCAGACGCAAATTTGCAGCAGGACAATTCCATCATGGCGATCGGCTCAGGTCAGTTGTTTGGAAAGGGATTGAACAACAACACTCTCGCCTCTGTGAAAAATGGAAATTTTCTCTCGGAGGAGCAGACGGATTTTATATTTGCCGTGATCGGAGAGGAGCTGGGATTCCTGGGTTGTCTTCTGGTAATATTACTCTATGCAGTGATCGTCTATGAATGTCTGTACATTGCGGGGAAGGCAAAAAATGCAGAGGGCAGAATCATCTGTGTCGGAGTCGGTGTGTTGATTGCGTTTCAGGGCTTTTCCAATATTGCAGTCGCCACCGGAATATTTCCCAATACGGGACTTACACTTCCCTTTATCAGCTACGGTGTGAGCTCGCTGCTGAGTTTTTACATGGGGGTGGGGCTCGTCTTAAATGTAGGGCTTCAGCGCACGGATCGTCTTGTGCGGGAGGAGGAACTCCCGGATAAGTATATTCGGCGATAAGTATAAAGCAAGCAACAAAAGCAGTAGAAAGAACGAGGAATGCAGTAATGAATGTTGGACTGATCGCACATGATGCCAAGAAGAAGCTGATGCAGAATTTTTGTATTGCATACCGGGGCATACTTGCAAAGCATACGCTCTACGCCACGGGAACCACTGGGAGACTTGTGGAAGAAGTGACAAATCTGAATATCCGCAAATACCTCGCCGGACATCTGGGAGGAGAGCAGCAGATGGGCGCACAGATCGAGGCCAATGAAATCGATCTGGTGATTTTTCTTCGTGACCCGCTGCAGCCAAAGCCACACGAGCCGGATGTCAGTAACGTGCTGAGACTTTGTGACATTCATAATATTCCGGTTGCGACCAATCTCGCGACAGCGGAGCTGCTGATTAAATCTATGGAGCGCGGAGATTTTGAATTCAGAAATTATTACAGACATTAAGCACAAAGCGCCGCATTCGCGGCATCGGAGGAAGAAGAAACGGCATTCCCTCTCTGCACGGCTTGTGCCCGGGCTGCTGCTTGTGCTTGTATGCTCTATTGCAGCCATGTGGTTTTCAGAGAGCGGGTTGCTGCTGAAGCAGCGCTATGACCTTAAGAGTCGCAGTAGCACGCTGCTTGCCGCAGAGAGTCCTGTTGCTTTTCTTTCTCCCTTTGCAGCTTCACTTGCAGTTGTAGACAGGGCGGACGACACGGAAGCTGCACTCGGGGCAGAGAGTGTATTCCTGTCAGAGGAGGGTACAAGCTCTGCGCTGTTTGTAAAACAGCCCTTTGTCCGCATGAACCCGGCGAGTACAACGAAAATTATGACCTGTCTCATAGCTCTGGAACAGGGAACGCCTGAGGAGGACTGGGTTGCGGGACCGGAGATTCATGTATCAGAAGCGAATGCAAGCATGGCCGGAATCAAAGAGGGTGATGTTCTCACTGAGGAACAGGTGCTCTATGGTCTGATGCTTCGCTCGGGAGCAGACGCGGCCAATATGACGGCAAAAAACATTGCAGGAAGCGACGAGGCCTTTGTTGCACTTATGAACCGGCGGGCGGCGGAGCTCGGAGCGACGGGAACTCATTTTACAAATACACATGGACTGACAGATCCTGAACACTATACCACAGCCTATGATCTGTATCTCATTCTGCATGAGGCTATGAAGCATGAGCGCTTTCGGAAGATGGCCGGAACCTCGGTCTACGAGGCAGAGTACAGAAATGCGGCCGGGGAAACAGTCAGGAAGAAATGGGAGAACACCAATTATTATCTGAATGGGAAGGCGGAGCTTCCGGCAGGTCTTCACGTTGTCGCAGGCAAGACAGGAACTACCATCGCGGCCGGAGCCTGCCTCGCACTTGCTGCGCAGAAGGACAGTGGAGATCTGTTTTATGCGATTGCACTGAAGTCTGTAAATCATGATGCACTGTATCGTGATATGAATACAGTACTGGAAAAAACAGAGTAATTGCATTGAACTTTTTGGCTTGTTACCGTATAATAAATGTTAAGTAAATAATGTCAAGGAGGTTTGTGACTATGGTTCAGATTATTGCAGGCATCAAGGGTAAGGGAAAAACCAAGCGTCTCCTGGATATGGCAAATGCAGCTGTAAAGGATGCGAGGGGAACCGTTGTTTACCTGGATAAGAGTTCCAAGCACATGTATGAGCTCAGCAATAAGATTCGTCTTGTCAATGTCAGCGAGTATGATATCATGAGCGGCGACGGATTCCTGGGTTTCATCTCCGGTATTATTTCTCAGGATCACGATCTTGAGACTGTATTTCTGGACAGCTTCCTGAAGCTCTCCAATATGGAAGGCGGAGATCTCACCCCTGTCATTGATGCTCTTGAGAAGATGGGCGAAAAGTATAAAGTGAACTTTATTCTCAGTGTCTCCATGGATGCCTCTGAGCTTCCGGAGAATGCGAAGAAGGATGTTATCGCAGCCCTCTGATTATGAACAGAACTCCAAACCACGGCGGACAGCTCTGAGGAGCTGTCCGTCAGTGCTTACAGGATGCAGTTTTTTGACTTCCTGTGAATATGAACGCGACATGGTGTGAGAATACCAGGTGGAGGGATTTCTTGGCTGGCAGGAATCGAAAGGTCGTCCCCTACAGACGGCCTCTGAAAATGAATATCGGAGTCATTATTTTTCTGATTCTCTTTATCTACCTCTGTTTCTCTGCGAGCTCCTACCTGAGCAGAAAAAAAGTGCGCTTTTATGAGGTGGAGAGCGGTGTAATGGTGAGTGATACAGAGCGCACAGGTATCATTCTCCGCACAGAGGAGGTGCAGAATGCGCCCTCCTCAGGCTATATAAACTACTACATACGAAACGGAAAGCGCGCCGCTGTCGGAACCAAAATTTACTCTCTAGATGAGACGGGAAATCTGAAAAAGTATCTGGACGAGAATGCCGGAAGCAACGATATGCTCAGCGAACAGAATCTGAAGGAGTTGAAAACCCGGCTGAACTCCTTCTCGGCCGGCTATGACAGAACACATTTTACAGAAGTTTATAACAGCAGGGATTCGGTGCAGTCTGTACTCTCTGAGTATACCAGTCTGAATATGCTGGACAGTCTGGATGCAACTCTGAGCGATCAGGGCATTCACTTCACACAGGTCAGCTCTCCGGAATCCGGTGTGATCTCTTTCAATGTAGATTCTTTCGAGGGGAAAACTGCGGAGGAGCTCAAGGCAGAAGATTTTGATGGCACAGCCTATACCCCCTCCTACATCAGCGCAGGGACGCTTGCCGAGAGTGGAGCTCCGGTCTATAAGATCATTCCTTCGGAGGATTGGCAGCTGGTGTTTCCGCTCTCGGAGAAGGACATGACAGAGTTTTCAGATAAGAAAAGTCTGCGGGTTGCCTTCAAGGGCCAGGATCTGACGCTGACAGGAGATTACAGCACAATGAGCGGGGCGGATGGTACGAATTACGGCATGCTGAGCTTTCATCAATATATGGTGCGCTTTATTGACAACAGATATCTGCAGTTTCAGATTTATACAGGGAGCTCCGATGGACTGAAGATTCCGCGCTCTGCAATTACGGAGAAGACCTTTTATACTGTTCCGAAGGAGTACCTGACAAATGGCGGAAACAGCATTGATAAGGGTTTTCTGAAGGAGAGCTATCAGGACGGGAATGTATCTGCGGTATTTACCCCTGCAGAGATATTTTATGAGTCAGAAGACAGCTGCTACATAGATGTGTCTGAGGGCAGCAGTATCCGGGAGGGTGATTATCTCATAAAGCCGGAGAGCGGAGAGCGCTATCAGATCGCTGCAAGCGCTGCACTGGAGGGAGTATACAATATTAATAAGGGGTATGCAGTGTTTAAACAGATTGATATTGTAGAGGAAAATGACGAATATGTCACGGTGCGGCGCGGAACCCAATATGGACTGAATGTCTACGATCATATCCTTTTAAATGGTGTAGAGGGAAAAGAGGGCCAGCCTATTTATCAGTAGAAGTCATTCTAGAGTTGGGGATTCACGATTGGCAGGAATGAAGCTTACATACAGAGGAAAAGAACGGACTGAGGAGTGTGTATGATTAAAGAAAATCTGGAGCTTGTAGAAAAACATATTCAGGAGGCCTGTGCCGCCGCGGGACGCAGCAGAGAGGAGCTTACACTGATTGCAGTCAGTAAGACAAATCCCGCAGCGAGAATTTACGAGGCATACGAGGCCGGCATACGTGATTTCGGAGAGAACAGGGTAAAGGAGCTGCTTTCCAAGAGAGAACAGCTGCCTGCAGATATTCGCTGGCATCTGATCGGACATCTTCAGACCAATAAGGTGAAGTCTGTACTTGGCAAGACAGTTCTGATTCATGGAATTGACAGCCTGAAGCTTCTGGACAGCATTGATTTTGAATCAAGAAAACAGGGCATTGTCTCAGAAGGTCTGTTGGAGGTAAATGTGGCAGGGGAGGAGAGCAAATTTGGTTTTCTTCCTGAGGAGTTGTTTCCGCTTCTTGATCGCTTGCGTCAATACAGGAACCTGAAAATCTGCGGTCTCATGACTGTTGCACCAAATGTTCAGAATCCCGAAGAAAACCGGGCTGTTTTTCGCAGATTAAGGGAATTGTCCATTGACATAAAAAGTAAAAAAGTCGATAATGTGTCTATGAATGTCCTGTCAATGGGCATGACCGGAGACTATCGTGTAGCTATTCAGGAAGGCGCTACATTAATCAGAGTGGGAACCGGAATTTTTGGCGCACGAGAGATTGGAGAAGAAAGACAATGAGTTTTATTGGCAAGCTGATGAACAGTATGCGCGTCAATGGCGATGATGACGATTATTATGATGATGATTATGATGCGGACTATGAGGATCCGAAGCCGAGACGGTTTGGCCTTGTGAGACGGGATCTCGATGAAGATGAAGAAGCAGAAGAAAAACCGCGTCTGTTTTCGAAGAAGCCAACCCCTGTAAAGCGCAACGGCGGTCTGGAGGTTGCTCTGGTAAAGCCCTCTGCCTTTGATGATGCCAAGGAGATCGTGGACGATCTGCTTATGGGCAAGGCTGTGGTGCTGAATATGGAGGGCATCAACACAGAGATTGCACAGCGCATTATAGATTTTACTTCGGGTTCAACCTACAGTCTGAACGGCAAGCTTCAGAAGATCTCAAATTATATTTTCATTATTACTCCGGAAAGTGTCAATCTTTCCGGGGAGTTTCAGGATCTCCTGAGCACTGCGGGCTCTCTTGATATCTCCGGATTAAATATGCGCGTCTGAGTATGACGGAAAAAGAACTGGCATTTTTTAAAAATCGCATCGCAGAGCTTTACGACAGCTGCTATCAGCGAAACATACCGACACATTCCCATTTTTTGAATGTAGACGAGCAGGCGGTTCTGCAGACGATACATCTCTTCGCCGGAGATATCTGTGTGAGATACTCCGGTGGTTTTGATGACGCCGAACGCAGAATCGTTTGTTTTTTGCCGGATTATCTGGAGGAGGTGCCCGAAGATATCTTTGCGTATCTTCGAATCGTACCGGCGGCGCCTAAATTTGCAGAGCCGCTCTCGCACCGGGATTTTCTCGGTGCGCTTATAAACCTTGGAGTGCGGCGGGAAATGCTTGGAGATATCATTATTTCAGAAAACACAGCGCATATTGTTGTGCTCTCCGAGATTGCAGAACATATCTGCGATTCACTCTCCGCAGTGCGTCACTCTGCGGTGCGTGTGGAGAGGGAAGGGCGGGAGGCACACACAGCTTCCGTACATACGGAGCAGATGGATGTCAATACCGCCTCCCTCCGGGTTGACAGTTTGGTATCTGCAGTCTGGCACATCTCCCGCACACAGTCGAAAGAACTTCTGAAGGCAGGGCGGATCTCGGTAAATTCTGCACTCTGCGCGGATGGTTCTCAGATTCTGAAGGCAGGGCAGATCCTGTCTGTGCGGGGCAAGGGAAGATTTCGTCTTCTTCCGGGTGAGCGAATGACAAGAAGCGGACGCAGGTATGTCAGCATAGAATTATTTATTTGATGGGGTGTTCTGTGAGTACAGAAAAAGGTATGGAAGCGAAAGAAAAAAGAAATAGCGGAAAGCTGCGGCATTTTTCTGTTTTTATCGGAATTATTATTTTTGCGGTCTGGGCGGATCAGTTCACAAAACGGCTGGCTCTTACTCACATTGCGCTGCATGAGCCGCACCCGTTGATTCCGGGTGTACTGGAACTGCTTAGAATTGAAAACACCGGAGCGGCCTTCGGTATATTGGAAGGACACATGGGATTCTTTTATGTGATTACTGCAGTTGTCGGAGCGTTGATTTTATATGTGGTCTGCAGACTTCCGGCGGAGAAGAAATACGACCCGCTGTTGCTGGTCGCGTCCTTTATTGCAGCCGGAGCGATCGGAAATCTGATTGATCGGGTGATGAGAAAATCAGTTGTAGATTTTATTTACTTTGTCCCGATTGATTTTCCGGTGTTTAATGTGGCAGATATTTTTGTCAGCTGTGCGACTGCAGCACTGATGCTGCTGATACTTTTTTACTATAAGGATGAGGATCTGGATTTTCTAAAAAACAAGAGGTCTTAATGGACAGAAAATTTGTCGTAACGGAAGAGCAGGCAGGCAGGAGATTGGATCTCGTCCTGACTGCTCTTTTATCTCCGATGACCCGCTCACATGTTCAGAAGCTCATTGAAGGGGGGGCGGTTACAATAAAAGCTTCATTCCTGAATGCTGCGGATAAGCCTGTCAGAGGAAATCGGAAGCTGCAGGAAGGAGAGCAGATTTTTGTCGCTGTCCCGGAACCTGAGCAGGCAGAAATTCTGGCAGAGGATATTCCGCTTGACATACTCTATGAGGATGAGGATGTCATTGTAGTCAATAAACCAAAGGGGATGGTTGTACATCCCGCGGCCGGACACAGCAGCGGGACGCTTGTAAATGCGCTGATGTATCACTGCAGAGAGAATCTCTCCGGAATTAACGGTGTACTGCGTCCCGGCATTGTACACCGCATCGACAGAGATACAACGGGCGTACTCATTGCCTGTAAGAACGACATGGCGCATAACTGGCTTGCCGCGCAGCTCAAGGAGCATTCTGTTACGCGGAGATACAGGGCGATTGTGCAGGGAGTGCTGAAGTCAGATGAGGGACAAATCAACGCGCCGATTGCACGGGATCCAAAGGAGCGTAAGCGCATGAAGGCAGGTGTACCGGGGGGGCGGCGCGCAGTGACGCACTACCGGGTACTACAGCGCTTTCAGAACAGCAGCTATATCGAATGTGTGCTGGAAACCGGAAGAACACATCAGATCCGTGTGCACATGGCGTCTATCGGGCACCCTCTGCTTGGAGATACGGTATATGGTTCATCGAAAAATCCCTATCAGCTGGAAGGGCAGGCACTTCACGCCATGGTACTGGGCTTCCGGCATCCCAAAAGTGGAGATTATATGGAGTTTACGGCGCCGCTGCCGGCGTATTTTGAGGCACTGCTCAGGAGACTGGCGCGCTAGTTTACCTTTTTTTCCGGGAATGGTATAATATGATTACAGCGTAAAAAGTACTGCTCCCACGCAAGCTTGCTTGCAAGTGGGTGAAAGTACTTGAGACGCGCCCACATGGAGCACGAAGTGAGACGCAAGTCTCATGAGAGTGCGCAGCAACGCGTAATCAGTCAAAGGTATAAAAAGTCGCACGAAGTGAGACGCAAGCCGGCTTTCATTTTTATATAAATACTGTATACAGGAGGTATCACATGGCAGAAAAATTAATTGTGACGCTCGGACGTCAGACCGGAAGCGGCGGACGCAAAATCGGGAAAATGCTGGCCGAGAGGCTGGGTGTGAAGTGCTATGATAAGGAGCTCCTGGATCGTGCGGCAAAGGAGAGCGGTCTGTGCCGTGAGCTTCTGGAGAGCAATGATGAGAAGCCTACCAACAGTTTTCTTTACTCTCTGGTGATGGACACCTATTCTCTTGGATATTCGTCCTCGCCCTATGTTGATATGCCCATTAATCAGAAGATTTTCCTGGCGCAGTTTGATACGATTAGAAACATCGCGAAGAATGAGTCCTGCGTGATTGTCGGACGCTGTGCAGATTATGCGTTGCAGGGTGTCCCCGGAATGATCAGTGTTTTTATCAGTGCAGATGAAGCAGATAAAATTGAGAGTATCAGGACAGCACAGAATGTCTCTCAAGACAAGGCGCGGGAGATCATGCTGAAAACCGATAAGCGCAGATCCAGCTATTACAATTATTATTCCAATAAGCGCTGGGGAGATTCCAGAAGCTATGATCTCTGCCTGAACAGCAGTAAGCTCGGTTATGAGGGAGCTGTGGATATGATACTGGATTTTGCGGAGAGAGAAAGAACATACAGAAGCAGTAAGGCGTAAGGAGACTTTGGATGGCATCCGACGGGCGTGATTTTTTTGATATAAATTTAAAACAGGATACACTGCCGGAGGATCCAATTGAGCGGGAGAAAAAGCAAAAGTATCTGAGGGATCTGGAGCGTCTCAGAAGACTGCGCCAGGAGGCGCGAGAAAGGGAGCTGGAGCGCTTTTCAGAGGAGGAGCCAGAGCAAGGCCGCAGAAGAAGGGGAGCAGCTGTATCCCAGACCACAGGAAAGCGAAATGAGGGCGAGCAGATAAACAACAGACGCAGCGGAAGGGGCTCCCCTCGTCAGACGAGGCGTTCCCGGACCGAGGCGAAAAGCAGGCAGCATAAAAAGCACCTTGTCCGGAATGTTTTTCTCTCCGCAATTGTATTTTTATTGCTTTGGGGAGCCAAAAGTCTCTTTCTGGGGGGAAATACACACGAGAGCGGCTATTATACAGTTGCTGTTTTTGGGGTTGATTCCCGCGACGGAAACCTGAAGGAAGGGGCGCTCTCGGATGTCAATATGCTGGTTTCCCTGAATAAGGCGACCGGAGGTATAAAAATTTGCTCGATCTATCGTGATACCTTTGTACAGATCAATCAGAAGGGGAAGCACCATAAGTTCAATGAAGCTTATTTTAAGGGCGGACCTGAGCAGGCACTCTGGACCATGAAGTATAATCTGGATATCTCCCCGGATGATTATATTACCTTCAACTGGAAGGCAGTGATTGATGCCATCAATATTATGGGCGGAGTTGATCTTGAGATCACCGAACCGGAATTTAAGTACATTAATTCTTTCATTACAGAAACCGTAAATGCGACTGGTATTGGCTCTGTGCAGCTGGAGCACGCCGGTCAGAATCATCTGGATGGTGTACAGGCTGTAGCTTACGCAAGGCTGCGGCTGATGGATACAGATTATAATCGGACCGAGCGTCAGCGCAAGGTGGTTTCTCTGCTTCTTGATAAGGCGCGCGCAGCAGATGTAAAAAAACGCATGGAGCTTGTCACCTCTGTCATCCCCGAGACAAGAACCAGTCTGACGATTGATGATCTTCTGGTCTATGCTAAAAATATCAAGAAATACCATCTCACAGAGACCGCGGGCTTTCCCTTTGAAAAGGATACTGCCTGGGTGGAAAAGAAGGACTGCGTCATTCCGGTGACGTTGGAAAGCAATGTGATTGCGCTGCATCAGTTTCTTTTTGCAGATGAAAATTACAGAGCGAGTGCTTCTGTACAGGAGGTCAGTCAGTATATCATTGATAAGACCGGTATGAGAGGAAAGGGCAAAAAAGCAAGTATTTCGACCGATGAGCGCGGAAGCGGCGGTGTCGGAGTGAAATATACTAAGGCTTCAGAGACAGCGGCGGCTTCAGAGGAGGCAATAGAGACTCCGGAGACAGATTCAAGCACAGAAGCAGAGGTTTTTTCGGAGGAGAGCTCAGAGGAGATTATTGAAAGCACTGCAGAAATTTCTCCATTTGATGAAGACTCTGCGATGAGTCGGTCGGGAGCAGCTGCACCAACTGACAATCACAGCGGAATACAGGAGACAGATGCAGAGTCGCCTGATGAGAAAGTGCATCCGGATAAGGCCGGAAGCGCAGCTGCAGAGACAGATGAACCGCAGATCGGTCCGGGAATCGGACTTTAATATATAAGATTACTGGAGAGAGCAGTCAGAATACGGACTGCTCTTTTTTGCTGTTTAATCTGTATTTGAATACCTCACGCTAAAATAGTTTTAAATACTATTTGACACATTTTCATATAAAGCATAATATGGTGTAGATGATTTAAAATCAAACGGGAATCATCTGATACACTTAATATGATTACAAATATGAAACAGAATAAGGAGAACAAATGAAAAAAGCTCAGGTATTAACTGTCATGGGAAAAGAGCTGAGTATTCCCCTGATTCAGGGCGGCATGGGAGTAGGAGTATCTCTTGAGCGTCTGGCAGGCAGTGTGGCAGCAAACGGCGGTATGGGGTGCATCAGCACGGCTGACTGTGGCTATCGGGAAAAGGATTTCTTCCGTTGTCCAGAGGAAGCAAACCTGAGAGCATTGAAGCGGGAGATTGCCGACGCCAAGGAGATATCCGGCGGAAAGGGGCTGGTTGCTGTCAACGCGATGGTAGCAACCCAGCAATTTGCTTCCGCAGTGCGTACAGCGGTCGAAGCGGGGATAGATGCCGTGATTGCCGGAGCAGGACTGCCTCTTCAGCTTCCAGAATATGTTCCTGATGGGCATGCTCTCATTGCTCCAATTGTATCGAGCGGAAGAGCTGCCTCACTGATACTCAGATCGTGGCAGAAGCGATATCGTCGTATTCCAGATTTTATTGTGCTGGAGGGACCAAAGGCAGGGGGGCATCTCGGATTTCGGGAGGAAGAGCTCTCTTCCCCGCAGCTTCCGGGAATAACAGAGCTGCTGGAAGAGCTTCTGCAGGTTGTGAAGCCGTTTGCTGAGCGCGTAGGCAGAGAAATCCCTGTATTCTGTGCCGGAGGAATATGGGACAGAAAGGATATAGAGCGGGTGATGGAGCGCGGTGCGTCAGGCGTTCAGATGGCTACCCGCTTCATTGCGACAGAAGAATGCGATGCTTCTTATGAGTATAAGAACGTTCTGCTGCGTGCAAGTGCAGAGGACGTCCGGGTAATTCACAGCCCGGTTGGAATGCCGGGAAGAGCTGTTTTATCACCTCTGCTTCAGAAGCTTAGCACAGAAGGAAGAATACAGCCAAGACACTGTTCCCGCTGTATCAAGAGCTGTAATCCCGCACAGGTTCCCTACTGTATTACGCACGCATTGATTGAAGCTGTCAAGGGCAATGTGGACGAGGGATTGTTCTTTGCCGGCAGTAATGTGGGAAGGATGAAAGAGATGACAACTGTTCCGAAGCTTATGCGTGAGCTGGGCTTTGCACTTTGATCTTGCAAAAGCATCAGCGGAGTAGTAGTATAAAGCTGGATATAACTATTCGCGAAACACTTGTTTAACGAATAGTCATAGCGATTCTATATACTCCAGAAAGGTCATTCCGATATGGCATCCAGAAAACTCTCCTACAGCGAAAAAATAGATCAGGATAATATACAGCGTTTACGGGATTTGCTTACAGAACTTCCAGATTATTGTCGAACCTACTTTCGCGGCATTGAGCCGCGCACCCAGTCCCGTACCAGAATTGCTTATGCCTATGATCTGAGAATCTTTTTTCAGTATCTGATGGATGAGAATCCGGAAATACGCAGATGCGGTGCAATTCGTAATATACCTTTGAGTTCATTGAATGCTCTCACAGCAACGGATCTTGAGGAATATATGGAATATCTGAAATTTCGTCCGGAGGACTCCGGAGAAGGTGTTCTGAACCGCGAGACGGGAATTAAAAGAAAAGTATGTTCGCTCAAGAGCTTTTATAAATATCTCTATCAAAAGGAAATGCTGGACAATAATCCTGCTGCGCGTGTCATTATGCCCCGTATTCATGAACACGAAATTATACGTCTGGATATTGATGAGGTGGCGCTTCTGCTGGATCAGGTGGAGTCAGGTGAAAAACTCACAGAGCGTCAGCGCATTTATCATGAGAGAACCAAATTGAGAGATCTTGCACTGATTACGCTGCTGCTGGGAACCGGAATCCGGGTGTCGGAATGTGTGGGGCTCAATCTGAATGATATTGATTTTAAAAATGATGGAATTCGTGTACACCGAAAGGGCGGCAAGGAACAGGTGGTGTACTTTGGAGATGAGGTCGAGGAGGCGCTTTTGAATTATCTTGAGGAGCGAGAGCTTCTGGAGCCATCTGCCGGATCGGAGGATGCGCTCTTTCTCTCCCTTCAGAACAAAAGAATGAATGTCAGAAGTGTTGAAAATATGGTAAAAAAATACGCGTGCACTGCGGCACCGCTGAAAAAGATCACGCCGCATAAGCTGCGAAGTACTTACGGCACCAATCTGTATCATGAGACCGGAGATATTTATCTTGTTGCAGATGTGCTGGGGCATACGGATGTTAATACAACGAGAAAACATTATGCCGCGCTTCAGGAGGATAGAAGGCGCAGTGCCAGGAATAAGGTAAAGCTGAGGGAGAGCTGATTTGTACCTCTTCTCTCCTCTTCAGTACAGGTGTTCATTTCAGAACAGTGAGATAACAGCCGGGATACAATTTATCTCCGTTTAATTGATTGATTTCTCTCAGCTCCTGAATATACTCCATATCACTCAGATTATCTCCTGTATTGTAGTTGGCGGCCACTGTCTCCAGGGTATCTCCTGCACAGAGCTTAATACTGGCATAGTGAAGCTGTGCAGAAAAGGATTCTCTTCCTTCAGCCTGTACCGGAATCGCGGAATGTTCAAAGAAAAGAATGACCAGCGTCAGAAATAAAGCGGTCATGATCAGTCTTCTGAAGACATATGCGGTGTGTGATCTTTTCATCTTCATGGAAATCCTCTCTTTTATTTGCAGAAATTCAATTGTATGCTGTTTCTGATGATTTTGGGTTTTTAAAAAAGAACGTTTGTTCTGTTGCCATCATAATATGCGAACATATGTTTGTCAACAGAAAATAGAACAAACGTTTGGCATTATATCCAAAAATCGAACAAAGGTTTGTATAAAAGATGTCTTCGTGCTATTATAATAAAAATAACAGTCATTCAATCGGATTTCAGGGAAAGGTGGAGGCGTCTGTGTCTCAGGGAAAAATTACAGAAAAACAGCAGGAAATTCTGAATTATATAAAAGATACGATACTGAGCAAGGGCTATCCGCCTGCGGTGCGCGAAATATGCGACGCGGTGCATCTGCGCTCTACCTCTTCTGTGCATGCACATCTGGAGAGTCTTGAAAAGAACGGTTATATTCGAAAGGATCCCACGAAACCGCGCACCATAGAGGTCGTGGACGACAATTTTAATCTGACACGGAGAGAATTGGCAAATATTCCCATTCTCGGACAGGTGGCTGCCGGTGAGCCCATACTCGCAGAACAGAATATTCTGGATTATTTTCCGATTCCGACAGATTATCTGCCTAACAGCGAAACCTTTATGCTGAAGGTGCGCGGGGATTCGATGATAAACGTGGGAATATTTGATGGAGACACGGTGATTGTTGCGCGTCAGAACACAGCAGCAAATGGAGAGATCGTTGTTGCCATGGTGGAGGATGGCGCCACTGTAAAGCGCTTTTATAAGGAGAAGGGCTACTATCGCCTTCAGCCGGAGAATGACAGCATGGAGCCAATTTTGGTTGAACAGGTCGCTGTTCTTGGCAAGGTGGTGGGGCTGATTCGCCTTGATTATTTTCGCCACTGAGTACAATAATCAGGAGAAAATGTAAATAATATAGATAAGCGCACGCGGAAGGCGTGCGCTTATTTTCTGACCGTATGTGTAATGCTATTGTGTAAAAAAAATTTAAAGCCTCTCCGGTTCCTCAACGATGGTTCCGTCGGTCCATATTCTCTCAAGATTATAGAATCTGCGATCCTCGCTGTTAAAGATATGAATGACGACATCGCGGTAATCAAGAAGAATCCAGGTTCCACTGCTGTAGCCTTCCTTCTGCTTTGCCTCTATCCCCTCTCTTCCGAGCTGCATCTCGATCTCATCTGCGATGGCCTGGGTCTGATTGCGGTTGCTGCCGCTGACAAGGATGAAATAATCTGCGATAACAGAGACCTTGGAGATATCAATTACCTTGATCTCGCTGCCCTTCTTATCCTCCATAATTTTGACTGCAGTCTTAACGATTTCCTGTGTTGTCATAATTTCCATTCTCCTTTAACCACAAATAGCAACGCTGTGTCATGGGATCTGCTGCTGTGTTCCGTGTTTTCAGAAATCGAAGGGTATCCTCAGTGATTCGAAATACGCACTGCGTGAGATCCTGAAAGGCCAGAGCCCGCATCTCAGAGAGATTAGGGGCGTGATCCCGGTTTGGCTCGATATAGTCTGCTGTAAATATGATTTTTTCGAGCAGGGACATATTCTCTTTTCCGGTGGTGTGCCAGCGTATTGCAGACAATATTTCCGGAGAGCTGATATGATATTTTTGCTCTGCGATGCAGGGTCCGACGATTGCGTGCAGCACCTGAGGAGCGGCGAGCTCGGCGGCAGAGAATATAATATTACAGTGCGTTCCGATCCTGAGCAGCTCTTCCTCCCTGTATTCTTTGGCGCAGTCGTGTAGAAGGCCCGCGAGCTCCGCCTGTTCCGGGTCTGCGCCGTAGCGCATTGCGAGGCAGGCGGCGGTATAGGCGACACCGAGGCTGTGCTGATATCTTGAGGAGCTCAGGCTCTGGTAGAGCAGCTCTCTTATTCTGTTCAGTTCATCTCTGTTCATCTTGTTTTGTTCCCGTATAAAAGAGAAAAGATCCCTACTGCCCATACAGATGGTGCGCACGGATATAGTCGTAGACTGCAGACGGAATCAGACGCTCTGCGCCGCCTCGTCCGGAGGCAAAGAGGCGGCGTATGTGCTCAGAGGAGATATCAACCTCTTCCGCATGAATAAAATCAATGCGGGCATGGTAGCGGGCGCGGAGATGCTCTGCGTGCGCGGAGAGAGACTCATGATTTTTGCTGTAATCTCTGTCTGCCACAATGAGGCCGGCGTACTTTAAAATAAGCTCCGGACAGTGCCAGCTCTCGATCTCATAGAAGGAGTCTGCCCCCAGCACAAAGGAAAAAGAGATTTCCGGGTGACGGGCAGCCAGTTCCCTGAGCGTGTCGCTGGTATAGGACTTTCCGCTGCGCTGCGCCTCAAAATCAGAGGCCTCGAAGCAGGGGAAGGGTTCCAGCGCTGCCCGCACCATGGCGAGTCGATCCGCATAGGAAGTGATCATGTGGCTCTCCTTGTGCGGGGGCGTCGGCGCAGGCATGAACCAGCAGGCATCAAGCGCAAACTGCCGCCATGCGTTTTCTGCAAGTTTCAGATGTCCGTTGTGAATGGGGTTAAAGGTTCCACCGAGTATCGCGATCTTCCGCATTTCTTCCTCCGTATCAGCGTGAGGGGAGTATGATTTTACGGTCCTTCTCTTCCTTGGCCTGTTTGTAGAGCACAATTTTTTTTCCGATCACCTGCACGACTTCACTGTGCGTGCGCTCTGCCAGAACCTGTGCTATCTCCTTCGGATCGGCAATGCAGTTCTGAAGCACGGAGATCTTGATCAGTTCGTGCGTATGGAAGGCCTCTACGGCCGCCTGTGTGAGCTCAGGAGTCAGAGTGGATTTTCCAATCTGCAGAATGGGCTCTGTTGTCATTGCTATCCCCTTCAGGTATGCGCGTTGTTTGCTTGTCATGGCACTCCTTATCTGTAATAATCAAATGCATGTCCGTACATGCGGACAGTGTCGCCCTCTTCAATTCCGGCGTCCTCAAGATCTCTGAGCACTCCGCTTTCCTTCAGAAATTTCTGGAAGAAATCAAAGCCTTTTTCTGAAGAGAGATTGGTGTAACCGAGCATTTTTTCGATGCGCGGTCCCTCAACGACGTAGACATGCGCCGCTTCTTTGACGACTGTATAGGGAAGATTGGAATCTGCTGCGTAATCGATTTCCATCTCCGGCTCAAATACAGTGACCTCCCGGTTCATTGTTTTCAGAACAGAGAAAATCGCATACTTCAGCTCTTTGATCCCGGCTCCGGTCATGCCCGATATCGGATAGACAGGAATCTCCGGTTCGAAAGCGCGGCGCAGCTTTTCGATCGGGTCCTCTGCGCCTTCCTCTAAAACGATGCTGTCAATTTTATTTGCTGCGATGATCTGCGGCTTATTGAGGAGCTGTGCCTCATATTTTTCCAGCTCTTCCTGGATCTTTCGCACGTCTTCTACGGGATCCCTGCCCTCGACAGAGGCAGCATCGACCACATGAACCAGGACCTTGGTCCGTTCCACGTGCTTCAGAAAATTGTATCCGAGACCGATTCCCCTGGAGGCTCCCTCGATCAGACCGGGGAGATCGGCCATTACAAAGCCCTCACCCTCATCGAGATCTACCACGCCAAGGTGTGGTGTCAGAGTCGTAAAGTGGTAATTGGCAATCTCCGGCCGTGCATTGGATACGCGGCTCAGAAGGGTGGACTTTCCGACATTCGGAAAACCAACCAGTCCGACATCTGCGATGACCTTCAGCTCCAGACGCACAAAAAGGCCTCTGGCAGGCTGACCGGGCTTTGCATAATTTGGCGCCTGCATGGTGGCAGTTGCGAAGTGCATATTGCCGATTCCGCCCTTTCCGCCGCGCAGAATCACCATGCGGCGATTTTCACCGGACATATCGGCAATGATTTTACCGCTCTCATCATCCCGGATGACGGTGCCCTCAGGAACACGGACAATCAAATCCCTGCCGTCTGCGCCGTGACAGCGCTTTTTTCCGCCGGGCTGACCGCTCTCAGCAATATATTTTCGCACATGGCGGAAATCTGTCAGGGTATTCAGGCCATCATAGATTTCAAAGATAACATCTCCGCCCTTTCCGCCGTCTCCGCCGTCAGGACCTCCGGCGGGCACAAAGAGCTCTCTGCGGAAGCTGACATGACCGTCTCCGCCCTTTCCGGACTGAATAAAGATTTTTGCGCTGTCTGTAAACATAACTCTCTCTTTCTGAATGCTTCTGAATGTAAGTATGAAACGGGCTTCATACTGTACAGTATGAAGCCCGGCTCTCTGCTTATTTATTCGGCTGAAAGCCGAAGATATTCATCACTCTGCCGCTTCTGCAGCAAGCTCTGCCTTCGGATAGACAGAAACCTTCTTGCGGTACTTGCCCCATCTCTCAAATCTGACGATACCGTCTGCCTTTGCAAACAGGGTATCATCGGAGCCTCTGCCGACATTGGTTCCCGGATGAATATGTGTGCCGCGCTGTCTGTAAAGGATATTTCCGGCAAGAACAAACTGACCGTCCGCTCTCTTCGCGCCAAGGCGCTTGGACTCGGAGTCACGGCCGTTCTTGGTGGAGCCTACACCTTTCTTATGAGCATGCAGCTGAAGGTTCATTGTGAACAACATCATTACACCTCCTGATCTCTAATCGTTAAGTAGTTACTTCCGTACTCCTTCCCTATGCTCTCCAGTCCGAGCAGACAGGATGAGAGGAGAAGTCCGGCCTCTCTGTCTTCCACATCAGCGAGTCGATACTCAAAGGTACCGTTTTTCTCATTGACCTGACAGGAAAAACGCGCAGAAGTAAATTGAGAGGTAGAATTTGCAAGATTCAGTTCCAGCACGGAAACTGCAGCGCAGACAATATCTCTTCCGAAATCATCATAGTCTGCGTGCCCCTCCGAGCGAAAGCCGTAAGTCCTGCCCTGCGCATCTTTAAAAAGCTGTATTTCGATCATAGTGCTCAGGCATTGATCTTGTCGATCTTAACCTGAGTATAGAGCTGTCTGTGACCGTTCTTCTTGTGATAGCCAAGCTTTGCCTTGTACTTGTAGACGATGACTTTTCTGTCTTTCGCCTCTCTGAGAACAGTTGCGGAAACGCTGGCTCCGGATACAGTCGGGGTTCCGATGGCAAGCTCACCGTTGTTTACAGCGAGAACCTGATCAAACGTAACTGTCTGGCCTGCTTCCACTCCGAGTTTCTCAACCTTAATGATATCGCCCTCTGATACCCTATACTGCTTCCCGCCGGTAGCAATAATCGCGTACATACTGGTACCTCCTTTTATCATTACTCGCCAACTGTGGCGTTCGCACGAACTGTGCGAAACTTACAGCCCCGTTGTGCGGCATACTTAATAAATATAAGGGAAAGACAATTATATGTCAAGTGATTTTCATCTGCAGAATTACAGCTGAGGTCACAGTTTTACCCCAAAAGCAAATCCCGTCCACATGAAAAATTAATGTGGGTGGGAAGATGCGCCTGCTGCTGTCATCTGTCCGCTGCTCTCAGCTGCTCCGCGAGAGTTTGCCCGCTCTTCTGTCTCGTGATCTCGACCAGGTGAAGGCGGGTGATGTCGACGATCTGCGTTTTGACCGGATCCAGCAACGCCAGGGCATGCAGTCTGTCCATCAGAGCCGCCCGGTCCTCCCGGCGTCTGAGATCGATGAAGTCCACCAGTATGATACCGGAGAGATTGCGCAGCCTGAGCTGACGCATCACCTCGTCTGCCGCCTCGAGATCGGTCTTTCGTATGGTCTCCTGCCGGTCATTTCCCTGTATATTCTTTCCGGTGTTGACGTCGATTACGGTCATAGCTTCGACAGGGTCAATGATGAGTGTTCCGCCGCTCTTCAGCCATACTCTGCGCTCCGTCGCCTCCTTCAGCGCAGTCTCAAGAGACCAGAGGGCTGTCAGCGGAAGTGCTTCGTCCGCATAAAATCGGACCGGGACAGAGGAGCTGAGGCTTAGTACGGGAGGGCTTTCGCGCCGGAAGCGCGCCGGAAGCCTCTCCTGATAGAGCTCCGGGAGCCGGGGTTCCTCTCCTGTCAGTGCGGCATAGACCGCAGGGATGTCTGTGATGATCTCGTCGGGGAGCGGAGTGGTCTCTGCCAGCTGTGCAAAGAAGGGCAATGTGCGCCTCAACAGTGCGGGCGCCTTTGAGAAAACAGCCTTTTGCAGCAGCTCCTCTTCCTTAAGCTCCGGGAACTCGGAGCCCGCCAGCGGGCCCTTTGTCTTGTGCGCATCCTTCTTTATCTTGACCAGAATCTCATCTCCCGCCTTCAGGCTGTTCTGCACTGTGCCGTCCGCGTGGTGCAGAGTCTTCTCCCGGCCAAAGCTCAGGTACGCCGGCTGCTTCTCTCCGATATCCAGAAAAGCCGCATCCAGGTTTTTCAAAATATTCTGAACCCGGGCGAGGTAGATATTCCCGACGAGGGAGCTTCCTTCCCGCTCGTAATTCAGGAGGATGATCTTTCCCTCTGCTGAGAGGCTGCTCAGAATTCCGCCCCGAAAGGCGCAGATGATCAGTTTATTCAATGCGTTCTCCATAGGACTCCAATGTGTTCATATCGGCATCATAGAGCTCAGTGCGCACCACGCGATTCCTGTGCGCTGCGAAGATGCTGCCTTCCGCGGTCTGAAACAGCGCATTCAGGAGAAACTCCGGCTTCAGATTGGCTTCGCTTCCCTGTGCGATGCGCATAAAAAGACCGTCCGCCTCTGCATGGAGCTGAAAGATCATGGGACGGATGTCGAGCTCCCGCTCTCTGCCGTTCTTTCCCTTTTTCACAATCGGAATTGTTTCCTGCTGCAGGAGACTTGCGCAGGCACGGGAGAGGCTCTGCTGTGCTCCGGCAGAGAGCAGGGGCCAGTGGAGCGCCGCCGTCTCCTCAGTCTCTGAAGTCGGGAGAGCTCCCTGAAAGAGAGGATCCGGTGCTCCCTTGTCGGGCAGAAAATGCACGCGGTAATCTGCCGCATGAACTGTTGACATGCAGTTTTTGGTGTCATCCGGGATGCGGAGAAAACTCAGAATTTCCATGCCCTCCGCCATCTGTGCATTCAGGCGCCGCACCGCCTCGTCCGAGCTCAGCTGCCCCTCCGCCTCATCCGTGAGACGGATATCAAAATACTCAGCGAGTCCTTCCAGCCCCATGCCGAGCGGAGCAGCAAAGGACATGATCTGATGCGGCGAGTAGCCCTCGGAATAGGCAATCGGAAGCTCCGCTCTGCGGTTTGCCTTCTGAAAGTAGCGCATGATATCGAGATGACCTACAAAGCGCAGATTTCCCTGCTTTGAGAATTTAATCCTTACCTTCATAGCATACACCTCCGTGATAGCGCATAGCGCCGCAGCCCGCGCAGTGCTCGCGGCAGTTGGGCGTTACTTTTCCCTCGAGCGCCGTGAGCCACTCCCGCGTGAGGAAGGCCTTGCTCACACCACAGTCGATGAAGTCCCAGGGGAAAAGCTCGGTCAGCTTCCGCTCGCGCAGCGTATAAAATTCGGGATCCACACCGCACGCGCGGAAGCAGTCCATCCAGAGCTCACTGTCAAAATACTCCGTCCAGGAGTCGTAAAGGGCCCCTCTTCTGTAGGCGAGCTCTATGACCCTTGCAACTCTTCTGTCGCCGCGGGCAAAGACGCCCTCCAGTATGGTCGTGCTCGCGTCGTGATACTGATAGCGGAGACTCTTCCAGTTCTTCTGTTCCCGGAAGTGCTCCTTCACAACGCGCGCCCGGTCGAGATATTCTTCCTTTCTGCACATGGAGGCCCACTGAAAAGGGGTGAAGGGCTTCGGAACAAAGAAGGAGGAGCTTGCGGAGATCTGTACTCTTCCACCGCGCTCAGACTTTGGAATCTCTTCATAAAACATATCTGCGACGCGCTCGCAGAGCTCGGGAATCCCCTTCCTGTCCGCCTCTGTCTCGGTCGGAAGACCCAGCATAAAGTAAAATTTCACCTTGGTCCAGCCCCCGCGGAAGGCGCTGAGCGCTCCCAGCATGATATCCTCCTCCGAGAGCCCCTTGTTGATCACATCGCGAAGCCGCTGGGTTCCGGCCTCCGGCGCAAAGGTCAGAGAGCTCTTCTTCACATCCTGAATCTTGCTCATGACATCCAGAGAAAAGGCGTCAATGCGCAGGGAGGGGAGGGAAATGTTGATCTTCCGCTCCTTTGTGTATTGAATGAGGTATTCGAGAAATTCCTGAAGGCCGGAGTAGTCGCTGGAGCTCAGGGAGCTCAGGGATATTTCAGCATTTCCCGTGATTTTCAGGAGCTTTTCGGCATAACGCTTCAGATATTCGACAGAGTGTTCCCGCTGCGGGCGGTAGACATTGCCCGCCTGACAGAAGCGGCAGCCGCGGATGCAGCCGCGCATCAGCTCGACGACCGTGCGGTCCTGCGTCACGCGGATGAACGGAACCAGAGGGTCATCAATAAAGGCCGCCTCGTCCATCTGAGAGACCACCTGCCTCGCGACTGTAGCGGGAGCCTCGGGACAGAGCGGCGTAAAGGCGCGGAGGGTTCCGTCCTCGTGATACTCCGGCTGATAGAAACGGGGCACATAGATGCCCGGAACGGAGGCGGCCGCTCTCAGAAATTCCATGCGGCTTCTGCCCTCATTTTTGAAGCGGATGTAGAGATCAATCAGCTGAAAATAGGATACCTCGCCCTCTCCCATATAGAAAAGGTCAAAGAAATCTGCAATTGGTTCCGGATTGTAGGTGCAGGGGCCGCCGCCGATGACGACAGGATCCGCTTCTGTTCTCTCCTCTGCGTGCAGGGGAATGCCGGAGAGCTCCAGTACCTGAAGAATGTTCGTGTAGCACATCTCGTACTGAAGTGTGATTCCCAGAAAGTCACACTCCCGCACAGGACGCTGACTCTCCAGCGTGAAGAGAGGGATATGTCTCTCCCGCATGAGACGGTCCAGATCTGTCCACGGAGAAAAGACACGCTCACAGTAGACATCCTCCCGCCGGTTGAACATGCTGTAAAGTATCTGTATGCCGAGATGGCTCATGCCGATCTCGTAGACATCCGGAAAACACATGGCGAAGCGCACTGCGACCTGATCCGGGTCTTTTTTTACCATATTGATCTCACCGCCGATGTAGCGGGCGGGCTGCTCAATTTGTAGGAGCAGTTCATCATCCAAAGCTAATTTCTGCATAGTCCTGCTTTCTTCTCTGTGACTCCTGTATGTATTTCTCTGTCAATCAGCGGGAAGCTCATCCGGCTGCTCCAGCTCCTCTGAAAGCTCAAGATAGGCCTCCAGCTGCTCAAGATAGTGTGCGGGAACCTCTCTGCTTCGCCGGATCGGGAAGCGCCTGTCCATTTCATCGTAGGTAAAGCTCTTCCTTCCTCCCGCCTCCATGCGTCTCCAGTAGCGCATGAGGGAGCGATACGGCAGAAAGTAGAGCTCGTCCCGCTTTGTGAAGCTGATGATCAGAAAGGCAATGCCGCGCTGCTCCTCGAACTCCTTCATGAACTGCATCTGATGTGCGTGAATGTTGGCGAGCGGAAAGCAGTCCGATGCGCACTCCTTCGCATCAAAGCAGACCGGAATGCTCTGCACGACGCCGATGTAGTCGACAGTACTCTGTTTATCAAAGTAGGCGAGGGTGATGTGTCTCGAGCTCCGGTCGATCTCCATGGGCGTGATCGGAGTCGGAATCTTCTGAATCAGAGCAATATGGCTGTTCCGGTATATTTCATTTGAGAGATTCAGAAGCTCCTCGAGACCGGAGCCCCGGAGCCCTCTTGTTTTCCAGGTTCCCAAGCGTTACCTCCTTCAGATGAAACTCTGTCTCTGGAAAGACGGACTTAAAATCCTCAGGCCAGGGGCTTCGCAGCGTCTTCCCGCTGAGTCCAGCGAGCACGCCCGCGCAGCGCGGAAAGCGGAGGATGTAGGCGTGCAGCAGCTGTCTTCGTATGCCGTGCTCTGCGGCAATGCGGCGGTTCAGGGCAGTGTCTCCGTACTTCGGGTCTCCCAGCAGCGGGTGTCCGAGGGCAGAGAGCTGCGCGCGGATCTGATGGGTGCGCCCCGTAATGAGATGTATGAGAAGCAGGGTGCAGTCCTCTGCTTCTGCAAGCGGAACGAAGGCAGTGCGTATGGCTCTGTCCTCCGGGCCTTCCGGAACGCTACGCACTGTGACCTGATTTGTCGCGCTGTTCTTACTCAGAAAAGCACGGACTTCCTGTGCCTTCCTCATCCGTCCTTTGACACAGGCCAGGTAATATTTCTCTACGCTTCTCTCTCTCAGACAGGCGGAGAGAGTCTGCAGGGCCGGCAGCGTCTTCCCGGCGAGGAGCAGGCCACTGGTATTTCTGTCCAGCCGGTTTGCAATCGCGGGGCGAAAGCTCCTGAGACTCTCTTCCGTGACGCTTCCCTGCTCCATCAGGTAGGCGAGCAGCAGCTCATTTGCGGAGATGTCTCCGGCAGCAGCTTTCTGTGAGAGCATGCCTGCGGGCTTGTCAAGAATCAGTATTCCTTCGTCCTCATAGAGTATGTTCCGGCGGAAGTCAGAGGAAACAGGGGGCAGCACGCACGCACGCCTCGCTTCTACGCTGCCCTGGAGCTTCGCAAAGCTCTCATCGGAGAACCAGAAGCGAACAATATCTCCCTCTGAAAGCTTCTCCGCACCACTCTGTTTTCTGTCATTGACCGTGATATTCTTTTTCCGCAGCATTTTATAGAGAAAGCCCGTTGAAGCGCTGCGCAGATATTTCCCCAGAAATTTATCCAGTCGCTGCCCCGCTTCATTCGGGCCAATTCGAAATTCCTTCACTGCTTTTTCCTCTCTTATATATCAGTCGTAAAAGTGAAGACAGAGCTCCCAGGGGAGCAGCTTTGTAAAAATCCGCACGGCCTTCATCGCCGCACCGGGAACGGATACTGCTTTGCCTGAGGGGGAGGAGAATGCATCAAAGAGCGCTTTTGAGACAACGCGCTCCGTTTTTGTCATGAAAAAGCGCTTGTAGGCAGGAGCAGGGGCATGTTCCTCCGCAATAGAGAAAAATTCCGTGTCCACGGGTCCGGGACAGACTGCAGTCACTGCGATTCCGCGGTCAGCGAGCTCTCTTCTCAGGGCGAGGCTATAGGACAGCACATAGGATTTTGTCGCCGCGTAGACTGCAAAGCCCGGTTGAGGAAGAAAGGCAGCGGCAGAGGCAAAGTGAATGATGCGGCTCTTTTTTTTCATAAAGGGCAGCACAGCTTCTGTCAGCTGTGTGAGTGCAGTGCAGTTCAATGTGATCATGCCCTGGAGGTCGGCAGGGCTTATCTCTCCTGCGCGGCCCAGCTTGCCGAAGCCGGCGGCGTTTCCGAGTATGCACACCGTCGCCTGTGCTTTTATGAGCGCTTTTGTCAGTTTCGGTATGGTCTCCGGATCTAAGAGATCTCCCGGAAAGACACGGATGCGCCCGGGAAATTCTCTCTCAAGACTCCTGAGACGCTCTTCTCTTCTGGCATTTATCCATATCTCCTCAATGGAGGGAAAGCGGTACGCAATCTGTATTGCGAGCTCGCGTCCCATGCCGGAGGAGGCTCCGCTGATCAGTGCAATCTTCATAGCAGCTCCCTGTAGTCTGTAATCATGTAATCAGAAAGTGTCCGCTTCTCCTCCTCCATAGCCTCGGAGAAGCTGTCGCGTACCGCACAGACCGTCATGCCCGCCCGCTTTCCGGCAAGTATGCCCTCCGGTATATCCTCAAAGACCAGACAGTGCGCCGGGCTCAGGTTAAGGCGGCGTGCAGCCTCAAGATAAATGTCCGGCTTTGGCTTGCCGGCATTTACCTCGGAAGCAGTCACAATAATTTCAAAATAATCCCGTATTTCAAGGCTTTCCAGCACTGCATTCACCATGCGCATCGCGTTGCTGGTGGCAATGGCAATGCGCTTTTTCTGTGTGCGAAGCGCACGCAGAAATTCTACAGCGCCGGGCTTTGGCGGAACCTTGCTGCGATAGAATAAAACCGCCATTTCCTCCCAGTCTCGCATCATCGTCTGAACATCGTCCGGAAGCTGAAAGCGCTCCTTGAAGTAGTCTGCGACCTCGGGAAAGCTCATTCCGGCTATCTTTAACTGCAGATCCTCGGGATATTCGATGCCGAAGCGCGCGAGGTAGTTCTGATCAAGCTCATGCCACATCCACATGGAGTCAACGAGGGTGCCATCGAGATCGAAAATGCAGGCGGCATAATCCTCCGGGCGCGGCAGCTCCGTTCCAGGACCGGACATCTTCTCTGCGGGTGCTTTTGCTGTTCTACCTGCTTCAAAATCCTTCAGGAGCCGAAGCTCCTTCTCCGTGAGCTGCCGGTAAGTACCGGGGTCAAGCTTCAGGTCGCTGAGACTTAGCGGGCCCATACGAAGGCGCTTGAGCTTTGTCACGGTACATCCGAGCGCCTGAAACATACGCTTCACCTGATGGAACTTTCCTTCCTGGATGGTGAGCCTCGTCGGATTTTCTGTTCCTGACAGCAGAGCGGGCCTGCAGAGCGTTCCGTCCTCCAGCTCTATGCCGGATGCAAAATGCTCTGTGGCATCTGCGGGAAGCGTGCCGCTGTAATATACCTCATACTCTTTATCGACCTGCTTTCCCGGCGCGAGAAGGCGGTGCACCAGAGCGCCGTCATCCGTCACAAGCAGCAGTCCTTCCGTGTCGAGATCCAGTCGCCCGCAGGGAGCCATATTCTTTCGGGTGAGACCCATATAAGAGATGACTGTCTCCCGGTGTCTGTCCTCTGTGGCGCTCAGAATACCGGCAGGTTTGTTCAGAACCCAGTACTCATGGCTCTTATATTGAAAGGGGAGTCCGTCCAGAGTCAGGACGTCCCGCTCCGGGTCAAGCTTCTCCTCCGGACGCTGCACAGCAGTTCCGTTCTTCAGAAGACGCCCTGCTCTTATCAGTTTTTTGACTTCTGTCCTGCTCCCGTATCCGGCTGCGGTGAGCAGTTTGTCTGCACGAAGCTCCTTCATCACTGCATTCTCCATCCGGGCAGATACATGTTTTTGAGGCGCATGCGGTCCTGCTTCACAAAACCGAGCGGAAAGCCGTCCGCACACAGCAGGCGGTAGCCCTGCCCCGCCTCAGATGCCTCAATGGTCTCTCCCTTCAGATATCGTATGACCTCCGGGCTGTCCGCAGGGAGATCAATGGGATCTGTCCACTCCTCTTTTCTAAGATTCATGGCAAGGGCCTGCGAGGGACGAAAACGTCCGTTTTTCAGCTGTCCCAAGAGAAGTCCAGTCCTTAAGTAACGAAGTCCCGGATGGAGCTGCGCAGTTTCCGGAATCAGAAGCACATACTCTCCCTGCACAAGGATACGGGACAGATCAATCTCCCGCCTGAGCTTCTGAAAGAAAAGCGCAGTATCACCAAGCTCTCCTTTTTTCAGAGGACGCTGCCATTTTGTGCGATAGCGTCCGTCATCTCCGGAGACAGCTGGCTGTTTCTTCAGTCTTGCGACGAAGTGCCCCTCCGCCCTCGCGTGATGCGGAAACAGACGCACACAGCCGGGAAGGATCCAGGAGTTTGTGAAGCCGGGCCGCAGCGGAATCGGATCCAGCGTAAAGTCCGGATGGGTGGAGAGAAACATCTCGATCTGATCCTCGTCCTCCCTGCGATTATAGGTGCAGGTGGAGTACAGAAGCGTTCCTCCCGGTTTCAGCATCCTGGCAGCGTCATTCAGAAGAAGCTTCTGAGTCGGACAATAAAAATCCTTTCCATGCTCCACCCAGGCGCGTATGACTGCAGGATGCTTTCGGAACATTCCCTCTCCGGAGCACGGGGCATCCACAAGTATGCGGTCAAAGTAGAGCGGATACTCCGCTGCCAGCTTTGCAGAATCCTCACAGCAAATCAGGACATTTCCGATTCCCGCGAGCTCGACATTTTTCAGCAGTGCCTTTGCCCGGGACGCACTCAGATCATTGGACACCAGCACCCCACGGCCGTTCAGATCCGCACCGATCTGTGTGGTCTTACCTCCGGGCGCCGCGCAGAGATCCAAAACGCGCTCCCCCTCTCTTGTACCGAGCAGCGCAGCGCTGGACATGGCAGAGGGTTCCTGAATATAGTAGAGTCCTGCGTAGTAGTAGGGATGCTTTGTGAAACGGCTCTCCTCCGTCAGGTAAAACCCGTTCTCTGTCCATGGAACCGGATCGGAAAGCTTAAGGCGGGAGCGTGCGAAGCCGGCATCTGCCTTCAGGCTGTTCATGCGGAGACCGGACATGGGACGTTCCTCAAGGGAAGCAAGATATGCGCTGTATTCCTCGCCAAGAAGCGCCTGCATCTCCTCTAAAAATTCCTCGGGTAATCTGGATATCTGCACCTTTCCTCCTAAAAACAAACTTTGAAATGATCGTTTTCGTAATATGAGATAAAAAGAGTTTGCACGTCGGCAAACTCTTCTTTCAGCTCTGACTTTATGAGCACAGCTTTAATTCTGAGAGGGAAGCTCCGGACCGTTATCCTGTGCCGCCATGCCCTGTGCGAGCTCCTGCCGGTTGGAGGAGACGATATCGTAGCTGGATTTCAGGGAGGCCTGAAGGTTCTCAAATCTTGACTGGGACTCCGTGACCGTATGGCTGATGATGGTCTGCAGACTCTTCAGCATATCGTCTGTGTAGCGGATGGAGCCAAGCTTTATGCCATTTGCCTCGTAGGTTGCATTCTCAACAATGCTCTGCGCCTGTGCTCTGGCGTCCTCCACAAGCTTGTTTGCAGTCGCATAGGCGCGCTGCATAATCTCATGCTCATCGACAAGCTGAGAAGTCATCTTATTCGCCTCTGCAACCATGGCTTCCGCCTTTGTCTTTGCATCTGTCATAATCGCAGCCTGGTTGCTGATGATCTTCTGGCACTGGCGCACCTCATCCGGAATGGACATCCGGAGCTCCACAAGCTTTTCGCTGAGCTCCTCCTTCTGCACAATGATCTTGGTGCTTGAAAAGGTGGAGGGCTTGCAGTCCTCGATGTATTCTTCAATCTCTCCGATGATCTGTTCTATTCTATTCATTGCGTCTGTGCTTCTCCCCGATTTTTTGCTGGATTCTCTCGGCGACCCGCTGATCGACAAACGCGGAGATATCGCCGTTGTAGGTTGCTATTTCTTTTACAATACTGGAGCTCAAGTAGGAATATTTCAGGTTGGTGGTCAGAAATATCGTGTCAATATCCGGTGCAATCACACGATTGGTCTGGGCAATCTGAAGCTCGTACTCAAAATCCGTGACTGCACGCAGCCCGCGCACCATAAACTGTGCATTTCTCTCATGGCAATACTTGATTGACAGCCCATCAAAGCTCTCCACCTCAATATTGGAGATGTGCGCTGTGATCTCACGTAACATTGTAACACGTTCCTCGGTACTGAACAACGGAGTTTTTGCGTTGTTATTCAGCACCGCAATAATAAGGCGGTCAAACATTTTTGAAGCGCGGCAGATGATGTCCAGATGTCCATTCGTCACGGGATCAAAGCTGCCGGGGTAAACTGCCGTTGTCATTGGATTTACGCCTTTCCGAGGAATATGTGTTTGTTGGTCTTATATTCCTTGCTCCTGATAATTTTATAGCCAATTTCTTCAAAATGCGCAATATCGGCCTCTGCCTTCATCTCAATGATGATGAGACTGCCCGCATTGATCAGCGGGCTGCGAATCAGAGCCTCAAGCACGCGGTCCTCAAGTCCCAATCCATAGGGCGGGTCAAGGAAAATGATGTCATAAGCTGCAGCAGTCCCCCCAGAGAGTCGCTGCACTGCTGCAACTGCGTCTCCCGTGATGAGCTCTGCCGCTTCTTTTAGCCGCGTGTGCTCCAAATTTTCCTGTATGATTTTTGCGGCCTTCGGGTTCTTCTCAACGATGGTGGCGTGAGAGGCACCGCGGGACAGAGCTTCAATTGCTATGCCGCCGCTGCCTGCAAAGAGATCCAGAAAACGACAGCCCGGAATGCAGCTCTGCAGGATATTGAAGAGCGTCTCCTTGATGCGGTCTGTTGTGGGGCGCGTATCCTCTCCAGGTAAGGTCTTAAGCAACAGCCTTCTGGCGCTTCCTGCTATTACTCTCATAAGTGCTCCTTTCAGAGACCGGGGCCGGCTTCAGCTGCGGAGGCTTCCGGCCTGGCGGGAGCCGGCTGAACAGTTCCCGGACCCGCAGTATAACTGTTTTCAGTGACTGTGCCGGGCCCTCTGTCCTCTTCCGCCGCGGGAATGGGGGCAACGGTTGCGCGGCTGCTGTCCGGCGTCTGATTGGATTCATTTCTTCTCTCCGCCTCCTGAGACTCCCGGATTACATCTCCGGGACCGCGCTGCCCGGTTGGCCGGTTGGCCTGGGGAGCGGTTTCTGTCGGAGCTGCGCTGCTCTCCGCTGCGCTGCTCTCCGCCGCACTGCTCTCTTTTGTCGCAGCAGGCTGTGTACCGCTGCCCTTGCTCTCCGTGCCGGCAAGTGTGTAGATAATGACAGGGGTACCGGTGCTGACCGTCTCAAAAAGCTGCTTTGCTGCGCCCGGCGGGAGATTCAGACAGCCGTGGGAACCTCCGGTTTTGTAAATAGAACCGCCAAAGCTACTTCTCCAGCCTGCGTCATGAAGTCCCTCCCCGTTGTGAAAGGGCATCCAGTAACTGACGGGAGTCGCATAATTTGCTCCGCGGAGCGTTGCATTTCGCTGTTTGTAGTTGATTTGATAGATGCCAGTATGTGTGACTGTCCCTCTTGAGACATTACCGGAAACCAAATCTGTCGAGAGCAGCTGTTTTCCATTTTTATAATAATAAAGATGCTGTGCGGTGAGATTCACCTCAATATAGCTGTCTCCGAAGTCTGCAGCTCCGTGAGAGGCGGCTTTTTTTGAAAATTCCGGAGTCCGCTGGACTCTCTCTCCGTTCTCTATTGCGGATTTAAGCCATGCGCTTTCTGCGGCCTGATCCATCTGCCAGCCATAACTCCCGTTCTGAATGGTGATGGTTGCTCCCCAGCTGGTCTTAAAGGGTCGGGGCTTATTGTAGCTGTCGTATTGCTCTGCCAGGCTGTGCACAAAGGCTGTGAGCGCGGTCTCATCGATGACGGCATTTCCATCTGCATCCAGAGAGAGCCAGTTTTTGATGGTGCTGCCACTTAGGCTTATTCCCTTGTCGCTGTAATTGATCTCCGCGCCGGCGTAGCGGTTCATATTCTCACAGGCAGCAATGACAGAGGCATCTCCGGCATGAAGCCTTGGTTCCTCATAGACCCCGGCGTCCTCCAGCTTTAGTTCCGGGGTCAGGGATGCAACCGCATTCCCTATGGCCTTTTTTGTCGCTGGTATGTCCAGCGCGGTCCCTTCCTGCTCCGGGCTTATGCTATAGCCGCCCGCGCTGTAGGATATCCCGGCGTCAATCGGGTACAGAAAGCGTGAACTGTCAAGAAAGGGAAGTGCACGCAGGGTCTCATCGAACAGTGTCTCATCGATCGCTGTGATAGTATCTATCTGATAGTCCGTTGCCTGGGCCAGCTTCAGCCCCCACTGCATCGGCGACTGCGCCGCAATCAGTCTGTCGAAACTGTCATCAAAAATACAGCGAAGCCCTATCTCTTCGCCGTGAATTGCGACGGGCTCCGTCTCTCTCGCAAGAATACGCAGCTCATAGTTTTTCACCTGCTCATTCAGAAGCTGCTCCGCCTCCCGCGCGCTCCGGCCGGAGACATCAATTCCATTGATGCTGCTCCGGGGAAAGAAGACACTGTGATAGGACTGCGCCTTCAGCGTATACACTGCGACAGCGAGCACTGCCGCTGCCGCTGATACTGCCGCAATGCGGCGAAGCGGATGATGTCGATGCTCCTGCGAGCGGTCTCCGTCTGTGAGTTCCTCCTCTGTGAGCGTCTCTGAATCTGCGACGACAGCCGTCTCTAAAGCTGTGCTTTCTGTCACAGCTTCTTTCCTGTCATCCCTCACGTCAGCATCCGGAGACGAGGCTGCTTCTGCAGCTGTGTCTGACTCTGAACACTCGCTCTCATCCGCAGGAGAAACGCTTTCTTCCTCCCCCAGATCGTCGAGCTCTTCTATAAAGAACTCTTTTTCGGAGTCCTCCTGATTTAATTTATTTTCCATGCCTGTCTGTTTTCCTGTTTCATTTAAAGAATCACCTCTCGCTGAAATGCTTTGTTCACTCCGAAGGGAAGCGCATATTGCTCCAGCACTTCCTGTGCAGTCTGAAGTATCAAGTAGTCATTATAAATGTCGCCGAGACTGAATGTCAACTCTCCGCTCTGCTCTGCGCCGAAGAGCTCTCCCGGGCCACGCAGCTTCAGATCTGCTGCGGCGATTTCGAAGCCATCGTTCGACTGACCCAGAATTTCCAGACGCTTTTTTGCGCGCGCAGACTGCCTGCCCTGCACAAAAATACAGTAGGACTGACTCTCTCCGCGCCCCACGCGTCCGCGAAGCTGATGGAGAGATGCGAGGCCGAAGCGCTCCGCATTTTCGATCATCATTACAGTGGCATTTGGGACATCAACCCCGACCTCCACGACCGTAGTGGCGACCAGTATCTGTATCTTGCGCTCCGCGAAGGCCTCCATAATCGCAGTCTTTTCGCTCTCCTTCATGCGCCCGTGAAGGCACCCGATTCTGCCGATTCCTTGAAAGAGCACAGAGAGCTTCCTGCTGTAGTCCAGAACATTTTCCGCGTCACAGAGCTCACTCTCCTCCACAAGCGGACAGATGATATAGGCCTGATGTCCCTCTGCAAGCTCTCTTTTGATGTGCAGGAAGGCCTTCGGGCGGTCACGTCTTGTGATGAGCGCATTTTTGACCGGTAGTCTTCCGGCGGGGCGCGTGTCGATTGTGGAGATGTCCAGATCCCCGTAGAGTATCACGGCCAGAGTGCGCGGGATTGGCGTTGCACTCATAACAAGCATGTGTGGATGTGATCCCTTGGCTGCAAGCTGCTCTCTCTGCCGCACACCGAAGCGGTGCTGCTCGTCTGTGATGACCAGGGAGAGACTGCGAAAATCTACGCTTTCCTGTATGAGGGCATGTGTACCAATGATGATATCTGCCTGATGTGTCCGTATGGCCTCCTGCGCTGCATGCTTCTCTCCCGCACTGAGAGAACCGGTGAGAAGCAGAATGGAGGGCTTTTTTCCCGCGGCTGCAAAGAGAGTGTGAAGTGTTTTCACATGCTGTCTTGCCAGAACCTCTGTGGGAACCATGATCGCACTCTGCCAGCCATTTCGAAATGCAGTGTACAGCATCGCTGCGGCGACGGCTGTCTTGCCTGAGCCGACGTCCCCCTGGATCAGGCGGTTCATGACGCAGCCGGAAGCAAGGTCCTTCGCACATTCACTCACGACGCGCTGCTGAGCCTCTGTGAGATCAAAGGGCAGAAAGGCGGCGTACTCTTTCAGCGGCGCCTCTGTCTGCATGCAAAACACAGAGCGTATCCCGGCGGAGCGGAGCTTCATCTCCCGTACCATATGCAAAAATGAGTAGAACTCATTGAAGGCGATCCGTTTCCGGGCATGCTCGAACTGCTCCATATCGCGGGGTGCATGGATCTCACGTATGGCCCTGTCCTCCTCCATCAGCGCATATTTCTCGCGAACAGCATCCGGAAGCCAGTCGCTCTGCGGCGGTACGAGAGCGAGAGCAGAGGCAATTGCCTGCGTCAGCGCACGGTTTGTGAGCCCCTCCGTGAGAGAGTAAACCGGCAGCGGACGCTCCTTCAGCTGTTCATATTCCTCCGGAGAAAAGACAGAGGGCTGCTCCATGAGAAGATTCTTTCCTTTCTGCACGAGTTTCCCGCAGAATACGCGCTGTCTGCCGGGCAGTATGGTCTTTTTTAAGTAAGGCATATTAAACCAGCGCACGGAAACGCTTCCGCTCTCATCCGCAAGTTTTCCCTGAGTCATGACAAAGCGCCCTTTTCGTATCACGGAGAGCTGTGATACAGGAGTCGCAAGCACAGCCGCCTGTCCCTCCTCCAGGGCGGCAATCTCCTGTACTGCCGGATAAAAATCAAAGCGAAAAGGGTAATGCCGTATCAGCTGGGAGAGCGTGCGTATTCCGAGACGCGCCATGGCGGCCTCAGTCTTTGGGCCGACGCCCTTTAAGACAGTCACGCTGCACGCAGCGCAGCTCTTCTCTTCTGTCCCTGTACTGTGATGCTGCATACACAGCTCCTCTCTCTGATATATAATGATGAACTCCGCAAAAAATCCGCAAGCAGAGCTCGGCTTCTCTGCTATGAAGCTTTAAGAAAGTGCATCTGCCACAAACCTTCTCATATGGGAATCCGGAGCAATTTCCTGTATGAGAACGAAGCAGTGGGCGGAGATGCTGCTCTCCGCCCACTGGCTGAAAATTTTAAAAGTCTTATTCCACGGAAACGAAGTAGTAATATACCGGCTGACCGCCGTAATTCAGCTCAAGCTCAGCATCCGGGAAGCGCGCAGCAACTGCCTCCGCGAGTTCCTCTGCATCCTCACGCTGTACTTCGGAGCCATAGTACAGCGTAATCAGCTCAGCATCGTCCTCCGCCATTTTTTCTATCGCAGAGAATACCGTGCTGCGCAGTTCTTTGTTGACCTCAAGCATTCCGCTGTCACCGATCGCCATGAAATCCCCCTCGTGGATTTCAAAGCCGTCGATCATGGTATTGCGCACAGCATAGGTGATCTCCGCACTCTTCAGCTGGGCACAGGCTTCTGTCATGGCGCTCAGATTCTCCTCCGCGCTGTTATCCGGCATGAAGCTGATGAGAGCGGTGATTCCCTGCGGGATATTCTTTGTGGGGACGACGATCACCTGCTTATCCTCTGTCAGATCGCGCGCCTGCTCCGCCGCAAGAATAATGTTTTTATTATTTGGAAGCACAAAGACCGTCTCCGCATTCACCTTCTCCAGCGCGTTCAGGATATCCTCCGTGCTGGGATTCATAGTCTGACCGCCGGAAATGATCAGATCCACACCGATATCCGAAAAAATGCTGTCAAGCCCCTCTCCGACAGAGACACTGATAAAGCCATATTTTTTCTTCTCTGTGTTTTGTGGAGCTTCTGCCTTCGCTTTTTCCGCAGCAGCAATCTGAGACGCATTTTTTATGAGCCGCTCATTGTGTTCCTCCCTCATGTTGTCTATCTTCATGCGGGAGAGCGGGCCATAGCTCAGTCCCTTTTGAATTGCGAGGCCGGGATCGTTTGTGTGCACATGAACTTTAATCAGTTCGTCAGAGGAAACACAGACGATGGAATCTCCGATGGACTCAAGAAAGCTCTTGAATTCCTGTTCCTGATCGGGAGAAATAGCCTTTTCAAGATTCACGATGAATTCTGTGCAGTAACCAAACCTGATATCTGCCGTATCCAGCTCAGAAGTGTCGATGCTGCGGGGAGCAGTACCGGAGGAACTCTGTTGAGGCGCGTGGAAGTCGAATTCTGGCTTCTTGCCGATGAGTCCCTGAAACGCGCCCTTTACAACTGTCATAAGGCCCTGCCCGCCGGAGTCCACAACCCCGGCCTGCTTTAAGACCGGAAGCAGCTCAGGAGTTTTTTCGAGAGCCTCGTCCCCGGCAGAGATGACAGCTTCTATAAAGGGAAGCAGTTCTGTGCTCTCTGCTGCGAGCTCACTGCCCTTCTCGCTCATGGCGCGAGCCACTGTGAGTATGGTTCCCTCCTTCGGCTTCATGACAGCTTTATAGGCTGTTTCTGATGCGCGTACCAGTGCTGCCGCAAACAGCGGTATACTGATTTCGCCGTTGGGGGCAGACTCGATCTCCTTTGTAAAGCCGCGCAGCAGCTGTGACAGAATAACGCCTGAATTTCCGCGGGCGCCACGCAGAGTGCCGGAGGAAATCGCCTTGCAGAGTGCCGGAAGATCCGGCTCCTCCATGGCAGCAACCTCCTTTGCTGCGGTCATAATTGTCAGTGTCATGTTTGTGCCGGTATCGCCGTCCGGAACCGGAAAAACATTCAGCTCATTGATCCATTCCTTCTTTGAGTCCAGTTCTGCGGCCCCGGCGAGGAAGCTCTTTTGAATCAGAGCAGCATTCAGATGGTGAATTTCCAAAACAACTCCTCCCGTGTCAGTCTATCGATCTGACACCTTCTACGTAGATTTTAATTTTTTCGATTTTCATGCCGGAAAAAGCTTCGACCTTGTACTTGACGTGCTCCACGAGGTTGTCTGCGACCGCATTGATATTCACGCCGTAGGCAACGATGAGGTGGAACGCGATGCGCAGCTCATTGTCGGGAGTGACAGCCACCTGAATGCCTTTGCTGAAATTTTCACGCTTCAGAAGGCGTACCAGACCATCTTTCATATTGACGGAAGCCATACCGACAATTCCAAAGCACTCTACTGCTACAGATCCGGCGTAGGAGGCGATGACCTCAGGCTTCACCTCGATCTGTCCCATTTCATTGTCCAATCGTCCTTTGACCATAACTGTCCTTTCCTGGCTCGCACAGCTGAGTAAGTATATGTGGAACCATAGACTTTACTGAAAAAAGTATACCTTATTTCAGGAAAAAATAAAAGCTTGAATAATAAACACTTGCAAAAGCATTCTGCTTCTGATAGAATACCGATGTTATGGATTTTGAGAAAGCAGAATCCAGCGATGAGATAGGAGGTGTTAATCATGGCAAAGTGTGCTATTTGTGAAAAGGCTGCTCACTTCGGCAATAATGTGAGCCATTCTCATAGAAGAAGCAATCACATTTGGAAGGCCAACGTTAAGTCTGTCAAGGTCAAAACGGAGAGCGGCGTACATAAGATGTATGTTTGCACTTCCTGCCTTCGCAGCGGCAAGGTTGAGAGAGCTTAATTCGTGCACAGAGTCCTGTGAGGAGGCGGTTTTGCGCAGAGCGCAGAGCGGCCTCTTCTTTCATCTGTGAACCCTGTCGGGAAACAGTCAAAAAATCAAGTCTGTTATTTAAGAGCCCCATTGATATTCAGAGCTTCGCTTGAAATCAATGAGGCTCTCTGTCTTCACTCCTGCTCTGTTTTTGCAAGCTCTTCTGCCGCTTTCCGGGCCTCCGGAGAAATTCTACTGTCTGCGCTGAAGCGGTTGATGACGCCCGGGACCATGTCAATCACGCGGGAGAGCGCATCCTGATTCTTGACTGTGACAAGCTTTGTCGCTCCATTTTGTATGATCAGTACAGCTGCGGGGGACATCTTCGTATTCATTCCGCCCGCACCATTGTCCTTGTTATTTCCGGCGAAGGAGCCCGCAGCCATGCCG
Source organism: Fusobacterium naviforme (assembly GCA_003014445.1). Classification (GTDB taxonomy): domain Bacteria; phylum Bacillota; class Clostridia; order Lachnospirales; family Lachnospiraceae; genus Moryella; species Moryella indoligenes. The sequence continues at coordinate 107,151 of PYGH01000002.1, read as the reverse complement.
CAGGATACATCCACAAGGGGGATGATGATCGCGTCCCCGACCTGCCTTGGCTCTCCCACCACAGTTTTTGTTGAGATAAAATTTTCCATCCCCTTAAATAATGCCTCTGCCTGTGCGGAAAATCTGTTATCAGCCATGATTGTCCTCCGTAGCTATTCTTTCTTTTCTTCTGAACCAGCGGTAAACAAATTTAAAATCCCGGTTGAACCAGAGCTGCAGCGCAGCGAGTAGCGGCACGATGAGCCGCACGCGTCCCCGAAAGCGGAGCGCTCCGGACAGCTCCTTTCTGTCAAAGAGAGCTGTTATGCAAAGATTGTCCTGATAAAGCGGATAAAGGAGCGCCGCTGCAGCGCAGCACTGTCCTGTGACGAAGGGATCTTCAAAGCCAAAGCTGAGATCTCCCTCCAGATGCCGCGGAAGGAACTCCTTTAAGAGTCTCATACCTTTTTTCTTCAGCAGCGCAAGCAGCCTTCCGGTGTGTGGATCCAGGAGCAGTTTCCGGTATGCGTCCGCTTTATTGAAAATCGCATCCTTTTTTGCTGCAAGCTGACTGAGCCGAGTTTTCAGCGCAGTCCTTTCGCCCTCTTTTTTTCGCTTTTTGCGGCGCTTTTCTTTCTTCTCACTTTGGATGTAGTCTGACTGTAAGGATTCCGCCTGGGAAAATTTTAATTTTTCTTCTCCCTCCGCAGTCTTTTCCGGTATGCTGTCTGTAATTTCGTGGGCAGATGATTCCGTCTCTCTGTCAGACTCTCCCTCTGTGAGAGCTGTCTCTGCATTTACAGCTGATGCTTCGCTCTCTTCCGGAGTTGTATTCTCCTGTTCTGCTTCTGTGTGCCACAGTGTGAGGCCAAGCAGACAAAACTTCCCATTCAGCCCTTCCTGATATTCCAGCTGCACGCGCAGCATCCGCAGCAGCCAGCTCAACTCCAGCTTACCCTCCGCCGTATCAAGGTACCGTCCAGAGCCGCGGTAACGCAGCGGGACGAAGAGCACCAACAGCAAAAGAACAAGCAGCAGGGCGATGAGCAGGAGCAGAAGCAGGACGATGATTTTAATGATTGTCAGGATCACAGAAAGCATCTATATCAAAGCCTCCCTTTTCCCGGTACAGATCGTGAACGATGCAGCGCGCGAGCTCAAAGGCTTCGCTTCTGCTGAGCGCGATCCCAATAACCATGGGATCACGCCCACGCACAGCTGCCTTCTGAAGCTCACTGTTTTTATAAATATCCAGAAGCCCGTCTCCGCTCAGCGATCTGGTGATGACATAGACGGAAGGCATGGCTCTGCCCTCACGTATCCCCTTCAGTATCGAGGCGCGATGCAGCGCGGCGTAGCTTCCTGCGTAGAGATGTGGGTACCAGCGCATTTTCTATTCACTCTCCATGTACTTACATTGACAGATCTATTCCAGATTCTCCCGAAGAGTTGCATACAGGAGACGCAGTGCGGCATAAACGGCCTGCATGCGTATTTCAGCCCTCTTTCCGCTGAAGCGATGCTCCTCCACCGTGACCTGATCGTTCATATAGCAGCCTATGAACACAAGTCCCACCGGCTTCTCCTCGCTTCCGCCGTCCGGTCCGGCAATGCCGGTCACAGAAACAGAAATATCTGCGTTCGCCGCGAAGACAGCTCCGATTGCCATCTCCCGTGCGGTCTGGCGGCTGACAGCTCCGTATTTTTTAAGAGTGGCCTTGCTGACATTGATCAGACGGCGCTTTGCCTTGTTGGAGTAGGTGATGTAGCCCTCCTGAAACACCTCCGAGACGCCGGGAACATCTACCAGATGAGAGGACAGCAGACCACCGGTACAGGATTCTGCAGTTGTGACAGTGAGCTCCTGTTGGCGCAGAAGATTCACGCAGGCTTCTGCGAGCTCCAGAACATCAGATGCCGGTACGGGATGCAAGCTTTCTTCCATAGAGGTTTCAGTTCCTTTCTGTTAAGACCTGACGATTTTTAAAAAGATAATCCAGCAGAGAGATAAGGGTCAGCGCAGTCATCAGGGCGATGAGTGCCTGCGTCAGAAGCTGAAGTGTCTGCTGCTGCGGAGCGATGATCAGCATCACAATGCAGGCCATCTGACTCACCGTTTTTGCCTTTCCCCACATACTGGCGGCGATCACAGTGCCCTGCTCTGCGGCTACCAGGCGAAAGCCGCTGATGATAAATTCTCTCGCGACGACAATTATCACCACCCAAGCCGAGAGCTGCCGGAGCTGTACCATGCAGATCAGTGCGGAACATACCAGAAGCTTATCCGCAAGCGGATCCATAAATTTCCCAAAATTGGTGATGAGCTGATACTTTCTTGCGATCGCCCCATCCAGATGATCTGTGTAGCTCGCAATCAGGAAGAGCACCAGCGCGAGCATGCGCAGCGCATGGTTCTCTCCGTTCTGCCACAGAAGTGCCGCGGCGAAAAAGGGAACGAGTATCATACGGGTCATCGTCAGCTTATTGGGAAGATTCCAGATCATACCATTACTCCTTTGAGATCATATTCTGAGGCCTCTGTGATACGAACTCTCACAAACTCTCCGGATATCAGCTCCCGTTCGGAGCTGAAAAAGAGGTAGCCGTCGACGTCCGGTGCATCCATATAGCTGCGGCCGATGTAGACTCCTTCATCAGGAAGATAGCCCTCGACCAGAGCTGTCATGCACTCTCCAACCCGCATCTGAAGCTTCTCCGCTGAGATCTTCTGCTGAAGGGCCATGAGCTGGTTGCGGCGTTTTTTCTTTGTGCGGGCAGGAACCTGTGCGGGAAATTTCGCTGCAGCAGTGCCCTCTTCTCTTGAATAGGGAAATACGCCGAGGCGGTCAAAGCGCACTTCGGACACAAAATCCATCAGAGTCTGGTGATCCTCCTCTGTCTCTCCTGGGAAGCCGCTGATCAGCGTGGTTCGGAGGGTGATGTCCGGCATCGCAGTGCGAAGCTTCTCTATGATATTCAGGAGGTCCTGTCGGCTTGTTCGGCGCCCCATTCTGCGGAGGATGGGATCACTTGCATGCTGAATCGGCAGATCCAGATAGCGGCAGATTTTTTTCTCCTTCGCCATACAGGCGATCAGCTCATCCGTAATTTCCTCTGGATAACAGTAAAGTATGCGTATCCAGCGTATGCCTTTGATGCGACATAGCTTTCTAAGCAGTGTGGGCAGCTTTTTTTTCTTATAAATATCCTGTCCGTAGACCGTGGTCTCCTGGGCGACAAGGATCAGCTCCTTCACGCCTGCCGCAGCCATCTGCTCCGCCTGTGCTACCAGAGTCTCCATAGGATAGCTGCGGAAATGTCCCCTGAGAGAGGGAATAATGCAATAGGAGCAGTGTTTATCACAGCCCTCCGCGATCTTCAGATAGGCATAGGCATGCAAGGTGGAGAAAAGCCGCTTTTCAGAGACGGCCGGAAGCCGGTTCAGATCCTGAAACTCCTCTACCCTCTCTCCCGTAAGCGCCCGCTCTATCACCTCTCCGATCTTATCATAGGAGGAAGTCCCGACCACAGCATCGATCTCCGGGATCTCCCGCATAATTTCATCCTTATAGCGCTCTGCCATGCAGCCGGACATGATGAGAAGCTTAAGCTTCCCCTCCTGTTTCAGCCTTGCGGCATCCAGTATGGTCTGAATGCTTTCATCCTTCGCATCAAGAATAAAGCAGCAGGTATTGACAATAATGATATCTGCGCTCTCCGCATCATCTGTAATAGAAACAGTCCCCCGGTTCAAAAAACCCAGCATCATTTCTGAATCCACCAGGTTCTTATCACAGCCGAGGGAAATCATACACAGCTTCATTCGGGCGCCCTGTCTCCTTCATTGACAGCATCATCGGAGACCTCTTCGTCATTCATGATCTTTACGCGTCCCTTGTAGAGCTCCTCCACCGCAACGGAGAGCGGTTTTTTCCCATAGGAGGGAACGCTTGCCTCCTCACCTGCGATCAGCTGCCGCGCCCGCTTCGAGGTGGCAATCACGATGGAATAGCGGCTCTGGACAACCGGCTGCTCGCCGGGCTCGACGTCGCTGTTGACAGCATCAATAATTTCAGTATAAGACGGATGTAACATTATAAGTCCTCCTTAAGAAAGTGCTTGTTCAGATCATCACGGATGCGCTCCGCAAAGCGGCGATTCTGGCTCATCCTGCTGTGCTGACTGTCTATCATAAAATGCAGCTCCTCTGCGGCGTGCTCCAGATCGTCATTGATCAGCAGATAATCGTAGTCCGGCATCCACTGACTCTCCTCTGCGGCGCGTCTTAAGCGTGCCGTAACCTGCTCGGGTGTCTCTGTTCCCCGCCCCAGAAGGCGGCTGCGCAGAGTTTCCGCATCCGGGGGGGCCACAAAGATCAGTATGGCCTCCGGGAAGCGCTCACGAACCTTCAGAGCCCCCTGAATTTCAATTTCCAGCAGTACGTCACTTCCTGCCGCGAGGGCCTCCTTCACAAAGGCCTTGGGTGTTCCGTAGTAATTTCCGACGTAGGAGGCGTACTCGATCAGCTCCTGCTTGATAATCATCTCCTCAAATCGGGATTTGCTCACAAAAAAATAATCTTTGCCATCGACTTCTCCCGGCCTGGGCGCTCTCGTGGTGGCTGAGACAGACAAGCGATAGTTCTCGTGCTCTGAGAGAAGCTTTTTTACCAGGGTTCCCTTGCCGGCCCCGGAAAAACCGGAGATGACGACAAGCAGTCCTTTTCTCTTTGTCATAGTGCAATCTCGTTTCTACTCAATATTCTGAACCTGTTCACGTATCTTTTCTATTGTCGTCTTCAGATAGATGGCGCTGTCCGAAACTGTGAGATCCGAGGACTTGCTGAGTGTCGTATTGGCCTCTCGGTTCATCTCCTGTGCAATAAAGTCGAGCTTACGTCCCACTGCGCCACCGCGTCTCAGCTCCTTCTCCGTGGCATCTATGTGGCTGTGCAGCCGAACCATCTCCTCATCCACACAGATTTTGTCCGCATAAATGGTGACTTCTGTCGCGATGCGGTTTTCATCGACTGAGCTGTCGCACAGCACTTCGGATACCTTTGCTCTGAGCGTCTCGCGGTATTCAGCCAGCACCTTTGGAGCCCGCGCCTCAATCACAGCGAGGGCCTCCCGCATTTCCGAGAGCTTCCCGAGTATATCGGTCTTCAGGTTCTCCCCCTCTGCCTCCCGTGCTCTGACAAAGGCAGTGCATGCTTCATTCAGTCCCCGCTCAAGGGCAGCCCAGAGCTGCTCCTCATCTATCGTCTCCTCTCCCACTGAAAGCACATCGGGAAAGTGGGCAATGGTAGATGCTTTGATATCGTCCTGAACAGAAAAGTCCGCGGCAATCTCCCGGCAGTGCCTTAAATACGCGGCAGCCAGCTCACGGTTATAGCGAAGGCCGCTCTGCTCTCCCGCATAGCTCTCATAGCTGATATAGAGATCCACCTTGCCGCGCTCCATATAGCGCTTCAAAACGGAACGTATCGATGCCTCGAAGCGGTTAAAAAGCTTTGGCATACGAACATTTAAATCAAAATATCTGTGGTTTACGGACTTCAGCTCCACCACCAGCCTGTACTGCTCGCTGGAGCTCTCTGACCGCCCGTAACCGGTCATACTTCTGATCATATTTACATATCCTTCCGTATCGGCTGATATACAAATCTAATGTATTATAAAACTAAGATAATAGCAAGTCAAACACTTGAAAAGCCCGCACAGCGCAGTTATAATGAAAATCAAAGAAATCTGCTGTTCTGCTTTTCTTGTTTTTCCGAAACATATCCCAATAGAATGAATTGAAGAAAAGATCCTGCGCGCCTCTCTGAATTGAAAGGAGCTTTTTTCTGATGCTCAGTAAAGTTTTTGGCGCCGGCATTCGCGGAACCGAGGGCTTTCCGGTCTGCTGTGAGGCAGACGTGGAGAGCGGCTTTCCACAGATCACCTTTATCGGCTCACTCTCCGCCTCAGTGAGAGAATCCGCTGACCGCGTGCGCACTGCGATTGCAAATTCCGGCATCTATCTGGAACCGAAACACGTCACTGTCAATCTGTCTCCGGCTGATTTCCGGAAGGAGGGCTGCGCCTATGATCTTCCGGTCGCAGTCGCTCTTCTCCGGGCCTATGAGCTGATTCCCGATACGCTGCTCCGAGACTCTCTCTTTGCCGGAGAGCTGTCCCTCGGCGGAGAGCTGCTTCCGGTGCGCGGTGTGATCTCCATGGTCTCGGCAGCGAAGGAGGCGGGTTTAAGACGCTGTTTTCTGCCGGAAGAGAATCTCAGAGAAGGCAGCATCATTGCCGGCATTGATTGCTACGGTGTCTCCTCTCTCCGGGAACTGCTATCACTCCTTCGCGGGGAGAGTCCGCTGCCGGCTCCGGCTGTCTATGAAGAGAACGCGGATCATGCTGACACAATGCCGGATTTTTCTGAGCTTTGCGGTCAGGAGCTCGTAAAGCGCGCCACGCTTCTCGCCGCCGGAGGAAGGCATAATATTCTCTACATTGGTCCGGCCGGAAGCGGAAAGAGCATGGTCGCCTCACGTCTCCCATCCATCATGCCTGAGATGAGCATGGAGGAGCGGCTGGAGCTATCCCGCATCTACAGCATCTCGGGACTTCTGGATCCAAAGGAGCCTCTCATACGAAAACGTCCCTTTCGCAGTCCACACCACAGCATCAGCGCACAGGCACTCGCAGGAGGCGGCGCGCGTCCACGACCCGGAGAGATATCGCTGGCCTCCAACGGCGTCCTGTTTCTCGATGAGCTGCCGGAGTTTCGCACTGAAGCGCTGGAGATACTTCGGCAGCCTCTGGAGGAGCGCTGTGTTCATATCTCAAGAGTGTACGGAAGCTTCAGCTTTCCCGCCAATTTTCAGCTGGTCTGCGCGATGAATCCCTGCAAGTGCGGCTTCTGGCCGGATCGCAGCCGCTGCCGCTGCGGGGAGCAGAGCGTGCGCTCTTACATCGGAAAGATCAGCAAGCCTCTGCTGGACAGAATCGACCTTTCGGTAGAGATCAGTCCTGTGGATTATGCCGCACTTAGGGGAAGCAGAAAGGCAAAGAGCAGTGCAGGGCTGCGTCTGGAGGTGGAGCGCGTGCGCGAATTGCAGGAGCGGCGCTTTGTCCACAGCGGAATTCGCTTCAACAGTGAGATGTCTGCGGCCATGCTGCAGGAGTTCTGTCCTCTCTCAGAGGAGGATGATCGCCTGCTTCAGCAGCTCTATGAGCGCGGTTCCATGTCTGTACGCGGACTGCACAAGATACTGCGTGTCGCACGCACAGCGGCGGATTTTGACGGTGAAAGCGATATCTGCCACCGTCATGTCTGTGAGGCTGTCGCCTACCGCTCTCTCGATGAGAAATACTGGGGCGGCGGATCCGGCGAAAGCAATAAAATACAGCCGCCTTTGCAGCTTGAAAAAAACAGGAGGAGAAGGAGGCCGGTATGGAGCTGACGAATCCACTTGGCGAAAAAAATGAAACTTTTTGTTCGGAATACATACGGATGGAAAAACGACTCCTCCTCTTTCTCTCCGCCTCGCTGAATTGTCACCGCAGGGCACTGAAAGACATTCCGGCTCCCGGAAGGAAACTGATGCTCGAGGATCTGTTTCATTACGAACCACTTGCAGCGCTTTTGAAAGTGCTCGACACAGCAGGACATTTCTGCAGTCTGGCTTCTGTGGAGCATGCTGTCGATGCACAGCTTGAGCGTTTGTCTGCTGCCGGAATACGCTTTCTCACGCGGGAGGACAGGCTGTGGCCAGAGCGTCTATCACATATGCCGGATCCTCCGCGCTGGCTCTATTTTCGTGGAACTCTTCCGGAAGCTGCACTCCCAGCAGTCGCTGTGATTGGCAGCAGGAATGCCACAAACTACGGAAAACGCATGGCGGAATTTATTTCCGGCGAACTGGCCAAAAAGGGTGTGGGTATCGTCAGTGGTCTGGCAGATGGAATCGATGGGGTCGCTCAGTGCGCGGCACTGAAGGCCGGGGGGCGGAGCTACGGCGTGCTCGGCTGTGGTGTCAATATCTGCTATCCCAGAGAGAATTATGAGCTTTTTACTGCTCTCTGCGGGGGACAATGTGGTGGAGTGATCAGTGAATTCCCACCGGATTCCCCGTCAAAGGCCTGGCATTTTCCGGATCGAAACCGCATCATCTCGGCTCTGGGAGATGTCCTCGCAGTCATTGAGGCCCGGGGCTTTCGCTCTGGCTCCATGATCACTGTGGGCTATGCACTGGATCAGGGCAAGGAGGTGTTTGCAGTGCCGGGGCGCATCACTGATCCAATGAGCCGGGGCTGCAATGCGCTCATACAAAGCGGAGCGACCATACTAAGCGGGCCGAACGATATCCTTGATTATATCGGTCTTCAGAGAAGTCGCAGACTTCCTCCCAAAAAGCACAGCTCTGCGGGACTTTCTCCTGAAGAAAAACGAATTTTTCACATGCTGGGCGAGGAGCCCTGCTTTCTGGAGAATATTATCCAGAAGACAGGGCTCCCTGCAGGCAGCGTCATGAGCACACTGTTAAAGCTTGAGCTTGAGGGTTTTATAGAACAACCCTCAGGTAATTTTTACTGTGCCCGCTTTCATCCTTAAGCACAGCGGGGAATCACTGTGTGAGCTCTCCCTTTTTTCTTATGGTGATCTCTGTGTCCTCATAGCCGTTTGGATTGTTTTTTTGCCAGCGCCAGGAATCACGGCACATTTCTTCAAGACCGCGCTCCGCTTTCCAGTTCAGTTCTCGCTCTGCCTTTGAGGGGTCTGCATAGCAGGCGGGAACATCGCCCGCGCGGCGCTCCTTGATCACATAATTGATTTTCAGCTCATTGGCCTTTTCAAAGGCGTTGATGACATCAAGCACAGAATAGCCAATACCGGTTCCGAGGTTATAGATGCGCACCATCGGCGGTTCCTTCACCATCTTTTCCAGAGCCTTCAGGTGTCCAAGAGCCAGATCCACGACATGAATATAGTCGCGGATACAGGTTCCGTCCTTGGTTTCATAATCGTTTCCGAAGACTCCCAGGCAGACCAGCTTCCCAATCGCGACCTGTGTGATATAGGGAAGAAGATTGTTTGGTATCCCCTTCGGATTCTCGCCCATGCGACCGGATTTGTGCGCACCGATGGGGTTAAAGTAGCGGAGCAGCATCACATTCCACTCCGGATCTGCGGTGTGAAGATCTGTGAGGATCTGCTCCAGCATGGATTTGGTGCGGCCGTAGGGATTTGTGACCTCTCCCTTTGGGCAGTCCTCTGTGATGGGGACAAAGGCGGGATTTCCGTAGACTGTGGCGCTGGAGGAAAAAACGATATTTTTTACGCCGTGCTTCCGCATGCAGTCACAGAGCACCAGTGTCCCGGTAATGTTGTTGTGGTAGTATTCCAGCGGTTTATATACGGACTCTCCCACTGCCTTGAGACCTGCAAAATGGATAACCGCTTCGATTTTCTCGTTTACAAACAGCTGATCCAGTTTTTTTCGGTCAAGGAGATTCAACTCATAAAATTTGAGCCGTTTCCCGGTGATCTCCATGACACGGTTCAGAGACTCTCTGCTGGAGTTTACGAGATTGTCAGCGACGACAACCTCATAGCCTGCATTTAAAAGCTCCACGCAGGTATGACTTCCGATAAATCCGGCACCGCCGGTCACTAAAATTGCCATTTAACTACTCCTTTCAGTGGTGAAACAGGCGGGCTCCAGTAAATGCCATCGCGATCCCGTGTTGATTGCAGCTCTCTATGACTAGATCGTCCCGGACTGATCCGCCCGGCTGGGCGATATAGTGTACTCCGCTCTTGCAGGCACGCTCTACATTGTCTCCAAAGGGGAAGAAAGCATCGCTTCCGAGAGACACTCCCTGAAGTCCGGAGAGCCAGGCGTGCTTTTCCGCAGGAGTAAAGGGCTCCGGGCGCTCCGTGAATATGCGCTCCCAGTTGCCTGAGGATAGAATCTCCTCCGGTGCATCCCCTATGTAGACATCAATCGCATTGTCCCTGTCCGGGCGCCGCATATCTTTCCTAAAGGGCAGGGAGAGCACCTTTGGAGCCTGACGCAGATACCAGTTGTCCGCTTTTCTTCCGGCAAGTCTTGTGCAGTGGACGCGGGACTGCTGCCCAGCGCCGATGCCAATCGCCTGACCATCCAGTGCATAGCAGACGGAGTTCGACTGGGTATACTTCAAGGTGATCAGAGCTATAAGAAGATCCGTCCTGGCTGTTTTCGGAATATGCTTCTCTTTTGTCACAATATTTGAAAGAAGTTCTTCTGTAATCGGAAGCTCATTCCGCCCCTGCTCAAAGCTCACGCCAAAGACCTGCTTTCGCTCGATCGGAGCCGGTCGGTACTCCGGATCAATCTGTATGACATTATAGCTTCCGTTCTTTTTTTTCTTCAGAATCTCCATCGCTTCAGGCGCAAAGCCCGGTGCAATGACGCCGTCTGAAACCTCTCGCTTTATGAGCAGTGCAGTTGCCAGATCACAGGGATCAGAGAGGGCAATGAAATCTCCGAAACTAGACATTCTGTCCGCTCCCCGCGCACGCGCATAGGCAGAGGCGAGTGGAGAGAGCTCTTCTCCCTCCTCGATCCAGTAGATCCTTCTCAGCACCTCAGTGAGCGGTCTTCCGCAGGCGGCTCCTGCAGGGGACACATGCTTAAACGAGGTGGCAGAGGGAAGACCGGTGGCCTCCTTCAGTTCCCTGACAAGCTGCCATCCATTCAGCGCATCCAGAAAATTAATATAGCCGGGGTGTCCGTTCAGAACAGTTACGGGGAGCTCCCCCTCTTCCATGTAAATGCGGGAGGGCTTTTGATTTGGGTTGCAGCCATATTTTAGCGACAGCTCTTTGCTCATGATCTCTTCTCCTCTCCGGAAGTTAGAGCGGAGCTGTAGTGCAGCTGCTCGTCTCCGCGATTTTTGTTGATGATGACAGTCTCATGTGCGCCGCTCTTTAAGTTAAGATAACGCACAAAGAGTGAGATGCGGTTTTGCTCATCCAGAGCTTTCCAGAGATCTCCGGAGAATTGGTGTATCTCTCCCGTAAGTGCCACAGAGACAGGCTCCCCGCAGAAGCTTGGGAGCGGTGAGGCATCTCTCTCATAAGTATGGATCAGATGTCCCTCTCCCGGCTGCGGCGCATCATATTCATAGAAGAAGCGCAGGCACTCGGAAGCATCGCCCGCATTGCTCTTCAAAATACTGAGCGTGTAATCGAAATTTCCATCTCTAAGTGTGAGCAGCCCTGAGATGCGGGGCGTAAAGTTTGGAGCATCCGGTTCAAATTTTCTTGTCCTAAGCGTCTCCTGAAAGCTTTTGCCCGCCTTGAGTCCCTCATAAATTGTGTCGGTCTGGTCTCCGTTTGTCACAATAGTCTGCTGTTCGAGCGTACGGACAGGCGCATAGATAATCAGGGAGGGATCCTGCATCAGCGAAGGGTCATTGGCTTCAGTCCGTATTCCCCCATCCATTCTCCTGAAAATACGATTTCTGGAATTTGTACTGCGTCCCATAATAAAATAAGCTATAACAGCACATGCTCCGTCCTCGCTCTTTCCAAGTATAATACCTCTGCCGGGATAGCTGTTTTGTCCGAGATAGGAAACCAGATTCTGCTTCATCGCTCCTCCTGCGCTTATCGTAGATTATTTCTGCCGTCTCAATAGGAAGTATTTCTGAACTTCCATCTGCGGGACGTAATATCCTTGCCCTTGTCAGTATAACATTGGCGTGAAATTCCTTCAAGAAAAGCTCGGAACCTGCCCGATGTCAGTTTTTCAAAAAATTTTGGATAGACTTTTATTCCGCGCTCATATATAGTTTATAGAAAAGTAAAGCTGTCCGTTAATCTGATTTTCGGAGGGAGGACTTCCAAATATTATGAGACATCTGTTGAAACCGCTGGATCTGTCTGTCTTGGAGATCGATGCATTGTTGGATCTCGCGCGGGATATCGAGGCGAACAGAGAGGCCTACGCCCATGTGTGCAATGGAAAGAAACTCGCAACACTCTTCTATGAGCCGAGCACCCGCACCCGCCTGTCTTTTGAGGCTGCCATGCTGAATCTCGGCGGTTCTGTGCTCGGCTTTCAATCAGCTGACGCAAGCTCCGCGGTCAAGGGAGAGAGCGTCGCAGATACCGTACGCGTCGTCTCCTGCTACGCCGATATTATTGCCATGCGTCACCCAAAGGAAGGCGCACCGCTCGTAGCGAGTCAGTTTTCCGGAGTTCCTATTATCAATGCCGGAGACGGAGGGCATCAGCACCCCACGCAGACACTCACAGATCTTTTGACGATACGAAGCCTCACAGGAAGGCTGGGAGATATGACTGTGGGACTCTGCGGCGATCTGAAATTCGGCAGAACCGTGCACTCTCTCATCAATGCGCTGATTCGCTATCCGGGCATACGTCTCATTCTCATTTCACCGCAGGAGCTCCGTGTGCCGGGCTACATCCGCGAGGATGTTCTGAAGGGCAATCACATTCCCTTTGAGGAAGTGGATCGCCTAGACGAAGCAATTCCGCAGCTCGATATTTTATACATGACGCGTGTACAGAAGGAACGTTTTTTTAACGAGGAAGACTATATACGCTTAAAAGACAGCTATATACTGACAGAAAAAAAACTGGAGCAGGCCAAGAAGGATATGTATGTGCTTCATCCGCTGCCGCGTGTCAATGAAATAGCGGTTGAGGTGGACAATGATCCGCGTGCGGCATATTTCCGTCAGGCACAATACGGTGTCTATGTCCGTATGGCACTGATTATGACTTTGCTGGGGGTGAAAAAACCATGCTGAATATCAGTGGATTGAATGAAGGAATTGTTCTGGATCATATTAAGGCGGGCAAGAGTCTAGATATCTACTATCAGCTTAAGCTTGACAAGTTGGATTGCCAGATTGCCATTATAAAGAACGCACACAGCAAAAAGATGGGACGGAAGGACATCATTAAGATCGAGGGGGATGTGCTCAATCAGATTGATCTGAATGTTCTCGGCTATATCGACCATAAAATTACAGTTAACATCATACGTGATCAGCGCATAGTGGAGAAGCGTGTACTTGACCGCCCGGATCAGATTACAAATATACTGAAGTGCAGAAATCCGCGCTGCATCACTTCGATCGAGCAGGAGCTTCCGCATATCTTCTACCTTGCTGATGAAAAAAATGAAATCTACCGCTGCAAATACTGCGATGAAGCTTACTCTCCCACCACACATATTTGAGTAAAAACAGTTGCGGATAAGAAATACTCTGTTCGCAATATTTGTATGTGGCAATTTTAAAATTTGATAAAGTATAATGAAGGAGTAGGCACAGGCCTGCTCCTTCATTAATGTTTAATGTACTTATCCTTCTGGAATTATGCGATGTAGAGCGGAGCGCCCGGTCCAACCGGAAGTCCGATCAGCATCCAGATCACGATGAAGATGGTCCAGAAAACCAGGAATGCGATGGAGTAAGGCATCATCGTGGATACCAGTGTGCCGAGCCCCTTGTCCTTGTCGTACTTCTGCATAAAGACAACAATCATTGCAAAGTAACTCATCAACGGAGTGATGATATTTGTGGAGGAATCTCCAACTCTGTATGCCACCTGAGTCAGGGCCGGATGAATGTTCATTGCCATCAGCATTGGGACAAAGATCGGAGCCATAATGCCCCACTTTGCGGATGCCGAACCCATAAAGAGATTCAGGAAGGCACTCAGCAGGATGAAGAGGAGGATCAACGGGATTCCCGTCAGGCCAATGCTCTTCAGGAAGTTCGCACCGCTAACAGAAATAATAACACCGATATTCGTCTTGGAGAAGTAGGCGATAAACTGTGATGCGAAGAATGCGAGCACCAGATAACCGCCCATGCCCTTCATGCCGAGCGTCATGCAGTGCACAACGTCGTTGGAATTCTTGATTTTACCGGTAATCTTACCGAAGATGAATCCCGGGATGAAGAACAGAAGAAGAATTGCGAGCATCAGTCCGTCATGCAGGAAGCCCTTGATTGCTGCGATACCGGTCTGCTCCGGATCATTAAATACTGCAAAGGGACCAAACATGAGCAGGCCCATGATGATAACATAAATTATCGTTGCGATGCCGGCGTATCTGAGGCCCTTCTGCTCAAGCGCCGTGACCGGCTTCTCCTCATGGACATAGTCTCCGGTATATTTCCCAAGGTTCGGTTCTACAATCTTTTCAGTAACGAGTGTACCGATCATTGTCAGAATGAAAGTGGATGCGAAGAGGAAATACCAGTTGCAGGTTGCATCCAGCTTCATATCTATGTGCGCAGCTTCGAGCGCCTGATTCGTAATACCGGTGAGCAGAGGATCTGTGGTTCCGATCAGCATATTAGCACTGAAGCCGCCGGAGACACCTGCGAAGGCTGCTGCAAGACCTGCAATCGGATGTCTTCCTACGCTTGCAAAGATCATAGCCCCCAGTGGAATGACTACAACATAGCCGGCATCGGATGCAATATTACTCATAATCCCGGCAAACACAACTGCGACAGTCAGAATTCTGCTGTTGACACCGAGCAGCATCTTCTTCAGGCCAATCTCAAAGAGACCCGTATGCTCAGCCATGGCAACACCGAGCATGGCAACCAGGACGGTTCCAAGCGGCGCAAAGCCTGTGAAATTCTTAACCGCCGAATTGAAGATATAATTGATTCCATCTCTGTTGAGAAGAGAAACAGCAGTCAGGGCAACCTGTTCCTGCTTCTTCGCATCAAAATACTCTACAGACACTCCCTGTCTGGCAAGAATTTCCGCAATAAACACCAGAATCACCGACATGATAAAGAAGATGATGGCCGGATGCGGAAGGGCGTTTCCCACGCGCTCTACTGTCTTAAAAAAGCCGCTTATCTCCTGACCGTCTTTTTTAAGATTCTTGTCATTACTCACACCTACTACCTCCTAGATTTTATTTGCTAATTTCAAAATGCACAAATCAGCGCCTTCTATATTATAAATTATAGTTTATTTTTAGTCAACAGCTAAAAACACGTGATAATATTATTGTGTTTTTTGGAGTTATAGAAGATATGATTTTATTACTTTTGTAGAAAAATACAATATATAATGATATTCGTATGTGGAAGATGACAAAGTTCTTCTAGTTAAATGGCTTTATTATTTTTTAATATTCGTAAAATGATTTTTTCTCAAACTCCTTTATAAAGTAAAACAATCCCCTGTCAGACAGTGCCTGACAGGGGATTGCAGTATCAAATAAACAGAGTCTTTTATTCCTCGCAGTTCATATTATTGATACCGCAGCTCTTCTTTTCATCTTCCTTTATACAATTCATATTATTGATATCACAGCTCTTTTCTTCCTCAGCTTCGAGGCAATTTATATCATTGATACCGCAGATTTTGCCATCCTGATTGGTGGTGGCATTCATATCATTCAGAGTGTATTCTTTCTTTTACATCTCCATCTCCCTTCGTGATGTTATTCCGCAAAATGCAGGCAGAGACCTGCCTGCACAGGCGCCGCGAGAGGTATTTCTCGCTCTTTGCTGCAGTGCAAGATGGGGCTCCTCTATTCGGAGTCCCATCTTCTTAAAATTTATATTACCACGGAATCATTCCATAAACAACGACAGCAACCAGTCCCCCGAGGATCGGTCCGACGATCGGAACGATCAGGCCATAAGCAAAGTTTGAGGAGCCCTTGCCCTTGATCGGAAGCACTGCGTGGGCAAGCCTTGGCCCGAGATCTCTTGCCGGATTAATCGCGTAGCCGGTCAGACCGCCGAGAGACATACCGATAGATACAATGATACCGAAGACCAGAAGCTTTGCCAGCCCTGCATCCAGATTTGGAACCTGAGCAAGTCCCAGAATCGCGAATACCAGTACGAAGGTTCCGATCGCCTCACTCAGAATATTCAGTCCGGTATTCGGAACAGAGGGCCCTGTGGAGAAAACCCCCAGCTTCGCAGCTGGATTTTCAGTCGCGTCAAATTGTTCCTTAAAGAGAATGTAGACCAGGCAGGCGCCCACAAAGGCTCCGGCAATCTGTGCAACGATATATCCCGGAACCATACTCCAGGCAAAGCTTCCGTTGACTGCAAGCGCTATGGTAAGCGCCGGGTTAAAGGACGCACCGGAGGCTTCTCCGAAGATAAAAGCGGGAAGCATGACCGCAAGGCCCCAGGCGAGGGTGATCTGAATAGAACCGGCGCCTTTCATTCCGGATTTGTTAAGCGTAACATTGGCCACGACACCGTCGCCCAATAAGATCAGCAGCATGGTACCTACAAACTCAGCTACATATGGCAGCATATTTTTCTCCTTTCAAATTCGGTTTCGTTTTTATTTTGCCCAGCCGTAAGAGTTCTTGACTGCCTTGTTCCAGCCTGTGATTCTCTCCTCGCGCGCCGCATCGTCGATTGCCGGATCAAAGGTTCTGTCGATCGCCCAGTTCTGCTTCACATCCTCCTTGCTCGCCCAGTAGCCGACTGCAAGACCTGCGAGATAGGCGGCTCCCATCGCTGTTGTCTCTACGCATCTCGGGCGTTTTACGGGCGCATCAATGATATCTGCCTGCGTCTGCATGAGGTAGTTATTTGCGCTTGCGCCGCCGTCCACCTTCAGTGCAGTCAGCCTGATGCCGGAATCTGCCTCCATCGCTTTCAGAACGTCATTTGTCTGATAGCAGAGGGAATCTAGCGTCGCACGGATAATATGATATTTATTGACACCGCGGGTCAGACCAACGATAGTTCCTCTCGCGTACTGATCCCAGTGCGGTGCTCCAAGACCGGTAAATGCGGGCACAACGTAACAGCCGTTGGTGTCCGGTACCTTCTTTGCCATGTACTCAGAATCCGGAGAGGAATCGATGAGCCTCATCTCATCACGCAGCCATTGGATTGCAGCTCCTGCAACGAAGATAGAGCCCTCCAGAGCGTAATTGACCTTGCCATCCAGTCCCCATGCGATGGTTGTAACCAGGCCATTCTTGGAGTATACCGGGGTCTCCCCTGTATTCATGAGCATGAAGCAGCCGGTGCCATAGGTATTCTTTGCTTCGCCTGCCGTGAAGCAGGTCTGTCCGAACAGCGCCGCCTGCTGATCGCCCGCCGCACCGCCGATTGGGATCGGTCCTCCGAAGAAGCCCGGATCTGCCTCTCCGTAGATGCAGCTGGATGGCTTTGCCTCCGGAAGCATGGACTTCGGGATATTCAGTTCTGCAAGGATACTGTCGTCCCATTGCAGGGTCTTAATATTAAAGAGCATGGTTCTGGATGCGTTGGAGTAATCTGTCACATGGACTTTTCCTTTTGTCAGCTTCCAGATGAGCCAGGTCTCTACAGTACCAAAGAGCAGCTCACCCTTTTCGGCTCTGGCTCTTGCGCCCGGGACATTTTCCAGGATCCAGCGAAGCTTGGTGCCGGAGAAGTAGGCATCAATCACAAGCCCCGTCTTCTCGCGGAAGCTGTCTGTAAGACCTTTCTCCTTCAGAGAGTCGCAGTATTCGGAGGTTCTGCGGCACTGCCAGACGATCGCGTGATAGATGGGCTCTCCGGTATTCTTATCCCAGACTATGGTGGTTTCTCGCTGGTTGGTAATCCCGATCGCTGCGATATCTGCTGAGGTGACGCCAATTTTTGCCATTGCTGCCTGCGCCACTTCCAGCTGTGTCGACCAGATTTCGTCAGCATCGTGCTCTACCCAGCCCGGTTTTGGGAAATACTGAGTAAATTCCTTTTGCGCGACACTGCACATCTCTCCCTTCTCGTTGAAGAGAATACAACGATTGCTTGTAGTTCCGGAATCCAATGCCATCACGTACTTACTCATAATTACTTCCTCCTTCTCGTTGATTCACAGCTCTCATATTTTAAATTTTTCTGCTTTCACAGAAAAATTAATATGCTCCGACGCAGAAAAACAGCGGTAAAAATGAGCGCATAGCTATCGCAATAATCCCTGGAAGTGCTACATTTTTCCAGGAGTACAGGCGACTGTCAAACAAAAAGAGAGTAAACAAATAACGCAGCATTTCTGCTGTTATCAGTTTGCTCTCCATGGTCTCCTGCGACTGTATTTAATTATTTAGATATTAACATTTTGCACAATATTATTCAATAGTTTTTCTTTAAATTATTATTTTTTTTTGATTTTATCAACAGAACTATTATTTTTTTATAAATATAGATGATATTTTTCTTTTTAATGCATGTATTATGTTCTCTTCATCCGAAAATCTAAATGTTCGGTTTCTGTCTCAGAGACTAAAAATTCCCCATAAAGTCAAAATGAGCTTCGCCAAGTCTTTGCAGACTCAGCGAAACTCATCACTCTGTTTCTTATAGAGACGAACTGTAAGCCGGGTTATGTATCAAACGGTCATCTATCTAGTCCTGTCGTTACCGACAGGCTCAAGCGACCTACCCGGACAGTATTTTCAGATTGCTCTGAAAATCGGCGGGCAACCGATCTGTCCTGTTCGGTCTTGCTTCGGATGGGGTTTACATAGCCCCGCACGTCACCGCGCGGTCGGTGGTCTCTTACACCGCCTTTGCACCCTTACCGGCCAAGGCCGGCGGTATATCTCTGTTGCACTATCCTGGGAGTCCCCTCCACCGGATGTTATCCGGC
Organism: Fusobacterium naviforme; assembly: GCA_003014445.1. Taxonomy (GTDB): domain Bacteria; phylum Bacillota; class Clostridia; order Lachnospirales; family Lachnospiraceae; genus Moryella; species Moryella indoligenes. The sequence continues at coordinate 88,521 of PYGH01000002.1, read as the reverse complement.
ATCCTGCCCTGTGAAGCCCGGACTTTCCTCACCTGCAGCCTTTCGTCTCTGCAGCCGCGACCGTCTGTCCGTCTCCGGACTGTACTGTAACACAGTCTCGTGGTTTTCGCAATGAAAAGCTTCTGCAATATGAGTCGTTCCTCAGAGCTTACATCCCGTAACAACTGCCGCCGACAAATTCACGAATAATTGAGGTCGCCGGAATATGATCTGAAGGAATAGTTAAAAAATACTCAAGAAATTTCAGGAGACGCTTGGCTTCCGGATATTCCGGCGAATTTTCCGGAATTCCGTAGAGCAGAGCTTCCGCATAGGGCTTAATCACTGCGGTCTCATAAATCAGAGCGGAATTGAAAATCAGATCTGCTCCATCCTGGAAAGGAAAGATGTTTAGATGCTCCCCTCGGACCACAGAGGGCCATCTGTGCAAAGTCTCCTGCGCACTTGTACCTCTGATTCTGGCGTCGCGCGTCATTCTGCGGAGCAGGCGCGCATCGGTGGTTGGAATGCGATTGTGCTCATCGATATTCATCTGTGTCAGGCAGCTGATATAAATGCGAAATTTGCGCTCCGCCGGAATAGCCTCAGAAAGAAGATCATTCAGACAATGAATCCCTTCTATGACCAGTATATCTTCCGGACCGCACTGTAAAAAATCACCGCAGTACTCTCGCTGTCCTCTGGTGAAATTGAAACGGGGCAGCTCCACTCTCTCGCCTTGCATGAGACGGGACATATCCTCATTGAATTTTTTTACATCCATTGCGCCAAGACTCTCAAAGTCATATTCTCCATTGGCATCCCGCGGAGTATCCTCCCGGTTTTTAAAGTAATTATCCACTTCAATGGGGTGCGGACGCAGGCCCAGAGCCATGAGTTGGGTAGACAGACGCTTTGAAAACGTTGTTTTACCGGAGGATGAGGGACCTGCGATCATAACAAAACGCAGATTCCTGCGCTCCGCAATCTGCTGCGCAATATCCCCGATTCGCTTCTCCATCAGGGCCTCCTCGCAGAGCAGGAGCTCTCTGGTCTTTCCGGAAGCGATGGCCTCGTTGAGTGAAGCCACCGTATTCAATCCTGTTTTCTCAAGCTTTTCCGTGGTTTTATGCATCTCCTGAAACACCTTCCTGGATGGAGTAAAGATCGGAAGTTCATCCGGATTCTCCATTGTGGGAAGACGCAGTACAAAACCATCTCCGAAGAGCTCCAGCGCAAAGCAATGGATGTACGAGCTATCCGGAACCATATAGCCGTAGAAGTAATCCGTGAAGCCTGCAAGGCTGTAGATATTGACCCGTGAGCTTCTGCGGAAGCGGAACAGCCGTTCCTTGTCCCGCATTCCGTTCTTTTTAAATAGGCGTATGGCCTCCGCCTTTGGCACATTCATTTTTTCAATCGGCAAAGCCAGCTCTACAAGGCGCTGCATCCCTGTACTCACTTTATTGATCAGCTCCTGGTCCAGGGTAAAAGCTCCCCGGGCCTGACAGAACAGTGCACGCCCCACAGAGTAATCAATCGTCAGTCCGTCGATATGCTCTCTCCCGACCACATCGTAGAAGGCCTTCAACATCAGGAGCACAGCGCTTCGCTCATAGCACTGGTGGCCCGGCTTATCCGCAGCTGTGATCATTTCAACCGTACAGCTCTCTTCAACGGTTTTACTCAGCTCCCGCAGCGCAGGGCCACACTTTACCAGCAGAATGCGGTGAGAATAATTTTTCTGCATCTGCTCGGCAATCTCCTGAAACTTCGTGCCCGCCGGGCAGCAGATCTGCTCTTTTCCAACTGTTACGGTACAAAGTTCTCCTGTCATTAATACTTCCTTTCTGTTTACTGTCTGCTTCGTATTTTCCAGAGGGCTAAGCTTCAGCCATCTGTAAAAAGGTGGAAAGCCGTTCCATAGCAGTGATACTCTGCACGAGTTTTTTTTGTTTATGGCTCACCGCTGGACCAGACGCAGTTCCCAGCTGCGTAAGTATTGTGTTTTCTTTTTTGATCTCATGCGTGATAAAGCGAAGCAGCACCGGATCTCGTTCGGCGAGAAGCACAGGGCCGAAGCGTTCTGCAACAGCATCCGGAATTCCATATTTTCTGGTTGCAAGATAGGGTTTCTCCCCGTTTCCGCGCACCGCCTTTAAAATAAGATAGTATTTATCCTCCTCACACAGCAGCTGCTCTCTCTGAATGCAAAAACCATGTGTCTTCAGATATACCCGGAACAGCGCCCAGGCTGTGTGTGGAGAGAAGATCCATTCATTTGCACTGTCATAGAGGGACTGCAGCTTTGGAAAACCGCTCCTCTTAAAAGCGCCCTCTTCAAGTATTCGTATCATCAGCTCTCCGCCCATGCCGGAGATCAGCACTGTATCTGCCTCCCCCGGGCGCAGTCCCTTCAGACCGTCCGAGAGACGGAGCGCAGTTCGGGCTTCAAGACCATAGGCGTGGATGTGCGCCTCCGCCCTGGCAAGCGGGCCTGCTCCGATGTCACAGGCATATGCAAAGGGGATACGCTGTTTAAGCAGCAGACTCACCGGAATCAGTGCGTGATCGGTGCCGATGTCTGCAAGCCGGTGTCCCGGCGTCACCATGTTCGCAAGAGCGGAAAGTCGCGCAGAAAGTCTGGGATGCGCTGTCGTTTCTTTTTCTGCCATAAAGCTCCTCAGTCAAGATAGTCTTTCAGCTGCTTTGACCGGCTGGGATGGCGCAGCTTTCTGAGCGCCTTTGCCTCAATCTGCCGGATGCGCTCCCGGGTCACGTTGAATTCCCTGCCCACTTCCTCGAGTGTTCTCGGTTTTCCGTCCATCAGGCCAAAACGAAGCTTTAATACCTTCTGCTCACGCTCTGAAAGCTGATTGATAACTCCCATCAGCTGCTCATGCAGCAGCACGCCGGCAGCGGCATCCACCGGAACCTGGCTGTTATCGTCCTGAATAAAATCACCGAGATGGGAGTCCTCCTCTTCGCCAATCGGCGTCTCAAAGGAGACCGGTTCCTGAGAGATCTGTATGATATCCCGCACCTTTTCAACCGGTGTATCAAGCCTCTTTGCGAGCTCATCTGCGGAGGGTTCTCTGCCAAGCTCCTGTACCATCTGTCGCTGTGTACGGACAAGGCGATTGATCGTCTCTACCATGTGCACCGGAATGCGTATTGTGCGGGCCTGATCCGCGATGGAGCGGGTGATGGACTGGCGTATCCACCAGGTGGCATAGGTCGAGAACTTAAATCCCTTCGTATAATCAAATTTATCCACGGCCTTCAGAAGACCGAGATTGCCTTCCTGAATCAGGTCGAGAAACTGCATTCCTCTTCCTACATAGCGCTTGGCTATGCTGACAACAAGACGAAGATTTGATTCGGCGAGCTTTTGCTTGGCCGCATTTCTGCTTTCGACGCTCCCTTCAACCATGGCCCTGGCCAAAGTTTGCTCCTGTTCCGCTGAGAGCAGAGGAATCTTTCCGATTTCCTTCAGATACATTCTGACCGGATCCTCGAGGCCCACCCCTTCCGGAACCTCCAATTCCTTGAGCTCGGTCAGTTCTTCCTCCGCTACATCTTCTGCACTTTCATCATCATCGTCCAGAAAAGACGGTGTCATATCCTCGTCATTTTCCTCTGTGTTCAGAATATCAATTTTATGGCTGTCCAGATACTCATAGACTTGATCCAGCTGTTCTGTCGTGAGCTGATCATTTTTGAACCACTCCATCAGCTCTTCGTTGCTGATAACCCCTTTTTTCTTCGCTGCTTCTGCAGCAATGCGCTGTAGCTTATCTGCGAGACCTGAAGCATCCAGATTTGTCTGTGACATATAGTCTACCCCCCGAGTTCAATCCTTGTGTTTTTCAGTTCCGCTTTTTCCTTCAGTATCTTTTGCAGCTCGGCAACAGTCGTGGCGCTGCGAGATGCCTGATTCAGGTATTCCATACGAATGTTTCGAATACAATCAATCAGAGCCTTTTCCTTTTCCTCCTGATCCAGCGCTGCACTGAGCTTTGCATGAAAGACCGCTGCAGCCCTTCCGGCTTTTTCTTCATCCTCCGCATACCCATTCAGAATCGCTCCCGGATTGACATTGCCCTTATGTATACTGAGAAAGAGTTTTTCTGCAAGTTCACGGTAGAGAGAATCTGTAAAATGTTCCGGAGAAACCCACTGATCTGTTTTCTTCAAGAGCTCCGGCTCTTCAGCAAGCAGAGTGAGAAACAGACGCTGACTTTTCAGAACCGGATCCTCCTGCTCCGCCGTCTTTCTTCTGCGCGAACCAGAATCCTTTTCCCCGGGATTCGGCACTGCATAGCGCTCCCTGTCGTAGTTCTGTTTCAGCTGCACTCTGGCACCAGTCCGATTCACAAGCTCCCGCAACTCTCTTTCCGGTATCATATGCTCTCTTGATACCGCTTGCAGGTAGTTTTCCCGCTCCAATGGTTCGGAAAATTCTGCCAACTTTCCGGCGCACTCCCGATAAAAGGCTGTTTTTTCTGCAGGGTCCGTGCTGTTGTACTGCTTTGCAAGCTGATCTATCTCCCAGAGAAACGCGTTCTTTGCTGCGTCAATTCTCTCCTGATAGGCATCCGCTCCCAGTGCCTTTATAAATTCATCCGGGTCCTTGTAGGGCTTCATGGAGAGGACGCGCGCATTGATACCGGCATTTCTCAGCAGCGGAAGTGCGCGCTTGGCGGCATTCTGCCCCGCGCCGTCTGAGTCATAGGTCAGAATCACCTGCTTCACATAGCGCTTCAGGAGCAGACAGTGCTGCGCTGTCAGAGCCGTTCCGAGTGAGGCGACCGCATTGGTGAAGCCGGCCTGATGGAGAGAAATCACGTCCATATAACCTTCGCACAGAAGGAAAAAATCCTTCCTTGAACTTCTTGCGTAATTCAGTCCGTATAGATTTCGGCTCTTGTCAAAGAGCTTCGTCTCCGGGGAATTCAGGTATTTCGGCTCTCCCTCTCCCATTACCCGGCCGCCAAAGCCGATGACGCGGCTGTTGATATCGAGAATCGGAAACATCGCCCGATTCCAGAACTTATCCCGCGCCCCGCGTTCCTCGATCGTGACGAGTCCGCTCTCCTTCAGTACCGGGTCTGTATAGCCCCGGCTCTTTAAGAAGTGATAGAGCTCTCCCGGACGTTTGCTGGAGTACCCCAGACCAAAGCGGCGCAGGGTCTCCTCAGAAAGTCCTCTGCCGGTCAGATACTGATAAGCTCTCTCTCCCTCCCTTGTGTGCAGCAGCTGATAATAATGCGTTGCGGCAAGCTTATGCATCTCCAGCAACTGTTCCCGCAGCTGATGAGTCTTACGATCCGCATCCGAATATTCCTGCTCCGGAAGACTCATGCCGCAGCGCTTTGCGAGAAAACGCACCGCCTCCGGAAAGCTTAAGTTTTCGTACTGCATGACAAAGGAAATAACATTTCCACCAGCGCCGCAGCCAAAGCAATAGTACATCTGCTTCGACGGGGATACGGAAAAGGAGCCGCTCTTCTCATTGTGAAAGGGACAAAGACCAAAATAGCTGCTCCCCTTCCTCTTCAGGCTGACATAAGGAGAAATCACATCCAGAATATCATTTCTGGCACGTACCTCCTCGATGATTTCATCTGAATAGAACAAGGCTTCCTCCTCTCCGGAAATTCTTCAGAAAACGGACCAGGACTTGGGAACAAAGAGCTCCTCAAAGCAGTGAATTGCGTACTGATCGCTCATTCCTGCGATGTAATCACAGACGGTGCGCTCGAGTGGCTGTCTGAGCTCTGTCATAAAATATTGATACTCCCTCGGCATTGCAGATGGGTGGGCACAGAAATACTCATAGAGCTGGCGTATCATCTCCTGAGCCTTCGCTTCCTCTGCCTTCGGTGCGCTGTCGCTGTAGACATTGCGGAAGAGCCAGGCTCTGAGCCCCATCATGCTCTCGAACATGCCCTCCGACATCTGCACAGACTGCTGTCCCAAACTGTGAGAGATCACATTTCGTATCATTGTGTTCAGCCGATCCCGGACGCTGTGTCCAAGCAACTCCGTATACTCCGCGGGAAGATCCTGTTCCGTAAAGATGCCCGCCCGAATCGAGTCGTCGATATCGTGGTTAATGTAGGCGATTTTATCTGAAATTCGCACCACACAACCCTCCTGCGTGGAGGGATGTCCGGCAGTGCCGTGATTTAGTATGCCGTCCCGCACCTCTTTCGTGAGATTCAGACCTCTTCCGCTCTTTTCCAGAAATTCCACAGTGCGCACACTCTGTACATTGTGCTTAAAACCCTCCGGACAGATACGGTTTAGCACGCGTTCTCCGGCGTGCCCAAACGGCGTATGCCCCAGATCATGTCCCAGTGCAATAGCTTCAGTGAGATCTTCATTTAGGCGCAGAGATTTCGAGATGGTTCTGGCGATCTGTGATACCTCAAGCGTATGTGTGAGCCGGGTGCGGTAGTGATCGCCCTCCGGCGCCAGAAATACCTGCGTCTTATGTTTCAGACGCCGAAAAGCCTTGCAGTGCAGAATGCGATCCCGATCTCGCTGGTAAACCGGACGGAGATCATCCTGCGGCTCCTCACGATCCCGCCCGCGGGAATTGCAGCTCAAAGCTGCACCGGGAGAGAGAAAGGTACGCTCGGCTTCTTCCAGTTCTTCTCGTATGCTCATATCGTCCTGCACCTCAATTACAGAAATATACTGCGATGACTGTTTTACCCTCTCGCTGCTGACTAATGGGTTTTCTCGCCAAAACTCCATTTGCGCAAGCGCATGGAGTCTTTCCTCGTTATTTTACCATCTCGCTGCCGCTCGATGGGTTTTCTCGTCAAAACTCCATTTGCGCAAGCGCATGGAGTCTTTCCTCGTTATTTTACCATAAAAATGGCGTGACAGCTATAACAGCACTCTGCCACGGACGTAGCCATAGCTACCGTCTAAAAACAGAGGCTTATAGTCTAGGATAATATGTCGATCGATTTTGTGCTATACACAAAAAACTGACTACACTTCGGTTCTCCTCCCTGCTCTTGACCTCCTGTATTTCAGCGCTTTTGCGACCCGAAAATCTGACTACATTTTGACTACATCTCTGACTACATTTTGCCTTAAAACGCATGTTTTTAGAATAAAAAAGGACAACGCAGGACGGCATAGTTGAAAGTACCGCAAACCCGCATAAATAAAGGCTTTGGAGCATAAAAAAGACACCGGATAACCGGTGTCAAAATGTTAGTGCAGAGAAAGGGACTTGAACCCTCATGACATTGCTGTCACACGGACCTGAACCGTGCGCGTCTGCCAATTCCGCCATCTCTGCGAACCGAACAAAGGGTACTATATCAGAAGGTTGCCAAACTGTCAATTCTTTTTTACAGTTCTTTACATCTTTTTTGCAGCTTTTTTTCTTTCAGCCTTTGGTTTTGGCCGATTTTATGCTTGCATTGCCTCTCTCGTTATGATATATTATTTTGCGTTGAGCGGGAATGCTGGAATTGGCAGACAGGCTAGACTAAGGATCTAGTGGCCACAAGCCGTGTGGGTTCAAGTCCCATTTCCCGCACTTCCGAAGAGAGACAGTCGATTGGCTGTCTCTCTTACGTTATCTGCATGTGTTAAAACAGGGCGATAGGAAAATCCATCGCCCTGTAATTTCATTCTGTTCGGTTATAAGACTTACAGTGCAGCCTTTGCAGCCTCAACAAGCTTTGTGAAGCCGGCAGCATCGTTGATTGCGAGATCCGAAAGCATCTTGCGGTTCATTACAATCTCCGCCTTCTTCAGGCCGTACATGAACTTGGAATAAGAGATATCGTTCATTCTGCACGCCGCGTTGATACGTGCAATCCAGAGCTGACGGAACTGTCTCTTCTTCTGCTTGCGTCCCTCATATGCAGTAGCGAGTGCTCTCATAACGGTCTGCTTTGCTACTCTGTACTGCTTGGAACGCGCACCTCTGTAGCCCTTTGCGAGCTTCAGAATTCTATTATGTTTTGCCTTTGCGTGCATAGCGCCTTTGACTCTTGCCATTGTTCTGGTTCCTCCTTCTTAACTTTCTGAGTCCGATTATAAATACGGCAGAATTTTCTTCATCATCTTGACATTCGTGCTGTCTGTCACGATGTCTTTTCTCAGATTTCTCTTGCGCTTCGTAGACTTCTTGGTTAAGATGTGGGACTTATAAGCCTTGTTTCTGATGAGCTTACCGGTACCAGACGCTTTAAAACGCTTTGCTGCTGCTCTGCTTGTTTTTACCTTCGGCATGATAATTTCCTCCTGCTTAGTTCTTTTTAGCGCTCATAAACATGACCAGAGTTCTGCCCTCAACCTTGGAGGGCTTGTCGATCACGGCGATATCCGCGAGCTCCTTTGCAAAATCATCAAGTATGTATCTCGACTGATTCATATGGGACATCTCGCGTCCACGGAAGCGCAGTGTTACCTTCACCTTATTTCCTTTTTCAAGGAATTTTCTGGCGGCGTTCGTCTTTGTAGCCAAATCATTTGTATCAATATTGGGTGACAGACGTACTTCCTTTAACTCGACAATTTTCTGCTTCTTCTTCGCTTCCTTGTCTCTGCGTATCATCTCATAGCGGTATTTACCGTAATCGATGATCTTGCACACCGGCGGTTTTGCCGTCGGAGAGATGCAGACCAGATCAAGCTCTGCCTCTTCTGCTATCTTCAAAGCGTCCAGAGAAGACATGATACCAAGCTGTTCCCCTTCCGTTCCTATGAGTCTGACCTCGCGGAAGCGGACCTGTCCGTTAACCAATGATTCGCTGATAGTTGAACACCTCCAATTTATTGTGCAGCTCTGCTGCAAATCACCGGAAATGCTTCGCCTTTCCGGAATTGATCGGGCTTCGCCCATCGGAAGATAAGGTAATTCCTTCTCCGCTGTGACCTATGCCCATAACAAAAAAGATACGGCAGAAAGCTCCGCCGTATCTAAAGTAAGCATAATAAGACTGCTGCTACTCTATGAACCCGGGTCACATGAAGCGTGCCAAGGTGAGGCGTACCTGCTTTCTGTTGAACATAACAGTGACATTTTATCAGAGAATATATCTTATGTCAAACACTTTTTACTTCCACAGCCAGCATTTTATTCTGCGCCGTACTCCGCCGGAAGCTCATTGATGAGTTCCAGAGAGTGCTCCTCGTTCATGCTCTCGCAGAGATCCAGGAAGACATCCAGGGGGACGTTCTGAATCTGCCTGTTGGAGCCGCGGACATTGATGGAGACGGTATTCTCCTCTGCCTCTCTGTCACCCAGCACGATGATATACGGATCCTTGTAATTCTTATATTTCTTGATCTTCTCTTTCATATTGCTGTCGCTGTAATCTGCCTCGCAGCGGATGCCGTTCTTCTGAAGAAGCTTCTCCACCTTCTCTGCGTAAGCATTGTGCTCCATACGAATCGGAACGATGCCGACCTGCATCGGAGAGAGCCAGAACGGAAACGCCCCTTTGAAGTTCTCGATGATGATGCCGATGAAGCGCTCAAGGGAACCGTAAATAGCGCGGTGAATGACGACCGGCATCTCCTTGCTTCCGTCCTGTGCGATATAGCTCAGGCCGAAGTTATGCGGGAGCTGGAAATCGAGCTGGACGGTCCCGCACTGCCACTCTCTGCCGAGCGCATCCTTGATCTGAAGATCAATCTTCGGGCCATAGAAGGCGCCGTCTCCCTCATTAATCTCGTATCCGCCCTCACCATACTTGTTGTCCAGAATTTTCTTCAGTGCGGCCTCTGCGCGATTCCACACCTCTATATCTCCCATAAAATCATCCGGACGGGTAGAGAGTTCCGCACGATAGGTGACGCCGAAGGTTCCATAAATCTCATCCGCTATCGCAATGATATCAGCGATTTCTTCTTCGATCTGAGACTCCATCACAAAGGTATGGTCGTCATCCTGACGGAACTCCTGTACGCGGAACAGGCCGTTCATCTGTCCGGACTTTTCCTTGCGGTGCAGGACATCATACTCGCTGTAACGGATCGGAAGCTCCTTGTAGGAGTGTGTGCTGCGCTTATAGGTCATCATGGCATTCGGGCAGTTCATGGGTTTGGCAGCCATAGTGTCAATCGCCTCGCGGTCAAAGACGGCGGAGCCGGCGAGCATCTTCACACAGCCCGGCGCCGCATCTGGCTCGAGGAGATTCTCCATGACATTTGGGATCTCCGCATCGGCCTTCAGCCATCCGGAAACACCCGGAACCATAAACATATTATTGACATAGTGCGCCCAATGACCGCTGATGAGCCAGAGCTTCTTATTGTTGATGAGCGGCGCGGAGATCTCAGTATAGCCGTGTGCCTCCTGCACCTCGCGGGAGTACTGCAGCAGCGCCTGATACATCTTCCAGCCTCTCGGCAGCCAGTAGGGCATGCCGGGTGCAGTCTCATCAAACATAAAGAGATCCAGCTGCGGACCTATTTTTTTGTGATCGCGCTCCATGGCCTCCTGCACGAGCTTGATATGCTGTTTCAGCTCATCCTTGCTCGGGAAGGCATAGACATAGATTCTTTGGAGCTGATCGCGCTTCTCATCACCTCTCCAGTAGGAGCCGGAGACGGACTTGATCTGAAAAGCCGCACTCATGAGCTCCTGGGAGTTCTGGACGTGCGGTCCGCGACACAGGTCTGCGTAATCATCGCCAGTGTAGTAGACTGTGAGTCTCTCATTCTCGGGGAGCTCCTGAATAAGCTCGGTCTTGAATTTCTGATCCTTAAAGAGCTCCAGTGCCTCTGCGCGGGAGAGCTCCTTCACGCTCCAGTCCTCTCTGCGCTTGATGATCTCGCGCATCTTGTTCTCGATCGTCTTGAAATCATCCTGATTCACAGTTCTCGGCAGGACAAAATCGTAGTACAGACCATCTGCAATCTGCGGCCCTATGGCGTACTGTACATTCTCTCTGCCAAAAATCTCGATCACAGCCTTCGCCAGTATATGCGCGAGGGAGTGGCGGTAAACCTCCAGATACTCTGCTCTTTCCACTTAAATACCTCCTTGGTTCATGCTGGCGTCCGCAGGTCGGCGCGCCGTGTACCAGTGCCGAAACTTTTGGTGGTAGAAATAGAAAAAGTCCCTGCACTGTCTGTTGACAATGCAGGGACGCATATGCGCGGTTCCACCCTGTTTATCTGAAGTACGAACTTCAGATCGCTTCATTCTGATGATAACGGCATCACCGGGCCGGATTGGGGCCTCTCAGAGCTGGTCTTCAGCTGTTCACACAGAAGGCACTTGCAGAACGGCCTGCGCCGGCGCCCCTCTCTGACTGTACTTGCAGCTTACTCTTCTCTTCAACGATTTGACTTAAGAAATATTACAACATTTTTATCTGGATGTAAAGCCCGAAACTCTGAGCGCAGCAAATATACCGGCTCAGGCGATGTGCAGAAACTTTGTCGCAAACTCGAAGTACAGGGTAAGGCTCACAGCATCTACCAGAGTGGTGATGAGGGGCGATGCCATGATAGCCGGATCGATCCCGACGCGCTGAGCGGCCATGGGAAGCAGACAGCCGATCATCTTCGCCACGATCACAGTGAGGCACATACTGAGTACTACAACAATTCCCACGAGCTGCTGCCCCGGGAAAAAGAGGAGGATCCGCACAAAGTTTACGACTGCGAGCACCAGTCCGCAGAGCAGTCCCACGCGCAGCTCCTTCCAGAGCACCTTCAGTACATCGCGCAGTTCAATATCGCCGACTGCCATACCTCGGATAATCATGGTGCTGGCCTGACTGCCTGCATTTCCTCCTGTATCCATGAGCTGAGGAACAAAGGTTACAAGTACGGGCAGTACAGCGAAGGCTGCCTCATACTTTGCAAGTATTCCTCCCGTCAGGGTAGCGCTGATCATGAGAATAAGCAGCCAGGGTATACGGTGCTTTGCCATATCAATGACACCTGTCTTCAGATAGGGCTTCTCGGACGGCGTGATAGCAGCCATCTTCTCGAAGTCCTCTGTGGCCTCTTCTTCCATGACATCGATCGCATCGTCAAAGGTGACGATACCGACCAGACGGTTCTCCTTGTCCACTACAGGAAGTGAACTCAGACCGTACTTATTGAAGAGATCTACAACATCCTCTCTGTCTTCCGTGGTCTGCGCCTTAATGACATGTGTGTCCATGACGTCCTCGATCAGGGTCTCATAGGGATTCATGAGCAGATCTTTGACGGTCACCACGCCCTCGAGCGTTCGCTTATTGTCCATGACGTAGCAGGTGTAGATGGTCTCCTTGTCCACGCCGTGACGGCGGATGTAACTGAATGCCTCCTCTATGGTCATCATCTTGCGGAGGCCAATATATTCCGCCGTCATAATAGAACCCGCGGAATTCTCCGGATACTTCAGAAACTCATTGATTTGAGAGCGAGTCTCAGGGGTTGCATTCTGAAGCACACGCTTCACAATATTTGCCGGAAGCTCCTCGACCATATCAACGGCATCATCCACGGAGAGATCCTCGATGATGTTTGTGAGCTCCTTATCTGTGATACTGCTGACAATATGCTGCTGTTTATCGAGCTCCAGGCAGGCAAAGACCTCTGACGCAAGCTCCTTCGGAAGCAGGCGGAACACGACGACGGTCTTCTCCGGATCCAGCTCCTCGATGAAGGTGGCGACATCGACTTCGTTCATCTCGGAGAGTTCCTGACGGAGGGTACGAAACTTACTCTCATGCACCAGGGCCAGCAGAGCCTCGTTTCTCTCCTCCTCCTCCTCCTCAATCTCATTTATCTTCTCTTCAGCCATAAACCTCTCCTCCTCTCCCTCTTTATGCAACTTCAGTCAAAACAGCCGCGGGCTGTGTGATCGCAGAGCCCGCGGCAGATACATCAGTGCTTCTCTAAATCGGAGGGTCTCATGGTGAGATCAATGCGATCCTTTACCGGATCGACCTTGATAACTTTGACAGTAACCTCATCACCGATGTTGACGACATCCTCTACCTTCGCGACTCTTCTGTCCGCGAGCTTGGAGATGTGAATCATGCCGTCCTTGTTTGGGGTCAGACTGACGAAGGCGCCAAACTCCAGAATGCGAACCACCTTACCCGTAAAGACCTGTCCGGCCTCTATCTCAGTAACAATGTTTCGAATGGTCTGGACAGCCTGTTCGATATTTTCTTTGTCGATGCCGCTGACGTTGACGCTGCCATCCTCCTCTATATCAATCTGAACACCGAAGTCCTCAATGATCTTATTAATGGTCTTGCCCTGCTTGCCGACGACATCTCCGATCTTCTTCGGGTCGATCTTGATCTGAAGGATCTTCGGCGCATATTTGCTGACCTCGGCCCTTGCCTCGGAGATTACCGGATTCATGATGTTATTGAGGATATACATCCGGGCCTCACGGGTCTTGGCAATCGCCTCCTCAATGATCGGACGTGTGAGACCGTGGATCTTGATATCCATCTGAATTGCGTTGATCCCCTTTTCCGTTCCTGCGACCTTGAAGTCCATGTCGCCAAAGAAGTCCTCAAGGCCCTGAATATCCGTGAGCACGAGATAGTCATCATCCGTCTCACCGGTCACCAGACCGCAGGAGATTCCTGCAACCGGACGCTTGATCGGAACACCGGCAGCCATCAGTGCAAGGCTGGATGCGCATACGCTGGCCTGAGAGGTGGAGCCGTTGGACTCCATAGTCTCGGATACGCAGCGAATCGCGTAGGGGAACTCCTCCTCGCTCGGAATCATCGGAAGCAGTGCGCGCTCTGCCAGTGCGCCGTGGCCGATCTCTCTGCGGCCCGGACCTCTGGAGACACGGGTTTCTCCGACCGAGTAGGAGGGGAAGTTGTACTGGTGCAGGTAGCGCTTGCTCTTGATATCGACATCCATTCCTTCAAGTCTCTGAACCTCAGAGAGAGGAGCGAGTGTGCAGACATCAAGTATCTGGGTCTGACCTCTTGTGAACATCGCAGAGCCATGCACGCGGGGCAGAAGATCAATCTCAGCCGCCAGCGGACGGATCTCTGTAATCTGTCTGCCGTCCGGACGCTTATGATCCTTTAAAATCATCTTCCGCACAGTCTTCTTCTCATACTGATACATTGCATCAGAGATCAGGTCGAGCCATTCCTCATGATCTGCGAGCGCCTCCTTGCACTTCTCTGTGAGCTTATCCACATTGGCATCGCGGGTCTGCTTGTCGTCATTAAAGACAGCTTCCTCCATCTCCTCCTGCGGAATCACTTCTCTGATCGCGTCAAAGAGCTCCTGCGGAACCGCTGAGGAAATATAGCTGTGCTTCTCCTTGCCGACTTCAGCCTGAATCTTCTTAAAGAAGGCAATGATCTCCTTGTTGATGCGGTCTGCCTCGAAGATTGCGTCGATCATGCTCTGTTCCGGAACCTCATTTGCACCGGCCTCGATCATAATGACTTTGTGCTCTGTGCTGGCAACCGTCAGGGCGAGATCGGATACTTTCTTCTGCGCATTGGTGGGATTGATGATGAAATTTCCATCAATCAGACCGACCTGCGTCATCGCGCAGGGACCATCAAAGGGAATATCGGAAATAGTCACGGAGAGTGCGGTGCCGAGCATCGCAGTGAGCTCCGGAGCACAGTCAGGATCGACACTCATCACTAGATTTTCCAGAGTGACGTCATTTCTGTAGTCCTTCGGGAAGAGCGGGCGCATTGGGCGGTCGATCACGCGATCCGTCAGAATTGCGTTTTCAGAGGGCTTGCCCTCACGCTTCATAAAGCCGCCGGGGATCTTGCCGACAGCATACTGTCTCTCGCTGTATTCCACAGAGAGCGGGAAAAAATCAATGCCCTCTCTGGGCTGCTTGCTGGCCGTTGCAGTGGACAGTACCACTGTGTCACCGTAGTGCATCAGCGCTGCACCGTTTGCCTGTGCGCAGACTCTGCCGATTTCTACAGTCAGCGTTCTGCCTGCCAGTTCCATGCTGTAGCTCTTAAATTCTTTACTCATTTTATGTTTCCCTTTCCTCTCTCCAATTACGCGAACAGGTACTGAACAAAGTCCACAAGCGGACGATAACTCCGAGAAATTTCTTATATGATAAAGCAATATCAGGGTGGAATGCGTATTCCACCCTGAGAAAGAAAGCCTGTGTTTACTTTCTGAGTCCGAGCTTCTCGATCAGAGCGCGATAGCCCTCAAGATCGTTGTTCTTGAGATAGCCCAGAAGTCCTCTTCTGTGACCTACCATCATCAGAAGTCCTCTTCTGGAGTGGTGATCCTTCGGATTCGCCTTGAGATGCTCTGTGAGCTCCGCGATGCGCTCAGTCAGAAGTGCGATCTGAACCTCCGGTGAACCGGTATCGCCTTCCTTTCTTCCATATGCCTTGATGATTTCTTCCTTCTTCTCTTTTGTAATCATGTCTCTTCTCCTTTGATTTTTTCTGACCCGGCACTGCGGATTCGGTGGAGTTGCCGAAAACATAGTATCGGGCGCATAACACTTGAAAAGTGTACCACGTAAGTTCTGTGAGTGTCAACCGCTTTCAGAGATATCTTTCAGCTCCTCAGCTGCCGATGCTCTGAATATCCCTCTGAATCTGCTCCTTCAGAGCATCCAGACTGTCAAATTTCAGCTCTGGTCGGAGGAAGCGAAGAAAACGCACACATATTCTCTGATCGTAGAGCTCTCCGGAATAATTCAGCAGAAAGGTCTCAATCCTTGCGCGATGATGCTGTCTGTCCTCTTTTACAGACGGGTTCGTACCGACATTGGTGATCCCGCGAAAACAGCTTCCATCCGGAAGCTGGGTTTCTGTCTCATAGACACCGTGGCGCGGCAGAAGCTTTCCCTCCGGGACAGAGAGATTCACCGTTGGAAAGCCAAGTATGCTTCCTCCGATGTGGTTGCCTCTCTCTACGATGCCTTCTACGGAGTACACAGAGCCAAGCAGTTCATTCGCCTTCCCGATATTGCCGTTCTGAAGCTCCTCCCGGATGTAGCTGGAGCTGATATCCCGTCCCTCGTCCTGTTCCTTCTCTATAATAAAGGTCTGAAAGCCAAGCTCGGGACCGAGCCTCTGCAGCAGCTCCGCATTGCCGCTGCGGTTCCTCCCAAAAGCACAGTCCGGTCCTGCGACAATAAACTTCATGTTCATGCGGCCAATAAGGATATTTTTAAGAAAATCCTCACCTGACATGGCTGCAACCTCCGCAGTGAAGGGATATTCCACCAGATACTCGATCCCGGCGCTCTCCAGCTTTTTTCTTCGCTCGGCGTTGGTCGTGATCTGAGGTCGGCTGCTTCCTGTGACAATCTGTGCCGGGGGCGTTCCAAAGGTAAATATCGCCGTGGCACAGTGCTCTCGCGCCGCAATTTTACGCATACAGGAAAATATCTTCTGATGCCCCTTGTGATCTCCGTCAAATTTTCCGATGGAGACTACGGTGGGGACCGGAATTTGTATCTCTGTTGTCTCGATCCAGTCCTTCAAATTTTTTCCTTCCGCCGCTGCGTTATTGCAGCGAAAATATTTTTTTTGGCCTGTACAGGCCCTGATCGCTGCGGTAATAGAGCCCGATAAAGCGCTGCTCACTGTCGTAGACCCGAAAAATCGCCCCATCCTGTTCAGTCTGAGGCTGATGTTGGACTTCCGCAGCACTTGTCCTCTGAGAGCTGTTCTGTTCTTCGGAACCATCCGTCTTCGAAAGCAGAAGCTCCTTTGCGACAGGGTTCCCGTTGTGCAGATAGCGATCAGCCTGAGAAACGGCATGGAGTGCGGGGTACTCGGCGAGACAACGGTCTGTGGGTATCACCAGCTCTGAGATCCCCCCTTCTGCCACCGCAGCTTCAATTTCGGAAAGCTTTTTCGCCTGTGCAAGTGAAAAGCTTCCGGAACGCGTTCTGAGCAGCTGCTCCATACAGCCGCCGCAGCCCAATTGCTCACCAATATCATGGCAGAGCGTTCTAATATAGCTTCCCTTACTGCATTCAACTGTCACAGTGATGCGCGGCAGCTGCATCTCTTCTATTCTGATGTCATAGATATGGATGCGTCTTGGCTTTCGTTCCACCTCAATGCCGCGCCGCGCCAGATCTATAAGCTTCTGCCCATTCACCTTCAGAGCGGAGTACATGGGTGGGATCTGATCGTAATCACCAATGAAGGAAAAAATCGCCGCCCTCACTTTTTCCTCATCCTCACAGGGTGACAGCTGTTTTAGTACCGCACCGCTGATATCCTGCGTGTCCGTTGTGATTCCCAGAAGCAGCACCGCGCGATAGCACTTTGTCTTTTCAGTCAGCATATCGCAGAGCTTTGTCGCATTCCCGAGACAGACCGGAAGCACACCCTCCGCATCGGGATCGAGCGTACCGGTGTGCCCTATCTTCTTCTGATGGAGGATACCGCGAAGCTTTGCCACGACATCGTGGGAGCTGTACCCGCGCTCCTTCCGGACATTAAGTACCCCGTTCAGCATAGGAGCTGCCCTCTTATCTTTTCTGTGACAGCGCGCATGATCTCCTCCGCCGGCATCCGGACCGTGCAGCCGGCAGCGCGGATATGCCCGCCGCCGCCAAAGCAGGCGGCAATCTCTGATACATTTACCTTCTCATAGGAGCGCATGGACAGCTTGAACTCGCCTGGCTCTGTTTCGCCGCACAGCACAGAGCATTCCACCCCCTCCGTAAGTCGCAGCTGTTCTGCGATGCCGTCAAGATCCATGGAGCTTGCGCCGTATTCCGCCTTATCCTCCAGGGTGATAACAGCGTAGATCAGTCGGCCGTCCAGCACAGAGACGGCCTTTGTCAGCGCCCTGCCGAGAATGCGGTTCTGCACGAAGGTCTTTCTGTAGTAGGCGACATCAATCATATCTCCAAAGGGGATACCCGTCTCCATCAGCACTCCGGCAATCCGCATGGTCTCTGCGCTGGTCTGAGAATACTTGAACACTCCTGTATCCGTGATGATGCCCGTGTAGAGGCAGGCCGCAATCTCCCGGCTGATCTCCTGCTCCGGAAGCAGCGTATAGAGAAGCTCACAGGTAGAGCTCCGCTCCGGCTCACAGATTGTCTCCATCGCGAAATGTGGATTGGTCACATGGTGGTCAATATTGAGGCTCCGCTTTGCTGCATCAAAGAGCGCAGCAAAATCACCGAGCCGGCCGTGATCCGAGACATCCAGGGCTATTGCGAGCTCTGCATGTATGCCCTGTGCCGGATCTTTCACGATATTCTGAAATCCCTCAAGATAAGCAAATTTTGCCATTGGCTGTTCCAGACAGATACTGACCCGCTTCTCTGGTGCTGTGCTTCGTATGTAATTGTAAAGTGCCAGAGTGGAGCCGACACAGTCCCCATCCGGACGCACATGCCCAAACAGTGCAATGCTCCTCGCAGCAGCGATTCTTTCCAAAAGCAAAGTGTTCATTTATGCCTCTTCTTCGTCTTCCGCTGTATTTTCTTCGCCCTCTCTGTCCTTCTTCAGCTCATCCAGTATGCTGTCGATATGAGCGCCATAGGCAAGGGATCGGTCCGCGACAAAGCGGAGCTCCGGTGTGATGCGGAGATTGATCGTGCGGGCAAGCTCACGGCGAATAAATCCGGTGGCACTCTTCAGTCCCGCAAGTGTATCCTCCACCGCCGCGTCATTTCCCAGCACACTGACATAAACAGTACAGTACTTCAGGTCCGCAGTGACCCGCGCGTCCGTGATGCTGGTCATCGGACTGATGCGCGGATCCTTGATCCCGTTCATCACGACAGACTGAATCTCCTTGCGTACCTCAGCATTGATTCTTGTATTTTTAATGCTGCCTTTTTTCATCTTGTTATTTCCTCGG
Source organism: Fusobacterium naviforme (assembly GCA_003014445.1). Taxonomy (GTDB): domain Bacteria; phylum Bacillota; class Clostridia; order Lachnospirales; family Lachnospiraceae; genus Moryella; species Moryella indoligenes. The sequence continues at coordinate 69,726 of PYGH01000002.1, read as the reverse complement.
TACCTCTACCATGGCGTAGGCCTCAACCAGATCGCCCTCCATAAGGTCATTGAACTTCTCAAATACCAGACCGCACTCATAGCCGGCATTCACCTCTTTGACATCATCCTTGAATCTCTTGAGAGAGGCGAGATCGCCGTCAAAGATCTGCTCTCCCTCGCGGGTGATACGCGCCTTGCAGCCACGCTGAATTTTTCCGTCAAGCACATAGGAGCCCGCGATGGTTCCGACACCGGAGGCCTTGAACAGTGCTCTCACCTCCGCGTGACCGATCACTTTTTCCTCAAATACCGGCGCAAGCATGCCGCTCAGTGCGTGCTCAATATCCTCAATCGCCTGATAAATCACCTTGTAGAGGCGTATATCGACATGCTCGTGCTCTGCGATGGATTTTGCCGTTGCATCCGGGCGCACATTAAAGCCGATGATGATCGCATTGCTGGCACTCGCGAGAGCCACATCCGATTCACTGATGGCGCCGACCGCGCTGTGAATCACGCGCACCTGCACCTCTTCATTGGAGAGCTTGCTCAGAGATTGCTTGACTGCCTCCACAGAGCCCTGAACATCTGCCTTGACAATGAGCGGCAGTTCCTTAATTTCGCCGGCCTTGATCTGCCCGAAGAGATCATCGAGAGAGAGCTTCGCCTTGGTCTCCTCAATCAGCTTGTTCTTGCCCTCGCTGACAAAGGTTGCCGCAAAGTCCTTGGCCTCCTTGTCGCTGTCCATGGCGACGAAGATCTCGCCCGCATTCGGCACTGCGCTGAGGCCCTGAATCTCCACAGGAGTGGAAGGCTTCGCCTCCTTCACGCGCATGCCCTTGTCGTTCAGCATGGCTCTGATCTTTCCGTAGCAGGAGCCCGCCGCCACGAAGTCACCGACGTGCAGGGTTCCCTTCTGAACCAGAACGGTCGCAACCGGCCCCTTGCCCTTGTCAAGCTGCGCCTCAACCACAAGCCCGCGGGCATTTCTGTTCGGATTTGCCTTCAGCTCCTTCACATCCGCTGTGAGCAGTATCATCTCCAAGAGATTTTCAATTCCTTCATGCGTCTTTGCAGAGATCGGGCAGCAGATTGTGGTTCCGCCCCAGTCCTCTGCGACAAGCTCGTACTGCATGAGCTCCTGCTTGACGCGCTCAATATTTGCCGCGGGCTTATCGATCTTATTGATTGCGACAATAATATCTACTCCCGCAGCCTTTGCATGGTTGATCGCCTCGACGGTCTGCGGCATGATGCCATCATCCGCCGCGACTACCAGAACTGCGATATCCGTGGACTGTGCGCCGCGCATACGCATCGCTGTAAATGCCTCATGTCCGGGTGTATCGAGGAAGGTGATCGGGCGATCCTTAACCTTCACCATATAAGCGCCGATATGCTGGGTGATGCCTCCGGCCTCGCGGCTTGTAACGCTGGTCTTACGGATTGCGTCGAGCAGAGAGGTCTTGCCGTGGTCAACGTGACCCATGACGCAGACAACCGGCGGACGGGAGACCATCTCCCCGACATCCTCCTTCTCCTCCTTCAGGAGCTCCGCGATCACGTCGATCTTCTCCTCCGGAGAGCAGAGGATCTCATACTCAAGCGCGAGCTCCTCCGCCTTCTCGTAGGGAATCTCCGAATTGATAGTATAAAGCTCCCCCTTTGCAAAGAGCTTCTTGATGAGCTCGGAGGCGTTCTTCTTCATCTTCTTCGCGAGCTCACTGATGGTAATATTCTCCGGAAGAATAATCTCCTTGATCTCCTCCTCTACCTTTGCAGCCTTCGGCTTCTCCGGCATGATGAAGGGGTGACGTGTCACCTTGCCGCCCTTGCCGTTCTTAAAGCCATCCTCTGTCTTGTAGCGCTTGTCATTTTTATCCTTGAAGTTATTCTTGCTCGGACGGTTGCTGACCGGCTTCTTCACAAGCGGAGTATCCCCGCCGCCGACATTCTTGGAGGCAAAGTTTCCGCCCTTCCTATTGTCATAGCCGCTGCCCGGACGCGCACTGAAGGAACCGGATCTACCGCCCTGTCCCTGTGCAGGTCTGCCGCCCTGATAGCTGCCGCTGCGGTTGCCGTAGCTTCCGCCCTGCGTCTGGCCGTTTCGATTGCCCTGATATCCGCCGGAGCTGCGGCCGCCGGAGCTTCCATTCTGTCCCTGCGCGGGTCTGCCGCCCTGATAGCTGCCGCTGCGGTTGCCATAGCTTCCCTGGCGGCGATCACCCTGTGCAGGTCTGCCGGCCTGTCCGCCGCGGCTCTGATAGTTCCCCTGCGGTCTATCGCCCTGCAGCGTATTGAGCTGAACCACAACACCATTTCTTATGATGCTTCCGACGGGTCTGGTCGGAGCTGTATGTCTTACCGGAGCTGCTGGTCTCACAGGCGCAACAGGCTTTGCTGCGGTCTTTTGCTCCGTGCTCTTTGCCGCAGTATCCGTCTCCGGCTTCTCCGTTCTGGCAGCGGGAGCCGCCTTCTCAGCGGGCTTTGCTGCATGATTGTCCGGCTGAACGCCCTGCTTCAGCTCCTTCTCACTATCCTTCGGCGCAGCTGCGGTCTTAGTCCTTGCGGGCTTTGGGCTGCTCTTCGGCTTTACCCGGATCTGCTGGGCATTCTGCGGGCGGAAAACCGCCGTGAATTTTTTCTTCTTCGGTGCCGCCTCCGCACTCTGCTCCGCTGCTGATGCAGTATTCTCGCCTGCCGGCGCTGTATTTACCTCTACTTTTTTCGCTGTCTCTGATGTTTCTGTTTTCTTCACTACCTGGGCCTCCATTTTTTCGGCTTATCATACTTGCGGAACGCATCCGCGCTGTACTCCTGATTTACTCTGTCATATCTGTTGTCCATCCGTTGCTTTTTTATCTGTATCCGATGCCTGACTTCCGGCTTCAAACTGTCTGAGCAGTTTTTCCACTGCTCCTGCGAGATTTTCGTCTCCAATTGCAAGAGAGGCACGCAGCTCCTTTCCAATAGCTCGTCCAAGCCGCTCCCGTGTCTCAAATACAAAACACGGAATTTCATAAAATGTACATTTGTCCTGAAAACGCTTTCTCGTGTTTTCCGAGGCATCCTCCGCAACAATCACCAGAAAAGCTCTTCCGCTCTGAATGAGCTTTTCTGTCGAAAATTCTCCGCTTGCAAGCTTTCCTGCCCGCTGCGCCATTCCGATCAGTCCCAGCGCTCTATCCTCTGTCCGCATATGCAGTCATCTCCTTTTCCAGACGCTCGTACACGGCTCTTGAAACAGCCTCGCGAAAGGAGCGATCCAGCCCCTTTGTCTTCCACGCTCTCTGAAGACATTCAGGATTTTTGCAGATATAGGCGCCTCTGCCGTTACTCTTTCCGCCGGGATCCATAAAAATCTCTCCCCCGGCAGTTCTGACAATGCGCAGCAGCTCCTGCTTCGGCCTCTCGCTTCCACATCCTATGCAGGTACGAATCGGTATTTTCTTCAAGCCTTATTCTCCCTCCGGCTCGGTCGGACCGGATTCTTCACTGTAAAGCTCTCCCTCAATCTCAGTGCTGCCCTCTGTCTGATAATCAATGCCGAGCTCATCAAAGAGTCCGCTCTCCTGCGCCTGTGTCTCACTCTTGATATCAATCTTGAAACCGGTGAGCTTTGCCGCCAGGCGGGCGTTCTGTCCCTCCTTGCCGATGGCGAGTGAGAGCTGGTAATCGGGGACGATCACCTGCGCCTCTCTTCCCTCCTCATCCGCCATAACAAGAATCACCTTCGCCGGGCTCAGTGCATTCTCAATCAGGTAAGCAGGATTTTCATCCCAGTTGATAATATCAATCTTCTCTCCGCGCAGTTCATCGACCACCGCATTGACGCGCGCTCCGTTCATGCCGACGCAGGCGCCGACCGGATCCACATTCGGGTCGTTCGACCAGACAGCCATCTTGGTTCTGGAGCCGGCCTCGCGGGCGATCGCTCTGATCTCCACTGTGCCGTCACGCACCTCCGTAACCTCCTGCTCGAACAGACGCTTCACCAGCTCCGGATGAGAGCGGGAGACTGTGATCTTTGGCCCTCTCGGCGTGTCCTTGACCTCCACGACATAGAGCTTGATCCGGTCTGTGGGATTGAATTCCTCCCCCTTCACCTGCTCGCTCTCAGTGAGCAGTGTATCGCAGCGCCCCAGACTGATGGAAAGATTGTTCCCAACGTGACGCTGCACAATACCGGTGATAATATCCTTCTCTTTTTCAAAGTAATCGTTGTAAATTACCTTTCTCTCTTCCTCGCGTATCTTCTGGAGGATCACATTCTTTGCAATCCCGGTCGCAATGCGGCCGAACTCTCTGGATTTGATCTCAATCGGAACGATGTCTCCGGCCTCATACTTTGCATCGATCATCTTCGCCTCTGCAAGGGAGATCATTGTAGCCTTCTCCTCTGCGCTTGGCTTCTCCGGCATTTCCTCGACAACGGTCTTCTTCTGCATCACTCTGTATTTGCAGCTGTCTCTGTCCATCAGGATATCGACATTATCCGCCGTGCCATAACTGTTCTTACAGGCACTGAGCAGCGAATTCTGAATGGCATCAAGAAGCGAATCCTTGCTGATATTCTTCTCACGCTCCAGGAGCTCAATGGCTTCCTTCAGCTCGTTCCCGCTCTCGACCGGTTCCTTTGTAGTCTTTCTCATGGTCCTTCGTTTTTCCTCCGTTGTCCGATTTAAAAATCAATCGCCAGCCGCAGCATGGCAATGTTACTTCTCTCCAGTTTCAGCTCTGTCTCTCCATCTATAAGAGTGATCACGGAGCTGTCAAAGTCGCCGAGCGTGCCGGAAATTTCTTTGCTTCCGTTGATAGCCCGGTAGAGCTTCGCCTCGACCCTCTTTCCCCTCTCCCTGATAAAATCCTTGTCCTTCTTCAGCTGTCTGCCAAGTCCGGGAGAGCTGACTTCCAGAATATAGTTCTCCGGGATGAAGTCCTCCTGATCCAGCCAGTCTGAGAGCCTGCGGCTGATGTCGGCACAGTCATCAATGCCGATGCCGCCCTCCATGTCACAGTACGCCCTGAGATACCAGCTTCCCGCCTCTCTCACAAATTCTACATCCACCACTTCAAAATCCATGGTTTTCTGTAATTCTGCAAGAAATTGCTCTGTGCGCTGCACATAGCTCTCATGCTTTGCCAAATAACTTCCCTCCTGAATGTTCGTTCTTTCCGCCGCGATACAAACTAAAAGTGTGGACCTCTCGGCCCACACTTTCTAAGTTTAACTGTTATCATTGTCACTCTAACACAGGTTTACAATAATTGCAAGTGCTTCTTTGGATCAGACCCGCAGGCTGAGACTTTCAGCCAAAGGTCCTTCACTGTCTCTCTGTCAGGGCCGCAAGCAGTGTATTGCTTCTCTGAATAAACTCTGCCATGCGCTCCGCCCCAAGACTTCCGTGCTGAATTCTGGCAAGATCATAGAGCTGCTCACAGACCTGCTTTGTGAGAGAGGGCTTTGTCTCTGCCGCAGCCTTTGTCGGAACAGAATCAGCGGCCTTTTCGGCATTCACCGCCTCTGCATGCTCTGAAGCTTTGCTCTCCGTATCAGCACCTTTCTCCTTCACCACAACCTTAGAGCGAAGGAACTCGACCAGCGGATGCCTTGTGTTCAGAACCAGCGTCTCTCCCTCACCCGCAAAGAAATCCTCATTTTCACCCATGCCGTACTGCTTCATCATGTCCTGCATGCGGCGGCTCTCCTCAGAGAGCGTGAGGACAGATGCAGTGTTTGCGTCCTTCAGGGCCTCAAGCGTGATCGTCAGCTTCTCATTTCCGATCGCCTTCTTCACAGCCTTGATGAGAGCCTCGTCCTGCTTCTTTGCGTCCTCGCTCTGCTCCGTATCCTCTGTCTCACGGAAGGCCTCGTTTAAATCGGCGTCGATACGCAGGAATTTCAAATCCTTATTCTTCTGCTCAAGCTGTCCGATAAAGGGCATATCAATCGCGTGGGGGAGAATCACCGCATCGATCTTCTGATTGCGGAACATGCGGATGTACTGACTCTGCGCCTTCTCGTCGGTCACATAGAAGATTTTATTTTCAAAGCGCTCTTTGTTCTCCTCCATGCAGTCCTTTAAGCTCAGGTACTTGCCGTCAATATTCTTGAAGAGAATATAGTCATTGATCTTTTCTGCAAATTTCTCGTCTTTCAGACAGCCAAACTTGATAAAGGGCGCAATGTCATCCCAGTACTTCTCATAGTTTTCGCGGTCCGTCTTGCACATGCCGGAGAGCTTGTCCGCGACCTTTTTGGTGATATAATCACTGATTTTCTTCACAAAGCCATTGTTCTGCAGCGCACTGCGCGACACGTTCAGCGGAAGATCCGGGCAGTCGATCACGCCCTTTAAGAGCAGCAGAAACTCCGGAATCACTTCCTTGATATTATCCGCGATGAAGACCTGATTGTTGTAGAGCTTTATCTTTCCCTCAATCGACTCATACTCCATATTGATCTTCGGAAAATAAAGTATACCCTTCAGATTAAACGGATAATCCATATTCAGATGTATCCAGAACAGCGGCTCTCTGTAATCGAGGAAGACCTTGCGGTAAAATTCCTTATACTCCTCCTCCGTGCACTCATTCGGGTGCTTTGTCCAGAGCGGATGAATCTCATTGATCTGTTCCGGACGCTTTCTGATCTTATAGCGCTCACAGGACGGCTCGATCTCTACCGTTTCCTTGCTGCCGTCCTCCTTCTCCTTTTCTTCCGTCTTCGCAGGTTCAACAACAGTCTCGATGATGGTGTCGTCCTCGCGCAGCTCATCCTTCTCTATCATCTCACTCTGCGGCTCGCCTCCCTCCACAGAGAGAAGAATCGGAACCGGCATGAAAGAACAATACTTTTCAAGGATCTCACGGGTGCGGTATTCATTGGAAAACTCCGCGCAATCCTCATTCAGATAGAGCGTCACTGTTGTACCGTGCTCCGTGCGCGTGCCATCTGTCATTTCATACTCCACGCCGCCATCGGACTCCCAGTGAACCGGATCAGCCCCCTCCTGATAGGACAGGCTGTCAATACTCACCCTGTCTGCCACCATAAATGCCGAATAAAATCCAAGGCCGAAATGACCGATGATCTGATCGTCATTTGCCTTGTCCTTATATTTTTCGAGAAAATCTCTGGCACCGGAAAAAGCGATCTGGTTGATATACTCGTCCACCTCCTGCTCTGTCATGCCGAGACCATTATCCGTAAAGCTCAGACTCTTTTCCCCGGGATTCACCTTCACCTGAATGCTGTACTTCTCGCCCTCGCTCTCCGTGTACTCTCCCATCAGCGCAAGCTTTTTCAGCTTTGTCACGGCATCGCAGCCATTTGACACAAGCTCTCGCACAAAAATATCGTGATCGGAATAGAGCCATTTCTTGATAATCGGGAAAATGTTGTCGCTGTTAATTGATAAGTTGCCCTTCTTTGCCGCCATAAAACATCACCTCATCCTATATAGTGTAAAGCAATCAAACAGACCGTGCCTGTCCGTATATGAACTCATATCTTGCATTATAGTCCTTATAGAACAGATGTCAATCCTTTTTGGCACTCATGAGCGGAGAGTGCTGATTTAACTCTGATATCTCCAGAATTCACAGAGGCGCCCCCTCAGTTTTTCCTCTGTTATTGTCTCACAGTCACTCCACTCCCGCGGAAACAGCACCCGATAATCGCGGTGAAGGAAGCGCTCATCCAGAAGCAGGATAATACCTCTGTCATTCTCACTTCGAATCAAACGTCCGGCCGCCTGCATCACCTTATTCATCCCCGGATAGCGATAGGCGTAATCAAAGCCGTTTTCCCCTCGGCGATTGTAGTACTGTCTCTTTAACTCAGATTCCGTATTGATGGCGGACAGCCCGGTACCGACCACCACGACGCCGATCAGCTGTTCTGCCCGGAGATCAATGCTCTCTGAAAACACTCCGCCCATGACGCAGAGCCCAAGTTGCGGACACGCGCCGTCCTGAAACGCAGACAAAAAATTCGCACGCTGAGATTCCTGCATCTCCGGCTGCTGAATCTGAAGCTGATAGCGCACCGGAAGCATGTCCCCCTTTACACAGACAGGGGGCGTTTCGATATGTCTGTGTATCGCTTCCAAATAAGTATAGGAAGGGAAAAAGCAGAGATAGTTTCCCGGCCGTGCTGTAAGAAGTGTGCGGATATAGGCCGCTATCCGTATATACTCCGCCTCATTCCGTCGCGTGTAGCGGGAGCTCACATCGGCCGCACAGAGAAGGAGCCGCCGCTCTCTCGGAAAAGGGCTCTCCGCATAGATCGCAAATTCCTCCCGCTCGCCGGTCAGCAGGTCCTTGTAATATTGAATCGGAAGCAGCGTCGCGGAGAAGAATACCGCGCTCCGTGAAAATTCCAGATATTTTTTTAGCTGTGCAGAAGGGTCAATACAGAGGAGCTTTACAAGAAACTGCTCCCCTCTGCGCTCAGCATAGACAACATAGTGTTCATCCAGCTCCTCTGCCACCGCAAGAAAACTGCGCAGCACAAAGAAATACGAAAGCAGCTCCTTTCGCTCCGGCAGTTCTTTTCTGTCCTCCATAAGCTCTGAGAGCAGCGTGTAGCACTGATTTAGAGGCGACAGCAGAAAATTTACATCCGGAAGCTCTGCCGCCTCTCTGCCGGATATCGGATCAGCTGAGATCCGGGGATACTCGGATAAGCTTCTTCGCATCGCAAGCATGGCAAGATTCAATGACTGAAGCGCTGCACCGAGACGCTTACCATAAGGCCTGAGCAGCCGCTTTAAGGCAAGCACATCCTCCTTCTTCAGCGCAGCACTGTACATCTCTGACGCGCGCTCAGGAAGATTGTGTGCCTCATCAATAAGAAAGATGTTATTTTTATCTGCGCCCTCCGAAAAGAAACGCTTCAGGTGCGCACGCGGATCAAAAGCATAGTTATAATCTGCAATGACGCTGTCACACCAGCTGCTGAGATCAAGGCTCAGATAATAGGGGCATACAGAATGTTGTCTTGCCCGAGAAAAAAGCACTTGGTCTGTGATCACTGCTTCTGTCTGCAGGAGCTCATAAATTGCCTCGTTGACTCTGTCATAGTGTCCCCTTGCATAGGGACAGGCCTCCGGATTGCAATCGACAACTTCGTTCAGACAGAGCTTTTCCTTTGCACTGAGCGAACAGCTAATCCAGGACAGTCCCCGCCCGGTCAGAAGCTGAAAGCTCTCCTCCGCTACACTGCGCGCAATGTTTTTGGCTGTCAGATAGAAGACTCGCTCTGACAGTCCCTCGGCGACCGCCTTGACGGAGGGATAAATCACAGAAAGTGTCTTTCCGACTCCGGTAGGGGCCTGAATAAAGAGATTGCGACTGCGTCTGATCGCACGAAAGACGTCTACTGCAGTTTCCTTCTGCCCGCTTCTGTAATTGTAGGGAAAATTAAGAACTGCCGCGCTGCGGTTACGCGCCTCTCTGTGCTCCGCAAGGAAACGCGCCCAGCGGAAATACTCTGACACCAGGGCGTTCATCCAGCGAAGAAGCTCCTCCGCTTCATACTCTATCTGAAAACGTCTGATTTCCTCCGTCTCCAGATTACAATAACTCAGCTGACAGCAAAGCCGCCCTGACAGTTCTTCATTTTTGACCAGCATGGCGGCATAGCACTTTGCCTGTGCAAGGTGCAGAGGGCGCGCCTCCGTAAGCCTTCTTACATCTGCATAGATGCCCTTGATCTCGTCCACCGTGATCTTATCCTGCTCTCGCTGGATTCCGTCTGCGCGTCCCTCGACAGACAGGGTAAGCCCGTTCTCCTCATACAGAGCCTTCAGCGAGACCTCTGCCTGATAGTTTGGAGGCATGGATTTCTGTATTTTTCTGTGAATGCGGCCGCCCTGCAGCATAGCCTCCGGATCCGTATCAAATTCCGTGCGATTGTCAATATCTCCAGACCGGAGTATAAATTCCACCAGATTCCGGACTGAAATTCTCTGTGCGTACATCATGCTCTCATTCTATCACTGCAGAGGGGTGTACTGCCATGTCGCCAGCGCATAAAAGCTATAAAAAGGCAAAAAAACAGCAGAGACAGGCAAATTCTGCCCCATATCTCTGCTGTGTCATTTTGCACAGATTCGTTTCAGCAGGCTCAGGCTGCGGTGCTGTCACCCGCTGCAAAGTCCGTAAGCATCTGCTCAAATTCCAAATTGTGCCCGTGATAGCTCACATTCAGAACTCTTGCGAGATCCATTCCCATAATACCGAGAAAGGACTTCCCATCTACCGCGATCCGGTTATAACTCACATCAATATCAAAATCACAGCGCTCTGCCGCCTGCACAAAGCGTTTTACTTCTTCCACTCCATGTAATCTGATTCTGCGTTCCATTCTACTCTATCTCCTCTCCGCGTTATTTTAAGCTGCTCTCAGCCTCTGTTTCCGCCTTCTCTGCTGATTCCGGCAATGCCTCCGTCTCAACCTTCTCTGTCTCAGTTTTCATTTCAATACCCGGTCCGGCAGTCTCTCCCTGCTGAACAGAAAGCACGCGTTTCACCTTCGTAACTTTGGCTCCTGCGCTCTGACCGGAATAGGTTTTCAGCTCCGAATGATCTCCCTCGCTGAAATATGTCCCGTTGCTCTTCTCCGCAATTTCCTCCGGAAGCTCCTGTGCCGTGACTGCTGCGTCCTCCGGAGAGAGCTCTTCTCTTACTTCTGCATCCGCTGCACTGGCCAGTTTTACGAGAACCTCCGGTTCGCTGTAACGCGTATTGGACACAAGAAAGGACACCCCGGCTACATAATGCGCATAATAAGCTTCTGCGTAGGGAATGCGCACACGGCTCATGGAACGATCCGAGAGATTGTAGCGCTCCCAGCGCGTGCCCCATTCAATCGCCGCTGCAGCCGGAGAAGACCATTTTGTTTTTGCAAAGTGATTCACAAAGTCTTTCTCTCCTGCCTCCTGACACAAAAAGTCAAGCTGCGCATAGATGTCGCCTGCTGCACAGCCGCGCGAAGCTGCGTAGTGCTCAAGCTGTGTTCTTCGCTCAAAGCTCCACTGTCCCAACCCGTAGCCGATATGGTTGCCTCTCTCCTCAAAACCCGGGTCTATGCCACTCTCCTGCTGAAAATTCCCCAGCAGGCCGGCGATTGCTGTTTCCTCCCATCCTTTTCCCTTAAAATAATTCCAGATCAGATCTGCAGTGCCGAGGTTTAGGTAAAGACGATGATTTCCTTCATTGCTATAGTCAAAACCCTCATAGCGCGAACCAGCCGCGGCGGCCATATAGCCGTCCGGACCAACATAATAGGAATCCGGCGTCATCTCATCTTTTAGAATTCTGCCGATGGAATCGCAGTAGAACCATCTCCCGTCCTCACTGGACACCCAGCTGTCCACACAGGGTATCCCATTGACGTCTGCATAATATTCCTGCTCTCCGACATAGAAGCGCCCGCTGTCCATGCTGCCGTCCGCGGCAAAATGATAGCGGTAATTCCCGATCTTTCGAAACTGTCCGCACTCCATGATGCCTGCCGCATTCAGATAGTAGTACCTGTTCTGATACAACAGCCAGGACGCGGAAACCGGCCGTCCCTCTGCATCACTGTAGCTCCAGCCTGCCTCTGACTCGGTCCAGCTGCCGCCCTCACTGTTTTTCAGGATTCTGCTGCCGCCCTCAGTGAGGATATAATCCGGCATATCCGAAGCCTCCATTGCAGCTTCCTCTGTCTTTTGCACAGTGGCAAGCGCATTCCTGCTTCCGGTTCTCCCGGCAAGCAGTGCGGACAAAATCCCAGCTGCTGTCAGAAGCACCGCTGCGAGCAGACGCAGCTGTTCCCTGTGCAGCGCCGCTCTGATTTTTTCTGACATGATGTTACTCCCCTGAAACTGAAGGAATCCGCTGTTTCAGCGGATTCATAATCTGTAGTCGTCACACAGTATGTCAGAGCCTTTTCGCAATTGCAAGAATTTTGCTTGCTTTTTAATATTTTTTTAATATTTTAGCAACATTCTCTTCAAAAAGGAAATAAGCAAATCCTATAAAAGTTTTTAATTGGCAGAAAATTTTGATTTAATCAATCAAAAAGCCTGAATCTTTACAATTCAGGCTCACGCAGAGGAAGAGAGGCTCGAACTCCCGTCTTCGGTTTTGGAGACCAACGTTCTACCACTGAACTATTCCTCTGTACGTGGATGACAGCTGTCAGCCACGCGAGTTAATATACCATTAAGCTGTCTTACTGTCAAGGAAAATCTTTGCAAAACAGTGACACTGCCCTCCTGAATTTTCGATCTGTCTTTAGTGAAACAGAAGTTCTATCGCTTCTGCTACCGTTGAGACCCCAATACAGCGTATTGCATCCGGCTGTTTTAGTTTCTTCAGACAGGACTTCGGGAGTATGCAGAGCTGAAAACCGAGCTTTGCAGCCTCTCTGACGCGCTGTTCTGCCATGGAGACTGAGCGGACCTCTCCAGAGAGCCCAACCTCTCCGAACAGTACTGTGTGTTCCTCCACCGGAATATCCCGATAGGAGGAGACCAGCGCCATCATAACTGCAAGGTCCATCGCAGGCTCATTCATGCGTATTCCACCCGCTGCATTGACATACCCGTCCAGACGCGACATCGGAAGATGACAGCGCTTCTCAAGCACCGCCATCAAAAGATTGATGCGATTATAATCAAAGCCGGCCGCGGTGCGCCGCGGCATACCAAAAGCCGTCTCCGCTACCAGTGCCTGTACCTCAAGAAGCAGAGGGCGCGAGCCCTCCATGGAGCATGCGACCACTGCTCCGCTTGCACCGACAGGCCTCCCGTCCAGCATATATTCAGAAGGGTTTTGAACCTCACGGAGGCCGGTCTCCGTCATTTCAAACACGCCGATCTCATTGGTTGAGCCAAAGCGATTCTTTACTGCACGGAGGATGCGATAAGAAGCGTGCTTCTCGCCCTCAAAATAGAGCACAGTATCCACCATATGCTCCAGCACACGCGGCCCGGCCACCTGCCCTTCCTTGGTCACATGTCCAATGATAAAAACTGCAATACCGCCGCCCTTTGCGATCTGCATCAGTATATTCGTAGACTCACGCACCTGGCTCACAGAACCCGGAGCGGCAGAAATCTCCTCACAGTACATAGTCTGAATAGAATCAATCACTACAATATCCGGCCGCAGCTCCTCTATGCTCCCTCGAATCAGGTTCAGATTGGTCTCACTGAGAAAGAGAAGCTCGCCCTGTACACTCCCGATGCGGTTCGCTCTGAGACGAATCTGCTTCAGCGACTCCTCACCGGAGATATAGAGCACCTTTTTCCCGACTGCCGCGAAATTCCGGCAGACCTGCAGCAGTATCGTAGACTTTCCTATGCCAGGATCACCGCCCACCAGCACCATGGAGCCCGCAACTGTACCGCCGCCGAGCACGCGGTCCAACTCTGCATAGCCTGTCCCAAAGCGCTCCTCTCCTGCAGCATCAATTTCTGAGAGCAATACCGGACGCACAGCAAGCTGCATTCCTCCCCGCACGGCATCCCGCCCCTGACTTGCTCCGCTGAGTCCGCGTGCAGATCTCGCCGCGACAGGCTCCTCTACCATCGTATTCCACGCATGGCAGGCCGGGCACTGCCCGACCCACTTTGCGGATTCAAAGCCACACTCACTGCAGAAAAAACCTGTTGTCCGCTTCATGACTGCTTCGTTCCAGCTGTAATACTGCCGGCCTTTTCCGTGTGTGCTGAAGCTCTCTTTCTTCTGACGGCTGTACGCCTTGCGGCGGCTTTTTTAATAAACTCCAGCGCGCGCTCCTCCGGCTTCTCCCGCTCCGGGCAGCTGACAAGCACGCTGTCTCCCTCACGGATGCGACCGTCCAGCACCGCCTCCGCAAGCTTGTCCTCCAGCTCATTCTGAATGGCGCGCTTCAGTGGCCGCGCTCCGTATTTCGGATCATACCCCTTATCAATCAGGAATTCCTTTGCCGCTTCATCAAAGGAGAGGCTCAGCGCCATCTGCTCCTCCGTGCGCTTTCCGATCGCATTCAGAAGAATCTCCACGATCTGCTTCATGTTCTCGCGATTCAGCTGATGGAAGACGATCGTCTCGTCAATACGGTTCAGAAACTCCGGCTTAAAGATGCGGCGCAGCTCTTCCAGCACTCCGTCCTTCATCTTGCGATAGTCGGTCTCGGCGCTCTCGTGTGCCGAAAAGCCCAATACCTTTGGCGCAATAATTCTGGACGCTCCGGCATTGCTTGTCATGATAATCACAGTGTTTTTAAAATCAATCCTTCGTCCCTGTGAATCCGTGATGTGCCCGTCATCCAGCACCTGAAGCAGTACATTGAAGACATCTGGATGTGCCTTCTCAATCTCATCAAAAAGTATCACAGAATAAGGATTTCTTCTCACTTTCTCGGAGAGCTGTCCCCCCTCCTCATAGCCGACATAGCCGGGTGGAGAGCCAACCATCTTGGAGACACTGTGCTTCTCCATGTACTCGCTCATATCCACACGAATCAGCGCCTGCTCCGTGCCAAAGAGCGCCTCCGCGAGCGCCTTTGAGAGCTCTGTCTTTCCGACACCCGTAGGCCCCAGAAAGAGAAAGGAACCGATGGGTCGCCGCGGATCCTTGAGTCCGACCCGGCCTCTCCGGATAGCCCTTGCAATAGCGCTGACGGCCTCCTCCTGACCGACCACCCTTTCATGCAGCACAGCTTCCAGCTTTTTCAGGCGCTCATTTTCCTCCTCCGTGAGCTTCTGTACCGGAATTTTGGTCCAGGCCGAGACAACGTCCGCGATTTCCGCTTCGTCTACGACAAGCTTTCTCTCTGCTTTTTCCTTCTGCCACTTCTCCCGGATCTTTTCAATCTTCAGCTGCTTCTTTTCCTGCTTTTTCTTAATATCTCCGGCGCGCTCAAACTCCTCTGCCTTCACCGCATCCAGCTTCTGTTTTTCCAGCTTCTCAATATCAGCCGTGAGAGCCCGTATCTCCGGCGGCTCAATGTAGCCCTCGAGACGGGTTCTGGAGGCAGCCTCATCTATGAGATCAATTGCCTTGTCCGGAAGAAAGCGATCGCTGATATAGCGGACAGAGAGCTGCACTGCAGCCTTCAGTGCCGCATCTGTAATACGCACCTTATGATGCTGCTCGTAGCGCGGGCGAAGTCCCGTGAGTATCTCTACAGATTCCTCCTCCGTTGGCTCCTCAACCGTGATCGGCTGAAAGCGACGCTCCAGAGCAGCGTCCTTCTCGATATATTTCCTGTACTCCTCTATGGTTGTGGCTCCGATGAGCTGCAGCTCTCCGCGCGCCAGAGAGGGCTTCAGAATATTGCTCGCGTCCATGGCGCCCTCCGCAGAGCCTGCGCCTATAATCGTATGCAGCTCATCAATGAAAAGGAGAATATTGCCCGCCTGCATGACCTCCTGCAATACTTTCTTGATGCGCTCTTCAAACTCGCCGCGGTACTTGGAACCCGCGATCATGCCGGAAAGATCCAGCGTAACCAGCCGCTTTCCTTCTATTGTCTCAGGAACCTCCCCCGCGACGATCATCTGCGCAAGTCCCTCTGCGACCGCTGTCTTTCCGACACCCGGCTCACCGATGAGACAGGGATTGTTCTTTGTCCTCCGGCTCAGGATCTGCATGACGCGCTGCATCTCCATGCTTCTTCCAATGACCGGATCCAGCCTTCCTGCACGCGCAAGTGCGGTGAGATCTCTTGAGTACTGATCCAGAGTGGGAGTCTCCGGCATATTGTCCTGATGCTGCGCGCCTGCTGTCTCTCCCTGTGACGCACCTTCCTCTCCCATCGCGCCGAGCATATCCACATATATTTTCTGCACGTTTACGCCCATCGTGTAGAGGAGCTTACTGGCGATGCAATTCTTCTCCCGGAGTATGGCGATAAGCAGATGCTCTGTCCCGATCTGCGGCGCGTGATAACGCTCCGCCTCCGCGTGACTGTTCTCGATCATACGCCGGGCCATGGGCGTATACTGCGGCTCATCCTGCACTTTGACATTGCCGCCGGAGGAAATCAGCTGATCCATCAGTTCAAGGATCTTCGGCTCCGTGACTTCATTTTCCTCCAGAACACGCGCAGCGACACCGCTGCCCTGACGCACCAGTCCCAGCAGCAGGTGCTCCGTTCCGATATAGTTGTTATAGCTCTCCCGGGCGGCCTGATATGCGAGATTCACTGCCTCCCGCGCCTGCTCGGTAAAATAATCTGCCATAAATGTACTCCTTTCAGCTCTCCGTGAGTTCCGGAAGCTCTCTTCTTATGTAGTCTGCCCGTATTGAATCGATCTTCTCTCTGTCAACAGGTCCCTTCGCTCCGGCGATCAAATTAGAGGGCTGAACGCCGAAATAGAGGCGGTAAATGCTGCACGGCACGCTGGTTTTTATAAGACCGTCAGAGAGACCTGCCATCACCTGTGAGAGGTAGCGCAGCGCATCGCGTATACTCAGCTTTCGCGCGTATTTCAAAAGCCCATAGGACTTGTACACCTCATCCAGACGCTCCAGTCGATGGCTCTCCAGAGATTTCTTCCGAACCTGATTCTCCTCGCTGTTCAGCTGAGACACCACCTTTGAGACCAGATCCAGTATCTCCCGCTCGCTGAGTCCCAGCGTCTTCGAATTGGAGATATCATAGAGCGCGCCGTAATTTTCCTTGCCATTTCCGTATACACCGCGTATTGTGACCCCAAACTGCGTCATGGATTCCAGAAGGCTTGGGAACTGCCGTCCTGTCGACAGTGCGGGGAGGTGCACCACAACGTTCGCGCGCATTCCCGTCCCGACATTGGTGGGAAATGAACTCAGATAGCCATAGCGCTCATCGAAGGCATAAGAAAAATGTTCGTTCATATAATCATCAAGCCGATTAGCCCGCTCCCAGAGATCATACAGATGAAAATTCGGTGAGAGCAGCTGTAGGCGCAGATGATCATCGCCATTCAGAACGAGAGAGATGGACTCCGACTCAGAGAACATCACGCCGACCGGCGTCTTTCTGTCCGTGATCCCGGCATTGAATATACGGCGCTCCCGCATTGCCATGCGACTCACCTCCGGGATCTCAGAGAGCAGCATGGAGCTCATGTTCTCCCCCGTCTGCCTTGGAAATTCCGAGAGTGCACTGTTCATGCGCTCGATCAGTGCATAGGCCTCCTCCGTTCTGAGGCAATGCGGAAATTTATACTCGCTCCAGCTCCGGGTGAGACGTATTCTGCTGGAAATATAATTGTTTCCAGGACTTGTCTTAACCTGCTCATACCACTTAAGCATCCGTCCCCTCCTTCTGAAGCGCCCGTATCATGTCCCTGTATTTTGCAGCGGCAGCGTAATCCTCCTCCGCCACGGAATGAGAGAGCTTCTTCCGGAGCTCCCTGAGCTCTCCCTGTTTTCTGTCCTGCTTTGACAAGGTGGAAGCTCCAAGGCCATTCTCATTGGCTCTGTCCGGAACTGCACTTAAGGAAACACCATCATTTAACTGCCCGTCCGTCTCTGTCACTTCATGGAGCTGCTTCTCACTGCTTTCGTTCTGCACAGCCTGAACATCTCCCCTGTCTCCGGGTATGGTCTTCTCCTCCTCACTCTGCTTCATAATACCGGGCAACTCGCGGGTCAGGCTCGCAGGCAGTATTTTGAGCCCATATTTCGGATGCTTACCTTTATGCTGCTCGCTGCCCTGCAGCTGTTTTATGCTGTCCCGGATCAGAATATCGAACAGCTCGTAGCAATCCGGACATCCAAAGCGGGAGTTCTTTACAAACTCCTGATAACTGGTTCCGCAGCGCGGGCAACTGATACGTGCATAGTCGCCGTCCTCCGCTTGTCCATCCTCTCCCAGAAGAGCAGAAAGAATTCTGGAGAAAGGGAACTCTCCCTCAAAAAGAGCAGAAATCTGCCCCAGATTGGTCTCCTGCGCACACTGCGCGCAGAAGCTGTGCTCCCGCTTTACACCATTGACGATCTCTGTATACTGAATGGTTGCTTCTCTGATCTTACATTTCTCACAAAGCATCCTGCTCCTCCGCTTCACAATTCATAAATGCGTCATAGAGCTCATCCACCAGCTGGTGAGCGTCATCACGTTCCACACCGTTGCAGATACCGCGTGCCAGAACTACAGAAAGCTCCTGTTTCATCTCCTGCAGTACACGTATTTTGTCCATATCAATGCTGATGATGGCGCCCTTTCTGCGATCCAGCTTGATAAATCCCTCCTGGCGCAGTATCGTGTAGGCCTTATTGACTGTATGCATATTAATACCCACAGCGTCCGCCATCTGTCGTACGGAAGGGAGACTGTCTCCCTCATGCAGCTGTTCCATGGCGATGCCCAGTATGATCTGGTTCATCAGCTGGATGTAAAAGGCCTGATCGCTGTTAAAATCAATATAAATCTTCATATCCTACCTCTTTTCTCAGCCAAACGCCGCCTTGCATTTGTTATAGGGATTATATAACAGTTTTGAAGCTCAGTCAATTGCAGGAAACGCTGTGTTTTTTGAGCGTGCAGACTTTCCTTTCATTCTTACCGATACCAAATTTTGAAAGGTATTCCGGTAGCATAAAGGAGGGCTGTGCTTTTCGGGCACGCCCTCCTCGATGGTCTGCAGTTTTTTGGATTGCTGCAGCAGTCCTCAAATAAAATCCTCCGTTTTTGAAGCGCCGTCTCAGAGCTCTATATCCTGAAAATCATCGTCTGCGGAGTCGCTATTTTGTCCCGCCTGCGCCTCAGCTATTTCATTTTCTGATATCTCGGTAAAATCGGTCTCCTCAAGAGCTTCCTCACTGAAAGGCTCCTGCTCATCCGAATCCTTGGCTCTGTCTGCGAACAGATGATCCGAATCGGAGCGCTCCTCCTCTTTTCCACCTCCTGATACACTGTCCTTCCGCACAGCAGAGCGCTTCTCTCCATGCCTGCTCTGAAGCGCCAGAACAGATGCAGCAATAACTGCAGCGAGAGCCACAAAGAACATGACAAACATCATTATCGTCCTGCGTCGGTATAAGCTGTGAAGCGTATGAAGCTCTTCCGACACAGCATCCTTCTCCGCGCGCGCCCCCGCAGCCTCGTCAAAGTAGCGCTGTATGGTTTTTTCAGAGAGATCAAAGCGATAGAAGCTCTTCTCTCCCTCCGCGTTCATTCCATAGAATACACAGTAATTCTGCCCCTGATCCTGAGCACCGATCCAGCCCTCCACAGACTTGCCGTTCAGATTCAGCCGGCTGGACACAAGCTCCTCCGGAACCTGTACGTCCGCACCGAGCGGAACTGCCGTAACCGCCCTGGCGCTCATACCGACCTCGACATAGGGAGCCCAGCTGTCGCTGCTCTCATCATAGAGGAAGAGATCTCCGCTTCCGCCCTCGGCCAGCAGATACATAATATGCAGCTTATTATCCGGCGCGGTTCCGGCAAGCACTGTCCGTCCCTTAAAGCTGTAGCTCCCAGTTGTGTACCCCGCAGGAAGCAGCGTAGTGTCAAAGCTGTCCGCAATCTCGTAGGACTTTCCGTCTATCGTAAGAGCGGAGCTCTCTGCCGCAACGCTCTCTGCCGGCGTCACCCCCTCCTGCTTCGTCACGGTAATCGTGTAGCTTCCGAGTTCAGCGCCATCAGCAGAATTCACCTGCACACTGATGGTATTCTCACCCAGTTCCAGAGATTCATTTCCTGATACTGTGATGCGCGCCCCCTCCGCTGCAGGAACAGCGCTCACCGCAATTCTCGTGACCTCGTCACCAACGACCGCAGTGTAGCTGCTCTGCTCCGGAGAAAAAACAGGAGAAAGCGTACCGGGGCTGATCGAGAGGGCATTCAGCGCAGCCGGCTTTTCAGCCTCCGGCTCCTGTGCCGCAGCCCCGACCGTGACTGCCGAGCTTCCCTGATGCGAGATCGTCGCAATCTTGGCATCTGCGTCGTAGATTTCCGCAGTCGCAACCTCGATTTTGGCTGTGCCACCGGTCAGCGCCTTAAAGTGAAGCCCGTAATACCACTCCTTTGCATCTGTAGTGGCCTGACCGCTGATATGAAGAGAGCCCGCTCCCCCCTCCGCGTTATCTCCACTCACAAATTCAAGCACAGAGGCATCATAATTCAACATAATATTGGCACTGCCCAGCGCCTCACCGCTGTCAGAGAGTATATGCATGGATACCGTGACATCCTCTCCCACCTCTGCACTCGGATCTGTAAAACTGACAGAGACATTCATGGCAAATGCCGTCACAGAGAGCAGTATACTCATGGCTGCGACTGTCACCGCCCCTCCGAGGAAGGATTTCAGAAAGCGTCGATTTGTTTTCATTTCCAGGACTCCATTCTATAATCGCATTTTTGAAGAGACAAAAGATGAAGAATCTCTCCTGTTACTGTCAATTTCCTGAGGGTGCAACCAGAGCTGCACTTCCAACCGCGCTCTCTTCGCCATCCGGCGAGGCTGTCCCGGAGAGCCTTGTGTTTCCGACGCCGGGGCCGCCGGAAGCATCACTCTGTGATTCTCCGGCCTGATTATTTCCGGTCTGAGCTCCGTCCTGCCTCGAGATGTTCAGCACATAGCTGCGCTGCTCTCCATTTTCCGCAGTCACTCTTACCGTCACTGTAGTTGTGCCGTCTGAGAGATAAATATCCCCTGTCCCCTCAATCGTGGCTCTGTGATCAATCGCCTCTGCGCTGAGATTCACATGCGATACGGAGCGGTCTACAATCAGGTCATAGGACAGCTGATTCATCTGGAAGGAGGGGGTGATGCTGAAGCCCGCCGCTGTGAGGGAGGAGAGCTTATTGTTCGGACTGCCGTCGCCCTCCGGTGCCGCTGAGGGGATGTCAGGCATTCCGGAATAGACAGGAATCCTGAACACCAGTGCATTCTGCTTCAGATCCTCGTTGTAGGCCTCCCCGAGCTTAAAGCCCTCACTCGCCGCGCCTTCCACATTGGTCATATACTGATGCTGATAGCGGTTTTTTGCCGTAATATTGAACTTCTTCAGATAAAAGGTGTCCTGCCCGCTCTTTATGAAGTTCTCGCCATAATACTCCGCTCCGCCAATAATGGCCCTCTCAATGCTGTTCCAGGGTCTCCCATAGGAGCCGGACTGAGATGCCCACCAGAGTCCACGGGTGGTGGCACTCATTGAACCATCTGAGTACGCCTGTACATTAAAGAAATTATAGATGCCTGGATAGCTGGAATTCGTTCCACTGATCAGTCCGCTGCGTCCCTTGCTTCCCTGCTCCTGAATAATCATGGAGCTGAGCACATAGGGATTTACCCCCGACTGCTCCGCAGCCCGCAGGATAATATCAATGTAATTCACGCCGCTGTCACTGCGCTGGCTATCCTGCTGCACAGAGTTGCTGTCCTCACTCTCAGGTGCATTTCTTCTGCTGCCGCGCACTACCACGGCTCTGGAATCCACTTTCAGTGTGTCCAGAAGCTCCGGGGCACTCGCCCGCTCCCCGGCTCCGCTCGCCGTACCGGACAGCTCACTGTCCTCTATGCGTCTCTGCGGAGCTGCACTGATGATGCCGATGAGCGAGGAACTGTCCGCGCTCTGCTCTCCCGGGCCGGCTGCATTTCCCACTGTAGTTTCTGTGGTATTCTGTTCAGCGGCTCCGTTCTGACTCTGATCCGTCGCTGTTCCCTGCGCAAAAGGCTCCCCCGAGGGGCCAGCCAGCTGCGTGCTCCCACCGCCGGGCACAGCACCGTCCGGCGTCAGAGGAGCCTCAGCGGAGGTCGCTGTTCCGCTGCTTGCCTGCCCCTCCAGAAAGGTTCCCTTTGCAAGGGCCTCAACACCGCCTGCAGACTGTGTAGCCGCATCATAACTCTGTGTGAGGAACTGAAACACGTAGGCACTGTCGAGAAAATTCCGGGGATCCATGTAATAACGGATGATGCCCTCGCTTGCCGCAACCCATGCACTGGAATCAAAGCCCGGCCATTGGTTTCCCGCCCAGTCAAAGGCACCGTCTGCCGTGGATTTCCATGAGGAGCGCCGGTTGGTATCTACAAGATTTCGTCCGACCACGCTTTCATTGGAGATCACTTCCTCCCAGCCAAGGCCCGTGTGATCTGCGCGGAACACCCAGTTCGGATACTGCGCATGAATCTGCCGAAGCCCCTCCTTATAAGACTCCGGGAAACCCTCCGCAGAGAGCCGACTTTCGAACTGCTCATCCCTCGTGTAGCTGACCGGAGCACGCAGATAGGACTTCTGAACATAGCCCTCACTACCCTGATAGCTGATCTTCGCCCAGGTTTTTCCGTCCTCTCCCATGACTTCCTCAAGCACGGACACAGAGGCACCGTGAGGCAACACCTTCACCTTGCTGTGACCGGTTCCCGCCCCGCTCCGCATATTCAGAGTGCTCGCCTGTACTGTAGCCACTGCCGCCGCAGAAGCCCGCATATTAAAAATACCGGGAAGTCCCGCTGTCATTCCGATTGATAGGATCACAGCCAGAGTCCCGGACAACAAGCCTGTACTTACCTTCTTCATCTGCTTTCTCCGTTCCGCTGTGCAAAAAACTGCACGAATCGTCGCTGTATATCAGAAGCTATTATAATAATATGACGGAAGCGGGTCAACATAAGCCATTAAATCGACAGGGAAACTTAAGTCTTTTCAATGGCCTTCCTCATCTGCTTCACAGAACTCTCAACATTAAAGCGAAGTGATATCTGTAGCTCCCCGCAAAAGACCTCCAGCGATGGCAGCTCCATACTGACGCGTACGCAGCAGCCCTTACCGCTGTACTGCCATTGCCCCGGTTCCGTGCGCTGTATCTCCTTAAGGGGAATATATTTCCAGCTGATACCGACCGGAAGAAAGAGAAACTGCTCTCCGATCCGGTAGCTCTCAATGCGCTGACTGCGCTTATAATCCCCTTCCGCCTCGCGGGAAAGCCACTGTTTACTGTATGCCTTCAGCATATTCTCATCTCCTCTCGGTCCTCTGCTCATCTTTTTACATCGGAGGCAGAAAACATTCTGTTATCCTCAGTCAGCTCCGTGGCACAGGGCTTCCAGCAGGCGCCGACACCCATCTTCTACATCCCGCCAGGTCGCTTCAAAATCCCGCGTGTACCATGGATCGGCCACCTCTCCCGGCCGTTCCGTGTGATCCATCAAAAGAGAGAGCTTCTGTCCGGGATCTGCTCCCAGTATGCGATACATCTCCCGCAGATTCTCCTGATCCATCCCGATGAAATAATCATAACGCTCATAATCACTTCGCACAAGCTGACGCGCACTGTGTCCGGAACAGGAAATTCCATGTTCTGCAAGTTTTCTCCGCGCGGGTGGATAGACCGGATTTCCAATTTCCTCCTGACTGGTCGCTGCGGAAGAAATAAAAAAACGCTCAGCACATCCGGATTTCTTCACCAGATCCTTCATCACATATTCTGCCATAGGACTGCGGCAGATGTTGCCGTGGCAGACGAATAGTACTTTAATTTTTCCCGTCATTACTTCATAAAACCTCTCAAAGCTTGATAAAATAACACATTTGTAACGCAGATGATTTGTCATCCCCTTAACACTAAATTCCTATAAAATCTTATAAAATCCTATGTTTTTCTGGGCGTTTGTGTTATATCTGTGTTACGAATCGCTATATAATTCTCTTCATTTTCAGCTCATTCTTTGCGTCTTTTAATCTGGCAAGTTCCACCCTGGCATCATCCAATCTTAAGTGTGTGTATACATTCATCGTAACTCCAATGTCTGAGTGGCCCATGAGATACTGTAAGGTCTTTGGATTGATCCCTTCTCGGACCATGTTGCTGCAGAAGGTATGTCTACATACATGTGGTGTAATTGGCGGTAGTTGGATTGGATGCTCACGATTGTACTTATCTCTTGCATGCTGAATGTACTTTTCCCAATGAAGTGCAACCATTGGCTTTCCTTCCTTATCAAAGAAAAGAAACCCTCCATAGCCATCAATAATAGGCTCTCGCTTTGGCTTATTACGATTCGCTACAATTTTCTGGCACAATTCCTTAACTTCTTCTGTCATCGGAATCTTTCTCGTACCACTGGTAGTCTTGGTTGACTCAATGTAATACTTCATACTATGCGAGCGCTGAAGCTGATGATCAACATTGATAACTTCCTCTTCGAAATCCAAATCCTTGACTGTAAGTCCACAGAATTCACTGATACGAAGTCCAGTCCTAAAAAGAAACAAAATACCATCATAATATCTACAGTAATGAGGATCATTCTTTACAAACTCAAGAAATCTCTTTTCATCCTGTGGTGAAATTGCTTCTCGCTTGTTGCTGTCGTTGTTAATGACTGTACCCATTTCAAAATCAAGTCATCATCAACTGCCATCTGAAAAGCTGGTCTAAGTACGCCTCTGATATTATGAATTGAGCTATAGCCCAAACCATTTCTTTGAAGTGATATCAGAAACATCTTTGCATCAGACAACTTCACCTGATCTACATGACGATATGCAAATTCTGTCTTCTTCAGGTTGTTAATTACTGTTTTGTAATTCGCTACAGTACTCTGCTTCACACCACTCTTTAAGGATATGTATCGTTCTGCAAGTTCAACCACGGTCATATCGCTTCCGCTGATTCCCTGCATAAATAAGGACATAACCTGTTTTTCCTTCTCTCGAAGGAATAAATCCTTTTTCTTATTAGGTGGTTTGGATCTGCCTCAGTAAGTCTCCAACTATATACAATTTTTCTTTTGCCAAGCGCATCATTATACAAATATCTGTAACGACCACTAGGCTCTTGCCATTCTCCAATTTGAAGAATTCTGCCTTTATTATCTCTCCTCTTAGGTGCCATAAATATCTACCTCCGAGGGGATGTGATATGTTGTTAGTATATCACGGATGGCCACTCGGAGCATCTCCTTTCTTCAACTTCTAATAAGTACTTGGAGGCTAAAATTCGTGATTACAGAAATTTATAGAAATTTCTATCAACTTTTATCCTTCACAATACATTTGGGTTGAAAAAAGGCGGATTACTAAAATGAGCAAGAAAAAAAGACACCACTCATTCAATACAAGTGACGTCTCCTTCTGTAGTTTTATTATCAAAACGTCTCATACATTAATGCATTATTTACTGAAAGTACTTGTTTCCCGTTCACTTCATATCTTCTAACATTGGTAAATGGTGCACTGCCAACTTTAGCCGCAAACGCTCGTCCAATAGAAGCCCTCACTGTACTAGGCTTTTTCCCTTTCACCATATCTATGCCACTATATGTTGCAGATGCACTTAACAGATCAAATTGGACTTTTCCACTTTGCCCTTTAATATACTCTTCTACTTCCTTAAGCACAGTAGAAGTAAGTTGTGTAATAGTTGGACCGTTTGTTGATGTTAATCCAAAATATTCTTCAAGCAAGTCTGTAACATATTGACTTACGCTAACTCCAGCTTTTGATGATTCTGAATCTAAAATATTTACTAATTGGTTACTTGGATAGAATTGTATTCTTTGCATGGGCATCCCTTTTCTTTAGTGAATGAGTTAATTACTATATTGAGATGATACCACTTAATAGTAATTGAGTCAATCACTTTTCTATTTTAAATCGCGCCCTGCTTATCAATATATTCTTCAAATTTCTTTCTCTTTATCTGCATACGATTACCATTCCAAAGGATGAAATCAGCAGTCGGATTCTCTGTTACAATCTTGCGAAGCTTACACTCTCCGATTCTGAAATAACCAGCAGCCTCTTCGATTGATAAAGTGTATTTGTTCCAATATGGAATTTCATAAGTATTATTCAAATTCTTAGCCTCCTTTCCCAATTAATCTCTATTCTTTAATTCCTTAAGCAGTTTCATTTTGTCATCTGCATTTCCCTTGCGTTTACTGATGCCAGTCAGTCTTACTGGAACACACATATCAAAAACTCTGTCGTATATACGCTTTTTATCAATTGACTTTTCATCCAACAGCGTATCCAATTCTAGATTAGTGGTTCTTACGGGTCCGCGCCTGCTGTTCTTCCAGAGTCTTGCTGATACGAGGCTGAAGCGTAATCTTCGAGAGCAGACTGGGTGCGATGATGCTCGTAACATCGTAGCCGGGTCCGAAATCCGCATAAGCATCTGTGGCCCATATAATATTCTTCTTCGTCGACTTATCCTGAAGAAGAATCGGCAATAAATCTTTGACCGGATAAGCGTTAATATCAATCAGCTTGGACACCAAATCTCTCCTTGTTTATGTTCGGTTTCGGTGTAAATCTATCTTCATATTGATCAATAAATATGTTAATTGAATTATCAATATAATTGTAGACTGAGAGTCTGATATAGTCTATGCCCATATTCTACTCCACAAACTGGGATTTGTTTCACTTTCTACTAAAGAAATACTGCATCAAAGCACCTATCAACAATCCTACGGAAGAAATTACCAAATACCAAATGGAGTGTATGAGTGCAGAATCATTATAATAGATGAAAACGGAAGGAATAAAAAGAACAGAAACCAAAAGCGGATACACATACTTGGCTTTTTTCTTTGATACACTGCCCATAATTATCGCAAGTACGAAGGTTGCAACTATAATTAAAAACACCATTCCCATAGCATCAGTAGGTCCTGCCGTTAATGGAAATACATAAAACATGAGTAGTTGTGCAATTAAGATTGCGATTTCTTTGAAATACTTTTTCATATCCATATCCTCCCCGTTAAATTCAAATTTATCTCTCGCCCATCTTATTGCTCTTCGAGCAATAAGTATCCCTCGCTCTAAAGAGCTCGGTCAACTGGAAGTTCTAGAGATTTTTATCAAAGTATATATTCCTGGTAACTGCGATGTCTGAATATCCTATAAGATACTGTAATATCTTTATCATGCAGGACGCGGAGCTGATTCTCAGCGAGGACTCCTGCCTCATTCCTGCATTAGCCTCTATATCCACTTTTTAGTAGTGGTATTTATCTCTGTTCCATACAAGAAAGAGCATGGACACGGCAAATGCCATCACCTCGGCGACGCTCACTGCAGCCCAGATGCCGGTCAGTCCAAGAATCAGAGGAAGCAGGAGCACTGCGAGCAGTTCAAACACCAGACTCCGTAGAAAGGATACTGCAGCAGATACTGCACCATTATTCAAAGCTGTAAAAAAGGAAGAGATATAGATATTCAGACCACACAGAAGAAAGGAGACACAGAAGATACGAAATCCCTGCACCGTCAGTGCAAGAAGCCCTGCATCATAGCTGACAAATATTTTTGCGAAACTGTATGCAAAGAGTTCCGCCACTGCTGTCATCAGCACGCCGCTGACTGCCATAATGTGCGTACTCTTTTTCAGCATATTTTTGAGTTCATCTGCATTTCCCGCTCCATAATGAAAGCTCACGATGGGAGCTGTCCCGACCGAATAGCCGATGAACATTGCGATAAAGATAAAATTCACATACATCATAACGCCATAGGCCGCAACACCGTTCTCTCCTGCGTGACGCAGAAGCTGTATATTGTAGACAATGCTTACGAGGGAGGAGGAGACATTGCTCATCAGCTCGGAGGAACCATTTCCACAAGCCTTCAAAAGCGGATGCATGCGCAGCCCTACAGGGCGAAACCGCAATCCTGCATTTTCTGCAAACGCAAAGTAAATGAGGGGAATCAGACCACCTACGCACTGACTGAGGGCGGTTGCCGCAGCAGCTCCTGCAACGCCCCGGCGAAACACTGCAACAAAGAGATAGTCAAGCAGCATATTCGCAAAACCCGCAGCGACCGTCACCCCAAAGCCAAGCTGCGGCTTCCCTGCCGTGATCAGCATGCTCTGAAACAGGCTCTGCAACATAAACGGGCCGATCGAGAGCAGCCATATGCGTCCGTAAATGAGACAATCCGGCAGCATCTCCGATGTCGCGCCGAGTGCAATTGAAACCCGCCTTAAAAATATCTCCCCGAGCACTGTCAGCAGCACGCCCAGTACCACAGTAAACTCTATCAGCATGGAGAAGTATGCATTTGCCTCTGTCTCCTTCTTCTGTCCGAGCGACATTGCGACGAGAGCGCTGCCGCCTGTACCGATCATAAAGCCCATTCCTCCCAGTATCATCAGAACAGGAAGAATGAGATTGATGGCAGCAAATGCCGTCTTTCCTGCATAGTTGGAGATGAAAAAGCCATCGACCACACCGTAGACAGAGATAAAGACCAGCATCATGACGGAGGGAAGTACAAAGCGTATGAGCTTTCTGTAAGTAAAATGATCTGAAATACGCGTCTTCACCAATCACTCCCAGTCCTTGCAGACATCGACCCAGGACTTCATATTACAGCAGGCTACAAGCTCTGAAACAGTCAGGCGCACCGCGCTGTTACTGCTTCCCGCGGCGGGATACACCGTATCAAAGCGCTGCAGAGAAATATCCAGATATACCTCGACTGCGTCAGGCAGGGTAAAGGGACACACGCCGCCTGCCGCGTGACCAACATAGCGCTCCACCTCATCAAAGGGTATCATTTTTGCTTTGGTATGAAAGAACTCCTTAAACTTCGGATTAGAGATTCTGGCATCTCCCGCCATCGCGATGAGTACAGCCCTGTCCGCCACAAGAAAGGACATGGTCTTCACAATCTTCTCCGGCGCGCAGCCGATGGCCTCAGCAGCCAGCTCTACCGTCGCACTGGAGACATCAAATTCCAGAATTCTGTCCTCCATATTCAGTTTCTTAAAATATGCTCTTACCTTATCGATCGCCATTGCTGACTCCTCCCCTCACTGATCCGCTGCTTCAAAAGCTTCTGTACTCTCCTGACCATCACCTCTGTCCCTCTTCGCTTCACGCAGAGCTCTGTTGATATAGTTCAGCACACGCTTTTTATCCCCACTCCACTGCGGCTCAATGAGCAGACGCTTGTCACCGTCTCCTGTCATCCTGTGGATTACCACGGTTTCTGGCAGAAGCTTAAGACAGTGAATCAGCACCTCCGTATATTCCGGAAGACTCATAACATAAAAGGGCTCCCTGAGATATTCTGCCGCGAGTCTTGTTCCTCTTAAGATATGAAGACCATGCAGCTTAATGCCGTCCGGTGGCGGGCAGAGTGATGCAAGATATCGTACCGTCTCATACATATCCTCAGGGCTCTCGCCCGGAAGTCCCAGTATCACATGGACAATCACAGCAATTCCGCGACACTTCAGCTTGCTGTAGTTCTCTGCAAAGCATTCCAGCGCATAGCCGCGATTGAAGCGCAGGGCAGTTCTCTCATGAATGGTCTGAAGCCCCAGCTCAATCCATACGGGCTTACTCCGGTTCAGTCTCTCAAGCGCCTCCAGCATATCCTCCTTAAGACAGTCCGGTCTGGTTCCAATTGAGAGCGCCGCTATATCCTCCCTCCGCAGCACTTCCTCAAACAGCGATACGAGTCGTGCGGTATCTCCGTAGGTATTGGTAAAGGACTGAAAGTACGCGATATACCTCTGCTCTTCGCTTCTGACTCCCTTCGGAAGCTTCTGTGCCACCCTCTGCTTTGCCGCTTCAATCTGGTCATGTATATCCGGTAAAACAGCTGCAAACTCACCGGAACCCTGCTCAGAGCAGAAGCTGCACCCACCATAGCCCAGGGTGCCATCCCTGTTGGGGCAGCTGCATCCGCTTGTCAGTGACAGCCGATAGAGTTTCGTTCCAAAGACCTCTCTACAGTAGTCTGACAGAGTTCGAATCTGCACTGCTCCCTCTCACCTCCATTCTGCGCCAGCTCCTAATAATAATGCCGCACCATGAATGAGAGCAGAATTTCAAACACGGCAATTCCACGGATGATGCGCCTGCACGTCTTGATGCTGTACCGGTATCCCAGCGCTTCTGGATAGACAGGATGAATGAGCAGCACAACTCCCAGCGACGCCTGGATCAAATTTTCAAGCAGAGAGCTTTTTATCAGGAAAGAATTCAGCAGCATGAGCGGAATGGCCGCACAGAACCAGCGCTTCAAAATCGCATAAAAACTCAGCTGCTTCATACATCCTCCCTGCTCAGCAGTTCTGCATTTTCCATAATAAATGGAGCTGCCGCCGGCTGATCATACTCAAGATCATATTTCTCCATGAGATAGTCGCAGAGCTTCGCTCTGTTCTGAAACAGGTTCGCACGGTAGGGCTCCTGAAATGCGACCTTCTCAAGAAAGCACAGTCTTCCGTCTTCCAGAGGCAGCAATATGCCGATGTGCCCGATAAAGAGCTTATCCTGTCCTTCTGTCAATTTGTCATGAAAGACCACGGAGATGAGACGCAGCTTTTCACTCGCAGAAAAGCCGAGGCCACGTGCACGCCATGCCTCCTGCATATGTGCCGCATGAACCTTTACATCCTTTGTCGCATCTGTCGGAACAGCTGCATAAAGAGAGAGGAATTTATCACGCTCCGTTTCCGTCGGAACAGCGGAAGCATCCTGCCCCAGGGCATATAAATCAAAGTCCAGATTCTCCGTCATCAGACTGTCACGTTTCATCTGTTTTGCGCTGTCAAGCGTCAGAGCATCTCCATACAGTCCGTAGGCTGTGATCCTGCAATTATAGCCCTCAAAGTCCTCATGGCGGCCCTGCCACCGCTCCTGCAGCTCATAGGGGTCGTATTTTATTTCCGTTGCCGCTGCGGTCTCAAAGCCTCCTGTCAGATCTCCCTCCCCTGCGCAGGCATTGAACTGCTCCACATGCTCAAAGAATGTCCTCTGCCGCTCCGCTGAGACTCCGGCGCTAATAAGCGCTTCCTCCACAAACTTTCTGCTCTCCTCATCCGCGATATTGCTGTAACTGACCTCAACAGTCCGTGTCGCTTCCTGCGGCTTAAGCTCTTTTTCCTGATTCGTTTCCTGCATAGCAGCCGCCTGTGTCTCTGTCTGAGCTATTTCAGCTTCTGTTTCTGCGGGTGAGCACTCCTGCTCCGCACAGCCCGCCAGCACCAATATTGTCAGCAATAAAAGCGCCCGCCTCCGCTTCCATCCGTTCTTTTTGCATCTCATTCCATTCCGTTTTCTCATACCGCAACAACTCTCCTCTTCTGATAGAGCTCTATTTCTACCTCAATGTTCCTTGCTTCTCCCGGCAGATACATTCTATCATTTCTCTTACCTTAATCACAGTAAAAACAACAGAGAGCCCTCCGAACGGAAGACTCCCTGTAATCAGTCTCTTACCAATTTCTGCTCTGCACAGCTCAGACCGGATACGCCTTTGCCTTCGTATCAGCCTTTGTGATATCCATTCCCGTCTTCTGCGCCTGTCTCCACTTGAAGAAATCGAGCGCCACCTGCGGGAAGAGCGCATAGGAGAGCACGTCCTCATCCTGCTGCTTCCACGGTCCTATCTCCTGCTCATATTTCGGAAGCTGCGGCTCGATGAGATCCGCCGGGCGGCAGGTGATCGGCTCTGCATCTCCGATGATCTTCTTCTGTACCTCCGGATCCACCGGCTTCACAGACTGGCCGAACTCGCCCATAACAAGCTTCTTCGACTCCTTCGGCACCATCTTGTAGCGCTCATGTGTCAGCACGTTCATGACTGCCTGCGTTCCGACAATCTGAGAGGAAGGCGTAACCAGCGGCGGCTCACCGAAGTCCTTGCGCACTCTTGCGACCTCCTCCAGCACATCCTGAAGCAGGTTCTCCTTGTGAGCCTCTGTAAGCTGCTTTAAGAGGTTGGAGAGCATCCCGCCCGGGACCTGGTAGCGCAGAGTGTTGATGTTGACACCGAGCAGCTTCGGACTCAGGAGTCCGTTTGCAATATACTTTTCACGGATCGGCGTAAAATAATTTGCAACTTCCGTGAGCTTCTCAATGTCGAGACCGGTATCCCCGTCCGTGCCCTTCAGGGTCTGCACCATAACCTCCGTCGCAGGCTGACTTGTGCCAAGCGCCAGCGGAGAGATCGCAGTATCTATGATATCCGCCCCCGCCTCAATCGCCTTAAGAAGCGTCATCGAAGCAACGCCGGAGGTGTAGTGTGTGTGAATGTCGATCGGAAGCTTCGTGGACTTCTTCAGCGCTGTCACAAGATCATAGGCTGCGTACGGCGTCAGAAGCCCCGCCATATCTTTAATGCAGATGGAATCTGCGCCCATCTCCTCAATATGCTTTGCAATCTCCGCCCAATATTCAAGGGTATAAGCATCACCCAGAGTGTAGGACAGTGCAATCTGCGCCTCTGCCCCCTCCTTCTTACATGCTCTGACCGCGGTCTGCAGATTCCGTATGTCATTCAGACAGTCAAAAATGCGGATGATGTCGATCCCATTCGCCACGGACTTCTGGACAAAGTATTCCACAACGTCATCTGCGTAGTGGTTGTAGCCCAGGATATTCTGGCCGCGGAACAGCATCTGGAGCTTTGTGTTCTTAAAGCCCTTCTTCAATAGACGCAGTCTCTCCCACGGATCCTCATGGAGGAAGCGCAGGCAGGAGTCAAAGGTCGCACCGCCCCAGCACTCCACTGAGCGATATCCGATCTTATCCATCTTGTCTATGATCGGCAGCATCTCCTCTGTCGTCATTCTGGTCGCAAACAGGGACTGATGTGCATCACGCAGCACAGTCTCACAGATCTGAACCGGCTTTCTCTGAACCTTATCCATTCAAATAGTCTCCTTTACTTTACGCCAAAGATTGCCATGAAGGTTCCCGCTGCAACGGCAGTTCCAATCACGCCCGCGACATTCGGTCCCATCGCGTGCATCAGCAGGAAGTTGGTCGGATCCGCTTCCGCACCGACCTTCTGGGCGACACGCGCCGACATGGGAACCGCAGACACGCCGGCAGCTCCGATCAGAGGATTTACCTTGCCGCCGGTCAGCTTGCACATCAGCTTTCCGAGCAGAACACCAGCAGCCGTACCGAAGGCAAAGGCAATAAGGCCAAGCAGAACGATCTTCAGCGTATCAGCCTTCAGAAACGCCTCCGCGCTCGTCGCCGCGCCGACGCTGGTTCCGAGAAGGATCACGACAATATACATCAGAGCATTGCTCGCCGTCTCTGTGAGCTGACGCACCACGCCGCACTCCCGGAAGAGGTTTCCAAGCATCAGCATGCCGATGAGCGGCGCCGTGCTCGGGAGTATGAGGCTCACCACGATGCTCACAATGATGGGAAAGAGTATCTTCTCGACCTTGGAGACCGGCCGCAGCTGTGCCATCTTGATCTTACGCTCCTTCTCCGTAGTCAGAGCCTTCATGATCGGCGGCTGAATGATCGGAACCAGAGACATGTAGGAATATGCTGCGACTGCAATTGCACCGAGGTACTCTGTCTGCCCCATCTTGCTCGCGAGATAGATCGAGGTCGGGCCGTCTGCACCGCCAATGATGGAGATAGCTGCAGAGGCCTGACCGTTAAAGCCCATGAGTACAGCCATGAGGTAAGCGATATAGATGCCGAACTGCGCCGCAGCTCCGAGAAGGAAGCTCATCGGATTTGCGATCAGCGGACCAAAGTCCGTCATGGCACCGACTCCCATAAAGATCAGCGGCGGCAGTATGCCCCACTCGTCAAGCTTGTAAAAATAAGCGAGCAGTCCGCCTGCACCTCCGGGATTCTTCGAGGGATCTGACATGATATCCGGATAGATATTCACCAGCAGCATTCCGAAGGCAATCGGCACCAGCAGCAGCGGCTCAAATCCCTTTGCAATTGCGAGATAGAGAAATACGAGCGCCACCGCAATCATGATGAGATTGCCCACGGTAATTGAAGCAAATGCGGACTGATGAATAAGATTACTGAGTGTGTTTGTTAAATACTCCATCTTATTTCATTCCTCCGTTTCAAGCTGAAGTCATACGCCCGCTCAGTTAAGTGTTGCGAGCACCTCTCCTGCCTCAACGGCCTGATTCACGGTTACATTCAGGCTTGCGATGGTTCCTGCCTCGGGAGCAACAATTTCATTTTCCATCTTCATGGCCTCAAGAATCATGATAGTCTGACCTGCCGCAACGCTGTCGCCGACAGCCGCTTCAATGCTCAGGATCTTTCCGGGCATCGGAGATTCCACCGTGATGCTTCCCGCACTGCCGGAGGGAGCTGCTGCTGCCGGTGCAGGTGCCGGATCTGCCGCAGGTACAGGAGCAGGGGCTGGGGCTGCCACAGGCGCGGGGGCCGCCGCAACCGGAGCCGGAGCAGCCACAGGCGCAGTGTAAACCGGCGCTGCCGGGATGGTGACAACAGGAGCGCTCTGCGCTGCTGCGGTGATACCCTCTTCTACCTGAACTGCATAAGTCTGCCCATTGACTGTGATGGTATAGTTCTTCATAATTTTTCTCCTTATGAGTGATATAGTCTGTATTTTGATTGAATCGAAACCGCGCGCATCAGCGCCTTCTGCCTCTTACGGATACACGGCGTATAGATCGAACCACCAGCCCGTCAGGCCCCGGATCCTCACCCTGCTCCGCCTGTATCGCCATAACCGCCGCAGTGATAACCGCAATGAGCTGCGGATCCGGCTCCTGCGCCGCTGCAACTGCTGCGGCAAGCACTGCTACCATTTGTGCGTCTTCAGCTGTCTCATCCTGCAGACCGTTCTCTGCGTCACCGGCAATCAGCTCTGCCTTTGTCCCCGCAGGAATCACCGCAGCGCGCACAGCCTCAGGAGATATGCGCTTCGAGACATCTGTTGCGCTTCCCGGCAGCTTCTTTGCTGCTGCAACTGCTGCCTGATAGGCCTTTTCTTCCTTCTCTGCCTCTTCCTTTGCAGTAACCCAGCGGTTAATGTACTTGAAGCGGCTGATAAGAAACGCAATAAAGATCAATACGATGAAAACCGTTCCCATGCCGATCAGGAGATTCAGCCCCGCACTGACAAGCTTTTCCTGAAGTGTCTCATTTTTATCAAAGCTGATCCGGGATATGGATCCGTCTTTTTTCTGAAATTCGATGTGGACTGTCGCTGTTCTCTGACCGGCGCAGCTGATCTGCATGATTACAAGATAGCCGTCCTCGCTCTCCTCTACCTCGGTTGAATCAATCGAGACAAAGCCGCCGATCTCTGATTTCAGATCCAGCCAGCTCTGAAGACCGGAGGCCAGCGTCGTATAATTCTGCGCATTGAACTGCTCAATGTATTTCTGAAGCGTCACATCATCGAGCTCTACAACCGCCTTTAAATTATCCTCCGCATTCTGCTGGACTGCTGAGAGCTCAGCCGCCGAAGCCGCCGCATAGGAGCTCGACGGAAACAGCAGGACTGTGCTCAGGCAGAGCAGAGCTGCCAGAAAGATTTTTCTGATTTTCTGTATCATTCTGACACCTCACTCAGACCGTTCCGCGCTTTTTCGCAGGGAGGTCCTCATTCTTTGTAAACAGCATCTCGAAGGCGGCGATCACGCGCTTTCTGGTGAGCTGAGCGTCGATGATATCATCAACGTAGCCGCGGCGGGCCGCACTGACGGCGCCGTTCTGAAGCTCTGCATAGGCTGCGGTCTTCTCACTGTAGAGAGCAGTCTTGTCTTCTGCCGCAGCGAGCTCCTCTGCATATATAACCTTAACCGCATCTCCGGCCTCCATGAGGCCGATCTCGGCCTTCGGCCACGCGTAGACAATATCAGAGACTGTCTTCGGCGCAAAGAGATTATAGATCAGTCCGTAGGCCTTTCCGGTCACGACTGTAACCTTCGGCACAGTTGCATTCGCATAGGCAGTAATCAGAGAGGCTGCCTTTTTCGCCATCTGACGCTCTGTGCAGATGCAGTGATCCATACTCTTCACATCAACAAGTGTGAGCAGCGGAATACTGAATGCATCGCAGAAGCGCACAAAGCGCGCGGCCTTCTCGACGCCCTTCCAGCAGATCTCCTCAGAGAGCGCAGCGACAGTTCCGATTGTGCATCCATTCATACGGATGAAGGCAGTGGAAATACAGGAGCCATAGCTCTCTCCCGGCTCACAGACAAAACCACCATCAGAAAGCGCCGAGAGCAGCTCTGCAGAGCCCGCGCCCTCAATCTCCGGAACCAGTCGATTCAGACTGTCTGTGCAGTCGCCATAGGAGAGATCGTCCTCAAAGCTCGCAGGAAGAATGCCGATCAGTGTGCGTATTCCCTCGGCAATCTCTGCTGCACTGCCGACAAAATCTGCCACTCCGCTCTCCTCGCTCTGGAAAGCCGCAGAGGCAGTATTCAGTACCGCCTCATTATTATCCGCAACGGCATTGGGGGCAAGAAGGAAGAGACGTCCCTCCTCCCGCTCAATAAAAGTAAAGTCTGCAATGGCGGCACTGACCGCGAGACTGCCTCCGCAGCTCCCATAAATTGCCTGAATCTGCGGAACCACACCATTGGCACGCGCCTGACAGCGATAGAGCTCGCCAAACGCATTGAGCGAGTCGCTGGCCTCCTGAAGACGCAGACCGGAGCAGTCGATAAGACCTATGACAGGGGCCTCCATCTTCACTGCGAGCTCATAGAGCCTCTGAATCTTCTTCGCGTGCATCTCCCCGATTGAGCCGCCAAGCACCGCCGGATCCTGGCTGTAGATATACACCAGCCTGTCGTCGATGGTTCCATACCCGGTCACGACTCCGTCTCGCGGCGTCTTCTGTTCCGCAAGATTGAAGTCTGTGCTTCGCGCAGTGACGTAGGCACCGAGCTCTACGAAGCTGTTCTCATCGAGAACCTCGCGAATTCTCCGGGCCGCCGCTGAATCATTAGAATGACTCATATTGCAACCTCCGTTTTACATAATTTACAAAATGTCACAGAATGCATTGTAGCTTTTTATAGCAGAAATTACAAGGGGTCAGGGAAGGAAGCGCACATCCTTCGTACCGCGGGAGAGACCTGTCAGACCTGTCCGCGCGAGCTCCAGTATCTCATACTCATCCAGCAGATTGATCAGTGCATCCAGCTTCGCCTGGTCTCCGGTCAGCATGATTGTGAGGGAGTCCCTGCCAACATCCACAATACTTGCACGGAAGATGGAGACCACTGCGTGAACTGCCTCCCTCTGACTGGCATTTGCCCTGATCTTGATCATGATAAGCTCGCGGAACACGCTCTCTTTCTCGTCAAGGCGCTTGATATCCCGCACATCCTCAAGCTTACGGATCTGCTTTTCGATCTGCTCCAGGACCTCGTGATCGCCGGAGGAGACCACTGTCATTCTCGTGTAGCGCGGATCTGCTGTGACGCCCGCTGTGATGCTCTCAATATTGTAGCCGCGGCGCGTAAAGAGCCCCGCGATCCGGCTCAGAACGCCCGGCGTATTGTCCATGAGAAGAGAAAATACGATACGCATAGCTTACCTCCGTAGTCATACAGGGAGAGCACCCAAAAGAGCACTCTCCCTGTCTTTCCAATACTGTCTTATGCTGCGGTGCAGCGCAGGGAAATTACAGGCTGGGGCCGGCGGAGACCAGCGCCTTGCCGGCGTCATTTCCCTCGTACTTCTTAAAGTTCTTCACAAATCTCTGTGCAAGATCCTCTGCCTTCTTCTCCCACTCGGAAGCATCCGCATAAGTATCCCTCGGGTCGAGAATATTGGTGTCAACCCCCGGAAGCTCTGTCGGAACCTCAAAGTTAAAGTACGGTATCTTCTTGGTCGGAACCTTATTGACATCCCCATTCAGAATTGCATCGATGATGCCGCGGGTATCCTTGATGGAGATTCTCTTCCCGCTTCCGTTCCAGCCGGTGTTCACAAGATAAGCCTTCGCACCGCTCTTCTCCATTCTCTTCACGAGCTCATCCGCATACTTCGTGGGATGCAGCTCCAGGAAGGCCTGACCAAAGCAGGCGGAGAAGGTCGGAGTCGGCTCGGTGATTCCGCGCTCGGTTCCCGCAAGCTTCGCCGTGAAGCCGGACAGGAAGTAGTACTTCGTCTGCTCCGGAGTAAGGATGGATACCGGCGGAAGCACACCAAACGCGTCCGCGGAGAGGAAAATCACGTTCTTCGCCTCCGGGCCGTGGGAAATCGGCTTCACGATCTTCTCAATATGGTCAATCGGATAGGACACGCGTGTATTCTCCGTGACGCTCTTGTCGCTGAAGTCAATCTTTCCCTCTGCATCGACAGTGACATTCTCCAGCAGGGCATCGCGGCGGATTGCATTGTAGATATCCGGCTCAGATTCCTTATCAAGATTGATAACCTTTGCATAGCAGCCGCCCTCAAAATTGAAGACACCGCTGTCATCCCAGCCATGCTCATCATCCCCGATCAGAAGACGCTTGGGATCCGTGGAGAGCGTGGTCTTTCCAGTTCCGGAGAGTCCAAAGAAGATAGCTGTGTTCTTTCCGTCCATATCCGTGTTTGCGGAACAGTGCATCGCGGCGATGCCCTTCAGCGGCAGGTAGTAGTTCATCATGGAGAAGATGCCCTTCTTCATCTCACCGCCGTACCAGGTGTTGATGATGACCTGCTCACGGCTGGAGATGTTGAAGACAACTGCTGTTTCAGAGTTCAGACCCAGCTCCTTGTAGTTTTCAACCTTCGCCTTGGAAGCGTTGTAGACCACAAAATCCGGCTCAAAGCACTTCAGCTCCTCCTCGCTCGGCTTGATAAACATATTGCGGATGAAGTGAGCCTGCCATGCGACCTCCACGATGAAGCGCACTGCCATACGCGTGTCCTTGTTTGCACCGCAGTAGGCATCAACAACAAAGAGTCTCTTCCCGGAGAGCTCCTTCTGCGCGATCTTCTTCACAACCTCCCAGGTCTCCTCAGAGGCAGGATGATTGTCGTTCTTATACTCCTCGGAGGTCCACCACACGGTGTTTTTCGATTGCTCGTCCATGACGATAAATTTATCCTTGGGAGAGCGGCCGGTATATACCCCCGTCATGACATTGACTGCTCCGAGCTCCGTGAGCTGGCCCTTATCAAAGCCCTCAAGCCCCGCCTTCGTCTCCTCCTCATAGAGAAACTCATAGGACGGGTTATGTACGATCTCGGTGGTTCCCGTGATGCCATATCTGCTTAAATCCAACTTGCTCATTTCGCTGTATCCTCCTCTGTGCTCTGTGAGTACATCCTTGCTGCGGCATCGCCGCAATGAGAAAATTGATAAAACATTAACAACAATTGTAGTATACTGCATTGCCGATAAAAAAACAATCTCCGGACTGCAGCTTTTATGCCGCTTATCTGACAGATGTTCAAAAAAATTCAGATTCAGAGCAGACCGAAATCAATCTGCGTTCTCTGCTTTCTTCCTGAGATATGCATCAATCCCCTGTGCGGCTGTCTTGCCTGCGCCCATAGCAAGAATGACCGTCGCCGCGCCGATCACGGCATCTCCTCCGGCAAACACGCCCTCTCTCGTGGTCTGACCGCTTGCCTCCTCTGCGACAATGCAGCCCTTGCGTGTCGTATCCAGACCCTTGGTTGTGGAGGAAATCAGCGGGTTCGGGGAGGTTCCGAGCGCCATGATGACCGTATCGACCTCAATCTCCTCCTCGCTCCCCTTGATCGGAACGGGACGCCTTCTGCCGCTGGCATCCGGCTCTCCGAGCTCCATGTGGATGACGCGTATCCCTTTCACCCAGCCCTTCTCATCCGTAAGAATCTCGGTCGGATTGGTGAGAAGATCAAAGATGATCCCCTCTTCCTTCGCGTGATGCACCTCCTCGACTCTTGCAGGAAGCTCCGCCTCACTTCTTCTGTAAATGATGTGGGTCTCTGCGCCAAGGCGCAGTGCCGTTCTCGCGGCATCCATCGCAACGTTTCCGCCGCCGACAACAGCGACCTTCTTTCCGCAGTGAATCGGGGTATCATAATCCTCGCGGAATGCCTTCATCAGGTTATTTCTTGTGAGGAACTCATTTGCAGAAAAGACGCCGCTCGCAGTCTCTCCCGGAATATTCATGAACATCGGCAGTCCGGCGCCGGAGCCAATAAACACTGCATCATAGCCCTCCTCATCCATCAGCTCATCAATGGACACGGATTTTCCGATGATCGTATCGGTCTCAATCTTCACGCCAAGCTTTCTGACATTATCCACCTCGTGTGCGACAACGCTGTCCTTCGGCAGACGGAACTCCGGAATGCCGTAAACCAGCACGCCGCCCGGCTCATGCAGGGCCTCGAATATCGTGACCTCATAGCCGAGCTTTGCGAGATCTCCCGCGCAGGTCAGACCTGCGGGACCGGAACCAATGACTGCAACCTTCTGCCCCTTCTTCTCCGCCCTGTTCTCAAAGACAACCTTATGCTCTCTCGCCCAGTCAGCGACGAAGCGCTCCAGCTTCCCGATGGCAACCGCCTCGCCCTTGATGCCGCGCACACAGACGCCCTCGCACTGGGTCTCCTGAGGGCACACGCGCCCGCAGACTGCCGGAAGCGCGGAGCTCTCTGCAATGATCTGCGCCGCTCTCTCAAACTCTCTCTCCTTCACCGCCTGGATAAAAGCCGGGATATCGATCGATACCGGACATCCTGCGACACAGCGTGGATTTTTACAGTTCAGGCAGCGCGCCGCCTCTGCGACCGCCTCCTCCTCACTGTAACCGAGGCACACCTCCTTGAAATTCTTTGCGCGAACCAGCGGCTCCTGCTCCGTAACCGGAATCTTCTTCATCATATCCATTACGCTTCACCTCCGCAGTTTCCGCATCCGCCGTGGTGCGTGTCCCCCTCCTGTGCCTTTAAGAAGGCTCTCCCCTCCTCTGTCTGGTACATTCCGGAGCGTTTCATTGCCTGATCAAAGTCCACGAGATGAGCATCAAATTCCGGACCGTCTACACAGGCAAACTTTACCTCATCGCCGACAATCAGACGACAGGCTCCACACATTCCCGTGCCGTCCACCATCACCGGGTTCATACTGGCAATCGTCGGGATGCCGAGCTCCTTCGTGAGCTTTGCGACAAATTTCATCATGATCATGGGGCCAATTGCCACGCAGAGATCGTAGTGACGCCCTTCGTTCTTCACAAGATCCTCAACCTTTGCGGTCACCATGCCGTGAAAACCGTAGGAGCCATCATCCGTTGTGATGAAGAGATGATCTCCGCAGACCTCCCGCATCTCCCTCTCCATAATCACAAGATCCTTATTCTTGGAGCCCTGCACCACATCCGCAGCCACGCCGTGCTCCTTCAGCCACTTGACCTGGGGATAGACAGGTGCCGTTCCGACACCGCCCGCTACAAAGAGTATGTGCATCTTCTGAAGCTCTGCCTCACTCTTCTCCGTGAGCTCGCTGGGTCGTCCGAGAGGGCCCACAACATCCTGGAAGGCATCTCCCTCATTCAGCTCTCTCGCCATGCGGTAGGTACTTGCGCCAACCTCCTGAAAGACGATGGTGACGATGCCGGTCTCTCTGTTGTAATCACAGATGGTCAGCGGTATCCGCTCTCCAACGGCATCAATTTTGACGATCAGGAACTCGCCCGGAAGACATTTCTTCGCGAGGCGGTCCGCCTGAACATCCATGAGCCAGATTTTTTCGGCGAGCTTCTCCTTCTTAAGAATCCGGTACATACTGTTATCCCTCCGTTCTCGGGCGTCTCAGGCCGCCCATACATCTTTTATAACGCCGAAAGGAGAAGGCAAGATCGAAATATGTCTCCTCCTCACTCTCCCGCTCCAGCTTCCACTCTTCATT
The DNA here is from genome assembly GCA_003014445.1 of Fusobacterium naviforme. GTDB lineage: Bacteria > Bacillota > Clostridia > Lachnospirales > Lachnospiraceae > Moryella > Moryella indoligenes. The sequence continues at coordinate 28,174 of PYGH01000002.1, read as the reverse complement.
CTCATCGAGATTCGGACAGAAGCGATCGCCATCGTAGCTGTAATCGACCATGGTGACATCCGCCGTCTCGCAGTAGGGAAGAAAGAGGCGGTATATCTCCTCCCCTCCCGCGACGAAAAGCTCACTGTCCGGAAGATCTGAGACCATCTGAAGCACCTCATCCACGGATCTGCACACTGCGACCCCTTTCGGCGAAAAGCCTGCATCGCCCGACAGCACGATGTGATTTCTTCCGTAGAGCGGTTGCGCCCCTGGCAGAGACTCAAAGGTTCTGCGCCCCATGATGAGCGTGTGCCCGAGTGTCTCCTCCAGAAAAAGCTTCTGATCCCGCGGAATCTTCACCAGCAGGTGATTATCCTTTCCGATTGCCCAGTTTTTATCCACGGCAACAATCAGATTCACAGGCCGTCCTCCGCATCTATGCCGTCCTCAAGCCCCAGAATCAGCTCCCTCGCATAGGGAAGGGTAAGGATCCAGTCGCAGAAGCTGTGCCACTCATTCAGCTTGTGATTCCGTCTTGCAAAGTAGATATTGATGAGCGTCTCGTAGTTCAGCGTGCAGGTTCTGAGCTGATTGTAGCCCTCCGGCAGAAGCTGTATCATGCTGTACCAGGCGCTCTTGTCCTTGCTCTCCACGAACTCCTTCCGAAGCGCCTCCAGCGTCATGAGCATGGCACTCAGCGCCTTCTCCCCTGCCTCTGTGAGCTGATCATGAGAGAAATCGTCCGCCTCGAAGGGCTTGGAATGGATTTTGTGCATGGTGGAGCAGGAATTCGCAACGGTTGCGACCTTGTAGGTGTCGTATTCCTTCCACCAGTAGAGAGGCGCTGTGATATCCACCGAGACAAAGACCTGGCGCAGGTATTTTCTGTGATCCGTCCCCGCCTTCCTGAGACGCATCGCGAGACTCATGTCGTTCGGGCCGAGCACATAATTTCCGTCCTCATCGTAGCTGCTGTCCGTCCGTGCCCATGAATTCATGGGATTTCTGGCGCCGCGCAACGCATTTTCGAGATTCATTACTGTGGTGCGTTCCAGTTTTATCATATCCTTACTCCTCTTGTGTTTATCTTCAAAAGCCTTTTCACACAGCGGGCTGCCGCTCACAGCCTGCTTTTCTTCAGCTCCTGATAACGCGCATAGGCCTTTTCCAGCATCAGCCGCTCATTTGCAAACTTCAAAAGGTGCCAGGCCTCATGATACTTATAATAACCGGAATCCTGAAAATACTCCTCCCGCTGCGGCTTGCTGTAGTAGCTGTCTGCACTCATCAGATACCAGTGCACATTTTTATCTATTACTTCGGACTGCGCATTGAAAGTATATTCGCTCTTTCCGACATATTCGATAATTCTTGCGCTGACGCCGGTCTCCTCCTTCACCTCCCGGAGCGCTGTCTGCTCGTGCGTCTCGCCCGCCTCCACGGTTCCCTTCGGCAGCACCCACCCTTCATAGCGGTTTCGGTAATTCTTATAGAGAAGAAGAATCTTTCCGTGAAAAATCACCACGCCACCGCAGCTCGTTGCTTCGACCATTGCAATTCCTCCTGCGTGACCTTGTTCTATTCCGTCTGCTTTTTTCGACTCTGAGACAAAGGGATAAAAATGCCTCATAACACTTCCCCAGTATATACCTGTCGCAGTTCTAACTCAACTGTTCTTTCTGTTTCTGCCGTATAATCACTGTGGCATTAAGCGTGACAGTATGCGGGTAATGCTGTCCGTCCCTGTCTGCGCTCTACTCCACCCCACGCCTCATGTGACCGCGGGTATAGCTCGGATAGGGCTCCGCACAGTCTCTTCCATAAATAAAAGCTTCCCGGCATCCGGTGAGGATACGCTCTGTCTCCGCCGCAGATTCCGTTGTGAGCAGCACCCGCACGGAAACAGGATTCAGCCGCTCCACCTCGGCGCGAAGTCCCGTGAGACTCAGTGGCTCTGCATTCAGAATCACATTACAGCAGTAGCTGCAATGATTCTTCACAGGCATTTCCATGCCGCGTCTGTCCTTAAGCGTGAGCATACCCGGTCTGTGATCGCAGCCCTTCAGTGTCTTCTTAAGACACTGCGCAGTGACCATCATCGGCAGCCGCCCGGACACCACAAGCTCACTGTCCTCGCAGTTCAGAAGCCTGAGCTCTGCCGCATTCAGCTCCACGGGAAGCGTGAGACGGTGAGCGCCATGCGCCTTAAAAAGCAGTGCGGCACGGCGGTTCATTGCGTAAACCTGAAAGTCATAGTACAGTGCCGGGAGCTCCCGCCCCGCCTGATCAAAGCAGCGTCGGAGAAAGCCCGGCTCCTCCAGGGAGCGGATCAGAAAGCCGTCAAAACCCGTCTCCAAAAGACAGCGCTCTCTGTCCCGAAAGTAGTGATATGCCTCACTCCGAAAGATTGCTGGCAGCGCAAGCAGCGCCCGCTTATTCTGCCGATGCAGCTCACGGACATAGTGCATCCAGCGCTCCGCAGGAACAGCATCCGCCTCAAAGCTCAGCTCATCAAAGGCTCCGGAGCGCAGGCAGGACTCGAGCTGTTCCTCCGTCTCGCAGCTCACATGAAGCGTGCGTCTTCTCTCTTCCCTTCTGTCCTCCGCAGTTCGCTCCGCTTCTGCTTCACAGTTCCCCGGCAGCACAGGGAAACGCACATACGGCTCCCCGGGCGGCACGGCCGCTCTCTCGCTGCGCGAGAGTATCCGATTCCGCAGCGCAGCAATCGCCTCTCTACGCAAGGCATTGATCTGTCCGACCGGGAGGAAGAGTCCCGGCTGAAGAGAAATGTCCAGCCGCTCAAAATAAAAGTCTGTGTCACCGGTCTTATTGAGCCTCGCGCGCAGCTCCTCTTCCGTAGCTTCCATCTTTTTTGCGGGCTCAGGCACAGCTCCGCAGACTGCAGCTCCGCACTCTGAGCCATCCGGCAGCGTACAGCGGAGCGAGAGCCGCATCTCCTCTCCCGCAGCAAAGCGCGCATTTCCCTGTATGGGCAGCTGCAGCCGTGCATTCACAAAGCTGTGATCCAGCTCCTCATTCAGCTCCTGATTGCCCTCCCGGAAGGCAGGCTTCTCCCGCAGTGCAAGCATATCCCTTCCGTTGTGCTGAAAATAGTAACCCTCCGTCTGTCCGCCCCGGTCAAAGAGATCCAGAAGCCGCCGCCTGTCCCCTGGTTCTACATGAAAGCCCTCGCGTCCCTCCTTCCGGTAGAGATCCAGGTAGTGCCGCCATATTGACACGACGCCGGCGGTATAGCGCGGGCTCTTCATCCGCCCCTCAATCTTAAAGCTGTCTATCCCGGCCTCAATCAGAGCCGGAATGAGATCCAGACTGCAGAGATCACGACAGCTCAGCAGATAGCGCTCCTCTCCCCTGTTCAGTTTCTTTCCGTCCTGGTGTGCAGCGTAAGGGAGACGGCAGGTCTGTGCACAGCGTCCCCGGTTTCCGCTGCGGCCGCCGATCAGACTGCTCATGAGACACTGCCCCGAATAGGAGAAGCAGAGAGCACCATGCACAAAGGTCTCCACCTCCAGCCCCGTCACCTGTTTGATCTCCTTAATTTCCTCAAGACTCAGCTCCCGCGCGGGAATGAGCCTGACTGCTCCAAGCTGCTTCCAGAAGAGCCCGCTCTCCGGCCCCGTCACCGTAGTCTGCGTGCTGGCATGCAGCGGAAGCAGAGGAAAACAGCTGTGCAGAAGTGAAAAGGCTCCCGCATCCTGTACAATCGCGGCATCCAGTCCCGCCTCATAATAAGGCGCCATATAAGTCGGGAGTCCCTGAAGCTCCGTTTCCTTCATCAGTGTATTCACTGTGAGATGCACGCGGACGGAATGCAGGTGCGCATAATGAATTGCATCGATCAGACTGTCCTCATCCGGATTCTCTGCATAGGCGCGTGCGCCATAGCGTTTTCCACCGATATAGACTGCGTCCGCGCCCGCATTCACTGCCGCTCTCAGGCTCTCCGGCGATCCGGCCGGAGCCAGAAGCTCCGGAATCCTTCTCTTATTTTTCAAGGAGCTCATTGACCTCCTGTTCCAGTGCGTCTGCGCGTGTCTTCAGCTCTTTTGCGCGCTGCTCTGCCTGCTGAAGCCTCTCCCGGAGCCTGTCAAGCTCCTGCGCCTGCTCTTCGACTTTCTTACGCTGCCCTGAGAGTTCATACAGCTGTTTTGCGATCTCCTTCCGTGCTTCCTCTGAAGCAGTGAGACGCTCCTTCATGCGCTCTGTCTCGATGCGCTTTTCCACGAGCTCCCGCTTCAGTACATAGACCTCCGACTCATGAGCCTCCGACTCTGACTTCAGCCTCTGCAGCTCATCCCTCGCGTGCATACAGTCATCCGCAAGATTCAGACTGAGAGTCATGGAGCGCTGCTCCGCATTCTGGTGCCCGTACTGCTGCGAGCGCTTCAGCTCTGAGATCTTCCCGTCCAGATATCCCGCAACGCGCTGCAGATACTCTGTCTCTCCGCCGGAGAGAGGAATCACCTTTCCGTCAATTACAACATCAACCGCAGGCTGTTCCTTAAGCTCTGCGTCATTTTTTCTGATTTCCTTCATACTTTCACTCCTGTTTATCCGGACTGATCCCAAGATGGCGGTACGCGCGCGCTGTCGCCACGCGGCCGCGCGGAGTGCGCATAATGAGCCCGTTCATAAGCAGATACGGCTCATACACATCCTCCAGGGTTCCGGCATCCTCTCCCAGCGCCGCTGCGAGGGTATCCAGCCCCACCGGCCCGCCTCCGAACTTCTCTATCATCATGAGCAGAATGCTTCTGTCCCCATTGTCCAGGCCAAGCTTGTCCACATCCAGAGTGTCAAGCGCGTAATCCGCAGCCTCCCGGGTGATGATACCCTCGTACTTCACCTCCGCAAAGTCTCTGACCCGCTTCAGCAGGCGATTCGCAAGGCGGGGTGTTCCGCGGCTTCGCCTCGCAATCTCCTTACAGCCCGCGGGATCTATCTCCACACCGAGCACTGCCGCAGAGCGTCGTACGATCTCCTCAAGCTCGGCCTCCGAATAAAACTCAAGTCTCTGCACCACACCAAAGCGATCTCTGAGTGGTGCGGACAGAAGTCCCGCCCGCGTCGTCGCGCCCACCAGCGTAAAGTGCGGAAGATCCAGGCGTATGCTTCTCGCCCCGGCTTCCTTACCTATCATAATATCAATGGCAAAATCCTCCATCGCCGGGTAAAGAACCTCCTCCACCTGACGGTTCAGGCGGTGAATCTCATCGACAAAGAGCACATCTCCCTCATGCAGATTGTTTAAAATCGCGGCCATCTCCCCCGGCTTCTCAATCGCAGGCCCGGAGGTCACCTTCATATTGACTCCCATCTCCGCGGCTATAATACCGGAAAGCGTAGTCTTTCCAAGTCCCGGCGGACCGTAAAAGAGCACATGATCCAGGGACTCCCCCCGTCCCCTGGCCGCCTCAATATAAATCTTCAGTATGGATTTCAGCTTTGTCTGCCCGATGTAGTCCTTCAAAAGACGGGGTCTTAAGCTCTGCTCAAGCCTCGCCTCCTCCTTCACCACTTCGGTGCTTATAATTTTTCGTTCCATCTCTCTCTTTCCGTACATTCACACGATATCCCGCAGCAGCTCTGAATTTTTCAGAAATGAAAGCCCTTCAGCGCAGCCTTTAAGATCGCCTCCGCATCCATGGCGGAACTGTTCTCCACCTTCCGCACCGCCCGCGCTGCCTCTGTCGGCGCGTAACCGAGCTGCACCAGAGCCTCGATCGCCTCCCGCTGTGCCTGTGCGCTCTGGGACGTGGATGATGCTGCCGCCCCTCCGCTCTGCTCCGACATATAGGAGAGCTCATCCAGAGATACTCTGTCCTTTAAGTCGAGTATGATGCGCTGTGCCGTCTTTGCTCCGACACCCGGCGCCCTCGTGAGAGCCTTGGCATCCCCCGTCACCACTGCAACGCGAAGTTCATCCGGCGTCAGCACAGAGAGCAGCCCCAGTGCACCCTTCGGTCCGATGCCGCTTACATTCAGAAGCTGGCGGAACATCTCCAGATCATTCCGTGAACCAAAGCCGTACAGCGTGAGCGCATCATCCGTCACTCTGAGGCAGGTATAGATCGTGACCTCCTCTCCGACAGACGGCAGCCCCTCGACAAGCGACAGCGGCACATTGATATTGACACCGACAGAACCCGCCTCGACCACGATCAGCGATCCTTGAGTCTCAGCCAGTGTTCCTCTGATATATGAAATCATTGCGTCCTCCAGATCAGCCTGAACAGCTGTAATACACTTCCCTGAAGTTTATCACAGCCTTTCCAATCTGACAACGAAGAGGTATACTGAGGAGGACTGGAGGGATGAAGATGCAGCTCTTTCAGATACCGGAAGCAGTGATATTTGACTACCCCATAAGAAAGCTCGGCGTTCTGGAGGATTTTCTGTTTCTTGACATAGAGACTACGGGACTGTCCCCGGCAAATGCGCAGATCTACATGATCGGCGCTCTTTCTTATGCGGAGAAGAGCGGCTGGATGCTGCGTCAGTGGTTTGCAGACAGTCTGTCTGCGGAGGAAGAATGCCTGCGCAGCTTCTTTGATTTTGCAAAAGACTTTCGCATCCTCATCCACTATAACGGAGACAGCTTTGATCTGCCCTTTCTCTCCCGCTGTGCGTCGCAGTACGGCATGGGCTGTCCCCTCGACGAAATACAGAGTCTGGATCTCTACCGCGCAGTTCGCCCCTTCCGCAAGCTTCTCGGCACGGAGCGCATGAACCAGAAGCGCATGGAGGAATTCCTGTCCATCTCCCGCACAGACCGCTTCAGCGGAGCTGAGCTGATCTCTGTCTACGAGCACTGGCTAGTCACACCGGAGACTGCCCTGCTGCAGCAGCTTCTTCTGCACAACGAGGAGGATATCATGAACCTTCCGCAGCTTCTCTCCCTCCTCTCCTACCGGGATTTCTTTCAGAGTGCGCCTCAGGAGCTCTCTGTCTCCGTAGATGAGACTGCCCTGCTGCTTCATTTTCACACAGACAGCCGGATCCCGGTTTCTGTGCGCCAGCTGCTTGAAGCAGCCGGCTTTCAGGCAGAGCTCTCTCTCAAGGACAATGCTCTAAGTCTCCGTATTCCGCTTTTTCACGGAACACTCCGACACTATTTTACAAACTACAGAGACTACTACTATCTCCCTCTGGAGAATAAAGCCATTCACAAAAGTCTGGCGGAGTTTGTCGATCGCTCGGCAAAGGTCCGGGCGAAGGCGGAACATGCCTGTGTGCCGGCAGAGGGACTTTTTATGCCGCTGCTGTGTGAAGCTCCGGCAGAGGCGACTCTCTTCCGGGAGAATCCGCGCGGCAGACCCTATCTTCGGCTGAGTCAGGATTTGCTTGAAAACACTGCGCCCGGTTTCTGGCTGAATTACACAGGTGCAGCACTCTCTGAGCTTGGATTTTGCAGCAATGACGGGAAAGCTCAGAAGTAGCCCAAACAGGAAATCCACAGGGATTTCCTGTACAATTAAAAAAGCCACGGATCTCTCCGTGGCTCAGTGGACACTGTTTATTTGACTACGCTTACATTGACTGCCTGCGGTCCCTTTGCGCCGTCTATGATATCATATTCCACCGCAGCGCCTTCATCAAGGGTTTTATAGCCTTCCATATTCAGTCCGGAGTAGTGAACGAATACATCGCCGCCCTTCTCGTCTGAAATAAATCCATAACCCTTTTGATTATTAAACCACTTGACTGTACCCTTGCTCATAACACAAATTCCTCCGAAAATAATGAATTGACTTGCAGACCTCTGTAGCCAAATTCACAATAACACGAAAAAAATAATGTGTCAAACAATTTTGACAGTCTGGAGTATCTCATGAAATTTCACAACGTTTTTCACCACTTCATCACCATTTCCATTCACAAGCTGACCGTCATGGATCTCTGCTTCAAGCTTGGACTTCTGAGACAGGGCCTGCTGCACGATCTCTCTAAGTACAGCCCAATCGAGTTTCTTACCGGCGTGCACTACTACCAGGGGGATCGCAGCCCAAATGCTGTGGAAAGGAATACCTTAGGTTACTCCGCCGCATGGCTGCATCACAAGGGAAGAAATCTCCATCACTACGAGTACTGGATGGACATCAATCCAAAGACCCGGGAATGGGAGGGCGTGAAGATGCCGCTCCGCTATGTGCTGGAGATGGTCTGCGACCGCATTGCAGCCTCAAAGGTCTACAACGGCCCGAACTACAGCGACAGCACACCGCTGCAATACTACAGGGACAGAAGCGAGAGCTCCCGCCTGCACCCGGATACCAGAGCGCTGCTTGAGACTCTGCTCATCATGCTGAGCGAGCACGGGGAGCGATATACCCTGGGATATATGCGCTGGCTTATGAAGCATCCGCAGTCCTATGAGCACAGCAACGGGACAGCACAATAAATGCTGTCCCGTTCAGAACCAGAGCTTTCATTTTCAGGCGAGTCCGTGACCTCAGTGCCTGCTCTCAAGAAGCATGGTATGAAGCTCCTCGATAGAGAAACTGTACTTCTTCTTACAGAAGTGACAGCTCAGCTCCACCGCCTTCCCCTCATCTATCATACTCTGAAGTTCCTTCTCTCCTACGGTAAGCAGAGCTTTCTCCACTCTCTCACGACTGCAGCTGCATGAATAGCGACAGGGCAGCTTTTCTGGAATCTGAAGCTCCATATCTTCCAGAATAACAGAGAGCATATCCTCAGGTGTCTTTCCCTCCCGCAAAAAGTGCGTGACGGAATCTACACCGCGCAATCTGTCCTCAAGCCTCTCTGTGAGCTCCTCCGGGCAGCCGGGCATGAGCTGAATCAGAAAGCCTCCGGCACAGTTCACCGTGTTCTCCCGATTCATCAGTACACCGAGCCCCACACTTGAGGGTATCTGCTCGCTGTTCGCATAATAATAGGTCAGATCCTCCGCAATTTCTCCCGAAATGAGCTCCACCTGCCCCACGTAGGGCTCCTTCAGTCCGAGATCTGAGATCACGGTGAGCGTTCCGCGTCCGACTGCCCCTGCGACATCCAGTTTTCCCTTTGCGTTTGCAGGAATCACGACCGCCGGCTCATACGGGTACCCCTTCACATTGCCGCGGCAGTCCGCGCTGACCAGCAGGCCGCCCATTGGTCCATCGCCGTCGATCTTTAGCGTGATAAGATCCCTCTCGTCCTTCATCATACTGCCCATGATCACGCCCGCTGTCAGCAGACGTCCCAGTGCAGCAGTTACAACGGGGCTGGTGTTGTGGATGCTTCTGGCTTCCTCCACGAGCTCCCGGCTCGTAACCGCAAATGCGCGTATCATCCCCTCCGCAGCAAATGCTCTTACCATATAATCATTCATGTATTTATCCTGTAAGGCGGCAGCTGGCAGCTGCTTTTCATCAGCTGCCAGCCATCCGCTGTATGATATCAAAAAAGGTTCTTTCGTCACCTGAACGATCAGAGCTCCGGCGTCTTACCATGCTCTCCCAGCGTGATCAGGAGACGCTCTGTGCCGCTGTCCGGCATAACCATGGTGTCTGCATCAACACAATCCAGCCATAGAAGACCCGCAGCAGTGGCTGCCGTCTTCAGCTCCTCTATAGTATAGGCCCGCTGAAAATGGGTCTCTGTAAAGCGGCGGAACCTCGGATCTGCTTCCTTCTCCTCACGGATATAGAGGGTCAGATCGTACTCATTGATTCTTGTATCCGGGTCATAGGAATTCTCCCATATAAAGCTGCCGAGCTCCCGGTTCTCCGCGATTGTATTGTCCGCAAGCACGGTCTCATACTTGTGCACGGTATTGCAGTCGAAGACAAAGATCCCCTCCGGATCCAGATAATTATTCACCAGACGGAACAGCGAGAGCAGCTCATCTGTTCCAGTGAGATAATTCACTGCATCGCAGCGGCTCACAATGGCACGGCAGGTTCCATAGAGCTCAAAGGAACGCATATCCTGACAGAGATACAGAATATTCTGTCCCTTCTCCACCTTCTTCTCAAGGGCAATCTCCAGCATATCCTCGGAATTGTCTATGCCTATCATGTCAAAGCCCTTTGCCGCGAGCAGCTCTGTGAGGCTTCCGGTTCCACAGCCGAGGTCCGCTACAATGCCGCTCTCGATCCCGTGCTCATGAAAGATCTTCAAAAGCTGCTGACACCACTCGTCATAAGGAACATTATCCATGAACAGGTCATAGACCCGTGCAAAGCTCGTATAAGCCTCCATCGCTCGCTCCTTCCCCCGGATTCAGTCACCGCAAAGCCTGCCCTGGCCCGTCTGTCGCCCCCAGGGGGTACTCAGGCATTCTTTCCGCAGCAGTGCTTGTATTTCTTTCCCGAGCCGCAGGGACAGGGATCATTTCTGCCGATCTTATGCGGCTTTCTTATGGTTCCGCTTGCCTTCTGCTCCTTATAGAGCTCCTTCCGTCTCTCCTCTGTGAGTATTGCATCCCACTGCGGGAGACCGTAGAGCCAGCTCGCCTTCGCCTCCACCATATTGTAATAGAGTTTCTCCGGATCAATTGCAAGCCTTACCTCGGTATCCTCTTCCATGGTCTCAATGGGATTTGCCTCCTTCAGACTGTCGTTGATTCCGTCCAGGAAGCCAGTCATGGTCTGCACGTCCGTGCTGTATTTCTCCGCGAGCGCCTTCACCGAGCCCTGCTCCACCCTAGAAACATCTGTGAGAAGCTTCTCGTAAATCCCCTTCTCCACGATGAAATATTCCTTCCAGAGCACTTCCTTCTGCTGCTCATTCGTGCCGTCTCCGTACGCTTTGACTCTCCAGTTTTCAAGTAAGGTCATAAAACTACCGCCTCTTCTTATTATTTTATGGCTTTCGCCGTATTTCCCGATAACGGAACGATTATATACCACTTTGCGCTCGATTGCAAACCGCTGCCCGTCCTGCCGCACGCCCTGGTACAGGCGCATTTCTCTGCCGCTGTTCCGTCATTTACTCAGAGCTTCTCTCTGTAGTGGAACTCAAAGCTTTCCTTCTCTATGGAATCGAGCTCTGCATAGTGCTCCGTCTCAACCGGCAGCTTTCTCCGCGCGAGGCGGTGCCGTATGAGCCGTTCTGTAAGCCGCGTGATCACTGCAAAGGTCGGAATTCCCACGACCATACCGACGATTCCCCAGATTCCTCCGAAAAAGAGAATGGAAAAGAGCACCCAGAAGCTGGACACGCCGGTCGTCGAACCGAGTATCCTGGGGCCCAGAATATTCCCGTCAAACTGCTGCAGGATCAGAATGAAAATACAGAACTGCAGTACATAAAAGGGCGAGGTCATGAGCAGAATCAGCGCACTCGGGATCGCACCGATAAAGGGCCCAAAGAAGGGAATCACATTCGTCACCCCTACAAATACGCTGATCAGCAGAGTGTACGGCATCTTCATGAAGCTCATACAGATGTAGCAGATAATGCCGATAATGACAGAATCTATGATCTTTCCGACGATGAAATTTGAGAACACCGACTTGACAAAGCGGGCCTCCGTGATGATATCATTCGCAACTCTGATAGGAAAAAAAGCATAGATCATTTTCTTGGTCTGCGCAGAGAGCAGATCCTTCATATTCAGACCATAGGCCATGACAATGAGTCCGATAAAGAAGTTCTTTAAGACTGCCAGTATCTTCACCACGCCATCTGTCATCTGAGAGATATATTTATTCAGATTTGGCATGAAATCGCTGGTGATCCAATTGTCCAGCGTGCTGTAGATCTGATCGTAGATGCTGAGCACCATGCTCTCCATCTCCTCATCTCCCCCAAAGAAGGAGGAATGAATCACCGCACTCACAGAGGTCGCATTCTCAGGAAGGTTCCGAATCAGCTCCCGCACGCCCTGAATCAGCTGCGGAATGAGCATGGCGATTAAGGCCGTGAGTATCGCCAGGATAATGATCACACAGAGCAGCGTCGCGACAGATCTTGCGATCATACCTCCAAATTTTCTTCTGCGCTCCTGCTCCTCCGCGCCGAGCCTGCTCCAGCGCTTTCTGTCCGCCGCAGTTTCTCCTGAAATCATGCCGCTGAGCGTTCCGGTGATTGCATTATAGGTCGGCGCCATCAGAAAAGACATGACAAAGCCATAAATCACCGGCATCAGTATTTTCGTGATAGTAGCAAAAAAACGGCTCACCTCTCCAAAGCGATTGATCAGAAAGGAGACCAGCAGGGCGGCCACAATCACAGAAAATGCTGTCACTCCCCACGAGATATACGGACGATTCTTCTCACTGAACATCTGAGACCTCTCTACTCTAAATATTTCAGAACCCGACAGAACGGATTTCACTCATGTAAAAAGGCAGCGAAAAACGCTGCCTGATTTTAATAAGCAGCCCCAAAATGCCGGTCTTACTTATTGACGCCTGGCATAGCCAGGTGGGTGACCGCACCCGAACATCTGCCTTCCGCTCGCGGCGGCCTGACATCCGAGCGGGAATAAGGTCTCCCTGTCATATATTTGCAGGTTCAAAATTGGTAAGATTGTCGAACATTCCAGGTGCTGCCCATATGCAATTAAAAAACAAAACCGTTCACATAATACCCTAACTAAATTATACCCGCAGCACCCTTATAAGTAAAGTGCTTTCTCAGTCCACTGAAATCTGGTAAATCTGATACTCCCTGAGGAGCTTGTAGCCCAGCTTCTCCGCAAGCCCTACAGATGCGAGATTCGCTGCATCCCAGTTCGGTCTGAGTCCGTGCTCCATACAATCAAGAAGAAAGCGCGCAGCAGCGGCCGACGCAAGCCCCCGTCTTCGGAAGGAGCGCTCCGTCGCCACTTCAACCTCCATCATCCCCATGGAAAAAGCATAGGCTGAGCAGGCGCTGACCATGCGCTCTCCCTGCATGACTGCAAAGCCCATTCCAAACTGCCGGTACTGCTGCTCATTTGCAAAGCTTGCCACAAAATCCGCGCTCCACTCTGCAGAGAGCGCCTGACGGTAAAGCGCCTCATCAAAGCGACGCAGTGCAAAGCCCTCCGGAAGCTCCGAGATATATTTCTGCAGGATTCCGGAATCAAAGCCCTGCTCCGGCACATTCAGTGCATAGCGGGTCAGAGTGCGGAAGCGTCCGCGAAACTGTTTCTCCAGCCACAGACCCCAGCGCTCATGCTCCACGGTTATATTGCTGTCCGCACACTCTGTGCAGAGTGTGTTGTAGAGATCAATGGATGCTGCCCCCCGCGGCGGAAGTCCCAGCAGGTAGGAGAAGCGCCCCACTCTCACAAGACAGAAGGAGGGATGCTCCGTCACATATACCCAGACCCGTCCCATGGAACCCTCCATCGCAGAGCGCACCAGAACCTCTGTACTCTCCGCTCCAAGCAAAGCTGCCGCCGCCCGATTTGCCATGCCAAGCTCTATCATTTCTTCCATCCTCCTGTCATCGCCTGAAGCTATGCGGAATCAGAATCCGAAACGAAATCCGATAAGCTCTATCTTACCACAGCAGCCCGGAAATCGAAATGTAAAAACATGGAAAATGCTGTCCTCCCGCGACAGCTCTCCCCCGCTGCGCAATCACAGATTCAGCAGCGTCTTCAGGAGACCGCGCCCCAGACTCGCGCCGACATTTCCCCCGATCTTCTTGCCAAAGCTCCCGCCGACACTCTTGCCCAGCTGATTTCCGACCTCTCTTCCTATGGTACCCACAGCGCTGTTGCCAATGGAAGCTATGGTGCGCTTCTTCTTGAGCTCCGCCTGCCTTGCCGCCTTCTCCGCGGCAGCCGCCTCCCTTGCCGCCTGCTTCTCTGCGGCAGCTGCTTCCCGCGCAGCAAGCTTCTCCGCAGCTGCTGCATCCTTTGCGGCCTGCTTCGCAGCCTCCGCCTCCTCCCGCTGCTTTGCCTCCTCTGCGGCCTGCTGATCATATCTGCTAAGCAGCAGCTCATAGGCAGACTCCCGGTCTATACTCTCTGCGTACTTCTCATACAGGTCGCTGGTCAGCACAGTTGCCTGCTGCGTGACCTTATCCAGTGCGCCTATCTGTGACTGAGGCGGCAGTATCTTTGCAATACGGCATACGGAGGGAGCGCCGTCCTCCTGCAGGAAGGAGACGACTGCCTCCGCGGTCTTCAGCTCCTGAAGCGCCGCAGCCGTATCAAATTCCGGATTCTTCCGGAAGGACTCCGCCGCTGCGCGTATCCCTTTCTGTTCTGCCGGCGTGTAGGCGCGCAGCGCATGCTGTACCTTATTTCCGAGCTGCGCAAGCACTCCTCCCGGAATGTCGCCCGGATTCTGCGTGATGAAGAAGATCCCCACTCCCTTGGAACGTATGAGCTTCACTACCTGCTCAATCTTCTCCAGCAGTGCCTTCGGTGCGCTGTCAAAGAGAAGATGCGCCTCATCAAAGAAGAACACGATCTTCGGCTTTTCCAGATCGCCCGCCTCGGGGAGCTTCTCAAAGAGCTCCGTCATGAGCCATAGCATGAAGGTCGCATAAATCGTCGGATCATTGATGAGAGAGGTGGAATCCAGTATATTGATGAGGCCTCTGCCCTCTGCATCCGTGCGGAACCAGTCCTCGATCTGCAGGGCGGGTTCCCCGAAGAACTGCTCTCCGCCTCTGCCCTCCAGCGCGACCAGCGCCCGCATGATAGCGCCGATACTGTTCTTTCCTATGTTTCCATAGCGCTGACGGTAATCGGCAGCATGATCCTCCACATAGTTCAGCATGGAGTGAAGATCCTTCATGTCAAGAAGCAGCAATCCCTCCTCATCCGCGATACGAAACACCACATCCAGAAGATCACTCTGAATTTTGTTCAGATCCAGAAGACGTGAGAACAGCAGCGGACCGAATTCGGACACAGTCGTGCGGAGCGCCAGCCCCTTTTTTCCGAGTATGTCCCAGAACTCCGTGGGATAGGCGCGATAGGAAAAGCCCTTGTCTTGAAGACCGAAGCGCGCGATACGCGCCTGCATATCTGCGCTGTCCGCGCCGGGCCTGCACATCCCTGCAAGATCTCCCTTCACATCTGATAGAAAAACAGAGACTCCCGCGTCCGAGAGGGACTCCGCCAGGACCTTCAGCGTGACCGTCTTTCCGGTTCCCGTTGCGCCGGCTATGAGTCCGTGACGATTTACCATCTTTGGAAGTATGTAACAGGGCTCCTCCCCGCTGCTTGCAAGCCATATCTTATCATCGTAATACATACAGCACTCCTTTACTGACTGACCGGCTGTCGCCGCTCCATAGTTTCCTATCAACTACTATAGCAAGAAAAAAGCACCCGGCATAGAGCAAATCTCTCCGCCTGATGCTTTATCTCATGAATTCTTTATGAATATTCCATACTTCTGAATATTCCGTACCTTCGACAGCTCTGCGCTGAAATATCAGAGCGCGATGCGATACTCCGGAGAAGCGTCTCCATTTACAACATAGTACGCCGCGTTCTCCTCCGGCTTGATGTAGAGTTCCACGGTCTTCAGCTCAACGTCTTTGTGCTCCGCCTCATAGGCCTTCACTGCTGCCTGCATCGCATCCTCTGCAGAGATCTGCCTTCCCTGATACTCGATAAGTACCGTGTATTTCACAGCCTTCTTCGCCGACGGCTTTCCGGCTGTCACAGTCTTCTTTGTCGTTGTCTTCTTCCCGGCAGACTTCTCTGCGCTCTCCCCCGCTGACCCTCTGACAGAACTTGCCTTCTTCACCGTGCCCGCCTTCTTTGCCGGAGTCGCCTTGCCCTTCGGCATCACAGCCTTAAGCTCTGCCTCACTGCTCTTTTCACTCTTCTTAACCATTTCCGTTTCCTCCAATACTTGCTTTCTGCGTCCTGCCGCTCTGGCCTCTGCCTCCCGGAGAAGCATTCTCTTATCAATCAACAATGTCAGGCCCTCCTCCGGACAGCTCTGCCGGAACGATATCACAGCTGTTACCACAGTTTCCAAATCTCTCCGTTTTTATGTCAATCAATGTCGGAGTTGGCGCAATTATATAACCGTCGCAAAACTTTGTCAACAATATATCATTCCATTTCAGATCTGTATTTCTTTTCTGAATTTTTACAATTTCGCCCGCATATGCTACAATAGGAAAAATTTATTTGAGCACGCAGACCACAGCGGCAGGAATGGAGCAGGCTATGCAGATGAAGCTTTTGATGGACCGGATCCGCACAAGCGGACAGGTGGAAAAGGGAAATATTCTGAAGGTAGATTCTTTTCTGAATCATCAGATTGATGTTGCACTTCTCGAGGAAATAGGAAAGGAGCTGAAGCGGCAGTTCTCTGACCGGGAGATCACCAAGATACTCACCATTGAGTCCTCGGGCATCGCGATCGCCTGCATCGCCGCCCGCTACTTCCACTGTCCCGTAGTGTTTGCCAAAAAATCAAAATCCTTAAATATCGCGGGTGATGTCTACACAGCCAGAGTAGAGTCCTTCACCCATAAAACCACGAACGACATCGTCGTCTCCAGAAAATTTCTTCTTCCGGAGGATAAAATTCTTATCATCGACGACTTTCTTGCAAATGGCAAGGCAATTCTGGGGCTCTCCGACCTCGTTCGTCAGGCCGGCGCCACCCTCGTGGGCGCGGGCGCGGTGATCGAAAAGGGCTTTCAGGACGGCGGAAAGCGCATTCGCGAGCTGGGAATCGACCTCCACTCCCTCGCCATTGTGGAATCCATGGATCCGGATACGGGCATTGTGTTCCGCAGTGAGAACTGAGGACGCTCAGAACTTTCCGCTGGAATGCGAATGCCCGCTTGAGCTTCTGCTCGAGCCGCTGCTCGAGCCGCTGCTACCGGAGGATGAAGGCGGATCGTAAACTCTGTTCTCTGTCGTGTGTGTGTAGCGGTCCGAGCGATGGGTAATCTCACTGCCTGTCATATCCAGGTACTGCTCCGCCATGCTCTCTTTGCTGACGGAGATCATTTTTTTGCGCAGCCACAGAGCTGCAAGGATGGATACCAGAAGGCCCAAGAGAAGAGAAATCAGTGCGCCCAGCAGCTTTGTGAGCGGCATGGTTCCGATCGAGACCGGCTTCCCCTCCGCTGAGAGCTTCAGGTATTTCCCGCTCTCCTCCACGTAGTCCTTCAGACCTCCGTACCAGTCGTCCTCCTTGAAATGCTCCTTGAACTTTTTTGCCAGCTGCTCCTTTCCAAAGTCATTGAAGGAGCGGTGCGCAAATTCGCCGAAGGCACAGAGATCATAGTCACGCTGTGCCATGGACAGTACGAGGCACAGGCAGTCCCTGTCAGCGCCGCAGCCCAGATCATAGCCGACGCGAAGCTCCTCCGAGACTGTCTCTATGGATTTGGACTCGCTGTAATCTGACATATCCTTCATTGTGATGATATAGACATTGCAGTGATAGTCCTCGGCTATTTTTTCAAGCTTCTCACTGAGCTCCTTTCGCTGCTCCGCGGTCAGAATCTCTGCCTCATCAAGCAGCAGAGGCAGTCCCTCTCCCCAGCGCTCCGGCATGAGCCGCATAATGGGTGCGCTGTCGTAATACCCAAAGCTGTAGTCATAGCCGTGAAAGCGTCCAAAGACCCCTTCCTCTGTCATCTCTCCCTCAAAGCTGTTTCCTGCATTGTCCTCAAAGGAAAGCGCATCTGTCTCAGAGTCATAGTCCCAGCTGATGGGATAGGCGCAGTGATCATAGACCACCATGCCACTCCCGCCTGCATTCAGAACGACATACTCTCCCGTGCAGCTGTACTCCGTGCCGTTCTCCATGCAGCTCTCTGCACGCAGCACTGCAAGACACAGAGCATCCTCTTCTCCGCTCTCCTCCGTGCTGTCCGCAGGCGGCACTGTCTCTGAGGACACATCCGGGCTCTCCGGCACATAGACGTAGCTGTATCCCCCGTAGATGCCACTCACGGATCCATCTGAAAGGTAGGCTGCCACAAGCTCATAGCCTTCTGCATCAACAACGTAAAGTGCGTCTCCCTCTGCTCGCCACTGGATCGGACTGATCTCTCCATTGAAGCATATCTCTCCCTCTCCGGAAATATCCAGTCTCAGGTACTCTCCCTCACAGCTGTACTCCGTGCCGTCCTTCTCGCAGTGCACAGCGCGGTAGAGCAGGGCGCCGTCTCCTTCCGCCGCAAACGCAGGAAAGGACAGCATAAGCAGGAAGAGGAAGAGCATGGAAAAACTTGAAAGTATTTTTTTCATTCCATCCTCCTATATTTCCTGCAGCATGCTCACGATGAGCCAGGCTATGCCCGGCCCAAGCCGCAGCAGATAAAACAGAACGGCTAAGACCAGTCCCAAAGCCGCCACAAAGCCGCGGAAGCGCGCCTCTGAGACCGGAAGATTTCCCACCATCTTACCTGTCTGTCCATTCATCGCAAAGGTATATTCCTGGTTCGCCCACTTCACCTTCAGCATCCACACCGGAAGCAGGGCATAGTGCACCTTGCCGCGGTTTATAGAGACCCTGGCGCTTCGAAGACTCACGCTGCCGTAGCCCGTCACGTCGCGGCGCATCAGCTCCTTGGCGCTGCTCCTGCAGCGGCTGTCCGCGCGCTCTGAGCTCTCCTTCAAACTCACATCATACTTATCTGCAAGATAACCGGGGAGATAGGCCATGGAGAAAGCTTTCAGTCCCTTATAGTCAAATGGCTCCAGCGAATCCATGAGGTCATCCGGCATTTTCTTGCTGGCATCGGTCGGAACCATTGCAAAGCTGACGGTTCCGCCGCGCTCCACATCGTAGTGCGCTGTGCGGGTGACTCTGTAATCCCCTTCTCTGTATGTACTCACATTGCTCGCATGAAAGCTGCACTCCGCCTCCGCACTCCCGTCAAAGAGCCAGAATGGAACATAGATCCCCTGAATCTTCTTCAGCTGACTCTGGCTCTTAAAGCTCCCCGGCAGGAAAAGATGCCTTCCGAAATGCTTTTTCAGTGCGTCGATCGCACTGTTTTTGTCCAGCTTGAAGGGAATGACATAATTCGGCTTCATCCCACCGCTTAGCTGGCCCGGAACGATGGTAGGATTTCCGCAGTAGGGGCACTGTGTCGCCGCGGTGGTCGCCTCACACATAAGCTCTGCGCCGCAGCTCGGGCAGCTGTAGCTTCGCATGCTCTCCGCATCGACGCCCCACTCCGCGCCGACCTCTGAGCTGTCCCAGCTGCTGCTTTCCGGCTCCTCCTTCTCAGCGAGAGGCCCGCCTGCACCGCTCTCTGTCCCGGCAGGAGTCTGCGTCTCTTCTACTGTATCTGTAGCGCCTTCACTTTTCCCGGCTTTTTGGACTGCCTCTGCCGCCCTTCTCGCCTTCTCCGCGTAGAAGGACTCTACCTCCTCCACGCTGAAGCTGCTGCCACAGTACTCACATTCCAGCTGACCGGAGCCGCTCGCAAAATGCAGGGGACCTGTACACGCAGGGCATTGATAATTGACTACCTGATCAGGCATTGATTGCTCCTCCACAGAACTCACAGCAGCCCGCAGCATTCGGTGTTGTGGTCGCCCCACAGTATGGGCAGGTCACAGCAGTCTTCGGAGCATTTTCTGCAGCAATGCTGTCCCGCGTCTCCTGACGGATCGCTGTCAGCGCCTCTCTGATCTCCATTCCCATGTTATAGTACTCCGCAAAGTCGTGATTCATCATTCGCGGATCACCGGAATTCTGCAGTGCGGCTCCCGCAATGCCCCGAATTACGCTGTTGAGGATATTTCCCTGTATATTGCTGCTGCGCATCCCCATGCCGTTATAACTGCCCATACGGTTCATCGTGTTCATGTCGCGTATCTCAACGCTCATGTTGTTCAGCTTGAAGCTCATATCATTGAAGTAGGGGTGGTTCACGCGTATATTCATCTGGAAATCATAGCTGTATCTGTAACGCGGGGGATTGTAGCTGACGTGCTGGGTGTGACCATCCTTGTCCTTCACCTCGCGCTTCTCTTCTATCTCATGCTCCTGCACATCCAGATCGCAGCCCGTAACCTGTGAAAAGTCCAGCACATCCGGATTGGCCTCAGCGAGATTTCTGGCTGCAGTGACCATGAAGCGGCGCGCGTCCTCGTCCAGCAGCACCTTCGTGTTGCGTCCGATGGTGCGCGTCGTGTGGAAGGAGGCAACCTTCTGCTGATTTTCCTCGCGGTAGACGAGCTGTGCCTTGATATCCTCCACTGTTGATTTTCTTCTGTCCGAGAACCAGGGGGAGAGCTTTGAGGCACAATTTTTGCAGCAGTTTCCGTCCTCCAGCTTCCTGTTCCCCAGAAGTCCTATCTCTCCTCCGCAGATCGCACACTCCTTCTTCTCAAAAAGCTTTCCAAAAAATCCCATTGCATACCTCCTGTTCTTTAAATGACCAATGATAAAACAAAGAATAGCTTCTTTTTATCTCTATTTTATACAAAATGAACTGTCAAAACTATGGTACTGAGTATACTTTTAAGGACCGGAAGCACAATAATCGAAGGTTTTCCCCTGCAAGCCAAAAACAGAGCCCTTCATGGGCTCTGCTCTCACCACTCTCTCTCAAGCTCAGACAATCTGCCGCAGCGGCGGAAGAGATCCACCAGAAGCATGAGCTCATAGTTCGAGGAAATATTCAGTTTGGTATAAATACTGCGGTTATGCTTCTTGACCGTGCTCAGACTGATAAAAGCAAGCTCAGGTATCTCTGAGACCATGTAGCCATCCATATAGTAGTGAAAGATATTGTACTCTGCTGTGGTCAGCTGGTGCACGCCCTCAGAGAAGCAGAGGAACAGCTCCTCAATATTGGGAGGCAGCTCTTTGGAAGAAATCGGCTCTGCCTGCGGCTGCGTGTTCAGAAATTCAATCAGCTGATCCAGCTCGGAAATCCCGGTATAGGCATTGCCGCTTTCATCGTTTCTCCGTATTGCCTCAATACCGTCTACGATGGGCTGAACAAATTTTTTAGAGACAAAAACGGACAGAAGCACCATACACAGGATAAAGCCCAGAATTGCAAAAAGCACGGCGTTCCGTCCCGACGCGAGATAGCCGCTGTAATGCTCCTTTGGCAGAAGCAGCGCAATCACCCACTGCTCCCCCTCTTTGGCCGGCAGGGTCAGAATCCGGTGACAGCCGACATAAGTCGTATTGCCATCATAGTAACAACACAGGCCCTTTTTCTTTTGAACTACCAGCCTTGGCCTGTTGCTGAACCACACACCGCTCTGCCCTCCGATGAGACCATCCGAGAGATTCAGCACACCGTCCTTCATAGGTGCGAGCACTGTAATGAGCGATCCAAATCCTGTCTCCACTGCCGGATAAGCGAGGCGCATATAGAGCTCGCTCAGCTCCATACCGCACATTCCATAGAACTCTCCGTCGGAGCCTCGAAGCGGTGCACAGTAAAAGAGAGCTTCCTCCCAGACCCTGCTGATCTTTTTTCTTCCGGTCCAGAAGCCTTTACTCTGCACGTTGTGACGCATATCCTCAAATTCCGGAAGATAGTCTGTATCTACCTCCAGGTTCCAGCGATTGTGAAGCTCCAGCCCCTTCTCACGCGCCAGATCCGGTATGCCGCGGAAATAAAACACATCCGGATCCAGCTGCACACTGCTGCACACATTGGAAAGCCGCAGATATACAGCACTGCGGGAGTGTGAAGCCTCCGGGAGTTCCGTATTGGTTGTTGCATCCAGAATCGCAAAATCTCCGCTGCTTCGCACAACCTTCAATGTTGTATTGAGCTCTGCATACAGTTCCCGCTGTTCTTCCAGAAGCAGCTCCGGATTGTCATTGAATGCCTGAAAAGGCTGACCACTCTCCTCCAGTCGGTACTCAATTCCATGGCTCAGTGTTTTTGCCAGATTATTTCCATATGCCGTCATGGTATCCACCAGCTCCTGTACAGAATCTGAGGTAGCCATCAGCTGCTGTTCCATAGACTGGCGCACACTCGTCTCACGATTAAAAAGCATACCGGAGCGATACAGGAACAGCACCAATACACCGAAAGCTGCAAGGGTCATAAAAAGCAAGTGCACGAGAAGTCTGCGGCGCAGCGTACTCCGCTTACTGCCCGCTTTCTGCAGAAGCTCCCTACGCTTTTTAAAATCAAGCCATTTCAAACTCACTTGCGACACCTCCCCTGTTCCTGCGAGCCTCTACGCCTATTTCCCGGCGCGCTGCACCGCAAGCTTCAGCGCGGTGAGAGCCTCCTCGGCAAGCTGCTCCGCCAGTGCATTCTGAGCTGTAATCGCCTCCTCGCTGAAGCCCTCATCCTCCGGAGAGAGCGCCGCGAGATACTTCTCCCGTGCATTTTGCAGTATCTTCCTTGCGTTTTTCTCCACAGACATCTCCAGATCGAGATAAGTCGAAAGCTGTGGAGGGGTATAAAATTGATAGTCGCGTCGCGTCTCATTCATTGCGTGATAGAGACTGCGGTACTTGCCGCTCTCCAATGTCTCTGCGACCTCCGGCAGCATGGCAAAGGCCTGCTCCGTGACCGGCATATAGCCTGTGCTCGTCACAAACCGCAGATTGCACTTTGGTTCTGTGAGCCACTTCAGAAATTCCACCGCAGCGGCCTCCCGCTCCGGATTCGATTTTGTGAGACAGAATCCCGCTCCGCGTTGTATTGCGAGCTTCTCTCCGCCCTTCATAATAGGCAGTGCATAGGAGACGACCTGAACGGGTTCAGATACATTGTCCGGATAGGTCACAATATCCTCATAGTAGAGCACACTCGCTGAAGAAGCCACACTCGCAACTGCCTCTCCCGTGCGGAGGGGATCGGTGGCATAGCCATCCCCCAGCCAGACTCCCCCCTGAATCGCCGCTCTGGCGTAGGGCATCCAAACTCTGTGAAAAGCCTCCCCAAAAGCGAGCTGATTGCCGGAAAAGAAATCCTCTCCGAGCGACTCCGTCCCAAGCTGAAGGTAATTGAAGTGATAATCGTGCACAAAAAAGCATCTGCCGTCATGAGGAATATCCGGGGTCTTCGCATCAAGCCAGCGATAGTAATCCTCTGACATGGCAAAGAGTCCCTCCCAGGTTCTCAGCTGTTCAAGGTCTGCCCCCGTATCTGCGGAAAAGCGATCAAAGAGTGTCTTGTCAAGAAAAAGTATCTCTGTTGATTTCGCAGCAGGCAGCACAAGCAGCCTTCCGTCTATCATTCCTTCCTCCAGAAATTCAGGCAGAAAAGCAGAGAGCTCCTTCTCTGAAAAATAATCGCGGTAATCCACAAGCACTGCGCTGTCCGGCATAGCAAGTACAGTCTTCGGGTAGGATATAAAGAGATCCGGAAGCTTCGCTGCTCCCGGCTCATGATTGGCCGCTGCAAGCACGGACTCATGTATGGTATTGGTGTTGGACACCTGCATCACCTGCAGGATAATTCCCTTCTCTGCCCCAACGGTCTCATTGAATTCATCAATGAGCTGGTTCAGAGGAGAATCTGTCTGCCCGCCGTATACATGCCACACAGACAGGGTGATGGGCTCCTTCTTCCGCGCTCCACAGGCCGACAGAAATAATGCAGCAGATAAGAGCAGCAGACCTAAAACGCGGCTATAACCATACTTATTCATTCTTTCCTTCCTGCGCTGTGAGCGCAACGGTTTTAGGTTAATAAAGCTCATTATACGTTATCTGCGTCTAAAAAGAAACCAAAACTTAGTCCGCTGCTCAACTGATCAGCTCTCCCAGAAAGCAGTTCCCGCCTGCGCGCAGTGTGAGCAGCACGACTTTCGCATGAGCCAATTTCCTGCATGAGCTGCTATTTTGTACACGTATTTAGTTATTATTATACTGTTTTTCTTCTCCCTTGCATATGTCAGAGCGAAAGGAAACGGAATAAAAAGTGTCCCTGTCATTCTGTTTTAAAAGTGTGATACATAGAACTTCCCATCACCTTTGCTTTGATTTCCTCTGTTTTAAGGATCTTCCCATAACTTACAACTCTCCCATCCAGAACAAGCGCCGGTGTACTCATAACGCCGTAGCTTGCAATGACCGCAAAATCAGTAATGAGCTCTACCGTATCATCCATTCCTAGTTCTTTCAGTGCAGCCACTGCATTAGCCTCCAATTCGTGACATTTTGCACAGCCGCCACCTAAAACTTTAATCCCGCCATTCCTTTTGCCTTCTTCAGCCTTTACCATTTCTTCCGGGGTACAGTTGGCTCCAGAACAGCAAGACTTTATTTTTTTTTTCTTTTTCTCTAATCCGAATAATCCCATCTTCACAGCCTCCTAAATCAACATATATTGAAAAATATTAAACAGATATCCAAGCAGGATGATTCCAACAGTACAAATACCAGTGAACACAGCCAGCAATGCCGGCTTTATAGCTTTTTTCAGCATAATCAGTGATGGTAAGGAAAGTGTTGTAACCGCCATCATAAAAGAAAGTACCGTTCCGAGATTCGCGCCTTTGTTAAGTAATGCCTCGGCAATCGGAATTGTTCCAAAGATATCCGCATACATGGGAACAGCTACCGTCGTAGCAATCACTACGCCAAACGGATTGTTATTTCCAAGAAGGGACATAACCATACTCTCTGGAATCCAGTTATGAATTATGGCTCCAATCCCTACACCAGTCAGAATGTACGGGAATACCTTCCTGAAAGTTCCTGCTACCTGTTCCTTGGCATACTGCATTCTGTCCTTCCATATGAGAGCAGGCGAATCAATATCCACTGCGCCTGCATTGCGAATAAATTCCTCCACATGGCTCTCCATGTGAAGCTTTTCAATGAGCGTTCCACCAATCACCGCAATTACAAGTCCCGCCATTACATAAACGAAGGCCACCTTTGCACCGAAAATACTCATCAGAAGTACCAGACTACCCAGATCTACCATGGGCGACGAAATCAAAAACGAAAATGTCACTCCAAGAGGGAGTCCCGCACTGGTAAAGCCGATAAATAGAGGAATCGAAGAACAGGAACAAAATGGTGTCACAGTTCCAAGCAATGCGGCAATACAATTTGCACCAATTCCATGAAATCTGGCCATAATCTTCCTGCTTCGTTCCGGCGGAAAATAGCTCTGCACATAGGAAACAACAAAAATCAACAGACAAAGCAAGACTGTAATCTTGCTTACATCATATAAAAAAAAGTGAATACTTCCACCCATTCGGCTACTGATATTTACTCCGAACTTCAAAAGCAACTCCCCTGTCAGCTCATACAGCCACTTCATTCCCAGAATTTGATTTTGAAAAAAATCCCAAATCATTTACAAATACATCCTCCTTCTTTTTTGGTATCACAGCTGCACACAAGTCTGCCGATATACGCTCTGTAGGCTGTTAATGTTTCACAATTCAGAGAGTAATAAGACCATTTGCCTTCTCTGCGAGTATGAATGAGTTTGCATTTGGAAAGAACTTTCATGTGATGAGATAATGTTGAATGATTGATATCAAATTTCCCAAGCAACTGACATGCACACTGTTCTCCTAATGTTAGCAGACTTACAATTTTTAATCTGTTTTCATCACCCAATGCTTTGCAAATCAAAGCGACCTCTAATTCATTCATGTATTACACCTCTCGATCAATAAGTTGATAGCAATCAACGTATAGTATAATTATCATGTTAATAGTCGTCAACATATGCTGCTAAAAAAAATTACGCGCCACAACAAAAAACACCCTCCTCACCGCTCACTCGGCAAAGAGGGTAGATCGCGTTTCTCCGGGGTGTCTTTCCTGTGTTTTACATTCTGGATCAGCAGCTCAAACTCCTGTGAAGTCGATATCGCCTCTGGAGAGAAGCACTACTGCCTCCACATGAAATTATTAGGCTATTTCATGCATAATCGGTTATAGCACTATTTTTCAATGGTTATAGCGTCTTTTCTTGTTCTTAATCATCTACTCAGTTCTCTTGCGAAAGTATGCTATTTTATTAGATTATTCATTTAATAGTCTTTTCAATTCTAGATTGAAATTCTTCCTCTTGTTCGAGTTCATACTCCTCTTAAATCTCTGCTTCATATTGTGGACATTTGTAGTCTTTCAAAAACACATGATCATCAAACGAAAAGTCTGACAAATTGTCAATGCCACAAAACTTCCACACACTTCTCTTTTGTGCAATATCGAAGATGTTGTTGGTTTCCTTGGTGGCTCTGTCTTCGGTATACTTATGAAGCAATAATTTCTTATAAACAGCAAGTCTTAACTGCGGCATAATTAGAGATTAAAGTAAAAACGAATAATCCCAATTATTAAAAGATGAACTGGATAGAAGAGATAATTGAACCATTTGTACTGTTTACCCCTCTTGCCATTGTATGTTATGGTCATAGCAAATCCTAAGAATGAATATAGCTCCTTGATTATAGAAATATATCCAATTGCAGCACTCATCACAGGTCTATCGTAGAAAATATAGAAAACATAGGCAAGGATGATTGCGTGGTAGTCGTAGTCAAGGCTAAGTAGCATCGCCAAAAGTCCGAATGCCATCACGATTACAACAGAAATTCCGTACCAAAAAAAATTATTTTTTACCTTGCCTTTAAGCTCATCGATTATCCAAACCGTTACTAGGCAAAGGGCTAATGTGAACATTATATTGTTCCAATTTGGATTGTAAAACACTTTTGAAGTGAATATATCGAATGGAACTTCTGCAATAATTCCAAATAAAATTAAATTTATAAGATATTTTTTCGTATTCTTGGTTTTGAAAAATCCTTCCACAACGAAAAATATAAATATTGGAAAGGCAATCCTTCCTAGAATTGAAAATATATTTGAAATATATAGAAGCGCTCCTTTGCCATCTAAAAGCGGTGCAACTACCCCGTTATTTACATGGTCTATTAGCATTGAAAGAAATGCAATATACTTGAGTTGCGCACCATTTAAAATCTGAAACTTCTTTATTTTTTCTCTATTAAAACGTCTATTTAAATCCATCAATTTTTCTTCTTTTACGATTTCGCTCATTTGGGTTCTCTCACTTACGAAAATGTGTAAGCAATAATCCAATAAATATTATACCAGATAGCTTGTTTTTTAACGGTTTGGGTGATTTTAGTCCTGCACTTTTGACATCAAACAGACAGTCTCCACATGCATACCAAATTAAAACATATCTCCACAAAACCACAGAAATATGATCAATAGTTATACAGTACTAATACTGCACGTGCATCCTCTTTCCCACAAAATATTAGTTCCATAAATTTTGCACCACCCTGATGTAAAATTTATTCTTTTTTCATACCGTCAATATATTCTTCATCTGTCTTTCCAGCTTCCAATGCTCGATATTCCTGATTTAATTCTCTCAACAATTCTTCTTCGCTTGGCAAATATAATTTATACTTTGAAGCAAAAATTTGTGTTTCATTTTCCGGCAATGTATATTTAACTACAGACTCACTCTTGTCTGCACATAACACAATACCTATCGGCGGATTATCTCCCTCATTCATAAGCTCTCGCTCATAATAATGAACATACATCTGCATCTGTCCTAAATCCTGATGTGTTAAGTCTCCAACCTTTAAATCAATCAATACAAAACATTTTAAGATATAATTATAAAATACAAGGTCAATTCTAAAATGGCGTCCATCAAACGTTATTCTTTTCTGCCTTGCGACAAATGAAAAGCCTCTGCCAAGTTCCAAAAGGAATTTCTGCAAATGTGTAATTAACGCTTGCTCTAAATCACTTTCATAAAAATCATCATTGGGTGTCAGTCCAAGAAATTCCAATACATATGGGTCACGGATAACATCTTCTGGGCTTTTTGCCATCTCCAATGTCTGAATTTCTGCCGCAACCTGCTCTTTATTTTTACTGGATAATAATCTTTCGTAAAAGAAAGAATTTATCTGTCTTTCAAGCTGTCTGGTACTCCATTGTGATTTTACAGCTTCCTGCATATAAAATTCTCGTGCTTTATCATTTTCCACACGCATCAAAAGCCGAGATAAGGTAAAATAAGTTTCGCAAATTCAATTGAATAACAAAATAGACACAGTCTATTGCCATCGGTAAAATTAAGCTACCACACAAAATAACCCGAAGGAGGCAATAAACTATGTCTGGTAACATTATACAGTTAAACGAAGATCTCATAAAGAACAATCTTAAGGATCTGGTCAGAAACAGTGTTGAGGAGACACTCAACGCTCTGCTGGATCATGAGGCTGATGAACTGGTCAGGGCTGATAAGTACCAGCGCTCTGCTGAGCGCCAGGGATACCGTTCCGGCCATTATGATCGAAACTTTACGACTT
>PYGH01000001.1 GCA_003014445.1 Fusobacterium naviforme | reverse complement strand
AGTCGTTTCCAACTGTTATCCCCCTGTATGAGGCAGGTTCCCCACGCGTTACTCACCCGTCCGCCACTCGATCTACCGGATTCCATCCGAAAACTTCCTCCTGTAGCTCTCGTTCGACTTGCATGTGTTAAGCACGCCGCCAGCGTTCATCCTGAGCCAGGATCGAACTCTCTGTTTTAAGTTCTCTCCGGTTCAGATAACGTTGACTTTTCTCAGTTATCTTACCCGTTTTACTTGGTTTGGTTCTTCTTTTGAAATTCTTTTTAGAATTTTCAGGGTTGTGTGTACTGTCTGATCTTTGATTTTCAAGGTTCTTCACTGACCTCTGTCAGCCGCGCAGAAGGAGGGATTTGAACCCTCGCGCCGCTATTAACGACCTACTCCCTTTCCAGGGGAGCCCCTTCAGCCTCTTGGGTACTTCTGCATAAAGTACGCTGTGCTAAATCTTTGATAACGATTTGTAATTTTCTGCCATTCCCCGGAGTTCGCTTCTTTTTCGTGAAACAGCTCATTTAATATACTTGTTCCGTTCCAAAATGTCAACAGGTTTCCACAACTTTTTTATAATCAGGAGCCCCTCCCGGAGCTCCTGATTATAAAATACCCTCAGCTCAGTTGTCGATCCTGCCGTGTTCGTTCTCAATCACTTCCTTTGTATGTGCGACATTCTCTGCCAGAATCCGATTGTCCGCACTGAGGCACTTCACGCGGTTCAACCCCGCAAACCATCTCTCCTGTGCGGCATTATCCAGCGCAAGCTTCACCAGAATATCCGACTGCCCATTGCCCTCTCCATCAATGATGGTGGGTGGCGCGTAGCTCTTGTTCGGCACATGGCTCTCTGCAACAGTGGCTTTTTCAGAAATGGAAAATGCCGTCCTGCCGCTGTGATCCGTACTTTTCCGTCGCTGTCATAGCTATTATCTCATCCCTGTGCTTTTTCCGCACAGTCTTTGCACAGACCGTAGAGCACTGAGCCCTCGCATTGCAGCCGGAAGCCGTGTCCGCTCTTTAAGTGCTCCTCTACCTCATCCATGAAGCCACAGTCCATATGAATGACACGGCCGCAGTGTACACATTTCAGGTGCAGATGCTCCGCGCAGTGCTGCCCCTCCCTCTCAAGCTGATACACTGCCTTCTCGCCCTTTTTAGCCACATATTTGATGACTCTTCGCTCCAGACAGAGCTTATCGAGATAGCGGTAGACTGTTGTCGGGCTGACCGAGAGCCCGCGCTCTGAAAGATATCCCAATATATCCGAAACGCTTATTGTTGAAGCCGAACTCTCCTCAAGACAGCGCATAATCCCCTGACGCGCCTTTGTGCTGTAGCTCGCACTCCTCGGCATAGCTTCCTCCTCCCGACAGAGACAGCACGCTGCTCGCAGCACAGTCCCTGAGATAAAATCAATTCTTCTGCCACGCTGCGGCTTATGCCACAGCTCCACAGAAGCTTTGCTTTTATACTACCATGATTCTGTGAGAATTTCATCCCTCCGCTGCGGAATAAAAAACGCATAAGCCCCGCACAGCCCGGTTTATCCGGGTCGCGCGGGGCAGCTGTAGAAGCTTAGTATAAATATTAGCTTAGAAGAGGCCGGTGATTCTTCCGTTCTCGTCGACGTCGATGTTCTCGGAAGCCGGAACCTTCGGCAGACCCGGCATCGTCATGATATCGCCGGTCTTAGCTACCAGGAAGCCAGCACCTGCGGAGACCTTGATCTCACGGATCGTGATCTTGAAGCCCTCCGGCGCACCGGTGAGGTTCTTGTTGTCAGAGAAGCTGAACTGCGTCTTTGCCATGCAGATCGGCAGCTTATCAAAGCCGAGCTCCGTGAGTCTCTGCACCTGCTTCTTTGCCTCCGGAGTCAGGACAGCGCCTGCGCCGCGATAGATGTTCTTGACAATTGCATTGAGCTTGGACTCGATGCTCTCTTCAACATCATAAGCAAACTGGAAGTTATTTCCTTCGCCGCTCTCGCAGAGACGGACAATTTCCTTTGCGAGTGCCAGGCCGCCCTCGCCGCCCTTGGCCCAAACCTCAGACAGGACTACATTGACGCCAAGCTCCTTGCACTTATCCTCAATGAGCTTCAGCTCTTCCTCGGTATCAAACGGGAAGCGGTTGATCGCAACGACAGTCGGAAGACCGAATACAGTGGTCATATTCTCGACGTGACGAAGCAGGTTCGGAAGCCCCTTCTCCAGCGCCTCAAGATTCGGCTTGTTGAGATCTGCCTTCGCAACGCCGCCGTGATGCTTCAGAGCGCGAACGGTAGCAACGATGACCGCGCAATCCGGGCGAAGACCGGTCATGCGGCACTTGATGTCGATAAACTTCTCTGCGCCGAGGTCAGCACCGAAGCCTGCCTCCGTGACAGCGTAGTCATTCAGCTTCAGAGCCATCTTGGTCGCGAGCACGGAGTTGCAGCCGTGAGCAATATTTGCGAAAGGACCGCCGTGAATGAATGCCGGGGTGTGCTCAAGCGTCTGAACCATGTTCGGCTTCAGAGCATCCTTTAAGAGAGCCGCCATAGCGCCTGCAGCCTTCAGATCACCTGCAGTGATCGGCTCATTGTCTACATTATATGCAACGATCATTCTGCTGAGTCTGTCGCGAAGATCCTTGATATCTGTCGCAAGGCAGAACACGGCCATGATCTCACTGGCAACCGTGATATCGTAGTGATCCTCGCGGACTCTTCCGTCCGTTCTCTTGCCGAGGCCATTCACGATATTGCGGAGCTGGCGATCGTTCATATCCACCACTCTGTTCCAGGTGATTCTCTTGGAATCAATGCGGAGCGCGTTGCCCTGGAAGATGTGGTTGTCAATAATCGCTGCCATGAGGTTATTCGCTGCACCGATCGCATGGAAGTCACCGGTAAAATGAAGGTTGATCTCCTCCATCGGAACCACCTGCGCATAGCCGCCGCCTGCAGCGCCGCCCTTGACGCCAAAGACCGGTCCGAGAGACGGCTCGCGAAGTGCGCAGGCTGCCTTCTTGCCCAGCTTATGAAGTCCATCGGTCAGGCCAACAGAGGTTGTGGTCTTTCCCTCTCCTGCCGGAGTCGGGGTGATTGCAGTAACCAGAATCAGCTTTCCATCCGGTCTGTCCGCAAGATCCTTCAGCAGATTGTAGTCAATCTTTGCCTTGTCCTTGCCGTACTGCTCGATGTACTTTTCGTCAATCCCCTCATACTTTGCAATCTCAGTGATATTCAGGGCCTTGGCTTCCTGAGCGATCTCAATATCTGTTTTCATTGTTGTTATCATCCTTTTCTCAATTATGACTTTTGACTCTAATTACAAGCATCTCAGCCGATGCCATAGCTTATCTCATTACAATTTGTTTCCGCAATACCGGCTGTGATGAGCAATAAAGCTCTGCAATCACCGCTTACAGCTATGTCCAAACCTATATCAACCGGTAAAGCCCTGTACAAAAAACTTGATAAATGCAATTGTCTGCGGCTGGTAAATAATATCCACCAGGAATGCTCCTACAATCGGAACAATCATAAACGCTCTGTGCGACATCCCGTATTTCTCCGTCACGGCTGTCATATTTACTATAGCAGACGGCGTCGCCCCAAGCCCATGGCCGCAGAGACCTGCACACATGACTGCGGCATCGTAATTCTTTCCAAGAATACGAAAGACCACGAAATATGCAGCCAGAATCATGAAGAGCGCCTGGCAAAGCACAACCAGCAGCACCCCGCCAATCAGGCCCGCCAGCTCCCAGAGCTTCAGTGTCATCAGCGCCATAGAGAGATACAGGGACAGCATAACATCCCCAATTCCTTCAACCAGCGGATAGTCAAAGCGATAAAACTTTGCCTTCTCGTTTACATTTCTAAGTATTACCGCGACAAACATCGCTCCGACATAGGTTGGAAAGGACATGCCAATCAATTTTCCAATCTGCGCCGACACCATGGATCCCACTGCCATGCAGGCAAGAATTGCGGTAACATTCTTCATGATGTCGCTTCCCGTGAGCTTCTGGGAACTCTCCGCATTGACATTCATGACATCACCGGGAATAAAGGTATCGTCCACAGAGGGCTTCAGATCATACTTGACAATCAGTCTGCGTCCCAGCGGCCCTCCGATCAGCACCGCTGAAATCAGCCCGAAGGTTGCTGCTGCAGCTCCAACCAGAGTTCCCTGTGCATACCCCATCTCCACAAAGGTAGAGCCATAGGATGCCGCAGCGCCATGACCGCCTATCATTGATATGGCACTCGAGAGCAGCGCATAGGGTGCTTCCAGTCCGACCGCCTTACCAATCGCAATTCCTATCGTATTCTGGCAAACCGAGATGATACCGGCAATCAACCAGTAAATCACCAGCAGGACACCACCCTTTTTCAAAAGCTGAAAGCTTGCACCAAGCCCCACCGTCGTAAAAAACGCCAGCATGAACGGACTCTGAAAATAGGTGTCAAAGCTAAAGGAAAAGCTCCCGCTCATATGCCCGATGAAGGTTATAAACATAAACAAAAATCCACCCACAACCGGTGCCGGAATGCAATAGCGATCCAACAACTGTACTTTATTCTTAATAAACTGACCAAGCAAAAGAAGAATTGCACACATTGCAAGCGTTGTGACAGCATCAACATTAATATTCAGAACAGATTCGACCATCTCAAAAATCATAAGCCCCTCCTGTTGTTCCGGACACTCTTCAGTTTTCACAGTGCTTGTAATACTTAAAACGCAGTATAGCCGCTCTTGACAGGCCCAGTATTTTATTGATTACAGCTGGTTTGTGAGCTCGCTCAGTGCAAAGATCTCCTTCTCCAGCTTCACAGCCTCATCGTCCAGCTTCTTCACCTTTGCGGTGTACTCAGCAACAAAAGCCTCATCCTTGATGGAGCCAAGGTTGATCTTGACATTGAGACCAGCGCCGATCACAGCGGTTCTCGCAGCCATCGCAGCCACAAGGCCATCTGTAACTGCATTCGTGTTGCCTCTCTCGATCACAGCCTTCGCAAGCGGGAAGATCTTCGCGGCAGTCTCCGCCACGGAATACGGAACCTGCGCAGCACTCTTCAGACCGCTCTGCATCGCAGCGGTTCTCGCAGCCTTCTGCTCATCTGTGTCCTTCGGCATTCCCATGGCCGCCATGAACTCATTGAAGGAGGAGCTGTCCTTATCAATTGCCTCAACAAGCTCCTTTCTGATCTCCGCTGCCTTCGCCGCGATCTCCTTCATCTCAGCCTCAGCATCCGCATACTTCTTCTTGCCGATGGTGAGGCCTGCAACCATTGCCGTCAGAGCAGCACCCAGTGCACCAACCAGAGCAGAGACACTGCCGCCGCCCGGCGCCGGAGCATCAGACTCTGTCACCGCGATAAACTGCTCAACGCTCATATCCTTTAAAAGCTCGCTCATCTCACTCCTCCTCGTCCTCTAACAGCCAGTTCTCCATGATCTGCTTCTTCGCATCGAACTTCATCGGCCCAAATGCGCAGGCCTGCAGATAGTACTCCGCACAGTCGATCAGAGACTGCATCGGAACCAGGCCGACGATCTCACTCTCGATCACATTGACACCGTAGCGTCTCGCCTCCATCTTGACAGCCTCAAATGCGCGATAGATAGCGGTCTTCTCATAGTTTACAAGGTTCATGGAAACCTGCGCAACCGTCTCCTTGCCGGAGTAGTGATCCTTCAGCTCAATGCCGATCGCCTTGACAAAGTGATAGCCGCCGCGGATATTCTTCACAGCGTTTGCAATATTGGTCGCGATCTCCATGTTCGGGGTGTCGAGGTTGATGTTGAATGCAATGAGAGGCATTCTCGCGCCGATCGCAGTGACACCAGCGGTCGGATGAATGTGATCCGGGCCGAAATCCGGAGTCCAGAGCGCCTTGTCCTGAAGCTTCTCTGCCATGCCCTCAAACTGACCCTTACGGATCTTCGCAAGGTTCTGACGGTGCGGAGCAGTCGCAGAATCCTCATACAGGAATACCGGAATCTCATACTTCTCGCCGACGAGCTTTGCAACTTCCTTTGCGATCACATCCGCGTCCTCAAAGGTGGTGTTGCGGCAGGGGATAAACGGAACCACGTCAACTGCGCCCATTCTCGGATGCTGTCCCTCATGCTTGGTCATATCAATCACTTCCACAGCCACACCGTAGGACTCAACAACTGCATCTCTCAGTGCCTCCGGCTCTCCGACTGCGGTAATTACGCAGCGATTGTGGTTTGTGTCGGTCTGGCAGTCAAGAAGACGCACGCCCTTCTTATTCTTAAAGCAGGCGGCAATCTTTCCAACCTTCTCCATGTCGCGGCCTTCGCTGTAATTCGGTACTGTCTCAAGCAATTTCTTTCCCATTTCAATACCTCCATTTCTGTCTGACAAACTGTTATGCTGCTATAAATTGTAACGCAGTGCGCCTTCATCAGCGCTACTGACACAATTATAGCCTATAAACATAGCGAGGTATATAGCATCTGTATGATATTTTGCAGGATTCCCTTTACAAACAGCAAGTCTGCTCATGGCAATTCTTTACGAAACCAGATGAACATGAAAATAATATTTGTGCAATGTGGTTTTATTTAAGACCTCATCTTTCATCCCCGGTTATCGGCCTCTTCTATTTTGCTATCGGCATCGCATATAATGTATTGGATAAAATACATAAATTTCCCAAAATAGACTTGATATATTTATTGCGTATGTTATAATTTATATATCGTTATTAAATTAACGTTAAAGAAATCTCAATATTGCGCAGCTGGCGAAGCAGTGACTTTTTTCAAGAATACACTGCTGCGTACACCACAAAAGAAAGAGAGAGGTAAGCAGATGAAGGTTGCAGTCGTCGGTACTGGTCTGATGGGTATGGGAATCGCTCAGGTTTTTGCAGCGCACGGTGATCAGGTTGCCATGTGTATCGTCACTGGCAAGGATCCCGAGAAAAAGCAGGCAAAGTTTTCCAAAAATATTCAAAAGCTTGTTGCCAAAGGTAAGATGACACAGGAGAGCTGTGATGAGCTCTGCTCCAGAGTACATTTCGGCGGACTTGAGAGCGCCGCGGATGCTGATCTTGTCATCGAGAGCGCACTGGAGAGCATGGAGGCAAAAATCCAGGTCTTCCAGCAGCTTGACAAAATCTGTGGCCCGGATGCGCTGTTCACAACCAACACCTCCTCCCTCTCCATCACGGAGCTGATGAGTCATCTGAACCGCCCGCTGGTCGGTATGCACTTCTTCAACCCTGCACCGGTCATGAAGCTCATTGAGGTCATCCCCGGCATACTCACACCGCAGAATCTCAGCGAGAAGATTTATGAAATCTCCAAGGAGATCGGCAAGGATCCGGTCTATGTACAGGAGGGTCCCGGCTTTGTTGTGAACCGCATCCTGATCCCGATGATCAACGAGGGCATCAGCATCTACGCCGAGGGTCTTGCAAGCGTGGAGGATGTAGACAAGGCGATGAAGCTCGGTGCGAACCACCCCATGGGACCGCTGGCACTCGGCGATCTGATCGGTCTTGATGTATGCCTCGAAGTCATGAATGTTCTCTATAATGAGACTCTTGACAGCAAGTATCGTCCCAACCCACTGCTGAAGAAGATGGTTCGCGGCGGTCTGCTGGGCAGAAAGAGCGGACGCGGCTTCTACGATTACAGTAAAAAGTAAGTATAACTACGGTATCTCCAGGACTGTGCTCCTCACACCGTCCTGTGGTACAACTATATGGCTTCGGCCACAAAAAACGAAGAGAAGCACCGCGATGCCAGACTCCTCCGGCACCGCGGTGCTTCTCTTCTCTTATCATTAAAATATATAATAAATCTATTCTTTCAACAGGCCACCCAAAGCGCCTGCCCCTCGGACAGCAGCAACAGCCAAAATTCTTTTCTCACTCCTACCGGCGCTCATAATCCAGATTCACCATGAGTTCCCCAGGCTCCGGCTTTCTCTCGATGAGCCCCTGCTCATACATCCAGTCGATATTCTGCTGCCAGCACGCCTCTGTCTGTGACAGGAACGGAGCGTCCTCCTGCTCCATGAGCGGAAGTAGAATCTCTGCACTCTTTCTCTCCACATCGGGACTCAAAGGGAAATTTTCCTCATTCTGATTGTCCAGAAGGATCTGCAGCGATGCCTCCGGGTCCGCCTGAAAGTCCTCAAATCCCCGCTTTGAGGCGCGCAAAAAGGCCCTCAGCACCTCCGGCTCCCTCTGAAGAAGCTTTTCATTCGTCAGAAAGCAGAGCTCGTAAAAATTCGGCACGCCATAATCTGTCAGCGGGAAGTAATTCAGTTCAAACCCTTCTTCCTCGAGCTGCGGAACCTCATGGTTCACAAGGCAGCCGATGGTCGCATCCACAGCGCCTGTTGTCATGGAGCTCATCAGCTCAAAGCCGACATTTTGCAGCGTCACCGCAGAGGGATCCTCTCCGACATCCTTCATGAGTGCCTGCACCATCGCTTCAGAGAGTGCCGTGCCCCCATAGCCCACTGTCCTTCCGACAAAATCCTTCGGACTCTGAATGTTTTTTTCCTTCAGAGAGAGGATGATATTCAGCGGGGTCTGACAGATGGCGCCGATTGATCTGAGACCGATCCCCTGATTCGCCACCGCCTGAATCACATCCTGCTGATAGTAAGCACTGAGCTCCGCCTTTCCCGCTGCCACAAGAGCCAGCCCGTCATTGTCATTTGCCGGAAAGCGAACCTTCACATCCAGCCCCTCATCCCGATAATAGCCGCGCTCGATTGCAGTATAAATGAAGCTGTGAATCGCATTCGGATACCAGTCAAGAACCAGATTCAGCTCGCGAAGCTCTCCCTGCGCCGCGCCTGCCTCACTTGTCTCCGACTGCCCGGAGCTCTTCGCTTCTCCGGAAGTTCCCGCTGCCATCTCTCCCGCGGCGCTGCCTGCATGATCTGCACTCTGACTGCCGCAGGCCGTAAATCCCAGCGACATAAGCACCGCCCCCGCGAGCAGCACTCCAACTGTAGCATTTCTTCTACTCTTCATCTCTGTTCCCCTCTTATTTTTTCAATCATTTCTCCAATGAATCAGTACAGCTTCGATGCAGCCGACCGCTGCGACCATGAGCATGGCCGCCAGACTCAGGAGAAGCACAGGCGCAAAGACGCCCGCCCCGTCCAGCTGCGTCATCATGCGACGCGAGAAGTAGCCCAGCCCGCACTGCGCCCCCAGCCACTCCCCGATCGCGGCGCCGATCACCGAGATCGGAACTGCCATCCGCAGCGCCGAGAAGAAATACGGCAGCACCGCGGGAAGCTTCAGCTTGAAAAAGATCTGCCGCCCGCTTGCGCCGAAGCTCAGCATGAGCTCCTTCATATCTGTTCTCACCGAGCGAAACCCGTCATAGACTGTAATTGCCACCGGAAAAAAGGTCATGAGCACCGTCACCAACACCCTGCTCCAAATGGAGTAGCCGAACCAGAGCACAAAGAGCGGCGCGAGTGCCGTAACCGGAATGGTCTGCGAGGCGACAATGAGCGGATACAGGGCCTTCTCCGCCATCGGGCTCAGGTCCATGAGCACCGCCAGTCCCACCCCGAGCAGCACGGAGATGAGCAGTCCGATGAGTACAACCTCCATCGTGGCCGGGAGATGTGCCGCAAACAGCGGCTCCCTGAGCTCCCAGAGCCTTGCAAGGATCTGCTCCGGCGCGGGCAGTATATAGGCCGCGTTGATGCGCCGCGCCGCCACCTCCCAGAGCAGGAGCAGGAAGCATACCAGCGCTGCCGCCGGGCCGTTTTTACAGATAGCCGCCTTCCACTCAGACCGCTTCATGACGGCTCCTTTCTCAGAAGCCGGATGAGCTCTTCCTTCGGCTCTGCCGCCTCCGGACGCTGAAGACTCGCTGCTGTACGCGGAAACGGAAGCGGAACCTCAATTGAGCGAAGCTTCCTGATCGGCGAGGTCGCCACTGCCAGAATCCGCGTCGACAAAAGCACTGCTTCCTCGACATCGTGGGTGATAAA
Organism: Fusobacterium naviforme; assembly: GCA_003014445.1. Taxonomy (GTDB): domain Bacteria; phylum Bacillota; class Clostridia; order Lachnospirales; family Lachnospiraceae; genus Moryella; species Moryella indoligenes. Next base: position 779,486 of record PYGH01000001.1, on the reverse strand, counting down.
GAGCACCGTCTTCCTCTCCCGCTCCCACTGCTTCAGCAGCCATTCCCGCATGGAGAGCCGCGTCAGGTAGTCAAGCGCCGAGAAGGGCTCGTCCAGTAGCAAAAGCTCTGAGCCTGTGAGCAGAGTGCGCGCAAAGGCTGCCCGCTGCCGCATCCCGCCGGAGAGCTCCCGGGGTGCCTTCGCTCCCTGCCCGAAAAGCCCGACACTCTGAAGTGCCTCCTCTGTGAGACGATTCATCTCTGCCTGCGTTCTGCCTCTCTGGATCTCCAGCGGGAGGCGCACATTTTCCGCAACGGTTCTCCACGGAAAGAGCAGATCCTGCTGAGGCATGTAGCCACAGTAGCGCCTCCGCCCCGCAATCGGCAGACCATCCACCAGGATCTCTCCCTCCGCCGGAATGAGCAGCTGGTTCACCAGGCGGAATATGGTGCTCTTTCCGCAGCCGGAGGCGCCGATCACCGAGACGAACTCCCCCCGCTGAATCTGAAAGCTCAGGCGGTCAATGATGGAAAAAGCCTCCGATGCGTACTGAAAGCGGACATCGCAAAAGCGGAGCACCGCCTGACCGCTCACGCTCTCTGCTCCCATGCCATATCCCAGAAGGACTGCTCAAAGCGGGAGCAGTTCACAAAAATTTCCGCGAGCTGCGAGAGCTCTGCCTCCGGGCTCTGTTCTGTCAGGCGCTCCATGAGGACTATGAGCTTTTCATTCTCCTCGTGATAGCTGAGAGAGCTGTAGCCCTGCACCCACTCCCCATAGAAGGGATGAGACACGGAGGACGGATACTGCTTCAGAAGTCTTCTGGCAATGTACTCATAGCTCAGTGCACAGGCGAGAATCGCTGCTGTAAGCTCTGCCTCTCCGCCCTCATAGGAAATGCGCAGCATGTAGGAGGTATAGGAGAGATTGTCGAGAGAGGCTCTGCTCTGCTCTGCCTCTTTCTCCGGAATGCCGAGCCGCCGCATGTAGCTGCGGTGCAGCGCCATCTCCCCCTCCATGATCTGATGGATGTAAGCTGCAAAAATACGCATTGACTCCGGCTCCCGCGCCTTCGCCGCGCCGAGCGCGAACACCCGCGCGTACTCAAAGAGATATACATAGTCCTGAAGCATATAGAAGCGGAATCTGTCCTGATTCAGGCTTCCCTCACCGAGCCCCCGCACAAAGGGATGCTTAAGATACCCCTCCCAGATCGGCTCTGCCGCCCTGAGCAGCCGTTCTGTCGTCCGTCCCGCGTGCGCCGCAAAGTTCGGGAGCCGCTGCCCCTCTGCACTCTGTACTGCAAGCAAAGCTCTGTCCATAGCTCCTCCTCTCACAGCTCATGTGAGCCGTAGTTCTCTCCGATATCCCATCCGTGATCCATAGGCCCGGAGCCACTTCCGAGATCCAGCATGGCCGCGAGCGCACCGGAGATATACGCCTTCGCACGCTCCACTGCAAGCGCAAGCTCCGCCCCCTTCGCGAGGTTTGCCGCTATGGCGCTGGAGAGCGTGCAGCCCGTGCCGTGCGTGTTATGATTAAAGATACGCTTTCCCATGAACCAGCGGCAGCCGTTGTCCCGCCACAGGAGATCATTGGCATCGTTCAGGCTGTGTCCGCCCTTCAGCAGTACCGCGCAGGAAAAGCGCCTTCCAATCAGCTCTGCCGCTCTCTCCATGTCCTCCGGGCTTTGAATCTCCATCCCGGAGAGTACCTCCGCCTCCGGAATGTTCGGCGTGAGCACAGTCGCAAGCGGAAGGAGCTCCGTCTTGAGACTCTCCACCGCGTCCTCGCTGATGAGCCTGCTCCCACTGGTCGCCATCATCACCGGATCCACGACAATATGCTCTGCTCTGTAGAAGCGCAGGCGCTCTGCAATCCCCTCAATGAGTCCCACAGAGGAAACCATACCTATTTTCACCGCATCCGGGCGTATATCTGTAAACACACTGTCAATCTGCTGCTTCAGAAATTCCGGAGAGACCTCATAAATCCCCTGCACTCCGGTGGTGTTCTGCGCGGTGAGCGCTGTGATCGCGGAGGTGGCAAAGACGCCATTTGCGAGCATAGTCTTGATGTCTGCCTGAATTCCTGCTCCTCCGCTGGAATCGCTTCCCGCAATGGTCAACGCTGTTTTCATAGTTCTGCTCCTTTCCGGACGAATCTCCTGCCGGGGTAACTCCCGTACACGCAAACGATCCCACAAAAAAGAGAGGAGACGCAGCTGCATCCCCTCTCATACAAGAAGCTGCACCGCCCGGAGCTCCGGGCAGCCGCCTCTCTTCCCTACGTTGGCATTATCCAAATCAGGTGTATGGGTTACGGCAAGGACAGCCGACTCTCAGCCCGGTTCCACCGAGCACCCCTCATCATTCTGTTTTCACGCTTCATCTTAAGGACTTGCGCGGCGAATGTCAAGGCTCAGTTCCTTAAGCCTCTCTCCGATCGTCAGGATCACTGTCTTTTCTTTCTCTGCCGCAGCGTGAACAGAAGGAAGAGCAGACTCAACAGTCCGGCGATCAGAGCATACAGCATATTATCACTCATATCTCCCATCTTAGGCAGTGCTCTCCAGTCCTTCTTCGGCTCTTCCACACTCTCCGCCGCAGGATACTGTAGCGGTATTGCTTCTGACGGCCTGACAGCGTTTTCGCGCGGAGACTCTTTCGGCCTGGTAACCCTCCTCGAAACGCTGGAGCCACCTGAAGATCCGGACGACCTCGGAAGGCTCTTAAGCTGATTGATGAGAATATATCCCTCTTTGGCACTTCCCTCCGTTTTAACATGGAAGCTCTGATTACCTAAGTGAATACCGCCGTCGGCTTCTCCCACTTCTTTCACACTGTACTCATACTTTGTTCCGTCATCCGCAGTCTCCGGCAGATGTTCAAACACTGCTGTCCACTGATTCTCATTGCTCAGAACCCTCACGATACCGGCAGGCTTTCCATTTCTTAAGAGCTCTGCACTCACCCGCTCCGGATGTGATTCAAGCGTCTCGCCCTTCTCATCCTTCCAGCGCTTGCTGACTCTGAGCTCCGTATATTTCAGCTGATAGGTATTGGTGACCGTGAGCCCCTCTGCCTCTGACAAATATTCCGCCGGCGGATTCGGCTCCTTCGCATAATACTCAAATACTCTTCCGCTGGGATCGTACTTCTCAAGCTTTCTTCCCTGCATATCTGTATCGAAGCGTCTGGAGCGGAGCGTTCTGTCCGCAACAAATTCATTTACCTTTTCCTCTATCAGCTCGCCGCTGACCTGATGGCCCTTTCTCCAAAGCTCCAGCTCCACAGAGGGCATGGGTCCGTTGACCCATATTTTTTTCAGCTCCGGAGTTACGTTGAGCTTCTCACCGTCTTCCGGTATGAGGTTCCTGACACGAACCAGCTGTTCACTCTCCGCCTTCCTCAGTGTAAGCACACCGTTTTCGGGCTCGTACTGCGGCTCGTACCCATGTGTCTCCGTCTCCTCCACCTGATACTGACCATAGTAGAGGTTTTCGAGCACTGCCTCCTCTCCTGCCTGAAGCTGCAGCTCCTTCTCGTAGCCGTAGGGGCCGGTTATGCGGAAGGTAAATTTCAGGGCTTCACCGGACTCGGCGGGAATTGCATTGGCTCCCGTGGCAAGCTGTCCGGGCCTTCCATTGCCAAGCGGCTCCTTTTGAATGCGCAGGCTCGCCCGGTTTCCTTCCGGCTCCTTCAGGCGATTCGTGACAGTAAGCCCCCGCTCTTCCTTCTCCCAGTTGTCCAGCCGCAGATCCTCCGGATTGCTGTACAGCTCCTTTACGTAGTAGCTGTACTCCCTTCCGTTGGCATCTGTCCGAAGCTGTCGACCGAAATTGCGCATGCCGTTCTTATCAAGCGGCATCGCCTCCGTGACCCGGACACCGTCTCCTGCGTCGCCGCCCTTTCTCCACAGCTCAAAGCCAAGCTCCGGCCTCTCAACGCTCGGATCCGGTACGTCCCAGAGCTTTCTTGCGATGAGCTCCTCAGTCTCCGGCTGCCGGAAGCTGTTTTTGATATCAATAGACTGCTGATTGACCTGCTCCGGTCTGTCTTTGCGGTAGGGCAGCAGCTTTTTCTCATAGCGAATTTCGCCATAGGACGGCGTGTACAAATTCTTATGAACACCTTCTATGAGCTCCTCCGCAGAGTAGATCCACTGTTTCCATGCGCCAGTCTCATCGTCGTAATAATCATAGTCCAGATCTGTAAACTCCGCCCTGCGCTCTGAGCTTCCGGTAAGCGCCGTCAGCTCCTCCACAGGATGGAAGTCTGCATCTTTCTTTCCACCCGCATCAAAACGGCTCAGCCTGACCTTAAACACAGGCATCGGATCTATATTTGTTCCACCGTCAAAGCTCTTGTTTACAGTGAGCTTCACCCTCGCAGGCTCCACGCGACGGTTTACAACCTGAAGCGGGAGTGCGAGTGCATCCTGCTTCCCCTCCTCTGTGACAGTGACTTTGGGAGCTCCGTCAGGAGCCGCCGGATCCTTCTGAACGCTGATCCGCCATCTGGCGCCGGTTTTCTCATAGCCAAGCCATGCTCCGCTCTCTTCTGCCGGCCTCCCGCCGATTTTTGCATTTTTTACACTTTCCTCAGACAGGCGATAGTCTCCTGTCTTCAGTCCCTCGAATGCAAGATCTCCGTTCTTATCCGTAGACTGAACCGCAACTTTCATGTACACAGGCCCGGCTATATGTTTCTCCAGCCTGAAGCTGACATTCTCCAGTGCATGTCCTCTGTCGTCTGTCTTATGAACAGAGACAGTTGCAGGGCTCGGGCTGTTCACAAAGCGCTTCACAATCTCCGTCGTATCTGTAACCTTGATCTCAAGATTCTTTGCATCCGCTCCCAGCGCAAAGCCCGGCAGCGTCTCGACCTCATTCAGAATGTAGGTTGCTCCGATCTCCAGATCCGCAAAGCGCAGCTCTCCCTTCTCATCTGTGCTGCCCTCCACTGCAACAGCGGCGTCCTGCTTCTTCAAACTAAACCTGACTCCCCGGAGCGCAGAACCGTCCTCCGAAAATTTCAGAATACGAAGACTTCCTCTGGTCTTGCGGTTTTCCCAGCTGAGATGAAGCGCTCCGTCAAAGGATGCCTGATTGGCCTTTCCGGGCAGATCCAGCACCTCCACTCTTCCCGGTACTGTCTCCTCATAACCGGCAGGAATTTTTGTCTCCTTCACCGCATATTTTTTCGACATATCAAATTTGTCGTACTGGAAGACTGCTTTTCCCTCTCTATCGGTCTTCACCGTCTCAAGGGCTTCGCCCGTGATCTTGTTGCCCTCATAGCTATACAGGCTGAGCTCCGCTCCCGGCACCGGCGTCTTCTCCTGATTTGGCTCCACCTTGTCTATGGTGAGCGTCACTCTGGGGTTGGTCGCCTCCAGGCTGTGATAGGTGAAATTATCCCCCGTGGTCTTGAAGCGGAAGGGATGGTAGCTGTTCGCATAACCCGTTCTGGGCTTGCTCTCCCGGATCTCAAAGGTGGCCGCCACCGGCACACTGACTCCGGTCGGAAGCTTCTTCATGCCAAAATCCATGAAGGAAAGCTTTCCCTCCGGCCCGGTCTTCTGAGTTTGAAGCAGCTCTTCACCGCCGTCCTCTTTTATCTCCCACAGCTGAAATTCTGTGTCCTCCAGCGGGTGATGCTCCATGTCCTCCTTCAGAATATCTACGCGGTTGGTGTTCTTCACCGGATAGTTCGGATACACAAGGTAATTGTTGTTGGAGGCCTGACCATTGACGCTCAGCCTGCCGCGTGCGTCGACATGTACCTTCACACGATTGTTTGTCCCGGCATTTTCGTACGCTTTATATCCCTCCGGGGCCTTAGGCTCCGCAATATAATAGTCCGTATCGACATCCAGATCCTGAAAGACCGCCTCGCCTCTTGCATTGGTCGACTGCTCCTTAAGCACTGTTCCATCCTCGGACTGAAGCTCAAGCTGCACGTCTCCAAGACGCTTTCCTGCGCTTGATTTGAGCTTCTCCAGAGCTGTCCTTGACCTCTCCTGCTCGGAGATACTGAACAGCCCCAGATTATACACCAGGAGTGTCGCCTTGTCATTTTTGATGGAACCAAGATCCATATGCGCATTCTTTCCGCCGTTATCTTTAAAGCGGATCTCTCTGGACGCAAAGGGCTGCAACAGGCCGCGCGGCGTAGTCTCCGTCAGCGTGTACGGATAAACACTGCCAAACATTGGCAGGTTTTCAAAACGGACCAGTCCGGTTTCTGTTGACAGCACAAAGCGCCTCACATGGTTGGCTCCCTCGGGACCGCCCTCAAGCGTAAACCCGGTAAAGGGCAGCGGACGGTTATTGCTGTCCACCTTATAGAATTCCAGCGTGCCTGTGAGCGGTGTCATCGGCACCGGCGTATAGAGCTTCTTGTTCAGCACCTCCACGGTGAGTGAGCCATTTTCTGCTTTTTTAAGCTGCGCTGAACGGATCAGGGTGTACCGATTCTCAATCTCATAGCCGTCCTTTGTGCAGAGCTCCTCCAGAATATAATCCCGATGGTTCTTCAGCTCATCGAAGAGGATCACTCCATTGACTTTTTTAATGCATTAAACGATATTAAATTCTGTAATAAATTAATATTTTGTATATTTTTTAATATTTATATAGATCTTTGGGCTCTTCACAGAAAACAGGGCAGTTGCACCAATTACTCGGTGCAACCGCTCCGCCAGACAAGCGCTTCTACTTTCACTCAGTGCACATAGACTGTCTCTCCCGCATACACGCGCTTATACAGCTTCTTTGCAAAGCTCAGCGGAAGGTTCACACAGCCGTGACTTCCGGAGCTCTTGTAGATTGTTCCGCCAAACTGTCCGCGCCAGGTCGCGTCATGCAAACCAATCCCTGCATCAAATGGCATCCAGTAGTTGACAAAGCTCGCATACAGGCGCTGAGAGCCGCGCAGCACGCGGTTTCTCTGCTTATAGTTGATCTGAAAGACGCCCTTATGCGTCTCTCTGGCCCGGTTTGGCGTACCCGTGACACAATCGCTCTCCATGATCTTGCGACCGTTCTCAAAGAGAATGACATGCTGCTTCTCGATATCAATATCAATATAGTCAAGTCCGTAGCCCAGCTGGAACTCCGGATCTGCGGCGATGACAGGAATATAGATCTCCTCTTCCGCGAGTATATGCCGCTCTGCTGAGGAGGGAGTGGCCGTCTCTGCCTCCTCCTCGGGATCGTCCGGAATCAGCGCATTGGACCGACTGGCCGGCCCATACTGCTTCTCGGCTTTGCGCCTTCGCTCCTCCCTCGCCTCAGCGCTCTCCATATTTTCTATATAAATGCCATCTGTGAGACAGATCGTATCATAGCGCTCTGTCTGTTCTGCCCCGGAAGCACTCTGCGCTGTGTCTGCATCACCCGCGCCCCGCTCCTCCTGAGATGACAGCCTCACTGCCAGCATCTCGGGCTCCGGCACAAGCTCTGCCTCCGCCTCTGCAAGAATGCGCTCCGCCTCCTCCGGAGTCTTCGCACGCTTTGCCTTTCTCTGCGCCTCCTTCAGGAGCTTCTCATTGCTCTTTTCCCTTGCGCGTGTCTGTGCCGCAGTCTCGGGAACCGGAAGCGTGACGCCGAGCTTTGCAGCCAGAATATGCTGAAACAGTACCGTATCTATGATATAGCGCTCTCCCTGCTCTGCACCAAGTGTCTTCAGAGCCGCGTCAAACTGATCCGGAAGTGCATCCGCATAAGCTGTGATCGCCGCTGCGTCAAGCCCTCTTCCGCCGTCTCGCGTCTCGCGAAGCCAGCCGCTCAGGATTGTGCCGTCCAGCTCACGCTCCTCTTCCCCGAGTTTCAAGATGTAGCTGTGGTGTGCGAGCGCATTCTGCTCCGCGCAGAGCTGACAAAGTACGCTATCCTCTGAGGAGCGCTCTGCCTTTACTGCGAAGCGCTCTGTGAGATCCAGCTCAAGGGCATCCTGGACGGCAGCCTCCTGAATGGCATCCATGATCTCCTTCCGGCCGCCGCGCCAGCCGTCCTCATCCGGCAGCACTGTAAAGCCGCTCTCAGGACTATAATCCGAAATCTTTGCGTCGACAGGCGCAATATCCAGTTGAAAGAGCCCCTGCTCCTCCAAAAGCTCCTCCGCGCGCACCCTGTCAAAGCTCAGATTCTTCCCGCTTGAGAGCTCATGGGAACGAAAGAATTCCAGCGGCCAGAGCAGCGTGTTCTGCCCCGCAAAGCCCTGACGTATCGGTGCATCCCCTGCGACAGAGAGAACCTCCGCGCGCGGAAGCTGATACTGCCGATCCTTCACGCTGACAGTCACAGCCCCCTCTGCCGTCTCTTTCCGAATGCGCTGAAAGGCTTCCTCCGGTGTGAGGTAGGAGGCTTCCACTCCGTCTACCTTTGTGTTTGGAAAGCTGTGCTGCCTAAAATAAGCAGCTCCTGTGCCGTACAGAGCCAGCACAACAGCTGCCGCCGCGAGTCCGATCCTCGTCCGCTTCTCCATAAATTCCCCCGTCTTACTGTTCTTTTTCAGAAGAAAAGCCCGCTCCGGAAAATATCTGTCTATCTACGGAAAGGCTCCTGCTCTGTTTTCTAAAATTTATATTTCTACTTTACCATGGAAGGTAGGCAGAGACAACCGGGAGCGCGGCCTTTCCCAAAAGTTTTTTCTTTTTCTTTACTCATTTTTTGAAGGTATGATATATTAGTGCATAAGCTCTTGCGAGGAGCACAGAGCGCATCTCGCAAGGCAACAGAAATAATCAAAAAGCAGGGGGCTGCGAAGCTGCTCACTGCGATTTGTAAGGAGGCTATCTTATGGCACTGATGATTCCGGAAAATTATGACCCGGTTCTCTCCGTCCGGGAGACACAGGAAGCAATCAAGTTTATCCGAGACCTGTTTCAGAAGGAATTCGGACGGCAGATGAATCTGGAGCGCGTATCTGCACCGCTCTTTGTATCCCGCAGCAGCGGACTGAATGACAATCTGAATGGAATCGAGCGCCCCGTAAGCTTCGACATGCTCTCCATCCCGGGAGAGACCGTCGAGGTCGTGCAGTCCCTCGCAAAGTGGAAGCGCTTCGCCCTGAAGCGCTACGGCTACAAGCCGGGAGAGGGCATCTATACCAATATGAATGCCATTCGACGCGACGAGGAGCCGGACAATCTCCACTCCTGCTACGTTGATCAGTGGGACTGGGAGCGCGTGATCCGCAGAGAGGATCGCACGAGAGAGACGCTCGAGGACACTGTACGGCGCATCTATATGGTCATCAAGCACATGCAGCACGAGGTCTGGTATAAGTATCCGAACGCTGTATACCGCCTGCCGCGGGAGATCAGCTTCATCACCGCGGAGGAGCTGCTTCAGCGCTATCCGGACATGAGCCCGAAGCAGAGGGAAAATGCCATCACAAAGGAATACGGCGCTGTCTTCATTGAACAGATCGGTGACAGGCTCTCGAACGGAGAGCCCCACGATCTCCGCGCACCGGACTACGACGACTGGGCGCTGAACGGAGATATTCTGTTCTGGTTTGAGCCGCTGCAGTGTGCAATAGAAATCTCCAGTATGGGCATACGCGTCAGCGAAGAGTCCCTTGCAGAGCAGCTCGAAAAGGCAGACTGTCAGAACCGCCGGAAATTCACCTATCACAAAATGCTCCTGAACGGCGAGCTGCCCTACACCATCGGCGGCGGCATCGGTCAGAGTCGTCTCTGCATGCTGCTGCTGGGCCGCGCCCACGTCGGCGAGGTACAGGCGAGCATATGGCCCGAGGAAATGCGCCGCTGCTGCGAGAAACACAATATGATACTGCTCTAAAGAAGGAAGAGCCACGCGATCGCGTGGCTCTTCCTTCTTTAGATTTCACAGAAAATCCCGGCATATCTTCTCTGCCCATTGCTGATACTCTGTGAGTGTCCTGCTCTTTTTTATTTTCTTCAGTTCCCTCTCACAGCCCGGAAAGCGCGCTCCAAGATAAAACCACAGCTCCTTCATGCGGCAGAGTGTCGCATTCTCAAACTGGAAGCTCCGGCTGTAGCTCTGAAGCAGACAGTCGTGAAAGCGGCACAGTCTCTCCCTGCTGTCCTCCGGATATCCTCCCGCAAACCACGCCTCCGCGAGCAGCGGGTCACGAAGAAGCCCACGTCCCAGCATCATGTGTTCTACGGAGGGGAATTGCTCTTCTATCCTCTGAATATCCTCAATATCCAGAATGTCTCCGTTATAGCAGAGCGGCATCCGGGCCACGCGCACGGCGTATGCAAAGGCGTCCATATGAACATGCCCCCTGTAAAATTCCTTCTGTACCCGCGGATGTATTGTGAGCTCCGAGATCGGATAGCGGTTGTAGATCTCCATGAGCGCCGGAAATTCATCTGGATCGCAGCGTCCGATCCTTGTCTTCACGGAGACCGTCAGCTCCGGATCGAGCTTTTCAAAGAGCTCGTCGAAAAACGCGTCCAGCGTATCCAGCTCTGACAGAAAGCCCGAGCCCTTATTTTTTGCCGCCACCGTGCCGGATGGACATCCGAGATTCAGATTGAGCTCCCGGTAGCCGCAGTCCTTCAAAAGCTGCGCTGTGTGCAGGAAGTCCTCCGCGCGGTTTGTCAGAATCTGCGGCACCAGCGGAATGCCTGCATTGTTTTCCGGCAGTATATCTCTCCGGTCCCGCTTCGTAATACCGATCCCACCGTGTCCCGGCGAAATGAAGGGACTCATATAATGTGTCACACCTCTGAAGCACTGATGGAAGGCATTCCGGAACACATAGCCCGTGATGCCCTCCATCGGTGCGAGGCAGAAGCTCTTTATCATGACTTATCCTCAGTTTTTTCGGTTTTCTTCGCAAAGCGCTTCAGGAGATTCTCTGCGACGCCCTTTGCCGCCGCGGCCTTGTAGCGTCTGCGGGTATTCCCCTCAAAGGTATCCCCGATCGCAACGGCAAGCGCAGCCGTCGGCTCCGCCTTTGTCCCGATCAGCAGCTGCTCTGCCGCCTCCAGGCGGAAGGGCTTCGTCTGGATGGCTCCTGCAACCACGCGGGCCTCCATGACCACCCCCTGCGCATTCCTCTTCAGGGCTGCCGCGAGACCGATGCGGGAGATCGTCACCTGCTCGCGGTGTCCGAGCTTCTCAAAGGCGGTCTCAAAGCCTGCCAGTGCACGGCGATCTATGATAAAACGTGTCAGCACCTCATTGTAAGCGCGATCCGTGTCCTTCACGCCGCGGATGAACTCACGGATCGGAACGCTTCTCAGCGCGCCCGCCGGACCCATGAGCTCCACCTCCGCGTCCAGCATCCACAGCACCGGCGGAAGGTCTCCCGCTGGAGAGGCATTGGCAACATTTCCCCCTATAGTGCCCTTGTTTCTGATCTGCACGGAACCGACGCCGCCCGCAGCCTCGGATAGCGCCCTGAGCTCCGGATATCCGGCGAGCGCATGCTCGACCTCCGTCATGGTCGCCATGGCGCCGATAGAAGCAGTATCCTCCGTCACGCGTATCTCCCTGAGCTCCGGAATATCGGAGAGGCTTAAGAGCTTGTCCGGCGAGAGCAGCTTCTCCCGCATGACGATGATGAGATCCGTGCCGCCTCCCAGTATGAGGGAGCGCTCTGTCAGCTGACTGAGTGCCTCCCCCAGCTCCTCAGGATTTTTTGGAATCAGACTGATGCTCATATGCCCTCCCTCAATTCTTTCGCCGCGCGCTTCACTGCGCTTATGATCTGCCCGTAGCCGGAACAGCGGCATATATTTCCGGCGAGCGCCGTACGTATCTCCGCCTCGCTCGGCTCCGGATTCTGCATGAGCAGCGCCTTTGCGGACATAATCATCCCCGCGGTGCAGAAGCCGCACTGCACCGCAATCTCCTCGATGAAGCAGCGCTGCAGCACATCCAGCTCTCCATTCTTCTCCAGTCCCTCAATGGTCAGAACCTCGCGTCCATTGAGCTGGGATGCAAGGGTCAGACAGGCGTGAACCGCCTTGCCGTCCACAATCACCGTACAGGCTCCGCACTCTCCCTCGGAGCAGCCCTCCTTTGTCCCGGTGAGTTCCAGATCCTCGCGCAGAATATCGAGCAGTCTCCGCGTCGGCTCCGTCTCCAGAGAGGTTCTCTCTCCGTTCAATATAAAGTCCAGCCTCACCTCAGTGTTCCTCCTTGCTCAGATATTCCACGATGCGGTCCGATGACATCGGTATCATGCCCATATCGCTGTCCAGCGCCTGATTCACTGCAGCCATCACCGCGGCCGCCGACGGAACAAAGCTCACCTCTCCGATGGACTTCGCACCGAAGGGACCCTCCTTGGAGTGTCCGTCCTGAATCAGCAGCACATCAATATTCGGGAGAGCCGGCGCGTTCATCAGATGATATTTCGACAGGCTGTTCACAGAGCGTCCCTTCGGATCGATCGCAATTTCCTCCCGGAGCGCGGCGCCGCAGCCCTGCTGTGCCGCACCCGTAATCTGTGCGATGCACATCGCGCGGTTGATAGTCTGCCCCAGGTCATGCACGGCGAGATAGCTGAGCACCTTCGTAATTCCGGTCCAGGTATCCACCTCTACCTGCGCAAAGTGCGTGCCTGTGACACCCGGATTTGAGTTGTTCTGTCCGCGCTCCTCCGCAAAGATCTCCCTGCGGAGCACATTGATTGCGCCGTGTCCCACATCGCCGTAGGTAAAGCGCAGCTCGGGATCGCTCTTCGAGCGGATCACCGCTCCCTCGTAGTAGAGTGTGTCCAGCGGGCAGTCCAGAATCTCCGCCGCCCCTTCTATAATCTTCTCTCTCAGCTTCTCCGCACAGCGCTGCGCCGTCCGCCCCACGACAAAGGTACTGCGGCTCGCATAGCAGCCAAAGTCGAAGGGGGTGTTCGCGCTGTCCGCCTCCTTTAATCGGATCCGCTCCATCGGAAGATGCAGGGTCTCCGCAAGTATCATCTTAAATGCGGTCACAGAGCCGCAGCCGTGATCATGCACGCTGATATTGGCCTGCACGGAGCCATCCTCACACATCCGGAGCTCCACGCCCGCAAAGTCCTTGTAGCGCGGGAAGTAGGTATTGCCGTGGCCACCACAGCCGACCCCGGTTCCGCGCTTATAGCGCACATTCTTCGCGTTGAATTCCGCATCTGCCCGCCGCCTCTCTGCCCAGTGGAAGCGCTCCGCCCCCTGAATGAGCGACTCTCTCGTGCGTATCTCCTCCATCGGCAGCCCGGACTTATGATCCGTATCTCCCGGCAGAAGCACGTTCTTAAGCCGCAGCTCCACGGGGTCCATATTCAGCTGCTTCGCGGCCTTCTCCATGGCATGCTCTATCATAGTCGCCGCCTCCGGCCCTGTCCAGCCGCGGTAAGCGCCGGAAACCGGGGTGTTGGTGGAGACCACCCGGCCGTGCATAAGCCCGTGCGGCACGCGATAGCAGCGGAACATCTTGCCGTAGAGTGTACGAATATATGCCGCTGAATTTCCGATATATCCCCCCGCATCACTTAACAGATCCAGATCCATGCGGAGTATGCTGCCGTCCGCCCGGAAACGCGCCTTCAACACTGCGCGCATGGCGCCGCGGCATATTGTGGATCGCATCGTCTCCGCGCGGTCAAAAGCCAGCTTCACCGGACGGCGCAGCTCCTTTGCCAGCACTGCCGCAACCGGCTCAAGCATCCACTCCTGCTTTGCGCCAAAAGACCCCCCCATTGCCGCCTTGATCACGCGCACGCGGCTGTAGGGAAGCTTCAGCATATCCGCAACGACGGTACGAATTCCATGGACAGACTGATTCGGGCTCTCGATGGTGAGCTCGTCGAGATCCGGGTCATAATCCGCAATGCAGACGTGCGTCTCCATGGCGGCGTGGTGCAGACGCGCGATCTCCGTCTCCGCGACGATCTCAATCCCCTCCGCCTCATCCGGCTCCGCCTCTCCCGTCTCCAGAAAGCACTCGCTCTTCACCGGTTCCTCGCCCGGGAGACAGTTCTTCCCCTCCAGCGCCTCATCAAAACTCAGCGCGTAGGGAAGCTCCTGATACTTCACCTCAACCAGCGCAGCTGCGCGCCGTGCCGTCTCCTCATCCCGCGCTGCAACCGCACCGACTCTGTCGCCGACAAAGCGCACGTACTTCTCGAATACGTGCTCCTCCTGGGGCAGTTCATCCTGCGTCGCCTGACTGCGAAAGCGATTGAAGCGGTAATCCTCTGTGTTCAGGCAGTGAAACACGCCATACACTCCCGGCAGTGCGAGCGCTTTTCCGGCATCGACTGAGACCACGTAGCCATGCGGTATCGTGCTGAATATCATCGCGATATGTGCCATGCGCGACATGGTCTTATCTGCCGCATATTTCAGACGCCCGGTCACCTTTCCCCTGGCGTCATGGATCGGAATATCATGTCCTATCAGCTCCATGCTGCTCCTCTCTCCCTGCTCTCATAAAAAAGAGCTAAAACCACAAACTATATTGTGTTTAATCATAGCATTTTGTAATTGAAAAAGCGTTGAAGATTGACAGCTTTATTTCTTTTGTGCTAGCATGAAACCAATTTATCTGTTTCAAATCGGCATACGCTCACACAGGAGGTTCCGCCATGAAGGTCGCAGCCGTAATTGCAGCCGCCGGGCTTTCCGCCAGGATGAGAGATTTCAAGCCTCTGCTCTGCCTCGGCAGTTCCACGATCATCCACCACACCGTCTCCGCACTGCAAAGCGCCGGAGCGGAGGAGGTCATCATAGTCACCGGATATCAGAGCGCCGTTCTCATGCGGCACTTAAATTTGCCCGGCGTTATATTTTTAAAAAACGAACGTTTCGCAGAGACAGATATGCTTGCCTCCCTGCAGCTGGGCCTTGCCGCTGTCTCCCCGGAGGCGGATCGCATCTTTCTGACCCCCGGGGATATCCCTCTGGTGAAGCCTGAGACCATGCGGAAAATGCTGGCAGAGGACGCCGCTGTCGTCCGCCCACTCTTCGAGGGCCGCGGCGGACACCCTCTCCTGCTCCGGAGAGACGCCGTCCCGGCAGTGCTTGATTTCCGGGGAGACGGCGGCCTCAAGGGGCTGCTCCGCACCGGCACACTACAGCTTGCGGAGCTCGAGACCGGTGATCCCGGCATACGCATGGATGCGGATACACCACAGGACTACAAGCGGCTCCTGTGCTACGAGGCACAGCTCGCAGGGCACGGAAACCTTCGGCTCGATCTGCAGCTGAATATCGGCATGGAGGAACTCTTTCTCACGACAGAGAGTGTACAGCTCCTCGATATGATCGCGCAGACCGGCTCCATCCAGAACGCCTGCGCCTGTATGCACATCTCCTATTCGAAGGGCTGGAAAATAGTGCAGCTCATGGAGCGCCAGCTCGGCTTTCCCGTGGTGCTTCGCACCATCGGCGGCGAGGGAGGCGGCGGCTCTTCGTTGTCTTCGCGCGGCGCAGAGCTTCTGTCTGCCTACCGGAGCTTCCACCGCGAGCTCTCCGAGCAGGCCGCCCGGCTCTTCGACAAACATTTCCCGGCCTGTCTCCGCGTGTCCTCAGAACGCCAGACAACGGCTGACATCGCAGAAAGAGAGACATAAATGCTGGATCAACAGAATCGGCTGATTGACTATCTGCGCATTTCGGTCACAGACCGCTGCAATCTCCGCTGCCGCTACTGTATGCCCGCGGAGGGCGTGGAGAGCCTTCCTCACGGCGAAATTCTGCGTTATGAGGAGATTCTCCGGCTCGCCCGCATCTTCTCCTCTCTCGGCATCAGAAGAATACGTCTGACTGGAGGCGAGCCGCTGGTGCGGCAGAATCTGGACCAGCTCGTGAGGGGCTTAAAACAGACGCACGGCATACGCTCCGTCTATCTGAGCACCAACGGCGTACTGCTGAAGGCACAGCTCCCCGCACTGCTTGATGCCGGGCTGGACGGCGTCAACCTGAGCATTGACACTCTGGATGCAGCGGAATTTGAAGCGCTCACGCGACGAAACGCACTCGCCGACGCACTCGCCGGGCTTCGCGCGGCACTCGCAATTCCCGGCTTTCAGGTGAAAATCAACTGTGTCCCCTCGGAACTGAACAGCGATCAGTGGTGTGCGCTCGCGGAGCTCGCAAGATCCCACAGCAATCTCGATGTGCGCTTCATAGAGCTCATGCCGCTGGGACTCGGACGAACACTCAGGAGAAAGACCGAGCAGGAGGTACTCTCCGTGCTGGAGGCACGCTTCGGCTCCTCCACCCCCTGTGCCGCAGCCCCCGGCTCCGGGCCAAGCCGTCTGGTGCGTTTCCCCGGCTTTCAGGGGCGCATCGGTTTCATCAGCGCTATGTCCCACAGCTTCTGTGAGCACTGCAACCGCATTCGCCTCACCGCCGACGGAAAGCTGAAGCCGTGCCTCTATTACAGCCATAGCATTGATCTCTGCACGCTTCTGCGCAGCAATGCGGACGACGACCGCATCCGCAATGCCATCGCGCAGGGCATACACGAAAAACCGATGGCGCATCACTTTTCAAACGCGGTCCCGGAAACGGCAGACAGCAGTGAGCTTTGTCCGAATGAAGGCGAGTCGCGGCTCATGAACCAGATCGGAGGCTGAGTATGGACTGGTATCCGCTCTGGAACTCGCTTCGCATCTCACTGATCTCTGCCGGGATCATCTTTTTTGTCGGTATTTTCGCGGCGCACGCTATCGCGGCGGCACCGCGCATCGTGAAGGGACTGCTGGATGTCATTCTCACACTGCCGCTGGTACTTCCCCCCACTGTGGTGGGGTATCTCCTGCTGCGTCTGCTCGGACCCAGACAGCCGCTCGGCGCGTGGGTACTCTCTCACTTTCAGCTGCGGCTCACTATGAACTGGTGGTCCGCCATCTTTGCGACCTGTGTTGTGATCTTCCCCCTGATGTACCGCACTGCGCGGGGAGCCTTCGAGAGCTTTGATGAGACGCTCGCAGATGCCGCCAGAACGCTGGGACGCTCTGAGCGCTGGATCTTCTGGAGAGTCAAGCTCCCCTGCTGCCGCCAAGGAGTACTCGCCGGAACCGTACTCGCCTTTGCAAGAGCTCTCGGAGAATACGGCGCGACCTCCATGATTGCAGGCTACACCCCGGGGCGCACCGCCACCATCTCTACAACAGTCTATCAGCTATGGAGGACCAACAGCGACGCGGAGGCTTTTCTCTGGGTGATGGTGAATATCGCCATCTCCACAGCAGTGCTGCTCTGCGTCAACATGCTGGAACAGAGCAGCCGCAGGCGGCAGAGGAAGGAGGCAGCACATGACGCTCTCCGTTGATATCGAAAAAAAGTTCGGCAGCTTTGAACTGCAACTCTCCTTCACTGCAGCAGAGGGCGTCACCGGTATACTCGGAGCCTCCGGCTGCGGCAAGAGCCTGAGCTTAAAGTGCATCGCCGGACTCATCACACCGGATCGCGGGCGTATCACGCTGAACGGGCGAACGCTCTTTGACTCCGCACGAGGCATCAACCTCCCTCCGCAGAGGCGCGCAGTCGGCTATCTGTTTCAGCAGTATGCGCTCTTTCCCCATATGACCGTCAGAGAAAATATCGCCGCCGGTCTGCACCACTTAAATCACCGTGAAAAGCAGGCGGAGACGCTGCGCCTCCTTAAGCTGTTCCAGCTGGAGGAGCTTTCAGAGCTTCGCCCGGCGCAGCTCTCCGGCGGACAGCAGCAGCGCACCGCACTTGCGCGCATCCTCGCGAGCCGCCCCGAGGCACTTTTACTGGATGAACCCTTCTCCGCGCTGGACAGCTATTTAAAACAGCAGGTGGAGCTCACACTCTTTCAACAGCTCCGGGACTTCTCCGGCCCCATACTCCTTGTGTCCCACAGCCAGCAGGAGATACGGCGGCAGTGTTCACACGTGTGTGTCCTGCACAAGGGACATGCACAGCCCATGCAGACGACAGCAGAGCTCTTCTCTGCTCCGGAGACACTCTCCGCCTGCCGTCTCTCCGGCTGTGAAAATCTGAGTCCGGTGCATCTGCTTCCCGGACAGCGCGCGGAGAGTGCCCTCTGGGGCGCCGTTCTCACCTTGCCCCATTCCTGCCCGCCCGATATCTGCTATGTCGGCATCCGCGCAGGAGCCCTCCGGCTCTGCACCGCCCCCGGTGTAAACCGCATTCCCTGCACCCCCCTCACGCCTCCCTTCTCCGACGGCGAGGCGACAGAGCTCCTGCTCTCCACGCCCGGGGGCAGTGCCCCGGAGCAGCTGCTCCGGCTGCGCTGCACGAAGGAGCTTCCCGCACTGAGCGGACCGCTCTACGTCGAGCTGCCGCCGGATGCACTGCAGCTCCTCAGAGCCGATATCTGAGATCAGACAGCGAAACGGACAGCATTTCCCGCATTCTGAGTGTTTTTCATGTGAAGCGCAGCGTTTTCAACTAAAATTAAACTCTTTTTCGTTAAAGTATAGTTAAATATTGTTGGCATTCTTAAACTGTGAGGTGAAATATGGAAGCACTTGTACTGAATGGTCACAATCTGACTCTGGAAGGCCTCCGTCAGGTCGCCTATGAGGGCCGGGAGGTCGCAATCGCACCGGAGGCGCTGGAGCTCGTGGATCGCGCGAGAGAGGTTCTCTTCCAGATGGCAGGCGAGGGAAAGCCCGTCTACGGTCTGAACCGCGGCGTCGGCTGGAACAAGGACAAGGAGTTCGATCAGGACTTCTTTGAGACCTACAACCGCAACCTGATCAACAGTCACTCTCTGGGGATTGCCCCCTACGCTTCAGTGGAAGAGGTTCGCGCGACGCTCTGCATCCGTCTGAATGCGGCGCTCTGCGGGAGTACCGGCATCTCTTCGGAGATCCTGAAGCTCTATATGGAATTTCTGAACCGCGGCATCCATCCGCGCATTCCACAGCGCGGCTCCATCGGCGAAGGCGATATCACAACGCTCTCCCTCATCGGCCAGAGCATGATTGGCCAGGGCGAGGTGGAGTACAAGGGACGCTACATGCCCGCAGCACAGGCACTCGCCGCTGAGGACATGAAGCCGGCTGTGCTCGGCCCGAAGGACGGTCTCTCCATCGTCTCCTCCAACGCACAGGGCGAGGCGATGACCGCTGTCCTCTACTATCAGTGCAGGGAGCTCGTAGAGATGGCAAACGCTGTCTTCTGTCTGAGTCTTGAGGGCCTGAACGGCGGTCTCCAGCCGCTCGGCGCAAAGGTCAATGAGCTGAGAGGGCTGGCAGGACAGATCCGTGTTGCAGAGCAGTGCCGCAGCTTCCTCGCGGGCAGCTATCTTGAGCAGCCCGACCCGAAGCGCGCGCTTCAGGATCCGCTGAGCTTCCGCTGCGCAAGCGGTGTGCACGGGACTGTGCTGGATGCCATGGAATTTATTGAGAAATACATGCAGATCCAGATGAATGCAACGGATGACAACCCCTGCATCCTGATTGACGAGGGCGATACCTCCGTCAGCCAGAACTTTGAGACCACGACGCTGGCTCTCGGTGTCGAGATGCTCGCCAATGCCCTGAACCATGTCTCAAAGTGCATCTGCTACCGCACAATTCATCTCGCGGACCCAGCATTTACTGGGCTGTCCCGCTTCCTGACTCCGGCAGATGTAAAGACCATCGCCTACGGCACAATCCAGAAGGTCTACACTTACCTCGACTCCGAGAACCGCATGCTCGCAAATCCGAGCTCCATGGACTTCATCGCAGTCGCCGGCTCCATCGAGGATCACGCAAGCAACCTTCCTCTCGCCTGCTCCAAGGCGCTGAAAATTGTCCATAACCTCCGCTACATGCTTGGCATCGAGCTGATTCACGCCGCACAGGCGATCGATCTTCGCAGCAAACCGCAGCTCGGCAAGGTGACAGAAGCTGTCTACCACGCATTCCGCAGAGAGATCAGCTTCCTGAGCGAGGACAGAAACTTAAGCTACGACATCGAGACCGCTTACCGCTTCATCCTTGAGGGGCGCCTCATGAAGGCCATCCGGGACGCGGAGAACTGAGTTACACTGCATCCGAAAAACAAAAAGCTGATTTATTTTCAGATTCTTGCAAATCAAATCGGGCAGACTTCGGTCTGCCCGATTTGATTTGCTTATTTGCTTAATTCTGTTCCGAATAGACCTGTTCTGTCCCGGAGACGCGCGCCTTGTTTTTTTTTGCTTATTATTATATGATAAATAACCAAAACCTTATATTGTTTTGGCAGCGTGAAATCAGACCAGTCAGCGAGAGGAGGTGCATCATGGGTATTTTATCTGTCAACATACTCGGAATTCCTTCGATTGAACTGGATGGCAAGGCTGTCATTCTGCCTTATCGCAAGGCGGAGGCTCTGCTCTATTATCTTATCATGAAGCAAAAGGTCGCCCGAAGTGAGATGATAGGACTGCTATGGGCGGACTCCGATACCAATACCGCTCAGAGAAATCTTCGACATGCAATCTACACGCTCCGTAAAACTCTGGGCATGGATATTTTTCTCTCCGGGCAGCGCACTCTGCTCACCCTGGATCCGGCGCTCCCGCTTCGTTCTGACGTAAATGAATTCATGAACGGTGGTGCACTCTCTCTGTACCGCGGAGAGTTTTTAAAGGGCTTCGCCCTCCACCAGGCAGGGTATTTTGAGGACTGGCTCACTGAACAGCGAAACCTTTTTCAGATTCAATACCTGAAGCGCCTCCTCGCCGCCCAGAAAGACGCCCTGCAAAATGGAGATCTCTCCCTTGCAGAGCAGTATGGACTGAAGCATCTGGAAATTGATCCCCTGGATGAGGATGCAACTGTCACACTCATGCGGGTCTACGCCGCAGAAAGGCAGTATCGAAAGGCAATCGAGCTCTACCACAGACTGTCACAGCTCCTCTCCGAGGAGTTTGGCATATCCCCCTTAAAGAGCAGTTCCCAGCTGTACTACGGCATCGTAGACCAATGGAATTCCTCTTCGACAGGACGGGAAGATCGCGCAAATGAAACGCTTCTGATCGGAAAGGAAAGCGCGCTGAAAAAACTGCTTGCCCTCTGCCGCACACCCGAGAGTCTTGGTGGTATCTCCTCAGCCCTCATTGAAGGTGAAGCCGGTGTCGGAAAGAGCTGTCTGCTGAATCATCTGCTCACACACTTTGACTTCTCTGACCGCCTGGTCCTGAAGAGCTACTGCTATCCCTCTGAGCAGGAGACAGCATTTGCTCCCTGGAATTCTATCATGCTCTCACTTATGGCAGAACTGGAGAGCGGAAAAATATCCGTATCGCAGTCTGTGCTTCGTGCAGCCTCCAGTCTCTTTCCCTGCCTCTCTGTGGATTCGCACGCAGATATAGAGCCCGCCGGACACTACGCGCTTCACCCGAACTATCAGGCTTCACTGGAAAGTGTCATACTCCTGCTTGCCGTGATATCACAGCACAATCCCCTCCTTCTTGTATTCGAGGACATTCACTGGATGGATACAGGAAGCGCCAGTCTGCTCGGACTGCTGCTGCGCAGACTGCGTGCCCCCCAGCTAACCGTGCTCTGCACAGCTCGCACCATCGTACCGGAGCACATCTCCAGGCTGATACGCACTGTGGAGCAGGACAAGCTGATGGAGCGGCTTCTCCTAAAAAATTTTAACCGGAGTGAGACAGAGCGCTTCATACGGGCAAGCCTCAGTGATTATAGCGCAGACAGACAGCTGAACGATATCTACCGTGCCACAGAGGGCAATGCGCTGCTGCTCGTGCAGCTCGTGAATTCCTATCTGGAAGGTGCTGAGCCGGACAAGGTTCCGGACGACCTGGAAAAGCTGATGGACTACCGCCTCGCAAATCTTTCATCGGATGAACGCAAGGTGCTGGATCTTATCTCAGTCTTTACTGACTGGGCGAAGCTCGATACGCTCACTGCCATACTTACCATGGGCACGCTGGAGCTCACCTACACCTGCCACCAGCTTTGTCAGCGCATGCTGCTTCAGGAATCCTTGAAAAATGGTGAGCTGAGTTATGCTCTCGCTCATGAAAAAATCAAGTCTATACTTGTGCAGCAGCAGTCCGAGTCCGCGCGACGTATCCTCCATCTGCGTGTCGCTCAGCAGATGGAGCTGCAGCTCTCTGCACAGAGAACTCCTGTCTATGACAGACTGATCTACCACCTCTCCGAGGGTGGCGATAAAATCAATGTCTTCCGCTATCGTGTGCTGGCACTGAATGCCTACACCGGACTTACCTACGCTCTCCTTCCCACGCTGCGGGAACTTTCCGACGATGAGAATCCGCGGACAGAGGATCCGTTGCATACAGATTCACTGTCACTGTCCGACTACATTCACACATTGGAGAAGGAACTCGCCGCGCTGCGGCTCAACACAGCCCAGAACAGCATACTCGACAGTTCTGAGCTGATCCTGCTTCACTCCAAGAGCCGCTGCTGTATTTACGGTGGAAATTACAGGGAGGGACTCCCCACCATCGAGCAGCTCATCGAGCGCGCTACCGCTCTCCAAGACACAGACATGCTCGTGCGTGCGCACCTGCAGTACATCTATTATGGTATACAGATCTACGATCGCAGGGTGATGAAAACACATCTTGAGGCGGAACAGGCTCTCCTCACGGGGCGAAGGCTCAGCGTGGAGTATGGTGTTTACCTGCGCCTGTCCGGTCTTCTGAAACTGATGTATGCAAGGTATCGCGAGGCAAGGGAACTTCTGGATGAATCCGTACAGCTCTTCCAGGCTCTGGATAGCGACGGACATATGCAGTATGAAATCCATATTGCGGGAGCCTATAACTACATCGCCGAGAGCTATCGCCTTGAGGGCAATTATAAAGCTGCCTTTGATTACTACGACAGAGCCATACGCCACAACCGGAGTCTCGGCTACTACCCGGGAACAGCGGTCTTTTTCACCAACTGTGGTGTGGCTGCCTTTCAGTCGGGTGACAGGACGCGCGCGCGGCTGCAATTTGAGCATGCGCGACGCATCTATACCTCCTCACACGAGTACAGCGGCTATCCCATCGCGCTGAGCTATCTGGCATTTTTTGCTGCCGAGGCAGGAAACTATCACGAGGCCGCATCCAAACTACGAGAGGCTCATAAAATCAGCGATCGCATGGGCTCTCCCTGGTGGAAGGGCATTGCTCTCTTCCTCTCCTGGCGCATACGCATGCTGCCGGCGCTGAGTCAGGAGGCCCCGGAGGAGCTCCATGCACTCTGGCCCGCAGACCCTGCAGAACACTGCCGTCTCTGCCTCTCTTATCTGAAGCAGATGCAGCCCATCCCGGAAACTTCAGAAATAGAAAATGCGCTGAAACAGCTCACAAATGACCTGCCTTCCTGACGGAAAAGGAGCGATCTACACATCATTCAGATGTATAGATCGCTCCTTTTATTCTGTACTTTTTAATTCACCGGAGTATTACGCGCTTCCGGAATCACAAGTGACTAACAAATGCTGCTTACTCCTCAGGTTCCTCTGCAACCTTATCAATAAAGAAGACCTTGATGAAGGAAACAATCTGAAGCATGAAGACAAAGAGTACCAGGAATCCACCGGCTGTAGCCAGCGCCTTGACACCGTCAACACCCTGGGCACCGCCACCGAAGGCAGCCATGATGATAGCAACCGTACCGATTACGATACCCCAGAGAACCTTGATCTGTCTCGGCGGCTCGGAACCGATCGGAACGTCCTTCACGCACATGGAACCGACGTTGGTCAGAGTCGCATCTGCTGCAGTGACGAAGGAGATAACAATGATAAGAATATTAACCGGAATTACAATATGTCCCAGACCAAAGGGCAGGTGCTTCAGGAACTCCCAGAGCGCCATGACTGCGCCGCCTGCATTCAGGGCCGCAACAAGATCAGCACGACCGCTCATCTGCATCTCCAGCGCGCTGTTGCCCCAGATGCCGAACCACACCAGTCCGAATACAGAGGGAAGGATCCAGTTAACAACAAGGAACTCGCGAACGGTGCGGCCGCGGGACATCATTGCAAGGAAGATACCCGTAACCGGCGCATATGCGATCCAGCAGGACCAGTCAAAGAGGGTCCAGGAACGAGTGAGTGCGGTTCCGCCGATGTCAATCGGATCAAGACCCCAGAGCCAGAAATTATCCAGCCACACAGCGAGACCTGCAGTGCTGTTTCTCAGAATGAAAAGTACCGGACCGGTGACAAGAAGCAGAATGAGAAGGCCATAGTAGAACCACGCATTCAGACTTCCGAGCGTCTTCAGTCCCTTGTCCATTCCAATGTAGGAGGAGAAGGTGAAGAGCGCGATCAGAACCACACCGATGACGATAAAGAGCACCAGATTGTCCTGAACGCCATAGGTGCGAAGACCGGTCACGACAAGAGTAATGCACATCGCGAGACCACCGCAGATACCGACGCCCAGTGCCAGCATGGAGAGACAATCAATTGCTGCTGCAAGCACACCCTTGGTGATGCGCTCACCGAAGACCGGCTTCAGTGTCGCGGTAACGTTCAGCTTCTGTCTCTTATTGAAATAGAGATACGCTACGAGCACACCGCAGAGTGCATAGATCGCATACGGCATGAAAGTCCAGTTATAAAAGCTGCGGCCCATTGCAAAGCGGGCGGCCTCCTCGGAGAAGGGCTCAATACCGACCTGATCCAGCTCTCCCCATACGTTTCCGAAGTAGATGATGGGCTCATTGACGCCCCAGGTGACGATACCAGTCGCAACACCACCCGTTAGAGTCATCGCAAACCAGGTCCAGAAGGGGTATTTCGGCTGCGCGTCCTTGCCTCCGAGGCGAATGCTCCCGACCTTGGAGAGGCAGATCACAAGCACAAGAACAGTGCTGCCCGTCACAACATACTGGTAAAGCCATCCAAACGTGTCCAGAGACCAGTTAAAGAAGGCCATGGACGCTGAGGTCAGCGCCTGATTGTTGGTGACTCCGATGATTGCGGCAATTGCAAAGAGAATAATTCCCGGAACAAATACGTCCCAGCGAATATTATCCTTGTAATCGCCTTTCTTTGGGGGATTGCTGTTCATACTCATAAATTCCCTACCACCTTTCTTTGTCTTATAGCCCTTTTGCCGAAGTATTCGGCTGCAGCGCCACATTTCACTGCATAATTTAGCACAAATGTGTCAAAAAAACGTTGAAACGATTATAAATCCTTTATAATTATCATCATTTATTTACGAATAGTCTCTGGGGTAAACTTGATTTTTTTAGTAAACTATAACAAATGACGTACTGTACAGATCTACTTTACAGTAAAAGCTCTCCCATAGCACAGCTGTCCCGGCCCGCGCAAAAAACGCGCGGGTCGGGACAGCCAATGATATCAGTACAACTTTATATTTAAGCCTTTGCGGCTCCCTGCTTCAGCTTGAACATCGCCCGCTTTCTGAGCATCGGATCCAGAATCTTCTTCCGTATTCTCAGATTCTCCGGCGTCACCTCGAGGAGCTCATCCGTATCAATAAACTCAAGGCACTGCTCAAGGCTCATCACCTTCGGCGTGACGAGCTTCAGCGCCTCGTCCGCGCTGGAGGAGCGGGTGTTGGTGAGCTTCTTGGTCTTGCAGACATTCACCTCCACATCCTCGGATTTTCCGCTCTGACCGATCACCATACCGGCATAGACCTTTACGCCCGCACCGATGAAGAGCTGCCCCCTCTCCTGCGCCTGAAAGAGACCGTAGGTGATAGCCTCACCGCTCTCGTAGGCGATGATGGAGCCTGTCTTTCTGTAGAACATCTCCCCCTTGAACGGACCATAGCCCTCAAACTCCGTGTTCAGGATACCATTCCCCTTCGTATCCGTCATGAACTCTCCGCGATAACCGATGAGACCGCGCGAGGGAATGCTGAACTCGATGCGGGTGTAGCCGCCGTGAATCGGTGTCATCCCGACCAGCTCTCCCTTTCTTCCGCTGAGCTTCTGGATCACCGCACCGGAGAACTCGTCCGGGACATCGACATAGGCGATCTCCATCGGCTCCTCTCTGCGGTTCCGCTCATCGTAGCGGTAGATCACCTCCGCCTTGCTGACTGCAAACTCGAATCCCTCGCGCCGCATATTCTCAATGAGCACAGAGAGATGCAGCTCTCCCCTGCCGCTGACCTTGAAGCAGTCCGGGCTCACCTCCTCTACACGGAGGGAGACGTCTGTATTCAGCTCGCGGAACAGGCGCTCACGGATATGTCTGGAGGTGACGTAGCTCCCCTCCTGCCCCGCCAGCGGGCTGTCATTGACCATGAAATTCATGGAGATCGTGGGCTCAGAGATCTTCTGGAAGGGAATGGACTCCGGGTTCTCCGGGCTCGTGATGGTATCCCCGATGTGCAGATCCGAGATGCCTGAAATTGCCACGATGGAACCGACTCTGGCCTCCTTCACCTCGACCCGGTTCAGCCCCTCATACTCATAGAGCTTACCAATCTTCACGCGGCGCAGCTTGTCCGGCTCATGGTGATTTACAATTGCGCACTCCTGATTCACGCGGATCACACCGTTGTCCACCTTGCCGACACCGATGCGGCCCACATACTCATTGTAGTCGATGGTGCTGACCAGAAGCTGCGTATGGGCATCCGGATCCCCCTCCGGCGCCGGGATGTGCTCCACAATCGCCTCAAAGAGCGGAGTCATGTCCATATTTCCGTCATTAAGATCCTTCCGGGCCCAGCCGCTCCGGGCACTGGCAAAGATAAATGGGCACTCCAGCTGATGGTCGTTTGCATCGAGATCCATGAGAAGCTCCAGCACTTCATCGATTACCTCATCGGGACGCGCCTCCGGACGGTCACACTTGTTTACACAGACAACAACATCCAGCGAGAGCTCCAGTGCCTTTTTCAGCACGAAACGGGTCTGGGGCATGGTTCCCTCAAAGGCATCCACCACGAGCACCACGCCGTTCACCATCTTCAGCACGCGCTCCACCTCGCCGCCGAAATCTGCGTGTCCGGGCGTATCAATGATATTGATCTTCGTCCCTCTATAATTCACCGCTGTATTTTTGGAAAGTATCGTAATGCCGCGCTCGCGCTCTATGTCATTGGAATCCATCACGCGGTCCACAAGCTCCTGATTCTCGCGGAAGATACCGCTCTGCCGCAGCAGCTGATCCACCAGGGTTGTCTTGCCGTGATCAACGTGGGCAATAATCGCAACGTTTCTCACATCATCTCTCGTAATTCTCATAAAAACCTCTCTGTTCTTCCCTTCTGTCGCCTCAAACAGCGCACTCCGGCTCTCTGCCGACGCTATTCACAAAATATTAGTTTACTACCTGTAGACCTTCTATGCAAGTCCCGGCTTTACAATACCGAACCTTCTGAATCTCCTCCGGCAGCACGCGCCCTGCACTCTGCTCGGAGACCCGCGCGATGATCTGTTCTGCCTTTTCCTCCGGCACAAGGAGGGTCATGCTGACCGCCTCGCCAAATTCCGTCTCCATAACAGAGAGCATCTCCTCCTCGGCGAGATACTGGAGCTTCCCGTAGAAGCTGTAGTCTGTGCTCCAGCGTATCAATCTGCCCCTGAGCCGCTCCGAGAAGAGCGAGGCATCCAGCGCGGCCGCAGCCGCGGCACTGTAAGCCCGCACCAGTCCGCCGGTTCCGAGCAGTATTCCGCCGAAATAGCGCGTGACAACCACACAGACATCCCGCAGCCCCTTCTTCCTGAGCAGCTCCAGCATGGGTAGCCCGGCGGTCTTCGCCGGCTCTCCGTCGTCGGAGAATTTCTCCACTGCTCCGTCCTCCCCGGTAATATAGGCGTAACAATTGTGCCGCGCCTCGCGGTGCTGCTTCCGGACCCCGGCAAGAAAGGCAATCGCCTCCTCCTCCGACTTCACCGCCGCCACCCGGGCGATAAAACGCGACTTTTTCTCCGTGATCTCCGCCTCTCCGCCGCGCAGGCAGAGCAGCGCTTTCTTCTCATTTTTCTCCATATTCTCTCACTTCGCCGTATTTTTTTAATAAATTCTTATATTTTTTGCAATTATTTGGGGCCTCTCTCCCACTTTCGCCTGAAATATATGGAAACAGCGGCCCTCTGCTGTGGCATTCCCATAGGAGGAATGGTATACTAGGAGCACTTACAATCATTTTAAGAAAAGAGGCACTTGCGTGAATTTTGGCAGACAGTCCGTGGAGCAGACTCTTCAGAAAGCCTCCTCCAACGCAGAAAAGTACAGAAGCTTTGCAGCTCTGGCTCTGGCCCGGGCTCTCTTCATCTGTGCCCTGTTCTTCACAGCGCTGTTCCTCGCCTGTGCTGCAGGCGCCGTAAAGGGTATCATCGCCTCTGCTCCGGAACTGAGACCGGACAGTATCACTCCCATGGGCTTTGCGACCTCCGTCTACGACAGTGAGGGCAATCTCACAGAGACACTGGTCATGGCGGGCTCCAACCGTGAGGAGGCAAGCTTTGAGGAGCTTCCCCAGGATCTTATAGATGCCTTCGTCGCAATTGAGGACGCCCGCTTCTGGCAGCACAACGGCATCGATACACGTTCCATTATGCGTGCGGTGGCGGGGGTCGTCAAGGGTGACTCCTCCTCCGGCGGCGGCTCCACCATCACCCAGCAGCTTATCAAGAACAACGTCTTTAACGGCGGACGCGAGAAGACCTTCGGTGAAAAATTGCAGCGAAAGCTCCAGGAACAGGCCCTTGCGCTTCAGCTCGAGAAGCAGATGGACAAGCAGCTCATTCTCACAAACTATCTGAACACCATAAATCTCGGCAACAATGCACTGGGCGTGAAGGTCGCCGCCCGCCGCTACTTTAATAAAGAAGTTTCAGATCTCACGCTTTCCGAGTGCACCGTGCTTGCGGGCATCACGCAGAATCCCAGCCGCCTGAATCCCATCTCCGGGCAGGAGGCCAATGCAGAAAAGAGAAAAGTCATTCTCCGCTATATGCTGGATCAGGGCTATATCACGAAGAAGGAGCAAACAGAGGCCCTCTCGGATAATGTCTACGAGAGGATACAGAACGTAGATCTCATTACAAAGGAAAAGGCGACTCACGTCTACAGCTACTTCACAGACGAGCTGATTGATCAGCTGCTCTCTGACTTCAAGGAGAAATTCGGCTACAGCGACACACAGGCGCATAAGCTCCTGTACAGCGGCGGACTCTCCATCTACACGACGCAGGATCCGAAGCTTCAGAGCATTGTTGACAGCGAAATCAACGACCCGTCCAATTATGCAGTCACCAAATATTCCCTCGAATACCGCCTGTCCATTGAGGACGCACAGGGAGAAAATCAGAACTACAGCGAGAGGGATCTGTTCCGCTGGCATGAGCAGGAGTCAGGAGAGTCCTTTGACGGTCTCTATCCCAGCGAGGCGGCCGCGCGGGCAGACGCGACAGCTTACAGGGACTCGGTGCTTCTTAGCAGCGACAAAGTACTCGGCGAGACTCTGCACATTATACTGGAACCACAGGATTCCTTTGTGCTCATGGAACAGTACACCGGGCAAGTGAAGGCGCTCTCCGGCGGGCGCGGTGAGAAGACCGCTTCGCTCTCCTTAAACCGTGCCTCAGACGTATTCCGTCAGCCCGGCTCCACCTTCAAGGTACTCTCCTCCTTTGCCCCGGCGCTCGACGCCTGCGGACAGACGCTCGGCTCTGTATACTACGACGGTCCCTATGAGGCCAATGGCAAGCAGTTCAGAAACTGGTACGGCAGCGACAGATATCTCGGCTGGTCCAGCATCCGGGACGGTATTGTGTATTCCATGAATATCGTCGCAGTGCGCTGTCTGATGGAGACCGTCAGCCCGCAGCTCGGGGCGGAATACGCAAGAAAGTTCGGCATCAGCTCCCTCACGGATACCGACTACAATCCCTCCATGGCACTTGGCGGCCTCACGAAGGGCGTCAGCAATCTGGAGCTCACGGCAGCGTTTGCCTCTATCGCGGACGGAGGAACCTACTCAAAGCCTGTATTCTACACCAGAATTCTGGATCACAACGGCAAGGTTCTGATCGACAACACAGCGGAACAGCACCGCGTCCTGAAGGAGAGCACCGCCTTTCTCCTGACCGACGCCATGGCGCAGTCCATGCTTCCGAACCGCAAGTTCGCGCAGGGCGGAACCAACATCAACTCCACCAGTACCCGTGCAAAGATTCCGAACATGAGCTGCGCAGGGAAATCGGGAACCACCACCAACAATGTGGACGTGTGGTTTGTCGGCTTCACCCCCTACTACACGGCGGGTATCTGGGGCGGCTGCGACGAGAACCAGCCGCTCAGCGCGGGCAATGGAGGAAATTCCTATCACAAGGACATCTGGAGAAAAATCATGGAGCGCATACACGCAGATCTGAACGACACCGGCTTTCCGGTTCCGGAGAGCATCGTACAGGCGCAGATCTGCCGCAAATCCGGAAAGCTGGCGGTACGCGGCGTGTGCAGCAGCGATCCGCGCGGAGATGCAGTCTACACGGAATACTTCGCGCGCGGCTCCATACCCTCGGAGATGTGCGACAAACACAGAACCGTCACAGTGTGCGCTGAGTCCGGCCAGCTTCCAAACAGCTACTGCCCCTCCACTGCAAATCGCGTGGTCATGGTAACTCCTGAGAGCGAGGTCGGTACAGACGACTCCACGCTG
The DNA here is from genome assembly GCA_003014445.1 of Fusobacterium naviforme. Taxonomy (GTDB): domain Bacteria; phylum Bacillota; class Clostridia; order Lachnospirales; family Lachnospiraceae; genus Moryella; species Moryella indoligenes. The sequence goes on along the minus strand of PYGH01000001.1, from coordinate 748,939 downwards.
AGCGTATATAGCCACTGCACCATCCACAGCGCACAGACGCAGGAAAGCACAGTGCAGTCCTCCGAAGCGCCCGGAAGCGGCGCAGTCATCGGACTTCCGCCCGGACAAAGCGAGACACAGGCCCCCTGAAGCGGCCTGTGTCTCGCTTTGTCCTGCGTTTTTTCCATGTTTCTCAATATCCCCGCTCCGTCTTCGCCTGCGTGGCAAGCTCCGTATCCGGGAAACGCATAATCACCTCTCCAAAGAGATTGTTCGCATTCTGAATATCGTTCTGCTGCTTGTAGGCCATAGCCTTTTTGAACAGCGCAGCCGTATAGTCCGGATTGATAGCGAGTGCCTTGTCGTAATAGGAAATGGCCTTCTCATAATCTCCGCTGCCATAGGCGAGCTCCCCCTGCTGATAGAGACTCGAGTAGCCCTCTGCACGCATCTTATCTGCGATGGAATTATAGATCGCAGTCACAGAGACGCCGCTCTCGTCGTCGATATCCGTGAGCTGCGCTGCATCGATCGTCGCAAAGAGATCTGCTGCGTGTGCATAATTATCACTTCTGTAATCATTCAGTATGCCGATCAGTCTCTGATACTGTGAGAGCTTGTAGGTATAGCTCTCCTCTATGGTGTTCAGCTGATTTTGCAGTTCATCCCGCTCCGTCTCCACAGCTCCGCCACTGCCCCGCGCCTCCGCGAGAGCATTATTCGCCTCTGAGAGCTGCTCACTCACGGAGATGAGCTCCTCATTGTGTGCGCGCCGGAGCTCCGCCTGCTTCGTCGGAAGATAGAGAAAAAATACCGCCGCAGAGCCGATCAAAAGACCGATTCCGATATTCAGTATGGTCTGCCATCCCGTGCTCTCCCGGTAAGTAGAGGGGATAATCACATCATCCCCCGAAAGCTTTTCAGCCTCCCGCAGCTCTCGCTGTTCCGCCACCGCATCTGTTCGCGCCTGCTCCCGGCTCTGCTCAATTGAGAGCGCCTCCCGCACCTCTGCGAGATAGCGCACAGCGTCAGAATTGCCGCGATCCGTCCTGAGAAGCCGGAGCAGATGGAGTTCTGCCTTCCTCCATTCCCCCGCCTGCATGCAGAGCAGGGAGAGCAGCAGCCCGGCCCGGGTATAGTTCGGATACTGCGCCACCACTCCGGAGAGCAGATGCAGCGCCGTATCATGGCTTCCGTTCTTTGAGAGCTCCAGCGCGAGATTGTACTGCTCTGCCATGCGCGCGTAGAACCTGAGTCTTCCGTTTCGTTTGCGGATATCCTCCAGATACCAGGCGGCGCGGTTGTCCTCCGGCTTTAGGTTCAGGCTCAAAACCCACTGCACCAGTGCGTCCCCGACCTCTCCCAGCTCAAAGAAGATGAGACCCAGCAGATTTCTCGCGTCCGTAAGCTCCTTATTCAGCTTCAGCGCGCGCTTTAAGAGTGGCACGGCTCCGGAGAGATCCCTGTCTCTGGCCCGCAGCAGTGCGCGGTTATAGCAGCTGTTTGCAGCTCTCTCACAGCGTCGAAGCGCAGTCGTCATCCCTTCTTCTCCTCAGCTCCGCCCTTCAGAATCTCGATCATGATATCCTTCAGATCCGTCAGATCACTCTGAACGATCGCATCCTCCACAGCGGAGATATCCAGACTGGACTTAAAATTCCTGATCTCTTCATCGTAATTGATCATTTCTGACTCCTCTCGGCAGCGAGTATCTCTCCCACAAGGTAGAGCGAGCCCGCGCCAAAAAGTATTTCATCTTCAGAGCGCTCTGCTCTCGCCCTGCGCCAAGCTTCCGCAACGGAGGCGTACTCCCGCACGTCCGCCACACCATCCGCGCGGTACAGCCGCGCGAGCTCCGAGGCATCTGCGGCGCGGTAGGAATCCAGCGGAGCGACGTAAACTCTCACGGGCTGAAGCGCTTCTGAGAAAGCAGCGACCACATGGCGAAGATCCTTGTCACTCACCGCACTTGTCAGCAGCACCGGCTTTTTCCCTCTTGCCTCACAGATCCCGCGCGCAGCCTCCGTCATGGCGCGGACACCGTCTTCGTTGTGTCCTCCATCCAGAAAAACATTCGGGTATATCTCATCCATGCGCCCCGCCCAGTGTGTCCTCCGCACAGAGTCCTCAAAGAGCTGTGCGCTGTCCTTCCTTCCCTGCCAGAGTTCCGGCTGCTTCCCAAGGAGCTCAAAGACGCGCTTTGCAAGCGTCGCGTTCTCTCTCATGTAGCGCGCGGGAAGAAAAGAGAAGCTCTCCTCAATATCCTTGACTGCAAGCGCAGGAGCCCCCATGAGCTCCGCCTGCCTCCGTATGACTTCAGCCGTCCCGGCTCGTCTGGCATCATAGACGATCGGTACCCCCGGCTTAATAATGCCGGCCTTCTCCGCTGCGATCTTTTCCACCGTATCACCCAGATACTGCATGTGATCGAGGCTGATGCTGGTGATTACGGTCATGATCGGCGCGCAGGAATTGGTCGCGTCCAGGCGCCCGCCGAGCCCTGTCTCCAGCATCACGACATCAACATCCGCCTCCTGAAAAATAAGCATCGCCATATAAAACAGAAACTCAAAGTAGGCAGGAAAGCTTCCTCCCTCCTTCTCCCACTGCTCTCCGAGCAGCTTCACCCGCTCTGCGGCTGCCTGAAAGCGCTCCGGGGAGACAGGCACATTGTCGATCAGAATTCTCTCCCTTATATCGACGAGATGCGGGGATATGAAGGTACCCGTGCGAAGTCCTGCGTCAAGAAAGGCCTGCGTCAGATAGGCGCAGACAGAGCCCTTGCCATTCGTTCCGGCGACATGGACGATCTTCAGCTGTCTGTCCGGCGCGCCGAGCCGGTCCAGAAAGCGCCTCACCTCCGGTACGCTGTTCTTTTTGTCCCCCCACATCGGAAGATCCTCCGGAAAATGCTTTCCAGTATTCATGAAGCTCCTCTCCTGCCCGCGAGGCGCAGCCGTCCTCTCAGAACTGCTGCGCCCTGCGGCAAGTCCGTTTATTTTCCTGAGAAATGCGGATGAAGGCATTTCCCGTGCCGAATTTGCACCGCGAAGCAGCTTTTCTCATGCAAATCCATGTATGTTGACCAAAAGTTTCTGAGATAGCAATGATTGCATCAGTGCTTTTTAAGATGTGCCATCTGCTCTCTCAGCTGCTGCAGCATCTGCTCATACTTTTTCAGCTTTTCCCGCTCTACCTCCACCTTTTCAGCGGGTGCCTTATCCAGGAAGCGCTGATTCTTCAGCATTCCGTTGGAGCGCTGTATCTCTGAGTTCAGACGCTCCTCCTCCTTTGCGAGGCGCAGAAGCTCCTTCTCCGTATCCACAAGATCCGCAAAGGGAATGTAGAGATTGGCCCCCGGAATCACAGCGGAGACTGCATCCTCCGCAATTCCGGTATGATCCGCCTGAATATGCACCTTGGAGGCACGCGCGAGCATCGCAAAGAAGGACTCCGCACGCGCAAAGTTTGCCCGGATACCGGCGTCCTCCGAGACCACATAGACCGCGGCCTGACGTCCGGGAGACACATTCATCGAGCTTCGCACCGCACGAATCGCGCGAACAGCCTCCTTCACGCTCTCCACCTCACGCTCATCCTCGGGGAAGGAGAGACTGTCCTCACTGCGCGGCCAGGACGCAACCATGATGCTCTCCTCATTCTCGTTCAGAGTGCAGTAGATCTCCTCCGTGATGAAGGGCAGGAAGGGATGCAGAAGCTTTAAGGATCTGGACAGCACCTCCTTCAGGGTCCAGAGCGCCGCATCTCTGCTTGTGTCCTCCTTATCCCAGAGCCGCGGCTTCACCATCTCGATATACCAGTCACAGAACTCCTCCCAGATAAAATCATAGATCTTCTGGAGCGCGATCCCGAGCTCGTACTTGTCAAGATTCTCCGTGACCTCAGCAGCGAGTGCATTGCACTTTGAGAGTATCCAGCGATCCGCCGCCGTAAGAGCCTCCGCCGCCGGTCGCTCCGGAGCTTTCTCGCCGAGATTCATCATGATAAAGCGGGAGGCATTCCAGACCTTGTTTGCGAAATTTCTCGAAGCCTCCACGCGCTCCCAGTAGAAGCGCATATCATTGCCCGGCGCATTTCCCGTCATGAGCGTGAGGCGAAGCGCATCCGCGCCGTACTTCTCCACAACCTCGAGAGGATCTATGCCGTTTCCGAGCGACTTCGACATCTTGCGTCCCTTTGCGTCGCGTACCAGCCCATGAATCAGCACCGTATGGAAGGGCAGCTCTCCCGTCTGCTCCAGCGCGGAGAAGACCATGCGGATCACCCAGAAGAAGATGATGTCATAGCCCGTCACCAGCACATCTGTCGGATAGAAGTACTTCAGTTCCTCCGTTTTTTCCGGCCAGCCAAGTGTGGAGAAGGGCCAGAGGGCAGAGCTGAACCAGGTATCCAGCGTATCCTCGTCCTGCTTTAAATGCCTGCCTCCGCACTTCGGGCAGCGCTCCGGGGGCTCCCGCGCCACAATAGTCTCTCCGCAGTCCTCGCAGTACCAGGCCGGGATCCGGTGTCCCCACCAGAGCTGGCGCGAGATACACCAGTCATGGATCCCCTCCAGCCAGTTCAGATAAGTCTTGCCATAGCTCTCCGGAACGAATTGAAGCCTTCCGTCTCTCAGTGCCTCGATTGCGGGCTTTGCCATCTCGTCCATCTTCACAAACCACTGCGGCTTGATCATGGGCTCCACCGTTGTCTTGCAGCGATCGTGTGTTCCGACGCTGTGGCTGTGCGGAACGACCTTCACCAGAAGCCCGGCTGCCTCAAGATCCGCAACCATTGCCTTTCTCGCCTCGTAGCGGTCCATTCCGTCGTACTTTGAGCCTGGGCAGTCGATTGTCGCATCATCGTGCATGATATTGAGCTCCGGAAGTCCATGGCGTTTCCCGACCTCAAAATCGTTCGGATCGTGGGCCGGAGTGATCTTCACACAACCGGTTCCGAATTCTCTGTCCACATAGGCATCCGCGATAACCGGGATTTCTCTGTCCGTCAGCGGCAGCTTCAGAAGCTTTCCGACGAGATCCCTGTAGCGCTCATCCTCTGGATTAACGGCCACCGCCGTATCGCCCAGCAGGGTCTCGGGACGTGTGGTCGCGATCTCGACATACCTGCCCTCCTCACCGACAATGGGATAATGAATATGCCAGAAGAAGCTGTCCTGATCGACATGCTCCACCTCCGCGTCACTGATCGAGGTCTGACAGACTGGGCACCAGTTGATGATACGGCTTCCCTTGTAGATATATCCCTTGTTGTAAAGGCGGATAAACACCTCCTTTACGGCTTCGGAACAGCCCTCATCCATCGTAAAGCGCTCTCTGTCCCAGTCCGCGGAGGAACCGAGCTTTTTCAGCTGATTGATGATTCTGGAGCCATACTCCTCTTTCCAGTCCCAGCACTCCTTTAAGAAGCCCTCTCTTCCAAGATCTTCCTTGCGCTTTCCTTCCTTCTTCAGCTTGTCGATCACCTTGACCTCGGTCGCAATCGCAGCGTGGTCAGTGCCCGGCTGCCAGAGTGCAGAGTAGCCCTGCATTCTCTTATACCGAATCAGAATATCCTGCATGGTATTGTCCAGCGCATGCCCCATATGCAGCTGCCCGGTGATGTTCGGCGGCGGCATAACGATCGTAAAGGGCTTTCTGTCTACGTCTGCCTTTGCGTGGAAATAGCCCTTATCCATCCATTTCTGATAGAGACTGTCCTCGATCTCAGAGGGCGCATAGGTCTTTGGAAGTATTTTCATTGTTCATTTATCCTTTCTACAGCATACTTCTGTATTCTTCTTTCCAGCGACGCACTGTCTCCGCAGCAGCTGCAGCACGCTGTACCGGATCTCCTTTAAATATCTCCGCAACTCTCCGGCTCTCCGCTCCGGAGGCAGCTCTCTGCCTGGCCTCCTCATACTCTCTGTCCCAGGACAGCTGCGTCTCCCCCTCCACCGCAGAGAGATAGCGCTCTCTCACGCCGATGGTCGGCTCAATGAGGGACAGGAAATAAATCCGTTTCAGTATATTTCTGTCCTTTAAAAGCTCATAGGCCTCCACAAAACAGCGATAGGCCTTCTCCGAAAGAAAAAGATTTGCGTAGGCACAGCCCTCGCCGCAGAGCAGCCTCCCTCGAAGTGAGAGACTAATACCGCCGCTCAATTCCCCGTTCAGTACGCGCTCATAAACCGCAACCGCCTTGCCGAATTTTCTGAGAGAAAAAAGAAAATCCCCCTTTTTCTTCCAGTACTCGGCCTGAGAAAGCGACTTAAGCTTCTGCAGGCCAAGACGAAATCGCGCCGCCTCCTGCGCATTGCAGTAGCCAATGGCCTCCGGTATCTTTGAGAGCAGTACCGTCCGGTCCACCCCCGCGGCACTCAGCTCTCTGAGCTCTGCGGCCAGCACCGTCTCCCCGGCTCCCTCGGCCAGAAAATAAAACAGCGCTTCGCCGAACAGCTCATCCATAAAAAGCAGTGGGTATTTTAAAATACAGTACGAGAGCTCCTCCGCCGTGTAAATACGAAGTCCCAGCTCCTCCAGCCAGAGCGCACAGGCAGAATTTGCAGTTCCGCAGAGCATCAGTCCCACAGCTGCACCTCCTCCTCTACCGCTCCCTCAGTCGCAGGGAAAAGCTCTCCAAAGCCGGCATCCCGAAGACACACACACATGGTGCGCTCATCCCTTAGACTTGCCTGAAAATCCACAAAGCAGGTCTTCGCCTCCCGCTCCGGCAAAAAGCTCATCGGAATTCTGACTGTCTTCTCTTTTCTCAGATTGACCGGGGCTATGTGCAGCTCCAGCGCATTGCGGTCAAGCGGCAGCAGTCTCAGCGACACCGCCGCCCCCCCGACCGGATCCCCGGCGTGAATCAGCGGAAACACCATGCTCCGTCCGTTTTTCTCGAGGGAAATGCTGACATTTGCCTCAGCTCTTCCGCTGCACAGAGCCACAAAGCCGGGATCCCCCCTGCCGGAGATCAGAGCCGCTCCGCGCACCAGTGCTCCTCTCGCAAAAATATCAAAGTCCAGAAAAACCTTTCGACGGAATCCACAGATCTGACGCATAAATTCCACTGCCCAGTCATAGTGCTCAAAGCCCTTTCCCGTGAGCAGGATTCCCGAAAAAACTTTATTTTTCAAGAGGCGCTCCGCAGCACTGCTCATGATCTTATCCGCCAGCTTCTCCCCGGCGGCGGATTGAAGCACAGACAGCGTAAATGCCTCGTCGAGATCCTCCTTCTCGGCGCGCACATAGAGCGTCTTTTTGTCACGGCGCATGGTAAGCTCATAAAAGCTGAGCGCCTGATCCGAGAGGTCAAAAAGCCCCACCTCTCCCGTTCTGAGCTCCCGCGGCTGACTCATCACGTAATAAAGAAAGCTCTCGGAGCGGCTCACACAAAAGGTTCTGTCCCGCGGAAAGCCATAATCTGCCAGGGCTTTCAGGAGCTGTTCGGAGAGAGTCCGGTCATAATCCGGGAGCACGATCACAGCTCCGTCCAGGCTGCCCGCTGTGCTCTGCCTGGTTATGGCCTCCGGAACACCTCCCGCTGCAGTCCCCGGCTCACACTCCGCCACGGACTCCGCCTCCCCGGATGATGCCAGACTGAACTCCCGCACCAGGGAGAGGAAGCGGCACAGGAGCTCCAGCGCCTCATAGCGCACGCCCCGTATTGTGGCAGTTCCCTGCTTCATGCTGAGCGCCAGCAGCTTATCCGTCAGGATTCCTTTGCCTGCGAGCGCCTTCTCATAGGCCTCTTCCCCGATGTACCAGAGGTCATGCTTCTTATCTCTGCAGATGGCGGTCGGGAGATGAAAGCAGCGATCGCTGTCAGACAGTGCTATGCCAACTTCATTGTCTGTGAGATCAATTCCAAGTATTCTCACTTTCATACATCCCCTCCTTTCTGCATCCGCCCCTTCCGGCAGCATCGATCCCAACGCCTATTCAAGCTGAAAGAGCTCTGCCGCGAGATCCTCTCCCGCAGCAAAGGCCGTCATCTCTGCCCGCAGTGCAGACTCGTCCTTCCTGCCAAGATGCCGCACCATCGCATTCAGGCAGTCGTATCGGCTTCCTGCCCCCGCTGTCTCTTTCTGAAGCTCTTTCTCTTCCGTATCCCGCACAATCGCGCCGGAGATCTCCGGTATCTCCTCTGAATCTCCTGTCTTTCTTATCTCATACTCCCAGCGCTCTCCATCAAAGAGCACGGCCCGCTTCACAAAGCGATCCATATACATACAGGGCAGCTCCTCCAGATGAAATTCCGTCTCGTCCGGAAGGATGCGCATCCGTATCTCATAGCTGCAGCCCGTACTGCCCCGAAACTCCACGCATTCCCTGTCCAGGATCTCCTCGGGAACAGGGATAAAGCGCGCCAAATTTTTATAATAAGAGAAGTAGAGTCCCTCGTCAAGAAGCCCCGGCAGAATTTCTTCTGCAAGCCCCTCCTGCTCCTCAGAGAGAGCTTCGGCCTCTGCATAATGCCTCGTCAGCGCAAGGCGGTAGATGAGCGGTACCTGTGCCGCTGCCTGAGCCTCACGCATCAGGAGCTCAAGATACTGAAAGACCCAGTCTCCCGGCTCTTCATCCTTCAGAAAATAGCACGCCGCGCGCTCCGTCATATAGGCGCGCACCATAAGCTCCGTCGTTTTCTTCCCATCCCGGAAGCGCAAAAACACCCGGTCAAGCTGCCCGGTCTCTCCGGTAAAAAGCATCTGTGCGAGAAGCCGCTCCTCCAGATCATAGGTCTCCACCTGCGCCTCTGCCGCCGCATCAAGGAGACAGCTCATCTCCGCCGTAAGTCCGTTATAAAACTCGCAGAGATAGTCGAGAATCACCGAATCGGCCGTTCCTGCGTGAAATGCGCGGGCAGAGAGCATGAGCAGCATTCCGTCCTCGGGAAACATCCGCTCCAATATCACCTGCGAGCAGAGCTTTCCGAGCGCATCTCCAGGAAGCTCCTGCATCCGGAATTCCTGAATGAGCTCCCACGCCTCCATCCAGTGTCCGGCATCCAGCAGCACGCGAAATATCTCTGTCCGTTCCGCACTGTCAAAGAGCGACTTGTCCGCAGAGAGCAGATAGTCCACACATTCGCGCCCGTTCCGCACCAAGATACCGCGCAGAAAGCTTTTGTAACCCTCCGAGAGCATCCGCTCATCCAGCGCAAGGCGCACCGTTCTCAGTGACTCCGGGCTCAGCCGTCCCGATGCACTCTCCGCGACGCTGCTGCGCAGTGCCGCGAGCATAGCAGGTCTCCCCTCGGGATCCAGCCGGGCGCAGCGCTCCTTAAGCCCCGGTATGGAACACACCGCCTCCGCTCTTCCGAGTGATGCGGCAAAGCGGTTCTCATAGGCATCCTCAAACAGGAAGACCGCCTGGTCTGAGTATACCGGCACATAGGCGCTTCCTTTCTCCAGCCGCACGCGCTCCACCTTCTGGAGCTCCGGGTAAACCACGACCACAGAGCGTATCCAGTCAGATTTCGCGGTGATCCTTCTTGTGTTCAGTATCCCCGGCAGCACAGCTGCCAGCCGCTGATCCAATATATCATCCCGCAGAACCGCGCGATACAGCTCTGCAAGACGGCTATTCACACTGCCTGTCAGCAGCTTTCCCAGCGCAAAATCCTCTATCTGCTTCCGATATTCCTCCCAGAGCTCTCTCTCCTGCTTACGGAAATGAGCAAGATTTGCATAGAGCTTTTCACGGCTCCTCTCATCCAGACGGTTATCATAGACAAAATAGAGAAGGATCTCATGCGGCAGCGCACGCTCTGTGTGGTTCTGCATGCTGGAAACCAGATATTCGTTGAGTCCTGTCAGGCGTATTTTCTGCTCAAGGCCACGCATATACCAGCTGTGAGCCTCCGCGTCCCTCCGGTCACTGCGGATCAGACTTTTGCAGATTGCAGTCAGCAGTTCCGCCGATGGATAGCGCTCATACAGCGCAGAGAGCAGGGGAAAGTGCAGAGCTGTAAAGCTCTTCACCGAGGCTGCTGCTGCCGTGTAAGCTGCCGCTGCCGCAGCACCGGGAAGCTTATGCGAGAGCCCAAAGCGCAGCACCGCGAGCTCCATTCGTCCAAGCTCCCGAATGCGCTCCGGACTTTTTTCATACAGCCCCGCAAGCTCTGCAAACAGGAAGGGGCTTCTGTCTCCCCTTCTGTAAAGCCCAAGAAGCAGCGTATAATACTCCTCTCCCATATCCCGTGACTCGGGGCTGAGCAGAAGATACACGGGCAGCAGTTCCACATGTCCCTCTCTGCTGAGAGCTGAGAGCACGCGCTCCGCTGTGATGTGAACCTGCTCCCCGCCTCTTATCAGTGCGCGAAGTGCTTCTGCGAGATAGCGGAAAAGGAAGCCGTCTCCCCGCTCTCCCGGAAGCAGCACGCCTGTGCGCACCGCTTTCTTTCTTTTCTCCTCCGCCTCAAGTATCAGCGCAGTGCAGCGCTCTGTCTCGCCTCGCCTGAAGGCGAGCTCCGCACGCAGCAGGCAGCGCATTGCGGCATTCCATGCCGCAGGCGGCACTTCTTTTATGGTTGACCCGGATTCCGCCCCCTCCTCTGCCTCTGTGCGCAGAGAGACCGCATGCCTCTCTGCAAGCGCCGTCTCCATCTCATCCAGCAGCTCCTCCGCGCTGTCTCCAGACACAGCATAGTGCAGCCGGAGATAGAGGTAATGCGCAAAGCGTTCCTTTTCTCTCTCCCGCTCAGCCCGCTCCTTGGCCTCTCCGGAGAGTCTCTCCCGGAATACTGTCACCGGCACAGAAAACTCCATGGCCTCAGAGCTGAAGCGGATACGCCCCTCATTTTTTCCCTCATGCAGGGCCTTTGAGATCAGTTCAAACTCATATTCATACACACCGTCTGTAAAATCCGAGATGGTAATGTAGCGCTTCGGAAGACGGATAAAGCTACCCTCTGCTGTTGCTGTGAGGCGAAAATATCCCTCTCTCAGCTGCAAAAGCGTGATAGCTCCTTCCGCCCCGTTTTCGGTCTCCGCGCGCACCAGCGCGCGCTTCTTGGCCCCTGCCGCAACAAGAAATTCCTCCAGTGCAGAGGCGCGGTCCGGTCCTCTTCGAAACGCCTCATAGAGCGCCCTCAGCTTCAGATCCCGCATAAAGGCAGCGGTCGGGAATTCCCTGTACTCAAAAATTCTGAGTGCCGCCTCCGGCTCCAGCCGGGCAACTTCTGCAAAGCTCTCAAGACTGTCCAGCTTCTCAAGAATATTACCCGCAGTGCCGTCTGTCACATGAAAAAGAAAGGGGACTGTTCGCTCCCCGCCGTCTGTCACTAGCTTCAGGTTTCCGCGGATCTCCTCTCCCGCCTGCAGCTTTCTCGCATCCACCTCCACAAGCAACTGGTTTTTCCGGTTGCCAAAAGAGGGCCTGAGCACCCGGACACAGATATGGTCCGAATAGATCAGTCCCTTCAGGTAAATGCCGTTTGCGCTGTTCACACTGAGCTCCGTGCGAAGCAGCTCCCCCCGCCGCACCGGCAGCTCAAGGCGCTCCGGTATCACGACAAGTTCGGGCCTCTCCGGATTCAGGATTCCCCTCGCCAGGCGGTTGATCCTCTCTCTCATTCTATCCTCTGCTCTTTCTCGCCAAAGCCAAAAACAAAGCCAGCTCACAGTGCCGGGAATCATACCCTCACACTGCTTTGTGCTTAAAGATTTTATCACACTTCCCCTTGAATGAAAAGCTTGGTATACTATGCTTCAATGGAGGTGACGCCATGTTGTCCGAGCCTATGACACTGTATAAACTGATGATTCTGTATCTTCTGAATCAGGTGAATTTTCCGCTGACAGAGGACCGCATCTCTGAGTTTTTTCTGTCCCGCGAATATACGACCTATTTTACATTAAAGCAGGCTCTCGCAGAGCTGAACGATGCGGAACTGATTCGCGTCCACCGTGTGCGAAATTCCAGCCGCTACTCCATCACCGCCGAGGGCGAACAGACCTACCGCTTCTTCGGCAGGAAAATCTCGCCCGAGATACTCGCGGATATGGACGATTTTCTGAAGGAGAATCGCTTTCGCATCCGCAGCGAGGTAGATATCACTGCCGACTACTGGAAATCCGAAAATCTTGACTACCATGTGCGCTGTGATATCAACGAGGGCCGCAGCTCCATTCTCTCGATTGACATTACAGCCCCCGATGAAAAGCAGGCTGAGCTCATGTGCAGCCGCTGGCGGGAGAGCAGTCAGGAGATTTACGCATTTATCCTGCGAGCTCTGCTCGGAGGCGGATAATGCTGACCGAACAGAGCCGGAACAGCCTGTGACAGCTGTTCCGGCTCTGTCTTCCTGCTAGGAAATACGCCTCAGACCGGATGCAACTGCCACACGATTTCGAACGCGGGCAAAAAGCTGCCCCTTCAGCACTCCCTGAGCAGCGCATCCACAAGATGAAACAGCTCCTCTCTCCCCTGCTTCGTCTCAGAGGAAAAGGGTATCAGCGGAACTCCCTCCGCGCAGCCAAGCTTTTCACGAATCAGCTTCTCGCGGGCCTTCAGCTGGCTCCTCTTGATCTTATCCGCCTTTGTTGCGACAATCAAAGGCTTCAGCCCCTGTTCCACGATCCAGTCATACATGAGACAGTCGTTCGCCGATGGCTCATGCCGTATATCCACCAGCAGGAACACTGCACAGAGCTGCGGAGACTGATGCAGATAGCGCTCTATCATCCTGCCCCAGGCAGCCTTTGCCTCCTCACTCGCATTTGCGTAGCCGTAGCCCGGAAGATCCACAAAGTAGACCAGACCGTTCACGCGATAGAAATTGATGGTCTGCGTCTTTCCCGGCTGTGCCGAGGTTCGCGCGAGGGCCTTGCGATTCACCAGGGCATTCAGAAGACTGGACTTTCCGACATTGGATTTCCCGGCGAAGGCAAATTCCGGCTTTCCGCTCTCCGGAAGCGCGCTCTTCACACCACAGACAAATTCCAGCACAGATTCCTGAATATGCAGGGAGCCGTCTTCCCGGAACAGGGGGGTTGGTTTCGCAGGCGGCACCTGTATCCCGCTCTTTTTCTGCGGGACAGGTTTTGTCTCCTTCCTGCGCTTTACACCAAAGGCGCCGTCCACCCTCCTTGCGGGCGCTGCCCCGTCTGCCGTTTTTTTGCTGTTTCGAACCTCTTCCCCGCGCTGCACTCTCTTCTCCCTCACCTCTGCCTCACCTCATCTTTCTCTCGTGCACAGCTCTGCTGCGCAGCTTCCGTGCATCAAAGTTCCCGAAAGGCCTCCCGCAGAGCCTCCGGAAGCTCCCGAATATAAACAATTTTAAGCCCGCCGGTGATCTCCCGGTCGAGCTCTGCGATATCTGCGCGATTTGCCTCCGGCACAAGCACCTTTTCCATGTGTGCTGCCTTTGCGGCCAGTATTTTCTCCTTCAGCCCGCCCACTGGAAGTATCCTGCCGCGCAAGGTGATCTCTCCCGTCATCGCAACTGCTCCGCTCACCGGTATTTCCGTCACCGCAGAGAGCAGCGCAGTCGCCATAGTGACACCTGCACTGGGCCCGTCCTTCGGCACAGCTCCCTCCGGGATATGGAGATGAATCTCATGCTTCTCATAAAAATCCTCAGCGACTCTCCAATCCGCGGAGAGGCTGCGCACGCAGCTCAGCGCGGTCTGCGCCGACTCACGCATCACGCTGCCCATCTGTCCTGTGAGCTTCAGACCTCCCTTTCCGGGCATGATATTCACTTCGATCTCCAGGGTATCGCCTCCGACCCGCGTCCATGCAAGTCCCCTGACAATGCCGACTGCATCCGGATGCCGCTCATCCTCCGGCCGGACGCGCGCTCTGCCGAGATACACCGGGAGCTGACGCTCTGTGATGCGTATCCTCCCCTTATGTCCGCGCATGAGCTTCAGCGCGCTCTTTCTGCAGAGCTCCCCGATGCGGCGCTCCGCTCCGCGGACTCCCGCCTCTCTGGTGTAGCTGTGAATCAGTTTTTTCAGCGCAGATTCCGTAATCTCCAGCTGATCCGGCCGTATGCCGTTCAGCCTCTTCTGCTTCTCCACGAGATAATCCTTCGCGATATGCAGCTTCTCGTTCTCTGTGTACGAGCTGATCTCTATCAGCTCCATGCGGTCCAGCAGCGGTCCTGGAATCGTCTCCGTGCTGTTTGCTGTCGCAATGAAGAGCACGCCGGACAGATCCACCGGGAGCTCCACATAGTGGTCTCTGAAATGCATATTCTGCTCGCTGTCCAGTACCTCCAGGAGCGCCGATGCCGTTGCTCCGTGATGCTCCGGGGAGAGCTTGTCCACCTCGTCCAGCAGCATCAGCGGATTGGCCGTCCCCGCCTGCCGGAGACCATCCACAATGCGCCCCGGCATCGCTCCCACATAGGTCTTTCTGTGCCCGCGTATCTCAGCCTCATCCCGCACGCCTCCGAGGCTGATACGCACATAGCGCCGGTTCAGCGCCTCCGCGACACTCCGCGCAATCGAAGTCTTTCCGGTTCCGGGTGGGCCCACAAGGCATAAAATGGGGCCATGTCCCTCGGGGTTCAGCATCCGGACTGCAAGATATTCCAGAATGCGCTCCTTTACCTTCTTGAGACCATAGTGATCTCTGTTCAGAATGCGCTCTGCTTCAACCAGATCCTCCGAATCCTTTGAGCAGCGGTTCCACGGAAGCTCCAGCAATGTGTCCAGATAGTTTCGGAGCACATTTGCCTCCGGACTTCCGCTCTGCATGCTCTTCATGCGGAACAGCTCCTTCTTAAGCTTTGTCTTCACCTCATCGGAGGCAAAGAGCTTCTCAAGCCGCGCCTCATATTCCTCCGACTCAGAGAGGAAGCTGTCATCCCCCAGCTCCTCATGCAGAAGCTTCAGCTGCTCCCGCAGCACGTAGTCCTTCTGATTTTTATCAATATTTTCCTTAAGCTTCTCCTGAAACGCATGCCGTATCTCATTCACCGCCACTTCCCGCGTGAGTTCTCCCGCGAGCTCGCCGTACAGTGTCTCCGTATCGGAGCACTCCAGGAAGCGCTGTGCAGTTCTCCAATTCCAGGGAAGCTCCGCCGCGGTTCGCGTGATCAGAAGCTCCAGCTCATCCACAGCCAGCATATCACCGAGCAGCTTCTCGGCAAAGGCTCTGTGACCCGCAGCATATTCCTTCAGCTTGCCTCGAATGATACGCAGCATCGCCTCTGTTGCGGGATCCTCCGGCTGTGCAGCCCGTCTCGGCTCCTCTGCGACGCGCGCAGATAAAAACTCCTGTCCCGGCAGAAGCTCCTCCATGCGGCAGCGCAGTGTACCCTCCACTACAACGCGCCCCATGTCCTGCGGCAGTCTGGCAAGCTGTCGTATCTCGCAGAGCGTGCCGTACTGAAACAACCCCTCCGCATCCGGATCCAGCGCATCCGGGTCTCTCTGAGCAATGAGAAAGAGCTTCTCGCCTTTCTGCATCGCTGCTTCTATTGCAGCCATGGATTTTTTTCTGCTGATATCAAAGTGTGTCGTCTCACCGGGCAGCACGACTCTGGCGCGCAGCGCAACAGTGGGAAAGCTATGATTTTCTCTCATCTGTACTCCAAATATTCTTACTTGAAAAGGCGGGCCGCTATGCCCGCCTTCTGCCACACTCTCTTATGCAGTCTCTCCGGACTGCTCTACTCTCTTCTGTTCCGCCTTCACGGGGGCATCGCGACGCACCAGCTCAGGTCCGCTCCGTTTATCAACCACGTCCTTCGTGACAATACAGATCCCGACGCTCGGATCGGATGGAATCTCATACATCATATCCATCATCACATCCTCAACGATGGAGCGCAGTCCGCGCGCGCCTGTTTTTCTCTCCAGCGCGAGCCGTGCAATCTCCCGCACCGCCTCCGGCGTAAACTCAAGCTTTACGTCATCAAGCTCAAACAGCCTCTGGTACTGCCTGGTCAACGCGTTCTTTGGCTCAGTCAGTATCTTGAGCAGCGCTTCCTCATCCAGAAGATTCAGGGACACCGTGATCGGCACGCGGCCGATAAACTCCGGAATCAGTCCGAACTTCACAAGATCCTGCGGCATCACCTGCCGGAAGAGCTCATCAATCTCACGTGTGTGCTTCTCTATCACCTGAGAATTAAAGCCGATCCCTCCGCTGCCCAGACGGCTATCGACGATCTTCTCCAGACCGTCAAAGGCGCCGCCGCAAATAAAGAGAATATTCTTTGTATCAATCTGGATCAGCTCCTGATGCGGGTGCTTTCTTCCTCCCTGCGGCGGAACACTCGCAACCGTCCCCTCCAGTATCTTCAGAAGCGCCTGCTGCACGCCCTCACCCGAGACATCCCGCGTGATGGAGACATTCTCTGCCTTCTTTGTGATCTTATCGATCTCATCGATATATACAATGCCATACTCTGCGCGCTTCACATCGTCATCTGCAGCCTGAATCAGCTTCAGCAGGATATTCTCCACATCCTCACCGACATATCCCGCCTCTGTCAGCGTCGTTGCATCCGCAATTGCAAAGGGCACATTCAGTACCTTCGCCAGCGTCTGCGCGAGATAGGTCTTTCCGGAACCGGTCGGCCCCAGCATCAGGATATTGCTCTTCTGAATCTCAATATCCGACTCCGACTTCGCAGTGATGCGCTTGTAATGATTGTACACTGCAACGGAGAGAACCTTCTTTGCCTCATCCTGTCCGATAATATACTCGTCCAGGAATTTCCTGATCTCCTTTGGCTTCAGAAGATTGATCCCCTGAAGCTCCTTGCCTCCCTCGTCCTGTGAAAATTCCTCATCCAGGATTTCCGAGCAGAGATCCACGCACTCGTCGCAGATATAGACACCATTCGGTCCGGAGAGCAGCTTTCTCACCTGGTCCTGCGGCTTTCCGCAAAAGGAGCAGCGAATGCGCTCATCATTCTTGTTGGGCATAACTCCTCTCTTTCCTGAACTCAGTGATGCGCAATAACCTCATCAATCAGACCATAGGCCTTTGCTTCCTCTGCCGTCATGTAGTTGTCGCGCTCCGTGTCGCGCTCAAGCTCCTCAAGCGTTCTGCCGGTATTGGCTGCAAGTATTTCATTCAGCTTCTTTCTCGTCTTCAGGATCTGCTCCGCTGCAATGCGGATCTCCGTCTCCTGTCCGCGCGCACCGCCGGAGGGCTGATGAATCATGATCTCCGCATTCGGAAGCGCATAGCGCTTGCCTTTCGTACCGCCGGAGAGCAGAAAGGCGCCCATGCTCGCCGCCATGCCGATGCAGATCGTGGAGACATCGCACTTCACATACTGCATGGTGTCATAGATTGCCATCCCGGCCGTAACACTGCCGCCGGGACTGTTAATATAGAGGTTGATGTCCTTGGTCGGATCCTCCGACTCAAGAAACAAGAGCTGCGCGACCACAAGACCCGCGCTGACATCACTGACCTCCTCATCAAGAAATATAATTCTGTCCTTTAATAGCCGTGAGAAAATATCGTAGCTGCGCTCACCGCGGCTGCTCTCCTCCACGACATAAGGTACTAAAGCCATATTTTGCTCCTTTCTGTCCGCAAAGCCGTGAAGCCCAGGGCCTCACGGCTTACGCTGAAAGTTTCAGTCAGTTTCAGGAGAGCTTTGCCTCGGAGACAAGGAAGTCCACGGCCTCCTGAATCTTGAGATCCATGGCCATTTCCTCCTTCTGAGACTCTCCGATATACTCCTTCATCTTCTCGACATCAATCTTATAGTTATCTGCCATCTTTTTGATCTCTGCCTCGATGCTCTCCTCAGAGACCTGGATATTCTCCTGCTTTACAATTTCCTCAAGCACAAGGCGCGTCTTCAGATTGCGCTCCGCCTGCGGCTTGAACTGCTCCTTCAGAGTCTCGATGGTCATACCGGTGTACTGCATGTACTGATCTAACGGAAGTCCCTGTGCCTGCATTCTGCGCGCGTAGTCGTCGATCATCTGCTCAACCTGCATCTCGATCATCGGAGCCGGAATGTCGAGTGTCGCATTCTCCACAACCTTGCCGATCACATTGTTCTCATTCTGCGTCGCAGCGCTCTTCGCCTTTGCCTCAGCGAGCTTCTTCTTCAGATCCTCCTTGTACGCATCCAGAGTCTCAAATTCGGAGATCTCTCCCACAAACTCATCGTTCAGCTCCGGAAGCTCCTTTCTCTGAATCTCAAGCAGGTCGCACTTGAAGACTGCCGCCTTACCCGCAAGATCCTTTGCATGATATTCTTCAGGGAAGGTGACATTTACATCAAAGCTGTCTCCGATGCTGTGCCCGACAACCTGCTCCTCAAATCCGGCGATAAAGCTGCCGGAGCCGAGCACCAGCGGATAGTTCTCGCCCTTGCCGCCCTCAAAGGGAACGCCGTCAACGCTTCCCTCAAAGTTGATCTTGACGTGGTCGCCGTCCTCTGCCGCGCGGTCATCCACGGAGACAAGGCGGGCATTCTTGTCCTGCTCCTTCGCGAGTGCGTCGTTCACATCATCCTCGCTCACTTCCATATCCGCCTTCTCAACCTCGATGCCCTTGTACTCACCGAGCGTCACACCCGGCTTCGTCGCAACCGTAGCGGTGTAGACCAAATCCTTCTCACCGACCTCCATCACATTGATCTCTGGTCTGGATACGATCTCCAGCTCACTCTGCCTGGATGCCTCGGGATAGCTCTGGTTGATGCAGTCATTGACCGCGCCCTCATAGAAGACGCCCTTTCCGTAGAACTGCTCGATCATGGCCTGCGGGGCGTGACCCTTGCGGAAGCCCGGAAGCTGATACTTGCCCTTCTCACGCTTGTAATTCTCCGTCACAGCCTTCTTAAAGTCGGCCTGCGGCACCGTGACGGTGATCACCGCCATGTTTTTTTCCTGTTTTTCAACCTTAAATTCCATCGAGATATCCTCCTGCATATATACTTGCTTTTTTGTCGAAATCAGATATGCCTCAGGCAAAAAAGGGCATACCTCTTCCGTAAAGAGACACATTCAGTTTGGTATTATAGCATGGTCAAAGTGAAGCTTCAAGTAAAAAGCTCTTTATGTTATGATGATATCCAGGGTCAAAAGCCCATCCCCGGGCGGGCTTGCCCGCCTGCGGGGATAAGGCTTTATGACCCGCACCGCATGGAGCACGAAGTGACGCGGAGCGGCACGGGAGTGCGGAATGCGGCAGGAGCGTGAGAGCACGCAGTGCGAAGCGCTCCGGATATCATCAATAAACTGCTGCTTAAGGGCGGAAACGCCCGCACAAAGCACGAAGGGCTGCTCAAGGGCGGAAATGCCCGCGCAAAGCACGAAGGCTGCTCAAGGGCGGAAACGCCCGCACAAAGCACGAAGGGCTGCTCAAGGGCGGAAACGCCCGTGCAAAGCACGAAGTGACGCAGAGCGGCACGGGAGTGCGATTAAAGTTAAAATTTATTCTGAAAAGGCGGTAATTGTCTGTGGAAATCGAGAGAAAATTTCTTCCGTCGCAGCTCCCGGAAGGGCTCAGCACCCTGCGCTCCATCCCCATGGTGCAGGGCTATCTCTGCACAGAGCCCGTGATACGCGTGCGAAGGGAGGGACCGCGCTGCATACTCACTTATAAGGGGAAAGGGCTGCTCGCACGGGAGGAGTACAACCTCCCGCTGACCGAGAAGGCCTTTCTGCACCTGCTCCCGAAATGTGACGGAAGACTCATACAGAAGACACGCTATCTTCTGCCCCTTAAGGGCACAGCACTCACGGCGGAAATAGATCTTTTTGAGGGAGATCTCGCGGGACTTATCATACTGGAAGTGGAGTTTTCCAGCATGGAAGCTGCTGAGTGCTTCGTCCCACCCGCATGGTTCGGCAGGGAGGTGACGCAGGATCCCGCGTATCACAATGCAAATTTAAGCCGCGGCGTCGATCCGCGCAGCGCCGGATAATACGAAGAGAGCTCCGCTGCGCGCCCCCTCCGTCCCCGCACCTTCTCTGTTGCTGCTCTCCGATCTGAACACCAGTTGCCATGGAGGTTCTATGTCAAAGAATACCATACGCCTTATGCTCTTCCTCTTTGCAGCAGCGCTGCTCCTGCTGCTGGGGCGCAGCCTTCTGTTCCACGGCCCCGGGAAAAAAGTCCTGATCTCTCAGGACGGAGTACTCATTCATTCCTATTCATTAAATGAGACACGCACAGAGATCATTCCCGCAGCGAACGGCGGGCGCAACACACTCCATATCGAGAACGGCGAGGTGTGGGTCACTGACGCCAGCTGCCCCGACCGGCTCTGCGAGCACATGGGGCATATCTCCCTCCCCGGCGAGATCATCGCCTGTCTGCCGAACCGGCTGATTGTTCAGATCTCTGAAGAATAAGGAGGAAATAAGCTGATCCTGACATGACATAAAGCATATTGAGGCCGCTTTGACACATAAAAGATCCGGCAGGATCCTCTAAAATTGAGGATCCTGCCGGATCTTTTTTATCCAGATATCAACTTGTTCAGACCCTGAGTATGGATTGTTCAAGGTCTCAGCTATGCATCCGGCTCAGTTTATGACGCTTGCCGGGCACTTCTTTGCACAGAGACTGCAGTTTCTGCACTTATCATAATCGATCTGAGCGACATTGCCGTTCATATGAATGGCGTCAAAATGGCATTCCTTTACGCAGAGCGTACAGCCGATGCAGCCGGCGGAACATACGTCGCGCACCGCCTTGCCCTTATCCTGAGACATGCAGCGCACATGGAACTTTGACTTGTAATTCGTCATCTCGATGAGATGCTTCGGGCAGGCCTTCACGCACTTGCCGCAGGCCACACACTTCTCCTTGTCGACAACTGCCACGCCGTTGACAACATGGATCGCATCAAATTCGCAGGCCTTCACGCAGGAGCCTCCACCGAGGCAGCCATACTCACAGGCCATATCTCCCGCACCTGGAATCACGGACATCTGGTTGCAATCCGTCGGGCCGACATTGTTGTAGCGCTTCTTTGCACTATCGCAGGTTCCGGAGCAGCGAACCACAGCAACCTTCCGCTCTGTCTCGCCCGCCTCGACACCCATGATCGAAGCGATCTTCTCTGCGCAGGTCTTTCCTCCGACCGGACACTGCGTCACTGCCGCCTCACCGATCGCGATCGCATGTGCGCAGCCATCACAGCCCGGATATCCGCAGGCACCGCAGTTATTTCCTGGAAGCGCTGCCCTGACAGCAAGCTCCTTCTCATCGACCTCTACCTTAAACTTCTCACTCGCCACACCGAGACCCAGGCCGCAGATCAGACCCACGATGCCGACAATGGCAAAGGAGACAATTACGATTGTAAAATTCATTCCCCTCTCCTCCTTCTCAGGTAATCATGCCGGAGAATCCGGTGAATGCGATTGCCATGAGACCGGAGCTGATCAGCACAATCGGCAGTCCCTGGAAATACTTCGGTATATCATTTTCCTCACAGCGCTCGCGGATACCCGCCAGAATAACGATGGCGATGGCATAACCGACAGCTGTTCCGATGCCCCACGCGAGTCCCTCGATAAAATTGTACTCCTTCTGGACATTATCCAGCGCCACGCCGAGCACAGCGCAGTTCGTCGTAATCAGCGGAAGGAAGATACCGAGAGAGGCATGCATGGAGGGCATGCTCTTCTTCATGAACATCTCAATAAACTGCACCAGAGATGCAATCAGAAGTATGAATACAATGGTCTGCAGGTAGTCTATACCCAGTGGTCTCAGCACACAGGCGTACACGACAGAAGCCAGTATCGTCGCCAGGAAGATGGTGAAGATAACCGCTCCACCCATACCGACAGAGGTCTCTTTCTTCTTGGATACACCGACGAAGGAGCAGAGTCCGAGGAAGCGGGACAGGACGACGTTGTTCACCAGCGCACCGCTGACCAGAAGCAACAGAACCTTAGTCATGATTATTCCTCCTCCTTCTTCTCATCCGGAGCAGCCGCCTTCGCCGCTTCAACAGGAGCAGCCTGTGCAGCCACAGTCGCCTTCACGGTCTCAGCAGGCGCCGCCTGTGCGGGAGCTGCTGCCTTCGGAGCTGCCACCGCGGGCTTTGCAGCCGCAGGCTTCGGCGCCGGCTTCACAACCTTGGTCTTTACCTCCTCAAGAGAGGGAGCAGAGCTCTTCACACCGCGCTTCGGATCCTGATAGTACTGCATCGCCGCGACGAGGAAGGCCATAACAAGGAAAGCTCCCGGAGGCAGAACAAAGATCGAGATGTGATACGCCTCAGGAATCAGCGGAATTCCAAAGATGGAGCCAGCTCCGATAATCTCGCGGAAGCCGCCGAGCAGCAGCAGTGCGATTGTAAATCCGAGCCCCATACCGATTCCGTCAAAGAGCGCAGGAATTGGCTTTGCTCCGAGCGCATAGGCCTCGGCACGTCCCAGAATAATACAGTTTACAACGATCAGCGGAATATAGATGCCAAGGGCATCATAGATGCTCGGCGCAAAGCCCTGGATCAGCAGCTGAACGATGGTGACAAGCGAAGCAACAACCACGATCTCGGCGGGGAGACGCACTCTTCCGGGAATCAGCTTGCTGATCGCAGAAATCAAAAGGTTTGAGAACATCAGCACTGCCATAGAGGACAGTCCCATGCCGATCGCATTGGTCGCATTGGTTGTGACCGCGAAGGTCGGGCAGAGGCCCAGCGCCATAATGAAGACGGGGTTCTCAGTAATGATGCCGTTTTTCAGGCGTTCCATACATTCATTCATTCTATTCCCCTCCTTCCTCAGTCCATGCCGTTGGCGGCAAAGAACAGCGCCGCGTTGACTGCATTTGTCACCGCGCGGGAGGTGATGGTCGCGCCGGAGATCGCATCGATCTCGCTGTCATCCTTCGCTCCTGTCTTGGTGACACTGAACTTTTCAACCTGCTTGTTCTCGAATTGTCTGTACCAGTCTGTATCTCGCGCATTCATTCCCAGTCCGGCGGACTCAGAGATGGAGAGGAAGGCGATACCATTCAGCGTGCCATCCTCCTGAATACCCGCAGAGATGCTGATCGCCCCACCAAAGCCTTCTTTAGAGGTGGCATTGATGATGTGACCGATCACTTCACCGGAAGCATCCTTTGCATCAACAACCTTATCCACCGTGACATTGCCGAAGCCCTGCGCTGCAACCTCCTCCGCGGCAGCTGCAATCAGAGCATCACTGTCGGCATTGTCCGCAAAATCCGCGGCATCCGGGTAAACCTGCTTATAGGCGCGCACCGTCGCAGCCTGCTGTGCCGCGCGAATCGGTTCGAGCGTCACGGAGTAGACGATGCCGAGGAGCAGTCCTGCGATCAGGGTGATGAGCATCAGACGAATCGCATCCTGAACAAAAGTAGTTTCTTTTTTTGCACTCATTACTTTTTTGCCCCCCTTCTTCCAAATGCCTTCGGAATCGTGGCGCTCTCAATCAGCGGAGAGAGCATATTTCCGATAATAATGGAATAAGAGACACCCTCGGCGCCGGTTCCGAAGATACGGAACAGACCGGTCAGAAGTCCGATCAGCAGCGCATAGATTATCTGTCCCTTTCGGGTCAGCGGTGTGGAGACATAGTCTGTCGCCATGAAGAAGGCGCCAAAGATCAGTCCGCCGCCGAGCACCTGTGCCAGAACGTAGTCCGCGCTCTGATGACCAAAGATGAAGACAAAGACTGCCACGGTTGCAATATAAATCACCGGAATGTGCCAGCTGATGACCTTCTTCCAGAGGAGGTAGATACCACCGATCAACAGTGCAACTGCGGAGACTTCACCGATGGTTCCCGGCACACGGCCGATAAAGAGCTGCATGAGATCAACTCCCTGCATCGGATCACTGCCTGCCTTCACCGCGCTCTTCATAATTGCGAGAGGCGTCGCTCCGGTCGTGGCGTCAAAGCCGAGACCCGCAGAGCTGAAATTGTTCATGTACTTTGCACAGGAAATCAGCAGAAAACATCTTCCGGCGAGCGCCGGGTTCATCCAGTTCTGACCCAATCCGCCAAAGAGCTGCTTTACAAGGATGATCGCAAAAACTGCACCGAGTGCCGGAATCCAGAGCGGGATCTCCGGAGGCATGTTCAGCGCAAGGATCAGTCCTGTGACGACAGCGGAACAGTCGCAGATTGTGACCTGCTTGTGCATGCCCTTCTGCCAGAGATACTCAGAGAGCACCGCGGCGAGAACCGTGACAATGATGACCAGCAGCGCACTGATTCCAAACTGCACCACACCGAACGCAGCGGTGGGCAGCATGGCAATACAGACATCCAGCATGATGCCGCGCGTGCTGTCCTTGTCTCTGACGTGCGGGGAGGAGGAAACATTCAGCATATTCATTTCTTCTCTTCCTCCTTTCCTGCCTTCTCAGCAGCGGCCTTCTCGGCCTTTGCCTTCTCTTCCGCGGCTTTGGCTCTGCGGATCGCGCCGACCTGGCGCTTCATGTACTTGAACGCCTGCGTGAGCGGACGTCTGGCCGGACAGATGTAGGAACAGCTTCCGCATTCAATACACTCCATCCCGTTCAGGGCCTCATAGCCCTCGGCATTGTCCCGCATACACTCCTTCATCATAAGAACAGGAACGAGGAATTCCGGACATACCGTGCCGCAGCGACCGCAGCGTATGCAGGCCGTCTCCGGATACTTTGCGACCTCATCCTTACAGAAGCAGGTGAGGGAGGAGCTGTTCTTCGTCACCGGGGCATCCGTTGTGAACATCGCCTGCCCCATCATCGGTCCGCCGGACAGTATCTTCTGCGGCTCCTGTCTGAAGCCTCCCGCCGCAGCGATGATATCATTATAGTTCATGCCCGTGCGCGCCTTGAAGTTCTGTGGCTCTGCGATGGCATCACCCGTGACAGTCAGCACACGCTCCACAATGGGAGTCTGCTTACAGACCGCATCATAGATTGCCATGACGGTATTGACATTGTCCACCACACAGCCTGCGTCTGCGGGAAGCATGGAGGAATTGATCTCCCTGCCGGTCACCGCATAGATCAGCGAGCGCTCACCACCCTGCGGGTACTTGGTCAGAAGCTCACAGACCTCAATGCGCGGCTCATCCTTCACAAGCTCCCTCATGCGGGCGATCGCCTTCGGCTTGTTATTCTCAATGCCGATGACGCCCTTTGCGTTGTCAAAGAGCTGAAGCATGACCTTCAGTCCGCCGACCAGCCGCTCCGGCTCCTCCAGCATCATGCGATAGTCGCAGGTGAGGTACGGCTCGCACTCCGCGCCGTTCACAATGACGTAATCAATCGCATTCTCATCCTTCGGCGTCAGCTTGACATTGGTGGGGAATCCGGCTCCGCCGAGACCGACAATTCCGGCCTCACGAACGATATCGCGAATCTCCTTTTTTGAGAGCCCCTCAGCGCTTCTCTCCTCGCCGAAGCCCTCCACAGCGCGATACTCTCCATCATTCTCCACAATGATGGACATCGCCTTGCTGCCATTCACCAGGGTTCTCGCTTCGATCTTCTTCACCTTGCCGGATACGGAGCATATCACGACTGCAGAGATGAAGCCCCCCGCCTCGGCGATCTTCTGTCCGACCAGCACCTCATCGCCCACCTGAACCAGCGGCTTCGCGGGAGCGCCGATGTGCTGCGAGAGTGGATAAACCATCTCGCCGGATGTCGGTTTCAGCACGGTGACGGGCTTGTCCATCGAGAGCTCTTTTCCCTCAAATGGATGGACGCCGCCTATAAATGTTGCCAATCCCATCAGACTACCCTCTTTCTTTCATATTTCTGATACTATTAACGTTAAGAGTATAACATACTGACATCAAAATATACAAAAAAAAACCACAGAAGCGTGGTTTTTTTTTAATACATAGCTGGTAAATCAACTCTCCTGGCAGCTTGTCATTTCGAACCGGCGACGAGTCTTCCGCCACTCACAGCTGTGCGAGCGCGATGGCCGCAAACATAATGACACAGCCCAAAATTTTACGCGGTGAGAGTGTCTGCCCCATCACAAGCCACCCCACCAACACTGCAAAGACTGCCTCAAGACTCATAATCAGCGTCGCCGCAGAAGGATTCTGAAGCTTTTGCTGCCCCACCCCCTGCAGGGTGTAGCCGACGGCACCGCTCAGAACTCCTGCATAGAGGATCGGAATCAGAGCCGCCCGCAGAGAAGCGATATCTGCCGTCTCAAAGAGCAGGGCAAAGACGAGGGAAAGAAACCCAACCGTCAAAAACTCAAGACAGGAAAGGAAGACCGCATCCGTCCGCTGCACATAGTAATCCAGAGCCAGTATTTGAAAGGGAAAAAGCAGCGCACAGAGCAGGCAGTAGGCATCTCCCTTTGACAGTCCGAGGCGCCCCTCAATACAGAGCAGATACATTCCGACCATGGCGATCACAGCCGCAACTCCTACCTTACGCGCCGGACGCCTTCCGAGCGCGATGCTGTAAATCGGCACAACTATGATATAGAGCGCCGTGAGAAAGCCGGCCTTCCCCGCCGTCGTATATTTGACACCAATCTGCTGAACTGCTGCCGCAAAGAATAAAAACACACCGCAGATCAGACCGCCAATCATACCTTCTCTTCGAAGAGCTGCGCGCCTTCCTCTTCCGCTGCTTCTCAATTCATCCCAGCCCATGTGCCGCCGCAGCCAGATCACAGGAATCAAGACAAAGCCGCTCAGAAAGAAACGGGCAGCGCAGAAGCTCATCGGGCCGATATGATCCATCGCCACGGACTGTGCCACAAAGGCGAGCCCCCAGATGAAAGCTGTGAGAAGCAGGATCAGGACTCCCTGATTTTTCTGTGCTGGACTCTGACGCATTCGCTTACATCCTTTCCGGTACTTCCATGCCAAGCATTGTGAGGCAGCTCTCCAGAACGGCCTCTGTGCTCTGAATCAGCGCAAGATAAGCGCGCTTCTTCTCCTCATTCTCCTCCGCAAGAATACGCACCTCGTGATAGAAGGAATTGAAGCTGTTCGCCACTGTGTACAGATACTGGCAGATGCGGTGCGGCGCCAGCTCCTTCCATGCCCCCTCAACCGTTTCTGCATAGCGTGCGAGCTCCAGAAAGAGTGCTTTTTCTACCGGACTCTCCGCAGCCCTCAGGTCTGAAGGCCTCACTGCTGTGCCGCCCGCCGCGAGATATTTCTTTAAAATCGACTTGATGCGCACCGCCGTATATAAAATGTAAGGTCCGGTGTTGCCCTCAAAGGAGGCAAAGCGCTCAATATCGAATACATAATCCTTCGCAGCCTGATTTGAGAGATCTCCGTACTTCAATGCTGCGAGCGCCACAATGCGGGAGGTCTCCCTCGCCTCCTCCTCCGGAATATCCGGATTTTCAGCAATTCTCTGATAGACTGCCTCGCGTATCTCCTTTATCAGGGTCTCAAGACGCATCACGCCGCCGTCCCTCGTCTTAAAGGGCTTTCCGTCCTTACCGTTCATGGTTCCGAAGCCGATATATTTCAGCTCATGCTCCGGCGGGATGATGCCGGCTCTTCGCGCCACGCGGAAGAACTGCGTGTAGTGCAGCTCCTGACGCTTGTCCGCAATATAGATATAGAGATCCGGCCCGTAGCTCTGCTCTCTGTCGATCAGCGTCGCGAGATCGCTGGTCGCATAGAGCGCCGCACCGTCTGACTTTCGGACTATACAGGGAGGAAGTTCCTTCGAGTCATCCGGCTCGGCGATGTCGACCACCAGAGCGCCCTCGGACATACGGGCCACACCGCTCTCCTCCAGCTCCTTCAACAGTCCCGGAATAAAGGGCTGTGCGTCCGACTCTCCCTTCCACAGCTCAAAGGAGACATTCAGCGCGCTGTAGTTTTTTTCAAGATCTCTCACGGAGACAGAGAGAATGTGCTTCCAGAGCGCGCGGTAAGCGGGCGCGCCGCTCTGCAGCATGAGAGTCGCCTCGTGTGCCTTCTCAGCAAAGGCGGCATCCTCCTTTGCGCGCTTCGAGGCAGTCGGATAGATCTCCTCCAGATCGCCTATGGTAAAGGGCGGCTCAGAGGGATAAGTCCCCTGAAATGCCGGATCAAAGTACGGGAGCTCCGGTTTCCTGAGCCTCAGCTCCTCAATGATGAGTCCCATCTGGAGCCCCCAGTCGCCGAGGTGCACATCGCCGATCATGCGGTTCCCGAAAAAGGCGCCCATACGTTTCAGCGCCTCTCCGATGATGGCAGAGCGAAGATGTCCGACATGCAGCGGCTTTGCGACATTTGCTCCGCCGTAATCCACCATGATGGTGCGCTCTGAGTCCATTCTCGCCCCGCACTTCGGATCCTCTGCCATGAGCTGAACGCTCCTGCACAGGAGCTCCGGTCTCAGCTTCAGGTTGATAAAGCCCGGCATCACAGCGCTGACCTCTGAGAAGAGTCCGCTCTTCTCAAGCTCCGCCGCGACCTGCGTTGCAACATCGATCGGTTTCTTCCCTGCCCGCTTCGCAACCGCCATGGCGCTGTTGCACTGATACTCGCAGAGATCCGGGCGGTTTGATACCTGTACCTTGGCATAATCATTCTCAAATCCGCAGTCAGAAAATGCATTCTGAACTGCAGCATTCATCTGTTCAAGTATTGTCTCCATCTCACTACTCTCCTTCTCATCTGCTCTCACCTGAGACAGAACCGAAATCTCTCCTCCCGGGGCTCCGGAAACAGGATGCTTCTCCCGGATTGATACAGCTCACGCCCGGGACAAATAAGAGGCAGTCCCATAAACAGGGGCTGCCCCGGCAATTTCAGTCGGACAATTACGCTCTTCCGAGATACTCTCCTGTGCGTGTGTCGATCTTCACCTTGTCTCCGATTCCGATAAAGAGCGGAACAGAGATCTGCGCACCGGTCTCGACCGTAGCAGGCTTCTGCGCACCGGTCGCGGTATTTCCTGCAAAGCCCGGCTCCGTATCCGTGATCTCCAGCTCAACAAAAAGCGGCGGCTCAACGGAAAAGACATTGCCGTTGTAGGAGACAACCTTGACCATATCATTCTCCTTGACGAACTTCAGCGTGTCGCCGATGAGATCCTTGTTCAGGGAAATCTGGTCGTAGGTCTCGGTGTTCATGAAGTTGAACATATCTCCGTCTGCATACAGGTACTGCATCTCGACGCGATCGATTCTTGCAGTCGGGAACTTCTCTGTCGGACGGAAGGTGCGCTCCGTCACAGCACCGGACATGACGTTTCTGATCTTTGTGCGGACAAAGGCAGCGCCCTTTCCCGGCTTTACGTGCTGAAACTCAACAATCTGATACACCGCACCCTCAATCTCCAGTGTGATGCCGTTTCTGAAATCACCTGCTGAAACCATAAGATAACTCCTCCTTGTTTTACATAATCAGGCACAGAAACACCATCATTTCTCTGCTTGAAGTTATTCTTTGTATTTTTGCCATTTTTTCACAGCTATTTTACAGTATAGCGGGAGCGGAGGCAAGCCCTTTCTGGCGTTTTGCATCCAGCAGGAAAGATTTTTACGGAGTACAGGCGATACGGCTCTTTGTTTTACTCCCTCTCCCGCCGCGAGAGCTCCCTCTGAAGACAGGCGCGAAGCTCCGCGCAGAGCGCTTCCGGCACAGAGCGCCCTGTCCACAGCTCAAAGGAGAGCACGCCCTGATACAGCAGCATATCAAGACCGCCAAGGGCCTCCCTCCCTGCTGCCGAGAGACGCCGCATGAACTCTGTCTCTGAGGGTGTGTAGATCAGATCCACGCCGCAGCGGAGCTTATGATAAAAGTCCGTCTCCGGAATAAGGCTTTTTTCCGTGTACGGATACATTCCGACACTGCTGCACTGAAAGGCAATATAGTCCTGCCGGGAAAGCTCCCGCCAGCCGTCAAGCCCGGCTGCCGTAAAGCAGGTGCCCGGAAAACGGGATTGAAGCTCTGAGACAAACTGTTCAGCCCGCTCCGCGCTCCTGTTCAGTACGGTGAGCTCTGAGGCGCCGTGCAAGGCCGCCATGACAGCAATGGCCCGCGCCGCGCCGCCTGCCCCGAGCAGGAGCACCGGCTCTCCCCTGAGCGAGATGCCCTCCCGCTTCAGAAGGCGCTCCATGCCGGGAAGATCCGTATTGCAGCCAAGATATCCCTGATCTGTCCGCAGCAGCGTATTCACCGCACCGATCTGTTCTGCCGCTCTGTCCAGTCCGCAGAGGAAGGGGAGCACTGCCATCTTATAGGGCACAGTCACATTCAGTCCCCGTATTCCCAGCGCATACGCGCCGTGTACGGCCTCTCCAAGGCGCTCTGCCTCCCTGACCGGAAAGGGAAGGTAGGCGAGATCCACCCCCATACGCTCCGCGAGCGTATTATGCAGGAGTGGTGACAGACTGTGTCCGATGGGATTTGCAATCAGACCGCAGACCAGCGTGTTTGCCGACATCATCCGCGTGTTCCTCCTCTCCTCTGCTCCGCCCTCCTGTAGGCATGAAGAAAGGGGCGCTCAATGAGCCGCTTAAACCGGATCTGCAACTCCTCTCTCCGCTCCATCGGCGCAACCAGTACGCTGTGCATCCCTGTGCGATTGGCCCCCCAGATATCCGTGAAGAGCTGATCGCCGACAGAGACCGTCTCCTCCGGACGCGTCCTCATGATGCGCATCGCGCGGCGATAACCATAGCGCCGGGGCTTCAGAGCCTTCGCCACAAAGGGCAGTCCCAATTCCTCCGCGAAGCTTTGCACCCGCGGCCCCCGGTTATTCGACACGAGGCATATGCGAAAACCAAGCGCTCTCAACCGTCTAACGAGCTCCCTGCTCCGCTCATCCGCCGGGGCATCCGGCGGAACCAGCGTATTATCGATATCAAAGACAATGCCGCGAAGTCCCTCCTCATAGAGCTCTGCAAAGGGCAGCGCATATACGCTCTCAAAGCTTCGCTCCGGAAAGAAGGGATTCATGACTGCTCCTGATGCTGCAGGAGCTTTGCGAGCTCCGCCATGAAGGTGTTCACATCCTTGAACTCCCGATAGACCGAGGCAAAGCGGACATAGGCCACAGGATCCAGATCCTTCAGCTTGTCCATGACCATCTCCCCGATCACAGAGGATGGAAGCTCCCGCTCCTCACGGTTAAAGAGCGCCGTCTCAATCGCATCTGTGATCGCACTGATCTGGAGCGAGGACACCGGGCGCTTGTGACAGGAGCGGATGATGCCCGCCTCGATCTTCGCCCTGTCATAGGCTTCCCTCGAATTGTCCTTCTTGATGATCATGAGAGGCATGGTCTCCAGCTTCTCATAGGTAGTGAAGCGCTTTCCGCAGCTCTCGCACTGTCTTCTCCGACGTATGGATGCGTTGTCGTCCGCCGGCCTTGAATCAATGACTCTTGTGTCCGCAGCGTTACAGAATGGGCATTTCATACAAACCTCCTGTCAGCTCCTGTGCTCCTTACTATGACCTCGCTGCCCCGGGAAGAGATCCCCGCAGCTCTTTCTCAGCCGCCCGTGATGATGCGGTTCAGCTCCCGTACTACCTTGCCCGGATGCAGACCATGCACGCGGCAGGCCTCTCGCACCGTCTCATACTGTGAGGCGGCGCAGCCGATACAGTGCATCCCGAGGCTGTTCAGAAAATCCACTGTCTCCGGATACAGATTCGGCAGCTCAGCGATCAGATCATCCCCGCTCACCGGGCCCTCCTCAAGCTCCATAAATTCGTCCATACAGCGCTCCCTCTCTAATTTCTGCCGAATTCCGAGAGCTTCAGTCCCGGATTTCTGTCCTCAACCATACGCACGCTCCACTCATGACTGAAGAGAAGCAGCGGGTCGCCCTTCAGGTTCTGTATGAGCTTCATATCGCTTGTACCCTGAATACGATCCGGATCGACCTCCTGCGGATTCTCGATCCAGCGGATATATTCATAGGGCAGCTGATCCAGACGCACCTCGACATTGTACTCCTGCTTCAGGCGGTGCGTCAGCACATCAAACTGCAGCACGCCGACCGCCCCCACGATGATCTCCTCCATTCCGGTATTCCGCTCCTGAAAGATCTGGATGGCTCCCTCCTGCGCAATCTGATAGACTCCCTTTGTGAACTGCTTCCGCTTCATGGTGTCTACCTGACGCAGCCGCGCGAAGTGCTCCGGCGCAAAGGTCGGAATCCCCTCGAACTCAACTGTCTCCCGCGCATCGGTCAGCGTGTCTCCGATCGCAAAGATACCCGGATCGAAGACGCCGATGATATCTCCCGCATAGGCCCTCTCGACGATCTTCCTCTCATCCGCCATCATCTGCGTGGACTGGTTCAGTCTGATCTTTCTGCCGCCCTGCACATGTGTCACCTCCATTCCGGCATCGTACTCGCCGGAACAGATGCGCATGAAGGCAATGCGGTCGCGGTGCGCCCGGTTCATATTGGCCTGGATCTTAAAGACAAAGGCGGAGAAGAAATCGTCTCGCATCGGCTGCACCTCCCCCTGCTTCGTCCTTCTGCCAAGCGGCGCAGAGGTCATCTTCAGGAAGTGCTCCAGAAAGGTCTCAACGCCGAAGTTTGTAAGTGCAGAGCCGAAGAACACCGGAGTCAGATCTCCTCTGCCGACGCGCTCCATATCCAGCTCGTCGCTTGCGCCGTCCAGCAGCTCGATCTCCTCCATGAGCTGAGCCTTATAGTCCTCGCCGATTCTCTGTCCGAGCTCCGGTGCGTCCACAGACCAGCTCTCCGTCGCGATCTCCTGCATCCCCGCATGTGACGCATGGAAGGAGGTGATCTCCCGCTGTCTGCGGTCATAGACCCCCTTGAAATTCTTTCCGCAGCCGATGGGCCAGTTCACGGGACAGGTGCGAATACCGAGCAGCTCCTCGATCTCGTCCATGAGCTCAAAGGGATCCCGCGCCTCGCGGTCCATCTTGTTGATAAAGGTAAAGATCGGAATGTGCCGCAGGGTGCAGACCTTGAAGAGCTTCCGGGTCTGTGCCTCGACACCCTTGCCCGCGTCGATCACCATAACCGCAGAATCCGCCGCCATCAGCGTTCGGTAGGTATCCTCCGAGAAGTCCTGATGTCCCGGCGTGTCCAGAATATTGATGCAATACCCCTCATAACTGAACTGCAGCACCGAGGAGGTGACAGAGATGCCTCTCTCCTTCTCAATGTCCATCCAGTCACTGACCGCAAATTTTGCGGTCTTCTTGCCCTTTACGGAGCCCGCGAGATTGATCGCCCCTCCGTAGAGCAACAGTTTCTCCGTGAGCGTCGTCTTGCCCGCATCCGGGTGACTGATGATGGCGAAGGTGCGCCGCTTGCTGATCTCATTAAAATTGCTTGCCACGTTATGCCTGCTTTCCGATCCCTCTGTGTCTGAATCTCATATATAGTCATCTTAAAAAACTACGCGGTCGATGCTCCGCGCCGCTCAGTGCTTTCCTGCCATGCAGTCCAGTATCCGGTCTGCGACCTCGGTCTTCGAGAGCAAGGGGAGCTCCTCTGCTCCGTCCTTCCTCAGCAGAGTCACGATATTGGTATCTGTGCCGAAGCCTGCGCCCGCCGCGCGAAGACTGTTTGCAACTATCATATCCGCCTTCTTTATCCTGAGCTTTTCCGCCGCATTCTCCAGAAGATTCTGCGTCTCCATGGCAAAGCCGCAGAGGAACTGTCCCTCCCGCTTATGCTCCCCGCACCACAGGAGTATGTCCCGTGTTCTCTCAAGAGGCAGGGTGAGGAGCGCATCGGCCGCTTTTTTCTTCTTGATCTTCTCTCCCGCGACCTCAGCCGGACGAAAATCTGCGACTGCCGCCGCCATGATGATAAAGTCCTGCTCTGCCGCTCTCCGCGTCACCGCCTGAAACATCTCCTCCGCAGAGCTGACCCGCACCGTATTCACAAATTTCGGCGGCTCCACGCGCATATCCGCCGCGACCAGCGTCACCTCCGCTCCCCGGATCGCCGCGGCCCGCGCAAGCGCGCAGCCCATCTTTCCGGTCGAATGATTTGTGATAAAGCGCACGGGATCCAGCGGCTCCCGCGTGGCTCCTGCGGTCACCAGCACGCGCCGTCCTCTCAGATCCTGCTCCGCGCCGCAGGCCATCTCAAGCCACTCATAGAGCTCCTCTCCCTCCGGAAGCCTGCCGCTGCCGGTATCCCCGCAGGCCTGATAGCCGATGCCCGGTGCTACAATGCGCCAGCCCCTCTCCGAGAGCTTCTTCAGATTTTCCTGCACGGTCACATTTTCAAACATATGCACGTTCATAGCCGGAGATATGAGCAGCGGACAGGAATATGCCCCGACAATTGCGGAGCTCAGCATATCATCCGCGATCCCGCAGGCCGCCTTTGCGATGATGTTTGCGCTCGCGGGCGCGATGAGAAAAACATCGGCCGCCTTCGGAAGATCCAGATGTGAAACCGGAGAAGCGTTTGTCCGGTCAAAATCATCCAGAACCGTGCGATGCCCCGTCAGCGTATCAAAAACAATGGGGTCTATAAAGCGGCAGGCATTCCTCGTCATGATCACATAGGTCTCTGCGCCCGCCTGCTTCAGGAGGCTCGCAAGATGTGCCATCTTGTATGCGGATATGCTCCCGCTGATACCGAGCAGAACTGTCTTTCCCTTCAGCATCGTCCTCTCTCCCTCCGTGCTGTCTCACGCGTTGTTTTTCCGCGGAATCTGTGTTATAAAAACTGTGTTAAGCGTGGGCTCTGCGCTTTTGGCGCTGTAATCATAGCACAACTCTGCCCAGAAAGGAAGAAAGTCCATGATACTCGCGATTGATATGGGAAACTCGAACATCGTCATCGGCGGCATCGACGAGCAGCACAGCTACTTCATGGAGCGCATTACCACCGACACAAGGAAGACAGATCTCGAGTATGCCATCAGCATCAAAAATATACTGGAGCTCTGGCATGTCACCCCGCCGGATATCGAGGGCGCCATTCTCTCCAGTGTCGTACCGCCCCTGAATCCCATCCTGCTGAACGCCGTGCGGAAGGTGACAGGACTGGACTGCAAGCTGGTGGGCTCCGGCATGAAAACAGGAATGAATATCCGCATGGATGATCCGAAAAAGGTTGGGTCCGACCTCATCGTGGATTCCGTCGCAGCCAAGGCCAACTACCCCCTGCCCATCATCGTGATCGATATGGGCACAGCGACCACGATCACCACCCTTGACCAGAAGGGGGATTATGTCGGCGGCATCATCTATCCGGGGCTCCGCGTCTCTCTGGACACGCTGAGCAGCCGCACAGCACAGCTTCCTCACATTGATCTGGAGAAGCCCGGCGCGATCATCGCCAAAAACACCATAGAGAGCATGCGGAGCGGCATACTCTACGGCACCGCTGCCATGATGGACGGGTGCATCGAGCGCATTCAGGAGGAGCTCGGAGAAAAGGCTACTGTCGTCGCCACCGGCGGACTCGCCCCGTTTGTAACCCCGCTCTGCCGCAACAAAATCATCATCGACGACAATCTCCTGCTGAAGGGACTGCTCATACTCTACCGGAAGAACACCTGATATCAGAGGCTGAAGCTCCGGAGGATCCGCCCCCTCTGCCGAAGAAAAGACAGCGCCGCAGCGCTGTCTTTTCTATATATACACGCGGGCTCTGTCAAAGCCTGATTACTTTCTTCCCTTCAGAAAATCCGGAATATTGATCTGCACATTCTTATTCTGACGCGGCTCAAATACATAGTGATCCTGCGCGTTCAGCTCCGGCTCCACCTTCGCAGGCTCTGCTGCCACAGCAGCCGGTTCCGCTCCACCCGTGAGCTCCTTTGCAGGCTCCGGATTCAGAAAAGAAGCCGTCTGAAAAGACCTTGCCGCCGGCTTCACGGAGCCCGCAGCTGCACTTCCCTTGCGGAAACTGTTTTTTCCCTTATCCGCAGAAGCTGTCGCAATGCTGTTCTGATCCAGACCGGTCGCGATCACCGTGATGGTACATTCATCCTGAACATTCTCATCATACATGACGCCGAAGATAATATTTGCCTCCTCCCCGGCGAGCTCCTGCACATAGGTGGCAGCCTCATTGGCCTCAATGAGACTCACATCACCGGAGATATTGATGATCACATTGCTTGCGCCGTCGATGGTTGTCTCAAGCAGCGGGGAAGCACAGGCGATCTTCACTGCCTCGACAGCCTTGTCGTCTCCGCTCGCCCTGCCGATGCCGATGTGTGCAATTCCCTTGTCCGTCATCACGGTCTGCACATCCGCAAAATCCAGATTGATGAGTCCCGGCACATTGATCAGATCGGTAATGCCCTGCACGGCCTGCTCCAGAACCTCATCCGCCTTGCCGAAGGCCTCCGGAACAGAGGTGCGGCGATCCACAATCTCAAGAAGCTTGTCGTTTGGAATCACAATCAGAGTATCTACAGCGGCCTTCAGATTCTCGATGCCTGCAATCGCATTATTCATGCGCTGTCTGCCCTCGAACCTGAAGGGCTTTGTGACAACGCCGACCGTGAGGATCCCGAGCTCCTTCGCAGTTCTCGCGATAACCGGAGCCGCGCCGGTTCCGGTCCCACCGCCCATGCCGCAGGTCACAAAAACCATATCCGCAGATTTCAGCGCCTCGGTGATATCCTCAATGTTCTCCTCCGCGGCCTTCTCTCCCACCTCCGGCTTCGCACCGCAGCCCAGTCCCTTGGTCAGCTTCTCGCCGATCTGCATCGCAAACTGCGCTCTGCAGGACATAAGCGCCTGCTTATCCGTGTTCACACCGATAAACTCTACGCCCTCGATGCTGCCCTCTATCATGCGGTTCACGGCATTATTTCCCGCTCCGCCGACTCCAACCACGATAATTTTCGCGGTGTTCTCATCCTCATTCAGCTTAATTTCCAGCAAAGTGTGTGCCTCCTGCTTCTATATGATTTCATTTTACCCACAGTTTTTCAGTCTGAACATATCATACGCATTTTTCAGAAAAAGCGCAAGGCAGTTTCAGCGCTTTTTAAATGAATACATGCGGTTCGTCACCGTCGGGTCAAAGTCACTGAGATCCAGCGTGCCGCTTAAATCCCTGATCTCCGGCAGTATATTGGAGAGCTCCGAGAGCTTTCCGTTCATCTCCGAGTCACTCCCCAGCAGGATGGTCACATCACCTGCCGTCATGGAGGCATTCAGGCTGCTGTCGTAGCGTATCACATCCGCCGCAATGCCGTAGCTTGAGAGGGCCTGTGTGAGGTTCAGTATCATGGAGAAAATGCGATCATTCTCCACCGGAAGCTTCTGGTACAGAACAATCTGCCCGAAATGAAGCCCTGTGATCTCCGGTATACCGTCAAGCCTCCGCCCTGAGCTCTCCACAATGATGCCATCTTTGTCGAAGTACATTTTTGAGCTCATATAGGAGACATAGCCCACGATACTCTTCTCATAGACAATCAGCTCCACCGAGGTCGGCCCCGTAAACGCGAGCTTATAGTCCTGTACAAAGGGAATGCTCTTTTTCTTTCCCATCAGTTCCCGCAGCGCACAGACCGTGCTGTTTCGCGAGAAGTGATCCGGGAAGATGATTTCCTCCAGCTGCTCCGCCGTGTACATGTGGTTTCCGGTCACCCTGACCGTTGTGATATTCAGCCCGACCAGAAGAATCGTGGCGATCAGCGCGAGACAGAGAAGGGACAGACGTATTTTATCTTTCATGCGCCTCTCCTCAGCCGTCCGCCCGGATGCTGTGCGACACGCTCAGCACAAGCCCCATCTCCACCATGAGAAAGAG
This sequence comes from Fusobacterium naviforme, assembly GCA_003014445.1. GTDB lineage: Bacteria > Bacillota > Clostridia > Lachnospirales > Lachnospiraceae > Moryella > Moryella indoligenes. The sequence goes on along the minus strand of PYGH01000001.1, from coordinate 711,363 downwards.
CACGGAGGTTCCCCCGTAGCTTATAAAGGGGAGGGTAATGCCGGTGTTCGGGATGGTATTCGTCACAACCGCGATGTTCAGAATAACCTGAATTGCGATATGCGCCATGATGCCGACCACAAGCAGCGCGCCGGAGAGATCCGGTGCAGAATTTGCAATCACCAGAAAGCGATAGATCATGAAGAGAAATACAAGAATTAATGACACTGCGCCGAAGAGCCCCAGCTCCTCACAGATGATCGAAAAGATCATGTCATTCTGCGCCTCCGGCACAAAGCCCATCTTCTGTATGCTCTCTCCGAGCCCCTTCCCCATGAGCCCGCCGGAGCCGATGGCATAGAGTCCCTGAAGCACCTGATAGCCGCCGTCCTGCGCGTAACGCGCGGGATCCTGCCACACAAGTATGCGGCTCAGCTGATAGGGGTGCAGAAGCCCCACTGCCAAAAGGGCATGAGAGACCGGATTGATCACTGCCACACCCAGTCCCGCCAGAGCACAGAGCAGCAGATGAACAATATACCGCTTCGTAGCCACAAAGCTCATCACAAAGCCAAGACCGAGGATGATGATGCCGGAGCTCAGGTTGTTCTTTCCGACCAGCGCCGCAATGGGAAAATCCAGTGCAAAAAGCATGGCAATTCCCTTCCATCTATTGATCTCCCTGCCCTTCTCCACGATGTAGACCGTGAGAAAGAGGATCAGCGCAAGCTTTGCGAACTCTGTCGGCTGGAAAGAAAGCGGCCCCACACCGAGCCAGCGCTTCTTGCCATTCACCTCCTTGCCGACGATCATAACCGCAATCATCAGCACATAGGAGAGCGCATAAGCGAATTTGGAGCACTTCAGGATCCAGTGATAATCCATCAGAGAGATGATAACCATCAGCACAAAGCCGCCCAGCGCAATCATCCCCTGACGCTTCAGGTAGAAGGCAGCGTCATTCGTGCGCGGATTGATCTGTGCCATATAGGAGCTGGAGGAATAGATCATCAGGAGACCGAAGGCCGTCAGGAAAACAACCGCAAACACAAGACTGTAGTCATAAAAGTTTTTATGCCTCTCCGGCGCCCTTGCTCCGGGGCTGTCCGTCCGCCGCCCGGCGTTCCGGCTGCTAGGCCGCGCTGCACTTTTGCCGCTGCGTGTGCCGGCATTTCCCGCCTCTGTCCGCCTGGCCATCTCTCCCTCCTTTCTTTTCTTACTCCTCTGTCCCGCAGTTTCTTAAGTCCTGCCCGCAGCGCGGCCCGTCACAGTGCCCGCACGTACTCCTTGAACATTGTGCCGCGCACCTCATAGTTCGGGAACATTCCCCAGCTTGCGCAGGCCGGAGACAGAAGCACATTCTCTCCCGCGTTTGCATAGGAAGCGCAGACCTTGACCGCCTCCTGAAGATCCTCCGCAAACATGATATTCGTAAAGCCGTGCCGCTTCGCGCACTCGGAGATCGCATCGCGCGTCTGCCCGATCAGCACAAGATAGCGCACCTTTCCCTCAAAGGCCTCAATCCACTCATCGTACTGCGAGCCCTTGTCGTAGCCCCCGCCGATCAGTATGGTCGGCCCCGGCATAGCCTTGATCGCCTGAATGGCCGCATCCGGATTGGTGCCCTTCGAGTCGTTGTAATACTTCACACCGTAGCGCTCGCACACGAACTCAATCCTGTGCTCCACCGCCTGGAAGCCTCTGCATGTGCTAAGGATCGTCTCCATCGGAACCTCCATGCAGTCCGCAATCGCGATGGCCGCCATCACATTCTCAAAGTTATGACGCCCAAGCAGCTGAAGCTCGTCGGTTCTAAGCAGAGCTGTCGCCTCGCCGTCCACCTTTTTGCAGATCACGCCGTCCTCGATATCATACCCGTTCTGCAGCTCCTCTGTGCTGGAGAAGAATACGACAGTCGAGGGGCAGCTGCCGCTCTCTCCAAAGCTCCTCAGCGCACTGTCGTCGTGATTCAGGACAACGAAGTCCTCCTTCGTCTGGTTGGAGGTGATATCCTCCTTGATCCGGACATAGTTCTCCATTGTGTGATGGCGGTTCATGTGATCGGGGGTAATGTTGGTGATTGCCGCCACGTGAGGACGGAAATTAATAATGGTCTCGAGCTGAAAGCTTGAGGCCTCCAGCACAGTCACCGAGCTGTCCGTCGTCTTCAGTGCGGTCTCCGTGTAAGGAAGGCCGATATTTCCCACCGTGAACGCATCCCCGAAGGCATTCTTCATGATCTCGCCTGTGAGTGTGGTGGTCGTCGTCTTCCCGTTGGTTCCGGTGATTGCAACCAGACGCCCCTTCGCCACCTGATAGCCCAGCTCAATCTCACTCCATAGCTGGACCTTATTGTCCGTGAGCAGCTTCACAAACGCTGTCTCAAGATCAATTCCGGGACTCATGACGCAGATCTGTATTCCGCTGATATCCGGGCGCTCCAGCTCTCCGAGCTTGATCGTGAGCTTCGCATCCTCCGGAAAATTCGCCCTGAGTGCCGCCTCATCCATCTCCGCATTGCTGTCGTAGAGAAAGACTGCACCTCCCGTCTCAAGTAAAAGCTTTGCTGCAGAGATTCCGCTCTTTCCGGCTCCTGCAACCATAACCCTCTCATTCATATGAAACCTCCCCGCTGATTCCATTCTCATCACTCTGATTTGTCTTCACACTCTGCCTCACAGTCCCATCCCCAGCCATGCAATGAGGGACAGGATTGCCGTAGTCACAGAAAACACCGTCACAACCCGCGTCTCTGACCAGCCGCCCAGCTCAAAATGGTGGTGGATCGGTGCCATGCGGAAAAAGCGCTTTCCGTGTGTCCACTTAAAATACCCTACCTGTATCATAACCGATATTACCTCAATGAGGTAGATAAATCCGACAACAGGAATAAAAAGCGGCATGCGCATGACAAGCGCCATGGAGGCGACGTAGGCCCCCAGCGCCAGCGCACCCGTATCTCCCATAAAGACCTTCGCCGGATAGCAGTTGAAGAGAAGAAATGCGAGCAGCGCGCCGGTCACAGCGCCCGCCACCGGCGCGATTAAAATCTGCTCCCGTATGGCCGCCGCAGCAAAGAACAGGGACACCACCACAGTCACAGAGGAGCAAAGCCCGTCCAGACCGTCAGTAAAGTTCACACCGTTGTCCGTCCCGAGCACTACAAAAAAGACTGCAGGGACATAGAGCCATCCAAGCTGCAGCAAAAAGCCGCCTGTAAGCGAGCCTGTAAAGGGAACGAGGAGTGCTCTGAGCTCCGGTCTTCCGTACAGCCAGACCGCCAGCAGCGCTGTCGCCAAGAGCTGCAGCAGAAGCTTCTGCTTCACCGTGAGCCCCTCGGACTGCCGCTTTCTGATCTTCAGAAAATCATCCAGAAAACCAATGAAACCGAATGCTGCGGTAAAAAGCAGCACCGGCACAGTTTCAGGCTCTCTTCGGATAAAGGGAGCTGTGCCTGCCAGTATGGCAAGCACAATCATAATTCCGCCCATGGTCGGCGTCCCGCTCTTCTTGAGATGCGCCTGCGGCCCGTCGTCCCGCACCTGCTGACCGAACTTCATGCGGTGCAGAATTGGAATGGCATAGGGGCAGATCGCCGCACAGACCACAAAGGCCAGCAGCAGCGCAAGGATCGTATCGCTCAGCATAGATACATTCTCCTGACTTTTATGTCAACTCTGGACAATTTAGGACAGTATACCTCGATCACCGGGACTCTGCAAGTGGGCCCCCATGTCGTATCTCTGTCGCAGCGCGGAAGCCACAGCGCGCACTACTGCCCTTCCTCCACCGGAGAAGCCTCTTCCGTATCCTCTTCCTGCGGCTCTGTCTGTGCTCCGCTCTCCGCAGCCACTTCTGCATCCACGCCGGCCGGCGCCCCGGGAAGCTCTGCCCCCTCCGCAGCATTCTCAACATATTCCTCTGTGTCATAGACCGGCGGCAGGGTCTCCGTCTCGGGCTCCGGTGCTGTCTCAGAGAGATCGCTGATGCCCTCACTCTCCGGCAGTCCTGCATTCTCCGCGGCCGGCTCCAGCGCCGCACTTGCGGGAAATACATTCAGATAAGACAGAATCTCTGCCATGATATTATGGAAGATGCCGCTTGCGTAGGTGCTGTGCGGCTGATCCGCCGTGTGCGGCGTATCAACAACCACATAGCAGAGCACCTGCGGATTATCCGCCGGTGCAAAGCCGCAGAAGGACACCAGATAGTTTCCGTTCTTGCGCGGGTATTTCTCTGCAGTCCCTGTCTTTCCGCCGATCTCGTAACCGTCAACTCCGGCAGCTTTTCCGGTTCCCTCCGAGACCGTGCGAAGCAGTGCTGTCCTGAGAAAAGCGGAGGTCTCCGCTGAGCAGGTCTCCCGCACGAGCTCCGGCTGTATATCTCTGACCACCGCGCCCTGTGCATTCAGAACCTGCTTCACAACGTGCGGCTGATAGTAAGAGCCGCCATTGATAGCCGACGCAAAGGCCGATGCGAGCTGTACCATGGTACAGTTGAAATTCTGCCCGAAGGAATTCGTCGCAAGATCCGAGGAGGACATATCCTCCGGCGTGTGTATAAAGGCAGAGGTATCCGCCTCACCCGGGAGATCTATGCCCGTGCGGCTGCCAAATCCGAAGAGTCTCTGCACCTTGCAGAAATTCTCCTTTCCAAGCGTCTGTGCGATGCGCATCATGACGACGTTGCAGGACTGCATGAGGCCTTCCGTGACAGTCAGCATCCCGTGGCCGGTGCGCTTCGAGCAGTGGATCTGCCACCCCCCGACCTCCAGATACCCTCCGCAGTCATAGCTCTCACTGCCGCTGATCGCGCCGTTTTCCATGCCGGCAGCAACCGTAAAAATTTTTGCTGTGGAACCCGGCTCATAGCTATCGCTCACACAGAAATTTCTCCAGAGACTGAAGAGGGCCTCTGTCTTTGCCTCCTCATCCAGCTCCGCGAGCTGCTCCTCATTGTAGATCACGCTGAGATCCCGCGGATTGTTCAGATCAAAGCGGTGGTTTGTCGCCATACCGAGGATCTCGCCGTTTCGCGGATCCATCACGACACATGCCACTGTATCGCCGCCCATCTCCGCCTCAAACTGTGCGATATACTTCTCTACAGTACTCTGTACCTTCATATCTATGGTGGAGACCAGCGTGTTTCCATCCTCTGCGGGCTTGATTACGCGCTCCAGATTGGAGTCGTCGTTCAGATAGCCGTATTCCCGGCCCGGGATACCGATCAGCTCACTGTTGTAATACTGCTCGATGCCACCCGCCCCCTCCGCTCCGTCACTCAGAGAGAACCCGATCACATTGCAGGCAAGCGCATTGTAGGGATACTGCCGCAGATAAGAGTCCTCAAACCAGATGCCGTGCACCCGGTGCGGATCCCCCTCTGTCTTATAGCCCTTATTTACCTCCGCCTTCCGCTCCTCAAACTGCTCCTTCTGGTCATGGGACAGCTGCTTCGCGTAGCGCACATAGTGCGAGGTCGAGCGATCCGCAATGATCTGACGCAGCTCATCCTGGCTGTAGCCAAAGACCTCCGAGAGCAGACTCACCGTCGGCTCAAGATAATCCTCCTGATCGGAATTGATCTGCGAGGGATCCAGAATCAGATTGTAGACCTTGTTGGTCGTGGCGAGATAGGTCCCGTTTCTGTCCACGATATCCCCGCGGCGATACGGAATCTCGCGGGAATCGTAGCGCTGCTGGGAGAGCACCTTCTGATTGAAGGCCTCACTGTTGTCGTTCTGTATCTTCCAGAGTCTGAAGATCAACGCAAACAAAGCCAGCATGATCACCATGGCGGTGACTGCCAGCTTTTCTCTCATGTGTAATGTAAGTCCTGCTTTTGCCGGATTCGAGGATTCCTTACCTCTCCGCCGCTCCGGGGATGTCTTCATACTGTCTCACGTACTCGCTTTCTGTCTTTTTGTAGCGAATTACCTGATTCCGATCCGCATAAACCATGCCAAGCTCGTTGGTCGCCACTTCATAAATGTGATCCAGATCAACATCGGTATTGATCGCGGTCTGAAGTGCATCATTCTCGCTCTTCAGTGCCTCAAGCTGTTCCTCCTGTGTCTCGATGTTCCGCATGCTCGCAGTGATGCCCGACTGCACCCGGATATAGCTGCAGCAGATAAACAGCGCTGCGCAGGTCGCAGCCGTCAGCATCATGAGATAGGGCAGATCCATGTGAAGCGCCTGCCGCTCCCTCCTCCTCGCAATGCGCTCCGCGCGGCGGGCTCTGAGCCTGTCCTCGCGCTCTGCCCGCTGCTCCTCTGTCGGAACCAGCTGCCGCGCCACACTGTCATAATTATACTGCACGGAGGCCACAGCTCTCCCCGGGCGCTGTGCTGCATACCTTTCTCTCCCTGCCATTCTCTGTTTCATTGCTCCCCCCACGGAGCTTTCGCTCCTCCTGCGCTGCTTCTCTAAAGCCTGTCCGTCACAGCGCTCATATTGCTAATTCTGCTCCGCGCTCCGCTCAAACACCCTGAGCTTTGCGCTCCGCGCTCTTCTGTTTTCCTCTGTCTCTGCCTCCAGCGGCACAATCGGCTTTCTCGTAATTACCCGGCCTCTGCTCTTCTCTCCGCACACGCAGACCGGAAGCCCCGGCGGGCAGGTACAAGGATTCTCATTCTTCCGAAAACCGTTCTTTACAATTCTGTCCTCCAGCGAGTGAAATGTGATGATCGAGAGTCTTCCCCCCGGCTTCAGCAGTCCTATCATGCTGTCAATGGACGCCTCCAGCACCTTCAGTTCCCCGTTCAGCTCGATGCGCAGCGCCTGAAAGCTCCGCATGGCGGGATGTCCTCCCGTCAGCTGTATCTTCATGGGTATGGCTCCGCGGACAATATCCGCAAGCTCCCGGGTCGTCTCTATCCTCTTCTCTGCTCTCGCCTTCACAATATGCTTCGCGATATTTTTTGCGAAGCGATCCTCTCCGTAATCCCGGATGATGCGGAACAGCTCCTGCTCAGAGCACTCATTTACCAGATCCGCAGCGGTTCTGTCCTGACGCCGGTCCATGCGCATATCAAGAGGTGCATCCTCTATATAGCTGAACCCCCGCTCCGCCGTATCCAGCTGATGCGAAGAGACGCCGAGATCCAGATAAATGCCGTCCACCCCGGAGATATGGAGCTGTGACAGCACAGCTCTGACATTCACATAGTTGTCACGTACGATCGTCACCCTGTCCGCAAAGGGACTGAGGCGCTCCGTCGCTGCGGCAATCGCATCTGCATCCTGGTCTATTCCAATCAGTCTTCCGCCGGCTGTGAGCCGCGAGGCTACCTGAAACGCGTGTCCGCCTCCCCCGAGCGTCCCGTCAACGTAGATGCCGTCCGGACGGATATTCAGACTGTCTACCGTTTCATTCAACAGTACGGAAATATGGTGGAAGCTCATATGCCAAATCCCAGTCCGTCGAGTCCCGCCGCGATATCGTCTGCGTTATTCTCGATCTCCAGCTCCTTCGCCCAGTTCTCTGCGCTCCAGATCTCCACGTGGTTGCCATTGCCGATCAGCACTGCTTCTTTTACAATGCCGGAAAATTCTCTCAGATTGGCCGGAAGCAGTATCCTGCCCTGTTTATCCGTCTCACAGAACACCGCGCCTGCGTGCAGAAAGCGGGAAAACTTTCTCGCACTCTGATTGGTCAGCGGCAGGTTTGCAAGCTTCTCCTCAAGCTTATTCCACTCCTCCGCGGAATATACAAAGAGACAGCCGTCCAGTCCCTTCGTCACCACAAAGGATGCGCCGAGCTGCTCACGATAAAGAGAAGGGACTATCAGTCGTCCCTTTGTGTCAACCGTATGGTTATACTCTCCCGTGAACATAAGCACCGCCCCACATTTCACCACTTTTTACCACTTCTATGTTCAAATCATACTAAAAACACAGGGAAAAAGCAAGGCATCTCCGGAATAAAAAAAGCAAAAAAACAAGCAGCCATGCGGGTTTGCACGACTGCTACAAGATGTGGAGCTATAAACTTTAAAGGTTCAAGATGTGGATCTCTGTCTCTGAAAATACAGCATTCTTGCGACTTTTTCGAGGTGGGAGCAAGTGGGGGATTTTCTGCACTTTCCGCTTTATCTTGACTTGCGGGCGCTTTTTCTTCGAAAATAGATGATGCCCACTGCTGCGGCAAACACACAGCAGCCCGCCAGCGCCTGTGATACGGCGATCCCTGTTCCAGGCAGCAGAAGGGAGTCAGTGCGCAGTCCCTCGATCCACACTCTTCCCAGTCCGTAGCCGCCGAGATACAGAAACAGCAGCTCCCCCTCGAAGCGCTTTCGGTACCTGTACCAGAGCAGGAAGAGAAGCAGGCAGAGATTCCAGCAGGACTCATACAGAAAGGTCGGATGCACCTGTATATACTCAACGCCGTTCTCCGTGATGAGGTGCCCAAGGAGCTCTGCGTCGATCATGATGGGATTCACAATCTCCCGGCGTATCCGCATGGCAAAGAGCCCCTCCGTGTAGCGGCCGAAGGCCTCACAGTTAAAGAAATTGCCCCAGCGCCCCATGATCTGCCCGACGACCACACCGAGCACCAGAGAATCCGCCATGACAAGGAAGTGCTGCTTCTTCAGACGGCACCACAGAAGGAGCGCAAGGGCGCCGCCGATCACACCTCCGTAGATCGCAAGACCTCCCGCGCGGAGATTCAGAATCTGCAGCAGATCGCTGCGATAGGCTTCCCACTGAAAAAAGACGTAATAGAGGCGCGCTCCCGCAATCCCGGCGAGTATACCGTAGACAATATAATCATAGATCACGTCCTCCCCCAGCCCGCGCCGCTTCGCATCACCCGCAGCGAGCCTTATGCCGAGCAGCATCCCTATGCCGATGATGATTCCGTAGAAGGCAATGCGAAATCCGAAGACGTCAATGTGATTTTGCATATGCTGTATGGTAATTCCCAGATTTACAAAGCTCAGATCGTAGCCCATGTGCGCTCCTCAATTCTCTTAATTCATTTCCCTACACTTATATCACAGAGCAGCACATTTGTCATGGGCGGCAGAACAAGCTGCCGGCCGCAGCTCTGCCATCCGCGGTAAATACAGGCAGGAGTCTGCCTGACTTGTCCTATTTCAGTTCTCTTCCGGAAAACGCACCGTTATTTCTGTTCCGCTTCCCGGCTCACTTTTAATCTCAATCACTCCATTCATATATTCTACCGCGTGCTTTACAATTGAGAGCCCCAGCCCGGTACCCCCGATCTGGCGGGAATGACTCTTATCTACCCGGTAAAAGCGCTCAAAAATACGCGTCTGCTGTGCTGCGTCTATGCCGATGCCGCTGTCTCGCACGGACAAAAAGCGCTCTCCCACTGTAACTGTCACACTGCCGCCGTCTACATTGTATTTGATCGCATTATCACAAAGATTGTAGACTATTTCATGGAGGAGCTGCCGCACCGTCTGAATATGTACCTCTGTTCCCTTCAGCTCCAAGCTGATATTTTTCTGAGCCGCGGCATCCCTCAGCAGACGAAGCTCCTCTGAGACCAGTGATCTCAGCTCCACCGATTCCACCGGCAGCGGAGTCCTCTCATCCAGCTGCGACAGACGAATCGTATCCTCGATCAGGGACATCAGACGCCCCGCCTCTCTGCGGATACGGCCGACAAAAGCAGGAACATCCTCTGCCTGCACAAGTCCGTTTTCCAGAAGTTCTGCACTGCCCATGATACTTTGCAGCGGAGTCTTCAGCTCATGCGATACATTCGCGGTAAACTCCCTGCGATTTCGTTCCGCAAGCACACGCTCTGTGACATCAAACAGCAGGAGGACTATTCCCTGTTTCTCTGCCGCTGTACCGCTCACTCGCAGCAGATACTCCCTTCCGTCCCGACTGAGCTGCAGTTCTGTATCTCCCTCCCGTTTTGCACATTCTATGGCGTCCATAAGCTCTGTGCTGCGCTCCACCAGAATAAAATCCCTGCCGACGGCATCTGCATCTGTCCGAAAAAAGCGCTCCGCGGCCGGATTGATGCTGAGCACCTCCCCGCGATGGTTCAGCAGAACCAGCCCTTCTCTCATTCTCCCGGTAATCGCGGCGAACTCCCTTCTCTGTTCATCAAGTGCTGCCTGCTGCGCATGTACCTGCTGGCGCTGCTGCTCCATGCGTACCAGAATAGGAGACAGTTCCTCATAGCAGTCGTTTTCCAGCGGCCGATCATAATTGATCGCCTCCAACGGGCAGACGATTCTCCGGGAAATCCCTGCAGACAGCACTGCTGAGAGCAAAACAGCGGCAAACAGAACAGCACTGAGCGGAGCAAGCAGCGCAAGCAGCAGCGACAGCGTGGTTTTTCGACTGACTGAAATTCGCAGCACACTTCCATCCCTCAGCCGTTCCGCAAAATACAGCGTCTGCTCTGTCAGCGTGTCGGAAAAGCGTGTGCTCTCTCCCTTTCCCCTCTGAAAAGCCTCCCTGATCTCTTCCCGTGCAGCGTGGTTCTCCATCTGTGCCGCATCACCCTGACTGTCAAACAGAACATCTCCCGCTGCATCTACCCAGGTCAGACGATAGCGATCGCTTTGCAGAGCCCGCAGGTAATTGAATCCCCCCGTCTCCACTCCTTCTGCCGCAAAGGAGAGCTCAGCCTGCAGCTGCTCCGCCTGCACCGTGCCGAAGTAGCTGTAGAGAACAAAAAGGAGCAGGGCTGCGCAGGCAAGCAGAACCAGAAGCGCCACCGACACAATGGAACGAAATATACGTCGAGTCATTTATCTGTCCTCATGCGGTAACCTACATTTCGAATGGTCTCAATATACTTCCCGCAGTCCCCAAGCTTCTGCCGCAGTGTACGGATATGCATGTCCACAGTGCGGCTTTCCGCGATATGATCCATCCCCCAGACTTTTATAAAGAGCTGATCCCTGGTAAACACTCTGCCCGGATTTGTAAGGAACAGCCGAAGAAGCTCAAATTCCTTAAAGGTCAGCTGAATGCGCTCCGCTTTTGCCGTAAGCGTGTGTTCATCCAGATTCATGGAGAGTGCATGCATCTTCAATATATGCTGCTCCGGAGCGGGCTGACAGCGCCGCAGCACAGCCTTTACCCGACTCACCATCTCCATCATGCCAAAAGGCTTCACCAGATAGTCATCTGCACCAAGATCCAGGCTCTGTATCTTATCAAACTCACTTCCCTTTGCAGTTGCCATGATAACAGGAAGCCTGCCGGTGTCAGAGCAGGCTCGGAGACGTCTCAGAGTTTCCACTCCATCTTCACCGGGCATCATGATATCCAATATGATCAGTTCCGGCTTTTCCTGTTCCAGTGCAGCAAAAAGCTCTTCACTGCAGGAAAAACCTCTGGCACCAAGTCCAGTTGCATTCAGCGTATAAACTTCAATATCCCGGATGTTCGCATCATCCTCAACACACCATATCATCCCTGCCCTCCCCTGTGGATTCCCGTGACGGAGAATTCCACCCATTCCGCAATATTCGTCGCGTGATCTCCGATCCGTTCAAAATATTTTGCAATCATCAGCAGATCCAGTGCATACTCTCCGTCCGCATGATTTTCGGCAATCATCCGAATCAGAGCGCTTCTGGTGCTGTCAAAAAGCGCGTCCACGATATCATCACATTGTATCACGTGCCGTGCCAGCTTTAAATCTCTCCGGACAAATGCATCCACACTCTCAACCACCATCTTAATAGCAGCTGCCGCCATCTGTCGAATAGAATCGCACTCTCTGACTCTGCGCTCTTTCAGGTAAGGAATGATTTCCACAATATCAGAGGCCTGATCGCCTATACGCTCCATATCCGTAATCATTTTGAGCGCAGCGGAAATCTGCCGCAGATCCCGGGCCACCGGCTGCTGCTGAAGCAGCAGCTTAAGACAGAGGCCTTCAATCTCCCGCTCCATCTGATCAATCTCCGCGTCCAGAGTAAGCGCCCTTCTGCCTACAGCGGCATTCGCCTCCATCAGGGCCCTTGCTGCAAGAGCAATTGCCTCCTCGCACAGAGCTCCCATATGCGTGAGCTTATGCCTCAGCTCATTCAGCTGCTCATCGAAATGATTGCGCATTATCCGAACCTCCCTGTGATGTAATCCTCTGTTCTCCTGTCTGCCGGACACTCAAACATTTTCTCTGTCGCACCATATTCAACCAGTTCACCCATGAGGAAGAAGGCCGTCCGGTCGGAGATACGCACTGCCTGCTGCATATTGTGTGTCACCATGATAATTGTGTAATTTTTCTTTAACTCCTGCACCAGATCTTCAATCTTTGAGGTTGAAATCGGATCAAGTGCACTGGTGGGCTCATCCATCAGCAGCACATCCGGCTGCACTGCAAGCGCCCTTGCAATGCAGAGCCGCTGCTGCTGCCCTCCGGAGAGCCCCAGTGCGCTTTTTTTCAGTCTGTCCCTGACCTCGTCCCAGATGGCGGCTGCACGCAGAGCATACTCCACCGCATCATCCAGCTTTGCTCTGGACCGGATCCCATGGGTGCGGGGACCATAGGCCACATTATCGTATATACTCATAGGAAAAGGATTCGGCTTCTGAAACACCATGCCAATATGCCTTCGCAGATGATTCACATCCACAGCCGCATCGAAAATATCTTTCCCCTGATAGCACACCTGACCCGCACACCTCACTTCAGGAATCAGCTCATTCATGCGATTCAGCGTTTTTAAAAAGCTGGATTTTCCGCATCCAGAGGGTCCGATCAGTGCTGTAATGCTGTGCGCCTCAATCTCCATGCTGATATGCTTCAGTGCCTGTGTATTCCCGTACCACAGACACAGATCTCTGACAGAAATAATACTGCTCACAATATTCTCCTTCTCTTAAAATAACTTCCGGCCACAGCTGCCAAAAGATTGATAAGCAGAATCAGCAGCAATAGAATCGCAGCAATTGCAAAGGCAATTTGAAACTCTCCCTGTTCTCTGGCATAGACGTAGAGAGCAACTGAAAGAGAGGCTCCCGGACCGGCAAGCCCGGAAACAAAACCGTTCAGCGTATGAGCAAAACCCGCTGTAAACAGAAGCGCTGCTGACTCTCCGACGATACGCCCCACAGCAAGAATGCAACCCGTAACAATGCCGTCAATGCAGCCAGGCAGCACCACAGTCCGTATGACTCTCCACTTGCCCGCTCCCAAGCCAAAAGCCCCCTCGCGATAACACTGCGGCACTGTTCTGAGGCTTTCCTGCGTTGTACGAATGATTACAGGGAGATTCATAATAACCAGAGTCAGGCTGCCTGCAAAAAGAGAAGTTCTCAGTCCTGCAAGCTGACAGAAAACCAGCATCCCGACAAGACCATAAATAACAGAAGGAATTCCTGACAGCGTTTCCGTCGCATATTCAATGAAACTCACCAGTTTTTTGTGTCTCGCGTATTCCGTCAGATACACAGCGGCGCCAACTCCAAGAGGCAGAACCAGCCCCAGTGTCGCCACAACAAGATAGAGTGTATTCAATATATCCGGCAGTATTCCTATGCGCTGTTCCCGGTAGCTCGGTCCCGTGAGCAAAAGCTCCCGGCTGATATGTGACAGACCTCTTCCCAGCACATAAAATACAAGAAAGAGCACCAGCGCAACCGTCATCAGGACAGCCAGTCCCATAAGAATACACATAGCCATACTGTAGCATTTTCTGCTGACGCTGACAGAATCCTTCATAAGCTCAGTTCCTTTCCCTCTTCAGAAAAAAATTCAGGACAGCATTAATCAGGAGAATGAAGAGAAAGAGCACCAATGCAATAGAAAACAGCGCCTGCTGATGCAAACTCCCGCTCACGGCATAGGACATCTCACTGGACACGGCAGTGGTCAGAAAACGAACACTCTGAAACAGCGAGGGCATATTCGCCACATTTCCGGACACCATGATCACTGCCATCGCCTCCCCTAAGGCACGTCCCACTCCCAGCGTAATCGCAGCGGCAATCCCGCTTTTTGCAGCCGGAACAGAAACCCTGAAGCAGGTCTCAATTGCATTGGCGCCCAGTGCGAGCGAAGCATACTCATAATCCCGCGGCACAGCCTCCAGCGCTGTCAGTGACAACTTGATAACAGAGGGAAGAATCATGATTCCAAGCACCAGAATGGCGGAGAGGAGACTGGCTCCATCCGGAAGCCGGAACAGATCTCGCACAGCGGGGACCAGCACCAGCATTCCGACAAGTCCATAGACGACCGAGGGAATACCTGCCAGCAGACTCACAGCTCCCTCTATTATGACCCGCATCCCCTTCGGTGCAAATTTGGCCAGATATACCGCTGTAAAAAATCCGGTCGGAACCCCCAGCAGAACCGCTCCGGCAGTGCCATAGATACTGCTGAGAAGAAACGGCAATATTCCGTAAGAGGGTACAGATTCCAGAGGGGTCCACTTTCCGGAGAGGAAAAAGCGGCTGAATCCTATCGTCCGCAAGGCCGGCAGACCGGCAAGCAAGAGATAGAAGGTGATCAGGAGCACGCACCCTACTGTAAGCAGCCCCAGAATCAAAAATATCGCGTGAATCAGCTGCTCACCGATTTGTCTTCGTCTGTTCAAAATTCATCGCCTCCAAACATGCGGTTCAGTACGCAGCGACGGCTCAGTCAGCAGGAACGACGCCGGTGCCGCTGATGATTTCTCTGGCATCCTCGCTCTGAATATAGTCAAAGAAGGCCTGAGCAGCGGGTGAGATTTCTGCTTTTTCCCGGGTCACCAGAACAAAGGGCCGCTGCACGGCATAGCTCCCGTCCCTCAGACTCTGTGCATTCGGTGCTATACCATTGATACATACGGCCTTCACCTGTCCCTTCAGTGAGGCCAGAGAAGCATATCCGATCGCATGCGGATTTGCTGCCACCGTCGTAATCACATCTCCGGTGGAAGTCAGCTCCTGACGGTACCGGCAGGAGCCCGCGGTCTTTGTGATATTCTCAAAGCCGTCCCGGGTGCCGCTTCCCGCCTCTCTTCCGATCAGAACAATCTCTCCATCTGCTCCCCCGATCTCACTCCAATTTTGGATCTCTCCCGTAAAGACAGCTGCCAGCTGCTCTATCGTCATATCGGAGAGAGGATTGTCAGGATGTACAATAACAGCAATACCGTCATAGGCCAGAACCGTCTCCCTGAGCCCTTTATTCCTCTCCTCCTCACTCAGACTGCGGCTTGAGAGCCCTATATCACAGCGTCCCTCTGCCACTGCGGTGATGCCGCTCCCGGAACCGGTCGGGTTATAAGTAAAGCGAATCTCCGGATGCAGCTCTTCAAAGCTTTCTCCCAGAACTCCTATGACTTTCTCCATAGAGGTGGAACCATCCGCAGTAACATACCCGGCGGTCTCCTCCACCTGTCTGCCGCCGCATCCCGTCAGCAGCAATATGCCAAGTGCCATTCCTATCATCCGTCCAGTTTTCTTTTTCATTCTCTTCAAGCTCCTTTTATATTTTCTGTTCTGTTCTTTATTGTAGCCATCGCATGTAAAACCCAAAACCACGGGAATGTCAAATCCATGTAAAATATTGCTCCTCTATACTTCAGGCTGTTCTCCGGACAGATGGATGTCTATTGCGGGGAAAACGGCTTTCTCTGGTACAATGCCCCCGACATTGCGCTGAAATAAAGTCTGTAATCTGTATAAAAAATTGCAGGAGCTGTGTCTTCGACTCTGTAGGCGCGAAGATGCAGTTCCTGCATTGATATGCGGCAGCAACAGAAGACAGAAGCCACACTACCTCAACAGCACGGCCTTTGTGATAACCCAGCTGTCCGCACGCATCTCATAGCTGTTGCCACAGTAAGGGCAGCACTTCTGATGGCTTGCGTCAAAGCTCGCGCCGCAGCTCCTGCACCGCACCAGCGTGATGGAAAATCCGGGATTCGGCCTTATATGCCTGCTTCTCTCTGCAGTAAATGCGATCCTGTCATTTCTGACAAAGATGCGTCCGTCCACCTCATAGCTGTCATTGGTATATGCCACCAGCTCCAGTCTGCAGAGCTCCGGTGTGAGCTGCATGCTCCGCACCGTCATGCCGCCTGTGTAGACCATATCTATGATGTCATTGAATTCCGCAGAGCGCTCCTCCCCCTGAAATGCCGAGAGCCTGTCCGCATCCTCCGAAAAGATGACCATACGGAGGAATGAGAGCATCTGCCCCTCAAAGTAGCGATAGGAAAAATCCGGATCCAGCGACTTCATAAAGTTTGTAATTTTTTTCTTTGTAAATACCGCGCGGAGCGGCACATGACGGGCAGAATTTGCCACCAGCATGGACAGCAGAAGCAACGGCCCGGAAAGAAAGTAACCCAGAAAACCTCCGACCAGCACGGAGCTGATCAGCTTCGTGAGCAGTCCCGTGTGCTCCGCAGCTCCCGTCAGCTCACGCAGGCACATGCTGAGAAAGCAGAGCAGCATGCAGCACGCCATGATGCAGCAGATCTGCTTCTTTCTGCTCCTTATGCTGTCCATCCGGAGAAAGTAAAAATTGGTCACCTTCGGAAAAAGCTCTGAAATCTGAAAGCGGGCATTGCAGTAGGGACATCCTCTCACGAGCTCTGCCACTCTCGCCGTCGCGCCGCAGTTCGGACAGCTGTAAGGCTTTTCGCCTATCCCATCCGGCGTATCCGCATGGGTGATTGTCTGATACAGAATCTGATCGCTCTTTTTCTGATAGAGACAACGACCGTCTCTGTGATAGCGCACACTCCGCCTGACAGAGGCATAGACCCACTCATCCTCATAATGATTTCCAGGACAGTGCTGCACTCCCAGTACCTCATCCGTGTACTTCCGAAGCTCCAGCTCATGGTGGAGCCTCTTTCTCGCGAGCCGCCCGCCCTGAAGCTCCAGATAGTACGCAGTTTCCCTGTCTGCGAGAGCGGGGATATGCCCGCTCTCGCTCCACTGTTGCAGCTCCTTCGTAAAGCTGTCATAGATAGGATGCTCCGCATCCTGATGGAAATGTATTTTCATAGCCACAAACCCGGCCTTTCTGTGAAAAATTGCAAGCAAGGTTAACCATCGCTAACAGGTTAATCATTCTCCTCCATCTTGTCAATTGTTTTCACAGGAACATTCTCGATTTTAGAACTGCCGGCATTGAGAAACCCTGACTTTGTGCTATAATACGAAATTGTATTGCTTTTCTTTTTCAGAACTGAAATAAGACCCGCAAGTGCGCCGCAGGCTGCACAGTTTCAGCAGCAATGTTTTAAAAGCTGCATAAAAACACAGAGCAAAACAGAAGAAAGGCGGGAAACCTTGAAAATCAGAGCTTCCCGGACAGGTATATCAGAATCATGAAATTAGGAATCGTCGGCCTTCCAAATGTAGGCAAAAGCACTCTATTCAACTCTCTCACAAAGGCAGGGGCCGCTGCGGCGAACTACCCCTTCTGTACCATAGACCCGAATGTCGGCATCGTCACTGTTCCGGATGAACGGCTCCAAAAGCTCGGAGAGCTGCACCACTCCAAAAAAGTGACGCCCGCAGTGATCGAGTTTGTGGATATTGCGGGACTCGTGAAGGGTGCCAGTAAGGGCGAGGGATTGGGAAACCAGTTTCTTGCAAACATCCGCGAATGTGATGCCATCGTCCATGTGGTGCGCTGCTTCGAGGATGAAAATGTAGTCCATGTGGACGGCTCTGTGGATCCGGTGCGGGATATTGAGACCATCAATCTGGAGCTGGTGTTTGCGGATCTCGAGGTGCTGGAGCGCCGCATTGCAAAGACGGCACGCTCCGCGATGAACGACAAAAGCTTAAAAAAGGAGCTCGATATACTGAAGGAGCTGAAAACTCTGCTTGAGTCCGGCCAGCCCGCTTCCGCCTATGCGAGTGAGGACACAGATGTTCTCTCCTTTGTACACTCACTCTGCCTCCTGACGGAGAAACCTGTGATCTTTGCGGCCAATGTAAAAGAAGACGAGCTTTCTGACGATGCCGCGTCAAATCCTCATGTGCAGGCGGTCCAGCGCTATGCCTCCGGGCACGGCAGCAAGGTCTTTGTCGTCTGCGCGCAGATTGAGGAGGAGATCTCCGAGCTGGATGAGGAGGAAAAGGCGGACTACCTCGAAGCACTCGGCATCAGTGAGTCCGGTCTCGACAAGCTGGTTGCCGCAAGCTATGACCTCCTGGGACTCCTGAGCTTCCTCACCACCGGAGAGGACGAGACCCGAGCCTGGACCATAAAGAAGGGAACCAAGGCACCGCAGGCCGCAGGAAAGATACACACAGATTTCGAGCGCGGCTTCATCCGCGCCGAAGTGATCAACTACCAGGATCTGCTCGACTGCGGCTCCAACACGGCAGCAAAGGAAAAAGGCCTTATGCGTCTCGAGGGCAAAGACTACGTCGTGCAGGACGGCGACGTGATTCTGTTCCGCTTCAATGTCTGAGTATTACGCTGTCCAAGTCCCCTCTCCCATGAAACGGCTTGCGGCCAAAATTCATCCGAACAGTCCAAAAACAGCGCGCCTCGCAAAAAACTGCGAGGCGCGCTGTTCACTCTCCTGCTGTTAAAAAATCTTCCACTGCTATGATTCCGCTTACTTTCTTACTTCAGAAGTCCCACTTCCTTATAATACTTTTCGGCACCCGGGTGAAGCAAAATCGGGAGTTCATTGCACATGAAAGACGGATCTCCCAGCGGCGCAAGGGAGGCATTTCCGGCAATCATGTCCTCTGCATTCTCATGCAGGGCCTTCGCCAGATTATAGATCAGCTCCTCATCTGCGCTTGCATTGCAGATCACAAGGGTCTTCACGCCGAAGGTGGGAACATCTTTGTCCTGTCCGTTGTAGGTCCCCGCCGGAATGACCTGCTTGGAATAGGACGGATTCTCCGCGATGACGGCATCGAGCTCCTCATCGGTAAAGCCGAGCCACACGCACTCCTTGGTAACGGAGGCATTGAGCTGCGCACCGACCGGAGGGCCGGAGAATGCGGCAGCCGCAGTCATGGTGCCGTTGCAGACATTATCCGCGCCATCGCCCAGCGTGACGTTCTGGAACTTGGAATTCTCCTCGGTGATACCTGCCGCCTTTAGACCGACCAGTGCGGAGACCTCCGTGGTGGATGCCGCCGGGCCCACGCCAAAGGTGCCGCCCTTCGCATCATGCAGGAACTCATAGCCACTGCTCTTTAACGCAATCCAGTTGGACATGGAGGCATATACCGCGCCGATACACACGATATCCTCACAGGGCCCCACATTTTCAAATTTCCCCCTGCCCGCAACCGCAGCTGCCGCTGCATCGCCGGAACACATGCCAAGCTCAACCTCACCGTTGTGGACATTCAGCGCATTCTCATTGGAGCCGGAGGAGGTGGTCGCATCTACATCCAGCCCCTCGATCGCATTGCCCAGTGTCGTAGCAATGGTTGCCGCTGCCGCGTACATCTGCCCGGTGGAATCTGCTCCGCTGAGCGTAAGCCGCGGCCCGGAGTAGGTGTAGGCACCGCCGGATGCCGGCGTCTCAGCCGCTGCGCTGCCTGCTGCTTCCGCTGTTGTCGTCTCCGGAGCTGCTGCGGTTGTCGCGGAAGAACCACCTCCGCAGGCGGTCATCGCCATCGTCATGCTGACTGCAAGAACTGCCGAAACCAAAGAGCGCATACTTTTTTTCATAAACCTTTTCTCCTTTCTCATAGCCTTTTTATCTGCCCGGGAATCTCTTCCCTTAACAACCGGAATCTAATGTTTTCACACAGTGCTCGCCTCTGCAAATCAGACAGCTGCCTTTTCCCTGCTTCCCAGCTTCGGGAGGAAAAACGCTGCGGCCAGCAATACCAGACCGATGATGCTCATGAGATCAGATGGCGTCATCATCAGCAGCCCTCCTGCAATCACCATGAGGCGGACAAGAAGCGGCACCTTTCTCTGCCCGCTGAAATACCAGCCCTGCATACCACAGGACATGCCGATACAGCCGACCAGCGCGGTGACACACACCGATATGATGGAGAGCGGAGAACCGTCCAGCATCATAGCTGCGTTATAACAGAACACGAAGGGCACGATAAAGCCGGCAAACCCGATCTTGCAGGCGTGAATTGCGGTCTGCATCGGATCGCACTTCGCAATCCCTGCTCCCGCATAGGCCGCCAGTGCCACCGGCGGTGTGATGGCGGAAAGGCAGGCAAAGTAAAATACAAAGAGGTGTGCAGTCAGAAGGCTGAGACCAAGCTTCGCCAGCGCCGGAGCCAGAATCGACGCCGCAATCACATACGCGGAGGTGGTCGGAAGACCCATGCCCAGAATGATGCAGGCAATCGCGCAGAACAGAAGGCTCGGAAACATCAGGCCATGTGCCGCGTTAATCATCATATCTCCGAAGACCACGCCTATCCCGGTTCTGGAAATCATTGCCACCACAACGCCCGCACAGGCACAGCCGGATACGATGGAAAGTGCACTGTAGCCGGTTTTTACCATGGTTTCCGGAATCTCCCGGATCGTAAAGCGCTTCTTTTTATCAAAGAGCATGACCAGAGGAACGGACACACAGCCGATCAGACCGGAAAGTGCCGGAGAATACTGCACGATCAGCAGGGCCCACACCAGCGCGCCGATGATGAGGAGGTACAGCCAGCCATCCTTCAAAACAGCTCTCGTCCTCGGAATCTCATTCTCCGGAAGCAGTTCCACATCGCCGACCTCGCCCTGCGCAAACACCGCAATGGCAGCGCCGAGGAAATAGAGCACTGCGGGTATGACTGCCGCGATCACGATCCGGGTATAGGGTACCCCGGTGAAGGCGACCATCAGGAAGGCACCGGAGCCCATGACCGGCGGCAGAATCTGTCCGCCGGTGGAGGCCACTGCCTCAACCCCTGAAGCAAACTCAGGCTTATAGCCTCTGGACTTCATAAGAGGAATGGTAAAGGTGCCGGTACCAACTACGTTTGCAACTGCAGAACCGTTGATGCACCCCATCAGCGCGGAGGCGACAACCGCAGCCAGTGCCGGGCCGCAGCGAAGCTTTCCTGTGAGGGAGAGCGCCAGATCATTGATAAAGCTGGAACAGCCGGACGCCTCAAGAAAGGTACCGAACATGACAAACATGATGATAACCGTCGCGGAGACCTGAATGGTCGTACCGAAAATACCGTCCAGATCGACCGACAGATACTTGAGCAGCGCAGCAAGCTTATATTCCTTGTGCCCCAGTGCCCCCGGCAGCATGTGCCCGAAGCGCGCGTAGAGGAAGAACAGAATCGCCAGCGCCGGCATGATATAGCCGAGACAGCGTCTGGTCCCCTCCAGAACAATGATGAGCAGCAGCGCACCGGCAACCACCGCCCACTGTCCGGCAATACCCAGATTGTCCGACAGATGGTCGTACTCATACTTGCACATCCAGATCGCAGCCCAGAGCGCCCCGATCATCACAAGATCAATGATGCGGCAGACGAGGCGAAATTCGGCATTCCCGGCAAAGCGATCCTTAAATACATGCTCGTAGAGCGGCTGACTAAGCAGCAGTATGGTAAACGCAAATGCGACATGAATGCCGCGCTGCGGTATCACATCCAGCTGCCGGAATACAGTCAGGATGTGAAACAGTGACATAGAGAATGCAAATACTGCGGCGATTCTGCCAAAGGCTGTGCCCTTGTTTTCCTCCATTTTTCTTGCTGCAGCCAGCTCACTGTCCAGAGATTCCACATTGATCTCCTGAACCGCCTTGTCCTTTTTCATACCATTCCCCTTTACACAGACAATCGTTGATAAGTTCCAATATATTGACGAATTTGCCAATATCTCCAACAGCTATATTTCTATATTACACAATTTATCCTCAAAATCAAATGGTTTTATAGTCAATTATTCTATAATCACTGTTTTAACACAAAAATCAGACCCTGAGTGCTCTCACCCAGGGTCTGTCCATAGTATCTATCCGGAGCATGTCCGCTTTTCAGTCATACATGCATCCCAGCGTTTATCCGTCGCTGCTTAACTCTGATCTCTTAATCCTGATTTTCTTTTCTCCTGTGAAGTCCCAGCAGCATGAGCAGAAGCAGCCCCAGCAGGGCAATGTGTGCCCAGGAGCGCTCCTCTCCTGTCTTCGGAACTCTCCTTCTGCCTCTTTCCGGCGTAGATCCGGGCGTCTCAGGCTGTTCGGGTATTTCTGTATTGGTCACGGTAAAGCCTCGCCCCGCATCTCCGCTGATGCTGGTCTCATAACCCTCACAGGGCTCCTCTGCTATGGTGTAGCGGTACTTTCTGAGGCTTCCCTCCGCCCGAACGGGCAGATCCCTGAACTCCCAGCTCCATCCCTCTGACGCGCTGAGCTCCGCTCTCGCATAGCTCTCGCCGTCGCGGAGCAGATAGACGGTCACTGCATCCAGCGGACTGCCTTCCCAGAGCTTCTGCACCTTCACGCTGAAATTCTTCTTTCCCGGATTCGGCGTGTGTCCTCCACCTCCGCCGCCCGGATTGGAGGGCGTGGAGGGCGTCGGCGGTTTCGGTGGGGTCGGCGGCTCCGGCGGTATCTCCATATTGGTCACTTTGAAGTGCTGTTCGCCGTAATCCGCACTGCCGGTGATCTTCACCTCATAGCCCTCTATGGGCCGCTCTCTCAGGCTGTACTGGTAGCGCCTGCCCGAGGCATCCATCGCGGGAAGCCCCTCCACATGAGCGCTCCAGCGGTTCTTTGCACTGAGCGTAATCGCAGGAAGCTCCCTTCCGTTTATATCCTTCGCCGGCACTCCGTCGCAGAGTATTTCCACCACGGCTTCCCGGGCAGCCTTTCCGATCCACTGCTTCTCTATGCCAAATTCCACCAGATGCGGATTGTTGATGATGATACTGCCCGTGGAATCTGCCTCCGTCAGCTCGAAGTGGTAGTCCTTCTCCATGCGCTGATAGCCCTCCGGTGCCTTCACTTCCCGCACCACATAGCTCCCGAGGCTCAGATTCCTGAACTCTGCGATGCCGCGCGCATTGCTGGTCACTGTGAGCAGAGGCTCGGGCCGTTCCGGATGTTTCTGAAGCTCCTCCGCAAGGTAGAGCGCAAACTCCGCCCCCTTCAGCGCGCTTCTCGTGTCTGCATCCCGCTTGGAGATCAGAATGCGCCCCGCGATAGGCTGATTGTTCTTAAAACGCCGGATCACAGATCCGTCCAGCTTGCCCATCCGGCTGTCATCCCGGAAATTCAGCGGGATCTCCGGTACGGTGTAGCTGTCCAGACGATAACCCTCCGGGGCTTTGGTCTCAACCAGTATGTAGTTCCTGCTGACATTCAGCTGCTTCACATAATCCCCGAGCTCTATTCGGCCCTCCGCATCACTGATAAACCTCTTTCCGGGCGTAAGCTCTCTCCTGCTGCCGTCCTCCAGTTTCTCATAGAGCGCGAACTCCGCGCCGCGAAGCGGAAGGTAGATATCTCCTCTGTGCTCCGAGACACTGCGGTAGCGATAGGCAGAATTCTCCCGGAGGAAGCTCTCCTTCTCACTCTCCAGTATGTTCTCATAGATCAGGTCGCCCTTGATGAGCTCCAGCTGAAGCGGCCGGTCCACATAGCGGAAGCTGAACTTCTTTGTGATCTGCTCCTCTTCTACAATGATTCCCGTTTTGTCTCCGCCTGGCTCAAAGGGAATATAGACCGTGTGCTCTGTATCGGAGAGCAGGTATCCATCCGGCGCAGTGAGCTCCCGGAGATAGTAGATACCCGGCTCAATATTCTCAAAGCGGGCCAGTGCCCTGTTCCCTTCAAGCTTCGCCTCCTGCTTCTGAATGACGGCGCCATTCCTGTACAGCGCAAACACTGCGCCGGCAAGTGCTGCGCCTCTCTCATCCTGCTTCTCCACCTCTACCAGACCTCTCACGGGCTTTCGAAGGTTCGGGAAATTCAGGATGTTCTGACGGAAGACCTGTCCGTTCTCATCTGTTATTTCCGCCTTGTCGTTTAATTTGAAGCGATATTTCCTGTCATTGTGTCTGTAATTCGGATCACTGTGCGGAAGCTCGGAGATCTCATACAGGGTGTTCAGCTTCAGATTCTTTACGATCACTGCTCCCCGCACGGTCTTTCCGGTCTCGATCGGATCTCCGACCTTCTGACCGTCCGCAGTAAGCTCCTGAATGGAGAAGGCATAGCCATCCAGCCTCTTCTTCCCGAAGTTCGTGAGCTTCTGCAGGCTCTCCGGCAGCGCAGCATCCGCCGCGAGCCCCAGCTTATTGATGACCAGCTGCAGATCCTTATTGACAATACTCTGATCCCCGGTGAAGCGAATCTCCCGGTGCTCCGCATCAATCGCAAATTCCAGCGGAGCCGCGGCCTGATAAGCTGTCTGGCTGCTGTTTGTCTGCTCTGTCAGCTGATAGACCCCCTCGAGAAGATCCGAAACCTTGATCTTTCCGTCGGTTCCGGTACGGAAGCTTCTGTCGTAGTCCTGATTCCAGGGACTCATGCCCTTTAAGCGGAAGGCGACATAGGGCAGCGGCGTTCCCGCCTCATTCACCTTCAGAAGCTCCAGCGAACCGCGATACGGCTTTACATTCATGAACTCCCTGATCGCCCGCGTGTCTTCTATCCGGACATGGAACTCCCGCCCCTCTGCATCCGCCGCCGCGTGCTTCTTGAAATCCTCATAGCCGAGCTTTAATTCGTGCTTGGCTCCATTCTCCGCTCTCTGATAACCCTCCGGGAGCTTCGTCTCTGTGATCGTATAGCTCTCCTGTATCGGGAGATCTGTGAAGCGCACCTCTCCATCCTCACCGGATACTGCGGTATAGATGCGGCCGCTGCTGTCCTTTGCCTCAAACTCCGCGCCGGGAAGGCCCTGAGCCTTTGCATCGCCTGTCGCAATCCCTTCTTTTCCAAACTTTTTGAAGCTGATCGAGCCCTTCGGCGGGATCAGGGAATTCCAGACCACATTCGGCTCGATAAAGCGTATGGTGGCGCTGTCCTTCCGGACAAAGCTGTTCCAGGCCTTCTTTCCGGTATTCGCGTAGTTGTTGCTCAGATCGTTCTTCGGCGCCTTCATCGGAACAATGACCGCCAGCACGCCTCCGGCAGCAAGCTTCACACCGGGCTTTGCCTTCACCAGTATGCCTCTGGTATTGGCGGCGGGCGCCGCTGCCCAGCTGAGCTCCTCCGCGATCTGATCCGCGGAACGGTTATTGTAGTTTACTGCTGTATCACTGTTCCAGTAGAGAACCTCATAGCCCTCCGGAACCTGCACGCTGCGGCTTAAATCAAATTGATTCTCAAACTCGGAATGTCTGGGAGCCCTCTTGTGGTTCCCGATATTCTCCTCCTGTATATTGGTATCTCCCACATATGGGAAGAAGTCCATCAGCTGAACATTCTCTCTGTCACTGCTCTGATTGTTGATGAGCTCCAGCTTATATTCCAGCTGTCCCTCGGACTCCGTCATAACTCCATCATCCGACCACGGCAGCTCTCCGTATCTGCGGATATACTTTCGGGCGTACATCTCCTTCGCCTTCATAAAGCGGAAGCTGGTCTCATCGTAGAGCCACGGCTTCGACGCATCTTTGCCCGGCACCGCCTTCTTCACACCGAGCTTCATGATGGAAGGATTCTCAAAATCTACATACAGACGGTTCGTCACAAAGCCCTCCGGGATGGCCGGAGAGGTCGCTGTCTTCAGCGTCGCGATATGATACACTCCGGCCTTCAGGAGCTCTGTGTGGAAGCGGATCGCCAGCTGATCTGTGCCTCCGTAGTTTTCGATCAGCTCATACTCTCCTCCGCTCCTCTGGAAGTCCTCTGAGAGCTGAATCTGGTTCAGACTGACTCCATTCGGCATGAGGTCTATCATCTCAAAATTCTTAAGATCCTCCGCGCCGAGATCGGCGATCGCCGCCCCTCCGTAGATCTCCGGCTTCAGGGACAGGACATAGTCTCCCCGCTCCCCGGGGTAGATGGGACGCGCCGCAGTAGAGGGATAGCTCTGTGTCTTCTGTATTCCCATGCGCTGCGCATAATCCCTCACATAGATTTCCGCGTGGTCGCCCCAGATGAAGTTTCCGGGGATAGGATCCCACTCGCTGTGGTACTTGCTGATCATGGTGTTGCCGTCCGGTTTCTTCAAATCCCCTCTCTCACCGCTCAGGATCTTGGTGCCCTTGATATAGAGATTTCCGGACATGACGGCGTAGTTCTGGAATACATTGCTGCCCGAGGACGAGGCATTGTACTGCTTCTTGTCCGGCTCCCGGAGCTTCGTATCGATGCGAAATTCCAGTGCGGACATAAGCTTATGTTCTGCCGGCAGCACCAGATAGACGTAATCGATCTCCCTGGCAATCTCCTCCGGAAATACGACATGATTCCTCTCGCTCATCTCCACAGACTGCTGATCCAATATCTGATCCGAAGCCGGATCCAGATTCTTGCCCGCTCTCTTATAGGCGATGACATCCACCGTGATATTTGCGGCCGTGTGGCTGTCACGCGGGAAGGAGACGCCGTAGTAGTACAGCCGTGGATCCAGATCATAGTCCGCTATCACAAGCTCCTGCAGATCTGACTTCTGCGCGAGTGAGGACGCGCGTAAAAGGAAAGGAATCACCTTTTCACGATCCTTCGCCGTGTCGTAGAAATAAGAGGTGATGCCGTCCGTGTGCGGCCCTCCGCCGGGAAATTTCTCAAAGCGCGGATCTCCGTCATAGACTATGGGCGCATAGAAGCCAGTATAGATGCTCAGATCATCGCTGCTCTGCATGTGCTCCTCTTTTGCGCCTATGTCATGCGGAACCAGCTCAAGCTGCACCTGGTTCTCCACGTTATAGCCGGACTTCAGATCCGGATAGGAGAGGTAGAGCGGCGCGATATAGCCGGAAGGATTCAGAGTCTTCGGGAACTGCCGGCTCTGCGACAGAAGCTTCTTTCCCTCTGCATCCACGCTCAGAGACCAGTCCGGGTTCATTGACTGATCAAACACTGCATCCCGGGTCTCCTCCAACCCGTCCGCATTGATCGCGACATACTGCGGCAGCGTATCCCGGACTATGGCCTGATCCACATAGCGCTCCAGCGAGCCGACCGTGAAGTCATAGCGCACCGGCATAGCCTCCGTCACCTTGTACTCTCTGACTCCGTCAGGCTTTAAGTACTCTCCCAGAACACCCATGAGGCGCGGGCCGTTGTCACTGGAATCCAGGTTCTTATAGTCGTAGTCCGGAAGGTTCAGAGGACTTCTCTTTATAACCTGCGGCGGATTGTAATAACCCTCCAGCGTGAGCGGCTCCGCAACGCAGATGCTCTCTCCCTTATTGGTGAAGAGCCCCTGAATCTGCAGCCCGTGGTGATTTGGCGTCTCATACTTCTTAAATCTCCACTCAACGGGGAGACTCAGGCTGTAGCCGCCTGACACACTGCCATCTGTGGCCAGCTGAATGCGCAGCTCTCCGTCCTTCGCCTCGAAGCTCTTTACCGAGGTGCCCTCTTTTCGCACCTTGATGGAGCTCTGGTCGATATATTTCGGATCATAATAGAGCCGTATCTCTCCCTCTGTATAGGTGTTGTCGTCATCCGTGACATCCAGATACACCCAGGTCGTCATGAGTTCACCGATGTGATAGCTGTGCTTCGGAAGACTGCTGTTCACATCCGTCTCATTGCCCTGGCGCAGCTCCACGCCGCCGCGATTCGTCACAGTCTGCTTTTGATAGCGGAAAATGAGCTCGTGAGGCTGTCTGTCGTCCGGAACCTCCACCGTCTCATGATCCACAGAGTGCTGGAATATGCGGATATAGCTGTAGGTCTTGTCTCCGTAGATGTATTCGGAGACCGTGTCCGCGAGCTGCTTGTCATTTTCATCCAGATACTTCACTGTCACATGCGTGGGGTTGATGAGGTGCTGACGGACCTGGTTCACATAGCCGTCCTCCAGCTCATTCGGATTCCCGGCAGGCTTATTTCCATCCATGACGAAGACCAGCACTTCCTTCTTCGTCTTATTGCTATTGCGGTTCCCCTGAAAACTGTTCTGAGAGAGCTCCTTCAAAGCCGCGCTGACAAAGACCTCGTCCAGACGATTGTAGCCAAAGGCCAGCTCTGAGAGCGTCTCTGCCTTCGGCAGATCCAGACTTCCGCTGATCTGATTCTTGTGGAACGCCATGCGTTCTGCGGTCCTCAGCTCCGGAAGGGACAGCTCCCTGATCTGGTTTTCATCAAAGGCCCGGCGTCCGACTGTCCGGAGGGCAGGCGCTTCCAGTTCGTTTATCTTATTTCCGGCGAAGGCCAGCGGAGCAACACTCTCCAGACTGGGAGCATAAAGCTTCTCCAGCGGACGATTATAATAGCCTGTGATATTCTCATCCGGATAGTCATATCTCTCTGCATAGGCACTGTTTTTCATAATGTCTGCAAAGGCCGCGACTCCCACCTCCCGGAGCGCCGGAAGCGACAGCTCCTCAAGCTTATGACTGTAGAAGGCGCGCTTTCCTATGCGCTCCAGCTGCGGCGCATGGAGCGTCTCCAGAGGAGCACCGGCAAAGGCATAGTCTCCGATATCCCGGACGGC
The DNA here is from genome assembly GCA_003014445.1 of Fusobacterium naviforme. Lineage (GTDB taxonomy): Bacteria > Bacillota > Clostridia > Lachnospirales > Lachnospiraceae > Moryella > Moryella indoligenes. The sequence goes on along the minus strand of PYGH01000001.1, from coordinate 682,894 downwards.
GGGAAGCTCCGCCTCCGTGATCGGATTTCCCGAAAATGTGCGCCTCCCTATGCTCTCCAGCTGCGGCAGGTCCAGCGCCGTGATCTTATTCACACCAAAGGCCCATGTTCCCGTGATGCTGCGAAGCTGCGGAAAGCCGCTGCTGATATCGCTGAGCTTGTTGCCATAGAAACCGCTGTCCCGCACCTCGGTGACATTTGGCGCACTGACACTGACCAGACCGATGGCCTCAAAGGCGCCCTCCGCCACCACCTGTGCGCGCGGCGGGAGCTTTAATTCAAAATTCTTCTTTGCGATCTTATCCTGCCCCGTCGCCGAGAAGCCGGTCACGACCTCTGGATGCTCCGCGTCCCAGGTGAAATCTGCCTCCTCCCAGTCCCCATCTCCTGTGGGGCTAGGATTCACAATGTAATTCTCCTTACTCGGCAGGCTCTCATTGTCGGTATAGATCACAACGCGATTGGCCCACTCCGGGGATCCCGGATTTCCTGCAAAGGCACCCGTTCCGATGCGCTTCAGCTTCGGCATATGGAGCTCTGTGAGCGCTCCGTTTCCCCTAAGGGCCTCATCGCCGAGCTGCTCCAGACTGTCAAAACGATCCTCGATCACGGGCTGTCCGGTGGACGCATTGCCATAAAACGCCTGTCCGAGCAGCTCCTGCACCATCGGAATCGACACTCTGGTCAGAGGACTTCGGTTAAAAGCTCTGTCCTCGACAATGCGAAGCGCAGGGAAGTTCTCCTCCGTCACCTCCGTGAGCTTACTATCCAGAAATGCGCCATCCCCGACGATCTCCAGATTCGGAACTTCTACCGCGGCAATCGGGCAGTTCCAGAAGGACACATATCCCGTTTCCTTCAGGGAGGGAAGGCTGATGCTGCTGAGAGACTCATTGCTCACAAAGCCCATGGTCTCTATCTTCTCCAGCAGCGGAAGATCTTCCTTTCCGATTTGCTCCAGTTTGTTCGTAGAAAAGGCCTTCCCCTGCACAAGAGTCAGCCTGGGCAGGCGGATATGAGTCAGTGCGTTTTCTTCAAATGCCTTGCCGCCGGCGATCTCCAGTGCGTTCAGGCGCAGTTCACTGATCGCATTGCTGCTGAAGCTGCCCGGATAGTCTGACACCGACTGCCGATACTCTCCCTCTATAACCCGGATATTTCCTGCCTCTCCTTCCGCCGTGGACAGGTAGTCGCTCAGAGCGGTCAGCCCTCGGACACGGAAGGAATTTTCTCCTCTGTTCTCTGCAACCGTATCAATGACTGTCGTTCCGTCCGCCGGGTTCAGGTGCGGAAGCACCAGCTCCTTCTGTGTCTCCACCTTCAAAAGGCCGCTCTCAGAGAAGCCGGTGACCTTATTCCCATCGTAAGTAAAGTCTCCGAGTGTCCAGCCCTTCCCAATCGGAAACGCATTCCAGTCCACACCGATGGAGACCTTCAGCGTGAGGCTGCCTGCATTGCCATAGCGGTCCCGGACAGAGTAGCTCACAGGTATGATCTGACCGGAGACATCTGTCGGAATGCTCTCCGGAGACACGGTGACAGAGGCGCTGATATCCTCTCCGTTCAGATCCGTCGCCTTTACGAAAGCCAGCAGCGCTGCTTTTCCCCCGTCTCCATTCAGCGGAATAAAGGGGCTCGCCTTTGGCTCAATCACAGGCAGTATGTGCGTGTTTTTATATTTTACTGTGAGTACATAGCTCTCACTGTCCGGCGTATACTTAAGCTCCGGCTCCACCGGCTCAAAACCATGAACCGGAGGGGCCTTGTAAGTATTTTCCTCATTCAGGAACACCAGACCGTCGAGCTTCTCTCTGTCATTGCCAAAGATCATATCGCCGAGAATGGGCTGTCCGCTCGCTTCATCCACACAGCGCACCGTGATGGTCGCAGGATTCACCACCTGACCGTACTGCTCCGCCACCACCTCGGTCCGGAGAACAGGCGAGCCGGTCTCGACCAGCACATAGCGGTTATTGTTCGTGAAGACGCCGGTACCCCAGGCCGTGATTCCTGCGGGCAGTTGTACCACATCCAGATCGTTGTAGGAGAAGGCGCTGTCTCCGACGACGGAGAGCGCATCTCCCACGCTGAGTGTCTTCAGCTTATTATTCAGGAATGCCTCCTCTGCGAGCTCCGTGATCTGATTCAGCTGAAGCTCCTCCAGCTTATTGTCGCGAAAGGCAGAGGCCTGAACCTTCTTTACGGCATCTCCAAAAGTCAGGGTCTTCAGACCGCTGCCCGCAAAGGCGGACTCTCCGATCTCCTCTACATTTGCGCCCAGAACGAGCCCAAGCCCGTCCAGATCCTCCTGATAAAACGCCATGGGATCGACACGCTTTACGGGCTTTCCCTCCAGCGTGTCCGGAATCTCAAGCGTCTCGCCATCCGGCAGATCCGCCCTTCCTTTTCCCTCCGCAAAGCCGGTGATGACGACTGCATCATCCTCCTCATAATAGCGGAACAGACCGCTGCTCTTAAGCTCCGGAGCCGGCAGCTTTGCATTCCGAAGCATGAGAAAGCCGAGCGGTGCAGTGAGCGCCGCCCCCAGATTGTCGAGCCATTCCAAAAGCCCGGACTTTATCCCCGCGCCTTCCGCATTGCTGCTGCTGGCATTGCTCGCGCTGGCATTGCTGTCTGTCAGCCTGCCGCTGGAGTTCTCACTGCGCAGCCAGTCCATGAAGGCCTCCAGCCCTCCGGCCTTCGTATCGTCCAGCACCGGGCCATCCGGCATTCCCTCCTCCGAGAATGTCTCAAGAAGAGAAGCCAGTGACTCCTGCCTCGCCGCATAGCTGATACTGTCTCCCTGTGTCACGGTTCCAAAAAGGACGCAAAACGCCATCAGAACAGAGACTGCCCTTCGCCAAGGCCACTTCATAGTACATACTCCCCTCAAAAAATAAATAATTTCCTATATCCCTAATATTTAAAATATATTCAATCAAAATAATTGTCAACTTTTTATGTATTCTTTCAATTTTTTATGTATTTTTTCTGTCTTTAAAAATGTCAACTGTATAATACAAATTTTAATTCCCCCGAATTCGAGGGAATTAAAAATGAAGCAGGATTTAATCGTTTTATTTTATCCGTTAAGCAGTGGGTAGAAAAAACGAATTCTATTGGTATTGTTGCGAGAGCAGGAAGATATGGCGGAACTTATGCGCACAAAGATATAGCATTTGAGTTTGCTTCTTGGGTATCTCCATATTTTAAATTGTATTTGATTAAGGAATTTGAACGCTGAAAGGAAGAAGAACAAAAGAAGTTAGGTTGGGAAACACGCCTTACCACTCAAAAGCGACCGGCCCGCCGTGGGTCGATCGCTCTTTTTCACTCTGATATTTGCTTCGGAGCTCTCACTCCTCCTCTGTCTCCGCTTCGCTGAAGAGCTCATTAAACTCCTGCTCGTCCAGAATCTCGTCAAAGGCATCCGCAACGATCTCGTACTCATCGTCCGTCTCAATATTTGTGAGATCCGGCTGCCCCTCCTCTGTCTCTCCATAGCGGTAGAAGTAAACGGTCGATTCCTCATCATCCGTCTCCGGTGTGAGCGCAATGTACTCTCTGTCCTCACCACCGGCGGTGAAGATCGTGAGTACCACACACTCCAGCTCTGTTCCGTCATCCAGGGTCAGCGTGACCGTGGTGTCTCCGCCATCAAAGAGACCCTCTCTCTTAATCTCCTGACTCTCGCTCATGAAATTCTCCTTTATTCTGCTTCTGTTTATTGGACGCAGCACTGCTGCTGGCTCTATTAAAATTCATCTCATTCCGCTTTGCAAGCAGAATCTTGCAAAAAGCGTAAAAATCAGCCTTTCGGCGTCTCGTATTCCGCGATGAAGCGCGACTCCTCCACCGCGCGGTGAAAGCGCTTTTTACAGGTACAGACCACAAGCTCGTCCTTCGCACGGGTCATCGCGACGTAGAACATGCGCCGTTCCTCCTCCAGCTCGTCTCTGCCGCAGGCCTTTCGGTGCGGGACAATGCCTTCGTTGACATCAATAAGAAAGACCAGCGGAAATTCAAGCCCCTTGGATGCGTGAAAGGTCATGAGATGCAGCTGGTCTGTATCCTCCCTGTACTCCTCTGCCTGTCTCTGTCCCGTCTTTTCTCCATCCCGTGACCTTGCTGCCCGCTCTCTCCGCTGCATGAGCTCCTGCCGGAAGTCCCGGCTGTGCTGAAGCCACTCCTCCGGGAAGCGAAAGCCCTCCGCGCTGTCCTGCAGCTCATCCAGTATCTCCAGCAGCTCTCCGGGCTCGATCTCATGCTCCTCGGCATAGCTTAAGAGAAAGCGCTCATAACCGATCTCCTGACGTATCCAGCTGATCGCCTCATAGACTGTGAGGCGGGAGAGATGACGGAGATCCCGCGACAGGCGATCCAGCCGCTCCCGCATCCACTGCTCTCCGCTCTTCTCGTAGTGCGCATAGATCCCCTCCAGTGTCTCCCCCTCCATGCGGAGCGCCTCGCGCCGGATATAGCGGTTCGGGCGATTCATGATGCGAAGCAGGTCCCCCGGCTCTGCGATATGCCTCGCGAGGCGGAGATAGGCGACCACATCCCTCGCGATCCAGTGCTCCATGAGATCCGGAAGCATCTCACGGATGCGGAAGGGGATATTCTCCGCCATGAGCCTTGCACTTAAGAGCCGGGGCTGAAGATTCGTGCGGTAGAGCACCGCAATATCTCCGTACTGCATCCCCTCTGCAATATGGCGGCGTATCTCCGCGACAATATAGGCCGCCTCCCGCCCGGGATCCGGACAGACCACAGTATTCACAGGCTTTCCGGAGGCACGATGCGCCGTGATTTCCTTTTCAAAGCGTTTTTTGTTCCGGCGTATCAGGCGTCCGGCGGTCTTCACGATCTCCGGTGTGGAGCGAAAATTAATATCCAGCAGAAGCTGACGTGCGTCCGGAAAGTCCCCTCGAAAGCCCAGCATGAGCTCCGGCTTCGCGCCGCGGAAGCGGTAGATCGACTGGTCGTCATCTCCGACTACCGTGAGATTGCTCCGCGCAGCTGCGATCATGCGGACAATCTCATACTGCAGACGATTGATATCCTGAAATTCATCCACCAAAAGCCACTGCCAGCGCTGCTGCAGTGCGGTGCGTATATCGTCCCTCTCCTTTAAAAGCTCATAGGTCATGAGCAGCATGTCCTCATAATCAATCTTCTGCCGCTCACCAAGCGCCCGCTCATAGGCACAAAACAGCTCCCGGAACTGCTCCGCCGGGCAGCTCACGGAGTAGTAATGCGGGAGCTCCGCCCGCTCCTCCTTCACCACTGCGATCTCCGAGAGGAGATTCTGCACCAGTGTCCGGATATCTCCGCTCTCAATGCGCAGCTGCCGCACAAGTCCTGTGAGAATATTCACCCTCTCCCCGTCCGCAATCACCTGATCTGCGGCGTAGCCGTAGGCCGTGCGCAAAATGCGGAAAAAGAAGGAGTGAAAGGTTCCGAAGACCGGCCTGCCTCCCCCGTAAGGCCTTTCCTCACAGGAGGGCATATCTTCCTGTAATGCGGCAAAGCGCTCCTCCATCTCCCGCGCTGCGGCCCGCGAAAAGGTGAGCACCAGTATGCGCCGCGGATCCACCTTCAGCGCATCAATGAGATAGCGTATGCGCCGCGTGATGACAAAGGTCTTTCCCGAACCGGGACCTGCAAGCACAAGAAGCGGCCCCTCCCCGTGGGTGACCGCCTCTCTCTGCGCTCTGCTGAGCCCCTCCGTATGCCGGAGCGGCGCTGCAGCTGTATTCTGTTCTCTCCGCGGCCCGGCCTCCGCCATGTGCCGCCGCTCTCTGTCTCTCCTCAATTCTGTCTCCGTTGCAATTCTCTGAAAACCGGAAGGCGCCGCCTCAGGCAAGCTTCTGAATTCCGGTCTCAAGGCGCCGCAGCGCCTCCTCTCTTCCCAACAGCTCCAGGATCTCTGTTGCCCCCGCAGGCGTCATGAGCTTTCCGGAGAGCGCCGTCCGTATGGGCCACATCACATGACCGGTCTTCACTCCTGTCTGCTCCGCATACTGCTTCAGCAGCTCAAAGAGCGCATCGTTCGTCCAGCTCTCCGCCTTCTCAAGAAGCGGGAGCACCTCGGTGAGCACCTTCCGTGCGCTCTCCGCCGTGGACTTCGACTTCTTATTTGTATACATTGCAATATCGTACTCCGGCAGTGCGTTGAAGAAATCTACCATCTCCTCAATATCCGGGAAGGTTTCGATGCGCGTGCGCACCAGCTCTGCCACTCTCCGGCGGTCGATGTCTGCGGTGAGATATCTCTCGAGATAGGGCTCCGCCTTCTCATAGAAGACCTCCGGCGCCATCGCCTTTAAGTACTCCCCGTTCATCCAGCGCAGCTTGGTCATGTCAAACACCGCCGGGGACTTGTTGATGCGACGGTAATCAAAGACCCTTGCGAGTTCGGGCAGACTGAATATCTCCTGCTCTCCCTCCGGCGACCAGCCGAGCAGCGCCACAAAGTTTACGACTGCCTCGGTCACAAAGCCCTGCTCCAGCAGATCCTCAAAAGAGGCGTGTCCGCTGCGCTTCGAGAGCTTCTGATGCTCCTCATTCGTGATGGTCGGGCAGTGCACATAGACCGGAACCTCCCAGCCGAAGGCCTCGTAGAGGCGGTTATACTTCGGGGAGGAGGAGAGATACTCCTGTCCGCGCACCACATGGGTGATTCCCATCAGATGATCGTCCACCACATTTGCAAAATTGTAGGTCGGGAATCCGTCTGACTTGATGAGAACCATATCGTCCAGCTCTGAATTGTCTACGGAGATGTCGCCGTAGATCTCGTCGTGGAAGGTCGTGGTGCCGGTCCGCGGGTTGTTCTGCCGAATTACAAAGGGCTTTCCCGCCGCGAGATTCGCCTGCACCTCCTCCGCAGAGAGCGAGAGGCAGTGCTTGTCGTACTGCATAATGGTCTCGCCGTTCACGCTTCGCTTCAGCGAGTCGAGTCTCTCCTGATCGCAGAAGCAGTAATAAGCCTCGCCCTTCTCCACCAGCTGTTTCGCATACTCCATGTAGATGCCGGCCTTCATGCGCTCACTCTGCACATAGGGACCGTAGCCGCCATCCTTGTCCGGGCCCTCGTCGTGAATGAGTCCCGTCTCCTGCATGGTGCGATAGATAATCTCTGTCGCGCCCTCCACAAGGCGCCCCTGATCCGTGTCCTCAATGCGAAGCAGGAAGGTTCCGTTCTCGTGCTTTGCGATGAGATAGGCGTAGAGCGCAGTTCTCAAATTTCCAACGTGCATGCGTCCCGTGGGACTTGGCGCATATCTGGTTCTGATCTTCATTTCCTGATCTCCTTCTGTTCATACCGCCCCCCGGGAGGGAGGCGTAAATCTGTACTGTTCGTTCCTGCTTCTGCTCAAAGCGCGGGCAATGCGGACAAAGGGCTCAGCGCTCCTCGCGGAAATACGAGAGCCCGAGACTTGCGGGCGGCTGATCCTCCGGCCGGTTCTTCCGGCTGGTAAAGATGAGCACAAGTATGGTCACGACATAGGGCATCATCTTGAATATCTCCTGCGCTGCGCGGGAGAGGTTCGGAATGTAGAGATACATGATATAGAGACCGCCAAAGAGAATGGAGCCCCAGATTGCATTGTTCGCATTCCATATGGAGAGAATGACAAGCGCCACTGCAAGCCAGCCTCTATCCCCGAAGCTGTTGTTCCCCCAGGTTCCGCCAAGATATTCCATCACAAAGTAGAGACCGCCGAGCCCCGCGATACCCGCGCCGACTATGGTCGCTGTGTACTTGTAGAGCGACACATCAATCCCCGCCGCATCTGCGGTCGCGGGATCCTCTCCCACCGCGCGGAGATTCAGTCCACGCCTCGTGCGCAGCAGAAAGTAAGTCAACGCCAGCGCAATGATGAGGGAGAGATAGGTCAGCAGTCCGTAGGAGAAGAATATCTTCCCCAGCACCGGTATCTCCGAGAGCCCCGGTATCGTCTTTCTGTAGGCTGCCGCAGTGACCTTTGTGGAGATCTGGCCGACGCCTCCCGCCATCTGTGAGAGAGAACCTCCGAAGAAATTGCCGAATCCCGTGCCAAAGGTCGTGAGCGCCAGACCGACCACGTTCTGATTGGCGCGCAGCGTCACGGTCAGAAAGCTGTACAGAAGCCCTCCGAGCATGGAGACAAGCAGCGCAAAAAAGAGGGACAGGAGAAGTCCTGTGAAGCCACTGGCACTCTCACCCGCACGCCTCTCATAGAGAAAGGCTGCGATGAGACCGGAGATTCCGCCCATGTACATGATGCCGGGAATACCCAGATTCAGGTTTCCGGACTTCTCCGTGAGTATCTCGCCGGAGGCGCCAAAGAGAATCGGGATGCCCTGAATGATGGCGCGCTGAATGAAGGTTAGAATCACTGTCATCTCACTGCACCTCCTTTTTTCTGAACTGAATTTTATAGCGGATAAAAAACTCACAGCCGATCAGAAAGAAGAGAATAATGCCTGTGATGATATCCGAGAAGTTCTGGTTCAGCTTGTACTGCGACGCAATCTGCACCGCGCCCTGCTGCATGAAGATGAGAAGCCCTGAGATGAGCAGCATAAACAACGGATTGAAATTCGCCATCCACGCGACGATGATTGCGGTGAAACCTCTGCCGTTCGCTGTGCTGGTGGAGAGCGTGTGACTGGAGCCGCCGACGATCACCGCTCCTGCGAGACCGCAGATCGCGCCGGAAATCGCCATGGTGCGGAGAATCACGCGGGGCACGTCGATACCCGCATAGCGCGCCGTATTCTGGCTGGAGCCGACGACAGAGATCTCAAATCCCTGCTTGGAGCGCCTCAGATAGAAAAATACCAGCAGCGTGACCAGCAGAACGATGAGACAGCTCAGAATATACTGGCCGCCCGCAAAGCCGCTGCCACCGATAGCCGGAAACCAGCCCGCATGACTTTTCTGATTGATGGTGCCGACGCTGTTCGAGCCCTTCGGATTCTCCCAGAAACAGATTGCAAAGGTCACAAGCTGCATGGCCACATAATTCAGCATCAGAGTGAAGAGCGTCTCATTTGTATTGTACCTCGCCTTGAAATAGGCAGGAATCAGGCCCCAGAGCATTCCCGCCAGCGCACTGGTGACAAGCATGGCGGCGATGAGCAGAAAGCCCGGAAGTCTGTCTCCGCAGTAGATCATGAGAGCCGCACTCAGCATGCCCCCCATCAGGATCTGTCCCTCCGCGCCGATATTCCAGAAGCGCATGCGAAAAGCCGGCGTGAGTCCCACCGCAATGAGCAGGAGTATGACAGTCTCACGCACCGTGACCCAGAAGCGGCGTGCATTTCCCACGGCGCCCGCATAGAGCGCGCCGTAGACGCCGAAGGGGTTCACCTGTGTCACCGCAACGATCACAGCCGCACAGACCACGAGCGCCAGCGCCAGCGCCGCCATATGGATGAGGCAGATCTTCGCAAAGCTGATCTGATTCCGCTTTGTCATGTGAAACAGAGGCTCTCTGTTATTCATCTGCGCTCTCCTTTCCGGCAGTTCCGGTCATCATGAGACCCAGCTGCTCCTTCGTCGCCTGTCTCGCCTCCACGATGCCCGCATTTCTCCCGCCCTGCAGCACAAGAATACGGTCGCAGAGTGCCAGCAGCACATCGAGATCCTCGCCGACACAGATCACCGCCGCGCCCTCCTCCTTCTGACGACTCAGAAGATTGTATATCAAATAGGAAGAATTGATATCCAGTCCACGCACCGGGTACGCCGCCATCATAACCTTCGGATTGCCGGCGATCTCGCGGCCCACCAGCACCTTCTGCACATTTCCGCCGGACAGACGCCCGATCGGCGTCTCCGTGTTCGGCGTCACAACCTCAAGCTCACTCACAATCTGCTGTGCCATCTTCTTCGGCGTCTCACGATCCGTAACAAAGGACTTTCCGGAGCGGTACGAGCGCAGCATGATATTATCTGTCAGATCCATGCTCCCCACAAGGCCCATACCGAGACGATCCTCGGGCACAAAGGCGAGACGCACGCCAAGATCCTCGATCTCGATCGGCGTCATACTGCCGAGATCCTTCCGGCTCTCATCATCATTGATGTAGCAGATCTGTCCCTCATGCGCCTGAAGGCCCGCGATAGATTCCAGCAGCTCCTTCTGCCCGTTTCCGGAGATGCCCGCAATGCCGAGTATCTCTCCGCTGCGGAGTGTGAAGCTGATATCATCCAGCACCTTCATTCCCTCCGCGTTCACACAGCTCACGTGCTCACAGATCAGGCGGTCCCGGAGGTTCTTCGGCTCACTCCTGTGAATGCCGAGATCCACTTTCTCCCCGACCATCATCTCCGTGAGAGAGCTCACAGAGGCATTTGCGGTCTCCACCGTGCCGATGTAACGCCCCTTCCGAAGCACTGCGACGCGGTCGGAGATATCCAGCACCTCGTTCAGCTTGTGGGTGATGATGATGATGGACTTTCCGTCCCTGCGCATGTTTCGGAGCACACTGAACAGCTTCTCCGTCTCCTGCGGCGTGAGCACAGCTGTCGGCTCGTCCAGAATCAGTATGTCCGCGCCGCGGTACAGCACCTTCACGATCTCCACCGTCTGCTTCTGAGAGACGGACATGCTGTATATTTTTTCCGCAGGATCCAGCTGAAAGCCATACTTCTCGACAAGACAGCGCACCTCATCCTCAACGGCCTTCCGATTCAGTCTTCCCTTCCCCTTAAGTCCCAGAACGATATTCTCCGCCGCCGTCAGCACAGGGATCAGTTTGAAGTGCTGATGGATCATGCCGATGCGGAGCGCAAAGGCGTCCTTCGGCGAGCGAATGGTCACCTCCTGCCCGTTCACCAGAATATGCCCCTCGTCCGGAAAATAAATTCCGGAGAGCATATTCATCAGCGTTGTCTTCCCGCTCCCGTTCTCTCCGAGTATCGAAAGTATCTCCCCCTGCCGAAGCGTGAGGTTGATATGGTCGTTTGCGACGACCTCTCCGAAGCGCTTGGTCACGTCCCGGAATTCGATTGCATTCATCTCTCCCACAAAGCTTTCCTCCATACCGTCCTGCAAGTGCCGCGCCGGTTCAGGCAGACGCAGCGTGCCCCGGGCCGCATCCCTTCCCGCGTTTTCTTTATCTCTGATTCTCCGCGCCGGAGGGCGCTCCCGCCCGCCGTGCAAGGCTCATTATAGCATACTTCTTATAAACCTAAAATCAGGCTCTGAAGGGAATTCTTCAGAGCCTGACTCAAAATTGAAACGCTTAATTCTGAACTGACTCGATGCCGTCCACGATGATGTCGAAGGCCGGCGCTGCGATGACCTCGGACTCATGGAAGTAGCCGTCGGAGATGTACTCTGTACCGTTCGGCGCATAGCTCTCAAGCGTCTCTCCATTCACCGTAAATGTAGAGGTATCAAAGACGTGGAGCTCGCCGCTCTTGATCTGCTCCTCAATCTCCTTCACCTTCTCCTCTGTACCCGCCGCAACGGAGCTGCCAAGTGCGGAAATACGAACCGCATCCTCGTTGAAGCCCTCGGACCAGTCGGTCTCGATCGGCGTGCCGTCCAGCATGGACTGAATGGCATACTTATAATATACGGACCAGTGATTGGTCGGAGAAGTCAGCGCGGTATTCGGTGCGACGCTGGTCATATCCACATTGTAGCCGACGCAGGGAACGCCCTCCTCCTCGCATGCGGTCGGGGCACCTGTGGTGTCCGCGTGCTGGCTGATGAGAACACAGCCGTCGGAGATGAGCTGCTTTGCAGTCTCCGCCTCTGCTGCCGGATCCGCCCAGCTGTTGGTGTAGAGCACCTTCATGGTCGCCTCCGGAACGATGCTCTTTGCACCGAGATAAAAAGCGGTGAAGCCGGAGATCACTTCTGCGTAGGGATATGCGCCGACATAACCGATCTTGCAGGCGTCTGCGGTAAGCTTACCCTCGTCGATCATCTCCTTCAGCTTCATGCCCGCAACGACACCTGACACATAGCGCGCCTCGTAGATATTGTCAAAGTAGTTATGCATATTCGGGAGACCTGAGCTCGCCGCCTGGAATCCGGTCGCATGACAGAAGGTGATCTCCGGATGATTGCCGGCCGCTTCGATGAGATAGCTCTCGTGACCAAAGCTGGTTCCGATGATGAGCTGGCAGCCGTCGCTCGCCAGATCCTCAGCAGCATCCAGCGCGCTCTCGTCCTCACTAATATTGGTCTTCATGATAAGCTGATCCTCGCTGAGACCAAGCTCGCTCGCCGCGTCCTTGATGCCCTCCATGTGGGAAGCGGAGTAGCCCTCGTTCTCGTCACCGATGAAGAAGATACCGATCTTCAGATCTTCCTTCGCAATGCCTTCTCCTGCAGCTTCGGTGCTCTCCTCCGCGGCAGCCTCGCTGCCCGCCGCCGGCTCCGCCGCAGCGGTTGTTGCTGTCTGTGCGGAGCTTCCGCAGCCCGCAAGCAGTACGCCCGCCATGGACACAGCACACAGTGCGCTCAATACCTTTCTCATTCGTCTTTCCTCCCTTATGTTCGCCGGCGTCCCTCGCCGACAGCCTTGAAACAGTTCTTGTATACCACATTTGCTCTGGCTCCGCAAGAGCCGTTGCGTGAAAGATCCTGCCGGAATTGTACTTTTCCGAATACCCTGTTACACCCGGCCTGCATTTTCCGCTTCTCAGAAAGTACCGCTTCCATCAGCGGCTCTGAAACGTCATCCCGCTTCCTGCGCGCGCACTGTGCTCCTCGGCATGCGCTTTCTCCGCCACACGTCCGGCGAGAGCATAAAGAGGATGGGGAAAATCTCAAGTCTTCCGAGCAGCATATTAAAGGACAGCACAAATTTTGAGAGGTCAGAAAAGCTGCTGAAGTTTCCTGTCGGTCCCACGACATCAAGTCCCGGACCTATATTGTTCATGGTGCAGAGCACCGCGCTGATCGTCGTGACCAGTCCCTTGCTGTCCAGAGAGATAATCATCATGGAAACCATCGCAATGAGAAGGTAGGCCGCCATGTATGCGGTGGTACCGAACATCACACCGTCCTCCACTCTGCGCCCGTCCATGCGGACGATGCTGACGCGACGCGGGTGTATCATCTGATTCATCTGCGCCTTCAGGTGCTTTGCCAGGAGCAGAATACGCGACACCTTGATGCCTCCGCCGGTGGAGCCTGCCGAGGCGCCCACGCACATGATGATGAGCAGAAGATAGCGCGAAAAATCCGGCCATCTGTCAAAATCCGCTGTACAGAAGCCTGTCGTCGTCATAATAGAGGAGACGGAAAAAAAGCTGTCGCGGAAAGCCTGAGGGATATTGCCCGCATACATCGGCATGATGTTGATTCCGATCAGCAGAGAGGCAGCAATCAGAATGAGCCAGTAGCAGCGAAACTCCTCGTTCCGGAAGGCCTCCTTAAAATGCCTGGTCAGAATCAGGTAATAGACAGAGAAGTTCACGCCAAAGAGCGCCATAAACACAGCAATGGTCATCTGTAAATATTGACTTTCATAGAAACCGATGCTGCTGTTATGTATGGCAAAGCCTCCGGTTCCGGCCGTCGCAAAGGCATTCAGCACCGAGTCGAAGAGCGGCATTCCGCCCGCGAGCAGCATAACAATCATCAGGACAGTCATTCCAAAATATATGAGGTAGGTGATCTTCGCGGTCTTGCTGATCTTCGGAACGATCTTTCCCACTGCCGGCCCCGGGCTCTCCGCCTTCATCAGATTGAAGGGCTCTCCATTTCCCTTGGAGAGCGGAACAATTGCGAGCAGAAAGACGAGCACGCCCATGCCGCCGATCCAGTGCGAAAAGCTGCGCCAGTAGAGCAGACCGTTTGAGAGCGCCTCCACATTCGTCAGTATGCTGGAGCCCGTCGTCGTAAAGCCCGACACCGTCTCAAACCAGCAGTCGATAAAGCGCGGAATCATTCCGCTGATGTAAAAGGGTAATGCTCCGATGAGAGACAGCACGATCCAGCCGAGCGCGCAGATCACAAAGCCCTCCCCCATGGAGATGGATTCCCGGCTCTTAAGCCTGCTGAGCAGAGTGCCCGGCAGGAGCGCCGCACAAATCGAGATCAGAAGGGCCCGCACTGTGGCAGGCTCCCCGAAGTACAGTGCAACCAGTACGGCCGGGATCATAAAGATCCCCTCTACCAGCATGATATAGCCCATATATTTTCCGACCAGTCTGTAATTCATGAAGCGCCCCCGTTCTCAAGGAAAATATCCGTGAGATTTGAGATCATCCTCCGCGGATCCGCGATCACAATGATGGAGTCTCCCTTCATCAGCACATCCTGTCCGGTGGGTATGATAACCTGCTGATTTCGAACGATAGAGGCGATGAGGGTCGCTTTCTTCAGCCTGAGCTGCATGATGGGTACATTCAGAATGGCCGGGTGATCCGGTACCGTAAAGCCGAGCGCCTCCGCCTTGCCGTTACTAATGGTATAGAGCGTCTCAACACTGCCCTCCCTGGACTGACCGACCGCACGCACATAGCGGGTGATCTCATTCGCCGTGAGGCTCTTCGGACTCACCACTGCCCCGAGATTCGCAGAGCCGACGAGCTTCAGGTACTCAATCCGGTTTACCTTGGTGATGGTCATCTTTACGCCGATGGACTTTGCATAGAGAGAGATCATAATATTCTCCTCGTCAATGCCGGTCAGCGGAACCACCGCGTCCATATCCGCGATGCCCTCTTCCTCAAGGAGCTCCTGAAGCGAGCCGTCTCCGTGGATAATATGAGCCTTCGGCAGACGCTCCACCAGCTGGCTGCACTTCTCCGGATCCGCCTCAACAATGGTGACACTGAGCCCCGCCCGCAGCAGATCGTCCGCGAGATAGAGTCCCGTCGAGCTTCCGCCGACGATCATCACCTTCCGTATACCCTCATTCCCTATGCCAAAGCGACGCAGAAGGAAGGGCAGATCCGAGGTTGCCGCCGCCATGCTGAGCTTATCTCCTGCCATGAGCTCTGTGGAGCCGGAGGGCACAAAGACCTCTCCCTGGCGCTCAATGGTACAGATCAGGGCTTTCTTGTTCAGTATGGCCGGCATCTGATCCAGACGCTTTCCGTTCAGCTCGCCGTCCTTCGGCACGAGGAGCTCCACCATCTCCGCCTTGCCGCCCGCAAAGGAGCTGCGCGTAATAAAGGAAGGAAATTGCAGCAGGCGGAATATTTCCTTCGCACAGGTCTTCTCGGGGTTGATGGCGAGGGTCAGGCCAAAGCTGGATTTCAGGAGATTCATCTCCCGGTCGTACTCCTGATTCCGGACGCGCGCCACAGTGCTGCTGCACCCCAGCTTACCCGCAACCAGCGCCGTCAGCAGATTGATCTCATCGCTGTTCGTCACGGCGATCAGAAGGTCACAGCTCGCCGCCCCCGCCTCTCTCAGCACATCAATTGAGGCGCCGTTTCCAACGACGATCGCCACATCCAGTTTCTCCTGCGTGTAGTAGAGCTTCTGCGGGTTATTGTCGATCACGACGATATCGTGCCCTTCCTTTGAGAGCTGCTGCACCAGCAGAAGCCCTATCTTTCCATTTCCGACGACTATGATTTTCATACTGCGCTCATTCTCCCTGTATCTGCTCTGAAGGCCGGGGCCTCCCAAAAAAATTTCAGAATAAGTATACCACAAGGACGGCGAAGGGGAGGAGGCAAATTTTCACACTGCACTCCGCCGGTAAATTGACTTGCACAGCCTCAGGCGGGTATACTGAAACTATCCATATCTCAGCTGATGCACTGTCTCCCTGCTCTCTCCGCAGCTCTCCGAGCAGAAACCGCCTCAGGAGGAAACATACATTATGAAGACACAGAATATCATCGACTACACCGAAACGGTGCTGGAGCCCTTTGACCAGCTTCCCTTCTCTCCGCCGGACAGTCTCATTCTGTCCTGGTTCTCCTATTTTCACCTCGCCTCCTCCGTGCCAGAGGTCCGCGAGTGGCGCGGCGTGCGGCTTGCCGAGCTGTACCGGGCAGAGAGCTTTCCTGCGCTCTTCCACGATGTGTGGGAGGCGGAGGAAAGCCGTCGCCTGCTCAGTGCCATGGCTGCGAGCCCACGCTTTCGCAATATCCGTGTGAAGGGCTTCACGGAGCAGTTCGACAGCGGACTGGAGAAGCAGTTTGCTGCAGTCAGTCTCCAGCTTGACCGGAATCAGAGCTATATCGCCTTCCGCGGCACCAACACAACGCTCATTGGATGGAAGGAAGATTTCAATATGGCCTTTCAGTCCCCTGTTCCCTCTCAGGCAGAGGCGGCCCGCTATCTCCAGCGCGCTGCACGGCACTGCCGCGGCATACTGCGCTGCGGAGGACACTCAAAGGGCGGCAATCTCGCCGTCTATGCGGCTGCAAAGAGCAGTGCCGCACTTCGGCGCCGCATGGAACGCGTCTACTCCCATGACGGTCCCGGCTTTCCCGCAGCAGTCCTTCAGGAGCCCGGCTTTCATGCCCTGAGCAGCCGCATCCACAAGACGCTTCCGCAGTCCGCTGTGGTCGGTATGCTCCTTGAGCATCAGGAGCCCTTCCGCGTCGTGAAGAGCAGCAGGCTGAGTCTCCTCCAGCATGATCCCTTCTCTTGGGAGATACATGGGCAGGATTTTCACTACCTGAAGGAGCTCGCCCCGGATGCCCGCTACCTGAACCACACACTCAGCGAATGGCTGCACGAGCTCTCCCCCGAGGCGCGGGAGCGCTTTGTTGACTCACTCTACACTGTGGTCTCCTCAAATGATGCCAAGACCTTTCCTGAGCTTCTTGATGACTGGAAAACCAGCCTCCCCGCCATTGCAAAGGCCGCTACAAGCCTAGATGAGGATACCCAGAAATTTCTGCGTCAGACACTCCTGGAGCTCGCTGCGCTGAGCCTCAAAAATTTCCCCTCCCTCCTGCTCCCCGCGCATCTTCCGGGCAGATAAAATATTTTTTATCAATACAAGTGTTGAAAAATTTGTCTTCTGTTCTATAATAGGAGCATCGCGGGAGATGGAAAACACACCGCCTCCCACAAACTGTGTACAGGAGATGATTTTATGCAGCTTATGAATGAAAATCAAAATAATCACAGAACTTCTCACAATCGGGCTGTTAGGCGCAGAGCGCTCAGCGCCCTGCTCTCCCTCACGACAGCATGTTCCGCGTTATGCTTTCCCCCGCTCTCCGCAGCTGCGGCAATCGGAAACGGCGTCTCTCCCACTGTGGACGAGGCCTATTACGTGACGCTGGACAGCTATGGCAACCCGACAGAGGCCAGCATCGTGAAGAGCTACAATCTGAACGGCGCAAGGGAAATCACAGACTACGGAAGCTATGACGCCGTACAGAATCTCACCGACAGCACTGCTGCGGAGACAGGTGACGGAACGGTGCGCTTTCATTTTGGAGAGAAGGCGCCGGAGCGCTTTTACTTTGAGGGAAAGACAGAGGCTCCCTTCCGAGCCCTCCCATGGACTATCTCCCTCTCCTACCAGCTGAACGGCGTGCCGACCGAGGCAGAGAAGCTCGCCGGACAGAAGGGCGTGGTGAAAATCACGGTGAAGGCTGTTCCGAATCCGGACAGCAGCGAATACATGAAAAACAACTGGTTCCTGACCGCAGTTTCCGCCTTTAACTTAAACGACATTGTGTCACTGGAGGCACCTGACGCGCAGATCCAGTCCCTCGGAAATATCCGGGTCGCCGCCTTCCTCTGGCTGCCCGGGGAGGAACAGGAATATACACTCTCCGTCGGCGCAGAGGAGTTTCAGTATGAGGGCATGACCTTTATGATGGGCCCGATCAATGCTGCGGGAAGGCTCGGAGACTTGAAGGATCTCCGGGAAGCCAAGGAGGATGCTGAGGATTCCTGGGACAAGATGAACTCTGCGATGGATGAGCTGCTCGACTCTCTGGACAGCATGAAGTCCAATCTCTCCGGCGCCGCCAAGGGACTCGACACGCTGAACGCCGTACGGCAGAATATACACAGCGCCAGCAGCCGTTTTTACGGAGATCTGGACAGCTTCCTCGGCTCCATGGACGGGCTCTCTGAGACTCTGAAGCCGCTCAGCGGACATCTGAATGCAACAAACAACAGTGTCACAGACCTGCGGCAGAATTTAAAGGATCTGAACGCCAGCCTGCTCGCGCTGAAGGACGATCTCGACGACACCAAATCGACGCTCCGCTCGCTGAGCGACGACATGCAGAACCTCCAGGACGTCACCAGCGATCTGGATCGCGACACCCACCGCGTGAAGAAGGATGTGGAGGGACTGAGGGCGCTCTCAAAAAGCGGGCAGGATTCTGTGAACCGGAGCATCAGCTCCACACTCTCCCAGATGACACAGCTCTATCAGGCCTATGCGGCTTACATGAAATCGCAGGGAATGCAGCCCATGGATGCGATTGGAGACGGCGAGGTGATCTATGATCTGAACAGCCACGGGAGCGGTGTGGCGACACCCGGAAATGCAGGTCTTGACCTGCGCTATAAGGGCAGCGGCACCGTCTCCGTGCGCGGCATGGAGTATCCCGAGGGCAGCTTCCAGAACTTCGCGATCGAGAAGCTCACCGCACTCGGCTATGACACAGATGAAATCAGCTATGCTGTCGCGCTCTGGAACTACCGCAGAGAGGTCCAGAACGCCTCCGGGAAGGCAGCAGATATCTATAAGAGAACCGACAGCCTCAGCGAAAATATCATGAACCTTCCGCTGGAGGGGCTCTATGACTTCATGGCTGCCATCGGCACCGATGGAGAGAAGGGCTTTGATCAGGCGGGAAACTTAAGTGTCGAGCTGTCCGACAGCATAAAGGAGCTGGATCAGCTGCACAGCACCATTGACAGCTGGATCCCTGAGCTTCAGTCTGCACTGAACGACAGCGCCGCTGTCTGTGACTCCCTGCAGAGCTCCGCCGGAAGCCTGAGCGGCTTCTTAAAAACCACCCGCGACATCATGCGGCAGAACAGCGACCAGCTGAACGACGGCACGAGAGCTGCGCTCCAAAACAGCTCCGGGCTCCTGAAAAAGAGTGCGGATGCACTGGAGAGCAATACAAAATTCCGGGAAGCAAAGCAGAGCCTGAATGATCTGGTCGATGATAAGTGGGATGAGCACACCGGCGATAAGACCAATCTCTTCCGCCTGGATGCAGATGCGGCCGCCGAATCCCTGACCTCCCCGCAGAACCAGAATGTCTCCACAGTCTCTGTCCTCATCCGCAGTGCGGAGATCAAGGCGGAGGAGGAGGAGAATCACCTTCACTCCGGAGATGACCGGGACCACAGAAGCGTGCTGCAGCGCATTGCCCAGATGTTTCGGGATCTCTGGCACGCGCTCACCGGCTGGATGAAGCATTAAGGAGGCAGCTGTCATGATAAAAAAACTTGCGCGCTGGCTCACCCAGCGTCCGAAATTCATCATCCTCGCCGCCCTGCTTCTCACCATTCCCTCGATCCTCGGCTACATCGGCACCAGAACCAACTATGATGTGCTCTCCTATCTGCCGGAGAATGTGCGCTCTGTGGAGGGGGAGCACCTGCTCGAGGATCCCTTCAAGGCTGCTGCAACCAGCATGATTGTTGTGGAGGGAATGCCTCCGAAGTATACAGACGATCTGCTCTCCAGAATCAAAAAACTGGATCACGTGGGCAATGCCTTCTGGATCTCTGACAGTCTCGGAATTCAGGTCCCGACCTCACTCTTTCCCTCCGAGCTCCAGAAGAACTTCTTCAGCGGAGAGGCTACCATGATGATCGTCCAGTTCGAGACAAATCTCTCCTCGGACGACACGATGAATGCCATCGTTGAGATACGAAAGCTCATGAATGAGCGCTGCTTTGTGGCGGGGATGTCCGCCATGGTCGAGGATATCAAGGAGCTGGTGATTGCAGAGCTTCCGATCTATACGGTGATTGCAGTGGTGCTCACACTGATCGTGCTCTTTCTGAGCTTCGAATCCTACGCAATGCCGCCGATTCTTTTAAGCTGCATAGGCCTCGCCGTGATCTACAACATGGGCTCAAATATTCTCTTCGGACAGATCTCCTACATCACAAAGGCGATCGCCGCAATATTGCAGCTCGGCGTCACGATGGACTACTCCATCTTTCTGTACCGGCGCTACGAAGAGGAGAAAGCCAGACATGAGGATATCCGGGACGCCATGGCCGAAGCCATGGCAGCGGCCTTCTCGGCGCTCTCCGGCAGCTCGCTCACAACCATCGCGGGCTTTCTGGCTCTCTGCGCCATGCGCTTCACCATGGGGCGGGACATGGGCATCGTGATGGCAAAGGGTGTGGTGCTCGGCATCGTCTGCGTAATCTTCATTCTTCCCTGTTTTGTTCTGGTCTTTAACCGCCAGATCGAGCAGTATAAGCACAAAAATCTCTTTCCGGACTTCACGGGGATGAACCGCTGGATACTCCGGCACCGCAGAGCGTGGATACTCGCCTTCCTCCTCTGCCTCTACCCGGCATGGTACTCACAGACGCACACAAATATATATTACCAGATCTCCCGCTCGCTCCCGAGCTCCCTGCCCTCGCTCACCTCAAATGCGAAGCTGAAGGAGGATTTCAACATGTCCACGCAGCACGTTGTGATCCTCTCCTCGGACATCGACAACGGGACACTCGGAGAGCTGGAGGACGGTCTCGATGCCATACCCGGCATCAGCCATGTGCTCTCTTACCACAGTCTCATAGGAAACGGCGTGCCGGATTTCTTTCTGCCGAAGAAAATACGCGATATCTTCAAGTCCGATGAGTATCAGCTCATGATGCTCATCTCCGACTTCGAGCCCGCGACCAATGAGATGAAAGAGCAGCTGAAGCAGGTGAGCGAGCTCGTGTACCGCTATGACCCGAATGCCTACCTGACCGGGGAATCCGCCATGACGGAGGATCTTCGCACAGTCTTCACGCAGGACAATGTGACGACCAATTATCTCTCTATTGCGGCGATCTTTGTGATCGTTATGATGATCTTCCGCTCAGTCAGCATTCCCTTCGCCCTGATCCTCACGATCGAGCTCGCAATCTATATCAATCAGGGGCTGTGCTACTGGATGGGAAGCTCCATCTCCTTCATAGCTCCCATCCTGATCAGCGCGATTCAGCTCGGCGCGACCGTGGACTACGCGATACTTGTGAGCTCCCGCTTTCAGGAGGAGATCCGAAACGGGAAGGACAGAATGGAGGCTGCACTCCTCGCGGGCAGCACCTCGGATGCCTCCATCATCACCAGCGCACTCGGAATGTTCTCTGCGACCGTCGGCGTCGCCTTCGTCTCCCGCATGTACCTGATCCGGGAGGTATGTATGCTGCTGGCGCGCGGCGCGCTGATCAGCGCCTTCATAGTCGCCTTCATGCTGCCCTGCATTCTCTATGAGCTGGAGCCCCTGTTCGGCCGCACCACCATGAACTGGGACACGCTTCCGAAACCGAAAGCAAAAGAGAAGCCGGCCAAGTAAAGTCTGGCAAGCATCGATCGAGTAGGAGGCGGTTAACTTCTCTCAGGTGCTTCAGGAAGCTCTCAAATCAAAGCTGCACGTCGATTGAAAAGGCCATACTTGATAAGAGGGGCGTCTCCGAAATGGAGACGCCCCTCTTATCCTCTTCAATTCTGATCCACGCAGAGAACCACTTTTCAGCAGCTCCCTGCGCCTCTGCAGTCTGCCATAACAGCATCCTGCTTCTCTCACACTTCTGTTTTATGCAGCCTTACGGTGTCTCTCTGATCCACGCGCCGCTCTCATCCACACGATAGCCGTCCGGCGTCTGCTCACCCGCATACATAGCACCCAGCGGGCGACTCTGTCCGTTGCCGTACTCCCATCGCTCCGTCTCAGCATTCCAGAACCAGGTCTGTTCCGGTGTGTGCGGGTTCAGGAAGTACCACTTCCCGTCAATCTTCTGCCAGCCGGTCACCATTGCGCCGTCCAGGAGATTCAGATAATACCAGTTCCCATCGTTTGCGTCGTGATGCCAGCCCTTTATGAGTCCTCCGAACCAGCCGTCATGGACGGTAGACAGGAAGTACCAGCTTCCCGCTGCGTCTCTGTACCAGCCGCTGTCCATCACGCCATCCGCATCAAAATGATAGGTGTAGACCTTTGATACGCCTCCGAAGGTGTAGACGATATCCGCCCACTGATCCTTCAGCCGATTTCCGGCAGACGTCACAAATGCCCAGCCATGCTTCGCAGGATCAAAATTGTCCCAGTTTCCGTCGGTTCCGCTGCGGTAGGCACTTCTGACTCCCGGTCCGGCACTCGCAGCGATGCTCCGGGAGACGCCGCCTCCGCCGCCTCCGCCGCCACTATGCCCGCCGCTTCCGCCAGGCGTCGGTGGGGTGGGCGGAACAGGTTCCGGAGGAGTGGGCCCGGGCGGTGTCGGGTTAGCTGTTGTAATTCTGTCCACAAGCTCCTTCAGCGCGTTATACTCCGCTTCCAGCTCCGCTATTGTCGGTCTCGGCAAGTGTGTCCGCACAGCATTGGCATGTGCGATCGCCTGGGTCAGATCCTCTCTGTCCTCCGGGGATACATTCCCGTTCGTGCTCAGTGCACTCGCAACATCCGTCTCTCTTTTCAGCTTTTCGCATGCTGCCTGCCAGGCTGAATCGTCCGCCGGAGCGTACAGCGCATAGAGCGTCAGATTCCGCTTCACTTCATCCGTCACGTCATAGTTCGGAGCTGATGCAGAGTTGGACTTTTTAATTCCCTCCAGCTCATACTCAATGCCTGTCGCCGGATTGGTCCATATGGTTTTCAGATCACTCCAAATGTCCATGTAATTTTCAGCATCCTCAAGGCTCTCGCCCTGACGGACCTTCAGTCTGTGAACCGTGCCGCGCTTTGTATCTTCGATCGTAACGATATAGGCCTTGCTGTAGCTTAAAACTACGGTATCTCCGATATTTGCGAGGAAGTGGAACACTCCCCGGAAACCGGAATCCTCCTCGTTCGGATCCGGCTTCATTGAAAGCTCCTCAAACGTGAGCTCTCCTGCCGTATCCGTGGACTGTCTCCAGAGCTTATAGTCCATGCCGCCGAGGAGACTCTCGTCAATCCTTGCGAGCACATTTACCTCTGCATTGCTGCCGGAGGCGGGAAGCGGCTTGTTTACGCCATTCACTGCACGAGTCAGACCAAGCTTTACGCTCCACGGGAACTTCAGCTTTTCCTCTGAGGTTTTCTCTCTGAGCGCATTCGATACCGATGCCGCAACGCTCCTCCGGTCAAAGTGCACTGTGTAGGCGAGCTCTGTGTTCAGAACTGAAAGTGCCGCTTCGTCCGTCGGATTGCTGATCAGTGCTGTTCTGAGCTTCTCAATCGCACCTTCCTCCGGATTCAATGCGAACCTTCCGTCCTTCGGCGCGTAATCCAGCGTCGCAGCAGAGGTCGCCGACGGAGTATTATAGGTGGCCTGCAGAACCACCGCTCCTCTCGGCATGGTGACGGTCTGATTCCGCCGGTCGCGGTGCTGGATCGTCATGCCGCCGATCAGAATATTCCACTGGCGGAACGCGTTGCCGTCTGCATCCGCTGTAT
This sequence comes from Fusobacterium naviforme, assembly GCA_003014445.1. Lineage (GTDB taxonomy): Bacteria > Bacillota > Clostridia > Lachnospirales > Lachnospiraceae > Moryella > Moryella indoligenes. The sequence goes on along the minus strand of PYGH01000001.1, from coordinate 659,365 downwards.
CTGCGTCAATCTTGATCAGGTCACCCTCCCGGACTGTCACCTCGGTCTCATCGTCCCCGATCGCGATGACATTTCCGTTTCTCGTGATCTTCGTCACTCTGCCGCCGTCAAGAAGCCGAAGCACATATGTGCTCTCAGCAGCGCTCTGCGTTCCGGTGACTGTAACGGTGCTTCCCATGGGCTGCTTCTCCTCCGGCGTCTCACTTCCGGAGGCAGTCTGCGCCACCACTGTGTAGGTCGTGCTCGGATCAAGCCCCGTAAACTCCACGGTCTGCGGGCTTCCGGACGGCGTCTTCCAGCCATCTGCAGCTCCCTCCTGCGCGACGATATTTCCGTCCGCGTCAAGAAGCGCATACACGGTGTCCGGAGCAGCAGGCGTCACGGTGAGCTTCTTTTTGTCCGCCGCCAGCGGATCGCTGTCAACGGAGTAATTATTTCCGAGCGCCGGAACCACCGCGAGCGCAGGCTGACTCCGCTTGTCCGGATCGACAGTCTGAATGTTATCATGAACCCCCGGGTTCTGATGCTCCTCAAGTTCATAGACAAAATACTGCTCGCAGACCGGAAGTCCTGTGAAGGCGCCGTTCTGCAGCGCGCTGCCGCTCTGCACGGCGATGATGTTCCCATATCTGTCGGTAAGTGCATATTTGCGCTTCTCATTCGGCGCACTGACCACAACTCTTCCGCTTCCGTTCGACGTCACGCCGCCGGAGGCATCCGGAATTGCGAGGAGGTGGTCATCCGGCAGCGCATTGAACCTTGTGAAGCGGAAGGTATAAGTCTGATCCTTGAGAATCAAAGCGTTCGGGTCCACCATCGGCTCGCCTGCCTCGTTGTACCACTTGTCGTTCTGATACAGCGCATCCGGCGACGGTATCGGAAGCATGAGATCGCTCCATTTCGTGCCGCGCGGCACATGTGCCGTCTGCTTTCCGGAAATGCTTCCGTGGCTTCCCGCCACAAAGCTTAAATCACACCAATCCTCCTCAGTCTCCTCGAACACTGAGATCAGGCGCAGATCCCCGTCCAGCTTTATATCTTCGGAGAGCTTGTCTCCCACGGGCTTGCCGGAGGTATCCGCCTTATACCAGCCCTTGAACCTGTAGTTCGGATCTGCATCCGTGCTGATGTTCTTAGTCAGGACAGAGAGCTTCTGCGCTCCCTTCGGGAAGGACTTCGGCTCAACGGGTCCGGTATTTGTACCGTGCGCTCCGGACGCGTAGGTCACGCGCGCCCAGTTCTTTGTGTCACTTAAGTCCTCAAGATAGGTGACATCAATACTGCCGGAACCGTTCTGGAGCTTAAACTTAAAGTTCTCATAGCCCTCCTTCGGATTCTGCATTGGCACAAAATTCGCATTCGGAGAGAAGGTAATATTCGGCGGATAGGTGTAGCCGCTCTGCTTCGGAACAGGCACCTCGTGCTCGTCGAGGAAATTGAAATGATACGTCGCACTGCCATCCGTGCCGATATTTTTCATCAGCTCTCCATGGTTGTCACGATAATGCACAACAACATCAGATGTGAACTCCGGATCCAGCCTGTACGTATAGCGGATCCTCACCTTCTGGTTCGGCATCTTTCCTCTGAATTCACCCGTGCTCGTATTCAGGCTGCCATCAGACACCGCATAGACATGCTCCGCCTTTTTCGGCTCCTTTCCCTCAAGCAGCTCCGCGCCCTGAAACGCATAGGCAGTTATACTGTCCGGAGTCTTTGAAACCTCGTCCTCTGCGGAGTAGCCCTTGCGCTCCGGGCTTTTGATCGTGTGGCCATCTACATCCACATACTCCACCTCAAAGGCGAATTTCACCTGATCATTCGGCTTGTAGCGGTACGCCACTGTAAGGTCATCGTTCGGCATGACGCCCGTCAGATTGTTGCTCGCATTCAGCTTCGCAGCTTCCGGTTCGATGCTTCCCGCACCGGAGGCCTCTCCGAACCCTCTCTTTTTATTGTTCTTGATCAGCACGTCCTGAAGCTTATAGCCGGGGATATCTCTCCGGTAGGTGGCGGAAACCCCCTGATTCGTAGCCACCTCTATCGGACCGTCCTTTTTGAACGCGTGTATCTCAGGGTCTGTATCATCCGCGATCATCGCACCCGCGCCTTTCTGCTGGTTCCGCGCTTCGTTAAGATCGCGATAATGCATAACAGTAAAGTTAAACTTACCCTCGCTGTCTCCTGTCCACCTCGCCGTGTAGGTGGTGGGAGTGGTGTAGGAAAAGTGTGCGGGAAGATACAAAAGCTTGTTGCCATCACTGTCAAACCAGCCGTCAAAGCGGTAGCCCGGCCATGCCTGGATGGTTGCTCCATCCCCACGAAGCTTCGGGAGCACCGGTCTCAAAACTGTTCCGGTACCGTTGGGGTGCTGCGCTTCCTGCGTAGCAATTCCACCAAAATCAGTTGACTCTGTCAGCGCGTGTCCCGCCTTTCCGTGCGCAACAGAGAGCTTTTTTCCGCCCTCTATCTCCTGCGGGAGAGCTCCATAGCCATCACTCGTTCCATCCGTCCAGTAAAATTGACCAGTCTGCTGATCCTTGGCATTGAGATCCGGCCCGATCCCCGGATCAAAGCGAATCACGGAGGGATCGTTGTAACCCACGTGATCCAGCGCATACGCCGGCAGGGCCGGGGCTGTCATGGTGATCGCCATGACAGCCGCCAGAGCTGCGGCGAAGCGCGCTCTGATGCGTCTTCGTATTTTCATCCTGCTCCTCCTCATCTGATCCACGCGCCGTCGCCGTTTACGCGGTAGCCGTCCGGCGTTGTCTCGTCCTCAAACATGGAACCCAGCGGTCTTCTGTCATTTCCGAGATAGAACCACTTCTCCGCCGTCCAGTCGTACTGCCAGGTTTCGCCGCCGTTCTGTGTTGTGAAGTAGTACCACTTTCCGTCGATGAGCACCCAGCCCGTCGCCATCTTTCCGCTCACAGGATCAAGATAATACCAGTGTCTGTCGTCCCTGTCATAGTGCCAGCCGGTCTTCATCTTTCCAAACCAGCCGTCATGGACGGTGTCGCAGTAGTACCATTCCTGCGCCTCATCGCGGAACCAGCCGGAATCCATGAGGCCGTGAGAGTTGAAGTGATACCAGCCGTTTCGGTTTATATCTCCGTTCGCGTAATCGAGCTTCGCCCAGCGGCTGGTCAGGCGAATGCCTCCATTCAGCACGAAGGCCCACTCGTGCTTCTCCGCGTCCACAAGCTCCCAGTTTCCATTGGTTCCGACCACATAATTTCTGGCGTTCTCGGGGACATAGGGAACACTCCTCGTTCCCGCGCCTCTTCCGCCGCCACCGCCGCTGCTTCCGCCGCCGCTTCTGTGGGTGGTGATATCATCATAGTGCTTATAGCGGCCATCCAGCTGATCGTCGTAGGTCTTCATGAAGTTCTTCAGTTCGCTCAGAAGATCCTCAAGCTCATTCTGCGTCAGCCTTCTCGGTTCGGTCTGTTCAAACCTTCTCACGACATCGTTTATCTTATCCAGAATCTCTCCGGTCTCCTTCCTCTTTAAGAAGAAGTCGTCCGCCCTTCGCATCGCTTCCTGAATCGCCTTGTCCAGAGCCTTCCGCGCCTCGGTCACTTCCTTCTTATTGTCCTCGTAGAAGGCGTAGATATAGCTTCTCTTCCCGATCGGATCGCCCGGATCAAAGGCCCTCATTCTGTCCTTTCTCCGGCTCCAGCCCTTGTAGAGGTAATAGATACCTTCCGTGCTCGTGAAATCGGGTTTCGGATCCTCCACCTGACTGTAATCGCCGTTTGGATAATCCGGATTTCCCACTGTATCCTCCGGTGAATCACCCTTTCGCAGCTTGAAGGTATACTGCGGCTGTGTCTCGGAGTGCTCGTTGATAAAGGTGAGGCGGAACGCCTTCGAGTAGGTCAGGACATAGCGCGCGCCATCTCTTGCCGTAAAGGTGAAGAGTCCTCCGCTCTCCTCCGGATCCTCACTCAGAGTAACCTCCTCCACAAGGTAGTTCGTCGGATCAGCCGGATCCTTCCGGTACTCATAGAGCGCGTAATCCATCATGTCCACATCTTCCTTGTCGAGCTGCACATAGGTATTGAACTGTGCATTGGAGGGCGTGGTCCGCTTCACTCTTCTTCCGTTGACGTAGCGCTCGATATCGACGCCGAGCTCCCACGCCTCGGTGTAAGCCTTCTTGTGTGAGCTGTGCTCATAATCATTGAACTCCCTCACCGCATCGGAGACATTCTTCCTGACCTTTCCCTTTCTGTACACCACCTTGTAGATGACTTCCGCCTTGTTCTTCTTCATCAGCACGCGATCCGCGTCCGTGGTGAGACTGTCCTCAAGATCCTCGATCTCGTCGGGATCAAGCGCCATCTCGCCCGGATTTCCGCCCCGGACCTCATCCGTGACAGTCGCATTGCTCGAAGAGCCTCTCTGGTACTCCGCTGTTAACACCACATTGGTATCCGGCATCGCAAAGCCGAACGCAAGATTCTTCAGCTTTGAGCCGATTCCGGAGACCGCACCGACCAGCACCCTCCAGAAGCGGAAGCTGTGGCCTGCGCCGTCCGCTGCCTCCGCAGAGACCTGAACGGCATCTCCTCTGTGCGCCTCATCATAGCGGGGGGCGCCGACTGCGTTGTCTCCGACGCTCACCACCTCTCCGTTCACCGTCTGCACGATGAACTTCGGAATCTCCAGCTCACCGCCCGGATCCATCGTGAGATCTGTGCCGTCCTGCCGCTTATCCTCCGCCGCTATGCCGCTCTGTCCCTTCGGCCGCGCGACAACCGTGTATTTTCCGCCATGATTCAAGCCCGAGAAGACGACTTTTCCGGGATTCCCCGCCGGGGTCTGCCAGCCGCCCTCGCCGCTCTCCGGCGTATGCACCACATTTCCGCTCTCGTCAAGAATTGCGTAGTCCGCATCCTTATCCGCCGGTTCAATGGTCAGGACTGTCTTCCCCTCATTCTCCGTGTCGTAGCTGATCTGGTAGTTATGCTCAACCACCGGCACCAGGACTTCCGTCGGATTTCCGAGCATCCCGCTCGCACCGGAGACATCGCCTCCCGGAGCGGCATCGGTATCTCCGGACGCCTCATAGACCTGATACCTCGTTCCCGGATAGAGGTCGTTAAAGATCACCCTTCCCGTAATGCTTCCATTCTGAACACCCAGGATCTTCCCGGCCATGTCGGTGATGATGTATTTATAGCCCGGCTTCGTATCGAAGGCCGTGACTCTGCCCTGTCCGTCCTCATCAAGGCTTCCCGCGGCATCCACATCGCCCGCGTTTGTTCCGAAGACATTCGGATCCGGATAGAAGCGGATCGTGTAGGTCTTCCCGTCTGTCAGTGCATCGCCATCCTGCATTGCCACGCTGCCGTCGTACCAGCCCCGCACAAGGTAATTCACCTCCGGCGTATAGGTAGGCTTTGCAATGGCTCCCCAGGTATCGTCGTAGCGCGTGTGAAGCGTCGCCGCGCCGGTCAGCGTTCCGTGATCTCCCGCCTTGAATTTTATATCCACCCACTTCGAGGGTACCTCCTCAAAGTACGCGAACACTGCGGTATCGCCGTCAAATTTCTGCGTATCTGTGAGCAGGGTCTCACCATTATCCCGATCCAGAATCTGGTTTCCGTTGCTGTCAATGAACCAGCCCGCAAAGCGATAGTACTCGCTGTTCGATTTCGCAATTGGCACCAGGCGCTTCTTCCGGATCTGCTCCCAGGTATAGCCCTCGTCCGAACCACCTGCCTTCAGCACTTTTGCATAGTAGCTGCCGCTGCCGCCGCTCTTCACGTCCGGCGAGACAAGCTTGGACGGATCGTTAGCCGGAGACTCGTTATCATGCGAGAGCGCTCCCAGCGGTCCGCTGTAATAGCTGATCTGCACCCACTTGTCCGGATCACGGTCATAGGTATAGGTCACTGTGAGGTCGTCCGCCGGCATCTTCGCGGAGTAGTTATGGTCTCCGTCAAACTGCGCGTTCGGTGCGGCCGGTACGGCAGCGTGCGTGCTGTGAATATAACCGTACAGCTCCTTGCACTCCGCCTCGACAGGCTGATCCGCCTGTTTCCCCTTATCCTCAATGGGTTCGATGATATCCCTCAGGCTGCTGTCATCCGTGTTGTTGTCCTTATAGTTCACGCTGAAGCGATAGCCCTCGCCGTTCGGCTCATAGATATAAGTGATCTCCACGGGCTGGTTCGGCATCTTTCCGCTGTAGTTCCATGCGTTGTCAAAGTTTTCACCCGCCGCACTGACCAGGTGTCCGTCCGTGTCATCCGCTATAGTGCCCTTTGTGACCTTTGCTTCGACCAGATCGTAGCCATAGACCGTTGCCGGATGCGCCGCGATGTCATCCTCCGGATAGTAGGGCTCCGTGTGCTCCGGAAAAACCTCTGTGCCACTCGCCGTCACATGCTTCACGGTGAAATTCGAGCGGGCACTCGGATCACTATAATCCACCACATAGCGATAGTAGACAGCGGCGTCCTGTCCCGGCATATGCCCGGATAAGTGGCCGTTCGCGGGATCAAAGGTGGCAATGTCAACAGGACCGCGTCCGTCGTAAAAATCAAATTTCTCGGGGCTCAGAAGGGAAGCCGCCTCAGACCACTTATAGCCATGGATCGCTTTCTGATCCGCTGTGATCTCATCCTCCACGGAGTGCGCCTTCTCTGCGGTGCCCGTCTGGAAGGTAATGCTCCCGTTTGCATTCTGATATGCCACCGTGTAGTCGAACTTTACACTCGTGTCCGGCTTAAAAATAGCGTAGTACTTCACCGGCTCCTCCGGGAAGTGCGAAGGAAGCGCTCTCTCGAAGGTGTAAGGAGGCGTCGGCAGGCTCCAGCTCTGAGTCCCTGCGTCATAGACACCCTTGACCCATCCTTCAAAGGTATAGCCGTACTTCAGGACAGTCGGCATCACTGCATGCACGCTGTCCCCGGTATTTCCCTTCAGCTCCGCGGGCTCCGGCGTACCGCCGTTCGCATGAAAGCTGATGGAGCTGCCGCGCCTTACATAGGTGTATGTAACAACGACATCCTGCGCAGGCATGTTTCCGGTGATTTTCCCCATATCGCTGCCGCTCATTACAGGGGTCAGTGCCGTGCCGCTGCCCTGATTCACGCTGACACCCGTCAGTGTGTAACCAGGAGCCGGAGCCGGAGCAGCCTCATCGACCGCAGCTCCCTCACCGTAGGGCTTCTCCGGGCGGTTCTCCGCGCCGCTGACCGCCGTTCCCTTATCGTCCACATAGACGAAGCTCATGGTATAACCGCTCCGCCGGAGCACTGCATTTTTAATATTATGGAACGTATCTGTATCTGTACCCACGTTCACCGTGAGCCCCTTTGCGCTCTGGTCCGCCTTGAAAGAATCGGAGAAGGGGCAGGTGACCACAGTACCCGGGTAGCTCGCGGAGGGCACCGCCACCACAACCTCCTGTCCGGCAGCGGTCGGGGCAGCTCCTCCTACCGTCATCTCCGGAAGCGTCGCCGTCGTCACGCCGATCTCGCTGCCCTCAAGATCACCCTCCACCGCGATGCACTGTCCAGCCGGAAGGTATACATTCGCTGCTTTATTTTCCGCGTCTTTGTTGCCGCTGATCTTCACCGCGTTCAAAACAGCAAAGGTTCCCGTGCTGTTGAAATGCACGGCGCCCCTGCCGTCTTTCGCGGAGGTATTGCCTGTAACCGAGCCGCCGTTCATGGCGAGGCTCGCACTGCCGCTCAAATCAATCGCGCTGCCCTTGTCCGTCGCGCTTCCCTTTGCGCCGGTCACCGTCGCATCACTGTTGATTGCCAGTCTTCCCGCTGTCACCGAAATAACAGGAGAAGCGCTTTCCTTTTCACTGCCGGAGAGCGTAATATCGTTAAAGCTCCATTTGCCTCCCGTCACATGAAAGAGCTCGCCCGCATAGTTTGTATCTCTCTCGAGGGTCTTAATCCGCTCTTCGGCCGGTAGATTCAGGGTTGTCTTCCCCTCGTGTGTAAAATCTGTGCTCGCTATGGTTATATCCCTGCTGTCGCTTCCAGAAAGCGTGAGCGCTGAAGTAAAAGGCTCATAGTCCATAACATAGATATATCCCTTATTATCTCCAATTTTCTCTATCGCCTTACTGAGCGTTTTATACGGCTTTGTGTAGGTACCTTCATTTCCGTCATCTCCATATTGCGAAGACACATAATAAGAATTCACGCGGCAGGCAAATGCCACCCTTCTCTGCACCGTCTCATAGGGACGCAGCTCAAAACTCCAGGAATACGCCAGACCCGAGTCGGTATTGCTGACAGATGAACCGCCGCCTTCAGTGAAAATGTTTTGGCTTCTGCTTCCATAGTATCCAATCCACCGCGTGGTAGGCACCGGCATTCCTGTAATATTCTCGCTGGTGTAGCAGTCAAAGGATGAGTAGTTCCCATAATTCAGCATATGAAAGCCAGCGTCTGTCTTATAAAGCGTCGCGGCATCCGCCGGGTCACCGCTTCCGGATGAGTGTCCGTCTATCTGTATATCCGCACAGCTTCCAATATTTACCTTCTTAACCTGAGCATCCTTATTGTAAACATAATAATTCACAAAAAGGTACTTGTTGTCAGGACTCGGCAGCACAGTCATTTTTACCTCAACGCCCGTCCCCTCAGGCTCCTGTACTCCGCCGTTTTTATTGCATTGTATACTTTTTTTGTCGCCGCCATTGACCGCAATATAGGTCTGATACCCATTGTTACGATAGCTTGTATTAAAGCTGCTGCTACCGGTGGTGTATGTAGTATTTTCCGTTCTCTTTCCCTGAATGTCAAAGGATTTACTCGACTGGATGACTCCCAGAGTTGAGCTGCAGCTTCGTTCGCCAAGATCTTCCACGGCCATCTCCGACGCGTATGCCGTCAGCGTCATCGCCGGCGCCGGCGCAAGAAGGCCGAACACCATTGTGAGCGCAAGAGCCTTCGCGAGGAAGCGCCTGACGATCCCCTTTCGTTTTCCTGCTGTTCCATTCTTCATTTCCTTTTGCTCCTCTCTTAAAAGTTCAGGCATTCCTCAGCCGGAAGTCCGCTCTCCACGGTCGGCGTATCGCTGCCCGCAATCAGCCCCTCTGCGTAGTGGTCTTCCTTATTGTCCTTGTCGTAATGATAGAAGCCGGGACCCTTGTCTCCGTTCCGCCATCTCGGCGCGAACTCATCTCCACAGTAAGCAACAAACCTGTCGCCGATGATGAGCAAATAGCCGCCGTCGCGATCCTTCAGCGCCTTTCTCCCGGTGACGACCTTTCCTCTCTCATCGACCACCTGGTAGTAATCCGCGCCGTTTTTTTCCGCCTTCACCACACCGTAGCCGAAGCCCTCGTCCGCTTCAAGCCGCAGACCGTTGATGTAATATTTGCCGCCTCGCTTCTGAAGGTAGTTCCGGTTCCCGTATGCCTTTCCATTCGGCGCGAAGCCAAAGGTATAGACGCCGTCCGCCAGCTCCACTTCAATTTCTTTTCCGCTCTTCATCGAGCCATCGTTCAGCTCGTCCGGACCGAAGAGATAGAGATCCGCCTTCTCAATGCCGTAGAGATTCCCCTCGATGAAATCCTTCGAATCCCAAGCATCAACATCGTACTGCGCGACAAATTCATCTTTTCCGCCAAAGAGCACAAAGCCGGTCTGCATCCTGCCGATGCCGTCGAAGGCGTACCTTCTTCCATTCACCTCCTTGATGCGGTTCCGATACACCCTTCCCTTTGCATCCGTTCTCCACCAGCTGCTCTCAAGGTCGATGAAATCGTCCTCGCTGAGCTTCTCCGACGGGAACATCCAGAGCCATTTGTTTTTCATCAGCGGTCCGCCGTCGTAGCCGTCGTAATACTTGACAGACTGCACTGTGGTCGGATTGCTCCGCACTGCGTCACTCAGACTCGCGATATCCCCCCACCAGGAGAGCATGATCCCGTTCTCGTCGAAGCCATAGGTGGCGCCGCCGATCTCCTTCTGAAGCGGGCTCCCGCCCCTGCTCCGGTATTTCTTTGAGTCCGCGCCGAAGTACATCCACATCTCAGGATAATCGCTGTAGCTCCTGCCGCTGACCGCACTCTCAAGGCCGGAGCCGCCGATTCCGTCTGCCGTCCCGATGCCGCCGTAGTTCAGCCACTGTCCGGTGTACAGCGCGCCGTCCTGCCCCGCGAAGTAGCGTCCCTCCACAAAGGGATCGTCCTCCTCCACAGCCTCGCCGTTCTCGTCAATGAAGCCGGTCAGCATCACGCCATCTTCATCAAAGACATAGTACTTTCCGTCAATCTCCTTCCGGAAGCTCTTATTCTTTTTCTTATAGCCCTTTCCGTCTGCGCCGAAGTAGCGCCAGCCCTCCTCATGGACATCATCCCCGGAACCACTCCCGTCGATCCAGATCCACGCATTTGCCTGCATTTTTCCATCCGCATCCACGTAGTAGTCATAATCCCGCCAGGTGACGATCCCATTCCTCACGATGTGTCCGTCCTCGCCCAGGTAGTACCAGTTCTCCTTCGACTTCTTCCAGACATTTGTCATCGGAGTGTCGTTCCTGTTCAGGTAGCTCCACTCATCTCCCTGTTTTGTCCACCCCTCCTCGGCATAGACCGGAGCCGCCGGCAGGAAGCAGCCCAGCGCAACAGTCAGCGCGAGTGCCCCTGCGATCCCCTTTCTTCTCTGTCTCTTCATCTTCCTCCCCCTTCTTCAGCTTTTCTGATATAAATTTTTCTGTTCTGTCTTCCCTGACGCAGCGCCTCTTCATGCGTATCGAAATAAATGTCGATAACCGCACCTTTGACGAGCCGTCCTGTGTCCTCCGCAACATACTTCTTTCCGTCGATCATCAGCTCCGTGCCCAGTGGGATGACCTCCGGATCCACCGCCACGGTGCGCCCCTCCTCCGGCATCGTGCCGCTCGCCGTGGGCCCTCCCGCGTGTACTCCGCAGCAGAGCGCGCAGTTGCAGTAGCCCGTGGTCTGGAACTCTCCCAGGAGCTCCCAGCCCTCCGGCGGGCTCTCCTCCCGGACAAGGCGCCTCACCTTCATTCTCTGTCTGCCGAAGCTCATCGCCTTCTCGCAGCTGTCAAACCAGATCCTCAGCTTATCACTGCTGCCGGGCATCACCTTATCCTCCACGCGGTACTCCTTCTCCCCAATCCGGACAGATTCACCTATGGAAAAGAGTGTCAGATCAGCCGCAACGGTGTGGTTTTCTCTCGGCTTTGCGCCGCTGTACGTGCTGCCGTCCTTTTCAAAATAAGCAGCTATCTCCATCTCTCCCAGAGAGAGCTCCTTCACAGCTTTGGCATCCCCACCTTCATCCTTGGCCCTCTCCGGGCCGCTGCGGGTCTCCTCCTCCGCTGCTCCTTCCTGTACAAGGGGCGGCGCAAGCGACAACGCCCGGGTATTTCCATCCACAAAAAGAGGCGGAACCATAGTGCATTCCGCCGCAAGACTTTGTTTCGCACCGGGCACCACCATTCCCAGAGAAAGGAAGAACAGAAGCAGCATTCCGCAGACCGGAACGCGCTCCTCCCACAGCGGATGCCCTCTCAGACTGTGAATCAGACGTCCATTCCGCACACGCCGCTCTCCCTTCTGCCTCAGAGAAGTCAAGGCTCCGGCTGCATGGCAGCCTTCCTCATGCCCGCCTCTGTGATCAGACGATGCTGAAAGCTCACCTTTTCTCCGTCCTGTGTGATACTGAAGTATCTCCATGCCAAACTATTCCCCATGATAACCTTACTCTGTTCCGCACGCGCGCTCCCGCACTCCGTCCCAAAGACACAAGACTGAAAAGAGCACACTCTTTACTCCTTCAGATATTAAATATAAGATAACACTTTTGTAATTGTTTGTCCATGAAACTTTTAAAATTCGATTTTATTTGTTGCACAATATATATATATATATATATTGTATTGCTATATATTGTATATGCCTCATATATTCTCAACAAAACGCTTGTTTTTGAAAACCTTTGTTCAATATTCTTTTTTCTGTTTCACACACGCTGCTCTGATGTCTCCCAGACCATAATGTGGAAGCACTCCCGGCCGGTACTTATTTGTCTCGCTGAATATAGTCCGAATGCTTTCTCCGCTCCAGAAGTTCTGTTCCTGATATAAAGAGAAACTTCCGGATCGCGAACAGCACCGCGAGCGCCAGAACCCCGATCAGCACGCCGAGTGTGCTCTCATGAATCACCAGAAGATTCTTTGCGACTGCAAAAATCATCGCCTCCATAATGGAGTCCAGATCGTGCCGACAGAGCATCATCACAACTTCAAGACCGATCAGTGCCTCCAGAAGATACTGCAAAAATGCATTAAAACTCAATGCTTCGTTTCCAAAGGTCAATTCAGGCAGTCGATACAGATGTATGACGATACCAAAAAATATAATCAATGCTATGATTACCTCAAACCACATCGCATACTGAAAAAATACGCCCTGTATCCTGTGCAGAACCTGATTTGCCTTTGAATGCATCATACGCAATTCTCTCCTTCCGCAAGTATGCCCCCTTGATTGCGTTCCCGTTTTTTTTACTTCCAAAGCACCTCAAGGTTTCGGTTGTTTGTTACGCAGTCCTTGAGGTAGAGGTTAATCAATGTTTGATATGGAATGCCTGTGCTTTCCGCTTTGCCCTTGAAATAAATAATTATATTTTCATCAAGGTTAATTGTAACAGGCTTTTTAAGAGCCTTTGCATACGGATTTTTTATTGCTTTGCTAAAATTAAATTCTTTTTCTAAAAATTCATCTCTTTCTTTCATCGCCTGACGCTCCTTTCATAACCCGCTTTTTCTCTTGCAGTAGCCTTTCTTGATGAGATAATACGAATAATCGCTTCTTCACGAATACAATGCACTACAAGAAGAATTTTACCTTCATCGCTCCGACCAAGAATACGAAATCTATCTTCATTCTCCGAATGCAATTCGTCGTATTCCAATAGTGCTTGCTCATCGTAAAATACCGTTTGTGCTTCTTCAAAGGCTATGCCGTGTTTTTGTTTGTTGATTTGATTTTTATTCTCGTCCCATTCAAATGTCATTGTTTCATCGCCTTTTTATAAATATATTATACATATAATATAAATATAGGTCAATATAAATAGAGTTAAACGGCTTCGCCGTTCATCAGCTTTCTTGAACGGCGGGGGTGCAGGGGGAACACCCTGCAAAGAAACTTCAAACCACAAACTTCATCAAAAGGTACGGGTTGTGTTTTCCCTGTCCGTCGGACCTATATGAGCTTTCTGCTGAGCTCCCGCATCTCTTCCAGGCCGTAGGCGATCTGAAGGAGATCCTCCTCCGCAAAGTCCTCTCCCAGCACAAACATGGTACGATAGAAGCGCTCGTCAAGCTCCGGATCATGGATGCCCTGCTCCATTGCCTTCTGCACCACGCCCGCAAGAGAGCGCAGTCCTGAGAGAATCAAAAATTTCAGGGCCCGCACCTCGGGGTCGTCCTTCGCAAGCGCCTCCATGGAAAATTCTCCCGTGAGATCCGGTGCCCCCGCACAGCCGGCACACTTCGGCGCCGTGAGGCGCTGCCGCATGGCCTTTACCTCCCCGAGCCCCTTCTGAAGTTGCTCCTCTGTCGCATCCGGGCTGCCGCTCAGTGCAAGTCCGCGGAAAAACACCCTGTCCTTATCGCTGATCATGTGAAAGCTGCCCGTGCCACCGGTGCGTATCAGCCCTACCAGCGCCTCTGTCAGCCTATCCCTCAGCTCCTCTGCTCTCATGAGCCCTTCCAGCTCTCGGTGTGTTGCCTCCATAGAAAACCTCCCTTGTTTTATCAGCCCTTTCCCATACGCTGCCGCACAATTTCATAGGCCAGAATGCCCGCCGCGACACTCGCGTTCAGCGAATCAATCTCCCCCCTCATCGGAATGGACGCAGTGAAGTCGCAGTGCTTCTTCACAAGCTCACTGACCCCCTTTCCTTCATTTCCGATCACCAGACCGATCGCCCCAGTGAGCTTTAAGTCATACATGGTCTCTCCGCCCATATCGGCGCAGACAAACCACAGTCCCTCCTTCTTCAGCTCCTCCATGGTGCGGCTTAAGTTCGTGACCTTTGCGACCGGAGTGTAGTTCAATGCACCGGCAGAGGTTCTCGCGACACTCGCCGTGAGCCCGACCGCGCGGTTCTTTCCTATAATAACGCCATGAGCGCCCGCCTGATTTGCGGTGCGTATGATTGCGCCAAGATTATACGGATCCTCAATTCCATCCAGAAGAAAGAGGAAGGGCAGTTCATGTTTTTCCCTGGCGCGCTCTAAAATATCCTCTACCTCCGCATAACTGTAGCTCGCGACCATGGCGATCACGCCCTGATGTCGCCCGGTATCGCTCATCTGATTCAGGCGCTCCTTTGACACAAGCTCCACGCGGGTGTCGCACTTTCTTGCCTCGCGCAGTATGGTCTGGATCGGGCCGTCCCTCAATCCGTCCTGCACATAGAGCCTGTCCACCGTCTTGCCGGCGCGCAATGCCTCGATTACGGCATTGCGCCCCTCAACTGCATTTTCATTCATAGCTGCTTCTGTTTCCTCTCTTCTTCTGAAAGCCGTGCGAGTCCCAGCTGTACCAGCTCCAGCACCCGTTCCTCCTGTCCTGCGAGCCAGAGATAGCCGAGCAGCGCCTCAAAGGCAGTCGCCATGCGGTAGTCTATCATGCTTGCGTGCTTCGCCATGGTGTTGGAGTGTGCATTTCTACCGCGCTTCAGCACGGCACGCTCCTGTTCTGTCAGTTCATTCAGCAAAAGCTGACTGAGCTTTGCCTGCGCAGCAGCCTTCACGTAATGCACTGCCTCATGGTGAAGCTTATTCACCTGGCGATTTCCTGCACGGACAAGTCTGGTCCGTATGAGGAGCTCATACACCGCATCCCCCAGGTAAGCGAGAACGAGCGGCGAATACATCGCCGCCGTGTCCTCTTCGGACTGTGCTGTGCAGCCGAATTCCGAGAGGCGCAATCCTGTCGCTGCGCTCCTTATGCCTTCTTCCACTTTACACCCTCTTTGGTATCCTCAAGTATGATTCCCATCTTCGTGAGCTCCGCGCGTATCTCGTCCGCACGCGCATAGTTTTTATTCTTTCTCGCCTCCTGACGCTCCGCAATGAGCGCCTCGACCCGGCTGTCGAGAGAGAGCTCCTTTCGCTCCGGCTCAATACCGAGCACCTGTAAGAGAGCTGTGAGACTCTGCTGCAGTGCCTCTATATAGCCGCCTGCACTCTCCTCAGTCACTGTGGAGTTTGAGAGCTTTATAAGCTCAAACACTGCGCTGATCGCGTCTGCCGTGTTGAAATCGTCCTCCATGGCGGTCTCAAACTTCGTGACCAATGACTTCATCTGCTGAAGTCCCGCATGTTCCGCATCACTCAGCGCTCTGTCCTCCGCCTTTTTCAGGCAGTCACGCAGGTGATCCATGCCGGTCAGAATGCGCTCCAGACTCGCCTTCGCGCCCTCCATCATCTCCCGGGAGAAGTTTAACGGGCTGCGGTAGTGCGCGCTCAGCATAAAGAGACGCAGAATCTGCAGATCGTACTGTTCGCTGATCTGCCGCACAGTCTTGAAGTTTCCGAGCGACTTCGACATCTTGACATTGTCAATATTCAGGAAGGCATTGTGCATCCAGTACTTTGCAAAGGGCTTGCCGCTCACTGCCTCGGACTGCGCGATCTCATTCTCATGATGCGGGAACACCAGATCCTCGCCGCCGCCGTGTATGTCGATCTGCTCTCCAAGGTACTTCTTGCTCATGACCGAGCACTCAATATGCCAGCCGGGACGCCCCTCGCACCAGGGAGACTCCCAGAAGGGCTCCCCCTCTTTTTTCGGCTTCCAGAGCACAAAGTCGTTCGGATCCTCCTTTGCCTCCTCTCCGGTAACCTTCAGCGTGCGGAGACCGGACTGATTCTCCTCAACATTTTTATGGGAGAGTTTTCCGTAGCCCTCAAAGCTCCTCACGCGGTAATAGACTGTTCCGTCCGGCGCCACATAGGCGTGTCCGCCGTCAATCAGCCGCTGTATCATCTCGATCATGCCGCCGATCTCCTGCGTCGCGAGCGGGTGCGTGGTTGCAGGCATGATATTCATACCTGCCATATCCTTCTTGCACTCGGCAATATAGCGCTCAGAGATGACGGAGGCGTCCACCCCCTCCTCCTGTGCCGCACGGATGATCTTGTCGTCAACATCTGTGAAATTCGAGACATAATTCACATCATAGCCCTTGTACTCAAAGTAGCGACGCACGGTGTCAAAAAAGATCATGGGACGTGCATTCCCGATATGAATGAAGTTGTAGACCGTGGGTCCGCAGACGTACATGCTGACCTTTCCCGGATGAAGCGGGACAAACTCTTCCTTATAACGTGACATTGTGTCGAAAATTTTCATATTGATCCTTTCTCAATCAGGCATACCGCGTGCGCCGAGATGCCCTCGCCGCGTCCGGTGAAGCCGAGTTTTTCCTCTGTTGTTGCCTTTACGTTGACTGCGTCTGTCTCCACGGAAAGCCCTGACGCAATGCGCTCCCGCATCCTGTCGATGTAAGGAGCAAGCTTCGGGCGCTGTGCAAGTATCGTGCAGTCCACATTCACCACGTGATAGCCCTTTAAAAGAAGCAGTGCGCGCGCCTTCTCAAGGAGCAGCATACTGTCAATGCCCTCATACGCCGGATCGCTGTCCGGGAAATGCCGGCCGATGTCACCGAGTCCCGCCGCACCGAGGATTGCATCCGTCACCGCATGCAGGAGCACATCCGCATCGGAGTGTCCGAGCAGCCCCTTCTCGCAGGGGATCTCCACGCCGCCGATGATGAGCTTCCGCCCCTCCGACAGCCTGTGTACATCATAGCCATGTCCGATTCGTATCATCTCATCCACCCTTCGCTTCCGCCATACTGTCAGGATATGATCTTGAGCTTCTGTTTTACACAGCGCGCTGAAAATTCTTTCTGGATGCCCAGGCTCTCCCCGTCTGCATGGAAGGGCAGGCCCTCTTCCAGCACGAGCTTTACCTCCCGGCAGTTATAGACACGCACACCTGCATACGCAGAAGGGTCTCTCCGCCCCGGCAGCATGAGTATCCGCAGCAGACGGAGCTTTGAGCGATTGTGAAGAATACAGACGGTGAGCTCCCCGTCCGCATTGGAGACGCGCGGCGCAAGCCGCAGCCCTCCCGCCTCCGTCGGCTGAATCTGCGCGGAGAAGAGAAAAATATGGTTCAGCTCCACGCGCCGCACGCCGTCAAGAAGCAGGTATCCCTTCACAGTTCTTCCCTGAATCAAGCATCGGAGAAAGAGCGCTGTGCGCGCTGCCGCAGCTCTCAGACAGCCGCAGGTGCAGTGCCGCAGGGAGAAAGTGCGAAAGTCCTCCGTCAGCGCCGCATCAAAACCGCTGCCGCAGCTCACAGCAAAGCGTCTGTGTTCCGGCCGCTCCCCGCCATAATCCACCACGCCGTAATCCATGAGGCGCAGCTCCCGCGGAGAGAGGATACGCTTTAAGCATGCCCTTTGTGTGCGCGGGAGACGCAGTCCCCGCTTAAGGTCGCTGCCCCGCCCGGTCGGAATAAAGCCGAGCACCAGCTCCTCCGAGAGATGCACGCCATCCAAAACCTCATTCATGGTCCCGTCTCCGCCGACCGCCACCAGAACATCTCCGCTCTCCGGCACAGTCTCCGTGAGACGCGCCGCAAGCTCCCGCGCCTCTCCCCGGCAGCCGGTCAGAAAGACCTGATACGCTATATTCTTTTTGATGAGATGACGCTCCAGCTTCTTCCAGCTGCGATACCCCTTCTCACCGCCCGAATTCGGATTCACAATGAATGTCAGCATACGCTGCACTCCTTGAGCGCTCCCGCTCTGTGCGCCGCCAAAAAGCCTCGGCTCTGTTTAACGGAAGTATAACATATTCTGCACTGCTGTGGAAAATATCTTCTGCATTGCGCGATCTTCCCCAGCCGATTTTTGTCCGAAAACGGTACAGAAGACCTGCAGTTTCAGCCGCCACCTCCCCCCAGGGCGATTCTGAAATATGTGAAGAAAAGTTCTTGACAAGCTGTGGTATATCCCATATACTTACATGGTCTTCGAAAGGAGATGCATGGCGGAATAGCTCAGTTGGCTAGAGCACACGGTTCATACCCGTGGTGTCGAGAGTTCAAATCTCCCTTCCGCTACGAAAGAGTCCTGAGATCGGGGCTCTTTTTTGCTGTTGTTTGACTTTTTATATTCTTTTTAGTTTTTCTTCTCAATTTTGTATATTTTTCTTCTGTTTATTTCAATATTCAGGTGCTATGATTTTATACATCATGAAACGTTGACATAGGATCACTCTTCAGACGATTACGAGGTTTCCATGAAGCAAAATCGACTCTACCTCTTTATTCGAAAATACAGATATCTCTGCGGCATTGGCTACACCATCTTCTATCTGCTGTGGTTCCGCTTTCTGGAGCAAACCGTGAGTGTGCGCTCAGGATATCACATCATACACTGCTCGCTGGATGACCTGATTCCCTTTGCCCCTGGCTTTGTCATTCCCTATCTGCTGTGGTTCCTGTACATCCCCGGGGTGCTCTTCCTGCTCTCCAGAAGGGACGCGGACGAGACGACGCAGCTCGGTATCTTTCTCGCGGCGGGCATGAGTATCTGCCTCCTGATCTGCACACTTTACCACAACGGCACAAACTTCCGGGTCAGCGCAGATCCCGCAGACGGGCTCTGTCAGGCTCTGGTATGGATCATACAGCGAGCGGACACGCCTACAAATGTTTTTCCCAGCATCCACGTCTACAATTCAATGGGGGTTAATGCTGCCGTGTGGCACAGCCGGTATTTTGCCGCACATCCCCTTCTCCGGCGGCTTTCCTCCCTGCTGACACTCTCTATCTGCTGTTCCACTGTGTTTTTGAAACAGCACTCCCTGATCGATGTGGCGGGCGCGCTGGTGCTCTCCTACTTCATCGCGCAGGCGGTCTATGGCGACATTCCGATTCCGTCTCTCAGCGACGCTGCGGCGAAGGAAGATCTGAAGCACGCTGCATAAACGGCACAAAAAACTCCCCGTCAACGGGGAGTTTTTTACATTCATTCAGTTAAAGCCATAAAATTTCTGGGCAATCTTGTATGCTGCGACGGAGACGCTGCGGCCGCTCCTGCCCGGAAGATTCACGCTCTGTCCGAGGAAGCCCCAGCGGATGCGGAGATAGAGATGCAGGTTCTGCTCCCTCAGGTAACGCCATATTTCCTTCTTCTTCACAAAATTCTCCTCTGTGCCGGACTTGATCGCGAGGATGGAACATATGATCATCATAATCTCCAGATAGAGTATCATGTAACGGCGCAGCTTCCGCTGTGGTATTTTGTAGGGGTCGTAGTAGCTCAGCATGAGCTTCGTCACGCGGATCTGCTGGTCGATACGCCCTATCATCACCTGTTCATTGACCGACTGATCCGAGCGGCCTATGAAATAGCGGTAGAAATTTACATCCAGATAGTAGAGCGTCTTCACCTGGGGCAGCGGCTGATAGACAAAAATATTGTCCACATAGAAGGTATGCTTCGGAAGATCCAGCCCGGTATCTCTGAGCAGCTGAGTGCGGTAGATCACGGAATGCATCAGGATATACTGCCCCGGAAGGAAATGTCCGATCTCGTTCCAGCTGATCAGCTGACCCTTTGGAATCACACGGCGGTAATTCATAATGCGCTTATGCGCCGCCCCTTCTTTTTCATAGACAAAGTTACTGACCAGCATATCCAGCTGCGTATTCTGCTCCGTGAAGCCGCGGAGCGTCGCAAGCACCTTGTCGTAGGCCTCCTCATCCACCCAGTCATCTGAATCGACAACCTTAAAAAAAACGCCGCTCGCCTTTGCGAGTCCCGCACAGACAGCACTCCCGTGTCCGCCGTTCTCCTGATGGATCGCGCGGCATATACCTGGGTACTCCCTCTCATAGCGATCCGCAATCTCCGCAGTGTTATCCTTTGCAGAGCCGTCATTGACGATCAGAATCTCCACCTCGTCCCCGCCATGCAGCAGGGTTCTGATGCAGTGATCCATATATGCGGCACTGTTATAACAGGGCACAGCAATACTAAGCAGTTTCATACCACCACTCCTTCCGTTCCGCGCCTTGGCTGCGGATTGTTTTTCTTAATACAAAAGCTTCATGCAAAACCAAAAAGCAGACCGCTGATCCTCACGCCCGCCGCCTGAATTTCCGCATTTTTGAGACTCCGGTCTTACCGCCGAAGCAGAATACGACAAAATCACAGGCTAAAACCAGAACACAAAACGCAAAAAAGAACATCCGGACTTTATGCTGAGATCCTCGCAGCAGCGCGGCGACGCAGATAGCAGACCGCCAAAAGAAAAAAGCCAAGTGCCACGGCCCAGAGCCCCGGACTTGCCGCAAGCTTCTGCCCGCGCTCTGTCTGCACAAGCAGCAGAATCAGCATATTGCCTGTGCCGTGCATACATATAGTCAGCAAGAGCGCATCCGTCTTCAAATAAATCCATCCGAGTATGAGCGCCAGCAGCGCCGCAGCAATACCCTGTGTCAGATTTCCGTGAAAGAGCCCGAACGCGAGCGCCGAGAAAAGAAGCGCCCTGTTCTCTCCGCAGAACACAGACAGTCTTCTGAGCAGCAGCCCCCGAAACATCAGCTCCTCTGCCGCCGGTGCCAGCAGCGCCGTGAGCAGCAGGCGCTCTGCGAATTTTCCTTCGGAGAACAGCTGCGCTGCGCTCTGAAAGCCCGCATCTATGGAGCCAAGCCTGCTCAGCGAGATCGTAAGATTCAGGAGCAGATAGAAGCCGGCAAAACCTGCCGTGAGAATAAGCCAGGACAGAAGCAAAAGCTCAGAGCTCCGCTCCGCCGGCCTCCATCCTGCTCTCCCGTCGCTTAAATAAAGCCAGAAAAAGAAGGGCAGACAGAGTACCTCCTGCAGAATCATCATATGAAGGCGCAACTTAACAGCTCCCCCGGGCGCAGCTGTCACCACAGCCGCGAGCAGCAGCTCCAGAAACATATAAAAAATAATCGGCATCAGACAGCGCAATAACGCCCTTGCAGAGCTCTCCATAATAGGCTTAGTATACCCTCTTTCAGTTGCTTTTTCCACCCTGCGAATCTATAATAAATTCAACACAGTTCAGGAGGTTCAGAATGGCAAAAAAACGTCTCGTTCTTTCGCTAGGACATAAAGATCTCGGAACCAATCTTCCCGAGCAGAAGGCTGCGATCGGAAAGACCGCTCCGATTATCGCAGATTTCATTCAGGAGGGCTGGCAGGTCGCACTGACGCACTCCAATGTACCGCAGGTCGGTATGATTCACGGGGGAATGAGCGAATTTGCGCTCTCGCATCCTGACGAGTATACCAGTGTTCCGCTCGCCGTCTGCTCTGCCATGAGCCAAGGCTACATAGGTTACGATCTGCAGAACGGTCTGCGCTCTGAGCTTCTGTCCCGCGGTATCTACAAAACAGTTTCCACCATCATCACTCAGGTCACTGTCAATCCCTACGATGAAGCCTTTTATGATCCGTTGAAGACAATCGGGCGCTGCATGAGTGCAGATGAAGCCGCCGTCGAAGACGCAAAGGGCAATCAGACAGTCGAGGTGCCCGGCAAGGGCTACCAGCGCATCGTCCCCGCACCGAATCCCGTGGCGATCGTAGAGATCGATGCCATCAAGGCTCTGCTGGACGCCGATCAGCTGGTGATCTGCTGCGGTGGCGGCGGCGTTCCTGTCATGGAGCAGGGCACTGCCCTGCGAGGTGCAAGTGCCGTCATTGAAAAAGATTTGACCAGCGGACTGCTGGCGCGCGAGATAGATGCCGATGTGCTGATGATCGTCACTGCTGTGGACAATGTCACGCTGAATTTTGGAACTCCCGCCGAGGAGCCCATCAGCGAGATGAGCATCGAGGCTGCGAAGCAGTACATGGCCGCCGGACACTTTGAGTTCAAGAGTATGCTTCCAAAGATACGCGCAGCGGTCGATTTTGTCGAGTCCGGCAGAAACCGCACTGCCATCATCACCTCGCTCGCGAAGGCGCAGGCGGCGCTGAAGGGCCGGGCAGGCACCCGCATCGCATAAAGTAAGTCCAAAATAACAAGAGTACGCTGGCAGTCCCGTGACCGTCACCGTACTCTATTATTTTACTTTATGGAAATTGTGATTTTCTTTTCCCTAAAACAAAAGCACTGCGCCAGGAAAGTGAGGCGGTTCATCCCACAATCGAAGAGATTGTGTACCAAATCAGAACAATCACGCCCAGCACGATGCGATAGTAACCGAAGAGCTTGAAGTCATTTTTCTTCACCCAGCTCATCAGGAACTGAATGGAGTAGACGGACACAAAAAAGGCCACAGCCATGCCGAGCAGCAGATAAAAGAACTCCAGCAGGCTGAAATGCAGGCCGAACTTCACAATTTTCAAGAGACTCGCACCGAACATCACGGGAATGCCCAGAAAGAAGGAAAATTCCGCGGCGACGGCGCGCGAGCAGCCGAGCAGCATGGCGCCGATGATCGTCGCCCCGGAGCGCGAGGTCCCCGGGATCAGAGCAAGAACCTGAAACACACCGATATAGAAGGCCGTCTGAAAGCTGAGCTTCCCCGTCTTCACGATCTCCGGCTTTCGAAATTTATTTCTGTCCTCTATCAGTATAAAGAGCAGGCCGTAGAGAATCAGAGTGAGGGACACAACAAAGCCATTGTAGAGATGTGCATCCAGCCAGTCATCCAGAAAAAAGCCGAAAAATGCGGCGGGCAGGCATGCAAGCACGATCTTCATCCAGAGCATCCAGGTGGCTCTCTGCTGAGAAGCCCGCTTTCTGCTGTCCAGAGGATTCAGCTTCCGGAAGTACAGCACCACGACTGCAAGTATCGCCCCGAGCTGAATCACAACCCGGAACATTGCCATAAATTCCGCCGATACATTGAGGCGGATCAGATTATCAATCAGTATCAGGTGACCGGTGGAGCTGATGGGGAGCCACTCTGTAAAGCCCTCTACCATGCCCAGCACGATCACCTTTAAAATTTCAATCACGGCGCTCATTCGCAGCCCTCCTATCACAGATTTTCAATCTGCCAGTCTATCTCCGGGAGACCGCAGCCCCTCAGAAAGTCGTTTGTCTTTGAAAAATGCCTGCACCCGAAAAATCCCCGGTACGCGGAGAGCGGCGAGGGGTGCGGGGCCGTCAGTATGAGATGCTTCGGATTATTCAGCATGCTGCGCTTCATCTGCGCAGGGCGCCCCCAGAGCAGAAATACAATCGGCCTGTCCTCAGTATTGACCGCCTGAATAATGGCATCTGTAAACTGCTCCCAGCCATGTCCCTGATGAGAAAAAGCTGCGTGCGCACGCACAGTCAGCACCGTATTCAAAAGAAGTACTCCCTGTTCCGCCCACTTCCTGAGATAGCCGTTGTCAGGAATGTAGCACCCCAGATCATCGTGCAGCTCCTGATAAATATTCACAAGGGAGGGAGGCAGCTGTCTCTGCTCCGGCAGCACAGAGAAGCAGAGCCCATGAGCCTGATTCGGCTCGTGATAGGGATCCTGTCCCAGCACAACCACACGAATGCTTTTCAGGGGTGTGAGATGCAGCGCCTCAAAGATGCGGTCTGCCGGCGGATAGATCGTATGGGTTCTGTATTCCTGATTGATAAAGCTGTACAGCTCCCTGTAATAGGCCTTTGAAAACTCCGGCTTCAGCGCGGGAAGCCAGTCATTACTGATTGCAGGCATAGCGGCTGTCTCCTTTAAAACATACTGCTTCTATTTATTTAGTATAACATAAGTTATTCCGGAGAAATATTTGTTTTTTTATTTCTGCTCCGTCCTGTATCTGTCACCAAAAAACGTGAGCACAGTGCAACAAATATTATCTGTATTTTACAAAAAAGCATTCATTTGTTATACTGTATTCATAATTTTTTAATAAAATAGATTAGGGGGATAATGTTATGAAAGAAACAGGATCCAAGCAATCTGCTCTTGCCGCAAAATTTATTCTGTGCAGCGCTCTGGGCATCTTTATGTTCTTCATCAGCATCGTCTACAACGGAAAAAGCTCTATTCCTCTGGATCATCTGACTACTATCGTGCGCAATCTCCTCGGAGATTATCAAAAGTACGTTGTGCTGCTTGTGATCGCTGCAGGTGCTGCCATGCCCTTTGTGAATGGCAGCTGGAATAAAAGCACCCAAAATCTCATTTTCTCCATATTTAAATTAATTGGTCTCTGCTGTGCAATCATGTATGTATTTGGAATTGGTCCAGCTTTCCTCTTTGAGAACGGAGACCTCTTCCCCTTCCTTTTTAAGGTGCTCTGCTGCAGCCTGTGCTTCCTGATTCCAATCGGCGCTGTGTTTCTCTCCTTCCTGACAAGCTACGGACTGATGGAATTTGTTGCGGTATTTCTCCAGCCTGTCATGCGCAAAATCTGGAAGACACCAGGACGTTCTGCGATTGACGCAGTTGCTTCTTTTGTTGGAAGCTACTCCCTTGCACTTCTCATCACAGATGATATGTATCAAAAGGGCCGCTATACAAAGAAAGAAGCCTTTATCATTGCGACCGGTTTCTCCACGGTTTCCACAACCTTCATGGTAGTTGTCGCCAAAACGCTGGATCTCATGGATCGCTGGAATTTCTACTTCTGGACTACTCTGATCATCACCTTCATTGTCACTGCAATTGTCGCGCGGATCTATCCGACCGCAGGCGTTCCGGACAGCTATATGGACGGCGTCACTCCGGATCCTGAGGAAATCGTCACAAAGAATCGCCTTCAATTCGCATGGAATGAAGCACTGAATGCGGCAGATGCCTCCGGCTCCATCGCGGAAAATGTCTGGAAAAATACCAAGGATGGTTTCCGCATGGTCAGCAGTATTCTTCCGACTATTATGTCGATCGGTCTGCTCGGCATGCTGCTCGCGCTCTACACGCCGATTTTCAATATAATCGGCTACGTCTTCTATCCCTTTACAGCTATCGTGCAGCTGCCGGAGGCTCTTGTCGCCGCACAGGCCATCGCAACAACAATTGCAGAAATGTTCCTTCCCGCAGCTTTTGTTGTAGAAGCTTCTCTTGCAACCCGCTATGTGGTGAGCGTGGTCTGCATTTCAGAGCTGCTCTTCTTCTCCGCAGTGATTCCCTGCATTCTCTCCACAAAAATTCCTGTCTCCGTCACTCAGATCCTGATACTCTGGGTGGAACGTGTCATTCTCTCCATCCTGCTGGCCGGGGCCGTAGCCCTTCTCTTCCTTTAAACACGAAACCTGATTCTGTACTGCACGGGGCTGTCGCATTAAAACAAATGTGGCAGCCCCTTTCTTCTCAGTATTGTTTACGCTTCAATCATTTCATTCAGCGCGTCCTGTAACACTCTCGATACGTTAATCCCTCGTCTTTCCGCCTCGCTGTTCATCCAACTTGGAAGGGTTACATTTCTTCTCACCATTCGGCGTTCATGTGCCTTTCGGTATGCAGCAAGGTCTGAATCTATCAAAGTACATATTCCTCCGGTATAATCAAAACCCTCACCATTCGCTGCAGTTTTTGCTTTTTCCACCGCCATCTGATAACTTGAGGCACGCGGAAGACTTATACCGTTATCCTCTTCGGTAATGCACTTCATGCTTATGGCTTCTCTCGCCATAACAATCGCATCCTCTAAACTTTCTCCCTGCGTATAAGTTTCAAGATCCGGAACATAAACTAAATACATTTCCTCATATTTTTCGATCAATGCTGGATAAGCGACTCTCATTTTCTCTCCTTCCTGTGTGCCAGACAAAGCATTGGAATTTTCGGGGCATCTCACTTGATGCCCCATTTTCTTAAAATACTTTTCGCCATAGGCTCTTTGATTTCCTTGTGCCTCGGGATTATCTCTGTCTCCCACGGCTCTCTCTCATATATATCATGATTACTCCCGTGCTTTTTTAACCTAAACCCCGCATCCTCAAGCTTTTTTATCAAATCTCTTTGCTTCATCTCTTCCTTCCTTATATCTATATAATACACATTTTATGTGTATTATCAATACTTTTCAGGAGTTTTCTTGAGAAGAAAGTACGGAAAAAGACGACACCTTGTGAGTGCCGTCCTCTCTAGTTCCCTCTACAGAATCTGATGCCAAAGTATGAGCCAGCTCATTTTTTCTTTTCATAATCCTTTCAATCCGCTATGCGACATCCCCATTTCTGCTGTGATATTCTGTTTTCCCGTTCTACTCCGCGAGACAGGCGTCCAGCGCCGTGATGATATCCTCTCTCTTTGCACCCTTCCCGATAAAGACGATCTGATTCATGCGATCCCCGTAGCGGCTGTCCCAGCTCTTTTGCACATCCGGATAGCTGCGAAAGACCTCCTCCTGCTCTTCCGGAGAGAAGGAAGCCACCCAGTTTGAGACCTCCGAGACAGAGGCGTTTCTCCCGGCCTGTTCAAACAGCTGCACATGAATATCATCATCCGCAAACCAGATATACCCCTTGGCGCGAATCAGCTCCTCCGGATACTCCTCCATGAAGCGCATAAATTTATCATAGTCAAAGGGACGCGGCTCCTCGTACACAAAGGAACTAATACCGTATTCATCGACACAGCCGTCATGCTGTCTCTCATGTGTCAGCGCACGCTGCACGAGCGAAGAATCCAAAACTGCGTCATAGTCAAAGCGCGCCCCGTGAAAGATGCGCTCTGCCTGAATCTGCCCTCTTGTACACTCGATGATCTCCGCCTCTCTCTGGAAGCTGCGGATGATATCCTTTACCTCATCCAGCTGCTTCCGCAAAAGAAGATCACACTTATTCAGCACCACTACATTGCAGAATTCAATCTGATCCATCACGAGGTTGATGATATCCGGATCGTCCTCCGTCTCTGCCGTCCCATTCTCCGACGCATCCCGGAGCTCCTCCAGAAACTCAGCATAGATCCGGTCGGCATCCGCCACTGCAACAATGGAATCGAGATAGAACCCCGCGCTGCCGCGCAGCTTTTGATAACTCAAAAAACCCTCCGCAATGGAGGCCGGATTGCTGATTCCGGAAGCCTCCACAACAATGCGCTGCACGCGCTCTTCCGCTGCCAGCCGTGCAAGCTGCTCCATAAAGGCATCCTGAAGCGTGCAGCAGATACAGCCGTTCTGCAGCTCCACCATCTCTGCCGCCTCAGTGAGTGCCCGGTTCTTCCGGATCAACTCCGCATCAATATTGACGCTGCCCATATCATTTACAATCAATGCGAGTCCTTCCGCTCCCCGCTGCCTCAGCAGTTCATTCAGAAGCGTCGTCTTGCCTGCGCCGAGGTATCCCGTAATAATGGTGACCGGGATATCCCGTCTCTCTCCGGCACTCTGCACGCTCTCTCCGTCTCCTTCCATCAGGCTCTCTCCACCCATCCGGAGCGGAGGGCTCTGGTGGAGACCCAGATTCTCTTCGGGGTTCCGTTCACGATTGCGCGAACCTTCTTTAAATTTGCCTTCATCTGCTTATTCGTTCTTCTGTGGGAATGGCTCACGTTATTCCCAAATACAGTTGTCTTCCCTGTAATCGCACACTTTGCCATGATAGCCTCCTCTAATTGCAATCTATTTGCATTTTAAGATCCTATCACCGCACCGCAGCTCTGTCAACCTGTTTCGATGGCCTCACGCCAAGCTCCAGAAGCACAGCATCATACGGCGTCAGTTCCTCCGCGATATATACCCGCCGTACTCTGCGTTTTAAAAAAGCGATGCAGCGCTCCGCCTCCCGGATCCGAAGCTCTCTGTCCCCTTCAGTTCTCCAGAAAAGCGTCCTGTCCTTACCGCCGTCTGTACCCTCACATCCATGCTTCAGACAGGCCAGACCATCATTCTTCAGATAGCTCAGATTTTGGAGCAGAAGCTGCGGCGCCTCCGCATACAGAAAATCCGCCTGACCCAGCGGTATCTCCGGAGAGAAGAGCGCCACAGATCTTCCCAGTCTGAGATGCAGGGCATATGCTCCCTCTCTCCGCTGCAGCACGGTCTTTAGCTCCATCCCTCTCCCGGCAGCGAAGGCGAAGAGCTTCCACTCCAGCTCCCGCAAAGGCTGCTCTCCGCAGCCACAAAAGATCAGATTTTTCATATGCTCTTCCTCTCTCACTCTGTGAGCAGAGGGAGCCCCGCGAGCGAACGCTCCGGCGGCGCGCCCACCCGGAGCAATCCAGAAGCCTGTCTCTCGCCAAGAAAGCTGCGCAGCGCTGCGGCGATATCCTCCGCGCGCTGCTCCTCCCCGTGAAATTCTCTGATCCGGCAGTGAAGCTCGTACTTTCCCTTCACGGCATAGATATGCGTGAGAAGCTCTGTTCTGGTCTCATCCAGCACCAAGGCGCTGCGAAGCTCTGCGAGGTACTCCCGTATGCACTCCTCCGGAATGGGCCAGACTGTTCCGAGCTTCAGAATACGCAGCTCCCTGCAGCCATTCAATATTTCCTTCAACCTGAGATATGCGGCACCGCGCACGATCACTCCTGCACTACCCCGTCCCTCGCGCCGGTTCCACGCGGAATCTGAAAAGGCCTGCCCGGGCAGCAGCGCCCTGCTGACATGACCCGCACAATATTCCGTACCTGTCTGCATGCTGCTGGTTTCCCTTCTGCGATACTCTCCCCGCCTTCGTTCCGTTCGGGTTCGCTTTCCTAACGAAAGGCACATCCGACCGCTCCCCACTTCCTCTGAGAGCCGCACCAGTATCGCCGTCCCGTAGGTATCCGCATACAGTCCCGCTGACCGCGCCATGTAATAGGCCTCCTCCGGCGTCGCGGGACAAAATTCCGGAAGTCGCTCTCTCCGTACAGCACTTCTAAGCGGCAAAGACTGCCGCCAGAGATGTCGCGGAAACACGATCATGCCTTCCTCCGTCTCCATCCGTGCCTTTTCAGCAACCGCAAGCCTCACAGCCTCGCGCCCGGAAAGGTACTGCATCTTCTTTCCTCCTCTGCTCTTTTTCCATAAAGACGGCAGAAACAGAGTTTTGGTTCACTTGAGGGGAATTTTTTGTTACACTGAAAGCACTACGGAAGGAAATCGAAATGATACAGACAGAACAGCTTCTGACAGAGGCCTTCTGGCAGCTGCTGGAGGAAAAGCCATACAAAAAAATAACGGTCCGAGATATCGTGGACCGCTGTCAGGTGAATCGAAATACCTTTTATTACCATTTTGAGGGGATCCCCTCTCTGCTGGAACGTGCCATTCAGGACTGGGAGGAGAGCATACTCTCGGACCCCAGACTCCTTGGTCCGCCTCTGCTCGGAATCCTGCCGATCGCAGAGGCCTGCATGCTCCACCGCAGAGCGCTTCTGAATCTCTTTCACTCAAGCGCAAAGGAGGAAGTATTTCAGTTTATCGAGGTCCTGTGCCGCCGCGTGGCGGAGACCTTCATCGCTGCCGCCAGCGCGGAGAACTCCGCCCGGAAAAAGGAGGTAAAACCACTCTCAGAGGAGGATCAGCGCGTCATGGTGCGCTTCTACAAGGCCATACTGTCCGGCTGTCTCCTGACCTGGCTGAACGAGGACATGAAGGGTGATCTCTCCGCAGATATTCACCGTGTGCTGCAGATCCTCAGCCTGCAAGACGGGCGCTGATTCCCATACCGAAGGCATCCGGTCCGGTGTGACAGCAGACACTGTAGGAGAGCGGATCGTAATGGATCTCCTCGCCGGGAAATGCCTCTTCCGCCATCTTCACCCAGCCCGCCGCATCCTCCTCGTGCGCAAAGCTTCCCGCAACGCCGATGCGAATCTTCAGCCCGCGCTCTCTGAACTCCTCTGCGACCTTCTGCATCTCCTCAAGCTCGCGCTTCCTGCAGTTTCTGCTGCCGCGCACATTGGCAAAGGGCTCAAGCTTCTCCCCCCTGATGATGAGAAGCGGCTTGATGCTCAGTATCGTTCCGATCGCCGCTGCCGTGGAGCTCACTCTCCCGCCGCGCTTTAAATACTGAAGGGTCTCCACCCCGAGAAAGATTGTAGACTCATAGGCATTTTCCTCCAGAATTCTCTTGATCTCCGCAGCGCTTTTCCCCTGTTCCACGAGAGACAGGGCATCCAGCACGGAATGCCGCATCGTCACTGAAATCCTGTGATTATCCACCACCTGCACCCTGCCGTCGTAGTCTCCGGCAAGCAGCAGCGCACTGGAAACGGAGCTGCTGAGCCCTCCGGACATGGGGATGTAGACAAGCTCATCATAGCTCTCAAGCACTCTGTCCCAGAGCGCCATCACATCGCCGGGCGCAGGCTGAGAGGTGCGCACCGGAAGCTCCCCGGCAAGCAGCTCAAAAAAATGTTCCCGCGTGATGGTCTGCCCCTCATAGTAGGTCTCCTCCCCTACGATGATGGGCATGGGCACAACAAAGACGCCTATCTCGCGCCCCTCCGCCTCATAAATACCGCTGTTCGTATCTGTCACAACCGCTGTTCTCATAGGTCGTTCCGCAGGGCAGTCCCCCGCACCTCCCCTTTATCTTTTGTAGCTCTCCCCATATCGCCGCGCACTGTACACAGCACTACGCAGTGCTTCATCACGCCCTCCAGCAGGATTGCAAGCCCTACCATCACATGGCGCGCACGCACGCTGTAGAAGGGATGGATAATGATCAAACAGCCTACAAGCACGCAGACGATGGAGATCACCAGCAGAAGCACCCAGCTCCGGATACCGAACTTTGCCGCATCCTTCGCAGTCTGTATGGTCAGCACGCTGTCGGACAATATGAGCACACCGAGCCCCGGCACCAGAAAGTCCCGGACTCTCAGATTGCAGGCAATTACCAGCACCCCCAGTATCATGAGAAGAATTGCGGAGGCCATGTCATACTGAAAGGCAAGGCAGTAGAGGTCCGGCGAGAGATACCCGACCAGCTTGATCACGCCGTAGATCAGCAGACACACTCCCGCTGCAATGCAGAGCGTGAGGTCCGGAATCTCTGGCAGAAACATATAAGCGAGCCCAAAGGCATAAAAGATGAGGGACATAACAATGTACCCGTATTTTGCGACGTAAAGTCTCTTCATTTCATCCCCCTTGCTTTGTGAATTACAGTGTCCAAAGTACGGAACCCACGCAGACTTGTCTGCAGGTGGGTGACAGTACTTGGGACACGCCCACATGGAGCACGAAGTGAGACCCTTGTCTCACGGGAGTGCGGAATGTGGCAGCGTTGTGTAAGCGCGCAGCGCGCAACAACGCGTAATGAACTGTAATAAACTGTTAAGATCCAAAGTACGGAACCCACGCAGACTTGTCTGCAGGTGGGTGACAGTACTTGGGACACGCCCACATGGAGCACGAAGTGAGACCCTTGTCTCACGAGAGTGCGGAATGTGGCAGCGTTGTGTAAGCGCGCAGCGCGCAACAACGCGTAATGAACTGTAATAAACTGCTAAGATCCAAAGTACGGAACCCACGCAGACTTGTCTGCAGATGGGTGACAGTACTTGGGACATACCCATATTATTTTATGAGAGAACTATACTTACCGCAATGGACAATTGCCGGGCAAATGCCTAAAGAAAGGAGAGCGGCTGCAGGCTGCTCTCCTCCTCTGTCTGAATCTGAATCTTTTTCTCTTGACTCTCCCGGCTCACTTCGCCTCGGTCAGAATACGGGACGCCGGAGCCTGCACCCCCTGTGCTGCAAAGCTCTCTGTGACCTTCTGCGTAAGGTCATAGTACACATCCCAGTAGTCCTCGTTTCTGCACCACACGCGAACCACAAATCTCATGGCGCTGTCTGTGCCGCCCTCAAGACGTGCAAATGGTGCGCTCGGCGCATCGAGTATCTTTGCGGTAGCTGCAATAGCCTCCTTTAATATGCTCTGAATATGAGCCGGATTTTCCGACTTTGCACAGCTGAACTGCAAATCCACTCTGCGCAGCTCCTCTGTGGAGTAGTTCACAACATTTGCATTCATAAGAGAGCCGTTCGGAACTGTAATCCGCTTGTTGTCAAGACTCATGATCACAGTATAAAAAAGCGTGACCTCCCTCACCGTTCCGGATACTCCGGCCGCATCGACGTAATCGCCCACACTGAAGGGCTTGAAGAGGAGCAACATGATACCGCCTGCGAGATTGCTGAGTGCTCCCTGCATCGCGAGCCCCACTGTCACACCCGCGGAAGCAAGGACAGCAACAACCGAAGCCATGGGCACGCCCAGAATTCCGATGATGCTGATAATCAGAATTACATAGAGTGCAATTCTTAAAAAGCTGCACGTAAAGCTGTGCACTGTCGCGTCCATTCTGTTCATCGCCTTATTCTCAGAAACCAGCTTCACCGCCATGCGGATGAGGGCTCTGCCGACCAGCCACACGATGAGCGCAAATACGAGTTTTCCTATCACTCCGCCGAGCAATCCCAGAATGCCCATACCAAAAATACCCGTTACAATGTCCATGATTTCTCCTGTTCTTTCTGCAATCAGGCGGCAACCTGCCTCCTGTCAGAACAGTATAGCACAGCTGTCACTCCAGAATAAAGTCCTTTCAGCGCTCCGCTTTTTGCTCCGTCAGCGGAATGCCTGCGACCCTCAATCCCGCTGTCTTTCCTGCATAGGCATAGAGCCAGCTGCCCTCCCGGATATCATAAAGTCCCCTGAGATAGTCTCCGAAAAATATCTCTTCCGGTGTTCCCACGCGCTCCGCCCTGCCCTCCCGCATGCAGAGGATGCGGTCTGAAATGTGCTCGGCGAGCTCCAGCTCGTGGAGGGAGAGCACGACAGTCATCCCCTTATCTCGGCTGAGCTTCCGGAGGAGCTCCAGAAGCTCCAGCTTGTGGGAAATATCCAGATAAGCTGTCGGCTCATCCAGAAGCAGAAGCTCCGGCTCCTGACACACTGCCTTTGCGAGCAGCACGCGCTGCCGCTGTCCGTCGCTCAATGCGCGAAAATCTCGCTCTGCAAGTGTCTCGACTCCCACCAGGCGCATTGCGTTCTCTGCGACTGCTCTGTCCTCTGCGGAGAGCAGCCCCAGCATCCCGGTATAAGGGTAGCGGCCGCTCTGCACCGCCTCGCGGCAGCTCATATACTCAGGCTCCGGATGCCTCGTCGGGAGCAGGGCGAGACGCCTTGCGCGCTCCCGCTCTCCGAGTGAGGAGAGCGCGCGTCCTGCGAGCAGGACAGCTCCCGAGGAGGGCCGCAGCTGGGCGGAAAGTGTTCTCAACAGCGTGGACTTTCCGGCGCCGTTTGGTCCGATCAATGTGAATATTTCCCCCGCCTGCACGGAGAAAGAGATCTCATGCAGCACCGCCCTGCCGCCGTAGCCGGCAGAGAGCCGCTCTGCGGAGAGTATAGCTTCCTCGCAGTGCTTCCCTCCCGCTGCGCCCCCACCGGTCCGGCGGCCACAGGAAGTGCCGGCGCGCATTTCCCCGGATCCCTCCCGCGGAACAGCCTGCATCAGCCGCGTCTCCTCTCTCATTTTCTCCATGTCCTCAGCCTCCTCTCCGGCGCAGCATAATGCGTATCACAATCGGCGCGCCGAGCACGGAAGTGACTGCACTGAGCTTCAGCTCCGTGGGTGCAAAGGCCGTGCGCGCAATGAGATCCGCCAGCAGGCAGAAGACAGCGCCGCCGAGGAAGCAGGCCGGCAGCATGAGAAGCGGCTTTGCCGTCCGAAAGAGCCCCTTCATGAGATGCGGCACAGCGACACCGACGAAGGAGACCGGCCCGGCATAGGCGGTCACAAGTGCGCTGAGAAGCCCGGATAGAAGGATGAGCATCAGACGAAAACGGCGTATATTTACACCCATGCTCTCCGCGTGGCTCTCTCCGAACTGATAGGCCCCCATTGGCTTCGCAAGCAGAATTCCCAGCACAAAGAGCAGGGCAATCGCCGGTGCAAAGAAGCGCACCGCTTCCATGCTGATGCCGGAAAAACTGCCCATGGACCAGTTGTGCAGGTTCACGATATTGGAATCTTCTGCGAAGGTCACGACAAACTCCGTCGCGGCGGAGCAGAGATAGCCGATCATAACGCCGCAGATCACAAGCAGCGACATATTCCGGACCCGTCCCGCAACTGCAAGGATAAAGCCGATGGAAAGCATCGCGCCGAGAAACGCTGCGGAAACCAGCGTGACAGAACCTGGCGCGGTGCCGCGGCTTAAGCTGAATACCATCACGAATGCCACCATGAGCTTTGCCCCGGAAGAAATTCCCAGTACATAGGGTCCGGCAATCGGATTCGCAAAGAAGGTCTGAAGGAGAAAGCCGGATACGGCAAGCCCACCCCCGAGAAATACCGCGGCGAGAAGGCGCGGCATACGGAGTGCCCAGAGTATCTGCGACGCCTCACTCCCTTCGCGGCGCAAAAGAGCACCCGTCAGCTCGCCTGCGGAAATATGCACGCTTCCGACAAAAAGATTCAGAAAACTCAGAAAACAGAGCAGCAGAAGCAGGAGCAGAAAACCACTCTGTACTTTACAACGCACTCTGTCTTTCTGTTCCTGTCCCATCAGTTCAACCTCCGAAAATAGCAAAGCTCCTGCTCCGGATCCCTTTCAGGATCTCGAATCAGCTGATTCAGCTCTGCAATAATCTCTGCGACGCCGACGCTGTGCTGAAAAAGATTTTTTCCGGAGCACCAGACCGCCCCCTCCTTCACCGCCTTGAAATCCTGAAAAAGGCTGTTCTTTTCGATCAGCTCCCGGATACTCTCCAGCTCGCCGCCGATCGTCCCGCTGTAGATCAGGATGTCTGCATCCTTCGCCCCCGCATAGAAATCCTCCATCTGCATGCTGATTCCGGAGTTTCCGCTCTTTTGAAACTTCCTGTCGCGGAAAATATAGCGTCCGCCGGAGAGCTCTATCAGCTCTGACATGTAATCTCCGGGACGGCGCACGTTGACGCTGCCGTTCGCACTGACATAGAAGAAAGCCACGCTGCGCTCCGTATTCTTCTCACGCAGGATGGGCTGCAGTGCGGCGACACTCTCGCTCACGATGCGCTCCGCCTCTGCTTCCTTCCCCGTGAGATAACCATAGAGCCGCACCCACTCCATGCGGCCCAGCGGATTGTCCTCATAGCTGGAGCGCTCCACAAGAACAGGAATGCCGAGGCGCGTGAGCTGCTCCCGCACCGCAGGAGTATGGTAGATCATTGTCGATTCCAGCGCAAGACCGCAGCCCTCCGTGAGCAGGCGCTCGTAGTCCGGCGCACTGTACTTTCCCGCGTAGAGCAGAGCTCCTGCATCCATGGCTCTCTGTACCTCGGGAAAGCTCCAGTCCTCCCGTCTGGTTCCGCTCATTCGAAGTGCGGAGAGCGCATCAAGCTGAAGAAAAGCTTCCATCGCAGAGCTCGCCGCAATATAGACTTTCGAGACCGGCCGCCGTATCACAGGAAGACGCTCACCGAAGCGCTGCTCCATATCCGGCAGCTCAGCCCCCCGGTCCGCGATGAGATAGCGCTCGCTTCCGCCTATGGTCAGAAGCACGCACCCCTCAGAGCAGGGTTCCATCGCAAACTGACTCGCATAGCGCGGACTGAGGGAATCCCTTGAAAAAGAAGCGGAGGCAGATGCCTCCGCTCCCGCTGTCTCTATACTGGCCGCTTCGAAATACAGTGTGTACTGAATCTCATGCGGCGTGCTCATCGCTGTCGTGTCGGCATACACCGTGAGCTTCCTATCAAAGTAGCGCACAGGAATCTCAAAGCTTGAATTCCCCTCCGTATTTACCGGCTCGTAGCGGACGCCGTCCACCAGCATATAGTCGTAATTCGGACTGCTGAAGGTAATGCGCGCCGTGCAGATTCCCCCGGAAACCCTGAGCTCGGCAGGAGTCTCTACCGCAGCCCTTCCGGAACCGCCCTCCAGCTCTACAGAAACCCGGTAAACCCCATCCGCAAGCCTGAGGCTCTCTGCGCTCTGTCCCGCCGCCGCACTGCCCTCCCGGAGCGCCTCTGCGGGAAGTGTGTCCGCGCGGAACACCAGCGTCCGGTCATACCACTTTTCCTTTCGCTTGCTGAAGGCCGCAAGCGGCAGCTCCTCATCCAGCGCCTTTACAGGAACGGTAAAGGTCTTTCGCCCCTCAGCATCCTCAGCTGCGGGAATGTACTGCGTCTCAGCGGCCGCGGCCGCCTCCTCGCCGCTTCCGGGATATACAAAGAGGTAACCGCTTCCGCCCATCGTGAGCACCGCGGTCATATTGCCATCCTGTACAAGCAGCGCACAGGATGTGATCCGAAACATAGATGAGCTGGAATCCACCTGGATCTCATAGACTCCGTCCCGAAGCTCGGTTCCCGGAACGGGAACCATGCCCTCCCGCCCCACAGATTCCTGTGCGACCGTCTCGTCCGCAGCTGCAACAGCAGCGTTCTCTGCTGATGTACCGTCATCCGCTGCAGTGCTGCTCTCCTGTGTCATCTCTGTCACAGTGCTCTCCGCCACCGCACCGCTGCCCGTGCGCCCACAGGCAGCGATCATAAGGGAAAGCAGGAGGAAGAGTGCCGGTATTCTCTTACTTTGCATTCTCAATGGCCTCTCCTGCGTGCTGCACATAGAGCTCACGAATCTCCTCATTCTCTCCAAGTCCCTTCAAAATGCACTCCACCTCAAAGCCAGCCTTCTCAAACTCTGTCTTCCAGGAGCCCTCCTCATCGCCTGCCATATCGTTGTTCGCGTGATCTCCCGCAACAACCATCAGCGGCTCCAGCACGACCTTCTCGTAGCTGCCCTCTTTTACCATGGCAATCACATCCTCAAGGCCCGGCTCCGCCTCAACGGTTCCGACATAGTAGTGCTCATATCCCAGCTCCTTTAAAAGCTCCTGCATCTTTCCATAAACCGCATTGGAAGCCGCCTCGGTTCCGTGTCCCATGAAGCAGATCGCAGTCTTTCCATCATCATAGCTCTTTGTCGCCGCCGTGACGGCCTTTGCAACTGCCTTAAAATCCTCATCCGAGGTAAGCAGCGGCACTCCAACAGAGACCGTCTCAAAGGCATCCGCATAATTTGCGAGCGTATCCGTGAGCTCATTATACTCGATGCCGTTCATGAGGTGCGTCGGCTGCACCACCAGAGTCCGAACGCCATTGTCCACGGCACGCTTCAGGGCAGTCTCTACATTGTCAATCTCCACACCATCTCTCTTCTGCACATGGTCAATGATAATCTGGCTCGTGAATGCTCTCCGGACACTCCACTCGGGATACGCCTCTGCAAGCGCCTGCTCAATTGCGCCGATGGTGAGTCTTCTGCTGTCATTGAAGCTGGTGCCGAAGCTCACAACAAGAAGCTCCTTCTCTCCGATCTCATCCTGATTCAAAGGGTTGTCCATGGAGGCATCCCCGGTGCTGTAGTCCTCCTCTTCCTCCTCTGCTGCCTCGCTCTCCGCCATTTCCGTGCTCTCTGCAGCCGTGGTCTCCGCCGCGCTGCTCTCTGCGGCAGACGCCGCTGTGGTCGCTGTGCCGCCTGCTGCGCCGCAGGCCGCAAATACGCAGGCCGCCATAATTCCAAGTGCTAAAATCTGTTTTCTCATGATATCCTCCCTTGCCTCCCGGCATAAAAATGCCCTTCTCCATCTGGAAAAGGGTGTCCTGAGAAGAGCTGCCGATGCAGCTCCTCCGGTACGACCAATTCCACGTGGCCCCGAAGCAGACGCAGCCGACGCTCGCTCCGATGTACCCGAAACCGGCAGGTTTCCTGACTTATGGATCCACAGAGCGGCAGCCTTCCCGGCTCTCGCCAGTGACCGCGCAGCGCGCACGCGCCCTGCTCCCCAAATACAGTGACGGGATCGCACAGGACTCTCACCTGTTTCCCTTTTACCCTCTGCCCGTGGCAGAGGCACCGATTTCCTTTCTGTATTTCATTTTGAATCGTATCCCATCTCACCGCTGCTCGATGGAATTTGTCCTGAAAGCTCCATCCGCAGAATCGCAACAGAACTTTTCCACCTCAGTATACCACAACACTGCCGCTCGATGGGGTTTCTCGTCAAGACTCCTCCTGCTAAAGCGCGAGGAGTCTTTCCTCGTTATTTTACCACAACACTGCCGCTGTGTGAAATTTTATTTCTCTCCTGCTTCTGGACTCACAGCAGCGGGGCGATGAGACGCAGCAGGCAGTGCCCAATGCGCAGCACATGGGAACGGCCGCTTAAGTAGTGCTCCGTCACCTCCCGGCAGCGGGGAAACAGCTGCTCAAACTCCTGCTTCATATCCGTCACGGCAGCACAGTCATAAAAAAGCACCGCATTTTCAAAGTGATGGTACAGACTGCGATAGTCGAGGTTAATGGTTCCGCACACTGCTATGCTGTCATCCGAGACACACTGCTTTGCGTGGCAGAATCCCGGCGTGTACTCAAAGAGGCGGACACCCCAGCGCGCCAGTCCGTTGTAGTAGGAGCGCGTCGCCTGATATACCAGCTTCTTGTCCGGAATGCCCGGCGTGACGATGCGCACATCCACACCGCGTTTCGCCGCAAGCGTCATCGCACGGCTGAGTTCATCTGTGATAATGAGATAGGGCGTCGTGAACCAGACGTAGCGCTTTGCGCTATTCAGAATGTTCATATAGACATTTTCCCCGGTGCGCTCCTCACCCAGAGGACTGTCCGCATAGGGCAGGCACCAGCCCTGCTCCTTTGCCTGATACGCGGGAGCTGTAAGATAGCGCCCCGGATCCCGGTCATCGAGATCATCTCCCCGGATCGCATTCCAGTTCTCCAGAAAGATAGCCGTGAGATTCCGCACCGCATCTCCCTTAAGTCTCACACCGGTATCGTACCAGTGCCCATAGGGATGTGTGAGGTTAAAGTACTCATCGGCGAGATTATAACCTCCGGTAAAGCCAAGCTCTCCGTCAATCACGGTGATCTTCCTGTGATCCCGGTAATTCATAAAGAGGCTCAGGACCGGCAGCACGGGATTAAATACGTGGCAGCGTATTCCATCCGCCTGCATACGCGCGATAAAGTCGTGATCAATAAATACAAGGCTCCCTACATCGTCATAGAAGAGACGCACCTCGACGCCTGCCGCCGCCCGCTCCCTAAGCGCCGCATGCAGGCGTCTGAAGGCCTGACGCTCCTCGATCGCATGGTACTCGAGGAATATAAAACGCCTGGCCCCGCGTATGGCCTCAAGCTGTGCTTCAAAGGCTTCTGCAGCACTCCTGTAATATTGAATATCGGTATTTCTGCAGAGCGGATAACCTGCATAATCCCTCAGATAGCGAAACTGATTGGCGACACCGACATCTCGCCGCATCAGCGTCCTGAAATCTTCATCCTTCTGGGTGAGCTGCGGAAATATGCGCGCATCAATCCGGCGATAGCGTCTCCGCATACGCTCTGTAGAGCCTGGCAGTCCCAGCATGAGATAGAGCGGCACGCCAAGCAGCGGCGCCGCCGAAATCAGCATGATCCATGGCATCTTCGCCGCTGCATTCATATGTCTTCCGTAGATGCCGAGCACCAGAAACAGTGCCGCAACCCTGACAAGACCTGGAATCCACGAAAAGCGTCTGCTCAGTATCCCGAGCTGCACGTAGAGCCAGATCAGCTCAATCAAAATGGCAAGCGCGACAAAGACTGCCCGACGGATACCATTTTTCACTTCTGCTCTGTGTTCAAGTGTCCGTTCCATCTTATTTGCCTCCGCTTATTATCTTAACACAGAGATACAAGAAGCAAGACCCCAACTTCTCTTTTCGTGGTATACTATGAGCACTTAGTGTACGTTTCGTTAACGATGGAGGTGGATATGAAAGAACTCGGTTATTACGACGGCAGCTACGGCCCGCTGGAAGAGATGCAGATTCCCATGTCCGATCGCGTCTCCTGGTTTGGAGACGGTGTCTACGACGCGGGACCGTGCAGAAACTATCACATCTTTGCTCTGGATGAGCATGTGGATCGTTTCTTCCGCAGTGCAGCGCTCCTTGACATGACGATGCCCATGGGCAAGGAGGAGCTGAAACAGCTTCTGAACGAACTCGTAAGCAAGATGGACAGCGGAAATCTCTTTGTCTACTATCAGCTGACACGTGGCAGAGGAGGCGCCGTGAAGCGCAGTCATACCTATGAGCAGGGCGCCCCCGGGAAGCTCTGGATCACCCTCACCCCCGCTGAGATCTCCGACGGGAAGACGCCGATCCGTCTTGTCACAACCGAGGATACCCGCTTCCTGCACTGCAACATCAAGACCC
This sequence comes from Fusobacterium naviforme, assembly GCA_003014445.1. GTDB lineage: Bacteria > Bacillota > Clostridia > Lachnospirales > Lachnospiraceae > Moryella > Moryella indoligenes. The sequence goes on along the minus strand of PYGH01000001.1, from coordinate 619,171 downwards.
TGAACCTCATTCCCTCCGTCATGGCCTCTCAGAAGGCAAAGGATGCGGGCTGTCAGGAGGCAGTCTTCTACCGCCCCGGGAACATCGTGACCGAATGCGCGCACAGCAATGTGCATATTCTGAAGGATGGAACGCTCCGCACCCACCCGGCGGATCATCTGATCCTCGGTGGAATCGCCCGCATACACCTGATCCGCGCCTGCGAGGCGCTCGGCATTCCGGTGCGTGAGGAGGCCTTCACGCTAGACGAGCTCTTTGCCGCGGATGAGGTCATCGTGACAAGCTCCTCCAATCTCTGCCTGCATGCCGATGAAATCGACAAGAAACCTGTCGGCGGCAGGGCTCCCGAGCTGCTGGAAAAAATACGCAGCTACCTCATCGGGGAGTTCCTGGAGGCGACCGCAGAATAAATCCGGGCTATGCCAGAGGAAAGACCGCTGGATGAGCCTCTTCCATTCTCCATCCGCAAAACGGATGGCGGAAGACGGCTCACAGCGGTCTTTTTTTGCCTTGTATCCAATTCAGCGCAGGCGCGCGCGGTTCCAGCGGTAGACAGCCGTCCCGATGATGAGCACATAGCCCAGCACACTGAGCCCATCCGGCAGTTCTCCCCAGAGCAGGAAGCCGAACAGTGCCGCAAACACCACCTGCGCGTAATCAAAGACAGAGATCTCCCGCGCAGGTGCATAGCTGTAGGCCGCTGTGATGCCGAGCTGCCCCAGTGCCGCCGCAGCTCCCGCCAGCAGAAGAAAGAGCAGCTGCCGCACACTCATCGGCTGAAAGTCCCGGATCAGCGCCGGCACACTCGCAAGGCAGGAAAAGAGTGAAAAGCAGAGAATAATAACCGGTCCCTTCACACCGCCCTGCGCGGTTTTCCGCACATAGGTATAGGCTGTGCCCGCAAACAGACCTCCGAGCAGCCCGATCAGTGCAGGCAGCTGTGCAAGCCCTGCGCCGGGCTTGATCACCAGTGCCGCTCCGGAGAGTGCCACCAGAAGGCACACGATATCCGTCCGCTCCGGAACCTCCCCCAGTATCAGCAGAGACATAAGAATTGCAAAGAATGGGGACATCTTGTTCAGCATATTGGCATCCGCAATTCCGAGATGATCAATCGCCCAGAAATTCGCAATAATTCCCAGCGTTCCAAAGAGCGAGCGCAAAAGAAGCGGCGGCCAGTTCTTCCGTCCGACCCGGAAGTGCTCTCCCGAGCGGCGCAGCAGCCAAAAGGCGGTCAGCGCTGCAACTGCATTCCGGAAGAAGGCCTTCTCCATCACCGGCAGCTCTCCCGACAGGCGCACAAAAACGGACATCAGGGAGAATCCCGCTGCCGCGACCAGTATGAAGCATATCCCCTTCAGATGACTGTGCATACTCACTTCGACGCAATCACTGCGATCTCAACCCTTGCGCCCTTCGGGAGCGCTGCCACCTGAAAGGCCGCCCGCGCGGGATAGGGCTCCGCAAAGAACTCCGCATAGACCTCGTTCATCGGCGCAAAGTCCGCAATATCGCTGAGATACACATTTGCCATAACGACATTTCCCATATCCAGCCCCGCCTCGGCAAGAATGCTCTTCACGTTCATAAGCGACTGTCTGGTCTGCTCCCTGATGTCCTCAGAGGGAAAGGCTCCTGTCTTCGGGTCGACCGGAAGCTGCCCGGAGACATATACTGTGCTGCCGCTCTGAATTCCCTGGGAGTAAGGGCCAATGGCCGCTGGTGCATTCGCAGTGGAAAGTGACTGATTCATATCTTAACCTCCTTATTTTCCTGAGCCGACTGTTCCTGTCTGTTGTATGATCCAGCTTTATTTTAGACATAAACGAAGAGAGCGTCAACCGCACACTGCGGCCTCAGCCCTCTCCTGACCCACTGTATTTTCTTTTCTTTCTCAATACAACGCACACCCGCTCTGCTTCTGTTCCGAGGCGAACGCTGTCCCTCTTCCCGCCCCTCGCCGGATCCTCCCGATTCAGGCAGGAAGCAGATTTGTCATGCTCTTTAAGCCGGTGACGACTGTCGAGCCGTTGTGCAGCAGTGCCGAGGTGGCCGGGGGCACTGCTCCCGCAACCCCCAGCGCAATGAGCAGCGCATTGAAGGAAATAATAAAGTGATAATTGCTGTTGATTCTTTGCATCAGCGCCATGGAGAGCCGGCGCAGCACCACCAGCTGATGCAGATCTGCAGAGGATATCGTAATATCTGCAATCTCACGCGCGATCGCCGCACCATCGCTGATCGCAATGCCTGCATCCGCCTCGGAGAGAGCCGGGGCATCATTGATGCCATCCCCAATCATAATCACCTTGCGCCCGGCCGCATGCTCGCGCTGTATGAAGCGCGCCTTGTCCTGCGGAAGGACCTCCGCGTGATACTCATCGAGGCGAAGCTCCGCTGCGACCGAAGCGGCAGTCTTCTCGCTGTCACCGGTCATCATGCATATCCTTTTAAGTCCCAGCGCGCGCAGTGCCTCAATAACCGCCGGAGCTTCCTCCCGCAGCGGATCAAAGATACAGAGCACGGCCTTCAGCCTTCCATTCATTGCGAGATAAAGCTGTGAGTACTTTTCAGGCACTGCATGAAGCCGCGCCTCCTCGTCCTCATTTACCCGGCACTGCTCATCCTCAAACACAAAGTGATAGCTGCCGATGATCGCCTTTTCCCCGTCAATCTCGCTGGAGATGCCATGCGCCACAACGTACTGTACCTTTGAGTGCATCTCATCATGACTGATTCCCTGCCGTCTGGCCTCCTCCACCACTGCATTTGCAATAGAATGCGGGTAATGCTCCTCGAGGCAGGCTGCAATTCTCAGCGCATTCTCATAGCTCATTCCATCGAAGGTCTCAATCTCCACCACCGTCGGCGTGGCACGGGTCAGCGTGCCCGTCTTGTCAAAGACAATGGTCTGCGCCTCTGCGACTGCCTCAAGGAACTTTCCTCCCCTTACGGAGATGCCGTAATCCCCTGCCTCCCGCATCGCAGACATAACTGAGAGCGGCATGGAGAGCTTCAGCGCGCAGGAGAAATCTACCATGAGGAATGAGAGCGCCTTCGCGATATTCCGCGTAAAAAGGTAAGTGATTACCGAACCACCGAGGGAATACGGCACCAGACTGTCCGCCAGATGATAGGCCCGCGCCTCTGTGTTGGATTTCAGCTTCTCCGACTCCTCGATCATCCGGACAATCTTGTCATAGCGACCGGAGCCCGCAGCTCTCGTGACCTCAACGACGCACTCTCCCTCCTCGACCACCGTTCCCGCGTAGACATAGCCGCCGGAGCTCTTTCTGACCGGCACGGACTCTCCGGTCATGGAGGCCTGATTGACTGTCATCTCACCCTCCCGCACCACGCCGTCGAGCGGGATGATGTTGGAGGTGCGCACTGCAATGCAGTCGCCTGTCTTCACATCACGCACATCGACCAGCACGTCTCCTCCGGAGGTTTTCAGCCACACCTTCTCAACCTTCAGGGACATGGAGCGCGCCAGATCTCCCACAGACTTCTTGTGCGTCCACTCCTCAAGTATCTCCCCGATATCCAGAAGGAACATCACAGAAGCAGCCGTGCCGAAATCTCTCCGCAGCATGGAGGCGACGATTGCAGTCGCATCCAGCACCGGAACCTCCAGCCTTCCGTGTAGCAGACTGTCAAGACCGCGCGCGATGAAGCGTATGCTGCTTCCGACTGTCCACGCGATCTGCAGCGGCAGCGGCAGCACCAGAGTGCGCAGGCAGCGTCCAGCCAGTGCCAGTACGATCCTGTCCTCATAGACACGGTTCAGCTCGCGCCCGCTGTTTTCCGGTATCAGTGCAAGCGCCTTTTCGCTGCTGTAGGAAAAATCACAGAGCGCCGCAAGCAGCTGTTCTCTGTGATCCTCCCGTCTCACATAGCTTATAATGGCATCTCCCGTGCGGTCGTAGATCCTCACATCCGTGACAAATGAAAGCTCCCGCAGATAATACTCCAGAAGATCCGCCTGCTTTCCTGTCATGCGATAGCCGGCCATGTGCACGCGGAGCGTGCGGCGCGATTCATGCCGTATGATATATCTCATGCCTCAGCGCTCCTCACGCCTCGGCCGCACATGCGGGTGCCTCGGCCTCCCCGCTCTGCTTTGCCTCGTACTCCGCGATCAGAGCCTTCGCCTCCTCTACCGCGCGCTTCTCATCCTCTGCATAGCGCTTCTCATTGATATCCCGCGCGTCCTCATAGATGTCATCGCAGTTCTCCTTCAGCGTGGAGACCGTCTTCATCACGGAATCCTTGCCGCGCAGAACTGCCGCAGTCGCCTCCGTATAGGCCCTCTTTGCGTCTCTGCTCTTCAGAATCGCTATCCCGGCAGTGCCAAACAGCGTTCCGCCTACGAATAATCCCAGACCACACCTCAGACCACAGTTAAAAATACACTTCATCCCTTTATCCTCCTGTCTTAGAATCCCTTATATATCATTATTGTAGCAAATTTTATGCAGAGCGCAAAATAAAGTTTGTTATATTTCCCTAAGCTGTCGCTTAAAGCACAGTCAGGAACTGCAAGACAACTGATGCGTACAACTCTTCTTGGAAAAAATGATAGATAATTCTGAGTGAGAGAGCCGGATTTTCCAATCCGGCTCTCTCACTCTATACATATGCAGAATTCTATGCAGTTTCACCACTTCTCTGTGTCGACCTTCCACGCAGCGCGCATCTTGTGAAAGCTGTCCTCGCTGATCACATGCTCCACGAGGCAGGCTTCCTCCTCCGCGGTCTCCGCGTCTATGCCGATCGACTCAAACAGCGCCTTGAAGTATTCGTGCTTCTCCAGCGTGCGGCTCGCCGCCGCCTTGCCGCGCTCCGTCAGAAGGATGCGCCAGTCATCGCGCTCAATATAGCCCTCTTCCTCCAGCTTCTTCAGCGCCACGGAGACACTGGGCTTCGAAAAGTTCATCTGATCCGCGATATCCGTGGGACGGCACGCCCCCTTCTCCTGGATAATGATCAGTATGCTCTCCAGATAATCCTCGCTCGATTTTCCCAATTCGTGACTGCGCATATCCTCACCGCTTTCCATTTCAAAATTTTTATTAGTTTTTCCTAATAGAAATAACATAAACTGTGGACCGCGTCAAGTCTGCTCGTTCATTCCTCATACTCAATTACATTTTTATGTGCATCAATCGCTTTCTGCTCATGCTCTGTGAAGCGGCAGCCATAGAACCCGAATCCGGTCGGCTCATCCCCCTGATCCGTTCGAAGCAGCTCTCCTCCTTTATTTTCAAAGCTGCAGTCGCGGAAGTTAATATCATACGAATCGATTCCATTCAGCAGCGGATCGCCATCATTGTTCCGGAAGCTGCAGTTACTGAACTCAAAGCTTCCTGCATTGATCAGCATGACAATACCGGCGCTGCAGTCCCGCACAACTGTATTCTCTGCCTTTAGCCTGTCACTGTAGTAGGTACTTATGCCGTGCGCGCCGCAGCCGTACAGATCCATCCCCTTAAGACTGATCCTGTTGCTGCTCTCAAAGCTCAGGACATCTCCATCACAGCTGCCTGCCTCCGTGCTGTGTCCCATCCTGAGCCCCTCGAGCTGAATACGCTCGCAGCCCGTAAAGCTCAGAACATCATCTACAGGATCCGCAAGACATATTTCTGTCTGCTCCGCCCCTCTCTCTCCGCGAAGCGTGAGGCGATTCACAGCGCAAATGACGATTCCCTGATAAGAACAGTCAATATGCGGATACTGCACACGCCACTCTGCCAGCATCTCAGGTTCATCATCCCGGATATACATGCTCTGTTCCGCACGCTCCACAAAGCCGCTCAGGTCATAACTCCCGGGGCTCAGTACAATCTCCCGGTTGGAGCCTATCGCCTGCATCAGCTCTTCCGCCGTGCTGACATGTATTCGCTGCTGCTCTCCCCACTCCCGAAGCTCCTCCGGAAGGATATCCACATATTCCGCGTAGGGCAGCACACATTCAAGCTCCGCTCCCTCCGGAAGTCCCAGCTCCTCGGCCCCCTGCCCCTCCCGGAAGCAGAGACATATCCCCTCCTCCGAGAGATACCAGTCCGGCAGTATATCCTCCCGATAATTATACTCCGCGTCGTAGCCGCCTCTTTTCAGGTCCTCGAGATAATCCATCCAGCTCTTCCGAAAGCCCTTCGCATAGGGAGATTTCTTCAATTCCTTCGCAAGCGCCGCATAGAAGCTCCTCTCATTCCCGATGATATCTATGAAGCTCGCCTCCACAAACCCACCGTAATACATCCAGACCCAAGTATGTCCCGCAGAGGAGAACAGCTGCTCTCCCTCACCGCTGTCCGCATAGCTTCGCGACTGATAGGAGAGCACACTCTGATTTGCCAGTCCGGCTCTCAGCTCCAGCCTGCCGTGCGCTGCGGGGTCTGCACTTTCACTCTGCCTCCCATGTCGCTGAATCGCGGCAGCAAAGCTCTTCTCTCCGAGCTGCTCCTGAAAACGAAGCTTCTCATACTCCGTCTCCTGCCTCAGTGTCTCATTCAGATTCTCCAGCTCCTCCGAACGGCTGAAGCCCTCTGTCTGCAGCTGCAGCTGCTCCATAGAGAGCTCCATCTCAAGCCCATTGTTCTCATCTGCTATCCGCTCTGTCCGCAGCTCCTTCTGAAGCTTCAGATTATAGTGTGTGAGCGCGTGCGCATCGATCGCCTCCGTGATCTCAAAGCTGTCCAGAGAGGCCCGCAGGGCATCCCGTATGTCCAGATACTCATTCGCCTGCTCTCTGCTGGAGGGATCATAGGGATAATCCTGGCTCTCCCAGCTGACAGCGGCATAGTCCGTCCCCTCATAGAGAAGCTTCATCGAATCATTCCCCGAGAGCGAGAACTCCTCCAGCTCCTCCGGTTCCAGAATCGATATCACCAGCGCGATGCCTTCATACCCGCTCTCCACCGCTTTTTTGTATATAAAGTAGTCACAGTTTTCCGTATTCTCTATCTCGATGAGCTCCTGATACTGAAGCGGGAGATTCAGCCGGTAGCCAAGTGCAGGATTCTCATAGATCCACTGCTCCTGTGACTGCCCGCTGAGCGCCTCGCCATCCTTCGCCTTACCCGGCTTCTCCCCCCTGCTCTGTGCGGACGCTTCGGAGCTCTCTGCTGCGGAGGAAGCTGTAAAATCGGGGATTCCGCTGCAGGCTGTCAGGCCGACGCCGAGAGTAAGGGACAGCAGGCATGCTGTGACGATTCTGAGTCGCTTCATATTGCCTCCTTTTCTGAGCCGGAAATTCTGTTGCTGTAATTCCGCTTTCAAATATTTTTATTTTTTATCAGTTTACCACATTATCTCCCGAAAATATACAGACGTATCTTCCTTTTCTCTCAAAATTGGTCTTCTTCTTTTCTGCACAGAAAAAATCATCTGCAAATATTCAGCGTAAACAGTGTTGTATAGCAAAACAGCGGAGCCCCTGTAAGGGACTCCGCTTCGTTCTCAAGGCTATATCCGGCTCAAGGAGCCAGACTTCTATTACTTCTTCTCTGCGATAGCCGCCTGTGCCGCTGCCAGTCTCGCAACCGGTACACGGAACGGGGAGCAGGAGACATAGTCGAGACCGATTCTGTGGCAGAACTCAACAGAGGACGGATCTCCGCCGTGCTCGCCGCAGATACCGATGTGCAGCTTCTCGTTCACCGGCTTTCCAAGTGTGATCGCCATCTCCATGAGCTTCCCTACGCCGTTCTGATCGAGCTTCGCAAACGGATCGTTCTCGAAGATCTTTGCATCGTAGTAGGAGTTCAGGAACTTACCGGCATCGTCACGGGAGAAGCCAAAGGTCATCTGAGTCAGATCGTTGGTTCCGAAGCAGAAGAAGTCCGCATCCTTTGCGATCTCATCCGCAGTGAGGCAGGCTCTCGGGATCTCGATCATCGTACCGACCTCATACTCAAGAGCAGCACCGGCCGCCTTGATCTCCGCATCTGCGATCTCAACGACAGTCTTCTTGACGTACTTCAGCTCCTTCAGCTCACATACGAGCGGGATCATGATCTCCGGCTTGACAGTCCAGTCGCTGTGTCTCTTCTGCACCTCGATCGCGGCGCGGATCACAGCCTTGGTCTGCATCGCAGCGATCTCCGGATAGGTGACCGCCAGACGGCAGCCTCTGTGGCCCATCATCGGGTTGAACTCATGCAGGGAAGCAATATAATCCTTGATCTCCTGAACGCTCTTGTGCTTTGCAGCTGCGAGCTTCTCGATCTCCGGCTCAGTGGTCGGCACAAACTCATGCAGCGGCGGATCCAGGAAGCGAATGGTCACCGGGCAGCCCTCGAGCGCCTCATAGAGCTCCTCAAAGTCCTTCTGCTGATACGGAAGGATCTTTGCCAGTGCCGCTTCTCTCTCCTCCACCGTATCGGAGCAGATCATCTCACGGAACGCAGCAATTCTGTCCGCCTCGAAGAACATATGCTCGGTGCGGCAGAGACCAATACCCTCAGCGCCGAGCTCACGTGCCTTCTTTGCATCAGTCGGCGTATCCGCGTTGGTTCTGACCTTCAGTCTTCTGTACTTATCTGCCCACGTCATGATGCGGCCAAACTCACCGGCGATGGTAGCATCAACCGTTGCAATCACACCTTCATAGATGTTTCCGGTTGTTCCGTCAATGGAGATGCTGTCACCCTCCTTGAAGGTCTTGCCCGCAAGGGTGAACTTCTTCTCCGCCTCGTTCATCACGATGTCGCCGCAGCCGGATACACAGCACTTGCCCATGCCGCGCGCCACAACTGCTGCGTGGGAGGTCATGCCACCTCTCACAGTCAGGATACCCTGCGCGGACTTCATACCACTGATATCCTCCGGGGAGGTCTCAAGACGAACCAGCACAACCTTCTCGCCGCGCTCTGCCCACTCAACTGCATCCTCAGCAGTAAATACGACCTTACCGAAGGCCGCACCCGGGGAAGCACCGAGGCCCTTGCCCATCGGAGTCGCTGCCTTCAGAGCCTTCTGGTCAAACTGCGGATGAAGCAGGGTATCGAGGTTTCTCGGGTCAATCATTGCGACCGCCTCTTCCTCTGTTCTCATGCCCTCATCCACAAGGTCGCACGCGATCTTCAGCGCGGCCTGCGCGGTTCTCTTACCATTTCTGGTCTGAAGCATATAGAGCTTTCCGTGCTCGACGGTAAACTCCATATCCTGCATATCTCTGTAGTGATTCTCAAGAGTCTTGCAGACCTCAACAAACTGCTTGAATGCCTCCGGGAACTTCTGCTCCATCTCCTTGATATGCATCGGCGTGCGAACGCCCGCAACGACGTCCTCACCCTGTGCGTTGGTCAGAAACTCACCGAAGAGACCTCTCTCACCGGTAGCAGGATCTCTGGTGAATGCAACACCGGTTCCGCAGTCATCTCCCATATTTCCGAAGGCCATGGACTGAACGTTGACAGCGGTGCCCCAGGAATAGGGGATATCATTATCACGGCGATAGACATTTGCACGCGGGTTGTCCCAGGAACGGAACACGGCCTTGATGGCGCCCATCAGCTGCTCCTTCGGATCGGACGGGAACTCGCTGCCGATCTTCTCCTTGTACTCCGCCTTAAACTGGTTTGCGAGCTCCTTCAGGTCGTCCGCGGTGAGCTCTACATCCTGCTTCACGCCGCGCGCTTCCTTCATCTTGTCGATGAGCTCCTCAAAGTACTTCTTACCGACCTCCATAACGACATCGGAATACATCTGAATGAATCTTCTGTAGCAGTCCCACGCCCAGCGCGCATTGCCGGACTTCTCCGCGAGAACATTGACCACGTCCTCATTGAGACCAAGGTTCAGGATGGTATCCATCATACCCGGCATGGAAGCTCTTGCACCGGAACGAACAGAAACAAGAAGCGGGTTCTCCTTATCGCCAAACTTCTTTCCGGTCATCTCCTCCATCTTTACGATGTACTCATTGATCTGTCCCTGAATCTCCGGGTTGATCTCGCGACCGTCCTCGTAGTACTGCGTGCAGGCCTCAGTCGTGATCGTAAAGCCCTGGGGAACCGGAAGACCGATGTTGGTCATCTCTGCGAGGTTTGCACCCTTACCGCCAAGCAGCTCTCTCATGCCGGCATTTCCCTCGCTAAACTTGTAAACCCACTTTCTTGCCATGTTTTCCTCCTACTAGAAAAAACTGTACTGATATAAGCTCTCTACAATCTATAGATGATATCACAATTTATTTAAGAATGGTAGATATTTGACAATCTCTCCGCAAATCCTCAGAACATAAACTTATCAAGGAAATAGTTGCGCAGCTCGGAGATCCTGACACGCTCCTGCTTCATGCTGTCGCGGTCACGCACGGTCACAGCGCCGTCATTTTCCGACTCGAAATCATAGGTCACGCAGTACGGCGTTCCGATCTCATCCTCTCTGCGGTAGCGCTTTCCGATCGCGCCGCGGTCATCGTACTCGCAGTGCCAGTACTTCGCGAGCTCAGCATAAACCTTCTCCGCGCCCTCGCCGAGCTTCTTGGAGAGCGGAAGCACCGCAACCTTGACCGGTGCCAGCGCCGGATGGAAATGAAGCACGGTTCTTACATCTCCTCCCTCAAGCTCCTCCTCATCGTAGGCATTGCAGAGGAAGGCAAGCGTCACGCGGTCGGCACCGAGAGACGGCTCCACAACGTAGGGAACATACTTCTCCTTGCTCTCCTCGTCAAAATAGGACATGTCCTCTCCGGAGACCTCCTGATGGCGGGAGAGGTCATAGTTGGTGCGGTCCGCGATGCCCCAGAGCTCACCCCAGCCGAAGGGGAAGAGGAACTCCAGATCCGTGGTCGCCTTGGAATAGAAGGAGAGCTCCTCCTTATCGTGATCTCTGGCGCGGAGATTCTCCTCCTTGATTCCGAGATCCTTCAGCCACTTGATGCAGTAGCTCTTCCAGTATTCAAACCACTCAAGATCCGTATCAGGCTTGCAGAAGAACTCAAGCTCCATCTGCTCAAACTCACGGGTGCGGAAGGTGAAGTTGCCCGGGGTGATCTCGTTGCGGAAAGACTTTCCGATCTGACCGATGCCAAACGGAATCTTCTTTCTGGAGGTGCGCTGCACGTTCTTGAAATTGACAAAAATGCCCTGGGCCGTCTCCGGGCGGAGATATACGACATTCTTTGCATTCTCCGTGACACCCTGGAAGGTCTTGAACATAAGGTTGAACTCACGGATATCGGTGAAGTCCTTCTTTCCGCAGCTTGGGCAGGCAATTTCATGCTCCTTAATAAAGTTCTGCATCTCCTCGTGCGTCCAGCCATCAACGCTGGACTTCAGCTCAACATGATTCGCCTCTGCGTAATCCTCAATGAGCTTATCTGCACGGAAGCGCTCGTGGCAGCTCTTGCAGTCCATCAGCGGATCGGAAAAGCTGCCGATATGGCCGGAGGCCACCCAGGTCTGGGTGTTCATGAGAATCGCACAGTCCACGCCGACATTGTACGGAGACTCCTGCACGAACTTCTGCCACCACGCCTTCTTGACGTTGTTCTTCAGTTCGACGCCGATATTTCCGTAGTCCCAGGTGTTCGCCAATCCTCCATAGATCTCAGAGCCCGGGTAGACAAATCCGCGGGATTTTGCCAATGCTACAATTTTTTCCATTGAGTATTCCATTTTTTCCTCCTGCTTTTCCCTCCGCCGGCTGCGGACGGATATTCTCCGTCATTATATACGCTGGAGCCCGCTATTTCAAGGCTGGAAGAGGGCAAAGCCGCACAAAGACCTGCTCTCTGTCACAGCAGCTTCTCTGCCCACTCCGCTTCCTTAAAGCCGACAAGCACATCCCCATCCATAATGAGAAGCGGTCTCTTTACCAGCATCCCGTCTGTGGAAAGCAGTTCGATCATTTCTTCGTCCGTCATATCCTTCACTCTGGCGGAAAGCCCCATTCCCCGGTACAGCTGACCGCTGGTGTTGAAAAATTTTCCAGCACTCTTGCCGCTCCGTGGGATCCACATTGAGAGCTCCTGCGCCGTCGGCTTCTGCTCCCTGATCGGTCTGGCGGTGTATTCGATTCCATGCCCGTCCAGCCACTTCTGCGCCTTCCTGCATGTGCTGCAGCGCTCGTAGCAGATAAATGTATTCATAAATGCTTAACCCTCCTCCTAATATATAAAGTGTAGTGGTCAGTCACCTCACATCCAGTGAGGAACTGCTCATCTCATTGTTAAAGCTGCATGAAGTCTTGGCGGTATTGTCTCTGCCAACGATAAGAGTTGTTTTTGCATCGACATCCAGTTTGGCATCAATAAGCAATCTATAATTCTTGATTCCAATTTCTGATAATTGCATATTTGCCTCCATTTTATCTGCAGTACATATATAATGGGTTAAAATGCACCTTTTTCCGTTGACAAACTATTACTGACCAAAGGTGCCCTTCTTTTCTAACGCCAACCCAATCAACCGATCTGCCTGATCTGCCATGAACAGCGGTATGTTCAATACATCATTGTCCAGTTTTAAATTATCCAGTGAGAAGCGAACTCGGAGCTTGACCTGATCTGGAAACAGTTCCTTGAACTTCTTCAGACTCTTGCTTGTGGTATTAGCCTCAGACTTGACCTCCACAGGAAAAATATCGTTTTCTCTCTGAATCAGGAAATCCACCTCATAGGGAGGATTTGTCTGCATCCAGTAACGAGGTACCACTTCAAACTGAGTAATCAAAGTTTGCAAAACGAAATTTTCCGTCAAAGCGCCTTTGAACTCGGTGAACAAGCGGTTGCCTTCACCGAAAGCAGTAGGAGCAAGCTGAGCCAGACGACGGAGCAGACCCACATCCACCAGATAGATTTTGAATGCGGACAGGTCGTCGTAGGCGGCAACAGGAAGGCCGGGAGCGGAGCTGCGGTAGATTTTATGCACCAGTCGGGCATCAACAAGCCATTGCAGAGCATCCTCATATTCACGCGCACGTGCGCCTTCTTTTACGACTTTATAGATAAATTTCTTGTTTTCTCGCGCCAACTGGGATGGCAAAGACTTCCAAATCATTGAAATCTTCGGGAATTCGCTGAGGTTAGGATGCTTTGCAAAGTCGCGCTCATATGCTCCAATAATGCCTGACAGTGCCTCCTGCATGGCGGCAACATCTCGTGCTTCTGTCCACATCTTAACTGACTCCGGCATACCACCGGTCACATAATACATTTTCAATTTTTCATAGAGAGGATTGAAAAACGCATCCGGAATCGGCTCAATGGTATCCACCTGCTCCAGATACTTCGCAAGGTTCTCGTCACCATTTGCCATAAGGAACTCGGTAAATGTCATTGGATCCATCTGCATGAAATTGACCTTGCCCACTGGGAAAGAGGACGGCTTTGCAAGGGCAATCCCCAGCAAAGAACCTGCGCAGGCAATGTGATACTGCGGTGCGTTCTCGCAGAAATATTTCATGGAGTTGATGACCTTCGGGCAATCCTGCACTTCATCGAAGATAATCAGCGTTTTTTCAGGTTCAATTTTCTGCCCGCTGGCCAACATCAGGTTTTGCAGGATGCGGTCAACATCTTTGGTAGTCTCGAAGAACTGTTTGTATTCTTCGTTTTCATCAAAGTTAAAATAGGCAGTGTTTTCATAGTATCGTTTGCCGAATTCCTTGAGAATCCACGTCTTGCCGACCTGACGCACACCTTTCAGAATAAGCGGCTTTCGATAGGAGGAATTTTTCCAATCCAGTAGCTTATTTATAATCAACCGTTCCATAGTTCTTTTTCTCACACTTTTATTAGATATTTTAGGGTTTCCAATCACACTTTTATTATATTTGAAGGGAACAAAAAAATACAACCCCAAATCACATATTAATATTGAAATTTTGGCATTAGAATCACACTTTTATTGTTGAATCATACCCTTTATGTGTCCAATTCTATCAAAGCAGATGGACAGAAGTGTGTCACTCTCAAGGTTTTGGAGATACTTAAAAAAACAATTTGTTTTTGGAATATCTCACGGGAATCTCAGATTTTTCGTTCTGCAGAAACATCTTCTTTTTATAAAATAAACTGCCCTCCAGCTGTCAGACCAATATCTGACGGCGAAAGGGCAGTTTATCTGGCCATATTCAGTTTTCAATTCCAGGAAACGTTACAATGATCGTTACGTCGCATCCCCTATCCTCGCAATCACAATAGAAAAATATCCCGCCTGCTCCGGCAGTTCCTCTGCCGAGCGATATCTCTTCTCCCCGGGCAGGCCGCAGTTCTCTACCATCATGAGACTTCTGCCTGAACCGGCGAGCTGCTCCTTCATAGCTAAGAGACTGCGCCCGCTCTTCATCAGCACAAGCGTGCCATCTCCGGGAAGTCCTGCCGCGTTTTCTCTTTCACTTTGCTGCGCGGCTACACTGTTCTGCAGGCTGTTTCCGTCTTCACCAGAATTCCCCTCGCGCCTCAGAAAATGCAGCGCCGGGACGATATGAAGCGGCTCATTCCATCTGGCGAGGGGCTCTCCGAGCGCCGCTGCAGCTGCGCAAAAGGATGGAACACCACTCACATACTCCGTAGCGAAACCATCTGCCCGGACCAGAGCTTCAAGATAGGAAAAGCTCGCATAGATCGTGGGATCACCGAGACACAGCATGCCGACGGACCTCCCCTGCCTCAGCACTTCCTCAAGCTGCTCCGCGCCGCGCCGGTGGACCTCCTGAAGTGCCTCTCTCTTAAGCCTCATGGGCACAGGAATTGGGAGCAGCTGCTTATGTCTCAATTCAGGAGCCGCCTGCACCGCGATCTGATAAGCTGTCGCTTCCTCTGCGCACTCACCGGGCACCGCAATCACCGGGAGCTCTCTGATAAGGCGCAGTGCCTTCAGAGTCATGAGCTCCGGATCCCCCGGTCCGACTCCGATCCCATATAAAGTTCCATGGCTGTGCTTATCTTCCATCCTCTTCCTCCTGCAAGGGGTAAATGTTATCGTACGCAGATATGTACAGGATACACGCTTCATTACATCTACGCCATATTTCCAACTGTATCTATTATAATAACAAAATTCCATTTTACGAGGCGTCCCTGAATATCATCTCCATAGGAAAAAGCAGCCGCACGGTCTCGCCGCACAGCTGCACTTCACTCCCTGCATTTGACAGGGCCTGCTATTATCAATCCGAAATTGCTGCTTTACGCCTGCTCCGCCTCCAGCACCTTTGCCTTCAGCTCTGCACAGGATGCGTCAAATTTTGCCTGCTCCTCCTCTGTGATCCGGCACTCCAGCACGGACTGCACGCCGCTCGCATTGATGATCGCAGGAACACCCGCGAACACGCCGTTCTGGTGATACTCTCCGCGCAGATATGCAGATACTGTCTGTACGGAATTCTCATCGCCCAGTATGGCTTTTGTGAGACGCGTCAGCGCGATGCCGATCCCGTAATAGGTCGCCTTCTTTGCGGCGATGATCTTATCCGCGGCAGTGCGGACATCAATCTCTATCTTCTCCAGCTCCTCAAAGGAATATTTTCCATTGGAATTGGCAATAATCTCCTGCACCGGCTTTGTGGATACGCAGACCTGACTCCACGGAACGAACTCTGTGTCGCCGTGCTCCCCCATCACATAGCCGTGCACGCTGCGCGGATCCACCTTCAGATAGCTTCCCACCAGATAGCGCAGCCGCGCCGTGTCAAGCGAGGTGCCGCTTCCGATGACCCGCTTCGGATTAAAGCCGGACAGATGGCAGGCCACCTTTGTCATGACATCCACAGGATTCGTCGCTATGAGAAATATCCCGTTAAAGCCGGAATCCGTCACAGGCTCGATGATGGACTTGAACACCGCGGTATTTCTCGCGAGCAGATCCATGCGCGTCTCCCCGGGCTTCTGCGCGACGCCCGCACATATCGTCACGATATCAGCGTCCTTACAGTCATCATAGCTCCCGCTCAGTATCTTCATATGTGACGCGGAGAACGCGAGGCCGTGATTTAAATCCATCGCCTCTCCCTCGGCCCTCTCCTTATTATAATCGATCAAAACCAGCTCATCACAGGTCTGCTGGTTCATCATCGCATAGGCATAGCTCATTCCCACCATACCGCAGCCCACAAGCACAACCTTTCTCTTATCAGAACCCATATTTCGCCTCCAGTCTTATTTCCGGCTCCGGAGCAGCTGCTCATACCGGAAGTCCATTCTAGCTCTTACAAGTCAACTATATCACAGTCTCGCAAGTCCTGGTGCTGCCATGGCAACATTTTTTATTTTTCCAGAAAATAAAAGCCTTATCGAGGAAAATGCTGTCCTGTGCTATACTGAATTCATTCCACAGATCCCATATGGCTCTCGGCTGCATGGCGGTCTCTATACACCACTACCACAGAAAGGAGCTCCTATGGAGGCAGAACAGAGAAGACAGAATATCCTGACCCTGCTGGCAGAAAGCAAGGGGCCTCTCAGCGCCACTGCGCTCGCCGGCCGCTTCTCTGTGAGCAGACAGATCATTGTGGGCGATGTCGCTCTGCTCCGGGCAGCCGGAAACGATATCGCCGCGACGCCCCGCGGCTATCTGATGGCCGGACAGCAGCCCGCAGACAAGCTCTGCCGCCGCATCGCCTGCCGCCACGAAGGAACAGAAATGCAGGCAGAGCTCTACGCCATGGTTGATGAAGGCTGCACCGTAAAGGATGTCATCGTCGAGCATCCTCTCTACGGACAGCTCACCGGACTTTTGGAGCTCACAAGCCGCCACGATGTAGATGAATTCATCCACCGCGGAAAAAACACAAAGCCGCTCTCCCTGCTGACAAGCGGCATCCACCTCCACACACTCCTCTGCCCCGACGAGGCCGCCTTCCAGCGCGTGTCCGAGCGTCTCTCGGCACTCGGCGTGCTATATCGGGAAGATCACTGAAACCCAGAACAAAATAGTATATTCCAGGAAGGCGCTTTCTCTTGACAGCGCCTTTTTTTAGGTATATACATATGTCTTGACACCTCCGTTTTCACGGGCAATTATTCTGGCCATGGGCGCTCTGCTCATACCCGGAATCCTCCTGTCTCCGGAAAGGAATCACAGTATGGAACGGCTCAAGGCATTTTTAAAGCGTAAGGACATTGAAATATCAGCAAAGCACTACGGTATCGATGCGCTCGGCGCAATGGCGCAGGGCCTCTTCTGCTCTCTACTGATCGGCACCATTATCAATACGATAGGCTCACAATTTCACATCGGCGCTCTGACAGCTCCCGTCGCAGTGATTGCCGGAACAGAGTACACTGTAGGCGGTCTCGCTTCTGCAATGAGCGGCCCGGCCATGGCTGTTGCCATCGGCTACGCGCTGCACTGCCCGCCTCTGGTGCTCTTCTCCCTGATTACAGTGGGCTTCGCCTCCAACGCACTCGGAGGTGCGGGCGGTCCTCTCGCCGTGCTCTTTGTCGCCATACTGGCTGCTGAAATCGGAAAGGCAGTCTCCAAGGAAACACGCGTCGATATTCTGCTCACGCCTCTTGTAACCATCGGCGTCGGCATCACCCTCTCCGCACTCTGGGCCCCCGCCCTCGGAAAAGTTGCCATGAGAGTAGGAGATATTATTATGTGGGCCACGGAGCTTCAGCCCTTCCTCATGGGAATACTGGTATCTGTTGTCGTAGGGATTGCCCTGACTCTTCCGATCTCCTCAGCAGCAATCTGTGCAGCTCTCGGTCTCACGGGACTTGCCGGCGGCGCGGCTGTCGCAGGCTGCTGTGCACAGATGATAGGCTTTGCCGTGATCTCTTTTCCGGAAAATAAGTGGGGCGGACTTCTCTCCCAGGGAATCGGCACCTCAATGCTGCAGATGGGCAATATCGTGCGGAATCCGCGCGTCTGGATCGCGCCCTGCCTCACCTCGGCAATCACCGGCCCGCTTGCGACCTGTTTCTTCCAGCTCCGCATGAACGGCGCCGCGGTCTCCTCCGGAATGGGAACCTGCGGACTCGTGGGACAGATCGGTGTGTACACCGGCTGGATGAGTGATATTGCAAATGGCAGCAAGGCTGCCATCACCGGCTTTGACTGGGCGGGTCTCCTGCTTATCTCCTTTGTTCTTCCCGCCCTGCTCTGCCCTCTCATCCATCTCCTTGTGCGGAGAATGGGCTGGGTGAAGGACGGAGATCTGCAGCTTGGATGAGTTTCAGCTCCCTTCCTCTGCGCCTTCAGCCTCCCTGATCGAAACAGCCATGTACCCGGAATCATATCCGAAGGTACATGGCTGTTTCATTTTTTCTGTTTTCTTTTCCTATCTTCTCGCAATTCTCACGGCAAGACTCACAGCTTCTCCTCCAGGAGCCTCTCCGCGCGGCATCTCCCAGACCTCATGATCCGTATGGAGCAGCATATGCGCTTTTCTCGACATCGGCGCCCCAAGATATTCATCATAAAGACGCAGAACATCCGCATTTTCATGAGAAAAACGAAGCTTCATGCCCTTATCTATGGAACACAACACCGCACCGCGCGCCCTCGCATCACCGCCATCCGGATGAATTGGCTGTCCGCCGCCGCCCGCACAACCGCCGGGACAGGCCATGACCTCCACAAAGTCATAGCGCACCTCTCCCCGCTCAATTCGCTCAATAAGTCGCCGGGTATTGCCGAGGCCGCTGACCACCGCGGCGCGCAGCGGTATCGATCCTATGGTGAGCTCTGCCTCCAGAAGACCGCTCTCGGGGTCCGCCTGATTCACAATATGAATTGTGTCCGGATCCGGATTTTCTCCGGTCAGCATATAATGTGCGGTGCGGAGCGCTGCCTCCATAACGCCTCCGCTTGCACCAAAGATCACTCCCGCGCCCGAGCCCTCCTGCATAATCGTATCCCCGGAAATATCCCGCAGAGATCTGAGCTGCACATGCGCTTCCCGCATAAGCCTTCCGACCTCACGCGTCGTAAGAACGAGATCTATATCATGCCCTGCATATTCTCCATAGTAGAGCTCCATCTCCCGTTCCCCCTTCTTTGCGACACAGGGCATGAGGGAGACTGTATAGATCCTCTCCGGCTTTACGCCAAGCTTCTCTGCGAAGTAACTCTTCATTACCGCGCCAAACATCTGCTGCGGAGATTTCGCACTGGAGAGCTGCTTTACCAGATGAGGGTACTGTGATTTGATGAAACGTACCCAGCCCGGACAACAGGAGGTGAACATGGGCTGTTCCCGTAGATCTCCCATCTTAAAGCGATGCAGAAATTCACTGACCTCCTCCATGATCGTGAGATCTGCGGAAAATGCCGTGTCAAATACATAATCCGCTCCCAGTCGTTTCATCAGATCCAGTATTTTTCCGACAGGTAATTCCTCCGGTGCCACCGACAAGCCCTCGCAGAGTGCTGTCCGCACTGCCGGTGCGACCTGTACCACAACAATTTTATCCGGATCCTCAACCGCATCCCAGAATTTCTCCGTGTCGTTCCGTTCTCTCAGCGCACCGGTGGGACAGTGCGTGATGCACTGGCCGCAGAGTGAACAGGCAACATCGCTTATCTTCCTGCCGCCGCGCACACCGATTGTCGTGCGGGAGCCGGTATTGGCTACATCCCACACCTTCAAATCCTGAATCTTATCACAGACCTGTATACAGCGCATACACTTAATGCACTTCTTCGTGTCCCGGATCAAAGGGAAATTCATATCCCAGGGCAGATCCTCCACCCAGCGCAGCATAGGGACATCTATAATGTTCAGGTCGTTTGCCAGCTTTTGCAGCTGACAGTTTCCGCTGCGCACACAGTTTGTGCACTGGCAATCATGCTGGGACAGTATAAATTGTATGTTATTTTTCCGTGCTCTCCTGACCTTCGGGCTGTTGGTGCGAACCACCATGCCCTCCTTCACGGTATCATTGCAGGCTGTCACAAGACGATCCATTCCCTCGATTTCAACACAGCACACGCGACATGCCCCAATCTCATTGATTCCCTTCAGATAGCAGAGACTTGGAATCTCTATGTCGATTGTCCGCGCCGCCTCCAGTATTGTCGTCTCCTCCGGGACGGCAAGCTGAATACCATCAATCGTAAGATTTACCATATTCGCGCCCTGCCTCCTTTCAGACTTCCATAGCCATAGTGGTCGCAGCGCAGGCAACGTCCCGCCTCCTGGCAGGCCTCTGCACGGCTCATACCATTCTCAACCCCCTCAAAATCATGCACACGCTCTCCTGCCTCGCGCTCTGTGAGATTCACTCTGCCACAGGGCGGCCTGTCTGCAATCTTTGGCGCAGGAATCTCCACATCACAGCCAATGCTGTGATGATAGCCCAGATATTCATCGATATTTGCTGCGATCACCTTGCCGGCGGCCACTGCCTTAATCACGGTGGATGGACCGGATGCACAGTCGCCTCCCGCGAATACGCCCGGTATATTCTCAAAACCGCCGAAGCGCTCACTCATGATCTTCCCACGCTCCACAGGGATACCGGCCTGACGGAAATGCTGCGACTCAATATCCTGTCCGATGGCCACAATCAGAGTCTGACAAGGCAGAAACACACTCTCCTCGCCCGTTGGCCGCACGCTCGCGCGACCATCCCTGATCTTACTGATCATCTGCGGAATCACCCATATTCCGGAAACCCGTCCATTCTCATCCCGCTCAATCCGCTCCGGCGCCATGAGTGTCTTCACCTCGACGCCCTCTGCTATGGCCCCCTCAATTTCCGAGGGCAGTGCGGTCATATCCGCTACGCGACGCCGGTACACGATACTCACCTTTTTAGCTCCCAGACGCACTGCAGTGCGCACCGCGTCCATGGAGACATTGCCGCCACCTATGATACATACTTCCTGACCGCTTAAATCCATGGTCGCTCTCTCACCGGTTTCCCGCAGGAATTTGACTGCGGAGATCACGCCCTCTGCCTCCTCGCCCTCGATTCCGAGTTTCTTATCCGTACTCGCGCCTATGGTAATAAGCACTGCATCGTAGCTTGAGCGCAGGCTCTGGATCGTGATCTCCTCACCGATACGCTTTCCGTGGATTACCTCCACCCCGGTCTTCAGAATGGCGTTAATGTCCTCATCCAGTCTGTCCTTTGGCAGGCGATAGTTTGGAATGCCGTAGCGCAGCATCCCCCCAAGCTTCTCACGCATCTCAAAAAGCGTAGTCTGATGTCCCATCAGCTGCAAGTAGTACGCTGCACTCAGTCCTCCGGGGCCGCCACCTACAATCGCAATCTTCTTACCTGTGGAGGCCGCACACGCCGGCGGCTCCACCTCACCCGCATTGTCTGAGGCCACGCGCTTCAGACCACGGATATTAATGGGGCTGTCTATGATATTCCTCCGGCAACGTGCCTCACAGGGATGCTCACAGATAAAGGCACAGGTCGTCGGGAAAGGATTGTCCTTTCGGATCAGGCGAACTGCGTCCGCATATCTTCCCTCCGCAACCAGCGCCACATAGCCCGGGACGTCCACATGCGCAGGACAGAGCTCCACGCAGGGCACCGGATCCTTAGGCTGACACAGACAGCGGCGATTCTTCACATGAGACTCATAGTCATCTCTGCAACCGCGCAATGCGTTCAGTACCTGCTGGCCCGCCTCATAGCCAATGGCACAATCCGCACTCTCACAAATTGACACTGCCAGCTCCTCGATGAGATCCAGCGTCTCCATGGTCGCAATCCCGTTCATAACATCCGTGTGGAGATTTTTCAGCTGCCACACACCGATGCGGCACGGGATACACTTGCCACATGATGCGGTACGGCATAGCTCCAGAAAGGCACGGGTGATGTCAACGGGACAAAGGCCCGATGGACTTGATTCTATCCGTCGCTCCAAATCCTGATAGAGCTGCTCTATCACAAGCCGCGGTCTTGATGGCACGTCAAGTTCCAATCTGCTCATACTGCACTCCTCTCATGATTTATGCGAAGCGCCTGGCTGTGCTGTAATTTCGTGGACACCTCAGCTTTTACCGCACCTTCCCACAGGACACTCACGTGTTCTATTGTATAAAACACACAAGGAATATGCAAGAATAGTCAATTTTTTGACACTTTTTGAAAGTACAGTATCGTGTGAGCTGCTGCAGGCGACGAGATAGTTTTTCAGTAAACACTGCCTGTCATATCTCTTTGACTGTGAGGATCTGTCTGAATGTGTTTGAATATATTGGCCTGACAGGCTATGATATGCTCAGTAGCCATGTTGCGCTCTATCTGCTAATAAGGGAGGGTATTGCATGCATCAACCAACAACTGATAAGAAGACATATCGCATCGAGCAGGATTCCATTGGTACGAAAGAAGTTCCAGCCAGTGCCTATTATGGTGTGCAATCTCTGCGCGCCAAGGAGAACTTTCCCATATCCGCTACCCGTCTGCACCCGGAGATGATACGGAACCTCGCCAGGCTCAAGAAGGCCTGCGCCATCACAAATGCTGAGGCCGGTGTTCTGGATCTGACAATTGCCGAGGCCATTCAGCGCGCCTGTGATCTGATTATCGCCGGAAAATACCACGAGGATTTCATAGTGGATCCCATTCAGGGCAGTGCGGGCACTTCAATCAACATGAATGCAAATGAGGTCATTGCCAATATCTCCATAGAATTACTCGGCGGCACACTGGGAGACTACGCTGTAGTACATCCCAATGACCACGTGAATTTCGGTCAGTCCACCAATGATGTCATTCCCACCGCCGGCAAGATGACCACACTGGTGCTGCTTCAGGATCTGGAAAAGAAACTTCATCGGCTTGAGACTGCACTGCGCGTGAAGGAGAGTGAGTTTGACCACATATTAAAAATGGGGCGTACACAGCTGGAGGACGCGGTTCCCATCCGCCTAGGTCAGGAATTCGGGGCTTATGCCTCTGCTGTGGAGCGCAGCTTAAGTCGCCTGCGCCGGAATGAGAGCGAGCTCCGCGTCATCAATATGGGCGCAACCGCCATCGGCACCGGCCTGAATGCGGATCTCCACTACTTCCACAACATTGCCCCCATTCTCTCCCAGGTGACAGGTACAGAATTTACACAGGCTGAGGATCTGATCGACGCCACTCAAAATATTGACTGCTTTGCTGCAGTGTCGAGTGCTGTGCGAAATGCTGCGATTGCTGTCTCAAAACTCGCCAATGACCTGCGCCTCATGTCCTCAGGCCCACGCACCGGCATGGGAGAGATCAATCTTCCTGCAAAACAGAACGGCTCCTCTATCATGCCCGGCAAAGTTAATCCTGTCATTCCCGAGGTTATTAGTCAGGTAGCCTTTCGTATCATCGGCTTCGATGTCACCATTGCAATGGCCGCTGAGGCGGGACAGCTGGAACTGAATGCCTTCGAGCCCGTCGTCTTTGACAGCCTCTTCCAATCTATTGATCAGATGGGAAATGCTGTTGATACTTTAATTGACAACTGCATTGTTGGTATCACTGCAAATGAAGATCACTGCCGGGAGATGGTGAACAACAGCATCGGTACAGTCACCGCCCTCTGCCCCCACATCGGTTACACAGAGGCCGCTGACATCGCAAAGGAAGCGCTAAAAACGCACGTTCCTGTGAGCAGGCTCGTCGTGGAAAAGGGCATACTCTCTGAAGAGGAGCTGGCAGTCATCATGGATCCCTACGAGATGACGAAACCGGGAATCTCCGGAAAAGAGCTGCTGCATAAGGGTTGACACCACAGGAGGCACATACTGTTCTCTATAGCAAACAGGCCTGCATCCCGAAATCCGGGACGCAGGCCTGTTGCATTGTACCATCTCGCTTCCGCTCGATGAGTTTTCTCGTCAAAACTCCTCCCGCACAAGCGCGGAGGAGTCTTTCCTCGTTATTTACCATCTCGCTTCCGCTCGATGGGTTTTGTCGTCAAGACTCCTCCCGCGCAAGCGCGGGGGAGTCTTTCCTCGTTATTTTACCATATTTATTTCAGCCCCTGCACCAGAATCACAAGAATCAGGAGCGGCAGGACAAAACGGAAGTAATTCTTCCAGAGTGGAGACATTTTCAGGCCCTCGCCTGTATTGGCCTCTTTTAGATAGTTGTCAAAGCCCCAGCCCCACTTCGTGACACAGAACAGAAGGAAGACGAGGGAGCCCAACGGCAATAGAAGATTCGAGACAATGAAGTCCTCGCTGTCCAGCACATCCCTTCCTCCGATGAGATGCACATCGCTCCAGAGATTATAACCCAGCACACAGGGAATACTCGCAACCAGGATGAAGCTGCAGCAGATCAGCACAGCCTTTTTTCTGTCCCAGCCGAAATTGTCAATGCAGTTCGCGAGCAGATTTTCAAAAACTGCAATGACGGTCGAGAAGCTCGCAAAGGTCATGAAGAGGAAGAAGAGCGTCCCCCACAGTCTGCCTCCCGCCATATTGACAAATACGCGCGGCAGAGTCATAAAGATAAGCGCCGGGCCGGAATTGGTCTCCACACCGTAGCTGAAACAGGCCGGAAAGATGACCAGACCACTAGCCAGCGCGATGAAAGTATCCAGCACACAGATCCAGGCCGCCTCGCCCGCGAGGCTCTTTTCCTTCCCCATATAGCTTCCAAAGATCTCCATTGCACCGACACCGAGACTCAGGGTGAAGAAGGACTGATTCATCGCCGCGGTGATCACCTTGCCTAGGCCCTGCTCCGCTGCCCTCCCGGCGTCCGGCAACAGGTAAAAGCGCACGCCTTCTGCGGCTCCCGGAAGCATGAGACTGTGTCCCGCCAGCACCAGAATGAGTCCCAGCAGACCGCACATCATCACCTTGGTGACACGCTCCAAGCCCTTCTGAAGGCCCAGAGAACAGATCAAAAAGCCGCCCAGCACCGTGACAGTCATAAAAAGGCCCATTTCCATGGGATTCGCCAGCATATCGACGAAAACGCTGTCCACTGCCTCCGTCTGTATGCCTCTGAAGCTTCCGGCCAAAAACTTCACGAAGTAAGCGAGCATCCAGCCGGAGACAGTCGTGTAGTACATCATCAGGATGATGCAGCCAGCCAGCGCGAACCAGCCGTGAATATGCCACTTTGATCCCTTGGGCTCAAGTGCCTTATAGCCCAGCACCGCGCTCTTTCCCGACGCGCGTCCCACAGCAAATTCCATCGTGAGTATGGGAAGCCCCATGATAATCAGAAAGAGCAGATAGAACAGGACAAAGATACCTCCCCCATTCGCCCCGGTAACATAGGGAAACTTCCATACATTTCCGATGCCAATTGCACAGCCTGCACTGACCAGAATGAAGCCAATGCGGGACTTAAAATTTTCGCGGTCCATGGAACACCCCCAAAAAATGATAATGGTGCAAGTGTAGCACAAATTAGCATTTCATGGAAGCCTTATTTCTCCGGATAGGAGTAAAAGCCCTGTCCGCTCTTTCTTCCCAGCCTGCCGCCGCGCACCATTTTTCTGAGCAGTGGATGCGGGCGATACTTCGGATCTCCTGTCTCTGCCTGCAGCACCTGCATGATCTTCAGTACGACATCGAGTCCGATCAGATCTCCGAGCGCCAGCGGTCCCATGGGGTGATTGGCCCCGAGCCGCATTGCCTCGTCAATTCTGTCCACCGGGACATCATTTTCTGCATAAATGCCAATCGCTTCATTGATCATCGGAATCAGAATGCGATCCACAACAAAGCCTGCGAACTCCGGCATCTGCAGCGGTCTCTTTCCAATATCCTCTGCAATCGCACTGACCTTATCGGCAATCTCCTGCGGTGTATTCATGCCTACGCAGATCTCAATCAGCCTCATGACCGGAGCCGGATTGAAGAAATGCATCCCGATGACAGGACGGTCAAGTCCCTGGCTCAGCTCCGTGATGGAGAGCGAGCTCGTATTGGTTGCAAAAATACAGTCCTTCTTGCAAATTCCCTCCAGCTCCCTGAATATATCCTTCTTGACCTGCATATCCTCAACGGAGGCCTCAACCACAAGATCGCACTCAAGGCAGAGATATTTCGTACCGGTTCGTATATTTCCCATGATACGATCCATCTCCTCCTGAGAGATTCTGCCGCGCTCCACTCTGTCCCTGAGCCGCGCCTCAATGCGCCGCTTTCCTCTTCCGGCAACCAGCTCATTGACATCACAGAGATACACCTCATATCCGTCTGCCTGGGCAAAGGTCTGTGCGATACCCCTGCCCATAGTTCCGGAACCAATGACTCCGACTTTCATAGACGCTCCTCCTTTGATAGAAACTATAATTAATTAAAAGTTTAGGCAAGTTTCAGACAAAAGTAAAGTTAAGTCTTTTTATTAACAATAGCAGCAATAAAATATGACAACGAAAAAGGGCCACTGCACAAATATGCAATGGCCCTTCTCAATGGCTTTATCATTACTGTTTTGCTGCAATAAACGCGCTGATCTCCTTTGCCAGCGCCGGAACGATCTTGTTCAGATCGCCGACGATGCCGATATCTGCCACATCAAAGATCGGAGCGTCCTCATCCTTATTGATCGCAATGATGAGATCGGACTCCTCCATACCTGCCAGATGCTGGATCGCACCGGAGATACCGCAGGCAATGTACACCTGAGGACGAACGGTCTTTCCTGTCTGTCCGACCTGAAGATCCTTCGGCTTCCAGCCTGCATCAACCACCGCACGAGAGCAGGAGACCTCTCCGCCGATTGCCTTTGCGAGATCCTCAAGAATCTTGAAGTTCTCGGGACTTCCCACACCACGGCCACCGGATACGAGGATCTTTGCGTCCATAATGTCAACGGTATCGCTGATCTTCTTGACTACCTCAAGAATCTCAACATACTTCTCATTCGGAGTGAAGCCCGGGTTGAACTTCACAACATCGCACTTTCTGCCTTCCTGCTTCTCTCTCTTCTGCATAACACCCGGGCGAACAGTCGCCATCTGCGGACGGTTATTCGGGCAAGCGATGGTTGCGATCGTGTTTCCGCCAAAAGCCGGACGGGTCATGAGCAGCTGATTATGCTTCTGCTCGTGCTCCTTGCCCGGAACGACAACCAGCGGGAAATCACCGATATCAAGCTTCGTGCAGTCTGCAGTAAGTCCGGTAGCGACTCTCGCGGAGACGCTCGGGCCGAGGTCACGACCAATCGGTGTAGCACCGATCAGAACAATCTCCGGCTTATAGGTATTGATCACCTCGGAGAGTGCATGGGTGTACGGCTCCGTTCTGTACTCCTTGAGCTCCGGATCGTCCACCACAATAACTGTATCTGCACCGTACTCCGCAAGCTCCTTGACCTGCTCCTCCATCTCAGAACCGATCAGAACTGCGGTAACCTCTGTCTTCAGATCTGCTGCCAGATCCTTTGCTTTGCCGATTAACTCAAATGCGATACCACTGATTCTGCCATCGACCTGCTCGGCAAAGATATATACTCCCTTATATTCTTCTAAGTTCATTTTTCCCTCACCACTTTTCAGATTATTTTAGATAACGTGCCTACTGGTTAACTGCTCCATAAGATATGCTACAGATGCCTCAGCATCAAGATTGACCTTGGTTCCCTTGCCCTTCTTGACCTTATCGGAGGCCTTCGCGATCTTTGTCGGAGAACCTGCAAGTCCCATATCCTTATCCTGAAGGGTGGGCAGATTCGCTCTTCCCCAGGTTGTAACCTCTTCATCAAAGGCATCAAAGATGCGGCCGACAGTCATGTAGCGCGGATCATTCAGCTCTGCCAGAGCAGTGCAGAGGCAGGGAAGCTTCACCTTAAGCACATGATATCTGTCATCGAACTGACGCTGAACAATCGCATAATCGCCCTCGATCTTCAGATTCTGAGTGTAGGAGATAACCGGAAGGCCAAGGTGCTCCGCGATCTGCGGGCCGACCTGTGCGGTATCGCCATCAATTGCCTGACGGCCGGTGATGATGAGATCATACTCGAGGTTACGAATTGCAGCTGCAATCGTACTGGAGGTGGCCCAGGTATCTGCGCCGCCGAGCACTCTGTCGGTGACAAGGATCATCTTGTCAGCGCCCATTGCGTAAGCCTCACGCAGCATATCAGTCGCCTTCGGAAGACCCATCGTGAGCACAGTGACCTCTGCTCCACACTCGTCCTTCAGTCTCAGCGCCGCCTCGAGGCCTGCCTTATCATCCGGGTTCATGATAGCCAGCATTGCTGCTCTGTTCAGTGTTCCGTCCGGGTTGAATGCAACGCCTCCCTTTGTATCCGGAACCTGCTTAATGCATACGATAACTTTCACGATCTGTCCCTCCTAATTTATTTCAGTAAGTTTGCGGAAATGACCATGCGCTGAACCTCAGAGGTTCCCTCATAGATCTCCGTGATCTTCGCGTCACGCATCATGCGCTCAACATCATACTCTCTGATATAGCCATAGCCGCCGTGCAGCTGTACGCACTTTGTGGTGACTGCCATAGCAGTCTCTGCTGCGAAGAGCTTTGCCTTTGCAGCCTCCATACCATACTGCTTCTGGGTCTGCTTCGCCATAGCTGCCTTGTACACAAGAAGCTGTGCAGCTTCGACCTCTGTCGCCATATCTGCAAGCTGGAACTGTGTATTCTGGAACTGTGCAAGGGAGCGGCCAAACTGCTTTCTCTCCTTGACATAGTCAACGGTTCTCTCAAGGGCGCCCTCCGCAAGGCCGAGAGCCTGAGAAGCAATACCGATACGTCCGCCATCCAGCGTGTGCATGGCAATGTTGAAGCCCTTGCCTCTCTGTCCGAGCAGAGCAGTCTTCGGAATGCGGCAGTCCTGGAAAATAAGCTCATAGGTAGCAGAGCCGCGGATACCCATCTTCTTCTCCTTCACGCCGAAGGTGAAGCCCGGAGTTCCCTTCTCAACGATAAACGCAGAGATCTCCTTCATCATTCTGCCGCGCTTCTCGACAGTTCCGGTAACGGCAATCACAATGTAGATATCTGCATACTTACCGTTGGTGATGAAGCACTTGGATCCGTTCAGAACCCACTCATCTCCGTCAAGCACAGCCTTTGTCTGCTGTCCCTGTGCGTCGGTTCCTGCTCCCGGCTCAGTCAGGCCAAAAGCACCGAGCTTCTTACCGCTTGCCAGCTCCGGAAGATACTTCTTCTTCTGAAGCTCGGTTCCGAAGGTAAGAATCGGATCCATGCAGAGAGATGTGTGTGCAGAAACAATAACGCCTGTGGTGCCACATACCTTGGAGAGCTCCTCAACGCACATCGCGTAGGTGAGGATGTCGCAACCCTGTCCGCCATACTCCTTCGGAATCGGAATACCAAAGAAGCCATAGCGCGCCATCTTCTCGACAGTCTCCATCGGGAAGCGCTCAGTCTCATCGACCTCCTGAGCCAGCGGCTTCACTTCGTTTTCAGCGAATTCTCTGAATAACGTGCGCGCCATTTCGTGTTTCTTGTCTAATACGAAATCCATTTATCCTTCCTCCATGTTAAATAATTAACGCACTTCGACGTATCACTGCGGGGATACCCTTTCGTATCCCCGCAGAACGTCTCCATACAATTACTGCCCATTATTATAGCAGAAAAGCCAAGCCGCGAACAGTATTTCTGTTCTCAATTTCTCAATACTCGTAGAAACCTCTTCCCGTCTTTCTTCCCAATCTGCCTCCGCGAACCATCTTCCTGAGCAACGGATGCGGGCGATACTTCGAATCTCCGGTCTCCTGCTGCAGCACCTGCATAATTGCAAGCACAACATCGAGTCCGATCAGATCTCCCAGCGCCAGTGGCCCCATCGGATGATTTGCGCCGAGCTTCATTGCCTCATCAATCTTTTCCGCTGGAACATCATTCTCCGCATAGACACCGATCGCCTCATTGATCATCGGAATCAGGATCCGGTTCACAACAAATCCGGCAAATTCACGCATCTGCACCGGAATCTTCCCGATATCCTCGGAGATAGCACTGACCTTATCTGCAATTTCCTGGGGCGTATTCAGTCCGACACTGACCTCAACCAGCTTCATGACAGGTGCCGGGTTAAAAAAGTGCATACCTGTAACCGGTCTGTCAAGTCCTGCGCCTATCTCCGTAATAGAGAGTGAAGAGGTATTTGTAGTAAAAAGACAATCCTTCTTACAGATAGTCGCAAGCTCACGGAACGTATCCTTCTTGATCTGCATATTCTCAACGGCAGCCTCAACAATGAGGTCGCATTCCTCGCAGATGTATTTGGTTCCCGTGTGAATGCGGTCAAGAATTGCCGTCATCTCCTCTTCTGTCATCTTGCCGCGGCTGACGCGCTTCTGGAGATTGGCCTCAATACGCTTCTTTCCTCTTCCGGCAAAGATTTCGTTCAGATCACAGAGGCATACCTCATAGCCCTCGACCTGCGCAAATGCCTGTGCAATGCCGGCTCCCATGGTTCCGGCTCCGATAACGCCTACCTTCATAGAATACTCCTCCTTATTACCGTGTCATCATACTATATATTTCTGATTGCCGCCACAAAAAACGAGTGATTTATGTATAGATTTAACAGATACCCTTATCAGTGATTCAAAAACTCTCTCTCTTTACGCTTCTCCAGAAACGCAGACATGCCTTCTTTCTGGTCATGTGTGCCAAAACAACTGCCGAACAGCTTCTCCTCAAGCACAATTGCGGCATCCATATCTGCTTCCAGTCCTTCATTGACCGCCTTCTTGCAGGCGCGCACCGCGATCGGCGCATTGGAGGCAATCCTTGCGGCGAGCTTCTCCGCCTCCGGTATCAGCTGCTCCGGCGGATAGACAGCATTCACCAGGCCGATGCGAAGCGCCTCCTCCGCCCTAATATTCTTTGCAGTATAGATGAGCTGCTTCGCCATGCCCGGACCGACCAGCCGGGCCAGTCGCTGGGTGCCACCAAACCCCGGAGTAATGCCAAGTCCCACCTCCGGCTGTCCGAACATCGCATTCTCCGAACAGATACGGAAATCACAGCACATGGAGAGCTCGCAGCCGCCACCGAGGGCAAAACCATTGACCGCAGCGATCACCGGGACGGGCAGCGTCTCTATCATGCGGAAGATATCGTTCCCCTTCTTTCCAAAGGCCTCTCCCTCCGCGGCGCTGAGTCCGCTCATCTCTGCGATATCAGCACCAGCGACAAAGGACTTCTCCCCAGCTCCGGTCACAATGAGGCAACGAATTTCTTCCATATCAACGCTCTCAACAACGGTCTTTAATTCGTCCAGAACCTCACTGTTTAAAGCATTCAGAGCTTTTGGGCGATTAATGGTTATGATTCCGATCTGCCCTTTGCTTTCATAATCTACATATCCCATAACTTCCCTCGCTTCTTCTTAACTCTTCTTAACGCACCACGCGCAGTGCCGAAATTTCGGCACTGCGCACCCAGCCTGTTTCTACTGATATCTGATTTTCATCAAGTGATAACCGAGCCCCTGCTCTGCACTTACTCGTACTTCTCCACAATTGTAGCGCAGCCCTGTCCGCCGCCGATGCAGAGGGTTGCGAGACCTCTCTTTGCATCTCTCTTCTGCATCTCGTGAAGCAGCGTCACTAGAATGCGGCAGCCGGAAGCGCCGATCGGATGTCCGAGCGCAACCGCGCCTCCGTTGACATTGACCTTCGACATGTCAAACTTCAGGTCCCTCGCCACAGCCACGGACTGCGCCGCAAAGGCCTCATTTGCCTCGATAAGATCTATGTCTTCGATGGTGAAGCCTGTCTTCTGGAAAGCCTTTGTGGTCGCCGCCACCGGTCCAATTCCCATGATGGCTGGATCTACACCGCCCAGAGCACCGCCGATCCAGGTGGCCATCGGCTTCACACCGAGCTCCTTCGCCTTCTCCTCGCTCATCACGATCACTGCTGCCGCACCATCATTGATTCCGGAAGCATTTCCCGCTGTGACTATTCCATCCTTCTTGAATGCCGGCTTTAACTTCGCAAGTCCCTCGACTGTGGTGCCCTCTCTCGGCCCCTCATCCTTTGCGAACTCAACCACAGCCTTCTTCTGCTTCACTTGAACCGGAACGATCTCCGTGTCAAACCGTCCCGCTGCCATCGCAGCGCAGGCCTTCTGCTGGCTGTCTGCGGAGAACGCATCCAGCTCCTCACGGGTCAGACCATACTTTTCAGCAACATTTTCTGCCGTAATACCCATGTGATAATCATTGAAGGCATCCCAGAGTCCGTCGTTCACCATGGTATCGATCATCGTCGCATTGTTCATTCTGTAGCCAAAGCGCGCCTTTGTCAGCGCATAGGGAGCCATGGACATATTCTCCATACCGCCTGCCACGACGATATCTGCATCTCCCGCCTGGATCATCTGTGCCGCCATATTGACGCAGTTCAGACCGGAGCCGCAGACGATATTGACTGTCACTGCCGTGGATGTATAGGGAAGACCTGCCTTGAGCGCAGCCTGTCGCGCCGGGTTCTGGCCCAGAGCAGCCTGGAGCACATTACCCATGTACACGTGATCGACCTGTTCCGGGGTAATACCTGCCCGCTTCATGGCTTCCCGGATGACAATTGCACCGAGTTCCACCGCGGGGGTTGTGCTCAGCCCGCCGCCCATCTTTCCGATTGCGGTACGGCATGCGCCAGCAAGAACAATTTTCTTAGCCATAGCTTCTTTTCCTCCTTGAGCCTGAACATGATAAACCACATTTCTTTGTTTTTATTGCTTATAGCAATAATATATCTGAGCCATTTCGCTTTGTCAAACACTTTTGACAATTTTTTATCAATCTCTTCTCTCTTCTCTTAGTTATTAAGCACTATATTGCGCTTTATATCGCGGATTTTGTGTACACATCTGTGCTTTTCTGCTTTTTTTATAGATTATCTTGCTTCGCACACAGAGGATCATCCATTCTCATAGCTGCAGTGCCTGTAGATCCACCTCCAGATCCGCACCTGTCCCCAGCTGGCATAGATGCCGCAGCTCAGCACACTGAAGAGGGCAATGAGGAGATAATGACCGAAGAACTGAAGACCGGTACCGCCAAAGCTCAGCCTTCTGCCGCCGATCAGCTTATGACGCATCTCCCAGCGCTTCATGAATGCGATGGCCCATGGAAGCGCAAGGCCGCAGGTGCAGACTGTGATGATAAAGCAGAGGAGCATGTAGCCGGCGCACTCAAAGGTATTGCCGTCAAACTCCGAGCCCGGAACGGCATGATCCAGCACCGCCTGATCCCCGTAATAGAAGGTATGCTTCATCTCCCACTTCAGATAATCCACAGGAACAAAGAGCGCGTAGATACCGCAGGTCACCAGCGAGAGCAGTACCCACTTGATATAGAGACCGAACATCTGCCCGCCTGTGCCGTTGAAGTCCAGGCGTCTGCCCTCGATGAGCGTGTGATTCTTGCGCCACTTTACGATCCTGCACTGCATCCACGGCCACGCGATGCCGCAGGTCACACTATTCACGACAGCGGCAAGCAGACTGTAGCCCAGATACTCCAGCCCTTTTCCGTCAAAATCCGAGCCTGGAGCGGGCTGCCCGCCGGCAGCAGCCATACCCGCACCGGCTCCCGCAGCCCGGGAGAGACTGTCCTGCTGTGTGATCAGGAGGTAGACGCCGATGATTGCCGCCAGCACCAGAAAAAGGCACAGAGGACGAATTCCAAGCAGGCCCCCGCAGGCAAGAAGCGCAAACACTGCTCCGATAAGCGGAAGCATCCTGTCTACGCTGCGTCCGGTCTCACCGGGTTCGCCCGCACTCTGTCCTTTCAGGAACTCCCGGGCCGCCAGCCCGACGCCGATGAGCGTGATAATGATGGCTGCCGCACGAAGCAGCCCCATAAGAAAGCCTACCAGCATGTATGGGCCATCGTACCAGTACATCTGTTCCTGAAGCTGCTCCAGCGGGAAAAGGATGATCCCCAGCGCCAGCGGCACAAACAGCACTGCCAGACAAAAGAAACGCACCGCGGTGGGTGGGAGACCATCCAGCCCCTTCATTGCCTTATCGGTCCACTCCGTCGCCCTGTCGCCGGCAGCTTTGCTGAAATCGTTGAATGCCTCCTGCCCCTGCTTTTGCCAGCTGTTCTGGTTCTGCTGCGACGATTGCCCTGCGGCATCTCCCTGACTTGCCTGTGTATACTGATTCTGCTGTGCCGATTGTCCCGCGGCAGCTCCCTGACTTGCCTGTGTATACTGGTTCTGCTGCGACGATTGCCCTGCAGCAGCTCCCTGACTTGCCTGTGTATACTGATTCTGCTGCGACGATTGCCCCGCGGCAGCTCCCTCATTTGTCTGTGTATACTGGTCTTGCTGTGCCGATTGTCCCGCGGCGGCTCCCTGACTTACCTGTGTATACTGATTCTGCTGCGACGATTGTCTCGCAGCAGCCTCCTGATTTACCTGTGTATACTGATTCTGCTGCGACGATTGCTCTGCAGCGGCTCCCTCTTTTGTCTGTGTATACTGGTCCTGCTGCGTGTTCTGAGCCTGCTGTGTATTCTGCGTCTGCTGTGTACTCGCGCTCTGGCTCTGCTGCGACCACCCGGCTGCGTCCCCCTGTGCCGCCTGCTGCTGCGTGTTCTGAACCTGCTGCCGAGCCTCCTGAACGGATTGATCCATCTGGTTTTCCTGCGGTGCTCTCTCCTGCGGTGCAGCGCCCCCCGCCGTCTCATGATGCAGCGGCGCTCCGCAGTTCATGCAGAACTTTGCCGTCGCGTCCACTGGTTTTCCGCAATTCGAACAAAACTTCATGTGGTTGTAGTCCCCCTTCTTTTAAGATAAATTTCGCAGTACGCCATATGCAAGTGTCCCAATCAGCAGGATCAGCAAAAGCAGAAGTTCCGCGACACTGAACTGCAGCTCATCCGTCCGCCGTTGTTTCAGCTTGCGGAATAAGAGATACAGAAGCAGCAGCGGCAGCAGCGTCACGGACAGCGCGTTCATCCTCCACGCAGCTTTCAGGTCGAAGTGCAAAAGCGCAATCATGGCCCGTGTCATCCCGCAGCCCGGACACTCAAGGCCTGTGCACTGATGAAATAAGCAGGGAATGCCATATCCGCTTCTTCTGACAAATTCCAGATAGACAATCCCCAGACACAGAACCACACAGGCATGTGCCAGCATCTTCCACTTCTTATTCATCACACATCCGCCACCTCTAAGGACATCCCTTCCGGGTACGCCTCCCTCAGTCTCTGTTTCACCTCCGCTTTGCCTCGCTCCCGGCTCAAAGGCAGATGAAATACTCAACATCAAATCTCCGCCTCAGTTTGAACCTGCTAATTGTTTTCAGTATATCATTCCAATCAGTAATAATCATCTGAAATATTCTGCTGAAGGGCACAAGAAACCCAAAATTCTGCACAAATAGCCGCGCAGAAAATTGTGAGACTATACAAAATCAAGAAAATATAATTCTTTTTCTTGATTGTCCTGACAACAGGGCGTAATATCAGCTTAGCAGCCTTCTGGTAACGTTTCCGGAACCGTTACCAGAAGCAGGAAAGCAACGATCTGTCATAAGTTTCCGGAACGCAGAATGCAGTCGTCCAGAGTACTGCCCAAACACTCCGCCATATCCCTCCAGTGATATTCCGGAATCGGTCTCTTCGCACTGCATCAGTAATCAGGCAACTATTTTAAGGAGGTATATGAAATGAAGAAGAATCTACTTACAATGGGACTCGGCGCGGCCATCTCCCTCTCTCTTCTGGCAGGCTGCGGCGGCTCCGGAAGCACAGCTTCAGGATCGGCCGACAAGAAGGCGGACGGCGCTTCTGTCTACTACCTGAACTTCAAGCCTGAGGCAGATACGCAGTGGCAGGAGCTCGCAAAGGCCTACACGGAGGAGACCGGTGTTCCGGTCATCGTGAAGACCGCAGCCTCCGGCCAGTACGAGGCGACACTGAAGGCGGAGATGTCCAAATCTGAGGCGCCGACTCTCTTCCAGGTAAATGGACCTGTGGGCCTCGCGGCATGGAAGGACTACTGCCAGGATCTAAGCGGCACTGCCGTTGAGGGAGAGCTGACCAGCGACGACTTCAAGCTGATGGACGGCGACAAAATGCTGGGGCTTGCCTATGTCTATGAGGGCTATGGCATCATCGTGAACAGCGAGCTGCTGGAGAAGGCAGGCTACAGCACCGCAGATATCAAGGACTTTGCTTCCTTTAAAAAAATCGTTGAGGACATCAGCGCGAGAAAGGACGAGCTCGGCTTCTCCGCTTTCACCTCCGCAGGTATGGACGGCTCCTCCGACTGGCGCTTCAAGACCCACCTCGCCAACCTTCCGCTCTACTATGAGTATAAGGACGAGGGCTACGAGGGAACTCCGGCAGAGATCAAGGGCAGCTATCTTGACAACTACCGCCAGATCTGGGATCTCTACATCAACAACGCGACCTGCGAGCCGGGTCTTCTTTCCACGAAGACCGCTGACGACTCCACCGCAGAATTTGTCACCGGGCAGGCCGTCTTTTATCAGAACGGAACCTGGGAGTACAAAAATATCCTGGAGCAGGGCGGCGAGGAGCTCGCCTCAAAGCTCGACATCATCCCGATCTACATCGGCGTAGACGGCGAGGACAAACAGGGCCTCTGCATTGGAACCGAGAACTACTGGTGCGTCAACGCCAAGGCCTCCGAGGAAGCTGTAAAGGCAACGCTGGACTTCATCAACTGGTGCGTGACCTCCGACAAGGGCACAACTGCCATGGCAGAGGAGATGGGCTTTATCTCCCCGTTCAAGAACGCCAAGGAGACCGCAAACATTCTGAATAACAAGATGAATGAATCTGTCGCCTCCGGCAAATATGCCGTGTCCTGGGTCTTCAACCATATCCCCTCCGAGGAGTGGAAGAACGGCGTGGGCTCCGCGCTCACAAGCTACGCGGCAGATCAGAGCGACGATAACTGGAAGGCTGTCGTGACCAGCTTTGTAGATGGCTGGGCCACCGAGGCAGCAGCGGCGAAGTAATATCAGTAGAATGCACACCGTTTGGCGGGTGGGAGTTTCGGCCCGCCCGCCATTTCTGATTGATCAGGACATTTCACTTCCGATTTCTCCCTGAGAAAGGAGGCCACTCCGTGGAGAAAGCCATAAAACGCTACTTTCCCATCTTTCTTCTGCCCACCATGATCGCCTTTTTCATCGGCTTTCTGGCGCCCTTTGCCATGGGGCTCTGGCTCTCGCTCTGCGAGTTCACAACAGTCACCGACGCGCGCTTCGTGGGATTTGAAAACTACGTCCTCGCCTTTCAGGACAGCATATTCCGCCACGCCTTCTGGTACACCGCCCTCTTCGCAATTGTCTCTCTCACGGTCATCAACGTCATTGCCTTCGCGATCGCACTGGCGCTGACACAGAAGCTTAGGGGCACCAACATTTTCCGCACGGTCTTCTTCATGCCGAATCTCATCGGAGGCATCGTGCTGGGCTACATCTGGCAGCTCATATTCAACGGCATACTGGCGGGCTACGGCAAGGCCCTCGCCCTGAACCAGTGGTACGGCTTCTGGGGACTGGTGATACTGGTCTCATGGCAGCAGATCGGCTATATGATGATCATCTACATCGCAGGGCTGCAGTCCATCCCGGGCGGCGTGCTGGAGGCGGCGCAGATCGACGGTGCAAACGGATGGCAGAGACTGAAAAATGTCATCATTCCCATGATGATGCCCTCCATCACCATCTGCACCTTCCTCTCCATCACCAACGGCTTCAAGCTCTTTGACCAGAACCTGTCTCTCACCGCCGGCGAGCCCTCGA
Organism: Fusobacterium naviforme; assembly: GCA_003014445.1. GTDB lineage: Bacteria > Bacillota > Clostridia > Lachnospirales > Lachnospiraceae > Moryella > Moryella indoligenes. The sequence continues at coordinate 581,551 of PYGH01000001.1, read as the reverse complement.
AGCTCTCTGAAATGCTGGCGCTGAATATCTTCAATACCTTCTACGGCCGCGTCGGCTGGGAGGGCGTCGGACAGGCGAAGGCCGTCATCTTCTTCATCCTGGTCGTCGGCATCGGGCTGATTCAGCTTCGCGCCACCCGCTCCAAGGAGGTACAGCAGTGACGAAAAGAAAAGAAACGCTGAACAATATCGGCACAGGCTTTTTCACCTTTCTGTGCCTTTTCTACATTCTTCCCATCATCATCGTGTTCTTCAACTCCTTCAAGAAGAAGTCCTTCATCAACCTGAAGCCCTTTGAGCTCCCGAATGAGAGCACCTTCACGGGTCTCGACAACTACTCCGCCGCGATGGGACAGTACGGCTTTCTGAAAGCTGTCGGCTGGACCGTTTTTATCACGGTGGGCTCTGTGCTCGTGATCCTGGTATGCACCTCCATGTGCGCGTGGTTCATCACCCGTGTGAAAAACCGCGTCACAAAGACCATCTACCTGCTCTGCGTGTTCTCCATGGTCATCCCCTTCCAGATGGTGATGTTCACCCTCTCTCTGGTGGCAGACCGCCTGCACCTTAACACACCCTGGGGCATTATCATCATCTATCTGGGATTCGGTGCAGGGCTCGCGGTCTTCATGTTCTGCGGCTTCGTGAAGTCCATCCCGATTGAGATCGAAGAGGCCGCTCTGATCGACGGCTGCTCCCCGCTCCGAATGTTCTTCTCCGTGGTGCTTCCGATCATGAAGCCGACCTACATCTCCGTCGGCATACTGGAGACCATGTGGATATGGAACGACTTTCTTCTGCCCTATCTGGTGCTTGATACCAACAAGTACAAGACCATCTCCATTGTGGTCCAGTACATGAAGGGCTCCTATGGCAGAGTGGATATGGGCGCGATTATGGCGGCCCTCATCATGGCAGTAATTCCTGTAATCGTCTTCTATCTCTCCTGCCAAAAATATATCATCAAGGGTGTGGCGTCCGGCGCTGTCAAGGGCTGAGCCGCACAGTACAGGGAGGTGAACGCTATGACCATCAAAGACATCGCCCGGCTGTCCGGCTACAGTGTGAGCACCGTCTCCCGGGTGCTCAACAAGCATCCGGACGTGAATCCAAAGACGCGGGAGAAGGTGCTTGCCGTGATTAAAGAACAGGGCTTTGCCCCGAACGACAACGCAAAGCTTTTGAAGATGCAGGCGCAGTCCTCTGTCGCAGTTCTCGTAAAAGGTTCACAGAATCCTCTCTTTGCGGACATCCTGGAGAGGAGTCAGTCGCTCTTTCAGCAAAACGGCGAGGCGAGCTATGTCGCATATCTGGATGAGGATGCGGACGAGGTGCAGCACGCCGCAAGGCTCATGGAGCTCCGCCATCCGAAGGGCTTTCTCTTCCTCGGCGGAGATCTGGAGCACTTTAAAGACAGCTTTTCGCAGCTCAGCACTCCCTCGGTGCTCCTGACAAACGATGCCCGCGCCCTCGGCTTTCCGAATCTCTCAAGCTTTACGACGGACGATGCCTCCGCGGCGGCACAGGTGATCGACAGTCTCACGGAGCATGGCCACCGAAGCATCGGTGTCATCGGCGGAAGTCTTGCACTCCATCAGGTGAGCTACCGGCGCATCCGGGGCGTTCAGCAAGCCATGGAGCAACATGGTCTCTGCTTTGATCTGGATCGCTGCTACGAGCCCTGCCGCTATTCCATGGAGGAGGGCTATCAGGCGACCATGCGGCTTTTAAAACGAAACGGGGCGCTCAGCGCGATCTTTGCTCTGGGGGATGTGATTGCCCTCGGGGCACTGCGGGCAATCTGCGACCGGAGGCTCCGGGTTCCGGAGGATATCTCCCTCGTCGGCTACGACGGAATCGCCGCGGCAAAATACAGCATTCCCCGCCTCAGCACTGTCTGCCAGAATACAGAAGCGCTTGCGGCGCGCGGCGTCAGCGCGCTTTTGCAGCAGATACGCCTCGGCGCGGCGCCTCTCCACGAGACCATTCCCTTTGAACTCCGCCTCAGCGAGAGTATCGGCACACCGCGCTGCTGATAGCCGCTCATCCATAGAAAGGTCACATTTTTATGAGAAGTTCCGGTATACTGATGCCAATCACAGCACTCCCCTCTCCCTGCGGTGTGGGTACCCTCGGGGCGGACGCGCGCGCCTTCCTCGACTTCCTGTCAGAGGCAGGACAGCGCTGCTGGCAGATACTTCCCATCGGACCCACAGGCTACGGGGACTCTCCCTATCAGTCCTGCTCCTCCTTTGCAGGAAACCCCTATCTGATAGATCTCGAGGAGCTTCGTGCAGCAGGGCTGCTGCTCCGCAAGGAGTATGAGAACCTTAACTGGGGTAATGATCCCGCCCGCGTGGACTATGCGTTGCTCTACGAACATCGTCTGTCCGTCCTGCGTCGCGCTGTAACGCGACTGTGGGCAGAGGACCATCCCCTGCTTCCTGCACTCCGTCAGTTCTGTGCGGAGGAGGCGTGGTGGCTTGAAGACTACGCGCTGTTCATGGCGCTGAAGGGACGCTTTCAGGGCGCGTCCTGGAGCTGCTGGCCCGCAGCGCTGAAAAAGCGTGAGCAGGAGGCCATGAAGGAAGCGCAGGATGAGCTCTCCGATGAGCTCCGCTTCTGGAGGGGCGTACAATTCCTCTTCTCTGTGCAGTGGCGACGGCTAAGGGACGAAGCAGCCAAGCGAAGCATCTCCCTCATTGGGGATCTCCCGATCTACGCCGCGGAGGACAGCGCAGACGTATGGGCGGATCCCGGACAGTTTCAGATGGACGAAACGCTGCACCCTATCGCTGTGGCGGGCTGCCCTCCGGACGGCTTCTCGGCGACCGGTCAGCTCTGGGGCAACCCCCTCTTTGACTGGACAAAGATGAAACAGGACGGCTACCGATGGTGGATACGGCGCATTGCGTTTCAGTTCCGCTTCTACGACGTACTGCGGATCGACCACTTCCGCGGATTTGACTCCTACTATGCCATCCCCGCCGGCGCAAATACCGCAGAGCGCGGCAGCTGGCAGCCCGGTCCCGGCATCGACTTCTTTCGCACGCTGGAGCAGGCGCTCGGAAAACGGCCCATTATTGCGGAGGATCTTGGTTTTCTCACCCCCTCCGTACATCAGCTGCTAGCCGATACCGGCTATCCGGGCATGAAGGTACTGGAATTCGCCTTCGACAGCCGGGATGGCGGCGGCAGAAGCTATCAGCCCCACAACTATCCGAGGAATTGTGTGGCCTATGTCGGAACACACGACAATGACACCGCGCTCGGCTGGCTTCAAAACGCGGCGCCGGGAGACGTGGCACTCGCCAGGGAATACCTGCACACAGACCCTCAGGAAGGCGAGGGCTGGAGCATGATGCGCGCCATCTGGAGCAGCGCCGCAAAGCTCACAGTCGTACAGATGCAGGATCTCCTGGAGCTCGGAAGCGAGGGCCGCATAAATACTCCCTCTGTTCTCGGCGGAAACTGGCAGTGGCGGGCACTCCCCGGCTTTGACAGCCCCGCGCTTGCAGCGCGGCTGCGCCGGTATATGGAGCTCTACGAGAGAGTGAATATAATTAAAAAATAAACAGGAAACATACACAACGCATATTTATTATGGAGGTAAATCATGGCTGAGGTCAGCTTGCGCCACATCGAAAAAATATATCCGAACACCGAGAAGAAGCATGGCGCGAAGAAGAGCAATCTGAAGATCACGGAGGAAGGCGTCCTCGCCGTAGAGGATTTCAATCTGGAGATCCGTGACAGGGAATTTATCGTTCTGGTCGGCCCCTCGGGCTGCGGCAAGTCGACGACGCTTCGCATGGTCGCGGGACTTGAGGATATCACCCACGGTGAGCTGCTCATCGATGGAAAGCGCATGAATGAGACGGAGCCAAAGGACAGAGATATCGCGATGGTCTTCCAGAGCTATGCTCTGTATCCGCACATGACAGTTCGCGGCAATATGGAGTTCCCGCTGAAGCTCCGCAAAATGGATCAGGCGGAAATAGACCGCCGGGTCAATCAGGCGGCGGAGATACTCGGCATCACAGAGTATCTGGACCGAAAGCCCAAGGCCCTCTCCGGCGGACAGCGTCAGCGCGTCGCCATCGGAAGAGCGATCGTCCGGGAGCCGAAGGTGCTGCTCATGGATGAGCCGCTCTCAAACCTCGACGCAAAGCTCAGAAACCAGATGCGCGCAGAGATCATAAAGCTCCGGCAGCGCATTAACACGACTTTTATCTATGTGACCCACGACCAGACGGAGGCGATGACACTCGGCGACCGCATCGTCATCATGAAGGACGGAGTCATCCAGCAGATCGGTACGCCGCAGGAGGTCTTTGAACATCCCGCCAATCTCTTTGTGGCGGGCTTCATCGGCGTCCCGCAGATGAATTTCTATGATGCGGAGCTCCTGCTGGAAGAGGACGGACACTATGTCGTCCAGATGGGACAGTTCCGCGTGATCCCCTCCGATGAAAAGCAGGAAAAGCTGAAAAACAATCAGGTAGAGCCGCAGACCATCACCCTCGGCGTGCGTCCGGAACATATCGCGCTCCTCGGCGACGGAGAGAACACGCTTCCGGGCACAGTCGATGTGAGTGAGATGATGGGCAGCGCTGTGCATCTGCACGTAAATGCCTGCGGCAGGGACAGCATCATCATCGCACAGACCATGAGCTTTGAGGGCAAGGCTCCGATCAACATGACGATCGGAAGTCCGATCTCCTTCACCTTCGGAGGAAATGTTGTGCACATCTTCCGAAAGGAGGACGGGCGGAATCTTGAGAGCGCCCTGTAAATACAGCCCGCTCCGCTCTGCGCTTCCCTCTGAACATCAGCCGTGGCCTCCTCCGGGAAGCCACGGCTGCTTTGTGCTAAGATACATTGCAAAGCGTGTCCTGGAATGGTAAACTGGTACTGCGTTGTTTTCGAAACGCCTCATTTTTTCGTACAAAATGACAAAATATCACGCGGAGGTAGGTATGAATATTCAGGAAGAATATGCTTCAAAGCTGGTCAGCGCAGATACTGCTGCCGCTGTTGTAAAATCCGGTGACTGGGTCGACTACGGCTGGTGCGTCGGAACACCGGTCACAGTCGATCAGGCCATCGCAAAACGACTCCCGGAGCTTGAAGACGTGAAGTTCCGCGGAGGCGTGCTCTTAAAGCGTCCGGCTGTCTTTGATGTGGAAAATGCACCCGAGCACATGTGCTGGAACTCCTGGCACATGACCGGTATCGAGAGAAAGGCCATTGCAGAGGGCTTCGGCTACTTCTCTCCCATGCGCTATGCGGAGCTGCCCCGCTTCTACCGCGACCCGAACATGCCAAAGCCGGATGTCGCAGTGATTCAGGTCACGCCCATGGACGGGCACGGCTACTTCAACTTCGGCCCGCAGGCCTCTCACCTCGCAGCAATGTGCGCCTCCGCAAAGAAGGTCATCGTCGAGGTCAATAAAAACCAGCCGAACTGCCACGGCGGTTTTGAGCACTGCATTCATATCTCCGAGGTTGATATGATCGTCGAGAGCGGCAATGAGCCCATCCCGCAGCTTCCGGCAGGCGGCCCTGCCTCTGAAATTGACAAGACTGTCGCAAAACTCATCGTCGAGGAGATCCCGAACGGCGCCTGCCTCCAGCTCGGCATCGGCGGTATGCCGAACGCAGTCGGCTCCATGATCGCAGAGTCCGATCTGAAGGATCTCGGCGTGCACACGGAGATGTACGTGGACGGATTTGTGGATCTCTATAACGCCGGAAAGATCAACTGCTCCAAAAAGAATCTGGACCGCGGCCGTGAGGTCTATGCCTTCGCCGCAGGTACACAGAAGCTCTACGACCACCTGAACAACAATCCTGCCTGTATGAGCGCACCGGTTAACTACACCAACGATCCCTACGTCGTCGCACAGATCGACAATTTCATTTCGATCAACAACGCGGTCGATGTGGATCTCTTCGGACAGGTCAACGCGGAGTCCGCAGGCATCAAGCAGATCAGCGGAACCGGCGGACAGCTGGACTTCGTGATGGGCGCTTACCTCTCCAATGGCGGCAAGAGCTTCATCTGCATGTCCTCCTCCTTCCAGCCGAAGGGCAAGCCCATGCAGTCCCGCATTCGTCCGACCCTTACCCCCGGCTCCATTGCATCCGACCCGCGCACGGCGGTTCACTACCTCGTCACGGAGTATGGCATGGTGAACCTGAAGGGTCTGAATACCTGGCAGAGAGCAGAGGCCATCATCTCAATCGCACATCCGGATTTCCGCGATGAGCTGATCGCAGAAGCGGAAAAGATGGGCATCTGGAGAAAGAGCAACCGGAGATAAAGCCTGAAAACATTTTTTTAAATATTGCCTAAAAAATCCCCTGGCCGATATGATTGACACATCGGTCAGGGGATTTCTGCACTCAGCATAACACAGTGCAGCCAATCAGTCATTTCTGCAGCTCGCGAAGCTCCTGAAGCAGCTCGATATCCTCCGCGATGACACGCATATTTGTGGTCACGGGCGCGGCCCCCGGCTTTGTGACAGTAATCTCCAGTATGCTCCCCTCCGGCAGTCCCGGAGCAATCACTGCGCGGAGATAGGAAACCACCTTTGGATGATTCTTCTGAAATTTTCTTCCGAGACCTGCAAGCTTCATCAGCGCGAGCGGATTCATCGCCATCGTTATTCCTTCTCCGTTGTCACCGCGTCAGAGGCACCGTTCAGCATCTCCTCCATGGTGTGCCAGCCGAGCACCGCACACTTCACGCGGGCAGGCATATGCGAGATATCCTGAAGCACTCCGGCCTCCTCAAGCTCCTCCAGCTCCTCTTCCGTGATTCTGCCCTTAATCATACGAAGGAATATCTCTGAGAGGCGCCTCGCCTCAACCTCCGGCTTTCCGATGATCAGATCCAGCATCATATCTGCCGAGGCCTGTGAGACCGCGCATCCATCCCCGGTGAATCCCCCATCCTCTATGATGCCGTCCTTCACGCGCAGCTTCAGGATGATGTCGTCTCCGCAGCTTGGATTTACACCCTCCAGCACCAGATTCGCATCCGGAATATCGCGCTTGTTGCCCGGGTGAAGATTATGATCCGTCAGAATTTCATTATAAAAAATTTTATTTGCCATATTTGTCCCCGCTTAGTCCTCATAACCCATCTCCGCTCTCACGCGGGACAGACTGTCCGCAAGCTTCTGAATCTCCGCCTCCGTGTTATAGAAGGCAATGCTCGCCCGGGTGGTGGAGGGTGTCTTCATAAACTGCATGAGCGGCTGTGCGCAGTGGTGTCCCGCGCGGATATTCACTCCGTCCGCATCCAGAATCGCCGCGATATCGTGCGGATGCACCCCGTCGATCGTGAAAGTAAAGATCCCGTGATGCTCCCCGGCCTGCTTCGGCCCGAGTATACGAAGATGCGGTATCGCGCTGAGCTTCTTCATCGCCACATGGCTTAAGTACTCCTCCCGCTCCAGTATGGTATCCCAGCCGAGCTCCCTGTAATACTCAATCGCCGCACCAAGCCCCGCCGCGCCGGAGGCATTGACCGTACCCGCCTCAAACTTATGCGGAAGAGGCGCCCAGGTCGCCTTCTCACGGCTCACATACTCTATCATCTCGCCGCCAAAGAGGAAGGGCGGCATCTTCTGAAGCAGCTCTCTTCTGCCGTAGAGCACGCCGATCCCCATGGGTCCCAGCATCTTGTGCCCGGAGAAGGCGAGGAAATCCACGCCGAGCTCACGCACATCCACCGGAATATGTGGCACACTCTGCGCGCCGTCCGCCACAAAAAACGCCCCCTGCCTGTGGGAGAGCTCCGCAAAACGGCGGATATCATTTTTCACCCCCAGCACATTGGAGATCTGCGTCATGGAGACGAGCTTTGTCCGCTCTGTCAGCGCAGCGAGAAAGCGCTCCTCGCTGATATATCCCTCCGCGTCCGGCTCCAGAAACTTAAGGACCGCGCCGCAGCGCCGCGCCGCCTGCTGCCAGGGAATCAGATTGGAGTGATGCTCCATGATCGTGATGAGGATCTCGTCCCCCTCTTTGAGAAACGCCTCGCTCCCCGCATAGGCGACGAGGTTCAGGCTCTCAGAGGCATTCCGCGTGAAGATGATCTCCTCTGTGCTCTCCGCATTGATAAACTCCCGCACGAGCTCACGCGCGTTCTCGTAATCATCTGTCGCGCGGACACTCAGCGCGTACAGACCACGGAGCGGATTTGCATTGTCCTCCTCATAGTAATGCCGCATACAGTCCAGAACGCGCACCGGCTTCTGTGTCGTTGCGGAATTATCAAGATAGGCGATCTCCGGATGACCGCTGATCAGAGGGAAATTCTTTCGTATCCGCTCATCCTGTGCTCTTCTCTCTTCCTGTGTCATAGCTCTTCCTCTCCGCTCTCAAGGAGCGCACAGCGCGTCTTCACATCCGGAATCTTTCGCATGATGGCATCCAGACGCGCCTTCGCCATCATCTCATAGATCTCGTCCCGCCTCATGCCGCGGGATTCCATGTAGAATAGCAGCTCCTCGTCCAGCCTTCCTATGGTCGCCCCGTGGTTCCCGACTACATCCTCCTCCGCACAGAGTATGATGGGAATGCTGCGATTCGAGACCGTCTCGTCCATGAGAAGCACATCCTCTGTCTCCTCTCCGACCGCGCCGGCGCAACCGTGCTTAAAATCAATGGTATCCCGGAAGACCTTCGAGGCGCGGTCCCGCATGACCCCCTTCGCGCTGATCTCACAGTTTGTCTTTCTTCCGGTATGAATCACCTCGTAATTCATGTCGTAGTGCGAATCGCCGACTGCAATGTAGCCGATATCCGCCGCGAGATGACTCCTGTCTCCCGCAAGCGCCGCACTGAGCCCCTGATAGACATGCCTTCCGGAGAGAATCAGGTGTATCACCTTCAGCTCCGCGCGCTCCGCCGCCTCCGCGCCGACATCATTCAGAAAACTGTAGCCATCGCCGAGCTGCACCACCTGCACCAGCGTGAGCCGCGCCCCCTCCGCAAGCCTGATTCTTGTCTGCACGCCCGCGAGCCCCTTCGCAGAGAGCTCTGAGCGGTAATCCATGACCACCGTGAGCGCGCTGTTCCTCCCGAGAGAGAGATTCACCGCGGAGAATTTCCCCGCTGCCGCCGGTGCGCCCTCCTTCTTCTTTCCGTCCGGGCGCATGTCGATCTTCCCGGAGGGATCGTACTCCTCCTCTGCATCCGGCAGAGAAAAGTTAAGGCGCAGCGCATCCCGCTCCGGGACGCGCATCTCATCCGGCACCGAACAGCTCAGCACAGGGATTCCCGCCGCAGAGAGAGCCGCTCCGAACTCCGCTCCGCTCCCGGTTCGCATCGCGGGAAATGCCGCCGTCCCACTGGTCTTCTCCACCCGCACGCCCTCCGGAAGTTCGATCGCCGGAGAGAGCTTCTGCAGGGCCGGAAGCTTTTTCAGCTCCGCCCCGTTCATTTTAAGCCAGCCGAAGGTCGGCGTGGCCAGCGTATTGATTTTCACAGCTTCCTCCTTATCCGATCGCACCCTTCATCTCAAGACGTATCAGGTTGTTCATCTCCACCGCGTACTCAAGCGGCAGCTCCTTGCCGACATTATCCGCGAAGCCGCTGACAATCAGCGCACGCGCATCCTCCTCGGAGACGCCGCGGCTCATCAGATAGAAGACCGCGTCGTCCGAGATCCTGCCGATCTTCGCCTCGTGGCCCACATCCGCCTTATTGGTTCTCACATCCATCGCCGGAATGGTGTCCGAGCGGGACTCACCGTCCAGCATGAGCGACTGACATGAGGTCGAGGACTTGGAATTCTCCGCCTTTGGTCCGATCACAACAGAGCTTCGGAAGGTGCTGATGCCGCCGCTCTTTGAAATGGAGCGGGTGTTCACATAGGAGCTCGTATCCGGCGCATTGTGCACCACCTTGCAGCCGGTATCGAGATTCTGACCGCGGCCCGCAAAGGTCACACCGGTGAATTCGCTGCGCGCACCCTTCCCGTTCAGCACGCTCATCGGATAGAGATAGGAGACGTGCGAGCCAAAGGAACCGGAGATCCACTCCACCTTTCCGCCCTCCTCAACCTTCGCGCGCTTGGTATTTAAGTTGTACATATTCTTCGACCAGTTCTCGATGGTCGAGTAGCGTATGGTCGCATTCTCCCCGACAAAGAGCTCCACACAGCCCGCATGAAGATTTGCCACATTGTACTTCGGTGCGGAACATCCCTCGATGAAGTGAAGGTAGGCTCCCTCGTCCACGATAATCAGCGTGTGCTCAAACTGCCCGGCGCCCGGCGCATTCAGACGGAAATAGGACTGAAGCGGAATCTCCACGGAGACGCCCGCCGGGACATAGACGAAGGAACCGCCCGACCAGACCGCGCCGTGCAGCGCCGCAAACTTATGGTCCGTCGGCGGAACCAGCTTCATGAAGTGATCCTCTATCATCTGTGCGTAGGGGCCGTGCATGGCGCTCTCGAGATCTGTATAGATCACGCCCTGTTCCGCGACCTCCTTTTTCACATTGTGATAGACGAGCTCGGAATCATACTGCGCGCCGACACCGGCCAGAGACTCTCTCTCCGCCTTCGGAATACCGAGCTTCTCAAAGGTGTCCTTGATTTCCTCCGGAACTTCAGACCACTCCGCATTCATCTTTGTGTTCGGGCGCACGTAGGTCACAATATTTTTCATGTCGAGGCCCTCAATCGACGGGCCCCAGTCCGGCATCTCACTCTCGTTGAATATCCTCAGGGACTTCATACGGAAATCATGCATCCACTCCGGATCATTCTTTCCGCGGGAGATCTCCTCGACAATCTCCTCCGACAGCCCCTCCTTGATGCGATAGGCATCCTTATCCTCATTTCTGAAGTCGTAGAGAGAGCGGTCAATGTCGGCAACATAGGTTTTTTCTTCTGCCATCTTCTTCACTCCCTGGACTCAAAGCGCGCGAAGCCGTCGCGGTTGATCTCCTCAACCAGGCTGCCGTCTCCGTCGGTGACGATGGTTCCATTGACCAGCACATGGGTGTGATCCACATGCAGGGAGGAGAGGATACCTGTGCTGTGCGTGATGATGATAAGCGCCGAATCCTTGTCCTTCTGATACTCCTCGACGCCGCGGGACACAGTCCGCACCGCGTCGACATCCAGACCGGAATCCGTCTCATCCAGTATGGCGAGAGAGGGCTTCAGCATGAGCAGCTGCAAAATCTCCGCCTTCTTCTTCTCGCCGCCGGAGAACCCCACATTCAGGTCGCGGTCGGCATAGCTCGGATCCATCTGCAGAACCTCCAGTGCCTTGGCGATCTCCTTCCGGAAGTCCCAGAGGCGGATACGCTTCCCGGTGCGCTGCTCCAGCGCATTGCGGATAAAGTTTGCGAGGCTGATGCCCGGCACCTCCAGCGGATTCTGGAAGGACATGAAGATGCCCGCCTTCGCGCGCTCGTTGACCGGCATTGCGAGAAGGTCTTTCCCGTCAAAGCTGATCTCTCCACCCGTCACCTCATAGTGCGGATTTCCCATCAGTGTGTTGCCGAGGGTGGACTTGCCCGCGCCGTTCGGGCCCATCAGCACATGGGTCTCTCCGCGCTTTACATTTAAATTAAGACAGCGAAGAATCTCCTTCTCCTCGACACGGACAGAGAGATTTCGAATGTCCAGTAGTTCCTTACTCATAGCTTTCCTCCTGGCGGTCACGCCGTTTTCCGGCGCATCCCTTATAATGATCTTTGCTTCAAAGCATTATATCGCGGCGGTTTTCCGTATGCAAGAACAATTCCTACTAAAACACTGTGAATTCTGTTTTTCTTTCCATACAAGGCTGTGCAGCCCTCTCTCAGTCTCATGGCGCCGAACGATTTCTTTACGCTGCCTTCCTCTGCGGGCGATACGCCTCCTCGGATGATTTTCGCATGCAGGAAACGCAAAGGAAGGGTTCATATGAGAGAAAAAGCTGCATCCTGTGGTACAATAAGACTGTCTGTGAAGGCGGACATGGGGAAAGCCGCACACAGCGCAATGCACGGCTGAAGCCGCAGCAAGGAGACTACTATGGGTAAAACAGCGCTCTATCTCGCATACTTCTGCATCTACTCCGTCATCATGCTGATCATAGGCAAAGGCAGCATGCATGGCTCCAGCACCCCGCGGGACTACTTTATCTGCGAGAGAAAGGTCTCTCTGCCCTTCTGCGTCGCGACCTTCACCGGCACCTGGGTCTCCGCCATCACCATACTGAGTCTCACCGGAAGCATCTATGAGGAAGGACTTCCGGTGCTCTTCTACGCCGTAATTCCCTGGTTCCTCGGCGCCTTTCTGCTGGCACTCACCGCAAGACAGCTGTACAGCAGTGCGGCGATCACCGTTCCTGAGATGTTCTGGCTCCGCTACCACTCCCGCGCACTGCAGGCAGTCTACGGCGTCGTGCTGATCTTCGTGTATATCTTCTACCTCGTCGCGCAGTACAAGGGCTTCGGCCTCGTCGCCTCCGCTCTGTTTCGCATCCCCTACCCCGCGGCGGTCTGCATGGTATATCTCTTCATCACCTACACAACCATCGGCGGCTACCGCTCTGTGCTTCGCACCGATATGTTCCACCTGCTGCTGCTCTCCGGCAGCCTCCTTCTGGTCTGCGGAAGCTTCGTCGCAAAGGCGGGCGGCTTCTCCGCGCTCTACAGAGCTGCCGGACAGGTTCAGGGCTTTGCGCACGCCGGCATCACGACACCGACTTCTCCCGGACAGCTCCTGCAGCTCTTCGGCGGCCGCTACACGCCTCTCATCTCCCTCTCCATGTTCTGGGGCTGGGGACTGGGGCTCGCCTCGAACCCGCAGTATCTGGTGCGCATCCTGAGTGCGAAGGACAGCCGCACCGCACGAAATACCGTGCTCGTCTCCCTCGCGATCCTCGCGGCACTCTACTTCGCCCTGATCCATATCGGCCTTGCCATGCGCGTCATGATTCCGAGCCTTCCGGACGCAGAGACGACGGACAGCATCTTCATCCGCCTCATTAACAACGAGCTCTACGGCCCATGGAGTGGCTTCTTTCTCTTCTCCGTCATCGGCGCCTGTGTGAGCACCGCCAATTCCCAGCTCCTTCTGATCGCCTCCTCCCTCTCCTATGATGTGATACGTCCGCTCGCACCGAACGGACTGCCGGACAAGCAGGTGGTCGCTCTGGCGCGCCGCTCTGTCATCGGCGCCGGCACCATCGTCATGCTGCTCACTCTGAACCCCCCGCACTTCACGCTCTCCTACGGCGGAGATCTCTGGGGCGTCGTAGCGATCCTGCTGTTTCCGTCACTCTACGGAAGTGTGCTCACGGGGCGTGTCACCCTTCGCGGGATCTGGTGTTCCATCGCCGCGGGCGCACTCTCCATCGCAGTGTTCTACCCGCTCCGTGCCATGGGGCGCATTCCCGTGCATCCGGCGCTCTGCGGCGTCCTGATCTCCACTGCCGCCCTGTTTTTCGGCTCCGTCACAGAAGGTAAGGACGCGGGTAATGTCGACTCCCTTGGACGCTCCGTCGCCTGCCCGCAGACTGAAGATGAAAACACCCGGCGAGAGGAGGATGCAGAATGAAACGGCTCCGCTTCTCTATCGAAAACAAGATTTTGATCCCCTTTGTCAGCATCACCCTCGTCTGTATTCTGGCTTTCTGCCTCATCTTCTTCTTCACCGAGTACCAGCTGAAGCTGCAGGCGGAGAGCGCAAATGCCAGAACCATGAGTGCCGCGCTGAATGCGGAGATCAACCGCAGCTCCCATTCCAGCGCCATCACAGAGCTGCTGGAGCGAAACGCGCTCTTCCGGGACTCAGAGAACCTCTTTCTCTACGACAGCAAGGGAGAGCCTGTGCTGTCCCCCCGCAGCTTCGGACAGGATGAACTGATACTCTCAGAGAGCACGGACAATCGGCTCGGCTGGCACATTGTCTTCGCGATCAGCCGCAGCGCTCTCGCATTCACCATTCTGGAGGAGCAGCGCTATATGATACTCTCCGCCATCGCCATGATGCTGGTCATTGTCCAGACCAGCACCTTTGTGGCCTACAATATATCAAATCCCATACGTGAGCTCTCGGCACTCTGCACAAGGATCAGCCGGAATCCGGACAGGAGTTCTGCCGAGGTCGTGGAATATGCGGACCGCTACGATGAGATCGGGCAGCTTGCAGCCGCCTTCCGTGCGATGATGGAAAGTCTGCGGCGCCACACAGACGAGCTGAACTGGGTCAAGGCACTGAATGTGAGCATTGTTCAGAACCTTCCGCTCGGCGTCATCGTGTACAACGAGGCGCAGAACCTCATCTTCCGCAACGCCCGCGCGGAGGAGATGCTCTCTCACACAGAGGAGCGGGATCCGAAGGGGCTCTCTCTCGAGCAGCTGGTGGAGGAGGCACTGCGCCGCGGTGAGGTGCTGCCTGTGCAGCTGCGCCTCTCAAATCCTGCGGGTAAAACGCGCAGTCTGGAGCTCGGCGTCTGGGAGCTTCGCGAGGCCGACCGCAACACCCCTCTCGGCTCTCTCTGCACAGTCGACGATGTGACGTACCGCCAGCACATCGAGGAGAAGATAGCCCGGGACGAGAAGCTCGCCTACACGGGACAGCTCGCGGCTGATGTCGCCCACGAGGCGAGAAATCCGCTCGCCGGTATCCGGGCAGGCCTGCAGGTCATCTCCCGGAAGCTCCCGGAGGAGAGAGACAGCCGGCTCTGTGCGGAGATGATACGCGAGGTGGACCGTGTCAATCTCCTGATCGAAAATCTTGTGAATCTCTCCAGAAAGCGCGAGAGCGAAAAGACCACAGTGAATCTGAACGCACTCTGCGATGAGATATTGCTGCTCTATAATAAAGTGGCGGAAAATAAGGGCGTGACCCTCTCCGCAAAGCTCGGCGGGGCGCTCTGGCTCTTTGCGGACGAGCAGGAGATACGTCAGATCCTCATAAATCTCATCAACAACAGCCTGAAGGCCATGCCGGAGGGCGGCACAGTGACGCTCATCGGAGAGCAGAGTGCAGAGGGGATCGGAATTTCCGTCTCTGACAGCGGTCAGGGCATGAGTCAGGAGGAGCTGGAGAGCGCACTGCACGGAAGCTCCGGCGGACTCGGCATCTCCATCGTCCGGCGGCTGGTGCAGCGAAACGGCGGAAGCTTCCGCATGTGCTCCGCGCCGGAACAAGGCACAACGGTATACTTAAGCTTCCGCGGAACAGAGACTCCGTAGGGGCTTCTCATCGGACAGCTGCGGTTACAGAAGCACTCTTTTGATTTCTTGTCATACATTTTCGGAGGTACAGCTATGAACTACAGGCTGCTCATCATTGATGATGAACTGCTGATCCGCATGTCACTTGAGAGCGGCATGACAGATCTCGGCTATCAGGTAAAAAGCGCAGAAAATATTCGGGAGGGGCTTGCGCTTGCAGAGTCCTTTCATCCGAGCGCCATACTACTCGACAACCGTCTCGGAAATGATTCCGGACTCGCACACGTTGCAGAGCTCCGCCGCCTCGACGAGGACATGATGATCATACTCATGACAGCCTACGGCTCTGTGCTTCAGGCGGTGGAGGCGATGAAGCTCGGCGTGAGCCACTATATCCAGAAGCCCTTCGATCTGGAGGAAGTAGATCTCGTGATCCGCCGCGGCATGGAGCAGCTCTCCAGCCGCCGCTCACTCGAGGTGATGAAGCTTCGGCCAAAGCGTCTCCTCGGCGTGAGCCCCGCCATGCAGCACATACGCGAAAATATTCAGCTGCTCGCGGAAAATGACAATGTGGATATCCTGATCTGCGGCGAGACCGGGACAGGCAAGGAGGTCGTCGTAAACACCATCCACGACAAGAGCTCCCGGGCAAATCAACCCCTGGTAAAGATCAACTGCGGCGCCATCCCGGAGCAGCTTCTGGAATCGGAGCTTTTTGGCTATGAGAAAGGGGCCTTCACCGGCGCTGCCAAGACTAAAAAGGGGCTTATGGAGCTTGCCAACGGCGGCACGGTATTCCTCGATGAGATCGGAGAGCTGCCGCTCGCCATGCAGGCAAAGCTCCTGACCTTTCTGGAGGACCGCCGCTTCAAGCGGGTGGGCGGCCTGCAGGATATCGAGGTCAATGTCCGCATCGCCGCCGCCACAAACCGCGATCTGGAGCAGGAGGTGCGCGAAGGGCGCTTCCGCGAGGATCTCTTCTACCGCCTGAATGTCATGCAGATCCGCATCCCGCCGCTCCGTGAGCGCACGGAGGATATTCCCGTGCTGTGCCAGTTCTACCTGGAGCACTTCAACCACAAATTCAATAAGACGCTGAGCTCCGTCGCCCCGGAGTTTCTCACGCAGCTCAAAAACTATTACTGGAAGGGAAATGTCCGTGAGCTCCGCAATGTGATGGAGCGCTGTGCTCTCTTCAGCCGCGGAGATGTACTGACAGGCCGGGAGTCTGGTCTGCCCTCCTCCCCCGCTCCGCTGCCCAACGACACAGGAGCAGGCAGGGGCTACCCCCTGAAGGATCTCTCCAAGGCCCCCATTGATCTCAGGCAGGAGGTCGAGAGCTTTGAGCGCGCCTATATTGACAAGGCACTGGAGCTCGCGGACGGAAACCTGTCCCGCGCCGCTCAGCTCCTCGGCTGCACCCGCTTCACACTGCGGCGCAGACTCGGCGCAGAGAACAGCGAGGAGTAAGAGCCTCCCCACATTCTCAGTCCAAAAAAGAATTACAGATCATAGAATTTCGTGCGAATCCGCACAGCTCACGTGCGGATTTACACCAAATCTCAGTCTGCATGTGAGCTTTTGCACACAGCCCGGAGCGGCAGCGCCCTCCAGGCTGTGTTTTGCATTTCTTTGCTTCTCTTTCTTCCTGCCTTTCTTCCTGCACTTCTGATAAAAAGCGATTGTTTTTATCACAGTGATCGCCCTTTTTAAGTTCTGGCATGCTTTTTGCTATTTATATCTCTGAAAAGAACCAAATCTATCCCACCATCTATGTCAGGAGGTAAAGCTATGTATAAGGTTGACCTGAACAGTGATCTTGGAGAGAGCTTCGGCGCGTATACCATCGGACTGGACTCCGAGGTAATCGCCCACATCTCCTCCGCAAATGTGGCCTGCGGCTACCACGCCGGCGATCCGCTCGTCATGGACAGAACCGTCGGACTATGTAAGGATGCAGGCGTTGCCGTCGGCGCACACCCCGGCTATCCGGATCTCATGGGCTTTGGGCGCAGGAACATTGCCTGCTCCCCGAAGGATGCCAAGGCGTATGTGAAGTATCAGCTCGGCGCGCTCATGGCCTTCACCGCGGCGCACGGCCTGAAGCTTCAGCACTGCAAGCCCCACGGAGCCCTCTACAACATGGCGGCAAAGGATCAGGCGCTTGCCCAGGCCATCGCAGAGGCGGTTGCAGAGGTGGATTCCGGCATCATCCTTCTGGGACTTGCAAACAGCTTCCTGATTTCGGAGGCGAAGAAGGCCGGTCTCCGCGCAGCAAGTGAGGTCTTCGCAGATCGCGCCTACCAGGCGGACGGCTCTCTCGTGCCGCGCAGCAAGCCCGGCGCAGTCATACACGACAAGGACGAGGCGATTGCCCGCACCGTCCGCATGGTGAAGGAGGGCAAGGTCACGGCAATCACCGGCGAGGAGGTTCCGCTCGCGGCAGATTCCATCTGTGTCCACGGCGACAATCCCTCCGCAGTGGAATTCGTGAAGAATATCCGCGCGGTGCTCACCGCCGAGGGTGTAGAGATTGCTCCGATCGCAGCAATCGTGTAAGCACCCCTGTTCCTTAAAACTCTGGAGTCTCATAACTTAAAAACCTGTCACGGCAGTACAAGGAGGATATTATGAGTAATGAAAACACCAGCCGCAGCATGTCGGTAAAGCTCGGTGCGGCCTTTCTGATGGCGACATCCGCGATCGGCCCCGGCTTCCTCACTCAGACCTCGCAGTTCACCGCGAAATACATGGCATCCTTTGCCTTTGTCATCGTCTGCGTCATCATCATGGACTGCGTCGCGCAGTCGAATATCTGGTCCATCATCGGCGTGTCCGGAAAGCGCGGACAGGAGATCGCAAATATTGTGCTCCCCGGCCTCGGCGTATTCTTAACCATACTCGTGGTTCTCGGCGGACTCGCCTTCAATATCGGAAATGTCGGCGGCGTGGCGCTGGGACTTGACGCCATGCTCGGACTGAATGAGAAGATCGGCGCGGCGCTCGGCGGCGCACTTGCGATCTGCATCTTCATGTCAAAGAGCGGCAAGGCGCTGGTGGATAAGGTTGCACAGGTACTCGGCGCCATCATCATCGTCGTCATGCTCTATGTCGCGGTCTCCTCGCAGCCCCCGGTCGGTGAGGCTGTGAAACGCGTGTTCGCCCCTGAGAATCCCGGCTCCCTTGTAGCGCCGATGCTCACCCTGCTCGGCGGCTCCTGCGGCGGCTATATCACCTTCTCCGGAGCGCACCGCCTGCTCGACGCGGGCTTCGGCGGCAACAGGAACGAGGTCTCCCACTTCCGTCAGTCCGTTCTGACCGGCATCTCCGTATCCGGAACGGTTCGTATCCTGCTCTTCCTCTGCGTACTCGGCGTGTGCTCCTCCGGTGCCACCGCAGTTGCTGAGAACATCAAGGCCGTCACAGAGGCCTCCAATCCCGCAGCAGAGGCCTTCCGCCTTGCGGCAGGAAATATGGGCTACCGTCTCTTCGGTCTGGCTCTCTTCTCCGCAGGTGTCACCTCCGTCATCGGCGCAGCTTATACCTCTGTCTCTTTCTTAAAGACTCTGAACCCCTACATTGCAAAGAATGAGAACTGGTTCATCGTCGGCTTCATCGCTTTCTCCACGCTCGTCATGGTTGCACTCGGCGGCGCGAAAAAGATGGTCATCCTCGCCGGAGCGGTGAACGGACTGATCCTTCCGATCTCTCTGGCCTGCATCCTGCTCGCCTGCCGCAATAAGAAGGTCGTCGGCGAGGACTATAAGCACCCGGTGGTGCTTCAGATTCTCGGCTGGATCGTGGTGTGCCTCGCGGGATATCTCGCAATCAAGGCACTCCCGAACTTAGGAAAGCTCTTCCTGTAAGCCCTTCCGCCGCAGTGCCGATACGAGCGCCTCATCGCCGCGCCTGTATCGGCATTGCTTTCATCACCGCAACAGAAAGGAGACCACATGGCAAATGTACGTTTTCTGCTCACAGGTGACACCTCCCTGTGCGCCGAATTCGGCAACGAGATCAGCGAAAAAATCAACGCTGAAATCCGCGCCTTCAATATACTGCTGAAAGAGAGCCACATTCCCGGCATTGTAGAAACCGTGCCGACCTACCGCTCTCTCATGATTCACTATGATCCCGGTAAAATCTCCTGCAAAACACTCATCGAACATCTCGGTGCGCTGACAGAGAAGCTGGACAGCGTCACCATTCCGCCCAGCGACGTTCTGGAGATCCCGGTGCTCTACGGCGGAGAGATGGGACCGGATCTCGGCTTTGTGGCAGAGCACGCGGCGCTCTCCGAGGAGGAGGTTATACGCATTCATACCTCCACGGAATACCTCATCTATATGCTGGGCTTCACTCCCGGCTTCACCTACCTCGGAGGCATGAGCGATGCGCTGGAGACGCCGCGCCTAAAGACGCCCCGCGTCAAAATTCCTGCGGGCTCCGTGGGCATCGCCGGCAAGCAGACCGGCGTCTATCCCATCGACTCCCCCGGCGGCTGGCAGCTGATCGGCCGCACACCGGTACATATGTACGATCCGGCGCGGGAGACCCCCATACTTCCTGAGGCCGGACAGTATATCAAATTCCGCGCCATCGACCAGAAGGAGTATGATGAAATCGCTGCCGCAGAGAATGCCGGCAGCTATGTCGTAAAGAAATATCCAAGGAAGGAGGCACAGTGATGGGCTTTACAGTATTAAATCCCGGTGTTCTGACGACAGTTCAGGACAGGGGGCGCATCGGTTATCAGCAGTTCGGCGTCTCTGTCTCCGGCGTCATGGATCCGCGCGCCATGGAGCTCGCAAATATTCTTGTCGGAAATGCACACGATGAGGCGGTGCTGGAGTGCACCATGCTGGGCCCGCAGCTCAGATTCGATGAAGGAAATATCATCGCTGTCACAGGCGGCAACTTAAGCCCCATGCTGGACGGCACACCGCTGCAGAGCTACAGAGCCTACCGCGTCGAGGCCGGACAGACTCTGCGCTTTGCGGGTCTCAGGGCGGGCTGCCGCGCCTATATCGCCTTTGCGGGAGGTCTGGACATCCCCCTCGTCATGGGAAGCCGCTCCACCTACATGAAAGCCAAAATCGGCGGCCTTGAGGGACGGAAGCTCGAGAAGGACGATACCATCGGCTTCCGCGCGCCAAAGGAAGACATCAAGAATCTCGACACCCGCGCCATAACCCCGGAATTCGTCCCGCGGGAGCTCTACACGCTCCGCGTCGTCATGGGGCCTCAGGATGATATGTTCACCGAGAGCGGCATCCAGACCTTCCTCTCCGAGACCTACACACTGACCCCTGAATTTGACCGCATGGGCTGCCGCTTCGAGGGAAAGGAAATTGAACACAAGGACAGCGGTGACATCATCTCTGACGGCATTGCCTTCGGGGCGATCCAGGTGCCGAGCGCCGGAAAGCCCATCATCATGATGGCAGACCGCCAAACCACCGGTGGCTACACAAAGATCGCCACTGTAATTTCCGCAGACTTCCGCATCCTGGCCCAGCTGAAGGCAGGCGACAAAGTACGCTTTGAAAAAGTGAGCATCGGCGCCGCTCAGGAAGCGCTGCTCGCACAGCGCGCGGCCCTTAGAACCTTCGAGTGGGCATTTTCAAATTGAGCTTATCTCAGGAGGAAATGCCATGAAATTTGATATCACCCCTTATATCTCCATGAAGCCATCCGATGTGCGCGCACTGATCCGCAGCGGAAAGATCGACTTCCCGACTGCCGGAATGTGTCAGGGCTACGCACAGGCCAATCTGGTGATACTCCCGCCGGAGTACGCTGCGGATTTTGAGACCTACACCAGATACAATCCCTTCCCCTGCCCAGTACTGGAGATCGTCAGAGACACACCTGTCACGCATGCCATGGGCGAGGGTGCCAATCTCTGCACAGATATTCCGCGCTACCGCATCTACAGAGACGGCGTGTTCACAGAGGAGCTGACTGATGTCAGCGCTTACTGGCAGGAGGGCTATGTCGGCTTCCTGATCGGCTGCTCCTTCTCCTTTGAGGAGGCGCTGATCAGGGCAGGTATCGACGTGCGACACATCACCCAGGGGCGCAATGTACCGATGTATAAGACAAATATTGAAACCACTCCCGCCGGTCCCTTCCGGGGCCCCATGGTCTGCTCAATGCGGCCGATGTCGCCGGAGCACGCAAGGATCGCTTATGAGATCACGGAGAAGATGCCGAATGTACACGGCGCTCCGGTGCAGATCGGAGAACCGGAGGCCGTGGGCGTCATGGATGTCATGAAGCCGGATTACGGCGATGCAGTGGATATCTACCCCGGCGAGGTGCCGGTCTTCTGGCCCTGCGGTGTGACGCCGCAGGCCGCCATCGAAAACGCGAGGCTCCCCATCGTCATCACCCATGCGCCCGGACATATGTTTATCACAGATATCCTGAATGCTGAGCTGAATGACTATCTGGAGGCACAGAAGAGATAAGGGAATAAATCCAAAAGGACGCTCTGACCGGAGACTGTCAAAACAGCTCTTCTCAGGGCGTCCCTTTATGTGTATTTTACAGAAGTATCCGAAAATTGTCTTCTCTGAGGAGACAATTACTTAAATCAACACTTTACTTTCCTCATGCCGCAGCCGTCAGCCTCTGAGGATTTAAAAACACAGGCACTCTATTGCTGACTGACAATCTCCACCTCTCTCTTTGAATCATAGCCATCCGCATCCGCTGCTTCCAACACCTGATTTCCAAGAATTACGCTCTTTGAGACTTCTTTCCCCTCCAGATAGCTGTGCGCGGTCTCCAGTATGGATACGCCGAGTCCATACGGCGGCTCTGAAATAGAGGCTTCTATCTTGCCCTCCTTCATGGCGTCGATCGTATCGTCGATGCAGTCACAGCCTATAATCGTAATTTCGTCCAGGCGTCCTGCCGCTTCAATGGCCTCAATCGCACCGAGCGCCATTTCGTCATTTGCCGCATACAGACCGTCAATCTCAGGATTTGCAGACAGTATGTTTTCCATCACATTCATGGCTGTCGCCCTGTCAAAGTTTGCAACCTCTGACTGAACGACTTCTATCTCAGGATACGTCTGAATTTGCTCAGAGAAGCCCTGATGTCTGTCCTGCGCCACATTGCTTCCCATAATTCCCTGCAGCTCAACGAGCTTTCCCTTTTCTCCAAGCTCCTTTGCGAGGTAATCCGCAGCCATGGCGCCTGACTTAATCGCATCATAGCCAATATGCGCTACGACCTCTCCGCCATTTGACTTTCTGTCCATGGTAAAAACCGGTATCCCTGCTTCATTGCAGGCTTCAATGGATGGGATGATTGCATCAGAATCACAGGTGTCCACAATAATTGCTGCAGGCTTCATTGCGATCAGATTTTCTATGTCCTTCGCCTGAATTGCCGGATCGTCCTGTGCATCTGTCGCCACGATCTCAATCCCGTACTGAGCGGCCGCATCCTTTACTCCCTGCTGCACCGACACAAAAAAGGGATTGGTCTGTGTATTCATCGACAAGCCTATCATCACTTTCTCTGCCGTTCCGCCGCTCTCGGCAGAGGAGGCCTCTACCGCTTTTGTTTCCGCATTCTTTGTCTCTGCCTCCGTCGTTGCGCCGCCAGAGGCACAGCCGATCAGTGACCCCGCCAGAAGCACTGCCATTCCCATCGCCATAAATCTTCTTTTCATCTTGCTCCTCCTTTGCATTCTTATGCATCACAGCTCTGCCCTCGCAGAGAGTTCGTTCACCTTCTTATCAACCAGCACAGCGAGCAGTATAACTGCCCCCTTCACAATATTTGTCGCATGGGGATCTATTTTCATCAGTGTCAGAAGATTGTCTATAATTCCCATAATGATAGCCCCTACGACTGTCGGCAGAATAAAGCCGCTTCCTCCGCTCAGACTGGTTCCGCCCAGAATAACCGCTGCAATCGCATCCATCTCTATTCCTTCACCGCCAGTCGACTGCGCGGAAGCGAGTCTGGAGGTCAGAACAATACCTGCGACGGAACACATAAATCCATTAATCGTATAGACAGCCCACTCCGTCCCTTTCGTCCGTATGCCTGCAAGCCTCGCCGCTTCCCTGCTGCCGCCCAGCGCATAAACCGCTCTTCCGAACGGAGTCTGGGACAGAACGTAATGTCCCAGCAGAAAAAAGAGGATCACCATCACAATGGGAAGCGGAATACCAAGCAGGCTCCCCTTTCCTATAAATTTATAGGCTGCATTCTTAATTGCGATCGGAGAGCCCTGCGTGTAAACCAATACGCAGCCCCTGAGCAGCGTCATCATGCCGAGCGTCGCGATAAAGGCCGGTATTCCACACTGAGCGACAAAAAAACCGTTGATCATGCCGCAGAGTATTCCTACTGCCATCGCCGCCAGGATGGCAAGCAATACATTGTCGCTGGCCTTCATAATGCCCGCGGACAGCGCCCCCGTCAATCCTACGATTGAGCCGACAGACAAATCAATCCCGCCAGTCAGGATGACAAAGGTCATCCCGCAGGCAACCAGACCGCCCACTGCCACCTGCCGAATGACATTAAACATATTGCTGACGCTCAGAAAATTCTCCGATAAAATTGTCGCCGCAATACATATGAACAGCAGGATCAAAACGGAACGATAGATATTGACCTGTGCTATCAGCTTTTTTTTATCTATTTTATTCATTCCTCAACTCCTCCGGATTCATACGCGAGTATCTTCTCCTGTGTCAGCTCTTCTCTGCGCAGCTCCAGCACCCGACGCCCTTCCCGCATGATAATTACTCTGTCGCTCATCCCAATCATCTCCGGAAGATCCGTTGAGACGAGAATGATACTCTTCCCCTCCTTCGTGATCCGATCCATAATACTGTAGATTTCCGCCTTTGCGCCGACATCCACGCCTCTCGTAGGCTCATCCAGAATGAGGATATCCGTGTCTGCCTCCAGAGCTCTGGCAAATACCAGCTTCTGCTGATTTCCTCCGCTCAATCTTCCCGCAGGCTGCATGGGACTGCTCAGCTTGATATTCAGGCGCCTGATCTCTTCTCTGACAGCCTCCAATTCTTCCCTGCTTCTGAGCTGTATGCCCCTAGTAAACTTTTTCAGGGAAGAAAGCGTGATATTTTCCCGGGCACTGCGCCTCAGTATCAGCCCCTCGTTTTTTCTGTCGTCTGAAACAAAGCCTATCCCCCCTGCAATCGCCTTGTTCGGAGCGGAAGCATCCATCCTCTTCCCATTTACCAGTATCTCTCCGGATTTCATAGGAAGCGCCCCGTATATCATCTTGGAAAGCTCTATGGTGCCGGAGCCCATAAGTCCAGAGATCCCAAGTATCTCTCCCCTGTGCAGCGTAAGGCTTACATTCTGCACCGTCTTTCCGCAGACATTCCGCGCCTCAAAGACAATTTCCTGTTCCTGATATTCCCTCTTCGGATACAGGGTGTCGACGCTGCGCCCCACCATGAGAGCCACAACCTCCGCATAATCAGTGTCTCTGATCTCCTTTGTCGCAATATAGCGGCCGTCTCTGAACACCGTCAGTCTGTCCGCAATTTGAAAGATCTCATCCATGCGATGAGAAATGTAGATAATCGAGAGTCCCCGTTTCTTCAGATCTGCAATAATCTCAAACAGCACCCTGATCTCTTCATCTGTCAGCGCCGCTGTCGGCTCATCCATGATAATGATCTTTGCTCCAATCGTGAGGCACTTCGCGATCTCTGTCATCTGCGCTTCAGCGACGCTCAGATTTTTCACCTTTGTCCGAACATCAATATTCAGCTTCAGACGTTGAAGCGTCGCTTCCGCCTCCCGATACATTCTTTTCCAGTCAACCCTTCCCCTCGCTCTCAGCGGCAGCCTCCCCAGATACATGTTCTCTGCCACCGTCAGCTCCGGGACCATGTTAAACTCCTGATAGATCATAGCGATCCCGTGTCTCTCCGCATCTCTCGTGGAGTGAAACACCACCTCCTGTCCATCAAGGTATATATGACCGGAGGTATAAGGCTGTGCGCCCGCAATAATCTTCATAAGAGTCGACTTTCCGGCTCCATTCTCACCGCAAAGCGCGTGTACCTCTCCCCTGTTGACATTGAGATGTGCATCCTTCAAAGCAGTGACTCCAGGAAAGATCTTCACCACTGACTCTATCTTCAATACACATTCATCCATTCGCTTCACTCCTGTCAGTAGGCGCAGCCACAGGTCAGGATCACATTGGTATAAGCGGTAAATTCTCCCGTCAGGACAATTGCCTTTGCATGCGCACTTTCCCGCTTCAGCTCTGCGTGTGGCAGATAGCTGATTTTCACTCCCTCCGGCAGCAGTGACCGTGCTTTCTCATGAAAATCCGGCGTCACCGTCTTTGCCTCATCTGCAAACAGCGCTTCTTCCACCACGAGATATTTCAAAATTTCCTCTAAAACCTCCAGATAAGCAGGACTCCCCTCCTTCCATCCCAGATCAATCCGCTCCACTCCCCCGGGAATCGGAAGTCCCGCATCTGCTATCACCAGCGTATCGCGATGTCTCAGCTCTCCCATGACACGAAGCAGCTGAGGATGAAAGATCCCTCCCTTTAGCATGACCACTCCTCCTTATGTTCTCTCAAAAATGCATCTATCTCCGCCCGCACGGGCATCGCAGGTGTTGTTCCCAGCTTCTGTACGGAAAGCGCCGCCAGCGCGCTGGCAAATACTGCGGCCTCCCAGAGTGTCTGCCCCTCCGTCAGCGCTGTGACAAGCCCCCCATTGAAGGCATCTCCCGCACCGGTTGTATCCACCGCTTTTACCTGAAAGGCCGGTATCCTGCCCCTTCTCTGTTTCGTCGCAACATACACGCCTCTGTCTCCAAGCGTAATGATGACCTCCTTTACTCCCTTGGCAAAGAACCAGTCTGCCGCTCTTGCGGCATTTTCTTCGCTCGTCACCGGTATGCCGGTCAGTATTTCCGCCTCAACCTCATTCGGCGTGATCAGATCCACTCTCGAAAGGAGCTCATCACTGATCGCCTGTACCGGAGCGGTATTCAATATCACCTTTGCTCCACGTTCTCCGGCCATTTTCACGACCCGCTCTACTGCCGATACATTGGTCTCCAGCTGAGTCAGAAGGTACTCTGATTCTGAAAGAAGTACACCCAGACTCTCCACCTCGCTGTCCGTGATGCTGTTGCAGGCCCCGAGCACAACAACGATCTCATTCTGGCTCGTCGCTTCATCTACCATGATCAGCGCTGCCCCTGTCTCAGACTCTCCTGTCCGGAAAATATATCTGGTATCCATTTTTAATTCACGCATCGCTGCAAGTGCTACCTCCGCAAAGCTGTCCTCCCCCAGCTTTGTTACCATCGCGACTTCTGCACCGGCCTTATGTGCCGCAACTCCCTGATTAAACCCCTTTCCTCCGGGTCCCATCCTAAACATACTTCCCTTTACCGTTTCTCCAGGAACGGGCAGGTGGGGAGTACGCCCCATAAGATCAACCACAAAGCTTCCAAACACTGTAACCTTTTTTCTCATACTGACCTCCATTTTTGCTGCCTCTGCTTCTCAATCCGGACTGCGCTGCTCCCGGAACAGAGACTGCTTCCTTCATCATCTGTCCTGCACCTGACAGCGACAGCCGCTGAGATCGCCGATATGATATTTCTCACAGCAGCGCGAGACCGTTTCCTGCACCAATACGATCTGCTCCCGCTCTGACCAGTTCCTCTGCCTGCGCCGGTGTACGAATCCCCCCACTGGCCTTGATCTTTATTCGATCTCCCACTGTTTTCTTCATCAGCGCAATATTCTCCACTGTTGCTCCGGCTGTGGAAAAGCCCGTTGATGTCTTGACAAAATCCGCACCCGCATCAATCGCCAGCTCGCAAACTCTGACAATTTCCTCTCTGTCCAGCATACAGGTCTCCAAAATCACCTTTACTGTTCTGCCCTGCGCTGCCTGAACCACTGCTCTGATATCTTCCTCAGCAAGATGATAGTTCTTATCCTTTACAGCTCCGACATTCAGCACCATGTCTATCTCCTCCGCGCCAGCCTCTACTGCGACGCCGGCTTCAAATGCCTTTGCTGATGTCAGCATTGCTCCCAGAGGAAAACCGACCACACAGCATACCTTTACCGCACTCCCTTTCAATTCTCCGGCAACCAGAGGCACGTGACAAGTGTTCACGCATACGGATGCAAACCCATATTTCTTCGCCTCTGCACAATACCTTTTGATTGTTTCCGATGTGGCATCTGCCTTCAGCATAGTGTGATCGATCATACCGGCCAGATTCATTTTCCCTCTCCTCCTTGTTGAATATATTTATTTTTATTATGTGGAACCGGTTACATGTTTAACAATAAAAACTTCTTCATTCCATCCCCTTCCCATGCTTCTCTGAACCGCGCAGAACCACCTGATGCGGAATATATATATACTCCTTTTCCTTCATCTGCTCCCTGTGCTTCAGTCTTTTCAGAAGCAGCCTCATCGCTTCCCGTCCCTGCAGCTGTGCATCGCGTTCTATTGTAGACAGCGGATAGTCAATCAGCTTCAATGCATCAATCTGATCAAAACCCAAAATAGAAATATCCCGCCCTATCTTAATATGCTGCTCTGTAAAATATTTTAACGCCCCCAGCGTAGTCTTGTTATTTGATGTAAAAATCGCCGTTGGAGCCTCTTCCAGCATCATAAGCTCTCTGGTTTTCTCATAGGCTCTGTCAATTTTGAAATCTCCAAATGCGATATAATTTTCTCTGAGAGGAATTTCATACGCACTCAGTGCCTGTCTGTAGCCAGTCAATCTGTCTCTGCCGGGCAGTGACGTGCTCGGTCCTGCAATAATGGCAATCCGCCGATGTCCCTCCCGTATCAGAGCCTCCACACCTTCATAGCTTCCTCTGATATTATCCGCAAAAACCCCATCCAGCTCTGCGTCAGCAATCACACGATCCGCCAATACAACTGGAATCTTTTTGTCCTCCAGTTCCATCAGCCTTCTACTGGTATACTCGTCCCGCTCAGATACCGGCGCAATTATAACACCGGCCATATACTGACTTTCTATCTCTGAGAGTGCATTGTGTTCTTTTTCTTCAGATTCGTTGGTATCATACAAAACTACATTATAGTTTTCTGTTTCTGCCAGAGCTCCAATCCCACTGATCAGGCTGGGAAAAAACTCATTCGTAATATCTGGAACAATAACAGCAATACTGGAGGCCTCACGCACACTCAGGCTTCTTGCAACTGCATTGGGTACATACCCCGTTTCACGTATTGCTTCCAGAACTTTTTCTCTTGTATCCTCTTTCACATAGCCAGACCGATTCAAAACTCTGGAAACAGTAGTTGAGGATACTCCTGTTCTTTTTGCTATATCCCTGATATTCATCTTTCCCCTCTTTGTGTAACCGGTTGCATATATGATATTACTCTATCTTCCTCTTGTTGTAAATATTTTTTGTGTATTTTTTTTCTTTTTTTTATATATTTCATTCTTGTATTAGACTATTAAGGCAAAAAATTTTAACGATATATCTCTTTTTAGTAAGTTTTATATTTTACTGTTGCATCTTGCATAGATTGTCACGCGACAGATAGAAGAACGCTGCCTCCTAATATGAGAATCCACATCATCAGTACAAAAAGAGGATTGTCAGTAACAGAGCCCGTGCATGGCACTGCACGGGCTCTGTCTGTCGCTCTGTATCATTTTATCCGAGGAAGCTTGCGATGCGCAGCGGCGCGCGGTAGTTCCAGCTTGAAACCTTGATTCCGGTCCGCTCAGTCGACGCGTGAACAATCTGCCCATTGCCGATATACATCGCTACATGATTCACATGGCTGCCGCTCCCATAGAACAGAAGATCGCCGGGCTGCATCTGCTCTGCGCTGACTGTGGTTCCCTCGGCCGCCTGATCTCTCGAGCTTCTTCCGAGGGCTACGCCTGCCGCATTCCCCAGCACATATCTGGTGAAGCCGGAGCAGTCCACACCGGAGTGCGGATCATTTCCCCCATAGACGTAGCGGCCGCCCACAAAGGAGAGCGCATAATCCACGACCTGCGCTCTGATTGCTTCCTCCTGCGCCTCGGCGCTGGCAGCCTCCTCCGCTGCGGCCGCTGCCTCAGCGGCAGCTGCCTCCTCCTGTGCCTCCTGCTCTGCCCTCTTCTGCTCTGCCTCAAGCACCCAGTCCGCGGTATTTTTCGTGATCTTCACTGCTGCAAGGGACGGAACAGACACTCCGGCGGAGAGCACTGCTGCAAATGCAAGGGCCATGAAATATCTGCTCATTCGATTCATCTGTGTCTGTCCTCCTGTAAACGGCCCTGCCTGATTACAGGCATTATTATTACAAATCAAGACCGTATTTGTTACGTATTTGTTACAAAAGGTAGTATAGATGTTTCGAATCCATTCGTCAAGGGCTTTATTATATCTTCATTTTTTAACTTTTGATTAAGAAAGTTCAGAAAGAGGGGAAGCATTCCACGAATGCTTCCCCTCTCTGGTGCAGTATTTACAGATTCAGCTGACCTCTTCCAAACCGCACACTCACCATCTCCTGCGGCCGCCGCCAAGCAGGCGCACCACCAGCATGACCAGCAGGAGGGGCACAAGTATGGGCGACAGAAGTGAAAAGAGTCCCACAAAGGCAAGCACCACGATCACCAGCAGCAGAATGATAAACAGAAGCAGCGGGATCCACGGATTTCCGCCCTGCTGCGGGGTCTGACCAGAATAAGTGCTGCGCTCCTCCGAACCATAGCCTCCGGCAGCCCCGTCCCGGTGGCTCCCATACCCCGCTTCGGAAGCGGCAGAATATCCATCACCTTCATATGCACGGGTATCTCCGCCCGGATGCACATCCGGAATGCCATCGACCTGATAGCCGGCCGCATCCAGAATGGAGCGTGCAATCAGGCTGGGATGTCCCAGCTCCGAGAGCACCTCCGCTTCCTCTCTTCCTTTGCTCACTTCTGTATCGATGTAGCTGCTGTAATAGTTCAGATTTCCCTGAACCAGCTCTGAGGCTCCCTCTGCAAGCAGCCGCTCTCTGAGCTCCTCCAAAAATTCCTGTCTGCTCATAATCCTCCGAAAATCCCTTAAATTCTGTGAATAAAGATGCCACTTCGAAGCTTCGGCTCAAACCATGTGGACTTCGGCGGCATGAGACGCCCCGCATCCGCCACCTGAAGCAGCTCCTCCATCTGTGTCGGATACATGGAAAATGCCACTGCCGCGCCCTCATTGACCAAGCGCTCAAGCTCCTCCGTTCCCCGGATTCCGCCGATGAAGCGAATGCGTTCACTGGTGCGCGGATCTTCGATATTCAGCACCGGTGCAAGAATCGTGTTCTGAAGAAATGCGACGTCAAGACTCTCGACCGGATCCTCCGGCCGCAGCTCCTCCCGGGCAGTCAGCTCATACCAGTGATGATCCAGATACATTCCAATCACTCCCTTGCGTTCCGGATGCACGGCTGTCTCTCCGCAGTCTCGGATAGAAAATGCGGCATCCACCTCCAGGAGAAAATCCTCCGCAGAGAGAGCGCCAAGATCGCTCACGACACGGTTATAGGGAAGAATCTCCAGCGCGTCATCCGGAAACAGCACGGAAAGAAAATAATTGAACTCCTCGCTTCCATTGTAGTCCGGATGCTCCGCCCGGTGCTTCAAAGCAACCTTCACAGCACTCGCAGCGCGGTGATGTCCATCCGCGATATAGCTCGCAGGGAGCGCAGCAAAGGCCGTAGATATCTCCTCAACTCTTGCCGCATCATCTATTTTCCACACGCGGTGGCGTATCCCGTCGTCTGAGTCAAAGTCATAGAGCGGCGCCTGTCGCTTTGCTGTCTCCATGAGCTCTTTCAGCCTGTCATTGCTGCGATAGCTCAAAAAGATGGGACCCGTCTGCGCACTTAAGCTGTCCACATGCCGTATGCGGTCGCGCTCCTTCTCCTCCCTCGTGTTCTCATGTTTTCGCACCACGCCCTGAAGATAGTCGTCCACTGAGGAGCAGCCCACGATGCCGGTCTGACTGTGTCCCGGCATGCAGTCCGCGAGCACGCCGGACTCGACAGTCTGCTCATAGACGAAAAAGGCCGGCTTCTCATCCTCCAAAAAGACGCCGTCATGAAGCTCCTCTTCCAGCATCTCCCTCGCCTTCTGGTACACCGCATCCGCATACATGTCACAGCTCTCATCAAACTGCGTCTCCGGACGGTCAATATTAAGAAAAGAGAGCGGGTGGCCCTGTACCGCCGCTCTGGCCTCCGCACGGTCATACACATCGTAGGGGAGCGCCGCCACCTCGCGCACTGCATCCGGATTGGGACGGACACAGCGAAATGCCTTTACCTCTGCCATGAACTACCTCCTGCCTGTCTGTATGCTTCACTCTGACGCGCGGCAGAGCCGCCCGCACTCATGCTCCCGTCACTGTGCGGAAGCGTATCATTCCGTCAATTGCCTTCAGCTCCTTTAGGCAGCCCTCGTCGAGCTGCCCCTCGAGATCCAGAAGCGTATATGCAAAGCGATCCCGGCTCTTATTTGTCATATTGGCGATGTTGATATTTCTTCTCGCCAGCACACCGGTAATCTGACCGATCATGTTCGGGATATTTTTGTGCAGCAGAGCAATGCGCAGATCACTCTGGCACACTCCCATGTCGCAGTTCGGATAATTCACCGAGTTGCGGATATTGCCGTTGTCGATGTAGTCCATGAGCTCCTTCACGGCCATCACTGCACAGTTGTCCTCTGCCTCCTCCGTAGAGGCACCAAGATGCGGAGTGATGATGGCATTCTTCATCTTCACCGAGAGTGCATTTGCAAAGTCAGAGAAATAGGCCCGCACGTGACCGCTCTGAAGCGCCTCCGCCATCGCCGTCTCATCCACCAGCTTATCTCTCGAAAAGTTCAGGAAGACAACGCCCTCCTTCATCTCCGCGATCTCCTTTGCACCAATCATGCCGGGATTTTTATCCGTCAGCGGCACATGAATCGTGATATAGTCACAGACCGCACAGAGCTCCGAGAGGCTGGTCGCGTGGCGTATCTCCCTCGAGAGCATCCATGCACCGTTCACCGAGAGATAGGGATCATAGCCATACACAGTCATGCCAAGCTCATTTGCCGCGTTCGCGACCTCCGCGCCGATGGCTCCGAGTCCTATGACGCCGAGCTTCTTTCCCTTGATCTCCGAGCCGACGAAGGCCTTCTTGCCCTTCTCCACATCCTTCTCTATGTTCTCGCTGTCCCGGATGGAGCGCACCCACTCCGCAGCTGCAATGACATTCCTCGATGCCACCATCATAGCACAGAGCACCAGCTCTTTCACGCTGTTTGCGTTTGCGCCCGGTGTGTTGAACACGACGACGCCTTCCTCCGCAAAGCGCTCCAGCGGGATATTGTTGACGCCCGCCCCGGCTCTCGCAACCGCAAGGACAGTCTCCGGCAGCGCGGTCTCCTTCATATCGGCGGAGCGCACCAGTATGCCCTCTGCCTCTTCCATATCCTCTGTCAGTGCATAGTTCTTTAAAAAGCTGTCCGTTCCTACCTTTGAAATAGCATTCAGGCATTTGATCCTGTGCATCAGTTTGTCCTCTCCTTCGCCTCAAATTCTCTCATGAAAGCAACCAGCTTCTCCACACCCTCTCTCGGCATGGCATTATAGATGCTGGCTCTCATACCTCCGACTGTGCGGTGCCCCTTGAGATTTTCAAAACCTGCTTCCTTCGCCTCCGCGACAAAGCGCGCATCCAGCTCCTTGTCTCCCGTCACAAAGGTGACGTTCATGAGGGATCGGTCCTCCTTCCGGACCGGATTTTGGAAGAGCCTGCTCTGATCCAGAAAATCATAGAGTATCTTTGCCTTCTCCTCGTTTCTCTGCCTCATCACCTCAAGCCCGCCCATGCGCTTCAGCCACTTGAAGACCTTGCCGCAGATATAGATCGTGTAGCAGGGCGGCGTGTTATACATGGAATGATGCTCCGCGTAGGTGCTGTAGCGCAGCATGGTCGGAGTGCCCGGAAGGCAGTCTCCGATCAGATCCTCCCGCACGATTGCGATCGCCACGCCCGCCGGGCCTACATTCTTCTGTACGCCGCCCCAGAGAATCCCGAACCTGCTCACATCAATCGGCTCAGAGAGAAAACAGGAGGAGATATCCGCCACCAGCGTCTTCCCCTTCGTATCCGGAAGCGCGTGATAGACTGTTCCGTAAATTGTGTTGTTCATGCAGATGTATACATAATCCGCTGCCGGATCCACCGGCAGATTCGAGCAGTCCGGAATATAGCTGTATACCTCATCCTCGCTGGAAGCAATCGCTCTGGCTTCTCCGTAGAGCTGTGCCTCCTTCCAGGCCTTCTTTGCCCATTGCCCGGTGATGACGTAATCGGCCTTCTTATTCTTCATGAGATTCATCGGAACCATGGCAAACTGAACATGACCGCCGCCCTGAATGAAGAGCACCTTATAGTTGTCCGGAATGTTCATGAGCTCCCTCAAGTCCCGCTCCGCCTCGTTCATGATGTCTTCATACATTTTGGAGCGATGACTCATCTCCATCACGGACATCCCCGTGCCGCGATAGTCGAGCATTTCCTCCGCAGCCTCTCTCAGAACCTCCTCCGGCAGCACTGCCGGTCCTGCGCTGAAATTATACACTCTTGCCATAATGATAGCCCCCTCATATAGTATAAGCTTCTGTGATGTGATCCGAACTGCACGTCTCTACTTTACGCCTTTGCCCTACAGCCTGAGATCGGACGCGTCAAAGCTCTCCTCTAGCGCACGTCCCGGCGGGCACATCGGAAACACTCTGTCCTCTGGATCGATCCATGCCTCAATCAGCAGTGGCTTACGCCTGGAAAAGGCCTCCCGCAGCGCGGTCTCCAGTTCCTCCGCTGTTGTGACGCGACAGGCCGCTATCCCCATAGCCTCAGCAATCCGGCAGTAATCCGGCTGATCATTCAGCTCTGTCTCCGAGCAGCGCTTCCCATAAAAGAAGTTCTGCCACTGACGGAGCATCCCCAGTCCCCGGTTATTGATGATGAGCTCGACCAGCGGCAGCCCCTCGCGGCTCACCGTAGCGAGCTCCCCCATATTCATGCGGAAACAGGCATCACCCGCAACATTGACAACGACGTGATCCGGCTTTGCAATCTGCGCACCAATAGCAGCTCCCAGCCCGAAGCCCATGGTCCCGAGACCACCCGGCGACAGAAAGCTTCTCGCCTCTGTAAAACGGTAATATTGTGCCGCCCACATCTGATGCTGTCCAGATTCTGTGACGATGATCGTATCCTCCGGACTCTCCCGATCCAGAATTTCTATAATTTCCGGACCGCTCAGCCGGCCTTTGTCATAGCTCATGGGATACATGTCCGTGAGGCGCTCTGCATGCGCGAACCACTCCTCATGATTCTGCGGATTCAGCCGCACATTCAGCCTGCGCAGCACCACCCGCGCATCTCCGGCGATACCGGCATCCGCGCGGACATTTTTATTGATCTCCGCCTCATCCACATCAATGTGCAGTATCTTTGCCTCAGGCGCAAATTTTTCTGTCTTTCCCGTGACTCTCTCGGAAAACCGCACTCCGACCGCAATCAGAAGATCGCACTCTGAGACACAGAGATTCGCCGCCTTGGTTCCATGCATTCCCACCATTCCGACGTAGAGCTCATCCTTCTGGCTGATCGCCCCCTGTCCCATCAGGGTACAGCAGACCGGAGCCTGCAGCTTGTGCGCAAAGATGCCAAGATCCTCGGCTGCTCCCGCCTGAATCACACCGCCTCCCGCAATGATGCAGGGCTTCTCGGAGCTGTGTATCATGGAGATGGCTGCGTCCAGATCCTCGTCACTGATTCTCTCAGTAAATGCTTTGACCGGAGCAGGCATCTCTGTGACATATTCTGTCAGAGCTTTCGTGACATCCTTCGTCATGTCAATCAGCACCGGGCCCGGACGTCCGCTTTTTGCAATCTGAAAGGCCCGGCGCATCACCGGCGCAAGCATTTCCACCTCTCTGACGATAAAATTATATTTTGTGACCGGCATACTGATGCCGGCGATATCGAGTTCCTGAAAGGAATCCTTTCCCAGTATGGGCTGGCTCACATTACAGCTGATCGCCACAACCGGAGAGGAATCCATGTATGCTGTCGCAATGCCGGACACCATATCCGCTGCCCCCGGTCCACTCGCCGCAAGACAAACCCCGACCCTTCCCGTGGCGCGCGCATAGCCGTCTGCCGCGTGCGCCGCGCTCTTCACCTGACTGGTCAGAACATGGCGTATCTCGCCCTGATGCCTGTACAGCGCATCGTAAATATTCAGAATCGCATCCCCCGGATAACCGAACACGGTATCAACGCCCTGCTCCTTCAGACATTCCACTACAATCTCGGCGCCATTCAGTTTTGCCATCGCTTCGTCTCCTCGCCTGCATCTCTCCGTCCCTTCCTCCGGAAGCAACGTTTGACAAACATCATAAATCAATGCCCCTCTTTTTTCAACCTTCCGGCGGCAAAAGAGTCCGCCTTCCCCGCACAGATGTATCTCTGCAAAAAAAGACCTCCACATTCACTACCGCCCCTCCGTCACTTCCCTGCGAAAGCGCTCTGCTGATAAAAGCCGAAAAAATTCCCGGAAAACAACAAGGGGAGCTGAAACTCTCAGCTCCCCGCTCTCCTCAATTCTGCTGCAGCACACCATCTATGCCCAGATGATAGCCGTCCTCTGTCGTCGCGTTTTTCCACATCACGCCGCTCTCCGGATCCAGATAGTACCACTTGTCGCCGTCCAGATACCAGCCCGTGCGCATCCAGCCGTTCTCATCAAAGAGATACCACTCGCCGTTGATCAGCCTCCATGCGCTCCTCACACAGCTCTGATCCGGCAGCCGGAACCACCAGCGACCGTCCTCCTCTATCCACTCTCCCGCACTCTGCAGCTCCGCGTTCCGCTCCTTCTGCTCCCTTGCCTGCGCCTCTGTGATACTGACCTGATTCGAATCGGTCCAGTGGCCCTTGATGGAAGGATCCTTCGCATTGATTGCGCGCACCTTGAAGTGATAGCTCGCCCCGCGCGTCATAAACTCGCTGCCGTCATAGCTGGTCCCGTTGATGATCTGGTTGCCTCCGAGCGTCGTACCGTTCCGCATAAACTTCAGCTCATAGCTCCCCGCACCGATCGCCTCAGACCAGCGGCAGCGTCCGCCTTCCATGACAGCCTCCTCCACTGTACCGACCTGCGTCTCCAGTGAAGGCAGCGTCACCCGAACCACCAGCGTATACGCGCCGTCCTCCCGGCGTGCGCTCTTGTAGCTGGCGCCATTCAGGCGGATCTGGCTCGCCTTGGTGATGCGGAAGTAATAGCCGTCCGAAGCCGTGAGGTATATATCCAGCTCCGGAGTGTCCTCTATGGACCAGCGAAAGCCTGCATTCTGCACCTCATAGTGATCAAAGGAGTATTTATTGCCCGCGGTGTGTACCTCGAGCTCCTCCTCTCCAAACTTCTCCTCTACCTTGATCAGTCCCGAGACTGTCAGAGAAATCGAGCGTATCGGCTTATCATTCGTCTCATAGCCGTAGGCCACAAGGGCCGAAAACGCAGTAAACAGAAGCGCCGTGACACAGGCCTTCATAAACCATGATCTTCTATTGCTTATATGACGCATAGCATCCCCTTTCTGCAAAACCAGAACTTCACAAGACATTTTATATTGATGCGGATAATGTCAGCAGAAATCCAATGATATGTTTATTAACGCACATTCTTTTTAACTACACTGTTTCATTCTACTATACTGTATAAGGCAGCTGATTTTTCGTCAAGAAAAAAAGCCTTACAATTTTCCAAAATAAAAATTGTAAGGCTTTTACTGTATTCCGTTCTTACTTTGCTACATCCTGAACGCGGGACTCCCGGATGACATTGACCTTGATCTGACCCGGATACTGCATCTCCTGCTCAATGCGCTTCGCAACATTGTGTGCAAGTATGACCATATCATCGTCATTTACCTTCTCCGGAACAACCATGATTCTCACCTCACGGCCTGCCTGCACAGCAAAGGACTTCTCTACACCATTGAAGGAATTTGTGATCTCCTCAAGCTGGGACAGACGATTTGTGTAGGTCTCGATGGTCTCCCTTCTCGCACCCGGACGTGCCGCAGATATGGTATCCGCTGCCTGAACAATACAGGCGATGAGACTCTCCGGCTCCACATCTCCGTGATGGGACTCCACAGTATTGATGACAAGCGCGGATTCCCTGTACTTCCGGCAGAGCTCTACACCGAGCTGCACATGAGAACCCTCGATCTCATGATCCACGGCCTTTCCGATATCGTGCAGGAGCCCCGCACGCTTCGCCATGCGGACATCGACCCCGACCTCTGCCGCGAGATGTCCGGACAGCTCCGCAACCTCGATGGAATGCTTCAGGGCATTCTGGCCATAGCTTGTACGGAACTTCATGCGTCCAAGGAGCTTCACAAGCTCCGGATGAATGCCGTTGACTCCCACCTCAAGAACCGCCGCCTCTCCGGCCTCACGCATGGTGTTTTCCACCTCGCGCTGCGCCTTCTCCACCATCTCCTCGATTCTTGCGGGATGAATGCGGCCGTCCGTGATGAGCTTCTCCAGCGCAACCTTTGCAACCTCTCTGCGCACCGGATCAAAGCCTGAGAGCACCACTGCCTCCGGCGTATCATCAACAATCAGCTCCACTCCGGTCAGCTGCTCCAGCGCCCGGATATTTCTGCCCTCACGGCCAATGATACGGCCCTTCATCTCATCATTCGGAAGCTGTACGACTGAGACCGTAGACTCGGCAACGCTGTCGGCAGCACAGCGCTGTATCGCACCGACGACAAATTCCTTCGCCTTTTTATCTGCCTCTTCCTTTGCTGCTGTCTCAAGATCCTTGATCAGCTTCGCGGTATCATGCTTTACATCCTCTTCCACGGACTGGAGAAGGAACTCCTTCGCCTGCTCCGTGCTGAGTCCGGAGATGCGCTCCAGCTCGGCAATCCCCTTGTCATAGAGAGAATCCACCTCCTGGCTGCGCTCATTGATCTTCTCTTCGCGCACCGCCAGTGCACTCTCCTTCTTCTCAATGGATGCCTGCTTCCGGTCAAGATTTTCTTCCTTGTTTAAAACGCGATTTTCGTAGCGCTGTAACTCCGCTCTTCTTTCCTTGGTCTCTCTCTCAAGCTCATTCTTTGTCCGCAAGGACTCTTCCTTCGCCTCGAGGAGCGCTTCGCGTTTTTTTGTTTCTGCGGTTTTCAGGGCTTCTTCTATGATTTCGCGGGATTTTACCTCCGCACTGCCAATCTTGCTCTCATACGTCTTCTTTCGATGTGCGATCGCAAGGTTCCAGCTCACAAAAGCCACAATCACCGCCGTAACTACAACTGCAATGATGATTTGTGACACAGAGCACCTCCTTATTCAATTTTCATGGTACATTATTCTGTTCTCATACTATGCCGCACTGCGTGCCTGCGGACAGTGCAGATACCTGTCAATCTAAGCGCAGGAAAGAGATAACACTTGCCTTTTTTATATCTTATCGCATCAGTCTGAGGTTTCTGCCCCCCTGTGACGCCGCAAAACTCGCAAAACGCTGCAATAGTGCTATTTTAGCAAATCATGCTGCGCAGTGCAAGCTCAATCTCCCCCCAGCTATAGCCCCTTCTCATCAGCCGGGCTATGAGCCGTCTCTTCTGCTCCAAATTCTCTGATTTCGGATCAAAATGACATCTTCTGAGCTCCGCAATAATCTGTTCCTTCTCATCAGCCGGACTTTGCTCCAGCAGCTCGTCTGCGAGCGCGCTGTCCACCCCCCGCATGAGGAGCTCCGCGCGTATTCTTCGCTTCCCCTTCTGTCCCGACTGGCAGCTGATATAGTGCTCCGCATAGCGTCTGTCATCTACATAATGCCGTTCCTTTGCCCAGAGGATGGCCTCCTCTGCACAGCACTCCGGTAT
Organism: Fusobacterium naviforme; assembly: GCA_003014445.1. Taxonomy (GTDB): domain Bacteria; phylum Bacillota; class Clostridia; order Lachnospirales; family Lachnospiraceae; genus Moryella; species Moryella indoligenes. The sequence goes on along the minus strand of PYGH01000001.1, from coordinate 542,338 downwards.
CCCGCTCTCCCGCAGTTTTCTGCGCAGCGCATACTCTGTGTAATCTCTTCCCTTCAGGAGAAACAAGAGCCGCTCCATGGCGCGCTTCCTGAGAAGCGGCAGCAGCTCTTCCTTAAGCAGCGCCTCACTTAGCTCCGTACCCTCCGCGATATGCAGTCTGTTCAGCTCTGTATTGTACAGAGCAAAAACAAAGTCCTCATCTGTGAGGACTTTGCTTCTGCGCTTTCCGAGGGGAAGCAGCTCTGTTACCGTCACTGCTCTGCGGGAGCCGCACTCCCTGTCCCCGCAGTGACATCTGACGCTGAGGTGAGACCGTGAGCCTCCCGTACCTTTGTCTCGATTTCCGCGCACATCTCCGGATTCTGACCGAGCCAGATCTTCGCATTCTCTCTTCCCTGTCCGATCTTCGTCCCCTGATAGGCATACCAGGCGCCGCTCTTCTCGACAATATCGTCCTTCACGGCCAGATCCAGAATATCTCCCTCACGGGAGATTCCCTTTCCGAACATGATGTCGAATTCAGCCTCCTTAAACGGCGGCGCGATCTTATTCTTCACGACCTTGACCCGGACACGGTTCCCGACCACCTCTCCGTTCTGCTTCAGCGCATCAATTCTGCGAACATCCAGACGAACAGAGGCATAAAATTTCAGCGCGCGGCCTCCGGTCGTTGTCTCCGGATTGCCAAACATCACACCAATCTTCTCTCTCAGCTGATTGATAAAGATCACAGTGCAGTTCGATCTGCTGATAATGCCGGTGAGCTTTCGCAGTGCCTGGCTCATGAGTCTCGCCTGCAGGCCGACGTGGGAATCTCCCATATCTCCCTCAATCTCCGCCTTCGGCACCAGCGCCGCGACCGAATCGACGATGACAATATCGACTGCTCCGCTCCGCACCATGGTCTCTGCGATCTCCATGGCCTGCTCTCCGTTGTCCGGCTGAGAGATGTAGAGATTGTCAATATCAACCCCTATATTTCTCGCATAGACCGGATCCAGCGCGTGCTCTGCATCAATAAAGCCGGCGATCCCGCCGCGCTTCTGCACCTCCGCGACCATGTGCAGGGCTACTGTCGTCTTACCGGAGGACTCCGGCCCGTAAATTTCCACTACTCTGCCCTTCGGCACACCGCCGAGTCCCAATGCGAGGTCAAGACTCAAAGAACCGGTCGGAACCGTCTCCACATTCATGGTATTGGCCGGATCACCGAGCTTCATGACTGCTCCCTTTCCATAGGCCTTCTCTATCTGTATCAGGGCTGCATCCAGCGCCTTCATCTTTGCTTCTCTGTCCATGCTTCCTCCATGTGAACATATGTTCGTTTTCATAAGCTATCATACTAGCAGCAGCCGCAGCTGTCAAGCGGGATACTGCAAGCTCCGGAGATAACGCACCGCCTCCGGAATCGTCACAGATATGCGCCGCAGCAGCGGTCGTTCCGATGACTGGAAAAAGGAGCTCTGGGCCGCACAGGTCACGGCTGTGCGCTCACAGGAATATCTGTACCGTAGCACAGCAGGACTGAACTTGCAAGTCCCCCGGCGCTGCGTGTCATATGCTCTCGCAGCGCCGGAGGACTTTCGTAAATCACAGTGTTGTTTTCTTTATTCTCATCGCTTTTATCAGTGGACCGCCGGCAGACTACTCCGCAGTCTTATCCGTCTGCACGCTTTCTTCGGAGAGGCTCTGTACGGCAGCTCCGGGCTCCGGCGCTTCGTCGTCTTCCCCTTCGGCTTCGTCCCGCGCTTCTGTTCCGGACACGGCTTCCGCTTCGCGCAGAGCCTCCGGATCAGTCTTAGCCTTTGTCTCAGGCTTCTCCTTCGTCTCTGCTTCTGTACTCTCTTCTGAGCTTATCTTCTCCTCAGGATCAGCCTTTGACTCCTTGTTTCCCGCGTGCTCCTCCTTTTTGTCCTCCTCGTCTGCATCATCGGGAATCAGCGGTGCATCGAGACCATCTTCCTGTGCGTGCAGCCCGGGCACAGACCTGCCATCCGGCTCAACGATAACAGGCGGATTGACGATGGGCCCGGAGCCGCCGCCCTCATCCTCCGGCTCAAGCTCGTAGCTCACATGCAGCTGGGTCTTGTCCGCAGGGATCAGGATGAGCTTATAGCCGTAGCCCAGACTCTCCTCCTCAGATTTCTTCGGCTTATTGGGTACCCCGGAGATCACCACGGTGCTGCCTGAATAAATTCCGGTCTTCTCCTCGTCGATGACTCCGTCAAAGTCCGTTCTGTTCTTCCACGCCGCCATAATCTCACTGAGCTTCGTATCCGTGTTCAGCTTCAGCTCTCCGCTCCTGATTCTTCCGTTCTCCACACTGAGCGCGTCGCCAAAATCAGGCGTCAGCTCTGCAAGCTTATTCTCCGGCTTTGGCGGCTCCTCCGCCTCAAGCTCTATTGTGTATATCTTATTTTTGCCGAAGAAGTCTCTCACGATAAATCTGTCGCCCTCCTCCAGCCGCTCTCTCTCCGCCTTGGCCCTGCCGAAGGGAGGATTGGTGCCCTTTCTGTACACGCCGCTCATCGGATCCGAGAGATCGATATGGTTCTGTGCGAGCCAGTCCTTCAGCTCCTTCACCGTCGTCTCAGTGCTCAGTTTTCTGCTGCCGCTTGAAAGCACGCCGTCTCTCAGCGTGTACTCGGACTCTATCGTCTCCCCTCCGCCTGAGAGCACGGTGATGGTATAGCGCTGCTTCCTGCTGCCGTTCTTCGAGGTGACGAGCAGCTGGTCCAGATGCTCCACCATGACATCCGCGGCATATTGCTTCACGACGCCGCTGCTGTCCAGAAGCTTGAAGCTCTGTCCGCCCTTCCTGTTGATATTTCGCACAGTCTTCATAAATACATCCATCTTCATGGGCTGATCCAGAGTGATCGCATAGATGCCCTTCTCCTCGTCCGCGGTGACCCGGATCTTACTGTTGCCCTCGATCACTACGCTGCTGTCCGCGCTGTTCTCGATGTGCTGCTCCACCACGACAGGATAGCGGGAGCGCTTTCCGTTCTCCGCGACCACCCTCAGGTAGGTATCGAGCTTTCGCAGCGGCTCCTCGTTCGCATAGGCCGTTCCATTTGCGCCCTCCAGCGTGAGCGCCTGCCCGGTATGGGATTTCTCAATATGCTCCATGAACTGAGCGGCTGTCATCCTCGTGTCGATCTTTACGAGACCGCTCCTGATCGTGCCCAGCTGCTCTCCCTCCGGCGTTATGCGCCCCTCAAAGATGTAGGCGCTGTTTCTGATCTTGATCAGCGTGGAGGAATTCAGCTCCTTCTCATCCACCTCGGCAAGGAGCGTAAAATCGTCGTTCTGCGGGAATACCTGAATGTGAGAGGTACTCTCCACATTGTCCATGAGATAGCTGTACATCTCGCCAAGGCTTATCTTTCCGTCATGATCCTCATCCGCAGGTCGCTGCCCGTTTTCGTAACCCGCGCCTCTCACAAACTCCAGCGTGAACTTTCCGGCAGCTGTCTTCTTGCTTTCGTAGCTATACTCATTGGCCGAGCTCGCCACCAGCACCTTGTAGTCATTGTCAGTGAGGTAGTTCCGTGTTCCGTTGCTGCTCTCGATCCCCGCAGCACCGCGCGTGCCGCTCTCGAATACCTCGGACACCGAATTGATGAATTCCTCAGAGCTGCTCTGTATGCTCCTGCCCGGCGTCGCACCCGACATGGAATCCACAAACTCCTTTCCGATAAACCCTCCGGCGTTGCAGCAGTCCAGTATGATCACCTTGGTGCCCGCCACCTTGTCCAGAGCTTCCTTCAGCTCGTCGACGCTGATCCAGCTTGCGGCGGCCTCCTCCTCGCTCCCGCTCCCCAGTGTCTTGTCCACTGTGCAGATATAGGAGCTGTGATTGCTCTTCACATTGTAGCCGTGACCGCTGTAGTACAGATAAGACACGTCCTCGTCCGTGCTGTTTGCGAAGGTCCTTGCGATGCTGTCCAGAAATTCCCGCTTCTTGAGGTTCTTCTCCGTCCTCACTGCGGCGAATCTCTCCCCGCCAAAGCTAGCCTGCCTGAAAAGAGCACTCATCATGCGGATATCATTCTCCGGCCCCTTGAGATTCATCTTGGGCTCTCCGTAGTTCTGATTGCCGATCAGCAGAGCCCGGTACTGCACGCCGTCCTGCAGGCGGATGCCGTATCTCTGCTCCCTCGCATCCTTTGAGAGTATCAGCGTCATGTCGCTTCTCAGCGTGCCGTCCTTCACCGGCTCATACTCATCGCTGCCGCTGCCCGCGACCACCTTCACAGTCACGCCGTCCTCCGGGACGATCGCCGCCAGCAGCCGCTCTATCGTGGGATGAGAGGCTGACCTCACGATGATGAAGCCGCTTCCGAGCTCTGCAATCAGAGTCTCATCAAAGCTCCTGTACAGCTTATCGCTCTGCGCCGCCTCAAAATCAAGGGTGTACTCCGCAGACTTCACGCCATTTTCCGCAATGACCTTCAGCCTGTCGCCCGCCTTTACGCTGTCAAAGCTCCGGAGTGGCTTTCCATCTCTCAGGAGCAGCAGCCGCTGCCTCGGATTGTGCTTTATGATGTTTTTCAGCACACCCGCGACGATCAGTCCCTTCGTGTCAAAGCTCTCATGGAATTTTAATTTCTCCCCCTCGAGCAGCAGAGTGTTCTCCCTGAAGGAGAGCTCGACACTGTCGCTGAGCGCCTTCTCCTTCAGCTTCACATGCAAGGCGATCTTCTGGCTTCTGACATCCACGCCCGCATTCGCATCAAAGTACGTAAAGGTAAAGGTCTTGATACCCCTCTCGGTGGAGCTGTCCCTGTGGGGCTCTATCCTGTCCAGATATTCCTTTGTAAAGGTAATGGTATCTCTCTCATCGTCGATGATGAGGTACTTCGGATTGAACACCTCTCTCAGGTACTCGCCGTTCTGATCCCGCAGCACGATGAGCTCGGAGTCCTCGCTGTCGTCGCGCTGCACGGGGAAGGGCTCGACCGTCATGTTGAGCTGGCCCTCGCTGTCCTTAAGCTGCGTGCGCGAGGCCGGTACTCCGTTTCCTCTGGAATCCGTCACATTCTTTACACTCAGGGTGATCCCGCCCGCAGGGGCGTTCCCCTGCGTGAAGGTCATCCCCTTCTCAAACACAAAATCAACGCCGCTCCGGTCGATCACCTCGAACTCCACACTATCCTTCGCTTCATAGATGTGGTTTTCAGCGTCATTTATCACGAGCTCATAGCTGTGATGCATGCCGAAATTCGCATTCCGATCGGGTGTGCTCTCATACCTTGTCGCATAGAGATAGTTCAGCAGCTCTGTGGAAAGAGTCACTGTATCCGTTGCATCGTCCACGCTGAGCAGGCGCTTGTCCTGCGGCAGCCCGGAGATCAGAAAATCCACATTGCCTGCGAGCTTTGTACGGGATGCATCCACAAGCTCTCCCTTATTGTTCTTAAGGCCGCTGACTCTGACCTGTATCGGCGTCTCCGCGTTCATATGTGTAAAGCGCTTGCCGGAATATTCAAACTGCGCTCCCGACATATTGGAAATCTCTATCAGTATCAGCTGACTCGACAGCTCGCTCAGATGATTCGCCGCAGAGCTGATGCGGATGCTGAGCTTCTGATTGGAGCTGAGCCGGTTGATGACTTCCTTATGAACATAGAGCACACCGCCGGCATAGTGGTAGTCCGTCTGACCCAAGGGCTGCTTCCCAAGCGTCACCCTGATATCCAGCGCCGGATCGTTCAGCACTTCGCCGTCATCATTTCTGATATCCGAGATCCGCACCGCGTAGTCGCCCGTGGCTGCTCCTCTCGGAATGGGCGAGGTATCCAGCGGCGTGAACAGAGCGGAATTCTTCACTCTGGAGGCATTGATCTCCGTGCTGCCCCCGACCTTTGCCTCCAGCTTCACAAAGCCGTTCGGCAGATCGACCCTGAGATTCCCCTTAATCACAAGTGTGCTCGGGAGGGTCACAATGCCGGAGGCCTGCCCCGTGATATAGAGATCCTTCACTGTGATCTCTTCCGTGGGCGCGCTCGCATCATGTCCGTAGACGACGTCTCCATTCTCGTCCTTTACGATGACAACAGAGTGATTTTTGATCGCCGGACTTCCCGCCTGATTGATTTTCTGTGCGGTATCGATGTAACGATCCCTCTGCCCGATAATCACCGGCTGGGAGTCCACCACGCCCTGATTTCTGTCGTTCTCCTCCTTCGTGGCGATGTGATTGTCCGCCTTCAGTCTGTTCACCAGCTGCGCGGTGCTGGAGTGCCAGCTGCCATTGACCTTTGAGCCCTTCTGCGTGCCGTCGTAATAGTTGATGGTGATGCCGGACTCTCCTGAGTTTACGGGGCCCAGAGGACCGAAGCCTCCGTCTGTATAGCCGGTGTTTTCATTCAGTCCATAGTTTCTGATCTCATTTCCGGACAGGATCAGACTGTGCTCCAGCGGATACTCAAGTGAAACGGCATCCACCTTCACCGCGTCCTCACCGATATTCCGGAAGCTGTTTCCCGTAATGCTGAGAGCCTCCCTCTCGGAGGTGTATAGCATAACGCCGGTGGAGTACACATCCTGAAACAGATTTTCCTCCACAGTGATTCTGGAATGCTTGTCCTTATTTGCGGAGCCGCTCAGGCGCGCCTGGCAGTCTATCATGCCGTGCGCATTCTGTGAGCCTGCGCTGTTCTTGATATTTCGCCCCGAGAAGCGGTTTTTGCTGATGCGGAGCTCTCCCGCCAGAGAGTATATGCCTATGGCCCTGTAGAGCTGTGTCTCCGCATCGTCGCTCTGAAAGCAGAAGCTGTTGTGGTCAACCAGCAGGGAGAAATCGTTCGAGCCGGACTTTATGCTCAGCATAGAACCATTGCTTCCCTGCGCCGCGGCGGAGTGGTCCGAGACAAAGTTGATGCCGGCGACCTCCTTCGTGGATTCCAGCGCCACAAGATTTCCATTAAACGAATTCCCGCTGAGCCCAAGCAGATACCTGGAGCTGAGCTTCTCAGGAATACGGAGCTCTCCGGCGATGAGGACCAGCTCCGTGTCCGCACCGGAGTTCGGCAGTCTGTTGCCCGGTGCGGCGCACAGCAGATTTCCGCTGCTCTGATCCGCGTAGTAAACCTGACTGCCCGCAGCGGCGATGAGCTCTCCCAGTGCAGCGCTGTCCCCGTCAATGATGGCTCCCCCGTCGCCAAGCAGTGCGTCGTTCAGATCCACCACGAGCACCTGTGTATCCAGCTCAAGGAAATATACCTTTGCCCTCTGCGCATCATCCGTGAGCCTCTGGTATACCTTCTCCTGTATGGCCGCGAGGTTTTCTCCTCCGCTCTTTCTGATCGCGAGAATATTGGAGCCCTCGTAGTCGCTTACTGTGACAAAGCCCGCCAGCTTCTCCTTATCCTGCTCACTGCCCGGCTGTTCCGGCTCCGGAACAGGCTTCTTGTCGTCCGGAGTCTGCGGCCCATCCGGTTTCTGATCGTCCGGAGTCTGCGGCCCATCCGGTTTTCTGTCTTTCTGTCTGTCCGACCGGGAGCTCCGCGAGGAGCCGGAATGCCCTGAGCTCCGCGAGGAGCCGGAATGCCCCGCACTCACGGGCCGGGAGCAAAAGCCCTTCCCCTGCACAAACTGCGGTCTTCCGCTCTCATCTGTCCAGCGCCCGTCTGCATCCACAGAGTACCCGTCAGGAGTCTTCGTTGCGGCAGCCATCGCACCGAGCTCAGCACCTTCCTTTTCGCTGAAATAGTAGCAGTAGCCATCGATCCACTGCCAGCCTGTAAGCATAGCGCCGTTCTGCGTCCCCTCCGAGGGGTTCAGAAAGAACCACTTCTCCCCCGGCTTGATCCAGCCTGTCTGCATCCGTCCGCTGGCGGGATCCAGATAATACCACCTGCTCCCATCCCTCAGCCATCCTTTGGCGGAATTTCCGTCCGGCATAGAAAAGCTCCATGCGCCGTTCTGTCTGCGCCAGCCCGTCTGCGCATAAGCAGGAACAGGGGTACTGACCGCACAGCACATCAGCGCCAGTGCAAATGCTCCTATTCTCTTTCTCAGTCTCCTTTTCATCCTTTCCCCTGCGGCATGTTCCCGTAGAAACGTACCACATACTCTTTCCCCTTTCAGCTTTTTATTTTAGTTAGCCAGGGCTAACATCAACAGGCGTATTATACCCTGACAGCTGAAAAGAAGCAATACCTTTTATTCTCACAGAGCTGTCGCCCGGGATGAAGCAGAAGACGCGCCTCACCGCTTCGGTCGCTTTCCTAAGATTTTCCTAAGACTTCATTCAAACAATATTCACCCATTTCTTACAGACAGCTGTTATACTTAGGTCACAAACGTAAAGCGATTTACGATCTCCTTAAAACTTTTTGAAACCAATCCCTGAACACCTGAACAAAAGACCTCCGGTTCTCCCCCGGAGGTCTTTCCCTGTCCTATTCTATTGTCCCATCTCGCCGTCACCCGGCGGAGCGCCACTGTCCGAATGCCCTTCCGCTGCCGACTGCGCCGCATGGTATCTCTCCTCACAAAGACAGAAGCCCGCCGCTCCGGCTGCCCTCTGTCTGTCAGGCGGGACGAAGACTCCGTCTCCCAGCGCGCTCATTTGATCGGAAGGCCCGGAAAATCCAGGGTGGCAAAGTAGTCCGACGGCGTCTCCGCCCGGCGAATCTGCTGCACGGAGCCGTCTGTCTTCAGAAGCAGCTCCGCACTCCGCAGCTTTCCATTGTAGTTATAACCCATGGAAAAGCCATGTGCTCCGGTATCATGAATATAGAGATAGTCCCCCGGCTCAATCTCCGGCAGCATGCGGTCTACTGCAAACTTGTCATTGTTCTCGCAGAGTGAACCGACGATATCGTAGCGGTGATCGCAGGCCATGTGCTCCTTTCCCAGCACTGTGATGTGGTGATAGGCTCCATACATCGCCGGGCGCATCAGGTTGCAGGCGCAGGCGTCTGTCCCGATATATTCCTTATAGATATGCTTTTCATGGACAGCCCGCGTGACCAGCGCGCCATAGGGTCCCATCATAAAACGGCCCATCTCTGTGTACAGGGCGACATCTCCCATACCGGCCGGAACCAGCAGCTCCTCATAGACCCTGCGAACCCCTGCGGCAATCGCAAAGATATCATTCGGCTCCTGCTCCGGCCGATAGGGTATCCCGATCCCGCCGGAGAGATTGATAAAGCGTATATCCGCACCCGTCTCCCGCTTAAGCCGCACTGCCTCGCGGAATAAAATACCGGCAAGCTTCGGATAGTACTCCGTTGTGACTGTATTGCTCGCAAGAAAAGCATGCAGACCGAAATGCTTCACGCCCTTCTGCTGCATGAGCCGAAATGCCTCCGTGATCTGCTCCGGCGTCATGCCATACTTGGAATCGCCCGGATTGTCCATAATGCCATTCGAGAGCTCAAACATCCCGCCCGGATTGTAGCGGCAGCTCATGGTCTCCGGCAGTCTCCCGAGCACCTGCTCCACGCAGCGAATATGCGTAAAGTCGTCGAGGTTAATGATGGCTCCGAGCCTGTCTGCACAGGCAAATTCCTCCGGCGGCGTGTCGTTTGAAGAGAACATGATATCCCGCCCCCGGAAGCCGCAGGCCTCGCTCAGCATGAGCTCCGTCTCCGAGGAACAGTCCACGCCGCAGCCGTGCTCCTTCAGTATATTCATGAGATAAGGATTTGGCGTCGCCTTCACTGCAAAATACTCGCGAAAGCCTGGATTCCAGGCGAAGGCTTCCTGCACCCGCATGGCATTTTCTCTGATGCCTCTCTCGTCGTAGATGTGCCAGGGCGTCGGATACTGTGCCGCGATGCGCTCCGCCTGTTCCCGCGTAAGAAATGCTCTCTTCTCCATCTGTATTCCTTCCTGTCATGGGACGCAGCAATGTCCGGATCACACCCCTCTGCCTGTCCTGATTCTGAGTGATGCCTGTGTTCCTTTCGGTTCGCACAGTGCTCCGGCAATCTCCCGTCTCACAAAGTTCTCACTCCACGTGCTTGTGCGTGTAGATGTGCTCTGAGCAGTACTCGTAATCTCCGTTGCACTTTGAGCAGTAGCGGAACTCCAGCTCCGGCGCATCGAGCTCCGTCCGCCCACAGACTGCACAGCGGTGCCGCGTCTCCTTCCCGGCTCCCGCCGCGCGATCCACGGGCACGATCTTCCTGCCGCTCTCACCCGACATTTTCCGCCGAAACTCCGCCTTTCTCCGTATCTCTGCGGGGGAGAAGCGCCGCAGCGTCCCCGACCATGCAAAGAAGAGCAGCAGGTTCATGAGGCAGAGCACGATCTCCAGCTTCTCCGCCGTGCCTCCCATCAGAAAAGCCCCCGCTGCCATAACAATATAGAAGACGGCCAGATATTTTGCCTTTACCGGAAGCACGAAATAGATGTAGAACTGCATCTCCGGAAAGGTCAGCGCAAAGGCAAGAAAAATCGAGAGATTCAGGTTCGCCGGCGTGAGATATACCGTGTGTCCTGTGATAAAATAGTCTGCGAAGGCCGCTATGATATGGAAGAAAACACCTCCGAACATGAAGATATTGAAGCGGAAGGAGCCCCAGATATTCTCCAGTGTGCTTCCGAGCGAGTAGTACATGAGCAGCAGAAGCAGACCCCATACGAGACTGCTGCTTGGCGGATAGAGGAGAAAGCTCACGAGCCTCCACACCTCCCCGTGCAGGATGCGCTCCGGATCCAGCGCAAGATACTGGTAGTAGAGCGCCGGTCTGGTGACGCTCAGCACAAAGCCTGCGGCGTAGAGCATGGTGAAGTAGCGCATGAGCCCATGCACCGCATAGCGCCCGTATTTCTTCTGAAGCTTCTCAAAAAAATTCATCGCATTCCTCCTAGATAATAAGCATATTATAGGAATGATGCTCCCGCTTTGTCAAACGGATTGACGAAACAGTTCCCGCTTCTGTGTCGATTGATATTTGAGATTCTTTGTGCTAGAATCCTACGTTACAGCTATGCTGCTTCTATGTTACTATAGAATCAGAGCTTATGAACATGATCATTTCCATCTGTGCATTTTGAGGTTATGAATATGATAAATCAACAGTACCGGCTCGGCATCGACATCGGCTCCACAACCGTGAAGATTGCGATCATCGACGAGGCGGGAACGCTTCTATTTTCTGACTATCAGCGTCACTACGCCAATATCCAGGAGACGCTCTCACGCCTCCTCGCAGACGCAGAAACAAAGCTCGGCCCTGTCTCTCTGGTACCGATGATCACAGGCTCCGGCGGCCTGACACTCGCGAAGCACCTGAAGGTGAGCTTTGTCCAGGAGGTCGTCGCGGTCGCCACCGCACTGAAGCACTACGCGCCGCAGACCGATGTCGCGATAGAGCTCGGCGGCGAGGACGCGAAGATCATCTACTTCACCGGCGGTATTGACCAGCGCATGAATGGCATCTGCGCCGGCGGAACAGGCTCCTTTATTGACCAGATGGCCTCCCTTCTTCAGACAGACGCCGCGGGACTGAATGCGTACGCGCGCAGCTATAAGGCGATCTACCCCATTGCGGCCCGCTGCGGCGTGTTTGCAAAGACAGATATTCAACCACTCATCAATGAGGGGGCCACACGGGAGGATCTCGCCGCATCCATCTTCCAGGCAGTCGTGAACCAGACCATCTCGGGTCTCGCCTGCGGGAAGCCGATCCGCGGCCACGTCGCCTTTCTCGGTGGCCCGCTCCACTTTCTGCCCGAGCTGAAGAACGCCTTTATCCGCACCCTGCGTCTCACGGACGAGTATATCATTGCGCCTGAGAATTCCCATCTCTTTGCGGCGCTCGGCTCTGCCATGAACGCGGAGGCAGAGGCCGCTGTCCCCATCTCCTCGCTGATCTCTGTCCTGACGAAGGGCGTCTCCATGGATCACGAGGTGCAGCGCCTCTCTCCCCTCTTTGCGGATGAAGAGGACTATCGGCGCTTCCACAGACGCCATGCGGGACACTCCGTGAAGTCCGCAGACTTCGCATCCTACACCGGCAACATCTTCCTCGGTATCGACGCGGGTTCCACCACGACAAAGATCGCGCTGATCGGCAGCGAGGGCGAGCTTCTGTATAAATTTTACGCGGGTAATGAGGGCTCCCCGCTGGCGACCGCCATCCGCGCAGTGAAGGAAATCAAGGCGCAGATGAATCCTGCCGCCAAAATTGTCTATTCCTGCTCCACCGGCTACGGCGAAGCACTCTTAAAGTCCGCCTTCATGCTGGATGAGGGAGAGGTTGAGACCATCTCCCACTACTACGCCGCCGCCTTCTTCGAGCCGGAGGTGGACTGCATCCTGGATATCGGCGGTCAGGACATGAAGTGCATACGCATCAAGGATCACACTGTGGACTCCGTGCAGCTGAACGAGGCCTGCTCCTCCGGCTGCGGCTCCTTCATCGAGACCTTCGCCAAATCGCTCGGCTACTCCGTGCAGGACTTCGCAAAGGAGGCACTGTTTGCAAAAAATCCGGTAGATCTCGGAACGCGCTGCACTGTCTTCATGAATTCAAACGTAAAGCAGGCACAGAAGGAGGGCGCGACTGTCGCAGATATTTCCTCCGGTCTCGCCTACTCCGTGATTAAAAACGCACTCTTCAAGGTGATCAAGATCGCAGACGCAGCAAGTCTCGGAAAGCACATTGTCGTGCAGGGAGGCACCTTCTACAACGACGCCGTGCTGCGCGCCTTTGAGCGCACCGCGGGCTGTGAGTGCATACGCCCGGACATCGCAGGCATCATGGGTGCCTTCGGCGCAGCACTCATCGCGAGAGAGCGCTGGGAGGGTGCAGAGACCAGCATGCTTCCGCTGGACAAAATCATCTCCCTCGAGTACCGCACCTCCATGACCCGCTGTCAGGGCTGCAACAACCGCTGCGTGCTCACCGTAAATCAGTTTGGCGGCGGCCGGCGCTTTGTCTCCGGCAACCGCTGCGAGCGCGGCCTGGGACTTGACCGGAAGAAGAAGGAGGTTCCAAACCTCTTCGACTATAAATTTCACCGTCTCTTCGACATCGAGGCACTCCCGGAGGACGAGGCTCCCCGCGGGACGGTCGGCATTCCCCGCGTCCTGAATATGTACGAGGACTATCCGTTCTGGGCAGTCTTCTTCCGTGAGCTCGGCTTCCACCTGGTGCTCTCTCCTGTTTCATCCCGGCAAATCTACGAGCTCGGCATCGAGAGCATCCCGAGTGAGTCGGAGTGCTATCCCGCAAAGATCGCGCACGGACACGTGACCTGGCTCATCCGGCAGGGCATCCACACCATCTTCTACCCCTGCATTCCCTATGAGCGGAACGAACAGGCGGGCGCGGGCAATCACTACAATTGCCCCATCGTCACCTCCTACGCGGAGAATATCAAGAACAATGTGGAGGAGCTGGAGGAGCAGAATGTGCGCTTCCTGAACCCCTTCATGTCCTTCACAAATGAGAAGATTCTCACGGCGCAGCTTGAAAAGATCATGTGGAAGGAATTTCACGTGGGACCGGCAGAGGTGCGCGCGGCTGCACACGCAGGCTGGCAGGAGCTGCTTCAGGCAAAGGCCGATATCGAAGCCGAGGGAGAGCGCGCCATCGAATGGTGCAGAGAAAACAGGCGACACGGCATCGTGCTGGCGGGCCGCCCCTATCACACGGATCCGGAGATTCACCACGGCATTCCGGACATGATTACGAGCTACGGCCTCGCGGTACTGACGGAGGATTCCGTCTCCCACCTCGGAAAGATTGAGCGCCCGGTCGTGGTCTCCGACCAGTGGATGTACCACTCCCGCCTCTACGCGGCGGCGAGCTACGTGAAGAACTCCGAGTATCTGGATCTCGTGCAGCTGAACTCCTTCGGCTGTGGACTGGATGCCGTCACCACGGATCAGGTATCCGATATCCTGACCGGATCGGACAAGATCTACACCGCCTTAAAGATAGACGAGGTAAATAATCTCGGCGCCGCAAGGATACGCATCCGCTCCCTGATCGCCGCGCTCCGCGTGCGCGACCGGAAGCATTACCAGAGGCACATCCGCTCCGCTGAGTATCACCGCGTGCTCTTCACAAAGGAGATGAAAAAGGAGAATTACACCATACTCTGCCCGCAGATGTCACCGATCCACTTTGAGCTTTTGGCTCCTGCGATCAGTGCCTTCGGCTACAATGTCGTGCTGCTGGACAACGACGACCACAGTGCCGTGGACACCGGACTGAAGTATGTGAACAACGACGCCTGCTTCCCCTCCCTCTGTACCATCGGTCAGGTGATGGAGGCGCTGCTCTCCGGAAAATACGACTTGAACCACACCGCTGTCTTCATGAGTCAGACCGGCGGCGGCTGCCGTGCCTCGAACTACATCGGCTTCATACGGCGCGCGCTGGAGAAAGCAGGCATGGGACAGATTCCCGTGATCTCAGTCAATGTCGGCAATATGGAGAAAAATCCCGGCTTTCGCATCACCATCCCCATGGCAGTAAAGACCATACAGGCGACCATCTACGGCGATGTGATGATGCGCTGTCTGTACGCGACACGCCCCTACGAGCGCGAGCCCGGAAGTGCCGATGCCCTGCACAGAAAATGGAACGCCATCTGCATGAAGGCCGTTGCAAAGCGGGCGCCCGACATGGCGGAGTACCGCCGCATTGTCCGCGCAATCGTAAAGGACTTCGACGAGCTGCCGCGCCGCCCGGTGAGCAAGCCGAAGGTCGGCGTCGTCGGTGAGATACTCGTCAAGTTCTCACCTCTCGCGAACAACCACATCGTAGAGCTCCTGGAGCGGGAGGGTGCAGAGGCGGTGATGCCGGATCTTCTCGACTTCATGTACTACTCCTTCTACAATCTGAACTTCAAGGCGGAGAATCTCGGCTTCTCGAAGCGCGCCGCCTTCCTCTGCAACCTGGGGATCCGGCTCATGGACTGGTTCCGCTCAGATGTCCGCGAGGCACTGCGTGAGTCGAAGCACTTCACCGCCCCCGGCGACATCCGCCACATGGCAGAAATGTCCAGCGAATTTGTATCTCTCGGAAATATGACCGGCGAGGGCTGGTTCCTCACTGGGGAGATGCTGGAGCTCATCGAGAGCGGCACCAAAAATATCGTCTGCACGCAGCCCTTTGGCTGCCTGCCAAACCACATCGTCGGCAAGGGCGTGATTAAGCAGCTGCGCGCCGCCTATCCGAGCGCCAATATCATCGCTGTCGATTATGACCCCGGTGCGTCGGAGGTAAATCAGCTGAACCGCATCAAGCTGATGCTCGCCATGGCACAGAAAAATCTCAGGGAGAGCAGCTGCTGCGCAGGCGGCTGCTGTGAGCCGGAATAAGAAGCAAAACAGGAGTACAGCATGGCAAAGAATAAAAAACAACAGATGTCAGACCGCTTTCTCCTGACTCTGTTTCTGACCCTCAGCGGAGGCTTCCAGGATGCCTACAGCTATATGGTCCGGGACGGGGTCTTCGCCAACGCGCAGACTGGAAATATTGTTCTGCTCGGAACGCACCTCATCTCAGGCAACTTAAGCTGCGCGCCGCGCTACATCCTACCCATTCTCGCCTTCGCTGCAGGCATCATGGCGGCAGAGCAGACAGAGGCCCGATTCAAGCACGCAAAAAGGATCCACTGGCGTCAGGGGATCCTTCTCGCTGAAATATTCATTTTGATCCTGGTCGGGCTCATGCCGCTCCCGCTCAACACACCGGCAAATATCCTGGTCTCCTTCGCCTGCGCCATGCAGGTGCAGAGCTTCCGCAAGGTGAATGGAAAGTCCTATGCCAGCACCATGTGCATCGGAAACCTCCGGAGCGGAACCGCAGCTCTGTCCGCATGGCTCCGTGAGCCCAGTGTGCAGATTCTTGAAAACGTCCTTTATTATTTTGGCGTGATTCTTGTCTTTGCAATCGGAGCAGGCATAGGAGGAAATCTCTCTCCCCTCTTTGGCATCCGGGCCATATGGGTGAGCCCGGCTCTGCTTACCATTGGTGTCGTGCTGATGCACCGACGCGCGCGCTGAGCCAGGCACTCTTGCCTCACTCCAGCATCGCATCCTCCGCACCGTAGCACGCAGGCGGGAGCAGGGAGCCCACGGCCTCGCGTATCGCGCCGCGGCGTTTCACACAGCGCAGGTAGAAGACAAGCCCCATGGCCGTCCACGCACCAAATATCATCCACTCCTCCGCAGACAGCGTGCAGCCGGTATTCGGCAGCAGATAGAGAGCGACCATAAATCCTGAGAGCAGCACTGCCATGCTGCCCACCAGCCCGGCATGTTTCACCCGATAGGGGCGAGGCATTCCGGGCTCCTTTTTTCTGAGCACCAGAAAGGAGAGAGACACCAGACAATAACAAATGCAGCAACCCAGATTTCCTGCATCCATGACCCAGACCAGCATCTGCCTCCCGACAAGCGGTGCCAGTGAGGAGAGCGTACCGATCAGTAAAATTGCATTCACCGGCGTGCCATGCTTCGGGTGCAGTCTTGCAAACACTTTTGGCAGCATATGGGTCTCTGCGAGTGCATAGATGGCCCGGGAGCCGCCGACCAGGAAGCTGTTCCAGCTGGTCAGTATCCCGCAGAGTCCTCCGACAATCAGAACCTTCGCCATAAAACGGCTCTGGAAGGCCTTTTCCATCGCATCGGCAGTTACCAGTCCGCTGCCTGAAACAGAGGAGGTAATCTCTGCTCCTCCCATGAGATAGCCCACTGCAAAGATAATCAGCACATAGAACAGCACGCCCATGACGATGGAGAGCAGCATAATAAAACCGATCTTTTTTGCCGGGACATCAATCTCTGCTGCTGCCTGCGGTATCACATCAAAACCCATTAAGAAGAAGGGGGTGATAACTGCAACCCGCAGAATATGGTTCAGAGAGGAGCCAAAGCTCTCTCCGGCGAGAAGCTGCCCGGAGAGATTTCCGGCATCTCCGCGGAGCGCTGACGCCGCAATCAGGGCGATGCCCACTCCGCCGATCATAAGAGTCAGCACCGTCTGCAGAGCGGCAGCTGTCTTGGCTCCTCGAATATTTACTGCCGTAATCAGTACAGAGGAGAGCAGTGCAACAGCAAGCCAGCTCGCATAGATGTCAAATCCTGCAACGCTGTAGAGATAGCCTCTCAGAAAGCCCGGAAAGAGGTAGGCGAGTATGGATGGCAGCGCACAGGCCTCAAAGCAGACTACACCGATATAGCCCAGAACAATTGCCCAGGTGCAGACAAAAGAACCGCTCGCCCCGAGCGCCCGGAGACTGAAGACATGCTCTCCGCCGCTCTGCGGCATTGCGGCTGTGAGCTCCGCGTAGCTGAGCCCGACAAAGAAAACCATCACACCGCCCAGCACAAAACCAATCGCCGCGCCGAGCACTCCGCCTCTCTGTATCCACTCACCCGATGAGACCACCCAGCCCCATCCAATCATGGCTCCAAATGCCATAACCAGAATATCCCAGGTATTCAATTCCTTCTTTAACTTCA
This sequence comes from Fusobacterium naviforme, assembly GCA_003014445.1. Taxonomy (GTDB): domain Bacteria; phylum Bacillota; class Clostridia; order Lachnospirales; family Lachnospiraceae; genus Moryella; species Moryella indoligenes. The sequence goes on along the minus strand of PYGH01000001.1, from coordinate 524,886 downwards.
TTTTTTCATGACTCAAGGGTCACTTCCTTTCAGTCTTCCTTCAAGTGACTATTTTATTATATATTAATATGGTCACTTTGTCAAAGGTACGCCTTCTCCCGCCTGCATGGACTCTGCACCTGCTTTTTGATATCATAGACAAAAAAGGGCGGATATCCGTATCTGCATCAAAGGCATACCGCCACAGACACAACTCATAAAAGCGAGGAAATCCCCATGAAAACAAAGGATACATCTGTCCGCTATGAATCAAAATATCAGCAGATCGCAGTGGAAATCGCGCAGAGAATCGTCGATGGCCGCTATCAGCCCGGCGAACGCCTGAACGCGCGCTCTACTCTTGCGGGCAATTTCAACGTCTCCCCGGAGACGGCAAGAAAGGCAGTCAACATACTCGAGGATCTGAATATCATGGAGGCGCGCCACGGAAGCGGCAGCTATGTCTCCTCCGTTGAAAAGGCGGCGGCCTTTCTGAATCGCTACAACAGCGTACACACAATTCAGGAGACACGGGAGGAGCTTCTTGGCAGCATCGCCAGGCAGCGGGAGGAGCTGGAGCACTTCTCCTCTCTTCTCGATAAGCTTGTGGTTCAGACCAACCGCGCGCACAATGTCGCCGCGCTGGTGCCCTACGAGCTCCCCATCCCTGAAACCTGCGATAAGATCGGGAAGACCATAGGAGAAATGAATCTCTGGCATATGACCGGCGCCACTGTCGTCGCCATACAAAGAAAGGGAGAGACGATCGTCTCTCCCGGGCCCTACGTCACCTTCCGTAAGGATGATATTTTATATTTTGTCGGCGGCGAGGCTGCGAAGCAGCGCATGATCAGCTATCTCTTTGAGTCCTCCGGGGATGCCCCCGAACCCTGAGAAAGAACAGACTCAAAATATCACAGGAGAACGCCATCTGCGCGAAGCTCCTCCGAAGCTTCCCGCACTGCCTGCTCCGCCTCTCCCAGAACGGAGAGTGAGCCAAAGATCACAATAACCGCATCCGGATCGACTGTCGCAAGAAGTCTCTGTACTGCCTTCCGGATGGAGACAGCGCTCTCCACGGAAGGCTGAACCTCCGCAATCGCCTCGCGCAGCTCCTCTGCCGGGAGCGCACGCGGATTTCCGGGCGTCTCCACTGCAATAATATGCCTCGCAAGCGGCGCGGTCAGCGCGATGATATCCCGGTACTCCTTGTCCTTAAAGACAGCCATGATGTAATAGAGCTCCCGCCCTGAAAAATACAGCTCCAGAGAGCGCCTCAGCTCAACTGCCGCAGCTTCATTGTGCGCTCCGTCCAGAATGACTGTCGGCCGTGCGAGGATCTGCGTGAAGCGGCCGCGCCACACAGCTTCATACATTCCCTTCAACGCCTGTGCGTCCGTTATTTCATAGCCGAGTGCGCGCAGCGCCTCGATCCCTTCCAGCGCAAGCGCCGCATTCTTAAACTGATACGCCCCCGCGAGCTGTATGCGCACATTCTTCCACTGCTTATAATCAAAGCTCTGCGCACCGAGTGTGCTGTCCCGCACCCGGAGACTCGCAGACTCTACCACCTGAAGTGCGCTGTGCTGCGCCGCTGCGATCTCCCGGATTACCACTTCCGCCTCCGGCTCCTGTGCCGCAGAAACAACCCTCGTTCCCGGTTTTATAATACCCGCCTTCTGCCGCGCGATCTCCCCAAGTGTGCTGCCCAGAAAGTCCATATGATCGAGACTTATGGAAACCAACACCTCCAGAACAGTGGTCTTTATGATATTGGTCGCATCAAGAAGGCCGCCCATGCCTGCCTCCAGCACGACGAACTCACAGCCCTGCTCCAGAAAGTACAGAAATGCCGCTGCAGTCTCCAGCTCAAAACAGGTGGGCCCGGTCTGTCCGTCCCGTCGCATAGACTCTCCTGCCTCTGCCGCCGCACTGAGTTGCCTTGCAAAGACCTCCTCAGAGATATACTCTCCATTCACCTGATAGCGCTCCCGGTAGCTGAAAACCGCCGGGGAGGTATAGCTGCCTGTCCGGTATCCCGCCTCTTTCAGGACCGCAGCGAGGTAAGCAATCAGCGAGCCCTTGCCGTTTGTCCCCGCGACGTGGATAAAGCGCAGCCTGTCCTGCGGATTTCCTAGACGCCGAAGCAGCTCTCCTATGGTCTCCAGCCCCGGCCTGCTGCCGGCCTTTCCTGCCTCTAAAAGATATGCTCTCGCCTCTCTGTAATTCATAAGTCAATCTGCCCATCCCTTCGTTTTCTTACATTTTCCTCATGCCGAACTTAAGCAAAGATATCCGGAGCATTCCGCACTCCCGTGACGCTTCGCGTCCCTTCGTGCTTCATGCGGGGCGGGCCATAAAGCCTCTGGCTCTCTGGCGGGCAAGCCCGCCGCGCGCCCAGGCTTTTGACCCTGATATCATTTTCATATATAATAAGCGGCGTGTCAAACTTTTTTCTGTACAGGAGTTCCTATGGAGATCATCACACTCACTCTGTTCTGCCTGCTTCTGCTGCTCAGCGTTATATTGAAATTTTCCGTCATTCTGGCACTGCTCGGCGGGCTCTGTATCTTCTCCGCTTACGCGCTCCGTTCCGGACACCGTCCCCGCGCCGTGCTGAGTATGTGGCTCTCCGGCATACTGACAATCCGGAACATTATCCTTGCCATGCTCCTCATCGGCGCCATGACAGCACTCTGGCGCGCCTCGGGAACCATCGCAGAGATCATCTGTCTCGCCTCCCCCTTTCTGAAGCCCGGCGTATTTCTCCTGATGTGCTTTGTCCTGAACTGCGTCGTCTCTTTCCTCACCGGAACCTCCTTTGGGACTGCGGCCACCATGGGGGTGATCTGCGCCGCCATGGGCAATACGCTCCAGCTCCCCATCCTGCTCACCGGCGGCGCGGTACTCTCCGGCGTCTTCTTCGGCGATCGCTGTTCTCCGGTCTCAACAAGTCTGCTGCTAGTCTCGGAGCTCACAGACTGCTCCCCCTACGACATCATTCCAAAAATTGTGCGTCCTTCTCTTCTGCCCTTCTTTCTGAGCTGCTGCTTTTATCTGTTGCTCGGAAGAAATGTTTCCGCTTCAGGCACATTGACCGACCTCACTGCGCTCTTTGAACGGGAATTTCAGCTGCATCTCCTGCTCCTTCTGCCCGCAGCCATCATCCTTGCACTCTCTCTGCTCCGCCTCAATGTGTGTCTCGCCATGACTGCCAGTATTCTATCCGCCGCGCCGCTCTGCCTGCTTTTTCAGGGATTTACGCCCGCCCGCCTGCTGCACACTGCCGTCTTCGGCTTTCACGCGGGTGATGCACAGATCGCCGCACTGATGAACGGCGGCGGTGTGCTCTCCATGCTGCGCGTTGTTGTCATTATCTGCATCTCCTCGGCCTTTGCGGGGATCTTTGAGCGCACGGAGCTCCTCACCGGCATCCGCAGCTCCATACTGGCGCTCAGCAAAAAAACGACGCCCTTCTGCGCCGTTTTCCTGAGCTCTGTATTCACCTCAATGATCGCCTGCAATCAGACGCTCGCCACCATGCTCACGGACCAGCTCTGCGGAACACTGGAATCCCGTGAGCGCTTCGCAGTCGATATGGAGAACAGCGTCATCCTGATCGCGGGACTGGTTCCCTGGTCCATCGCAGGAGGCGTTCCTCTCTCCACCATCGGCGCTCCTTCCGAAAGCATACTGTTTGCGGCCTATCTCTATCTGGTGCCGCTCTGCTCGCTGCTTTTTTCCTTTATCCGACAACAAGAACCTAGACTGCAGCAGCCCTGAAAGGCTCCGACAATATCCACGGTATTCCCCTCTTTTTTCAGAATAGTATTTCCACAGGCAGCTTATTTGACTTATAAGCTATAAACTCTGGCTTCCCTCCCGCTATGCCACACACCCTGAAATACTCTTCTGAAATATACTGCCTCTGCCACTCCTGTGATTGCCCAGGAGAAGATATAGAGCAAATAGAGCGAGGTCACAGTCTTAAAATGGGCAAAGACCGTAAAGATCCACGCCACGCGGAACACACAGGAGCCAAAGATCACAATGACTGTCGGCACCGCGCCGCGCCCCAGACCGCGCGATGCAGAGATACTCGTGTCCATCAGAGAAGAAAAACCATAGCAGCAGCCCATAATCGTGAGGCGATAGAGGCCCTCCTCCAGAACAGCCGGATCCTTCGTAAAAAGTGCAAGGAAACTGCGTCCGCTGAGCACCAGCGCCCCACCAATGCCTATGCCCACAAGAAAGGCATAGCTCATACTGATGAGATAGGTTTTCCACACACGGTCCATACGTCCTGCGCCATAGTTCTGCCCGATATAGCTTCCACAGGCTGTATAAAATGCGGCCATCACATCGTATACCAGTGCGTCCGCATTCTGCGCAGCGGCATTGCCCGCAACTACAGTGGCGCTGAAGCTGTTTATACCAAACTGCACAAAGAGATTGGCAAACTGAAAGATAGCATTCTGAAGCCCCGCCGGCACACTGATTGCCAGTATCATCACAGCCTTCCGCCGGTTCAGCCGGAGCTTATCCCGTCGAAGTGCATGAGGTCCCTCCGTCCTCACCAGAGCCCGCAGAATGCAGATTGCGGATAGATACTGGGAACTCACACTCGCAATCGCTACTCCGGCTACATCCATCCCCAGGACAAGCACAAAAAAGAGATTCAGGAGCACATTCAGTACCCCGGCTGCCGTGAGATACAGAAGCGGCTTTCTCGTGTCACCTCCCGCACTGAAGACTGCATTTCCGAAATTATACAGGGCAAGCGCCGGCATCCCCAGAAAATAAATGTGCAAATAGAGCGCTGCTCCCGGAAGCAGCTCCTCCTTCGTATTCAGAAGCTTTAAGATCGCGACTGTACCAAGTTCCCCTGCCGCTGCCGCAAATAAGCCGATGCCGAGACAGAGCAGCAGCGCCGTGTGTACGCTCTCTCCCAGCTCCTCCGGATGCTTCTGACCAAAGTAGCGCGCCGTCACCACATTCACGCCGCTCCCGATTCCGATGAGAAAAGTCGTAAACAGTGTGACCAGCGTTGTCGTGGACCCCACGGCCCCCAGTGCAGCGGAGCCCGCAAAGCGTCCGATGACGGCAATATCCGACATATTAAAGAGTATCTGAAGCAGATTTGAAAAAATCAGGGGCAGACTGAAAAAAAAGATTCCACGTCCCAGCGAATCTCGTGTCAGATCTCTGACCTCAGCTTTCATCGCAATGCCTCTCCCCGGTTCAGTTCTTTTCCATGCGCTCTGCGATGCAGCGCGCCACAAAAACACCGCTTGCGGAGGCGTGCGAGAGCGAGTGTGTCACACCGCTGCCGTCTCCGATGACAAAGAGTCCCGGATGTCGGGTCTCAAGCTTCTCATCCAGAGCGACCTCCATATTATAGAACTTCACTTCCACGCCGTAGAGGAGAGTATCGTCATTTGCCGTGCCAGGCGCAATTTTATCCAGCGCGTAGAGCATCTCAATGATGCCGTCCAAAATGCGCTTCGGCAGTACCAGTGAGAGATCTCCCGGCGTCGCTGCGAGCGTCGGATGCACCGTGCTCTCCTCGATGCGCTTCTTTGTGCTTCTCCTGCCGCGCTCCAGATCCCCAAAGCGCTGCACAATTACACCGCCGCCCAGCATATTGGAGAGACGGGCTATGCTCTCACCGTAGCCATTGGAATCCTTAAAGGGCTCAGAGAAATGTTTTGCGACAAGCAGCGCAAAGTTTGTGTTGTCCGTCTTCTTTGCCTCGTCCTCAAAACTGTGCCCATTCACCGTGATAATGCCATTGGTATTCTCATTTACCACAATCCCGCGCGGATTCATGCAGAAGGTGCGCACATTATCCTCGAACTTCTTCGTTCTGTATACAATCTTGCTTTCATAGAGCTCATCCGTGATATGAGCAAAGATAGCCGCAGGAAGCTCCACACGGACGCCGAGATCCACACGATTCGACTTTGTGGCAATATCAAGAGCCTCGCAGACACTCTCCATCCACTTGCTTCCGCTCCGGCCGACAGAGATAATGCACTCTCTTCCCTCTGCAGCGCCGTCTGCGTATTCCGCGCGATAGCCGTGCGCAAGCTTCTCAAGCCGCTCCACCTTTGTATCAAAGAAGAAGTCCACCTTCTCCTTCAGCGCATCGTAAAGGTTCTGCAGCACGATATAGTTGATGTCTGTCCCGAGATGGCGCACCGACGCCTCGAGCAGCTGAAGGCTGTTCTGCATGCAGAGTGTCTTCAGCGCTGTGCCCGCAGTAGAATACATCTTTGTTCCCTCGCCGCCATAGCGCACATTGATTTCATCGACATAGCGCATAAGCTCCAGAGCCTTCTCCCTGCCGATATACTCGTAGAGCGTACCACCAAAATCGTTTGTAATATTATATTTTCCGTCGGAAAAAGCACCTGCACCGCCAAATCCGTTCATAATAGAGCAGGGCTTGCATCCGATACAGGATTTCACGCGCACACCGTCAATGGGACAGTGCCGCTTCTCCAGCGAATGTCCGGCATCAAATACCGCAATTTTCAAATCAGGACGCTGCTCTGAGAGCTCATAGGCAGAGAATATTCCTCCCGGCCCCGCGCCGATAATAATCACATCATACATTTCTTTTTACCTCCGTAGCAGTCTCGTTACTTTATATCATATTCTGTTTAAGGGCTCAAGACCAGCCTGCATACCGCCGTCAGGCCCCGCAAAGCAAGCCTAAAACGCCGAAAGTCTCGCTTTGCTGCAAAAGCGGTTTGAGAAATGCCAGCGGCGTAGTATAATAAGAAAGATTATAAGCTGGAAGGAGAAAGCCCTATGTGGAATATTGTTACGGATTCAAGCTGTGACGATATCAACTTTTCGCACAGCAGTCCGGACATTCGCTACGACAGCGTACCCTTCTTTCTTCATACGGACGCACGCGAGTTTGTTGATGACAGAAGCATCAATATCGAGGAGATGATCTCCGTCATGGAACACAGCCGGGTGTGTAAGACCGCCTGTCCCTCCCCCGCGGCGTGGCATGAGTTCTTCAGCCTCCCCGGCGACACCCTTGCCTTTACCATTTCCTCCGGACTCTCCGGCAGTTATGCCAGCGCCTGCACTGCGCGCAGCATGGTACTTGAGGAAGAGCCTGGAAAGCACATCGCCATCATTGATTCAAAACAGGCGGGACCATCCATGATGCTGCTGATCCGCGCTGCGACGCAGATGATAGAGGCAGGAATGGAATTCTCAGGTATCGTAGAGGCTTTGAATCAGCTGGTACAGAAAATTCACATCATCTTCACCCTGTCCTCCTTTGACAATCTTGTAAAGAACGGACGCATGAGCCGCCTGACCGGTTTTGTAGCGAATACCCTCGGCTTCTGGGGTGTCGGAATTGCAGTCGACGGAAAAATCCATATCAAATCCAAGCTTCGTGGAAGCCGCCGCGTACTGAATGCAATTCTCCAGGATATTGAAGAACAGAGCGGACAGGTGAAGGAGGTTATCATCTCCCACTGTCTGAACCCCAATATGGCCAGTGCGCTGAAGCAGCAGATTCTCAATCGCTTCGGCAGCATTCCGGTGGATGTCTTCCCGACAGGTGGTCTGGACAGCTTCTACGCGGAGAAAAACGGACTGATCGTGAGCTACCGCTGCGAGGAGTAAGCACACGCCGGAGGATCGTCGCGAAAACAAATATCGCCCGCCTCTTTTGTCGCAGCTGCAGCGCAGGAATATTCTTCCGTCTTGATTCATAAACCTCATATCAAAAAACGAAAAGGCATCATCTGTCGCAAGCGCTTCTGCTCAGGAGTTCACGCTTCAGATGATGCCTCTTTTTCAATTTTGGTTGAGGTGTCAAAACTTGCTCGCGGCTCGGCCCCTCGCCTGGAGCAGTCCCTCCTCACCGAGCAGTGCGATATCCCGCTTCGTGAGCTCCACACCTGCGGCAATCCGCGGAAGCAGCAGGTCAAACACAGTCTCCATCGCAAACATCACGCAGCCCGGAAGCCCGAGCACCGGACGCCCGTCCGGATAGTAACCCATCAGGAACATCGCCCCCGGAAGCACCGGCGTGCCATAGGAGACCACGCGCGCACCGCTTTTCCGGATTGCGCCCGGCGTATTGTCGTCCGGATCCACACTCATGCCGCCTGTGCAGAGAATAATATCCGCCCCGCTGTCCTTCATTCTCTGAATGGACGCAGTGACCTCCTCCGTATCGTCTCCCGGCAGCTCTCCGGCTATGGTCTCTATCCCAAAAGATGCGAGCTTCTCCTTCACCACCGGTGTAAATCGATCCTGAATAAGACCTTTTTTCACCTCGCTCCCTGTTGTCACGATCGCTGCTGTCTTTAATTTATAGGGCAGCACACGCATCAGCGGCGCCTTTCCTGCCGCCTCCTCCGCTTCCTGAAGACGCCGCTCGTCTATAATCAGCGGAATCACCCGGGTTCCGGCAAGCTTATCGCCCGCCTTCACCGCCGTGCCGCCTCTCCGCGTCGCAATCATGACCTCATCCACCATATTCACACGGAGCAGGCGCTCACTGTCCAGCAGAAAACAGCCGTCAATCGCAGCGCTGAGCTCAATCTTGCCCTCCTTCGCCTCGCTGAGCTTCATCCCCTCACTGCCGCAGAGCTCCGCGAGGCGCACTGCCGCTTCATTTTCGTGAAGCTTTCCCTCCGTGAGCTCCCAGACATAGAGATGCTCCTTTCCCATAGAGAGCAGCACCGGGATATCCTCCGCTGTGACAATATGCCCCTTCCGAAAACGGGCTCCCTTGTACTCTCCCGGAATAATTTGTGTCATATCATGGCAGAGAACATGCCCCACCGCCTCTTCTGTCCTGATCAATTTCATATGCTTTCCCTCCATCCGTTCATTTTTACTGTCAACGCCAATGCTCAAAAGGCTGCATCTGCCGTCCACTTCCGGCAGCTGTCAGAAACTCTGCGCGACATCCTTCAACTCCAGCTCTGCGCGCCGTTTGGCATCAAGAACAATCCATTCATCCAGTGTGAGCGGCACATAGTTCGAGAACATACAGAAGCAGTTGATCATATTACAGGGAATGCTTCTCTCCTCTATCTCGCCGCTCTCCCGGTTTCTGACGCTCCGCCGTGTCTCCCGTGTCATGCGGATGAAGCGGTTCACCAGCAGTTCATCCAAAGTATTGTGCACATGGCCATAGAGCATATAGCTTCTCGCATTTCCCGACGCAGTCAGACGATTCTGCCCGTTGTAGCAAAAGACCGGATAGTGTGAGAGTATAACCTTCCGCTGGTTATCGTGGATCTCCGCATAGCTCTTCACCCACTGAAAGCGTGAAAGATCCGTCTTCTTATCCCTGAGAAAATAGTCGTGATTGCCCTCTATCATATAGAGCCTTCCATTCAGAGCTCTTAAGAGCTCGTTTACCGGCTCCCCCTTCCCGAGTGCCAGATCGCCGAGTATATAGACCTCGTCCCGCTTCTGTACCCGGCTGTTCCAGCGCTCCAGCATGTGGCGGGTCATCTCCTCCACACCTGCAAAGCCGCGGCAATCCATATTTTGATTCAGTGCCTCATGAAAAAAGTGCAGATCCGATATATAGCGCTTCACTGTGCTCTCCTTCCGTCCTCACTGCTCCGGTTTACCACAAATCTGTGATTTTTGGAAGCACAAAGAGTAGCCTGAAGGAGAGCCTGACAGAATTATATGACAAAAAGCAATCGGGTGGGAGCGCCTCCTCACCCGATTGCACAGATATCATCTTCTCACGGTTCTACACCGTCTCCTCTTTCTCCGCCACAGGCTCCGGATAGCGGTTAATACGCAGGAAGTAGCGGCAGAGCTCTTTGATCTCCGCCTCCTTTCTGCTCCCGGCGAGCCGCTCACAGAGCTCCAGCAGAAGCTCCCTCACCGCATCGGGGGAACAGGTCTTAAAAGGAATGCGCCCCCAGCGCCCACAGAACTCTGAGAACTCCTCAAAGTCCCGAAGCAGGGGTGCCGTGCTCTCCGGCAGCAGTACTGCATGGCTCTCGTGCAGGGGAATACGCCCATCCTCACAGTCTCCGCCCCAGAAATACGCATCCGCCATGGCGACGCCATGCACCCTTCTCTCACCGCTCTTCGCATCCTTTTCCGTAAAAATCAGGACCGAATTTGGCTGGAGCGTCGAGGGAATTCTGGGTTTTCCCTTCAGCTTGCCATTCAGATAAATTCCCGTCTCTGCAGCACCGGAGCGAAATATTTCCTCTGCCTCTTCCCGGGTACAGTTAAAAATGGCCTGTGACTTCCTGCCGATCTTCATGGCGAGCAGCCGCACATGGTGCTGCTCCTTCTCCCGCTGCTTCTCCCGTCTCTTCTCCTCCTCACGCAGATGCGCGCGGTTTACAACATCAATCTCACTCTGCATGCTGTGGTTTTCAAAGAGAAGATATCTGTAGAAGGCGTCCGGATAGACGAACTTCTTCCGCTCCTCCTCAAATGCAACGACAATTCTGTCCCGGGATAAGTCCGTCACTGTACCTCTGCCAAATCTCTTGTGCCTGACCTTCTGCCCGATCACATCTCTCATTCCTCAGCTTCCTCCTGCTGAGCCTTCTGCTGTTTTCTCTCGCTGATACGCAGCACAATGCTCTCCGGATCCACCTTCAGCTCGATCTTGTCACTCATCAGCTCCGGGATATCCTGCACGGTAATAATGGTCCCGGCCTTTATGCCGTCCAGATCCACGGTGATGGTGTCAATCATATCCCGCGGAAGAGAGGCGTAGGGGATCTCAAGCAGCATGCGCTCCAGCGTGCCGGAGATCTTGTCGTCGTTTGCGAGGATGATGTGAATCACACTGTTCACCTTCTCCCCTCTGGTGAGTGTCTGAAAGCTCATATGCTCTATCTCATGATTCAGGAGGTTCAGTCTCTTCTCCTTGATCTGCACCGGGATACGCTCTCCCTCGATGTCCAGCTCAAGCTTGCTGCCCTCCCGCTTGGTACGAATCAGCCGGCGCGCGGTCTTCTCGTCCAGTTGGATAGAAATGGATTCCGGAACTGCCTTTCCGAACACGACAGCGGGTATCACTCCGGTCCGTCTCAGCTTCTTCGGCTTCACAGCTACATCTCTTCTCTGAACACTAATGCACTCCATCTTTTTTCCTCCTTCATTGCGGTTTGCCGCAAAATTAAAAAGGACCTTTCATATCATGCACAGCGTGCTAATATAAAAAGCCCTTCTTTTTTAGACGGTTCTTTTTATTATCTGTCAAAACTTAAATCAAGTATATCATAATATCATGAAAAGTCAATTTTGCGTGATAATTTTTATTTATTTTTTGCTTAGAATCCAATTATTTTTTTCTATTTTTTCTTCATTCAAATAATATCTGTTTTTTTATTTTTCTCTCCGCTTATCACAGATAGTTATGCGGCAAATGCTGACCTCCCGCCGGTCCTCTCCCGCCACCTCAACTGCTCTGCATCGCCTCCAGCTTCTCCTGCAGGAAGATATAGCGCTCTATCTTCTCCTCCAGCGACTGTTCCACAGCCTCCCGCTCCTCCGTGAGCGCCTGCAGCTTCAGAAAATCCGTCGCGGCCTCTGTGATCGCAGCGGAGAGCAGCTCCGAGCGCTCCGTGAGACTGTCGATCTCCGCCTCCAGTCCCTCATATTCCCGCTGTTCCTTATAGGAAAGCCTCCGCTTCGGCCTGTGCTCCCTGCCGCTCTGTGTCACAGCTGTCTCCTGCTTCTCCCCTGTGCGCTGCGGCACCGCGCAGGAAGCAGCCTGCCCTGCACCGGCATGAACCGCGTTCTCCTGCTCCGCTGCAGCGAGAAGCTTCCGCTCCCGGTACTCCTCATAGGCCCCCTCACTCTGCACGAGGCTTCCATCCTCCTCAAACGAGAATATCCGCGTCACGACGCGATCCAGAAAATAGCGGTCGTGGGACACAACAATTACGATCCCCGCGAAGTGATCCAGATAGTCCTCAAGTATCTGAAGGGTCTGAATATCCAGATCATTCGTCGGTTCATCAAGAATCAGGACATTCGGAGCCTCCATCAGCACCCGCAGCAGATAGAGACGGCGCTTCTCCCCTCCGGAGAGCTTTGCAATCGGTGTGTACTGCATCGTTCCATCAAAAAGAAAGCGCTCACACATCGAGGAGGCGAAAACCAGTCCCTCCTCTGTGCGTATAAACTCCGCCGCCTCCTTCACATAATCCAGCACGCGCGCCTGCTCATCAAGCCGCTCGTTCTCCTGACTGAAGTAGCCGAAGCGCACAGTCTGCCCCAGCTCTACCCTGCCGCCGTCCGGAGGCGTGATGCCGAGAAGAACCTTTAAGAGCGTCGACTTGCCGCAGCCATTCCGCCCTATGATACCAATACGGTCTGTCTTCAAAAAAATATAGGAAAAATCCCGGAACAGACAGCGCTCCCCGTAGCTCTTTGAGATGCGATCGAGCTCCACGGTCTTTCCACCAAGCCTTGAAGAAAGAGAAGACATGAGAACCTGCCGCTCCTCTGCGATCTTCTCCCTGTCCCGCAGTGCCTCGAAGCGCTGAATATGCGCCTTCTGCTTTGTGGAACGTGCCCTGGCCCCTCGCTGCATCCACGCAAGATCCTTCTTATAGAGCGCCGCCATCTTCCGCTCCGCAGCAAGTGCAAAATTCATTCGCTCCTGCTTCTTCTCAAGGTAGCCGCTGTAATTTGCGCGGTAGCTGTAGAGCGAGCTTCGGTCGAGCTCCCAGATCTGCTCCGTCACTTCGTCGAGGAAATAGCGGTCGTGGGTCACCATGAGCAATGCCCCGGAGAAACTCCGGAGCCAGTCCTCCAGCCACTCCACCATCTCGTAATCCAGATGGTTTGTCGGTTCGTCCAGAATGAGGAGCTCACAGGGCGTGAGCAGTGCTGCCGCAAGCGCCGCCCGCTTCTTCTGTCCGCCGGAGAGCATCGCCGGCGAGATATCCGGATCCGGAATGCCGAGGCCAAGCAGCGTGGCCCGTGCCTCTCCCTCCGTATCCCAGTGTGCCTCCTGTCCCTGAATTCCGGCGATCACATTCTGAAGCACGCTGCGCCTCTCATCAAAACGGGGATTCTGCGGGAGGAAGGAGATTCTCAGCCGGCGCCGTGTCACAACCTGCCCCTCATCCGGCTCTGTCTCCCCTGCGACGATCGAGAGCAGGGTGGATTTCCCCGCACCATTGATCCCGATCACGCCGATCCTGTCTCCCTCGTTGATTCCGACTGTCACATCTTTCAGAATCGTGCGCGCCCCGATGGCTCTGCCCACCTGCTCCAGATTCAGTATATTCAAGCCTGTGTTCTCCTTCTCTCTTGATTTTTCTATCATAGCACAGCCGGTCTTTCCCGTGCAGATGTTATTCTTGACTAATCCACGAGGCTGATGCTACCTTAGGAAAACATGAACTGCACAAAGAGATGAGGGAGTAGCAAGCGCCCCTTGGGGCGTTCCAAGTCAACATACTGGTCCAAAAGGATCTGGCTTGTATTAAATTGCGAGACTCATGTAGGCGCTGCCATACATGAAGTCTGTCCAAAAAAAGACCCGGTAGGCATACGCCATCGGGTCTTTTTTTATAAAAAATTTTAATATCGGGAGGATTCATATGAATCTCAGTCTGAGCTTTCTTTTAAACAGCGTGCTGCTTGGCGCAGGACTCGCGATGGACGCGCTGTCCGTCTCCATCGCCAACGGTCTGAATGAACCGAATATGCGGAGGCGAAAGGGCCTCGCCATCGCTGCGACCTTTGCCTTCTTTCAGTGGCTTATGCCCATGCTGGGCTGGTTCTGCGTTCATTTTCTGGTGGAAGCATTTTCCGTGCTGCGTCCCTTCATCCCCCGGATCTCTCTCCTCCTGCTCCTCTATATCGGCGGGGAGATGCTTCTGGACGGCATACGAAATGGCAGTGCCTGTGAGACCGGACTGATAGGACTTAGTGTCACAATGCTCCTGCTTCAGGGCATTGCGACCTCCATTGACGCACTCTCCGTGGGCTTTACCATCGCTTCATACAGTGCCGCAGAAGCTCTGCTCGCCGCCGTCATTATCGCTGTCGTGACCTTTCTGATCTGCCTCGGGGGCCTCAGCGCCGGGAAACGTATCGGCATGTTCCTGTGCAGCCGGGCCAAAATCATAGGCGGATGTATCCTGATCCTGATTGGCCTTGAGATCTTCGTGACCGGAATATTTTAAAGAATCTGCTCAATTGCCTTCCTGATCTCCGCGAAGTCCGCCGTCGGCTCATAGCGGCGCAGGACCTTTCCGTTGCGATCCACAAGGAACTTTGTGAAGTTCCACTTGATATCTGCCTTTTTCGCGTAGTCCGGATCTGCCTTCGCAAGCATCTCCTCCATGGCTGCACTCATCGGATTGCCCTTGTCGAATCCCTGAAAGCCCTGCTCCTCCTTGAGATAAGCATAGAGCGGGATCTGCTGCTCTCCGTTTACATCTATCTTATGAAACTGCGGGAAGGTTACGCCGAAGCGGCCGGAGCAGAACTGCGCGATCTCTCCGTCCGTGCCGGGTGCCTGGTGACCGAACTGGTTGCAGGGAAAATCAAGAATCTCCAGCCCGCGCTCCTGATACTCTGCGTAGAGCTTCTGCAGCTCCGCATACTGTGGCGTGAAGCCGCACTCCGTCGCCGTATTGACGATAAGCAGCACCTTGCCCTCATACTCCTTTAAGGAGATCTTCTCTCCGCTGCTCTTCTCTATCTCAAATTCATAGATACTCATGTAATACCTCCATTGTTTTGCGCCTGTTTCAGCGCTGAGCCGGTACAGCTCGTCTCTGCCTCCTGTTACGCGTCGCCATAGCAATTGACAGCAATCCTATAGGCGTATGCTGTACAAATTTATCCTGCGACTTACGTTCACTGTAGAACAAAGTCGCACAGAGCGCAAGCGCTTTCGTACACCAATTCATCCGAATCGTGGAATCTTCTTTGTCCTGCAGACTCAACGAATCAGCACCTCCTGCTGATAGAGGCTGTCCGGGAAGAAGAGGTGATAGAACGCCTCCAGCAGCTCACGTACTTCGCTCTGCGTGTGTTGCCTCTCTCCTCCCGCCTCAACGATGCGGTACTCCATACCCATTACTCTTGCGGTAATGCCTGTCTCCCGCACATGATTTCTGCGATAGAAGCAAAGGCGCCGCTCCCGGAGCTTCTCTGTCGCGGTATTCTCCGCATAATCCGGATTTTCCACCTCTCCGATGACACTCGCTGCATCCTTCATATACAGCGGCAGCTGTGCCAGCAGCTCCGTCCCGATACCGCTGCCGCGCAGTCCGTCCTTTACCGCAAAATAATCAAAAAGATAATGCCTCTGCTCCCGTATACGGAGACGTGAGAAGAGCGCATAAGCAAGAATCTGTTTCTCGTCCTCCTCCGTGCAGGCACCGTAGCCGACATAATGCCCGCTCTCATACATCTCCTGAATCTTCCGGAAAGGTTTCAGTTCCTCCGGCGGAAAATCCCGCCTCATTCGATTATCATAAATCTCCCTCAGCTCCTCCAGTGTTAGCGTGCGAAGCCGGATTTTAGCTTTCATTTTCTCTCTCCCTTCTCCTGCCCTCTGAGTTCCTCCTTGTGCTCCAGAGCATAATAAAACACATACTGCTGCAAAAGCCCTGCGTGTCCCCAGTGTTCAAAGGGCTCTTCTCCTGCATATTTCTGCTCCACTATGCGCTGCATCCAGACATCCGAAGGCACACGTTTACTCCTTCCATAGCCAAAGAGCATCACGCAGTTTGCGACCTTTTTTCCGACACCACGTACGCTGCACAGCGCCTCAAAGAGCGCGTCGTCCGGAAGCTTTTCAAGCCTCTCAGGCAGGAGTTCCCCCGCACAGGTCTTCTCCGCACAGTCCCTCACGTAGGCTGCGCGGTAGCCCAGCCCGCACTCCCCGAGCTCTTCTGCTGAACACTGCGCAAGTACCTCCGGTGCAGGGAAAAGTGCTACAGCCTCGCCCTCATATGCTGTATGTTTCCGCTCCCCGTAGCGTTCACAGAGAAGGCGCACCGCAGTACGAATTGCCGGAATGGATTTTCTCTGTGACAGGGTGAAGGAGACCAGCATCTCCCACGGATCCTGCCGCAGCACCCGCATTCCTTCCCCGCAGCAGATTGCTTCCCGAAGGAAGGGGTCCCCGCCCGGCTCCAGAAGCGGCGCGCAGAGCGCCGCATAGCTTCGATCCAGATCAAAGTATTGTCTCCACCTCTGTTCCCACTCCTCCTCGTCACAGGAGACAGAGAGCTCACAGAGACTGTCTTGCCGGCAATACAGAATATGCTCCCCACAGACGAAACGATACAGCCCGCTGCCGAGCTCCACCGGACGGAAGCACTGTCCGCTGTCCGTGATCTTCCGGAGACTCAGCGGATCCTCCAATATAATCTTTCTCAAAGCAGGGCCTCCTGTTCTGAAAACCGAGATGCGGCTTCCAGAGTTTTCCATCATTAACCGCCCCCAGTATAGCACAAAAAGAAAAAAGCCGGGCCGGCGAGGTGGAACCTGCCCTTCACCTGATCGGCAGTAAGCGGCATCTGAAACAGCTCATCACCATTCTGCTGGATAATGCTGTCAAATATGCCGGAGAAAACGGTCGCGCGCTGCTCCTTGCGAGGCAGGAACAGGACCGCGCGCTGATCACAATAAACAACACAGGCGAGGCAATCAACCCGGAGGAACTCCAGCATATCTTCGAGCGCTTCTATCGCGTCGACAAATCCCGCGCCCGGAGAATCGGCGGCTACGGGCTGGGGCTCTCCATTGCCCTGAATATCGTTCATATGCACCGCGGCAGCATACGCTGCGAGAGCAGCCGCGCGGAGGGAACTACCTTTATCGTCGAGCTGCCGATGAAATAAAAGACTATAAAAATTTCCTCTTCATCTCCGCGGAATCGCGTGATAAAAATCTGCAAACACCCGGTTGCTGACATCAATGCCCCGCTCCGTGAGGCGTATCTGTGAGCCCTTCTGTTCAATGAGCTTCAGCACCAGATTCTTCCGTATCGCCGCCTCAAAAACCGTAAACATATTCTGCCCGAAGCGCTCGTAGAATTCTGCCCCCGAGACTCCCTCCATCATGCGAAGCCCCAGATACATAAACTCCTCCATCCTGTCCTCCGGAGAGAGCGCCTCCAGATCCTGATAGAGCGGCGTCAGATCCTCATGCATGCGGACATGCAGATAGCTTTGAAGCTCCGTCTCCGAGTGGTAGCGATGGTTCAGGATGAGGCTGGAGGCCCCCAGCCCTACGCCGAGATACTCCGCCCCGGTCCAGTAGCCGATATTGTGGCGGCAGGCACAGCCCGGACGTGCATAGTTCGATATCTCGTAGCGCTGATAGCCCTGCGCTGCAAGCATACGCTGCGTGTCGGCATACATTTCCCGCTCCGCATCCTCGTCCGGCAGCATAGCCTGTCCCTCACCAAGCGCGTAGCGCTGATAAAAAGGCGTGCCCTCCTCCAGAATCAGAGAATAGGCGGAGATGTGCTCCGGTCGCAGCATGAGCACCTTTTTCAGGCCTGCCCGCCAGCTCTCCGGTGTCTGTCCCGGGAGGGCACTCATCAGATCAATATTCACATTCCTAAAGCCCGCTGCACGGACCAGCTCATAGCTGTGCAGAAAGTCCTCGTAGCTGTGGATGCGTCCGAGGAGACGCAGCTCCTCATTATCCGTGGACTGAAGACCCAGGCTCACGCGGTTGATGCCGGCCTCCCGGTAGTAGCTGAGCTTCGTCTCGTTCAGTGTGCCTGGATTGCACTCGATCGTGATCTCCGCACCGGAATCCACCGCAAAGCTCTCATACACCGCACTCAGCATATTGAAAATCTGCAGCCCGGAAAGCGCGGACGGCGTCCCGCCTCCGATAAAAATACTGGTCAGGCGGCAATCCGGCAGCACCTGACCCTCTGCGCGTATCTCCTCGATCAGCTGTGCGACGTAGGCACGCCGCACAGCTTCGCCCGCCGGGGCAGAGAGGAAATCGCAGTAATCACATTTTTTCTCGCAGAAGGGAATATGGATGTAAAGCTCCAGCGGCCGCTTCTCTCCCGCATGTTCTGTCTCCCTATTCATCTCCAAGCTTCAGCACACTCATGAACGCCTTCTGCGGTACTTCCACACTTCCGATCTGACGCATGCGCTTCTTTCCTTCCTTCTGCTTCTCAAGCAGCTTTCTCTTGCGCGAGATATCTCCGCCGTAGCACTTTGCAAGAACATCCTTCCGCAATGCCTTCACGGTCTCACGCGCTATGATCTTTGATCCGACAGCTGCCTGAATCGGAATGTCGAAGAGATGACGCGGAATTTCCTTTGTCAGGCGCTCACACATCTGACGCCCGCGCTCATAGGCCCCATCCGCAAAAACGATGAAGGAGAGCGCATCCACTGTCTCACGGTTGATCAGAATATCAAGCTTCACGAGCCTGGAATTCATATAGCCCTTCAGCTCATAGTCAAGCGAGGCGTAGCCGCGGGAGCGGGACTTCAGCGCATCAAAGAAATCGTAAATAATCTCATTCAGCGGGAGCTCATACTTCAGAACCGCGCGCTCCTGCTCCATATATTCTGTTCCCAGATAGATGCCGCGCCGCTCCTGGCAAAGCTGCATGATGGGACCGATAAATTCCTTCGTCAGCATGATCTCTGCCGAAACCACCGGTTCCTCCATGTGCTCAATCTCCGAGGGATCCGGCATATTGGAGGGGTTTGTGAGCTCCAGCATGGTTCCATCTGTCTTATAGATGCGATACACGACGCCGGGAGCTGTCGTCACGAGATCCAGATCGTACTCTCGCTCCAGCCGCTCCTGAACGATCTCCAGATGGAGAAGGCCCAGAAAACCACAGCGAAAGCCAAAGCCCAGAGCGAGGCTTGTCTCCGGCTCGTAGTAGAGCGAGGCGTCGTTCAGCTGCAGCTTCTCCAGCGCATCGCGAAGATCCTGATAGCGCGCCGCATCTGCCGGATAGACGCCGCAGTAGACCATGGGAGTGACCTTCTTGTAACCCGGCAGAGGCGCTGCACAGGGGCGCTCCGCGTGAGTCACCGTATCACCGACCCGGGTGTCGCGCACATTTTTGATGCTCGCCGTGAGGTAACCGACGGAACCAGCAGTCAGCGCATCGCAGGGAATAAAGCGCCCCGGTGCGAAGTAACCGGTCTCCACAACCTCCATCTCCGCCCCTGTCGCCATCATCCGGACAATGTCTCCCTTTTTCACCGTGCCGTTCTTCACGCGCATAAACACGATAACGCCGCGGTAGCTGTCATAAAGAGAATCAAAGATCAAGGCCTGCAGCGGCGCTGTCTCATCCCCCTCCGGTGCGGGAAGCTTCTGCACGATGGCCTCCAGCACCTCCTCGACATTCAGCCCCGTCTTTGCAGAGACACGGGGCGCATCCTGCGCCTCAATGCCTATGATATCCTCAATCTCCTCCACAACCCCGTCGGGATTGGCACTTGGCAGATCAATCTTGTTGATCACAGGAATCACTTCAAGATCATGGTCCAGCGCCATGTAGACATTGGCCAGAGTCTGCGCCTCTATGCCCTGTGTGGCGTCCACCACAAGAACTGCCCCGTCGCAGGCCGCGAGGGAGCGGGATACTTCATAATTAAAGTCCACATGTCCGGGGGTGTCGATCAGGTTGAAGATATACTCCTCCCCGTCCTTCGCCCGATAAACGGTGCGAATCGCCTGACTCTTAATCGTAATGCCGCGCTCCCTCTCCAGCTCCATATTGTCCAGAATCTGGTTCTGCATCTCCCGGCTGGTGAGCAGACCGGTCTTCTCAATAATGCGGTCCGCGAGCGTCGATTTTCCGTGATCGATATGTGCGATAATACAAAAATTCCGAATGCGTTTCCGATCGAATGTTGACATAGTACCTCCAGGATAAGAATACTGAAAGAATAACATTTTTGCCCTTTTCTTTCAAGTCAGCTTGACATTCCCTGCGGAATATCATAGAATGACCGAGTATGTTTACATTGAACTGTCCGTGTCCAGACTTCGATGCTAACTGAACGCACAGTGCGCTGACATTTGCGCGGCTGCCCGTAGCTTCTACGGTTGTCAGAACCCTGTGAAACTATCATTGTATCCATGAATGGAGGAAAGAAAGTTGGCAAATATCAAATCTGCGAAAAAGAGAATCCTTACATCCGCAAAGAGAACCGAGAGGAATAAGTCTGTCAAGTCCGCTGTGAAGACCGCTGTCAAGAAGGTCGTCGTAGCTGTGGAGGCGGGAGACAAGGCCGCTGCCGAGACCAGCTTCAGAGCTGCAGAGGCGGCACTGACCGCTGCTGCTTCCAAGGGCGTGCTCCACAAGAACACCTCCTCCCGTAAGGTTTCCCGTCTCGCAAAGTCTGTCAATGCGATGAATTGAATTTGAGTTGAACCAAATAAAAGAACGGAGCTACAGTTACTGCTTTTGCAGTCTGCAGCTCCGTTTTTCATTTAATTCTGCTTGATCCTCACACCAGCTCGCACCCACAGATCAAAAGCTCCACCGCAAGCCTGTCCTGCATATCGCCTGTCTTCACTCTCTCCTCCAGCTCCACGCAGCGCCGCACCATGCCGGAGAGCGCCGCCTCCGGATGCGGCCGCACCTGCGCCATCATTTTGGAAGCCACAAAGGCCGGGAGCTTTAAGAGCTTTGCGATCTCATTCTTATTTTTGCCAGAGAGCGCCAGCTCCTTTACCGCGCGCAGCTGGTGATACTGACGCGCAATCAGAAAAAGGATGCGCATGGGCGGCTCCTTCAGTGCCAAAAGATCCTCATAGAGGCGCATCGCCTCCGCCGTCCTGTGCGTGGTGATGGCATTTACCATCTCAAAAATACGATTTGTCAGCGTGATTGAAGTGATGGTATCCACGTCACGCAGCTCAACAACCTCACGCTCTCCGAGATAGGATATCAGCTTCTCCAGCTCATTCTTCACGTTCTCCATGTCGTCTCCGACATATCCGAGAAAGCGCTCCATCGTACTTGCCGTGATCTTCTTCCCCGCGCGGGCCAGATAGCGCGCTGCCCAGAGGGAGAGCCCCTGCTCATCCGGATGCGTGAGCTCACAGAGACATCCTCGTTTCTGTACCGCCTTGTACAGGCGGTTCCGCTTGTCCACGGCGCTCTCCAGAAAGAGCAGCACCGTGGTCTCCGGCATAACAGCAAGGTAGTCCGGGAGACGCTCCAGAGAGCTCTTAAACCAGCCGCTCTCCTCCACAATGATCAGTCTTCTCTCCGCAAAAAAGGGAAGCGTATCCGCAGAGTCAATGACCGCATCCTCTGAGATATCCTTCCCCTCAAAGACGCTCAGATTCATGCCGTCCTCCCCGGCGAGCAGCTTCTCAAAGCGCCCCCTGTAGTGGCGCTTCAGGTAGCTCTCGTCGCCGTAGAGAAGATAAACCGGCTTCAGCGTCCCGGACTCAAGATCCGCATTCAGTTCCTTCATCATCTGATTCCTTCAAAATATAGTTCCCCTTGAGCGCTGCCCTCAGCGAAAGGAGCCATAGCTCTTTCCCGCAGACATACCGCCCCGCGCATTCGCGAGCTCACTGACTGTCACCAGCTGATAGCCGCGGCGCTTCAGCTCCGGGATGATGCGCTCTGCCGCCTCGGCACTGGCGCCGTAGATACTGTGCATCAGGATAATATCGCCATCCTTCACAGAATTCAACACCGCATTCACAGAGCTGTCTGCATTCTTCGTCTTCCAGTCGAGCGTGTCAATGTTCCAGAGTATCGACGCATAGCCCATGGCGCCGATCGTGCTCTTCGCGTGACCTCCGGTTGCGCCGTAGGGCGGGCGCACCACGGTTGCCGGAGCTCCGGCAATGGCCGCAATCGCATCATTGGTCTTCTGTATAGATTCCCGCACTCCGGCTTCCGAGAGCTTCGAGAGATTTTCATGCTTCCAGCTGTGGTTTCCGAGCTCACACCCGTCCGCAATCATGCGCTGCACCACCGGCTTATACTGCGGAACCAGATATCCGACCATGAAGAAGGTCGCCCGTCCTCCGTTGGCCTCCAGTGCATCCAGTATGCGATTGTCAAAGCGGCTCGGTCCGTCGTCAAAGGTCAGTGCAACCATAGGCTTGGAGGGATCCACTGCGCCACCGCTGTACACCGGCGCCGCCGGAAGCTCCGCCGGCTTTTCGCCCTTCTTCACCACGGCGATGCGCACGCCGTCGATATGCGTCCCCACGCCGACCTGTCCGGCATCCTGTCCGTTCATCACCCAGTCTGTCCACTGCCCCTTGACCATGGCCATGGTGTAGACATCATAATTGGCCTCGAGATCGCCGTTCAGCCAGACACGAATGCCCTCGAGCGCTGCCTCTCCTCCCTCATTTCCCGCAACCTTTCCATTCTCACAGACCTCTGTCCAGCCGTAACCACTCACATTGACCTGATACTGAAGCGTACCTGTCAGGGAAGAAGACTGATTCTGAAGCCCCGCCTTGAACGCAGTCGGGTAGTTCTTGCTGTCTGCAAGGTTCCGGTTGTCTGCGGACCAGTCAGTCCAGCCGGTGCTGTGGAATTCCATCGCATAGACAGAGCCCATCACAGCTGCAGGCTGAGCCTCCGCCGCACGTATCGGCTGTGAGAGATCCGAAGCCTGATTCGACATCATAAGTGTCAGCAGCAATACGATCCCCAGGCTCAGGAAGCCGCGAAAATTGCCTCTCCGTCTCTGATGCTTTCTGTGATGCTGTACCTGTGCTGATCTGTTCGTTCTCTCCATTTCTCTCATTTTCCCCTTTGCTCTGCAGAAACTCACCTGCAAGCAGGCTTGCGCGAGTTCCGTGCTTTCCTCCTCAATTACTATTTATGATTACGCGTTGGTTCGCGCTCCGTGCTTTCAACACTGTAATCATAACATAAAACTTCAAGTTATGGCGCAAAAAAACTTACGCCTCACGAAATCCTTCCTTAATTTTATCTGCTCTGCTTGCCGCACAGACACAACTCTGCTAAACTCTATCCGTATTATGTGTATCTGAACAGCAAAAACAAAGCTAAGGAGCAGCTATGGCCGGTCTTGAACAATACAAATACGCAGAAGAAAAAATGCGCCCCCGCAGGCGAAGCGACAGAAAGAAAAAAAAGAGCGGAAGCTTCCTGCTTCACTATCTCCTTCCCTTTGTACTGATCAATTTTCTGATCTTCTACCTCGTAACAGTACAGCCGGGCTTCGATCTGAAGATTGATGACCCCGGCGACTATAAGAGTGCCAAAATCAGCATTCAGCTGGAGCGCCGTCTTCCCCTCGGAAATTTCACGGTAAAGCTGGACGACGTTCCCGTGGAGATGGAACGACAGTCCAAAAAACTCTACACCGCATCCGTTGAGCGAAACGGAACGCTGGAGGTCACCGTCAGCTATAAAAACGGAATGTCCCGAACAAAATACGAGCACATCAGCACCATTGACGACGCTCCACCCGTAATTGTCGGCGAGGAGCTGGATCAGACAATGCTCACCGTCTCCTTCGAGGACGCGCAGTCCGGCGTAAACTTTGCCTCTGTCTACGCGGTCGATGCCGACGGCACGCAGATAGCTCCCCTGAATCTCGACGAGAAGGAGCAGACCGCAAGCTTTCAGGTTCTCACCAGCAGCCTGGAAGTTCACGCTGCCGATCACTGCGGCAACGAGGCGATCTCCAACTACGACAATCTGGATCTCCTCGGTAACAGCGGCGCAGACCGCTCCGGCGACTACAACACCTACGGCAGAGAGAACAGCAGCTCAAGGAGCAGCACGACCGCAAGCTCCTCTGAAAAAAGTGAGTCTAGGGCTGAGACGAAAGCAAGCTCTTCTACAAAGAGCGAGACCAAGGCTGAGACTAAGGCAAGCTCCTCTACAAAAAACGAGACCAGGGCTGAGACGAAAGCAAGCTCCTCTACAAAGAGCGAGACCAAGGCTGAGACGAAAGCAAGCTCCTCCACAAAGAGCGAGACCAAGGCCGAGACGAAGGCCAGCTCCTCTACAAAGAGCGAGACCAAGGCTGAGACGAAGGCCAGCTCCTCCACAAAGAGCGAGACCAAGACTGAGTCCACGGCTGAAAGCAGGCCCGAAACAAAGGCCCAGATTCCGGAGACAGAAGCAAAGCCGGGCCCGGCTCCGGCAGCTCCGATTCCGGAAGAGCACACCGCTCCGACAATCGCACCGAGGAGCGGCAGCCCGGAAGGCTCCGCCCATGCCGGAGGCAGTGCAACAGTCGAGGCGCTCCCCGTCAATTGAACTTTCTATTTTCTCTCATTCGATATCTCTCCTTCCCAACGCGCAAAAAACAGCTGTCAGAATTCATTCCTTCTGACAGCTGTTTTTATTTTACTCTGTAAAAATTTTCGACAGCGAGAGCTTATTTTGATCCCTCAGCTCCGCCTGTCTGTCTCCCGTATATTTCGCTCAGCATATTGCAGTGCCAGATCAGCTGCTCATCAAATTCGTGCGATAGCATGCGCCAGCGCCAGTTTCCACCGGCCGCAGAGGGCGTATTGATTCTCGCCTCCTCTCCTGCCCCGAGATAGTCCCACATGGGAATGATCACCGTATCTGCCACACTGGCCAGCACCGTGCGAATACAGTCCCAGTAGAGCTCATGCTCCGGCGTGTGCTCACTGCCCTGATAGCGTATCATCCGAAGCCGCAGTTCCCCACTCTGGCTGCGTATCCAGGCCATCAGCGGCTCATTGTCGTGTGTGCCCGTATAAGCCACGCAGCTCCGCCCATAGTTGTGCGGAAGATACAGGTTCTGATGATCCGAATTGTAGGCAAATTCCAGCACCTTCATCGATGGGAAGCCCGTATCCCTGACAAGCTGGATTACACTGTCTGTGAGAAGCCCAAGATCCTCCGCAATGATCGGAAGCTTCGGAAAATGTTTTCTCAGCGCACGGAAAAAGTCTATTCCCGGCCCCGGCTCCCACACTCCGCTCCTTGCATCAGACTCCTTTGCGGAAATCGCGTAGTACTCATCAAAGGCACGGAAGTGATCCACACGGACAACGTCGTACACAGAAAACGCGTACTCCATGCGGCGTATCCACCAGGCATAGCCGCTTTTTCTGTGATGATTCCAGTCGTAGAGCGGATTGCCCCAGAGCTGACCGTCCGGAGAGAAGTAGTCCGGAGGACAGCCTGCAAGCTTCAGAGGCTTTGCATCCGTATCCATCTGAAACAGCTCCGGGTGCGCCCAGGCATCCGCAGAATCCTGCGATACATAGATCGGCATATCTCCTATTATCTGCACGCCGTTCCGGTTCGCATAGTCCTTCAGCTTCCTCCACTGAAAGTGAAAGACAACCTGTACCCACTCATAAAATGCGAGCTCCTGTGCGTGCTGCTCCCGGAACTGTTCCAAAGCTGCCCTTTCTCTGAGCCGCAGCGCATCCTCCCACTCACTGAAGCAGCTGCCGCCCTGCGCCGTCTTGATCGTCTGATAGAGACAGTAGTTCCGCGTCTCCTCATTCAGGGCACTCAGCTCCGCCTCATAGCGTGCCTTCGTCAGCTGTCCTGCTGACGCCTCGCTCTCCTGATCCTGTGTCAGTCCCTCTTGAATTACCTGAAAGTTATGAAAGGCCTCCCGGAGCGCCCGCTCCCGGTTCTCCCAGAGCTTCCCATAGTCAACATAGCGGGGATCTGCACCCCAATCCATGTTTTCCAGCATCTCACGCCGCAGGAGCCCCTGCTCAGCCAGCTCATCCAGATCTATAAAGTAAGGGTTCCCCGCAAAGGAGGAGAAGGACTGATACGGTGAATCTCCGTACCCAGTCGGCCCCAGCGGCAAGATCTGCCAGTAACTCTGTCCCGCCCGCTTCAGTCTGTCTACAAATTCATATGCCTTCGCCGAAAAGCAGCCTGTTCCGTAGTTGCCGGGCAAACTGAATATCGGCATCAGTATTCCGCACGCTCTCTTCATTCTGATTTTTCCATTCCCCGCAGAGTATCCAGTGTCCGCATTGCGCTGTCTCTTGCAGCTGCCGCCGTTTTTACCGCATTTTTCTTTGCGGCTGATGCTGTCTTTGCGGCACTTTTCTTTGCGGCTGATGCTGTCTTTACTGCTGTGTCCCTTGCGGCCGCCGCCGTCTTCACCGCGGTATCCGCTGCGGCTGATGCTGTCTTTACCGCCGTGTCCTTTGCAGTGGAAGCTTTCTTTACAAGACTCTCCACCGCTTTGCCTGCGCCCTGCTTTCCGCTTTTCTGTCTCTTTGCCGCAGAAAGTGCTGTCTTTTCACTGCCAGCCGCATTTCCTCCTGTATTCTTCACCGCTCTCCGCTTACAGGAGAAGATCACCACCGAGTGCGCCGGAAGCTTGATCGTAATCCCCTCATCTCTCTCATCCACCTCGAGATTCTTTGCAGGCAGTGCGCGCATATTCAGAAGACCGCTTCCACCGTACTCCTCACGATCGGAGTTGAAAAGCTCACGGAAGCTGCCATGAAAGGGCACGCCGACATTAAACTTCGGATATTCTTTTCCGGTGAAATTCACCACCACCAGAAGTTCCTCCGCCTCATCCTTTGTCTTCCTGAGGAAGGCGACAACATTTTCCTCCCAGGAATGGCAGTTCAGCCACTCAAAGCCCGCAGGATCGTCGTCCTGACGCCACAGCGCTGCATGCTCCAGATAAAAGCGGTTCAGGTCCCGCGCATAGTCCTGCATATGGCGGTGCAACGGGTAGTCCAGAAGCTCCCACTCCACACCTCTCTCTGCGTTCCACTCATCTATCATGCCAAATTCCTGACCGCTGAAAATGAGCTTTTTCCCGGGGTGAGTCATAAAAAAGCCGAGCGCTGCGCGAAGGTTTGCAAAGCGCTCCTCAAAATTCTCTCCGGGCAGTCTGTGAATCAATGAAGGGGCCCCCTCTGCTGTCACCGCATGGGAGAGCGGCAGTATAAAATTCTCACTGTACTGATACAGCAGAGAATAGGTCAGCTCTCCATAGTGTTCGCTGCGCTCGCGTTCCGGCCTCTGCATGTAGTTCAGGAAACCGTGTGCCCAGCCCGTATTCCAGCGATAATCAAAGCCCAGCCCATTCTCTTTCACTGGCTTCGTGGTGAGCGCATACTCCGCAGAGCCATCTGCAATGAGCAGTACTCCCGGACAGAGACGGTGCATCACCGTGCTCAGCTGGCGGATGAAGGAGAGTCCGTCCAGATTCTCTCCTCCGCCGTAAATATTGGAGCGCACGCCGTCCGCTCCGTTGAAGTACAAGATTGAGGACATATCCATAACCCGGATTCCATCCACATGGTACTGCTTTGCCCAGAACAGCGCATTCGCGACGAGAAAATTCCGCACCTCCGGCCTGGCAAAATGAAAGACCTCTGTCTCTGCCTGACCTCCCGGAAGCTCATAGAGCGCTGTCCCGTCAAAATGTGCCAGCGCAAAATCATCCTTCGGGAAGCGCGCGGCGTTCCAGTCCAGAATGACACCGATCCCCTCCTTATGGAGATGGTTCACAAAATACATGAAGTCCTCGGGCGATCCTAGGCGCGCGGTCAGTGCATAGTATCCCGTCGTCTGATAGCCAAGCGAAGCGTCCAGTGGATACTCCATCACGGGCATCAGCTCCACGTGCGTGTAATGCATATCCTTCATATAAGCTGCAAGCTTCTCCGCGAGCGCGCGGCCGGAAAGCGCCGGATCCCAGCTGCACAGATTCAGCTCATAGATCGAGAGTGGACAGCCGTGCTTTTTCTTCACATTCTCGCTCCGCTTCCTCAGCCACTCTGCATCCTCCCAGCCAAAATCCCACTTTGCTGTCACAATGGAGGCTGTCTTTGGACGAAGCTCCGCGGCAAAGGCATAGGGATCCGCCTTTAAGAAGATCTCGCGTGTCTTCGTCTTGATCTCATACTTATAGATCTCTCCTGCCTCTATGCCCGGAATAAAGAGCTGAAAGATGCCGGAGTCTCCGAGACGGCGCATCTGGTGGCGCCGCCCGTCCCAGTCATTAAAATCTCCCACCACGGACACACGCATCGCGTTCGGAGCCCACACGGAGAAGCCAATGCCCTCCACACTGCCGCGTTTTTCCGGATGCGCACCCATCTTTTTGTATATCTCCACATGATTTCCCGCAGCGAATTTCTTCAAATCCGAGCTCTCATAGAGAGGCGCAAAGGCGTAGGGATCGTCGATCTCCTCCTCTCGTCCGTCCTCATAAATAATGTGCAGACGATAGCTCACCTGCTTTCGTCCCCGGATGAGACAGGCAAAAAAACCGTTCTCATCCTCTCTCTCCATCTCCACGCTGCCGCCCGCACCGGAGAGCAGGGCCTCTATCCGCTGTGCTGTCGGAACAAAGACCTGTATCAGCACACCCTCCTCCACCGGATGTGCGCCGAGTATCGCGTGCGGATTCTCAGATTCTGAGTAAACCAGCTCCTCCACCGCACTCCAGTCCATCAAATCATACAAAAGCTTATCCATTTTGACTCCTCCGATACCGCGTTTGAATTTTCTATCAGCAGTTTACCATTCCTCGCACGCTTTTTCCATGGAATCCGCCGCTTTTCCTTGCGCATCCGGGCAGAAAGTTCTAAACTACTGATGTGCCAGAATCCTGACACTCATGTCCGCGCAGCCTCGGACATTTATTATTGTACAGAAGAGTTCTCGCCTGCACCGCAGTGCCGGGACGGAATAAGAGGAAACCATGACAGAACAGAACAGACAGACACATGCGCACCCTGACCGGACTGCAGAGCTGAAAAAAGAACTGCTCAGCTGGATTCAGATCATCGTCTGTGCCGCGGTGATTGCCTTCCTGCTGAACAGCTTTATCATAGCCAACTCCCGCGTCCCCTCCGCCTCCATGGAAAATACCATCATGACGGGCGACCGCGTGATCGGCTCGAGACTCAGCTATAAATTCTTTGGAGATCCGGAGCGCGGAGATATCATCATCTTCCGCTGGCCGGACAATGAGAAGATTCTCTTTGTGAAGCGCATCATCGGTCTTCCCGGCGACACGGTAGAGATCAGAGACGGCGCGGTCTACCTGAACGGCTCAGAGACTGCCCTCGAAGAGCCCTATCTCAGGGAGCCCATGATCGCAGAGCCGGATATGAGCTTCACCGTGCCGGAAAACGCTTACTTCTGCATGGGCGACAACAGAAATGAGTCCATGGACGCCCGCTACTGGAAGAACACCTTCGTGTACCGCGACAAAATACTTGCCAAGGTTCTGTTCCGCTACTGGCCGGGCATTCGCGCAATCCACTGACGCCATGCAAAAAGTCATCTATTCATCAGAAATTCCGGCTTATGGGGAATATATCGAGCCCTCCGTGATGCACTATCTCTCAGAGGGGCAGTTCGCCCCCTGTGAGAGCTTCGATTACTACACGATACTCTGCTTCGACTGGTACGATCTTCAGGACCCCAGCGCAGAGCCGTCACAGATCCTCATCTACTTTGACCGGGACGATCTCTTCTTTCTCTGCGAGAACAAAAACTCCTACGATGTCGCCTGTCAGTACTTTGCAGCGGCAGAGCAAAATGAGCGTGCCCTCTATCTGTTCTTCAGAAATCTGTTCCGCGGACATATCGAGAATCTGGAGCGCATCGAAGATCAGCTCGAGGCGCTGGATCTGGCGGTGCTCTCCGGGCAGACAGACGGTGAATTGAAGGAGCAGATCGTCAGAATACGGCATGAGCTTTACCGACTGAAGCGCTACTATGACCGCTTCGACTCAGCCTTTGAGACCTTCTATGAGAACGACAATGCGCTCGTGAGCGAAGCCGGACTGAGCTACTTCAATACGCTTCACAACAGAGTGCTCGAGCTCTGCTCCGATGTGCAGAGCATGCGGGAATACAACAATCAGATCAAGGACTCCTACCAGTCTCAGATTGAGAGTGAAAAGAACGATATCATAAAGACCTTCACCATGGTCACCTCCATCTTCATGCCCCTGACCCTGCTCGTCGGCTGGTACGGTATGAATCTTCAGATGCCGGAGTTTCAGTGGAAATACGGCTATCCCATCATTATTGTCGTATGTCTTCTGATCTGCCTCATCTGGTACTGGATCTTCAAGAAAAAGCGCTGGCTCTGAGCCGGCGCTTTCTGTATACCATCTCGCTATTATTCCACTCCATATACTCTCTTCAGACTGTCGAGACGTGAGAGCGCATTTCGCATCAGCATATCCAGAAGAACCATGTTGGCCATGCACTCCACAACGACAACGGCCCGGGGGACGATCACCGGATCATGCCGCCCGCGGATCTCTATCTCCGTCTCTTCTCCGGCCCGGGTGACTGTCCGCTGCCGTTTCGCAATGGACGGCGTCGGCTTCACCGCTGCCGTAAAGAAGATCTCGCTCCCGTCCGAAATACCGCCGAGCACTCCGCCTGCATGATTGCTGCGCTTTGCAACGCCGGACTGTGTTCCCGCGCCCCGGAGCTCTGCTCCCTTGCAGTCTTCGTCCGCAACTGTACCGCCTGACTTTTCTCTCCCCGCGGCGCAAAAGCTGTCATTATTCTCACTCCCAGAGAGCGCAGCCGCAGCAAATCCACTTCCGAACTGAATCCCCTTCACTGCTCCTATACTCATGACAGCTTTTGCAAGCTCTGCATCCAGCTTATCGAACACAGGCTCCCCGAGTCCCGCCGGTACGCCGCGTATGCTGCATGCGATCTCTCCGCCGGCAGAATCCCCTCTGCCCATGAGCTCCTCCAGGTACTTCTCTGCGCGCTCCGCTGCCGCTGTATCCGGCATCCACAGCGAATTCAGGCTGCACGCAGAGAGTGTCCGCTGTCCCGGCGTCACCCTGACCGGACCGATGCGCTCCGTCCAAGCCTGCGTCTCTACCCCAAAGCTCTTCAGCACTGCCGCCGCCACGGCTCCCCCGATGACGCGCCCCAGCGTCTCTCTGCCGGAGCTTCTCCCACCGCCGCGGTAATCCCGGAAGCCATATTTCTGATCGTAGCAAAAATCTGCGTGACCCGGCCGGTAGCAGTCCCGGACAGTGCTGTAATCTCCTGAATGCTGATCCGTATTCTGCACCAGCACGGCGATGGGAGTACCCGTAGTCCTCCCCTCAAAGACACCGGACAAAATCCGGCAGCGGTCTGCCTCCTGCCGTGCAGTCACAAAGCGCGAGCGCCCCGGTCTCCTCCGGTCCAGATAGCACTGCAGCAGCTCCTCGGAGAGCAGAACTCCGGCCGGACAGCCGTCAATCACCGCACCGAGTGCCGCGCCGTGCGATTCACCGAAGGTCGTGACCCGGAACAGTGTTCCGTATGTATTTCCTGCCATCCTTTCTCCCTCAGTTCCCGACCGGAACGATGACACAGCAGTTTGGCTGATCCACCGGAATCTCATTTGTATTCATGATGAGCAGCTTCTTCTCATAATCCACCCGGAAGAAGGAGAGCGCACCGCTCTCATGGTTCACACTCACGATGTGCTTCCCGTCCGGAAATACCGCAATATCCTTCGGATACTCTCCGCTGATTGGAAGATTGAACTCCGCATACAATAGCCCCGTCTCCGCATCGCGACGGAACATCGTCACCGTGTTATCTCCGGCATTTCCCACAAAGATATGCGCATCGTCCGCAGTAAATGCCATGCAGGTTGCCGCATTCAGAAGCCCGGGCCTGTTGTCCCCAGTCGTCAGAACACTCTGTATCTTCTCAAACTCCGGCATGCCCCTGTCCTCAGAAACAGTGTAGCGAAACACATCGATCATATTCGTCATATCGTACATGAGATAGAGGAAGCGGTTATCCTTTGAGAAGGTGAATGCATAGGGGGAGCGGCCGCGCTCCACACGGATCGCATCGAGGAGACGCAGCTCCCCTTCCTTTCCTGTGAAACGGTAAATGCTGACCTGATCGATGCCGGGATCCGCGGCCATAACAAACTTACAGTCCTGCGTGGGCTTCGAGCAGGTGATATGCGCCCGGGAGCCGCGCTCCGCGATAGAACCGAGCCCCTTGTGATAGACCTCATCCACAATGGGGCCGATGGAGCCATCCTCTCTCAGTTTCAGGATTGTGAGCTTCCCGTCGTGATATCCTGAGACATAGAGAAAGCGGTCGTAGCGATCGATTGCGAGGTGATGCGGACGCATCCCATTGACCTTCCGCGTGCTGATTCTGGTGATTGCGCCATTGTCCAGTATCCGAAAAGCCACGACGCCGTAATCCTCCACGGAGTAGAGTGTCTTCCCGCTGAAGGAGGTAATGATATCAGAGGAATTATCAACCTCTATCTCCACCCGCTTTTTAAAGCTGCCTCTGGCCACATCAACATCAAAGAGCGTAATGCCCTTTGCCTTTCCCGTATATGAATAGGAGCCCACATAGGCGACGTACTTTTTCATGAATATCCCCCTGTCCGGCGCAGCGAAGCGCCCTGAAACCTGCTGTCTCTGATTGCTCCATATTTTAACACAGGATGGGTAAAAATGCTATTGACAGCCCCCCGATTTCAGGTATAATCAAACGCGACTGAGTTTATTCTTACTAAACTAAAAGTTTAAGGAGGCCTTTCTTGGAGATCGGTGCGAAGATCAGGCAATTACGGATTTTAAACAATCTCACACAGGAGGAGCTGGCGGACCGCACGGAGCTGTCCAAGGGCTTCATCTCCCAGCTGGAGCGCGATCTCACCTCCCCCTCCATTGAGACGCTGATGGATATCCTGCAGTGCCTCGGTACCACCCCCGCCGACTTTTTCAGCGAGACAGAGAGCGATCAGATCGTCTTCGGGCGCGCCGACTACGCAGAGAAGCGGGACGCCGAGCTGAAAAATCTGATACGCTGGCTCATCCCCAACGCACAGAAGAACATGATGGAGCCCATACTCCTGACACTGGAGGCAGGCGGCTCCACCTACCCGGACAATCCCCACGAGGGGGAGGAATTCGGCTATATTCTCTCCGGGAGCGCAGACATACATCTCGGAAAAGAGCTGCGCCACATCCGGAAGGGCGAGAGCTTTTACTTCCGCTCAGACCGGACGCATCACATCAGTACAAAAAACGGCTGCACCCTGATCTGGGTCAGCACACCCCCGTCCTTTTAAAGGAGATACGCCATGGCAAGCTTAGTTGATCTTCAGCATCTCTCAAAATCCTTTGACGGCGAGATGGTTCTGGACGACCTGAACCTCGCCGTTCCGGAAAATTCCTTCGTCACTCTGCTCGGTCCCTCCGGCTGCGGCAAGACCACAACGCTCCGCATTCTTGGCGGCTTCACCAAGCCCGACAGCGGCACAGTGCTCTTTGACGGACAGGACATCACGAACCTTCCCCCGAACAAGCGCCCGCTGAACACCGTATTTCAGAAATATGCGCTCTTTCCGCACATGAGCATCTCTGAAAATATTGCTTTCGGACTCCGCATCAAGGGAAAGAGCGATCAGTATATCAGGGACAAAATCAAGTATGCGCTGAAGCTCGTAAACCTGAAAGGATTTGAGAACCGCGACGTAAATTCTCTCTCCGGAGGACAGCAGCAGCGCATTGCCATCGCCCGCGCCATCGTGAACGAGCCGCGGCTGCTTCTGCTCGATGAGCCGCTGGGCGCGCTGGATCTGAAGCTGCGCCAGGACATGCAGTACGAGCTGATCCGACTGAAAAAGGAGCTCGGCATCACCTTCATCTACGTCACACACGACCAGGAGGAGGCGCTCACCATGAGTGACACCATAGTCGTGATGAATCAGGGCTACATCCAGCAGATGGGCACGCCGGAGCAAATCTATAACGAGCCGGAAAATGCCTTCGTCGCAGATTTCATTGGAGATTCCAATATCATCGCCGCGACTATGGTGCACGATGAGCTGGTCAATATTTTCGGTGCAAATTTCCGCTGCGTGGACAAGGGCTTCGGACAGAACAAGCCCGTCGACGTCGTGATCCGTCCTGAGGATGTGGAGCTCGTCTCTCCGGAAAACGGAACGCTTGTGGGACATGTGACCCACAGCATCTTCAAGGGCGTACACTATGAGATGGAAATCACCACAAAGACAGGCTACGAGTGGCTGGTTCACTCCACCCGCTGCTTTGCGCTCGGACAGGAGGTTGGAATCCAGGTGGATCCCTTCAATATTCAGATCATGAACAAGCCCGCTTCCGAGGATGAGGAGGCGATCGTCAATGAATGAGAGCTCTGTCGGGAGAAAGGCCCTATCCCTCCCCTACATCGTCTGGATGATCGGCTTCACTGTGATCCCGCTGCTTCTGATCTTTATCTTTGGCCTGACAGACCGCAGCGGCGCCTTCACGCTGAAGAACGTCCTCTCCATACTGGAGAAGAATCACATGAAGGCACTGCTCCTCTCACTCCGGCTGTCTCTCATCAGCACAGCCATATGTCTGCTCCTCGCCTTTCCGCTCTCCATGGTGCTGCGCGGAAAGAAGCTCGGCAGCGCAAGCTTTGTGGTCTTCATCTTCATCCTCCCCATGTGGATGAACTTTCTGCTCCGCACGCTCGCGTGGCAGACCCTGCTTGAAAAAAATGGTGTGATCAATGGCATCCTGACGGCGCTGCATTTAAAAAACATCAGCATCATCAACACACCGACCGCAATCGTGCTGGGCATGGTATATAATTTTCTTCCCTTCATGGTACTGCCGGTCTACAACACCATGTGCAAGATCGACGACAGTATCATCGAGGCCGCGAGAGATCTCGGTGCGAGCTTTCTGCAGACACTGCTCCGCATCTGGATTCCGCTCTCGGTACCGGGCATTGTGAGCGGCATCACCATGGTCTTTGTTCCGGCGCTCACGACCTTCGTCATTTCCAACATTCTCGGCGGCAGCAAGATCCTGCTGATCGGCAATGTCATAGAGTCGGAATTTACGAAGGCCAGCAACTGGAATCTCGGCAGCGGGCTCTCCATCGTCATGCTGATCTTTATTCTGCTCAGCATGACCATACTGGCGCGCTATGATAAAAACGGAGAGGGGACAACATTCTGATGACAAATGAGACAAAGACCCGGCCTCCCGCCGGGAGTTACTATCCCTGGCCGAAGCTCCGCGCCGTGCTCGGAGACTTCTACCTCGTGATCATGCTGCTCTTTTTGTACCTGCCCATACTCACCATGATCGCGCTCTCCTTCAATGAGAGCAAGTCCCGCAGCCGCTGGGGCGGCTTCACACTGAAATGGTATGCAGAGCTCTTCTCCAGCGAGACGATACTCCGGGCACTGTACAACACCCTGCTCATCGCTCTGCTCTCTGCCCTGATCGCAACCATCATGGGCACAGCGGCAGCGATCGGAATCAATGCACTGCGCAAGGTTCCGAAAAACATCTGCATGTCCATCACGAATATTCCCATGCTGGACGCAGATATCGTGACCGGCATCTCCCTGATGCTCGCCTTCATCGCGTTTCGCTTCTCGCTGGGCTTCAACACGATACTCATCAGCCATATCACCTTCAATATCCCCTATGTGATACTGAGCGTGATGCCAAAGCTGAAGCAGACGAGCCGCTACAGCTATGAGGCGGCGCAGGATCTCGGCGCGACGCCGCAGCAGGCCTTCTTCCGGGTCATACTTCCGGATCTCATGCCAGGCATCGTGTCCGGCTTTCTTCTCGCCTTCACGATGTCACTGGACGATTTCATCATCACCCACTTCACGAAGGGCGCAGGCATCGATACCCTCTCAACGCTGATCTACTCTCAGGTGCGGCGGGGCATCGTTCCGAGCATGTACGCGCTCTCTGCAATGATCTTCACCTTTGTTCTGATCCTGCTGCTCATCACAAACTTCCTGCCGCGCAGGAAGACAGCGTGACACAGGCCGGTCAGAAGAAGCGGCTGTCATTTCAGACAGCACACAGACAACCCTAAGCTTCACCGGCTCTGCCGAAATATTTTATATATAAAAGGGAGAACTTACATGAAAAAAAGCTCTGATGCAACGCGTTTCCTCGCTGCTCTGCTCGTGATCTCTGCCGGTGCCGCTCTGACTCTGACCGGCTGCGGCGGCAGCAGCGAAAAAGCCTCCGATGATCAGAATACCCTCTATGTCTATAACTGGGGCGAATATATCGGAGAGGATGTCGTTGACAAGTTTGAGGAGGAGACCGGAATCAAGGTGATTTATGACACCTTTGAGACCAACGAGGAGATGCTTCCCATCATCAAAGCAGGCGCAGTGAAGTACGATGTCGTCTGTCCCTCCGACTACATCATCCAGAAGATGATAGAGAAGGACCTGATCCAGCCCATCGACTTTGAAAAGGTTCCGAATCTCAAAAACATTGATCCCAAGTATCTTGAGAAGTCCCGCGGCTTCGATCCGGAAAATAAATATTCTGTCCCCTACTGCTGGGGCACGGTCGGCATCATCTACAACACCTCCATGGTGGATCCGGGCGACGAGCCGAAGAGCTGGGGCGATCTCTGGAACCCGAAATATGCCAATAACATCCTGATGCAGGACTCCGTGCGCGACGCCTTTATGGTCGGTGAGAAGCTGCTGGGCTATGACATCAACACCACAGACCCCACCGAGCTCAATGCGGTAAAGGACAAGCTCATCGAGCAGAAACCGCTGGTTCAGGCCTACGTCGTGGATCAGGTGCGCGACAAGATGATAGGTGGTGAGGCTGCCATGGCAGTCATTTACTCCGGCGAAATGCTCTACATCCAGAGCGAAGTCGCTGCGGCAAATGCTGACTATGAGCTGAAGTATGTGATTCCTGAAGAGGGAACAAATGTCTGGATCGACAGCTGGGTCATCCCAAAAAATGCAGCACACAAGGAGAATGCCGAGAAGTGGATCGATTTCCTCTGCCGCGCAGAGATCGCAAAGGAAAATTTCGAGTACATCACCTATCCCACCCCGAACAAAGCCGCCTATGAGCTGCTGGATCCTGAGCTGCAGAACAACGAAGCGCTCTTCCCCTCCGACGAGGCACTCGCAAAATCTGAGGTCTTCACCTACCTCGGCGAGGATGGGGACGCGCTCTACGATGAGCTCTGGAAAGAGATCAAAGCGGAGTGATCAAAACGGGCTTTCTCCCCTCCGTCTCTCACAGTAATGCGCAGCGTGCTCCTTCAGCAGATAGATGAAATCCCTCATGTACTTCGGCAGGGCGCTGTTCTTCGTATAAGCTGCCACCACCGTCTTTTTATGATCCGGAATGTCCGGAATATAGTAGCAGAGCGGCTTGTCATAATGCAGATTTACTGCAAAGCCCTCCCGCACAAAAGAGATCCCCATTCCCTCCGCCGCCATCTGCACAGCTGTCTCCACGCTGCGAAACTCCCGTATCTTCGCGGGACAGAGCTTATAGCTTTGGATGATCTGATCCTCTATCTTTCTGGTGCTCTGCATTTTCGTACAGAGCAGAAGACATTCGCCGTTCATATCCTCAGGATATACCCTGCGGTAGTACTCTCCCGGCTTCTGAAAGCTCTTCGCATTGATTGGATGCTCCGGAGACACTGCGACCAGAAACTCTTCCTCAAACAATACAATCTTCTCCATCCGATCCGTTGCGTCATAGTCGTTCAGCACCACCAGATCCAGCTCCGTGTTCCGCAGCATCTCGTAGAGCACGGAGAGATTGCCCTCCCGCAGCCGAATCTCTATATCCGGCCACAGCCCATCATACTCTGCAAGCACCGGCGGCAGCAGCCAGCTCCCTCTGCGCTGTGCGATCCCGAGGCGTATCAGACCGCGCTGCTCCCGTGCGATCTCCTCTATCTCCTCATTGAATTCCCGCTGCAGCGCCAGCATTTTCCGCGCCTTTTCCACATAGCACCTGCCTGTGTAGGTAAGCTTGAATTTCTTGCCGCGGCGCTCAAACAGCGGCAGTCCCAGTGTCTTCTCCAAATTGGTGATATAGAGACTCAGCGCGGGCTGGGTGATGAAGAGCTTCTCCGCTGCCTGCACGAGTGTCCCGCACTCCGCAAGCGTACACACATATTTCTGCTCCTTCAGATCCATACCGCTCATAGCTCCTCCTTCGCGCTGCCATCCCCGCAGCCGGAAATGCAACCAAGCCCACCGGAACTACTCCGATGAGCTTTCAGTCGCGTATACTTCATTCTAATCCATCATTCTGCCGGGGTCACGCAAAGTTTTTGCGATTCTCCCGGAACTCCGCCTGAATTTCCTGCAGCAGCTCCGGTCTGCTGATCATATCATAGCAAGAAGCCGCAATGATCTTCGCACCGTAGAGAATGCAGTCGTGTGCCTCCTGCGTCTTTCCGGCATCCACATACTCCTGTGAGTGTGCAACCGCCCCTCTGGGAACAAAGGCAACGCGGATGCAGGAGCCCGGGACCTCATACATCACATTTCCGAAATCCGTGGAGCCCGTCTTCTCTCTCGGCGGCGCGAGCCGCGGCGCATTCACAAGCTCTGCATTTTTCATCAGCAGCTCATTCAGCTTCAGCACCGGAATCTTATTGAAGAGATACTTGTCCCTGTGGATCTCATATTCTACCCCTGCAATCAGCGCCGCTCCTTTGATAATATCATAGAAGCGCGGAATCACCTGACTGTCCAGCCGCTCTCTGGAATAGGAGCGCAGCGAAAACTGTCCGCTCGCCTCCGCCGGAACCACATTCGCTGGGCCCGGAAGCGTGGTCACGGTGTAGTGCATGCGGATATCCTCCGGCACATGCTCCCGCAGGAACTCAATGCCATGAAAGGCGACGAGCAGTGCATCAAAGGCGCTTCTTCCCTTCTCCGGCGCCATTGCCGCATGCGCGCTCTTTCCTCTGAACTTTACGTCGAAATGAATGTCCGCCATGGATTTCACATCGGTACAGGTCGTGGGCGAGCCGTGCATCATCAGCGCCACATCGATATCCTTAAAACAGCCCCGCTCCAGCATAAGACTCTTGGAGCCCAGCGTCTCCTCTGCCGGAGTCCCATAAATCACAAGCTTATAGGGACGTTCCTGATAAACCTCCTTCAGGGCAAGCGCCGCACCGATACAGCTGGGGCCCTGCATATGATGCCCACAGCCGTGGCCGATCTTCTCCAGCGCGTCGTACTCACAGAGTATACCGATCGACGGACCGCCGCTGCCGTTTTCATACACCGCGCGGAAGGCTGTCGGAAAGTCTGCGATCCCACGCTCTACCAGAAAGCCATTCTCTTCCAGATAATCCGTGAGAAGCGCAGAGGCCTGAACCTCATTTCCCCTGCACTCCGGGTGGTCATAAATAAAATCTGCCATGGAGATGAGCTTCTCTCTATGCCGCTCCAGCGCTGCAAAGATTTGTTCTTTCATAATTCTCCTCTGAAATATATTACAGCACCGGTCCGTAGTGCATCATCTGTGCGATAAAGGTCATGACACAGGCCACGCCTGCCCAGATGAAGAAGAGCTTCCACATGAACTTCATCCAGCGATCATAGGGAATATTGACCGCAGAGATAATGCCCATCAGTGCTGTGGAGTGCGGCAGTATATAGTTGCAGAAGCCATCTCCAAAATTGTACGCCAGAACTGTGGTCTGTCTGGTGATGCCGAGCAGATCGCCGAGCGGCGTCATGATGGGCATGACTGCGGCTGCCTGTCCGCTGCCGGATACCAGCACAAAGTTGATCAGTGTATTCGCGATGTACATGGCCGGAGCCAGGAACGCAGACGGCACATGACGCAGCACGCTCGCCAGTCCGTAGACCGTCGTATCGACGATATTTCCATCCTTCATAATATTGGCAATTGCAGTTGCGAGGCCGATGATCAGCGCCGCTGTGAGCATCTTCTTGCAGCCCTCGATGAAGATCTTCGCGATACCGGATGGATTCTGCCCTGAGGCAAAGCCTGCGACAACCGCGAGCCAGATAAATACAGCTGCCAGCTCCTCCATGCCCCACTCCAGCTTAATGCTGCCGTAGACCATGGCGCCGAGCGCAGCGACAAGCGCGGCGATAATCATGCACTTGCCGGCATTCATCGGACCGAAGGAATCCAGCTCTACCGCCTTGAGCTCGCTCTCCTTATCCAGCTCATACATCGGGCTGAGCTCCGGGTTTTTGCTGATGCGCATTGCGTAGCGTACAAGGTAAATGTTGGTGATAATCAGGAACACCACAAAACACACCATGCGGTAGCTGATACCGGAATAGATCGGCAACTCCGCGATCTCCTGCGCAACCACAGTCGTATTCGGATTCAGCGTTCCGGTGGAGAAACCGACCGCTCCACCAAGCAGAATGATCGCCGCACCGGTGATGGAATCCAGACCCATGCCGAGCGTAATCATCACGATGACCGGGGCGAAGGCGATGAACTGGTTCACGCCCTGTGTGGTGCAGATCAGAGCAAAGATCGTGGTCATCAGCGGAATAAAGATATAGAGCTGATTTTTGAACATCTTCGCGATTCTGGCGACGACCGAATGGAGGGCACCGGAGCGGGCAATCAGCTCAAAGGCGCCGCCGGAAAAGAGGATGACCTGCATCAGGGCGATGCGGCTCTTGATGGCATTGACAATGTACAGCGGAATCTTGAAAGGATTCACCGGTGTGCGTCCGAGATAAGTAAACTGATTCGGATCAATGACCTTGATTCCTGCGGCGTTCTCGAAGCGCTCAAACTTTCCGGCCGGAATAATCCAGGTCAGCACGGTTGCCAGCAGTATCATAAAGATAATGATGACAAAGGTATGCGGCATTTTAAAGCTTTTCTTTTTTTCGCTCATGGCTACCCCCTGTAAAAAATGTTATTTTAACTATAACATGCAGAGATTTCCATGTGAATTTTATAAAACTTAACGATACATTTGCTTTTACTATAGGCAGGCTTGACTATTATCCCGCTCTGGCGTATGTATGGGGGATTGAGAGCGATTGAAACGATAGTAAATCATGCGGGAGGAGCAAGTCCGATGAAAAAACGCAGTCGTTATTATGGTAAATTGGTACTGGCTATTTCTGCAGCTATAGCCGTAAGCGCCACAGCATGTGCATCGGCCACGTTACCA
Organism: Fusobacterium naviforme; assembly: GCA_003014445.1. GTDB lineage: Bacteria > Bacillota > Clostridia > Lachnospirales > Lachnospiraceae > Moryella > Moryella indoligenes. The sequence goes on along the minus strand of PYGH01000001.1, from coordinate 483,962 downwards.
AGAGGCCGTGAGCAGGCAAGTGAACATTCGGCGGAGAATGAAACAGCCGCTATGATCACTTCTCAGGGAAGCAGCCCGGCAGAGTTATCCGCGGCATTGGAGAACGAAGCCTCTTCCTCAGCCGAAGCGGACATTTCTCCTGCGGAGCACGCCTTGCAGGAATATGCATCGGTCATCGAACATGCGGCAGACTACGCCTACGATGATTCTTTGGCGGACTGGGCAACAGGCGCTTACTATTATGCAGTACTGAATATCAGCAGCGAACAGCCGGATATCCCACAGCTTATTCTGCAACAGGAGGGAACCGGAGTCCTGGTAGCCTTCGATTTCGATCCGCAGACAGGGCACGCGGTTCAGATAAGCGGTGAACTGCCTCAGGGCACGATGGTGAATGGTGCGGCTGTGCTGGGAGGATTGATGGTCAAGACGGACGGAAGCGGTCTCTCAAGCGTATCGTTTTCACGGGGAACAGGGGAAACCATACATTATTTTTACAGTATTTCGAACCATGCGGTCTCAAAAAGTATAGAGTGGGAGGGGAATTTCGGAGATACACCGGCTGTATCAGAAGCGGCGGATATCATCTGGCATTCGACCAGTGACAAAAGCGGTCTGGAGCAGTACACCCCGGGAGAAAAAACAGTTCAGGAAAATACTGAGGACAGCTCCGCGCATCCAGAAGAAGAGATCCAGCAAAAGATCCGGGACGCCGAAAACAGTGGATTAGTCGTATTGAGGGGAAGATTGAGAGAGATGACATATGCTCAGGTTCTGGAGCTTCAGAATAAAAGAGATCCAAACCCGGGATACTCCGATCCAGATGAGAAAATGCTGATCTTTGAGCTGACGGAGCCGAGGGAAATCGCTTTCAGGACCTACGATGACAGGCTCTCGCCCCATACCGTTCGTATAATTCGCATCTGGGGATCACAGGAGCTCTCTGCATACTATGACAGGGAAGTGGTGATGAGCTTTGATCCGAGCGACACCTATTGGCCCAGCGATACATCCGTGCCGCTGGGGCAGCCATCCGGAGATGGGCACTTACTCGGAGAAGTTAAATAAGTATCTCGGTGGTCTTTTCGGAGATCGGGCTTTCGTTTTGTCCTATAAGCCCCGTTTTATAAAAGAAATCCGGTCGAGCGGCTGGATTGTCCTATAAGCCTGGATTTCTACATGGTAAAAAGGCTGTCGCATAAATTTACTTCATGCGACAGCCTAATTTCTTCGGGTGGGTACAGGGGCTCGAACCCTGGATCTCCAGATCCACAATCTGGCGCGCTAACCAACTGCGCCATACCCACCATATTACGGATTGTTTGGAACAACGTGCATCGGTGATTGAAAATCCCGGTGATCGCGCATCTGCTCCGCGCGAGCCTGAAGGGATTCGAACCCCCGACCCACGGCTTAGAAGGCCGTTGCTCTATCCAGCTGAGCTACAGACTCACTGTCTTTTTAGAAAAGACAAGAGCAGGTGATGGGAATCGAACCCACGTATCCAGCTTGGAAGGCTGGTGTTCTACCATTGAACCACACCTGCGTTTCGCGTGCTCTCTTGCACGTGCTTTAATTTTATATCATACATTTGCAGGAATGGCAAGCACTTTTTCACATACATGCCAAAAGTATCCGGTATATCTCCTCCGCCGAAAAATGATGCACGCAGCCCGGCATGAGCCTGACACTCTCTGCGATCTCCCGGAACTTTGTGCTGTCCTTGATGCCCAGTGCACGGAAACTCGTCGGGAGTCCCATCTCCCGTATGAAGTCCGCGAGTGCCTCCACACCTTTTTCTGCGGCACGTTTCTCTCCGTCCTCTCCCGCAGCTTCTGTGCCTATACCGAACAGTTCTCTCGCAAAACGGGCAAACTGCCGCGGAGCCTCCTTACAGATGTGGCGGTATACCACGGGATGCAGCACCGCCAGCCCCGCTCCGTGACCACAGTTGGTATAGGCTCCCAGCTGATGCTCTATCATATGATTCTGAAAATCTGTGCGCCTCCCGAGCTTCAGTATTCCCAGCTCTGCGACAGAGGAGGCCCATGCGAGCTCTCCCCGCGCGGTGATATCCTGCGGATCGGCTTTCATCCTCCGCATATTCTGAATGACCGTCCGCATGACCGCCTCATTCATGGCGTCTGAGAGTATGTGCTCAGAGCATTCTCACAGCTCGTAGCTCTCCGCCTCATAAAAAATAACTCTTGTTCCGGCATTTTCAAAGCTGAAGGGCACATAGAGAAGATCTGAGAGCGCCTCACGCACCGCCGCCCGCCGCTCCGGCTCCACAAAAAAGAGAAGAAAACCGCCGCCGCCCGCACCGAGCAGCTTTCCGCCGAGCGCCCCCGCCTTCATCGCCTTATCGTAGAGGGCGTCAATGGAATCTGTGGAAATCTTCGCGCTGATGCCCCGCTTCAGCCTCCAGCTGTGATCCAGCATGCGTCCAAATTCCGAGAGCTCTGTCTTTGAGGTCAGCACGCGCTCCGCCTCATCCACCAGAGAGAGCATCTCCTTCAGCTCCGCTGTCTTGTCCCGAATGGCCCGCCCGGTCTCTGTCTGAATATCCGCAGAGAAGCGGGAGAAGCCGGTGAAGAAGAGCATCAGGCTGTCGTTCAGCTGCTTCTTTCGCTCCGGTGCTATGATGACGGGGCTCACGGTGTAGCCCTCGGAGTGGAAACGAATCAGGTTCAGACCGCCGAAGGAAGCCGCGATCTGATCCTGCAGACCACCCGCCTCATTGCAGAGCACGCGCTCCAGATGGATGGCATCGTCCGCCAGCTTCTTCTTGTCCGCATATTTTCCCTTCAGCGCGTAGAAGGCATTCAGCATTCCGACGGCAAAGGAGGAGCTGGTTCCAAGCCCGGAGCGCGCCGGAAGATCGGCCTCATAGGTCAGGCGTATCTCCCGCATATCGAGGTATTTCATCGCCTCGCGCACTGCCGGATGCTGTATCTCATCCACGGTGCGCACTCTCTCAATCTTTGAGTAAGAGAGCTCTGAGCTGTAGTCAAAAAAGGGCGGCAGATGCCGGACATTCACATAGCAGTACTTATCAAAGCTTGTGGAGAGCACCGCGCCGCCGTGCTCCCGATAGAAAGACGGCAGATCTGTCCCGCCGCCGAAAAAAGACATCCGAAACGGTGTTCGCGTAATAATCATAGGAGCTCCTCCGCCTTCCTCATGGCACTCTCGATCACCTTGTCCATATCGTAGTAGCGATATTCCCCGAGTCTCCCGCCGAATACGACGTGCTCTTTTTCTCCCAGTGCGCGGTAAGCCGCATAGAGTGCCTGATTCTTCTCATCATTTACCGGATAGTAGGGCTCCATGCCCGGTTTCCAGTCCTCCGGATACTCCCGCGTGATCACAGTTTTCTCCTGCGTTCCGAACTCAAAGTGCTTGTGCTCGATGATGCGGGTCCACGGCACCTCGCGCTCCGTGTAGTTCACGACAGCATTTCCCTGCCAGTTCTCCTGATCCAGAAGCTCTGTCTCAAAGCGCAGGGAGCGGTAGGCAAGCTTTCCGAGGCGGTAATCAAAGTACGCGTCAATCGGTCCTGTATAGATCACCTGATCTGCCATTGCATCGTACTTCTCTCTCTGCTCCAGATAATCCACACCGAGCTCTATGTCGCAGCCGTCAAACAGCGCCTCGATCAGCACATTGTAGCCGCCCTCCGGAATTCCCTGATAGCGGTCGTTGAAGTAATTGTTGTCGTAGGTGAAGCGCACGGGAAGGCGCCGGATAATAAAGGCCGGAAGCTCCCTGCAGTCTCTGCCCCACTGCTTCTCTGTGTAGCCCTTGATGAGCTTCGTATAGATATCCGTTCCCACAAGGCTGATCGCCTGCTCCTCCAGATTCCGCGGCTCGCCCTGAATCACCGCCCGCTGCCGCTCGATGATCTCCCGGGCCTCCTCCGGCGTCCGTATATTCCACATCCGCGCGAAGGTATTCATGTTGAAGGGAAGGTTATACATCTCCCCCCTGAAATTCGCGACCGGCGCATTTGTAAAGCGGTTGAATTCCACAAAGGAATTTACAAAGTCCCAGACCTTTCTGTTCGAGGTGTGGAAGATGTGCGCGCCGTACTTGTGAACGTGTATTCCCTCCACATCCTCACAGTAGATATTGCCGCCGATGTGATTCCGCCGCTCAATGACAAGGCAGCTTCTGCCCTGCTTCCCTGCATAGTGCGCAAAGACCGCGTTGTAGAGCCCCGCGCCGACCAGAAGATAATCATAGTGCTGACTCATAACCCTCTCCTCTCTCATCCAAACACCGCAAATACTGCGATTCCCAGCAGAATCAAAAAGAGCGCCCTGAGCTTATTCGCCGTGATTTTTTCATGAAAGCACAGAGCGCCAAAGATTGTGACATAGATATAGCTTGTCGCCTCAAGGATGGGCCCAAGACTCAACGGTACTTCCCGGTAAGCGATCACATCCACCGCCGTCGCGAGAAAGAAACAGCCATAGGCCACGATCACCAGCGGATTCAGATACTCCTGCCACGGCGTCCTGTACTGACGCAGCGCCGCCTTCTTTAAAAGAAGCTGAGAGAGCGCCGCGACAAAGACTGCAAGCAGAAAGAGGAGTATGTAAGCCGTTCGTCTGCTCATGCCGCCTCCTCTCTCGATGCGCGCGCATACAGCACGATGCCCAGCACAATGAGCACCGCACCCGCAAGCTTTCCTGCTGTGATGCGCTCACGGAACAGCAGCAATCCCCAGAGCTGTCCCCAGATCACCGTCGCGGCCTTATTTGCATAGGCCGTGGAGAGCGGCATGCGCTTGATGATCTGCTGCCAGAATATCGCGTAGACGGCGAGTATCACGAGCACCATCCCGTAGAACAGGAACCACAGCGCCGTAAAGATCTCCTGCCGTGCGGCGAGCTTGCTGCACACGGAGGACAGACTGAAGACAAGGATCAGGATATGCAGAGAAAGCCACAGTTTTCCCTGTTCTCTCACAGCAGGAGTCCCTCGCGTATTGTCTGTGCCATGTAGTCGATCATCTCGTCGGTCATGCCGGGATAGACCCCGACCCAGAAGGTATCCCGCATGATGCGGTTTGTGACCGGAAGCTCCCCCACAACACGGTAGCCCTCGCCGCTTCTCCGCATCTCGTCAAAGCAGGGGTGCTTTGTCAGATTTCCGGCGAAGAGCATGCGCGTCTGCACGCCCCGCGCCTCAATGTGACGCACAAGCTTGGCCCTGTCAATCCCCGCCTCACAGCTTATCAGAAAGCCAAACCAGCTCGGATCGGAATTCGGGCAGGCCTCTGGAAGAATGAGCCGCCCCTCCGTTCCGGCAAGTCCCGCCTTAAGCCGCACAAAGTTCTCCCTGCGCCTCCGGGCAAAGCCCGGAAATTTCAGAAGCTGTGCACAGCCGATGCTCGCCTGCAGATCTGTCGCCTTGAGGTTGTAGCCAAAGTGTGAATACACATACTTGTGATCGTAGCCGCGCGGCAGCTCCCCGTACTGCCCGTCAAAGCGATGCTGACAGAGATTGTCCACGCCGGAGGGGCAGCGGCAGTCGCGGCCCCAGTCGCGCATGGAGCGGATGATCCGGTGCAGCAGCGGGTTCTTCGTATAGACCGCTCCGCCCTCTCCCATCGTCATGTGATGCGGCGGGTAAAAGCTGGAGGTCCCGATATCTCCCACTGTTCCTGTGAAATACGTCTCCCCGCTCATGGTATACCGGCTGCCCAGCGCATCGCAATTGTCCTCGATGAGCCAGAGCCCGTGCTTATCGCAGAAGGACTTCACTGTCGCGAGATCAAAGGGATTGCCCAGCGTGTGCGCGAGCATCACCGCCTTTGTCTTCGTAGAGAGCGCCGCTTCAAGCATCGCTGTGTCTATATTGTACTGCGGTATCGTGACATCCACAAAGACGGGAACCGCGCCGTACTGGATTATGGGCGTAACCGTCGTCGGAAAGCCGCAGGCCACCGTGATCACCTCATCTCCCGGCTTCACCTGTCTCTCCCGAAGGAGCGGCGAGGTCAGTGCCATAAAGGCGCAGAGATTTGCGCTGGAGCCGGAATTCACCAGTGACACAAAGGGGACGCCGAGATACTCCCCCAGCTTTTTTTCAAATTCATCCGTGTAACGTCCGCTGGTCAGCCAGAATTCCAGCGCGCTGTCCACCAGATTCACCATCTCCCTGTAGTCATAGACGCGCGACGCATAGGAAATGCGGTCTCCGGGCCGAAATTCTTTTTTCTTATTATGAAAGCGCTCGCAGTAGGCCTGCACCGCAGCGAGAATCTCCTCTCTGGCCTCTGTCTCCGTGCTGTGTTCAAACATTCCTCATCCTCTGTTTTCTTTTTCTGTGAGGACAGCCACACTGCCCTCGTTATGTAAAGGTCTTTACGCGGATAATGCTGCCGTCCCGCAAAATCATCCGAGAAAAAAGCTGACAATCTGCTGATCCGTGACCTCTCTGATATCCGCAGCTAAGAGCCAGGCCTTCGACCAGCGAACCGTCTCCTGAATGGCTCTGTCGATGTGCCAGCGCGCCTCCCAGCCGAAGGTCCGCTTCAGCTTTCCGCAGTCCAGCTTGAGAAATCCCGCCTCATGGGGGCCGCCGTCCGGCCGTACCTCCCAGCAAAAGCCCTCGCCCCAGTGCGCGGCAAAGAGCCGGGTCAGCTCCCCGGTCCTCACGCAGTCCTCGAGATCCGGTCCCACATTGTATGCGCCCGCGAGCGCCGGATTCTGATACTGCCGCTCCAGTATCATGAGATATACGGACAGGGGCTCCAGCACATGCTGGAATGGGCGTATAGAATCGGGATTCCGCAGCACCACTGCCTCTCCCAGCTCCGCCGCGCGCACGCAGTCGGGAATGATGCGGTCTCTCGCAAAATCTCCGCCTCCGATCACATTTCCCGCTCTCGCCGTACTCACAGCCACCTCCCTCGCGTTCAGAAAGGACTTTGCGTAGCTGTGTGTCACAAGCTCCGAGCAGGACTTGGAATTGGAATAAGGATCGTAGCCGTCCAGAAAATCTGTCTCCACAAAGCCCTTCCCCAGCTCGCTGTTCTCATAGACCTTGTCTGTCGTCACGTTCAGAAAGGAGCGCACGCTGTCGCTCTGCCGCACACACTCGCAGATGTTCACAGTCCCCATCACATTGGTCTCATAGGTATACACCGGCTGTTCATAGGACGTCCGGACGATGGGCTGGGCCGCCATATGCAGCACAAACTCCGGCTGTACTTCCCTGAAGACCTGCTGCATGTGTTGAAGGTCACGGATATCCCCCTCCACAGAGCGCATCCGTTCCGGGAGCTTCAGCAAAGAAAAGAGCGAGGGCTCCGTCGGCGGCTGAAGCGCGTAGCCTGTGAGCTCTGCTCCTGCAAGCAATAAGAGCTCGGATAGCCAGGCTCCCTTGAAGCCGCTGTGTCCGGTCACCAGAATCCTCTTGTTTTTCCAGAAATCAAGCATTGACATCCTCTTTCCAGATTTTCCACGGAGCTCTGCCGCTCTGCCACAGCTCCTCCAGCTTCTTCTTCTCCCGCTGCGTATCCATGCACTGCCAGAAGCCGCGGTGATAGTAGCCCATCATCTCCCCGTCCGCAGAGAGACGGCGGAAGGGCTCCTGCTCCAGCACGGTGCCATCTCCCTCAAGATAATCAAAGATTCCGGGGTGAAACACCATGAATCCGCCGTTGATCATCGCACCGTCGCTGTCGTCCTTCTCCCGGAAGGAGCGGATCTGTCCGTCTCCATTGACATCCAGCACGCCCTTCGCCTGCCCGATATTTACCATCGTAATGGTGGCCGTCTTATCATGACTTTCGTGGAAGCGCAGCAGTGCATGCAGATCCACATTAGCAACCCCGTCTCCGTAAGTCAGCATAAAGGGCTCATCGCCGATATATTCCCGTATCCTCCGCACTCTTCCGCCTGTCATCGTGTTCAGGCCGGTATCCACCAGCGTGACCCGCCAGGGCTCTGCGTGCTTTCTGTGTACCTCCATCTGATTATTGGCGAGATCGAAGGTGACATCCGAGGTGTGCAGAAAATAGTCCGCAAAATATTCCTTCACCACATACTGCTTATAGCCGAGGCAAATGATGAAATCGTGAAAGCCAAACGCGGAATAATATTTCATGATGTGCCAGAGTATGGGCTGCTCGCCGATCTCTATCATTGGCTTGGGCTTTAAGTAGCTCTCTTCCGTAATTCTGGTTCCGAAGCCGCCTGCAAGAATCACAACCTTCATGGCAGTTCCTCCATCCTGTGCGGGAAATCGTCGCTCTGCCCGCCTTTTTCTGCAACAGCAAAGTGAGTGTCAAAGCTCTCTCTGACACTCAGCCGTCGTTATAGATACTGTTATTTTAGTACAGGAGCGCGCTTCGTGCAAGCACGGGGTCTGCGCCTGCCTCCCTCGTCTGTCTGCATAAGCTTCGTGCCGCTTCGTGCTCCGCACTCCCGCTGCACCTACAGCGATTCGCAAATCGCGCCCTCATTCCTTCGGGCGCTTTTTTGCTCATCCCTGTTGCCCTGCGAGATAGGCTTGCAGTCCTCCGTGCAAGCACGGGGTCTGCGCCTGCCTCCCTCGTCTGTCTGCATAAGCTTCGTGCCGCTTCGTGCTTCGCACTTCCGCTGCACCTACAGCGATTCGCAAATCGCGCCCTCATTCCTTCGGGCGCTTTTTTGCTCATCCCTGTTGCCCTGCGAGATAGGCTTGCAGTCCTCCGTGCAAGCACGGGGTCTGCGCCTGCCTCCCTCGTCTGTCTGCATAAGCTTCGTGCCGCTTCGTGCTCCGCACTCCCGCTGCACCTACAGCGATTCGCAAATCGCGCCCTCATTCCTTCGGGCGCTTTTTTGCTCATCCCTGTTGCCCTGCGAGATAGGCTTGCAGTCCTCCGTGCAAGCACGGGGTCTGCGCCTGCCTCGCAGGAGCTTATGCACTGAAGTAGTCCGGGAATCTCTCGCGGACTTTATGCTCTGCCACACGGAAGCGGTTCAGGTGAAGCTGCATCAGCTCCCGCGCTCTGCCGGCATCTCCCGCGGCCACCGCCTCCACAATATCTTCATGGTCCTGAATCACATTTTTGATATTCACATCTTCCAGTGTCAGATTCCGCACACGGTCGAAATGGATCGATAGACTGCCTATCATCGTATAAACCTGGGGCTTTCTGGCAATCTCAAAAAGCTTCGCATGAAAGCTGTCATCCAGACTCAGAAAGCGCTCACTGGTCACTCCCATATTTTCGTAGCTCCGCTGCCGCGCTACATTTTCCCGCAATGCCGCGAGATCCTCCGGGCTGACAAGTTTGCAGCAAAGCTCCGCCACCGCGCACTCCAGGACATTCCGCATGAAGCGGGCCTCCTCGACAAGCTCGTAGTCGATACGCGCGATCGCACTGCCCTTCTGTGGCCATATCTCCACAATCTTCACCTTGGAAAGCTCAATCAGCGCCTCCCGCACCGGAGTTCTGCTGAGCCCCAGCTGCGCTGCCAGCTCATTTTCACTGACCATGCTTCCCGGCTTCAGCTCCAGCCCGATAATATTTTCTCTCAGAGTTCTGAGAGCGTAGTCTCTCCCTGTCTCGCGTACATAGCGCTCCGGTATTGAAAGTGTCATTCTCTCTCCTGTCTGATCTCTCCTGTATGTTGTTTTCATTCTAACATTGCTGTTTTTTTCAGTCACTGGTATACAAGCACAAAAAACGACTCTGCTTTTCAGCTATATTTTCTTATTTTTCTATCTTGCCTTCTAGTATACCAGTGTTAGAATAATGGTAAGCGCTTTCAATTCAATTGCTATTCTCAATTCAATCAAATGAAGGAAGGACTTAGGAAAAGGAGACTCCATATGAATGACATCATCAAACAGCTCTATCAGATCGGTATCGTACCTGTCGTCGCAATTGATGACCCGAAGAAAGCGGTTCCGCTCGCCAAGGCACTGGTAAAGGGCGGACTTCCAACAGCTGAAATTACCTTCCGCACTGCTGCGGCAGAGGAGGCGATCAGGGCAATTGTCGCCGAGGTTCCGGAAATGCTGGTCGGCGCAGGCACTGTGCTCACCAGAGAGCAGGCAGATCGCGCAATTGCTGCCGGTGCACGTTTTATCGTGAGCCCGGGATTTAATCCGGAAATCACAAAATATGTCCTCTCCAAGGGCGTCGCCATGTGTCCGGGTACCGCAACCGCCGGTGAGATGGAACAGGCAATGGCACTCGGTCTGGACGCGGTGAAATTCTTCCCCGCAGAGCAGAATGGCGGCGTGGAGAAGCTGAAAGCCCTGGCCGGCCCCTACAGAAATCTCATGTGGATGCCCACAGGCGGTGTCAACACCAAGAACATGCTGAACTACCTGAGCTTTGACCAGATCTTTGCCTGCGGCGGCACCTGGATGGTCAAGAAGGATATGATCGAAAATGAACAGTGGGACAAGATCACCGCAATCTGCCAGGATGCAGTAAAGACCATGCTCGACTTAAAAATCAAGCATCTCGGCATCAACTGTGAGAACGCCGAAGAGGCAGAGCGCACTGCAAAGCTCCTCTGCGCAGCCTTCGGCTTTGCCTGCAACGATACAGATGTCTCCATCTTTACCGATACCGCACTCGAAGTCATGAAGTTCAAGGGACGCGGAACGAACGGTCATGTGGCGATCGCCTGCAGCAATGTGGATCGCGCGGAGTATCACCTCGGACTTCAGGGTGTCAGCTTCGATGAATCCAGCAGAAAAACAGATGCCAAGGGTCGTACCACCTTCCTCTATCTTCAGGATGAAATCGGCGGCTTTGCCTTCCATCTGACCAGAAATTAATTTTCTGGGCTCACTTTCACCCGCATCGGAGCTCTCTCCGCTGCGGTTACCATTCCTCCACAGAAGGCAGGTCGAAAGACCTGCCTTCTGCATACCAACGCTCCCGCACAATTGCGGAGATGAAAGGAAGCTATATGAGACACGACTCCGAAAAAAGAGCTTTTGATCTGCTTACCATGGGCGAAATCATGCTGCGCCTCTCTCCTCCGCGGCACACACGTCTCTCAGACAGCGAAATTTTCGAAAAGCACGCCGGTGGGGCAGAACTGAACGTGGCAGCCGGCGTATCACAGCTCGGACTTCGCAGCGCAATTCTGACCAAGCTGCCCGACACAGCACTCGGGTCCTATTTAAAAAACCGAATCCGCTTCATGGGCGTCTCCGATGACTACCTGATCTATGACCACAGCCCGGAAGCCCGGCTCGGGCTCTACTATTACGAGGGAGGCGCCTACCCCCGAAAGCCTTCTGTCATCTATGACAGACAAAACAGCTCTATCAATCGCCTCTCTGTCGAAGAGCTCCCGGAGGACATATGGACCGCAGCACGAATGTTTCATACCACAGGCATTACCCTGGCTCTCTCTCCTGCACTGCGGCGCATCACACTTGATGCTGTGCGGCGCTTTCATGCGCATGGCACCTTCATCTCCTTCGATGTGAATTACCGCGCAAATCTCTGGTCTGAAGAAGAAGCCCGGGAAACCATACGCGAGATTCTGCCTCTGGTCGACGTTCTCTTTATCTCCGAGGAGACCAGCCGCCGCATGTTCCAAAAAACCGGTGAGCTGAAGGACATCATGAAATCCTTTGCGGAAGAATTTGATATCCGCATCATTGCCAGCACGCAGCGCACTGTCTACAGTCCCCGTGTTCATGACTTCAGCTCTGTCGTTTACGACGCTGCAGAGGCTCAATTCCACACAGAGTCCCCCTATCGCAACATTGATGTCATTGACCGCATCGGTTCAGGAGATGCTTTTGTTGCAGGAGCGCTCTTTGGTCTGCTAAAATATAAAAGCGCAGAGAGAGCCATGCAATTCGGTAACGCGATCTCAAGCTTCAAGGACACCGTACCCGGCGATCTGATCAGCACCAGCTTTGATGAAATATCTTCCATCATTCGACAGCATCAGGGAAATGGCAGCAATTCTGAGATGAATCGTTGAGCATTTCTCGCATACTGATATAGTTTGAGTCTCTTATCCGCGGCAAAAAACATAAAATCGGAGTCAGCCATGAATTCAGCACAGCCCACAGAAAAACGCCTTACCATTGGAATCCTCGCACACGTTGACGCAGGAAAAACAACCCTGTCTGAGGCGCTGCTCTACACAGCAGGAGCCCTACGAAAGGCGGGACGCGTCGATCACGGAGACGCCTTTCTGGACAACGACGAGCAGGAGCGCCGTCGCGGCATCACCATCTTTTCCAAGCAGGCTGTATTCCGACATGGGAACTGCCTCTTCACACTGCTCGACACGCCGGGTCACGTTGACTTTTCTGCCGAGACCGAGCGCACACTTCAGGTGCTGGATGCAGCCATACTGGTTATCAGCGCTCCGGACGGCGTGCAGAATCACACCCTGACACTCTGGCGTCTCTTAAAGAGCTACCGCATCCCCGTAATTCTCTTCATCAACAAGATGGATCAGCCCGGCACGAATCGCACGCGGGTGCTGGAGCAGCTGAAGAATACGCTGAAGGCAGGTTTTCTGGATTTTGGCGCCCCTCTTGACAGCAGCGAGATACAGGAGGAGCTGGCGCTCCTTGATGAAGCGCTCATGGAGCGCTATCTGGAGCGGGGCACAGCTGTATCGGAGGCTGAGATCCGCCTGCTGATTCAGCGCAGGCAGCTCTTCCCCTGCTGGTTCGGCTCTGCCCTGAAGCTCATCGGTATCGAAGCCTTTTTGGATGGACTGAGCCGTTTTCTCACAGAGCCCGACCATCCGGCCAACTTCGGCGCGCGGGTGTTCAAGATATCTCATGACGAGCAGGGCGCGCGCCTCTGCTGGCTGAAAGTCACGGGCGGAACACTCCCAGTGAAGGCAAAAATCCCCGGCACGGAGGACAAGGCCGATCAGCTGCGCCTCTATTCCGGAAACCGCTTCACTTTACTCAGAGAAGCTCCCGCCGGCACTGTACTCGCCGTAACAGGGCTGAACAGCTTCCGCGCGGGGGATGGCCTCGGCTTCGAGCACGCCGCCACTCTCCCTCTCCTCTCTCCCGTTCTGAGCTACCGCATCGTCCTGCCGGAAGGCTGCGACAGCACGGAAATGCTGCCAAAATTCCGCTCGCTCGAGGAGGAGGAACCTGCACTCCATCTGCTCTGGGATGAGCACAGCCGGGAGATACGCCTTCAGCTCATGGGAGAGGTGCAGACGGAGATTCTGAAGACTCTCGTCGCGCGGCGCTATGGTATTTCCATTGACTTTGACGAGGCTGCAATCGCCTATCGCGAGACGATTGCAGCTCCTGTCGAGGGCGTGGGACACTTTGAGCCGCTCCGCCACTACGCGGAGGTGCATCTCCTCATGGAACCGGGAGAGCCCGGCAGCGGACTCAGCTTCCACAGCGCCGTCCGCACGGATCAGCTCGCGCGAAACTGGCAGCAGCTCATACTCACACATCTTGAAGAGAAGGCGCATCCCGGCGTGCTGACCGGCTCAGCAATCACAGACATGAAGATCACGCTTGCCGCCGGAAGAGCACACGAAAAACACACGGAGGGTGGTGATTTCCGTCAGGCTACCTACCGCGCCGTGCGAAACGGACTGATGCACGCGGACAATATTCTTCTCGAGCCATGGTACAGCTTTACGCTTCGCGTTCCGCAGCAGGCTGTCGGAAGAGCTCTCTCTGATCTTGACCGCATGCAGGCGGAATTCTCGATCGGAGAGGAGGGGAATGTCACTGCTTCGGATGCCTCTATGGAAAACACAGTCATCACGGGTCGTCTTCCCGTGGCGGAGTGCCTGAACTACGCAGACACGCTCCGCGGCTACACCCGCGGACAGGGGCAGCTGGAGCTGCGCTTTCTCGGCTACTTTCCCTGCCACAATGCAGAGGAGGTCATCGCTGCAAAGGGCTACAGCCCGATGCAGGACAGTCAGAATCCCGCGGACTCCGTCTTCTGCTCGCACGGCGTCAGCAGCATTATTCCCTGGGATCAGGTGCAGAGCTACATGCATCTCCCCTCCATACTCAAGACAGCGCCGGATCAGTTCTCCGGGGATGATGCTCCCGGCGCGCCAAAGCATCCCCAAACACAGGAGCATCGCGAGGATCGCTTTCTCTCCATTGAGGAAATCGATGCCATCATAGACCGTACCTTCTTCGCGAATCGCCGAAAGCAAAATCAGCGCCTCCCTTACGGGAAGCGCCGCCGCTACGCAGAGCGCAGCCATTCAGACTATAGTGGGACAAGCCCCTCTGCAGCGATATCAGGCAGCCTGGACAAGGGAACCACAACGCAGCCTGTCCATAAGAGAGCTGCCGCAGCGCGGCAGGAATATCTCCTTGTCGATGGCTACAACATCATCTTTGCCTGGGAGGAGCTCGCCGCACTGGCCAGACAAAACATAGACAGCGCGCGCCTCGCGCTGCTGGATATACTCTCAGACTATCAGGGCTATCGCGGGACAGAGCTCATCGTCGTTTTCGACGCCTACCGCGTTCAGGGACATCCGGAGGAAAGCATCGACTGGCTGAACCTGCATCTTGTCTACACAAAAACCGCGCAGACCGCCGACAACTATATTGAAAAATTTGCGCAGGCTCACGCCAGAAAAGACCGTGTGATCGTCGCGACCTCCGACGGCATGGAGCAGATTATTGTGCGCAGTGCAGGCAGCGAGCTGCTCTCTGCCGCAGAACTCCGGGAGGACATACTCCGGCTCCAGGAGCAGGGAGAGACACAGTATATGACCCGCTCCGAAGCACCAAAAAACCGTCCGATGGCAGAGACTCTGAATCAGCTGAGGAACGGAGGCACAGAGTGAACACCATAACTTGCAGCAGCTGACAACACGCCGCATAGAAACAGTCTCAACATCGCAATATGATCGCTGTCGCGATTCGTACTGCGCCCTGCACGTAAGCGGCTCACATAGAAAAGAGAAGCTATACTCCGCTCTTCTCTGCCGCCCAAGCGACTGCCTCCGGCGTGATGGGCAGCTCTGTAAAACGTCCACCCACCGCGTTATGTACCGCATGCGCAATCGCCGGAAGCGGCGTGTTCAGCACCACCTCGCCGATCGACTTTGCGCCGAAGGGGCCTGTCTCCTCATAGCTCGATTCAAAGGCCACATTGATGTGACCAAAGTCCACTCTCGTCGGAATCTTGTACTCCATCAGGGAATTTTCACGCATGCGCCCGTTTCGGTCATAGCTCACATTTTCCATCAGCGCCATGCCTATGCCCTGCAGCAGTCCGCCCTCCGCCTGTACTCTTGCGAGGTTCTGGTTCAGCGGCGTCCCGCAGTCCACGCAGGCGTCAAACTCAAGGAGCTTCACCTCCCCGGTTTCCGGATCCACAGAGACCTCCGCCGCACCGGCCATAAAAGGCGGCGGCGAAATTGCAGAGCTGTTGGAAACCGTCACCTCAAGACTTTGATTATTAAAGAGCATACTCTCGGCGGCGAGTTCAAAAAGCGAGAGTTCTGTCCGCTCCGGCGCTTCATCGCGCGGCTTCACCTTCTCGGGATCCAGATATACCCGCTTCCCGTCAAAGCTCAGCTCCTCCTTCAAAAGATGCAGTTTCATCGCGGCAAATTCGAGTATTTTCTCCCTGAGCTGCAGTGCACAGCGCTCCACTGCCTTTCCCGTGACATAAGCGGTGCTGGATGCATAAGAGCCCGAATCATAGGGCGAGCTGTCCGTATCCACTGCCGCCGTCACGATCTGATCCGGGGTACAGTCCAGGACCTCCGCTGCGATCTGTGCCATGGTGGTATCGCAGCCGGTTCCCATATCTGCCGCGCCGATGCGCAGGACATAAAAGCCCGACTCGTTCAGCTTCAGGGTTGCGCTGCCGACATCCACGCCTGCGATTCCGGAGCCCTGCATGGATATCCCCACTCCGACGGCGCGTATCGTTCCGTCCGGCATTCTGCGCATGGGGTATTTCTGCTCCCAGCCAATCATTTCCCGCACCCGGTTCAGACAGCGGTCCAGCGCACAGCTTGTCAGCACCATTTCCTTATCATAGGCGGGCATGCGATCCCCCTCATGGACAATATTCATCTCCCTGAGACGGATCGGATCCATATCAAGGCGCTCTGCCAGCTCATTGACACAGGACTCCACGGCAAACTGTCCCTGCGGTGCACCGTAGCCGCGATAAGCTCCCGCCGACATTACATTCGTGTATACCACATCGAATGCAAAGCGATAGGCGTCAAGCTTCGCATAGAGCGGAATAGACTTATGCCCGGAGAGTCCCACAGTTGTCGGGCCGTGCTCTCCATAGGCACCTGTATTGGACAGCGTGTACAGATCGATCGCCCGTATTTTTCCTGTCCTGTCCGCACCGAGACGGCAGTGTACTTCCATCTCGTGGCGGGGACTCGACGCAATCTGTGACTCCTCCCGGCTGAATATAATCATGCTCGGCTTCCCTGTCTTCCAAGTGACAAAGGCCGGATAGATCTCAGAAATAGCAGACTGCTTTGCCCCAAAGCCACCGCCGATTCGCGGCTTTGTGACGCGCACCATGGACTTCGGAATCCCGAGCGCATTCGCCACAATGCGGCGACAGTGAAATATAATCTGTGTCGAGCTTACTACGTTCAGGCGCCCCATCGGATCGAGTGTGCAGAAGGTCCGGAAGGTCTCCATCATCGCCTGCTGACAGGCCTTGGTGTGGAAGGTCCGGTCAATCACAATATCGCAGTCCCTCAGTACCTGCTCCACATCTCCCTCGCCGCTGCTCTCGCTCGCGCAGAGATTGCGCTGGTTGTCTGCTCCGCAGGGGATCTGTGCCACCCAGGTCTCCTCCGGGTGCACCAGCACGGGACTGTCCTTCGCTTCATGCGGATCAAAGACCGCCGGAAGTATATCGTACTGCACCTTGATGAGCCGCAGCGCCCGGTTCACACAGTGCGCATCCGTTCCCGCCACGATCGCCACGGTATCTCCCGAAAAGCGAACGTGACGGTCTATAATCAGACGATCGCAGGGACTGAGCTCTGGATAGGTCTGTCCCGCGAGCGTGAAGCGCGGCATATCCTGGGGCACATCCTCCCAGGTATAGATCGCCTCTATCCCTGGAACCTTCCGCGCGAGCTCTGTATGGATCTCCCGGACTATCGCATTGGCGTGCGGTGAGCGCAGGAGCTTCACCACGAGGCAATTTGCCGGTGCGATATCTTCCGTGTACACCGGCTGTCCGGTGACCAGCTGCATCGCATCCTTTTTCCGTATGGGGCGGCTGACAGACTGAAGCTCTCTGCCCTGTGCATCCGTGTAGCGCCTCGTCTCACAGAGCTTCTTCATCCCCGTCCTCTCTCCTCTCTCACTCATTTCGCCCTCCGTTCTGCTTCCACTGAAGAAAAGCGAGAATTCCACGGAGCTGCCCCTCATAGCCCGAACAGCGGCAGAGATTGCCCGCGAGATACTCGCGGATTTCTCTCTCCGACGGATATGGATTCTCGCGGAACAGAGCCAGTGCATTCATAATAAAGCCCGGATTACAAAAGCCGCACTGCTCCGCTCCCTGATCTGCGATGAAGGCGCCAAACTCTGCGGCCTCCTCCTTCAGGCCCTCGAGCGTCGTGACAGCTCTCCCCTCTGCCCGCGCCGCGAGCACAGAACAGGAGAGCACCGGGCGTCCGTCGAGAAACACCGTACATAAGCCACAGTTCGAGGTCTCACAGCCACGCTTCACGCTGAGCGCCCCCTCTGCCCGCACATAGTCGATCAGCAGAGTATCGGGACGCACGTCCCGGGAGACCGGCTTTCCGTTTAAATATATAGATACGATCATTCTGTGCCTCCCTGCCTCAGGGGAAGACCGGCCGCCTTCCGCAGCACCCGCCCGGTGAGCACCCTGACAAGCCGCTTCCTGTATGCTGCGCTTCCCCTCAGATTACTGCCTGTTGCGATCTGTTCAGAGACATAGAGGGAAAATGCCTCCGCCTCCGTTATGAAGCGCTCTGCCGCCTTACGATCCTCCGACAGCTGTTTGAGAGCGCTCGCTGTGAACTGTCCTTCTCCCGCCGTGAGAAGCACTGCGCGCTGCGGCCGCGCGCCAATTGCAAGTCGCAGAGACAGTCCCGCGGCTCTTCCATCATTACCCGCGCTCTCCTTTGCATCCTTAAGTACCGCAGCGACGTTCAGCACCGGAAAATCTGTCTTCGTATTCCGGACGCTGAGATATGCAAAGTGCCCCGCTCTCTTTGGCAGTATAATCTTCTCCAGTATATCCCGCTCCGCCTTTCTCTCAAGGAAATCGCAGAGCGTCATGCGTCCGCCCCGGTACAGCACGAGCTCCGCGCCGAGCGCCGTAAACACAGTGAGCACATCAGAAAAGCCGTAGCGCCCCCAGACGCTGCCGCCGACCGTCGCCAGATTCCGGAACTGCACACCGACGATCTGACACAGTGCGTCGCGCAGCATATTATCAAAGCAAGCATTCAGCTCCGCAGAGAGCTCCAGCTGCCGCAGCGTTACCATGCAGCCAATGTGGAATTCCTTCTCATACTCCTCAATTCTGTCGAGGCCGAGATCGGAGAGATCAATCGCGGTATCTACGCTCCCTCTTCCCATTTTCAGCCACATCATCCCGCCAATCACACGGTTCGCCTTTTTCTGATTCAGCGTCCAGGCCTCCTCAAGGCTGGTCGCTCTCCTGTAATTCTTTATCTCAAACATTGTCCCCTCCGGCAGCAGCCGAGCCAGATCCCGATTGTCATTACCCGTATCACTTTAGGGTATGCGCTGCAGTTTTGCAAGAGTAAGATACTGCTTTCCCGACACTTCCTGGCTAAAGTTGCAGAGGAGCCGTCCCTTATGCAAGGGATGGCTCCTCCGTACCGTAAATCCGGCTCCGTCATTTTGCAAGTTCAGAAGGGGCTTCCATGCCATTCGACTCCGCCCCCGTAGACGCACTCTGAACCGACATTGATCTCTGCCGAATAGAGCGCCATCGCCATCCTCGGCTCTGCATACAGGTACCTCGCTGTTGTACCCTTTCGCACAGAGCCCACTCTCTGTTCCGCAAGCTGTGTATTCCGCAATCTGTAGATTCCTTCAAGGAGCTCCGTGTCTGACAGAGACGGCTTCAGCTGAGAAACAAAAAGCTCCGCCTGAGGTCCGCAGTTGACATTGATCGACAGCAACGCCGCAGAGACGGCGATATTCCTGCTCTCCAGCGCAAATCCGGCGGCATTCAGACGTCTGCTGAAATCATCCCAATAGCACTGTCTTACAAATTCCAGCTGATCCTCGACTGCCTGATGATAGTTTTGGAACATTGCATGCTTAAATACATGGATAATGCCCTCATGGGAGATCAGCTCCGGATCTCCCCGTCGAAATGCCAGATATGCAGAAAAACCGCCCCACAGCTCCGGATGCTTTCTGCTGGCAAACTCCATAAAGGGAATCAGGTCGTAGCGGTAATCCATCTGACAAAGACCATAGGCACGTCCCCTGTCTCCCGTCACATTGTTCACGATATTCCTCCCGCCGGAGGTTTCGCCTGCAATTGTCAGCATGTAGAACTCAACCGGCATCCCGCCTGCATACTGACCGCACAATTCGCCTTTTTCTGAAGCCGCAGCTGTGGGCAGGAAGTGAAATACCCGGTTCGTGTGTACTTCTCTGCTGCGTTCCCGTCTGGCTTCATAAATCGCCTCTATCGCCCTTAGCTCTTTCCTGTCCTCCTCATCCTTCTTCTTTTTTTCCGCAGCGGTCAGTGCAGCTCCTGTGAAGACTCCCCCTTCTCCGAATGCCTCTGCCGTCCCTGCATAAACTCCGTTCCGATCCACCAGAAAGCCATCCGGCGTCACCCTGTCTCGGAGAAGCCGCCCTCTGCTGTCGAAATAATACCATCTGAGTGTATTGTCTTTCTGATCCTCAATCAGCTTCCAGCCGACACTCAGCTCTCGCTTTTCAAGGTAATAGCGGCTGCCTCTCTGATTGATCCATCCAGATTTCGGCATCCCCTCTCGGTCAAAATAGTACACGGAGCCATCCTCCTTTTCCACAAAACCGTGAATTTCCCCCGCCATGCTGTTGACAGAACAGGAAACGGAAAAAAACAGACTGTGCAGAAAAATGCAGAACAGCGCCACCGTTTTTTTGAATTTCATTTTGCCTCTGGTTTCTTATCGTGCCTCTCTGATCAGATACTTCCCCGCTCCGTTTTCCGCCTGATAGAGTATTTCCGCATCTCCGATCCTTACCCACTTCCCGGGCTTCAGTCCATAGCTGTTATTCCCTTCCCAGCTGGAATAGACGGCATTCGTGACCTTCTCTCCCGCTCTGCTGATGACGTGCAGAAGCAGACGCATAATCTGATAGTCATATTCTGCTGTTCCCGGAATCTGATTTACCTCGCCGATCCTGCGCACCGGGTCCCGACTCAAATGTGTTTTCAGAACGAGTGTATAGCCGCTGATATCCGGATTTTTCATGAGCATCAGCACCTCTCTCCTCCGGTCCTTCTTTCTGGTGGAAACCACCACGGCATCTTCATAAACTGCCAGCTCCCGTCTGTCTCTGATTCTTCTGAGCTCATCAGAAGCACTGTTCAGCTTATCCAGAAAGAGCTCAAAGTGGCCGGCTCTTTCTGCATCCAGGAAATAATTCTTTCCCTCAAGCCTTGCGCCAAGAATACTGACTTCATCCGTCCAGATCCCCTGATCGTCCAGATAGTAGCCCTCAGGGCTCAGGGCGTCCTGAAGTCTCACCCCTCCCTCCTCAAAATACCAGTCCCTCTGACTTTCCTGCTTCCATTCTCCCGCGAAGGCTGCTCCTGCCGGAAGCACTGCCAGCAGCAACAGCACCATGGCGGCAGTCAGCCCTCCTCCGCGTATTCTCTTATTTCCATGCCGCCTGTCCCGGCTGTTACTTTGTTCTTTCCTTTCCATAGCTCCTTCTGACCTTTTCCCTGTTTGCTTTACTCGCGTTCAGCTTCTCTCTCCTGAAACACACTCTTTTTCTGCGCTTCCTTCAGATCCTTTTCGTGAAACTCCTTTTCCAACTCGGCGGAAGGGTTCAAGAGCAGCAGTATCCTGTTCAGATTCTTATAAAAAAGTGCCCGTTCTTCATCACTCACATCAATATAGCTGCGATCTGAGCTCTTCTTTGTCCCGCTTTGAATGGCGTACAGCTCTGCAAGCTCTGAAAGTATATCTCTGTAATAGCCGCTTCTTTGCAGCTCCCGTACAGATTCTCTCACGGCAGGACTGCCGTCTCCTCCCGGCCGCAGCGCCTGTTTTTCCTGCTTTCCCTCTATCTCCTTAATCTTTTTTCTGCTCTTCTCCAGCGCTTCCTCCGAGTCCTCTGCATAGAGCTTCCTGCTTTCCGGTGCTTTCAGGCTGTACTCCTGAAAGCGTCTCCGCCGGTCGCCATGCATCTGCTCAAAAATACTTCTTCTCAGCATGAGCTCCACCAGAAGCCGCTCCAGCTCACGAACATTTCCGGCCTTATCCAGCCTTCCGTAAACTGTTCTCCAATAGCCTGCGTGCTCGGGCATGGCCGCCTCCGCCCGAATCACAGAATAAGCGCCTGTAAGCTGAAGAAACTCTTTCATGCCTCTTGCCTGTTCTGCCTCTTCCTTCCGCAAAAGGCGCAGCCTCCCAAGCGCCTGAGCAGAAATCGCAGCATCATGCCGGAGCCCCATTATATTCAATATTTTTTGCAGCTCCTCCTGTGCCTCCTCATCTGTCCCTTCAAACAGAATCCGTGCCGCCTCATCTCTCTGCTTTTCGGGGGCGCTTGCCTGATCCAGAGGTATGATTTTTTCTGTCACGTTTCCGCTTGTCTCATCCCGGAGGCTCTCAATCTGCGTCTTATAACGTCTCTCCCGCATCCCGTCGCGAAGAAACAGGAGATAATTCTCCGCAAGTTCCATATTGCGGATCTGCTCCATATTGTTCATATCAATTTCATAGCACTTTGCCCGGACGATATCCCGCTGGTCATAAGTGTATTTTTCATTGCGGTACCCCACCGCAATATATTTTCCCGGCGCTGCATGCTGCCCTCTCTGCTCAAAGCAGCGATAGTAGGTTCCGGGCAGCACGCGGTAGGATATTCCGGAGTCCATATTGCAGATGCTCAGACCGTCCCGCAGAGCAGAAACCAGCAGCTCATGGTCAGATATCAGCGTGAGGCTTTCTCCCGACAGCACGACCCTCTCCGTTGGTTTTTTCTCTTCCTTTCGGATACTCTGTATGCTGTAGCCGCTTCTTCTCGTCAACTCTTCCAGAGGGTAATATTTCGCCTGCTCCCTGTCTTTCTCCTGCCCTTGCCGCCCTCTGTAGAGCTTCAGCCCTTCATCTGTCAGAAGATAAATAATCTCTGTCGCCTGTGAGACCGGAGCACTGCTCCCGGAGAGCGCCGTCTCCTCTCTGCTCTGCAGCCTGGTGCCAAAATAAAGCATGCCGGCATCCACAGCTCTGCCCGGTATGGCCTGATCCTCAAGAATGAGCTTGCTTCCATTGTAGTAACGGATTTTGCTTCCGGCCGGTTCTGTGCTGTAATAAATCGCGCCAAATGCCGCAGAGGGTGACAGTGCTTCATTGCTTTTTACCGATTCCACCCAGTAAAAATATGTATTCTCCGGCCACTGCACCCGATATTTCGTAGGTACGGTCACCTTCTCCGTCACCACTGTCACCACATCCTCGGCATCCTCTTCCAGCTCATCCTCGGAAAGGCTGTCTTCCTCCTCCTGCTCTACCGTCCGTTGCATATTCGGAAACAGTCCCTCTGCATTGGTCGAAAACCCCTCAAAGCTGTAATCCGGCTGAAATGCCTCTTCTCCTCTGTAGCTGAAGCTTCTGCTGAACTCTCTTGTCTCCACAGGCACAAGCTTTGGTTCCAGCAGCTGAAAGCTCTCCGGCATCCCCTGCTTCCGTTCCGAGGAGCGCCAGACTCCCAGCATTCCGTCCGTGTAAATTTCCGCATAACGATTGAAATACTGCTTTGCACTGTCAACGCTTCTTTTATATCCGTACAGCAGAGGCACCGGATAGCCGCAGCGCTGGTACCATTCCTGTGTCAGCGGCGCTCCGTTCTCATCTGCCGCCCGCAGAGGATTTTCATTCTGAGACAGCTCAGGCTGCCATCTCCCCGGCTGTATCGGCGGAACATAGAGATATCCGGCTCCTGTCATACCGGGAGACGCTGCCTGAATCAGCTCCGTATCCCCTTTTCCCATCAGCGCCAGTGCTTTCTTGGCCGCTGAATATGCCACCTCCCGCTCTTCCCGGTCAATGCTGTAAATCAGGGACTTCGCCTGCCCGAAATCCCTGTAAAAGCTGTGATAGAGCTCATAGCTGTCCTCCCGGCTACTCCCTCCGCCTTCCCGGAAAAAAGCGCCGATATCGTTTCGCCTCTTAAACACAGGCTCTGTATCCAGCACCAGCTTCAGAATGTCCGTCGTGCTCTGCCGGTCCGCACCCTCGCTCTCACCGGGATATGTCAGCCGCAAATCACAGGCGTTGGTATAGCCGGCCAGCTGCAACGAAAATTCCGGATTTTCTGTCTGAAATATCCCATACTCATCCGGCACTTTCTGTGCCTTGATTCGATTCAGCTCTGTTTGCTCCGCTGCCTGTTCTGCCTCTCTGTGATTTTGAAACTCGACATTAT
Organism: Fusobacterium naviforme; assembly: GCA_003014445.1. GTDB lineage: Bacteria > Bacillota > Clostridia > Lachnospirales > Lachnospiraceae > Moryella > Moryella indoligenes. Next base: position 460,340 of record PYGH01000001.1, on the reverse strand, counting down.
CCACGGACTGAAACAGCGCAAGCTGCTGTTTTTCATTTTGCAGCTCAGAGACAAACTGTACAGCCGGATGGCTCCCTCCGATATTGATATTGAACGCTGTAATAATCACATTCAGCGCCTTCGCCTCGGATGAAGCCGCATCCTCCTTTTCATCATCCCGGATACTGTCATATCTGGAAAATGCGTCCTTATCTCCTCCCTCAGCGGGCTGCAAATCTATTGTCACGCTGGCGTACAGATATCCAAGTCCATCCATAGCCACATCTGTCACTGCATAGCTGTAACTGTCCGGCTTTCCTCCCTCTCTGAGCACAATCCTTCCGATTTCCTGTGAAATCACCTGTCCGTAATCATGTGAATAGCAGAGATTTCCGTCTGCGCGATATACATAGGCAATCATGCGGTGAAAGATCATATATTCCGCCGAATTTTCCAGCCGTCTGGCTATCAGAGTTGTCTCGCCCCCTCTGTCCTCCCCGATTCTCTCTATCAGGCTGCTGAATACCTTGTATCTCCGGGTTTCCGGATGGTAGGACATGAGCACTGTAACCTTGCTTTCGGCATGCTCCTGCCCCTCTCCCCCCTTTCCGGCGCTCTCTCCTCTCAGTACCTGCTCGCCGCTCAGGCTTTCTTCGACAGTGCGGCCGCCCTCATCCCCGGCAGGTTCTACCGCTGAGCTGTCCGCCTGTATCTTCTCTCTTCGCGGGATCGGCGCCTCCCCCTCTGCGGGAAGCTCCCCGGCTCCATCCGATACAAGTCCGGCTCCGGGCTTCCGGTCTCCTCTGTAACGCTTGGAATATGCATAGATAAACTCACCGCTCTCTGTGTGATCCAGCAGTTTAAACTGCAAAATATCTTCTATGCGGACTTCCGCCCCCCACTCCTCTCTTCGATCCGGCAGAATAAAAAAGGCATTCCTGCCTTCCGTATCATACTTTGCCATATCGCTGTAACGAATATTCCCCATGCCGTCAAATTTCGGATACAGTTCCGGAAGCTCCGGAACTGCCGGAGGCTGAAAGGCTTCCAGATGCACATTCCCCCGCAGAAAAGTATTGCCGCAGGCACTGGAAAACAGACTGACCATGGCAAGCATTACGCTCACTGCCGCCCTTCCCGCTCGAAGCTCCAATCTCCTTTTCACTGTCTGCACCACCTTTCCTGTCTCCCGCAAAACCTCATCGGCTATTTTGTCTCTGCACATCTCAGATGCCGTTTAACACTATGGGCTGCGGAGTTCTCTGCCGCAGCCCATAGCTGTGTTCTCTCTTTATCTTACTTGGAACCATTCGTAAGATTAGAAAAATTAGTGGATTTGACATAGCTGTCCATCCACTTGGTCAGCGGGTCAACCATCACCGAAATTGCCACAATCAGAACAAAGATCAGCACGAAGCCCACAATGGCGTTCTTTAATGCCTGCTTGGCCTTTTCTCTCTCCTGCGGCTCCTCCGCCTTTGCAAGCTTGGCCCCCAGAAAAATACAGTAAATCGTTCCGATTGATGCTACAATTGCAATCAGAGGTCCACGCATCATCAGCACCAGAGCTACGATCGGCTCTGCCGCACTCTTAAATACATTTGTTCCACCGGTCGCTGTCAGTAATACATTTGTCAACATATCTTTTCCTCCAATAAATAAAATGTGTATTATAAAACCCTCATGTGCCTTTTCCAGTAAACTGCAATCATTACGCAGCCTACCAGCAGCAGCAGCGGAATTACAATCAATGCCGGGGTGAAAAGCTTCACCGTTTTCTGCATTAAAAACCGATATTCTCTTTGATTTCCGTAGCGGTCGCTCACCAGAAGCCGATAGCTTCCGTTCTGTGAGATGTTTCCGCCCGTAGCGACAACACGCTGATAATTTTTAAAAATATGTATTTCTGCATCTGTCTCCTCACAGCTGAAGTGCAGGTTTTTCCGGACTGTGCCGCTGTAAATATCCTCGGAAAAGTGCAGCTCCGGCGGTGTGGTGTCTCTCATGAATTCCACCGTGTACAGGTGCGGCGCCTCGCCCTCGGAAAGCGGAGACTTGAGAAACTCCACACGATATTCCCCGTCTCCGCGGAGCTCCTGCACCGTAGCGCCCGACAGCTCCTGCCTCTCGCCATTCAGCGTACAGCTGTGAATTATAAAACCAAGAGGGGCGCTGATGCTGTCATATTGTACTGCTTTGTCTCTTTGGAAAAGGCGAAATACAATATCCTCTTTATAGCTCTCCTCTCCCTCGAATCCAAGCTCATTGCTCCGCACGCCGATCTCATAGCTGCCATATTCCCGGAAGACCATACTTTCCTCCGGCACTGTCAGTTCTCCGTCTCTGCGGGCAGAATACAGATTGACTCCCTTGCCGAGGATCAGCCTGATCTGGTTCGAGCTCCACCCGCCCACGGGAACCGATGTGTCAAAATACCTTCCTGAGCGGAAGCTGTAACGATACATTCCGCGTTCCGGAAGATATTCCGGAATCATCTCCGGGTTTTCCACCAGCCGGATCTCCGCCCGGCCCCCCGCTCCTATGTCTGCATAGTTGTTTTCAATCTGAAAGCGGTAGATGCCGAAATCTTCCGGTGTACCCTGCGTCTCCCTGAAGACCCTCAGCTCATAGACTCCGTTTTCCGTAATGGCCATGCCGTTCTGAAAGACTGCCGCCTCTCCATCCCTGTAGAGCTGTGCTTGCAGCCCCTGATCCAGAGTGATGACACCGACGGACATGGTCTCTCCATTTTTTCCATTTGCGCTGAAGCCGCCAATGCCCGGAATCTCAAAACGATATCCGTTTCCCACATCCTCCGCCACCTCTGTACTCGGCAGCACAGCCGCGCATACCGGAAGCTGTATGACTGCACAGAGCAGCATGGACGAAAGAAACAGTCCGCACAATCGACGCATCACAGGCTGCGATGCGGTGTCGGCATCGCTTTTTCACGTTTCTTCATCTGCGTTCTCATACGAACCGAAGTGTGCTCGCGGCTTTTCCCCGAAACAGCCAGTTCCTGACGCTCCAGCTCTTTAAGGCTGATTTTTCTTCGGTACACGTTTTTCACCTCGCGCACTTTCTGCTCCGCTGCTTCCGGGACAAATCCTTTCTGCTCCCGTCTTTCCCGTTCCGCTCGAAGCTCCTTCATCTCCCGCTCCCACAGCGCCCTGTTCTTCGGACTGTCAAAATATCTCATGTTCCATCCCCCGTCGGCCGTGCCTGCCAATCCAGATAATGCTCGATGGTTTCGTTCAATTTCATCCCCAGAACCTCATTTCCCTTGTTCAGCACATATACATAGCCCTCCTTGGGTGTATTCAGGATCTCCTGTACCTGTACCTCATATTTTCCATTCTGCAGCATTTCCAGCGCTTCACGCTCTGTGAGTATCCCCGCACGGATCAGATTTTCTCCAAGATCTCCCGGCATGCGCTGAATATCCTCATATTCCTTTATCATCAGCCGATCCTGGAACGCAATTTCTGCCAGTCGCTTCACCTGTCCGGAAACGCCGACGCTCTGCCCCTCCAATCCCGCAAGATTGTCAATATAGCAGTACCTGGGAAGCAGCAGAAAGTAGCCGCCCTTTCCGTAGTTTCTCGTGGAGATGTAGCGCTCTGCACGCTCTGCTTCCTCCGAAAATCTGCCCGCCGCGAAATCAATCTTCTTCTCATCGAGGAATTTGAGCAGCATTTCCTGATCCTCTGCCTCTACAAATCGCAGCTCAAGCTCCAAGTCATCCGCCAGCTTTCTCGCAATTTCCGCCTCTATCCCCGAAAATCCTCCATCCTTTTTCTCCGCAAAGCGATCGCCCCCGTCAATAATCCCCACAGTCAGAACACCTGATGTGACCTGTGCAGGAAGCTCCGCTTTTTCTTCCCCTTTGCTCCCCCGTGTACAGCCTGCAAGCCAGAACAGAGCAAGCCCCACTGTGAGAGCCGCCGCCACTCCTCTAAATGCTTTTTTCATCTGCCTCCTCCTACATGGTAAACAGCTCTTCAATGCCGTTCCCTGCCTGTATTTCCACATTGCTTCGCTCTGTAGGTGTGGTAATTACAAACGCCTTCCCCCGCCCTGCATTCACGATATCCTCCTGCTCCGACTCATTGATCGCGCCGGCATTTTCGTAGAGCTTTACCAAGTCCTGCATGTCGTTCGGCGCCAGAGCAAAGATGAAGGAGTACTGAGACGCGTTGATGATTGCCGTCGACTTCCGCGCAAGCTCCTCTGTTCCTACAAAGTCTTTAATATTCTGCGTGATTACCACCTGCATGCCGTTATATTTTCGGATGCGCTTTGCCAGCTGAAACATGAAATCAAGCGCTATGGGATATTTCTGATCTATGAATACATGCGCCTCATCAATCACAATGACTATTTTTCTGCTCGCATGATACCGGATATTATAATCGCGGTTCTTGATGATCTCGTTATCCAGCCATTTCAGCACCAGAAGCATCTGGGCATTGGCAATGGTATTATTTTTATTTGCAAGCAGCGACTGAAAATCAAACACCACAAAATTCTCCTTTGTGGAGATGCTGGCTTTTCCATTCCAGAGCGTGCTGTCTCTTCCTCCGCTGGCAAATTTTGATATATAATTCAGCAGTATCCGCAGATTGTTCTTGCTGTATTCTCCGCTTGTCAGCTGAAAGTCATTCAGAATCTTGTCATATAAATCATCAAAGGTTGGGTAATCTTCCGGCAGCAGAACCGACAGATCTGCATCGTTGTCTATTCCTTTCTCCTCATACATGCGAATGGTGATATTATTCAGATATTCCAGCGCATCCGGGCTGATCCCGGGAAGGATCTGTTTGTAAAATTCTTCTAAAAACTGCAAATGTGTCGTGAAGCTGTTCATCTTCGCAGCCTTCTCTCCCAGCTCAGCATCCTTCTCATCATCCGAGAGCCCGGTAATGATATGGAACGGATTCAGTCTTCCCTGCTTTGCGGAACCGACATCTATCACCTTTCCGTTCAGCTCTTTTGCCATTCTGCTGTACTCATTCTCCGGATCCAGAATAAAGATCCTTGAATTTTCTGCCGCGAGCTGTGCCAGTATGCTCTTGGTGGCATAGGATTTTCCGGAACCGGATTTTCCTATAATGACAGTGTTACTGTTGACTCTCTCTTTGTCACGCTGGAAGAAATTTATAAACACCGGCACGCCGCCGGAATGTCCGATAAAAATTCCGCCTTCATCATAAAGGCTCTTATAGACATATGGAAATGCCGCCGCCACAGACCCGGAATGAATGCCCCGCTGGTATCTCTGAAACGCATCGTAGCCGGAGAGCTGTGCGGAGCTGTAGCCCTCAAACTGTTGCAGCAGAAGATCCGTTACCTTGAAACCTCCCTCCGACATCTCTCTCCGGATAGTCTTTTTAAAGGGTGAGCGATACTTCAGCCTTCCGCCTGCCCTGGCCATCTGCTCCGAGTACTCATAGTCGTTAACCTGCACGAAGGTGTTGACATTGAACAGCACTTCATTCTCCCCCTGTAAAAGTGAGAGCACCTCTGACAGGGTATCCACATGTGTATCCAGCTCCATCATCCGGGAGGTTTTCCCTGTATTGCTCCGCTGTTCCCTGAGCTCATCAATCGAGCGGTCGATCTGCCGAATCGCCTTGTAGCGTTCCACCGGCGTCATCTTTACAACGACCTTGGTTCCCAGGCGGTTCATGAAGCCTGCACCCCAGGCATTGCCCACCAGAAGCGGATAGTCTCTGACACGCAGCGTGTGTGTGATCAGATCATCGTATTTCACAGTTCTGGACCTCATCTCTATCCGTTTCGGAAGAATCCAGTCCAGATATTCCTCCGGTGTCAGGCTCTCTGCCTCACGCTCATCAAAGCCGCTGCCATAGTTATATCTCAGGAAAACCACGAGTTCCTTCTCCTTGAGGAGCCTGCTCTGCATCCCGTTCGCCTCAAACATGGAAATGGCGGTAAGCGCCTGCTCCCGGATCAGATCCCGATCCTTATCAATGAACATGAGATAATGCATGGGGCGGTATATCTTTTCCTTGAAATTCATGGCATTGATCTGAGCGATCCGGTCATTTACGATGCCCACCCGGACGGTCAGCTCCTCCTCGGAAATCATCCCGTTCAGATAAGCCTCCTTCAGCTCCTCCGCTTTCTGACGCTCGGCAGCTACAAGCTCATCATAAATAAACGGTCGATCCAGCTTGACAAGGTCGATAGTCTCCCCCATTGCAGACATGCGGAGAATGGCTCCCAGACAGCGATCAATCAGCGCATTCTGCCTGGCCTCGCTGAAAAACCGAAATTCTACAGAGGGGATCTGAATTACGGTCGCATAATACTGTGTGCCGTATTCAATATAAATGTCCCGGATGCCGGTAAAGGGCGTGATGTCCTCGATGGTAAAGGCCGCGGTCTTTTTCCTGTCTCCGCTCTCCCCTGCGCCGTCCCGCTTCTTAAACACCTTCTGCCTGCCAAGATATTTCAGAACATAATAGAGCATCAGATAGCCCTTATCATCCTCGATCGGCATAATGAGCAGCACCGTAATCAGAGAAATAATCAACGCCGGTACAAAGGCAAAGGGGATATTGGAAACCAGAAAGGAGATGCTGAGCCCGAAGCCCACCGCTCCTACCAGAACATCCGGCAGCTCTATTCCCTTGAAAAGCTCCATTCTTACTTTGGTTCGTTTTGGTATGATTCTCATACGGAATTTCTCCGCTCCTTTGCTGTACTGCTGCGGGGTTCTCCTGCAGATCTTTCGCCGATATGACCTCCGCGCACTCTCCCGTCAAATCTTCCGCCGCTGCTGCCACTCACCGCAGGACCTCCGTCAAAGCGCTGCCCTGTCTGCATTCCATGCTCTGCCGTGTGTGTGCCTGTCTGCTGCGCCGCTGTGCTCTGCTTCTTTCCGGAGTACCCGCGAAAAGCCGAACCCGCCGCCCGCATCGCGCTTCTTCCGACATAAGCGCCCGCACCGCTCAGCATGCTTTGTGTCACCATACCGGTTTCCATCTCCCGCATGCCTGCCGCCTGGCTCATGAGACTGGTCATCGTCGAGCCGGCCTTCAGGATGGCAAAGGCTCCCCCGGCAATAAAAAGCAGCTTAATCAGATAATCTCCCTCCGCGGAGGTCTTTCCGAAAATCACGTTCCCGCTCATGACATAGGGGCATAGAATCAGGTATATCTGCATGGCAATGACCATACCGTAGCCCGAAAAAATCTTTCCTACAAACAGATCCTGCCAGCCTCTTAGCTTTTCTCCGTCGTCCAGAGGCATCATGGCGACAAAAAACGGAGACACAATAAACAGCAGCAGGACTTCAAAGATTCTTGTCATAAATTTGCACAATGCTACCCCAAGGACAATGACAAAGAACAGGCCCATTCCATAACCGATCAGATAATCAATTTTTGACAGCTTGAAGTATGGCTCCACATCACTCTTTTTTGTCGGATCCAGCAGCCCGCGGTAAAACTTTCCTCTGTTCCCGCTGAGAATGCTGATTGCCTCCGCACTGCTGCCTTCTTTATTCAGATCGGATAAATTTCTGTCCGGAGTGCCCGGCTTTGCCGCGTCCAATGAGCTTATGACAAACAGAATATTGGAAATCCGGATATCCGCCTTCTCATTTCCGCCGATCTCCTGTATTACGCTGTACTGATTTGCCACCTTGACTGCATTCAGCACCGCTCCGCCAAGCAACAGAACGAACAGGCAGCTGAACTGAATCAGCAAAAAGCGGAATACCGCCTCAGCCGTAGATTTCATAACTCTGGAAACATTCCTGTGCCGCTCTCCGTCCATATCCACACTTGCCCTTGCCACAGCAAGCACGGAGAGTGTCAGGCAGAGAAAAATGCTGAAAATAAGAATAATCAGAAATGCCTTCTGCACCGCAGGCTGTCGGAACAGCGCCATAAGGAGCGTGGCTCTGTAACTCCCGCCATTTGCCTGCTGTACCGTTACCTCCTTCACGCCGCTGAAAAAATCAAAGGCATTCTGCATGGAATTGATCAGCACCAGAAGATCCGCAAAAATGGAGTAAAGGACTCCGCTCAAAACCTCGAGAATCAGTTTGATGGTTCCTTCGATAATCGGCCACAGCACAGCCTGCAGCAGCGGCCCCAGTACATTGTTGAAGATCCAGCTCAGCACAGTTTCCAGCAAACCCGAAATAAAGTTCAGAACCGGGGAGAGTATTTTATCAAATATCCAGTTGAAAATCGCAGAAAAAAGTCCCATGTATGCGTATTCCATGTCTCATCCCCCTATCTTCCCAGATTTGCCAGACGCCATCTTGCTCTCCGCAGTGTATTGGTAATAAAGCCCCCGCCCTGCGTCATCGCCTCCGCCTCCGGTGCGAACAGCTGCAGCATCAGAGTTCTGGAGCGGTACACCGCCCAGGCTCCCCCCAGAATGATAAACAGCCTGAGACAGACATCCATGAGCTGACTTCCCGTGTCAAAGCGTATCGCATTTCCGCTTACAATCATCGGAACCACCATGAGATACAGCTCCATCACGATCATAGGTCCGTAGGCTGAAAGGAAAGTGCCTACAAACAGCTCCTTCCAGCGCCGGAATTTCTGCCCCTCGTCCAGAGGAATAAAGGCCACAAAAAACGGGCTGATCAGATACAAAAACAGAATAACAAACAGCCTCTGAATGAACTGGATGATACAGATCAGAAAAATCAGCGCCATGAGTATGCTGCTCACAAAGGCAAAGGTGAAATTGATATTTTTTATATTAAAACTGCTTCTCAGCAGCTCAATATTCTCATAATGCTGTCCCGCAGAAAACATACGAACTGCCTCTGCATTATTCGCCGCCGGCTCTGCCACTGTAATGAACAGCGAGTCTGAGACTGCCTGACCGGTATTTCTGCCGAACGCAAGGTCTATAACCGACGGAACATACTTGACGGTCTGAAGAATAAATACCAGCGTAAACGGAATAATCATAAAGGTGAAACTTGCCTTCATACTCCGGCGCAGCACCTCACTGATGGGATGCTTGTTCTCCATCACCATATCATGCATGGAGCGAACAACCATAACAATGGTTGTCAGAAGACAGACCACCACACAGATCATAGTAAGCAGCAGGAAAAAATACTGTATGCTTCCGAGCTCCAGAAACACCTCCAGCAGATTTCTTTCTCTTGAGACATCCGGCACAGCTCTGAGTTTGACCGTGCTGTAGCCGGAAAAGATGTCAAATATCTGCTGAAGGAAATAAACAAGCTTCAGGAGAATCACCCACGCTCTGATCAGAAAATTTGAAAACGCCTCACTGATCAGTTTGCCCAGCGTGGCAATCAAAATATGTGCTACATCTCTCAGGACGGGAGCCAGCACTGCATCGAATACTTTTGACAGCATGTCCGTCAGCACTGACAGGAATGAAAGCTCTGCAAATTCCATTTTTTTCCCTCCTCTCTTCTCTGATTTATCGCACCTTTACGTTCTTGTTGATATTCCGGAAGAAAAACACAGCCGCCCCGACCAGAGCAAGGCACAGCAGAATGGCGATCACTGCAGCCGTATTGACCTGATATCGGATAACAAAGCTGTACTCGCTGCTGTTTCCCGCCACATCCTTCACGAGAATCCGGTAGCTCCCGGCTCCGTTGACCTCCTGGATCAGGCTGTCCTCTTTGACCAATCGCCCGCCCCGGTAGAGCTGTACCAGCGCCGTATCCTCCGAAAGATACTCGATCTGTGCAAGATTGGCTGACAGATGTACCCTGAAACGCGGAGCTATGCGATCCAGCTTCAACTGGACGGAGCTGCTTCCCGCCGGCCCTTCCAGCTGCAGCTGATATATTCCGTCATTCTTGAGGTATATGCTTCTCCCCTCATTCAGCAGAAGGCTGTCATCCACATCCTTCCCGTCATGACGCAGCAGCTGTACTTTATGCTGCTCCGGAAGATTGATAAAACTCAGATCCGAGACTGCTTCCGCGCCCAAAATCCGGAAGGAGAAAACCGGCCGCTGCTTTTCATAGGCCATTTTGAACTTTACCGACTCGCTCTCGGGGTAGAGCTGATAGCTTCCCGGCTGCTCAATGTATTCTCCCGGAGAAAAATGCTCCACCGGGACACCGTTTCTGCGCAGCGTAAAGCTCAGTGTCTCGTTCTCCGCGATCATGACCGGTTGATTGGTCAGTCCCCCATCCGGAATATCCGAAAGGAAGCTGTCTCCAGAGCGCAGAGTATGTTTATAAAAGCCCGTTTCGGGATCGTATGTCGTGCTTTCCTTTCCGCTTTCCGGCTTCTTTCCGGCCGTTTCACTGCTGATGAGAGCGGAAAGTCTGTCCTCATTGATCGTTCCGTCATCAGACATGATCCCGTCTTTGATCTCCAGCGCTCCGGAATTTCTCAGTTCCTGTTCCAGTGCATCGCCCTCTCCGGAGACCGGAGCATATCCGGCAGCAGCGCCACTTCCTGCTCCCGCTACGCTCTCTGCGCTTCCTCTTGTCTCTGCGCCCCCGGAAGATACCTTTCCGCTCCCTCCCGCCGTGTTCTCATAATCCGGATTCAGTGAGCGGGCAATCTCTGCAAGCTGCCTCTCCTCCCCTGAATCTCCGGATCCGGCCGGAGCTGCCGCAGGCTTTTCCTGAATCCGGAAGCGAAAGCTCCCCTCAAACAGCTTCTGCGCCGAAAACGGCAGGGATTCATTCTCTGCAACAACAAGGGTCAGCAGGTAGCTTCCCCGTTCCGCAAAGGCCTGCCCCCGCTCAAAAGGATACGGCGCCCCGTCTCTGCTTGCCGACACACTGATCTGCTCCGGAATTTCAAAACGTACCGGCTTGTCCGTCCATGTCCCGTTGGCAATATTGCTGTAGAAAAACGCTTTTTCTCCGAGCCCTTCCTCATACAGACGATAATCCTCATGATAGGTCTCCGTGATCCGGACATCCTCTACCACCGGCCCCTGAAACGTATCCTCCGCGGCACCTCCCGCCCCCGGTCCTGTAGCGTCGGAGACGTCCTGTCCGCTCTTTCCATTTTTCTGCTCTGTCGATCGCCGGCTTCCGCTGCCGTAAATGTTCTCCGGCACAAGACTCCTCGCCTTCTGTCCCGTGCTCTCATTGATTCTCCGGACCACCGAGCCTTCCGAGGCATGCACCTGCTGTACAGCAAGTAACGGCAGCAGCGCCGCAGCCAGAAAAAGCCCCCGCACCTTTTTACGCGTATTATTGTTCATCTCTGCTTTCCACTTTTTCCATATCTTTTCCCTCAGCGCTCTGATCTTCCGCAGCGCCGCGTTCCTCTCCATTCGGATGCAGTGCTTCCTCAGTTTCCTCAGCTTCCCCGAGGTCCTTCTGCTCCAGCACCAGATAATTTCTTTCATCCAAATTGTACAGAACCTCTGCGCCGTAAAAATAATTGTTCCTGACCTTTTCCTCGCTCATCTGTCCGGTCTGATACAGCGGGCACTTGTAAGAGGGTGTGAATTTGGTCCTCAGCGGCGGGTTCCCAAAGGTCACGACAATCGCATTGCCCGAGTTCTTCTGATTGTTCAGCTTCATCAGCTCTGAAGGATAAATCAGCGGACGGGTCTGCAGCGAACTGGATACATTCATCGCGCCGGTTCTGTCCACTGTAGAGGAAGAAACACTTCGGGTCTCCACAGTCATATTTCCGCAGAGCTTTGAAAACTCGTCACAAGTTCCAATGTCATTGGAGCCGATAAACATCTTCAGACCGCAGTTTCCCTTGATGATATTCGCCACTGTGGGGCCGTATACATTGTCAAGCTGTGCAAAGGACTGCACCACCATCTGAAACCATATCTTCCTGCTGCGTCCCACCGTAATCATCTTGTCAAACTTTTCAATTTTGGGCATATTGCCGAACTCATCCAGCAGAAAATACACATTCCGCGGCAGTGACAGATCCTCTCTCGCGGACGCCACCTTAATCAGCGCCTTGTAGATTGAGAGAATAAACACGCCGGCCAGCACATGTCGTGTGTCTTTTTCATCCGGAATTTTCAAAAACAAGGCTGTGGGTTCTTCCGCAAACCGCTCCGGCTGGATATCCGTCGCCGAAGTCATGGCGCAGATTCCTTCATCGTTGAACATCGACAGTTTATCAAACGCGATTGACATATAGGAGGACAATGTCTGCTCCGCGGCAGAGAGCACCTGTCTGGAAAGTCCCACTGCCTTGGAGGTTTTTTCTCTCCCCTTAAAGAAATCTTTCAGGGCTGCAAACTCATCCTCCGAATTACTGATGGCCTTATTGAGATTGTAAAAGCAGAATTTATCTTTGGTCATTTCCAGCTCCGGCGTCTCGCTGTCCTCCAGCATAGCCAGAAGCGTTGCCAGAATAATAGATCTGGCGCCTCTTTCCCAGACCGGATCATTCTGTGATTCAATCGGGCAGATTACCGATACCAGATCATTCAGATCCTCATAGACGCCGTCGTAAATACGCTGCCGCTCACTGTGAATCTCCTGAATCAGCTGACGGCGATCGCTGTAAGCCCGCCCTTTATACTCGTACCAGCACTCTTCGTAGCTCTCCGGCTCATTGCAAAGCTCCAGCCCACCCGCGTGCTCAATGCTGTCTGTCCTCTCATAGATTTCATCTCCGGTATGGAAATATTCCTGGTAGCGATCATAGATATCTCCCAGCGGATTCCAGCGGAACGAGCTGTAGGGATCGCGGAGATCCAGCACCATACACTGATATCCCCGCTCCTTCAGCATGGCCGAATGAAGCTGAAACAGCTCGCCCTTAGGATCAGTGCAGATCATTGAGGAGCCGGCTCTCGTGTGCCCCAGAATCTGAATCGTCGGATTGATAAAGGTTGTGGTTTTTCCCGAGCCCGTAGCACCGATAATAATGCCATGTGCCGGCTTCATCAGATTCAGCTCAAGCTCTCTCCGCTTCTGGTTGTAAACGGCATACAAAGGTATTCCGTCCTGCTTCTCCTTCTCCAACCTTGAAAACAGCTTTCTCAGAAAGTTTTCATCCCGTTCCTCATCCTCCATGAAGCGGGCATTCTCAAGCGCTCCCTCTATACGCTGCGCTCCGCTCTTTCGATAGCTGTCCTTCAGCACATTCTTTGTGCGCCGTCCGATGCCTCCAATATGGAAAATATGATACAGAAGCGCCATGAGTATGGTCTCCACCGTCCCGTAGAGCAGCGTCGTGCCTGAAAAGAGCCTTTCCATTCCGCTTTCCGGGGAAAAGCCCTCCGGTGTAAATCCTCCCAGAAGGAATCCGGTCAGCCCCCCGATCAGACAGATCGAAACAGCGGCTCCCGCTATATATACCGTCATTTTTTTCAGAATATTTTTCATTTGCGCTTCCCTCTGAAATTTTTGATTCCCCATCGAATCGCTGCGCGGCCAAGCTCCGGAACACTCCTCTCAAAATATCCGGAAAGCAGCCAAAGCATTCCTCCTGCCGTCAAAAACAGCAGCGCGAGAAGTACCGCCGTGTCCATCCGTCCTCTCATTTCCGGATTGGCTCTGTAAAGAACCGCCAGAACTGCAGAGGGCAGGTTGAACCCAATGTGAAGAAAAATCCCATACAGAATATTGTCCTCCCGGATAGAAAGCACGGCCAGCAGAAGTCCTGCCGGAAACGCATATAGAACCCATATCGGATTCACATGACAGATTGCAAAAAGGATGGCACTTCCAAAAACCGCTCTTCGCAGACCGAAACGCCTCAGCATGGTGTTCAGCATGTAGCCGCGAAAGACAATTTCCTCCAGCAGCGGCGACAGGAGTGATACCGTAATCACGGAAAACAGAAGATCCGGTCCCTCCAGCAGCCCCGCAACACTCTCCCGGTAGCCTGCGGTCCCGGCTCCTCCCAGTGTGATGAGGGCGGAAACAAACAGCGACAGAGCCCCTCCAAAGAGAACAAACAAAGCCGCTCTTCCCGCCCTGAAGCTCTCAGGAAATAACGTTGCATCCTCACAGAAGCTCTCTCCTCTGCGGGAAGATCTCCAATACAGAAGAAACAGAGAGCACGCCATCCCCGCTGCGGTATAGAAATTCCCTCCATACCGGAAAAACTCCGCCCGGCTCATTTCCCCATGGAACAGCAGATAACCCAGCGCCATACACAGCGACGGCATGCAGATATAAAGCAGGAGCGGCGATACCGCTTTGCCCATCCCGGCCAGTATCATCCATGCCTTCTGTTCTCCTGTCATTCCGGAAAATTCCATGTTCTCTCCTTATTCAATATTGAGGACCCCTGAAAAGCCCGTCACATCAAAAATCTCTTCTACAGATTGCGCCACATGTCTCAAGACCATGCGTCCGCTCCTCTGCTTCATGCTCTTCTGTGCGGACAGGAGGAATCTGAGTCCTGCCGAGCTGATATATCTGGTCTCCTCCATATCAATGATCAGCAGCTTAGGCATCTTATCCAGCAGTGTTTTCAAGGCCTGCTCTGCCTCTGAAGCCCCGGCATCATCCATTCTTATCGCAGTTCTGTAAATCGTATTATTTCCTGTCATGGCACTCCTTTCCGCCTGTTTCTCTTCCGAATATATTCCCCGAAGAAATCTCATCCTGCAATCTCTCCGCATGAATCTTCCTCCCAATATCCCAAATACAGAGGGATTCTACATAAATCATAGACACAAAAGAGACACACAAAAAACGCCGGACGGGTATCCATCCGGCATTTTCTGCTCATTCCTGCGGCTGCTCCGCAGCGCATTCAGTTCAGCATAACTTCCATCATCTTCGGAATTCTGATCCTTGCCACCGTGCCTCCGCCTTCTCTGTTTTCGATTTCCAGGCTTCCATGCACCATGAGCTCCAGGCGCTCTCTTACATTGCTGATCCCGATATGACTCCTTCCGCTCTCCTGCACCTCATCCGCATGATACCCGATCCCATCATCAGTCACCTCCACCTGATAGTAGGCGTCATGCTCTGTGCTCCGAATGATTACGCTCCCGCCGTCCGGCGCCTGCCCAACGCCGTAGCGCACAGCATTCTCCACCAGCGGCTGCACAGTAAGCGGCGGCAGTCTGAAATCCAGAGTTTCCAGATCGTAGATAATTTCCAATTCATCCTCATAGCGCAGCTTCTCCAAAAACAGATAATTTCGGATGTGCGTGAGCTCCCGTTCAAAGGGAACATTGTCCTCCACACCGATCGAATCCAGATTTCCTCTCAGATAGTCGGAAAATTCTGCGATCGCCTGCTGTGCCAGACCGGCATCCTTTTCACAGAGATAATAAATCGCATTCAGCGCATTATAAAGAAAGTGCGGCTGAATCTGGCTCAGCATAATGGCAACCCTGCTTCTTACCAGTTTTTCTTCTTTGAGCTTCAACTCTATATTCTGTTCGATATGAAGAATCGTATACATTACAATGACTGAAAGTGTAACCGCGAGATAAACGAAAGGGATGCCCAAAGGAGGCAGCATCTCCCGAAGCATCAGAGAGACGACAACACTGAATATGTAGCTGATAAACGCAATTCCATCACGCTTTCCCAGCTCCTCGAAAAACAATACAATCAGAATACAGTCATAACTCACAAGACTCAGTGCAATGACCTGCGACACCCCAAAAAACGGCCCCCGAAAATAATCTCCGTCAACGATGGTATATACAGCTCCTGTCCAGAAGGAGCTGACCCACATCAAGCCTCCCGCCAGAGCAACAGCGAAGCCCAGATGACCCAGCCACATGGATATCTGTTTTTTTTCCCGGATATTGAGAACCAGATAATAATGAAAAATAGCAAGCAAATTATAGGCAAAGCACGTAGACACAAGAAAAAAGACCTCTGAAAGCAGCCCCATTTTTCCTGATGGAGAGAACAGATAAGAAACTGCATCCGCCACCAGAAGAATAAACAGGGCAAACAGAAGGATATTCAGTACTATTCGTTTTGGTGTCGCCTTTGAAATAAAATGACTCTCAATCAGCAGAACCAGTATAATCAGTGCCGCAAAAGCCTCCAGCATGCCGTGTGTATAATTCATCTACCATTTCCCTGCTGTCTTTCCACCCTTTGTTTTGTTCCTCAGCGTACTTCTCAGCTCCTGCACCCCTCCGGCAGGATTTTCTCTGCCGCCCACCTTTTCCATCAGCCCTCTGAAGGAAATCTTCCTTTTGCTTTCTTTCAGTGGAAGCAGCTCTGACGGGCGAAAGCAGAGCTCCTGCCGGCTCCGTTCCCTGTAAAATGTAATCTCCGGCTCTCTCCCGCTCTGGCTGGAAAAGGCCTCCGCCAGCTCTCCCTCCGAAAGATTCCTGACCACATGACAAATCATCTCAAGACAATTTACAGTGCTCACCTCCGGCATATGATATTTCTGCTTGTAGCTCACACCATCTATTTTGAGATTCTCAACCACATCACTCACCAGTCCCGGAAGCTCTGCAATATCTCTGTCTCCATCATAGAAGAGCCTGGCAAACTGATGCTGATACTGCTCCTTCATCGTGCGTTTTTCCTGTCTTCCGCTTTCCTGATACCAGAAATTGCTGTCTCTCTTCTCCGGCTTTCCCGGCATATATTCCATCTGTGCGAGAAAGCGCTTCCTGTCCAGAGGGCTGATTTTCCCGTGCAGCGCCCTGTCGAGATATTCCTGCACATCATAGCCCGGATCCCGAAAAGCGCCTCTGATCCGGTCGGCGTACATGATCTTTCGTTCTCTCATTTATTTTCCCGCCTTTTTCTCTGCAGCATGAAGTGCCTTGCAGGCTCCGATTTCTCTGAGCTCCTTTGTCCGGTGCTCGCACTGCAGCTTTTTCAAAAGCTCTGCAAAACTGATGCGTTTTCTGAAGCCGTCCTCCCAGGGCGGAGAGGTGCGAGTCTTCTCTCTCCCCTCTCGGCCTTCTACAAAGGCCCTCCACGATGTCTTCAGAAACTCCTCCACCCCTGCCAGCAGTTCCTTATCGGACGCAGCCGATGCATTTTTACAGTTCGGGTTCATACCGCAGGCTACCAGCATGCGAAATATTTCCTGCCGCCTCTCCTCTGTCAGATCCGGGTTGAGAAGTTCCTGATACAGCAGATTCACATCATAAATCATAAGTTCTCCGTGTCCTTTATAATTCTCCCATGCGTCTCTGATAATCATCCATGAGAGCCGCATTTGTAAATTCTGTCCAGCTGTACTGCGTCATGTACTCTCCATAGTACTCGTCCCTGTTCCCATCCAGCCACCTGTAGTAGTCGCAGTTCACCTCATCTCTGCGAATTCCCATCTTGCCCCATGCACGGGTAATCAGCTCTCCCTCTCCGATTCCTTCCAACACAGAGCAGAGATCGGCCCGAAGATTTTTCAAATACGAAATTCTCTTCTCGGAATTGCACTCATCCTCCCACAGGACTGCCATCAGCTCACTGTTGCTGCACATCGCCCCGTTTCGATCAACCAGATAAGCCAGCAGTTCTTTGGTTTTATTGTACTTAAACTTAAGCGGCGTTCCGTCAAAGAAGACTTCAAAGTTCCCGAAGCATTGCAGCTGCAGCAGATGTTTTTCCTCTCTGATCGGAAATCTGAGGTTGTCTATCTCATTCTTGATTTTCTCCGGCGTGACCGGCTTCATGACATAGCCGCTGGCGTGAATCGCAAAGGCGTCACAGGTATACTGACTGAATCCGCTTGCAAAAATGAGGTTGATGTCGCCGAACTTCTTCTTGATTTCCTGCGCGAGATCAATCCCGTTCATTTTCTTCATTTCCACATCCAAAAACACCACCTCCGGAGTCTCCGTCCGGATCGCCTCAAGAAGCTCCTTTACTTTTCTAAACCCCCGTACTTCCGCCTGCGGAACAGCTTTCCTGATTCCACTGATCAGCGCCTCCAGAGCAAGCCTTTCATCATCAATTGCAAAAATCAGCATACAGACTCTCCATTCCTTTTCTGCCCATTGCGTTTAGTTCTATCATATCAATAGACACAAAATAGTTACAGGCTTTTCTTTCCGTGTGTCCTTTCTGTGTCTCTTTCCCTGCTATCTTTCTCTATACCTGGCTGTCTTTGTCTATGCCTATCCGTATGTGCCTGCACTTTCAGGCACATGATCCTCACGTTCTGAAAGGAGCCTCTTTTATGGATACTCAGATCATAGCTCATACCTATGGAACATTGTTAAATTTTATGCCGGATCTCAGAGACTGTCCGCCGGTCATTCTCTGCGCAGGACTGCTTCTCTCAATGGCATGCTGCCTCGAGGGATATCATCTCCAGAAGTTGTTGGTCTGTATCATCTCTTTTTCTCTGGGCTATTCTCTCGCAGTCGAACAGCTGCCTCTGTTCTTTGATCTGCGTCCGGATTACCTGCTTCCGGCCTCTCTCGCTGTCGCGATCTGTCTGGCCGCGCTCGCATGGAAAATCTATCTGTCCGGCATTTTTTTCGCCGTTTTTCAGCTTTCACGAACCATACTGCCAAATATATTCAGTCATGAACTTCATGCGCCGCTTGTATCCCTCGCGGCTTCTCTGATCTGTGCCAGGCTTGCCGTAAAGCTGAACCGAACTATCATGATCGCGATTACCGCTGTCATCGGCGGATTCGCCATGGTACATTTTTTTCTTCGTCTTCTCCCCGTTTTCCCTTTTGCTCTGCACTTTCCTCCCTCCGGAAGCCCGGTCTACCTCTACGCCAGGATTTTTCTCTCTGCCGCAGGAGCGGCCGTTCAGCTGCTGACTCCGGAAAGAGCCGGCGCTGTCGTACATTCCTGCTGATGAATCCGAAGCCTCCGGCTTCTTCCACTCTCACAATGTCACTTTTGTGTCCATTTACGTAGTAAACTGCAAAAACCGACAGAAAAAATGAATATATCAAGCTGAAGCACAGAAAGGAGTACACAGCATGCCATATAATATAACAGGCGACAGCATTACAGAAGGAACCTATGAAGGCGGGCTTCTTGTCAATCAGAACATAAAACAGACCATTGAAGCGGGAAGCGCCGGAAACTTCTTTCATTTTACTCCCGTTGAAGGGTCAGACAGCTACACCATGACACCGCGTATGCCGGAGTACGGAAGCCTTTCTCAAGACGGAGTGGTATTCCGGATGCGTGTCAATAACAATCGCCTGGTGAAGGGAATTGCAAATCAGTTCCTTTCCGACGATGGCAGCCTGGATTATGCAAAGGGCTTTGCCTTTCTGAATGAGCTGGACGCCCGCCTCGGACTCTCTGAAGCTCCCGTCAGTCTGGAAGCTCTGCGAAGCGGAGTTGATGCCCGCATGCATGGGCTTGACTGGCTTGCCACGACACTCCGGATCCCCGCGACAGAACGCGGCGATTTCCGCAACTTTGCAGAAGCCATGTTTTTTAATCATGAGGAAAGCCGCATTGCCCCTTACATGGGAGGGAATTTCTCACTGATATGGGGCGGCTATATAGCGGCAGGACTGGCTCTCGGCGATGAGTCTCTTCGTGAGCAGCTCTCTGCGGACACGGGAATGCGCGAAAGACTTCAGCTGAATCTGCGCGAACAGGAAAAAGCCTCCGCCGAGCTTCTCCGCTATGCGCACATGGACCCTGAAGCTGAAATGGCTCTGATCTGCCCTACGGAATGCAGCGGAAACCTTCACAGCAACCGCCTGATCTGGGACTATGCAAACAATGCCGACATTCTTATGGGGAAGGCGGGAAAAAGCGTGCCGCCGACATCCTACAGCGTCAATCTCGAAGCGCGGGATCAGGAAAACCGGAGCCGGTTGGAGACAGAAGTAAGCGATGCGCGCAGCCGGCTGGACAACTGGGTGTTTCAGCATGCACAGGATGGTGATTCCTCTCAGAACCAGCAGCTTTCCGCTCTCTCTAACGCTGTGGCAGATGCCCAGAAGGCCGTTCAGCATTTCGACGACACTCTCGGGGAGCGCAAATGGGATCAGCACGTAGCAACACATATCGGAAGCTTCACCGCTGCAAACGGAAAGACTTACCAGCTGACACTGGAAGCATTCGCTCCGGAAGCGGATTCCTTTATGCATCATCCGGGCATGACAGATGCCGTTTCCATTGGGATTTTTGAGAATGAGGAGAACTTCCGGAAACACTATTTTAAAAATGCCCATATTCCGGCAGACGGCATCACGGAGGACTTCTGCCTGAGAAAACAAAAAGCGAAAGAAGAACAGATTCTTCAGCTGGAGAAGAACAGTCTCTTTAACGAAATCTATCAGCCGCTCCGGGATTTTTCTCCCTATGCTGAGCGCGCTTATCTTGGACTGAAGGAAGACTATCATAAATTTTCCATCGGGGAAGAGTGGGAAAACAATCGAAACCAGCGCGGTTATAAGCCTGTCATGGGAAGCCGGGGATACACTACCAACGAGCTGGAATATGAATTCAAGAACGATCTGCGCAATGCAATCATGCTTGAGAGCCGTATTCCCGACGCACACCGTGATAACTACCGCACTTTGGTCAATACCCTGGATCAGATCATGGAGCGAGCGGAAGCCTATGGAAAAGCAAAGCTGAATTTTAACGGTGTCTCTTCTCTCATTCAGGCGGAGCATGGCTCAGAGGAGCTCCTAAACCGCTCCTATCTCTATACCGGCGAGCTGGAAGAAAAGGATATAGACCTTCGCCTGGCCCGTACAGCCGCAAGAAGTATTCTCACCTCTGCGCTGAACGGAGGCGAGCAGGTAAACCATATCAACAATGAAGAAAAGGAAGCTCTGACAAACTTTCTTTCCGGAAGCGGTGCCAGCTTCGAGTCCCTCGTCGATATGGCGAAAACATTGAACGGAAAGCTGCTGCCCATCAATCAGGTCCGCATGGACATACAGGCTCCGGAGGATCAGATTGCAAATGATTTCATAACTGCTGCACATGCTTCTGATATGAGCCTGCGGGCAAGGGAGTTCGCTGTTCATAATTTTGATGCGGCCTTCTCCACCGTCTTCCCGAAATCCATGCTGAAGACGGATGATCACCGGATATTTGATGATATCTATATCAATGGCGAAAGTGCCGGAGAGCGTTTCCGCCGCAGCCATATGCAGTATCTCTCTTCTGAAGACAAGAAGATTGAGATTATGAAGCATATTACGGACAATGAAAGAGTTGATTTCGCTGTGCGGGATGAGAAGAACCTGTCTGCAGGCGCTGCGGCCTCCGGGGCAGAGTCCCTGTATGCTGACCACGGTCTCCGCTTCGTCCCCGTGAATGTGTCGTCCGACATTCCTCTGCTCGCCTCCCGCTTCCTCCGGAAAGCGCCTGCTCCGGAAATGGATCCCGCAGCACAGCTTCGCAGTGCATCGCAGCTTGAAGCTCCAGCATCTCTCTCCGGCGCAGCTCTGTATCACCACGCCCCCCTGTCGGCGGATCCGGCGCTCATGCGGACCTCCGGCGCTTCCGCCGATCACCTGCTGATAACAGAACAGCAGAAAAATCTTCTCTCCTCGGCCAATCCGCTCCTCGGCTTCCAGCCTCAGACGATGGAAGATGGAGAGACCCGCTACCGGGCACAGCTCCGTATGCCGGAATACGTCTACTCCGCTGAAGGGCAGCAGATCAGCTTTCGGCAGAACTACAACTATCTGCTTCGCGGTATGAGTCAGATGCTTCTGAATGAACACGGAGAGGTGACGCCTGCGACAGCAGAACGTGCCGGCCTCTTTGCACAGCAGGCACAGCTGATGTTTTCGGAGTCCCGGGATCCCAGAAACCCCGCCGCAGCTCCTGATGAGGTGGCGGCTTACCGTGACCAGTGGCTCGCAGATCAGCTGAACATCCCGGGCAATGCACGGGTCTCCTTCGGGCAGTTCCAGAAAGAATTCTTCCTTCCCGGAAGCTCCGATGCGCTGCTCGGTAATTCATTCCTGCATTCCTTTGCAGAATTTTCCGAGCGAATCGCCGGCAGTCAGGAGCTGGAAAAACAGATTGGAAGCAGCGTCATGAAGTCTGTACACACCGAACTTACGCAGACCTCCGAGCTGCTGCGCTCTCTCGCTGCAATCGACCCGGTGGAGTCCAGAAGAGCGTTTCTCCCTCTTTCTGAGGGCGCAGGCTTTCTGAATAAGATCCAAAGTCTGAGCGCTTACCCCCATCCGGAGATTAAAGCAGATCTGCTCTCCGCCGGAAACCAGGGGCAAGCTCCCGGTGCCTATGCCGCAGCGACTCTGGAAAACCGACTGATTACAGTGGAACTCCCCCGCAGCAGAGCTTCCGACTACCTGAACAATGCTCCGTTTTCCGATGAACCGCAATTCGGCGTCTATGGAAGCAGAAAGGACTTCACCCGTTATCAGGAAGCTATGCAGAATACAGAAGGACGTATGACCGGAAATGAATACACCCTGTATAATGCCGGAATGGAGGCTTCCGCAAGAGCTGCCAATCTTCTTGCAGCACCCTGCCCAGATGCTCCGGTACTTTCCGGAAGTATCAGCAACGGCCTTTATCAGACTCTGGCACAGAATATCATGCAGACACCGGAGGAAAAAGCGAATACCGCCATGTGGGCACTTGAAGAGCTGACCGGCGCAAAAATTCTCGGAAACAGTGCGCCGGATCTCTCCCTTGTACGTTCTGCTCTATCCCGCGTTTGCCTGAATGGTGTTCCCTTCAGCCGGAATACTGCGAATGGTCTGAATCCCGAGAACCTGCAGTCCTCCCTGGTCGACTTTACCGACCGACTCACGGACTACCTGAATATACAGAATCATTCCGCGGATCACCTGAGTGTCCTGTCAGACGGAAAGCTGGAAAGCGTATGCTACAATCCGCCTGAGCCCACCGCTCCCAGAACCAGCGTACACTTCTTCAGCAGCGGAAAGCGGAAAATGGCCCACCAGCTGGAGGTGCAGGACTACGAAGAGGCTCAGCTGCTCTCCCGGCAGTGGGAGGAACGAAATACCCTGCGCAGAGAAGAATGCCGGAAGCTCGGGAAAGGGCAGCCGGCAGAAAAAAGCCGCATCTGCTTTGAGGAGCTTCAAGAGAGGAACAGCTCCTTCAAAGCTGCACCGCACAAAAAGCCTGTGGACAGAACCAGCCATCGGATGCCCTCTGTCCATGACAGGAGCCGCACAAATTCACTGTGATTTCACTGTAATAAGCGAGAGAGGGGGGCTGATGCCCCCCTCTCTCGCTTCTCAAATATTCATTGCTCTTTCTGTTACTGCTTATTTCTCTTAATCCTAAACAACAGCAGGAGGCTGCTCACAATCCCCGCCAGCAGCGCATATAAAGCGCGGGTCGCACTCTCTCCTGTCTTCGGTAAGGACCTTCCGGATCTCTCCTGCTTGGCAAGAATCGGCTCTACACCGTGATTTGACGCTGTGCTGTCCGGCACGGGCTGCTCCTCCGCCTTCACTTCCGGAATGTTCTGCTGCGGAATAACAGGCAGCGGCATATACTTCTTGCTGGCATGCTTTCCGGTTACAGTTCCACCTCCACCGTTTCCTGAACCGCCTCGCCTTCCGGCATTGGAATCTGTAGCCTTATCCTTTTCTTGGGCATTGGAATTTGTGGCTTTGTCCTTTATCTCACCTTCGCCATCTGTATTTTTCCGGACTCTCAGCACAATTCTCCTATGAAGCTTTCTCTCCTTTTTCCGAATGCTTTCAGCTCTTGTCGCAGCTTTCACGGCGAAATGCGGCAAAGCCCATTTCTCCGGAATCCTCTCTGTGCTTCCTGTCCGATCGCCGGATTTTACTTATAAAACCCTAAAGTATACTATACTAATATATAGTATAGACTTCTCTGTGATAAAAGCAATGCTTTCGTTGAATTTATAGGGTTTCTCTATTTTTTGCAAAAAATTCCAGAAATCGCTGCGTTTATTATAGCCCCTTTCTTCTTTCCGAAAAAAGTCGATATGCAAACGGACGCCGCAAGCAGCGGCGCCCGTTGAAAGAAAAAAGATGTTTATTTACAGAGAAAGCACATCCGCGAAGGCCTGAATCGCAGTGCGGGCCTGTCCGAAATCGCGCATCTGCTGGTCAATGCCGAGCTTAATATGCGGGATCCCTGCATTGTCCAGAGCCTTCTTGAGATAGGGGTATTCCATCTCCTCCGGGTCACAGAACTGCTGCATGAAGAGCACCAGTCCCTGCGCACCGCTGTTCTTCACGAGGTCAGCGACGTATTCACCGCGGCGGTTCTCCGAGGACTTCGGGTCATAGAGCAGAACATCGTGGTCGATGTTTGCATACTGCACCGCGAGATCGCGCATCGGATTCTCTGTCTCCGGTGCATCGGTCTTAAAGGAGCGGCTCTCGTGTGCCACATCATCCGCTGCAATGGCAATATGATTCTCCTCAAATGCCGCAAGAAGCTTCGGGTTGTCGCAGATGATGCCGCTGGTCACAACCTTGGTTCCCTTCCAATCACATACCGGGAGCTTTTCGAGCTCTGCATTCAGCGCCTCAAGCTTCTCAGTGTACTCGTCCTTTGCCATGAACCATGCAGACTTCAGGACATACATTCTCTTGGTCGGTGTAATCACGTCGCAGTGATCGCTGGCGAGCTTCACAAATGCGCGGCGCGCTCTGCGGCTGCGGTTATAGAGCTTAATGGTTCTCTGGAGATCCTCCGGAGTGATCGCCTTGGAGGCGATCTTCTCCAGCTGTTTCTTCACATCATGATACTGATCCATCGTGAACTGCAGACCCCAGTCAGCAAAGCGGTTCTGCGGATGCGCGAGGAAGATCACCGGAAGCTTATCGCCCATCGAGACGCGGATGTTCTGAGACATCGGGCGAAGCGTGTCACAGATCGTGGGGGTGATAACGCCGTCCAGATCCTTCATGGTGCCATCCAGCAGCATTTCCAGCGCGAGCTGAGCAATGGTGCAGTAGAAGGTCGCGCAGTACTCCTTGGCGCGGCTGATAGTCTTCGTATTGCTGCCCCAGATTCCCATCGGAACCATACCTGCTGCATAAACCAGCTCCTCCGGTGCATAGTACGGAAGAACACCGATTACCTTTTTGCCTGCTGCCTTGTATTTTTCGAGCTGAGCCTTCGGATTAGCGGAGACTTCAGCGAATTCCTTTAATAAAGCTTCGATACTCATTCTTACGCCTCCTTCGCTTTGTCGTTCGCTTCCATTGCTTCCATCAGACCCTGTACTCTGGTCTCATACTGTGCGGCGTTAAAGTTACGCGGATCCGCCTGATCGCCGTCAAAGCCGGCGCAGGGCACACCGAGATCCTTGGTGAAGCGTCTCTGCATCTCCGCCATGTAACCGGACCACGGCTTGCAGGAGCGGTTGTAGTGAACCAGTACGCCATCGACCTTGTTGTCGCGGCAGATTCCCTCTCTCCATGCAACACCCTGCTCAATACATACAGAGTTCGGAGCCTTGTAGTAAGCGCGTGCCATCTCGTCCAGACCATCATAAACAAAACCGAATGCCGGAGCGTAGACGACTGCGGTGACATTAATTCCGTTGTCCTTCAGGGGCTTGAACAGTGCCGGAAGCTTCGGCCAGCACGGAATACCCTCGAACATGATGCGCTTTTTCTCCGGGAACGGCAGCGTGGAGGTACCATCCTTGACATTCTGCTCAAGATCCTGCGCGAGCAGCTCAAAGGCCTCGGCAGTCTCGACACGGCCACGCGCGGTCACGACATCTGCCATGTGGTTGAAGAGATCAAAGCCGGACATCGGAGCGGGCTTGTACTGGAGATAATCACAGACCTTCAGCCAGGCCTTTGCCGTTCTGTTTGCATTTGCACATGCCTGATTGAATTTCTCCTCATCAAATTTCTTGCCGGAGATCTGCTCAAGCTGCTTGATTGCCTCGTCAAACTGCGCTCTCACATAGCGGACCTTACTGTCATCGACATCGACATCATTGTTATAGGGGATATCGATCATGATGAGCGGAATATTGTGAATGCGGGCGATGTTCTCATACCACTTTGTCATGCAGTTGCAGATATTATTGCAGCAGAGAACGAAGTCGGGCATCGGCATGAGGTTCTGGCGAATCGGCTTTAGAGCCGCGAGCTTCTGCTCCTTCTCCGGGCCGTCCGGCAGTGCCTCGATGTCGTTGATATTGACCAGCTCCTCATATGGAGTCTGCGTCTTCGGATCCTTCTTCGGCTTGCCAGTTGCCTCGTCAATAACGGGCTTGCCGTCAGCGTCCTTTAAGGGCTTGCCGGACGCCGGGTTGATGATGTACTCACCGGTTGCCGGGTCGAACTTTCTGCCGACTCTGTAGCCGGCTGCATAGGCAAGACTGATACGGGTGTAGCCACAGATATCATTGTCATAGCCGAGATCCTCGGCTGCCTGACAGAGCATCTCACCATTACGGTTTGCCGCAATTCCTGCCGCCTGGTTCTCCGGATATACGACGTGCAGGCCAAAGGCCTCCGCAAGCTCGCAGGGGAACTTGGAAGAGGACCAGCCCACCGGCTCTCCGCGCTTCTTTGCTTCTCTTGCCTCAGCGTAGACATCATCAACGACCTTGCGCAGTGCAATCACGCCCGGGCTTGTTTTCTTCTTTGCCGGTTTCTTTACTTCTTCTGCCATAATCAATCGCCTCCAAATCTGCGGCACAGCATGGCTTACGCTGTCCCGCAAGCTGAGCCCCGCCCAGAGGGAAGGGGCTCAAAAACGAAAAGTTACTTATCTGGCGTGCTTTAACGCTCCCTGATATGCAAACAGGGCTGCGCCGAGCGCTCCGTTATACTGGGTCAGCGGAGAGGTAAATATCTCCACACCAAGCTGCTCCTCGAGCGCCAGCACCACACCGTGGTTCTGGGCCACGCCTCCGGTCATAACTACCTGCGGAACCGCACCGACACGATGCACCAGTCCCGCCACACGCCCCGCGATGGAGCGGTGAATACCAGCGATGATATCCCGCTTATCTGAGCCGAGCGCAAGCTGACTGATCACCTCGCTCTCCGCAAAAACGGTGCAGGTGGAGCTGATTCCGACCTTCTTGGTGGATTCTGCCGACAGACGCTCCAGATCGCTCACCTCTACCTCAAGCACGCGGGCCATCACGTCGAGAAAGCGTCCGGTTCCGGCGGCACACTTGTCATTCATCTGGAAATTGACCATTGCGCCGTTCTCGATCTTTAAGACCTTCACATCCTGTCCGCCGATGTCGATAACCGTGTGAACCTTCGGAAAGAGGAAATACGCACCGCGCGCATGACATGAGAGCTCACTCATCTGCTTGTCTGCAATCCCCTCCAGGGAATTGCGTCCATAGCCTGTCGCGAGTGTATAGCTCATATCCTCGCGCTTCATCCCTGCGGTCTTTAAGACCTCCTCAATGGCGCGCTTCGGTCCGCTTGTCCCGGTACCAACACTGACCAGTGACTTTGCAATAATCTCCTTGCCGTCCTCCAGAATGACACACTTGGAGGCGGTGGAGCCTACATCAATACCTAAACTGTAAATAGCCATGTACTACTGCTCTCCTGTCGCTGTCCCCTCCGGACAGCTTTTTCACTGCGCGGCCTGTAGAATGTCCGGCCGCGCAGCTGTAATTTCAAATCTGAAGCCTGTTCCGCTTACGCCTTGACAGCGTTCTTTGCACTCTGTCCATTTGCGTTATAGTCCTTGATGATTCTCGGAAGAAGCATCTGATGGAACGGGCAGATTGACTTCGGGTTCTGATATGCTGCATCCGTAAAGGCCACAACATAGTTTCTGAGCTTCGGCATATCGACAATCTCATCGACCAGGCCTGCCTTTGCGCAGTACTGCGGCGTAGAGGTGTCGATATAGTGCTGAATCAGCTTGTTCATCTTGTCGATGGTACCCTGCAGATCCTTGCCGCCATCCTGATCCTTCACAAGGCGGCGGCTGTACATAGCGCCAGCAGCAGTCTTACCATACATCACGTTGATCTCTGTCGCAGCGGTTCCGATAGAGAATACGTTATTGTCATTTGCCTGCGGACCGCCGAGAACATAGTGCGCAGCAGCAGTTCCCTTTCTGAGTGTGATCTCAAGCATCGGGATCTTGCTGGACTGGATGGAATAAATCAGGCTCTGGCCAAGTCCGAGCAGCTCTGCCTTCTCCGCCTCATTGTCGACATCGATGCCCGTCGTATCCTGAACCCATACCATCGGCAGACGATCTCGGCCGCAGAGGGTCACAAACTCATTCATCTTGATCAGGCCCTGGCGATAGAGCTTTCCGCCCATGCCCATGGCGCCCTTTCCTCTGTACTCCGGATAGTCCGGATAACCCTGCATCGCGAGCACACCCTGACGGTTTGCGACAACACCGACCACAAGACCATTGACCTTTGCAAGACCGGTGATCATCTCCGGGCCGTAGTCCTTCTTGTACTCCATGAACTCACCGCCGTCAAAGAGCGCCTTGAGAACATTGTACATATCGTAGGTACGGCGGGTATTTCTCGGAACGATATCGTAAAGCGCGTCACCTTCGATTGCCGGTGCCTTCGGAACATCGACACGGAAGAACTCCGGATTAAAGGCCGGAACATAGTCCATATACTTCTTGATGGCATCCAGAACACCGAACTCCTCTGCGTAGACCTCGCGGAAGAAACCGGTGACATTGTAGTGGATGGAGACAGATCCCGGCGGATCGTTCTTCATCTTTCTGGTCGCGTCGATCATGCCCTCTGCACCCTCAAGATCCACGTAGGGCTTGGAGTCCATACCGCCGACAATACCTGCGCCGCCGACAGCCATATTGCCCTTCTCATGTGCAATCAGGATGGTCGGAGAGATGGAGTGATAGCCGCCGCCTGCAGGGTTGGTTCCGTAAATTCCCACGATAACCGGAACGCCCATCTGGTTCAGCTCAGAATTGCGATAGAAGGGGGTACCGCCGCCGCGTCTGTTCGGATAAACCTTCTCCTGCTCATCCAGCTTAACGCCGGAGCAGTTTAAGATGTATACCAGCGGGATGCCCAGCATCTTTGCGGTGTCGGAGCCGCGGAGAAGGTTATCCGCCTGCCCCGGAACCCACGCGCCTGCCATCTTTTTATTGTCGGAAGCAATAATCACAGCCCACTTGCCATTGATGCGTCCGAGACCCTTGATCACGCCCGTGCTGACGATGCCAATTCTCTCCTCCGCATTGTCCTGCGGATTATAGATCGTATTCAGCGGGCAGAAGCTCCCCGGATCAACCAGCTGGTTGATTCTCTCCAGCGCAGTATACTGTCCCTTCGCATGAATCTTATCATCTGCGGTTCCGGCAGCAAGCATGGTCTCCGCCTGCTTGTGAATCGCACTCTCAATCTCTTTCAGTTCTGCAGCATTCTCTGCGTTCGGCTTGGCTGCCGGCGCATTGAGCACGGGCATATTCTGAAAATATCCCGGCATGGAATAATTGTTCATGTTCGAATCTCCTCTTTAATCATTCAGCAAGTTACAGGGATTTGTCCGCCTCCGCCTGCGCATAGGCAGAGGCGCAAAGTATTCTTACTGCTTCGGAACCTTGATAAATGCCTGTCCGGGATCGATCTCCTCACGGATCATCCTGATGATCTCCGGGCTCGGTCCTTCGATGAGCTCTGCCTTGGACACATCGACATCAAAGCCGGTGTTCTCCTTGACCATCTCAGGGGTAGAGAAGGGATAGTAGTAAGCGAGGTACATTCTCTTCGTCTCTGCATCGAACTTCATGATACCGAGATCGGTCACGACCATCTGCGGGCCTCTGTTGCCCGGAAGTCCCGCTCTCTCACGTCCGCCGGGGCCATCCATCCAGCCCGGGCTGGTGATGTAGTCGATCTTGTCCATGAATCTTCTCTTCTGATGCTGCATCATGATGATGGTATTGCAGTAGGTCGCAATTCCGTTTGCACCGCCGGAACCCGTAAAGCGGGTCTTCGGGTTATTGTAATCGCCGATGCAGGTGGAGTTTACGTTTCCGTAGGGATCAATCTGCGCTCCGCCGATGAAAGCGATCAGTCTGTCCTCGTCGTGCAGCCACTCATTGGACTCAAACCCGACAAAGCGGATATTCGGCCACTGCACTGCGCAGTGTGCCATGAAGCGGAGATCTCCAACCGAACGCGGAACCTCTACCGGTGCGCAATCCATCAGTCCGCTCTCAACGATCGGATGGCAGGACGGGCAGACCGCGCGCTTCGCGAGGGAAGCACCGATCAGCGGAAGACCTGTGCCGACGATAACGATCTGGTTCTCCTTGATGTTCTTTGCAATGGCATATGCCTGCATTTCCTGCTTTGTATAATTCGTGTAATCAGCCATGTCTTTTTACCTCCCCTTATCGTTTTGCGTATCCGAGACCCGGAACGACCTTCAGCTTCGTGAGACGGGAACCGCCGATCTTATCCAGCAGCTCATCGTTGTCCTTGCAGCTGTAGACCCACTTCTCAAGATAATCCTTAAAAGTCTCCGGATTCACCGGTGCTGTGTAGGGAAGGCCCTTCTTTGCTGCCTTCTCAGCTTCCTTCGCGATCTGCTTCTCCGCGTCATCCTTATCCTGATACTTAGAAGCCTTGTCGTACTCCTTCATCGCAGCGTCATCGCAGTCGTAGTAGTTGTAGCACTGAGACGGCCATGCGCCAAACGGAACGTGGCAGACCGCACTCACACACTCACCAAAGACCTTGGTCAGAGTGGGATCACGGCGAATATACTCATCGCTCACAAGCTCCTCACAGGTCACGATCACCTTCTTTGCAGCGACAGCGACATCGACATCGTGGAACTCATCACCCTCAATGATGCAGGTTCCGTCCGGGGAAGCCTTCTGAACATGGATGATAGCCGTGTCGAGCTTCGGAGTCGGAACAGCGACTACCTTCTCTCCCGGGTTAAAGGGATTGTCCACATACGCAAACTTCAGATCATCAACCTTGTCCAGAGTCTTTCTGGTCTCCTCGGAAATGCCCCAGAAATCAGTGAGGCCGGATCCCTGCATCAGGCGGACCGGAAGGAAGGGAAGCCCCAGGGATGCCGCGTGAAGCTGAAGCATCAGAACATCCTGAGAATAGTCCTCGTAGGTCAGCTTGCCCGCCTCAATTGCAGCGCGGAAGCGACGGGAGACATTGGTATAGCCGGAGTTTGCAGTGTAGCAGTTGATATATGCCTTAACGCGGCCCTCTCCGATCATCATATCCCAGTCACCACCTGCGGGACCTGCCCACACGGTGAAATCTGTCTGACCCTGGCGAAGGATCTCGCCAACTGCGGCATAGGGCTTGCGATTGGTGGTAAATCCGCCGAAGCAGATGCTATCTCCGCTCTCGACATACTTTGCTACAGCATCATGTAAACTCATTACTTTGTTCATGGTAATATCCTCCTTTCTCAAAACACAAAAAACAGCTCTATTAATTTCATGCGTTTCTGAAACATACCCACTCTGAGGACTCTTTCACACTCAGTGCGCGAAGAAGGTCAGGAAGAAGCCCGCCGCAACTGCGGAACCAATGACACCCGCAACATTCGGACCCATGGCGTGCATCAGCAGGAAGTTGGTGCGGTCGGTCTTGGCGCCCACAGTCTGTACAACACGTGCTGCCATCGGAACTGCGGACACACCGGCAGAACCGATAAGCGGATTGATCTTTCCGCCCGTCACGATGCAGAGCAGCTTTCCAAGCAGCAGTCCGCCGACCGTGGAGAAGCAGAATGCAGCGAGACCCATGACAACAATCGCCAGTGTCTGTGCGCGCAGGAATATCTCTCCTCTTGCAGTTGCGCCGACAGAGAGGCCAAGAAAAATCGTGCAGATATTGCAGAGTGCGTTCTGAGACACATCAGAAAGTCTCTCAACCACACCGGACTCACGGAAGAGGTTTCCGAGCATCAGCATGCAGAGCAGCGGGGCTACATCCGGAAGCAACAGCGATACAAGGCAGGCAACCAGCACCGGGAAGATGATCTTCTCCGTCTTTGAGACCTTGCGGAGCTGCTTCATCTTGATTCTGCGCTCTTTGTCAGTTGTCAGTGCATGCATGATCGGCGGCTGAATCAGCGGAATCAGCGCCATGTAGCTGTACGCCGCAACTGCAATCGGTGCAACCAGCTCCGGTGCGAGATTGTTTGCAACATAGATTGCCGTCGGGCCGTCAGCACCGCCGATGATACCAATTGCTGCTGCCTGCTGCGGCGTGAAAAGGCCGGTCGCATTTGCAAAGATAAAAGCACAGTAAATACCGAGCTGCGCAGCCGCTCCGAGCAGCAGTGAGATCGGATTCGCAATCAGCGGGCCAAAGTCTGTCATCGCGCCGACTGCGAGGAACATCATGCAGGGGAAGAAGCTCGACTTGACTCCCATGTACATGACACCCAGAATTCCGGCCTCATACCAGTGATCTATCTCGTAGAAATACTGGAATGTACCGGAATGCGGCAGGTTTGACATAAAGATACCGAAGGAAATCGGCAGAAGCAGAAGCGGTTCAAACTGCTTCACGATCGCCAGATACATAAGGACGAACGAAATGACAAGCATGACAAGCTGCTGCCAGGTCATCGTCGCGTATCCGGAGCCGGAAAGCAGCCCTTCAACGATTTCAATAAGATTCACAGCGTTTCCTCCTTACCTTAGTTCAGGGTACCCATGACCTGATCCGTGTCCACAGTATCACCGGTCTTAACGCTGATGGATGCAACCGTGCCGTCTACCGGAGCCACAATATCATTCTCCATCTTCATGGCCTCGATCACGAACATGGTCTGTCCTGCAGATACCTTATCACCGACATTTACCTTGACGCCGAGCACAGAACCGGGCATCGGGCAGGTAACCGGGGTTCCGCCTGCGGGAGCTGCTGCCGGAGCAGGTGCTGCTGCCTTGGGAGCCGGAGCAGGCGCGGGTGCCGGAGCCGCTGCCTTCGGGGCCGGTGCCGGGGCAGGAGCTGCTGCCTTCGGGGCCGGAGCGGGTGCTGCAACCGGTGCCGGAGCGGGTGCCGTCACAGGCTGAACCGGGGTGGAGACACCGGAAGCAATCTCTTCACGGGTAAGCATATGGAATGCGGACATCCGTTCCACTTCAACCTCGTATTTCTTGCCGTTCATGGTAACAACATACTTCATATCATTAGCCTCCTGTTTTGTCCTGGATTCATTTTATTTCTCTGATGCTTGTGACATTGATCTCTTCCGGAGCCGCGTGCAGTTCTTCACAGATCACAGCGAGAATTATGGAACAGATCTCATCGCTGATGCCCGGGGGTTCCGGCGCGGGTCTGGACGCGACCTTGCTTCCGGCGGCATTTCCGGATGCCATGATCTTGGAAAAAATCAGTACGACCAGAGCAAGGACAATCAGCGTACTCATCACTACGCATAGTCCCATCACTGAAAGAAGTACGCTTTCAGGTACCGCCATGGATGTGCTTGTCCACATACCTATCCACCTCCTTTTCATTATGACTACATTCTAACATAATCCACACAGGATTCTTCCTATTTATTGCCACAAACCTTGCATAAGTTGTGATCAGCTGACAATAATACTGAAAAAACTGATTTTTTTAGCGCCCATTGCCGCCAGAACATACAGAAGTCCGCAGATTCATCCGCTTCTGGCATTTGATCTTTTGTACAAGTGTGCTAGAATACTGCCAAGGAGTATAATTGGGAGATAGTACCGCACAGCGAATCGCGCTCCCCCACGAAAGGCAAAATACACATGGAATCGCGAGATTACATTATCCAATACAAGCAGGACGACAAATGGCGCATGCATCGCCTGCACTACCACGAAGGCGTGGAGCTCATGCTGGTCCTGAGCGATGGCGGAGACTTCTTTATGGACCGAAAAATGTATCCGCTGCGGAAAAATACGCTCTTTATTCTGAATGCAAACACCCTTCATCGGGACGAAAACGGCGCAGATGGCTCTATCTTTCGCCGCTATGTGCTGCACATTCTCCCTTCCCTTCTGGAGCAGCTTTCCACACCGCAGACAGACTTCACAGAAGCTCTGAAAAACGCCGGTGCCTGTATTCGTCTCTCAGATGAGGACACCACAAAGCTCTCCCGCCTTTTTGAGAAACTCCGCATCAGCATGCCTCCCGCCTTCGGCACGGACATACTGGAGCGCATCACGCTGTATGAGATTCTGCTGCTGGTATGCAGCCGCATCCGCTCCACCAAAAAAGAACACGGCGCCTCCAATCAGGAATATGATCGCGTACAGCCGGTGCTGGAATATCTGCGCCGCAACTGCACAGATCACATCTCCCTCGATGATCTGGCCGATCACTTCATGCTGAGCAAGCACTATCTCTGCCACATCTTCAAGAGAGGAACGGGGTTCAGCGTTATGGAATATGTGATCCAGCTGCGCATCATCACCGCACAGCGTCTGCTTCGCCAGGGAGCAAATGTCCAGGAGGCCAGCGAGAAGTCCGGCTTTCAGACCTACTCACATTTCATCCGTACCTTCAATACCTATGTCGGCGTCTCTCCCAAAAAATACGCAAAGCTCTACCGCCAGGGAGATCGCTACGCAGCAAATTCCGAGATGAGCGGTAACAAGCGCCCGCGCGCGCGCCGCGGCGAGGCTGCACAGCTATAACGCAACTGAGTCTGACCGGCTCACAGCTGCGTATGCAGCCTTCCACTGTGGGCGCTGCGCATTCCCCGAAAGGCTTTGTTCTGCAGAAAACTCGGAGGCCCACATCGCAAAAAGTCAGAGTACCGGGACCACATGCCCCACACTCTGACTTTTCCATTTTATTTATATATTTCACCATCTCGCTGCCGCTCGATGGGTTTTGTCGTCAAGACTCTTCCTGCGCAAGCGCAGGGAGTCTTTCCTCGTTATTTACCATAATTTCTATATTTCGGATCATCCCTTCGCCGCCGCTTCTCTCTTCATCACCCGCTCTGCGGCCTCCACCACATGCTTGGCGAGCACTGCTGAGGTCACAGTTCCGACCCCGCCCGGCACCGGAGTGATCGCCTCCACGACAGGCTCGACCTCATCAAAGCATACATCTCCGCAGATGTTTCCGTCCTGATCCTGATTGATTCCGACGTCCAGCACCACCTGCCCCGGAGACACATATTCTCTCGTCACCAGCCCGGCGCAGCCTGCGGCGGAGATCAGGATCTCCGCATTTCTTGCGTGTGCGGCGGTGTCTACCGTATCAATATGGCACATGGTCAGTGTCGCGCAGCGGTTTAAGAGCATGGCTCCGACCGGTCTCCCGATAACCAGGCTCGCACCGATCACTGTGACACGGGCGCTCCTTACCTGATAGCCATAAAAATCCAGTATCTCCATGCATGCCTGCGCTGTGCTCGGCGGAAAGCTCCCCTTCCCGCCGGTAAACACATCTCCCAGTGCTCCGCGGGTGATGCCGTCCATATCCTTCTCCGGATTAAGCAGTGCGCATACTTCACGCTCCGCCTCCGGATCCGGAAGCGGGCGAAACATCAGACAGCCGTGAATCTCTTCCCGCTCATTGATCTCCCGTATACAGGAGAGCAGCGCCTCTCTCGAACAGTCTTCCGGGAGCACATAGCGCTGCACTGCGATGCCCAGCTTCTCACAGCGTTTTCCAGCGCCGCGTTCATAGGCCACATCCGCCGGGCGCTCCCCCAGCCGCACAGTCGCAAGCGTCGGCACGACACCTCTCTCCCTAAGCTTCTTCACCCGCTCCGCAAGCTCCGCGCTGATTGCTGCGGCAACCGGAGCGCCCTTCAGTAATCTTGCCATACCTTCTCCCTCCGCCACACTTCTACAGCAACTCCGACACTACCTTCAGAAACAGCAGAACCAGCACTGCCAGCATGATGGGCCGCACAATTTTACTGCCCTTCTCCATCACCATTCCTGAGCCGATATAAGCCCCCAGCATATTGCAGAGCGCCGCGGCTGCCCCGAGCGGAATGAGCACGGTCCCGTTCATCAGAAAGATCACCAGGGAGGTCAGGTTGCTGGTGAGATTGATCGCCTTTGTCTGTCCATTCGCAGTGGCCATGCTGAGCTTTGAAAAAATTGTCAGCAGCACTATGAGAAAGGTTCCGGTCCCCGGGCCATACAGCCCATCATACATCCCGACCGCAAAGGCAGCGAGCGTCGCGCTGATATAGCTCCTCCGGGTGATGCGCTCATGTTCCTTCCCGATATCCTTCAGTATGTGCTTGTTCAGTACGGCAAAAGCAACAAGAGGCAATATTGCCAGAAGAATAACCAGCATCACCCGCTCGTCCAGGCGGAGGGAAATGTGTGCGCCCAGCGAGGAACCAACGACCGCCGCTACAATTGTCGGCAGCGCCAGACTCCAGTTGATCATCTTCTTTCTCGCAAAACGCACAGTGGCGAGCGTAGTTCCGCAGGCGGAGGAGAGCTTGTTGGTTCCAACCGCGAGGTGCACCGGCAGGCCCGCAAAAAGGAAGGCCGGGAGCGAGATTAGCCCGCCTCCGCCTCCGATGGCGTCTACCAGACCCGCCACAAAAACCAGCGGGCATACAATCAAAAACGTGAGCGGTGTGAGTGACATTTCATTTCCGTCCTTTCCTGCCTGAGCGATGATCTGATATCTGCACAAGAACCCTGATTTCAGGGCTTCATTATAGACCCGGAATACCTCTTCTGTCCACGCCAAAACAGCAGGCATCACTGTGCCGCAATATCTCTTTTCAAAAGTCCGCCTAAAAGGGACATCGCCGCCTGCTCCACAGGAGCAGGCGGCGATGTCCTCTATATTTTGACTCTCATACCCTCATCAATTAAAACCCATAACTTCCTTCACTTTGCCCGTGATGTAAACGCCGATATCTCTTGCCGCATCCGTAGACTGAGCGCCGAGATGCGGAGTGATAATAAAGTTATCACAGTCAAACAGCGGGTTTGTGAACTCATCGTTTCCGCTGAGTCCGCTGCCGGCAAGCTCATTCTCCAGAACGTCAGAAGCATAGCCGCCAATTCTGCCTTCCTTCAGAGCCTCACACATATCTGCCTCATTGACGATGCCGCCGCGGCTCATGTTCAGAACCACTGCGCCGTCCTTCATCATCTTAATGGACTCCTTATTGAAGAGATCCTTGGTCTCCGGTGTCAGCGGAACGTGGATGGAGATAAAATCGGAAGCCTTGATCAGCTCCTCAACACCCATTCCCTTTGCGCCCTCTCTCTCAAAATCCTCCGGCTTTAAGTAGGGATCGTAGGCAACGATATCCATCTTGAACGCCTTGCCCAACTCACCGACACGGCGGCCAATGCGGCCAAAGCCCATGATGCCGAGCGTCTTTCCGCGAAGCTCGCGGCCGATGTACTTGTACTTATCCCAGATGTGGTTGACCTTCACATCATAGTTTGCCGGGATGGTGTTTCTGGAGATGTCGAGCATCTTGGAGATCGTGAGCTCTGCGACCGCATTTGCATTGAGTCCGGGTGCGTTGAAGACCTGGATGCCCTTCTCCTTCGCATACTCCATATCGACGTGATTCAGGCCAACTGCGCAGACACCGATGACCTTCAGCTGCTTAGCTGCGTCAAGGATATCTCTGTCAATCTTCGGATCAACGCGCATAATCAGCACATCGACATCTGCGATCT
Organism: Fusobacterium naviforme; assembly: GCA_003014445.1. Lineage (GTDB taxonomy): Bacteria > Bacillota > Clostridia > Lachnospirales > Lachnospiraceae > Moryella > Moryella indoligenes. The sequence continues at coordinate 422,935 of PYGH01000001.1, read as the reverse complement.
CCTTTATCATCTCTTCCTTGGAGAGCGGCTTCCCATCAGAGGTTTTGACCTCCATATATTTCTTCAGCTCTTCTGCGATTCCGGCATATACCGCATCGGTAATCAAGCATTTCATAGTACAATTCTCCTTTCGCGATTTATCTGCTGTTCATCATTGCACGGCCGTACCCGGCTCAAGGCCAAAGCTCTGTCTGATAGTCAAATGACCGGGCCCTGAGGGCCCGGTCACACTCAATCCTCCGGATCAGCCCGTAGAACAGGTTCCGATCCAAGGGGGTGACCGGAACCTGTGCGGAGCTTATGAGCTCACCTTAAAGTGAACCGAGCGAAGCGCATGGATTAATATGCGCGGCCCTGCTTAACCATAGCGTTGGCAACCTTCTCGAAGCCAACAATGTTTGCGCCTGCAACGAGGTTGTAGCCAAGGCCGTACTTCTTGGCAGCCTCTGCGGAGTTGTCATGGATGCCCTTCATGATTCTGTGCAGCCACTTATCAACCTCTTCGCCCTCCCAGAACAGTCTCTCGGAGTTCTGAGACATCTCAAGTGCGGAAACGGAAACACCACCGCAGTTAACAGCCTTGGACGGAGCAACGATCATGTTCTTCTGCTCCATGAGGAACTTCAGAGCTTCGTTGGTGGTCGGCATGTTCGCAACCTCGATGTAGTACTTGATGCCGTTTGCAACGATCTTCTTTGCCTGCTCAAGGTCTACGTCGTTCTGAGTCGCGCAGGGCATAACGATATCAACATCCTTCAGGCCCCACGGCTTCTGGCCCGCAAAGAACTCAACGCCGAACTTGTCAGCATAATCCTGAACCTTGTTGCGGCCGGAAGCTCTCATCTCAAGCATGAAGTTGATCTTCTCCTCAGTCACAACGCCCTCCGGATCATAGACATATCCGTCCGGTCCGGACAGAGTAACAGCCTTTGCACCGAGTGCAGCGAGCTTCTTGCAGACGCCCCATGCAACATTACCAAAGCCTGCAACCGCAACTCTCTTGCCCTTCATCTCGTCCTTCTCGTGCTCGAGTACGGACTGGAGATAGTAGACAGCACCGTAGCCGGTAGCCTCCGGACGGAATGCAGAGCCGCCGAACAGCGGATCCTTACCGGAAAGAGCACCGTTCGCATAGGAGCCGGTCAGTCTTCTCCATGCACCGAACATATAACCGATCTCACGTCCGCCGACACCGAGGTCGCCAGCCGGGCAGTCAACATCCGGTCCGATGAACTTGTAGAGGCCCTGCATGAAGGACTGGCAGAATCTCTGGATTTCCTTATCGGACTTGCCGTTCGGATCGAAGTCTGCGCCGCCCTTTGCACCGCCGATCGGCAGGGTGCTCAGCGCATCCTTGTAAACCTGCTCAAAGCCGAGGAACTTGACAACAGACATATTTACGTTCGGAGCGAAACGAAGGCCGCCCTTGTACGGTCCAATTGCAGAGTTGAACTGTACTCTGTAACCGGTATTGACATGAAGCTTTCCGTTATCATCCTCCCACGGAACGCGGAACATGATGGTTCTCTCCGGCACTACCATTCTCTCGAGGATTGCATTCTCCTCATACTCCGGATGCGCATCAATCAGCGGGCTGAGAGAAGAAAGAACTTCCTCAACGGTCTGGCAGAACTCAGGCTGATCGGCGTACTTCTTCTTGACGTCTTCAATCACTCTCTCGATATAAGCGTTCATGTAACATTCCTCCTATAAAATTATAAAGGTTAATGTGTTCATGGTGCAATTCATCTAGCGATGAATCATATCATAGCTTCCATTATATACTATTTCTACAGGAACGGTTATCAGACTTCTCTATGCGGTTATCGCGGATAGCGATAGGCAACCCGTTAACGCGCTGAACAGCTGACGTCTCCTGCACTCCGGAGCATCCCATTCCCGCTTATGCTGTTTCAAAGAACATTTGCAAATCCTGTAATAATCGCCGCATTTAAAAAGTCAATAAAGAGCGAACCGACCAGCGGCACGATCATGAAGGCCACTGGGGCCGGGCCGTAAGCATTGGTGATCGCCTGCATATTTGCCATGGCATTCGGGGTTGCCCCCATGCCGAAGCCGCAGAAGCCGGAGGATATCGTCGCTGCATCGTAATCTCTGCCCATAACGTTAAAAACTACGAATGAGGCATAAAGGAACATGATCACCGTCTGAAGCAACAGTATCACCACCATGGGAAGTGCCAGAGATACCAGCTGCCAGAGTTTCAGATTGATCATTGCAAGGCCGAGGAAAAGGGACAGACAGACATTCCCGAGCGTTCCCATTTCCTGCATGGGCATCTTCACTCTGCGCATCTCCTGCACATTGCGGATGATGGCTCCTACAATCATCGCGCCGATATAGCCGGGGAGCGTAATCAGGCGACCGAGCAGCGCAGAGACAATGGTTCCAAGTCCCACACCGACGACGATATATATCGCCGCGTCCATGATATTTTCCTCTGTCAGGACCTCTGTATCCCCCACCGCAGCAGCTGCATCTGCGAGCTGTCCCTGCGCGCGGAGCCCCGCGGACTTCAGTCCGTAGGAGCGGATCTTTCCGTACGCAATGGGACCGCCTATCATACATCCCGCGATGAGACCGTAGGTTGCAGCCGCCACTGCAACAGTCGTTGCATTCTCAACACCCAGTCCTTCAAGGAATGGGCCGAACGAGCCCGCCGTTCCATGTCCGCCGACCAGTGGGATGGATCCCATGGCAAGCCCGATGCGCGCATCCAGTCCGAACAGTTTCGCGCCAATGCCGCCGATTGCATCCTGAATTGCGCACATCAGCACGGCAAGAAGAAGAAATTTAATTACCCCGATGCCGCCCTTCTTCAGCATACCGAAGGCTGCCATGTAGCCCACGCTGCAGAAAAAGCCCGTCATAAACACATTCTGCAGCGTTGTGTCCATCTCAAACTCCACAACACCCGCGCTTCGCAGCACCAGATGCAGGAGCGCGAAAATCAGCCCGCCGACCACCGGCGCCGGTATGCAGTAGCGTTGCAGAAACTCAACGCGCTTCACCAGTACCCTTCCGATGAGCAGCATAATAACCGCAAGACCAAGCGCCTGATACATATCAAGTTTCAAAACCTGCATAGCAACCTCCTCCTTACACCGCAACTCCGTCTCTGCACACTCATGCCGGCAGCAAATGCGCTCCGACACCCTCCCGTGCAGTGAGCTCTCTCTGAATCCAGTGTATGAAAGGGCTACAAAAAGTTACAGAAAGCTTCAGAAATTCTTCAGATTTCTTTCAGCAATCAGCATGAGGCTCTCAATAAAGGTCTTGATCGAGACTTTCCCGCCCGCCGCACGCTTTCCGCGCACATGATCCATCTCCGCGCGCACCTCCTCAAAGGAAAAGAGCGTGCTTGCGTACTCTGTAAAAGTGTCGTTCATAAAATCCTCTATGCCCAGGTGGGCGAGGTTGGTGAGCCCCACTGAAATCGCGCGGCGCATCCGCTGCTCCATGCTCTTCGGCGCATCGCTCAGCTCGCCGCAAATATCACGCACGCTCTCCCGACTCATAAAGCGCCCCTCCTCCCTGAGCATCACGCAGATGCGGATAATGTCAGCACTCCCCTTCTCTCCCGCCATGCCCAGTTTTCCAAGAATTTCTGCGACCTGACGCTCAAAGCCGTTCCCGCGGGACGACACGCGCCCTGCGCTCTGCTTTCCACCGGAAGCCTCCGGCCTCCGCGCCACTGCGTCTTCCGAATACTGTGGCCCCTCCGGGTACCGTGGCCCCTCCGGGTACCGTGTGCCCTCTGGGTACCGTGTGCCCTCCGGGTACTGCGTGTCCTCCGGGTAAAACATACTCCTCAGATGTGCGATGGTTCTCTCATTTCGGAGCTGCTTTGCCACTGTTGCGATCACAGAGCTGACCTCAATGATATTAATCGGCTTATTGATAAAAAACTCCACACCCGCATCATAGGCCTTCGCGATCATGTCCTTGGAAGAGACCTGCGAGATCATGATGAATTTTGCATGACAGCCGAGCGCACGAAGCTCCCGCACCAGCGCAACGCCATCCTTCCCCGGCATCAGAAAGTCAACGAGGACAATGTCCGGCGCTGCCGCAAGTATCTGCTCTGCCTTCGGAAGATGTCCCATTGTGCTGCCGAGCACCACACCGAGCTCATGATCCTCTATCATATCCTGAAGGATCTCTATCATCGTATCATCGTCCTCAACGATATAAATTCCCGGCTTCTCCTTCATGCTCAATCCTCCTCTCCCTTCTCTGTTCGCCGTGCCGCACGCAGCTTCACCCTCTCCTCATAGCTCTGCCTCTCCGTGTCTGTGAGCTCCAGCACAGCCGCGGGAATTTCCACTGTAAAGGCTGCGCCGTGCCCGAGTGTCGACTCCACAGAAATCACGCCGGAGAGCCTCTCCTCCACAATGTTTTTCACTCCTGCAAGCCCAACTCCCCGATAGATATTTCCCGTCTTCTCATCAAACTTACTGGAATAACCGAGCCGAAATATCTTCTCCCAATTCTTTCTGACTATGCCCGGACCGTCATCTGCGACGCGAAAGATATAGCTCTCCCCCTCCTTCCACTCCATCACAAAAATAGTCCCGCTGCGCCGTATTCCCTCAATTGCCTCAATGGCATTGCTGGCCAAATTTTTCAGTATCATCATGAGCGCGTAATGCCTGCCCGTCATAAAATCATCGCGGCAATCAAAGATCAGTCGAATGTTCAGTTCTTTCTCCCGGAGTACGCCGTGCAGTGTCGCCTCAAGAATTTCCATCAAATCGCGAAAGTGCATATGATCCTCATCATACTCGCTGTTAACTGTCTCCTCCACCCCCTGAATAATACGGAAATAGTCCTTCTTGATCTCATGCACATCCCGCGCAATATCAAAGGCCATGCGCCCCAGCTCCTCGGAACCTGCCTGCTGCATGATCTCGCTCAGCCTGTAGGCGTTCCGCATCACCCGCTCTATCTCATCTGAATTCTTATGCATAAGATAGAGCTCATTTTTGAGCCCTGTCGTGATCAGAAACAGACGCTGATACCTCTGTTCCTGTTCATTCCGCACCTGCAGCTCGCGGTACTGTCTGTCCAGAAGCAGCAGTCCCAGTACCATCGCCGTGCGGGCCAGCGCAATGAGGAATAAACTCTCAAATGCCTGCAGATCCGGCTTTTGTGCATGAAGCAGGCTGATGCGGAGCAGTATCTCCGCCATATTTGCGCCGAAATCACTGAAAAAAGCCGCGACAGTGACACGCGGCGTCGATGCAATATTGCGATTTCTGATCTGCAGCTGAAACAGCAGTCCGTAAAAAATGTAATAGAGAGCGCCCGGAACCAGCTGCAGCACCGCTGCCTCCAGGCCCCTCCGTTCAAGCAGCAAAAGCAGCAGACGAAACAGAAACACAATCCCGGAGCTCCAGAGACAGATGGGCAGTGTAGGCAGCTGGATTCCCACTGTCATCAGCAGCACTGGAAGCAACACAACAGAAGCAGATATGCGGAAATCACTTAAAAATACATTCAGATAGAGCTGTGACATCACCGCAATCAGCATTCCGATCAATATACTCCGGCGCAGCGGATGAAACTCAAAGGGCCGGCGCCCCGGCCCACAATCCATCGCTCTCATTTCTTTCTGCCGTAATAGCGCGGCACACTCTGTTCCCTGCCCTCATCCGATTCCGCCACTCTGATATGATGCTTCTGGCGCCGCGCAAGATCCATAATCTGCTGAGACTCCTCCCGCGTAAAGAAGAGGCGCTTCACCCTGTCGCCGTGGCCAAAATAAAGCGCCACCAGTGTCGGATGCTTTAAGTCCTCTCGCACAAGCGTTGAGATCTCATCCCAGCTGCAAAGTTCATAATGCGTCGTGATACGCATCTGATAGTAGGTCTCCACTCCGCGCTCCGTCACCACCACCTGTTTCTTCATGAGCAGCACAAGAATATAGAGCAGCCCGAAGAGCAGGGCAATGCGAAATCTTGTGATGAGACCGCCCAGCACCAGAAAAGCGCAGAGGAACCAGCAGCCGTAGCGCACCCACGCCTTTCGGGGCTTCAGTTCCCTGGCCTCGATCACCAGACCCTGAAGGTCTTCCCATGGAAGTCCTTTTTTATTTCTCTCTTTCTCTGCACTCATACTCCGATATCCTTTCTCTGTACGAATTTTTATTTTATCTGCGCACCAGCAGCGCCGGAATTTCCTGTGAAGTGAAAAACGGATGTGCCGACATCGTCAGCACATCCGTCAGTTTCATTTATAGTACCACAGAGCTTTCTGTCACAGCAAGCCTGTGTGCTCGTTCCATACACAAATCTTTACTTCGCCGGAACCGGAGCCTTTCCTGCTGCGCGGAGCGCCTCGAGATTCTTCATAGCGATCTCATGCGCCTCCTCCGGAGCACCTGCCGGCTTGTGCATGGTGGTCTTTCCGAATAGATTCGTGTATGCGCCGTCAGCCCAGAAGATATTCCTGCCGAGGAAGGCGGTGATTGCCGCATAAATCGGGTTCAGAAGGTTCACAAAGGCATAGGGGAAGTACGCGAAGGGATGTACACCCAGAACGCCCATCTGGTATGCGCCGCAGCCTGTCCAAGGGAACATGACCGCCCAGAGCGTACCTGCATCCTCAAGAGTACGGGACAGCATGTTGCGCGCAAGACCCATCTCATCGAACTTATCCGAATACAGCGGTGCCGGAACACCGATACCCAGGAACTGGTCACACATAGTTGCATCGCAGAACAGGGAGGTGAGCAGGGTAGCAAGAACCAGCTGACCAACGCTGTGGAGCTTGTGCTTCAGACCGCCAAACAGGGACTCGACGCAGCCGCAGCGCTCAAGCGCGCCGCCGTAAGCAACTGCAAGAAGGATCAGGTTGATGGTCCACATCTGATGATCCATACCGCCGCGGTTCAGGAGCTTATCCGCGATCTCATTTCCGGTCTCAACAGAGAAACCGTAGTGCAGCGCACCAAAGATATCTCCGATATTGGTCATGCCCTGTGTGAACATCGCAAAGAGAACACCGCAGAGTACGGAGATCGCGATCCCGACGAGTCCCGGGACCTTCATGACGCAGGCCAAAATAACCACAACGATCGGGAGGAGAAGCAGCGGGCTCAGGTTGAAGTTTGCAGCAATTGCCGCCTGGAGATCCTTTGCGACACTCGCATCATAGCCGGAGATATTTCCGCTCATACCGAGAATGGTGTAAAGAATCAGAGCAATCACAAAGGTCGGAGCTGTGGTGGAAACCATGGCCGTGACGTGATCGAAGAGGCCGGTTCCGGAGACAGCTGCCGCAAGGTTGGTGGTGTCGGACAGCGGGGAGAACTTATCGCCGAGGTAAGCACCGGAGATGATCATACCTGCGGTGATGGCCGGGTTGATGCCGAGACCCGCACCGATTCCAAGGAATGCGATACCGACAGTAGCAGTTGCAGTCCAGGAGGAGCCGCAGGCAAGACCTACGATCGCGCACATGATGCAGCCGACCGGCAGGAAGAGCTGCGGGGTCAGAAGATCCAGGCCGTAGTAGATCAGAGCCGGGATGGTTCCGGACATGATGAAGGACGCGACCAGAAGTCCGACGGTGCAGAGGATGAGAATCGCCTCCAGCGTCGCATTCAGACGATCCAGCATACCGGCGAGTATGTCGGAGAAGCTGTGTCCGCAGAGGCTTCCGATGATGCAGGCCACACAGATGGATACCGCCAGCGGCATATGTGCATCCGTATAACCGGTATCTCCGACAAAGCCCATCAGCATCAGTCCCATCATGACGACAATCGGAATGATCGCCTCCACGACATTGGGGAGTCTTACCGGTCTCTTTGTTGTTTCACTCATAACTTTGAACCCCTCTTTCTTATGATGTTGTTTCTCCAGTTCCACTTTACTTAAATCTTACAGCCGAATCCTGCATCATTCCGGGTCCGGCTGCAACAAACACGGTAACTATGAGCGCTCAGCGCGTGAATTAATACTCGATCTCTCCGCCGATCGCCTTCTCAACCGCCTCGAGAAGGGAACCGTCCTTGATGATCTCCTCGCAGTAGTTGATATCACCATAGAGCTCTCTGTCCTCATCCAGAGTCGCAACCTTCTTGCGGATGAGATCATAAGCCGCCTGTGTGCCCTTGCCAAGGCCCTTGTTGCCTCTCAGATCAATCCCCTGGCAGGCAACCATAAGCTCCATAGCCAGAACTCTTCTCACGTTGCGGCCAATCTCAGCAGCCTGTCTTGCAGCGATCGTACCCATGCTGACATGATCCTCCTGACCTGCGGAGGAAGGAATGCTGTCAACACTTGCCGGGTGCGCGAGAACCTTATTTTCAGAGACCAGAGCCGCTGCGGAATACTGAACAATCATGAAGCCGGAGCAGACGCCGCCACGGGTGGTAAGGAATGCCGGAAGCCCGCTGTAAGCCGGATTCACGAGGCGCTCAATGCGGCGCTCGGAAACATTGGCCAGCTCAGACTCCGCAATCTTCAGGAAATCAAAGCTCAGTGCCATCGGCTGTCCATGGAAATTACCGCCGGAGATTCCTGCCCGGTCCTCCTGGAAGATGATGGGGTTATCCGTCACGGAATTGATTTCGATATCAACATGATCCGCTACATAACCTATGGCGTCCTTGGATGCGCCGTGAATCTGCGGGCTGCAGCGGAGGGAGTAGGCATCCTGTACGCGAAGCTCACCCTGCCTCGTGGTGTTCTTGCTGCCCTCAAGCAGTCTCCTTAAGTTCTTTGCAGTGACAGTCTGCCCTCTGTGCGGACGAACTGTATGCACGCGCTCCTCAAGCGCATCCATGACGCCGTTCTGTGCCTCGTAGCAGAGTGCATCTGCAATATCAGCGACCTTCAGAAGACGAATTGCATCATAGAGTGCGAGGGAACCTACAGCTGTCATAGCCTGCGTTCCGTTATTCAGTGCAAGGCCTTCCTTTGCGGAGAGCTCCACCGGCTGAATCCCGGCGCGCTTCATCGCCTCGCCGCCGTCCATGAGCTCGCCCTCAAACCATGCCTTGCCAAGGCCGATCATGACCAGAACCATATGAGAGAGCGGAGCCAGATCACCGGAAGCGCCCAGGGAGCCCTTCTCCGGAACAAACGGCGTCACACCCTTGTTCAGCATATCGATCATGGTCTGAAGGGTCTCGAGACGGATGCCGGAAAAGCCCTTGGACAGATTGTTGACTCTGAGCAGCAGCATGCCTCTCGCAATATCCTCTGCAAAGGGATCGCCGGCACCGACCGCATGAGTGATGATGAGGTTCTTCTGAAGATCTCTGCACTCATCTGTGCTGATCACTACATCACTGAATTTGCCGAAGCCGGTCGTAATTCCGTAAACAACCTTCTTCTCTGCAACCAGATCGTCTACAATCTTGCGGGAAGCGAGAACCTTCTCTCTGCTCTCCTCCGAAAGCTCTACCACTGCATGATTGCGGCAGACAGCTACGATCTGATCTACAGTGAGATCCTGACCTGTGATAATTACCTTCTCCATGTCTGTATCCTCCTATTTGTGCTTCGGCTGCGGACTCTCTCAAGGCGCACCGACTCGACCGTTACCAAAAGCTGATACAGATATTGTAATAAAGGTACGTCTAAAAAACGTCCATTTTATAGACGTTTTTTAGATCTTTTTATACTTTCTTTATATTTTATGGTGATTTTAGTAAATTTTTTTTGTGATTTTAAGGTATTATTTCATCACTTTAACCTGATAGCATTCTACCACATTATCACACTATCAGTCCAGAGTTCTTTGTATTTTTTCGTCTCAGACAAACAAGCCTGCTCTCCCGTCTCCGTAGTTCGCAGACATCCCCGGACAGCTGTTCTGCATTATATCCCCAGCTGCGTCTCAGTCTCCCGAAGCAGCTGCTCCGTCAGAGGATTCCCTATCTTTTCTGAAATAATCTTCGCCTTCTCATAGTGAATACGCGCAGCATCGCGGTGCCCGTCCGCAAGAGACACCAATGCAAGATAGACCTCCGTGCGCTCCAGACCCCAGCGATAGCCATTCCGTTCAAGACTCTCTCTCGCCTTATCAAGATAGATATGGCTCTCCGTATAGCGTCCCTGCAGATACTTCACCTGTCCGATATTTGAATAGATCTGTGCCATCCCATTGGTCGCCACCGGCCCCTGTCCAATATGCACTGCCTCATTGTAGTATTGCAGCGCCTGCTCATACCGCTCCTGCCAGCGATAGATGTCCCCTATATAGGAGTAGCAGGCCGCGATACTCGCCTTGTACTTTTCCTCTCCCCCCTCCCGCTCTGAAAGCAATCGGAATATTGAGATCGCTTTGCCAAGTATCTCCTTTGCCATAGCGTATTCCTGGCGCCGGATCAGATACCAGCCGCGAAGCCTTAAGAAGGTCGCGTACTCGTCCCTCTCCTCCTCTCCAATGATTCCAAGTCCCATGGAGACATACTGATCTACCTTCTCCACCGCATTGGTCTGGATGCCATGAAAGATATGCTGTCTGTAGCAGGCCAGCAAGGTCTTGCGCGCATTCAGACGCCTCGCTATCACCATACTGCGCTCTATATTCGCGATGCCGGAATCATACTCTCCCGCCGCAATATCGTGACGCCCCATAATGTAGTGCATCTGCATCTTCATTTCATTGACCTCGCGGGAATTGTCCTGAAGCTGTATCACCTGCTTCGCAAGCCCCAGCATTTTCTCCGCCTCCGCCATAACTGCAAAGCTGTCGCCCAGATCCGATACGTCACTGTGAATAATAGGAAAATTCTCGTTAATAATTGTATAAAATTCCTGCAGGTAGCGTATCTGATACTGAAAAGCCCGCACCTCATTGTGCGCTCTGCCATAGTGATAGGCAATCACCGGAAGCTCTGCAAAATTGTCCCCATAGCGCTGCTCATAGTAATTCGCCAGCATTTTATGATACAGCTGTGTTTTTCCTGCGCTCTGATGCTCATAGATATATTCCTGGAAAATGCGGTGCACAAATTTATAGTACACCTCCCAGCCGACCAGCACCTCCTGTACCAGATTTCCTCTCTGCAGTCGATCCAGCGCACGGATAAGCTGCAGACGATCCACACCATTCAGCAGAAGCTCCAGCTCCTCTATGCTGATCTTTTCCGGGAAGATCGCCATGCATCCAAGCACTTCCCGCTCCTGATCCGTGATTCCGGAGAGACGGGAACTGATAACCAGGTTGATTTTCGGCGTCTTCTCAAGCGTAAAGCCCTTCTCCCGGATAATGGCGATCATCTCCTTTAGGAAAAATGCATTCCCCTCTGTCAGCTCATAAATCTCCTGACGCTCCTCCGGCCGGCTCTCCATCTCCGGAAGCGCGCGAAGCAATATCTTTTCTGTCTCCTCCTGGGAAAAGGGCTGCAAAGCTATGAAGCGGATACGATCCTCTCGGACCAGCACCTCCAGCTGATGCATAACTGCCGCCTCATAGCTCCCCTGATAGGTGCAGATCACCTTCAGACGATCCGGAGAGATGCTTCGAACGAGCCGCACCAGAAGCTGAAAGCTCACCTGATCCATCCACTGAATCTCATCAAAGGCCAGCAGAATTCTATGTTTCTCACTGATCCTTCGAAAAAGATCCAGCATGCTCTGCTCAATCAGCTGGTAGCGCATATGCCCGCTCTCCCCGTCTGCCGAGAGCGCGCCGGAGAGTCCGGGAAGGTTTCGCATACCTTCAGGTATCATACCGGACAGCGCCCCTTCTTCAGCCAGCTGCCGGACATCCTGAAAAATATCGTTCCACGGACTCAGGAAAAACTCTGCGCCCTGTCGATAGCACACCGCCACAAGCGAAATCATCTTGGTTCCGGCGGAAATTCTGCGACAGCAATCCAGAAAGCGACTTTTTCCGACGCCCTCTTCCCCCTCAACCGCGATAAAGTTCATGCGATCACCGTTCTCCTGTGCCAATATACCGCTCACCTGAAACAGCTCCCGCTCGCGTCCTACATAGTCCACCTCGGCTATGCCGTTCCCGACACTCGGAACCCGCTCCTTCATATTAAAAATACGGTGAAAGAGCTCCCTTGTTCTCGCCGAGGGCTCCTCGCCGACATCCTCCTTCAGCACCTTCACAAGATCATAATAGAGACGTATCGCCATGTGATAGCTTCCATTTCCCGCATAGAGATTCATGATCTCATAGTACAGATTTTCATTATAAGGATCATTTTTCAAAAGTATATTTCCACAGGCCTGCATCTTTGCGATGTCATGCTCCCGCGCTGCCGCCTCCAGCCCGCGCTGCGCGTCGAGCGTTGCGGCCTCTGCAAGTGAGGCGCGCACAGACTCTGCCCACTCTTCAAACTCATAGCAGTTTTTGATAAAAAAGTGGTCCAGAAAGACAGCGCCTTCCTCCCGTTCCGATTCCGGTGCATCCAGGTCAATATGAATCTTTCTTTCCGGGTTCAGACTGATACCTGTGTGTCCGCTGGTGAGCAGAGCCTCCCGGCCGAGCACCTGCCGGACCTGATAGATCGCGTCTCTCAGCTTCTTCTTGCCCGCACTCTCTCCCTCGTCACCCCAGAGCAGACTGATAACCTCCTCCCGCGTGACGCTTTTTTTGACACAGAGATAATAAAAGAAGCCCTCCGCTTTTTTATAAGGAAAGGACAGTTTTTCCATCCCACGCTTTACTTCCGGATTTCCGCAGAGTCGCACCGTAATCGCATCCATCATTCGCACCTCCATCTGTACATCACCCATTATATTCTTTCTTATATGAAAGCGTCCAGTAAAAATGTCGAAAACTTCTTCTGTACAGAGTGGTAATTTGACGTTTTTTTGACTGCTCGCAGTTATACTGGTCTTATACAAAGTAATTATCAACAGAATCATCTACGAAAGGAAGGCACCGCTATGATGACGAACAAAGAAATTGGCGCTTGCATGACGGTAAAGCTGGACCCGGTACTTCCGGAGTATCCTACTTTTAATCCGCTGATCCGCCGTGCTCCGAAGAGAGATCTGGAGCTCACCGAGCATGAGATGAAGCTCGCGTTAAAGAACGCGCTCCGCTATATCCCGGAGGAGCTTCACGAGCAGCTGGCTCCCGAGTTCATGGAAGAGCTTCTGACCCGCGGCCGTATCTACGGCTATCGCTTTATGCCGAAGGGCGAGATCCACGGCAGACCGATTGACGAGTACAAGGGAAACTGTGTACAGGGTAAGGCGTTCCAGGTTATGATTGACAACAACTTAAGCCATGAGATCGCACTCTATCCCTACGAGCTCGTCACCTACGGCGAGACCGGCGCTGTCTGCCAGAACTGGATGCAGTATCAGCTTCTCAAGAAGTACCTCGAGATTCTGACCGATGAGCAGACCCTCGTCGTCATGTCCGGTCATCCGCTCGGACTCTTCCACTCCCACAAGCAGGCTCCGCGTGTCATCATCACCAACGGCCTCCTGGTCGGTGAGGCGGACAATCTCCGCGACTGGACCAGAATCACCGCTATGGGCTGCTCCAGCTACGGACAGATGACCGCCGGTGGCTGGATGTACATCGGACCGCAGGGCATCGTGCACGGAACCTTCAACACCATCCTGAATGCAGGCCGCAAATACCTTGGCGTTCCGGAGCAGGGCGACCTCTCCGGTCACCTCTTTGTGACCTCCGGACTCGGCGGAATGAGCGGTGCGCAGCCGAAGGCCATTGAGATCGCGCGCGGTGTGGGTATTGTCGCTGAGGTCGATGCCTCCCGCATCGAGACCCGCCACAGCCAGGGCTGGGTGAGCCGTGTTGCAGAGAGTCCGGCTGAGGCATTTGAGATCGCACATGAGTACATGGAGAAGAAGGAGCCGATGTCCATCGCATTCCATGGAAATATCGTTGACCTCCTCCAGTACGCAGTTGATCACAACGAGAAGATCGAGCTTCTCTCCGACCAGACCTCCTGCCACGTTCCGTACGACGGCGGCTACTGCCCGCAGGGTCTTACTTTTGAGCAGAGAACTGAGATGCTGGCAAATGACCGCGAGCAGTTCATCAAGCTTGTAGATCAGACCCTGACCAAGCACTTCCACCTCATTCAGGAGCTGGTAAAGAGAGGTTCCTACTTCTTCGACTACGGCAACTCCTTCATGAAGGCCATCTTCGACGCAGGCAACCCGGATATTGCCAAGAATGGTCACGATACCACCGAGGGCTTCATCTTCCCGTCCTATGTTGAGGATATCATGGGACCGATGCTCTTCGACTACGGCTATGGCCCGTTCCGCTGGTGCTGCCTCTCCGGCAAGCATGAGGATCTCCTGAAGACCGACCACGCTGCCATGGACATTATCGATCCGAACCGCCGCTTCCAGGATCGTGACAACTGGGTATGGATCCGCGACGCAGACAAGAACGCTCTCGTCGTTGGCACACAGTGCCGCATCCTCTATCAGGATGCACTCGGCCGCCGCGACATCGCTCTGAAGTTCAATGATATGGTGAGAAAGGGTGAGATCGGACCGGTCATGCTGGGCCGCGATCACCACGACACCGGCGGCACCGATTCTCCCTACCGTGAGACCTCCAATATCTACGATGGTTCGCAGTTCACCGCAGATATGGCTACGCAGTGCTACGCGGGTAATGCTGCGAGAGGCATGAGCCTGATCGCACTCCACAACGGCGGCGGCGTAGGCATTGGAAAGTCCATCAACGGCGGCTTCGGCCTGGTTCTTGATGGAAGCGAGCTTACAGACCAGATCATACGCGAGTCCATTCCGTGGGATACCATGGTTGGCGTCTCCAGACGTAACTGGGCAAGAAATGAGCACTCCATCGAGACAGTCGCTGCATACAACAAGCAGTTTGCAGATTCCGACCACATCACCATCCCGTTTGTTGCGGACGATGCGCTCGTTGAGAAGACCTATAAGGCTGCAATCAGCAAGTAATTTCAACTGAATATCCTGTGCGCGCACAGCGCACCGAGGAGGGGGGGTCTGGCCGAAAGCTGTCCCCCCTCCTTCGGGATATCAGACACAGACAAGACAGACAGGAGTATACTATGATAAGACGTTATATTCGCCACGCTTCCGAGCTTGTTACCTGCCACGGAACTGCTCCGAAGCACGGAAAAGACATGTCCGACATCGGCATGATGAAAGACGGAGCCGTACTGATGGAAGATGATAAGATCGTCCTTGTGGGCAGCACCGAGGAGCTGGACCAGAAGGTCGATCAGGCCTCATGTGAGGTGATCGACGCAAGTGGCAAGGTTGTGATGCCAGGCTTCGTTGATTCTCACACGCACTTCCTCTTCGGCGGCTATCGCGCGGACGAATTTACCTGGCGCTTAAAGGGCGACAGCTATATGTCCATCATGGAGCGCGGCGGCGGCATCAACGCAACGGTTGTTCCTACCAGAAACGCCAGCGTTGAGGAGTTCGTAGAGCTGGGACGCGAGCGCATGAACCGCATGCTGGAATTCGGCGTCACCACAGTCGAGGGCAAGAGCGGCTACGGCATGGATCATGACACCGAGCTCAGAATGCTCGAGGCCATGAAAATCCTGAACGAAAGCCATCCGGTCGACGTCGTCTCCACCTTCTTGGGACCGCACAGCGTGCTCCCGGAGTACAAGGGCAGGGAGAGAGAGTTTCTGGACTTCATGCTCGAGAAGGTTATGCCGGAAGTAAAGGAGAAGAATCTCGCTGAATTCGCAGATATCTTCACAGAGAAGGGCGTCTTCGATATTGAGGATTCCGCCTACTACCTGGAGCGCGCCAAAAAGCTCGGCTTCAAGCTGAAAGTCCATGCAGACGAGATCACTCCGAACTTTGGCGGCTCTGAGATGGCCGTAAAGGCAGGAGCATTCTCCGCAGACCATCTCCTGAAGGCATCGGACGAGGGGATCCGCATGATGGCAGAGAGCAGCACCATCAGCACCCTGCTTCCGCTGACCGCCTTCTGTTTAAAGGAGCCCTATGCGCCGGCAAGAAAGATGATTGACAGTGGCTGCGCCGTAGCACTCGCCTCTGACTTTAATCCGGGCAGCTGCTTCAGCAACAACATTCCGCTCATTGTGGCTCTCGGCTGCATCTACATGAACATGAGCATCGAGGAGGTGATCACTGCCCTTACCATCAACGGCGCTGCAGCTGTGGACCGTGCGGATCGTATCGGCAGTATCGAGCCAGGCAAGCAGGCGGATATCATTTTCCTGAAGTTCCCGTCCATCAGCTTTATGCCTTATCACACCACCATTAACCTTGTCGACACCGTCATTAAGAGCGGCAAGACAGTCTACGAAAAGCAGTGGTAAAGAGCTTTTGCAATTCAAAATCCGCATCAGGAGGCACAGTGCTTCCTGATGCGGATTTTTCTTGATTTCATCACAGTCTGTACTTACTCCACCACTGCATTCGACAGCACAGCATACTGATATCCGTTCTCTCCGTAGGTATCGAAGGTGCCACGCACTGTGACCTCTTCACCCTCCGCCGGGTACTGACTCTCGTCTGTCAGATGAAATTCTATGCCCTGTGCACAGCAGGCTGTCGCGTCCTGAACGATACAGGAATAATACTTCTGTCCCGTCCCGCTGTCTGTGTAGATCGCCGTGATCCCCCTCATGCGTATGGTCTTTCCCATATAGTCCTGCGGAAGCACCATAATATTGTACACCTCAGAAAAAACCATGGTACTGCTGAGCATCGTCAGGTCAACATCCACATCTGATTTGAGATCATCCGTACCCGGGATTCTCCTCTCTGTGGCGGCGCCGTGTCCCGGCAGAACATCACCGGATGAGACAGGCGCATCTGCGGCGGATTCAGCTCCGGCACTGCTCTCTGTCATGCCCTCCGCCTGTTCAGTCACACCCGAGGTCCCCGGTGCTGCAGCGTTTTCCTTCTCAATCCCCGCAGCGAGTGCATCTGCAACGCCAGATGTAGCACTGACTGCGTGATTTGCATCCGCACGTGCCCCGCTATTCTTCCCGCAGGCGGTGAACAAAAGGGCCAAAAGTACCAAAAACAGACAGCGCGTATGCCTTAAGCCTCTCTGTCGTATCAGCCGTGAACTTCTATCAGCCATCTCCAAATTGATCTGTCTCAACGCTCCGTCCTTTCTCTCATGCCTTCTACACTCTCTCGCTTCTCTCTTATACACGGCCTCTTCTCAGCGCAGATACGGCGCAGCACAGCCCGAAGGCCAGGACATCTGCTGCTACAATCGTAGAGCCAACCGGTGTACCTGCCAGAATCGACACCAGTATTCCAAGCATGGCGCAGCTCACGGAGAGCGCAGCAGAGAAAAGAGTCACATTTCTGAAGTTATGAAAGATCCGCATTGCCGAGAGCGCAGGAAAGATCACCAGTGCCGAGATCAGAAGGGAACCGACGAGATTCATCGCCAGCACAATAATCACCGCAACAGTCACCGCAATCAAGAGGTTATAGGCATCAACCGCGGTCCCGGAGGCCCGCGCAAAGCTCTCGTCAAAAGTTACCGCAAAAATCTTCTGATAATAGAGCACAAAAAGACACACCACGATCACCGAGAGTACAGCGCAGAGCTTCACCTCCCGGCTGGTCAGCGTAAGGATGGAGGTGGAACCAAAGAGCGTGCTGCACACATCTCCGGAGAGATTGGATGAAGCCGAGAATACATTCATTAGGAGATAGCCGAAGGCCAGCGCCCCGACAGAAAGCATTGCAATCGCAGCGTCGCCCTTTATCCTGGCATTCTGCCCTGTGCGCAGCAGAAGAACTGCGCAGAGTATCGTAACCGGGAGTATAAGCACCATTTGGTTTGTGAGTCTCAGAACCGTTGCAACAGACATTGCCCCAAAAGCAACATGAGACAGCCCGTCTCCGATGTAGGAATAACGCTTCAGCACAAGTGTCACACCAAGAAGCGAGGAGCTCAGTGCAATCAGCACACCGACCGCCATAGCGTAGCGCACAAAGGGATATTGCATATAAAAAACAATTTTCTCTATCATTTCTGTCCTTCCGCCATCACGCTTTCTTCCCGGAGAAACCACTCACCAATTCTGCTGCTGCGGTACTGCTCCGCAGTCCCGAAAAAGACATTTTTTCCGATATGAAGTATGTGGCTCGCATAACGGACTGCCGCCGTGATATCATGAGAGATCATGATAATCGTGATCCCCTCCTGATTCAACCGCTGAATCAGACTGTACATATCTGCCGTCACCTTCGGGTCAAGACCGGATACAGGCTCGTCCAGAAGAAGCAGCTTCTGAGTAGCGCACAGCGCACGGGCCAGAAGCACCCGCTGCTGCTGCCCGCCGGAAAGCTCCCGGTAGCAGCGCTCAGCCAGATCCTCAATGCCCATGCGCTCCAAGTTTTTCTTTGCAAGCTGTTTCTCAGCACGACTGTAGAAAGGCCGCAGCCCCGTACGCCCCTGACAACCGGAGAGAACAATCTCTCTCACGGAAGCCGGGAAATCTCTCTGCACTACAGTCTGCTGCGGCAGATATCCAATTTCATTGGGCATGAGCCCATCTCCAAGCTGCACCGTCCCTTTCAGTGGTTGCAGGAGATGCAGGAGTGTCCGCATCAGCGTAGTCTTTCCGGAGCCGTTCTCTCCGACGATACAAAGATAATCTCCTGCATTCACCTCAAAATTCAGATGCTCCAGTATCGCACCTGTGTCATATCCCAGGGACAAATCCCTGCAGCTGATTTGAGCCATGCCCTGCGCCTTTCTTTCTTACTGAAGCGCTGCCTTCAGCACCTCAAGATTCTCTGTCATGATCGACAGATAGCTGACCCCGGCAGCAACATCCTCTGCATCTGTAGCCTGCATGGAATCCATGGTCAGAATCTGCTGATCCTTTGTCTTCGTGTTCTCCTTGATAGTCTCAGCTATCTTGTGTTCCGGACCCTCAATCGTCATGATGGCCTTCAAACCAAGCTCATCAACCTTCTGCGAGAGGAAGGAGATTGTCTCAAAACTCGCCTCTGTCTCGGCAGAGCAGCCGACAAAGGCTGCATAGTAGTCGAGACCGTAATCGTCCACCAGATAGCGGAAGGGGAAGCGATCTCCAAAGAGCAGAGTTTTCACTGCGGCGCCGTCCACCGCCGCCTGATATTCCTGATCCAGGCTGTCCAGCTTCTCACTGTAGCTCTTCAGATTCGCCGCATAACTCTCTGCGTTTTCTGCGTCAAGCTCCGCGAGCGCCTCCTCAATTGCGGTGCAGAGAACCTTTGCATTCCTCACAGAGAGCCATACATGCTCATCATACTCCGGCTCATCACCGTGGTCATGATGATGCTCGTGCTCCGCCTCCCCATGCTCGTGGTCGTGCTCTGCCTCGGCGCTCTCATGCTCATGGTCGTGATCCCCGTCCTCGTGGTCGTGCTCTGCCTCGGCACCCTCATGCTCATGGTCGTGATCCCCGTCCTCGTGGTCGTGCTCTGCCTCGGCACCCTCATGCTCATGGTCGTGATCCCCGTCCTCGTGGTCGTGCTCTGCCTCGGCACCCTCATGCTCATGGTCGTGATCCCCGTCCTCGTGGTCGTGCTCTGCCTCGGCACCCTCATGCTCATGGTCGTGATCCCCGTCCTCATGGTCATGCTCCTCACCGTGGTCGTGGTGATGCTCGCCCTCCTGCATACCTTCAACCATCTCCTCCTCCTTGACATTCTCGCCAAGCGTCTCAAGGAGATTAATCACCTTCATATCTTCATTGGTCGCTTCCTTCAGCGCATCTTCAACCCAGCCGTCAGACTCGCCGCCGACATAGATGAAGAGATCGCTGTCTGCAATTTTCATGATATCTTCCGCAGTCGGCTGATAGCTGTGAAGATCCACGCCGTTATCCAGCAGCATCGTCAGCTCCGCATGCTCCGCATTGGAGCCAAGAATCTCCTTCACCCAATCATACTCTGGATAGATCGTCGTAACAATACTGAGTTTTCTGCTCTCCTCAGCCTTTGCCGCAGTTTCAGCCGCAGTGGTCGTTGCCGCACTCTTTGCACTGCTTCCGCAGCCCGCAAGCGCAGACACAGCCAGCACAGATGCCGTCATAATAGCCGCAATATTTTTCTTCATAACTCTCTGCTCCTTATCACCCTTTTGAAAGCTTTCCTGTTCTTAACCCCAGTACTTCCGGCGCTGTAAAATTTGATTACGCGTTCCTGCGCGCTCACATGATGATTTCAACTCGCGAAATTGAAAACTGTTTTCAATATTATTCCTGTCACTGCAATTTGTCAAGGAATTTGAGAAAGAGTTTCATTTTCATTCTTTTTTCCTGAGTCTTTCCCGGATACAGGCCGAAAAGATTGTTAAAGTTTTAGTAATTGTTGACTTTCATAGTCAACAATACTATAATACATGCATAAGAAACAGGAGAAAAACACCTTTTCTCTCATTTTTTTCAGAAAAGAGGGGATATATCTGCTGATCACCAGAGAAGTCGACTATGCGCTCCGCATTTTGCGAGACCTTTCAGACGGAAATCTGCACGTCATGAAGGAGCTCTGCGAACGGGAGATGGTTCCGCACAAATTTGCCTATAAGATTATAAGAAAGCTTGCCGATGCCAAACTGATTCAGGCTACCAGAGGTGTAGGAGGCGGTGTGCGGCTCACTGCCGATCTCAGTCAGATCACACTGTACGATCTGCTGAAAATCATCGATCCGGGCCGTCATATCAGTGCCTGTACGGCAGCAAACTACCAGTGCGAGTGGCGTGAGCGGGACAAGCGCATCTGCCGCATGCACATTCAGCTATCCCGTATTGAGCGCGTCTTCAATACGGAACTGAAGCGCAATTCTCTTCAGACCCTGCTCTTCGGAGATGATCTTCCGGAGAATTCCGGCACAACAATGAAATGACATCATATAATTTATCTAAATATAAAGGAGGCGAACTATGTTATTTAAAACAACTGAAGCCCATGAGGCGCTTCGTGCAGAGATCCGCCAGTTTGCGGAGGCCGAAGTCAAGCCCTACGCATTTCAATGGGATCAGAACAACGAATTCCCCACAGAGGTTGTCAAAAAGATGGGGGAGCACGGATGGATGGGGCTTCCCTATCCGAAGGAGTACGGCGGCGCGGGACTGGATGTCCTGAGCTATGCAATCGCAGTCGAGGAGCTGTCCCGCGTGGATGGGGGCGTCGGCGTAATCCTCTCCGCACATACCTCTCTCGGCTCCTGGCCAATCTTTGCGTTCGGCACAGAAGAACAGAAGCAAAAATATCTCGTTCCATGCGCAAAGGGTGAAAAAATTGCGGCCTTTGGATTAACTGAGCCAAACGCCGGCTCCGATGCAGGCGGGACCGAGACCGTAGCAGAGCTGAAAGGCGACTACTACCTTCTGAACGGTGAAAAAATCTTTATCACAAACGGCGGGCAAGCAGACGTCTATGTCGTATTTGCAGTCACAACACCGGGCATCGGCACAAAGGGTATCAGCGCCTTTATTGTAGAGCGGGGCATGGAGGGCTTTGAGTTCGGAGATCACTACGACAAGCTCGGAATCCGCTCCTCCGCAACTGCCCAGCTTCTCTTCAATGATGTCAAGGTTCCGAAGGAGAATCTCCTCGGCAGAGAAGGGCAGGGCTTTAAGATCGCTATGGCAACACTGGACGGAGGCCGTATCGGCATAGCATCCCAGGCTCTTGGTATCTCCCAGGGCGCCTTTGAGAGTGCCGTAGAGTACGCGAAGGAGCGTGTCCAGTTCAACAAGCCAATCGCTTTCCAGCAGGCCATCTCCTTCAAGATCGCGGATATGGCGACAAAGATCCGCTGTTCCCGCTTCCTCGTGTACAGCGCAGCCGATATGAAGGAGGCGCATGAGCCTTATGGTATGGAAGCTGCCATGGCAAAGCAGTACGCCTCCGACACTGCAGTGGAGGTGACCAATGAGGCACTTCAGATCTACGGCGGAAATGGCTACCTGAAGGGCATGGACGTGGAGCGTTTCTACCGCGATGCAAAGATCACAACCATCTATGAGGGAACCAATGAGATCCAGCGCGTCGTCATAGCTTCTCACATACTCGGCAAAGAGCCGAAGCAGAACATCGTACTTCCTCTTTCCTCCAAGCCGAAGGATGTCACCGGACCGCGCAAGAAGATCCTCTTCAAGGAAGGCAGTGCAGAGGAGCGCGTCGCAGGCCTCGTCGAGAATCTGAAGCAGGATGGCTACGACTTCACTGTCGGCATCCCGATCGACACTCCGATCACCAAGGCTGAGCGCGTCGTCAGCGCAGGTCAGGGTATCGGCGACAAGAGCAATATGAAACTCATCGAAAATCTTGCAAAGGCAGCCGGCGCAGCCATCGGTTCTTCCAGACCGGTCGCAGAGAAGCTCCACTATGTACCGCTGGATCGCTATGTGGGTATGTCGGGTCAGAAGTTCCTGGGCAATCTCTATATCGCCTGCGGCATCTCCGGCGCAATCCAGCATCTGAAGGGACTTCGCGACGCGTCTACCATTGTTGCAATCAATAAAAATGCAAATGCACCGATCTTCAAAAACTGCGACTACGGCATCGTCGGCGATGTAAATGAGGTGCTTCCGCTGCTTACCGCCGCACTCGATACCGGCAAGAAAAAGGAAGCTCCCGCAATGAAGAAGATTCGCAGAGCCACCCCGAAAAAGGAGCGTCCTGCATACAAGCTCCACGTCTGCGACGGCTGCGGCTACGAGTACAATCCGATGCTCGGCGATCCCTCCGCAGATATCGCGCCCGGAACCACCTTTGACAAGCTGCCTGAGGACTGGGTATGCCCGGAGTGCGCGGAACCAAAGGAAAATTTCGTAGAGGTCTGAATACATAACCCATTTACACGCATAAAGGAGGAACCGTATGCATTGCGTAAGAAAAATTACAGATGATCTGTTCTGGGTCGGCGCCAACGACAATCGCCTGACACTGTTTGAGAATATCCACCCGATTCCGAGAGGTGTGAGCTACAACTCTTATCTGCTTCTCGATGAGCAGAGCGTCCTCTTCGACACCGTTGACTGGTCCGCCTGCCGTCAGCTTCTCGAAAACGTTCGCTTTCTTCTTCAGGGACGCGAGCTCGATGTTCTCGTCATCAACCACATGGAACCGGATCATGGTGCATCTCTCGAGGAGGTTCTGATACGCTATCCGAAGTGCAAGATTATCAGCACTGAGAAGTCCTTCATGCTCATGCACCAGTTCGGCTTTAGCATTGACAGTCATGAGCAGATCCAGGTCACCGACGGCGATACTGCCTGCTTTGGCCGGCATACTGTAGCCTTTGTGACCGCTCCCATGGTCCACTGGCCGGAGGCGATGATCACCCTTGACACCACAAACGGCGCGCTCTTCTCCGCAGATGCCTTCGGCTCCTTCATCTCTCTCGACGGAAAGCTCTTCAACGACGAAGTGAATTTCGACCGCGACTGGATCGACGAGGCACGCCGCTACTACACAAATATCGTCGGGAAGTATGGCCCGCACGTGCAGAAGCTCATCGGCAAGGCAGCTCCGCTCCTCGACCAGATCAAGTTCATCTGCCCACTGCACGGCCCGGTATGGAGAAGCAATATCGACTACATTCTCGACAAATACCAGCACTGGAGCAGCTATGAGCCGGAGTCCAAGTCCGTCATGATCGTCTACGCCTCCATGTACGGCAACACCGAGGCGGCTGCCCAGGCACTCGCGGCGAAGCTCTGTGAGCGCGGCATCACAGACATCGCGGTCTACGACGTCAGCAAGACCCATGTGTCCTATCTGATCGGCGAGGCCTTCCGCGTGAGCCACATTGTTCTGGCCTCTGTGACCTACAACCTCGGCATCTATCCGGTGATGCTGAATTTCTTAAATGACATGAAGGCGCTGAACCTTCAGAACCGCACCTTTGCCATCGTAGAGAACGGCTCCTGGGCCGTAAAGTCCGGAGATCTCATGTATCAGTTCCTTGACGAGCAGATGAAGTGCATGACCATACTGAACGAGCGCCTCTCTCTCGCCTCCTCCTTGAAGGAGTCTCAGGTGGATGAGATGGACAATCTCGCAGATTCCATCGCGGCAAATATGCGCGAGAACTAAATACTGAAACCACGTCCGGCGGGATTTATGATTGGAAGCATACGCCGCTGGGCAGAGCGAAAGCAGCAGCAGGGCAGAGGAAAAATCCTCTGCCCTGTCGCTGCTTTTTTCACTTCATGTTTTACTTAAGCGTTCTTATAATTCACGATTGTTCCAAAATCCGGCTTCAGAGCCGCACCGCCGATCAGACCACCGTCAATATCCGGCTGTGCGAGCAGCTCCCTGCAGTTGCCTGCGTTCATGGAGCCGCCATACTGAATGCGGATTGCCTCTGCCGTCGCCTCGTCATAGAGTGCTGCGATGGTTCGACGGATGCCGCCGCAGATTTCTTCCGCCTGAGCGGTCGTCGCGGTCTTTCCGGTCCCAATGGCCCAGATCGGCTCGTATGCAATGACCACGCCCTTCGCCTGCTCCGCACTCACGCCGGAAAATGCGATCTTGATCTGCATATTGATCCAATCCATCGTGATACCGGCCTCTCTCTGCTCCAGACTCTCTCCACAGCACACAATAGGCTTAAAGCCATGTTCCAAAAGCTTTAAGAGCTTTTTATTGATGATCTGATCTGTCTCCGCAAAATACTGTCTCCGCTCAGAGTGACCTATAATCACGTACTCAACACCTGCATCCTTCAGCATCTCCGGGGATATTTCTCCTGTGAAAGCACCCTTTTCCTCAAAATAAACATTCTCCGCGCCGAGATGTACAGCGCTTCCCTTCAGCGCCTCCCTCACGGGGATAATGTCAATCGCCGGAACACAGTAGACAACATCCACCTCCGGGTTCTCAACCAGCGGGGCGAGCGTCTTCACCAGCTCTATCGCCTCAGACGGTGTCTTGTTCATCTTCCAGTTCCCAGCAATAATTTTTCTTCTGCTCATGCCTCTGCTCCTCTCAGTCACGATTGTCTGCCGCAGCTACGCCCGGAAGCTCCTTGCCCTCAAGGAATTCCAGAGAGGCACCGCCGCCGGTAGAAATATGGGTCATCTTGTCCGCAAAGCCGAGACGCTTCACCGCACTCACGGAGTCGCCGCCGCCGACCACAGTCGTAGCGTCCGGAAGCTCCGCAACTGCTTTGCATATCTCCAGCGTTCCGACCGCAAAGTTTTCAAATTCAAATACGCCCATGGGACCATTCCAGACCACGGTCTTTGCTCCCTTCAGCGCATCCTTGAAGAGCTCCACGCTCTTCGGGCCGATATCCAGCCCCTCCCAGTCATCCGGAATCTCAGAAACCGCCTTGCGCTCTGTGTCGTTTTTGAACTCCTTTGCAATTACATTATCGACAGGAAGCAGAAGCTTCACGCCCTTCTCCTTTGCCTTTGCAACCATATCGAGCGTGTACTGGAGCTTATCGTCCTCACAGAGCGATCTTCCGATCAGATGTCCCTGTGCCTTGCGGAAGGTGTAAGCCATGCCACCGCCAATAATCAATGTGTCCACCTTGTCCAGAAGATTATTGATGACATTCAGCTTGTCAGAGACCTTCGCGCCCCCCAGAATCGCAACGAAGGGGCGAACCGGATTCTCCACCGCCTGCCCGAGGAAACGAATCTCCTTTTCCATGAGATAGCCTACTACGGACTCTGTACAGTACTTCGTCACGCCGACATTGGAGCAATGAGATCTGTGGGCGGTTCCAAAGGCATCATCCACAAAGATGCCGTTGTCGCACAGCGCTGCGAGCTCCTTTGCGTAGCTCTCTGCAGCCTCATCCTTTCCATACTTTGTCTCTTCTATGCGGTAACGGGTGTTCTCAAGCAGCAGAACCTCGCCGTCCTTCAGCTCTGCAGCGAGCTTCTGTGTCTCCTCTCCCGTGACGCGCGGATCAGAGACAAATTTCACCTCCCTACCGAGGCGCTCGCTGAGTGCGGGCGCAACCGGCTTCAGGCTCAGTTCTGGAAGCGGTTCTCCCTTCGGTTTTCCGAGATGGGAGCAGAGTATCACTCTAGCTCCCTGCTCCATCAGCTTCTTAATGGTCGGAAGTGCGCCATCAATGCGGTTATAGCTCTGAATCACACCATCCTGAATTGGTACATTGAAATCACAGCGCACCAGCACCTTTCTGCCCTTCAGCTCCTTCAGATCGTCCACTGTCTTCTTGTTTAACATCGCTCTCTCCTTTTTCACTGCATCATAAAAAGCGGGAAGCTCTTTGCGCACAGACTTTTGCCTGTATCATCACACCCGCGCATCCGCTGTACCAGACACAAAAGGGTCCGGCCCCAGAGCCGGACCCGCTATGAGTCACTTTTCAGCTGATGCTGTAATCACGAAATGAATTCCGTCGAATTATGCCAGCTCCGCAAAATACTTGATGGTGCGGACCATCTGAGAGGTGTAGGAGTTCTCATTGTCATACCATGAGACAACCTGAACCTGGTACAGATCCTCACCGATCTGGCTGACCATGGTCTGCGTCGCATCAAAGAGGGAACCGTATCTCATGCCGATGACATCGGAGGAAACGATCTCATCCTCATTGTAGCCGAAAGACTCGTTCGCAGCTGCCTTCATCGCAGCGTTAATCTCCTCCTTCGTAACATTTGCCTTCTTCACAACTGCCACAAGGATGGTGGTGGAACCGGTTGTCACCGGAACACGCTGTGCAGAGCCGATCAGTTTTCCATTCAGCTCCGGAATGACAAGGCCGATCGCTTTTGCAGCACCGGTGCTATTCGGAACAATATTCGCAGCGCCCGCTCTGGATCTTCTGAGATCGCCCTTTCTCTGCGGGCCATCGAGAATCATCTGATCTCCGGTGTACGCATGGATGGTGCTCATGATTCCAGACTGAATCGGAGCGTAGTCGTTCAGAGCCTTTGCCATCGGTGCGAGGCAGTTGGTGGTGCAGGACGCCGCGGAAATGACATTGTCCTCTCTGGTCAGTGTCTTTTCATTGACGTTGTACACGACGGTCGGAAGGTCATTTCCTGCCGGAGCGGAAATAACAACCTTCTTTGCACCCGCTGCGATATGTGCGGATGCCTTCTCTTTGGAGGTATAGAAGCCCGTGCACTCAAGAACAACATCGACACCGATCTCACCCCAGGGAAGATTCTTCGCATCTGCTTCCTTATAGATGGTGATCTTCTTTCCATCGACGATAATGTGATCCTCACCGGCCTCAACTGTGTGTCTGCCCTCACCGATGCGGCCCATGAAGCCGCCCTGTGCGGTATCGTACTTGAGAAGATGCGCGAGCATCTCCGGCTTCGTCAGATCATTGATCGCAACAACCTCATAGCCCTCTGCCTCAAACATCTGTCTGAATGCAAGACGACCAATACGTCCAAAACCATTAATCGCAACCTTTACCATTGGATTACCCTCCTGACTCTCATAGCAGAAAATGTTAAATAATAGTCAATTTACTTCAAGCTTATTGTACTCGCCGCTCCCGCAAAAAGCAAGCTTACAGTGAAAATATATGTCTGCCTCACATCTCATTCATGATATATTCCGCCATGTTCTCAGCGTGGTCAGAAATACGCTCCAGATTATCGATGATTTCTATAAACACAAGACCTGCGGCCGGATTGCACTCTCCGCGGGACAGACGCTCAATATGCCTCTCCTTCTGCTCATCGCGAAGCGTGTCCACAAGATCCTCACAGACACTCACCCTGCGTGCCAGCGCAACACTGCGCTTTGCCCGGGCCTCCACAGCCGTTCCGAAGGCTTCCTTCACCGCTTCAGTGATCTCCTTAAGGTCTGCGCGTCCCGTCGCGGAGAGCTCAAGACCTCTCTGTCCCAGAATCTGCACATTTTCCGCAATATTTTCCGCGTGATCCCCGCTTCGCTCAATATCTGTCAGCGAATTAAAGAGATTCGTCACCACAAGCTTCTGATGATCATTCACAGACAGTGTGCTCGCGTGCACCAGATACTCTCCCAGCTCTTTATTGATCTGATTCAGACGCTTCTCCTCAGCAAAGATCTGCTCTATCGTTTTTTCATCTCTGGTGAAACAGACCTCACAGGCGCGGTCAATATTCTCCTGTGCAAGCCGCCCCATATTTGCGACCTCATTGGAGAGCGCCGCAATTGCCATTGCCGGCTGACCGAAGATACGCGGATCCAGATGCGTCAGCGGCTGCTCCTTTGCATACTCCTCAGCAGCCTCATCCTCACCCGGACGCTCCCGCACAACAATGCCGGAGAGCTCCACAATATGATCCGCCATCGGGAACACCAGCAGAGTCATAATGCAGTTAAAAAAAGTATGAAAGAGAGAAATCTGCACCGGAGTGATGCTGTGATGTGCGATCTGCGGAAGAGCGGTGAAGAGCAGGGTACCACCAACACCGAAGAGAACTGCTCCGATCACATTAAAGCTCAGATTCATCACCGCAGCCCGCTTTGCCGTGCGGGAGCTGCCCACCGCAGACATCATACCTGTCACGCAGGATCCGATATTGCCGCCGAGCGTGATGAAAACAGCCGCATTGGCTGTGACCAGCCCGTTCATGGCAAGGGTCTGCAGAATACCGATGGATACCGAGGAGCTCTGCAGCAGTCCGGTAATCAGGGCTCCGGAGAGTATGCCCAGAATCGGATTATACCCAAGTGCAGTGAATACCTCAGCAAAGATCGGTGCATCTGTGTAAAGCGAAATCGCGTCCGACATAAAACTGAGGCCCTGAAACAGAAGACCGATTCCGATGATGATCTCCGCCCCCACCTTCTTCTTTGGGGATTTCGCAAACATCATGATGCCCGCGCCAATCCCTGTAAGCAGCGGCGCATAAAATTCCGGGTTCAGTACCTTTAATGAATCCCCCAGCTGGCTCAGCGATACGATCCAAGCGGTGACCGTGGTTCCGACATTGGCGCCCATGATAACGCCGACTGCCTGACCGAGCGTCATCAGTCCGGCACTGACAAAGCCGACAACCATGACTGTGGTCGCTCCGGAGCTCTGAATAATGGCCGTGATCGCCGCACCGACAAGCGCCGCTGTAAAGCGATTGCTCGTCAGCATGCCAAGAAAATCCTTCATACGGTTACCGGCAGTCTTCTGCATTCCGTCAGCCATAAGGTGCATGCCATAGAGGAACATTCCAATGCCGCCGATAAACATAAACAGATTTGTGATATTTTCCAGCATAAGTCTCCCGGGGAATCGCTTTCCCTCTCTATCTTCTCTTCTTCTCTACAAAAAGCAGTGTAGCACACAGCCTGAATTTTCCGCAATTCTGAAGACTGCACAAGAAATAGCAGGCACGCTTCCCCTGCGTAGTCGTTTTGATAAATAAGCGCTCCCACTGCCCCAAACTGCCGTGGAAACGCTTTACTTTTCACTCTGGAGACTATAGATTAAGAGGATAAGCTCTCCAGCCTTTTCCCGTTCAGCATGGCCTGCACCAGCATATCCCCCTCATAGACCAGTTTCAGAGAAAAAAAGGGGGCATCAGAGAGCAGCAGCTTTAAAAATATCCTGTCTCCCTCCCAGAGATTCAGATCCATCACCTTCTCAATAGGAATCCACTCTGCGACGCCCTCATCACAGCTGTGGTACTCCCCTGAGAAATCTGAGGAGGTAAAGAGATGCATATGCTCGGATTCCCAGCGGTCGGAAACAAAGGTGATGATCCCGCGATACTGCCAGGAGTGAAGCAGATAGCCAGTCTCCTCCCGCACCTCGCGGCACAGGCATTCTTCCGGGCTCTCGCTCTCCAGGAACTTACCGCCGACGCCGACCCATTTGCCCTCGTTCAGATCGTTTTTCTTCCTGATGCGGTGCAGCATGAGCCAGCGGCCTTCCTTTTCGATGTAACAGAGCGTTGTACTGAACATATGCTCCTCCTTTGTGCTAATACGGATATCATACCGTCTTGCTGTTTTATCATCTCGTTATTTTACCATCTCGCTCCCGCTCGATGGGTTTTCTCGTCAAAACTCCATTTGCGCAAGCGCATGGAGTCTTTCCTCGTTATTTTACCATATTTTCGGAGGTCTTTATGTCTTCTATTCAAAAGCGCGGTCTCATCTGCGGGGTGCTGGGTGCGGCGTCCTGGGGCGCATCCGGAACCTGCGGTCAGTTTCTCTTTCAGAACTACCCCGTGGACTCCTTCTGGCTCACAGCTTTTCGCATGAGCTGCTCCGGAGCCATACTCTTTGCACTCTCCTGGCTGCGACAGAAAAATGAACTGAGGCGCTTTCTCACGGACCGCCGTTCGCTCGCGGAGCTCGCTGCCTTCTCTGTATTCGGTCTGCTCTTAAGTCAGCTCGCCTACCTCACCGCAATCCAGTACTCCAACGCCGGTACCGCGACTGTACTCCAGAGCCTGAGCATCGTCCTTATCACAATACTCTTTTATATCCGGCGCCGTACACTGCCTCCCAGAATGCAGCTGTTTGCGATCCTTCTGGCTTTTCTCGGCATCTTTTTCGTCGCGACACAGGGAAACCCCGCGACGCTTGCCATCACGCCGCGGGGTCTTATCTGGGGTCTCGCTGCCGCCGCCGGTGCCGCAGGATACTGCCTGCTCTCCGGTTCTCTCATCGACCGCTGGGGCAATACGGCTGTCTGCGGCAGTGGTATGCTGATCGGCGGTCTGGTGTTTTCGCTGGTGATCGCTGTGTGGAAGCTCCCGCCTCTGGATCTCCGCGGCTGGCTGCTCATCGCCTGCATCATCCTGCTCGGAACCGTCATCGCTTACACACTGTTCCTTCAGTGCATTCACGATCTGGGCCCGGTGAACGGCAACCTCCTCGCCGGAATTGAGCCGCTGACCGCAACTGCGCTCTCTGCCTTTCTCCTGCACTCCCGCTTCACAGCCGCCGATCTTATCGGCTTCGTATGCATCCTCGGCGCGGCGGCAATGCTGAATCTCACAGCTCAATCAGATCCCGTGTGAAACGCACCATATTTTCATAGCCCTCATCTGTCACCAGGAGCTGGTCCTCGATGCGAACGCCGCCCCAGCCCGGAATATAGATTCCCGGCTCGATGGTGCGGACATTTCCCACCGGAATTGGATCCGTGTCCATCATGGAGCAGAAGGGACCCTCGTGTACAAAGAGACCGATTCCGTGTCCGATATTCGTATACTGATAGCCCATATATTCCGTGTTCTGGATCGCCTTCAGTGAAGCCTCATAGATCTCTCTTCCGGTAACGCCCGCCTTCGTGACGGCGAGGGAATCCTCCACCATGCGCTTCTCCAGCTCATATACCTCCCGCTGCTTTTCCGTGGCCTTTCCGACGACCACAGTTCTGGTCATGTCGGACATGTAGCCGTGCACCTGACAGCCAAAATCCATCAGCACAAAGTCACCATACTCTACGGCCTTCTCCGATGGAATTCCATGGAGAAGTGAGGTTCTCGCGCCGGAAATCAGAATATTTCCATAGGGCATGGTGTCCGCCCCCTCCTGCACCATATACAGAGAAAGCTTTGCGGCAAGCTCCTTCTCCGTGACTCCCACCCGTATCTCCGGCAAAAGCTTCTCCAGCGCGCGGCAGGATATCTCACAGGCAGCGCGCTGATACTGTATCTCCTGCGGCGTCTTAATGCGGCGCATCTTCTCTATGACATCTACTGTCGGAATGAGCTCTCCGCGTATTTTCCCGGAGAAATCCTGATAGAAGGCGTAGCTCAGGCGATCTGCTTCGAAAGCAACTGTTCGGCAGTTATTTTCCTGCATGAGAGCCTGCACCGCATCCCCGATGGTTCTCCCGGGCTTTCTCCAGACACATATCTCATAGTCCGGGCACTCAATCGCAGCCTGTTCCGTGTAGCGCGGATCTGTCAGAAAGTAGTACTTGTTTTTCAGAATCAGCAGGTAGCTGTCCGCTCCGGTAAAACCGCTGATGAAGCGCAGGTTTTCCTGCTTTGCGATAAAAAAACAGTCGATTTTCGCTTCTTCCATGTAGCGCAGCAGCTTCTCTTCATTCATTTCAATGCCCTCTCCTCTCAGAATTTCAATTCAAAATATTGCTCGGGAAAGTGCCTCCGGCGCTCCCCGCATAGCTTTAATCGTACTGCTCCATCCACTCACTCAGCAGCGCACAGTAGCGCTCATTGTCCTCGACAAAACACATGTGACGGCAGCCGGGGAAGAGCTCCCAGCGCGCATTCGGAAGCCTGTCGTACATAGTCTTCGCAATGAGCGGCGTGCAGAGATCATTTGTCCCGCTGATGATGAGGGACGGTATCTCTATCTCCCGAAGCCGCGACCGGTACTCCCAGTCCTTAAAGATTCCAGTTGCCTGAAACTCATTCTCGCCCTGCGTAGCGAGATAGGCGCTCCGTCCTGCCCTCTTTGGTCTCCTGAGACACTCCGGGCTCTCCTCTGTCGGCGCTCCGGCGCAGAAGAGCTCCATATAGTGCGCCTCCGCCCTCTTGTACAGCTCCCCGCTGTAATCCCCGCTCTGCTCCGCCTCACGGACAGCTGCCTGCTCCTCTGCCGGCAGAAATGCAAGCTGACGGTGCTGTTCCTCTGCCCAGAGTGCGCAGGAAGGAAGCGAACTCGAGAGTATTAATGACTGAACCCCCTCCGGTCTGTAGTTGCAGAGGTATTCGATCGCCAGCATCCCACCCCAGGACTGTCCGAGCAGATGCAGCTTCTCCAGCTTCAGCGTCTTTCGAAGCAGCATGAGCTCCTCATCCCATGTTCTGTAGGTCCATAGCTCCGGATGCTCTCCCTCAACCCACGAATTCCCGCAGCCGAGCTGATCGTAGGAGATCACCTCTCTGCCTTCCTCTGCAAGACAGTCCAGCACCTCAAAGTAGTTGTGTGTGGAGCCCGGCCCTCCGTGGAGCAGCAGCAGAGGTTTCTTCCCGCCCCTGCTCTCTCCGACTATACGGTAGTAAGTCTGATAGCCCAGATATGGAATATAGCCCTCCCGAATCTTCATGCTCTCTCCCCTTTCTGCCTCCTGGCGACATGAACTCACTCCGTCTCACTCAGAATATCAGCTTCACCTCATTGTTTGTGCGGAATGGATTCGGAGAATTGATCGTCAGGATTTTTGTGATGCAGTTGGTAGGGTTCACCCAGTTGTGCGGCTGCTCCGAGTGGATCTGCACGCTGTCCCCCGGATTCAGCAGGTAGTGCTGCCCGTTCAGATATACCTCCAACACCCCCTCCATCACATAGACAAACTCCTCCCCCTTGTGCTGGTACAGCTCAAATTCTCCAAGATCACTGTTCGCAAAGGGCATCAGATGAAAAATGCGCGGCAGGCAGGTAAACTCCCCCACGTTATTGCTCAGAATATACTGGACGATCTGCGGGCTCACCTGAGAGCACTGCAGCTCAAAGCTCCGGCACACCGGCTGATCCTTCCCCGGCGCCGGCACAGAGGTAAAAAAGGAGGAGAGATCCGCGTCCAGTATCTCCGCGAGTTTCGCGAGAGAATCTATGGCAATTGTGGACTTCCCGTGCTCCAGTTGAGAGAGAAAGCCTATGGACAGACCTGATTTCTCACTCAGCTCCTTCAATGTATACTTTTTTTCTGTTCTCAGCGCCTTGATCTTGGTGCCGATTGAAATACTGTGCTTCATACTTCCTCCTGTATTTTTCACTGTCACAGCGCATCATTGACCCTCGCCGCGTACATCACGATATCTGGTGGCAGGCAACAAAATGTCCGGGGCTCACCTCTCTCAGCTCCGGAAGAGCTTCTCTGCAGCGTTCCGTTGCGTAGGGACAGCGCTCCGCAAAACGGCAGCAGTCCGGTGGATTCACCGGACTCGGAACCTCTCCCCTCACCATGATACGCTTCTGCTTTCGCACGAGCTGCGGATCCGCAACCGGAATGGAGGAGAGCAGCACCTTTGTGTAAGGATGCAGCGGGTGCGCATAGAGCTCCTCTGTCGTGGTAAATTCAACCATGGTTCCCAGATACATCACGATGATGCGATCCGAGATATACTTCACCACACTCAGATCATGTGCGATAAAGAGGTATGTGAGCGCCATTTCTGCCTGCATCTCCTGCAGCAGGTTCAGCACCTGTGCCTGAATCGACACATCCAGCGCGGAAATCGGCTCGTCGCAGACTACAAATTCCGGCTCCACCGCGAGCGCTCTGGCAATCCCGATGCGCTGCTTCTGTCCGCCTGAAAACTCATGCGGAAAACGCGAGAGATGATCCCGGTTCAGCCCTACCTTCTTCAGCATTTCCACTACTCTCTCGTCCATATCCCGCTCGGTGCAGAGCCCGTGCAGCCGCATGCCGTAGCCTACGATATCCTTCACCGTCTGTCTGGGATTCAGGGAGGAGTGCGGGTTCTGAAAGATCATCTGTACCTTCTTATGAAACTGCTTCTCCTCACTGCCCTTCAGTGAAAATATATCCTGTCCTCGGTAGCTCAGGCTCCCGTGTGTGGGCTCGTAGAGCTTCACCAGACAGCGACCTGTCGTTGACTTCCCGCAGCCGCTCTCTCCCACCAGTCCCAGGGTCTCCCCGCGGTAAATGTTGAAGCTCACGTGATCTGCCGCCTTCAGCAGTTTCTTTCTGCCCAGCTGAAAATACTGACACAGGTCGTCCACCTGAAACAGAACTTCTCTCTCTTTCTTATTCATGCTTCCCCTGTCTCCCTCGTCCTGTAGCGCTTTCGAAGATCCACCTTCGGAGCTCCGGGATACTGCAGCCAGCAGGCAGATTTATGCTCCTCACTTAAGCGTATCTCCTCCGGCGCCCTCTCATAACAGATCTGCATGGCATGTGCACAGCGCGCCGCAAAGGGGCAGCCCTTCGGCGGTGCAAAGAGATCCGGCGGTGTGCCCTCAATCGGAATCAGCTGGCTCTCCTTCGCAGTGTCCAGCGTCGCGATCGAATGCAGAAGGCCTGAGGTGTATGGGTGAGCTGTCTCATAAAAGATCTCATCCACTGTCCCGCGCTCTGCGATCTTTCCGCCGTACATGATGAGAACGCGGTCGCACATCTTTGCAATCACACCCATATCATGCGTGATCAGGATGATGGAGGTATTCATCCGCTCTCTCAGCTCCCGAAGCAAATCCAATATCTGCGCCTCTATGGTCACATCCAGAGAGGTCGTCGGCTCATCCGCAATGATGAGACTCGGCTTTCCCACCATGGCAATTGCAATCATGACGCGCTGCTTCATACCGCCGGACAGCTCGTGCGGGTACTGCCTGTAGCGCCGTTCCGGCTCGTTAATGCCGACTGCCCTGAGTATCTCCAGCGCTCGCTCGCGGATTTCTGCCCTTCTGAGCCCGCGCCCGGCGAGTACTTCCTCAATCTGACGTCCCACCGTCATCGTCGGGTTCAGGGAGGTCATCGGATCCTGAAAGATAAAACCGATCTCTGCACCGCGTATGCGCCGCATCTCCCCGGCGCTCTTTGTCACCAGCTCCTCGCCCTTGTAGCGTATGGAGCCGTGCTCAAAAAAGCCCGGCGGCTCAGGATTCAGCTTCAGAATACAGGAGCAGGTCACGGACTTCCCGCAGCCGCTCTCTCCCACTATGCCCAGTATCTCTCCCTCTTTTACATGAAAGCTCACATCCCGCACGGACTGAACCACGCCGCCATAAGTATGGAAGGAAAATTTCAGCTGACTCACTTCCAGTAAATTTTCGCTCATATTCCCTCCTTATTCCGTGCCCCGAAGACGTGGATCGAACGCATCCCTCAGACCATTGCCAAGCTGATTCAGTGCCAGAACCGTGGTGCAGATAAAGAATGCCGGAATATACAGCATATGCGGCGCCACCCGCAGCATCTTGGTGCCCTCCTTTGCGAGCACACCCCAGGAGGCCTGCGGCGGAGAGATGCCCAGACCGATGTAGCTTAGGAATGCCTCCTGAAAGATGGCGCTCGGGATCGCCATCGCCAGATTTGTGATGAGCAGCCCCATAATGTTGGGAATCAGCTCGCGGATAATGATGCTGAACATCGGCTCTCCCATTACGCGGGCAGCAAGCACAAATTCCTGTTCCTTCAGCCGCAGCACCTCACCGCGGGCAAAGCGACAGGTACCAGCCCAACCCACGATGGCCAGCGCCGTAATCAGCGAACGGACCCCCGGGCCCAGCACCATCATCACAAGGATATTGACAATCAGCGAGGGAATGCCGTAGATCACATCGATGAGCCGCATCACGATCATATCCAGCTTTCCACCGCAGTAGCCACAGATCCCGCCTATAACTGTTCCTATCATGCTGTTCAGCAGCGCAGCAATGATTCCGATCGACAGTGAAACGCGCGCTCCCATCCACACCCGCACCCAGAGATCTCTCCCGAGTGCATCCGTGCCGAACCAGTGCGCCCCTGAAAAGCTCTTCTTCATCGCATAAGCATCCTGCTCGTCAAAGCCATAGCGGCTCAGCGCGGGAGCGAATACCGCCAGCAATCCATATAGTATCAGCAGACAGAGACTGAAATATGCCACCCTGTTGATCCTGATCCTCCGCCACGCCTCCTGCCAGAAAGTGAGACTCGGCCGGGAGATCGATTCCATTTTTTCAAGGCTTTTTCCCACATGAATAAAATCCTCTGCTGTAGGGATATAATCCTCCGCCGGCTCTGCAGAGAATTCTCCTGCTTGTATCATATTCATTCTCTGCCCTCCTACTTGGATATCCGGATACGCGGGTCTATTATGCCATAGAGTATGTCTACAATCATATTGCACAAAACCAGAAAGGCGCCATAGAAGGCTGTCATTCCGAGTATCATCGAGTAGTCATTGTTCTGCACGCTCTCAACATAGTACTTCCCCATCCCGGGAATCGCAAAGATGGACTCAATGACAAAGGTTCCCGTGAGCACCGCCGCCACGGTAGGCCCCAGAATTGTGACGACCGGCATGATCGCATTGCGGATCTGATGCCGCCAGGTGATTGCAAGGCCGGAGAGTCCTTTGGCCCTCGCTGTCTTGATATAGTCCTGCTGCACCACCTCCAGCATACTTGCCCGCATGATGCGGGAGACCGAGGCCATGGTATAGAAACCAAGACCCACCGCCGGAAGTACTGTGTAACTCAGTCCCTTATACTCCGCAATGGGAAGCAAGCCCCACTTGATGGCAAAAAAGTATTGCAGCAGAGCACCCATGATAAAATCCGGCACGCTGGTGCCGATCACTGCCACGACCACGAAAAACAGATCTATGCGATTTCCGCGGTTTAATGCGGAAATCACGCCAAACACAAGTCCGAATGACACTGCCATGACCAGTGCCCGGATGCCGAGATCCGCTGAGTAGGGAAAGCTGCCGCGCAGCAGATCATTCACCGTCCGTCCCGGATACTTTGTGGAATAGCCGAAGTTGCCGTGCAGCAGATTTCCGAGATAAGTCATATACTGCTGCAGCAGAGGCTTGTCGAAGCCATAGTATGCAGCAAGATTTGCTCTCGCCTCCGGTGTGAGCTTGGGATTATTGAAGGGCCCGCCTGGCATCATCCTCGCCATAAAAAATACGACGGTGACAAGAACCCATATCGTAAGCAGGGATATGACCGCCCGCTTAAGGATATATTTTTTCATAGACTACCTTTCTTTTGAAAGACGGGATGCAAGCCTGCTTCCGCATCTGCATCCCGCTCTCTGTCAGAATTATCAAAACTTTAAAACAAAGGCTTACTGCTTGTCCACATACATGTAGTTGTAGTTCAATCCTACAAAGTAAGCACTGAGACCGGTGACCCCCTCCTGTACCATGTAACGAACCTCTCTCAGCTGCAGCGGAATGAGTGCGCCGTCCTCAAGGAGCGTCTGCTCTGCCTTGAAGAGATTCTCCATTCTCTCGGTCCCCTTTGTCGTTCTGGAGGCGTCCATATAGCCGTCATAGGTATCGCTGTGATAATTCAGATAATTGTAGCTGCTCGTGCTGTACCAGAGCTCCAGATAGCTGTAGGGATCCGAGTAATCCGGCGCCCAGCCGCTCATGATGATATCGTACTCATCATTGTTCGGAACGAGCATGGCGTTCTTGGTTGCATAAGGAACCATGTTGATATCAACCTGTATACCGAGATTCTTCTGCAGCATGTTGGCTACGATCTGTGCCTCCTTCGTCGCCATGTCCGAATCTGTCACCACCATCCTGAGCTTGATCTCAGACGGATCAGAGATCGAGAGCTCCTGCAGTGCCTTTGAGAGATAATCCTTCGCCTTATCAAGGTCGGCCTTCAGCGGGAAGAACTCCAGCGGATATTCCTCACCATAGGTCTTCTGAACCCCGTGCACCTGCGGAAGTACATACCTCTGATTCGCCTGATACAGACCACTGTGTGCAAGGAGATTATACTCCTCCCTGTCGATTGCATAATTCATGGCCAGACGGAAATTCTTGTTGGCGATAATCGGATTTCTAAAGTTTGGACCAGCGAAATCATTGGCGCCGCTGTAATAGCTCTGTACCTTGTCGCTGTACTGCTCGACCAGATCTGTGGATACTTCCACCAGATCCAGCTCTCCGGATTCAAAGAGCGATACCGCGGTGTTGTTGTCTGCAACCGTCTTGATCTCAATGCCGTCCAGATGGATTGCGTCAGCATCGTAGTAATTTTCGTTCTTTTCCATGGCAAAGCGGCCATTTATAAACTCTGTGGCCATAAAGGGGCCATTATAGACCTGCGTGTCCGCGGAGGTACCGAACTTCTCGCCATACTTTTCCACAAGATCCTGTCTCACCGGCATAAAGGAACACATGCTCAGCATTCCGAGAAAATAATCTGCCGGAGTTTCAAGCTCCACTTCAAGAGTGAAATCATCCGTGGCTTTTACCCCCAGCTCCTCCGGCGGAACCTCTCCCGCCGTGATCGCCGCGCCGTTCTTCAGCACCGCGCCGATGTAGGAGGTCGCCGATGCAGACGCGGGGTCGCAGAGGCGTTTCCAGCCATATTCATAATCATGCGCTGTCACCGTCTGACCATCCGACCACTTGCCATCCTCTCTCAGGTGGAAGGTATACTTTAAGCCGTCCTCGCTGATATCGCAGCTCAGTGCCTCAGCCGGTCTGATGTCTCCATCCACATTGCGGTAGAGTCCGTCAAAAATATGGTAACAGACCGTCGCATCCGGAACGGAATCCGATTTGTTGGGGTCTATGATGGTGATGTCCGCTGTATTCGAGTAGCGGAATATCTTCTTCCCTGAAGCCGCCTTCTCCGTCTGCTGTGTCTCAGCACCGGCCGCAGCTGTTGTCTCCACAGTCGTGGTAGGAGTGGAACATCCCACAGTACTCAGCATTGCAAGCGTCAGTATAAGTGCAAGTGCCCCTTTCCTTCTCATATAGTTTCCTCCTTTGCAGTGTTTGCGCGGTAAAT
Organism: Fusobacterium naviforme; assembly: GCA_003014445.1. Lineage (GTDB taxonomy): Bacteria > Bacillota > Clostridia > Lachnospirales > Lachnospiraceae > Moryella > Moryella indoligenes. Next base: position 383,645 of record PYGH01000001.1, on the reverse strand, counting down.
CGCTGATGCTTATGTATCATTATAATACTTAAACAGTGCAGCGCAATCTATAAATATGCGTGAATTCTCCATTCACCTCTTCCAAGCCAATGAAACTCCCAGATAGCCGGCATGCATTCGCTCACAGCTCTGCCGCGAGATAGGCCGCCGTGAGGCTGCTCCCGCTCTTCAGCAGTTCTGCCGCAGTTCCCGCAAAAAGGCAGTCCCCTCCGTCCATTCCACCGCCCGGCCCCATCTCGATGATATAATCCGCCTGCTTCATGACATCCAGACTGTGCTCAATCACAAAGAGCGTATTGCCATTGTCCACCATGCGCTGAAAAAGCCCCATCAGGCGCCGTATATCATTCAGGTGCAGTCCGTCCGTCGGCTCATCAATCACAAATATTCTGCCTCTCTCTTCCAGCTGACTCGCAAGCTTCACACGCTGCAATTCTCCTCCGGAGAGGGTCGTCATGGACTGATCCAGCTTAAGATACCCCAGACCGACACGAATCAGCACATCGAGCTTCTCTGCAAATATCTTATCCTGAAAGAAGTCTCTCGCCTGATTTACTGTCATCCCCATGACCTCCGCAATATTCTTTCCGCGAAATCGATAGCGCAGAGCCTCTTCGGAATAACGACTCCCATGACAGGATTCACAGACAGTCTCTATGGAATCCATGTAAGCCATGTCGGAGACGATGATGCCTCTGCCCTTACAGAGCGGGCAGGCCCCCTTTGAGTTAAAGCTGAACCAAGAGGCACTCACGTGATTTTCCTTTGCAAAGAGCGCACGTATCGCATCTGCAATCTCCAGATAGGTTGCGGGCGTGGAGCGTAGATTGATTCCGATACTCTTCTGCTGTATCATAATGATTTCATTTCTGCCCGCATGATCCCTCTCATAGCTCCCGCGAAAAGCCTCCATGAGAGAGCTCTTCCCGGATCCGGCCACGCCTACGATCACTGTGAGCACCCCCAGCGGAAGCCGGAGCGTGAGATCCCTGAGATTATGAAGCTCTGCGTGTGAGAGTGTGTACCAGTCCCGCGGTCTCCGACAGCTCTGCCTCATCGGGAGGCGCTCCCGGAGCATCTGGCCCGTCAGCGTATCCGAGCGCAGCAGCCCCTCATAGCTCCCCTCATACATGATATTCCCACCGGAAATTCCTGCTCCCGGCCCCATATCCACGATGTGATCCGCAAGTCGGATGATCTCCCGGTGATGCTCCACAATGAGCACGGTATTTCCGTGTGCCTTCAGCTTTTTCAGGGAGTTTTTGAGATTCTGTATATCCTTTGGATGCAGACCCACACTTGGCTCATCCAGCACATAGAGCATATCTGTGAGCGGAGAGTTGATGTAGCGGGCTATCTTGATGCGCTGTGCCTCTCCGCCGGAGAGCGTGTCTGTTCCGCGGGACAGAGAGAGATAACCCAACCCTATCTCTGTCAGCGCAGAGAGCCGTTTTGTAATCTCGCGCTTCAGATCCACCGCCAGAGGATCCTCAATGCGCTGCACAAACTCCGCCGCCTCCGGAATTGGCAGCTCACAGAGCTCCGCGATATTTTTCCCCAGTATCTTACAGCTCCGCACCCGCTCGTTCAGGCGACTCCCGCCGCAGACCGGGCAGCTGTGCTCGTGAAGCATTCCATCCAGATATTTTTTGTAGACCTCTCCCTCCCTGGAATTAATGATGCTGCGGTACATGCGGGGATAGATGCCCTCAAATTTTGCGGTCTTCGGCCAGTTCGCGGGCGGGTTTTTGAGCCGTATCTGCGGAGAATAGAGAAAGAGCTCCAGCTCCTCGGGCGAGTAGTCGCGTATCTTTTTATTCAGATCAAAGAGTCCGCTGTAGGCGTAGCGCTTCCAGCGCCAGGCGCCGGTGGTAAAGGCCGGATAATTGATGACCCCCTCATCATTCAGGCACTTGTCGAAATCCACCAGCTTATGAATATCCAGATCCCGCACAAAGCCCAGCCCGTCACAGCGCTCACAGCTCCCTGCGGGATGGTTGAAGGAGAAGGTATCCGAGTAGCCGACAAAGGGCTGCCCCACGCGGGAATAGAGGAGCCGCAGCAGCGCATAGATATCCGTATAGGTTCCGACTGTGGAGCGAGAATTCGCCGCCGGCTTCTTCTGATCGATCACAATGGTCACCGGAAGATTCTCAACCTGCTCTACCTTCGGTCTGCCGTACTTTGGAAGAAACTGCTGCACAAAGCTTGGAAAGGTCGCATTCAGCTCACGCCGGGAGGCCGCCGCTATGGTATCGAGGCAGAGCGAGGATTTTCCGGAACCGGAGACACCGGTGAATACCGTGATTTTCTTCTTCGGGATGCGGAGCGAAACCTCCCTCAGATTGTTCTCCGAGGCACCCCTGATCTCAATATATCCCGCATCTGTGTTCTCACCGGCGCTTTCCCTGAACTGCTCCGCTTCAGCCCCCTCTGCGCATCTCTTCTCCTGCATCTCCTTCATCCTTTCCTTCTGAATGATATCAAATGAATCGCTGAAACCCAGAGGCTCCAGCGATCCCTTGATCAGCACTTCCCTTTCCCTGCTCTTAATAAAGCCACCATTCGGTATTTTCCGCATCCTTATAGTAGCGCTGTATAGGGTTGATGCTTCCGTTTCGCATCTCAAACACCTCCCACACCGTGCCGGGTACCGCTGTCGGCACATGGAAGGTAGCAATAAGACCATTTTCCGAATACACATCCACTCTTGCATTGGAATATGACATTTCATAGCTGTCAAAGCGATATTCCCGGAGATTGGTGTAATCCGTCACACAGTACTTGTAATAATCATTGCTGTTGTACGCCTTGATTGTAACCGTCTCCGGTCCGTATGAAGATTGATCATCCACATCGAGCTCATTGTCCGCTCCGTCGCGCATATTGCAGTACCAGACATGATCTGCTCTTCCGCCCACCACCGAGAAGAGATGCGAATCCAGATCATACGGGCGCTCTCCCCAGCTCAGAACCACTCTGTACTCACCGCTGTTCATCTTCGGTGTCGCGTAGAATTCATATACATTCATATCCTTGAACGCATTTGCGATAAAGTCATAGTACATGTTTTCATAACCCGGCGCCTGAACCTCCATGGTATATCCGCCGGTCGGAAGGCTGAGCTCAACGCTTCCATCCACTCCGGAAACCAGGCTCGAGAAGACATCTCCACTGCGATTATTGAGTCCCTCCCTGATGTTCACCTCGGCGCCCGAAAGCGGCTGCATACCGCTGCCACTGGTATTATAGTTGAGTGCATCTCCCAGTATCACCCTCACTCCGGCCTTGTCCTCATTTACATCAAACAGATAAGCACTGTCAACAAAGAGCTCCAGTGCGCCGTCTCCCGTATGCAGTGCATACAGGAGACAGTCCTTGTGTGCCGCCTGCGATATCTTCAGATTATAGCTGTATTCCCTCATGGGAACATTGATCGAGTACTCACCATTTCCGTTCGTCGTGGCATCATAAAGAGCTCCCCGGAAGTCCGAGGTGCACAGTGTCACCTGACTGCCTGCCACAGGATTGCCCGCCGAATCGAACACATTTCCCTTGATCTGCGTGATACCCTCCTGATTCTGTACAAGCTGATAGGTATTATACGCCGCATTGATGATATTTCTCTCCGCTGCATCAAAGCTTGCCCGGTCTGTCTCCGACAGCGAGCTGTAATAGATCATAGTCCTGGAATTAAACTGATTTTTCATCCGTCTTGCCTCAGCGGCTCCGAGAATATGGTTTCTGATATCACTTCCATTTATGATGCGCCAGGTGACGAGACAGTCGTTATGAAAGAGAAATCTCTCACCGGATTTGTCCGGCGTCGCATGAGAGGAAACATAATTATCCGTATAGTACTTGTACACAAAGCTCACCTTCGCATCGTTTGTGTAGTAATACTCCATGACCTCCAGCCCCTGATTCAGGTACTCAATACTGATAATCTTGTTAATGACATCGGAATACGGATTTTTATAAATTTCATATTCGATCTTATTGCCGGTGGCCTGTCTGATCCACTGCCTCCTCATCAGCGTGCACAGATTCTTATTGGCATAGCCACTGTGATTCTCATATCCCTCCAGTGCATAGAACACACTTTGATCCCAGGTGTATTCCGCATTGCGCGCGCCGGGCGCATAGTTATCATCATAGCTGTCCAGGCTGAGTGTATCATTCACACCGGAATTGCAGCCCACAATCTGATTCTTCAGGCTTTCCTCTTCCCCCGTAAGCTGCCTGAACGCAAATTGTGTCCCCGGCTGCTCTTCCGGACTCTCTCCCACAGCGCTCTGTCTCTCTTCCGCGCTCCCCTGACTCGCCGCAGAAGCTCCGCCGCCGGAGGTACGGGACGGAGCGCTCTGACCGCGTCCCACATTGGCCAAGGTTCCGGAGGGTCTGCTCATGGCGGACTTCAAATAATTCATACCTGCCACTGCTCCGATGGCAACAAATATAACGCACAGAGCTGCTGCCGCAATCCAGACTGTCGGACTTTTATCAAGCGGCGCTTTCTTTGCATCTGTACCCTTTGCGTAAGCGCCTCCTACATCCTCTGTCCGCGCTTCCTCCAGCTGTTTTCCACATTCTGTGCAAAACTTCGCGCCGTCCGGCAGCGACTCCCCGCAATTTTTGCAAATCATATGCCTTCTCCTTCGTCCTGTTTTAGCCTGTGCCTCACTTACATTTCCGCACTCCTTCTGCGGGAATCACCTCACACGTCGCCCTCCGCCGGACGCTTTTCCCCCGCTTCAGGCACGCGCACATGACCGAAGAGTATAGGCATGAGCCTCCGCGTCTGTTCTCCCAGAGAGTAGCTTCCATCACAAATGCAGTAGTCATAGATGATAGCCCGCTCACAGATGGAGTAGAGATGCGCAACCTCATAGTAGGGCATGCTGGTGATGATCTGGCCGCGCCGCTGCCCTTCGTCAACCAAATGGGTCACCATGCGGTAGTAGAAGCGGTTTTGATTCAGAAGATGCTTGTCCCCCTTCGTGACCACCTGCGAGGAATAGAGGTAGGCAAGCAATCCCAGCGGAATATCCTGCTCTATCATGTCGTGTACACAGTAGCAGAGATAGAGCAGCTTATCATAGCTGTTCATCTCAGGATCCAGTGTCTGCATGACTTCCTCGTACTTTGCATCAAAGATTTCATGCAGAGAGGCAAGCAGTGCATCCTTCCCGCTGAAGTAGTGATAAAAGCTTCCCTTTGAGCTCTCTGAGAGCGCCACAATATCATCAATTGTCGTGGCCTCATAGCCCTTCTCACTGAAGAGCTTCCAGGCCGCCTTTGTGATCTTTGCCTTGGTTATGTTTTTTCTCCCCATTCCCCTCTTCCTTTCCTCTGTGCGTTCGCGGCTCAGAAATGCAGTTCCTGCTTCTCCCGGTATCTCTCAAAGCTCTCCCACAGCTTCTTCAGCGAGAGCGCTTCTCCGCGCCTGCTGATAACATGCTGTGCTGCAAGTTCATCTGTGTAGTCCGAAAGAAAATAAACCTCGGTCTTTCCTTTCCCCCAGTGGCAGATCAGCGGAAGTAGTTCATACTCTGAGACCACTGTTCTCCCCTGCTTCTCCTGCTGCATTTTTGCATCAGTCACATCCAAGGCTGCGGCTGATGCTGCATTTGCTTCCATTTCATCCCAGGTCTTTGTAATCGTAATGCTCGCAGCTCCCCCGAGCACCGTCTCCGGTCTGTCCTGATTTGAGATAAAATTTCCCAGACTGCAAAACACCACTGCGGTATTCCCGGCCTCTGTTCTGACTCTACCATAGGGCTGCAGCACATGCGGATGCGTGCAGAGTATCAGATCTGCTCCTGCATCTACCAGCTCCCGTATCCAGGCCTTCTGCTCCTCCGTAGGCTCCGGGGCATACTCCTCTCCTATGTGCAGGAAACAGATCGAAAGGTCTGCCTCGCGCTCCGCAACTGCCAGTGCTTCAAGGAGCTTCTGCTTTTCGGAAAGCAGATCAACCCTCCACTCCTCTCCCTCGGGCAGCCGCCTGCCGTTCAGCCCATAACTGTAGTTAAACAGGGCGAGGCAGATCCCATTTTTCCTCAGATACCGGATCTCTCCCGCCTCCTTCTCCGACTCATGGAGACCTAGCACGCAGACCTCTGGATGATTCTTCCAGAATTGCAGTGTGTCCTCTATCCCCTCTGTTCCCTGATCGAGGCTGTGATTATTTGCAGCCGTGACGATCTGAAAGCCTGCCCCGGCGAGTGCGCTTCCGACCTCCACCGGGGAGGCGAAATTGGGGAAATCACTGTAACGGCTCCTGTCCTCTATAAAAATCGTTTCCTGATTGACTGCTGCCAAATCATATTCCTGAATCCGCTCGCGGACATGCGCATAGAGCGGGGAGAAGTCATAGCTGTCCGTCTCCGGGTCAAAGGCATTCCTGTAAATGCCGGCATGAATCAGATTGTCGCCGACCGCGAGCAGAGTCAGTCTGCTGCTCTGCTCTCTGAAACCCGCATGCAGCAGCGGGTTCCGACCGGGCATCTCACCACGCGGTACACCTGATTCTGCAAGCTCTGTCTCCGTCCTTTCCTCTTCCACGAGCTTCAGCCCAAATCCGCTCCACACAAAGCAGCTCTCTCTCCCATCCGGCTGCTGCACGGACAGTCTTCCGCTCTCATCGAGACTCCAATCCCGGATCGGAATGCTGCTGGCCGACGACATCCACATGGAGCGGAGCGCTCCCTGCTCAAAGCGATAGATAAAGACATGCTGGGAGTAATCCTCATCATTCTTTTCTATCCAGAAGGGCAAGTGATTTCCGAAGCTTCCCCGCTTCCAGACCAAAAGGAGCAGCTCCGGCTGCCCGTCCCCGTCTATATCTCCAAGCTGCATATCCGATACCTTCCAGCTCTTCTCGCTCTCAAAGATACAGCTATCCCCCTCGCCCGAATTCAGGCGGAGGCTGCTGTCAGCATCATATTTCGCCGCCCTCTCCGCTCCGTCCCTGTGCAGATACAGAGAGAAGCGCTGCTGATGGAGTTTTGCCGTCCCCTCCTGTCCTTCCCCCGGTAAAATTCGCAGCTCCTTTTCATGCCACTGTATCCACGGAGGAAGCAGAGCGTCAGTCTCACGCTCCATCAGCAGCTTCTGCACAGCGGCATCCGCCTGCATGATATCCTGTGCCGCAGATCGTTCTGCAGCTTGTGCTGCTTCCCTGCGCGGCACAACAGCAGTACAGCCTGAAAGCAGCCATGCCGGCAGCAGGAGAAGGAGCGCTGCGAACACTCCCGCAGCAGCCCTTCTGCACCCGCGCTGCCGGCTCTCTGCCCGTCTCATCTCACCAGTTCCAGTCACGGGTAAAGCTCTGCGTCCACTCCGGCTGTGAAAGCTGCCCACTGTTTCGGTAGACTCCGGATGCATCCTGCTGCAGTCCCATCATAATACGCCACTCCTCGTCGGTCAGCCGCCTGTCATACGGGAATTCATAGTAGCTGTAGACACTTCCCACCGCAATGCGGAGAGAGCCGTCTATTGGTACCAGCACATAGATGCATGCGCACTCCCCGGTGCCAAGCTCCAGAACTCTGCCATAGCCGGTCGCTACATCGGTGATCAGGGCCGACGGAAAGTTCCGTGTATATAGACCTGTACCCGCTGCTTCCGCTTCTTCCTGATATACTTCTCTCCAGAAATGCTCGATCTGGCCCCCGTAGGTTCGGATCAGCTCATATTCCGCATCCGTCCGGGGTGTATCCGCAAGCTCCTTTTCCGAGATTGTCCGGAGCTGCCCGATCAGCTGTTTCAACAGGTTCAGATTGTTTTTATCACTCTCGCCGAGAATCCCATAGCGCTCCAGTCCGCTCTCCGTCGCCTCTGACAGCGTGTAAAGGCGGCCCCAGAGCTCCGGCTCCGGCTCCACATAGCCCCGGTCATCCAGGAGCGGCGGATCATCGCTTCCCATTTCCACCATCACCTGCTTTGCGTACAGCACAGTATCGTGCTTCAGCTCCGTATAGCTTCCGAGAAAGCTCTGAAGATTCTTCCTGTTCCACTCCTCGCTCTGCATGAAGAGCGGGTAGCCACCATTCTTGTTCTCCAGCAGCGGACGCAGCGTATACAGCCAGCGGCTGTACAAACTTGCGTTCCAGAAGTCATCCCCTGCCGCAGCGAGATCCCTGCGCAGCCGTTCCATATGTTCCGTGTATCCGGGGAAGCGGTCTTCCCCTGCTGCTCTCAGAATATTCAGTGCCGCATCTGAGCCAAAGGCCGCCGGAACATCAAGCCCGGAGGGCAGATCTCTCTTCTCTCCGTTTATCTCCTGCACCTCGTTATACATCAGCTTCTGAAGGATCACCTCATCTGCGGAAAAGCGCTGTCCCATAAAGCGGAAGCCACGTATCTCATTCTCCTGCGCCTCTCCGGTATTTCTCTCATGCAGAGTGCGGTTGATAAGGGTGTGAACATTCTCCCGCGCCTCTCCGGTATTTCTCTCATCTGTAAATACGGAATTAATCTTTGGCGGCTCTGCCATCTTTGTCAGCTCGTGGAACTTGCTCCAGCCCTGCTCATTTCCGATCAGCTGAGTGAGCTCGGCCTGCTCTCCATATGCAGCTTCAATCAGCGGTTCGTACTCATAATATCCGTTGTCATCGCTGCTTCCGGCGAAGAAGCTCGTCACGGTATAAATGCTCTCCCAGCCGGAAAGCCCGTTCTCTCTCAGGGCAAGCGTCATAAGAAGCGCGGCGCGGTCAAGCACTTCCTTGCTCTGCGCGAAGTTCAGCCTCCCATACCACATCATCGCCCGGAAATATTTCTCCAGCTGCACATCGCCCGCATAGTATCCGCGCGGCATATACTGGGAGAAATCTTCGGGGTCTCCCGTGAGGGAGGGATATATCCCGTCTGCTTCCCGCACATGATTGAGCTGTTCCTCCACCTGTTCCCGCAGCTCCGCCGGAATGTCTCCTCCCGCTTCCATCAGCTCGGAAGCTACGCCGAAGAAAAGGGTGTTCAGCTTTGCAGCTGCCTCCCACTCTGTGCCTCGCAGCGTCTCAAGCTGTGCGCCGCTCCTCTCCAGCATGTCAGCAGAAAGCCTGGTCAGTTCCGGTGCAAGGTATTCCCGCTCTGTGTTCTTCATGAGCCGCATGAAATACAGATGATAGGTATGCATCATGGAATCCACAGTGACAAAATTCGGAATATATCTGTAGCGATTCCACTCATAGACCTCAAAAAATTCGTCATAGCTGGAAGGCGCCACCAGAAAATAATTCTGTCCAAGCAGCTCACGCTGCCCTTCACTCATTTGCAGACCACTGTGGTTTGCATTTATGACGTTCGAAAAATCCGGATTCAGAGAAACTTCCGGTACAGCCGGCCGATTCTCGCTATGCAGCAGTGTAATGCCGTCAAACAGTGTCGGTCGGCAGAGCGCCATCACCTCTGCAGCAGCCGGCTTCGCCTCTCCTGTAAACCAGCCCCCCTTCTGCTTTTCGGCCTCCTTCTGCCTCTGCTCCTCCCGGCCTGCCACCCTCTCCTCAGAGCGCATCAGCTTCCACATGGAGAAAGCGCCGCCTCCCACAAAGCCCAGCGCCAGAGAGAGCAGCAGAAACAACAGCAGCTTCATAAAAAAGGGCATTCCCCCTCTGCTGCCGCCTCCCCCGGGCGGTCTCTGAACCGTCTCCGGCGCATGCTCCGGTCTGCCTTCCATATCTCGCTTTGGACGATACATAGCTGGTCTCCTCTCGCATAATAATATATTGCATCAGCTTACTAATACGAGTGTATCATCGCCTCGCGCCGGTGTAAATCCTCTGTGCAGCGGATTGATTCGGAATGAAGCGGGCGTACCATTAAAAGGGCAGCGGGCGGATGGTTTCCCATCGGCCCGCTGCCCTTTTGTCATAAGAAAGAATGCGCAGCGACCCTTCTTCCGTGCTTCCAGTGCAGATCGCGATGCACCGCCTTCACGGCCTCAGTGCCCCACTCCGGCATCAGCCGAAGTCCTGCTCCGTTCTCTCGATGATCTCGTTCTGGAGCTTCTCATCCAGATTGTTAAAGTAATCGCTGTAGCCCGCGACACGGACGATGAGGTCCTTGTACTCCTCCGGATTCTTCTGTGCCTCGATCAGGGTCTCGCGGCTGATGACATTGAACTGCACATGATGTCCCCACATCTCGAAGTAGGAGCGCACCAGAGCCGCCAGATTGTCGATGCCCTTCTGCCCCGCCAGCGCCGCCGGCGTGAACTTCTGGTTCAGAAGGCAGCCGCCGGTGTGGCGCTGATCCATCTTCGCGCAGGAGGTCACGACAGAGGTCGGCCCGTTGGTGTCGCCGCCCTTGGTCGGGGAGATACCGTCCGCCAGCGGCTTGTGCGCGTGGCGTCCGCCCGCATCTGCAATCATCACATCACCGAAGTACACATGGCAGGTGGTCGGCAGCATATCAACGTAGTAGGTTCCGCCGTTCACGGTCGGTCTTCCGCTGATGTAATCCTTGTACTCGTTGAAGGCCTCGATCATCACCTGATCCGCGTACTCATCGTCATTTCCGTACTTCGGCGTCCTGTTGCAGACATAGTTGTAGATCTCCGGGTGTCCCTCGTAGTCATCGCCCATCGCCTTCACAAGCTCCGGAAGGCTGAAGCGCTTCTTGTCGAAGACATTGTACTTGATGGAGACCAACGCATCCGTGACATCGCTGATGCCGACGCCCTGGATGAAGCGCGTGCTGTATCTCGGGCCGCCTGCGTTGTAGTCCTTGCCCTTTGCGATGCAGTCGTCCGTGCAGATAGAGAGGAAGGGAGCCGGCATCATCTCCGCAAAAATGCGCTCTATCACCTGATTCCCGCGAAGCTTCACATCAATGCAGTGCTCCAGCTGCGCCTTGAAGGCCTGCCACACATCGTCGTAGGACTTCATATCCTCCACCGCGCCGGTCTTCGGGCCGAGCTGCTGCTTCGAAACCGGATCGTAGCCGTTGTGCAGAGCGAGCTCCAGGCACTTCGGAATATTCAGATATCCTGTGAGGATATAGTCCTCAGTGCCCCATGCGCCGGTCTCTGTGCAGCCGGAGCAGCCGGAATTTCTCGCATCAACCAGAGATTTGCCCTCGTTTAAGAGCTCCTCGATCATCTCGTCCGTGTTGTAGAACGCCGGCTGTCCCCAGCCCTGACGCGCGATCTCGCAGGCCCGCTTCAGAAACGCATCCGGAGTCTTCTTGGAGATCTGTACATTGGAGTTCGGCTGATTCTGACGCATATCCTCCATGCAGTCGAGAATCAGGTAGCTGACCTTATTGACGCCGTCCTCTCCGTCCTCCTTCACGCCGCCGGTGTTAATATTGGCAAAATCGACATAAGTTCCGGACTCCTTCAGCGTGACGCCCACCTTGACCGGAGCCGGAGAGTTGAAGAGCTTCACCCACAGGCACTCCAGAAGCTCGAGCGCCAACGTATCATCCAGTCTGCCCGCCGCGGTATCCTTCTCATAGAAGGGATTCAAATGCTGATCCAGACGCCCCGGTGTGAACGCATCCCAGGGGTTCAGCTCCAGCGTGACACCGAGATGCGTGAACCAGTACATCTGCAGCGCCTGCCAGTAGGTCTCCGGCTTGTGCTCCGGAACAACCGCACAGTTCTCTGCAATTGTGAGCAGCTCCTGCTTTCTCACCGGATCCTTGCACTCCGCCGCCTTCTCCAGCGCGAGCTCGCGGTATCTCCTGCCGAGAATGATCACAGCGTCACAGCAGATATCCATGGCCTTCAGCTCCTGAAGCTTGTCATAGGCCTCAGGATCACTGAGGAAATCCAGCTCATCTATGGTCTTTGCAATCTTCTTCTTATAGTCCCCGTAGCCATAGATATAGAAGTTCTTGCCGCCTGCCGTGTGGCCGGGGCCTCTCTGCTCCATGAACTCTGTGAACATACCTGCACCGTAGTAGGTTCTCCACTCCTCGGTCATGGCATCCATGAGACGATCCCTCGTCGCTCTGCCCTTCCAGTAGGGGATGATGATCTCCTCCTGCTGACGGATCTGCTCCTCTGTAACCGCAAAATTCACGAGCTCACGGTCATTCATGATCTTCATATCCTCGACGGAGTGACAGATGATCTCCGGGAAGGTCGGGGAACACTGCGGCGTCGGCCCCTTCTCTCCGACGATCAGCTCATCGTCACCGAGATAGAGCGTCTTTTTGCTGAAGTACTCCTTCAGCACCATGGCGCGCAGCACCGGCGTGGAGACCTTGCCCTCGTACTGCTTGTAGACCTCAGTCTCGATCAGCGCTCTCTCAAGATCCAGATGCGGCTGGGTCTCATGGCTGATCTTTCTCAGTCTTTTGAGACGGGGTGTGCAGCCGCGATCCTTGTCCTTTGCAAGCTCCTCGGGGGTTGTGATGTTGAACGACAAATCAATTGTATTCTCTGCCATTGCTTTATCCTCCTATCGCTATTCGCTCATAACCTGCCTTTTCAAACAGGTCCTTAAAGTGTTCCATTTCCTCCGATGTCGGCGCCCACATGAGCTCCTCATCATAGCTGCGATCCAGATTTGCGTACTTTCCCTTTCCGAAATCATGGTAGGGCAGAAGGCTGATCTCCTGCACGCGTATCCGGTTCTGCTTCAGAAAATCAATCAGCGCATTCATAAAGCTGTCGTCCGCGTTGACGCCTCCCACCGTGGGTATGCGGATATAAATTCCGGCTCCGTCGTCGCTTAAGCGCTTCAGATTCTCAAGAATCAGCGCATTGTCCACGCCGGTAAAGCGTCTGTGCACCTCCGGATCCATGGCCTTGATATCATAGAGGAAAATGTCGGTGTAGGGCAGCACGCGCTTCAGATTCTCATAGGGACAGTAGCCGCTGGTGTCGATATACACCCGTATGCCCTGCTCATGCAGCCGCCTGCACAGCTCCTCCACATAGTCCATGTCCTGGGCCATAACCTCTCCGCCGGAGAGCGTCACGCCGCCGCCGGACTGATCGTAAAAGAGCTTGTCCCGGGCAGCCTTTTTCACCAGCTCATCCATGCTGTAGCTCCTGCCGCAGACCTCACGTGCCGAGGCGAGACATACCTCCTCACAGGCACCGCAGGTCTCACAGGCAGTGCGGTCGAAGCGAAGCTCCGGCCCGGAGGTATCCAGCACATTACAGTGCCTCGGACATGCCGGGACACAGCGCCCGCAGGCCGTACATTTGTCGTGATGAAACACCAGCTCTTTTTTGTACCGCTGACTCTCCGGATTGTGGCACCAGAGACAGCGCAGCGGACATCCCTTAAAAAACACCGTCGTTCGTATCCCATCGCCGTCATGCACTGAGAATTTCTGAATATTAAAGATAATTGCTTCAGCCAAGACCTTCCGCCTCCCTCTTCGGCCAGAGCTGCAGATCTCCTAAACACTCCGCGACAGGACTCCGCCGGAAGCACAAACTAGACTGCGTTCTAGTCTTTAGTTCAATACTACATCACAGCGCATGAAAATACAATCCGACAGAAGTAAATTATTTGTAAATTTTTCTCCTCGCTGCTACGCTAAAGTCCCTCTCCCGTACAGCGTCTCCGCGGCGCTATCCGTCTGATCCGATAAGACCTGTGGTCTCAGGTATGCACAGTGCCTCTGCAGCATGTTCTCTGAATATCCTGCCCTGTCGGAACGTGAATCGCTCATCACGCGTAAAAGTGCCTCAGCTGCGGAGTATTTCATGTCCATCCTGTGTGAGCGTATACGCACCGGAGCGCCGCCGGACTCCGGCGGCGCTCCCTTTCTCTTATATCAGCCGATGTACCGCAGCGGGAGCATCACTTGGACTCCGCTTCGATATATTTCTTATTGACATCCATCCACATCTCTCTGTCGATGCCCTTCCAGTCAAACTTCCGCGGATCCCAGAACGGATCCTTCTTCGCTGCCATCTGCTCCTCGTAATCCTTGTATGCCGCAAAGCACTTCGGGGACAGGAGCAGAACCACAAGCATATTGACCCAGGTTGTGAAACCGAGCGCCAGATCGGAGAGGTTCCATGCAAGGCTGTTCTCAATATTTCCCCAGATGAAGATCAGGATCGGCATGCCGATTCTGAGCACCCATGTCGCCGTTCTGCGGACCGCCTCCTTGCCATCTCCCTGGAAGAGATAGATCATTCCGGTCTCCGCCTCATAGTAATAGCTGATCAGGCAGGTGAAGGAGAAGAGCGCCAGCATTACCGCAATAAAGAGCGGAGCTGCGGAACCCATAACTGTCGAGACTGCAATCTGCACAAACTTGACACCGCTGTAATTTTCTGCCGCAAGTGTAACCAGCTGCTCGTGGAGTGCCGGGAAGCGCTCGCCGCCGATGAAGCCAAACTGCGTGTTGTAGCAGCCGGTCAGGATCATCATGATACCGGAAGCCGTACATACAATAACCGTGTCGAGCCATACGCCCGCCGCATTTGCCATACCCTGCTTGACCGGATGGCTCGTCTCCGCTGCCGCAGCAGTCGGAGAAGCCTCACCCATGCCGGAGGCAGAGGAGAAGGTTCCGCGCTTGACACCCTGCTGGATTGCAATTCCGAGTCCGCCGCCCATCAGCGCCTGCTTGCTGAATGCGCACTGAAGAATCAGGGAGATCGCCGCCGGAATACGGGTGATGTTCATTACGAGGATGATGATTGTGCAGGCCAGATAGATCACAGTCATGAACGGCACGATAGTCGCCGCAACCTGGCTGATTCTCTTGACGCCGCCGATCACGACCACTGCCATAACCGCCGCGATCACTGCCGCAGAGACAACCATCGGAATGTGGAGCGCGTTCTCAAAGCCGTCGCAGATCGTGTAGGTAGCCGCCGCCGGCATGAATGCCCCAGTGCCGATCATGATGACTGCCGCCATAAATGCGCCGTAGGCCTTCCAACCGAGTCCCCGCTCGGCAGCATAGGTGCCGCCGCCGCGGTACTGACCGTCAATTCTGGTCTTGAAGATAACCGCCTCTGTACACTCCGCAAAGCACACCGCGGAGTTCGTCATGCCCGCGAGCACCATCCAGAACAGTGCGCCGGGACCGCCCTTGTAGAGCGCCACCGCGACGCCGGCCACGTTTCCGGTTCCGATACGCATGGCCATCGTCGTACAGAAGGAGGCAAAGGAAGAGATGCCACTGTCAGAGTCCTGCTTGTCAATGATTCTGCTCCACATATCCTTGAAATGCCTGAACTGGAAGAAACCCATGCCGATGCTCAGGTAGAGTCCTGAGCCGACGATCAGAACCAGCATTCCAACGCCCCAGATAGGGCCATTTGCCCAGTCAACGAATTTGCTAATAGCTTCCATACATTTCCTCCTTGTAACCCATATCTTGCTTTCTTACGGTATCAGGCTGAAGAGAATCGTATAACGTTGTACTCAGGTTCGAACTTGAGTTCATTATAACAAAGTGTATATTATTGTCAATAATGCAATAAGATTTTATAAAAAAGCGCTAAACTTAGGGTTATGTTTCCCAAACTATATTTCATGCAAATATAATTCATTCACTTCAGTGGCAATATAACTCCTGTTTTCCCATATTTTTTATATTAATTCAACAAAATCAAGCGATATATTGCCTCAGATGAAGCTCTGTCTACATCATTATTTCCTCTTCTCACATTTCCCGATATGTATTCCCAGTTCCATTTTTGCATATTTATTCATATTATATTCACTCCAAGCCTCCTCTTTTTACAAAAAATTCCCCCATAAAATATTTTTAATGATTTTATACTATTATGAAATTTACAAATTTTAAAATTGTGATATAGTGTTATTATATTGGCACCATGAAATTGTTCCATATTTTACTCGCGTAATTTCACCAGTATGAAAGGAGAATCATCATGCCTAACGCTTACTTTACCATTGAAAGGCCCGCAAACGATCCCTTCAAGGGGTACATGCCCGGAAGTCCGGAGCGCGAGGAGCTGAAGAAGGAGCTTCAGCGCCAGTCCTCTCAGATCGTAAAGATCCCGCTGATCATCAACGGCGAGGAGATCTACACAGAGAAGACCATCAAAGTCACCATGCCGCACGATCATAGTCACATCATCGCAGAGTGCTGCATGGCCGGTGAGAAAGAGCTGAAGCTCGCGATCGAGGCAGCGCTCGCCGCCAAGGAGGAGTGGGAAACCATGCCCTGGGAGCACCGCTCCGCAATCTTCTTAAAGGCTGCTGACTGCATCACCGGCTCCTACAGAAAGGTACTGAACGCCTCCACCATGCTGGGACAGTCCAAGACTGCGTTCCAGGCAGAGATCGATATCGCAGAGCTCGCAGACTTCCTGCGCTTCGGCGTCTGGTCTGCTCAGGAGATCTTCAAGCAGCAGCCCGCAAGCTCCGATGGTATCTGGAACCGTCAGGACTACCGTCCGCTGGAGGGCTTTATCTGCGCCATCTCTCCCTTTAACTTTACCTCCATCGGCGGCAACCTTCCGACTGCTCCCGCCATCGTAGGAAATGTGGCACTCTGGAAGCCGTCCCGCACCGCGGTGCTCTCTAACTACTACTATATGAAGCTGCTCATGCACTGCGGACTGCCGAAGGGCGTCATCAACTTCATCCCGAGCTCCGGAAGCGATGTCTCCAAGTATGTTCTGAGCGATCCGCACCTCGCAGGCTTCCACTTCACCGGCTCCACCGGCGTGTTCCAGGGCGTATGGAAGCAGGTCGGCGAGAATATCGCGAATTACCACTGCTACCCGAGACTGGTCGGCGAGACCGGAGGCAAGGACTACATTTTTGCACACAACACAGCTGATATTGATCCGCTCTGCGCAGCGATCGTCCGCGGCTCCTTCGAGTATCAGGGACAGAAGTGCTCCGCCTGCTCCCGCGTCTTTGTTCCGAAGAGCATATGGCCGGAGGTCGAGAAGAAGGTGAGGGAGCAGGTGGCTTCCCTGAAGGTCGGCGACGTACAGGAATTTGACACCTTCATGGGCGCGGTGATTGACAAGGCTTCCTTTGAGACCTGCAAGGGCTTCATCGACCGCGCGAAGGCTTCCCCCGACTGCGAGATCATCGCAGGCGGCAGCTACGACGACAGCAAGGGCTGGTTTGTTCAGCCGACCGTGATCCGCTGCAGCTCTCCGCTCTACGAGTCCATGGTACAGGAGATCTTTGGGCCTATCGTCTCCGTCTATGTGTACGACGACGACAAGCTCGATGAGACCATGCATATCTGCGACACCGCATCGCCCTACGCTCTGACCGGCGCCATCTTCGCCCAGGATCGCCAGGTGATCGTAAAGATGGAGAAGGCGCTCCGGAACTCCTCCGGAAACTTCTACATCAACGACAAGTGCACCGGCGCTGTGGTAGGCCAGCAGCCCTTCGGCGGCGCAAGAGCCTCCGGCACAAACGATAAGGCCGGAACCATGCTGAATATCCTCCGCTGGGTCAGCGCCCACGCAGTAAAGGAGGCATTCTCTCCCTCTCCGGCAGTCGTCTACCCCTACATGAGCGAGAAGTAATCACAGCAATGGCAGAGTAAGAAAAAGCACAGCCGCTGCGTCCATCTTGGACGCAGCGGCTGTGCTTTTTCCCGCAAAGACTGTTTCAGTGGTGAATTCATTTCAGAATCATAGAGAACATGCTCAGGCAAGCAGCATCATCATCCCGTAGTGGCAGGCAGAACCCGCCATCACGAATACGTGAAAGAGCTCATGATTTCCAAAATAGCGAAAACGCCCGCCGAGCAGCGGCAGCTTCAGAGCATAGATGATGCCTCCTATCGTATAGATGATTCCTCCGGAGAGCAGCAGTATGAATTCCGCTGTGGTCAGCACCCGCACAAGCTCTGTGAGAGAAAAGGCGCACACCCAGCCCAGTGCGATATAGATTACAGAGGACACCCAGCGAGGACAGCCGATCCACAAAAGATTCATGAGCATGCCGAGCAGGGAAATGCCGCAGACCGCGAGCAGCATGAGCCAGCCGGTGCGATTTCCCAGCGCCACAAGGCACACCGGCGTGTAGCTTCCGGCAATCATAACAAAAATCATCATGTGATCCAGCTTCTTCAGCACGCGGTTCACCCGCGGGGATATATCAAAGAAATGGTAGGCGGAGCTCGCCCCGTAGAGAAGTATAAAGCTCACGGAAAAAATGAGGAAGACCTCCAGCTTTCCACGGCCCGGATGCTGCGCCACGCGGTATAGAAGCGGCGCCAGCCCCGTGATTGACAGCAGCATCGCAATAAAATGTGTCAGGAAGCTCCCCGGATCCTTGATTTTAAAATTCACAGCTACCTCCCGTCTCTGCGCTGTGTCCGGAGGCAGGGCACAACAGTCTGATATATTTGCCTCAGCTCAATCATATTCCATTTTATTTTCTAAATCAAGCAGTATTTAATACTAGTTTTAAAAAGGCAGAGCTTTTTACCCACTCTCACTTTGGACAGATCACAAAGTCACAGGTGTGACACGTGTACCATTTCTCCTGTTTTAAGACTCCTTTTTCCGTTTTCTCTGCACCGTTTTTCGGAAAATAAAAAGCCCCGGAAAGCGCTTGTTTAATGAACAAACTGCGTATTTCCGAGGTTTTATAAAAGCGGAGAGCATGGGATTCGAACCCACGCACCGGTCACCCGGCCTAACGCATTTCGAGTGCGCCCCCTTGAACCGCTTGGGTAACTCTCCAAAGCCTGCCTGCGCATTCCCTTCCGGCGGCAATCGCTGTCTATTATAGCAGAAACCTTATGCTTTGTCACGAACAAATTGCTGTTCCTTCTCTTCTCCCCTGCCTCCTCTTTTTCCCCGCCTTCTCTTCTCCCCTTCTTCCGCTTTCTCCCCCTCTCGAAAAAAATTCTTGCCTTTTTTTTCATTATCAAGTAAAATTTTTTCGCCGGAAATCTGTTTGATCCGGAAGAGCCTCCGCCTGACATAAGGAGGGTCTTAAACTACCACTCTGTTCTTTTCAGCAAAAAGCCACAACCACAAAGGCAGCGGCTTTTTTTCATGTGAAAATCTGTTGCTTCCGTGGTTTCAGCTGAAAAAAATAACCAAAAAAGGAGAGATCTATGAACCGAATGCGAAAATGGAACAAGAGAACCGCTCTGCTGTTTGCCGCGGCCCTTTCTCTTTCCGCAGTGCAGTCCCTGACAGCACAGGCTGCCGAACGGGAACTGCGGTCGGTCAACGTAAACATTGGAAACGATCTGGGAATTCAAAACCCGGAGGCGCCGCAAGATGGCCCCTGGGAAGGAGACCGGATTCTGTTCGGAGAGAAAACAGCCGATGCCATCCCGTTTCGCGTCCTGGACAAAAAGACCACGGACTTCGGCGGAACCACCATGTTCTTAGACTGTGACATTATACTTGAGGATAAAAAATTCGACGAACTTCGTGCAACCCCCAGCAACGTGTGGAAGGATAGTTCGCTTCGGAGTTATCTGAATAATGAGGAGCGTGGTCTTTTAAGTACCTTTCGACCGGAGGATCGGGCTGCCATCCACCTGAGTAAGGACCCCTCCTCCCATGCCGATTGGCCGGCATGGATCCAGCTGAAGTACGGCAGGCTCTCCGGCGCGGGAGATAAGCTCTTTCTCCTCGATGCCAGAGAGGCTCAGCATAAGGAATACGGCTACTCAGACACGCATGATGATTCCAAAAGCCGGTTAAAACGGGGGGGAGACAATGGCTACTTCTGGCTGCGTTCGCCTGATAAAGATCTGTCGAATGTCGCGGGGTATGTATATGAGCAAGGCATAATCTATAACTATGGTGCCGACAAAGGTGGGGTCGGGATCAGCCCCGCCTTCAACCTGAAGCTTGAGTCCGTACTCTTTGCCCAGCTGCTTGACAACCCCCTCCAGGATTTTTCTGAAACGATCACTCCCTCGGTCACGCACAACGCATGGACCCTGACACTTCGCACCGACAACGTCGGCTTCACGGCAAGACGCGCGAATCCTGCTGAAATTATTTCGGCTGGGGAAGGGGGACCCATCAATCTCTCCCTCTCCGGCACAATGCCGTATGCAAACCAGGTTTCCGCCATGCTGCTTGATCAAAACCAAACGGTGCTTTTCTACGGAAAAATAGCCGATCCTGATGCCCGTGAAGCGGAGGTTGCCATTCCCCGGGGGCTGACGGACCGCGCATCCTACACGCTCTGGGTGTTCCTTGAGGAAGCGCGCCCTGAACACACCAGCTACGCCGGAAACATTCAGGAAATTCCCTTCACTGTGGGACTCGCCGACACGCCGCCTGCCAACATGCACACCGTTCACTTCGACTTAAACGGACACGGCGGAAGTGCGCCGTCAGACCTAACCGCTGCCTCCGGCGCAGCCATCACAGCGCCTGCAGCTCCAACCGATGCGTCCTATGACTTCGGCGGATGGTACCGGGATGCAGCGTGCAGAAATGCCTGGAACTTTGCAAACGACCGCGTCACACAGGACATGACCCTCTACGCAAAGTGGACCTTGAAGGGCTCTCTTCCCTCGGGCTGCTATCGGATCCGCTTCGATGCAAACGGCGGAACCGTGGAACCTGCCGAGATGACAACCGGAACCGACGGAAAGCTCTCCCATCTCCCTGTTCCGACCCGCAGCGGCTATTTGTTTGAGGGGTGGTTCACCGCAGCGCAGGGCGGAACGGAAATCAAGCGGCAGCACACCTTCGGTGCGAACAAGACTGTGTACGCCCATTGGTCCAAAGTTTCCGGCGGACATTCCGGCGGGCACTCCGGCGGCCGTTCCGGCGGCTCCTCCGGCGGACAGAGGGCTGCGAACAGCAATCCTATCGGCTTCCGGAACAGCGGCAGCTGGATTCAGGATGCAAAGGGCTTCTGGTTCCGCTACAGCAACGGCTCCTATCCGAAGAACGAATGGAAGATGCTTCCCTACAGCGGCGGCACCGCATGGTACGCCTTCGATGAAGCCGGCTACCTCCGCACCGGTTGGTTTTCCGCCGGCGGACGTTGGTACTACCTGAGCGAAGCAAAGGGTGCGGAGCTGGGAAAAATGATGACCGGCTGGAAACAGCTCAGCAACGGTAAGTGGTACTACCTGGAGCCGGTGGGAACTCCATCCCATCCGCAAGGAGCAATGTATGCGGGCGAAATGACGCCGGACGGCTACCGTGTCGATGCCAGCGGCGCCTGGATCCACTGACTGAACAAGGGATGACACCATTGAAATCCCTGCATCAAGCAATCAAAACAATCAGCGAGACAGCCCTGGGGCTGTCTCGCTTTTCAATACGCAGATCTATTGTGGGGAAGCTATGAGGCGTCTCAGGCTCCGCCGTTGATTCGTTTACAAGCCGCCATCTCGTTCCGAAGTTCGTTTGCAAGCGTCGCCGTAAAGCTTCCTTCCGTCGCTCGTCAGCGCCAGTTTTCGCCCACAGTGGCAGGCGTATTCATGCGGGATTCGCTTCCCAATCCCAAAATATCCTGCGCCTGTACCACCGCAAGAAAAGCGCGGCTGTTCCTTCCGATCCGCTGCACATAGGCGCCATGCTTCAGGCTTCCCAGAACCTCTCCGTCCAGACCGGGTTTCCGACGCAGGCACAGAGCGTCAGCAGACTGACGAGCAGCAGGACGCAGCCCCTACAATATCGTACCACCCCCGAGCACATAGCCGTCCTCCGAATAAAATACCACTGACTGCCCCGGCGTCACCGCACGCTGCGGGCTGTCAAAGACTACCTTCACACGATCTGAGCCATCTGAAAAAATCGTGCAGTCCGCTCCCCTGTGATTATAGCGGATCTTTGCCCTCGCTTTCAAGGGTGCGCTGCCGGGCCCCTCGACCGCCATCCAGTTGAGCTGTGTGGCAAAGAGTGTGTCGGTAAAGACCTCCTCGGCTTCCCCGATCACAACCTCATTGGTCTCCGGGCGCAGCTCTGTCACAAAAACCGGATGTCCCAGGGCGATTCCCAGTCCCTTTCTCTGCCCCACGGTGTAGTGCGTGATGCCTCTGTGCCTGCCGATGACTGTTCCGTCTGCCCGGACAAAATTCCCCTCCGGCGGCACCGCACCGAGTCTCCTCTCTATGAATCCGGTATAGTCCTGATCCGGAATGAAACAGATCTCCTGACTGTCCGGCTTGTCTGCGACTGTGAGCCCGGCCTCTGCCGCAAGCGCGCGTATCTCGTTCTTTGTATACTCGCCGACCGGCATCAGCGTGTGCGAAAGCTGCTCCTGCGTGAGCTGATACAGCGCGTAAGTCTGATCCTTCTCCGCAGTCTTCGAGCTCCGCAGCGTGTACCGCCCTCCCGGGAGCTGCAATATCCGCGCGTAGTGTCCCGTCGCAATATAGTCCGCGCCGAGCTCCCGCCCGCGCCCAAGCAGCGCCTCCCACTTGATGCGCCGGTTGCAGACGATGCAGGGATTCGGTGTCCTGCCGCAGCGGTACTCCTCCACGAAGTAATCGACCACGCCCTTTTTGAATTCCTCCTGAAAATCCACGAGCTGATGCGGAATTCCCAGCTGCCCGGCCACGCGACGGGCATCCTCCGCGGCCTGAGAGGCGCAGCTCTTTTTCTGCATCTCCCGCGTCTCGTAAAAGGCATCCTGCCAGAGCTGCATCGTCACGCCGATCACATCATAGCCCTGCTTTTTTAAAAGCCAGGCCGCAACCGAGCTGTCCACTCCGCCGGACATGCCGACGATCACCCGCTCACTCATGCCGCTCACTTTCGCCGTCCGCATCTGAGGGCGCTCCCGTCTCTGCACTCTCCCGGCTCTCCTCTGTTCCGAAGCTCCAGCCGTCGCTCGGACGTATATCGCTGTGATTCAGCCTCTTCGGGAGCAGCAGCTCCGGCTCCTTCTGCGGCTTCATATCCTCCTCTGTCTCCGAAGGATGCACACGGTCCGCTTCCCCTCTCGCAGGAGCCACTGCCGCGGCACCCGGCTCTGTCGGCGTCTTCTCTGCCTCTGCACCCGGCCGCTGCGCGGGCACGGTCTCATCCCGCTGCGGCAGCTCTGCATCTGCGGCCTCATCTCTCTGACGGGACAGCTCTGCATTCTCCTCCTCATCCGGGCTCTTCGGCGTCGCGATGCGCTGTTTCCGCTGCGCACTCCCCGGAGCCTCCTGCACCGCCAGACGCTCCAGTACCAGATAACGGAACACTCTGGACAGCACAAAGAGCGAATAGAGCATACTCAGTCCGGCGTATTCCGGCAGCGCAAAGTCGAAGAGAAAGAGCACCGCTCCCAGCAGCACCGGTGCGCTCCGCGTGTACGCAGAGAGCTTGTAGATATCGCCGTAGCGAAGCCGCACGCCCAGCACCATCCCGAGCAGGCGCCCGAAGGCCGCAATGACCAGCAGCCACAGGAAAAAGCCCGCGAGCTGTATGAAATATGTCAGCACCATGACGAGGATTGCCGCACGCACCAGATAGGGCACCATCTTTAGGACATCTGCCTTCCGGAAGCTCAGATCCTCCGCCTGCGAGAACTCGATCAGCTGAACATTGCTCGGCTGCAGCGCCTCCGTGGGGCCCGCCTTGTAGATGAGACGCTCGGAATTCACGGCAAGCACCACGTCGTTCAGCGCAAGCAGGGTACGCATGTCCTGTGAATTCAGCTCCAGCTGATTGTCCGCGTCCGTATTGACGTCGATATAGACACGCCCGGTCGCGTAGCGAAAATGCTGATTTGCGCTCAGCTTCCCGCCCTTCAGCTCAAAGACAAAGTCCGGCAGCTTCTCCTGCAGATAGCTGTGAAGCCCCCCCGTTCTCAGCTGAAAGCCGATCACCGGAACACAGACCGTGAAGAGCCAGAAAAGCAGGCTTAAGAAAGCTCCGAAAAAAAATACATGATGTTTCCTTCGCTTCAGGAAGTCCGGATAGGCACGGTAGTTCCAGAGCGAGCTCACAAAATCCTGAATCATAAGCCCTTACAGTCCTTTCTCCTCCAGTATGTACGGAGTCACCTGGTAGACATAGTAGTTCAGCCAGTTCGTGTACAGAGTATTCGCCATATTTCTCCACTTGAGCCGCGGACGCGACGCGGGGTCATCATTGTCATAGTAATTTACCGGGAGCGCCGGATGCAGCCCGCGCGAAAGATCGCGGTGGTACTCGGTATCCAGCGTCATTCTGTCGTACTCCGGGTGCCCCTGCATGAAGATCTGGCTGCCGTCCTGATTCATGAGCAGCAGCACCCCCGCCTCCACGCTCTCCGCAAGAATATTCAGCTCCGGATGCTTCAGAATATCCGCCTTCCGTACCTCCGTCCAGCGGGAATGCGGACAGTACATATAGTCATCCATGCTGCGCACCAGCGGCACGCTGTGGTGCAGGAGCTCGTGGCAGTAGACGCCGCTGAGCTTTGTCTCGCGCTGATACTTCGGAACCCCATAGTGGAAGTAAAGCCCCGCCTGCGCCCCCCAGCAGAGATGCAGGGTCGAGGTCACATGCGTCCGGCTCCACTCCATGATGCGGCAGAGCTCCGGCCAGTACGTCACCTCCTCATAGGGCATATTCTCCACGGGAGCCCCGGTGATAATCATGCCGTCAAAGCTCTGTCTGCGTATCTCCTCGAAATACGTATAGAACTTGCTGATATGGCTCTTGCTCGTGTGCGTCGCCTCATGAGACTTTGTCATGAGAAAGCTGCAGTCCACCTGCAGCGGCGTGTTGGAGAGCGCACGCAGCAGCTGCAGCTCCGTGTCCTCCTTCAGGGGCATGAGATTGAGAATCAGAATCTGCAGCGGACGAATATCCTGCGACATCGCGCGGTTTTCGTCCATGACAAAAATATTCTCCTGCTCCAGTATCGCCTTTGCGGGCAAATCATTCTGAATCCGAATCGGCATTGCCTTCACTCCCTTCTGCCAGTTTCAGAAAATCCTCCTCCGAGAGCACCGGAATTCCGAGCTCCCGGGCCCTCCTGTTCTTGGAGGAAGCGGACTCCTTATCATTGTTGATGAGATAGCTCGTCTTCGCGCTGACACTCCCCGCCGCCCTTCCGCCGCGGGCCTCAATATATTCCTTCAGTGCCTCTCTGTTTTTAAAATGGGTAATGCTGCCGGTGATCACAAAGGTCTTTCCGGCAAAGCGCTCCGCTGCGACGCTGTCCGCGTCCTCTTCCGCCTCCGCGAGTGAGAGACTCTGAAGCAGCGCGTCCATCAGCCTCGCATGCTCCGCGTCATCGAGAAATACCCGTATGGCATGCGCGAGCACCTCGCCTATCCCCTCGATCTCACAGAGCTCCTCTTCCGCCGCGGCCCGGAAGCGCTCCACCGAGCCCCTGAAGTGCCGGTTCAGCATCTTTGCATTCTGCAAACCTATCCCCGGTATCCCGAGCGCATACACAAAGCGCGTCATCGTCGTCCGCCTTGCCCGCTCCGCTGCGGCGATGAGCTTCTCTGCCGACCTCTCTCCAAAGCCCTCCAGCGCCGCGATCTCCGCGCGATACCGCTCCAGCCGGAAGAGATCCGCATACTCATGAATAAAGCCCGCGGCGATGAGCTTCTCCAGCGTCGCCTCTGAGAGTCCCTCAATATTCAGCGCATCCCGGCTCGTCATGAGTGCAAGACGCTTGATCTTCTTGATCACACAGTCCGGATTGGGACAGAGCAGCGTCTCGATCTCATTTTCCCGGTGCAGCTCTGTCTCAGCTCCGCAGACCGGACAGTGCGCCGGAATCTCCGCCGTGCCGCTCTCTGTCAGATTCTCTGCAATCTGCGGAATGATCATATTTGCCTTGTACACCGTGATACGGTCGCCGACACCAAGCTTCAGCGCCTTCAGTATGCTCACATTGTGGACACTCGCGCGGCTCACAGTCGTGCCCTCGAGCTCCACCGGAGAGAAGATTGCGACGGGATTGATGAGTCCGGTCCGTGAGGGACTCCACTCGATCTCTCGAAGCACGGTCTCCCGCGTCTCATCCCCCCACTTGAAGGCAATGGCGTTCCGCGGAAATTTTGCCGTCGCGCCGAGCGACTCTCCGTAGGCGATATCCTCCAGAAGCAGCACCAGTCCATCCGAGGGGAAATCATTTTCCGCGATCCGCGCCTCAAAATGATGCAGCTCCTGCAAAAGGTTCTCCGCTGTCACCGGAACATACTCCACCACATCAAAGCCCATGGCGGCAAGAAAGCGAAACTGCGCCTCGCGGGAATTCCGGAAATCGACCCCTTCCGCCTTTACCAGCGCAAAGGCGTTGAAGTATACCGCGCGCTCCCGCGTAACGCCGGGATCCAGCTGACGCACTGAGCCGGAGCAGAGATTCCTCGGATTCTTATACTGCGCCTCTGCCTCCGGGATGCTCTCATTGATTTTCTGAAAGTCCGAGTAGCGGATCAGCGCCTCCCCCCGCAGGACGAGCTCGCCCTGAAAGGGAATGCGCAGCGGAACATTCCGGAACATCCGCGCATTTGCGGTGATCACCTCTCCCTGCAAACCATTACCGCGGGTCACCGCCTTCTGAAGCGCTCCGTCCCGGTAACTCAGCACAACCGTGAGTCCGTCCAGCTTCCACGAGAGCAGCGCCCGCTGCGCGCCGAGCCAGCCAAGCAGCGCTCCCTCGTCCTTTGTCTTGTCGAGGGAGAGCATAGGACTCTCGTGCTCCTCCTTCGGGAGCGCGGAGAGTATCTCATAGCCCACCTGCTGCGTCGGGGACCCGGAGAGCACCGTCCCCGTCTCCGCCTCCAGTGACAGCAGCTCATCATAGAGCTGATCATACTGAAGGTTTGTCATGAGCTCGCGGCTCTCCTGATAATAGGCCCGCGCCGCCTGAGAGAGCTGTGTCACCAGCTCATGCATGCGGGCGAGCTTTCCGCCATCCTGCTTCATCAGCCTCTCCTTCTGCCGCTCTTTCCGCCACTGCCTCTGCTGCTCTCATCGTCCTGTCTGCGACGCTTGAAGTAAGCGCGCTGTCTCTCCTTGTAGTTCTCGTCCCGGCGGCGATCCACAGCGGAGAGACGCTTCCTCTTCGCCGCGCTGCCTCTCCTCGCACGATCTGTTCCGGAACCCGAGGCACTGCCGCTGCCGGAAGAAGCCTGCGGCGCCGGACGCCTTGCAGAGCTGTCCTTTTTCAGCATCCCGGAGAGCGTCTTCAGCTCCTCCGGCGTCACATTTCTCCAGCTCCCGGACTTCAGCCCGCCGAGCCGTATATTCATCACGCGCAGACGCTTTAAGCTGACCACATGATAGCCCAGCGCCTCGCACATGCGGCGGATCTGACGGTTCAGCCCCTGCGTCAGCGTAATATAGAAGCTCGTCTTGTCACGGATCACCAGTTTACAGGGACGGGTCGTGAGCTGCAGCTCATTCAGATGCACGCCCCGGCGCATATGCTCGACAAAGCCCTCCGTGAGTGCCTTGTCCACGCGCACAAGATACTCCTTCTCATGTCCGTTTGATCCGCGAAGTATCTCATCCACCAGCTCTCCCATATTTGTGAGGAGAATGAGCCCCTCGGAATCCTTGTCCAGACGGCCGATCGGATAGATGCGCTCCGGATACTCCACCATGTCGACAATATTCGGTGCGCGGTCGTTGTCGCTGGTTGTGCAGACCACGCCGACCGGCTTATTGACCGCAATCAGCACCGGCTTTCTGCCCGATAATCCCTCCACACCGCCGAGCTCCTGTCCGTTCGCCCTGACGCGCATTCCCGGCTCAACCACGGTTCCGAGCTCCGCCGGAGCTCCGTCCACGGTGACCCTGCCCGCCTCGATGAGACGATCCGCCTCCCGCCGCGAGCAGTAGCCGCTCGCACTCAGGAATTTATTGATGCGCATCGCACCGTTCGACCATTCAAACATAATAATCCTCTGATTTTCTTCCGGACTGCGTCCGGAGCTGTGAGCGCCCCTCTCCTGCCTGTGCAGGCGAAATCTTCGCCCTGTTTTCATAAACAATGATCCGCATAGAAAGCAATGATACTCTCCGGAACCTTCACATTACAAATGTAAACGATCGGTGCTAGTCTATAAACATCGCGTCACCGAACGAAAAGAATCTGTAGCGCTCCCGCACCGCCTCCTCGTAGGCCGCAAGTATCTGCTCCCGCCCGGCCAGCGCACTGACCAGCATCACCAGCGTGGACTCCGGCAGGTGAAAATTTGTGATGAGACAGTCCAGGATTTTGAACCGGTACCCGGGGTAGATGAAAATATTCGTCCAGTCGCTCTTCGCGTGCAGAATTCCGTGCTCATCTGCCGCAGATTCAAGCGTCCGGCAGCTGGTCGTCCCGACGCAGATGATGCGTCCTCCCGCCGCCTTCGCCGCATTGATGCGATCCGCCGCCTCCTGCGTGACGATATAGTATTCAGAGTGCATATGGTGCTTCAGAATATCCTTCTCCTTCACCGGACGAAAGGTCCCAAGCCCCACATGCAGGGTGACATGGACGATATCCACTCCCGCACTGCGTATCTCCTCCAGCAGCTCCTTTGTGAAGTGCAGTCCCGCCGTCGGCGCCGCCGCACTCCCCTCATGCTCCGCGTACACGGTCTGGTAGCGGTTTTTATCCTTCAGCTGATGCCGGATATAGGGCGGCAGAGGCATCTGCCCGAGCTGATCCAGAATCTCCTCGAATATCCCCTCGTAAAAGAACTGTATGAAGCGGTTTCCGTCCTCGGTCTGCCCGACTACCTTTCCCCGCAGAAGCCCGTCTCCAAAGCTGATTACCGTCCCGATGCGGCACTTCTTTCCCGGCTTCACGAGCGTCTCCCAGATATTGTCCTCCTTCCGCGTGAGAAGCAGCACCTCAATCTTCGCGCCCGTCCCCTCCTTTGCGCCGATGAGACGCGCGGGGATCACCTTTGTGTCATTGATGACCAGGCAGTCTCCTTTTCTGAGATATTCCAGAATATCGCGGAAATGCCTGTGCTCCCGCTCTCCGCTCTCCCTGTGCAGTACCAGCAGCCGGGACGCCGAGCGGTCCTCCAGCGGATCCTGTGCAATCAGCTCCTCCGGCAGTTCATAATTAAATTCCGATACGTCCATTTACTGTGCTGTCCTCTCTGCGCTCTCTGACTCTGCGCTGTTCTCCTGACTCTCTGCAGCGGATTCCTCTGCTGCGTCCGTCTCCGTCCCCGCTGCGCTCTCCTCTGTATTCTCTGATACCTGCTCTGTTCCGCCGCTCTCCTCTGCGGCAGAGGAAGCGCCGCCTATCTCCACGACAGCATCCTCGATCCCTGCCGCCTCACTGCTCTCCTCTGCGACTGTCTCCGCCTCCGTCGCGCCGACGCGAAGCCGCTCATAGAGAGAGCCGAGCTTCGCATCGCTCACCACCGCCTTTGCGAGCTCGCTGCGCTGCGCGCTGCTCATGCGGCGCACCGCCTCAGAGGCATCCGCAGCTGCCACCGCCGCTGCCTCCTCCTCCGTCAGTGTGCTCTCCTCCTTCATGTGACAGCTCCCATCCTCGCCCCTCACAATGTAGGCGCGCATCAGCATGGGTGCGGGCGTCTCGATCTTCCGAAACCACGCCTGCGTACTGATATAGACGATCCAGCTCTGCTCCCCGATTCCCGGAATAATGTAATTGACCGTATTTTCAAAGGACTCATACAACTTCCTCTCCTCTGACATACTCTGACGCAGCGCCTCAAGCCCGGTCTGATCCGTGATGCCGAAGACGCGGAGCATCTCATCCGCATCTCCGCTGACCCGTGCACGAAGAAAATCGCTGACCAGTGCGTTGACTTCCTCCTCCGCACAGCGCTCCGGCGCCGCATTCGCGTAATCATAGGGCTCTGTCTCCTCCGCACTCTCCTCTGTTTCGCTGCTCTCTGCCTGTTCCAGGCTCTCCGCCACAGCAGAGCTCTCCCTTGCGGCGGCTCTGCGCTTCGGCAGATCTGCAATGAGGATCAGCACGATCAGCACAAGTGCAGCGCCCGGCAGAGCGAGAAAGCGCAGGAACTTCCGAAACTGAAGTTCATCCATGCCCATTATCTTTCTGTTCTTCTCATATCTCACAGCTCTCTTAACCTCCATAAGCCTGTCCGACCAGTGCGTACAGGCCAACTATTCAGAGCAATAACGGGGGTGATGCTGCCGCCCCGCAGGATGCCTTTGAATCAGCTTATTTTAACAAAGCCGGAACCAAAATGCAATGAAAGTGCGCGCGCTTCCCGCCGTACCACACAGCTTTGCACACACTTCCGGAATCGAGAAAGTGCGCCGGGCGATGATCGCCCGACGCACTCCGTCACCTCTTTTACCCGTGAGAGCTGTTGTACTGCACTCAGAAACCGCTCATGCGGAACACCATCAGCTCAGAGGCAGATTCATCATCCCGCTCCTGCGTCATCAGCAGCAGGACTGACCCGTCCTCTGCCATCCGCATATCCTCAATCCAGGGGTATCTTGTACCCAAAAACTCCTTCACGTCAACGGTGCCCACATAGGTTCCGTCCTTGCTCCAGAAGAAAATATCCCGCATATTGCCGTCCGTTGCAATATAGCCGTTCTCCGTCTCGACCATAGCTGTGATATAGCCGATCATATCCGGATCGTTTCCCTCTCTTCCGCCGAACTCAAGCTGCGTGTTTCCGTCATAATCGTACACGACGAGACGCTTATCCTCCTCGCCGCCCTCCAGCTCCGCATTTCCGCTGACCATGATACGACTGTCCGAGATCGCAACGGAATCTACCATGGAAAAAATGCCCTGTCGCGCCGCCGCATCCGACATATTGGTCAGTATCCACGGCTCGGAGACGAGGTTTCCGCCCTGATTACGGATCTTCTGCGTATCAGAGCCAACCCAGTAGCTGATCCCCCACTCACCTGACGGATGCATGTGCAGATAACCATCGACTGTTGACTGGAAGGTCATCACGCCGTCCTTCACACCCATCACATCACCGATCCCCGGAGAGAGATACAGCATGCCGCTGTGATCCGACGAGATATCATCACAGTCCCTCTCGAGCTCCAGCTCTTTCCCCTTTACGAGCTTATCACCCTGAAGCGTAAAGTAGCTTAGCTGCTTCTCATGCAGCAGGCAGAGCTGATCCCCCACCGTATCAAAACGGTACTCCATAATATCAAAGCTGGTATACGGCTCCTCAAACGGAATATACTCTGCATCTATGGTGTAGCTGCCGACCATCTGCGGCTTAATTTCCGGTGTGTAGGGCTCGCCCTCCCATGGGTAGGGAGCATCCTTCTCTCCCTCGTCCTTTAGTGTCAGAACCAGACCCTCAAGTACTTCCCTGACCTCTTCTCCGCCGACATCGCCCTCCACTTCTACATCGACGGTCGTCGCGGACGCCTCGTCCCGGCAGAACAGCGTGCTGCTGTCTTCGCTCCAGCCCGGGCATATTGTCAGCTCCAGATCTCCAAAGCTGCGCTTCTCTGCCTTGCCTTCCGCGTATTCTCTTAAATCTATGCCATAACGGCATACATCCTTCCGGAAGGAATAGGAACTCTGCTCCGAGGCTGTGATGAGAACATTTGTATCAGAGTCGTCCGGCGTTTCTCCGAGATAGAGCGAGGCCTTCGCATAGCTCTCATCCTCCTCCGTGGAATCCTCATCGAGCTTCCACTTTTCCGGATAATACAGGGTGAAATGCTCAAATTCCAGCTTTTTGCGATCTGCAAAGCGCTCCCCGGGCTCCTGCGCTGCGCTCTCCTCCCCCTTCGACTCTGCGGACTCCGTCGGCTTCTCTGCTTCTCCCTTTCCACAGGCCGCGAGCATAGACAATGCGATCAGGAGGGCTGCTCCTTTCCATACTCTCTTTTTCATTCCCTTCTCCTTTCTTCACCAGTGCTCTGCATTACTTCCGCATTCCAAACCAGACTTCTTCTGTCTTCTTCACAGCCTCGCTGTCAATGCGTCCTTTCTTTATCACTTTAGGAGAAATTCACGAAAAATACTATGGTACCAGGGATACTTTTTTACAGAACCTCCTGATTCTTCATGTGTTTTTTAATGTTTTGACACTGCGCGTTATTTCCCGCAGGCTGTGCTCTCACTCACAAAAGATCAGCGAGATAGTCGGCTGCATCCGCGAGCAGCTCTGCCGCTTCCTCCGGGCTGTCTGTCTCTCTGAGGAGCTGCAGCGCCGCATCCAGCAGGTCTGTCGCATCCTCCATGACGGCAAGCTCCTCCTCCATGGCCTCCCCCTTCGCACTGTAGCGCTCCTTCTCCGACATAGAAAGGAAGCTCTGATCCGCGCCCTCACGAAGCGCATCCAGCGCGGCTCTCTTTTTAAGCAGCCCCGCACTGTCGCAGGAGCATCCCTCGCGAAGCGCCTGCGCGAGCCGCTTCCGCTCCTCTCTGAGCTCCAGAACGAGCAATCGCAGGCTCTCCCTCTCCTGTTTTTTCATCCCGTATCCTCCTCTTCCGCACGGCAGTCCCGCACTACCGTGCAGATCTGTCTGCTTGCACATTATGTTTTTTCTATCTATGATACTGTTAAGGTCACGACAAAGCACAATCATCTTCCGACACATACAGATATGCTTCTGGCGCCATCGCGCTGTCCGCGATACAGCAGGGCGGCACACATCATTTCAGGAGGCCCTTCATGCAGCTGGAATTACAGCTCTCACAGAAACAGCAGATCACACAGAAAATGCTCCAGACACTCCATTTGCTGGAGATGAACACACTCCAGCTGGAGAGCTATATCGAGCAGCTCGCCCTCGAAAATCCCCTGCTTGAGCTTCAGGACTCCGGGGCCGGGCGCGCCGCGCTCTCCAGCGAGCTCGCCCGACAGGCAAAGCTTCAGCGACAGCTCGACTGGCTCTCTCAAGCCGACAGGCAGAACCGCATATACTACGAGGCAGATCACGCCGACAGCAGCGAAGACAGTATTCCGGACTACACACAGCAGGAGGAGACGCTCGCCGACTATCTGCGCGCGCAGCTTCTTCTGAACCGCTACAGCACCGGGGAGCGGCGCGCACTCGATTTTCTCCTCGCGTCGATCGACGCGCGCGGCTACCTCAATGAGTCTGCAGAAGAGGTCGCGGCGCGCTTTGCACTCCCGCTCCCGACTGTGAAGCAGCTGTTCCAGGACATTCGAAACCTGGATCCGGCAGGTGTCGGCGCAAGGGACCTGAAGGACTGTCTGCTGCTGCAGCTCTCCCGCAGGCCCGAGCACGCACCGCTCGCAGAGCTTCTGGTGCGTGAGCATCTCCCCGATATTGCAAAGCACCACCTGAGCCTGCTCGCCCGGAAGCTTCAGGAGAGCCCTGAAGCAATCGCGCGCGCAGTCGCTGAAATACAATCCCTGAACCCGAAGCCCGGCGGTGCCTTCAGCGACCGGATACAGCTCCCCTATATACATCCGGATGTCGTCGTCATAAAGCTCGAGGATCACTTTGAAATACTGGTGAATGAGTACCAGTATCCGCGCTTCACCCTGAACAAAAGCTACCTCTCCATGGCGGAAAACCCGCCGGACAAGGAGACCGGCCGCTATCTGAAAGAAAAGCTCCGGCAGGCGAAGGCTGTGCAAAGCGACCTCGCAGGCCGCAGCTCCACGCTCTCCGCTCTCTCTCGTGTCCTGGTCGAGCGGCAGAACAGCTTCTTCCGTCTGGGACCGGGTCACAAACGCCCCCTGAAGCTCTCGGAGCTCTCGGAGGCGCTCTCCCTGCACGAATCTACCATCAGCAGGGCTCTCAGCAATAAGTTTTTACAGTGCAGCTGGGGTGTTTTCCCCCTGAATTACTTTCTGAGCTCGGTCGCCGCTATTGATCAGCACTCCGGCATTGAAAAGACCCCCGAGCAGGTACAGCAGCAGATACAGGAGATCATCGACGCAGAAGACAAGACACATCCGCTCAGTGATGAAAAAATACGCGCGGTCCTTGCGCGCAGCGGCATTGTCATTGCGAGACGCACAGTAAACAAGTACCGTCAGCTGCTCGGCATCCCGGACCGCGGAGGGCGAAGGCTTCCTTAGGCAGAAGACTGCCCCGCGCCTCCTGCCTCTCAGTCGTTTTTCTGCCGGCTGCACGCGCTCCGTCACAGCTGACAGGGCGGCTCAATGGCAAAGTGAAGACGCTTCCGGCTCCGCGGATGCGTAAATTCCAGCGAACAGGCGCAGAGACAGAGCCGCGCACCCAGCTCTGTGCTTCCACAGAGTCCCCGCGGCGCTGTCTCCCGATATGCGGGATTATATTTTCTGTCCCCCATCAGCGGCAGTCCACGGGAAGCAAACTGCACCCGGATCTGATGATGCCTTCCGGTGAGCAGCTCGATCTCCACCTCGGAGATCTGCTCCCCCGCGGTAAACTTCTTTCTGAGCAGCCTGTAATTTAGCCTCGCCTCCTTCGCGCCCGGCTCTCCCTTACGCCCGCAGCGCGTCACATTTCCCTTCGTCTCATGCACAAGCCAGTCGGAAAAGCTCCCCTGCTTCTCCTTCGGCTGACCGCAGAGTATTGCCCGGTATTTCTTCTTCATGCCTCCCTCGCGCAGCTCCCGGGAGAGAGCCGCAGCGCTCTCCTTGTTCTTTGCAAAGACCATGATACCTGTAACCGGCTTATCCAAACGCTGAATCACAGCGACATAGGGTTCCTTTCCGCTGACGGAGAGGTGATTTCTGATCCGGTTCACCATATCCGGTGCAAGCCCTCTGGCCGCCTCACTCTCCACTCCCTCCGGCTTCACAGCGACCAGAATGTCGCGATCCTCAAACAATATCTCCAGCTCCGTCATAAAAATCCCTCTCTCTGCTCTGCACTCCAGCAGGCGGCAAGCGCCGCCTTTTCCTCATGTCGCAGACGCTTCAGAGCGCACTCCCGCTGCAGCGCGGCACTCTTTGAGTCGCAACGCTCCGCATATACAAGTGTGCAGGGCCTCCGGCTCCGCGTGTACTTTGCACCCTTCCCGGCATTGTGTGTCTCAAGTCGCCGCATCGGATCCGTCGTATAACCGCAGTAATAGCTTCCATCTGCGCAAAGAAGGAGGTACACATAAGCTGTCCCCTCCTTCGCCTCTCTCAGAGTATCATACATCTTTTCGTTCATGCGCCCCGCCGTATATCCGGGCTCCTCTGCGCGGCAAGCTCCTGCTCCAGCTCATCCACACGCCGCTTCAGCTGCTCAATTCTGTCCTGCAGCTGTCCGAGATCCGCACTGTAGGCGTGTGGCCGGCTCACGGAACGCCCGCCGACACGCACCGGCCGCGCAGGTATCCCGACTGCGGTGGAATCCGCCTGAAGTGGCTTCAGCAGCACAGCATTGGCAGCAATCTTGCAGTTGTCTCCGACCTCAAAGGAGCCCAGTATTTTTGCTCCTGCCCCTATTGTCACATTGTTGCCTATGGTAGGATGGCGTTTTCCCTTCTTTGTTCCTACGCCGCCGAGCGTGACCCCCTGATAGATCGTGCAGTTGTCTCCGACCTCCGTTGTCTCACCGATCACCACACCGGTGCCGTGGTCAATCAGTATTCCATGTCCGAGACGGGCGCCCGGGTGTATCTCGATCAGGGTCATAAAGCGTGACAGCTGAGAGATGAGTCTGCTGATAAAGTAGCAGCGCCGCAGCCAGAACCAGTGCGCAATGCGGTACGCAATCAGCGCATGCACGCCCTGATACAGAAGCAGAACCTCGAAAAAGCTCCGCGCCGCCGGATCTCTCTCCTGCGTCGCACGTACATCCAGATAGATATCATGTAGAAGCATGGCTATTCCTCCGGCCGGCAGCACTCTGCCGGCCATATGCAAGCTCTGTCCCGCCTCACAGCACGTTCAGCGCGTGAAGCGCCTGTGCAATACCATCGTCCAGAACCTTCCCCGCAATCATAGTCGCGTAGGGCTCCAGCACCGTGTCATGCACAGCCATAGCGATGCGGTGTCCCGCCTCAGAGGTAAACATCGTCAGATCATTTGCGCTGTCACCAAAGACATAGCAGTCCTCCGGACGAACGCCGTAATGCTTCCGGACAAAATTGATCGCACTGCCCTTGCTGCAGCCGAGAGGCACAAATTCATAGAAGCCGCGACCGCGGTCAATACAGTCAAAGTCCGGCACTTCCGTCACCAGCTTTTGGACCAGCTCCCGCTCCGGAAAAAGCGGGCTGGTCTGAATACAGAACTTATCAAAATCGTAGGAATGGTCCTCGAGGGCATTGACCTCCGTCTCCGCGTAGCAGCTGATGTAGTCCAGAAGGCCCTCCATGATCTCCGGATTCTTGAAGGGACGATCCGAAAAATAGATCGCCTCCTGTGCCTCCAGCACGGCATCGAGCTTCAGCTCCTGGATGAGCTTCCGAATCTCCAGCCCTCTCCGGTGGCTGATGCGCTTCTCCATCAGCGTATTTCCGTTCACGATGATCTGTGTGCCGCAGCCGCAGGCTGCACAGGAAATTCCAAAATTCTCCATCTCATACTCCAGAAAACACAGTGTTCTGCCGGAGTTGATAAATACCAGATGGCCCGCAGCCTGCAGAGAGTGTATCGCCTCCACTGCACTCTGCGGACATATCTTTGTCTCATCGTCGATCAGCGTACCGTCGACATCAAAAAAGAAGAGCTTTCTCTCCATTCCATTCACTTTCCGATTCCTGCAGGCCGTTACGGAGCGTTCGTCTCTGCGGTACTGCCAGCATCAGCCGCACTCTCTGCCTCTGTTTCCGCAGCCGGAATCTTATTTGCTTTTTCAAGAATGAGATTTGCCACCTTCAGGTAGCGGGTCTCAAGATCCACCGCGTCCTGTCCCGCCATGGAGACAAGCATGCTCTTTGAGTAGCCATACTGCTTCTCGAGCTCCTTATAGTCCGAGTCACCGAGTGTGAAGCCCTCCGCATCGAAGATCCCGTCAATGAGCAGCCTCAGCTTTGCGGCGCTCTCGCCTGCCTGTTCAACCTGCTTATCGTAGTCCTCCTGTGACATGGAGAGCCTGTCGAGATAAGAATTCAAATCCATGCCGTACTGGGCAAGCTGGGCCTCCATACCGGCCCTCTGCTGCTCCATCTCGTACTGCAGCGCCTCCGGAGCAATCTCAAAGCTGGAGGCATCCATAACCTTCTGAATTGCGGAGCCAAGCTCCGCGCTCCGCTCTCTCTTCTCCCTCTGCTCTGTGAGCTGGGCGCGCACCGCCGCCTTATACTCGTCCACCGTCTTCTGTGCGCCCTCCGTGTACTTCTCCACCCAGGCATCGTCGAGCGTCGCTTCCTTCGACTCCTTCACGGCATTGACCTTGACCTCAAAGACCACGGCCTGCCCTGCGAGATCGGCCTGATGGTACTCCGACGGGAAGGTCAGATTCAGGCTTCTGGTCTCGCCCTTCACCGCGCCGATCAGCCCGTCCTCAAAGCCATCGATAAAGCTGCCGCTGCCGAGCTTCAGATCGTAACCGGTCGCCGTGCCGCCGTCAAAGGCCACCCCGTCCTTCGTGCCGCTGTAGTCAATATTCACCACATCGCCCTCTGCCGCCGGGCGCTCCACCTCGGTCTCCTCCGGATTCGCGGACAGTATCCCGGAGATATAGCTCTCCAGCTCCTCATCCGTCACCTTAACCTCGGAGACCTCAATATCGATCCCCTTGTACTGTCCAAGCTTCACGCTTCCATAGCTCTCCGGGGCCTTCTGGGCCTCAGCGCCGGTCTCTGCCGTAGCATCCGCTGCGGTCGCCGCGCTGCTCTCCTTGTCTGCGGACTTTCCGCAGGCAGCAAATGCACAGGCCGCAGCGCTCACTCCGGCAATCAGCAGCAGTCTCTTCCATGTAAATCTCATATATTTATCCAATCTCCTTTTGTGGTTAATGTAGCCGGCCCGCTCGGCGGACACCGGCGGTCTTTATTTATAAAAGGCCTTAAATGCCAGATAGGTATTGTAGATATCCAGCTTGCTTGTGATCTCAAAGGGCGCATGCATGGAAAGCACCGGGACGCCGAGATCCACGACATCTATGTTCAGCATCGCCACAAACTGCGCAATGGTCCCGCCGCCGCCGGCATCAACCGCGCCCAGCTCACCGATCTGCCAGTATACCTTCTCTCTGTCCATGATGTCGATCACCTTCGCCATGAACTCTGCGCTCGCGTCGGAGCTTCCGGACTTCCCGCGCGCTCCGGTGTACTTTGTGAGTACCACGCCATGATTCAGGAAGCTCGCGTTCTTCGCCTCAAAGACATCCGGGAAGGTCGGGTCGTAGGCCGCGTTCACGTCCGCGGAGAGGCAGGCGGAGTTCGCAAAGACCTCCTTCGGATCCGCGCCCTGATTGTCGCAGAGATAGGCGATGTAGTCGCGCACGTAGTTGGAGTGAAGTCCGGTATTTCCGACCGAGCCTATCTCCTCCTTGTCCGTGAGTATCGTGACTGTGGTGTACTCCGGTTCTTCCGTCTCGAGCTGTGCGATCAGCGCCGGATAGGCACAGACTCTGTCGTCCTGTCCGTAACCGCCTACCATGGAGCGGTCAAAGCCGATGTCCCGCGCCTTGTCGGCCGGAACCATCTCGATCTCCGCCCGCGCAAAATCGCGCTCCGTGATGCCATACTTCTCATTCAGTATACGCAGCACCTCCAGGCGGAAGGGCTCACGCACATCCTCATCCGGATAGGGAATTGAGCCGAGGATAATATTCAGCTCCTCGCCCTTCAGTCCCTCTGCCAGCGTGCGCTGGGACTGCTTTGCCGCGAGATGCGGCAGAAGATCGGAAATACAGAACACCGGATCTCCCGGCTCCTCTCCTATATTAAAGTTGACGACGGAAAAGTCCTTTTTGATCACGACGCCGTGCATGGCAAGCGGTATGGTGCCCCACTGGTACTTCCGTATGCCGCCGTAGTAGTGTGTCTTGAAGAAGGCGAGTTCATTCTTCTCATAGAGCGGATTCGGCTTCAGATCAAGGCGCGGGGAGTCGATATGCGCGCCGTTAATGCGCACGCCCTCACGGATATCTCTCTTTCCGAACACTGTCGCAAGGATGGACTTTCCGCGGTTCACATCGTAAACCTTGTCGCCGGAGACGTACTGCTTCTTCGGATCGAAGCGCTCATAGCCCGCATTGACCAGCGCTGCCTCCGCATAGTTCACACACTCCCGCTCCGTCTTGCAGCTGGAGATGAAGTGCTTGTAGCCCTCGGCAAATTCCTGCGCCTTCGCAATCTGCTCCGGTGCTTCCTTCGCTATGTTCGGATACTCCCAGCAGAGCTCCTTCTCAAGTTTCTTTCCCTTTGAAAGCTTTTTTTCTGTCATTTTATCTTCCTTTCTCAGCTGACGGAATACAGCAGAGCATCTCTTTCGCTTACACCCGGCATAAACCTCTCCGGGAGCTATAGCCGCGCAGATCTAAACACAGCGCGCAAATTCAAAGCCCCCACCTGCATGACGGGTGGGCTGCTGCTTCGCATAAATTCCGTCTATCTTCTGAAAGATTCCACGCATACGCAACAAGCTAAAACCGGTACAAAGCAGAAAACCGGCAGCGGGCGCTGACGGTTTTCTCTTCCTGAATGCTCAGTTCAGCTTGATACCCTTCAGAAGGTCTCCCAGATTGGTCGTCGCACGAGTCTTCTCCTCGTACTTGAACCCCCCGGTCTCCTCAAGCGTATTGTCTCTCTGGAAGCTGCCCTCCGGCTCCTCCAGCGCACGGATGGAAAGGGAAATCTTTCCATCTCCGATCTTTATTACCTTGACCTTGACCTCCTGTCCCTCCTTCAGGACATCCGCCGGAGTCTTGATCCTC
This sequence comes from Fusobacterium naviforme, assembly GCA_003014445.1. GTDB lineage: Bacteria > Bacillota > Clostridia > Lachnospirales > Lachnospiraceae > Moryella > Moryella indoligenes. Next base: position 344,107 of record PYGH01000001.1, on the reverse strand, counting down.
TTTCTGGAGATCTGGGATACATGGAGCAGTCCGGTCACGCCGCCGAGATCCACAAATGCGCCGTAGTCCTTCAGACTCTCGACCTTTCCGTCCACAATATCGCCGACCTTGATCTGTGCAAGGCGCTCAGCCTTCTCCTGCTCGCGCTCCGCCTGCTCAATCTCACGGTGAGAGAGCACCAGGCGCTTCTTCTCCGGATCTGCCGTGATCACCACGACCTTGATATGCTTGTTCTGGAACTCCTCAAGCTTCTCTACATAATTAACAGAGAGCTGGCTTGCCGGGATAAATGCGCGCGTATCCTCAAGATAAGCGATGCAGCCGCCCTTCACGACCTCGATGATCTTGACGTCGAACTGCTCCTTCGTCTCGATCAGGCTCTGAAAGCGCTCCCACTTTCCGCCGTCCTCATTCTCAACCTTCTTCGCGGTCTTGAATGAATCATTAATTTCCTGTTCAAAATCCTTCATGCTCTCTTCAGCCATGACAACCTCCCCAACGAACCGGCTATACGCCGTTATTGTCCCGATTATAGCACACTTTGTAAAGATTGGAAATGAAATAAATAAGAAGTGGCAATGAGCGGCACGGGGTGTTAGCCTCAATCTAAATAAACTTATTCTTGACTAACCCAGTAGACAAAGACTATCATAACGATAACAGTTCCTATTATCGATGAGGTGCTATGGAAAAGACGATCAAATACAGCCGCCAGCGTGAGGCAATTCTTAAGAATCTGATGTCGCGAGGCGATCATCCGACCGCGGACGCGCTGTACCAGTCTCTGCGCAGGGAATTCCCCCACATCAGTCTCGGCACAGTTTACAGAAACCTTTCTCTGCTCTCTGAGATGGGCAGTATACGGAAGGTGCACTGTGACGATGGCACGGAGCGCTACGATTATGATACCAGCGATCACTGCCATTTTGTATGCCGGAGCTGCGGGCGTGTGATGGATCTTCCCATGAAACTTAAACCGGATCTGAACCGCATGGCAGAGCAGGCCGGACTCGGAGATGTAGATTGTCACTCCCTCATCTTTTACGGGTACTGCAATGACTGCCGGAAGGCAGGGCGTCAAAACACAGACAGCAACTGATTTTATAAAACAATCATATTATGAAGGAGAACGATTATGAAGAAGTGGAGATGTAAGGTTTGCGGCTATATCTGGGAAGGCGAGAATGCACCGGAGCAGTGTCCGCAGTGTAAGCAGCCGTCCAGCGCTTTCGAGGAGATTAAGGATGAGGGCGAGATGACCTGGGCTGCCGAGCATATCGTCGGCGTGGCAAAGGATGTCGATGAGGAGATCAAGAACGGTCTCAGAGCAAACTTCGAGGGCGAGTGCTCCGAGGTCGGCATGTACCTCGCCATGTCCAGAGTCGCCTTCCGCGAGGGATATCCGGAGATCGGCGAGTACTGGAAGACCGCTGCCTTCGAGGAGGCCGATCACGCCTCCAGATTTGCTGAGCTGCTCGGAGAGGTGCTGACCGATTCCACCAAGAAGAATCTTGAAATGCGCGTCGCTGCGGAGAACGGCGCTACGCAGGGCAAGGTTGATCTCGCCACCATGGCCAAGAAGGCCAACCTCGACGCAATCCACGACACGGTTCATGAGATGGCGCGCGATGAGGCACGTCACGGCAGAGCCTTCGCTGGCCTTCTGAAGAGATATTTCGGCGAGTAATCACTGCATATGTCCTGTGCCTCCAATTACAGGCATACTTTTACGACGAAAAGCGTCGGCTGTACTCTCAGCCGGCGCTTTTTGTTCTGCCCTCCGCTTTCTTATTGCATTTTTCTGCCATCCGCGCCATGATAGCAGTGACTTGATTTTGCACACAGGAGGTTTTCATGGCAACTACATTCACGATGACCGAACTCAGCTCCAACCCATATAAGGCGTCAGCCGCTCTGGTGCAGTACGGAATCCGCAGCGAACTGCTCGCCCCGGAGGACGCCGTATACAGCTATAACCTGCTTCTCGACGCACTGCAGCTCCCTCCCGCGGAGCCCCCGCTGCCGCTCTGCGATCAAAATACTGAGAACGCGGCCGATGCTCCTGCGCTCGAGGAGATACTCCGCGCGCTGCTGGATGATGCGGTGAACCGCGGCATCATCGAGGATGGCGTGACAAGCCGCGATCTCCTCGACACCAAGCTCATGGGACTTCTGATGCCGCGTCCCTCAGAGGTAATACGGGAATTCCGCGCGCGCTACGCCGAGAGTCCCGAGGCGGCGACAGATTACTTCTACGCCCTCGCCGAGAACAGCGACTACATCCGCCGCTACCGCATCCGAAAGGACAGAAAATGGATCGTCTCCACCCGCTACGGCGAGCTGGATATCACCATCAACCTCTCCAAGCCGGAGAAGGATCCCCGCGCCATCGCGGCGGCACTTAAAAAGGCGCAGTCCGACTATCCGAAGTGCCTGCTCTGCCGGGAAAATGAGGGCTACGCCGGGAGGCTGAACCACCCCGCAAGGCAGAACATTCGCCTGATTCCCCTGACCCTCGGCGGGGAAGCGTGGTTCCTCCAGTACTCTCCCTACGTCTACTACAATGAGCACTGCATCGTCCTCTCCGGCGCGCACACGCCGATGAAAATCGACGAACAGAGCTTCTCCCGCCTGCTGGAATTCGTCACGCTCTTCCCGCACTACACTGTCGGCTCAAACGCCGATCTCCCGATCGTCGGCGGCTCCATACTGACGCACGAGCACTATCAGGGCGGACGCTACAGCTTTGCCATGGCGCGCGCCGCTCTGCGGGAGGAGCTGCGCTTCACAGACTTTCCGGATATCCGCGCAGGCATCGTAAACTGGCCCATGTCCGTGATACGCCTGACCGGCAGCGACCCACAGCGCATCACTGCGCTCGCCGGACACATACTCCGCTGCTGGCGCGCCTACACAGATGAGAGCGCCGACATCCTCTCCCACGGCGACAGCGCGGCGGAGGCCGTTGCTTTCCAGGGTGCGCCGCACAACACCATCACCCCGATCGCAAGGAGAAGGGAGGCGCTCTATGAGCTGGATCTCGTGCTGCGGAACAACAGAACCACGGAAGCATACCCGCTCGGCATCTTCCACCCGCATCAGGAGCTGCACCACATCAAGAAGGAAAATATAGGCCTCATCGAGGTGATGGGCCTCGCGGTGCTCCCCGCACGGCTCTTAAAGGAGCTGGAGGCGCTGAAGGCCGTGATACTCGCGGGACGGAATCCCGCCTCGGAACCGGAGCTCGCCCCGCACGCCGCATGGGTCGCCGACATTCTTAAAAGGCACCCGGAATTCAGTCCCGAAGCAGTGCAGGACAACGCAAAATCCCGCGTAGCACTGGAGCACCTGCTGGAGGAGGAGACGGGACTCGTCTTCGCAAGGGTACTGGAGCACAGCGGTGTCTTCAAGGACAGTCCGGAGGGACGGGCGCAGTTCTCCCGCTTTGCAGCGGCAGCGGGGGCCGGGGCATGAGCAGCTCTCTTCCCGCCGAAAAGCTCGCCGACTGGCCTGCACACTACTACGAGCTCACGGACATCGATCTCCGCGAGGCCTGCCTCCTCCATATTCTGAAGGAGCAGCCGGACTCCGAGGACAATAAGATACGTCTGATGCTCCTCCGCCGCCGCTTTGGCTCCTCAAGGGAGGCTCAGCGCATCCTCGGCGGCGCGCCGCACAGAAGGAGAGCGCCCCGCCCGGACGCCTTTCTCCGCGCCTTTATTCTCCTGAAGGCGGGGTATCACCGCGGCTCCTCCCTCCTGAACAGAAAACGGGAAAAAGCTGAGTTCCGAGAGCACATGCGCGCGCTCTGCGCACCCGAATTCTGGCCCGAGCCCTTTTACAGTGCGGAGTGCTGCCTGCCGCTGCTGTACGCAGAGTGGGAGGACCTCGCGCGCTGCTTCATCGGCAGCTGCGCGCGGGATTCCAGCTATCGCTCCGCCCTGTTCGGAATGATCTCCGTGAGCGAGGAGAGCATGGCGGAGCGCATCCGCAGTGAGATTCTGCTGGTCTGTGAGGAAATTCCACAGCAATTCAGTGCCGCAGAGGCACTCCTTCCGCTCCGGGATATCATGCTGCGTGTGCATGAAACATATTTTCCTGACCGGAAGCCGCTGTGCTGATGAGATTTCTATTCGTCAGGCGAGGTGGCTGTACGCTCCCGGACGCAGCACTGAAATCACATTCCTCCTGATTTTTTAACAAAACAAAAGCACCTGCTGTAATGTACCGCCCCCCAAAGTTAGACCTAAAAATCGAACGATTGGAGGTCGGTATTTTTATGGCTGAATTTATATTTGTCAGTTACTCCTCCCTCCGGAAGCGATCCACATTCTCCGGAGTGATCTTCTGATAGGGCAGGCGAATGTACTTACCGTCGATTAGCTCGTAGTCCTGAAGCTCTGTTCCTCCGGCGACGGAAAGGCAGAGCGCAAACATGGCCTCCGCCTGTCCCCTTCCGTCATTGTAGACCGTTCCGATCATCTCCCCCTGCTTCACGGCGCGGAGCCCCGGCTCCGTGCCGTCTATCCCCACAATGATGGGACGGCGCTCCTCCGGGATCTCCGCATTCTTGTAGGCATCGATCGCTCCCAGCGCCATGTCGTCATTATTGGAAAGTATCATCTCTATGGCTTCTCCATACTCGCTGACCATCTGCGACACCTGCGTCTGCGCCTGCATCCGGTTCCAGTTCGCAAGCACATATCCCAGCTTCTCCAACGGCACCCCCTGATCCAGAAGTGTGTTCACGCAGTACTCCGTCCGCACAATCGCGTCCTGATGGCCGACCTCGCCCTCCAGCACGATATACTGTATGCTTCCGTCTCCATTTCTGTCCACGGAGGGGTCTGTGTTGCAGCGCTCCGCTGCAATCTGTCCCTCGAGGATCCCCGACTCAAAGGCATCCGCCCCGACATAGTACAGCCTGTCCCAGCGCAGCAGATCCTCCTCTACGAGCTCACGGTTGAAAAAAATCACCGGAACGCTGTTTTTCTTCGCCATATCAATGATTTTGGTCGGTGAGGTGCGGTCCACAAGATTGACGCAGATCACATCGCAGCCGTCCTCAATGAGCTTCTGTACCTGACGGTTCTGCGTCTGCTGGCTCTTCGCGGCATTGAGTATCTCCAGTGTGATATTCTCCTGCTGCAGCGCTGCCTGTTCATTAAAATGCATCATGAGCTCAGAAATAAAGGTATCGTACTGATCGTAGAGCGTCACACCGATGCGTATCTTCCGCGGCTGTGTCTCAGCATGCTCCCCGCAGCCGGTGAGACACAACAGAAAAAGCAGCAGGAGACACACAGCGCGCAGATGAAAACCTTTCCCTGCAAAAAGGTCCTTGTCCATCGTTCTCTCCCTCCCGGTCCGTATCATCACTGCACCAGCGGAAACAGAAGCTTCTGGTTCTCGCTCTCAAACATGTTTTCATGGGAAATCACGCGGAACTCCACGCTCTCCTCTCCCGCGGGATCCCCCCGCTTCTCAAGATGTGCCGCAGCCTCAAGCACAGCCTGATAGCCCATATTGAACTCGTTCACCACAATAAGCCGCTGCACCGCGCCCTGATCCAGCGCGTATACATTCTGATCGGAATTTCCGACCCCAAGCAGCAGCGGCTTCTCCTCCCGTTCAGCGGCATAGCTCACGGCGAGTGCCAAACTCTTATCATCCACCGCGGCAATCGCATCTGCCTGCTGCAGTTCATCCGCCGCTCTGAACTGCGCACCGCCATCCTGTCCGCTCTCCTGCTCCCAGACCAGCTCGAGAGAGCTCCCGGCCAGCACATTTTTCATTCCCTTCACCCTGCGCTGCAGAGAGGACTGACGCGTATTGTCGAAGAGTATGCCGACCGTCCCGTTTTCCGCTGCGGCAGCTATCAGCTCCCGGCCGAGCGTCTCTCCGATTGCGTAATCGTCCGCCGTGACACTCTCCCACACAGCTCCCGGCTGACTGACCGCAGTGGACACCGTATCCACCAGTACAAGCACTGTCCTCCTGCTGAGCCGCTCCACCAATCCGGCGGCGCCCTCGCTCTCCGGAAGCTGCAGGACGATCGCGTCCGCTCCCTCAGACAGCTCCTTCTCCGCGAGCGCCTCGGCCTCTTCGAGCGTCCGGAGCTCATTTGTGCTGACATAGTTTAAGCTGATGCCGCTGTCCTCCGCACTGCGCATGAGTCCGGCCTGAAACGAGACCCAGCGGGGCAGAGTGCTCTCGCTCACAATCACAGAGAGCTGGTGCTTTGGCTGCACCGTGTGCGAGGAGCGGCGCGAAGCAAATGCAGCAACAATCACGGAGAGCAGGATCACGATCGGAAACCAGCTCAAAAGTCCATCATCCTTCATGCCTCTCTCCTCCCTCCGGCAGCTGCTCCGGCTTTTTTCCCTCCTCCAGCAGCCTCAGATTCTCCTCTGTCGCCGGAATGGCCGGGAGCCGTATCGTCACCTCGGTTCCGACATCCGGCTCGCTCTCCACACTGAGACCAAAGCGCTCTCCAAAGCGCAGCTGTATGCGTCTCTGCACATTGATGAGTCCCACTCCGGAGCCATGTCCGCGCATCCGGCCTGTGTCTTTTAGCAGCTCCCCAAGCTCCTCCTCCGGTATGCCATAGCCATTATCCCTTACACAGATGCGGATCTCCCCGTCCTGAAGACAGGCCCGCACGGAGATCTCCCCCTCGTCCTCCATGTCCTTCACCCCGTAGTAGATCGCGTTCTCCAGAATCGGCTGTACGATCAGCTTCACCGTACAGCAGTCCCGCACCTCCGGGGCAATATCATAATGCACAGAAAAGCTATTCTTAAAGCGAACCTTCTGAATATTCATGTAGTTCTCGGCGTGATGCAGCTCGTCCCCGAGCCGTATGATCGTCTTCCCGCGGCTTAAACTGATGCGGAACAGACTCGCCAGCTCGCTGATCATCGAGACTGCCTCCTCGTAGCGTGCGCTCTCAATCATCCACACGATGGAATCCAGCGTGTTGTACAGAAAATGCGGGTTGATCTGCGACTGCAGCGCATCCAGCTCACTCTTTCGCTTCTCCTCCTGCTCGATCACGATATCCCGCATGAGCCGATTGATCTGCTCCACATAGCTGCGGAGTGTCCTTCCGAGATGCTCCACCTCCGTGCTGCCGCCGACATAGATCTCCGGGTAGAGATCCTGCCCCGACTCCAGCTTCCGTATGGACTCATTCAGCCGCATCAGCGGCTTCGAGATACGCGCCGCCACAAGGCGGTTCACCAGCAGCACCGCAAGAAGCACAATTGTCACCATGAGTATCGCAATGAGCCTTGTATTCGTGAAATCCAGCGCAAACTCACTCTCCGGCATCACACTGATCAGCTTCCAGCCGGTGTAGCTCACCGTGTCCACGATGATCTCCCGCCGCTCCCCCTGAAAATATTCGCTGTGCACACCGTCCTCATAGCGCACGGCCTCAGCATTGTTCTCCCTGACAAAGCCGGAGGCGATCTGCATCTGCCGTGGGTGATAGATCAGCTCTCCATTGCTGTCACAGAGGTAGACATAGCGGTTGCCGCTGTCTGCATTGACCTCGCTCAACATCTGCTCTATGGTGCTGTAGTTCATATCAACCAAGAGAATGCCCTCTGAGGGATGCCCGTGATCTGTCAGATCCACAAGGCGGCTTAAGGAGATCACCCAGTAGTAGCGATAGCTCGGATCGTCAAAGAGATTCTGCACATGCGGCACGGAGAAGTGCAGGTTCTCCATCTCCCCTGTGGCGCTCCCGAACCACTCCTGCGCGCGGACATCAATCGCCTTCTTCTGCACAGCAATCGGAGAGGCCGAGAGCAGCGTCCCGTCCTTTCTGTAGAGCGCAAAACTGATGAGCCCGTCCCGGTTTGCCTCATAGAGCAGATCCATCTCATCGTCAATGCTCTCCGTCCCGATATCCTTATCCTTGATCACCGCATAGTACATGGCGTCCGCAATGCGGCGCATATTTCGGAGATAGTCCTCGAGATTTGCGGAGGTCTGATTCAGCACCTGCTCCGTGCTCTCGATGAGAATCTCCTCAGAGCGCTGCACAAAGAGACGGTACAGTCCCACCCCCAGCACAGTCGTACAGACTGCCGATACGATGGAGAAGGATACCAGTATCGTAAAGCGTATGCTCCACGGCAGGGCGGCAAAAAAGCGCCTCTTCTCTTTTCTGTCCATCATCTGCTCTTGCCCTTCGACGACTTGTATCTGGAGGGAGATACTCCAAACTGCTTTTTGAATACATAGCTGAAGTAGTTCGGGTCGCTGTAGCCGACCTGCTGCGCTATGATATAGGTCTTCTCATCCTTCCCGAGCAGAAGATTCACCGCCTTCTCCATGCGAAAATCTGTCAGATAGTTGATAAAGGTCTTCCCGGTCTCCCGCTTGAAGATAGTTGAAAAATACGCCGCACTGACACCCAGATGGCCGCACACCGCATCGACGGTAAGCGCATTGTCCGCGTAGTGATCCTGCACGTAGTCGATGGCACGTTCCGCAAAGGAACGCGTCGTGCTGGCGCGCTTGTCCCGTATCATCAGCCGCATCTTCCGGCAGACCACGCTCATCCACTCCTCAAACTCCTTCGCCTCCAGCTGCTGAATGGTGCGGTACATCTCGTCATTATCCCCGAAGATCTCCTCCGGCGGAAGCTCATTGTCCCGGGCAAAGCGGTACAGCTCTCCCACCACCCCCATAATAAAGAAGCGGTACTCCTGCGGAGAGCCCGCAGCACTCGCACTGCCCGCAATATGCTCCGCAATGGCCCCGGGGAGCTCCTCCGCGTGATCCATGCGGATCATGCGGAAAATATTCCTCATCGCATCATCGCTCCCGCGCTCCGTGCTGTTCTTCTCCTGCGGCGCGATCTCCGCGATGTTGATGGCCCGATCCGTCCCGTAAATCATGCGGTAGGAGACAGCGCTCCGCGCGCCGGTATAGGAAGCCGGCAGCTCGGAGAGCCGGTTGCAGCACTGCCCCACTCCGGCACTCACCGTGGCGCGCAGCATGCTCTTGGCGAGACGGCAGAAGCGGTCACAGGCATCCGTAAAGGGAATAATCTCCGCCTCCTCCCCGAGCTGAACAATCATGACCGTATTCCCGAGATAGGAGAAAAAACGCCCGTTCCAGTTCTCCTCCATGCGCTCCTGCACGAGCTTTCGGACTGAGACCGCCAGCAGAACAGGACTCATGCCCTCGGGAAGCGCTGAGCTGCTGATATGAAACACGGCAACCGCATAGTTCGGTCCGTCAAGACTGATGCGATAGTCCTCCATCTGCTGTCTCAGCTCCGTCTCAGAAAACTTTCCCTCGATCAGAGAGACGTAGAAGTTCTCCTGAAGGGTCGGCAGACTCTTATTGTAATACTCCTGAAGCATCTTGAGGCTCTGCTCCTCATCATGCTCCCGGTCCAGCTGCTCCCGGATGCGGAGAAAAACCTTCGAGAGCTCGCCCGCATTGATCGGCTTCAGAATATACTCCTCCGCCTCCAGACGTATCGCTGTGCGCGCGTACTCAAATTCATCAAAGCCGGAGAAGATGATGATGCGGACATTCGGATAGAGCTCCTTCATGCGGCGGCTCAGCTCCAGTCCGTCCATATACGGCATCTTGATATCAGTCATAACCACGTCGGGGATCTCCTCCTCCGCCATGTCCAGCGCCTCCAGACCGTTGCGGGCGTAGCGGGGCTGCTCATAGCCCATCCCATTCCAGTCCAGCTTATTGATGATCGCGCTGCTGACATCCTCCTCATCATCCACCATGAGACAGGAATAACGCATACGGCCCTCCTTATATGTATGGGTTCAGTATCCTTGGCACTGTAATCGCTCCTATTATAGCATAAGCCAGGACTCGCAAGGCATACTTTGCACCGGCTCATAAAAGCGTACTTTCCGATTGCTGTTTTTCGTCAGTACCTATGCTATAATGAAAAAAAATTCTCACTTTTTATCCAGAGTCCGCAGGCGGACCTCAGCACGAAAGTCAGACGAAAGGAGAAAATGCAAATGAAAAAGACAGGAATAGGAACATGGACAAAAGTATTGCTTTTCTCGCTGCTGTTCAGCTGCTTCACCTCCATCTCCGCCTATGCGGGGGGATGGGAGCTGGATCAGATCGGCTGGTGGTATCTGGAGGATGACGGAAGCTATCCGCGGAACGGCTGGAGAGAAATTCACGGCAACTGGTTTTACTTCTACGACAGCGGCTACATTGCTCAGAACACCACCACACCGGACGGTTATTATGTGGACAGCAACGGCTGCTACATCGATCTCTCCCAAAAATACAGTGTCGTAAACCAGGTGTATGGTTTTGAGACGATAGAGCTGGAGGTGGGGCAGTACTCAGGTGACGGAAGAGTCTACGTCGCGGTATTCATAGACGGCAGGGAGAGCTGGTACGGCGAGGAGTCTGCGGTGTTCGCCTGTGGCGGGCAGGGCGTGGAGCTTCATTTTTCCGGAATCCAGGGCTATGACGGTCAAACTCTCACGCTCAGCTGGATCGTAGACGCCCCGACCTACGGTGTCTATGTGAAGGGCGGCGGACTGCCGGAGGCACAGTATGACTATGTGCGTCCGCTCAGCGGAAACTGAGACAGACCGTCGCATAGCAGAAAAATATGCGAAAAGGCAGAAACAAAGGAGAGCATTCTTGAAAACACTGCAAAGAATCAGTATCCTCATTGCCCTTATTTTCAGCGCCACAGCGATTACACTCGGTGGGTGTACCCATTTCACAGGCAACACTCAAACAGAGACCTCTGAGAGTACTGCATTTCAGGCGCTCTGCGATCAGAGTGTTATCGCAAAAGCATATGCGGATCAGTGCCTGAATCACTATCTTGAGCCCTTTGATTCTGATTACAGGCCTGTCGAAACAGCTTATGGATTTGTGACCGGTCAGAATCCTGTATTCTTAGTGCGCTATAAGTGCAGCAACGGCATTGGCGATATATTCTACGGTTATAAAATACGCATAAGTGACGGGGGAGAATGCAGCATCATGGAGGAAGGAAAGAATACCGCAATTACTCTGCTGGAGTAAAGAAGGTATTAAGTTGTGGGCGTAGCGGGGCTGCTCATAGCCCAGCCGGTTCTAGCCCAGCTTATTGATGATCGCGCTGCTGACATCTTCCTCATCATCCACCATGAGACAGGAATAACGCATAAACTTCACCTATATTTTCCAAATTTTAATTCTTACGTATCTTTACAGTGTACCACAAACCCCCTCCTCCAAAAGGAGAAGGGGGTACTTCGCTGCATCCCATTACTTTTTTGTTCTTTTTGCACCTTCTTCAATGAGTCTCCCATAGAGAGGAAGCATACCGTCTTTTCCCTCGGCATGCATCGCCTCAGGGTGATACTGAACGCCAATCACAAAGCTGTTATCTCTCTTCACAACTGCCTCAATAATTCCATCGGAAGCCTTGGCAACAACTTCGAGGTTCTCTCCGAGATCTTTGATTGCCTGATGATGCCAGGAATTGACCTCATAATTTCCTCCCTTTCCAAGAATTTCCGCAAGAAGAGTTCCCTCTGTAACTTCTATATTGTGATAGACCCAAACTGTACGCTCTGGATCCCTGTGTATAATCTCAGAAGGGTTCTGACTCGGAAGATCCTGGTAAAGTGTTCCGCTGCAAAGAACATTCAGGAACTGCATACCTCTGCAGGTGCAAAGCGTCGGAAAATCCTCACTAATTGCTTCTCTGAGAATAATGGAATCTGACACATCTCTGGCCTCGTTAATCTCTCCAAGAAGCTCATCCGCCTCTTCATTATAGTAGCTTGGAGCAATATCCTCGCCCCCTGTCATAACAAGGGCATCAACCATTGCAAGCGCTTTCTTCGCATCCTCTTCCGTCTTAATCTGTGGGAGGTAAACAGCCTCCGCTCCCATAAACTCCGCCGCCTCAGCATAAGCTATAATATCCTCATCCGGTTCATCCATAGCCCAGGAAATACCGATTTTAACCTTATCTCCCGCAGAATCTTCAAAGGTTTTCTCCTCTGTCACTGTGGTTTCCGCAACAGTGGCCACTTCTTCCACGGTATTTTCTGCAGCAGTAGTCGGGTCAGTTCTCTGTCCTCCGCAGGCAACCAGTGTAAAAATAACAACAGCCGACAAAATTGCAGACGTGAAAATTTTAATTTTTTTCATAAACCATCCTCCATTTTACATTTTATTGTCGCTTTTTCACAGGTTTTTGCATGTAAATTATATTCCATTTATGTATTACTTTCAACTATTACCTATGATTTTACGGGACTGATAAAAGAAATGCCAGATTCAGCCATTACTGAATCTGGCATTTCTCATTGAGAGACTTATTTTACCAGTCCCTTTAAAGATAGTAAATTCTGCCGTCACTTCTTCTGCACATACTTCAGGCAGTCCAGGGTGACAGCCGTCAGAATGATGATTCCCTCGAATACGAACTGCAGGTTTGTGTCGATACCGAGTATCGTGAGGGAGTAGGTCAGTGCTGTGAAGATGAGCACACCGACCACAACGCCGGAAATCTTACCGATACCACCGGTGAAGGAGACGCCGCCGACCACGCAGGCCGCAATCGCATCCATATCCCATCCCTGTCCGTAAGCAGCAGAGCCGGAACCGACCATACGCGCACACTCAAGCCATGCTCCGAAACCATACAGCACGCCTGCCATCATAAAGGCGCCCATAGTCACCGCAAATACGGAGATGCCGGACACCGCAGCCGCCTCCGGATTGCCGCCGACCGCGTAGAGATTCTTTCCAAAGCGGGTCTTGTTCCAGATGAACCACACCACGCAGATCGCTGCGATAGCCCAAAGTATAATGGTCGGGAAGCCATTGATCTTCGGAACTATCATTCCCGGAATATCCGATTCGATCGCACCGAAGGACACACCCTTGGTCGCATAGGTCACGAGGCCGAAGATCATCAGCATGTTGGACATCGTGGAGATGAAGGGATGCATCTTGAACTTCGCTGTAAAAAAGCCTGCAATCGAGGTGAAGCAGACACAAAATACAATGCAGCAGAGCAGAGCAAAGAGCACCCTTCCCACCAGCGGCATACCCGTGAAGTCAAAGATATGTCCAAATACCGCACCGGTGTTTGCACCCTTGTGCATGATGATGGTCGCGGTCACCATGCCCATACCGACCATACGGCCGATGGAGAGATCGGTTCCGGTCAGAAGGATGAGTCCCGCCACCCCCAGCGCAAGGAACATGCGCGGAGACGCCTGCTGAAGAATATTCAGTACATTATTGAAGGTAAAGAGCTGAGTATTCTTTACAATCGGTGTCACGATGCTCAGTGCAATAAAGATCAGCACGATCACGATATACAGACCATTCTTTAACAGGAACTGCTTTCTGTTGAAGGTGTACCGGTAGTTCTCAAGCTTCTGTGCCCGATCCTGTGCAAGGGTAAATCTGGAATTCCGGAGCAGGTCGATCAGGTGATACTGCTGCACAAAGGCCTCGTGTTTTCTGTCCTTGATGAACTGCAGGGTCTTCTCATGATTCAGCTTTGCATCGAAAACCTTGTTCTTGTAGACATAATTCTCATCCTTCAGCTCCTGGGAGAGCTCGGGCGCATTCTCCTGCTTCAGCCGCGCGAGCTCCTTCTCATGTGCGGCTCTGAGCTCAGAGAGCCGTGCGCTGTACTCCTGTAACGCCTTCTCTTTCTCCGCTGCACAGCTCGCAGCCACCGGCTTGAAATACTCCCTGTCGTAATGCTCCTTCAGGTAGCTCTCCGCCTTCGCGACGAGTCCGGAAATCTCCTCCTTATGGCTCGCCTCAACGGCCTTTGCCTTCTCCAGAAGCTCTTTGTCCTCTGCGATGAGAGCCTCCTTCTCCTCGCGGCTGTGATTTCTGTCCTCACGGATCAGCTGCATATGGTTGGTCAGATACTGCACCTGATCACTGCCGTCCTTACGCAGCGCGTCAATTTTCTCCTGAATCTCACCGACATAGTCTGTGATCGGCTGAAGCAGCTTCTCCTCCTGCTCGGCAGTGAGGATTCCGGCCTGATTATTTGTCTGACTCATAAGCTTCCCCCTCTATTACAGATACTTGGCGCTGAGCCTTAACAGCTCTTCCTGATTGGTTTCCTTTGTATTTACAATTCCGGAGAGATAGCCGTTCGACATAACGCCGATGCGGTTGGTGATACCCAGAATCTCCGGCATCTCGGAAGAGACGACGATAATCGTCTTGCCCTGCTTCGCCATTTTGATAATCAGATCATAAATTTCATACTTCGCTCCGACATCGATGCCGCGCGTCGGCTCGTCCATCATAAAGATCTTCGGATCCCGCTCCAGCCACTTGCCAAAAATAACCTTCTGCTGGTTGCCGCCCGAGAGACTGCTGATGAGATCCTCCGGCCCCATGCACTTCGTGTGCATGATGCCGATCTGGTTCACAGTCGCCTTCACCATCTTTGCGTCTGAAAGCGCGATCCCGGATCTGTAGTGCTTTAGGTTTGCGATCGTCGTGTTGAAGGTGAGATCGCCCTTGAGGAAAAGTCCGTTGGCCTTTCTCTCCTCAGTGATCATCGCAAAGCCATGATTCATGGCCTCCTTCGCGCTGTTGAAATTCATCAGCTTTCCATTGTAGTAGACGCGCCCCGCCGCCCTGGTGCGCACGCCGAAGATGGTCTCCAAAAGCTCTGTTCTTCCCGCACCGACCAGTCCGTAGAGTCCGAAGATCTCGCCCTTCTTTACGTCGAAGCTGACATCCTGAAGATGCGGCTCAAACTTCGTGGAGAGATGCTGAATCGAAAGTACTGTTTCGCCCGGAACATTATCCACAGGCGGAAAACGATTGTCCAGAGAGCGGCCCACCATCGCCGCAATCAGTTCATTCAGATTTGTGTCCTGAACGTCCTTCGTCGTGACCAGTTTACCATCCCGCAGCACGGATACCTGGTCGCAGATCTCGAAGATTTCGTCCATTTTATGAGAGATATAGATCAGGGAAATGCCCCGATCTCTCAGTTTCCGCATCATGTTGAAGAGCTTTTTGACCTCCGGCTCCGTGAGAGATGAGGTCGGCTCATCAAGTACAATTATCTTTGAGTTATAGGAAATAGCCTTTGCGATCTCGCACATCTGCCGCTGGGACACAGACATATTCCGCATCGGCTGAGTGAGGTTTACAGTCATGCCGAGCTTTCTGAAGAGCTCTGCCGCCTCTTTCTTCATGCGTCCCTCATCCACCACACCCGCCGAGGTCAGCGGATAGCGTCCGAGGAACAGATTATCTACAACGCTTCTTTCCAGACACTGGTTCAGCTCCTGGTGAACCATGGCGATTCCGTTTTCCAGAGCATCCTTCGGCCCGGAGAAGCTGATCTCCCTGCCGTCCAGAACGATATCGCCCTCATCCTTCTGATACGTGCCGAAAAGGCACTTCATCATCGTGGACTTGCCTGCGCCGTTCTCCCCCATGAGACCCATAACCGAGCCGCGCTTCAAATCCAGATTGATATGATCAAGAACTCTGTTGCGCCCGAAAGACTTGGACATACCGCGAATTGATAAGATGATATCGTCTTTCCTGTCTGACATTGTTCTTACTCCCGTTTGATTGATCCCTTGTTTTAAAAAGAGGTTATCAGGAAGGAGGATCCCCTCCTGATAACCTCTCGGTCACAGCTGATTCATTACTGATTCAGAATTGCGGTGTAGGACGCCGCATTGTCCGTCTTCACCATGTTGATTGCAAATGCATCGTACTGGCTCGGATTGCCAAGACGGTTGGTGATATTGGACTCGGTCTGTCCGTCGCCGCCGATGTACTCGACCTTCAGGTTCAGAAGATCATCGTAGTTCTCAAGCAGCGGCTGATAGGTTGCGCTGAGGAAGTTATCTGCAGCATTGTAGATATTCAGCCACACGCTCTTCTCCGGATGCGCTGCCGCATCGAGCTGCATGGAAACCGGTGCGTACACCTTGGTTGCATCCATGAAGTCCTTGTAGTTCTCAGAGGTAACCGCAAGGTTCAGAGCATAGTAGGAGCGCTCCTCCTCAACATACTTGTAATCGGTGTCGGAGAGCACGTTTCCGGCATCATCTGCGGTGCCGATACCCATATCGACATCCACACCGTCAAGCATATTTCTCAGAACACGAAGGGTCAGATAAGCCTGAACGTCAGCGTGCTGGCTGATGGTTCCGCCGTAGCCCTCTTCAATTGCAGCAACTGCGTCGCTGTTTGCGTCATAACCGAAGGTAGGAACCTTGTTCTCCTTGGACCATGCATTGAACATGGACATGCCCATGCCGTCGTTGTTGGAGACGATCACATCGATCTGATCACCGAAGGAAGCGGACCAGGTGCCAATGCCGTTTCCGGCAGTCGCAGCATCCCAGGTCGCGCCTGCGGAGTTCTTCATCTCCTGCGAAGCGAGCTCACGGACGGTAAAGGTCTTGCCATCCACCTCGAGGGTGCCGTCCTGAACAACCGTTGCGGAGCCGTCTACATTGGTTCCTGCCGGATCGGAGACAATCGCGCCGTCCTTCTCGACTGCGGTACCGAGAGCCTTACGTGCGCCTCTGGTACGGGCAATGGAGTCATTGTGGCCGATATCGCCGATTGCGAGGACGTAACCGATGGTGCCGTCGCCGTTGCGGTCGATCTCTTCTGCATGTGCCTTGATATAATCGACAACCATCTGACCCTGGAGGTCAGCGCCCTGATTTGCATCGAAGCCCACATAGTAGGTCTTGTCGTTGAAGTTCAGAGCATCCTTGTCGAGCTCACCGGTGGAGCTGTTGGACGGCTGACGGTTGAACCAAACGAGGGGCTTATCCTTGTTTGCGATCTCGCCGCCCGCCTCCGCGGTGGTCTCCTGAGCGGTGGTCTCACCCGCCTGCGTCTCCGCCGGAGCTGCCGTAGTCGCCGGTGCAGCGCTTCCGCCGCAGCCTGCCAGAATCGTCATTGCCATAGCAACTGCTGCCATAATGCTGATTCTCTTTTTCATAATTGACACATCCTCCTTTTCTTCATGCAGTTCCCTGCATTTCCGTTTACAGCACAAATTATAACAATGGGCGGAGACAAAAAAAATAGGATTTTCTATAATATTCCTAGAAAATCCTACTCTGTTTTGTTTTTTTATGTGCTTTTACACAGAATTCTATGTGCATTTTTTTCGTCAGACAGCGTTTTACAGCCTCACTTCTACTGCACCGCCCCGGCGTATGCCCATCACATAGATATTTTTCTCTCCGACATAGGGCGTCATATACTCGATAAAGTGCTCCCGCTCCGCCTTGGGCAGCACCACCATGATAACCCCCGCAAAGCCGCCGCCGTGGATGCGGCAAGCCCCCTGTCCCGCTCTTCGGATATAGAGCTCTGAGAGCGCCAGCATCAGCGGTATGGACTGCTCCCTGGGGGCAGCGGCCACATAGCCGTTCTGCAGCCACTTCCAGGAGGAATTGCCCCCCTCCGTGATGAGCTCCAGCATACGATCCGCCTCTCCCGCGCGAAGCGCCTCCACCGCGCGATCCACTCTGCTGCACTCCTCGTAGTAGTGCAGGGCGCGAAGCAGTGCCCGGTCATTCTGAAGCTTCTCTCTCAGCTCCGGGAGCCTGCACAGCAGCTGCGCCTCATCCGCCTCGCAGAGATTCTCCCCGCCCATCAGACGCGCCACCTCACGCATTTCATTCGGCATCGCAGAATACTCCGCCCCGAGATCTGCATGCCCCTTGCCCGTATTGATGATAAAAAGGTCCATGCCCAGCTGGTCAAAGGAGAAATCCACCCGCTCGTACTTCACCCCGTCAGAAAAATCCAGCAATATGGTCCCGCCGACTGCGCAGGCCATCTGATCCATGAGTCCGGATGCCTTGTTCCACCAGTGATTCTCCGCGTACTGTCCCATGCGCGCATAGTGTGCGCAGTCAATTGCACCGTCATTATAGAAGTGGTTGATGATGGCACAGATCAGCATCTCAAAGGAGGCGGAGGAACTGACACCTGCCGCCGCGATCACCTCCGTCGTGACGTAGGCAGAGAAGCCGCCTGTGCGGAAGCCGAAGCGCTGTGCCGCCTCCGCGATTCCTGCTACGAGGGAGATGCTCCCGCACTCCTTCGGTGTCTCGGGAAGCTTCCTGAGATCCAGCGTGATCGGCCGGTAGCCCTCGCTCACGATCGTGATCACCGGCTCCTCTGTCCTTGCCGCCGCACAGATCGTATCCAGCGTGATGCTCGCCGCGAGTATCCTGCCGCCGTTGTGATCCGTGTGATTCCCGATGATCTCAGTCCGCCCCGGTGCGGAGAAGTAGCGAAGCTCTCTCTCACCGAAGTGCTCCCTGAACTTCTCCTCCAGATGCCGGTAGCGCTCCGCCGCCCTGCCGGCATCCTCCCCGTAAAGCTCCTCTAAACTCAGTGTTTGTCCGTTCATATCGCAGCTCTCCTGTCCTTTTCATTCAATCCCTGCCGCCTTCTGCCCGAAAACCGCCTGCGCCGGATCATACAGCACGCCTTTCTGCTCTGCCCCGCATGATGACTGGCAGCCTTCCTCCCGCATCATAACACAGTCTGCGCCCGCTGCAAGCAGAAGCTTCCGCTCAGTGCTCCTCCATGCGGGAAAGCTTCTCAGCCTGATCCGCCGCGATGAGCGCATCCAGTACCTCGTCGAGCTCCCCGTTTATGATCTGATCGATCTTATAGAGCGTCAGCCTGATTCTGTGATCCGTGACGCGCCCCTGCGGGAAGTTGTAGGTACGTATCTTCTCCGAGCGGTCGCCCGTGCCGATCTGGCTGCGCCGCGCCTCTGCCTCCTCCGACTGACGCCTGGCAAGCTCCAGGCCATAGAGCTTGCTGCGCAGCAGTCGAAAGGCCTTCTCCTTATTCTGAAGCTGCGACTTTTCCGTCTGAGAATAAATCACAATGCCGCTCGGCATATGGGTGAGGCGCACGGCGGAGTCCGTTGTGTTGACGCACTGTCCGCCGTTGCCCGAGGCACGCATCACATCAATGCGGATATCGTTCATGTCGATCTGTACATCGACCTCCTCCGCCTCCGGCATCACGGCTACACTCGCGGTGGAGGTATGAATTCGGCCGCCGGATTCTGTCTCCGGCACGCGCTGCACCCGATGCACGCCGGACTCATACTTGAGGCGAGAGTACGCCCCCCGTCCCGAGATCGTCGCAATAACCTCCTTAAAACCTCCAATGCCGTTCTCATTCAGGCTGTCTATCTCCACACGCCAGCCGTGCGTATCCGCGTAGTGCTGATACATGCGAAAGAGAGAGGCAGCAAAGAGCGCCGCCTCATCACCACCGACACCCGCACGTATCTCCAGCACGATATTCTTTTCATCATTCGGATCCTTCGGGAGCAGTAGAAGCTTGAGCCTCCCCGAGAGCTCCTCCCGCCTCCGCCTTGCGTCAGAGAGCTCCTCCTTTGCCAGCGCACGGAGCTCCTCATCCCGCTCCGTATCCAGCATGGTGCGTGCATCCGCCTCGTCCTGTCCTGCCGCCTGAAACAGACGATAGCATTCCACCAGCGGCTGAAGCTCCGCCTGCTCCTTCATCATCGCGCGAAAGCGCTTCTGATCCGAGCTGACCGCCGGATCCGAGAGTCCTGCCATCAGCTCCTCATAGTGTGTAAGCACCTCATTCAGATGTTCAAACATAGGCCATCCTTCCCGTCACGACGCGATCCAGCCCCGCGAGATCTCTCACACAGCGCAGCTCCTGAAAGCCCTGCGCCCTGAGGAGTGAGAGCACCGCCTCTCCCTGATCAAAGCCGATCTCAAGACAGAGCCGCCCGCCCGGCAGAAGGTGCGCCGGGCTCTCCTCTGCCAGTCTCCGGTAAAAACTGAGTCCGTCTCCGCTCCCATCAAGCGCGAGCAGCGGCTCATGCTCCCGCACCTCCGGCATCAGTGAAGCCACCACCTCCGTCCTGATGTAGGGCGGATTTGCAGTAATCACATCGAAGCGCCGCGCTGTCAGCGCGGAAAAGAGATCCGAGCAGACTAGCTCTGCCTCAATCTGGAGCCGCCGCGCATTCTCCGCTGCGACTGATAGTGCATCCCCGGAAATATCCGCCGCGGTCACAGAGGAAAAGCTTCCCAGCCGCGCAAGGGCGAGCGCGATACAGCCGCTGCCGGTGCAGAGATCCAGAAGCGTCTCCCCCCGTTTCCGCTGCTCTGAGAGCACAGTCTCCACCAGAAGCTCCGTGTCCTGACGCGGAATCAGCACACGCCGATCCACATAGAAATCAAGTCCGCAAAAGCTCTGCTCATGGGTAATATACTGAAGCGGCTCATGTGCCGCGCGCCTTTGAATTGCCTCTAAAAAGCGCTGTACCGCGTTCTCCCCGTCCTCTGAGAGTCTCTCCGGGCTTTCCTCATAGTGCAGCAGCAGCTCATTCCAGCGCAGAGAAAACGCGTGCAGAAAGAGCAGCCGTGCGTCCGTCCCGGCCTCCTCAACACCCGCCTTTCTGAGCTGCCGCTCCCCCTCGCGGAGCAGCGAGCGGCAGCTCAGAAACGCTTCTCTCTCCGGCATACGGCTCCCTCCGCCCTCAGTCTGCATCATCCGACCAGTCAAAATTCTCCTTCAGATAGGCTCTCCAGTCAAAGACCGCCTCCACCGCCTGGATCGCGACCTCTGCCATATCCGCCGTGGGCTCTCTGGTCGTGAGTCCCTGCATCCACATCCCCGGTCTGCTGAAAATATTCACGACGCAGGAATCATGCGTCCCCGCCCAGCGCAGAAATTCATAGGATATGCCCGCAATCACCGGAATCAGCAGCACGCGTGAGAGTGCCCGCATCCAGAGCGTATCTGTGCGTATCACCATGAAAAAAAGAATGGAGATCACCATAACGATCAGAATGAAGCTGGTTCCGCAGCGCTTATGCTCCCTGGAGCTCTGCATCACATTCTCCACCGTGAGCGGAAGCCCGTGCTCCACGCAGTTGATGCACTTGTGCTCCGCGCCGTGATACATAAAGGTGCGGCGGATATCCTCCATGCGCGAAATCAGCTTAATATAGCACACAAAGATCAGGATGCGCAGCACGCCCTCAAAAAATGCAACCAGCGTCTCGCTTCCGGTGAGCTGCTTGAAAAGCCGCGCCAGAAACATCGGCAGCAGCATGAAGATGCAGATCGCCGCGAGGAAGGAGCCGCCCATGATGATACCCATAATCACAGACTCCGCCTTCTCCCCGAAGGTTCTGTCAAGCCACTGCTCAAGACGGGACGGCTCCTCCTCCTCTCCGGCTGCCTCGGCGTAGACCGAGGCGGACCAGTTCAGGGAGCGCATTCCGAGTATCATCGAGTCTGCGAAAGCGAAAACGCCGCGCACCAGCGGAAGCCTGAAGAAGGGATGCTTCTCCGTCATGCTGACATAGTGCTGCCGCTCCACCGCAATGCTGCCATCCGGTCTCCGCACCGCACAGGCGTAATCGTCCCGGTTTTTCATCATAATTCCCTCCAGTATCGCCTGCCCGCCGATACCGGAATACTTCTGTCTCTCTGCCATAAATCCCTGCCCATTCTTTTTTGCCGCGATGCCGACAGCTTCAATATCTTACTTATTTAACTCCAGCTATTCAGTTTGCCTCAGCTATCGCGCAGATACAACAACGGGGCTGAGTACGACTTCTCATACTCAGCCCCGTTTACTTTACTCTTATTACTGCGCGGCCTTAACGCCGTACTTCTTATTAAACTTCTCGATACGACCACGCGCACTGGCAGCCTTCTGCTGACCAGTGTAGAAGGAATGGCACTTGGAGCACACCTCTACGTGGATCTCCTTCTTCGTGGAGCCGGTTACAAACGTGTTGCCGCAGTTGCAGGTAACAGTTGCCTGATAGTAATTAGGATGGATACCCTCTCTCATTTGACTCACCTCATTTCAATCATGTTATCTGAAAGCGGCAGACCGCTTTTTCAATCGCCAAAGATACTATTCCTTAGAACAGCTTTGATAGTATAGCACGCACTTTTCTGATTTGCAAGAGATTTTTATCTGTGCTCTGCGGGGATTTTCCGGCTGTGCTCACAGCATCTTTGAGAGTCGGGCATTTCGAATCAGCTCCGCATTGCTCCTCGTATTCGCAAAGCGATTCAGAATGCGCTCCACGCTGTCCTCCGGCCGCGCCCCGTTCGTCATGCGGTGAATGAGATCCAGTATCTCCCTCTCGTCCGCGCTGAGCAGCAGATCGTCCCGCCTGGTGCCGCTCTTCAGGATATCGACTGCCGGGAATACCCGGCGCTCAGAGAGCTTTCTGTCCAGAACGAGCTCCATGTTCCCCGTCCCCTTGAACTCCTCATAGACGACGTCGTCCATACGGCTTCCCGTATCCACCAGCGCTGTCGCAAGTATCGTGAGACTTCCGCCCTCGCGCATATTCCGCGCCGCGCCGAAGAAGCGCTTCGGCATGTAGAGCGCCGCCGGATCCAGACCGCCGGAGAGCGTCCTGCCGCTCGGCATGACCGTGAGGTTGTAGGCGCGCGCCAGCCGGGTGATGGAATCCAGCAGTATCATGACATCCTTCCCCTGCTCCACCAGGCGCTTCGCGCGCTCTATCACCATCTCTGAGACGCGCTTATGCTGCTCCGGCTCCTTGTCGAAGGTCGAGTAAATCACCTCCACCTGAGGCCCCTCGATATATTCCCGGATGTCTGTGACCTCCTCCGGCCGCTCATCGATGAGCAGGATGATGAGGTGCATCTCCGGCATCGTGTCCGTGACGACCTTTGCAATCTGCTTTAGGAGCGTCGTCTTGCCCGCCTTCGGGGGAGAGACGATCATCCCGCGCTGCCCCTTTCCGATCGGTGAAATCAGATCAACGATGCGCATTGCGGTGGACGCTCCCTCGGTCTCAAGATGTATGCGCTCATCCGGAAAGACAGGTGTCATATCCTCAAAGTTTCTGCGCCGCGATAGCTCCGCGGGACGCAGCCCATTGATCGCATTGACATAGAGAAGTGCCGCAAATTTTTCCTTCTCCGTGCGGATGCGCTTCACACCCGTCACAATATCGCCTGTCTTCAGGCCGAAGCGGCGGATCTGAGAGGGTGAGACATAGATATCATCCTCCCCCGGCATGTAATTCGCCGAGCGTATGAATCCGTAGCCGTCCGCCATCACCTCCAGTATCCCCGAGGCGAGCGGCCCCTTGTCCGCGGCTCCCTTCAGCTCCTCCGGAAGCTGTACGGCTGCGGTATCCACTGCGCGCGGTCTTACATTCTTTGAATCCGGCTGCTCTGCGCTTCCCGCTTTTGCGTGCGGCGCTGCGCGCCCCGGCTTTCTTGTATCCTGTCTGCCCGCTGTCTCCGGGCTCCTTAACAGCTGCTTCCTTCTGGTCTTTCGCTCCGGGCCGGGGATAGCCTCCAGATCCGCCTGTACCCCGGGCTCCAGCTGTTCCCGTCCCGAGCTTGTCTTCCACTCTGCCGGTGTTTCCTGCCTCTCTGCACTCCGCTCCGGCTCTGGTTTTGACTCCGGCTGTTCCTCTGCCCGCTCTGTATCCTGCGGCTGCGTCTGCTCCTTCCGCTTAAGATCCTGTTCCCCGCACTCCGCGAGACGATCGATCAGCTCCTGCTTCCGCATGGCACTGCCGCCCTTGATCCCCTTCTCCTTCGCGAACTCCCTAAGCCTCGCAACCTGAAATGTCTTCAGCTTTTCCCTCAGTTGCTCCTTCAGATTTTCCTGCATTCCCTACTCCTGTCCGCGGAGAAATTCAAGCCTCTCCCGAATTTTTTTCTCATACCCGTTTTCCGTGGGCTCATAGAAGCGCTGCTCTGTCAGCCCGTCCGGAAGATACTGCTGCTTTACATAGTGATTCGGATAATTGTGCGCATAGAGATAGCCGACGCCGTGTCCCAGCTCCTCATGCCCTGCGTAGTGCGCATCCTGCAGATGTGCGGGAATCGGTGCCGTGAAGCTCGTCTTCACAGCCTCCGTCGCCTTTCCTATCGCCTCCGTCGCCGCATTGGATTTCGGCGCAGAGGCCACATAGAGACAGGCCTGGCTCAATATCAGCTGGCTCTCCGGCATCCCGATGCGCTCCACTGCGGCAGCTGCACTGGAGGCCACAACCATGGCCATGGGGTCAGCGTTTCCCACGTCCTCAGAGGCACAGATCATGATGCGCCGCGCGATAAAGCGAATATCCTCCCCCGCATACAGCATGCGCGCGAGGTAGTACACCGCTGCATCCGGATCCGAGCCGCGCATGCTCTTTATGAAGGCCGAGATCGTATCGTAGTGATTGTCCCCATTCTTTTCGTAACGCAGCACACGCTTCTGTATGCACTCGGAGATCACGGACAGCGTAAGACTTATCTTCCCGTCCCGTCCCGGATCCGTCGTCAGCACGCCGAGCTCCAGCGCGTTCAGCGCCGCACGTGCGTCTCCATTGGCTGCATCTGCGAGAAAGGCCGCCGCCTCCTCCGTGATCTCCGCATTGTAACCTCCGAGCCCCCGCTCCCTGTCCGAGAGCGCCCGCTGTATGAGCAGCCGTATGTCCTCCGGCTCCAGCGGCTTCAGCTCAAAAACCCGCGAGCGGGACAGAAGCGCCGAGTTCACCTCAAAATAGGGATTCTCCGTTGTCGCCCCGATCAGCGTGAGCGTCCCGTCCTCAACAAAGGGCAGAAGATAGTCCTGCTGACTCTTGTTGAAACGGTGTATCTCATCCACAAACAGGATGGTCTTCCGGCCGTAGCTGAAGGCCTCCTTTGCAAGCGCGACGACCTCCTCCATATCCTTCTTTCCCGCAGCCGTCGCATTGATCTGCCGAAAGACAGCCTTTGTCGTATTTGCAATCACCTTCGCTAGCGTGGTCTTGCCGGTTCCGGGCGGCCCATAAAAAATAAGTGAGCCCAGCTGATCCGCTCTGATCGCACGATACAAAAGCTTGTCCCTGCCGATGATATGCCGCTGCCCGACGATCTCATCCAGTGTCTCCGGACGCAGCCGCGACGCCAGAGGCGCCTCCCGCTTCAGCGTGTCCTCCCGCATCAAATCAAATAAATCCATATATAATTTTACTCCGTGTGAAAGCTGGAAAATCCATGTGATTTACAGAACAGTGATTTTATCATAGCACAGCTCAAAGCGCTTTGCCACTGAAACTAAGGCGCATCGGGTGATGTAGCTAAGGCGCATCGGGTGATGCCGTCTTTTCGCCGCACAGAAAATATGCCGGCAAAAACACAGCCGCCCCGGGCGATCCCTCCCGCCCGGGGCACTTGACTTCTGCCAGACACTCACTTCGCCGCAGACCTCTCTCCCTTTTCTCCGCCGAGCTCCTCCACCATGCGGAAGTCTTTGTAGTAGGCCCCCTCGCGGTAGATGTCGGAAAAGATCCAGTAGGTCTCCTTCCGTCCGTCGTCCCTGTCATAATTCGTCGTGTCGAAGAGCAGCCAGCTGCTGCCGATTCTCGCCATCCCGAAGATATGCATCATATTCGCATCCTGCTTCGACGAGGCCACTACGCTGACATAGGGAATCCCGCAGTGCTCAAAGAGCAGCTCCGTCATCTCATTGTAGCCGACACAGGCCGTGACGCCGCTCCGCACCGCATCGCCGAGGCTGTTCCTCTCATAGCTCCGGTCATAGCGGAGATGATTCGCGACGTAATCGCAGATATACTTTGCCTTATCCGTCTCGTCCTTCTCTGCGACCGCAGTTTTTACTTCCTCTATGATTCCAAGGAACTGCCTCAGCAGGGCGTAATTCTCCGCAGCTCTCTGCTCTGTGAAAACCTCCGGCGTCTGAACCACCACCATCAGCTCACCCTTCCGATCCTTATAGAAGTATACTGTCGGTGCAGAAAAAAAGCTCAAGCCGTCCAGCGCCTCAAGATAAGCCCGCTGATACTGCTCCACGGGGCCGCTGTAGAGCCGCAGCATGAAGCTCCCATCGCTCTCCCGCATGAGATTTTCCGGATCATACCAGATGCTGCTCAGAAGGTAGCTCATATCCAGCTCCTTCTTAAGCTGATTTGTCTCAAAGCTGTACAGCGCCTCCGCCGCCGCAACCGCATCCTCTCTGCTGTAGCCGTAGCTCCTCGTCGCCTCCGCCGCGGTGGCATACGGAACCAGAGCGCCTCCGTCCTTCCGGCTTCCCTGCACACCGCCGGCTGCCAATGCGGCGCTTCGATTTCTGGTCACAACGCCTGCATACGCGGGAAATGCAAGCGCCGCGCCGCAGAGCAGCGAGAGCAATATCACCCGCAGCCCGAGGCCTCTACTTCTCTTCTTTCTCAATCCTCTACCTCTCTGCTGTCTCTCAGAAATAAATATCCCTGAAAATTTACCTGTCTGTGCTATACTGAATATACTTATAACGTCACACTTCACTTGATTCAGAATGCATTGATTATACACGATGCGTCTGAATTTAAGCGAACTTTTTTTATAAGAATTCGGGCGCTCCATGAACTCTGCTCCCTGCTGCTGTGCAGGTACATTGTGGGAGCAAACTTTAACACTGTAAATAAAATAATAAAAGCCCGCGCCAAGGCGGGCAGGAGGTACTATGAGCGAAGAGAACAGGGAAAAGCGGGTTGCAGTTCTGATTGACGCGGAAAATGTGGCCAGCAAGTATATTGACATCGTGCTGAATGAAGCAAACAATCTCGGAAATATCATCATCAAGCGCATCTACGGGGACTGGACCAGTCAGCAGATGGGCTCCTGGCGCAATATTATCCTCGACAATTCCGTACAGCCCATACAGCAGTACTCCAATGTCTCAGGGAAAAATGCCTCGGACTCGGCCCTCATCATCGACGCCATGGATCTGCTCTACACCGGGCCGCTCGACTGCTTCTGCATCGTCTCCTCCGACTCCGACTTCACGCGGCTTGCGGCGCGGCTACGAGAATCTGAGAAGTATGTACTAGGTATGGGCGAACAGAAGACGCCAAAGAGCTTTATCAGCGCCTGCAACAAGTTCTCCTACATTGATATCCTGTACAAGGCAAGTCTTAAGGAGCAGCGCCCCGCGAAGGATGAAAAGCCGGATACCGCTGAGAAATCCGCCCCCTCCGGCGTGCGCCTGAAGACCGTGCGGAAGGCGCTCATCGCCATCGCCGAGGAGAATTCCGACGACGATGGCTGGATCTCCTCAAGCCTTCTCGGAAATCTCCTGAGCAAGCAGTTCCCGGACTTCGATGTCCGAAACTTCCAGTACAAGAAATTTGTGCAGTTCATCGCCTCTCTCCAGCTCTTCGAGAGCCGCAGGCAGTCGCTGAACGTCTACTTCCGCCTGAAGCAGTGAGCTATCCTCTTCTGTAGCCGCGACGCGTCAGAAGAAACTCTCCGCTCCGCTCCGTCGCAGAGCTTCCGATAAAAACAGTCGTAAACATATCGGTCTCTGCCTCCCGGAGCTCAGAGAGCGTGAGGAGCCGCCGCTCCTCTCCGTCCCGGCCGATGCGCTTCACATAACCGCAGCAGCGCTCCCCGGGAAGATATTCCAGCAGGATATCACAGGCCCGCTTCAAATAATCCGCGCGCTTCCGGCTGGAGGGGTTGTAAAGCGCAATATTCATATCCGACTCTGCAGCCGCCCGGAGGCGCGTCTCAATCTTCTCCCATGGAGTGAGCAGATCGCTTAAACTGATCACACTGAAGTCCGTGCCCAGCGGCGCGCCGAGCCGCGCAGCCCCGCTGAGCGCAGCCGTCACACCGGCAATCACCCGGACAGAGCAGTCCGGGTATTCCGGACGAAGCTCCAGCATGAGCGAGGCCATGCCGTAGACACCGGCGTCCCCGCTGCACAGCATCACCGTGCGCCTGCCCTTCTGTGCCTCCTGAAAAGCCATGCGGCAGCGCTCCTCCTCCGCGCGCATCGGCGTGGACAGCTGCTCCTTTTCCCGAAAGCGCTCCGGCAGCAGCGCAAGGTAGACCGGATAACCCACGATCACTTCGGCCTGCTCTAGGGCATTCAGCGCCTCAACGGTGATTCCCTCTTCTGCTCCCGGTCCCATGCCGACCACAGCGACCTCTTTTATTTTGCACATAACTCTCCCTCTTCATTTCCGACACTTATCTTCTGTTCGAACAACGACTGTCAGCTCTGGATTCCACGCCGCAGAGCAGCCCGTCTCAATTCGAGCCGTCGCCGCAATGCCCCCTGTCAGCATTGCCCTCGCGATACTCCGTCGTAAAGTCCGGATCATATAGCTTAGAGCGCGCATAGCGCCGATGCATCACAAACTCCCCGACCAGTATCATTCCTGTCTTTGAGATGCCGTTTCGCTCCGCTGTCTCCGGAAGCGTTCCGACCGTACAGATAAAGCACTTCTCCTCCGGCCAGCTCGCCTTGTATACGATCGCTGCCGGGGTGTCCTTGCTGTAGCCGCCCCGCATCAGCGCCTCCGAGAGCTTTCCCGCCATCCCCGCGCTCAGGAAAATCGCCATCCCTGCGCCGTGAGACGCGAGCGCCTCGATCGACTCCCGCTCCGGCACCGGTGTGCGCCCCGCCATGCGGCTTATAATCAGAGTCTGCGAACACTCAGGCAGGGTAAATTCCAGCTTCAGTGCTGCTGCCGCCGCGGTGAAGGAGCTGACGCCCGGCGTCACATCATAGGAAATCCCCTCTCTGTCCAGCACATCCATCTGCTCCCGTATCGCGCCAAAGAGACTCGGATCTCCCGTGTGCAGCCGCACGGTTGTCTCTCCTCTCTGCTCTGCCTCCAGCATGAGTGCCGTCACCTCCGGAAGCGTGAGATATGCGCTGTCGTAAATCCGCGCCCCCTCCCTGCACCCAGAGAGCAGCGCAGGGTTCACCAGCGAACCCGCGTAGATCACCACATCTGCCTCGCCGAGCAGCCGTGCACCGCGAAGCGTAATCAGATCTGCCGCACCGGAGCCCGCTCCCACAAAATGAACCATCAGCCCTCTCCTCTCGTCTCATCCTTCATATACATCAGGGCATTCACGATTGCCGCCGCCACATTGCTGCCGCCCTTTCTTCCGCGATTTACAATACAGGGGAGCCCCGTCGCAATGAGTGCCTCCTTTGACTGCACCACATTGACAAAGCCCACAGGTACACCGACAACCAGCGCCGGGCGAAAGCCCTCCCGTGACAGCTCCGTGATGCGCAGCAGCGCAGTCGGCGCATTTCCCACCGCAAGTATCACCTGTCTCTGCTCCGCAGCCGCTCTCTCCATGCTGACCAGTGCCCGCGTACAGCCCCGTCGCTTTGCCTCCTCTGCCACCCCGGGATCTGCCATAAAACAGATGCACTCCATGCCGAGCTTTCGCACTGCGCTCTTGTGCAGACCGGACAGCGCCATATTGGTGTCCGTCACAATCAGCGCTCCGGGACGCAGCGCATCCAGCGCCTGCCGAATGGCTCCCTCCGAGACATAGAGCGTATCCGCATACTCAAAATCTGCCGTCGTGTGGATCACGCGGTACAGCACCGGACGCAGCTCTGCCGAAATCTCCCTGCCCATTTTCTTAAGCTCCGCATCAATGATCTCAAAGCTTCTCCGCTCGATCTCCATGGGACGCAGCGCTCCGGCTCTCTCTGTTTGCTCCATATATTCTCTCCTTCTGTTCCTCCCGCCGGCATTCTGCCCACAGTCACTCTGTCCGCAGCTCACGGTCTTTATTCCGAAGCTGCGCTCACGCTTCATCCGGACGAAGCTACAGCTCCGCCAGTATGCGGAGCAGCTCCCGGTTCTCACTTCTCCGCCGCACCGCAATGCGGTAGTAATGTACATCAAGTCCCACATAATCCTCGCAGCGCCGTATCAGCACCCCGCGCTGCAAGAGCGCCTCCTGCAGCTCTCGCTCCGCATGGAACAAAATGAAATTGGCCTCCCCCGGAAAGCAGTGAAAGCCGAGGCGCGTAAGTCCCCGCACAAGATAGGCGCGCTCCCTCCGGATGAGCTCCCGCGAGCGCCGCAGATACTCCTGATCCCCGGTGAGCGCCGCGCGCGCTGTCTCCATACCCGGGACAGACAGGCTCCACTCCGGCTGCATGAGACGCAGCGCACGGATGATGCTGCTGTCCGCGCAGAGCGCCCAGCCCACCCGAAGCCCCGGCAGCGCGTGGCTCTTTGTGAGAGCGTTCACCAGTATCAGCTCCGGATATGCACGCGCAAGCTCCAGAATCCGCCGCGAAAGCACTTCGCCGTCTGCACAGAGCGAAAGAAAGCAGATATCCAACAGAAGATGCGCGCACTCCCTGCGGCAGCGATCCAGAAGCGCCCGGAGCAGGGTGAGATCTATGATATTTCCCACCGGATTGTTCGGCGCGCAGAGGATGGTGAGCTCCGCAGGCGGCGTCTCCAGTATCGAGGCGTCCAGCGCAAAGCCCCGGCTCTCCGCGAGCGGAAACTCCCGTATCCGGATGCCGTCCTCCCGCAGCAGCGAGAGCCCCCTGAGAGCATGCCGATAGCCGGAAAAGGAGGGAACCGGAAGCAGCACCGAGTGTGGATGCAGAGCGAGCAGAGCCGCCTGGAGGAGCTCTGACGCGCCGTTTCCGCAGGCAATGCACTCCTCCGGGAATTCACAGCGCGCCGCGAGCAGTCTCCGCAGCGCCTCCTGCTCATAGTCCGGGTAGGCAGAGAGCTTCCGAACGCTCCCGCAAAACGCCGCAGCTGCGCTGCCCGGCATCCCCAGCGGGTTAATGTTGACAGAGAAGTCCAGCTGTACGCGGTTTCGATAGATGTCTCCGCCGTGACGCAGCGCGCTCTCAGTAAAACACTCTTCCATCCTGTCTCTTCCCCCTATCTCCTTTACCGCTGCACACTCACAGAAGCCGAAGCCCAAGGCATACAAGCTCTGCCGCAAGCAGCGACAGAAATGCCGTCCCAAAGAGCAGACGATTGGCCGCGGAAATGTCCTCTGCCTCCGGCTCCCGCCTCGCATCGCCGATATGCGGCTTCTTAACGAGCTCTCCGAAATAATACGCATCACCCGCGAGCTGCAGTCCCAGTGCTCCTGCACAGACGCTCTCTGTCTGCGCGGAGTTCGGACTCCTGTGCCTTCGCCGGTCTCTCCTCCATATCCGCGCGGCAGAGACGGCGTCAAAGCCCAGCAGTCCGGACGCAGCAATCATCAGCAGTGCCGAGACCCTCGCCGGAATGTAGTTCATCACATCGTCCAGTTTAGCCGCTGCGCGCCCGTAAAAGAGATAGCGCTCATTTGTGTAGCCGATCATGGAATCCATGGTATTGACCGCCTTGTAAAACCAGCCGGCCGCCGGTCCGCCGAGCGCGGTCCAGAGAAGCGGCGCCGTCACACCGTCGGAAGTATTTTCCGCGACTGTCTCCACTGCCGCCCGGATCACTCCCTGCTCATCCAAGCTCTCCGTATCTCTTCCGACGATCCTCGCGACCTGGTGCCGCGCCGCAGGCAGTCCCTCTGTGTAGAGCGCAGTATACACCTTATGCGACGCATCCTTAAGACTTTTTACTGCGAGCAGCTGCCAGCACATCACTGTTTCCAGAAAAAAACCCAGAGGAAAGGAGAGGTGATAGGTAAAGTGCAGCAGAAGAAAGCACAGTCCGCCGCTGAAACACGGCACAAACAGCGCTGTCACAAGACCGGCGCGGTATTTCTCCCTGTCCGCGCCGCCCTCCGGATAGAGCCTTCGCTCCAGTGCAGCGATCAGCGCACCGATGGCCCGCACGGGATGATACCAGCTCTCCGGATCTCCCAGCACGAGATCGGTGAGAAAGCCCAGCAGAATGGCGAGCGGCGTGTGCAGGCGCAGCAGCCACAGTAGCGCTGTCTCAGGCAAAAGCATTCCCATCAGCACAGCCTCCTGTATGGCGAAAGCTGAATACTCTCAAAGCTCCGTCCGCTGGAATAGACTGCCCCCGCGAGATCCAGCAGCGGAAAGAGCATCACCGCGCCGCTGCCTTCTCCGAGGGCCATGTCCGCATCAATCACCGGATGGAGCGAGAGTATGCGGCAGACCTCGGAAAATCCCTTTTCCCGCCCTCGGTGCGAGGCCAGCATAAAGCGGCATATCCCCGGGCAGAGCTGCTCCGCGGCCAGTGCCGCGGCTGCCGTGATCAGTCCGTCCAGCACCAGCGGGAGACGACGCTCTGCGGCGCCGATCATCGCTCCGACCATTCCCGCGATATCCAGACCGCCCACACAGCGAAGCGCCGCGAGCCCCCGTTCAAAGCGTGCCCTCCGGAGTGCATCTCCCTGCAGGAGCTCCGCCTCCGGCGCTGTGCCGCGATAGCGGGGCGCTTTCCCCCGGCACAGCTTAACTTCCGGCCCCTCCGGCCGCGCGCTGTGCGTCTCTGCTTTCATGCCCCTCGCAGCAGAGCCTCGCTCTGCGGGGTCATAAACCGGCTCCTTCAGACCATGTCGCAAGAGCGCTGCCTCTATGAGCGCGCGCTTTCGCTGCAGTCCCGCATCGGAGAGACCTGCGCCCCGCCCGGCGGTCTGCTCCGCCGGCAGTCCCGTCAGCGCGGAAATCACAGCCGCCGAGCTCGTCGTATTTCCTATGCCCATCTCACCGAGCGCCAGCAGCTTATCTCCCGCTGCAGCCCTCTCATGCGCAAGCTCTCGTCCCACTGCTATCGCTCGAAGAAGCTCTGTCTCCGTGAGCGCTGCCTCCCTCAGGAAATCCCGCGTTCCCCGCCGCACAGGACAGCTTCTCACTCCCGCGATGCGAAGCTCCGCGCTGTGCCCAGGCAATATTTCATCGGGCGCAGCATCTTTTAGTTGAACCTTTCCTCCGGCTATACCGATATCCACCGGAATTACCTGTACGGCGCAGCGCTCTGCCATGCGGCACACATTGGAGCTGCCGTCTCCGAGTGAGGCCGCGACAACCGCCGTGACTTCCTGCCCGCTCTGGCTCACACCCTCTGCAACGATCCCATTGTCCGCACAGAAGACAAGAAGCGAGCGCGGCGTGAGCGCGATCTCCTCCGTCCCGCGTATCTCCCCGATGCGCACAAAGATCTCCTCAAAGCGTCCCAGCCCGTCCAACGGCTTCGCAAGTGCATTCCAGCGCGCCTTCGTTCTGCGCCCTGCCTCTACCCTTTGCTCCGGCAGCCGAAGCTCAAACAGTTCTTCCCGCGTCATAGGCCTCCTGCATGAAGCGATACAGCTCCTTCATATTGAGCGACTCCCGGACCGTGTCCGCGAGCAGCGCATACTGACTCTCCTTAAATGCACGGTAATCCGCAAACTCCGGCGCAGTAAAGTCTATCCCCTTCTGCGCCGCCAGCGTCCGCAGTATCGTCTCCGCGATCGCCCCCTCGTCAAAGAGCCCGTGCACATAGCTGCCGTAGACATTTCCCACACTCAGACCATCCGGCCTTGCATCCCCGGCGGCAGTGTGAAGCAGGGTGAGATGAGGGTCATGCTCCATCTCGCCCAAAACACGCGTGATCCCCATATGAATCTCATAGCCGCAAAGCGCCATTCCGCCAAGCTGACGCAGTGCGCCCCCCGGCTCCCCGAAGCGCCCCGCCACCTGCGCGCGCAGCTTCTGCTTTGTCAATACCGTCTCTATGGGCAGAAGCCCTATCCCGCGTATACTGCCGCCGCTCTCCACGCCCTCCGGATCCCGCACCTCCCGGCCGAGCATCTGGTAACCGCCGCAGATGCCGAAGATCACTGTTCCGCGCCGCGCGGCCTTCTGCACCAGCGTCTCCAGGCCGGATTCCCGCAGCCATCTGAGATCTCCGATGGTGTTTTTCGAGCCCGGAAGAAAAATAAGATCCGGCTCCCCGAGCTCCCGCGGACTCGCGATGTAGCGCAGCGACACGCCGGGAAAGCGCTCAAACACATCGAAATCCGTGAAGTTTGAGATGCGCGGAAAGCGAATCACCGCGAGATCCAGCTGCCCAGCGCGCCGCAGGGAAAAGCGCTCCGTCAGGCTGTCCTCATCCTCCAGGCGCAGCGGCTTCCAGGGAACGACTCCCACCACCGGCTTTTGGCTTCGCTCCTCGATCATGCGTATGCCTGGCTCCAGGATACTCCGGTCTCCCCGGAATTTATTGATGATGAGTCCGCGTATTCTGTCGCGCTCCTGCTGCTTCAGCAGAGCCACCGTCCCATAGAGCTGCGCGAACACACCTCCCCGGTCTATATCTCCGACCAGCAGCACGGGGGCATCCACCAGCTCTGCAAGCCCCATATTCACGATGTCATTTTCCCGGAGATTGATCTCCGCGGGGCTTCCGGCCCCCTCGATCACAATGATGTCCGCGCGCGCTTGAAGGCGGTGATAAGCCGCAAGGATCTCGGGGATCAGCTCCCTCTTATACCCAAAATACTCCCGCGCAGACATATTTCCGCGCACCTCGCCCCGCACAATGAGCTGCGAGCCGGTGTCCCCGGTCGGCTTTAAGAGCACAGGGTTCATATCGACAGAGGGCTGTACGCCGGCCGCCTCCGCCTGCATCACCTGCGCACGCCCCATCTCAAGCCCCTCCGGGGTGATGTAGGAATTCAGCGCCATATTCTGAGACTTGAAGGGCAGCACGCGGTATCCGTCCTGCCGGAACACGCGGCACAGCCCGGCGGTCAGAAGACTCTTGCCCGCGCCGGACATGGTTCCCTGTATCATAATGCACTTTGCCATACTGCTCCCTCTCACGATACCTCCGGAGTGCTTCCCTCTCTGCTGCTTCGGTGCAGAAGCTTCTCTCCCCAGACCTCCGTGAGTTTCAGAAGACTCCATGCCGCATTTGCGGGGCTTGTGGATGGCAGCAGCACAGCCTCTCTCCCGCAGCGCTTCTTCAGATAGCGGTCATAGTACTTCTTTGCCGTGCTCCCGTTGACAAAAATACCTTCAACGGGGCTGAAGTCTGTGATTCTCTCAATTTCTACCGGAACCACATTTCGGATGCTCGCGTCACTGGAGCCGCGTATCTCGCAGCTCTCTATCACATCCCAGAGCGCAATCCCGTGCCGCAGCGCAAATTCCCGCTTCTCTGCCATGCTCTGCGGAGGCGTCTCCCGATACAGCGCCGCCAACACCTTCCAGAAGCGATTCTGCGGATGCCCATAATAAAAAGCCTGCTCGCGCGACTTCACAGAAGGAAAGCTTCCCAGTATCAGAATGCGGCTGTTTTTGTCATAAACCGGTCCAAATTCGTGGCTCTGCCGCTGTGACTCTGACTTTTCCTCCGGAAGTGCCGTGCTTTTCCGGGGTGATGCAGAGACGGGATGGCCTGTGTCCCTGACAATGGCCGGGCAAACAGCGCTTTTGCCCGCCTGATCAGGCGTCGCCATATCAGCGGACGCATGCGCGCCTCTGCCGGCATGGCTCGTGTCTCTTAAAGAAGCGGCGGGCGTAATAGCTGCGCCCGCCTGACTTGATTTCTTCATTTTCTGTATTCCTTTAAACCAAACTCAGCAAATCTTACGAATCCAGCCCTCCGGCCCCTCGATGCGGCCGGACTGTATTCCCGTGATGGTGTCATAGATCTTCTGAAGCACTGCTCCCATCTGCTCCATCCCGGAGGGGAAGCTGATGATCTCATCCTTTGCAACCACTCTTCCCACAGGGCTGATCACTGCCGCAGTTCCGCAGAGCCCCGCCTCCGCAAACTCCTTGAGCTCTGCGAATTTCACCGGGCGGTGCTCCACCTTCATATTGAGCATATGCTCTGCGAGATACATGATAGATCTTCTCGTGATAGAAGGCAGAATGGACGGGGACTTCGGACTGACCAAGGTTCCATCCTTTGTTACGAAGAGGAAGTTTGCGCCTCCGGTCTCCTCAACATAGGTTCTGGTCGCCGCATCCAGATACATATTCTCATCATAGCCGGCCGCGTGCGCAGTGACATGCGCATGCAGACTCATGGCATAGTTCAGTCCCGCCTTGATATGTCCCGTGCCATTCGGAGCCGCGCGATCATAATCGCTGACACAGATCGTTATGGGCTTTGCGCCTCCCTTGAAATAAGGGCCGACCGGCGTACAGAAGAGCCGGAACTGATACTCATCCGATGGCTTCACGCCGATCACCGGCCCGCTGGCAAACATATACGGACGCAGATAGAGTGACGCTCCGCTTCCATAGGGCGGAACCCACGCAGCATTGGCCTTCACGACAGCATCAACCGCCTCCAGAAAGCGTTCCTTCGGAAAGGCCGGCATCTCCATGCGCTCCGCGGAATCTATCATGCGCTCCGCATTCATATCCGGGCGGAAGGTCACGATGCTTCCATCCTCCCAGGTATAGGCCTTCAGCCCCTCAAAAATCTCCTGACAGTACTGCATGATCCCGGCGCACTCACTGACGGGAATGATCGGATCTGAAATAAGTCTGCCTTCATCCCAGCTTCCGTCCTTCCAGTTCGACACATAGCGCTGATCCGTGACCTGATAGTTGAAGCCCAGATTGCTCCAGTCAAGATTCTTCTTTTCCATGACAAAAATCCTCTTTCGAATGAGATTTATTTCATTCCGTCCTCAGATCTTTCCGTCAGAGCCGAGAACCTCGAGGATCTTATGGGACACAATCGCCTTTACATTGCTGCGTCCGTCGCCGATGTACTGACGGGGATCGAAGTGATCCGGATGCTCTGTATAGTGCTGACGAATACCGGCAGTCATACCGAGGCGCAGATCAGAGTCAATGTTGATCTTGCAGACCGCAGAGCGTGCAGCTGCACGAAGCTGATCCTCCGGAACGCCGATAGCATCCTTCAGAGCGCCGCCGTTTGCATTGATGATCTTCACATACTCCTGCGGCACGGAGGAAGCGCCGTGAAGAACAATGGGGAAGCCCGGAAGTCTGCGCTTCACCTCCTCGAGTATATCAAGGCGCAGCTTCGGATTCGTGCCCGGCTTGAACTTATACGCACCATGGCTGGTTCCGATGGCAATTGCAAGAGAATCACATCCCGTGCGGCTCACAAATTCCTCGACCTGATCCGGCTGCGTGTAGGAGGAAGCTCCTTCCGCGACGACAACATCGTCCTCGACGCCCGCAAGCGTGCCGAGCTCTGCCTCTACCACAACGCCGTGCGCATGCGCATACTCAACGACCTTCTTCGTCTCCGCAATATTCTCCTCAAAGGAGTGACCGGAATAGTCAATCATAACAGAGGTGAAGCCGCCGTCAATACAGTCCTTACATGTTGCAAAATCTGCGCCGTGATCCAGATGCAGAACCATCGGAATCTCCGGGTGCAGCTCAACCGCCGCCTCAACCAGCTTGACCAGATAGATTGAGTTTGCATATTTTCTCGCTCCGGCGGATGCCTGAAGGATCACCGGGGATCTGAGCTCCGCAGCGGCCTCCGTGATGCCCTGCACAATCTCCATGTTATTGACATTGAATGCGCCGATCGCGTAACCGCCCTCATAGGCCTTTCTGAAAAGTTCTGTGGATGTCACCAGTGCCATGTCTTTACCTCCGTTTTGATAAAGCTTGTCTTCTGTCCTGTTATTTTTCTTGATACTGCCTTTATTTTAATGCAAGCGCGGGTGGAATTCAAGCACTGCAAAAGCTCTCTCCGGCGGCAGAAATTTCTGTCGCCGGAGAGAAAATATGCTACTATGCTTACTGCAGGTATATTCTATGATATATCTGGCAAAATCAATTACAGCTGTTTCGTACCTTGGCACTGTAAGCATTTTTTATTGATCTAACTTAAGGAGCAGTCATGTCCCACTTAAACCCAAACGACACAGCCGCTCTGTTATGCTGGTACAGAGAAAACAAGCGTCAGCTTCCATGGAGGGATACCGGCAATCCGGAGGATGTCTGGATCTCCGAGATCATGCTTCAGCAAACCCGAGTCGAGGCGGTGAAGGCTTACTTCACCCGCTTCCGCAGCGCTCTGCCGACAGCCGCATCCATCGCTTCCTGCCCGGACGATACTCTGATGAAGCTCTGGGAGGGGCTTGGCTACTACAGCCGCGCCCGCAACTTAAAAAAATGTGCCGCTGTGCTGCTCGAAAAGCACGAGGGGCAGCTCCCCCGTGACTACCACGCGCTGCGCGCCCTGCCCGGCATCGGTCCGTACACGGCAGGCGCCATCGCCTCCATCGCCTATGGGCTTCCTGTGCCCGCGGTAGATGGAAATGTGCTGCGCGTCTGGGCGCGCCTCAACGCCCGCACAGATGATATCGCTGCTGTGCAGACAAGAAACAGCTTCTCATCAGAAATAGAAGCCCTGATTCTGGAAGCCGATCAAAGCTCCGCCGACTTCTCCGTCTCGGATTTTAATCAGGCTCTCATGGAACTCGGCGCTGTAGTCTGCGTCCCCAATGGCGCACCGCTGTGTCCCCTCTGTCCTCTCCGCAGCTCCTGCCGCGCATATGCAGAGGAAAAAACAGAGAGTATTCCCTTTCGCTCTCCGAAAAAGCCCCGCCGGATTGAGCCGCGAACCCTGCTCATCATCCGGGACGGTGAGCGCTTTCTGCTTCAGAAGCGCCCCCCGCAGGGCCTCCTCGCCGGACTGTACGAGTTCCCCGGGATCTCCGGAGTCCTGACAGAAACAGAAGCCCTGACAGCTGTCAGAGCGCTCGGCTTCTCTCCCGTACACATCCAGGCTCTTCCGGAGGGAAAGCACATATTCACCCATATCGAGTGGCACATGAGTGCATGGGAGATACAGGTAGCGGAGTTTTCGGACGCGGACATCCGAAACAGCAGCCCCCGCGCGGACACCAGTGCCTATAATCCCTCCCCCTACGGCACGGCACAGCGTATTTCATCAGATCCTGAGGACAAACCGGCCGCAGGCACTGATACGGCCTCCAAAACAGATGAAGCGGGGTATATCCTCATCAGAAAAGCAGATCTTCAGCACTTTGCAGTTCCCTCTGCCTTTCGCACATGGATCAACTGGTACGCGCTGAAGGAAAAATGAATATTTCTGCTTTTCTGCTTGCTATTTTTCTGAAGCTCAAGTATAATTACCTCCGTCAGAGAAATCGGAGATATAGCTCAACTGGGAGAGCATCCGCTTGACGTGCGGAAGGTCACAGGTTCGAACCCTGTTATCTCCATGTATAAAAACCACGTAAATGCGTCGCAAATGGCGCGGATACGTGGTTTTCTTTATGTATGCTTGATTGCCAAAGGCGACAGCATGATAGAAGCTCGTATGCACTCGCCTAAAGAATGACAGAATAAGCTTCTTACAGCCTTCCGCCGCTCCCAATGCAACCAGCAGGGGAGCGTAATGGTCGGGCGTCAGAACAGCAAGGTCATAGCGAAGCCCTTTTCTACTTGTATCTCTATAAAGCCTTCGCTAATTGATAATATCGCGATTACAATCACACTTTTATATATTTTCGGTAAACATCGAGTGTCAAAATCCAGAATAAAAAGTTTCACACACAGAAATTATAAAATTGTGCGTGAAATCATTCCCTTTCGAGAGGTTGTTTAACTTTTTGATGATTCTTAATCCACCGGGCAGATTTTTGCATAATTGAAAGAAATCAAATTAGCTCATCTAATCACTTGATAATTACATGATAATTAGATATGATTAGAAATGATTAAAATACTAGTAACGGCTAAAGGAGGTAATCTTCTTGATAGAAGGAAAGAATGTGGAGTTCAAGCGTGAATATATGGACGACATTAAGTACGCTGTTATTGCATTTGCAAATACAAATGGTGGGAAGCTTTATATCGGCATCAATGATGACGGAACAATATACGGTGTTGATAATGTAGATGATATTATGCTTCGCCTAACTAATATGATTCGAGATATTGTGCGTCCAGATGTGACTATATTCACTGATTACTCTGTTGAGAAAATGGAACATAAAGATGTTATTGTTTTAACTGTGCAACGTGGCACAGCTCGTCCTTACTATTTGCATTCGAAAGGTATTCGCCCGGAGGGCGTATATGTACGTCAAGATGCTTCTTCAGTTCCAGCTTCTGAAACAGCCATTTTGAATATGATTCGAGAAACCAGCGGAGATTGCTATGAAGATGCACGTTCCATTAATCAGCAGCTGACATTTGAAAAAGCGAAAGAATATTTTGCAAAGAAAAAGGTGGAGTTTGGCGATGCTCAGAAGCGCACACTGAATATAATCGGTGAAGATGGCACTTACACAAATCTTGGAATGTTGCTGTCTGATCAGTGCACGCATACCATCAGAATGGCCGTCTTTGAGGGAAGTAAGAAAAGTGTTTTTAAGGATCGCAAGGAACTGACAGGTTCTTTGCTGGAACAGCTTGAGGAGGCGTACACCTATATCGACCAATACAATCACACTCGTGCAGAATTTAAAGGATTAGATCGAATTGACAAGCGAGATTATCCTGCCGAAGCACTACGTGAAGCTCTTTTAAATGCACTTGTGCATCGAGATTATTCCGTGAGCGGTTCCATCCTTATTAGTATTTTTGATGGACGCATAGAATTCGTAACCATTGGTGGATTGGTCCGTGGGATTTCTTATGATGATATAATGCTGGGCGTATCTGCTTTGCGTAACAAAAAATTAGCAAATGTTTTTTATCGTCTTAAGTTAATTGAAGCTTATGGCACCGGCATTATGAAAATTAATGAATGCTATGCGGATCAAGCGGTAAAGCCTATTATTGAAGTGAGCAACAATGCATTTAAGATTACCTTGCCTAACTTAAATTATCATCAAGAAATGCACGAAGTAGGAATTAAAAATGAGCGCATGAAAATGGTTCTCTCATTGTTTGGAAAAAAGGATAGCATTGTAAGAAAAGATGTAGATGATCTGCTGGGTGTATCTCAGTCTACATCCAGTATTCTTCTACGTGAAATGTTGGATAACGGACTGATTGTAAAAGTTGGTAGCGGCAGAAATCTCAAATATAGATTAAAGATAAGGTCTTGATTAAGGATCTGGTCAGAAACAGTGTTGAGGAGACACTCAACGCTCTGCTGGATCTACCACGGAGGCAGATCAACCATGCAGAAACATCATTCAACTTCCGAAAACAACGGTTTTTTCTCCCGCGTATACGAGATTGTAGCACGCATCCCGGAGGGTAAGGTCGTCTCCTACGGTCAGATCGCGCGTATGCTGGGCGCACCGCGGGCGGCAAGACAGGTCGGCTGGGCCATGCGCCACTGCCCTGATGAGCTTCCCTGGCAGCGTGTTGTGCGAGACGATGGCTCAATTGCCGGCGGCGGCTATGCAGACCTGCGCCGTATGCTCCTCTCCGGAGAGGGCATACAGTTTCTATCCAATGGAACCATTGACATGAAGCACTATCGCTGGAACGGAGAATAACCGAAGCTGCAGCCTTAAGGCCGCAGCTTCTTCATTACACAAATGGGAGACCTTTCGGTCTCCCATCTGCCGCAATTAGTATTTCATTTCGAAATAATACTGTAATTACCGGTTGGTAGAATTAGTCTACATAGATATACTCAATCTTCTTGTTCTTGACCACTACCTTGAAGCCGTCGCCGTCCTTCTTGGTACCGCTCTTTATAACAGTACCAGCTGTATTGACAACTGCAAAGTCCTTAGCATTGTTGATCTCGTAGTAGGTGTCGCCATCCTTCGCCTTGCTGGTCTTGGGCGCCGCTTTCTTGATGCCGTTGCTCTTCACGAAGTCAGATACAGCAACCTTCTTAAGATAGTCCGCAGAGCCTTCCTTAATATTGATAATTTCAATCTTGTTGTCGCCGTCAGCGGTGAGAAGCTTACCGGACAGATAGTACTTGTCGTCATCTTCTCCCTTGATTCCGATGCCCTTGTCGCTTCCGGCCTTCTTGAACTTGAAGGTGAAGGTATCGCCATCGATCTTGACCTTCTGGTTGCCGGTCTTCATAGCGCCGTCGTGATCCTCGTCATCAGAGAAGAAGTAAACTGCATAGTCTGCGCTCATGCTGCTCACATACTCATCAAACTCATCCTCTGTGTCATAGAGTTCATCATCAATATACTCAGCGATCTCGTTGCCATTCTCAACCTTCAGAACTGCAAGGCCGGAGATCATGGAGCCATCCATATCGAACGCATACTTCTTGCCCTTGATGGACTTGATTTCACCGGCGTAAATCTTGCCGTTGCCGTCCGCATAGTACCAGTTTTCCTCGCCGTCGTCATAATCTGAAGTATTCAGATAGTAACCCGGAACTACCTTGAACCAGCCCTTGGTGTAGCGAGCGCCGTCCTCCGGTGAGGAGAAGTACATGAACTCTTTTGCATGCTTTCTCTTAGCAGCATTGGTATCGGTAGCAACACTCGTAGAAGCCTTGGTGTACCAGTCAGCGATCATACGGCCTTCCTCATCAAAGCCATACTTCCTACCGTTGATAGTCTTGCCGGTCTTCTTGGTCTGCTTCTTGCCGGAAGACTTGAAGTAGAACCAGCGAACCTGATCCTCATCCCAGAAGGAATCGCCGGGCTGATCGGTATCAGCATCTGTGACATCGGTCAGAGCGATCTCTCTCCAACCGGTGGTCATGGCGCCGTCGTTCTCATCGCCGAAGTAGTACTCGCACTCGGCGTAAGCGTTGTCATCGTAGTTGGTCGTGCCGTCTTCCTTGTCGACCCAACCATACTGCATCTTACCCTCATCGTTGAAGGCATAGGTCTTGCCGTTGATGCTCTTCTTGAAGATCTTTCCGCCGGTGTGGGTGTTCTTGTAAGCCTTGCCGTTCGCCTGGAAGTAGTACCACCAGACATCCGGCTCGTTCTCCTCACCAGCATCCTCGTTGTCGATCGCGACCCACTGGTTACGAACCATAGCGCCGTTTGCGTCAACATAGTAGTAGTTGTCATCATCCTCGATCAGAGCGTCGGTAACCATCTGACCCATATCGTCAAGATAGAACCAGTTGTCGCCGGACTTCTCCCAAGTCTCAGTAACCTTCTCGCCCTGCTTGTTGTAATACACCCATGTTCCATCCTCTTCCATCCAGCCGGTAGCTGCGAAAGAGGTCATGGATGCACCGATTGCAAGAAGCGCTGCTGCAGAAACGACTGCTGCAATCTTAGTCTGCTTTCTCATAATAAATGCACTCTCCTTTTCGTTTTTTGGAAACCTTTGAAATCCCTAATTGCGTTCCCTGAGATTGTACCGCTGTTTATGGGGAATTGCAACTTACAAATCCCTTACAGTGGTGCCTTTCTCTGATTACAGATCCTAGTATAGACGATTCCCGGAGTGAATTCTATAGCTTTTCTCCGGCTATTTTCTTACGTAAATATTACAGCTATGTATTTTTTTGCCCTTTATGTATTTATATAAATACAATCCTGCGTCTGCCGCATACGCGCCCCGCCCACACCCAGAGTAAACGTAAGATCAGTACAGATGCACCCTTTTCTTATGTAAGCTCTGTGTGCTATAATGTTCATATTCTATTGCTTTTCTTTTTATTTGAACAAACGAGGTAGCTTATGGACTACACAGCTTTTCTTCTGCGGGAGCTCACAGAGCAGCCGCAGCTCACACAGCGCGCACTCGCAGAGCGGATGCACATCTCTCTGGGGCGCGTCAACACTCTGATTGCCGATGCCACGGAGCGCGGACTCCTCTCCCCCGGAAACCGTGAAATCACAGAGAGCGGCGTTCATTTTCTGGAGCCC
Source organism: Fusobacterium naviforme (assembly GCA_003014445.1). Classification (GTDB taxonomy): domain Bacteria; phylum Bacillota; class Clostridia; order Lachnospirales; family Lachnospiraceae; genus Moryella; species Moryella indoligenes. The sequence goes on along the minus strand of PYGH01000001.1, from coordinate 300,598 downwards.
TTCCGGGTGGACGGCGCAGTGATACTCGCTGCGGGCTTCGGCTCCCGCTTTGTTCCGCTGAGCTATGAGCTCCCAAAGGGACTGCTCCGGGTACACGGAGAGCGCATGCTGGAGCGGCAGATCCGCCAGCTGCACGAGGCGGGTATTTCCGACATCACCCTCGTCGTAGGATATCTCAAGGAGAAATTTGACTATCTCATTGATCAATTCGGCGTGAAGCTCCTCTATAACCCGGACTTTGCGGAGAAGAACAACATCTCCTCCGTATACCACGCGCGGGAGCTGTTCCGCGGGCGGAACATGTATCTGCTCTCCTCCGACAACTGGATGCGCGAGAATATGTATCATCGCTATGAGCCGGGCGCCTGGTACTCCGCAGTCTATGCCGACGGTGAGACCTCCGAGTGGACACTCACAGCCAACAAGCGCGGGGTCATCACCGATGTGCAGATCGGCGGTCAGGACAGCTATGTAATGTATGGGCCTGTGTATCTCTCCCGCACATTCTCGGAGGCGCTGCTTCCCGCGCTCACGGAGGCCTATGCCACACCGGGCAAGGAGCAGTACTACTGGGAAAATGTCTACATCGACCTGCTGCACGGACAGCACGGCCGCACAGTCTCCCCTGAGATGAGCATCAACCGCCAGCCCGACGACCAGGTCTACGAATTTGAAAATCTGGAGGAGCTGCGGCGCTTCGACCCCTACTATCAGGATCACTCGGACAATGCCGCCATGGAGCTGATCTCCCGCGTCTTCCGGGTTCCGGAATCTGAGATCCGCGGCATAAAGCGCCTGAAGGCCGGCATGACCAACCAGTCCTTCCTCTTCTCCGTGAAGGGACAGCAGTACATCTGCCGTATCCCCGGCATCGGAACGGAGCTCCTGATCGACAGGCGCCAGGAGCATGAAAACTACCGCGCGGTGGAGGGTCTCGGCATCTCTGAAAAGATCATATGGTTTGACCCGGAAAATGGCTACAAGATCTCTGTGTTCTATGACGGCTCCAGAAACGCAGATCCGGAGAGCGCCGAGGATATGCAGCGCTGCATGCAGCTTCTTAAGCAGCTGCACCACTCGGGCACAAAGGTTTCGCACCGCTTCGATCTGCGCGAGCGGATCGCATTTTACGAGCGGCTGTGCCGGGAGAGCGGCGGCATCCCCTTTGAGGATTACCCGGAGGTGAAAGGGCGCATGGAAGAGCTGCTCCGGTACCTTGGCTCACTCCATCGACCCGAGGCGCTCTCGCACATAGACAGCGTCGCCGCAAATTTCATCTTCACAGGGGAAGGGCTGCGGCTCATCGACTGGGAATATGCCGGAATGGCCGATCCGCTGATCGATGTCGCCATGTGCGCGATCTATTCCTATTATAATAATGAACAGACAGAACAGCTGATGCGCTTCTACTTTGAGCGTGAGCCAGATGACACAGAACGCTCCATCATCTGGAGCTATATGGCGCTCGGCGGTTTTCTCTGGACACTATGGGCCATATACAAGGAAAATCTCGGCAAGACCTTTGGCGACTACACGCTCATCATGTACCGCTATGCAAAGGACTACCACAGACGGGTGCAGGAGCACAGGACACGGGTAATGTCGGCAAGGGGCAGCATCCGCTCATAAAAAATAAACACCACAGAACATCCGCAAGAACCACAGCTACAATCTCTACCAACACAAAATGTAACAAATAATTAGGAAAGCAGACACTGTTTCCTTTCCTGCGGCAGTGCTATACTAATACTATATTTTGAAGATCATATTCATTAAGGAGGGTTGTTTCATGAGAAGAAAAGGGCTTGTCACCACTGCGCTGGTCCTGGCACTCGCAGCTGCCCCCGCAGTCACTGCATATGCAGCTACCGGATGGGTCTCTGAAAACGGAGGCTGGGTGTACTACGATACGGACGGAAGCCGTCACAAGGGATGGATTCAAACGAAGGACGGCTACTACTATATGGATCTCTCCGACGGCTCCATGACCAAGGGGTTCAAAAAGATCGATTCCAAGTGGTATTATTTCAGCGCGGACGGTGTGATGCAGACCGGCTGGATCAAGGACGAGGGGAAGTGGTACTACTGCCTCGAGGATGGCACGCTGGTGCAGGAGAACTGGCTGAAGGTCGGAAACAATTACTTTTTCATGCGCGGTACCGGTGAGCTCGCAGTCGGCTGGCGCAACATGAACGACAGCTGGTACTACTTCAAGGCAGACGGGCGCTGCGCCTTCAAGTGGATGAAAATCGGCGACGACTGGTACTGGCTCGGTACGGATGGAAAGATGAAGACCGGGTGGCAGAAGATTGACAACACCTACTTCTACTTTGGCTCCGACGGAAAGATGAAGACCGGATGGCTCTCCGACGGCACAAGCCGCTACTATATGAATCCCGCTGACGGCCGGATGACATACGGCTGGGCCAAAATCAACGATGTCTGGATGTGCTTCGATGAAAACGGACATATGCTCACAGGATGGGTACACTCAAACGGCGGCTACTACTATCTGGGCAGCGACGGCAAAATGGTCTCCGGAACCACTCTGACCATAGACGGCAACAATTACAGCTTTGACGCAAACGGCGCCTATACCGGTGGCGGCAGTATCGCCGCAAAGGAGGTGAATATTGCCTCCTCAGGCAGCAAATCCGGCAGCAGCTCCTCCGGATCCACCTCCACCGCCGCTCCGGGCTCCAATCAGAGCCGCGGGCGGGGACAGGCCAGCGATCAGACCAGCGGCCCCGGCGCAGGCTCCGGCAATTCCGGAGGCAGCTCCTCCGGCACTGTCGCCCCGGCAGGGTGGCAGTAACACACGAAGGGCGCACTTCAGCCTTCGTTTCACTGTCTCACCGTCACGCCCCCGCATCGAGTCTGACAATATCAAACCGACACAAATGAAATGATATATGTGCCACAGATACCTTCACCCGCGCGCAGATAAGATCTGCGGGGGCGCAGTATTTCTGGCGCTGTAATTCTATTGAGGTCTTATATGAAAACCCAAACGCATTTACCCAAGCGCCTTCTATCCTCCGCGCTTGCCGCGGCGCTGCTGCTCTCCTTCCCCGGAAGCAGCTATGCCGCAGACAAGCTGACGCGCATCTCCGACGGCAGCTACCGCCTCTTTGAGGAGGGAAGCAGCATCGGCGGCGTCCTGCACCGGGGTGTCGATGTCTCTCACTGGCAGGGCGAGATAGACTGGCAGACCGCCGCGCAAAACGACGTCGATTTCGTCATGCTCGGCACTCGCTATCAGGGCAAGGAGGATCCGCTGTTTCAGCAGAACGCGCGGGACGCCGCAGCTGCCGGCGTCAGGATCGGCGCATATATCTACTCCTACGCGACCACCGTGGAGATGGCGGAGCAGGAAGCGGATTTCGTTCTGAACATCGTCCGGGACCATCCCATCTCCTATCCCATCGCCTTTGATGCGGAAAATGCAGACACCCTCGGTTCTCTGCCAAAGGACGAGATATCCGCGATCGTCCACGCCTTCTGCAGAAAAATCAGCGATGCGGGATATTATCCCATTCTTTACGCCAACGACTACTGGATCACAAACAAGCTGGACATGGATGCTCTCTCTCAGTACCCCGTCTGGGTCGCCGCCTATGAGCGCCCTGCAAAATATAAGAATCCTGTCATGTGGCAGGGCACCGAGTCAGGAAACATAGAGGGAATCAACGGAGGAGTCGATATAGACCTCCAGTTCAAGGATTTCTCCTCTGTAATCCCCGCAAACAGCTGGAAAAAATTTGACAACCGCTGGTACTACTACCAGGACTACCGCATGCAGAAGGACACGCTGATCTTCGACGGCAGCAATTCCTACTTTATGAACCCGGACGGGACGATCTACACCGGAGGGTGGAAGGAGCTTTCCGGGAAGAAATGCTACTTCGATCCCGGTACCGGCATCATGCGGCTCGGCTGGAAACAGATCAACGGAAAATGGTACTACTTCGCCACCGACGGCAACATGCAGACCGGCTGGGTGAGCGATGCCGGGCTCTGGTACTATATGGGCGGTGACGGCGCGATGCAGACCGGCGTGGTCAATGTCAATGAAACCCTCTACTACCTCGGCGCAGACGGAAGCATGTACCATGACACGAAGGTCGAATATAACGGAAAGACCTGGTGGATCGACGGAGGCGGCGCCATGAGCGAATATCATGAGGAGACCGCAGCGGAAGGCACGGACGCGGGTAATGCCGGCGCAGCGCCCGGATCAGCTCAAACCGGGGGAATTTCCGCAGATGGCGCTGCAACAGGTGCGGATAAAAGTTCTACCACAGGCACCGGCAGCAAAGCTTCCTCTGACAGCTCTGAGGAAATCACCCATGTAGAAGCAAAGCCCACACTGGAAGGTGACACTTCCAACGCAGGCAGTCAGGGCCGGGTGACTCCGGCGGGAGAGTAAGAAAAATATCGATGTTTTGATTAGGGACGGGGCTGTCGCACTAAGGATTAGTGCGGCAGCCCCTATTCAATTACTCAATTGCTACCAAGCAATCAATTATGAAGAGAAATTGTCCCACAACCACCAGTAATATAAAAAGTATCCCCCACGACCATATTGCAGGTATCACTTACCATAATGGTAGCCAAATAAGCAACTTCATCAACAGTAGTGTACCTTGAAGAAGGAGAAGTGGAATGATAAATTGAATCGTCATACTGTTTTCCTGTCATATTAGTTGCTGTTGGACCAGGAGCAATTGCATTCACCACGATACCATATTTAATAAGTGTATCTGCCAATCCCATTGTAAATCCTCTAATTGACCACTTAGACATCTCATAGGGCGTCCACGCTGGACGTAATGCTGAGGAAGAAGATACATTTAATATATGACCGTGAATATTATTTTCAATCATACGTTTAGCAATGCTTTGGGACGTAAAAAACACTCCTTTAGCATTTGCATCCATGACTTGATCATAGGATGAAATTGTAGTCTTAAAAAAATTGTTGTATCCAGAAACGCAAGCGTTTCCCGCAGAGTTAATAAGAATATCAATTTTCTTCTCGGAATAAATGTTCCAAGCTTGTTCTATTTTACCCTCTATAGAAGCTGCATCTGAAATGTCTAAAATAATATACTTAGAGTTATTTCCAACAATATTAATAGCTTCAATTAGTCTCTTTTCATTTCTACCAGCAATGATTACTTTACAGCCACAAGAGGCCAACGACTTTGCGATGCCCAATCCGATGCCACTAGATCCTCCCGTGACAAGAGCAACTTTACCATCAAATAGTTGTTCTGGTAAAGTGGGAATGATAATCGATTTAACTTTTTGTTCTTTGAATAAAGATATAAATGATTGTAAGTATCGTTTTATTTTCATAGTCATTTTTTTATAGTCTGGCGCAAAGATTCATATCCATGTTGGCCAATCAATCCTTTAATAACTGTTTTAGCGTTAGACTTTATAGATCCTTTTAAAGAAGATGATAAATGAGTGACTTGATTTAAAGCATCATTTTCATCTGAGTCTTTCGTAAAAACTTCAAATACTATAGGTTTTTCTAATGATTCTGCCTGAGTAAAAATGGCAACTTTTTCATTAAACTCTTTCTTATTTGCAGCACTTATATAATCAAATCCTATACTTTCCACATATTTTTTAATCACACTATCGTCTGGACTTATAAAATGGCCTTTAGCTGCAATATACTGATCTGTACTATCACCTAATCCAGCTCTCATTGCAAGACTATTACCAATTTTAAATTCGGTCCCCAAGCCATTATTTACGACTAGTATTCTCATATTTTTACCAATATGCCGGTTTCCCATTGCATTCATATCATAAAAAAATGACAGATCTCCAAGAATGCAGAATGTAAGTTTAGATTGGTTAGATAGGGAGATCCCAACAGCAGTAGAAATCCCACCATCAATACCGAATCCTCCCACATTAGAAATGCACAAATCAATATCATTACCCGGGAAAATGTTCCATGATCTCAAAGTGTTTAAAATCCCAAGGTATAAATTACTATTAGATGGAATTTTAGATGCTAATTGATGTGATATCCAAATATTTGAGAAGGGAAGAATATCCATTATACTGGAAAGTTTTCCTTCAAGTTCATGATAAGTATTAAACCAATCGGAATAAAAAGTTACTCCGTCTTTTCTATCTTTTATATTATTGTATCTCGCAAAAAAGTTCTCATCACTCATCTCAAAAACATATTGTAATTTATGAAATGGGTCTTTTAGTTCCCCATCCAAATTAATCCTCCATACATTTTGCGGGTTAATTTTATAATATGCACCTGAAATATTCCCCAACTGTATCATTAAATCTATGTTATTGCACTGGAAGGAATTCTCTACCTGATTCGATACAACGAAAGGATACACCTTGTATTTGCCATTATAATTACTTGTGTGATCCACTAGTACTACAGCATTGTATTTTTCACAGAATTCTTCAATGGCTGCTGTTAAAGAGTCTTTAAATGGTTCGTGCTGCCCAATAAAAATAGCAATATTTTTACTTTTGATTTCAGGAAACTCTCCTGTGAAAGTGATTCGATCAACCACCCTTACAGTAGGCAAATCTTTTTCAGATAAATCAGCTACATACTCTGTAACTAGATTTATATGCACTGGTCCACTGCAATTATGTGTCAATTCCAGAATTGCCTTATTTGCATTCACCTGGCATGACCATTCATCAGTTTTAGAATGAATTGACGGTAAATAAACACTCATTTTAACGACATCCTTAGGCGGACATCTGCGATCAGTCACCTGTGGAATATCGTGGCCGATATCTTCATTTGCTCTAGAACTAGTGATTGCCAATATAGGAAGTTTTCTATAGTAAGCTTCAGTTAACCCCGGATAATAGTTTCTAGAAGAAGTAGCTCCTGTGCAAGACAAGGCAACCTTCTCTCCCGATTGTGAAGCAATCCCACACGCGATGTAAGCGGCGGATCGTTCATCAATACAGGAAAAGATTTCAAAATACGGATCATTTTGAATGCTTGCAACAAAACTGATATTTGTCCCCCCAGGGCTTGCAACAACCTTTCTAATTCCATGCGCCTTAAGCAATGCAATCAATATCTGATGATTTTTTTCAATAGTATAATGGCTGTTCATTATCTGATTTTTCTCCTCCGGCATTATTTTTTATCCCGCAAAGATGTTTAGTCTGTTTTGCATCAATGTGCCCTCCATTGAATATGCTCAAGCCAGCGCACAAATAAAGTTCATTTTAAACCACAGCAAGCTTTTTTAATACCCTTTGTACCACAATTAAAAGCTCATTCCTATATAAAACAATTTCAAGCATTAGCATTGCAAAAATCATCCAACAAGGAACTTCACATATAAGCAGGGTTGATTGTAATATAAGTATTAACCATGACATAAATATAAAAATACTCCTATTGGATATTTGGAAATATTTATCTAGAAACTTTTTACGTACAACAAAAATGATAAAACTACTAATCATTGTTGCAATAGTAATGCCTTGAATTCCAAACAATTTACACAAAAATATATTTAAAACAATATTACTAACCGCTCCAACTATAGCAGAGACAAACATTGGTACCGTATCTTTTTTAGCATTCAATATTGGTCCGATAAACCCACTTGCAGAATTAAGCACATTACTTACAATCAGTAGTGGAACAAACTTCCAAGCCACAAAAAAATCCTTTGCATATAATAGTTCTGCAATGTTCTTGGCAAAGCAAATTAAAAAAGATCCGCCCACGCACATAAAAGCCATACAATAATTAAACATGTTCTGATAAAAAGGAATTGCATCAACTTTATCAGATTCTCTTATAGCTGATATTTGCCAAGCTTGAATGAAAACACTTTGTAATGTATTCATTATATTAGGAATTTTATATGCAATCGATAAAATACCATTTGCACTTACTCCAACTATATACGTGACAATGTATTTATCAGATGAGCTATTAACCCACCAGACAACCATAGTTGCGATCAAAGGTATACAATAAGTGAGCATTTCTCTATTCAACTGTCTGTTAAAATAAAACCTTATATATTTCCATGGCTTAATTTGAATTAAATAATATAACGAAGGAACAACAAATCCCGTTATATTTGCCATAAAGTAACCAGACAGTCCATAGTTAAAAACCAATAGAAAAAGCACATTACATATTATAACTGATAATGTCCCTACTATACTTGCAAGTGCAATAATCCTCACTTTTTCAAGGCCTTTAGCCAATTGTATGCAAAACTGATAAATCGTATACGATATATAGAATACAAGTATATAGGCGTCATAGCGTGATAAGGCAGAAGGTAAATTAAAATATTGAATCACCTCAAAAACTACTATTCCTATTAAGATACCCAATGTAAGATATAACGCACTCAGAGTAACCACTTCGGTTCGACTATTGTTTTTGTCTAAAAGAAACCTCATTAAGGCTTCCAGAATATTACATGACAGTACTGGAAATAATAATTGGACCGTAGTAGATACGAGGTCATATACGCCATACTCTTGTGTTGTTAATATACTGGTATACAAAGGAACAAGAAAAACGATTAGAATCTTTGAAGAAAAATTACTCAGCGCAAGTATCCCAGTATTTTTTAATAAATATTGATATTTTGAGTTCATTTTTTCTTGCTCTTATTAACCCTCTATAACACGATAATTATAAATTATTGTCACACTCTAGTTAGTCCACCAAAAAGCATTTATTTATGCTAACACTTTCTGGATTGGCAATCTGCCTATGTGACCATAAAAACTATGCTTCAATTTTATTCAATAACCAATTTGAAGATTCAAGCCTTATTTCTTCTACTTTTTTATTGACACATTCATAATCAATTCTAGAAAGATTTTTTACAGGCATATCAATGCGTTGCTCCAGATCTAACATTTCCAACAGATTTTGTATTCGAGCTGGATTCTTTTTATTTTCAAGAACCACAAAATTTTTATTTAGATTTATAGATAATGCAACTCCATGAAACGAGTCAGTTATCATAATTTCTGCATCGTTTAAAAGCTCTATAAAATCCGCAATGGAGGCACCTAAAATTTTTCTATCACACGCTTTATTGTAATAGCTGCTAAATTGAATTGCCCAAACAGGTAACCCCATTTTTTTCGAATATGCTTTTACTAGATCAATATATCTGTCTGTATATTTATCTCCCGATACAAAATATGTCAAAATATATTTTTTATCTACCTTTTTTATCTTTGAATATTTTCCAGCAAATTCAAGCCAATCTCGTTTGCGTAAAAGAAATGTGGGATCACAGACTACCTTTATAGGGGTAGTTATCAAGGACTGCAGTTGTTCTGCAGCAAAATTTTCTCTCACACTAATTGCGCAAAATTTTTTTAATGTCTCAGTAAAAGTATATTTATCCTGATCCCTTATTAAACTGCTTCCGATACTTGATGCATAAGATATCCTTTTTTTAGTTTTCCCAAAATCCAACAAAAAAACTCTATCTAATCTCCCCCCTGTTGTCTCAGGATTCCATATTTGATCGCTTCCTGCAATCAAAACATCGTATTCTAATTTTTCCATCCCTCCCACCTGAGTAAACCGTTTTTTACTCAGTCGATAAAACACGTCCAAATTATTTTTAAATCCTCTATTATAATACCTTACCTTTCCAAAAATTAGGGACTTAAAAAATGAGCTGATGTATCCGCCTATCCGACCTCTCTCTTTATAAAAATATTTGAGTTTTTCTCTATCATATTTATTGGAATAATTTACAATTTCTACATCATATTGATGCTGCAAAAGAAAATATTCCGTGGCAAAAGCTTGGAACCAAACTCCATAATTATATGAGTTAAAAAAAGTTACCAACCCTATTTTTTTCATACTTCCTCATCTCTATTTAACTTAAACGGATTTAATTTACCTTTTGATTAGTCCCCTAAACATGACAACTATCTTCGGAGAAATGGCTGCCAAACCTGCATACAATTTTGAAGGAAAAGAGTTACTGCCCCCCATGTAAACAAAAAAATAACGGCGAATATTATCTCGTATAATCCTGTTATACTTTTCCCCACTATAGTATTCCATTTTTGCCAAAGCTGAGATACAGTCATACACCAAATAACGTTTGGCATAATTCTGTAATTCAGGATAATATTCTTTGCAAAAATCAATTTTTATTTGTGATGCCTTAATTCTATCTAGTTCCCTGTCATTAAATGCTGAATGTGTAATGCTATCTACGTTATAGCGATAATGATAACACGTCTCGTTAATTACAGATATGAAATTAGCTCGATCGAATACTCTATAAGTAACAAATTCGTCTTCATATAGTTTACCTGCCGGAAAAAGAATATCATCAAACAGTTTTTTTTCAAATAATTTATTGCATACAGAATTAGATATACGTTTTGAAATCAATAATTCTTTCATGGCATCAGGACGTGAAAAAACTGTGTTCTCCGATATCTGACGCAGTTTTAATTTTTTGTTTCCATCAAAATGCCAAATGGCTGAAACAGCAATTTCTGATTTACTGTTTTTAATAGAGTGATATAGCTTTTCATAAAAATTCAAATCAACACAATCATCAGAATCTATAAAACCTACATACTGCGCACTTGCAACTCTTAACCCACAATTACGAGCATCTGACAAACCGCCGTTCGTTTTATGAATCACTTTAATTCTATCATCTATCTCTGCATACTGATCACAAATCTGCCCACTGCTATCTTCACTCCCATCATCTACCAAAATAATTTCTATATCTTGAATACTCTGTTTAATGATGCTGTCCAAACAATCTTTTAAATACTTTTCCACATTAAAAACCGGAACAATTACTGAAATTTTAGGCATTTATATAACTCCTATGCTATAAGACATACAAACTTTTCTATCGGCACAACCATGTAAACGTCAAAACCCTTGTCATATAATTTCCAATCGGAATCATTGTATTAAGCATATAGCCATTCAAAAAATACCCCACAAAAACCACTCCACATAAACAATACACATAAATAAATTTTGTAAACATATTACCCTCTGAAGCTGTGGCCTTTAAACTCACAGATACACAAAATGTCCATAACGGAACAGTAAATCTCTGATATATCGGTGTTGTCATAAAAAAACAAGTCACTGTAAAAGCGTAATAAATCAATAAAAAATTATCCATTGCTGTTGACCATATCACCCGATTGTGCTTTTTTAAAATATAAAATGCATATGCACTTAGAACCAATGCGCAAATCGAAAATATTTTATTCAGCTTATAAAAACCACTACTACTCACAATTGAAGCCCAACCACCTGTATCCCATTTTAGATACATCAAACATCTTAAAGTAAAATACTGTATTTTTTCAGAGAACGGAATACCACGTGATATATAATTAATTGCATAAACTAAGTACTCAATATAGAACGGAATACCAATAATCAATGCAACTAATATCTTAATGAACTTTTCTTTCAAACATAACAGCAGTCTCATTATAAGAATTAAAACTGCTGCAAAATGCATTCCCAACGGCACAACATATAAAAAATATGTTAATATGTTTTTCTTTTTTTGATACAGTTCCCTATATATTGCAAGCATAATAAGTGTAAATGCAAGCAGGCCTCTTACAGAATTTACTACTACTGAAAAATTGATAAGGCCAAACAATGCAATTGTAAACATTCCCTGACTTAAAGTTGATATATTATTTTGCTTGCAAAAATCCTGAAAAATATACAGCCAAATCAGATAATTTAAAAAGCAAGATATTGATGTAACCAACTGATAATCTCCAGTTTTTGCAACTAACCAGAACCATATATCTATTACATATAAATCTTTATACATCCCTGCATTAAATATCTGAAGAAACTTTAAATCAGCATATCCCCTTACCATTTCAAGGTATCTAACTAAGTCCGGATCTGTCTTTGGGTTTTGAAAACAATATCCAAATGAGGCCATTAAAAATGCCAACAAAAGACAACCAAAAATTCTTTGGACATTGTTCTTTGATAGATAAGCTAAATAATAAAAAGGAGCACCAGTTACTGGTGAAACTAGAGTCAAAATGATTAAAAATGTGATTACAACAGCCATCTAAATACCCCATTATCCCTTTATTTAGCTTTATCAAATGGTCTCCACTCGCTTGGTGTATTCAATCCTTTTTTTCACAAAATCTATAAATGTGCCAACTTTTCTTGCAGGAACACCTGCGTATACGCTATCCCCGTCTAGATCCTTTGTTACTACTGAACCAGCAGCAACAATAACATTATTTCCTATCTTTGTATTATAGAGGATAAGCGTATTCGCCCCTATAAAAACATTATCTCCTATCTCAATACGTCCCTTCATTTCCTTGAAGCATACTTTATCGCTTACAGAAGCATAAAAATCAGATTCTATATTATTAAGCATATTATGCGCAACATCATGTGTACAAAAAGTTACATTTGACGCAATCCTCACATTATTACCAATACTAATCAATTTTGGATAAAGTGGTACTTTCCACCCTTGAATCATGACATTATCACCAATATGATTAAAAACTCCCATGCGTCTAAAAAACTTTGCTCTTTTTTCTCCAGACCTCAAAATCAAAGAAATTACAGAGAAAAATATCCTACTAGGCATAATCATACATTCCTTTTAATTAAGATATCACTATATTTCATCATATATATTCCGGATTCATAGTCACCTATATTCTTCTTATTCGGGACGCCTTGTAAATTATTCAAAATTAATGTTATATGATCACAACCTGATTCATAAGCATGTGGATATCCGCCTCCAAACCGGGGATTCACTTCGCTGATGTAGTACCGGCCTTTAATCTCAAAGAGATCAATATCAACCTGTCCCCGATACCCAGCTTCTAATACAAACTTCTCAATCAGATTAAAAAGTTTTGGATCCTTGAAACTTACAGCCTTATCTGTCTCACCAGCACGCATTTTGATTTTCTTCTTTGTGAAGATAGAAACCACCTCGCCGCTGATCATATCGATATAAACATCCGCACCAAGCTCCTGCCCATCCAGAAACTCCTGAATCATCAGGCCTTCTTCATGAGTGAAAAGAAGATCCACCGTTTCTTTATCAAAGGCTTTTGAGATGCTGATGGAAGCAGATCCGCAATAAGGCTTTACGAACACAGGATAAGTAACCTCTCCAGCTTCAACAGCCTTATAGAACTCCTCTTTATCCATCCAGGAGCGAGCGCAGTTGTAACCATTTGCAACAAGCCAGTGGTACATTTGCATCTTGTCCAGAGCCATTTCACACAGATCATAAGTACTGCCAATCACTTTCGTTCCTACAGAGTTAAACTTCTCTTCATTCAGGGCTAACAAACTCAATTCCGGATCGATAAGACTGAGAACTCCACTAATCCTCTCATCCTTACAAATCTTCAGAATTTTATCTATATAGCCAGGCTCATTAATTGATGGCACGATATAATATTTATCCGCATCGTAAATAGCAGGACCAAGTTCACTTGCATCTGTCGCAACCACAGTCCCCACGCCATCAAAAGTTCTCTTAAAATACTGGACAATCTTGTTTCTCGTTCCAGCTGCTAAAATCAGAAAGTTCATACTCACCCCTTAATATCGTCAAAGAATAGTGGTGTCCCACCTGTGTGAATAAATAGAATCTTCTTGCCTACTATATTTTCCTTTTCTATATACTTCTTCATTCCCCAAAAAGCCTTGCCAGTATATGTAGAATCCAACGGGATACCGTATTTGAGCAGTACTTCATTGATAATTTGTTCTATCTTGTCATTCCCCTTGCCGTACCCATCGCCGATATAATCATCGATAAATACAGTTGCTTCTTCAATTCGCTCATCGTCCCCCATGTACTCTTGGATGCTTTCCAAAACCACATTTCGACCTCTGGGATTTCTTCTGGCTATGCTGATTCCAACAATGATTTCTTTCCCATCATGTTTCACTTTTCCGCACACCAGCCCAGCATGTGTTGTTCCCGTACCTGAAGCAAAGAAGATATAATCAAAAGCTCCCTGTTTCCTTATTTCCTCATAGCACTGAACATAAGCTTCTGTACCGATATTCCCATGCCCACCACCTGAAATGAAATATGGGTTCATCCCCTCAGTTCTAAGTTCCTGCAACTTGTTTTCAATTGTCTCATGTACTCTTTTGACTGGCACCGTAATTATCTCAGCTCCAAAAAACTTCATCATGCGGCTATTAAAGGTTTCGCCAGACACCTCGTCTGGTCCGATGATTACGCACTTCATTCCACGTTGTGCTGCCATATTGGCAATTACTCTACAATGGTTAGAGTGCGAAGAACCGTAAGTGACCACAGTGTCAAAATTCCCTTTATCAATTTCCTTAAAAAACAGGAACCCTTTTCTTGCCTTATTTCCGCCAAAGGAGTATGGGATCAGATCCTCCCGCTTTAAATATAATGTATTGTGATTCCACAAACCCAAATTCTGTACAGGCGTATACTCCATGCTACTATCCCCTGTATAATGGGAAAAAGTGCTCATTCTTGATTTCATTCTTTTTCATGACCAATGTATCATAGACTGATTTGTTTCGAATTTTTTTGATTGCATAATATTTAATTACACCTGCTTCACCCGTAAAATTCATCTTAAACAGTTCAATGTTTCCTCCAGGCTTCCCCCCCCCCATGTCAAACACCTTCTTGCCAAGTTTTTGCCCATATAATGCAGCATGGTATGTCAGTAAGCTGTTACACTGAAGTTTGAAATACTCTGGATTGTTTCCGAGTAGGTAATAATGAACTATATCCACACCACATACAACAAGAACTGCAGTTATTACTTCACCATTTAACACTGCGTTGATTAGAAAAGCGTCTTTTCCAAAAACATCAAAGTACTCTTTTATATCCTCATATTCAAAGTTATAATAATCCCCGGTGTGATATTTATTCTCAGTATTCCTATATAGTCTTACAAAATCATTAATGGTTTCCCCCGTCATATCTATTTGGACTTTCACACCACCATTTTCTGCTTTGCGAATGGCTCGTGTGGCATTACGGTTATACCTCTTCTCGTAGAAATCTTCATCCAAGAAATTGCAATAAAAGTTTCCGTAGTATTCTGCCCCACAACCTTTTTCAATAAATCTATGATACTCATTCCATGGATCAATTTTCGCAAATTCAGCTATTATTTTTTTATCAGCACAATACTCATCGAATTTCTTGTTGAATGCCCTTACAAATTCTTCCTCTTTTCCAGGTGAAACCTGTTCTATCAGAGGACCTGCTACTCCACGATACGAAGCGATATCATAATACTGAACACCATTAACGATACCAGCTTTCTTCTTTACATACCTATATATAAGCCTACCGTATTCGTTTTCAAATAAAAAAGAGTCTAATACACCACCCTCTCTTGGTTCTTGTATTTTTGCCCACCTAATGTCACTGAATAAACTTTTCATTTAGTATCCCTCATTTTATTTTATATTTTCTGTATATTCTTCTTTATAAAAAAGAGCTGAGAAGGTGCGGATGATAATCTTCATGTCAAGAATCAGATTAAAATTCTCGATATATCTAATATCTATTACTATTCGTTCATCCCATGCTGCCGAATTTCTTTTTAAAACCTGCGCCAATCCTGTAATGCCTGGACGCATATCAAATCTCTTTTTTGCAAACTCACTATATGAATCATATCCTTTGTAAGGGTGATAGGTTACTGGTGGCCTCGGACCCACAATGCTCATATCTCCTGCTAACACATTAATTAGTTGGGGCAGTTCATCCAGACTCGTCTTTCTCAACAATCGTCCAACCTTTGTTATTCTTGGATCATCTTCATCCCGACAAATTAACCCTTCACCTATTGACTCAGCATTTATTACCATCGTTCTAAATTTAAGTATTTTAAATACCTTACCTCTCAAGCCTATCCTTTCTTGATGGAAAAAGACCGGACCTTTGCTATCAGCTTTGATTGCTATACATATAACAAGAATAAACGGTGATAAAAAAATCAAACCAATCAAGCAGGCGCAAAAATCAAACAGCCTTTTTACCAGCAAATCTACATATCGCATAGCGTTTCTCCTCTAATTCAAAACACATTTATATAACCAATGGCTGAGTCTCCAAATAATGCTCCCAGAATAGTATGAGAATTACATTCTTACCTAACGCTACAAGGGTCGTGATTATTACGACCCTTGTAGCGTGCAACTCGAGGCTGCTTTGTTTATTTTTTAGACGGATTTTCTGTGAGCATCAGTAACCTCCCACTGAAGCTTATAGAAAACTCAAGGCATCATTCATATGTAACCTACATACCCTTAACCAATCCATGATATCATGCATATTCAACTTACTTCTCACTCAAAACATTGATGGACGATCTCAATGATCCTATCCTGCTGCTCTGGAGTCATCTTATTATCGCTCGGAAGGCACAGCCCGCGGTCAAAAATGTCCGCTCCGATGTCAAAAGGCTTGCCATCGGGCGTTTCGTGGTCATTTATATACGCATTTGACCGCGCACGATCATTCCCGAATCTCGTGATAAATGGGTTCATTCGATAGATTGGCTGCATATGCATCGGCTTCCAAATCGGTCTTCCTTCTGCGTTAATCCCTGCAATTGCCTCCAGAATTTCTGTCGGGCAAGACTTTCCTTTTTCTGAAATATATGCTACTTCGCAATCTCCTCGCACTTGTTTACACATTGCATTTTTATTAAGAAGTATGCAACTCAACCAAAAATTGGGC
The DNA here is from genome assembly GCA_003014445.1 of Fusobacterium naviforme. GTDB lineage: Bacteria > Bacillota > Clostridia > Lachnospirales > Lachnospiraceae > Moryella > Moryella indoligenes. Next base: position 283,799 of record PYGH01000001.1, on the reverse strand, counting down.
TCTGATTCCTCTGATATATAGGGATTCATTTTCACAGGCAACCCCTCAAAGCCCTTCTGATATCTTTTATAAATTTCTTTCTTCTGTGAAATATGCTCCTCCAGATATGGCAGCTGACCTCTGATTACTCCTGCAACAACATTACTCATTCGATAATTATAGCCTATTTCCTCATGCTGATACCACGCCGCATTTTCTCGACTTTGGGTAGACCATTTGCGTACCTTCTCTGCATGCATGGCATTATCTGTAAGAAAGGCTCCTCCCGCAGACCCTGTCAAGATCTTATTGCCATTAAACGAAATGCATCCCGCAAAGCCAAAATTACCAGTCTGAATGCCTTTATAATAAGCTCCAAAACTTTCTGCTGCATCCTCTACCATAATTGCTCCATACTTTTCACATACAGCTTTCAGATCATCAATCTTCCCAGGTGTTCCATAAAGATGAGCAATTACCACAAGTCTTACATCCGGATAAAGCTGAAAAGCTTTATCTAATGCAACAGGATCCATATTCCACGTATCAGCTTCTGTATCAATAAAAATTGCCTCTCCACCTTCATACGCTACAGGATTCACAGTTGCATCAAAGGTCAGATCAGAACAAAACACCTTATGACCTGTTAATACTCCTTTTTTAATGTCCGTCTGTCCATATAGGCATTCTCCCGCTAACTTCACAGCAAGATGAAGAGATGCCGTTCCCGAACTTAATGCTACAGCATAACCGCATCCTATCTTTTCACAAATCCCCTTTTCAACATCATTAATATTTTCTCCAACTGTAGACATCCAGTTGGTTTCATACGCTTTTCGTATATATTCCAATTCGGGGCCATGCATCGTCGGACTACTGAGCCAAACTTTTTTCTCAAAAGGCCGTATCTTTTGAAGCCATTTCTTGTCGAACATATTTATCCCCCTATAAAACTATAATCCTCCAGTACAACAACAATAGATTTCAAACCTTTCACACCGGATGATAAGTCCTTACGACTCGCTGTGTATACTCGCGTATCTTTTCATCCTTATTTGAGTAAGCTGTCAGCATCAGCTGATCCACTTCAGACAAAAATTCATTCGCATCAAATTGCAGAGGCTGCCCGATATGGATGAGATCGTTCTCTGTCTTCTGAAGTCCCTCTTCTGCCATCAGCTTTTCCTCATAGAGCTTTTCTCCCGGCCTCAGGCCAGTGTACTCAATCTTGATATCCACATCCGGCTTAAACCCGGACTGCTTGATCAGATTGCGTGCCAGTGTATCGATCTTCACAGGGCTTCCCATATCCAGAACGAAGATCTCTCCGCCCCTTGCATAGGTTCCGGCAAGCAGTACCAGACTGACCGCCTCCGGTATCGTCATAAAATAGCGAATGATGTCCGGATGCGTAACAGTCACCGGTCCTCCCTTTGCAATCTGCTTTTTGAATATCGGAATAACTGAGCCATTTGAGCCCAAAACGTTGCCAAAGCGAACAGCTACAAACTCTGTTCGGACTTTTCTGAACACTTCACCGGTGCCATCTTTATCTGCATTCTCCGTTCCCGGATGCGTGAAGAGCTGCGGAATCTCATTTGCTTTTCCTGCTTTAATTTTTGCATCAAAGCTCTGAATGACCATTTCACAGAGACGCTTGGACGCCCCCATGATATTCGTGGGATTCACAGCTTTATCTGTACTGATCAAAACAAAGCGCTCACAGCCATGAATCATCGCCGCATAGGCTGTCTTATAAGTTCCAAGCGTGTTGTTCTTGATTGCCTCACAGGGACTGTCCTCCATCAGAGGGACGTGCTTATGTGCCGCAGCATGATACACAACCTGTGGGCGATAGATTTCAAATATCTCAAACATTTTCCGACTGTCGCGCACAGATGCAATCAGCACCACAATATTCAAATACGGATATTTATCCTTCAGCTCAAGCTGGATATCATATACATTATTCTCATAGATATCCACCAGAATGAGCTGCTGCGGCCCATGGCTCGCGATCTGGCGGCTGAGCTCAGAGCCGATAGAACCGCCCGCTCCCGTAATGAGAACTTTCTTGCCATGAATAAAGCTAAACACCTCCGCAAGGTCTGCCTTGATCGCTTCACGTCCCAGAAGATCCTCTACCGCAACATTTTTCATCTGGCTGACCGACACCTGTCCGGAAACCAGTTGGTACATACCCGGAAGCTGCTTCAGCTCACAGTCGGTGGCACTGCATATATTGATAATATCCCTTTTTTCTGCCGCACTGGCACTGGGAATTGCAAGATAAATTCGGTTCACCTTATATTTATCGACATTTTTTAAGATGTCATCCCGTCCACCAGCAACGGGGACGCCATCAATATAGCGTCCCCACTTATTGGGATTATCATCAATGAAGCACACCACCTGATCATCGATCTTGCTGCTGCGGTGCACATCTCTCAGAATAGACTGGCCGGCGTTTCCAGCGCCGATCAGCATAACCCGATTCACCGGATGGTTTTTGACCTTTCCCTTTCGCCCTTCGCGCAGCAGTAGTACAAAGCGGTAGGAAAAGCGTATTCCTACGGTCAGAATCAGCTGCATCACTGCGCCTATCATATAGTAAGAGATAGGCATGCGACGAACAAACAGCAGGGTCCCCAGGATCTGTACCAACGTTGTAATTGCAGATGCCAGAAGCGCAAAGAGCAATTCATGGTAGCTCGCAAATCTCCATAAACTCTGATAAAGCTTCAAAGCAAAAAATACACCAAGACAAACAAGTGTATAAAATGGCGCAAACTTCTTCCACGCTTCTATATATACTGTATCAATGTGAGAATAAATCAGGTCAAAGCGCAGCCACAGCGCAAAGAAATAAGAAAAGTTCACTGCTATGATATCATAAACAGCCAGCTCCAACGCAACCAGCTGCCAGTGCTGTAAGTGTGGTTTTGTAGAAGATTTTTTTATTTCTTCCTGATTCCTGTAATTCTCTCTCTGTTTCTCCATAGCTTAGAGTAAAATGATCCCCCATACTTTCTTATTCAATTGCTGTAATTTTTTGGATTCCTTTTGAAGTTTCCGTTTGGATATGCAGCCCTTCTTCTCCACCAGGATCAGCTCTTCCGCTGCTGCGAGCTCTTGAATGGCCGCAGCGCTTTGCAGGATATCCCCCCCGCTTTCTACCCTTGTCTCTCCCAACGAGCGCAACTGATCGGCAATCACAGCATTCATCTCCTGACTGCTGCCGACAAGGAGAATAGAATGCTCAGAATTCCAACCACTTCGAACACTTAAATTTGCAAGAGTCAGCTGACAAAGCTCCTGAATATCTGCACATCTCTCACGGTCTCCCGCAAGAACACCCTTGACCTTTCCCATCATACCAGACTCCGGAAAACGCTTCATGCTTCCAAGGATTGTCAGAGCAGATGCCTGATAGGCTTCACTCTCATCCATAACAGAATTGCGTCCCACAAAGCCAAAGCTAATCCAAGCCCCGGCACAAAATAGCCCCAATACAAGTCCTAATACCGCAAATTTGATAGATGCCTTCAGAACAGTCTTCACATTTCTCTGGGGCGCCCCCGGTTCCTTGATCTCTTTCTGCTTCGCCTGTAAATCTGACAATTGCTTCTGCATATCCTGCTGGCGCTTAATCACCTGGTTCTGACGATCTGCGATGGTGTTTCTCATACTCTCAGAGCTGTAGCCCTCTGTCTCCCCAGCGGCTGTCTCAGTAGATCCGTCTCCACCATTGAAACTGGAGATTTCCACCAGGCTGACAGCGTGTTCTCCGACGCTGGCGGAGACTGTGCTTCTCTGCTCCTCGAAGTAAGTCTGTAACAGCGCGAGCGCCTGACGAACGGTCTTCTCATCACGCCCAATCACCTTAAGTCGCAGTATCCCGGCTGAAGTATCCGTTTCTACTGTAATCAATTCCTGCAGGTAACGAAGCGGGATATAAGCTTCCAGATTTTTCTGAATGTAGGTATACAGATTTCCGCTGCTGAGCAGTGACTCATAGGTCTTTAGCACACTGGCAGTCTTATCCGGAGTCTGGTAAGCAAGGCTCGGATTGATCTGATAGCCTGTATCAATATAGTAGACAGATTCCGCCTCATAGAAGTGGTTGACATCCAGATTCATGAGGATTGATTCCTGCATGTAGTCATCGTTCTTCTCGATTGACTTCACCACGGCATTGATCTGAGAATCGTAGAGCTGCATCTGTGACTCGTAGGACTTCAGTTCCTCCTCGTACTTCTCCTCTGCCTCTGCGATCAGCTCAGGGCTGCGCAGCTTATACATGCCTTTTGCAAAACGAAAGCCTCCTAATAACAGCATAAATACCAGCGCTGTCACTGCAATCCGCTTTATTTTATCAATCAGCTCGATCAAAAGCTGAAGCAAATCGATCTCTATGAGCTCATTGCCATCTACTCTATTCACAATACTCCTCCCATAAGCATAATGATGCTACCATCATACTATTTTAAGCGATGAATTGCTACCGACTCTGGGCGATTGAAAAGCCAAAACTCTTAAGCTTTCTTTAACATCTTCAGCAGTCTCGTAATTTCCCGATGTTGTGTCAGCCCCAAAGTGATTGCACAGGCCAGCTGTATACCCACCCAGAGAGATCCCCCCTGGGGCAGAAGAGCCTGAAATATCAAAATTCCCATTCCTATTCCTTCTTTTATGAAATGGAAGCGTATCATAGTCAGTTTTCGCAGCTTACAATAGCGTAGCAGCCATACGACCAGAAAACCCAGAGCCGTAGCTACGGCCGCCCCAAATGCTCCATAATATGGAATCAGAAGAAAATTAAGACAAATATTCGTAAACGCTCCCAATACAGCTGTAGCTGATATGGCTTTTGTATTTCCCATAGCCAGATACAGATTTTCACAGGTCCATGCCATTTGATTGATATAGGCGGCCAGTATCAAGGGTGGAACAAAATGTACCGCATCATAGAACTCTCCTGAAAAAAGCATCGCTGACAACATAGGTGTGAATAGAATCAAGACAGACGCTGACATAAGCATCCCACAGCGAATCTGCTCGTAGCTGTTCCCCAGAAAACCATCTCTGTCCTCTGGATCGTACTCCTTAATAGCGGATATGGAAAAAGCCTTTGCTATTACCTCTCCCCCAAGTGAGAGAACGGTCGGAAGTTTCCCTGCCACAGCATACAGACCAACAGCTGCTGCACCGGCATAAAATTTCAAAATGAATTTATCCGAGGCGCTGTTAATCCACCATGATAATGCACCGGCAATCATCGGGATGCTGATGCGCAGCATGCCTGCAAACACTTCTCTTTTAGGCAGCCTGAAAGAGGCATAGCGCCCAAGTCCCGCCGCCGCAAAGATATAGATATTGCTCACCAGCCCACCGATCGCCATCGCTGACAGATATCCCCAAAGCCCCCAGTGGAACACCAGAAGAAAAAGTAAATTACAGACAATATTCAGCACAGAATGTACGATGCTCGCTACCGTGATCTGCCGGATCGCATCAATACCTCTGCAAAAATAAGATAAGACTGCGCTAAACGCCTCTATGAAATAATTCAATAAAATAAAGGCAAAAAAAACCTCCTTACCTCTCAGGTACCCCAAAAGCCACAGCACCGTGTAAATAGACAGCAGAACCGCTCCGCCCACTGTGATTACAGCGGTTCCAGCCATCAGTACATCTCCTCTTGCATACTCCTCGCGAACACTGAATCTCAGTACAGCATCCTGAATCTGAAGAGTGAGTACTGGCAGAAGCAAAATAACGATCAGATGCAGTATATCCGCAGTTCCATATTCCGCTGGACTCAGCTGACTGGTATATAGCGGCACCATAAAAAAGCTGAGACTTCGAGGCAACAGAAGCGCGAGGGAAAAGAGACGTATGTTTTTTATAAGATAGCGCTGCTTATCCATACGCAATGTCCTCTCTCAGCGTCGTAAAATGCACAGAAGCCTCTGCATGATCTTCTGAAATCTGATTCCAACAGACAGCAGTACTCTAAGGTTCATCCAGGCAAGCGCTGCAAAAAGCTTTGCCGGAATGCGGCTGCTCCCCATCAAAAAAATTCGTATATTTTTTCTGTATACGCTCTGCAGATAGCAAATGCTCTCCTCATCCCTGCACTCTGCAGCTACCATCCGCATAAAACAGCGGTTGCTGGCCCACAATATCTCTGCGTCTGCATATGGACGCAGGGATGGATAATGCTCCCTGACAAACGCTGCGCGTTCTATGTTTCCACGGATCTCATCAAAGTGCTTTCTTGAGAAGCGTTGGTGAGTGATACTCTCCCCTCGCTGACGATAAAAATACTGCGCCTGATTCCCTGCTGCAATTCTGCCACTACGTACAATTGGCTTATATATCGTAAAAATATCCTCATGATATCTTCCGGAAGGGAAACGAACTTCCCGAAACAGTTCTGTGCGGTACAGCTTCCCCCACGCCGCGGTTGTAATGCTTTTTTCTTTCAGCAGGCCTCGTAACCCGCTTTCAGCTCCCTGATAGAGCCTTGCGCTCGGTTTTAAAGTCTCACTGCTCTTCACTCGATTGCCGGCTGCATCTACCTCTGCAAATCCGCAGACTGAGATATCTGCCTGCGCTTCGGTGATAAGCCCATACAAATAAGACAGATACTGATCACCGATAAAATCATCGCTGTCCAGAAAGCTGATATACTCCCCGGCAGCCTGCTCAATGCCGGAATTTCGCGCATCCGAAAGACCTTTATTTTCCTGATGGATCGCCCGAAAACGGCTGTCTCTCTTCGCATATTGATTGCAGATAGCACCTGAGCCGTCTGTAGATCCATCATCGATCAGAATGGCTTCAAAATCCTGAAAGCGCTGTTTTCTGACACTTTCCAGACAGTCGAGAAGATAAGCCTCAACATTATAAACCGGGATCACAAGTGTTATCACTGCCTGGATACCCCCTCTGTGCTCTCCTTCATGAACAGAATTTTGATAGTCAGAAGGATCAGCTTCAGATCTAAAAGCACCGAGTACTCGCGGATATAGCTCAGATCCAGCTTCAGCTTGTCATAGGCGTCTGTATTATATTTACCATAGATCTGCGCATACCCGGTCAGACCGGCCTTCACCTTGAGGCGATACGCAAATTCCGGCATTTCCTCCTGTATCCTATGGGCGAGCTCAGGCCGCTCCGGCCTCGGGCCGACGACGGACATCTCTCCATGCAAAATATTGAACAGCTGTGGCAGCTCATCCATACGGCAGGCGCGAAGCACTCTGCCTACTCTCGTGATGCGTATATCCTGCTCACTGGCCAGTACCGGGCCGCTCTCTGCCTCGGCATTCATCCTCATCGTGCGAAACTTATAGATTTGGAACTCTCGGCCATCCTTTGTCAGTCTGTTTTGCTTATACAAAATGCTTCCGCCATCCTCCAGCTTTACCAGCAGCGCGATCATGAGATACAGTGGCGAAAAAAGCAGAATACCCGTTCCTGCAATCAAAATATCCTCTATCCTCTTTCCAAGCTCCTGCTCCGGGTTCAGGCCTTCATTTCTGCTGAGATAGAGCGGAGAATCAAAAATATGCAATTCCTCGGAGGTTCGCATCAGAATATCCGAGATCTTGGGAACGGTATAGCAGCGGATATCGTTTTGAAAGCAGGCCTTCAGAAAGCGGTTTCGCTCTCCTGAGGGAATGTCCCCCAAAACAATTGCGTCATAATTCCGAGCCGATTCTATAATGACATCCAATCCCTGTGAGGCGTGAATTGCTGCCGCAAGAATATATTTATCGTCTCGCGTATTGATCTTGTCCATCAGCTGAAAGGCCGGACGGCTCCCATGCACCAGCAGCAGGCGCCGCGGAGGAAAGAGCGCCGCATATACCTTTTGAAAGATCAGGGTCCAGAGCAACACAAAGCCGCACTGCAGCAGCTCAATCAGCGCAAAGCCGGATACCGGAAGAACCTTCGCCTCCATGAGACAGTTCTGAAGATAGCTGATACCATTTGTAAGGGTGATGGCCAGCAGCTGAGAATATACTATATTGCCTCCGCGAAGATAACCGATTTTCAATCCACCGTACATCTGCTGAAAAAAGAACAACAGAAGAGCATACACACAGACAACGAGCAAAACACCCTTCCACCACAGGAATCGGGACATCAGCGGATTATAGATATTTGCCCAAAGAATCCAGTAAATACCTATTTCTCCCAGCAATCCGAGTGTCGCGGCCCAGAATTTTATATATTTATTTGATACCTTTGATCGCCTGTTCAATTTATCTCCCATCACAAGTAGGGTTTCAGTGCTGCTTCAAAGCTGATTCTTGCCGCAGCTGCGGAATAGAAGCTTTCATAACATTTTCTGGAAGCCTCACAGTAATATCCTGTTCTGTTGCCATAAAAATCCCGGATGGCCTTTACATATTCCGCTGCACTGTTGCAGCGTCTCCCGGCCTCTTCGCTGAGCTGGGTATATCCCGTAAACGCCTCTTCACTTCCAAAAATGTACTTGCCATACATCAGTGCCTCCGCAGTTTTGACCTTCATTCCTGCTCCGTCAAAGATAGGCAGCACCACACATCCGGCTTTCATATAGTAGGGCTTTATATCATCTACGGTTCCGATTACTGTCACCCGCTCAGAAAGTTTCTCAAGATCTTTTTTTCGTCTCTCGAAATTTTTCCCGACGATCAGCAGCCTCTGCTTCAGCTCCGGCATAACCTGTTGTATGAACCAGCGAATGCCTTCGTAATTTGGAGGAAAATCCGCTCCCACAAACAGCATCGGAGCTTCTGCACTCCGGTCATCGGATCTATATACTTCAGATTTCAGTTCGTCCTCGCTCATTCTATCGTAGACAGTGACCGGAATATTTCCATCACTCCTGCGCCCATACAGAGAGGCAATTCTCCTCTGATCCCTGCTGTTCAGGCTATATATTGCCGTGGACCAGCGACAGCAGCAGGCCTCTGCGAAGCCTGCATATAAATATTGAGGAAGCTTTGCCCGGCTGCGCCTCGCAAGCATGGCGTAATAATCTCTCTCACAATTATGAAAAAAACTGATCACCGGAAGCGCCGTTTCCTTCCGAAAGTAAGCCGCCAGCTTTCCGAGCAGCGAGCTGTCCAGAAAGATCAGCGTACAGCGCTCCCTGTCTATCTCTGCCTTCATTTCCCGCATCTCTCTGCTGACAATTCCCGGAAAATAAAACCCCATCTGCCGCAGCATATTTTTTCTGTTGATCCGAACATCAACCCGGTGCAGTACTGTTTCTGCAATCGCAGACAGGATCTCATAGTTGCGCCTGCTTCCCTGCACTCCGCCGATCTGCACATCTGAAAAATCATGAGTTGTAATAAAATATATCTTCATAGCTGCCCGCATCAGCCTACCTCCACGCCGTCAAGCGCCTATCATTTTACCATAGCCGCCCTCAAAAGTCTCTGCCAAAACTCCCTGTAGCTATGATAGAATAGGTACGCACCTATCTTTTGTTCAGGAGGCAGCAAGGCGTGAAGATTTTAATGCTCTCTTCAAGAATACCATATCCTTTGACTGCCGGTTTTCGTATCCGGATCTACAATGAGGCAAAGCAGCTGAAGCAGGCCGGTCATCAGGTGGATCTTCTCTTTTTGTCGCGCAGGGGGGATATGGAGAAGTATGGTTCTGCGCTTTATGGTGTCTTCACGACTGTCCGGGCGGTCCCCTTCTCCCCTGTCAAGGCCGGTGGACAGCTCTTTTCCGCGCTTTTTCACCCGGGATACCCTTTTCAGGTTGCACTGTATCAAAATGGCGGCTTCGCCTCTGCTCTGTATTCCGCATATGCACAGTATGACATGATTATAGCAAATCATATCCGAACTGCAGAATACCTGAAACAGCTGCCTGAGGACAAGATCATACTGGATCTTCATGATGCCATTTCCTACAATTATTACAATGCGATCCAGCTGTCGCGAGGCCTGAAAAAACTCCTGTATCTCACAGAATACCGGCGCGTACTGCACTATGAATGCTGCTGCTCAAGGCAATACAAGAAGACCGTTCTGATTTCTGAAAAGGACAGACAGTGGCTTATAAGTCATGGAGCAAGTGCAAAAAATCTCCACGTCATACCGCTTGCTGTGCGGGACGATATCTCCGTACCGCCAAAGGACTATCACAATGACAGACACGCCATTGCCTTTCTCGGGAAAATGTCCTATCAGCCAAACGCCGATGCCGTTCGCTGGTTTGTCAGAAAGGTGTTTCCTCTGTTACGGAAGCAAGAACCGGAGTTGCAATTCTATATCATGGGAATTGAGCCGCCAAAAGATATACAGGATTTGGGAGGTCACTCCGGCATAAGCGTGACCGGCTTTCTGGAGAACCCCTTTCTCCTGCTCTCAAAGATGAAAGTCAGCGTAGTGCCAATACAGAATGGAGCCGGGACGCAGAATAAATTGCTGGAGAGTATGATGCTCGGCGTTCCGGTCGTAGCCTCACGAATCGCCGCAGAGGGAATAGCCGGAAGCGATGGCAGAGAGCTCCTGATTGCAGATTCACCACAGCAATACGCAGAACATATCCTCTCTCTGCTTCATTCCGAGTCGCTGAGAGAGCGCATCGGAAGAGACGGACAGCGCCTGATTGAAAACAAATACACCTGGAACAGTCTGACCACTCAGTGGCTCTCGCTGCTTAGCAGCTCCGACAGAAAGGATTAATATGTCTGACTTCATGCTTGAAAAAGAAAATAATCTTGATCTCAAAAATCTTTTCTTCTTTCTCCTGAGAAAGTGGCGTTTTCTTGCTCTCTGGACCATTGTCTTCTCAGGTCTTATCAGCTGTATCACCCTGTTAAACGGCATACGCAAGCTCTCAAGCTCCAGCTTTATGGAACAAAACCGCTCCGAAGCAAGTGCACAGTGGGACAACTATACCCTCTCTCTCAGTAATCTTTCCACAGAGAGTGAACGTCTGCGCAACAGAATCGAGACCGACAACAGCTATAAATCTGCTTCTTATGTCATGAGTATTGACCCCAACGCCGTATATAAGGCCAATGCAATCTATTATCTGAACAATATTTATACGGATTCCTCCGGTGCCTCTGTTGAAAACAAAAATACAGTGAGCCTGCTGAACAGCTATAACGCAATTGCCATGAGTTCCAATATTCAGAGCAATATGCTGCCCAGTCAGGCCGGAAAAGAATCCGCCATTCCGGAATCTCTGAACTCTCTCATCGCTATCGCACAGGACAATGGCGGCAAGACCCTGAATATCACGGTGAGCGCTGCAAATGAGGAGGATGCAGTCGCCTTTCTGGAATATGTAGACCAGGCTCTGAACGTCAAAACCGAGGAATTGGTTCAAAAGCTCGGAAAGCATCAGCTCAGCAGAACAGTAAACACTCCCTATATCATCAAGGATGATGCACTGCAGAAAAAAAACACAGATTTTATCAATACTGCCAATTCACTGCAGCAGAGTCTCAATTCTGTGCAAAAGCAGCTGAGTGATCTGAAGGCACCGGAGATCAAACGCTACTCTGTATCCTTCCTGATGACCCAGCTGATCAAAAATCTGATTCTGGGTGTGCTGGGGGGTATCATCTGCTCTGTATTCTTCCTGAGTGCGGGCTTCCTCTGCAGCGATTCTGTCCATGCCGCAGATGAATTTTCCAGAAAAACCGGGCTCACCCTCCTCTCATCCTTCCCCCGCCGACTGTCTGAGTCTCGTTTCAGGAAGCTTGACGCAAGGATACGGGATTACGAGGACGGCTTCTACGGTCGTGTCCCGTTGGAACAGGGTCGGCTGAGTTTAAAAAACAAACTGTCTGTTCTGAAAGGAGCGGAGCGTCCACTCGTCTTTCTTTCCGCATCTGAGGATATGGAGATATTCTCCGAACTGCGGGAGACGCTTCCAGACACAAACCATACTCACTTTCTGACGCCTGCTTCTCTGGAGCGGGAGACACTGAACAAAGCAAAGGAATCTAACGCTGTCTTCATCATCGCCGCAAGAAAAGATCTGTCGAAATATGACGATATTCAGCAGCTCTTTTCATTGCTCCAGCTGCTCCAGATCAAACCGGATGCTGCTGTTTTACTTTAATAGAAGGAGCCTGAACTGTGATCTACCTGAGTGTCGTACCTGCACTGCTGATTTCAGCGCTCTGCTATGAAAAAAGCAGAGCGCGCTATCACAATACAACGCTTCTTTTATATCTTCTCTCCGCCTTTGTGTTCCTCCCCCTGCTGCTCATCAGCGGTCTACGCGGAGCTGAGGTCGGACTTGACACTCAGAGGTATCTCGAGCTGTTCCGGCATATTCGGGAGCAGTCCTTCTCTGAACTGCTCGTTCTGAACAGCCACGGCACAGCCCGCAAAGAAATCGGCTATGAGTTCTTCTGTAAATTTCTGTCTTTATTGAACAAAAGTGGACAGATCAGCCTCTTTGCTATGGCTCTGTTATTTCTGCTCTGCTTTTGGCATATGATAAACTCCCTGTCTGAATCTCCTTTTCTGTCCATCGCCGTGTTTTATGGCTCGGGGCTCTATATTTCCTCGCTCAATATTGCGAGGCAGATGGTCGCTGTAGCCTTCATTGCCTACATGTATTTTATGCTGCTGAAAAAAAAGCACTTGGCAGCGATACTCTGCTGTCTCAGTGCTTTCCTGTTTCATCGCTCATCCATGATCGCAGCTGCGATCATCCTTCTCTTCTTTTTCTTGCCTGTGCGGCGCTGGATTTTCGGTCTTGTAAGCGCCATGGCCCTGGGCTTTCCCTTCGCTTTTCTGATACTTCAAAAATTTTACTCCATCATCCCGAAACGATATGCCCAATATTTGCTTTACACGGAGGGACTGCATTTCGGTCTCGTCACGGTACTATGGGGATTGGAGTTTCTGCTGGTGCTCTATCTGCTCAGCTTTATTCCTGATAAACAGGACAGTCTGACACGTTACGACCGGCACATCTTCTGCTGTGCTGTCTTTACTGTACTTTACATCTCAGCCACCTTTTCGGGAGGAATTGTGCGCTATGCCGACCGTATGGGCTTCTACTTTCAATTCGGCTCTATGTTTATCTTCAGCGCTGCGGCAGAGCGTCTCAGAAGAACGCAGCCCCGATTTATCTACTTCCTATATGCCTGTATCGTCTATGCTCTGTTTATCTTCTGGATCTACCGGCACGTAAGTCAGGATATCTCTTATCACTATCAGTTCTTCTTCTGAGCGACCTTTTGCAGATTGCGCCCGGCAGCCAACATGATCATCGTCCACAGCAATGGCGCCGCAATCGGAATATTGATATTCACCGCTGCCTGCAACGCATAGCAGAACACAGCAAGACCCAGTGCATAATAATACGCCGACTTCTGAAGCTGAATTCTCTCTGCACCCAGCAGTGATCTTCCCTTTCGGAAGGCCTCTCGCACCGCAAATACAAGTATGCCGACATGCGACAGCAGGCCCAGCGAACCAACTGTAAAGAGATACTGAATATATTCATTGTGTGCAGCGTCAAAGAACTGTCCTGTCGCCTCCGTCATCTCTTTCCAGCGGTGAATCATCATGTAAATACCAAACGTATCCGGCCCCGTTCCTGTGAGCTTATGGAGCGGAGAGAGGCTTCTGTACTCATCGATACCTGCGCGCCATACATAACCTCGCTGCGTTCCCCATGCATCCCGGAACTTGAGATAATCCGCCAGAGAACCAAATTTCTGCCATGCGGCATCGTAGCTCATGCTGTTTGCATACAGCAGAAGACCGAGCAGTGAGAAGACACATAGCCCGAAGAAGAGATACCAGAGTCTCTGTATGAGAACCGGCGGCGCACTTTCCTCCACCTTCTGCCTTAATTTTCTCCAGTACATCCCCATCGCCAGCAGCCACAGCCCCACCGCTAGGAGCGGAAGCCAACGGAAGCCGATAATCACCTGAAACAGTCCGTGGATTTCCTGTACCGCGTCCCCCTTCACCCTCAGCACATGTCCGATGTAGAGCAGATCTGTAAAGAAGGCAGCGAGCGCCAGCATATAGCGCCGGATTCCCCGGCGTGTCCGGAAGGCGATAAAGGGCAGCCCTCCGAAGAAGCCCGCGAGTGTTAAGTAACCGTTGTCGGATTCCCCCATCGCCATGGCCATAAAGGAAATAATCATCGTCGCAAAGTAAAAGAGTACTCTGCCCGCCCCCTCATCGGACAGCACAAACAGCGTGCCGGACAGGGCGACCACGATGCCGACATAAGCCGTGTAGGTATTAATATTTCCCAGAGTAGAGCTGAACATTGCATACTGTGTCTCCTGCATCTGATCCCGGAAATGCAGCAGATTCATATTGTAGAAATCTGTGATCCCCAGCAGGCAGACAATCCACGAGGTGCAGAGAAAGAGCAGGATATAATTCCTATGAAAATGCAGAAAACGGCTCACGCAGAGATAGGCTCCTGTCATCAGGAAAATATAAAACATTCCGACGTAGCGCCCCTCCTCTCCGGTGATGGCCTGCTGCACATAGGGGTATGCATTTGCAGTGGAAATCAGCGCAAAAAGGAAAAAGGCCAGCACGCAGAGATCTGTCGGGCTGAGCAGCTGCTTAAACCAGCAGCGAAAGCCCATCCTCTTTCTGTCACTGTGCATGCGGACTGCCGCCCGGAATACTCCCCCGGAAAAGATTCCGTAGAGCAGCAGCAGTGCAAACATTCCGAGCGTCAGCACTGAGAGAGTTGCAAACTTTGTCTCGAGTATATTAAAGTAATAATCATCATAGATCAGAGGAAAAACTGTAAACATGAGCGTGAGCCAGAGCCCGGTAATGAAAGCAGGAATATCCCATTTTCTGATCCCGCTCTGTGCCTCCGCAGTCTTCTTCTGATTTTTTTTCATCTCGTTCTTCAAAGCTGATCTTCCTTTCACCCCATCGGTATAAAGCATCTTCCGTCTCCGCGCCATTTCTCTGCTTCCTCCGTAATATGGACTTCCTGTCTCGCCTCTCTCACAAACCGCTCCTGTGAATTCACCTTCTTCCGCCCGCGGGGCTGCTCCTTCACATAGCTGCCGTCGGGAAGGTAGCGGCTCGCCTTGACATTATCCGCGAGCTCTGTGTCGAGATAGTGAAGCACTTTCTGCTGTATTGCCACATCCATAATGGGGAAGACAATCTCAACGCGGTTGTCCAAATTGCGTGGCATCCAGTCCGCACTGCCAAGAAATACGCGGTCCTCTCCCTCCGCATGAAAATGAAAGATGCGGGCGTGCTCCAGAAAATTCCCGACAATGGAGCGCACATGGATATGTTCTGAGACGCCGGGAATCCCGACGCGCAGACAGCAGATTCCGCGGACGATCAATTCGATCTGCACGCCGTCCGCGCTGGCTCTGTAGAGCTCCTCTATCATGCCCGGATCCGAGAGGGAGTTCATCTTAACCCGGATATGGGCTGACTTTCCTGCCTGCGCTGCACGCCGCACCCATAACAGCTCCTCCATGAAGCGATCCCGCATCCAGAGCGGCGCCACAACAAGGCGATTCCAGAAGAGCGGCTCCGAGTAGCCGGAGAGCATATTAAAGAGCGCTGTTGCATCTTCGCCGAACTCTCTGCGACAGGTGAAAAGTCCCAGATCCGTGTAGAGCTTCGCCGTGGAGTCGTTATAATTGCCCGTGCCAAGATGCACGTAGCGCCGTATCCCATCCTCCTCCGCACGCACCACCAGCGTGATCTTGGAGTGGGTCTTCAGGCCAAGCAGACCATAAATAACATGGCAGCCGGCCTTCTCCAGCATCTTTGCCCAGGCGATATTATTTTCCTCATCAAAGCGGGCCTTCAGCTCTACGAGCACTGTGACCTGCTTTCCATTATCCGCCGCCTCCGCGAGAGCCCGGATAATGGGAGAATTTCCGCTGACGCGGTACAGGGTCTGCTTGATCGCCAGCACCTCGGGATCCTTTGCCGCGCTCTGAATAAAGCCTACCACCGGATCAAAGGACTGATAGGGATGGCTTAAGAGGATATCGCCCTTCCGTATATTTGTAAAAATATCCTCTTCATTCATCAGGGCCGGAACCGGCTGCGGCATATGCTTCGGATTCTTCAGCCTGTCAAAGCCCTCCAATTCATAGAGCTTCAGCAGCACGGTGAGATCCAGCGGCCCGCTGATCTGAAAGAGGTCTTCCCGCCCGATCGAGAGCTCATCGCAGAGTATCTTCAGCAGCTCCTGGTTGATGCCCGTCTCCACCTCAAGGCGTATCGCCTCGCCCCACTGGCGGCGCTTCAGTTTTTTCTGTATCTCCAGAAGAAGATCTGCGGCATCCTCCTCATCCAGCTCAAACTCCGCGTTCCTCATGATGCGGAAGGGATGCGCTGCCAGTATATCATAATTCAGAAAGAGCGAGCTGATATTCCGCTCAATGATCTCCTCCATGAGGATGGCTGTAGTCTGGATGCCTTCCCGTTTCCTTGCGAGCTCCGGCGGTATCACCACCACGCGCGGCAGTCCGGAGGGAACCTGCACGATCGCAAAGTCGGGCCTTCCTGCGGCCCTCTTCTGCCTCTTTTTTTCCTCCGGCTGGATGAGAGGCTTCACACCCTTTTTCTTCTGTATCAGCGCTGCGAGGTTCAGGCTCTTATTCCGTATCAGAGGGAAGGGTCTCGATGGATCCACTGCCATCGGAGTGAGAACGGGATAGATAATATCCTGAAAATAGCGGTCCACATAGCCTGCCTCACTCTCGGAGAGCTCCTCATGCCGCCATATGACATACAGCCCCTCCCGCTCCAGCGCAGGCCGCACGGAGCGCTTCAGTGTCGCATACTGAAGCGCCACCATATCATGCGTCTTCTCCGAAATCGCGGAGAGCTGTTCCTCCGCAGTGAGACCAGCGAGATCGCGCTTTGTATAATCTGCCAGTACCTGCTCCTTCAGGGAGGCGACGCGCACCATAAAAAACTCATCCAGATTGGAACTCACGATACTTAAGAATTTGAGTCGCTCAAAGAGCGGAAGCGACTTATCCCGTGCCTCCGCAAGCACACGAAGATTGAACTGAAGCCAGGACAGCTCTCTGCAGACATAGTAATCAGGATTACTGAAATCCACTGTCGCCACCTCCTCTCCATCTGAACCTTTCTCTGTCTGAACCTTTCTCTCTCTGTATCTGCTTACACGCTCCGCTGCTGGCGAAACTCCGGCTCTATTCCGAAGATTTCTCCGAAAAACGCCTTATTTCTCTCGAAGCTAAGCTTCTCCAGCGTCATGTCTCCTTTGTACTGCGTACTGACAACGAGATGGCGCGCATCGTCCACACGCACTTTGTAGTCCGCAGTTTTCTGCTTGGCTGAGCGATCCAGCGCATCTGCAAGCCGTATGATCGCGGTAAATTTTGCCACCTGCATGGGAAGCTCTGACCAGCGAAGGCTGTCCTCCTCATTTTTCAGGACCTGTGCGACCAGCATGTGCTCCTCCCGTGACAGCCCGACAATCTCCGTCGCATGGATGATCTCATAGCTGGACAGACTTGCCCTGCCCATATTGATAAAACGTCCGCAGTGATGCAGCAGCGCCGCAATGTGCAGCAGCAGACGGTCTCTGTCACGGAAGCGCTGAGACTTTTTAAGCGCGTCAAAGATTTTCAGCGCATTCTGTACGACATAGGCGCGATGTGTAGTTCCCTCACCATAGCGCAGTGCAATCTCCTGTACCGCAGAAATAATATCTCCTTCAAAATCATGTGTCGGCTGAATGACTCTGTGATTGAAGGCGTACTCAGCGGCAAGACCATCGATCAGTCTGGTTCCCGCAAACCACACCTCCTCCGCAGCTATGGTATCCAGAACCCTCTGATAAACGATGGATGCCGGAACCAGAACGCCTGCGGACTGCGCGCTGAGCGCAAGACTTCTCTCCAGCTGTGCATTTGTGCGCTTTACTACGTACTCATAAAAGCGCTGCACCGTCGCTCTGTCCGCGCTGTCCTCTCGGATGGGATCCCTCCCCTCCTTTCGCATCAGGCGGTCATAGAGGATGCGCACCGGGTCTCCAATCGCAATCATATGCTTCAGGCGCCGCCCCGCGAGATGGAGGCGACTGTAGATCTCCAGCTCGTGATCTACCATCTCCTCGAGTATCAGCCGCTGCGCGTCTCTTGCCGAGTTCAGCTGCTCCAGCGTATCGCGGATCCGCAGAGCGCCAAGCCGCAGATTCTGCGTACTGACCATGCGTCCCTCGTCATACAGCGTGATCTGCATACTGCCAAAACCCAGCTCCACAATTGCCGCCCCCTCCGCAATCCGGCTGTCGAAGCGCTGCCCGCGCACGGAGAGCGCTTTCAGTCCCAGCATGCGCTGCTCTGAATTTGATATGATCTCTACCTCAATGCCGGTTCTTGTGTGGATCTGGTCCAGCACGATAGCACTGTTCTCTGCCTCGCGCATGGCTGAGGTGGCGATGGCCCGATATGCAGCGCAGCGGTAAGTCTTCATGATCTCTGTGAAGTCCTTCAGCACCGCAATCAGTTCCTGAGCGAGCCCAAAGCTGATCACTCCGCTCGTATAGGTGTCGCTCCCGAGTGCGATTACATGGCGCATGCTGTCCAGCAGGCGTATGCCGCGCACCGCGTCGATCTCATATATCCCCATCTCAATCTCAAAGGAACCGACATCAATGGAGGCAAAGCGCTTTCCCATCATCTGTGCCCCTCTCTAGCAGCAGCCCAGCACCCGGAATCCCCGCGCCTTGGCTGCAACCGCCTGCAGCGCCTCAAGCACCGCGGGCTGTCCGAGGTTTCCCTCAATATCCATAAAAAAGCGATACTCCCAGCTCACTTCAGGAACAGGCCGCGATTCCAGCCGCAACAGATTCACACGATTTCTGTAGAAATATCCAAGAATGTGATAGAGCGCACCGGCCTCGTGCGCAGTCTCCAGAACAAGGCTGAGCTTCCTCGCATCCCGGCGGTACAGCCTCTCTCTCCCCAATATCACAAAACGTGTGGTGTTCTCCGAAAAGCGGTTGACGCGCTCGATCAGCGGGGTCAGTCCATAAAGCGCTCCTGCGTAAGCTGAGGCGATCGCAGCCTGCGTCCGGTCCGCATCATCGCGCACCTTCTGTGCCGCAACTGCAGTATTGGAACAGCTGATCCCCTCCAGTTCCGGATGCATCCTAAAAAAATCTGCACACTGCATGAGCCCCTGCGGATGGGAATAGACGCGCCGCAGCTCCTCCTCTCTCACTCCCGGAAGCGTGAGCAGGCTGTGCGTAACCGGAAGAAAGCATTCCCCCACAATTGAGAGCGAATGATGCATCAGCAGATCATAGGTATCCGTGACGGAGCCCGCAGTGGAATTCTCAATCGGAAGCACCGCGTAATCCGCATGCCCCGCCTCCACTGCATTTACGGTCTCCTCAAAGCACGGCAGATGCAAAAAGCGGATGCCTCTGTTCTCTCCAAAATAATGAAGCGCGGCCAGATTGCCGTAAGCGCCCTCCACGCCCTGATACGCGACGCGATGTGCTGCCGGAAGCTCTGTGACCGCGCGAAAGCCCCTGTACATGATTATGTGCCTCCATGAAGCCTTCTCGCCTCCTCCTGCACGAGCATCTCTCTGATACGCGCCGCAGTGTAGGCACCTGTCTTTTTCTTCCACTCCGGCCCGAGCTCCTTCACAGTGAAGGCCTCACCAAATTCAATTGTGACCGGATATGGACGTACCTTCGGAAACTGAGCCTCCCAGAGACGATCCGTCCCATAGAAGGCCACCGGAACGATGGGACAGCCGCTGCGCTCCGCAATCTTGAAGCTCGCCTCGTGAAAGTCCAGCAGAGTCGTGTTGTCCGGATTTGGATTTCTGGTTCCCTCCGGACAGATCCAGACAGAGGTTCCCTTCTCTGTGAGTTCCGCGGCCCGCTTGATAACCTCCACTCCCTGACGGATATCTCTGCGATTCAGAAACTGGCAGTTCAGAAGCTGCATCCAGCGCCGCAGCGAGGGAACCTTCCATAGACCGTCCTTGGCGATAAAGCCTGTCTGCTTCGGCAGCACCGGATAGGAAGTGATGATATCGAAAAAGCTGCGGTGATTGCTCACAAAGAGCACACCGCCCTCCTCCGGAATATGCTCCAGCCCGCGCACTGTAAGCTTTTCTCTGCCCAGAGCAGTCCTTGTGATGAGCCGGAGGGCTCCCGCGCCGCAGCGTTGGCCAAGTTCTGAAGCCCGCTTCGAGTCAAACTGCTTCCATATCCAGAGCACGCCGAGAAGCGGCAGCCCCAGAACGAGAAACAGAACAATTTCAGAAATACAGAAAAATGCGCGGATCATGCCTCCCCCTCCTCTGCCTTCATCCAATCAGTACACTGCCTCACTGCACACGCTTTCCCGCTGCCATTGCCAGAAGTCCTGCCGCAAATCCCGCGACTGCCGGAAGCGCCCAGCCCATGCCGACGGAGGCCAGCGGAAGCGCCTCATACAGCTGCTTCAGCGTACCAAAGAAAAGTCCCGGAGCCTGCAACACTGTGGGAAGAGAAGCGGTAAATGCTGCCGCTCTGCCGAGAAGGCTCTCCGGAAGGGCGCGAACAAACTCAAACACTGCCGCCACCGTAGTAAAGCCGATGGTCCAGCAAAATACAGTTCTGCTGTAGTGAAAGCTCCCGCCGATGATACAGAGGAAGATGAGCATAATGGTCAGCGGGTAGAGAAAGACCAGCACCGGAATGGAGAGGCTGATGATGCGGCTCAGCCCGACATTTGCCAACCCAAAAGAGAAGAGCGCAAAACCGATCGCATAGCTCCGATAGGAAGCCAGTTTCGGGAACATCTCTTCAAAGGTTGTGGCACAGGAAGTCACCAGTCCAACCGCTGTCTTTAAGCAGGCAAAGGTGATCGTGACGCCAAGCAGCACCGAACCAAAGCTGCCAAAATAGTAATCCGCAATTTCATGGAAGGCAATGCCCCCGTCCTCTGCGGCAGCCATCACATTGCCGGACTGGGCGCCCGCATAGGTCAGAGATCCATAGATCAGGGCCATCAGCGCAACGGCCAGTGTGCCGGACTTCAGCGTGCTGAGTGAGATTCCCGCGGGCTCTGTGACGCCGAGCTTCCGGATCTCTGTGATCAGGATAATGCCGAAAGCCAGGGAGGCCAGTGCATCCATTGTGTTATAGCCCTCCAGCAAGCCTGTCGTAAAGCCGTGCTGCAGATAGGCCTCCGACGGCTCAACCGCAGAGACCGGCCCCATAGGCCGGACAAATACAGCAATGATGAGTATACCAAGAAGGAACAGAAAGATCGGATTCAGGATCTTGCCGATCCAGGTCATGATGCCGGATGGTCTCAGAGAAAAGAAAAGTACCACAGCGAAGAAAAGCAGTGAGAACACAAAGAGCCCCAGTGTCCGCTGTGCTTCCGGAACATAGGGTAATATACCCACCTGAAAAGAGACCGTCGCAGTTCTGGGGATCGCAAACAGCGGCCCTATCGTCAGATAGAGCGCACAGGTGAAGAAATAGCTGAAGCCCTTTCCGACCTTCATGCCCAGATCAAACAGACCCTCGCTGCGGGAGACCCCCATCGCGACAATGCCAAGCAGCGGGAGCCCTACGCCCGTGATACAGAAACCTACCGTGGCAGCGCCAAAGCTTCTTCCCGCCAGCTGTCCCATATGGATCGGAAAGATCAGATTCCCTGCACCAAAGAACATTCCAAAGAGCATGGAACTCAAAAAGATGTAGCTTCGCATGGACAATTTCTGTTTCATAGTCTTCACACTTCCGTTTTCTTCGTTTACTTGCTGCAATTTTGGATATTTCGTTTAAGTATAGCAGAAAACCTCGCGCACGGGAATATATTCCGCACGCGAGGCTGTGTAATTTTATATTTTACTTTTAGAAGAAATCTGCTCCCACATCGATGCTCAGCCCCTGCATGGCACAGATCGTGCTGACCACTGCGAAGACCAGAACCGCACCGAGACTGGCAGTCGTATCGTCCTTGTCGAAGCGCGGCGCGATTTCACATATATCGAAACCGCGCACCTTGCGTGTGCGGAGTATATGTTTGATGATCGGAATCACGATCTCCGGATCCAGACCCAGCGCCTGCGTTGCACTGACGCCGGGCGCGAAGGCTGCAGAGAAAACATCAGTGCATATGGTGATATAGACATTCTCATGCCTGTACATGAAGTCATCAATATGTCCATATACCTCCGCGCTGGAGCCGTACTGAAGCATACGCGCCAGCACATAATTGACTCCCCGCTCCTCCGCTGTTTTAAAGAGATTCACTGTGTTACTGTGACGCTGAATACCAAGCGGCATATAGCCAAAGGGCAGCCCTCGCTCCTCGCAGAGATCGGCGATCTGACGAAACATGGATCCCGAGGAGCAGCCTTGATCATAGGGGCGCATATCAAAATGCGCATCAAAATTTACAATTCCCATATCCGGCTTGTGCTTTGAGCCTCTCGCCTCCAGCTCTTTTTCAAGATGTGATAGCTGACCCTGATAATGCCCGAAGGTCGTCTCATGCCCGCCGCCCAGAACGATGGGAAAGAGCCCTAAGCCCAAAATCTGCTCCACCGCCTCGCCAAGCAGGGCCTGCGCTTCCTCCAGCTCGATGCCGTCCGTGATAATATTTCCCGCGTCATAGAGCTTCACCTCCTGCGCAAAGGTACAGGGCAGATTCGCCATGCGCCTCCGCACGAGATTCGGCGCCAGTGCCGCCCCGGCGCGTCCCTTATTCCTCCGCACGCCAAGATCACAGCAGAATCCGATAAATGCAAAACCCTGCGCGCCCTCAAAGCGGGCCAGATTCGCGTTCAGATCCAGTGGCTGTACCCACTGATGCCAGCGAAATGCATCGTAGTCCTCATTGCTGTCAATTCTGCCCTGCCACTGCTCCATTGCACTGATATAGTTTTTCAGCATCTCTTTACCCTGCCTTTGAAAAAGATTTAATATTAGTCGATCAGCACAAGCTTTTCTGTCGCAAGTCCGGCGTCCGGATTCTCACTCACAGCTTCAAGTGCCGGCCAGATCAGGCAGCAAACGCCCTCCTTCAGCTCCTCGCCTTTCAGCTGCTCGCCGTCGCTCAGGCGTCTCAGCTCTGTATCCGCAGAGATCACCCATCTGAGCTGTGAGGAATCTGTCAGCACCAGCTTCTCTCCGTCCTTTTGCACAGACGCAAGCTCCGCATACTCCGGAATAAGCTCCTCACCCACATTCAGAAAAACTGCATAGGCAAAGGTCTGCGGCGGCAGGCTGCTCGCAAAGGCTGTCGATACCATGGACTGAATCTCATCCCCGACCTTCAGCGCAGAGAGCTCTGCCTTCTTACCCGCAGCAATATCATAGAACGCCGTCTTTGCATCCGTATTCAGAATCAGCTCCTGCTCTGTCCCGCTGCCCGCAAGCATTCCCCTGATGCTGATTGCCCCGCTCTTTGCGTCAATTGCGGTGATCACGCCGGGCTGCGCTACACAGAAAGCCAGAGCCTCATCATCGATGCAAACAGTCTCGCCCGGCAGCTCTGCTGTCTCTGCAGCCTCCGTAGCTTCCACAGTCTCCGCAGCTTTTGCAGCCTCACTCGCTGCCGTCTCCGGTGCTGTCTGCTTCTGTGCGCAGCCTGACATCAGGGCAGTCGCCGTTGCAAGCAACAATACATAGTACATCTTTCTCATAAACAATTTCTCCTTCTACCTGTTTTAATATCTTTTATTTCATAGCACACAGCCGCTGATGGATCTCAGAGCTGAAGTGTTTGAGTGATACCGGTCGATGATCTGCTGCTCTGAGGAAGCAGTGACTGCTCTCCCCGACGCAGCGCAGCTCGCCGCTCTGCCTCTCCCGTACCTCATAGTGTATGCAGAGCCGTATGCCATTGTAGGAGCGCACGCGCGTCTCCACCAGCAGGGTCTCCGGGAAGCGGGACATCTGCACATACTCTGCGCTGACCGTCAGCACGGGGGAGATGATTCCCGCGGCCTCCATCTCCGCGTAGCCAAAGCCTGCCTCTTCCAGTGCACTGGTTCTCGCCTCCTCAAACCAGCGAATATAGTTCGAATGATGCGCAATCTGCATCTGATCTGTCTCATAATACTGAATCTTATGCTCCCAGCAATATACCCGCTCCCCGGGCTGCTCTCTCTCAGCTGCCGCTCTGCGCTTCAGGCCATGTTGCTCCATCCTGCGATCTCCTTTCAACCTTTTCTTTCTTCACACACCGGTCATCCGCATTCCATCTGCCCACCTGCATGCCATCAGTCCCCGTCTGTCAGTGCTCGCCACGGCACAGCCTCTCTTCTCGTTCCCACAAGCTCTTGCCGCTGAAGGCTGCGCGGCCTATACTGTAGAAAACACAGATTAAAGCTTCACTACAGCTGCAGAGAGGAGGAAACTATGGATCGCTGTATCTTTCATGTCGATGTAAATTCTGCCTTTCTCTCCTGGAGTGCCGTAAAACGCCTGAAAGAGGAGCCGACGGCTGTCGATCTGAGAACCATTCCGTCTGCGGTCGGCGGAGATATCAAAACCCGCCACGGTGTGATCACCGCAAAATCCCTCCCCGCAAAAAAGCTTGGCATCCACACCGGGGAGCCCGTGGTCTCCGCGCTCGGAAAATGTCCCTCTCTCGTGCTGGTAAAGAGCGATTTTCAGACCTATCGTCAGTATTCACAGGCGTTTATCCGAATCCTTCAGAGCTACTCGGATGCCGTGGAACAGGTCTCCATAGACGAAGCCTTTCTGGATATGAGCGCCGACTTTCCGGACAGTGAGAGCTCTCCTGCCCAGCTTCAGGAAATACGAAAGCGCGCAGACGCAATCCGAAATGAGATCCGCACCCAGCTCGGCTTCACGGTCAATATCGGCATCTCCACCAACAAGCTGCTCGCAAAAATGGCGAGCGACTTTGAGAAGCCGGATAAGCTCCACACACTCTGGCCCTGGGAAATTCCGGAAAAGCTGTGGCCGCTTCCCATCGGCAGTCTGCACGGCTGCGGCCGCTCCAGCGCCGATGCGCTGAGCTCCTTCGGCATCCGGACGATAGGCGACGCCGCTCACAGCTCTCCCCGCGTTCTCCGCTCCATACTCGGGGCGAAAGCAGGCGCGCATCTGCTGAGAAGCGCAAACGGCATCAGCAATTCTCCGGTGCGCACTGCGCGGGAAGCCGCAAAAAGCTACTCCAATGAACAGACCACAGCGGAGGATATCGGTCCCGACAACTATGAAAAGCTCCTGCCTCCACTGCTGCAAAAGCTCTCAGACAGCGTCGCTAAGCGGATGCAGAGAGATGAAGTCCGCGCCTTCACCGTCGGTGTGATGGTGAAGACCAACAGCTTTCACCGCCATTCCCGACAGACCACACTCGAGCGCTCCTGCAATGAGGCTCCTCTCATACGCTCCACCGCAGAGCTCCTGATGAAGGAGCTTCTGCTCTCGGAAAACGGCCTGTTCCGGCAGGGAGACCGCATACGCCTTGTCGGAGTGAGCGCGCAGAATCTGGATCACAGCGCGTATGAGCAGCTCTCTCTCTTCGACTGGGCAGAAAAACACGCACAGCAACAGGCCAGAGGCCGCCGTGATGCCTGTCTCTCCGAGATGATGCAGAAGCTGAATTCCCGCTACGGCGCAGGCACTGTGACCCGGGGCACAGAATCAGAAGGCGAGACGCTTAAGAACACCTAGCAGCTCCCTCCCGCCGCGCTTTGCCAACATTACCCGCCACAATCACTGCTTCAGAACAGGAACAGGAGAAGCCATGAATACACCAATCTACGATTTTGTCTCCGAGTATATCTCCCGCAGGAGCTCGCGTCTGCACATGCCCGGACACAAGGGGCACGGCCCCCTGCTGATTGAGCAGCGGGATATCACCGAGATCCCCGGTGCGGACGTACTTTCGGAGGCGCAGGGCATCATCGGAGAGAGCCAGCAGAATGCTGCGCGTCTCTTTGGCAGCGGCCTGACGCTCTACTCCACAGAGGGCTCCAGTCTCTCAATCCGCGCCATGCTCTTTCTGGCGCTCCAGCGGCAGGCACTGCGAGGCGCAAGCTGTGTCTCCCGCTCTGCAGAGCGACCGCTGATCCTCGCAGCGAGAAATGTCCACAAGAGCTTTCTCTATGCCTGCGCCATGCTGGACTGCGAAGTCGCATGGATTTATCCCGAACCCTGCAAAGATAACGATGCAGCCGGTCCCGCCTCCATCTGCAGCTGTCACCCCGCCCCGGCACAGATCGCCGATGCTCTCCGAAAGCTCCCGCGCCAGCCCGCCGCAGTCTATCTGACCAGCCCGGATTATCTCGGCGCAGTCGCGGACATACGTGGAATCACAGACGCAGTCAATGCAATTTGTGGCGAAGATTCCATTCCTGTGCTCGTGGATAATGCGCACGGCGCGTATCTGCATTTTCTTGACACACCGCAGCATCCGCTGGATCTCGGGGCCTATATGTGCTGCGACTCTGCGCACAAGACACTGCCCGTGCTGACCGGAGGCGCGTATCTTCACCTCAGCCGACGCGCCGCAGCGGAGCTCGGAGCAGGCGCGCGCCAGGCGATGGCGCTCTTTGGCTCGACCAGCCCCTCCTACCTGATTCTTCAGTCTCTGGATCTCTGCAACGCCTGTCTGGCCGACCACTTTAAGAAGCGGCTGGCGGAATGTGTGCGCCGTGTCAATGGCCTAAAGAGCTATCTCACGATGCTCGGCATTCCCGTCCTGCCCTCAGAGCCTCTGAAGCTTGTGATCGCTACCCGCCCAGGAAACGGCCCGGCGCTCGCAGAGCTCTTTCGCCAGCACCGGATCGAACCTGAATTCGCCGATATAAGCTGCCTCGTCTGTATGTTCACACCGGAAAATGCCACGCTCGACTATCAGCGCATCGCAGAGCTCTTTCGAAGCAGCACAGCACTTTGGAACGCTGAGCACGAAGCAAAAGAGGGGCATGCTGTGCGGGAAGCTGATTCTGTCTTGCTGCCGCAGCTTCTTCCACTGCAGCAGGCGCTCTCTATTCGGGAGGCAGTGCTGGCGCCGCAGGAGCTCATCGATGTGCGGCACAGCAGCGGAAGAATATGCGCCCAGCCCACTGTATCCTGCCCGCCTGCCATTCCGATTGCTGTGAGCGGAGAGGTGATTACTGATGCGCAGATCCCCGTATTCCTTTCCTATGGAATAGAGGAAATCGCTGTGGTGCGAGGCGCGCCCAGGCAGTAAATCACCCCACAGAAGGACTTTTTAATACTAGCACGGTTTGTTTTATAAAACTATAAAGTTTTTTGGAAATTTTCATGAGCATTTAAGCAAAAAATATTTTACAGCCATTGCTCTTACAACTGATTGATTTTCGCAATTAGTCTATAATAAAGCTAATTTTACAAAATTAATCGACTTGTCTCCTTTTATATTCTGTTAATCAATCATTTTCTCTTATCTGTCCACGCTCCTGAAGGATCGTCGCGTGGTGCGCATCCCTGTGTACGCGTTTCACGATGGCTTCGGATACTATCATCAGATTCTGGAAGGCGCTCTTCCGATCAATCTCGCCCCAATTGAAATTACAAACCCGAAGACTCTGACACGTTTTCTCTCCGCATGCACAGGCTGGATCCGGTACAAGCCGCTGTACGTTTTTCTTACCGATCCGGAACACTTCGAGAGCCGCATGGAACACATCGAAGAGATTCTCCTTCAGGTTCTGCCGCAGCTGGCAGATTATTTTAAGAAAAAGCGCTTCTTATCCATACAGAGTGAGTTCCGCAAATACCGCAAAAATGTAAAGAAACACGAGAAGCTGCTGCTGGCAACCCTGCATAGCTGGAATCAGTTAATAGAAGCGATGGAACGCGTCCGCTGATGTAATTTTTCTTAAAAATACACCTCACGGTGCCGTACTGTGCCCGGGCCTGAACAGACCGCCCATATCCACGCCCTCATGCTGAAGAAGCCATATCTTTTTATCTATGCCTCCGGCATACCCGGTCAGGCTCCCGTTTCCGCCAACAACTCTGTGACAGGGTATAATAAGTGATATGGCGTTATGCCCGACCGCTCCACCGACTGCCTGCGCAGACATATGCTCCAGCCCCTGTTCGGAGGCGATCCTTCCAGCAATCTCTCCATAGCTCATGATATGCCCATATGGAATTGTCAGCAAGACCTGCCAGACCGCTCTTCGGAATTCAGAGCACATCAGCTCCAGTTCCGGTGTGAAGTCCGGCGCCTTGCCGCTGAAATAAATATCCAGCCATCTCTTCGTCTCTCTGAAAACAGAGAGTTCTCTTTCCTCATGCTCTCTCTCAAGCGTATCTGCGAAGTATTTCTGACCATCAAACCAGAGTCCCGTCAGGGCCTGTCCGTCACTGCCGAGTGTGATCCCGCCGAGTGGGGACGCGTAATGCGCTGTATACTGCATTTTCCCCTCCTGTCTTTTTACTTTTCTGTTTGTTGTCCCTGTCCTGGATATTTTCTTTCATAATATATGATAGAACAGAAAAGTGATATTTATTTATATAAAAACTATTTTATGTTATACTTTGCTAATGTACAGATCGCCATCCGGACAGACCGGAGAGTCGATACACACTGCTTCCATGAACATTTGACGGAGGTTACCATGAAAAAATTTAAACAGCTTTTTTCCCTGCTTCTCTGCTGCCTTCTGGCTCTCTCCATGGGCATGACCGCGCTTGCAAAGCAAAAGGACGAGGATGAGGAGGAGGATTACTCCGTCTCTGACGTGGCCTTTGATGTGTCCGATGACCGCATACTCGTGATCTGGTCCGTCGGTGACAGCAAGTGCAGCTACAGCGTCCAGCTGTACAGCTCCAAAGACTTCAAGGCAAAGAACAAGGTCGGAAATACAGAGACTGTAGGCTATAATGCTGAACAGGCAGATGTCACAGAAAAGATTCTCAAAAAGGGCTCCGGCACCTACTACGTGGTTGTCACTTGCAAGAAGCGGGCCCGGGGGCAGGATTATGCCAGCATGTGGGCGAAGGAAACCATCTACTCCGAGGATCTCTCCCTGATCCGTGAAAAGCGAAAGAGCGAGGAGTTCAAAAACAGCCGGGAGAGCGAGAAGAGCTCCGCAAGTCAGCAGACAGGCAGCAGCTCTGCAGGCAACAACAGCCCAAAGGGCCCCGGAATTCCTGCAGGCGGCTGGCAGCAGCTGTCCGACGGACACTGGATCTATCTGAACGCGGACGGTACACGCCGCACCGGCTGGTATGAGGTCTCCGGAAAGTGGTACTGCTCCGATCAAGAAGGAATCATGCTATCTTCCGCATGGATGAAGAGCGAAAGCGAATCTGGCGTCTGGTACTACCTCGGCGCGGACGGTGCGATGCTGGTCGATGCGACCACGCCTGACGGCTACAGCGTAGATGTTACGGGAAAATACAAAGAATGACAGAAATTCTTCAAGCCTTGTAGATTTTGTAAGGTAAATGTAAGTGCAAATCGCTATATTTTTTCTGCTTTTTCGTATAAGATCAAAGCATCAGATAAATATTATGAACGAACATCTTAGGAGGATAACCAAATGACAAAAAAGAGATTCTACTCCAGCGCGGTTCCGGTACTCCTGACTGCTGCCATGATGCTTTTTGGAATGGGAACGACTGCCCTTGCTGCAACCAAGGATCCGATCAAGGATGTCAGCATTGAGGTAAAATACGATCTCTCCCACGGTATGTCGAAATCCGATGTCGATGTGGAATGCAACAGCGACGGCGTGTCCGATATCAACGTAAGCGGCATCTCCAACACGGAGTACGGCAAGAGGCCGAAGGTCACCCTCAAGCTGAAGGCGGAGAGGGAGTACAGCTTCAAGGGCATCTCAAAGAGCAATGTCACCCTGAGCGGAGACGAAGCTTACGTAACCAAGACGAACGCGAACAACTCCACCATGACTGTAACTCTGACACTTCCGAAGATCGGCAGCACCAATGAGTCCGCGCTCGAGGTCGGCGATGTCAGCTGGAGCGATGATGATGACGGCTCTGTCGAGTGGGAGCAGGCGAGTGACGCCGATAAGTATGAAGTGAAGCTGCTCCGCGGCTCTTCCACAAAGAACACCATTACCACCAGCAACACAGAGTATGACTTCCGCAGCGACATCCGTGCAAACGGCAAGGGCAACTACACCGTCAAGGTTCGTGCCATCGCCGGCAGCTACAAGGGACAGTGGACTGAGTCCGATGATTTCGATGTCGACGAGGATGTACTGAAGGATCTCGGCGGAAAGATCTCAAGAAATTCCGGTAACAGCTCCAATAACGGCAATGGCGGTCCGGGCAACAAGGGATCTCAGAAGGGCGCATGGCTGAAGGACAATAACGGCTGGTGGTACTGCAACGCTGACCGCTCCTACACCACCAACAACTGGCAGGAGATCGACGGCTACTGGTACTACTTCAACCAGCACGGCTACATGAAGTCCGGATGGCTCGAGAGTCCCTTCTCTCACAAGTGGTACTGGCTCAGCACTGCAAATGACAGCAGCTACGGACGCATGCTCACCAGTCAGTGGGTAGACAACGGCAAGTATTATGTAGACGCAAACGGTGTCTGGGACGGTCAGACAAGAAACTGATAAAACCACATGGCATAAGGGGCGTGTCGCAATGGACATGCCCCTTATCTTTTAATTTTACAGGAACCGCAGCTTAAAAGCCGCGGTTCCTATTCTGTCTGCTTTCTTATTTTGAATACTTTGCTTACCGAAGTCTCTCCACGAAGCGCTCAATGCGCTCCATCGCCTCCTTCAGCTGCTTTAGGGAATAAGCGTAGGAAATACGCACAAAGCCCTCTCCGCTGTCTCCGAAGGCATTTCCCGGAACCACAGCGACCTTCTCCTCCTGAAGCAGGCGCGTACAGAACTCCTCACTGCTCAGCCCAAATTTTGTGATGTTCGGGAAGATATAAAATGCGCCCTCCGGCTCAAAACAGGGGATTTCCATTTCTTCCAGACGCTTTAAGAGATAGCGCCTCCGCTGATTATAGGCCTCGCGCATCCGCGCAACCTCTTCGTCACAGTCACGGAGAGCCGTCACAGCTGCGTACTGACTTGTCGTCGGCGCACACATGATCGCATACTGATGAACCTTGATCATCTGCTCCAGTATCGGAGCGGGACCACAGGCATAGCCCAGTCTCCAGCCGGTCATCGCATAGGCCTTCGAGAAGCCGTTGATTAACACAGTTCTCTCCTGCATCCCCGGTATCTGGACAATAGAGGCAGGTGCCTCTCCGGTGTAGGTGAGCTCCGTATAGATCTCGTCTGA
The DNA here is from genome assembly GCA_003014445.1 of Fusobacterium naviforme. Classification (GTDB taxonomy): domain Bacteria; phylum Bacillota; class Clostridia; order Lachnospirales; family Lachnospiraceae; genus Moryella; species Moryella indoligenes. Next base: position 252,557 of record PYGH01000001.1, on the reverse strand, counting down.
GATGACATAGAGATCGTGTTCCTGCACCACCCGTGCAATCTCCTCCAGCTCACTGCGCCGCATAATGGAACCAGTCGGATTGTTCGGGAAGGGAAGCACCAGCAGCTTCGTTCTGGGCGTGATCTTTGCCTCCAGCTCCTCAGCCGTGAGCTTGAAGCAATTCTCCTCCTTCAGCTCCACAATCACAGGAACTCCATCCGCCAGTATCACGCAGGGCTCGTACGAGACATAGCTCGGCTGCGGAATGATCACCTCATCCCCCGGGTTCAAAAGCGCGCGACAGGCAAGATCTATTCCCTCCGAGCCGCCGACTGTCACGGTGATCTCTCTCTCCGGATCATAGGACACGGCAAAGCGCCTCTGTAAATAGCGGCTGATCTCTGTCTTCAGCTCCATCAGCCCGGAATTGCTCGTATAAAAGGTTCTGCCTCGCTCCAGAGAGTAGATGCCCTCCTCGCGGATATTCCAGGGCGTATCAAAATCCGGCTCACCGACTCCGAGGGAAATGGCTCCCTCCATGGTGCGCACAATATCAAAAAATTTCCGAATGCCGGAGGGCTTCATGCCGACTGCCTTCTTCGCAAGCACATCTCTGATGTCTCTCATGCTATAATCAGCTGCCTTTCGTCTTCTTTGACCACATCCATCACAGTTCCGTGATCCTTGTACTTCTTCAGCACAAAATGTGTGGCAGTGCCGGTGACAGATTCAATCGGCGCAAGCTTGTCCGCGACAAAGAGCGCCACCTCGCGCATGGTCTTTCCCTCCAGCAGCACTGTAAAATCAAAGGCCCCACTCATCAGGTAGACCGCATCCACTTCATTATACTGGTAGATGCGCTCCGCTATGCGATCATAGCCCATGCCTCTCTGTGGGGTCACCTTCACCTCAATCAGGGCCTGCACCTTCTCATTTCCGGTGTTCTCCCAGTTGATCAGGGTGTGATAACCGCAGATGATATTCTCCTTCTCCATATCAGCGATCTCATTTGCCACAGCGATCTCTGACTCGCCGAGCAGCGCCGCAAGCTCATGAATATCAATCCTTGCATTCTTCTCCAGAATTGCCAGTATCTTGTCACGCATAGCCTGTCTCCTCTCAGAAAATCGCGTCCGGAACCAGCTTGAAGAGCTCATCCACCTCCGGGCGATTCAGATATTCCGTCTCTTCTTTATCTACGATCAGCTTGTCGAGCCCGTCCGTGAGATAGCCCACGCAGGCAGCAGGAATGCCCATTGTTGCAACTATCTCTGCAAGACGCATGCCGCTCTCCGTGACCAGAATCACACAGTCCGAGTACAGCCGATACGGATTCAGCCCGTAGAGCTCACACAGCTCTGTTGTGTCCTGTCGGAGCGGAATACGCTTCAGCCAGAGCCGCAGTCCGGCGCGCCGCTGACGCGTCATGCGATACAGCTCCGCGAGCACGCCGCCCTCTCCCGCCACGCGATACTCCTCTGCGGCTATGCCGGCTGCTCTCAGTCTCCCAAGTATTTCTTTGCTCTTCGGAGCTGCTCCCTGCAGAAGCTGCGCTGCGTAGTCTGCACGAAAGCGTCTGCGCAGCTCCTCTTGCCGCGCTGCGGCAGCACAGATCGCACCGCGCTCCCCCGCGTAACCTGCAATTACAATATCCCGCTCCATCAGGTACTCAAAGTATTGCGCTGAGTCCCGCAGCTGCCAGTCCGAGCACCATGGAGAGGCAGAGTATCACCACTATTACGATTGAAATCATCTTTCTCTTTCTGTCATTCATTTTGATCACACCGCATCCGTCTGTCGGCTCCGCCGCGGCCGGACGCTTCCTTTCTCCCGGAGCTCATCACCGGGCAGCTTTGATTTTCGTATTATTCTATGTCAGTTCAGAAAATTTCGCAAGAATTATCTTTGAGCTGCCGCCTCAAACAGAGCTCCGCTCATCCACGACAGCTCTCTCTGCTGCGATCCCCCCCACATTCACACCAGAATCTTGATCTCCCGCCCGCTCTTCTCGTAGCGGTAATAGCGCACACCCGCTGCATTCAGCATGCGCTTGCTGGCGCGCACCGCAGCTGTATTCTCATACTTGTCCTCGCCATAGATCAATGTCCGTATTCCGCTCTGAATAATTGCCTTTGCACACTCATTGCAGGGAAAGAGCGTCACATAGAGCTTACTTCCCTCCAGGCTGCCGCCGCGATAGTTCAGAATCGCGTTCAGCTCCCCGTGTGTCGAGTAAAGGTATTTCGCATTGTAGGGATCGTCCTCCTCGTGCTCCTTCCCCCATGGGAATTCATCATCCGAGCAGCCCCGCGGAAATCCGTTGTAGCCCATGGAGAGAATCTTATTGTCCTCGCTCACAATGCAGGCACCCACCTGTGTATTCGGATCCTTGCTCCGCCGCGCGGCAAGGATCGCAACCCCCATAAAATATTCGTCCCAGCTGATGTAGTCCTCACGCTTTCCGCTCATCCTCTGCCTCCTGTCTCAAGCTCCGTACCATCCGCCCGCAGCTTGATATGATGATGCCCGGCCGCCTTGTTCATGCGGTTCATCACCGCAAGTCCCAGGTCGCTCTCCGGGAAAGCTTCCGAATATATAATATCCACTCCGTCGCCGTCAAATGCGCGCAGCACCGCAAAGAGATTGTGGGCAATGCTCCCGACGTCGCTGCGTCTTCCGATACACTTCACATCCCCTGCGTCATAGCGCTCCCTTGTCTCCTCCGTCGCGATGATGCCGACGCGTTTTCCGGAAGCTTCCGCCTCTGCCGCAAGCCGGCGTATTTCCGTGATCACCCGCTCTGTCTCTCCATCCACCAGTATCATCTCTGCCCGCGGCGCGTAGTGGCGATACTTCATGCCCGGCGCCTTCGGATGCATCTCCGGACTCAGGGGACGCGTGAGTACAGGATCCACTGCGACCTCTCCCAGCAGAGCACGCAGCATGGGGAGCGTCACCGCCCCCGGACGCAGAAGCACGGGCACCGCCTCCGTCAGATCTATGATCGTGGATTCCACCCCCACCTGCACAGCCCCGCCATCAATGATCATCTCAATCTTGCCGTCGAGATCCTCCACAACATGCTGCGCCGTGGTGGGACTGGGGCGTCCCGAGGTGTTGGCTGAGGGGGCTGCCACCGGCACCCCTGCCTCCCGGATCAGCGCATTTGCAATCGGATCGCTCGGCATGCGTATGGCCACTGTATCAAGCCCGCCACTCGTGGAAAGCGGAATTCTGTCGCTCTTCTTCAGTATCATGGTGAGCGGTCCCGGCCAGAAGCGCTCCGCGAGACGATAAGCCGCCTCCGGAATCTCCTCGACCAGCGGCGGCAGCTCCTCCATGCAGGAGATATGAACGATCAGCGGATTGTCGCTGGGTCTTCCCTTTGCCGCATAGATCTTCTCAGAGGCCTCCGCATCCAGCGCATTACCGCCGAGACCGTAGACCGTCTCTGTAGGAAAACCCACCAGTCCGCCGCGCCTCAGAATCTCACCTGCCTCCTTAAGGAGCGTCGCGTCTACCGGCGCCCTGTCCAAAATTTTTATTATGCTGGTTCGCATCTTAACGCCTTCCCGGACGGTCCTTCAGAATCACGCTGAGCCGCTTATACAGAAGTCTTGTCAGCAGCATGTCAATGCCGCCCTTCAAAAGATTCAGCGGCGCCACGGCAAAAATCGCCATCGTCTGTACATTGACAATTCTTGGATTGATCGCCGTGCCCATCCCGACAATCGCATCGAGCGGCATCCCATAGAGCTCAGAAAACTTCGGCAGCAGATAGACTGCATTAAATGCAGAGCCGAAGACTGTCATGCAGAGCACACCCACGAAGCAGGCGAGCATCGCCATGTGCTTCGTTTTCTTCTCAAGATAAATAATCCCTGCCGGCAGAACCATCGCGCAGCCCACAGAAAAATTGGCCAGCTCTCCGACAAAGGCGGTTGAGGTGGACTTGATCACCAGCTTCAGAAGTATCTTGATAAACTCAGTCATCACTCCCGCCACCGGACCGTAGGCAAAGCAGATGATCAGGATGGGAAGCTCCGAGAGGTCTATTTTATAGAAGGGCGGCGCAAAGGGCACAGGCAGCTCTATCGTCATGAGAACCGCACTGATGGCAGAGAAGATGCCTATCATCGCCAGCTTCCGCGTGGAGAGGATGCGCTCTCTGTCGCCATTTTTCAGATGAATTCTCTTCTCCACCACATACGCAATGAGAAAGATCACAAATACCAATGCCGCAAATTCCGCGACAAACAACATATTTTCCGCCACTTTGTTCTGAAGATTGCTCATTGTTTTCCTACTATCCCCCACATGTCGTCCGTTTCAAGCCCCAGCCGCCAGCACGCCACACCGGCGATATTTTGACTGCGCACAGCATCCAGCTTCAGCTGCATGGAGCGGGCCTCCTCCATCCAGATATAAGCTGTGCTTCCATCTTCCGCCCGGCTGTTCCCTGTATACTGCCCAAGCGTCTCGTCCCAGTCAAGCTGCACCGCATTTTTCTGCACCCAGTCCTGCGCCCCCTTCATACTGAGAGCCTCACTGCTCAGGGTCCCATCTCCCGCCTTCTTCCAGAGCCGCGTGTAGAAGGGCACTGCCGCTACAAATCTCTCCCCCGGTATCTCCCGGAGGCTATCCTCGATTCCGCCCGTAAAGAAGGGAAGGGAGGAGCTACTCCCCATATCATCTCCCGCGGTGTGTTCATCATACCCCATGTTGATCACATAATCGCAGAACACCGAGAGCTCCGCGCGGTCATAATGCCAGTTATAGGACGCCGGATTCGGCACGTCAACACTTAAATACAGTCCCCGCGCCCTGCATGCCACAGAGAGCTCCCGGACAAACTCCAGATATTGCTTCACTGCGTCTCTTCTCAGGAGTTCAAAATCGAGGTTAATGCCGTCAAAGCCGTAGCGCTCTGCATCCGCCATGAGAGAGGAGATCAGCTTCTCTCGCACAGAGCTCCGCTTCAGCAGGGTCCCAAGCGTCACACTGCTGTCAAAATTGTCGAGCAGCGCCCAGACCTGAAGTCCCTTTGCGTGCGCTGCGTCCACATAGGAGCGGCTCGCAAGACTCTGATACTCTCCCTCATTGCCGCGAAGTGAAAACCAGGTCGGAGAAATCACTCTGAGTCCGTCCGCCCTGTCCGTCACAGCGCCGAGATAGCGATTCGCATCCACATTGCTCACCTGATGCCAGCCAAGAACCAGCTTTCCGTCGAGGCTGTGCGCACTGTACTCCGGCGCAACGAAATCATGCGGCACGGCAAGCTGTTCCGCGGCATAAAGTTTCCGAACCCGGATATATCCGGTGATTCCATCCTCCGACATCACGCGCTGCCAGCGCTCCGTATCGGTCGCCGCATTCGGATGATCCGGAATGATGCGCACACTGTCACCCTTCTGCAGCTCCCGGACGATGGCTCCCTTCCCGGAGGGGCGGGAGCGCATCACAGTGTGCCCGCGCAGCCCTGCCACCGCATCGCTCTCCTTCACCTGCCCGACAAAAATGCGCTTCACCTCTCCATCGGTGAAGGGCTCCATGCGGATATCCGTATATCTCCGGATCAGGGTCTCTGAGAGCCAAAGCTTCTCCTGCTCATAAATAAACAGCGGCTTTTCGGACTGCTGCTCCTCCGACAGACTAAGCTTGACCACTTGCTCCGGAAGGACATATACAAGCAGCTCCTCTGCCTCATCCCAGTAAAAACGCTTATTCAGTATCGTCTGCACCCACTCCACGGGGAGATAGCACTCATCTCCCCGGTACAGCGCGCCGGCACTCTGCAGCTCATAGTTGTACATGATCGCTGCGCGGTCCCCGCTCACACCAAAGAGCTCCTCCTCGGACATGTGCTCCCGGCTCGACCCATAGATTCCATACAGCTGCCAGGCCCCAAAGCACGCCAGCAGGAGCACCGGCAGCATAAAAAGCCGCATCAGTCTGTTCTTTTTCCTTTTTCTGCTCTTCATCTGTTTATTCCGATCTGTTTATATCACTCTGCGCCCGCCATCATATTTTTCTCATCTAACAAAAGAGGACTCCCAAAAGAGTCCTCTAAAGTATAGCATACAAATCGATTTTATTGCATTTCCCTTTTGCATCCGCACCACAGTTTTCGTCGAGTTTGCAGGCCCGGCGGCGTCTGGGATTCGAACAATAGCTTCTTAAAATGAAAGGAGGCGATCCTGCCGTGACACATGAACCGCACTGTCCGTTCCACTGTATCTTCCTGCGATTCCGGACGCAGATGATATCTTCCACAGACTTTCTCCTGCGGTCTGAACCCAGTCGCTCCGATCTGTGCACTCTGCCTTCTCTCTGTGTTTTTGTTCCGGGTACCGCTCTGCTCTGCAGAGCGTCCTCTGACAACCATTTCCGGCAATACCTGGACCTTCACGCTGCCCGCCGAGGGAGGACTCACATTCCGGAGCGCCCGGTCAGAGATGGCTTATTCCCTGCCCTCCGGAAGCTGTACCTCCATCAATATAAAAGATATCTGGGATAATGCTGTTTTCTCTGCTATAAATCTGATTCCTGTGAGCACCTTCATGATCCCGGCTTTCAAAATTCCTCATCCGCGACCATGAACTGCCGCTCTGTTTTCGCCTTTCAGTCTTAATTCCTGCTGCAATTTCAGTTCTGCTGTTTATACTTCCGAATGGAAATGAATTGATTCAGATTCCGGAAATTCCGGAAATTGGAAATGTCCTTGACGCTGCCTGTTTCTGGGGGACAAGATCAGTCGTCTTTCGTCTCTGTTGCAGGCCACCTCTCTTTCTCCATCTCATCCATAGCATAGCGCCTTTTCTGCACCCTTTGCAAAGCAAAATGTACGTTCGGAACGGTATATCGTCCCATTCGCTTTTGATTGCCAAATCATATATTCCGTTGTATCATGTGTGAAAGGAAAGGAGTGATGTCCATGAAAATAGAGCGCATCAGTGACACACAGATCCGCTGCACACTCTCCAACTTTGATCTCAGTGAACGAAATATGAATATCGCCGAGCTTGCGTACGGCAATGAAAAGGCACGCCGTCTGTTTCGGGAAATGGTTCAGAAGGCTTCCGCAGAGTTCGGCTTCGAGGTAGAGGATATTCCGCTGATGGTAGAGGCCATTCCACTCTCCAACGAAAGTGTCATGCTGGTCATTACAAAGGTGGACGACCCGGAAGAGATGGATACGCGTTTTTCGCGCTTCTCTCCTGCGCCGGAAAACGATCTCTCGGAGCCTGACCCCAGCGTCTCTGAGCCCGGATTGGAAAGCGCCGAGGCCTTCACCGCAGTCCGTGATCAGAATAAGGAAACAAAGCCCATCGAGCGCATACGCATATTCAGCTTTCCGACTCTTGACAAAGTGATCGAGGCAGCAAGAGCAGTCTCCGGCATCTCAGGTGAAGGAGAGATACTCTACCGCAGCCCTGCAAACGGAAGCTACTATCTCCTGCTGCATGAGGATCCCTCAGAGCCCGCGCGTTTCGCCTCTCTCTGCAATAAGCTTGCGGAGTACGGTACTCGCGTCCGTCAGAACTACTCCAGTGATTCCTATTTCCGGGAGCACTATGAACTGATCCTTCGGACACATGCTCTGACCTCGCTCGCAAAAATCTGAAATTCGCCACAAATTTGCATTAAATAATTTATATTAGCACAAACTAATATTTAATTCAAGATTGTTCCTCATAAAAAGCATGAATTCAGGGATGTTTGCTTGAAATTTATCAATCTCTCATATACAATATGACTGGTACATCATAAAAACATTCTAAATTTCTTAATCATAAGGAGGAACTGTTATGGCTCGCAAAATTAGTGATGCCTGCGTAAGCTGCGGTAGCTGTGTTGGTGAGTGTCCTGTTGGTGCAATCTCTCAGGGTGAGACCCAGTACGAGATTGATGAAGCTTCCTGCATCGACTGCGGTGCATGCGAGGGTGTCTGCCCGACCGGCGCTATCTCCGAGGCTTAATCCCTCAACGTAATATGTAATACAAGAAGCTTCTTTCACACGGTGTTTTAAACAATATATCCCTTTCTTGCTGGACAGCCAGTAGGAAAGGGATTTTTTATTGCTCGCCTATATTTTTCGTCTATTCTTCGATGTAAAGGAAATATAATATTACATATGAAAAATAGAACATAAAATCAGTTCACTTCACTATTTCCGTGACATCCGTCAGATAGTTCGGATTGATCAGATACGGATAAGATCCGATGAACAACAGTGTAAGCAGTAATAATAAAAAACCAAATGAGGTGATATAGTAATGAAAAAGATAAATGCATCGTTCATAGCGTTATTGCGTCAACCGTATTTTCATGTGGCTATCCCACCAATTAAAATATTTATTGATATTGTCAATAATGGTTGACAGATTTTCCTCAAGGATTTGCAACTCTAAGCTGCTTCCTGTAAAGATGAATAGTATTGTTGTCTCTTGACCAGGGGTGGAAGGCCATCATTTGCGGAACCGATTCGACGGTTATTCCAGTAGCTCATGTAGTAACGCCAGATAAGCTCTTTTAGCTCTGTTACAGTCATCTTCTCGGTGTCATAGCGGTCATATAAGAGCTCAGATTTCATTCTCGCCCACATGCTCTCACAACGAGCATTATCATGGCAACGGCCACCATCACTGTTCATGCTCTGTGTTATATGGCAGTCCTGGACGGCTCTACGGTAGCAATCACTGGTGTACTGTACTCCGCGATCGCTATGGCAGATCGCACCTTCGATCCCCGGGTAAGAGACAGGGCAATCGCAAAAAAGATTTATGGAAAAGGTTCCGTGGAAGAACAGCTGTTAAAGCTCTTCGTCAATGGATCTTACGGAAAAATCGCCCAGGATGTAATCAAAAAAACAGCTGGGACGGCTGGATTGAACATACGGTAGACATCGGCTACTCCGCGATCACATCTCCGGAAAGAGCAGCCCTTATCACGGATATCGTCCGCTGTATGCTTATTGGTACCATGAATCAGCTTGCCGATGAAGGAAAAAACACCTATTCCGTCACAACAGACGGTTTTATCACTGATGCGACTCTCGACGAGGTCAACTCCGTTGACTGTTACGGCTTCAGAAAACTGTTTGAGCAGTCGCGGCTTTGGCTTACCGATGGAGATCCTACCATCTGGGCCGTGAAGCATGCGCAGTCGGATCTGATCAATCCCACAACTCGGTGCAATATCGGTTATGGCGAGGCCTTGTGGGACAAGGACGGCAAGCCATATAAAGGTGTTCTTGCTCACGGCGGTGTAACGACCAGTCACTCGGAGTATGACTACGACACGTCCAAAGAAGCCGTCAAGGCCTACGTTGACAGCATTTCCGATGACGATGACTTCGGCGGATCCGATTACAAGGACGGTCTCCAGGACAGGCTCCGTATGGCAGAACTTATCCTTAAAAGAATGCACCGTATTCTTTATGTATCGCGAGAATTTCCGAACGTCCGAGATCTGGGTCCCACGGGAACGATGAAGGATTTTCAGACGTTCTGTAGGGGACATCAGGTAAGGCTTGACTTTGATCTCAAAAGAAAGCCTGTCAGAAAATCCGCACATGATATTTCCGGTGTCATCGACGGTATTCCATTCACCCATGCCTCCTTTGATACGGAACCTTTTGAAAGCGTTGAAGAATACAGACAATATCGAAGCGTAAATGCTTCCTTGAGCTTCAGGAAAAAGAAGATGCTCTGAATAACCGGGAGTCCGACCTGAACTCCACCGAGGCCGCCCTGACAGACCGTGAAAATCATCTGGACCGCGAAATCCGCAAAAAAGGAAAGGCCTATGTGTCCGAAAAGCTGAAAAAACTTGATGAGAAAAACAAGAGCTATCTCGCGTCTCTGTCTGCGCTCGCGGCATTCGCCCCTGTTATTGTCCTGATAGAAGCGATCAGAAGTGCCTCTTTTCGGGCCGACTTTGTGGAACTCTTCCTTGTCCTTATGAATGCCAGCGAAGTAGTGATGGAGGCCTTTATCTCAGCCGGAGAGTTCTGCGCCGGTATCGGGAGCCTGATCCCTCAGCCTGCGCTTTCCTGGATCGTGCATTGGATGCTGCAGATCCTGGTGACAGCAATCCTCACTATCGCAGCAATACTTCCGATTAGCTACTGTCTGATGCATGCGTGTGTTTACATCCATAAGAACCTGTGGGATCAGGTCACTGTATTTGCTTTGTCGGTAATATCGGGTGTTGTAATCCTGTTTGCTGATTATCTCGCACCGCTGCTGTGGAATCTTATTCTCATCATCATCATAAGTTTTGCTGCCTACTGCGGCATTCGCAGTCTGTATATAAAATACAAAAGTTTCACTGATTTTGAAGAACAGAAGGAATTTGTCACAAAGTGCAGACTCGCCATAGAAGTCCCCGGAATCATTCTGATCATAATTATTTTTATGAGAATTTCTCTTGATGCTGTAAGATCTCTTCAACTTTAGAAGATACATTCTGATTTGTAGTTTTACTCGTTGGCATCATCTTAGCTTTTATCGACAGATACGCCGTTGCCGAACAATTCGTATCGCAAATCAAACAAACCGGCCGGGAATACATATCCCGACCGGCTTTTCAGCTATTGCTATCAGAAATCGGAGTCATTCATCTGATTCACTTTTTCTCCCTCTTTGTATACGTCAACCATCCCCGAAGTATAAGCTGCGACATCTTCGTACGGATTCTCGCTCAGCAAATCAAAATCTGCATACTTTCCAGGTTCAATTGAGCCGATCTCATCAGAAAGGCCGAGAACTTCAGCAGCCGTAATTGTAGCACACGAGATGATTTCTGGCTCCAGCATACCATCCTCATTCATTACTTTCATCTCTTTGAAAGCTGCCGGATGCGGTCCAAACAGCGGAGAGCCTGCATCTGTCCCGAGGGCGATCCGGACTCCCTTTGCACGTGCACGGGCGAACGTACTCTTCTGCTGTCTGCTGACGAGCTGTGACCGCTGCACCATAAAATCACTCAGCACACCTTCGCCCTCTCCGAGAATCTTGTAAATTGCAAGAGTTGGAATCAAGGTCAGATTCTTTTCCTTCATCATGTCCAGATATTTATCCGGAATATCAGGACCGTGTTCGATCGTATCTATCCCTGCCTTGATGCACTCCAGAATACCTTCCTGCGATACCGCATGCACGGCAACTTTCATATGAAGCCGGTGAACTTCATGTACGATAAACTGCAGCTGATCCTGGTCATACATACTAGGTCCAATATCTTCCAAACCTGCAGCGCCGCCGGTATCCATAATCTTAATCCACTGGCACTTGATGCCCTTTTTCACAAACAGAGCTTTCTTCTGACGGATCGCCACCAGTAGTTCGTCCTTAGTGTTGGCGATTGTGCCGATGGAAGGCACATGTCCGTAAACACTCTGGAGTGCGGATCCACAGGGAATCACTCGGCTTCCTTTGATCAGTCCCTGATTGACCGCCCAGGCTGTTTCAACAGAAAGATCCTTCGGACTTCCTACTTCACGGATTGTAGTGACACCGGCCTTCAGTGACCGCTCCACGTTCTGGACGCTCCGCAGGAATGCCTGATAAGGTCCATATTTTTCATCCAGGTCTTCCGAGATTGCACTGCCATCCCAGGTAGAATGCACATGCATATCGATAATTCCCGGAGATAGATACAGCCCTTCGCCATCTACAATTTCATCCGCATCCTCTGCAAGATCCTTACCGACAGCCGCGATCCGCTTATCCTTGACCAGGACATCCGTATCTTTCAGAATTTCCTGATGTCTCACATCGAGAACGTTTACCTTTTTAAAGAGTAATGACTTTCCCATACCGGCTCCTTTCTCACTTTCCCAGCATTCCGCTCTTGTAGAGAAGTCTTGCAATAATAATTGTAACGGCGATACCACCAAGCAGAACCCACTGCATCTGGATTTTAAACACAAGAATCCCGATCAGACATACTGCAACAGCCACGATAGAAACTTTAATGTTCTTCAGCATCCACAGTCCTGCCAGCGATCCGAAGATTGCCGGAACCACATTCGCGAATGCCGGAGCCAGAATCGGAGATTTCAGAACCGGTGTCAGCGGTACCATCAGAACAATGCCCAGGGCAATAATCACCGTCGTTGTGATACTGGATACTGCCACAGCCACAACAGATACTGCATTTGCCTTCTCAGACCCGGCTTCAATTCCTGCTATATTCATGGCGGAAAGCGCACATGGGATCTTCTGATTCTGAAGATTGCCCGTGATGTAAGTCAGATACAGACTTCCCGGTCCTAGGATCGGCGGGAAGGCAATCATCTCGCTCAGTACATAAGAGGCCATCAGAATCCACATTGTCAGCACACCCGGCCAAATTACTCCTGCCTGAGGCCAGATGCCGGACATAAGGGAAGCAAACAGAGGGAACGTGAAGATTGCGATCAACATCGCCCATCCATACAATCTGCCATCGTGGTGCATCTTCTTTTCAAAATCTGTCATATGGCTTCACTCCTTTCAACTCAGTACCGGGGTAATAATCACAGAAAGTACAAGTCCGAACAGAATGGTAAGCGGGAATACATAATCGCTCAGCCACTTCAGTTTCGGATTCTTTGCTGCCAGGCTGCACAGCCATGCAAAGAGGAAGCATCCTATGATAACTGCACTTGGGATAATGCCTTTCTTTCCGCTGTTGATCGCAAAAGCTGCAATTACCACGAGTAATGCGCACAGACTGAAAATGCCGATCCATTTGCTGTCTTTTTTCCGGAAAGCATCATACGTCATGCATACAGGCTTCAGAACGATAAGAACAATAGGCAGTGCAACGGAGCACCCGAGTGTCATAGCCCATGCCGCATTGATCCACGCCTGCGGTGTCATGGTCGTAGTTGTGAATTCCACGCCTGTCGCCTCGGCTGCCATTGTGGCGGCAATCAGTTCGTTATTCGCTGATCCGATAACTGAAGTTCTCAGCCACGGAAGCGCAACACCGAGAACCGGAACCATTACGAAAACACTCAACACAATCGGGATTGACGGAACAAGGCTGATGCCGATGCAGTTTACGACAATCTTCTTCAGTTCTTCGGATGTAATACCGAGGCGCTGAGCCTCCTTCCACCCACTGCGCAGAAAAATAATACAGACGATTGTGACAAGCAGCAGAATCACTGCAACCAAAATTGTCAATGCCGGGCTGCTGATCGGACTCTGATAATCCATAAGCGTACCTCCTTTTCTTTCCTACCATCTCTCCGTTACCGGATAATTGCATTCTAGGCGGAATATTTATGAAAATCATTGTGAGGAGAGCCCAAAATTTGGAGTTAATTTATGTGCTCCTTTGATATTGACATAAAATTATAGTTTGTATTAAAATTTGGCTATATATGACTGAATGAGGTATCCGCTTGTGAAATTATCATTTCTGATTCATAATCTGGAGCAATTTGGGAATCTTGAAGTACACTGCTCTGATCCGGATCCAACGATCCGTCAGATCTGCCTGCTTTCTTTTTCCTCCTCCACGTATTCCCGGGATACGCTGTATGTCTCGGCATTATCGACTTACAGAGATGTCAATTGTGGGAAAACGGATTCCCTGTTTCTTCTTGTGGATGACTGCAAGGATGCGGACACTTCAGGTTTGCCCGAAAATTATATCTTCTTCCATGAATCTATAACTGCGAATGATCTGTATGTCAAAGTTATGGGACTGCTCAGCACATCAGAACGAGTAGCTGAAGCCGAACTGACCATCAGTCACGCGCTTTTTGACTGCACTTCCGTATCAGATCTGATTGAAATTGCATCGCATCTGCTGGGCAATCCGCTCATTTTGCAGGATTTCACCACCCGGTCGCTCGCTTATTCGCGCCTTCCAGACAGCCCTGTCGACGATGAAATTCTGGACAACCTTTTTCGGCTAGGATATGTGCCGGCAGAACTGTTTGCAAAATACAATTATGACAGTGTTCTTGCACAGATTCAGAACACCCCGCAAACCTTCCTTCTGCAGTCTCCCAAAAAGCGGGACCGGCTGATCTGCCGGCTGATGATCCATCGCCAGTATTTCGGATGGATTCTGACCGTAGCATACAATCAGCCTTTCCGAAACGGTGATATGGAAATCATGGACTTTCTGGCTGGTGCGCTGACAGTCTTTCTAGAGAAGGAAAATATCCTTCCAAACACCAGCAGAAGCGAGCAAATGCTAGCTGAACTACTTAATCCCGGAAATTCCTATACAGATGCATCGTTTCGTAAACATGCATCCGGCTTTCACTGGAATCTTTCTGGGAGATATCACGTGATTACGATTGCCCAGCGGCCGGGCAGCACGGCACCGGTCAGTACGATCATGGCTTACAAAAATCATCTTTCACTTCGTTTTTCAAAATCGCGTATACTGGCAAGAGATCTCCGGCTGATCATGTTTCTTGACGGAGCCGGTATTGCGAAAACCGCGGATGAACTATCCCCGTTTCTGGAAAAATATGATCTGCATGCCGCTGTCAGCAATGAATTTACGTGCATTACAGATTTCAGATATGTATACGAGCAGACGCTGAGCGTTCTGCAGATCGCTGAAAAGATTCATGCTGATGGCAGAATGCACTATTTCAGAGATTATATAATTTACTATATGATTGAAAGGCTGGCAAAGATGGATGACATCCGCAGATACTGTATGCCTGAACTGTTGGAGGTTGTCAGATATGACCGAAAGTATCACACAGAATTTTCCCGCTCCAAACGGCTCTCACTTGAGAAGGGAAGCGCTTCCGCTGCTGCGGAAATGCTGAACGTACACCGAAACACTATGGACTATCGCCTCCGTAAGTTCAATGAAATATCCGGCCTTCAGCAATATCCGCTTCCGGTGACAGAACTTCTCATGCTTTCATACCGGATTCTGGATCTCTTTCCGGAAATCGTTGAGGTCTGATAACTCAAGGATAATCCCTGCGTGCCATATTGAAATAGGACTCTTCAGATATTTCAAGAACCGGAATATCTGAATCCTGGTGATATCTAATCTGATTCCATCAAGTGTTGCCTTGATATTCTCAAGTTCATGAAATTCCTCAAGATCAACTTTCAGCACAGGCTTCTTCGGCACTCGCATCGTATGGGCTTCATGTCGATGAGATTGATGGAGAGCTGTGTCTTAGAACGGATAAGTTTCATAAGAGCTTCGTCACTCTTTTCCCTATGCTGGAAGAGTGGTATAAGATGCGCAAGCAAGACTAGGACGATCCGGAGGCTCTGGATGAGTACATTAACTGGAGACTGAACTATCCTCACTATCTCAAACGCCATAGATAAGCTGCTCATATTTTCTGAATCTCCTGCATATTTCTTTCTCCACGCAAAAACAGCGCTACCTGAATTCACAAGAAATCAGATAACGCTGTTTTCAGTTAATCTAGCAGAATAATTCAGTTTACATTATTTGTTGCCAAAACGTTGCCACGAACTAAGCATTTTTGCTTGTAAACCGCATGGAATAAGGATTTTTCAGAACCGAGCCCTTATTCCAGCTCGATAAAGCAAAAGCGATTCTAAGCGTATTTGTATAGTGGATTTGATATACAGTGATTCCATTTGCGTTCTGTTATCCTGTATATACAGGGTATCTGAACTGTTGTTATCAAATTGTTATCAGCTTAATGTTATCAATATAAGCCTTCCTTTGAGATCACATTCTGTAAAACATTCATTTTTGTTACAACGCCATTCGCGATCTCTCTCTTCTCTCTGTTTCCAACTACCCATATCCGTTTCTCCGACAAATTTCGGATCTCCAAGCAGATGATACCTTAACAACAGCCACATCCGGAATATCCAATATTTTAGTATCTTCGGTCCTGCAGCCGATAACATCCAAGGTCTTACTTGAATCCACCGTGCTGTTCAGACTGCGACTTTGACGACGACCTTCTTAACCGCTTTCTTCTCTCCGCCTGCCACAAGTCTCGGCTTGTGTGCTTCCTCCGGCTCCACAACGATCAGGTCCCCTTCCTTCAGAAGGATGGTCCCGGACTCCGCCGGCTCCTCATAGAAATAAAGGTCATTGTCCTCGTGGGACTCGCAGAGCTTCAGCCCCTCCAGCTTACATACTCCGAACTGCTCCTCGCCGGTCACCATATACTGGATGTCGAAGTACTTTTTGTGCGTCTCAAAGAGGCCTTCGGACGGAAGCTTGGTGGTGTACTCCTGGACGTTGGCAATGACCTTGTCGTCCCAGATGGGATAGCTGCCTTCCGGCAGGGACTTGATGTCCGTCTCGGCAAGCCATCTGTAGGCGCGTACAAACTTTTCCGCAAGATAATTGTACTTTTCCGCAATGCTGATATTCGCAAAAAACATGTATGTTTTCTCCTTTCGTGCAGAAAATTCATTAACATTTCTATTGTATCACAATCAACCGTTCCCCACCGATTTCCCTGTAAAAACAAATGCTTCTGACCGGACATTCTTCCCCCACTGTTTATACTTCCATACAAAGACATCGGCCATCCTCCATATGGGAGTACGGCTGATGTCTTTTCCCTGATCAGTACAGCGGATACTTCGTGCAGAGCTCGTCCACTGTGGAGAGGATCTCGCCTCTGCTCATATCGAAATCATAGACAGACTTCAGGATGAGATCGCCCACGATCTTCATCTCCTCTTCCTTGAAGCCGCGGGTCGTGACTTCCGGCATGCCGATACGGATGCCGGAGGTCTTCATGGGCGGACGGGTGTCGCCGGGGATGGATTTCTTGTTGACGGTAATGTGAACGCGGTCCAGCCGGTCCTCCAGCTCCTGGCCGCTCATGTCAGGGCTGCGGAGATCCAGAAGCATGAGCTGGTTGTCCGTTCCGCCGCTGACCAGGCTGACGCCGCCCGCCAGCAGCGTGTCCGCAAGAACTGCGGCGTTCTTCACGATCTGTGCCTGGTAATCCTTGAATTCATCATGCAGCGCCTCTCCGAGGGCCACTGCCTTGGCCGCTATGATGTGCATCAGCGGACCGCCCTGGGTGCCCGGGAACATTGTCTGCATTCCTTAATGCGACAGCTCAAATGAATAACTATTCCGCGTATCTCTGCGGGGTGCTGACTTATTTAATGTACTTTTTAAGGGTCGCTCGGACGGCGCCGGGGCCTGCCAGCTCTTCCTTGAAGAGTGCCTCGATCCGGTCGCCGATGCCTGCGCCATAGAGGTCGGAACCGAAGATGTTGGCATTGGAAAGGATGGGCTTCAGCTTGTCGCCGACGCTGTCCGGATCGCCGAGGATGATGCCGGAAAGCTGTGCGGTGAGCTCGTCGAGCATCGGGTCAGAGGAGCGCTCGAATGCCTTGCCCTCATCGTCCACGCCCAGCAGATAGCGCAGCCAGCCTGCGATAGCCAGCGGAATCGCCTCCAGCTTCTTCGCGTCGCCGTACTTTGCCACATAGCTCTTAATGGTCTCGCCGTAGCGGATGCCGACCTTCTGGCTGGTATCCGTTGCGATACGCTGGGGCGTATCCGGCATGAAGGGGTTCGGGATGCGAACGTCGATGACCTCGGCCACGAAGTCCTCCGGGGACAGGATGCCCGGGTCCGTGACGACAGGCATTCCCTCGACCGGTCCGATGCGGTGCACCAGCTCGTTCAGCTCATGATCCTTCATCTCATCCGCGATCAGGTCATAGCCCAGCACGCAGCCGTACACTGCCAGCGCGGTGTGCAGCGGGTTCAGGCAGGTGGTGACCTTCATGCGCTCCACCTTGTTGACGGTGTCGCGGTCGGTCATGTAGACGCCGGCCTTCTCCAGTGCCGGACGGCCGTTCGGGAAACGGTCCTCGACCACCAGGTACTGCGGTCCCTCAGCATTGACGAAGGGCGCAATGAAGGTGTTCCTGGAGGTGACCACGGGAGCCATATCCTCGATGCCGAGCTTCGTGAGCTCTTCCTGGACGGATGCTGCCGGCCGAGGCGTGATCTTGTCGATCATGGACCAGGGGAATGCCACCTGCGCCTCGTCATTCACGTAAGCGACGAACTCTGCCGGGACAAAGCCCTTCTTCTGCCACTCTTCCGCCATGGTGACGATGGAGCTCTTCAGCTTCTCGCCGTTGTGGCTGCAGTTGTCCATACTGACCACTGCCACCGGGAACTTTCCGGCCTTGAAGCGCTCAAACAGAAGCGCGGTGACCACTGCCATCGCGGAACCGGCCTTCCCCGGGCCGTTTTCGATATCCGCCTGAATGAAGGGGAAGAAGGCGCCCGCGGCGTTCTTCAGGGCGTAGCCTTTTTCCGTGATGGTGAAGGAGCACATCTGGAACCCGGGATCCGCGAAGATGCCCTTCAGCCTGCCCCAGGCTGCCGGGTCGGAGGACTGGGCTTTGATTGCCTCGGTCAGTGATCCGATCACCTGCTTGTCGATGTTTCCGTCCGCCTTCAGGGTGACGCCCAGCACCAGGTTGTCGTAGGGTTTGTAGATCTTGTCCACCACGTCGAAGTCAAAGGTCTCGACGCAGGTGATGCCCTTGTCAGCAAGCCCCTCGCTGATCAGCCGGTCCGCGAGCCCGCCGATGAAGATGCGGAAGATGTTCCCGATGCCGAAGTGGATCCACACCGGCGCTTTCCTCGTGTTCTCAGCCACTGCAGCAACGTCATAGGACGGAAGCTTTACGCCCGCAGCCTCCCATGCCGCCTTGTCCTTCAGTCCTTCCAGAGTCAGTTTCATAGTGTCTTCCTTTCCGCCCCGCCTGTACGCAGGGCTGCGATTCCTGTATACACGCTTTACGTGTATACAGGGACCATCCGTTTGCACTTCTATGGAAATCTGCGGAAGCAGCCTTCGATCAGCCTGGCGGCTGTCTCAGTCTGTTTCTGCAGATTTCCGCAGCCCTGCTTATTCACGTGCGTTCTTGTCGATGGCTTCCCAGAGACCATTCAGGTAGGTGGCGCCGAGGGCGCGGTCATAGAGGCCGTAGCCCGGTCTGCCGACCTCGTCCCAGATCATGCGGCCGTGGTCCGGACGGACGTAGATGTCCTTCGGACAGGTCTCATAGACAGCCTTCATGATGGCGTACATATCCAGGCTTCCGTCGGAGCTAAGGTGGCTTGCCTCGCGGAACTTCCGGTAGCCCAGGAACTTCACGTTGCGGATGTGCAGGGCGGCGATGCGGTCCATCTCGCCGAAGTGGCGGATGATGGAGGGGATGTCGTTCTCCGGGTTGGAGCCCAGGGAACCGGTGCAGAGGCAGATGGCGTTCGCTGGGCTGTCGTGCAGCTTCACGATGCGTTCAAAGCCCGCCTGGTCGTGGGCAAGACGCGGAAGTCCGAAGATGGGCCACGCCGGATCGTCCGGATGGCAGGCCATCTTGACGCCCACTTCCTCGCAGACCGGGATGATAGCATCCAGGAAATACTTGTAGTTTTCCGCCAGCCTGTCCTCGTCGATCTCCGCGTAGCGCTTCAGAGTCGCTTCGAGCTCGGCAAGGCGCTCCGGCTCCCAGCCCGGAAGAGAGAAGCCCTGGGCGTTGTCCAGAGTGTTCTTCACCAGCTGGATCGGGGTCAGGCCCTGCAGTTCAGCGTCGTCATAGTACAGGGAGTTGGAGCCGTCCTCCGGGATCTCCCGGGCAAGGTCCGTGCGGAGCCAGTCGAGGACCGGCATGAAGTTGTAGATGATGACCTTGACGCCGGCTTTTGCCAGGTTCCGGATGGTCTCGATGTAGGCATCGATGTATTTGTCCCTGGTGGGCAGGCCCATCTTGATATCCTCGTGGACGTTCACGGACTCGATGACCTCGCACTCCAGGCCCGCTTCGCGGACATCCTTCATGTAGTCTTCGATCTCCTCGGGAGTCCAGACCTCTCCAGCCGCCTTGTAATCAAGGAAGCCCATCAGGCCGGTCATTCCCGGGATCTGGCGGATCTGCTTCAGGCTGACGGAATCACTGTTTTTTCCGTACCAGCGAAATGTCATCTTCATAATGATATCTCCTTTCAGAAATCAAAGGTAAAAGCTACCTTCCGGATAGACGGATCGCGGGAATCCACAAAGTCAAAGGCCTTCTGGGCGTCGGTCAGCTTGAAGGTATGGGAGACCGCGCCGGTCAGGTCCACTTTCCCTTCTTCGATCAGCCTGATGACCTCTCCGAATCTGCGGTTCTGGAGTCTGGAACCGCGCACATCCAGCTCCTTGGAGGTGATGACGAACTGGTTGATCTCATCCTGCGCCACGGAGAAGCCCATGGTAATGACGCGTCCCGCGTTGCCGGTGGCTTTGCAGGCAGTCAGCAGGCTTCCATGGAAGCAGGCTGCGTCGATGGTGACGGTGGGGCCGTAGCCACCGGTCAGTTCCTTCGCCTTTTCGACCACGTCTTCCTTCTTGCTGTTGATCACGTCCGTCGCGCCGTTCTTCAGGCAGTCATCCAGCTTTTCGTCGTCGATATCGACCATGATCAGCTTGTGGGGATGATACAGCCTTGCGATGCGGAGGATGCTGGTCCCCAGCGCTCCCGCACCGATGATCATGAGGTCATCTTCCTCCGTGAGCTCTGCTCTGGAGCAGCTCTGCACTGCGATGGTGGTGGGCTCGATCATAATAGCATCCACATCGGAGATGCCCTCCGGCAGCAGATAGCACTTGTCTTCCGGCACTGCCATCCACTGGCGGTAGCCGCCGTCGATGTGCACGCCGCGGACCTTCAGGCTGCCGCAGACATTCGGACGGCCATGGCGGCACGCCCAGCATTTCCCGCAGGCGTTCACCTGGTCCACGATGACGCGGTCGCCCGGCTTGACTCTGGTGACGCCCTCACCCACGGATTCCACCACGCCGACATTCTCATGTCCGATGATCCTGGGATAGGTAGCCGCAGCATTGGTGCCGTGATAGATCCCGCCGTCGGAACCGCAGATGCCGGCTGCCGTCATCCGGATCAGTACGTTATTCTCTGCGTCCAGGACCGGCTTCGGCTCGTCTACCACACAGAGTTCATTGGGTTTCATAATTCTTACTGCTTTCATTTTTCATATTCCTTTCTCTGATACAGCCTGCACCGGCCATAACGGCTCTGTTTTCTCCGTTCATCGGAATCGCAGGGGCTGTCCTTTTCCTTTATCTTCAAGTCCTGCTTGCGGGACTTGCGCGCCCCCACTGAGATAAAAAAGATCCGCCGAATCCCGGAATGCGCTTCCGGCACCCGGCGGATCATGTCCTGTATATTACAGTGCTTTGATCTCAGCCCAGACGGAATCATCAACAAAGATTCCGTTCTCATCGTGATCCTTATTGAACTGGACATAGTCCTCGCCCGGAGCCATAATCCCGTTGGAATGCTCAGAAAGCTCTGCACCCTTGATGTAAGCGATGGCCCGCTTCACCGTCTTATACATGTGCTCTGTGGTAGTAGTCTTCTTCGGGTCAATAACGATCATGACCTGTGAGCATCCGCCACAGCTTCCCTTGGTGTCCGCATTCAGATCCACAGCGCCGACACCGTCGGTCAGGATAGAACCCAGGATATCCAGCATGAAGGAGAAGCTGGAACCCTTCCAGTAGCCGATGGGCAGGATCCGCATGGACTCCTCGATAGCACCGGGATCGTCTGTCAGATTACCGTCCTTGTCAAAACCGCCCGGGAAGGGAAGCTTCTTTCCCGCCAGACGAGTCACCTGAAGCTTGCCATATGCATACTGGGAAATGGCCATGTCAAGCTGCAGCGCCGGGCCTCCGTCCGGTCCCGGAACCGCCATGACAAAGGGATTGTTGCCCAGTCTGCACTCCTTTGCTCCCCACGGCGGCATGCATGCTTCGGTGTTGGTCCACATGATGCCGACATAGCCCTTCCGTGCCACATACAGACCGTAGGTGCCGCCGCGCATCCAGTGGGTTGTATTCTTTAGGCCGACCATACCGATACCGTACTGATCAGCCATCTCCATAGCCCGATCTGCGCCGTACAGTGCATTCAGGATACCGGGCCCCATATTGCCGTTGTAGACTTTGATGGCGCCGCAGTCCTTCTCCAGCGTCGGGTCCGCGTTCACGTCGACCCATCCCTTCTGGATATAATCCACAAAACGAGCCACGCGGTTCGTTCCGTGGGAGTAGATGCCGTCATAGGTAGATTCCGTATGGATGCGGGCGCAGATATCCGCCTTTTCTTCCGTGAGACCGTACTTCATGAATACGCGCTTGATCTCACTTTGGATCTCTTCAAAAGATAATCTCATATTCTTTGACTCCTTGGATAATTATTTCGGTTTTCCTGGTTTGATGATCTGTTTACTTTCACGAGTTTGATGCTTTGCGGTCCTGTAATGATAATTCTCGTCCAGAAAAGTTTCTTCATGCCGCCACACCATAGACCAGGTTCGGAAGGAACAGAACCAGCTGCGGGAATACCGCCAGCAGGCACAGCAGGATTACGATAGACGCGATAAACGGAATTGCTTCTTTTGTGTAGACCTCGATCGAGCAGTCCAGGATCGAGCAGGTAGTATACATTGTGACACCGATCGGCGGAGTCATGCCGCCCATAGTGATCAGGATCATGTACATGACCCCGAAGTGGACCGGATCAAAGCCGTAGGATGTGATGATCGGAAGGAAGATCGGCGTAAGCAGCAGGACGTTGGCGGTCGCTTCCATGAACATTCCGACGAAGAAAACGAACAGCATGACGATGAGAAGGATGATGTACTTGTTTTCGGAGACAGCAGTTATCATTCTTGCCAGTGTCTGCGGAACCTGACCGGTGACGATGGCATAGCCGAAGGCGTTGGAGCATATAATGATGAACATGATGACCGCAAGATCCACTGCCGTAGTGGAAAGGCAATCCATCAGCTTCGGGATGGTCAGCTCACGGTAGACGAAGAGTCCGATTACCAGGGCATACACCACTGCAAAGGCTCCCGCCTCAGACGGAGTGAATATACCAAAGCGGATCCCTACGATCAGAATAACCGGGAACATCAAAGCCCAGATATTGTCGATTAATCCCCGGAACACTTCTCCCATGGATGGGAAGTTCTCATGTTCCGGCTTGTAATCGCGCTTTTTGGAGATGATGGCAACTGCCGCCATAAGGACTGCTGTCATCAGGATGCCGGGAACCAGACCACCCAGGAACAGCCGTCCGATGGAAACTTCTCCGGTAACACCATAGAGGATCAGGCCAAGGCTCGGCGGAATGGTGGAAGTGATCAGACCGCCCATAGCGAGAATTGCCGCGGTAAAGCCTCTGGAATAACCGCGCTTTTCCATGTCCGGTCCAAGAATACGGCTCTCCATGGCTGCGTCAGCGGTGGCAGATCCGGAGATGCCGCCCATGAGACAGGACAGCAGGACCGAGACCTGTGCAAGACCACCCCGCATGTGGCCAGTGACCAGATTGCAGAATTTGATCAATCTGGAGGTGATACCGGTCTCATTCATCAGGTTTCCAGCCAGGACAAAGAACGGGACTGCCAGAAGTGAGAAAGACTGGGTGCTGCTGACCATCTTCTGTACGACGATCTGCAGAGGAACTTCTTCTGTCACAAAGAATGTCAGGGCGGAAATGCCGACCGTGAACGCGACCGGAAGACCGATTGCGAGAAGGATGATAAATGTTACGCCAAGAATAATCATGCTGCTTCCCCCTTTGCCAGGCTGCTGTAATCGTTATTCTTGATATTCCGGATATACTGGACGATATGCTTCACTGCCGAGATGCACATGAGGCCGCATCCTACCGGGCAGCTAGCCGTCGCGTAGGAGTAGCTGATATACAGGGTCTGATACTTTCTCGCAGCATTCACGATGCAGAGATCGATGCCGTAACGGACCGCAAAGATCAGGAAGCCGAGGATCAGGATATAACTGAACAGGCGAATTGTGTTCTGGACTTTCAGCGGGAACTTGTCGATCAGCATATCCACACCCATGTGCTTATCCTTGCGCATGGCAAGATCTGCACCGATAAAGCTGACCCATGCAAAAACAAGCTGCGCAAGGTCTGTCGAAATTGACATGTCGACACCAAAGAAGCGGAGGACCGCAGCGGCGAAGACGGTGGTAATCAGCACCATCAGACCGAAGCATACGAACACCGTCTCCATTTTTGTCAGCATATCCTCAAATTTCTTTAACATGGAAGGACTCCTTTTCTGAAGTAAAATCCGGCGCGGTGCGGTTACGGTATTCCGTAGAACACCGCGCCGGGCAGATCACATTATTTTTTATATCGTTCCATGTCCGGGATTCCCGGTCACAGACAGGGACTCAACGTCCTAATTCTGCGTCGATAGATTTCTTGATTTCGGTGTACTTCAGATCCTCATAGGTCTTTTCGCAGGCCTTGATGAAGGCTTCCTTGTCACACTCAACGACTTCGATGCCGCCGTCGGTCAGTACCTTCAGATACTCTTCGTTCTTTGAGATTACGTTCTCTGATGCGTTCTTTCCTGCCTCATAGCTGGCATCCATCAGGATCTGCTGATAATCTGCAGGAAGTTTGTTGAACCATGCAGCTGAGATGACCAGGCCGGTCAGAAGCTGCTGATGTCCGGTGAAGGCAAGGTACTTCGTGACCTCCTGCATGGAGGAGCCGACTGCCGCAGAAAGATGAACCTCAACGCCCTCAATGACCTGTTGCTGCAGTGCCTGATATGCCTCGGACCATGCCAGGACCGTGGTGTTTGCACCCATCGCCTCAAGCGTACTGGTAACGACCTGGGAGCCTGAGGAACGGATACGCTGACCCTTCAGATCTTCCGGGCCCCTGACCGGGTTTTTGGTGAAAAGCTCCCTCTCGCCCTGGAAGTAATTGAAAGAAAGAATCTTGAAACCGCAATCCTCGACCTGCTTACTGAGATCCTGATAGGTGCTGGTCTCAAACAGCTTCAATGCCTCATCATAACTGGTGGCGATGTATGGAGCCTGCAGAACGCCGATATCATAAACATAGTTGCTCAAACGGCCCGGATCGGTGATGACGCCGACACCTGCGCCAACGATAGCCTGCTCCAGAACATCTTCATCAGTTCCCAACTGGCTTCCGGAATATACCTCGACCTGAACGTCACCGTTGGTCTTCTCTTCGACGGTCTTCTCAAAAACTTCGGTCAGTGCAATAAACAGCGGATCGTTCTCAGTCAAAGCAGTGTTGACCTTCAGGGTGAAGGAGCCGGAGCTCTTCGGTGCTTCCGCAGGCGCAGCTGCCGTTGTAGCCGCTGAGTTTGCTTCTGCCGCTGCAGTCGTAGCTGCCGACTTGGAAGCACCGCCACAGGCTGCAAGAGAAAACGTCATACTACCTGCCAGCAGTACCGATAACATCTTTTTCATATTGTCCTCCTTTTAATACTTACCTCTTTATAAACGTTGACGGGTGTCTGTTTTGCCTTATTAACATGCTAGCATGTTATTGCCTTTCACAGACATACTAACGTGCTGACATATTAGTGTCAATCGTTATTTATCCCCAATTATATTTGTGCATTTTTACAACAAAAAAACAGCCAGAGGTTTTTCCCCAGAAAAACCTTTGGCTGTTTATCACCCTCGAAATGCAAAAAAAGTTTGCGCTCCTGTCACAACGCTTTAATCACACCATCCCTTTCCATCCCTTCGCTGTCCTTAAAATAATACGGATACTCCTCTGACAGTCTGACCTCCCAGATATCAATCCTCTGAATATGGGCGAGCATCTCATTCCGAACTGCTTCATCATCGTTCTTCTCCAGAAGCGCAATAATCTTCTCATGTTGAAGGATCGAGCTTTCTATAATCTTAGTCCTTTTTACCATAAGTATACGATAACGGTTATAATGCCCATGAGTCTTCTCAATGGTATCCCACGCCATATTCTCGCCGGCAACATCAAAAAAGACCTGATGGAAACGATCATCTGCATCCACGAATGCCGCTGGATCCTGATTACGGATGCATCGCTTCTGAAGGACGACCATTTCTTTCAACCTTCGAATATCTTCGGTCTGTTTCTTGTTCAGAAATTTACTGATCACACCGAGTTCCAGACATTCCCTGATAAACTTTTCCTGAGCAACACAGTCCATACTGATTTTTGAGACTCTGGTCTCCCGCTGCGGAATCATCTCTACCAGTCCCTCGGACTGAAGCCGGAGAAAAGCCTCCCGCACAGGGGTACGGCTGACATTCATCCGGGTCGCCATTTCCTGAGTGCTCATGGTCTGTCCCGGGGGAAGCCGAAGGCTCATAATATTATTCTTTAATTCTTCATAAACCTGGGTCTGAACAGATCTCAATTCCATCATAAATAGTATTCTCCTGTCAGAAGGCAAGTAACATATCAACATGCCGACATGTCAGTTTAATTATAACAGGCATAAAAAGCATCGTAAAGAGGTTAGGGTGCGGATAGATTCATTAATTGTCAGCAGAGAGAAGGGCCTTGGCACACATAATGAATTCCTCGATCACACTCCAATGATAGGACTGCGTCTGATATCCGAATTGAATGCAATTGCCAGTCTCCGCCCCAAGCGGGAAGAGCCATACTGATTCCATCTGTTGCGGCGTCAGCACACTCTGGACGATTTTTTGAGGGCAGACGCACGCTCCGACTCCGTAAAGACTGAGCCGCAGCAACATTCCCACATTATGCGAGGCCGCTGTGACGATGGGATTGTCAACACCTGCCCGCCTTAAAATATCACGACTGATCCTGCCGTCTATATCTTCTATGCCGCCCAACACAAAGGGGCATTCCTTTAACGCACTGTAATCCCCCGCAAGTAAATGTCTCTTACACTCCTCAGCGCTGTAGGTAAAGCGCTTGGCAAAAAGGCCCTTCTCGATCACAAGTACGTTTTCTTCTCTATAAAGATCGGTCAGGCTGATGCCGGGAAGATTTTCGGGAAAATCCGCTATGGCAAGGTCAATAGTCCCTTTGAGGAGCTTTTGGTGCAATTCACCGTTGGATCCTTCTGTTAATTCAACGCTGATATTGGGATAGCATAAATAGAATGCATTCAATTAAAAAATATTCGTGAGGAGTTGGCTCCAGCAAGCAATGGAAAAGTATATATCTTTTCCACTTGTTGGGGCCGCCCCAATCCCCGTGAGCAGCTAAAACTGCTCCATCATCGGCTGACGCCTCGATGCTTTTCTTTCTCCACCCTGCTCAATGAACTCTCTATACTTTGCTGTACCGCCTGCCACTTCTGCAGGATCTTTCTCGCTTTCCGGTACTCTTCATACTGTGTTTTCTGCCGGGCAGGCAGCTTAGAAAGTCTCAAGTTCAGATCCTTCAGCTTTGGTACTCTTTTCGGCTTATACTCATCGAAGGCCTTCTTTGCTGCAAGGTGGATCTGTATCTCTGCCCGGTGCGCCTCCAGGAAGTCGTCCGGTCTGCCCAGGCGCTGGTACTCCGCAAATACTTCTCTGGTCCTTCCATAATCTAAGATGTGCTGCTTCAATTTCCTGAGTTCCCGGATCTCGCTTTCTGTTGTCTTCAGCTGATCCGATGCCTTCTCGAAATCAGAAGTTGCTGCAGACAGCCTTTCCTCCAGTTGTTCGGTACTGGTGATACCTTCTTCCCGGAGAATGCAAAGAGCACTTGCCATCTGTTTAACATTAAAGACCTTGGCCCACTGCTCATAGCCTTTGCCTTTCCCCTCCGAAAGTTTCTTCTCGATGTCAATCAAGAAACCGATATCGGGAACTGAACCGTGTCTCAACATTGCAGTTTTTCCTGCGATGACCGGCCTTCTCCTCAGGCCGCCCTGCTCTTTCAGCGCAGTGCGGATCGCTTCCTCCGTGTATTCTTTTCCAAGGGTCTTCAGCCTGGTGAAACGCTTCTGCCCGGGAGCCCGAAGGGAAATATTTTTTCCCCGCTTGACTTCGTATCCCCTCTCCTGCATCTGCCGAAGAAGATCCTCAAAGTCACTGCACTTGGGAAGCATCTCACTTATCGTATCCTTCAGTTTTGCTTTCCAGCTAGTACCGGATCTCTCCGCACTCCACTCTGCATAGTCCTTGCCTTTTTCTTCAGGCTCAGTTATGACGGAATACCCTTTCTCCAGACAGAGCTGGTCGCTGATATCCCGGATCACCTCTGCGGAATCTTTGTAATTATTGAATTTATGCGTGCAGTCCAGAGTTGTTGAATTGAACAGCACATGATTATGAATATGGGCCTTATCAATGTGCGTCGCCACAATGAACTGATGCTTCCCGCCGGTGAATTGCATGGCAAGTTCGTATCCGATCCGGTTTGCCTCCTCCGGTGTGATCTCACCAGGATAGAAAGCCTGACGGATCTGATAAGCGATCACATCGCGTCCGTGCTTCGGCACACGTCCGGTGATCCTCTGGTACTGCTCTTTCGCCAGCAGGAATTCCACCTCCACAGAAGCAGGATCACATTCATAGGAGCTGATAAGGAATCCGCCGCCGGTCTTTTCCGGGTTCATCGCGTAGTCTGTACGTGCTGAGATCGACTGAAGCAGGGACTTACCCTGGTTCATGTGCATGGGAATGATCCTTGTCGTCGCCATATCACACCTTCATGATTCCCTTTAATGTAGCGACCTCAGAGACCATTTTCTTGATCTGCTCTGCCTGTTCGCGGTATCCGTCTCTCAGGTCCTGCAAGTCTTCCTGGGATATCCCCCCGGCCGTATTGCAGCGGACCGCGATCTGGTTCACATTCGCCGCGGTGCGGTTTGCGAGCTTCAGCATCTCCCGGAATGCCGGCAGATCCAGATTGACTACGATGCCGTCAACAGCCATCTTCCGAAGATAAGCACTCATGTTGCGGATGCCGCACTGCTCCATCTTTTTCTGTATCATCTCGTATTCATGATCCGTCAGTTTCAGGAGATACTGTTTATTTCTTGTAAGGCCCATATAGTATCCTTTCTGTTTCTTAATAGCCGGTGTGTTAAAAATGAACACTCCGGCAGCGCACCCCTTCCGTATTGTTCAAAATCGGTAATACGGTAAAGTGCCGCAAAACATCAAAATGATGTTTTGCGGTGAGTTGTCTAAGGTATCATTGGATATGCTCTGCTCCGTGACGATGGTGACGGTCGTGACGGTCAATTTAAGACCGGCCTACCCTTAAATCTACCGTCACCATCGTCACGACCGTCACGCCTCGGTCACATGCCTGCGGAGCAAGATCTGCCTGCTGGACCGTGTCCGGGATTTTTCAAAACTGATTCCATACTCATTGAACAGTCTGGATGCATTGATCCCGAGTTTCATGGTCAGCTTGTTGGGCGGAATGTCTTCACCAATAGCTTCAGTCAACTCTGTCGGGGAACCTGTCCATTCAGGATGATCCTTTGTAAGCAGCCGGGCCACTGCTGTCAGGACCGGCTCCTCACGCTCCTCAAAGACCTGCATATCGGCTGTCTCCAACTCCCAGAGAAGTGATTCTGCATTCCGGTTCAGATGCAGGGTCTGGTCCGGCTGATCCCTGCCGGAAATGTCCAGCACAGCTTCACAGCTGGTACGCTTTTCCTTGTGGAGCAGGAACGCGCCGTCTGCGGCTCCCATGAGCCCGTTGGTGCCAGAGATCATCTCAAACCTGTCATCTGCCTGCTGCTTCCTTGTATGGTGTACAAGGAGAAGACAAATGCCGTTCTGTTCGGCGAAGTCCTTAAGCTTTACGATCACCTCATAGTCATTGGCGTAGCTGTAACGGCTGTCATTATTCTCCCGGATCTTCTGCAGCGTATCGATGATGATCAGCCCCGTATCCGGATGCCCGAAAAGGAAACCTCTCATCTGGCTGAAAAGGTTTCTGTCCATGGAATCGACCCGGGTGGCAAAATGCAGCCTGTCTGTACACTCCGTCCCGAACATGCGGTACAGGCGCTCCTGAAGCCGCCTGGGGTCATCTTCAAGCGCAAGGTATAGCACCGTACTATGGCGGACCGGGTACCCCCACAGCGCAGTTCCTGCAGCGATATGATAGGCGATCTGAAGCATCAGAAAGCTCTTGCCAAGCTTTGGGGCACCTGCAAAGAGATAGGTGCCCGGATACAGCAGGTTCTCGATCAGCGGCGGTTTCGACTGATATACCTGATCGTAGAGCTGGGGCATGCTGATGGTCTGCAGGTAACCGGGATCCGACATCTGCATCGCGATGCGGGTGATAAACGCACGGTCAAGCTCGTCCTGGATGAGATCTTCTTTATTGATTTCCGGAACGGCATTCGTTATACTGACTGTATACATATCATTTGACGATTGCTCTGCGGCTGCGCCAACAGCCGGGTCCAGAGCAGTCGTTATTTTATTTTCTTCCATGCGATCCTCCTTCAGCTTAAGCTGTCATCTTCCTCCCGCATCTTGCCCATAATGGAAGCAATGAGATCGATGCGGGCCAGGATATCTTCGTTAACAGTATCGCCGATGTTGATCCTTTTCAGTTCTTCCAGCAGCGAGCGCATTTCCAGGAGAAGCCCCCGGTATACCTTCGGATTCCCTTGTACGATAACTGACCGGTCAGTAAGTTTTCTGGTGATATAGTCCTGTTTTGTTAAACCGGATACCCTCACGGCTGACTCTATTAAGGCATCCTCCTCCGGGGATACACGGAAAGCCACCGTGAGCGATCTCCATCTCCCCTGATGATCCAGATTTTTAGCTGACATTTCTTTCTCCTCCCTTTTCCATCATGCGCTGGTTTTCCAGAAAATCCGCCATATCTGTCTGCTTGTTCGGAAACAGATGTGCATAGCGGTACGTGATCTTCTCGCTTCTGTGCCCAACACGTTTTCCAATTTCAAATGCGCTGAAGCCCTGATTAATGAGAAGCGACACGTGAGAATGCCTGAGGTCATGGATCCGGATCTTCTTGACTCCGGCAGCTTTGCTCCCTGATTCCATATTTTTAGAGAGCCCGCTCTTTGTCATAGGAAAGATCCGATCAGAAGAATGAATGTCGTAGTACAGCTTCAGACAATCCTTCATTTCTTCGCACAGGAAATCCGGGATCGCGATCACACGCACACCGGCGTCCGTCTTTGGCGATGTGATGACATCTTTCCCCCTGAGCCGTTGGTAGGATTTATTGATCCGAAGCGTTTTCTTTTCAAAATCAAAATCCTCCGGTGTGAGCGCCAGGAGCTCTCCCTCCCGGATCCCGGTCCAGTAGAGGACTTCAAACGCATAGTAGTAGATCGGCTTTTCCATCATGACTTCCGCAAACTTGAGATATTCCTCCTTTGTCCAGAACATCATTTCCCTGGACTCTTCCTTGCCGATACCGCCCGCGATACGGGCCGGATTTACCGGCAGCTGATAATAACGGACTGCATGGTTGAGCATTGCAGAAAGCTGTGCGTGTATTGTCTTGATATAAGTCTGAGCGATGGGCTGTCCATCCGTCCCAGGAAGCTGCATCACTGTATTCTGCCAGTCAACGATATCCTTTGCTGTGATCTCAGAGAGCTTACGTTTTCCCAGATAGGGAAGGATCTTTCCTTCTATAATGCTTTCCTTCGTGATCCAGGTATTCTCTTTAAGCCGAGGTCTGACATCCTCTTTATAGAGTTCATAGAAGCTGTCCAGAGTCATATCGATATCTGCGCGCTTCTTGAGTCTGTATTGTGCTTCCCATGCCAGTGCGTCCCGCTTTGTCTCAAACCCTCTCTGGCATTTCTGCTTTTTTTCGCCTCGCCAGTCCGTATACCGGACCATAACGTACCAGCTTCCGTTTTTATCCTTATATGCCGGCATTTGCTTCCTCCTTTCTCCTGTCCGCCTTGCTCCCGTAAAAATGGTCATAGAAATAACTGCGTTCCACTCTTCCGGCAATCACCGTGCACCCCTTCGCCCTCAGCTTTTCATTCATCTGTCGGATCAGTTTGTAGGCATACGGCTTGGATACCTCCAATACTTCGGCGACCTCATCGGCTTTCATAAACATTCTTTCTGCCATTGGTTCTCTCCTTTCACTTCTATTGTTTCATTACTTTTGTGCCATTCTCCCCGGAGCAGTTTCCTGGCAGGCAAATCCCCTGTTCGGTGCTGTGTCGTCCCAAAAGGCGCTCGCTCTCTGTATGAAAGGTCTTCGCGGTTTATCTCTGTTCGGATGGCTATTCAGTTGTATTCCGCCGGTATCTAAGCTTATTTGTTTAGTATCATTCACTCTCATGATACTATACATATTTGATTAGTGTCAAGTATCCAGAGGTTACTTTACTAAATATTTTTATTTAATATTGTATTGATTATACTAAGCATATTTAATATACTTACTGACATAGAGATCTGACATCTCGACTCTGGATTAACCGAAGGAGGAATTAACAATGGCAATCGGGGAACGCATTAATTATTTCCGCAAGCGCTGCAATCTGACCATGAGCGCCCTGGGACAGCTTCTTGGCTTTGACATCAAGGGAGCAGACGTCCGCATTGCGCAGTATGAAAACAATTCCAGAAAACCAAAGGCGGATCTGACGCAGTCCATGGCAGATGTCTTCGGTGTTGTCCCGGAGGCGCTGACTGTCCCGGACATTGATACATACAAAGGCCTGCTCCATACCCTTTTTGCCCTGGAGGACATTTACGGTCTTACTATCGATCGCATTGATGATGTCACATGTCTGCATCTGGACAAGTTCGTCACACAGCCCGGAACCAATCTCTGGCGTTACCTGGATGACTGGTATGCCATGAAGGAGAAATACATACACGGCAGGATCACCAGGGAAGAGTATGACCATTGGCGCTATAACTTCCCTGAAGGCGGGACTTCTGTGATCACTGCAAAGGTACCGCATGAATAATTGGGAATACACAACGAAAAAAGGGCAGGATCCATCCGAACTATCCAATAGTTCAGACAGACCCTGCTCTTGTTATTCCTTCTGATCTGTTGCCTTTAGCTTGCGGGAAGGACCTGTAAGCCGTCGGCTTACTCAGAATAAAAGCAGAATATCAAATGTTATCATTTTGTTATCAAATCGACCCCCAAGGTCTCGGAAAGCTTTATTTCAAGCCATTTTCCGAACACCCTTATTTATTCCAACTCTATCGTTCCCGGCGGCTTGCTCGTGATATCGTACAGCACGCGGTTCACGTGGCGGACCTCATTGATGATACGGCTGGTGACCTTCTGAAGCAGAGGCCAGGGAAGCTCCGCGCTCTCCGCGGTCATGAAATCTACCGTCTGCACTGCGCGGAGGCAGACCGCGTAATCGTAAGTGCGCTCATCGCCCATAACACCGACAGAGCGCATGTTTGTCAGCGCTGCAAAGTACTGATTGATCTCCCGGTCAAGACCTGCATTGGCAATCTCCTCGCGGTAGATGTAGTCTGCATCCTGAACGATCTTTACCTTCTCCTCCGTCACCTCTCCGATAATGCGGATGCCGAGTCCCGGTCCCGGGAAAGGCTGACGGAAGACAAGCTTCTCCGGAATGCCCAGCTCCAGGCCCACCTTTCTCACCTCATCCTTGAAAAGCGCGCGGAGCGGCTCGATGATCTCTCTGAAATCTACATACTCCGGCAAGCCGCCGACATTGTGGTGGGACTTGATGACTGCACTCTCTCCGCCGAGTCCGCTCTCAACCACATCCGGATAGATGGTTCCCTGCACAAGAAAATCCACCTTGCCGATCTTCTTCGCCTCTTCCTCAAAGACACGAATGAACTCCTCGCCGATGGTCTTGCGCTTTTGCTCCGGCTCCGTGATTCCTGCGAGCTTATTGTAGAAGCGCTGCCGCGCATCGACATGAACGAAATTCAGCTTGTACGGCCCCTGTGGCCCGAAGACGGCATCAACCTCCTCCGCTTCATTTTTGCGGAGCAGACCGTGATCTACAAAGACGCAGGTGAGCTGCGGGCCAATTGCCTTGGAGAGCAGCACCGCCGCCACCGAGGAATCCACTCCGCCGGACAGCGCACAGAGCACCTTGCCGTCTCCGACCTTTGCGCGCAGCTCCTCGATGGTACGCTTTGCAAATTCATCCATGCGCCAGCAGCCCGTGCATCCGCAGATATCAATCACAAAATTCCGGAGAATTTTAGAGCCCTCAACGGTGTGCAGCACCTCCGGATGGAACTGGATCGCGTAGAGCCCCTCTGCGCGGTTCTCAGCCACTGCGACAGGGCAGCTTGGGGAATGCGCCAGCGAAGTGAAGCCTTCCGGCAGCCGGAAGATGGAATCAAAGTGGCTCATCCACACGACTGTCTTCTCAGGAACGCCCCTCAGCAAGGGGGAATCGTTCGGCTCCACTGTAATTTCTGTCTTTCCGTACTCTCGCTCCGCAGCGCGGTGCACCTCACCGCCCAGCTTCCAGCTCATAAGCTGTGCGCCGTAGCAGAGCCCCAGCACCGGAATGCCCATACGGAACAGTTCTGCATCACAGGAGGGTGCGCCCTCCTCGTAGCAGCTGTTCGGACCTCCGGTCAGAATGATGCCCTTCGGCGCCATCTCCCGAATCTTTTCAAGCGGGGTCTTATAGGAATAAATTTCACAGTACACATTATTCTCGCGCACTCTTCGTGCGACGAGCTGATTGTACTGACCGCCAAAATCGATCACAATGATCTTTTCCTGGTTCTGTATCTCCAAATTGTGCTCCTTCCTGTTCATGCCCCGCAGGGCATATTCTCAGTTCACCGATGCATATACCTTCATGTGCAGTGCGCACATGGCACTCCTGACTTCCGGCCTTTACAGATCTTCACCTGCATCTTCGCTGCGCCATGTGCATGACACACAGACGCCCCCACGCAGCACACAGAAAACTCAGCTCACGGCCTCCTCTTTCTCCCGCTGCGCAAGATACGGCTTCAGGTATTTTCCGGTCCACGAGCGCTCCGTCTCTGCCACCTGTTCCGGCGTCCCCTGCACGACTACTGTGCCGCCGCCTTCGCCGCCCTCCGGACCCATATCGATAATATAATCTGCAGTCTTTATCACGTCAAGATTGTGTTCTATCACAATGACGGTATTTCCGCTGTCAGACAGCCTCCGGAGTATCTCCACCAGCTTGTGGACATCTGCAAAGTGCAGACCTGTCGTCGGTTCATCCAGAATATAGATCGTCTTTCCCGTGCCGCGCTTCGAGAGCTCCGCCGCCAGCTTGATGCGCTGTGCCTCGCCGCCGGAGAGCTCCGTGCTGGGCTGTCCGAGACGAATATAGGAGAGGCCCACATCATAGAGAGTCTGAATCTTCCTCGCTATGGATGGAACGTTCTCAAAAAACTTCAACGCCTCCTCGACTGTCATATTCAGAACATCATAGATGGACTTCCCCTTATAACGCACCTCCAGTGTCTCACGGTTGTAGCGCTTACCGTGACACACCTCGCAGGGCACATATACATCCGGCAGAAAGTGCATCTCGATCTTCACAATGCCGTCGCCGGAGCAGGCCTCACAGCGCCCGCCCTTCACATTAAAGCTGAACCGCCCCTTCTTGTACCCCCGCGCCTTGGCGTCGGGCGTAGCCGCAAAGAGATCGCGTATCATGTCGAACACCCCGGTGTAGGTCGCCGGATTGGAGCGCGGCGTCCTGCCGATCGGAGACTGATCAATGGCGATCACCTTATCCAGTGCCTCTGTTCCCTCAATCGCCCGGAACTTTCCGGGAATCTCATGCGCCCGGTTCAGCTTCTTCGCGAGGTACTTGTACAGTATCTCATTCACGAGAGAGGACTTCCCTGAACCGGAGACTCCGGTCACACAGGTCATGATGCCCAGCGGAAAGCGCACATCAATATTCTTCAGATTATACTCTCTGGCCCCGCGCACCGTGAGCCATCCCTTTGGCACACGCCGCGTATCCGGCACCGGTATCCGCAGCTTTCCTGCGAGATACTGCCCCGTGATGCTGTTCTCATTCCGCATGAGGTCCTCAGCAGTCCCCTCAGCAATAACCTCTCCTCCGTGCTCCCCTGCGCCGGGCCCGATATCCACAATCCAGTCTGCGGCGCGCATGGTATCCTCATCATGCTCCACCACGAGCACCGTGTTTCCAAGATCCCGGAGATGCTTCAGCGTCCCGAGCAGCTTGTCATTGTCCCTCTGATGCAGGCCTATGCTCGGCTCATCCAGTATGTAGGCAACTCCAACCAGTCCCGAGCCGATCTGCGTCGCGAGACGTATGCGCTGTGCCTCGCCGCCGGAGAGCGTCCCGGTCGCCCGGGACAGTGCGAGGTAATCAAGCCCCACATCAATAAGAAAGGAGACGCGATTCCGAATCTCCTTCAGAATCTGCTCGCCTATCATCCTCTGCATCTCTGTGAGCGTGAGCTGATCAATAAAGCTCCGGAATTTCACGATAGACATGTCTGTCGCGTCATAAATATTCAGATCGCCCACCGTCACCGCGAGGCTGGAACGCTTCAGCCGTTTTCCGCCGCAGGTCTTACAGGGAATAATACGCATAAAGGACTCATACTCCTCCTTTGCGCTCGCGGAAAATGCTTCTCTGTAGCGGCGCTTTTCATTCTCGATCAGCCCCTCGAAGGCGACGTCATAGACCCCTTCTCCGCGCTGGCTCCGGTAGCGCACCTTCACCTCTGTTCCGCCGGTTCCGTGGAGCAGAATGTCCCGTATCTCCTCCGGATAGTCCTGAAAGGGTGTATCCAGACTGAAGCGATAGTGCTCCGCCAATGCAGAGAGCAGTGCGTTTGTAAAGCTTCCCTTCTGATTACAGGAATTCCAGCCCGGCGCAATAATTGCCCCCTGATTGATAGAGAGACTCTCGTCCGGTACCATGAGCTCCAGGTCAAACTCCATCTTGTAACCGAGGCCCAGACAATCCGGACAGGCCCCAAAGGGATTGTTGAAGGAAAAGCTCCTGGGCTCCACCTCTTCGATGGAGATTCCGCAGTCCGGGCAGGCAAAGCTCTGTGAGAAGTGCAGCTCCTCGCCGCCGATTACATCGACCGCCGCTGTTCCGCCCGTCAGGGCAAGTGCCGTCTCCAGCGAATCTGTGAGCCGTTTTTGTATTCCCTCCCGGATCACCAGCCGATCCACCACCACCTCAATAGAGTGCTTGATATTCTTATCAAGCGCAATCTCCTCGCTCAGCTCATAAAGATTTCCGTCGATGCGGACACGGACGTAGCCACTCTTCTTCGCCTGCGCGAGCACCTTCTCGTGGCGCCCCTTCTTGCCGCGCACCACAGGCGCAAGCAGCTGAAGCTTCGTCTTCTCCGGCAGCTCCATGATTCTGTCCACCATCTGGTCTATGGTCTGCTTCTGTATCGGCTTGCCGCAGTTCGGGCAGTGCGGAATCCCGATGCGCGCATAGAGCAGACGCATATAGTCATAAATCTCCGTCACTGTGCCGACCGTGGAACGCGGGTTTCTGTTGGTGCTCTTCTGATCAATGGAGATCGCCGGGGAGAGCCCCTCGATGCTCTCCACCTCGGGTTTCTCCACCTGCCCGAGAAACATGCGCGCGTAGGAGGACAGCGACTCCATATAGCGCCGCTGCCCCTCCGCATAAATTGTATCAAAGGCAAGACTTGACTTTCCGGATCCGGAGAGTCCCGTGAGCACCACAAGCTCGTCTCTCGGAATATCCAGATTGATCTGCTTCAGATTGTGCTCTGAAGCGCCTCTGATTTTTATATATTGTTTTGCCATTTCTTCTCTTTTCCACTCAAATATATACCTGAAACATTGCTGCGACAGCGGCACTCCGCCCACAGCCGCGCATACCCGGAGACGAGACGCGGGTAATGCTCCCCTCCCGCAGCATCTTCCCACTCCGGTGAACCCAAGTGTATCACACTCCCTCCGGAATTGTGAATAGCTTCCGATACAAATACGAGGTCAGCCCCCTGAACGACCCGGTAAGCAGAGGGCGGAGACTCTCCGCAAAACAAAAAGTCCGGCTGTCTCCCCATACAGAGCAGACCTCCGGACTCTCAAAATTCATATACATTATAGACGCGCTGTTACAGTACCTTGCTTAAGAAAGACTGAAGACGCGGATCCTTCGGATGCGCAAAAAACTCCTGCGGGGCATTTTCCTCAAGAAAACGTCCGCCGTCAAGGAACATCACCCGCGAGGCCACCTCTCTCGCAAACCCCATCTCATGCGTCACGACCACCATGGTCATCCTCTGCTCTGCGAGATCCTTCATAACATTCAAAACCTCTCCGACCATCTCCGGATCCAGTGCAGAGGTCGGCTCATCAAAGAGCATCACATCCGGCTTCATACAGAGCGCCCGGGCTATGGCGATACGCTGCTGCTGCCCGCCTGAGAGCTGGCTGGGGTAGGACTCCGCGCGATCTGCGAGTCCCACCTTTTCGAGCAGCTCCATCGCAGTCTCCTTCGCCTCCGCATCTGACTTCCCCTGAAGCTTCATCGGTCCCAGAGTCAGATTTTTCAGTATATTCATATGCGGGAACAGGTTGAACTGCTGGAACACCATTCCCATACGCTGTCTGTGGAGATCAATATCTGTCTTCGGATCGCAGATATCCACGCCCTCGAAGAAAATATGTCCGGAGCTCGGCTCCTCCAGACGGTTCAGGCAGCGCAGGAAGGTTGATTTTCCCGAGCCGGAGGGTCCGATCACACAGACCACATCCCCCCGGTTGATATCCACTGTGATATCCTGTAATACTGTCTGCCTGCCAAAGGTTTTTCCAAGATTTTTCACCTGAATCAAAGACGTCTCAGCGCTCACTCTTCTTCAGTCTCCTTTCCAGATATTTTACTCCCTGCGAGAAGAACAGCACCATGGTGAGGTAGATAACGGCAACCGCAAGCATGGGCATGAAGGCTGCATAGGTACGGCTTCGGATAATATCTCCGCCCTTTGTGAGATCCTCCAGCGCAATATATCCTGCAACCGAGGTCTCCTTCAAAAGCACGATAAACTCATTCGCCAGCGTCGGGATCACATTCCGAAAGGCCTGCGGCATAATGATATTTGTCATGGTCTGAACATAGTTAAAGCCGAGACTTCGACCCGCCTCAAACTGTCCGCGGGGAATCGACTGAATGCCCGAGCGGAATATCTCCGCCTGGTACGCGCCGGAATTGATGCCGAACGCGATGACCGCCACAAGGGTCTTATCAACTCTTACCGAGCCGAAGACGCCGAAATAGATCAGCAACAGCTGCACAACCACCGGCGTTCCGCGTATCACAGTGAGATACAGACCACAGATCGCATTCAGCAGCTTCAGTTTACCCGTGCTCTCATGCGCACTTCTCACCATCGAGACCGCAAAGCCGATGACCAGCCCGAGCAGCACCGCAAAGAAAGTGATCTTCAGTGTCACCCCGAGGCCATTCGTCAGGTATCTCCAGCGATTGTCCTTGATAAAGTTCAGGACAATCCCCTCAGTAAATTTCTGCCACATACGGCACTCCTTCCTGATTTATATTTCACAGGCAAAATGCGGCACAGCGCCGCAGATATAAACTGCAGCGCCGCCCCCCCACCTGCTTCAGGCTTTTGTGGAACTTACTCCGCCTTGATGTACTTCGCTACGATCTCGTCGAGCTTGCCCTCTGCCTTCAGCTCCGCCAGCGCTCCGTTGATCGCTTCTACCATGGCAGTATTACCCTTCTGAACTGCAATTGCATACTCCTCATCCGTGTAGGACTCATCCAGAATCTTGAGCCCCTCAACCTGCTTAAGATACTGCTTCGCAGTCTCACCGTCAATAATCACTGCATCAACCTTGCTCTGAGACAGCGCCTGCACGGCCTCCATGCCCTTTGCATAGCGCTCCACGGAATCCTCACCGAAGTCATCTGTCACATAGATATCTCCGGTGGTTCCCTGCTGCACGCCGATGACCTTTCCCTTCAGATCGTCCGGTCCCGTAACTGCGGAATCTTCCTTCAGAATGATCACCTGCGTCGCCTTCGCGTAAGTATCAGAGAAATCCACATTTTCCTTGCGGTCCTCCGTGACAGTCATACCCGCGGCGCCGATATCTGCTTTACCGGACACGACCTCCGGGATGATCGCATCAAATGCGATGTCCTCAATCTCCAGCTCCAAGCCAAGCTTCTCTGCGATTGCTGTGCAGATATCCACATCAATTCCGACAATCCCGTCTGCATCATGGTACTCGTAGGGCGGAAACTCCGCATTGGTGCTCATGACGAGCTTCCCCTCGCTCACGGTCTTCAGCTCCGCCTTCTCTGCTGCAGAGCCGGCTTCCGTCTCCGCCGCCTGCGTCGTCGCTGCCTGCGTATCTGCCGCAGTGGTATCCGCAGCGGCTGTCGTCGCTGCTCCGCTTCCTCCACAGGCTGTCAATGCTGCTGCCATCACTGCTGCCAGTGCCATGCCGAACATCTTCTTATTCATATTTTTTCCCTCCTGTGTTTAAAAATACATTTACTTTTGCTTTATTATAATCATTATTTCCTTATAATCAAGTGTTTCTTGCAAAAAAGTAGCGGGGCAGCCTTCCAAAAAACCGCCCCGTTTTGAATAATTATTTATTCATTTTTTAAAATACTCATGGCCCGCTCAAGCTGAGCATCACTCTCCCCATTGATTGTATCTCTCTCGCCCGGCTCCAGAAACACATCCGGCTCTATTCCCTTGCCGTGCAGATCAAAACCGCTCGGCGTGTAATAGTGCTGTGTCGTGAGCTTCACTGCCGAGCCGTCCCCAAGCGGAAGCACAAACTGAACAATGCCCTTTCCAAAGGTCTTTGTCCCTACCAGAGTGGCCCTCCCGAAGTCCCTGTAAGCCCCGGCAAATATTTCTGCAGAGCTTGCAGAATTTCCGTTGATCAGAAGCACGGTCGGAACAGAAACCTCGTGACCATCCTCAGAATAGTATTTCTCTCCGACTCCGTCTCTCCCTGCGGTGTAGACCAGCAATCCGTCCGGAAGCATGTAGTCGAGCATCTGCACCGCCGACTGTACCACTCCGCCGGGATTGTTTCTCAGATCAATAACAAGCTTTTGCATGCCCTGCTCTGTGAGTGCATCCACTGCACTCTGAAACTGTTCCGCAGTGACCACATCAAACTGGAGTATACGCAGGTAGGCAATTCCATCCTCCTTCAGCTCGTACTCCACTGTCGGCACATCAATGCTTCGGCGCGTCACAGTAAACGTGAGCTGCTCCCGTGTCTCTCCGCGGAGCACAACGATCTCTGCGCTGCTTCCCTCCTCACCGTGTATATAGGTGGACACAAAATAATCGAGCTCCGCTCCCGTGATCTCATTTCCGTCTACTGTGTAGAGGATATCTCCCTCCCTCAGTCCGGCCTCTTCCGCAGGCGACCCTGCAAAGACCGTGACCACCGTGCAGATGCCGCTCTCCTTATCCTGAGAGAGCAGCGCGCCGATTCCGGAGTAGGTTCCGCTGGTCTCCTCATTCATCCGGGTGTACTCCTCCTCCGTATAATATACGGTGTAAGGGTCCCCCAGACCTCTCAGCATACCGGCATAGATTCCATTCTCCACCTCCTCCGGATGCTCGTCAAAGAGAAAGTTTTTGCTGATGACTCTCTGAAGGAGCTTGATCTTCTTCATAATCTTATCGTAGTCCAGGTGCTCCGGATTCGGCAGCTCGCTGATCGTCGCGGTCTTCTCGCTCTGTGCCCCCTTCCGTGCACTCGCGGCATCTGGCAGAAGCCCTCTGCCAAGCTGATACAGAAAGCTGCCCGCCACAATCAATACGAGCAGAGCTGCTGCCGCAAGGCCCCAGAAAAAACCCTTCCAGAAGCCACTCCCCTTCTTCCCCGTCGCACCCGCTCCGGCGCGAGCGGCGGACACAGCAACGGAAGTCTCCGCGCCATCCTTTTCTGCATTCAGCCGCTCCGTTTCACTCTTGTTCTCGTTATCCATCTCTTTTCTCCCGCCGCAGCACACTGCGGTTCTCCTCTGTCGCCGCCATACTCAGGCTCAGGCAGATATACATGACTCCGTGTGTCTTC
Source organism: Fusobacterium naviforme (assembly GCA_003014445.1). GTDB lineage: Bacteria > Bacillota > Clostridia > Lachnospirales > Lachnospiraceae > Moryella > Moryella indoligenes. The sequence goes on along the minus strand of PYGH01000001.1, from coordinate 210,725 downwards.
TGTCCGGATATACCACTCTCTGCCCATACTGCAACTGCCTCATGGACTCACATACTCCGCCGGATTCACGTATGTTCCTCCGGCGCGCACGCCGAAGTGCAGATGCGGCCCGGTGGAGATTCCGGTCGAGCCCACCTTTGCAATGGTCTGTCCGGCGCTAACCCGCTCCCCCTGCCCCACATTCAATGTGGAGCAGTGCATATAGAGTGTATACACACCGCCGCCGTGATGGATCATGACGTAATTGCCTGCGCTCCGCGAGTAACTCGCAGTGACAACCTCTCCCGCCGCCGCAGCAGTGATCGCTGTACCGGTCGGCGCAGCAATATCGATCCCCTGATGAAAAGAGCTTGCCCCCTTTGTCGGTGAGCTGCGTCTGCCATAGCCGGAGGATACCCGGCTGCTGGCCGGACAGGGCCAGCTGAAGCGGATGTCTCCGATGGATTTGACTGCCGCACTGCTCTTTTCCTCCGGAGCTATCGTCTCCCCTGCCGCGAGACGTGACGCCTCCTCTGCCCTGCGGCGCCTCTCTTCCTCCTCGGCGCGTCTCCGCTCTTCTTCCTCCCGCGCCTTCACCGCGGCCTCCACCGCCTTGATTTCTGCCTCCTGTGCGGCGATCTGTTCCTTGTACTCCGCGAGCTCATCCTGCGCCTCTCCGATCTGCTCCGAATAGATCGAGAGCTCCTGTACCTTCTCTGCCATCAGAATCTTCAGGGAGTCCTGCTTCGCTGCGGCATTCTGCTGGAGAGCCTCAAGCTCCGCTTTCTCCTGCTCCAGCCTCTGCTGCTGATCCTGAATCTTCACACAGATCGCCTCATAGACATCCAGCTGCTTTCTGTCGTACTCCGATATCTTCTGCACATACTCCGCGTGATTAAAAAATTCGGAGAGATTTCTGGAAGAAAATAACAGCTCCAGGAAGCCGGTATTTCCCTTCTCATACATGTATTTTATGCGAAGCTTCATATCCTTATACTGCTGCTTCGCATCGCGCTCAGCCTGATCCAGCTCCTCCCGCGTACCTGCGAGCTCCGCCTCCTTGTCGGCTATCTCCCCCTCAAGGCGCTCCAGCTCCCCCGCAACCTCCGTGAGATGCTGATCCAGTCCCTCCACATAGGCCGATACGTCAGACTTCAGCCCGCTCAGCTCAGAGATGCGCTGCTCCGTCCTTGCCTGTTCCTGCTCCAGCTGCTTCTTCTGCCCCGCCGCATTCTGAAGCCTCTCCTGCTCTACGGCATTCGGTGCTGCGAGCGCTGTCTCCCTGCACAGCAGCAAAAACCCCAGCAGCCCCAGCACTGCCGCCGCTCTTCTCCCGGCTCTCATCATCACAGCCCTCACACTCTCAGGTGCTTTCGTATGGTCAGAAAACTCACGCCAAAGCCGATGCCGCAGCCGAGCAGCAGCGCAGTCCCCGCCATCTGCGGGAATATGGCCCTCAGTGGAAGAAAGCGGAAAATGTCTGTCAGAAGTCCGAAGCGCTCCGTGAGGTAGCCCACCACTCTCCCGTAGAATATACTCACCGCCCCCAGCGGCAGCAGCGCCCCCACAAGGCCGATCACAGTTCCCTCAATCACAAAGGGCGCGCGTATCATCCCGTTTGTCGCACCGATCATGCGCATGATCTCATTTTCCGTCCTCCGGAATGCAGCCGCAACTGTGATGGTATTCGCAATAAGAAACACCGCAACCATCAGAAGAATGAGGATAATGCCGCCGGAGAGCAGGGTGATGACCCGGTTCAGGCGCATCAGGCTGCTCACCGTGCTGCGCGCATAGTTCACCTGACGGACCCCCGGCACAGTGGAAAGCCACGCGACGAAGGCATCCTGCTCACTGATATCATTCAGCAGAATATTATAGGAAGCGCTGCCCGCGAGCGGATTGTCCTCATTAAAGCCCGCCGCAAGCTCCTCCTTTCCCGCGAAGTACTCGCTCTTAAACTGCTCCCAGGCCTCCTCTGCTGAGATAAAGCTCAGCTCTCTCACCTCCGGCCGCGCCGAGATCTCTGCCCCGATCGCCCGTATCTCCTCCTCGGAGAGCGTCTCCTCAAAGAGCGCCGTGACGCCCATGCTGCTTTCCGCATTCCGCACGACATAATCCAAATTTCTCACAATGGCAAAAAACATACAAAATAAAAAAATACACGCCGAAACGGTCGCTGCACTCGCAAGCGAAAACTTTAAGTTCCGGCATATATTTTTCATTCCCTGCTTCAGGCAGTATGCAAACATGCTGAAATTCATTGACTCACCTGCTCCTCGTCACTTCTGAGTGTCCCGTGATCCAAAATGACGACGCGCCTGTGCATCCTCTTCACCGTCTCCCAGGAATGTGTGATTACAACAACCGTAGTTCCCTTCGCATTGATCTGCTCCAGCAATCCCATGATCCCCTCCGCAGTCCTTGCGTCCAGATTTCCTGTCGGCTCATCTGCCAGAAGCAGCTTCGGACGGTTTACCAGCGCTCTGGCAATCGCAACCCTCTGCTGTTCTCCGCCGGAGAGCTCACGGACATTCGCCTTGTACTTCGCAGAGAGCCCAACCAGCCGCAGCACCTCAGAGACATTGTCCCTGATCTCCCGCACCGGCTTTCCGATCACGCGCTGTGCAAAGGCGACATTCTCATACACATTCAGATGTTTCAGCAGACGAAAGTCCTGAAACACGACGCCGATCGTCCGGCGATAGTTCGGGATCTGGCGCCGCGGCATACGGTTCAGCTCAATGTCATTCACCACGAGCCGCCCCTCCGTGGGCTCCGTCTCCTTCATGAGAAGACGCACCAGCGTGGATTTCCCCGCGCCGGAGCGTCCCATAATAAATACGAACTCGCCGTCCTCTATGCTCAGATTGATGTTCTTCAGCGCCCGCGACGCCCTCGGACCGCGCTCGTAGCTCTTGCTTACATTTTCCAGTACGATCATCAGTAATCGATCGTCTCCATGTATTTCATATACTTCACAACCATCAGGGCAATCTTAAAGGTGATGGCATCCTCAAAGACACGCAGATCCAGTCCTGTCGTCTTCTGAAGCTTGTCAAGGCGATAGACCAGCGTGTTGCGGTGAATGTAGAGCTGGCGCGAGGTCTCGGACACATTCAGGCTGTTCTCAAAGAATTTGTTGATGGTCTGCAGGGTCTCCTCATCAAAATCGTCCGGGTTCTTGCCCTCGAAGATCTCACGGATGAACATCTTGCAGAGCGGAATCGGCAGCTGATAGATGAGACGTCCGATGCCGAGTCTGCTGTATGCAACGATATTCTGCTCGCTGTAGAAGATCTTCCCGACATCCAGCGCCATCTTCGCTTCCTTATAGGAGCGGGATACCTCCTTGATCTCGTTAACAATCGTGCCGTAGGCGATATTGACATTCGCAATTTCGGCCCCGTGGAGACTGTTCAGAATCTCCTCTGCCGCCCTGTCGAGATCATCATAGGTCTCGCCGTCACGGAGCTCCCTGACAAGAATAATGTTCCGCCCGTCCACAGCGGTGACAAAGTCTCTGCTCTTCCCTGTAAAGAATCCGCGCACAGTCTCGAGGACATTGACCTCTCTGTCGTTCTTCGTCTCAATGATATAGACCACGCGGCGCGCATCCGTATCGATGTGGAGCTTTTTCGCACGATTATAGATATCTACCAGCAGAAGATTATCAAGAAGCAAATTTTTGATGAAGTTGTCGCGGTCAAAGCGCTCCTTATAAGCGGTCAGGAGATTCTGCACCTGAAAGGCCGCAAGCTTTCCCACCATGTAAACATCGTCATTGGTGCCCTTCGCAAGCAGGATATACTCCAGCTGATTCTCATCGAAGACCTTGAAAAACTGACAGCCGCCAACGACCTGTGAATCCGCAGGAGAGTCTGCAAAGGCGAGGGCCGAAGCCTCGTACTCCTCCGCTCCCGGGAAGGTACCGGCAAGCACCTTGCCGTCCGTATCCGTGATGCAGAGCTCTATGCGCGTAATATTTTTCAGGCCCTCGAGCGTGGTCTGCAAAATCTGATTCGATATCATTTCCGTCTCCTTTCAGCCGCACAGGCGGATTCCGCCGGGGATTTTATACAACTCTCTCCAGTTTGAATTTTGGTCTCTTTAGAGCATTGTAAGGCACTATCACAAGAATTTCAAGCGGCTTGTTGAAAAAGCAGCTTTTTTTCTGTGCATATTTCACATTTCTTTTTTAAAATGTTGGTTATTTTGTGCTGAACTTCTGTTCAATTCCCTCTGCTGTGAGCAAAATTTTTCCTTCCCGCAACAGACGCCCCAGCGCGCGCTTGAAGGCGCTTTTTGAGATGCCGAACACCTCACGTATCTTCTCCGGATCGCTTCCATCCCCGTAGGGAAGCGTTCCGCCCGCTGCCGCAAGTGCCTCCATGATCCGCGCAGCATCATCTCCCATCTGCTGAAAGGCCTTTTTTCTGGGACTCAAATCCAGCTTACCGTCCTCGCGGACACGCATGACCCTTGCGCTGATCTCCTGTCCTATGGAAAAATGCTCATAGACCTCACTCCTCGGAATCAGTCCGAAGTAACGGTCGTCCACCGCCACAAAGACTCCCATATCGCGAATCTCATACACCGTGCCCTGCACAACATCATCCGCCCGATACGACTCCGCTGCCCTGAGATACGGATAGACGCGCATGGTCGCCGCAAGACGTCCGCTGTGATCCACATAGAGCGCTGCTAAAACGCTCTGTCCCGGCTTAATCTCCCCCTCCCGCTCCCGGAAGGGCAGCAGCACATCACGCTCCAGACCGATATCCAGAAAAGCGCCGATCTGCGTGATCTCCCGGATTGTGAGCTTCCCCGTCTCTCCTACCGTGAGCAGCGGCTTCTTTGTCGTCGCAATGGGACGGCCGGCACTGTCTTTATATAGAAAGACAGTGAGCTCATCCCCCTCCTTCACCCCCTCCGGCAGCTGCTTTTTCGGCAGCAGCACAGACTCGGCATCCGGCGCGTCGCTCTCTGCCAGATAAGCCCCGAAATCGCGAAAGCGGACGATGCGCAATGTCTGAATTTTTCCAAGCTTCATATTTTCTTTCCTTCCCGACGAGACTTAAGTCCCCTATCTGAGCGCAGTATAACAGCTTCACAGCGGACCGGCAATGCTTCTGCCGCACACAAGGGATACTTTGCGCCTTTCTCTGCCATAGGTAAATACCTATGGTCCAAAATATAAAAAGATATTTGAACTGTGGGACGAAACTTTATATATTGTAACTATACAACTTTATTTCTCATACAAAAGGAGAGGTGCAATGAATCAGGTAGTTGTCGGTATTTTAGGTTTTTTATGTATTATTGCCATTGTTGTCACGCTATTCAAGAGTAAGACCCTTCCCAGCATCGCCTTCATCCTCTTCCCATCTGTTCTGGCGCTGATTCTGGTGCTGGGCGGCTACTACAGCTTTGATGACATAGCCTCCCTGATTAAGGCCGGCTTCAAGAGCACGGGCCCCACCGCAGCGCTCTTCGTCTTCAGCGTGCTGTTCTTCGGCATTATGACAGACGCCGGGATGTTCGATGTGATCATCGGTAAACTGATGAAATTCGTCGGAGACAGTGTGATCGGCGTGACCGTGATGACTGCGATCATCGCCCTCATCGGCCATCTGGACGGCGGCGGCGCTTCTACTTTTCTGATCGTAGTCCCGTCCATGCTTCCTGTGTATAAGAAGATGCATATGCGCCCCACCACCCTGCTTCGCGTCGCCGTCCTCGCGATGGGCATTCTGAATCTCATGCCCTGGGCCGGCCCGACCATGCGCGCAGCCTCCGTGCTCGGCATGGAAGCAGGCGGTCTCTGGAATATGCTGCTCCCGATTCAGCTCTTTGGCATCGTGCTGGTGCTGGCGCATGCCGTACTCGCCGGAATACAGGAGCAGAAGTGCGGCGCCGGCCTAAACGGCAGACTGGCAAAGGAATCGCAGGCAGCTGAAGTACAGAGCGAGAGCAGCGCAGAGACTGTCAACGAGCTCGCCCGCCCGAAGCTCTTTGCCTTCAACATCTGCCTCACGATCGCCGTCATCGCCCTCCTGATCTGGGACGTCTTCCCGAGCTACTTCCCCTTCATGCTGGGTGTCGGCATCGCCATCCTCGTGAACTACGGCGAGATCAAAATGCAGAAGAAGATCATCAACTCCCACGCCGGCCCTGCTCTCATGATGTGCACTACTCTGATGGGCGCAGCCGTGCTCATGGGTATTCTGGTAAAAAATGTCACAGTAAATGAAGTCGAGGTTGCAAGCGTCGTCTCCTGCATGGCAGATCTCATCACCATGGTGCTGCCCCCGGCACTCGGTATGCACCTGCCGCTGGTCATCGGTATCCTCTCTGTACCGCTCGCGCTGGCCTTCGACACGGACAGCTACTTCTACGGTATGCTCCCGGTCATGATCGGCATCGGGGAGAGCTTTGGCATCTCTGCACTCCCGATCGCCATCGCCATGGTCGTCTGCCGCAACTGCGCAACCTTCATCAGCCCTATGGTTCCGGCTACTCTGCTCGGCATAGGTCTTGCAGAGGTCGATATCAAGGATCACATCAGGTCCAGCTTCTTCTATGTGTGGGGCTTCTCCGCAATCTGCATGCTCTTTGCCATTGTGATCGGAATTCTCCCTCTGTGAGCGCCGCCCAGCCCCTGCATATAGGAAATTCAAAAGAATCTTCTATATAGCGATCACAGAGCCACGTCTTCCCCCGGCTGGTACTCCGGCTGCAGCAGTCGGATGAGCGCCGTCATATACTGCGGAAGATAGCGGTCCCGCCTGTGGCAGATATAAAAATGCCGCTCGCGGTCAATGCCGGAAACAGGATAGCTCACGCAGTCCCGGTAGAGCTCCGGCGATATGTCAAGATAGTTCTTCGGGCACAGAAAGACTGCCCGGCACGGTGCGACAGAGCGCTTCGCGACCTCAATGCTCTCCGTCTCAAACAGGACGTCAGGAGACATGTGCCGGTCAACGAATAGCCTGTCCTCTGTGATGCGGGTACTGTGCCCGGGCTTCAGGCGGATAAAACGTTCTGTCCCGGCCTCTGCAATATCGATCTCTGTTTCGCCCGGAATGCGTCCTGCAATTGCCGTGTGCTTCCCGGCAAGCAGCATGATCTGCTCCCGGGCGATCAGAATATAATTCAGAGGATTGGCCTTTGCGGAGGTTGTGAGACAGGCCATGTCCAGACGATGATTCAGGAGAAGAGACTCCAGACTGTCCGAGCCTGTCTCCGTCAGTCGGATTCTGACCTCGGGATAATGCTCTTGCATCCATGGGAAAATACGCGGCACCACCTCAAGTGCGCGCTGCACCGGAATACCAAGCAATATCTCGCCTCTGCTTCCGGAGCGAATCTCATCCAGCTTTCGGCTCAGATTCTCTTGAATGCTCCGGATGGAACGGGCTGCCTGCATATAACACTCTCCCTCCGGCGTCAGCACCATCGGTGTAGTGTGACGGACAAAGAGCTCAGCACCCAGCTCCTCCTCAACTTTACGCACCATCTGGCTCAGCGACGGCTGCGACACATACAGCAGCTCTGCCGCCCTGCTGATACTGCCCTCCCGCAGTATTGTCAGCATATACTTCATCTGTCGATCGTTCATGCCTGCCTCCAAAAAGGAAAACGATACAGCTGCTTCGTGCCATCCGGCACTTTGAATACAGTATAGCACAGGAACATTGATTCTATTGGATTGGAAAGGAGCTTTTCTATGGATATTAAAAAATCTGCAGTGGCAGGAACGCTGGAATCCAGCGACTGCCAGGTCACGGTGGAGCCGGGGGACGGCGGCATTGACTTCTCTCTGGACAGTGTCGTGATTCATCAGTACGGAAACCAGATTCGCAGCCTGACCTACGATACCCTGAAGAATCTCGGCGTCAGCAATGTGCGCATCTCCATCGTGGATAAGGGTGCACTGGACTGCACCATACGCGCAAGAATCGAGGGCGCGGTGTTCCGCTCCGTTGAACAGTACGACAAGCTTCCGTGGGGAGGTGCGATCAGATGAGCCATCCAAACAAAAAAAGACTGAGACGTTCCATGATGTTCCTGAATGCGCAGAAGCCATCCCTCATCAAGGACCCCTATATCTACAATGCAGATTCCCTGATGCTGGATCTCGAGGACGCAGTGGCGGTCACCGCAAAGGATACCGCCCGTTTTTCTCTCTATCATGCACTGAAGACAATTGACTACCGCGGCTGTGAGAAGGTGGTCCGCATCAACGGGCTGGACACAGATCTCTGGCGCGAGGATATCCGCTGCTCTGTCGCGGGCGGCGCAGAGGTGCTGCGCATTCCCAAGACCGAGAGCGCAGAGATGGTGAGAGCTGTTGAAGAAGCCGTACTCCGGGCGGAGCAGGAATTTGAGCGCCCCGTGGGCTCCACTCTGCTCATGGCTGCGCTGGAATCCGCGCGCGGTGTCATGAATGCCTACGAGGTCTGCACCTCCTCCGATCGTATGATTGGAATTGCGCTCTCCGGCGGCGACTACACCAAGGACCTGCAGACTGTCATCACCGGAACCGGCGTCGAGCTGATGGGCGCCAGACAGCAGATGATCATCGCCGCGCGCGCAGCCGGCGTGCAGTGCTTTGACACCGTCTGGACTAATCTTCAGGACATGGACGGCTTCCGGAAGGAGGTCGAAACCATCAGGCAGATGGGCTTTGACGGGAAGTCCATCATCAACCCCCGCCAGATTCCCATCGTGCACGAGGTTTTCACGCCCAGCATGAAGGACATCATATTTGCAGAAAAGGTGATCCGGGAGATCGATACCAAGAAGGCGCAGGGCATAGGCGTGTTCACAGTGGACGGAAAGATGATCGACATCGCCTTCTACGATGGAGCCAGGAGAACCATATCACTCGCCAAAGCATCCGGCGTATACAGAGGGGAGCTGTAATATGCAAAACGCAGTTGGAAGAGAAATACCAGAAGAAATTTTACGTCTCACAGGTAAGAAGCCTTTCCGCGGCACGCACAGCTGTGATGGAAAGGAATTCCGGAAGGTCGGCCCCAAAACCCGCTGTGTCATCAACTCCGATGGTGACAAGCGCGTCGCTTCGATCCGGGAAGTGCTTTTAAAATGCGGCATCCGCGATGGCATGACCCTGGGCTTTCACCATCACTTCCGCAACGGCGACAAGGTGCTGAATCTTGTCATGCAGGAGGTGCATCGCATGGGCATCAGAGATCTCACCATCTGCGCCTCCTCTCTCGGGAGCCAGAACGATGAGATTGTCTCCATGCTGGACGACGGCACAATCACAAATATCCAGTCCTCCGGCGTGCGCGGGGAGATAGGCCGTGCAATCTCGGAGGGGCGTCTCAAGGGACTCGCCATCATGCGCTCCCACGGCGGCAGGGTGCGTGCCATTGAGTCCGGAGAGACAAAGGTAGATATCGCCTTCATCGGCGCACCGACCGCAGATGAATACGGCAATCTCTCCGCAAACGGCGGCAAGGCAAACTGCGGGGTTCTGTCCTACGCGGCGGTAGATGCACAGTTTGCAGATAAGGTCGTCGCTGTCACCGACTGCCTCGTCCCCTTCCCGAACCTGCCCGCACAGATCAGCCAGATCTATGTGGACTATGTGGTCGTGGTCGATGAGATCGGCGATCCGAAGAAGATTGCCACCGGCGCAGCGAAGCCGACCTCTGACCAGAGAAAGCTCCTCATGGCACAGTACTGCACAGATTTTGTGGTGAATACCCCCTACTTTAAGGAGGGCTTCTCCTACCAGACCGGAGTGGGCGGCGCCTCCATCGCCTCCACCATCTCTCTCGCAAGGATCATGCGGGAGCGCGGCATTCATATGAGCTTCGGGGTCGGCGGCATCGCAAAGCCGATGTGCGAGCTGCTGGAGGAGGGTCTCATTCACAAGCTGGTGGATACGCAGGACTTCGATGAGTACGCGATCCACAGCGCGGCGACGAATCCAAACCACTTCTACATCACGGCCGGCGAATATGCGGATCCCTTCAATAAGGGCGCCTATGTCAACAAGCTGGATTTTGTCATTCTGGCGGCACTCGAGGTCGATACGCACTTCAACTGCAATGTCGTTGTGGGCTCTGACGGCATCATCACCGGTGCGCAGGGCGGTCATCCCGACACTGCTGCCGGGGCAAAATGCACCATCGTGATTGCCCCCATCCTTCAGGGACGCATTCCGACCATCTGCTCAGATGTCACCACAGTGACCACACCGGGCGAGGATGTCGATGTCGTCATCACAGACTACGGCATCGCCATCAATCCACGGAGAGCAGACCTCATGGAAGCAGTAAAGAATGCGGGCCTTCCCTTAAAGAGCATTGAGGAGCTGCGCGATATCGCCTACAGCATCGCAGGCGTCCCCGAAAAGGTACAGTTCGGCGATCGCGTGGTCGGTATCATAGAGGCAAGAGACGGAAGCATCATGGATGTAGTCCGTGAGATCCGCCCCTTCCGGTTCAGGGACTGAGGACGATTATGAACAATGCAGAGCATCTGGAAAATGCGGCTTCTGTATCTGTCTATGATATGCTATCCGCCAGAGAACAGCGCGCGGAGCGGCAGAAAGCCCTGCTCTCGAAATATCACGGCCCGCTGATCTGCTTCACCATGAATATCCCCGGCCCCGTAAAGAGCGGGGAGGAGATACACGCCGCATTCAGTGAGGGTGTAAAGCGCATACGGCGCGCCCTTGCTTCCGGTACAGAAAACGACGCGGAAACCTCCCTTCACATTCTTCACGAGGAGTACAACAAAGCAAAGAGCGGTTATGAATACTATGCCGCCGTATCGGGGAGCGCTGCCGCGCTGAAGCGCATCTGCACCGGAATCGAGGAAGCGGATCGACTGGGACGATTGTTTGACATCGACATTCTGGATAGAGACGGCAGGAAGGAGAGCCGCAAGACGCTGGGGCTTCCCCCGCGAAGGTGTCTTCTCTGCGGAAGGGACGCGCGCATCTGCGGCAGGAGCCGGGCACACGAGCTTCCGGCGCTGCAGCAGGAGGTGCTGAAGATCATAGAAGACGAGCTGCATTTTTTCTGAGACTTGAAAACGCCGCCGCACAGGCAATGCTTGAGGAGGTTTTCACCGCGCCGAAACCAGGACTTGTGGATCGCTTTGACAACGGCGCACACAGCGACATGGATGTCCGGACTTTTCTCCTCAGCACCGCTGCCATAACTCCCTTTCTTCGGGAAATGGCAGAGCTTGGCTATCACTATGAGGGCAGTGCAGAAAAGCTCTTTCCCCTGCTTCGCCGCAGCGGAGGCGCTGCAGAACAGGCCATGTTCCGCGCGACCGGAGGGGTCAATACCCACAAGGGAGCAATCTTTACGCTGGGTCTCCTCTCTGCCTCCGCCGGACGTCTCCGCCGGAGCACCGCACAGCTGAATGCCGCAGAGATACTCTCTGAGGCACAGAAGATCGCGGCTCCCTCCATGAAAGCAGAATTCACCCGTATGAGACAGCTCTCCAAGGACAGCCCGGAGCTGAGCCACGGTGAGCGGCTCTTTCTTCTCCATGGAGAATGCGGCATCCGCGGAGAAGCCGCTGAGGGCTTCCCTATCCTTGCGCGGCACGCCATTCCGGCACTCCGCACGGCACTAAACGCCGGGCTCTCTCCGGACGCAGCCCGGCTCGACACCCTCCTGCACATTCTGCTCTATCTGAACGACACCAACATTCTGAGCAGAGGAAGTCACAGGGATCTTCTCTGGCTGCGGGAGGAGAGCCGGCGCATACTCTCCCTCGGCGGAGCCTCCTCCGAGGCAGGTATGAGAGCTCTGAAGCAGCTGAACCGGGACTGCATCAGAAAAAAGCTCAGTCCCGGCGGCGCAGCAGATATACTCGCAGCAGCGCTCTTTCTCTGTGCCCTTGAACATATTTAACATTTTTTCAACAACTCACAGCAGAGGACTCCCGCCACCGGCGGGAGTCCTCTGCTCCTCTATATCAGAAAAAACTGCAGTTCAGTCCGTAAGCCGCAGCCCTCGTATCTTCTGACGAAGCGGCAGGATGTTTTTCGGGTTCACGGACAGCACACTGATCCCCATACGAAGAAAGCGCTCCGTGAGGCTCAGGTCCGCGGCGAGCTCTCCGCAGATTCCGACCTCAATGCCTCGCTTTCGTCCGGTCTCTGCCGTCATCTCCACTGCCCGGAGCAGAGCCGGGTGATGTGGATCCAGAAAACACTCAAGCGCTGCATTCTGCCGATCCAGTGCCAGCAGATACTGCGTCAGATCATTGGTACCGATGGAAAAGAACTCACACTCTGCGGCGAGCTCCTCCGCACAGAGCACCGCCGCCGGTGTCTCAATCATAATTCCGATCTGAGGCTCAACCGCACACACACCCTCAGCCTCCAGCTCCTCCCTGCAGGATCGAAGCATGCGCTTCGCCTCACGCAGCTCCGCCGGGGAGATGATCATAGGAAACATCACCGCCAGCCTGCCGTAGACCGAGGCGCGAAGCAGTGCGCGGAGCTGAGTCCGAAACAGCTCCCTGTGCCGGAAACAGAAGCGTATCGCGCGACAGCCCAGCGCCGGATTCTCCTCCTTCTCTGCGGGAAGGTAGGAGAGCTGCTTGTCTGCGCCGATATCGCAGGTGCGGATCACAACTCTCCTGCCCCTCATTGCCTCCAGCACCTTGCGGTAGGCCGCGAGCTGCTCCTCCTCTGAGGGGGCCTCACTTCGACCCAGATACAGAAATTCCGAGCGCAGCAGTCCGACACCCTCTACGTCATTCTGAAACAGAGCCGGAATATCCTCCGGCCCGCCAATATTTGCCAGCAAAGTGACTTGGCGCCCATCCCGCGTGACACTCGCCTTTCCCTTCAGGGCCCCGAGCCTCTCATCTGCCTCTCTTTCTTGTTCTGTCCGCGCCTCATAGTGCCGGAGCAGCTCCGGCTCCGGATCGATATAGACTCGCCCCTGCTCCCCATCGAGAATCGCAGGCCTGCCCTCCCAGCTCTCATCGATTCCTGTGCACTGTACCAGCGTCGGAAGATTCATGCTGCGCGCCAGAATCGCACTGTGGCTGTTACAGGAGCCTTCGCGGGTGATGATGCCGCAGAGCTTCCCCTTGCCTAGCCGCATGATCTCCGAGGGCGTCAGCTCCTCTGCAACTAGTATCACAGGCTCGGTCTCCTCCGGCAGCTCAACGGCATTCCCCGCCAGAGCATCCAGCAGGGCCTGTCTGATATCGTGAATATCCGCTGCGCGCGCCTGCATATAAGGATCATCCATATCAAGAAAGGTCTGTGCCTGACGCCTACAGGCCGTACAGACCGCCTTCTCCGCACTGCATCCCTCCTCGCGGAGACAGGCACGCACGCTGTCTGTCAGCAGTGCATCCTCCAGTATCATGGCATGGACCTCAAAAATCGCAGCCTCCGCCTCTCCAAGCCGCTCCCGGGTCTCTGCCGCCAGCGCACGCTGCTGTAAAATCACCTGCTGCAGCGCAAGCTCAAAGCGCGCTGTCTCCTCCCTCGGAGAGACTCCACGCTCCAAAGAAAGCCTAAATCCACAACCCCTGTAGATTCGCAGCTTTCCGATGGCAATTCCGTTCAGAATACTCTTTCCGTCTGCAATCCGCATTCCAACCTCCGATCTCTCCGCTCGCCCTTGTAGATCCACGCCATCTCCACGCTGTCATGAAGATATCGCTGCTCTGTGACCCGCTTCTTCTCCGGTCCCAAAGCGCGCAAACGCCCTTTTCTGCACGATCAGAAAGCAGATCAGCTGTACTGCCGCTGTCAGAGCCCACGAAATCGGGTAGGAAATATAGAGAATAAACTGCGTGGGCTCAGCCCGAAAGACTGTCATAATCCACACAATTCTCAGCAGACAGGAACCGATGAAGGATACAAGCATAGAGAGAAAGGAGTATCCAAGTCCTCTCAGTCCTCCGGTGGAGGTGTCCATCAGCCCGCAGAGAAAATAGGTCGTGCATATCACGGACATTCGTGCCATGCCGTACTCGATCGTCGCCGCATCATTTGTATACACAGAGAGCAGCGGACGTCCAAGTGCGTAGACGCCCTCTCCGGTGATGAGCCCCACCACCAGAACCACCGCCAGGCAGGAAAAGAGCGCCCGGTTCACGCGCCTTCTGTCCCTCGCGCCGTAATTCGCAGAGATAAAGGTGACGCTCGTCTGCATCAGCGCGTTCATCGCAAGATACACAAAGCCCTCCAGATTCTGCGCCGCCGCGTTTCCCGCCATCACAGTGGAACCAAAGGTATTCACCGAGGACTGGATCATCACATTGGAAATGCTGAAGAGAGCTGTCTGCAGACCGGCCGGAAAGCCGATGCGAAATATTGCCGCAAGCCTCCGTGGGTTGACAAATAGCAGCTCCCGGACCGTCCGCAGAAAGCGACGCAGAATCCCCTCAGCCTGTTTCTCTGCTGAAGTACAGAGCGTAAGCTGAATGGCTCCTTCGTAATGCATAAGACAGCGCAGCACCAGCGCTGCGGACACCACCTGTGACAGTATGGTCGCGAGCGCCACTCCTGCGACACCGAGCCTGAACACAATGACAAAAATCAGATTCAGAACAACATTCATCGCACCGGCAATACTCAGGTAGAGCAGCGGTCTTCTGGTATCTCCGACACCGCGAAGCACAGCACTTCCAAAATTATAAAGCATAATAACCGGCATTCCGAGAAAATAGATTCTCAGATAACGTGCTGCAAGACCGATCACATCCCCCGGCGTTCCCATAAGCGCAAGCACCGGATGCGCCAGAAGAAAACCCAGTGCCGCGAGAATAAAGCCCGCGAGCAGAGAGAGCACCACTGCAGTCTGAACGGTCTCCCGGCTGTTTCTCTCATCTCCCGCGCCGTAATACTGCGCAATCAGCACATTGACGCCGACAGACAGCCCCATGAAAATGCTGATCATCAGATTCACAATTGCTGTCGTCGAGCCCACCGCCGCGATAGAGGCCGGACCGGTAAAACGTCCCACCACGATAATATCCGCAGCATTAAAAAGCAGCTGCAGCACCCCGGAGAGCATCAGAGGCAGAGAAAACAGCAGAATCTTTCCGAGCATCGGCCCATGCACCATATCAATCTCGTAATTGGCGCCGTGCCCGTGCTGCAGTATACCGGCCATACTCAGACCCCCTCTGCCGCCTCTTCCGGCACGCCATCTTCACCCTCAGCAAGAATGCGATCCAGAGTCTCCCGCAGAAACTCTCTGGAGCGCACAGTCACAGACGGAATCCCGGCACTCTTCGCGCCGTCCGTATTCACCCTGCGATCATCAAAAAACAGACTCTCTTCCGGCTTCAGTGCATAGGTATCCAGAAGATATTCATAGATGTCTCTGTTGGGCTTTAAGAGGTGCATGCGGTAAGATATCACAGCGCCGTCCATGTCCTGCATAAAGGGCTGAAATGCCGCGTGCGCCTCCCACATTTCCTTCCCATAATTTGAGAGAATGAAGAGCCTGTAGCCCTGCTTCTTCAGCCTGTGCACCCTCTCCCATATCTCCGGGCGCGGCACATAGAGTGTCTTCGGATGTTCCATCATCCACTGTATCTTATCCCCCTGCTCCGGATAGACAATGCGCATCTTCTCCGCCACCTCAAGGGGCGTCATAACTCCGTAATCCATCATGGTCCAGATCGGATCATGCACCATGCGCCGTCCAAGTGTCCGTGCCTCCTGTTCGGGGAGACCGAGAGCCATCAGCGCCTCCGGCCAGCGATACTCAAGCAGAACATCGCCCACATCAAAAATAATATTTTTCAGCATATTTCTGTATCCTTTCACAAACTTGTTAAGGCTCCGGATATGACTCCTCCATTATATCCCTGCAGCTAAACATCCGCATCCAGATATTCGCTCGGGGTCCTTCCCGTAATGCGTCTGAAGCTCGCAGAAAAATACGCGATATCGCGGTAACCGCTCTGCTCCGCAACCTCATAGACCCGGTAGTCCCCGCTCTTCAGAAGCTCTATCGCCCTCCGCATCCGGTAACGCGTCAGATAGGCGAGCAGCGTGAGCCCTGTCTCCTTCTTAAAAATATGGCTCAGATGCCCTTCGCTGATTCCGAGTGCCTCCGCAATGATGCCGACGCTGAGCTGTACCTCTGCGTAATGCGCAGCAATATAGTCCACTGCGCGAACCACATGGCGGCTCATACCGGACGCCCCCGGCTCCGGCAGCCAATCCTCTCCCTGTAGCGCAGGCTCCGACGGTTCCTTTTTTCTGAGCCGCAGCACTGCCTCCTCCAGCTCGCCGTCGCGGAAGGGCTTCAGCAGAAAATCCACCGCGCCGAGACGCAGCGCGCTCTGCGCATACTGAAAGCTGTCATAGGCTGTGAGTATGATAACCTGCGCGGCACAGCCACGCTCCCTGAGACGCGTGAGCATGCCGATTCCGTCGAGCTTTGGCATCTTCAGATCTGTGACGATGAGCTCCGGCCTCAGCCTTTCCTCTGCCTCCAGCCCCTCCTCGCCATTTGCAGCCTCTCCGACCACCACGCAGTCCAGTGATGCCCAGTCCACTGTGAGCACGATGCCCCTGCGTATCATCTCCTCATCTTCAACAATCAGTACCCTGCGCATCCTGACGCACCTCCTCACGGCTGCCCAGCGGAAGCAGCGCTATCACCACAGCTCCCGGCTTCCCGCTCCGATTCCGGAGCCAGAGTCCATACCGCTCTCCGTAATGCTTCTTTAAAATTGTATCAACATTGTAAAGCCCCAGGTGATGCCGCGCCGCTTCTCCCTCCGGGGCCCTGTACGGCCCGCACAGCTCCTCCGGAAGTCCACAGCCATTGTCCTCCACCGTGATACAGAGAATCTCCCTGACCCTTTTTTCTGTACTGTCAACTCCATCTGCACGGAAAGTAACTGCGCTCTCTGCGATACTTTCCGCCGAACAGAGCTCCCCTGCTGCCTCCGCCGTCATTTTCCGCGCTCTGACGCTCACCTCTCCCTCGCTGATGCCGTCGAGTCCGTGTAGGATCGCATTCTCCACCAGCGGCTGCAGCAGCATCTTCGGCACGGGCAAAGGCTCCAACTCCGGCGGAATATCGAGCGCAAACGAAAGTTTTCCGGAATGCCGTATCTGCTGAATTTCAAGGTAACGCTCCAGAACCTCTGCCTCCCGCTTCAGACTCACGAACTCTTCCGGGGAGATCGCAAAGCGCAGGATATCCGCGAGATCCGTAGACATCAATGCAATCTGCGGAATTCTGTGTATCTTCCCCATCCACTTCATTGTGTCCAGCGTGTTGCACAGGAAGTGAGGGTTCAGCTGTGCCTGCAGCATGCGAATCTCCGCCTCATTCAGCTCCCGCTGGTTCTGCACAAGCCGCGCCTGATTCTGAAACAGCGCCTCCCGGTTCTCCCGCAGCGCCTGTATCATGAGATTGAAGCGGCCCGCCAGTTCTCCGAGCTCATCCTCTCCCTCCTCAACCCGGGTATCCAATCTGTCCAGTGTGACCTCCCGCATCGCGCTGTGCAGACGGTCTATCGGCCGTACCAGCTGTCGACTCAGATGATAGCTCATGATGAGGGAGACAAGAAACCCCAGCAGTATCGAGAGCACTGCAATACTCAGCAGCAGGATATCCGTGCCCCGCGTAAAAACATTTGGGCGCCGCAGTACCGCATACAGTCCGCTCGCCGTCTGCGGCGAGACGCTGTAGATCACCTCACTGTCCTCGCCGCCTCTCGGAAGCTGCCCATCCGAGAGCAAGTGCTCCCGCAGACGCTGTGCCGGGCCAAGCAGCAGGGTAGGGTCCGCACAGTAGACTGGGCGCCAGTAGCTGCTGAGCAGCAGCAGGGCATTCTGTGCGCCATAGCTTCCCTCCAGAAGCTCCTGAAAATGCTCCCTGTACTGCTCCATCACGACATATCCAAGGATCTCTCCGGAGTCTTCTTTCCGAAGCGCAAGCGCGCCTCGCATCAGCGGCACACTGCTGTCAGCGCTGTCCTCCGTGGTACTGTAGACCAGCCCCTCCTGCAGTCCCGCCTCCTTCAGCACACCCCAATCCACCGAAAGCGGCTCTCTTCCCGGACGGTTCAGCGTGGAAAATCTGCGTCTTCCCTCGCTGTCACAGAGCTCAAAATATGCAGCCTTCCTGAGATTCTCCGTCGCAGAATAAAGCGTCGCATTTACTGCCGTTGTGCTGACAGCCTCTCCCCCCAATGCCTCTCTGACCAGCGAGGAGGACGCGAGCAGCTCTGCCGCCTCAGAAAACCCCTCATGCACTGTATTGAGCCGCTCCACAATTCCCTGAAGCTCCCGGGCCGCCTCCTGCTCTGACTGAAGCCGCTGACGGCTGCGAAAGGCTCCGCTCATCACGATCAGCGCAAGGGAAAGCGGAATCAGCGACACGCAGAGCATCGCCGCGAACAGACGCAGACGAAAGGACGCGCGAAATCTGGTTTTCACTGCCCTGCCTCCTCCCCCTCCGGTGTTCCGAAATAGAACTCCCAGCTCATGAGCAGCGCATCCCGCTCCATACTGATCTCTTCCAGGTCATAATTGATGGGATGAAGCTCCTGCAACGCGGGAAATGCTGCTCCTCCCTCTGCCTGTTCCAGAAGCCTGGCTGCATCTTTTCGCACAGAACGCCGGCAGAGCCTTCTCTGTAAAAGCCGCTGTACATCCTCTCCGCTCACAAATTCCAGAAACCTCTCGGCATTTTCTCTGTGCCGCGCACCGCGCAGCACAGCACTCCCGTCCGGGATCACACTGGTTCCCTCCGCGGGATAGACCAGTGCAATATTCTTTCCCGCAGCGATTCCCTTCAGCGCACTCTCCTCCAGAGTGATTCCTGCAAGTGCCTTTCCGTCCGCCACAGTGCTCATCACATCTCCGGAATTGTCCAGAAGCACACCGCCCAGCTGAGCTGCAAACTCCTTCAGCACCTCTCGCTCTCCATCCGGGCCCGGCTGCTTCGCAAGCACCCGGCAGAGCGTCACAAGTGCAGTAAAATTAGAGCCGGATTTCGCCGGATCCGCAAACGCGAGCTTCCCCTGGAACATCGGACGCATGAGATCTTCCCAGCCCCTCAGCTGCCCCGGCTCCAATAGCTTCGTGTTATAGATCAGAACCACAGGGAGTGCAGAAAATGCCGTCCAGTAACCATTCGGATCGCGAAATTCCGGCGCGATGCCGGAGAGTCCCAGCGGCTCGCAGGGCGCAAAGAGCTCTCTGCTGGACTGAAGGGTATCCACACCGCCCCCGAACATGAGGTCCGCCTTCGGCTGTCCACTCTCCTCCGCAATCCGCTTCAAGAGCTCGTTACTTCCTCCCTCTGTGACCTCCGTCCAAATGCCGCTGCGCTCCTCAAATTCCTTGACAATCGGCCACCATACCTCCCTCTTATGCGAGGTATAGATCACAAGGCGCTGCTCCTCGGAAGGCAGAAGCTCTGTCTCTAAAATCCCTTCTCTTTTCCCGCAGGCAGAGAGCAGCATGAGCAATAAAACAGAGAGCCACATCTTTACCAGAATGCTGCTGCAACGCTTCTTTCTCTGTCTCTCTGCTCTCTCCATCTGTCCCTCCCGCAATTTCTATTTTATTATAACATTATTCCCTTTAAAACAGAGCTCCGAAACCGAAGTTCCGGAGCTCTGGTTCACATAGCTTTTATTGAAATTTCAGCTGGCACGGAGACAGTAAAAACACTCTGCTCCGTCTTACAGCTTTCTGAAATCCGATGCCGGATGATGGCATACCGGACACTCAAAATCTGCCGGGAGCGGATCTCCCTCGTAGATATATCCGCAGATCGTGCAGATCCAGCCCTTCTTTTCTGCGGGCTTTGCCTCCGGCTTCGGCTTGATGTGCGCAAAGTAGTAGGCATAGGTCGCAGAGGGTGTGTCAGAGAGCCATGCACCATCTGTCACCTCCGCAATAAACAGAGTGTGGCTGCCCAGATCTATGGTCCGAAGCACTCTGCCGGAGAAATACGCATTGGTATCGCTGCTGTCCAGATATGCAACGCCATTTTCTGCGCGCTTGCACGGAAAATCTTCAAACTTATTGACATCTCTGCCGGACTGGAATCCAAAGCGGCGGAAGATATCAAAGCTTGCGCTCTCGCTGAGAACAGAGATGTTGAAGACCTTCGTCTTCATGATCATATCGTGCGTGTAGTTCTGCTTATTGATCGCAAAGGACACCGTATTCGGTGTGCTCGCCACCTGAATAAAAGTATTGGTTATGCATCCGTTATCCTTCTCTCCATCCCGTGCCGTCAGTACAAACAACCCGTAGGAGAGCTTTTGCATCACTCGATCTTCCATAGCTCAGATTTCCGCCTTCCAGAGACCGTGCAGGTTGCAGTACTCATAAGCTGCAACCGGAGCATCACCCTCTGCTACGCAAAAGACTGCCTCCGGAGCCTCTCCCGGCTTCAGGAACTTGGTCTGATAGCCCTGCTTCGTCTCAAGCACGATCCACTGAATGGAGTGCTCCTCAAGCATCGGGTGTGCAACGCTTCCGACCTTCACTGTGACCTTGCTGCCCTCTAAGGCAACAACAGGAACGTGCTTCTCCTGCGCGGCATCCGTGGTGTTTGCCGTGAGCTCGCCCATCTTCTCGCCGCAGCACTCTACGCTGACACCCGAGTCCTGAAGAAACGTAACAATATTGCCACAATGGGAACTTCTGTAGAACTTCATAATTTTCTCCTTCTTTTACGCGGTCTCCGCCGCATTTTATATTGAAATGCCTGAGGAAGCTTCCTCAGATTCTGCCGGGCGATATCAGTCCCACCAACAGCGCCCGCCTGACTCCGAATCCCTGCTCAGATCACAAGACTCGGTGCGGCATAGACGCGGGCCGCCAGCTCCTGATTCAGTGCATACAATCCCTTCGGATCCTTTCCGAAGAGCTCATACTTGCGGATCATATCCTCCGCATTCTTCTCTTCCTCGCCCTGCTCCTTGATGAACCAGTCAAAAAACTGCATGGTGCGGTAGTCATTGATATCATCTGCCGCGCGGTAGATCTTATTGATCTCCGCAGTAATGTAAGTCTCATGCTTCAGAGAAGCCTTCAGCGGCGCGGCAGTGTCCTCATACTTCATATTCGGCTGATCAATCACACCGAACTTCACCTCTGCGCCGTTGTTGTGGAGATATGCACGCATCAGCATCGCGTGATCCCGCTCCTCCTGCGCCTGAATATCATACCAGTTTGCAAAGCCGTCCAGCCCCTGCTCATAGTAATAATTGGCAAAGTCCAGATAGAGATACGCAGAGTAAAACTCCTTTGTAACCTGCGCGTTGATCAGCTCACTTACCTTTGGGTTTAACATTTTGTGCCTTTCCTGAAATAACGTGAATACTGTGAATTAGTAATTTTCCAGATGAATCTCGAAATAGCTCTGCGGGTGGTTGCAGGTGGGACATACCTCGGGAGCGGCTGTACCAACAACGATGTGTCCGCAGTTGCGGCACTCCCACACCTTGACCTCACTTCTGGCAAAGACCTGTGCCATCTCCACATTCTTCAGCAGAGCTCTGTAGCGCTCCTCGTGGTGCTTCTCAATTGCTGCCACCAGACGGAACTTTTCTGCGAGCTCCTTAAAGCCCTCCTCCTCGGCGGTCTTCGCAAAGCCCTCATACATATCTGTCCACTCGTAATTCTCGCCCTCTGCCGCATGCAGCAGGTTCTCCGCTGTATTGCCGATGCCCTTCAGCTCCTTGAACCAGAGCTTTGCGTGCTCCTTCTCATTGTCCGCGGTCTTTAAGAAGAGAGAGGCGATCTGCTCATAGCCCTCCTTTTTCGCAACAGATGCGAAATAGGTATACTTATTGCGCGCCTGTGACTCCCCTGCAAACGCAGCCTGAAGATTTTTTTCGGTCTGTGTTCCCTCATAGGGATGTAACTTTACCTTCTCAAAAGCAGATGCCGGCTGCTTGCACTTGGGACATACAAAATCCTCCGGAAGCTTCTCTCCCTCATAGATGTATCCGCAAACCTTACATTTCCACTTTGCCACGCGCTTACCTCCTTCTATGCGTACCCGCCCTTATCCGGCAGATATCTGTGATGCCTGTCTATATGCATACAAGGTTACTGTACCACTTCCCTGAAGCAAAAACAATCCATCCTCAGCTACACTTTCTTAGGCAGCACTGATTAAATCTGCAAGAGCTTCATATTGTCCTCAACCGAGCCAATGCCCGCAATTCCAAAATTCTCTTCCCTAACGAAGTCTCTTGCTCTTACAGCCTTATGCCACCTTCTTTCGCTAAAACAGAACCCTTACAGCTGAAAGCATAGGACAACACAAAAAGGAAAGCTGTTACAATGGCAACAACTCCCCACAAAATCGGTATGTTTTGAACGCACTACCTCAAATGACGCGGGTAATGCCGGCAGCGGCTGACAAATCTCAGCCCGCGCTGCGCACTGCGGAGCCAACGAGTGCCGCCGCTTCCTCCGCTTTTGCCGTAAAGCTCTGCCCCTGAAGTTCTCCGGAGAGCCGCAGCGTATCCCCGGCTGAGAGTCTCCATGAAGCCCCGTCGGAAGCCGCAATCTCCACCACTCCGCGCGGGCAGTACAGAAGAAGCTCTTCTGCCTCCGGAATAGCCTTCATAAGCTGTTCGCTGAGTGCAGCAGCCTCTCCTTCCTTAAGAAGAAGCGGAAGCACAAAGCCCTCACATTTCCCCTTCCGCAGCATCAGATTAAAATCCACAACCTTGCCCACACTGACGGTCTCATCCCCACCGTCAAAGTCGTGCGTCTCAAACTCAGGAAGACTGATCCACTCTCCGCCGTTATGTCTCAGGCGTATCCCTCCCTGCAGGGTCATGATAATGCGATTGTAATCCGGAAGTGCTGTAAAATTGCTCTCCTCGACATCAACTGTCGCGGAGCTGAGTCTCCAGAGAAAGCTTCGCTCCGCATAGATACTGCCTCTCGGCGCAATTGCGAGCTCTGTCGTCGTCCCGCCGCTCCAGTTTGTGACGCTGTAATCCTCTCTGTGCAGTAATTCCGCTGTGTAATTCTTCATTTTCTCCTCCACACGTCCTTTTTTCTTCCGCTCTGCTGCATACTTCCAGAAACACTTTTTCCCGCCGGCAAAATGCGCGCTCCGTCTGCATTTTCCGCGCAGTACCCTATTCAGAGTATAACACGCAATGGAAAGTTCCTGTGAACGGATTTTTACCGCGCAGGCAAAAAATGGGTTATAATAGAATCAACGCGTAATCATAAAAACTTTCAAAAGTGCCGCCTCACGCAAGTCTGTTTGCAGCTGAGTGAAGGCACAGCGTATAATCGACTTTCAGCGCATAAATCATGAGATATATGTGCATATTTATATACGGAAAGGCGGTCCAATGATGGATAATACCGATCTGAAAATCATCAACCTCCTTCAGGAAAACTGCAAAATCTCAACTCGGGATCTCGGCAAAAGTGTCGGTCTCACCGCCCCGGCTGTCGCAGAGCGCATTCACAGGCTGAAGGAATCCGGTGTCATAGAGGGTTTTCACGCACAGATCAACGAATCGCTCCTCGGGAACAATATCACGGCCTTTGTGCAGGTCAATGTCCCCCCCAGAGAATATGAGCACTTCTGCCGCTTCTGCCTTGATGAGCCCTCCATCACGGAGCACCACCACATCGTCGGCTACAACAATGTGCTCTTAAAGATACGCGTCGCAAACTCCAGCGCCCTCGACCACCTGCTGGAGCAGATCCGAAAATACGGTCTCTCCAACACCTCAGTTGTGCTTTCGACCTATTTCACCCGCAAGCATTTTCCACAGCGGGAAAAGGAAGAGAATTGAAACAGGCCGGGCAGGTTTAAACCGCACTTTTCACGAGACAGGAAAGGAGTGCTGACCATGGAATTCACTCTGGATATCATCATGGCGGATCCCGCCGGAAACCGCACTGCTTTTGTGGAGACTCCGGTAGCGCCGGAATATTACGCCCCCATCGGCGCGGCGCTGCTCTCCGTCCCCTCCCTGCAGGCGGAACAGGCGGGCTTTCTATGTCCCCCGCTTCGGGGCGCAGCCGGACGGCTTGTGATGAGCGGAGGGGAATTCTGCGGCAACGCGAGCCGAAGCTTTGGCCTGCTGCTCGGAAGAGAGATGGGACTGAAGGACGGCGATACCGTCGAGATCGAAATATCTGGCTGCGATCACCCGCTCACCGTGTCCCTCCGGACCGAGGGCGCGGCAGTTTGCATGCCCCTGCCCCGCGCACTGCGAAGCATTGCAATTCCGGAAAAGAACAGCGGTCAGCTCACCCTGCCCGCAGTTGAATTTGAAGGCATCACCCATGTAATCATAGAAAACCGGAAAGCGGAACAGAAACTCGCTGAACACGCAATTGAGGCAGTCCGGGCTCTGGGAGCGGTTGATGCTGTCGGCGTCATGTTTTTAAACGACAGCTCTATGGTTCCCTGCGTATGGGTACGCGAGACCGGCACCATGATCTGGGAGAGCAGCTGCGGCAGCGGGACTCTCGCCTGCGCAGTGGTGCGTGCCCAAAAGACAAGTGATGACGCATTCTGCCTCTCACTCCGCCAGCCCGGCGGCGTCCTCTGTGCTGAGCTGAAAAAACAGGGCGGGAAAGTTCTCTCTGCGCAGCTTTCCGGTCCCGTCACACTGGAGCCTCGCGTCACAGTACAGCTCACAATCTGAGCTTACACGCCAGTAAAGCGGCGGCATGAACGAAGTGTTCATGCCGCCGCTTTTACTTGTTCCTTAATTTGTTTCCTGTTTACTGAACATTTTCCAGCGGTCACGCTCCGCCAAGATAGACCTCCTTCACCCGGCAATTGCTCAGAAGCCCCGCAGCTGTATCCTCCAGCACGACCTCCCCGAGCTCCATGCAGTAGCCGCGCTGCGCAATGCGAAGCGCCTGATTTGCATTCTGTTCAACCAGAAGCACCGTCGTCCCATCGCGATTGATCTTCTCTATGGTCTCAAAAACCTGATCCACAATGACAGGCGCAAGTCCCATAGACGGTTCATCCAGCAGCAGCATCTTCGGACGGCTCATCAGCGCCCGGGCTGTTGCAAGCATCTGCTGCTCTCCTCCCGAGAGCGTCCCGGCCAGCTGACGCCTTCGCTCCTTCAGTCTCGGGAAGGTCTCGTATGCCCGCGCCATATCCTCGCGCACAGCCGCCTTGTCCCTGCGAAAATACGCTCCCAGCAGAAGATTGTCCTCCACAGAGCTCCGTGGAAAGACATGTCTCCCCTCCGGCACCAGCGTCATCCCGCTCCGCACGATCTGAGCCGTCTGCTTTTCTTCAAGCGCCTCGCCGCAGAAGGAGATACTCCCTCCCGCGATCGGAATCTGCCGCATAATCGCAGACATAAGCGTAGTCTTCCCCGCACCGTTTGCACCGATCAGCGAGACAATCTCTCCCTCATTGACGTGGAGGCTGATGCCGCGCAGCGCATGAATCGCGCCGTAATATACCTGAAGCTTTTCTATATTGAGCAGCTGCTCCATTCACGCGCTCCCCCTTTTCCGAGATAGGCGTCCACCACAAGCGGATTGTTTCTCACTTCTGCGGGTGTCCCATCCGCGATCTTCTCTCCGTGATCAAACACCACCACGCGCTCCGCCACATTCATAACCACCTGCATGGCGTGCTCGATCAGAATGACAGAATAGCCATCCCGGGAGAGCTTCCGTATCAGCTGAAGCAGCTTTTCTTTCTCATTCGGATTCATCCCGGCGGCAGGCTCATCCAGCAGAAGGAGCTTTGGTTCCGTGGCGAGCGCCCGCGCAATCTCAAGCCTGCGCTGCATCCCGTAGGGCAGGTTCCCGGCCCGCCACTCCGCCTTATCTAAGAGCCCCACATACTCCAAAAGCCGCTCCGTGACGACGGCATTTTCTGCATCCTCTCTCTTCTTCTTTGCTGTCCCAAGCAGCGCAGCCAGGATCCCGGCCGAGCCGCGGCAATGCCGTGCGACAATCAGATTCTCGCGAACCGTCATGTTCCCGAAGAGACGGATATTCTGAAAGCTCCGGCATATGCCAAGCTGTGTGATGCGATCCGGCCTGAATCCTGTGATATTTCTGCCCTCAAAGAAGATCTCTCCCGCACTGCTCTTTGTGATACCGGTCAGCAGATTGTAGAAGGTGGTCTTTCCGGAGCCGTTCGGACCGATGATTGCGACAATCTCTCCCTCATCGATGTGAAAATCAATATTGGAATTGGCCACAATTCCGCCGAAGGTCTTTGTAAGTTTTTTTGTTTCCAGCAGCATAACGACCTCCCCTACTCCCGCACTCCAAACAGTCCCTCAGGCCGAAAGCGCATGATCAGCACCAGCATCAGCCCGTAGAGTATGTACCATGGATCGAAGGCAAGCCCCAGAACCCCCTGAACAGAGCGCAGAAGCTCCGGCAGAATCACAGCGATAAAGGCGCCGAGGATTGCTCCCTTTATGCTCCTCCTGCCGCCGATCACCAGCATGGTAAAAATATTGATGGAGAGCGTCGCACTGAGGAGTGTCGGATCCACCAGATTGGAGAAGACTGCGTAGAAGCTTCCCGCCACACTGCACACCACCGCCGACATCACAATCGCCTTCAGCTTATATGCCCTGACATCAATTCCCATCGCCTCCGCAGCGATCTCATCCTCCCGTATGGCTGCGACCGCGTAGCCTCCCCGGGAGTGTACAAAGCGCCAGCTGAAGAAGGCAAGTGCTGCAACAATCGCATAGAGAATCAGGATATATCCGTCCTTATTGGAAGGCAGAAAAGGAAGCTTTGTGATCTTCACGCCGAAGATCTTCGGCGCCTGAATTCCGGCAATGCCCGAGGTTCCGCCCAGCGCAGCGGAGTTAATCACGGCATAGCGGATGATCTCACAGAAGGCATAGGTGATCACAACCATGAAGGAGCCCCTGACGCGCCGCCCCGCGAACGCCACCGGAACCGCCGCGAGCGCCGCCGCGCACATGCCCAGCGGGACCGTGAGCCAGAAATCGAGATCTGCGTGCACCGTAAGATATCCCGTCACATAGGCCCCGATCCCATAGAAAGCCGCATGTCCCAGCGAGGTTTCCCCGAGATAACCGGAATAAAAATTGATTCCGAGACTCGCAATCGCATAGATCAGGCTGTCTGCGACTATGTACTTGACATAATTTGGGATGATATCTCTGCCCGGAATCAGCATATCTGCAAAGCAGAACACCAGCACCAGCAGAAGAGAGCCGAGAAATGTCTCCCGACCGCTCAGGCCGAATAACCACTCTGTCCTTTTTTCTGTTCTCTGCATGGCGACCTCAGACCTTTTCCTCAAACTTATAACCCATGAGCCCCGTCGGGCGTATCAGCAGAACCAGAATCATGATAGCAAAGCTGACGGCATCCTTGTAACCCGGGGAGAGGAGACCGGAGGTCAGATTTTCCGCTACACCGATCAGAATCCCACCAATCAGCGAGCCGGTAATGCTTCCAATACCGCCGAGAATTGCACAGGCCCAGCCCTTCAGGCCGGCCAACGCGCCCATCGTCGGAAATATCGTGTAGAGCGTCCCCATGAAAAATCCTGCGGCCGCCCCCAGTGCCCCGCTGAGCGCAAAGGTAATCTTTATGAGACGCTCTGCATCTGCGCCCATCAGTGCAAGCGTCTTCATATCCTGCGAGCCCGCCATCATCGCCTTCCCGATCAGAGTCCTTGTGAAAAAACACTGGAGCACCGCCATAATAATAAGCGAGCCCAGAAGGATCTTCAGATGAATGGAGCTCACGGTGATCTCATTTCCCCCCATGCAAAACAGTGTGATGAGCCGATACTCCATGAGCTGCGGATATACTCTCGGATCTGCGGTAAATGCAGCATTTGCCGAGTAGCGCACCAGCGTCGAGAGCCCGAGCGCAGTGATAAAGCCGGACTTCACAAGTGCTCCCTTCTTCCGCAGCGGCACATAGCCAAACTGATCCAGCAGCACAGCAGCCGCAGCCCCCGCAACCATCGAGATGAGCAGTGCCGGCAGCAGAGACAGACCTGCGCAGGCGGTCAGAAAGTAACCTGTATACGCGCCAATCATATAGACCTCGCCGTGTGTCCAGTTGATGATGCCGACTATCCCAAACACCGTCGTCCAGCCAATCGCTATCAGCGCATAGATTCCCCCTGCCGCAAGTCCGTTGATAATCTGTTGTATCAGTACCGCCATAATCCTGCCTCCGCACCGACTTTCCAGGCCAGCAGCCCCGCACTCTGTTTCCGCCGACCGCCAGCGCCTCTCTTCTGCTTACTCCGCCAGCGTAAAGGCACCGTCCTTTACTGTGAGCGTCAGATAATCGCGCTCCCACTCATTGTCCTCGGTAAAGACAACCGTTCCTGTAACTCCCTCATGATTCGTGGCTTCCATGCCTGCCTTCATGCCTTCCCGGGTCACCTCACCGTCGTCTGCACGCATCGCGTGGTCTGCCGCTTCTGCCAGTACATAGGCCGCATCGTAGGCCATCGCTGCAAAGCTATCCGGGGTCTGTCCGTACTTCTCCTCAAACTTCTGCACAAATTCCTGCACACGCGCAGCCGGATTGGTAGAAATATATACGCTCACACAGGAGGCACCCTCCATCGCATCTCCCGCGATTTCCAGTGCTTTCTGACTGTAGAGGGAGGTGTGGCCGATAATAAAGCTCTCAATACCGAGATTCTTCATCTGCTTGATGATGAGCGAGCAGTCCGTGACTGTGCCACAGAGTGCCACTGCCTCGGGTGCATCATTCTTCACAGTGGTAAGCATTGCGGTAAAGTCCTGATCCGCAGGATTGTACTCAATGCTGTTGATGATCTCGCCGCCGTTTGCCTCCACATAGGCAATCAGGTTCTGAGACAGATTCTTTCCAAAATCATTGTTTGTATACAGCACATCAAACTTTTTGTGCTCCCGGCTCAGCGCCGCCTTCGCCATCTGCGGCCCGACCTGCGCATCCTGCACCGCCATGCGGAAGAAATAATCACTGCTCTTCGCGAGCGAGGGGGAACTGGAGGAAACCACGCACTCCACAAGTCCCGCATCGTCAATGATCGGAACAATCGCGAGTGTGCAGGAGGTGAGGCTGGAGCCCAGCATCGCGAGTATGCTGTCATCATCTGCGTACTTCTGCGCGCCCTTTGCCGCATTCTGCGGATCTCCCTGATCGTCGTACTCGTCCAGCACAAGCTTTGCTCCATTCACGCCACCCGCCGCATTGATCTCCTCAAATGCGAGCGTCATGCCGCGCTCCTCGCTGAGTCCGTAGAGCGCATTGTCTCCGGAGAGCGGATTCACCATCCCGATGTGGAGCTCCGACTGCTTTGCCGTGACCGCGGCGGCTGTATCCACAGTGTCCTGCGCTGCTTCAGATGCCGGAGCTTCCGTCCCCTCCGCCGCAGCCTGCGTTCCTGCTCCTTTCGCGCCGCAGCCCATAAGTCCCGCTGCCAGAACGCCGGTAAGCATCACTGATATACATGCTCTCATATACTTCTTCATAATCTGTCCTCCGTTTTCAGACTCTGTGTTGAGAGATAACTATATGTATTTTAGCTTTTTTTCTTTCAGAGCACCACAATATTTACATAAAAGAGGAGGGAAATGCAGAAAAATCCATCTGTTTTTCCGTCATTTCCCTTGTTTTATCCTGCGCTTCATCCTGAAATCCCGTTTCTGCCTCCTCAGACAAGTCCTGCCTCCTGTGCGGCCTGCTTCCGCTTCAGCTCCCTCAATATACTCCGCGTGACAAAGAATGCAATCACCGCAGCGAAGCTGTCGCTGATCGGCTGCGCCGCCTGCAGTCCCAGAAGCCCGATTGCCCGGGGCAGTATAAGCAGCACCGGAATCAGACAGATTCCCTGTCTGAGCGAGGCAACCAGCGTTGCCTTCAGCCCGTAGCCTGTCGTCTGCGAGAACATATTGGCCATGGTGATCTGCGCCGAGAGCGGAATCGTGAGTGCCTGAAGCCGCAGCGCCAGAGTCCCGATGCGTATCACCTCCGCATCCTCCCGACGGAACACGGTCACGATGGGTTCTGCAAAAGCAAAGGCCAGCACGGCAAAGCTCAAAAGTATCATAAAGCAGACGCGCAGACTGAAGTAATATGCCTCCGCGACGCGCTTATAGTTCCGCGCCCCGTAATTGTATCCGCAGACCGGCTGAAAGCCCTGTCCGAAACCGATGATCGTCGAGTTAATGAACATAGCGACCCGCATCACAATGGCAATCGCGGCAATTGCGGCATCCCCATAGGGATGCGCCGCGAAGTTCATGATGATGCTGGAAACACTGGAGATCCCCTGACGTGCGAGACTCGGAAAACCGATATGCAGGATATCTCTGTACATTCTCCGTGTCGGTCTGAAGTTCCGAAACCGTATCGGGAGACAGGCCGGCATCATATTGCACTGACAGCTCAGGATTACAAAAGAAATAATCTGACTCACCGCAGTAGCTGCCGCCGCCCCGGAGATTCCCATATGAAGGCCAAAGATCAGAACCGGATCGAGGATTATATTCAGCACGCCGCCAAAGCCGATACCGATCATGGCATAGAAGGAATTCCCCTGAAAGCGGAGCATATTATTGATGCCGAAGGAACACATCAGAAACGGAGTACCGAGCAGAATATAGCGCACATAATCTATGGCGTAGGGTGCGATGGTTCTGGTAGAGCCGAGCATATACACGAGCTTTTCGATGTTCAGAAGACCGAGCAGTCCCAGCACCGTGCCGACAATGAGCTCCGTAAAATAACCCAGCGCCGCGTAGCGCTCCGCCGTCTCCACATCCTGCTGTCCCAGAAAGCGTGCGATCATATTTCCGCTGCCCATGCCTATCGTAAAAGCGACCGCCTGAAAGATAGCCATCAGAGAAAAAATAATGCCCACCGCCGCCGAGGCGGAGGTACCGATCTGAGAGACAAAAAAGGTATCCGCCATGCTGTAGACAGCAGAGATCAGCATGGAAACAATAGAGGGAATGGCAAAGCGGGGAATGAGCGTCTGCACCGGCTCGTGCATCATCTGCTCATAGCGCTCCTCCTGTGTAATAGCCTGTCGCTTTGCCATGTCTTCCCCCTGTTCTCCGCTGCTTCACGCCCCGATATCCGTGCATCAATGCAGCGCTGTTTCATGCAACACTTAAAACTTCCAGCTGTCCTTCAGAGTGAGCCAGCGCTCATCCTTCTCACTCAGATTGAGCTTTGTGCCGTCCGCGAGCGTGTAGCCCGCAGCAGCTGCGCTTCCCGCATACTTTCCGACAAGCCCTGGCCACTGAATGCCGATCTCCGGATCATTCCATGCAAGACCTCCCTCATCTCCCTGATGCCAGAAGTCCGTGACCTTATAACAGAATTCCGCAACATCGCTCAGCACAAGGAAACCGTGCGCAAAGCCCTCTGAGATATAGAACTGCTTTTTGTTCTCCTCTGTGAGCTCCACGCCGTACCACTGACCAAAGGTTCTGCTGTCCGCCCGCAGATCCACTGCGACATCAAACACCGCTCCCCGGATCGCCCGAACCAGCTTTCCCTGTGGATACTGCTTCTGGTAATGCAGACCGCGCAGCACGCCTTTTGTGGAGCAGCTCTGGTTGTCCTGCACGAATACCATATCCAACCCGGCCTCGTGCATATCCTTTTGATTATAAGTCTCCATAAAGTAGCCGCGCGCGTCTCCGTGAACGGTCGGTTCAATCACATAAAGTCCCTCAATCGGGCATCTGCTGACCTTGATCTGTCCCATAGCTTCCTCCTGCTGTTGTTTTGCGTAGTTTATTATAGTCGCTTGCACCACCGCCGTCAAAGTGCGGAGAAAATGGCTGGGTGCCTGGATGCAGACCGCGCCCCCAGAAACAATTTTACGGCAGAAAATGCGAACCCTTCTCCTTATATGCGAAATGCAAGGCGGTAGTAAGCTCAAGTAATGTCTGCGCAGCCGCACTCTGCCGCGCGACGATTCCGCAGCAAGAAGCTCTAACACCTCTCTTCGTGCGCGAAACACAGGATGGCAGCTGTGGGACTCGCTTCGCTCAAACAGTCCTCGCCGCTCGTTCAACGCGCCCTCAGACAGGTTAAGAGCTTCTAAGCCTTGTGCATATTGTCGCGCGGGCAGAGCGGGGCACAGACTTTCTTAGACTACTACACTTGTCTCACTTATATTCAGCGGGGGCAGCGCATAAGCAGCTGCCCCCGACATTCATATCCTTTTTTCCAACATTACCCGCGCCTTATATATTACAGCTCAGTACTGCTTACCACAGGCGATGAGAGGCCACCGCCTGATAGCCCTCTGCAAGCTGCAGATCTCCGGCGATCTCTGGTTCTCCCAGAACCCATCCGTACCCGGCCGCATTATAGTGAGAATACACAACATGAAAATTATACATTGTCGCGCCCAGTCCGAGCTTTCTGTCCTCCTCAGAGACCATATCCTCTTCCTTCTCACAGAGAATCAGCTCCCTGTCCCGGATGATATAGCGATAGGTCTGCCGATTCAGGAAACTCGGCGCCAGCGTCGCCGCATAGAGAGCCTTGTCAAGGTAAGGATCGAACTGCCCCTCCTTCCATTCCGGACTCACGCCCCACTGCCCCTCATAGACCATCTCTCCCTGAGAAATCTTCGGGGCAATGTGTCCCTCACGCTTTTCAAACTTCACATCTGCCGGGGTCACAATATCAATTCTCTGCGCCGCTTTCTCTTCAACTCCATAGCCGCAGGCCAGCACCGCCGCCACGGTAAGCTTTGAGTCCAGCAGCAATGCCTTCTTCACCGCGTCGCTGTTATCGACTGTAAGCCAGCAGCTGTCCAGCCCCATATCCGTGAGCTTCAGGGAAATGCCCTCCGCAAGAAAGCCTGCATTCTCCAGGTAGCCCTCCTGCTCCTCAGAGAGCAGAACCAGGTACATCGGAGCAAAAAAGGCGTTCCCGCGATAACCTACCACTCCCTCCATTCTCGCTCCGGCTCCTTCCGCGCAGAACTCCACTGCGAGCGGGATCTCCGGACAGAGCTTCTTCGCCTTCTCACAGTACTCTGTGATTTCTTTGATCTGCTCTGTGCTCAGTTCTTTTTCATAAAAGGAGCGTATCGACTGTCTGCGTTCAATAAGTTCCTCGTATTTCATCATTATCCTCCTGATTTTACACTTTTGAATAAACTTACTGTTCTCTGATTAAAGTATACCGCTTGGAAGAGAAAAAGGAAATGAAATCTGCTCTTATATCATCAATACAGGCAGAGATTTCTCCCTGCCTGCACCACTCTCCGCTTTCACAGAGTCACACCCTGCTTAAAAATTGCAATATCCCGGAAACCATCCGCCTCTGATTTCACCTTTTCTCCGGACGCGACCCGCAGTACATACTCAAAAAGATCCTGTGCCACCTCTGCTCCGCTCTGATCTTCTACCATACGCCCTGCGTTAAAATCAATCCAATTTGCCTTAAATCCCGCAAGTCTTGAATTCGAAGCAATTTTCATTGTGGGAACCAGCGTTGCAAAAGGCGTCCCACGCCCTGTCGTAAAGAGCACAATCTGTGCTCCTGATATGGCCAGCGCAGTTGCCGCAACCAGATCGTTTCCTGGTGCAGACAGTAAATTGAGTCCCGATTCTTTGATCCGCTCCGCATAATCAAGCACATCGACAACCGGTGCGGAGCCTGATTTTTGCGTACAGCCAAGCGACTTATCCTCCAGTGTGGATATCCCTCCCTTTTTATTTCCCGGTGAAGGATTCTCATAAATTGTCTGATCATGCCGCATAAAATATTCCTTGAAGTTATTGATTAACTTCACTGTCTTTTCAAAAATCTGCTCATTTTTACAGCGATTCATCAGTAGCGTCTCCGCGCCGAACATTTCAGGTACCTCGGTCAGGATTGTAGATCCCCCCTTCGAAATCAAAAGATCTGAAAAAGCACCCACCGTAGGATTGGCTGTGATACCGGACAGCCCATCCGAGCCTCCGCATTTCATTCCAATAACAAGTTTAGATGCATCACAGGGGACACGCTTTTCCATTTTCGCCAGCTCATAGATTTCTCCGATCCGCTTCATGGCTTCTTCGGTCTCATCTTCAAAATCCTGACAGCTCATGAACTTGATTCTGTCCTTGTCATAATCCCCGATATATTCCATGAGCACCGGAATATTGGAATTTTCACATCCAAGTCCCACCACAAGGACTCCCGCTGCATTCGGATGATGTATGATATCCGCCAGTACCTTCCGTGTATTTTCCTGATCGTCCCCCATCTGGGAACATCCGTAGGGATGATTGAAAGAAATAATATCCTCTACGCCTGCGTCCAGAGAGAAGCGCCGCTTTGCCTCTGCCTCAAAGCTCCGCACAATAGAATTCACACAGCCAACCGTCGGCAGAATCCAGATCTCATTCCTTACTCCCACCCGGCCGTCTGTTCTCGGATATCCCATAAATTCCGCCGGAGCAGATGGTTTCAACTCACTCTTTTCAGGATGATACTGATATTCTAATACTTCCCCCAGCGCTGTCCGCAGGTTATGAACATGTATCCAGCTGCCGCTGGCGATATTTTCCTTGGCAAATCCGATTCTTGCGCCGTACTTGATAACCGGCTCCCCCTCTGCAATATCACAGAGCGCAAATTTATGTGCCTGCGGAATATCTTCCTGCAATATAACTTCCGCCCCATCCACAGACAATACAGTCCCCCGGCTGAGAGGACGCAGGGCAACTGCAACTGTATCCTTTTGATTTATCTTTATAAAATCGATCATATTTTCTCCTGCAAAACCTGGGCAAAATGACCCCCGGTAGCCTTCATATACCGGGGGCGAGTACATCCAATCAGCATTTCTATTAAGAAATTAGTAAAACAGATCTACTAAGAACAGGGTGAACGGCGGAAACCAAGTCAGCAGCATCAAATTAATAACCAGCAGTATATAAAATGGAACGGCCTCTCGGATAAATGCAGCCGTCTTACATTTTGTAATAGAACAGGTTACAAACATCAAT
Source organism: Fusobacterium naviforme (assembly GCA_003014445.1). Lineage (GTDB taxonomy): Bacteria > Bacillota > Clostridia > Lachnospirales > Lachnospiraceae > Moryella > Moryella indoligenes. The sequence continues at coordinate 175,766 of PYGH01000001.1, read as the reverse complement.
GTTCCCATAGGTGGCGACAGTGCGCCAATCGCATTATTGAAGATATAGATCATTGCAAACTGAATTTCGTTGATTCCGTACTGTGCTGCAATCGGCGCAAGCAAGGGAACAAGAATAATCATTGAAGCATTTCCCTCGATAAACATACCTACAAACAGAAGGAAAATATTGACAACAATCAGAAAAACGATCTTGCTATGGATATTCTCCAGCATCCAGGCGGTCAGCATCTGCGGGATCTGTTCTTTAGTCAACACCCAAGAGAAAACCGAAGCTGCGGAAACAATAAGCATGATAGAGGCAGTTGTGCAAACTGTTTCCTTTAATCCCTGTATAATATCTTTGAAATGCATCTCGTGGTAAATCACGCCCAGCATCGCAGCATAAATAATTGCAACCGCACCGGCCTCTGTTGCCGTAAACACTCCGATACGGATTCCTCCAATAATAATGATCGGCAGAAGAAGTGGAAGAATCGCCGGCTTCAGCCCTGCCCAGAATCTCGCCGCGGTTATTTTTTCCGTGGTTAGTATTCCGTAGCCACGCTTCCTTGAGATAATCGCGACCAGGATCATCATGGTTACACAAAGCAATCCCCCGACTCCAATACCGGCAATAAAGAGCTTTCCAATCGAAACATTCGCAATGACACCGTAGAGAATCATCGCAATTCCTGGCGGAATCAGTGGAGTTATCATGGAAGAGGATGCTGTCACTACACTTGAAAATTCCAGAGAAAATCCTTTTTTCGTCATCTCAGGAACCAGCATTTTAGATTCCATTGCAGCATCTGCAATATTAGAGCCCGAAAGTCCCCCCATTACCGTGGAAAGCAGCACATTCACCTGTGCCAGACCGCCCGGCAAATGCCCGGTAGCCATCTCGCAAAAATCCATGATCCTCTTTGTAACTCCGGTATAATTCATAAAAATACCAGCGCATACAAAAAAAGGAATGGCCATCAGAGAAATCTTCTCTGTCCCGATAATTGCCTGTTGAGCAAAAAGTACCGGGTTGATTCCCGGATTCATGACAAAATAAACCATCGCTCCGCCAAGTACTGCAATAAATACCGGAATTTTTAAAAATAAAAGAAGAAGCATCACAACAGATGCAATTAATAATATATTACTCATCGCTGCTGTCTGCCGCCTCCTTTGCTTCCGATTTTACCCCGGTCAGCATCCCATAAAAATAGCTGATAACCATATCAATATATGACAAAATTGCAATTCCATAGACATATTTATATGGTATATGCAACATACTGGTAGATCTGCCGCTTTTTATAAAGATCTGAATAAATCCCAGACTCTGAATGAACAGGTACCCGATAACAATGACTACGACTGCTGAAATAACTCCCTCCATTACCTTCTGCATGCGTTCCGGCATAAGATCCACAATCATCTCAATTGCAACATGATTTCCACTCCTGAATGCAGCTCCGGCCCCTGCAAAAACAATCCATACCATACAAGAGGTCTGTACTTCCTCTAGCCATGTAAAAGGCGCATTCAAAACATAGCGCCAGATTACCCCCAGAAAGGTCAGCAGGATTAAAATTGCCAGGATCGCCGAGGCAATTACAATATCAAGATTTGCCAGCATAAAGAGGATTTTGCTATCCTTTTTGTCCATTTTACCCTCACAAAGAGAAAACCAGCGGGAGCCTCAAATATTTTGACCCCCGCCCACATTACATCTATGTCAGCGACGGCTTACTCAGCCCCCATAGCCTTTCTCACTGTATCGTACAAGCCATCGCTCCAGCCAAAATCTGCACCGAGATCATAAAAAGATCTTGCTTTCTCCTGGAATCCCTTCAGCACTTCCTCAGACGGTTCCACAATCGTTACTCCTTCGTCCTTCATCTTCTGAATATCCTCAGCTTCAATCTGCTCAAGCGCTGCATTACTCGCTTCTCCCGCTTCTTTTGCAGTTTCAACAAGCCATTTCTGCTGCTCCTCTGTGAGAGAATTAAACCAATCTGCGGATACAACCCAGGTAGTAAAGTTCTTAACATGGCCGTCGAGAATCAGATACTTTGCAACCTCATGCAGCTTTCTTCCATAAAGAGTTGCAATCGGGTTCTCTGCACCATCGATTGTCTTGGTCTGTAACGCCTGATACACATCCCCAAGTGCCATTCCAGTAGAAGTAGCTCCCAGCGTATCAAAGCCCTTGGACTGAATCTCATTGGAAGGCACGCGTATTTTAAGACCTGCAAGATCCTCAACTGTATTGACCGGAACTGTAGTCAATGTGTGTCTGTCTCCATACTTCCAGTTGGAAGCAATAATCTTCAGCCCCTTCTCCTCAAGCTTCCTGCACTGCTCTTCATACCAATCAGATTCGGTAAGTGTCCAGCACTGCTCCCAGCTGTCAAACAGAAACGGTCCAAAAACAATTCCAAAATCCGGAACACCGTAATCCGCATAGAATGCACCATCTGCCAAAGTACACACATTCTCGCCCAGTAACATGGAATCAATCAGAGAATTTTTATCTCCCAGCTGAGAATCCGGATAAACCTCAATCGCCATCTTCCCGCCGGACTTTTCTTTGATAAGCTCCTGCGCCTTCTCCCATCCGATGCCAACCGGCTCTGACATGGAATTTTCAAACGCGACCTGAAGCACTACGTCTGCATCTTCGGAAGCGTTCGTTGCCTCAGCGCTTTCTGCTGCAGTTGCTGCAGTTGTTTCCGCCTCGCTGGTCGCTGCAGGAGTTGCAGAAGAAGAACCCCCGCAGGCAGCTAATGATGCAGTCATTACGCTCGCCATAATCATTGTCACAACTTTTTTTAACTTCATTTCCTTTCCTCCCTGATTAAAGTATTTAATAGAACTGCAACTGCTTCCCCGCTTCATGCGAGGTATACCTACATTTTGTATGCCTTACACCATTTCATTAATGCTGGAAAAATCAATCACTACCTTCAACATATCTCCAGGGTTATTGGAAAAATCCTCAAAGGCCTTTGCCGCCTGTTCAAATGGATATACGTTTGTAATAACCTTCTGCAGCGGAGCTTTCCCAGCGTTTACAATATCAATCAGCTCCAGGAAATCTTTCTTCAGCGCATTCCTGGAACCATATACATTCAGTTCTTTCTTCTGGATTAAGGTGAAGTTAAAATCCAGATTTTTCTTACCGACACCAATAAGAACCATGCGTCCTCCAAAACAGACGGCATCAATACAATTCTGGAAGGTAGATGGAAGACCAACAGCCTCTACTGTAACATCAAATCCATTTCCATCTGTTATTTCTGCAACGCGAGCCTTAAAATGCTCCGGGCTGTCGTTTAAAATAGTCCCGGCCAGACCAAAATCCAAATTTGTTGCCATCTCAAGCTTTCCCGCCGCCACATCGCACATATAAACCTCAGCCCCCCTGGCTTTTGCTGCAATTGCAGCAAGTACGCCAATGGTTCCGGCGCCGACTATGAGTACCCGATCTCCCTCATGTACGTTGGCGCGGCTCACTCCATGATAGCTGATGCAAAAGGGCTCTATTGCAGCCAGCGTTTTCGCGTCCATTCCCTTCCCGTCATAAACTCTTTCTTCGGAAATCGAAAAATACTCCTGAAAAGCTCCATCTCTCTGGCATCCAAGTGTCTGATTATCCATGCAGGCATTGACGTGCCCATGCTCACATGAGTAGCAATGGCCACAGTTATAGTAAGGATTACAGGTAACAATCATCCCCGGTTTGATGCCATACGCATTATTCTCATCACACTCAACTACTTCAGCTGAAAATTCATGTCCCGGAATACGTGGGTAATCAAAGTATGCAAAGGTACCACGATAGGATCCCAGATCGCTTCCGCAGATTCCGCCATACAGAATCTTCAGAAGTACCTCGCCTTTATTTCGAACTGGCTTTTCACGTTCTATAATAGAAACCTTTCCCGGTTCATCAATGCGAATAGCTTTCATATCTGCCTCCATCCCTTGTCTGTCATTCAGGCATTCTTGTTGTGTCCTTTGTTGTATACTTTAAATATTAAGCTCCTTTAAGACCCTTGTCAATAATCCATCGTGCATATTTATTTTTCTATCTCATTTTCACAACTACGCTTTACCTTTTTTGTGCTATTTCCCTAGCTAACTTTCTATACTTCTCTGATAAATTTCGCTATAATATAAACTACTGCCTGATAATCACCTATAGATGGCACGCGCATACATATTTCAACGATTGCCTCATCAGTTCAGTCGCGGAGGGAATATTTCGCAATTATGGCAAAGCTCAATCTGAAAACTCTTGCATACAACTCTATACGTCACAAAATTATCACCTGCGAATATGCCCCGGGTATGTTTTTAAATGAAGAGATGCTGACTTCAGCACTCGCATTGAGCAGAACCCCTGTGCGCGATGCGCTCAGTCGTCTGGAGCAGGAAGGGTTAGTCACAATCCATCCAAAACGCGGTATCACTGTAACTCCGCTTAACTTCAGCGACATCAATATGATATTTGAATTGCGCAGCCTCTACGAACCATATATTCTTCAAAATTATGGAAAGCTGCTTCCGCCTGATAAGCTCAATAATTATTATTCGATATTTATGAATCCGCCAAAGGATAATCGCCAGCATATTGATGGTCTCAGCAGCTTTCAGTTAGATGCCGAATTTCATGCCATGATAGTAAATGTCTGCCCAAACCGCTATTTACAGCAGTCCTATCGCTCAACGCAGACACAAAATGAACGTTTCCGCCATATGACCGGCATTAAATATGACCAGCGTCTGGCAGAAACGTTTCAGGAACATTTAAATATTGTGCGCTGTTGCCTGGAGCAAAACTGGAGCGCCGCTGCAGAGCAGATGCGCTTACATATCGAGGCCTCCAGAAAATCCACCTTCTCACTGGCATTTGAGAGCCTGAACAAATTTCCGGCCTCTCTGCCCTGAGCCCTATTTTCCTGATTATCTTCTGCCTATTCTCCTGCTACATTGCAGACCGCGCCTCTTCCAGAGAGATACCCGGCGATACCAGAGCACCATAGAAATAATTGCCGCAGAATAATTATTTTTTACAATACACTCTGGTAAGCCCTTTCAGCCCCCTGTGCACGGATCAAAGCCAAATTAGCAGCAACCCTTTCTTCCAAACCCTGAATCTGCGTAAGATCCCGCTCCCACATATCTGTATTCGAGAGCACATCATGTACCAGGCACTCTGTACTCTCATCTTTCCGTGCAAAATAGAAGTCCAGTACCCAGGCATCATCCTGAACTCTGTACTCATTTCCCCTGTCCCGCTTACAGATCAGTGCATCCTCTTCCCGCCTCTGAATATTGTTGGAATAAAAAGCAATATAAGCTGCAAATCCCATGCAAAGTGCTGCAGGTAAGGTTCCAAATTTTTCGTTGTACTCAAGAAGTGACGGGAGATCTCTTGCTTTCCACTTTGAAGTGGAATTTAAGGATATACTCATCAGCAGATGATTCACAAAAGGATTATTAAAACGATCGGTAACTGCGGCGGCAAAGTTTTCACAATCTGCACGATCCAGCGGAAGAATCGGAATAACCTCATCATATAATATTTTATTCATAAATGCATGTATCGTCTCATTGTTCATGCAATCACGGACTATATCCTGTCCCGCCAGATAAGCGCCAAGGACAAAGCCTGTATGAGCACCATTCAGTATCCGCACCTTACGTTTCTTATATGGTGCAACCTCTGGAACCACATGAACATTCAGACCTGCTTTTTTAAAGGGAAGCCTTTCTGCAAGCCATTCCGGCCCCTCTATATACCAGACACCAAAGACCTCTCCGACATCCAGCAGCTGATCTTCATACCCATTTTCTGCATTAATTTCCTTTATCTCCTGTTGATTAGTAATTCTTCCCGGAACAATACGATCTACCAGCGTAGAGCAAAACAGGCATTCATCACACAGCCATTTTTCAAATGCAGCCCCCAGCTTCCAGTCCAGACTATGCTGCATGCAGCACTTCTTCAGTTCCTGCCCATTGGCATCGATCAGCTCACAGGAAAGAATAACGAGCCCCCTTCTCCCGGCCTTGAATCTCTCATAGAGCAAAGCCGTAAGTTTTGCCGGAAAAGACTTGGGCGGAAGCTGATCTAAGGAGCAAGACGCTTCATAAACAATTCCCGCCTCTGTTGTATTAGAAGCGATATACTCCAGCTCTTCACTGGCCGCAATTTTTTTGATTTTTTCCCATTCGTCACGCTCATAGGGATTATAACAGGCATCAATAGCTGAAATAACTCTCTTTCGATTGATTTTCTGCCCATTTTCAGAGCCACGGAGATACAGTGTATACAGCCCCTCCTGCTGATTCACGATTTTTGTCAGTCCCTGTGCGATCGGCTGCACCAGGGCAATCTTCCCATTCCATTCAGCCTTCTCATTGGACATATCAAACCAATAATCCACAAAGGCACGCATAAAATTCCCCTCTCCAAACTGAAGAACCCGAACAGGGGCTTTTTCAAGAATATAGCCATCATAGCCGGACTTTTTCAGGACCTCGTAATTCAACTGTGCCATAGTCTTTCCTCCATATCATGTATTTCCATAGTTTTGTTGTATACAACATAGTATTCTCTTTAATCTTCGATGTCAACACACTATATGGAATAATTTTGATTATATTTTCTCTTATGATTTTATCAATATATATAATAAAAAATACAACATTTGTAATCAGAAAGACCTCACTAAAAATTCACTCTCAGGACGGTCAGCACTACCGTCCCGTCTCATAACTCCTCTCACTCCTCCAGAAACCTTTTCAGCTCCACCATCCTCCGGAGCGCTGCGCCTCGGCCGAGCTCATAGACGCGCATCAGCTCCCCTGCATCCCGACAAGCACGGCTTATGTGGAGCGCTGCCTCCGGCTGAATGACAAAGGCCCTCCCCTTTGTCTCCTCCGTGCGTACGTACGCTACATTTTGATTGTAGTTCAAATGTCTGGCACGCATGGCGAAGACCACTGCCGGATAGTTCCGCAGTGCCAGCGAGAACAGCGCAGCCATGCGACTAGGCTTCTTTCGGTAATTCGCGGGCTGTGTCAGAATGACAACATTTTTATCATATCCAAGGGAGATAAACTTGCGCAGCGGAATGGAATCAGAGATGCCGCCGTCCAGAAGCCTGTGTCCATCCACCTCCACAACCCTTGATACCAGCGGCATGGACGCAGAAGCTCTCATGTACTCCACATCATGCCTGTCCCCGTTTTCGCACTTCTTATAGAAGGGACGACCAGTCAGCACATCTGTGCATACCACATAGAACTCCATTGGATTTCTGCGGAAGGTCTCCGAATCGAAAGGATAGAGCTCAAAAGGCACTGTCTCATAGGCAAAATCTCTGCTGTACAGATCGCCTGTCGTCAGCAGAGAATGCAGCCCCCCGTAGCGCGGATCGTCACAGAACTCCGTATTGTAGCGAATCACTCTGCCCGGCTGCTTCGACTTATAGTTGCAGCCAAAGGCAGCGCCTGCGGAAGTACCGATCCCTCCGTCAAAGACAATCTCATGCTCCATCAACACATCAATCACACCGGCGGTGAACATGCCGCGCATTCCGCCGCCCTCCATTACCAGACCTCGCTTCAAATTCATGCCTCCACACTGAGCGCTTCCACATCCTCCGGCAGCAAAGCCTTCTGCCCGGCTGCATATCAAAACAGGGACCGGCAAAGCACCGATCCCTGTTATTGTAACACTTTTTATTTAATTCAAATATTTTTTTAATGTTGCTCTCACAGCGCCCGGTCCTGCCAGCTCCTCCGCAAACAGCCCCTCGATCCGCTCGCCGATTCCGGCGGCGTAGAGATCGGAGCCGAAAATATTCGCATTGGAAAGAATCGGCCTCAGCTTATCTCCGACACTCTCCGGCTTTCCGAGCTCTATCCCCTTGAGCTGCTCCGTGAGCTCCGAAAGCATCGGATCCGGGGAGCGCTCAAAAGCTTGTCCTTCATCGTCCACGCCGATCAGATAGCGGAGCCAACCCGCAATGGCCAGCGGGATCGCCTGAAGACTGCCCGCGTCCCCATATCTCTCCACATAGCTCCTGATCGTCTCACCGTAGCGTATCCCGACCTTCTGACTCGTATCCGTTGCGATGCGCTGCGGCGTGTCCGGCATGAACGGGTTCGGTATGCGGACATGAATGACCTCATCCACAAAGCGTTCCGGTGACAGTATGCCGGGATCCGTCACCACCGGCATTCCCTCCACCGGGCCTATTCTCCGCACCAGCTCCTTCAATTCCTTGTCCTTCATCTCATCTGCGATCAGGGTGTAGCCCAGCACGCAGCCATAGACCGCCAGTGCCGTGTGCAGCGGATTCAGACAGGTCGTAACCTTCATCCGCTCTACCTTGTTCACTGTATCCCGATCCGTCATGTAGACGCCTGCCTGCTCAAACGCAGGGCGTCCGTTCGGAAATTTGTCCTCCACAACCAGATACTGCGGCCCCTCTGCATTCACAAAGGGAGCAATGTAGGTGTTCTTTGAAGTGATAACCGGAGTCATTCCCTCGATCCCGAGCCGCTCCAGCTCCTGCTCCACTGACGCCGCCGGACGGGGTGTGATCTTATCAATCATGGACCAGGGAAAGGCAACCCGCGCCTCATCCTTCAGATAGTCCACAAAGCTCTGCGAAACAAAACCTTTTTGCTTCCAGCTCTCCGCCATGGTAAGCACAGCGCTCATGAGCTTCTCCCCGTTGTGGCTGCAGTTGTCCATGGAGACCACCGCAAGCGGATACTGCCCCGCCTGAAATCTCTCATACAGGAGCGCAGTGACGATCGCCATGGCACTCCCCGGCTTCTCCGGACCATGATCTATATCCGCCTGTACAAAGGGGAAAAACTCTCCCGCCGCATTTTTCAGCGCATAGCCCTTCTCCGTGATAGTAAAGGAGCAGAGCTGAAGCTCCGGATTCCGGAAGATTGCTTTGAGGCGTCCCCAGCTCTCCGGATCCTGTGACCTTGCCCGTATAGCCTCCGTGAGCGAGCCGATCACCTGCTTTTCCGTGCTGCCGTCCGCCTTCAGCGTGACGCCAAGCGCCAGATTGTCGTATGGATCATAGATCTTATCGACCACATCAAAATCAAAGCTCTCCACACAGGTGATGCCCTTCTTAGACGCCCCTTTTTCCAGGAGCTGATCTGCAATTCCGCCGATGAAGATGCGGAAAATATTCCCGATGCCAAAATGTACCCACAGCGGAGACTTCTTTGTCTCCTCCGTCACCATACACAGGTCATAGGAGGGAAGCCGCACTCCGGCTGCCTCCCAGTCTGCCCTCTGTGTTCTTAAGGATTCAAGACTTAGCTTCATTGCATTATCCTCACTTTTCCAGATTGCGCAGCGCAATCCCGCCTCGCGTGATTCCGCGCTTACCGATGCTCATTCTCCCGCACGATTGCCTCCCAGAGACCGAGCAGATACTCCGCCCCCAGCGCTCTGTCATAGAGGCCATATCCTGGTCTCCCGACCTCGTCCCATATCATTCTGCCGTGATCCGGGCGAATATAGGTGTCCGGACAGGTATCATAGACTGCCTTCATAATGGCATACATATCCAGATCTCCGGACGCGGAATAGTGTGCCGCCTCGCGGAACTTATGATATCCCAGATACTTTACATTCCGCACATGCAGGCAGCCGATACGGTTCATCTCACCAAAGTGACGGATTACCGCCGGAATATCATTCTCCGGATTCGAGCCCAGGGATCCGGTGCAGAGGCATACGGTATTACAGGGGGAATCATGGAGCGCAACGATTTTATCAAAGCCCTCCTGACTGTGCGCAATGCGCGGCAGTCCAAAGATCGGCCATGCCGGATCGTCAGGATGGCAGGCCATCTTCACGCTGCACTCCTCGCAGGTCGGCATAATGCCATCCAGAAAATACTTGTAGTTCTGGAGCAGGATTTCCGGGGTGATCTTCTCATACTGCTTCAGTGTCTTCTCAAGCTCCGCAAGACGCTCCGGCTCCCAACCCGGAAGTGAAAATCCATTGGAGCTCTCCGCGGTCTTTTTCACGATTTCCAGTGGCGTCATGCTTCCCAGCTCCGCCTCATCAAAATAGAGGCTGTTCGAGCCATCCTCCGGAATCTCGCGGGCCAGATCTGTCCGCAGCCAGTCGAGCACCGGCATAAAGTTATAGATGATCACCTTTACACCGACCGCCGCAAGGTTTCGGATCGTCTCGCAGTAATTAGCAATATACTGATCCCGGGTCGGCAGCCCCATCTTGATGTCTTCGTGGACATTCACGGACTCAATCACCTCACACTCAAGTCCCGCCGCATGGATCTCGTCTACGTATTTTCTGCACTCTTCAAGCGTCCAGACTTCTCCCGCTGCTTTATAATCCAGCAGACCCATGACACCGGACATACCGGCAATCTGCTTGATCTGCTTTAAGGAAACGTTGTCACTGTCTGCTCCGTACCAGCGAAATGTCATTTTCATAGCTTTTCAGCTCCTTATCTTAATTTTACCTCATCCGCTTCCTGTCTCACCCTTTTCCTGACAGTCGGCTCTCTCCCGAATTTTGGATTTCCTCAGTCCAGATCCTCAAAGGTCAGGGCTATTTTACGGATACTGGGGTCTCTGCTGTCAATAAAATCGAAGGCCTTCTGCGCGTCGGTCAGCTTGAAGGTATGGGACACTGCACCGTTCAGATCAATCTGTCCGGACTTTAAAAGCTCTATCGCCTCACCGAATTTTCTGTTCTGAAGGCGGGAGCCCCGTACATCCAGCTCCTTCGAGGTGATCACAAACTGATTCACCACCGTATCTGCAACCGAAAAGCCCATCGTGACCACGCGGCCCGCATTGCCCGTGCACTTCAGCGCATTCATCAGAGAATCCTTTGTGCAGGCAGCGTCGATCGTCACGGTCGCTCCATAGCCATCCGTGTACTCTCTGACCTTTGCCTCCAGATCCTCCCTCGCGATATTCACCTTCCACCGTGCGCCGCGCTCCAGCGCCTCGTCAAGCTTCTCCTCTACGACATCCGCCACTATGATATTTTTGCAGTGCAGACGCGCAATTTTTAAGATAGAGGAGCCCAGCGCTCCGACACCGATCAGCAGCAGCGTATCCTCCTCGGAAAGCTCTGCTCTGGAGCAGCTCTGAATGGCAATCGTGGTCGGTTCGATCATGATGGCATCCGTGTCCGAGATGCTGTCGGGCAGCAGATAGCACTTATCCTCCGGAACTGCAATCCACTGGCGATAGCCGCCGTCAATATGCACGCCGCGTACCTTCAGATTTCCACAGACATTCGGACGTCCCTTGCGGCAGGCGTAGCAGTGCCCGCAGGCGGTCACCTGATCCACAATCACACGGTCTCCCTTATGCACCGCAGTCACGCCCGTGCCGGTCTCCTCCACCACACCTACGATCTCATGACCGATGATGCGCGGATAGGTCGCTGCCGCGTTGGTTCCGTGATATATCCCGACGTCAGAGCCGCAGATCCCGGCGGCGGTCATGCGTATCAGAACATTATTTTCCCCGTCCAGTACCGGCTTTGTCTCGTCAACAACCCTAAGCTCACCCGGCCGCATAATTCTGACTGCCTTCATGCTCCATTCCTTCTTTCTTAAAATAGTGCGGATATTCCGCTCTCAGTCTCCGTTCATTCACAAGCCAGCGATCCAGATGCTGCTCCATCAGCCGGCAGGCCTCCGCCGGATTTCTCTCCCTGACGGCGCATATCATACTGGAATGATCCCGGATCGAATCCAGATAGGTGTCATAAAAGGATTCCAGCACCCGCACTCTGTCGTAGTGAATCATCGGCCCTCTGGTGCTACGATAGACATAATCAAAGCCTGCCAGCTCATAAAACTTCCTGTGCAGCTGATTATCTACCTCCACGGCCTGCTGCATCTTCTTCTGTCTGTGATAGAAATGCTGAAGTGCAACATTTTCCTCCATCCAGAGTATATCCTCCTCGCAGGCAATATCACAGCAGCGCCGTATCATCTCCTTTTCCAGCACCATGCGCATGAGGCGCACATTGCGGATGATGTTGATGTCGATCAGCGCTACCTTCATGCCGCGCTGCGGATATATCTCGATGATCTCCGACTCGCCCTTCAGCTGATTGATCGCCTCGCGCACCGGCGTGCGGCTGATACCGAGCTGCGCCGCAATATTGGTGTCGTTCAGCGTGCAGCCCGGCTCCAGATTCAGGTTCGCGATATTCTCCCGCAGCATGGAATAGGCGTATTCTCTGGCGGTTTCTCCCTCTCGTCTCGGCTCACAAATTAAATTCATTTTTCTGTCTTTCTAAAACAAAATTATAATCTGATATCACTGTGAGAACGCTTCGCTCTCCGCTCAGCGCCCGCCCATAATCAGATTCGCAACTCCGATGGAAATTGCCGGAACATAGGTGACCAGCGCCAGCACTGTGAAATTGGACACCAGGAAGGGCGCAAGTGCCTTCACATTTTCTGACAGCTTATTCCCGCCGATGGCAGTCGCCGCAAAGAGACACACCCCGACCGGAGGCGTGCAGAGACCAAGCACCAGGTTCATGACCACAATGAGACCAAACTGCACCGGATCCACACCCACAGAGGTTGCCACCTGCAGAAGCACCGGGAACAGAATGAGCAGCGCCGCAATCGTCTCCATAAACATTCCGACGAAAACCAGGAAGAGATTGATCAGCAGCAGAATCAGGAGCTTATTGGTCGTAATTCTCAGGAGGCCGTCCGCAATCATATTCGGAATGCGTTCCTTCGTCAGAATGTACGCAAACACATTTGCAAAGGCCACCAGCCCCATAATTGCTGCCGCACTCGAGAGCGTCTGCTTCAGGCAGGCATAGAAGCTCTTCAGGTTCAGCTTCTTATAGATAAAGAAGCTGACGATGGTTCCGTATGCCACACACACAATCGAGGCCTCGGTCGGCGTCATCACACCGCCCATGATGCCGAAGAGAATGATAAAGGTCATGAGTATCGCCCAGAAAGCTTCTCTTCCAGACTTTATAACCTCCTGCATCGATGCTCTCCGGTCGCGCTTCGGATAGTTGTGCTTCTTTGACTCATACCAGCACACAAAGCACATGCCGCCGCCCATCAGTATGCCCGGAACAATGCCGGCCATAAACATTCTGGAGACAGAGAGTCCGGTCATGGTGGCCGCAATAATCATGGGAACAGAGGGCGGGATAATGGGGCCCATGCAGGAGCTCGCCGCCGTTACTGCCACGGAGAACGGCACGTCATAGCCCTGATTGACCATCATCGGAATCTCGATTCCGCCCAGCGCCACCGTATCCGCGAGCGCCGTTCCCGAAATACCTGCGAATACCATGGAGGCCAGCACATTCGCGTAGGCAAGACCGCCGCGCAGGTGCCCCACACAGGTCTCGGCAAAATCCAGCAGCTTATCGGAGATGCCCCCCTGGTTCATGAGGTTTCCGGCAAGTGTGAAGCCCGGAATACAGAGCAGCGTGAAGGAATCCATACCCGCAAAGAATTTCTGCGCGAACATATTGATCGGCATGCCCGCTCCGATAAAGTAAATGCAGGAAGCCACACCGAGGCTGAATGCAACCGGAATACCGATGGCAAGACAGATCACAAAGGATATAAACAGCACCGATACCATATCAGCCAACCTCCTTATTGAAGTCGCGGAACATCTGGATGAGCCGCATCACAAGACTGATGCTCAGGAAGGAAAAGAGCAGAATCTGAGAGAAGTAAATATACTGCATCGGAATCTGCATTGCAGTAGAGACCATACGAAACTTGATAAAGCAGAAGGTCGGTTCCGCCTTTATCAGAATATAGACGCTGACTGCCAGCATCACTGCCGTACAGAAGATGCGGATCAGTTTGTTGGTTCTGTGCTGTCCCTTGACCTCCAGCATATCCTTCAAAAATTCAACAAAGACAAACTCATCCCTCAGTACCGCAACCCCGCAGCCGAAGGCCACCATGTAAATGAAGGTATAGCGCGCCGCCTCCTCCGTCCAGGAAGGTGCGGAGGGCAGAAAGTTTCGGCTGATGATCTGAATCAGCACACAGGCGCAGAAGGACAGATAAAACAGACAGCCAAAGGCGCACAAAACCTCCGTGTAGCCCTTCACCAGCTTGTCGAAGCCGCTTTCGCTCTTCATAATATTCCCCTCTCTTTCAAAACCGGCGGCTGAATTTGCTCAGCCGCCGGGATCTCTCTCAAGTCGATGCGCAATACAACTGACCTGTATTTCTCAAATCTCTTGATTACGGTGTCAAAAGCTCTGAGATCGCACAACGCATAACCGGCTTCTGACACTCAGATCATTACTTACTCGGATTTGCAGCCTCGATCTCGTCATACAGCTGCTTCTGGCTCTCGGTCAGGATCGGAAGCACTCCGGCGATCATCTTGTCCGCGAACTCCTGCTGATCAACATCGATGAAGGTCATGCCCTCCTCCTGGAGCTGCTTCTCAAACTTCTTCTCATTCTCAAGGAATATCTCGTGCTCACATGCCTGCGCATGCTTTCCTGCGTCCAGAACGACCTGCTGGAGCTCTGCCGGAAGTGCATCAAACTGTGCCTTGCCCATCGCGATATAAACCCATGCACGAAGGTGTGCGGTCTTTACGAGATACTTCTGAACCTCATAGAAAGACTGGTTCTGAATCATGGCGAAGGGATTCTCCTGTGCCTCGATGGTGCCGGACTGAAGAGAGGTAAATACCTCGGACAGCGCCATCGGTGTCGGCTTTGCGCCGAGCGCCTCGAATGCCGCAACCGTCATCGGAGACTGCGGGGTGCGGATCAGAAGGTTCTGGCAGTCCGCCGTGCTCTTGATCTCCTTATTGGAGGTGATGTAGCGAGGTCCTCTGGTGAAGTAACCGAGCACCTTCATGCCGGCCTCCTCCATCATGCCTTCAAGCTTCTTGCCGACCTCGCCCTCAAGCACCGCGGTCATGTGCTCGTCGGACTGAATCAGATACGGCATACCGATCATGCCGAGATCCGGAGAGTAGGTCTGCATGGACTCGCCTGTGTAGGTGATATCACAGCCGCCCTGCTGCAGGATGGACTGGATCATATCGATCTCGGAGCCAAGCTGAGAGTTCGGATATACCTCAACCTTGATCTGACCGTTGGAATTCTTCTCGACCTGCTCCTTGAAATCGAGAGCTGCCAGATGCCAGGAATCATTTTCCGCATTGATGTGACCGATTGAGATTGTGTAAGCTGCGTTGCTGGTGTCTACTGCGTCCGCAGCAGCTGCGCTCCCCTCTGCCTTGCTCTCCGCTGCCTCAGCGGATGCTGCCGTCTCACCGGACGCCGCTGCCGTTGTGGCGGCGGTTCCCGAACCTCCGCAGGCCGCAAGAGTTGCTGCCATCGCTGCACTGAGTACCATTGCTGCAATTCTTTTTTTCATAGCGTTTCTCCTTTTTCTCCCTTGTGACAATTGATATACTAATATATTACTTAGGAGTATAATACCATGTATATCTTGCTTGTCAATAAGAAAGCCTGTCATTCCGCTCAATTTTTTGAGTTTTATTCGGAAGTATCTTGTTTGTTTTTTAACATTATCCTCTTATCTCTGCTTTTTCACTCTGACCACCAGCCTATTTAGCTGTGCTGCAACCGCCTGCGGATCAAGCCCTGTCTTCTCCTCACTGACCTTCTCCCGCAGCAGCTCCACAAGCTGCTGCCGCGTCATAACCTCACGTGCACTGTCGGCTCCGATCGCAAGCACCGCACTCCGGTTCGTAAAAACAGCCAGAATCTCAAGCCCGACCTCCGTCATCCCCTGTGCGTTCATCGCCTTTCTCAGCAGCTGATACTGCTTCCTGTTCAGCGCCCTTGGGTTGGGAATCTCGATATCTGCTCCGTTCATGTGCTGATTCCAGCTCTCACCCCGCCGCCCTGCGGTGATAGTTCCCGCAAAGCCAAAGCAGTTGATCCCGATCACCTCAGAGCGCGTGACCAGAAGCGCCAGCAGCGTCGTGCTCTCTCCATCCACCGGCACAGTACCCGGATAGACCAGCGTCAGCCCGTTCCTTCGTGAAAAGGTGAGCAGGGTAGATAACAGCTCCATCATCTCCCCCTTACCGCCATTTTTCAGATGCGGCTCCGGCCGCTCCTTCCCTGAGCGTATCCGTCGCTCCTCCGCCGCAGCGCGATCCCGCTTCCCCGTCCCGGAAAAGAGTGCGGAAAAGAGATCCTCCCAGCTCCAGCCATGCCTCCGCATCAGCATGGGCAGAATAAAAATAAGCAACAGAGCCAGAATCAGCGGCAGTATCTGTTCATACTGAAGCCCTGCGTATCTCTGTTCCATCAACACCTCCCATATCACCTGCGCCACTCCGGCCTCATCAGTCTGTCAGCACAACGACCTTCATATAATTGCCCGGGTGCTTCTCTATATCAATAATAGTCTCCGGCGCCTCCGGCAGTGAAACCGTCTTCGTCAGTAGACGTGTCATGTCCACGCGCTTTTCGTGAATCAGCTTCAGTGCCTCCTCAAACTCTCCCGCACTGGTTCTGGCTCCCCGGATATCAATCTCTTTTTTGGTAATCATATCTGTCGGGATGGCGGTCTCCTGCTTCGGCCATCCGGTCAGGGTGATGCGTCCCGCGTGACTCACATAGTCCAAAGCAGCACGTATCGCCGGGTTGGCCCCGCTGCACTCCATCACCTGCTGCGCCATCACTCCGCCTGTGATCCTGCGGATCTCCTCCGTCGGATCGCAGTTCGCGGAGTTGATCGTATATTCAATTCCCAGCTCCTTCGCGAAGTCCAGCCTCTCCTGCACGAGATCCAGAAGAATCGCGTGCGCGCCGTAGGCCTGTGCCACCAGCGCCGCTGCAAGCCCGATCGGCCCCGCACCGATCACCGCGCAGTACTCTCCGGCCTTCAGACCGCCCCTGTGAATTCCATGCAGAGAGATGGTGAGCGGCTCCGCCATTGCAGCCTCTGTCCAGCTCATTCCCTCCGGAATCGGGATCAGCATATCTGCCGGATGGCAGTAATACTCCGCCATGCCTCCGTCCACATGCACCCCGAGCACATGAAGCTCCGTGCAGCAATTCGTCCTGCCGATGGAACAGGGGTAGCAGTGACCACAGTACAGATAGGGGTCTATCACAACCCGATCCCCCGGCTTCAGCCCCCGCGCATTGTGCTCCGGGATCGAGACGATCTCTCCCGCAAGCTCATGGCCGATGATTCTCGGATAACTTACCAGCCCGTTCGTGCCCCGAAACGCACCGATATCACTCCCACATATGCCCGCCGCATGAATCCGGATGAGCGCCTCGCCCTCCCCCGGCTTTGGCATCGGCAGCTCCACACAGCTAACTTCCCACGGCTTCTCCAGCTTGATTGCTTTCATTTTCCTCTCCTTTTCCCTTCTCAGCCCCTCTGCACCTTGCAGCCTCAGAGCTGTCTCTGACAGTGTCTCATGCTTTTTACTGATATATTAATATATTTATTTATTATAATAACTTTTCTGGTATAATGGTATCGCTTTTTGAGAACTTTTCCGCTGCACCGTCCGGGCGGCAGGAATCAGGCAGCTTTCAGAGCTCTTTACGAGGGTAATGCTGACATCTGCCAAGGGATTCTCAAATTGCGACCACCGCGGGTTTCCCGCAAAACCGTTTCGTCGTATCTGCGAAAGGCAGAATGACAGAGGAGGAAAACTGAATATGCAAAGCAGAAAATTCAACGCAGTCTTTATCGCTGAAATGGGACTTCTGATCGCCATCGAGTTCGTCATGAAGCTCGTAGGCCTCGGCAGCGTGCCGGTGGGCCCGCTGTACATGTCCTTCCTGACCGTACCGATTGCAATCGGCGCCATGCTCTTCGGCCCGGTCGCAGGCGCCATCACCGGTGCAGTCTTCGGTTTTGTGAGCTTCTATGATGCGATGACCGGCGTCTCTGTTATGACCGGCGCCTTCTTCCAGCTGGATCCTGTCAACACCTTTATCTTATGCGTGGGCATGCGCGTGCTCATGGGTGTTGTGGTGGGGATACTCTTTAAGCTCTTCCACGCACTGGATCACTCAAAGACCGTCTGCTATCTGCTCGGAGCAGTCTCCGCGCCGCTCCTGAATACCCTGTTCTTCATGGGCTACATAGTCCTCGTATTCTATAAGACTGACTTCATCCAGTCTCTGGTCGCGAAGCTCGGCGCCGCAAACCCCGTGTCCTTTGTCATCATGCTGGTCGGCGTACAGGGGCTCATCGAGGCGATCGTCTGCGGTGTTGTCGGAACCGTCGTCGCAAAGACACTGACTCACTTCATGGCGACACAGCAGAAGCGCGCATAAAGCATTCATAAAAAGCTGCGGCAGTGGGACTTTAATCCCGCTGCCGCAGCTTTTTTATTTCTCCCGGAATGATGCCGACGTACCGCTCTCAATCACTGCAAGCACCCGCGCGCTCAGCCGACATCACCCGCTTCCTCTACATGCTTTGTCACAATGAGACTGACCTCCAGCCCCAGAAAGTGATCGTCCAGCACCGTTCCGGCCTTCACCGGCGCCTTCAGCCTGTATTTCCGTATCTCCTGCATCGCCTCCGGGATCCTGCCCTTTGGGATCGGCGCAGTGATACGCACACTCGCAAGCGGCAGCACACCGCCCTCCACCGGGACCGTGGAGGCTATGGTTCTCTCCGGACTCTCCAGCTCCTTCTGCACATAGCGCTCCCCCCTCTTACAGGCCTGTCCCTCTGCAGCAAGAAAGCGCGTGCTTCCGTCTGCTCTCCGCTCGAATTCCGCGCTGATCTCACATCCGTTCGGACAGATAATACAGGTATAGCTTTTCTTCTCTACCTTATTCATTCCAGAACCACCTCCAACGCCCCGCTGCGCTGCAGCCTCTCCGCAGGGATCTGCATCCGTATCATTTCCGCCGGAAGGGCCCGCTTCATTTTCTTTACAGCCAGCTCTCTGCCATTCTGTCTCACAACAATACGGCAATCTCCTGCCGGACGGCTCACCCGCAGGGAGAGACACACATCCTTCTCCCCGCTGACCCGCATCGGAACGGTGTGGTTGATGCCGCTCCCGGCCCGGATCTCCAGCGGACACACCGGCAGCCGGCCTTCCATACAGCCCACGCAGGACTCCGCCAAAGTCTCGGCCTCCAGAGACACAAAATCCACCAGATCGTGGACATGCAGAACATTTCCCGCCGCAAATATTCCCGGCACAGTGGTCTGCAGATACTCATCCACCACAGCCCCCCTCGTCCGGGGATCCAGCTGAACCCCCGCATCGAGAGAAAGCTCATTCTCCGGAATCAGGCCGACCGAGAGTATGAGCGTGTCGCAGCTGTAATCCCGCTCTGTCCCCGGAATCGGTCTGAGCCGGTCATCCACCTCCGCCACTGTGACAGCTGTGAGCCGCCTGTTTCCGTGAATCTCCACGACAGTGTGACTCAGGTACAGTGGAATCCCGTAGTCGTTCAGACACTGCTCCACATTTCTCGGAAGTCCGCTCGCGTAAGGCTGAAGCTCAAAGACCGCCTGCACCCGCGCCCCCTCCAGTGTGAGACGCCGCGCTATGATCATGCCGATATCTCCCGAGCCGAGTATCACCGCCTCCTTCGCCGGCATGCGGTTATAGAGGTTCATATAGGCCTGCGCCACCCCCGCCGTAAAGACACCCGCGGGACGTTCCCCCGGAATGGCAAGCGCGCCGCGCGTCCGCTCCCTGCAGCCCATAGTCAGAATCACGGTGCGCGCCCTCCACCGAAGCAGCCCGTTCTTTGAGACTGCCGTGACCTCCTTCTCTGCCGTGATCCGTATCACCGCACAGTCCGTGATGCAGGGAATGTTGAGCTTTTGCAGCTCATCAATAAAGCGCTGCGCATACTCCGGCCCACTGAGTGTCTCCCCGAAGCGCGTCAGGCCAAAGCCATCATGTATACACTGCCGCAGAATGCCGCCGAGCTGCTTCTCCCGCTCCAAAACCAGTATATTGCGGACGCCTCTCTTCCAGAGCGCCACTGCGGCGGCCAGTCCCGCCGGGCCGCCGCCCACGATCAGAACATCTACCTCTCTCATGCCTGCTCCTCCCGCACCCTGCCAAACAAAAGCTGCGCACCCGCGCGGTTATACAGAACCTCCTCCGCGCGCCTCTTCTTTTCCTGCTCAATGAGCTGCTCAATCCGCATCTGACAGTAGCCCCCCTGGCAGCGCCCCATCATGGCACGCGTCCGGTACTTGATTCCGACCATGGTCTCCACTCCCAACGGATTTCGTATCGCCTCAAGAATCTCCGCCTTTGACACCTTCTCACAGCGGCATATCAGCTCGCCGTAGTCCGGATCCTTCCGTATGGCCTCCTCCCGCTCCTCATCTGACATATCTGCAAAGCGGCGTATGCCCCTGCGCCTTCCGTTGAACTCCGGATTCAGGGAGAAGTGCTCCCGCTCCTGCATCAGTTGAAGCACATAGCGGGCGATAGGTACTGCCGCAGTGAGGCCCGGCGACTCAATCCCGACAAGATTCACTGCCCGCGGCGCAAGCTCATCCCGTATCTCTATCTTGAAGTCCTGTATCACACCGTTCTCGTCCACCCACTTCGGAAGTATGCCGCAGTAGTTGCGGATATAGTCCTTCCTCTCAATATGCGGCCACAGCCTCGATGCATCCTCCGCAAGAAAATCAATGTTCTTCTGCGGCACATCATAGCGCTCAAAGCAGCTTGTCTCCTCCGCATCCGGCCCCACGATCACATTTCCGTCTGTCGTCGGCGTCACATGAATGCCCATATAGGTATTGGAGGGAACCGGGTAGACCGGCATGGGCAGCAGCGCTCCGGTCCGCTGATCCAGTATGATGTAATGGTCCTTAGATCCGATGACCCGATAGCCATGGATCCCCAGCATCTCCGAGATCTCCCTGCAGGAAAGCCCCGCACTGTTGATGATCCAGCGCGTATAGAACTGCTCTCCGGAGGCTGTCACACAGTAAACACCGTCGCCGTCCCTCACGATCTCCGTGACCTCACGTCCGAAAAAATAACGGACGCCGTTCATTGCGGCATTTTCCGCAAGGGCAATCGTACAGCCGAAGGGATCCACAATCCCGCTGTTTTTTGACCACATGGCAAAGCGCCCGTTCACTGTCGGAACCAGCTCATGGAGCTTCTGTTCATCAATCAGCTCCAGCCCCTCCACGCCATTTCTCTCACCCTGCTGCATGGTGCGCTTCAGGGACTCCATATCCTCCGGCGTATTCCCCACCAGCACCTTCCCGCAGCGCACAAAGCGAAAATCCAGCTCCTCGGAGAGCTCCTGCATTCCCCGGTTGCCCTCCACGCAGAGCCGCGCCTTGAGGCTTCCCGTATCGTAAGCAAAACCGCCGTGTACCACGCCCGAATTGCGCCCGCTCGTCTCATAGCACACATCCAGATTCTTCTCAAGCACCGCACTCTTCAGGCGGTAGCGCGCCAGCTCCCTCGCAATCGCACTGCCCACCACGCCGCCGCCGATCACAAGACAGTCAAACAGCTCCTTCATAGCCTTCCTCCGCTCTCAGTTCGCAGACCTTTCATTCCGCGTATATTCATCCTATGTATTTTACTATTATATCTTCTTTTTACTCTAAATCAATTCTTTTTTACTGGTTTCCCAAAAATAATGCCTTATTTCTCTTCTCTCATCTGTCAAAACCGTTAAAGTCATAGGATGTATCTAAAATTTCGATATTCATATCTGAAGAGGCTACATGCTCAAGCTCTAAATGCCCGCTCTCTTTCCTCCGTCCGGGCAAACGGCTGCATGATGCCATCCATACTCCCGATATGCTATAATCACTCTATCACCTGTCAAAGGAGAGCAGAATGAATACCATCTATGCAAACTACGAGCTGACCATGAGCGATTTTCGCAAGGCTTCCTACTTCGGCCTGTTTCTGCGCCACCGCCTGCCGCTCCGCATCATGTTTATTGTACTGCTGATCTCCCTCCTCTACAGCATCGCGGCCGCCGCAGGCTTCGGCAGCGCAAACCCGCTGGTCTTCTTCATCGCCGCGGGCTACCTCGGCTGGGGGCTCCTGCTGTTCGCGCAGACAGAGCTCAATATACTCCGCTACATTCGCTCGCCGCAGTCCCTGATCGACAGCCACTGCAGCTGTACCGTGGACAGGAGCAGCTTCCACCTCCGCATTCCCGATCACGCGGTTGATGTCCGCCATCCGCTGTCTCAGCTCACCTGCGCCTTCGAGCTAAGCCACCTCTTCCTCTTCTACATCAGCGCCCAGGACGTCTACCTGCTCCCAAAGCGCAGCCTGAAGGCGCAGGAAATTACCGCACTGCGGCAACTCCTCCGCCGGAAGCTCGGTGCAAATTTCGGATCCCGTTTTGATAAAGCTGTATCCTTCAAGGATTCATCAATGAAAGAAGAATAAAATACCTCACCGGCATTTCTACGGGTGAGGTTATCTGCCAAACTATATTATTTTCTTACATATTTGGTCGCTCTTCCCGACCCGATCCTCATAATCTGTCCTGATCGAACCATCTGTCCCAGAACAGCTTCAACCGTTGTAGTGCTGACATCAGCCAGGATCTTGCAAATGTCTGCCTTGGAAATAGGCGTCAGGCTATTCAGCACCGTTGCCTCCACTCGGGCTTGTTTAGTGACCTTTTTACTTCCCACAACTGCAAACCGCTTGTCCAGTTCCTTGTAGCACATATACAGCGTGGTCAGAAACTCCATAATAAAAGCGGAATAGTCGCTCTGGTTTTCATGCCACCCCGTAGAGGATTGCTTCAGGGCTTCATAATAGTTTCCTTTTCTCAGATTGATCTGTTCCTCAAAGGAAATATACTTTCCTGCATCGAAGCCATTCTTATACAGCAGGAGCAGGGAGAGCAGTCTCGACAATCTTCCGTTTCCGTCACGGAAAGGATGAATGCACAGGAAGTCCAGAATTACACAGGGAATCAGGAGGAGCTGGTTGATGTTGGGATCATCCCGTGACTCTCGATAAGCGAGAACAAGCTGCTCCATCTCCGCCGGTGTATCCGCTGCAGAAGTCGGATGGAAACGAATACGCCGCCGTCCGGAGGAATCTTCTTCAATAATGTCGTTGTCGAAGGCTTTATACTGACCTGCAAACTCATAACCCGCAAAATTCAGCATGATCGCGTGCAGTCTCTGAATCACCGATTCCGACAAGTCCATGCTTGCGTAGCCTGTATGGACCGCAGCCAAGGCATCCCTGTATCCCGCAATCTCCTGTTCATTATGGTTCAGCGGAGCGCTGTTCCCACGAACAATGGCGTTGATACGCTCGTCTGTCGTCACAATTCCTTCGATCTCGTTTGAACTCTTAACTGACTGAACCTTTGCGATCTCTTCCAACTCCGTGTAGATCTCGATGAATTGTTCTTTCCTGTCCCATGCCATCGTCCGCATGCTGTAAATGTCAGCTGTGACACTTACAAGCGCTGCCGGAAGCAGGCCGTTATTCAGGAAGGAATAGTCAAATCTGTGCATGACCCCAAGTCCCCCATTTCTGCATAAAATCATAGCTCTTTTTATGCAGAAAGTCAACAGATATCTACATTAAAATCTTGAATTTTTTATTCAGATAGATTTTTCTTTCTGCATAAAACCAATCCGTTCTTTATGCAGAAAAGGCATCAGGACCAGTCCATATCGTCCTGGAATGCTTCCTCACGCCACTCCAACTTGTCTCGGCTCATTTCGCTGAACATGTCGTTCACAAGGCCGATCGTCAAAAGGTCCTGATCAGCAATATTCAGTCCCAGCTGGACCTATCGGAGCATGAAAAGCGGGGTCGTCATCTCACGCTCCGATTTCCTCAATTTTTTCTCTGGGGAACGTCCGTCTTATCTTGGAGACTTTGCTCATCCTGCTCCTGGGAGTAACGGTAAAAACATTTCGATAGAAGTGGACGGTACAGCGTTGATATTTTGCCCCATGAAATACCTCAGGAATAGTTTCCAGCATACCAAGACACTTGTCTCCTATGATCAGCCGGACGCCTGTTAACCCGCGCTCCTTGAGGTGAACGAAGAAGTTTCTCCAGCTCTCACGGTCTTCTTTCATGCCTTCGGCAGCGCCGATGATTTCGCGGTAACCGTCTTGATTGACACCGATGGCAACCAGAACCGAGACGTTCTGGACTTCACCTCCCCAGCTGCGTTTCAGGTAGACTCCATCCACGTAGACATAGGGATATTTATCGCTGAGCGACCTTGTACGCCATGTTTCAATATGTTCATAGGCTTTCTTTTTCAGGTTGCTGATTGTCCCGGGAGAGACCTTGCTGCCCCAAAGAGCTTCGGTGATATCTTCCACCCGACGTACGGAGACACCGGCCATGTACATCTCGATGAGCGCTTCTTCAACAGAACACTCCCGGCGACGGTAGCGCTCGATGATAGCAGTTTCAAACTGGATGCCTTTCAGTTTAGGAACGTGCAGAGTGACATCGCCGGAGGTAGTGGTAAAGTTTCGGTTATAGTGTCCGGATCGGTAGCCCTTCCGATCATCGGTACGCTCGTACTTACCGGCATTGACCAGCTCGTCCGCTTCATGATCAAGCAGGGCATTAAGGGTTTCTTCCACGCTGTTTCGGACGAGATCCTTGAGATTATTCTTTATGAGATCTTCGTTTAACTGTATAATGTTATCAGACATAGTTTCTGGCCTCATCGGATTATTTTGTGTGGTAACTTAATTCTACCGATGGTCATAGACTATGTCTATTTCATTATTATTTTTGCGAAATCAATTGTACGTTATCCGTCAATCATCTACAGTATATCTTTTATTTATTTGTGGGAGATATTCTTTAATATCATTTATAAAAAATGCCAGTATATCGCCTCTTTTCAACCCTCTTTTCTTATGCCCCATGTCATGTCTAATTTCGAAAATGATGTCTTCAAGAATAAATAAATTTTCTGTAGGCGATATATTAGTTTTTTGACTTCGTTCTCGAAAAACCAGCCATTTTTTTATAACCTTATTTGATCCCCAAAGCGTTAATTGCTTAGAAAATTCTTTAACATCTTTTATCATATCTTGCTCAGAATAATTTTTATTGTCTTTTACATTTTCTTGCATCTTATATACCATATCAATAAATTTTGAATATGGTTCTTCTTTCTTCTCGTACAAATATTTTTTAATACTTTGTTTATATTCAATTACTTTTGACACTACTGAACTTATTACTACTCCCAAAATAGAAACCCCGCCCGTTATCAAAGCTACAATAACAACAGCATCCATCTTTGAAGTGATTTGACTAATTTTTAAAATGCCATAACCCGCAAAATTCACAAACAAACTCATTAAACAAACAATGATAAAACTAATTATTCCAAGCATAATAATTCCTACAATTATATCTTTAGCAGAACTAGATTTTTTTGATTGTGATTGCATATCTTTTCTCCACTTTCAGAAAGTAGTATACATTTGGATTTCCCCACCACATCGCTGCAGCCCAGTTCTGTACTACAATGAGATAGGGACCAGGTTTCAGCTCTTCCGGATCCACCATAACCCAGTAAGTTTTGGACTCATCTTCCCGCTTCTCAGGCCCTGTGATTTGCGCGTGATAACCGAACACCGGCTGTTCCTGTACCGCATAGTTGATCTTTTCACCATTCTGATCTGTCTCCGGGAGGCCGGTGAAGCTGTCCTCCCAGTTCTTCTCTGCACTCAGGCTGCGCTCCTGTCCCGGTAGCGGCTCGCCATTTGCCAGAAGCTGAACTCTGACCTCCTGCGGTAGGGTGTCGGCAGAATCGGATCATTCTGTCCCCCCCCAATATTTTGAGACATGAATCTCCACACAGCCGGGGCCCCTTCTGCCTCCGGCTCCTCTATCTGCGTCGCGCATGCCGTGATAAACGGCTGCGGACACAGAGACACTGTCATCGCTGTACTCAACAATATCACTGCCAGCTTCTTCCATCGTTTCATCTGTATTCCCCCTTCTCTTTGATAGTGAACATACGACGAAACCCCACCGCCAGCCTCAAGTCTACAAGTATTCATTATGAGTTCTCATCGTTTCAAAAGGTTTATAATTTCATTATATTTGTGATTTATACAAATAACAATCCGGAATTAACAGATATTTAGCAAAATCAATGCCCATTTGAATGTTTTGTAAATATGTTTATATGATACAGAGGCAAAATGAAAGAACTATCCTTTCCTATCCTCGCCACTATACCAAAAGAGAACCCAGTTGCAACCGGATTCTCTCTTTTTGTCATGTTTATTCTTTTTTAGTATGCAACACCCCAGTAGACCATCTTCTTTGCGGGCTTTCCGCAGCAGACGCAGGTATCGGAGAGCTGCTCCTGCCGGAATGGGATGCAGCGGCTGGTCGCACCGGTCTGCTCCTTGATCTTGTCCTCGCACTCCTGGCAGCCGCACCACATGGCGCGCACAAAGCCCGGACGATTTTTAACCGTGTCCGCAAACTCCTCCATGGTCTGCACATCGTAGGTATGTGCCTCGCGATGTGCCTTCGCTCTCTCGTACATATCGCGCTGTATGGTCTCCAGCAGCTCTGTCACAGTTGCAGCCAGATTGTCGAGAGAGGCAGTGACCTTCTCTCCGCTGTCACGGCGCACCAGCACACACTGCTCCGCCGCAATATCCTTTGGTCCGATCTCCACACGAAGCGGAATGCCCCGCATCTCACAGTCCGCAAACTTAAAGCCCGGACGGCGGTCGGAATCGTCCAGCTTCACCCGAATTCCCGCTGCCTTCAGCGACTCCGTGAGCTCGGACGCCTTCTCCAGCACGCCCTCCTTATTCATCTGAACCGGTATCACGATGACCTGCGTCGGCGCGATATGCGGCGGGAGCTTCAGCCCGGAATCGTCTCCGTGCACCATGATGATGGCCCCGATCATGCGGGTTGTCATCCCCCAGGAGGTCTGGTGCATATACTTCAGACTGTTGTCCCTGTCCTGAAACTGCATGCCGAAGGCCCTTGCGAAGCCGTCCCCAAAGTTATGGCTGGTGCCGCTCTGCAGCGCCTTGCCGTCATGCATCAGGGATTCTATCGTGTAGGTCGCAACTGCTCCTGCGAACTTCTCCTTATCGGTCTTCTGTCCGCGCACTACCGGAATTGCGAGATCCTCCTCACAGAAGTCCGCGTAGACATTCAGCATCATCTCTGTGCGCTCCTGCGCCTCCTCAGCTGTCGCATGGACAGTATGTCCCTCCTGCCAGAGGAACTCTCTCGAACGGAGGAAGGGACGGGTCGTTTTCTCCCAGCGCACCACGGAGCACCACTGGTTCAGGTTCTGCGGGAGATCCCGGTAGGAATGTACTGTTCTGGCGTAGTAGTCACAGAACAACGTCTCCGAGGTGGGACGCACGCAGAGACGCTCCTGAAGGGGCTCCAGCCCACCCTGCGTGACCCACGCGACCTCAGGTGCGAAGCCCTCGACATGATCCTTCTCCTTCTGCAGAAGGCTCTCCGGAATAAAGAGCGGCATGGAGCAGTTCTGCACACCGGTCGCCTTAAAGCGCGCATCCAGGTTCTGCTGAATGGCCTCCCAGATTGCATAGCCCGCCGGACGTATGACCATACATCCCTTGACACTTGTGTAATCACAGAGCTCTGCCTTGCGCACAATATCTGTGTACCACTGGGCGAAATCCTCGTCCATGGAAGTGATTTCCTTTACCAGCTTCTTATCGTCTGCCATCTTCTTTTCTCCCCTCATCCCTGCTTTCCGGCTGCCTGCGCCGCTCTGTGCTTCTCCAGAACGCGGTGTATGCGTTCGCTTGGCTGCAGCAGCTCGCTGATCGAGGTGTCGTGATTCAGGCTGTCGATCAGAAGCGCAATATACTTGCTCATCTCCACGCTGACGTAGTAAGGTCTGCTGAGAAGCTCCGGGGACTGATAGACAAGATTTGTCGTGAAGACACGGTCTATCAGACCTTCCTCGTAGTAGCGGTCAAAGCGGGTCAGCCCATTCGTGAAGAGGCCAAAAGTTCCGCAGATGAAGACCTTACCTGCCTTTCTGCGCTTCAGCTCTCTCGCGACGTCCTGCACACTCTCTCCGGAGGAGATCATATCATCCACCACGATGACATCCTTCCCCGCGACATCCGCACCGAGGAATTCGTGCGCGACGATGGGATTCCTGCCGCCGACAAGACGCGTGTAGTCGCGGCGCTTATAGAACATGCCGACATCCAGTCCCAGCATATTGGCAAAATAGATCGCCCGGCTCATGCCGCCCTCATCCGGGCTGATGACCGTCATGTGCTCTGCATCGACCCGAAGCTCCGGCTCGGCCGCAAGTATTGCCTTGATGAACTGATAGATGGGCTGTACGGTCTCAAAGCCCTTCAGCGGGATAGCATTCTGCACGCGCGGATCGTGTGCATCGAAGGTGATGATATTCTCCACGCCCATGTTGACGAGCTCGTGAAGCGCCAGCGCGCAGTCCAGAGACTCTCTGCCGTTCCGCTTGTACTGGCGGCTCTCATAGAGAAAGGGCATGATGACATTGATGCGGCGCGCCTTGCCTGCTGCCGCCATGATGATGCGCTTTAAGTCAGAGAAGTGATCGTCCGGCGACATATGGTTCGTCATGCCGCAGAGAGAGTAGGTGAGGCTGTGGTTGCATACATCCACCATCAGAAACAGATCCCCTCCGCGGACAGACTGAAGTATGGTTCCCTTCCCCTCTCCGGTCCCGAAGCGGCTGATCTGTGTATTTATAATGTAGGAATCTCTCTGATAACCTGCAAAGGCAATGGTGTTCTTGTGCTCGCTCTGTCTTGCACTTCTCCACTGCACCAGGTAGTCGTTGACCTTCTTTCCCAGCCCCTCGCAGCTCTTTAAGGGCACGAGTCCCAGCGGGCCTACCGGTATCGTCTCGATCTCTTTGTCTTCGTTTGCCATGTTCTCTCCTCTTTCTCCCTTCAGAGTCCCAGTTCTCTTTTTCTTTTCTTGGCGCGGATATCATCCCCATAGAGCATGAGTATATCATATCCGCTGGTAATGCGCGAGGTGGTTCTGTCTGAATAGCTGTCCCGCAGCATGCGCATGGAGAGGTTGGTCGAAATCACCGTTCCCTTCTGCGCGTTCAGGCGGAAATTTACAAGATAGAAGAGCTGTGATGCGGAAAAGGTATTTACTACCTCAGTCCCCAGATCGTCGAGGATCAGGAGATCACAGCTGAATATATAGTCGTACAGCTCCTGGAGCTTCAGATCATCTGTCTTCTCAATACGCACCTTCGCCATGCAGTCAAAGAACTCTGCAGCCGTGAGGTAGATCACAGACTGTCCCCGCTCGATCAGCTCCTTCGCAATGCTGTTGGAGAGAAAGGTCTTTCCGACACCGGTATTTCCCTGAAAAAGTATGCTTCCGTGCTCTCTGGGAAAGTTCTCGACAAAGCTTCTGCAGCGCTCCTCGATGCGGCGCATCCACGCGCGCTCTGTCATGCCGATGGCATTCAGCACCTGGCTGTCATCGTACCACTCGAGGGAAAAGGTCTCAAAGTTCTCCCGCTCCATGATTCTGTCAAGATGCGACTGGGCATAGAGAAGCCGGATGGCTCTCGTGTGAAAGCAGTGACATTTCTGTCCCTCGATAAAGCCTGTATCCCTGCAGTCCGCGCAGTGGTAGTGCGGCTCCAGCGCATCCGGAGGGAAGCCTGCCTTCTTTAGCAGGGCGGCCTTCTGCTCCTCAATCGTGCCGATCTCCTCGGAAAAGCCCTGTACTGCGAAGCTGTCGCCGCCGAGCACGCTCCTCTTAAGCCGCTCCATCGCAGAGACGGCGGCTCTGTCGTCCAGATGCTTCAGCTCCGGGACAGCCTGCATCACCCGCGCCCTTCGCGCAGCGTACTCCCGGCGATTCTCCGCCTGCAGCCGCTCATATTCACGCAGTATCGCATTGAACTGCGAATTGCTCAGTGCCATAGTGACTCCTTTGTCTGTAAGCCATGCTGCGCTCTGTCCGCAGCAATGCTGACTCTGCTCACGCCTGCTCCAGCTGCTTCTTCATCATCTGAAGCGCGAGCGCATCAATATCATCGTCCCGCTGCTCAAAATTGCTGAAGCGCGTGCCGCCGCCCCGCGGGTTTTTCCGCATCTCCCCCGCCCCGCTCTTCCGGCCCCGCTTTGCGGAGCGCTCCTCCTCCAGCCGTTTTGCCTCCTCCACAGTGTGAATCCCGGCGCTGTGCCACTCTGTGAGTATCCTGTCGGCATAGACAAAGCTCGGGTTGTGCGCCCGGAGCAGTGTTCTGTCGCAGGCGAGCAGCACCAGCTCCTTGGCGAAGCCATAGTCCTCAAACCACTTTCGAATGTAGCGCAGCTCCTCTGTTCCCGGATCTCTCCGCTTCAGGCCGAAGGCCTTCATCACTGCATAGACCTCTGTACTGTAGCTGTCTGCGCTGTGCTGTGCCTGCTCCGCAGTCCGAATACCTCTCCGGTACCAGTCCAGCGCGACGCTCTCAAAGTAACGGAGAGAGGTCTTTCTGTTCTGTGCACAGCGCTCTGCGAGATACACGAGCAGCTCTGACGGGAGCTTCAGCACATCGTAGAGATAGGCAATGGTCTCACTGTCCGTCTGCGAAAAAATCTTTGAGAGATAGCGCTGAATGACATAGAGAAGCTCCGTAAATTCCTGATCCTTCCGAAGCTTTGCGAAATTCACACCCGACTTGTCCGGGATCTCCGGGAGCGGATTCAAAAGTGCGTTTTCCGCCCCGGATGCTGTCCCGGTGACTGCCTCCTGGCTCTCCTGTTTCGCAGCGCAGACCATGCCCTCCGGCTGTTCTGTCGTGCCCGCCTCTTTAAGGACTGGCTCCTGCGGCAGCTCTCCGCCGCTTAGAGCCTCCCCGGCAGTCTCTCCCTGCGCTGCGAGCAGGCCGTCCTTCTTCCAGCGTGTCAGCGCCCGACGCACATCTCCCTCGGTCAGCTCCAGCGCATCGGCGATCTCCGCCGTGGTAATTTCCTCCTCCGCATGGCGGAGAAGATAGAGATATACCTTTACATATTCCCCGTTTGCCGAAGGCATGTATCGATCGATAAATTCATTCGCGACCAGTGTGGCTGTCGGCACACAGGGACCGGTGAATTTAATTTTCATCATCTGTCACCTGTTCCTTTCAAAACGCAGCACCGCACAGAGTTCTGTGCAGCGCCCTGTTCCCGCCTAGTTTAGCACAGCGGTACGGAATTGAGAACCCAAAGCGCCGCCTCCCTGTCCACAACTTTATCCACAATGTTGATAGCTTTTTCCTGTGGATTCTGTGGATAAGTTGATAAGTTCCGCCTCCTCTTGTGGAAAAGCCGGGTGTCTTTCCGACATCCCGGCTTTAAATCTTTAATTCTCTTCACTTTTTGCTCTTCTGAAGCAACTCCTCGCCGACGCGGTAGATATCTCCCGCCCCCATGGTTATACACAAATCGCCGGGGGACAGTTTTTCCATGAGATAGCGCTCAATCTCCTCAAAGGAAGAAAGATAGAGGGCCTTGCCCGGCGTATCCGCGTTGATGGCACGCTCCACATCCGCGGCACTGACGCCGAGGGTATCGGTCTCCCGCGCCGCGTAGATGTCTGCGAGCAGCACGTGATCCGAGAGCTCCAGCGCTCTTCCAAACTCCGGCAGCAGCGCCCTGGTTCTGGAATAAGTGTGCGGCTGGAACACACACCACAGCTCCCGGTGCGGATAATGCTCCGCCGCGCGAAGGGTGGCTTCGATCTCCTGCGGATGATGTGCGTAGTCGTCTATGATGGTTGCGCCGTTCAGCTCCCCCTTCTTCTCAAAGCGGCGCACGGTTCCCCGGAAGTCCTGAAGTCCCTCGCGGATACGCGCAGCCGGAAGTCCGAGCTCCAGCCCCGCCGCGATTGCCGCCAGCGCGTTGAAGATATTGTGCTCTCCAGGCACAGCGAGCTGTACGCGCGAAAGCGCCTCCCCGAATGCAACAGGCACAAAGGAAGGATGTCCGTATTCATCGTAGAGAAGCTCCTCTGCGTAGATATCCGCCCCCTTCGTGCCGACCGTCACAACCCTGCCGGGGAAATCCCGGACGAGCTCCCGGTACGCACGGATGCGGCTGTCGATAATCACGGTTCCGTCCTCCGGAAGCCGCTCGACAAAGCGGTGGAAGGAGCTGCGGATATCGTCGATATCCTTGAAGAAATCGAGATGATCCGCCTCGACATTCAGTATAATCTCCATGGTCGGAGAAAAGGAGAGAAAGCTGTTGGTATACTCACAGGCCTCAAGAAGGAAGGTGTCGTTACCGCCGACGCGGATATTCCCTCCGATCAGAGGCAGCACCCCACCGACGGAAATAGTCGGATCTGTACCGGCCTTCACAAGTATATGGGAGAGCATGGAGGTCGTTGTGGTCTTTCCGTGCGTACCGCTGACTGCGATGCTCCGGCGGTAGCGCCGCATCATCTGTCCGAGCAGCTCCGCCCGCGTAAGCATGGGAATCTGCTTCTCCATGGCTGTGCGGTACTCCGGATTGTCCGGATGAATCGCGGCAGTATAGACGACGCAGTCGATATCATCCGTGATATTCTCGCTCCGCTGCCCGTAGACAACCGTCGCGCCCAGCGCGCTGAGCCGGTCCGTAAAGCTGCTCTCCTTTGCGTCGCTTCCGCTGATGCGAAAGCCCTCCTTCAGGAGTATCTCCGCGAGACCACTCATGCTGATGCCGCCGATTCCCATAAAATAGATATGATTCGGATGCTCAAAATCGATCCGGTAGCTTCCCATAATATTCCTCCGCAGATGGAAAATGAGCCCGGCTCCGCCGGGCAATTTCCAGTCTTACATACCTCTCGGTACCACCAGCTGCCTGCCGTAGCGCAGCAACAGCGTGCGCAGCATATTTCCGAGTATTCCCACTGAAATCACCTCTCCGATACCGACCGTCAGCATCATGAAGGGAATCATATCCTCCGCGCCATAGGCAAAGCGCAGCACAAAGGGGATAATCAGCGCATTGGCGGCAATCGGCGGCAGCGCCGCGAGTGTCCCTCTGTTCCGCAGTTTCCAGCTTCCGTAGGCACCGATCAGCGTCGCAAGGCTTCCGAACACGACATCCATGGGGGCAGCGCCCGACATGAAGTTTGCGAGAAAGCAGCCCGCAAAGAGCCCCGGAATTGCTGCCGGCGTGAAGACCGGAAGGATGCAGAGCGCCTCGGATATCCGGAACTGAATCGGCCCAAAGCTGATGGGTGCGGTGAGATAGGTGATCACCGCGTAGATTGCGGCGAGCATCGCGCCGTAGGCAAGCGTGCCCGCGCCGTCCTTGCTTCTGTAACTCATATTCTATTACCTCCGTAGTTTTGTTTTAAGTGAGGATGGTCACGAACTCACTTTTTGAACCGCTGTATTATAGCACTCCCTGGGACGAAGCGCAAATACTTCTCGGCACTTATTTGCTCTGCGGCTTCTTTCGCACGGAATAGCCGAAGCTCCCGAGCAGCCGCCCGAGGCTGTAGTACTCTCCGTGAGAGTAGCTCACAAGCTTTGCCCGGGAGAGCTCCAGCTTCCCCTTCTCATTCAAAAGGCTCCTGTCGACATCAACCGCGAGCACTTCCGCGAGAAAGAGGTGATGCGAGCCGAGCGGGAGTATCTCCTTCACGCGGCATTCCAGATTCACCGGGCTCTCTGCGATGAGCGGCGCCTTCACCCTGTGCCCGGGCTCCGGCGTGAGCTTCAGGAGCTCCCACTTGTCCACATCTCTCCCGGATTTCACACCTGCCTCATCTGTCTGTCGCACGAGGGACTCCGTCGTGAGATTGATCACAAACTCTCCACTCTCCTGAATCATCCGATAGGAGTGACGCTCCGGGCGCACGGAGATCGAGACCATAACCGGATCCGAGCACACAGTACCCGCCCACGCCACGGTAATGATATTCTTATTTCCTTCTCTGTCTGCGCAGCTCACCATCACTGCCGGAACCGGATAGAGAAGATTGCCCGGCTTCCACAACTCTTTTTCCATGTCTCTTTCCCTTTCCTGTACTGCTTTGCGGCTGCTGTCTGCCGCTTCGCGTCCTGCCGCCCGACTCTGCTCTTCCAGCTGCAGCTTTCCGCTTCCCTGTCTTTCTGCCTCTTGGCCCGGTGCTGCCTGTCGATGTCTCCGCTTTTTTCTCCGGCAGCGCCTCGCCCACCGCACGCGCGATGGCCTCCACGACCTGCCGTGTATTCATTCCGGTCTCATCCACCACGATATCCGCATATTTCTCATAGAGCCGCACCCGCTCGTCATAGAGCTGCCTCAGTGTCTGACCGGGCTTTATGCTGACGCCCCGCGCCGTGAGATCCCCGAGCCGCCGCCGTATGGCCGGGTAGGAAAGCTTTAAATAAACCACCTGTCCCAGCTCATGAAAGCGTCGCATGGCCCGCTCCCCGTAGACGATGCTTCCGCCCGGCGCAATCACAGCGCGCTCTGCCTGTATACCGGCATTGATCTCCTCCTCCAGCGCGCGAAAGCCCTCGTCCCCCAGCTCTTGGATGAGCTCCTTCAGAAGCTTTCCCGTCTGTCCCTGAATCAGGAGATCTCCGTCGATAAACTGCCGCCCCGTCTTCTTCGCGAGCACCACGCCGACAGAGCTCTTCCCGCAGGCCGGCATCCCGATGAGGGTAATGCAGCCGCCGCGGACCGCCGCATCAGCCATACAGCTTCTCCGGGTATACACCGTCTGCGATGAGCTTCCGGATCGAGGCCACCACAGTGGGCTTGTCCTCCTTGTAGGTGACACCGAACCAGCGGTCATTCGTCGGAAGCACGCGCACCCTTCCCTTGCCGCTCTTGATGCAGTGATCGATGATGGAAGGCAGGAGATATTCGCTCTTCAGATTCCCGGAATGCGCGGCAAGGAACTCCGGAAAGCCCCGTTCCAGCTCGGACAGGAAGCGCGGCGGAAGTCCCCACATATTCATGGAGACAAACTGCTCCGGCTTGACGCTTCTCGGCGCTCCCGCCTCGTCCTGCGCTCTCAGAACGCCGTCCTCCAGCTGTATATCGTAGGTCTCTGTCACATCCGTGAGCTCCTGTGCTTCGGAGACCTCGCATACACCGCGCGTCACTGCGCCGTTCTCCGAGAGCGTGTTCTTCAGAACAAAGCCTGCCATGCACATGTCATAAATGTCGGCATCCGGCCGCATTTCACGCACCATATACTCATGAATCGCGCGGAAGCCCTCCGGACCGTAGTAATCGTCCGCGTTGATTACGAGAAAGGGCTCATTCACCTTTCCGCGGATCGAGAGCACCGCCTGCCCAGTTCCCCACGGCTTTTTACGCCCCTCCGGCACCGTGAAGCCCTCCGGGAGGTCAGAGAGCTCCTGAAACGCGTAGTCCACCTCCATCACCTGCGCAATGCGGTTTCCAATAATCTCCTTAAAATCCTTCTCGAGATCTCTGCGGATAATGAAGACGACCTTCTCAAAGCCTGCCCGCCGCGCGTCGTAGATCGCATAATCCATAATGATCTCGCCGTTCGGGCCCATGGGCTCCAGCTGCTTGATGCCCCCGCCGAAGCGGGAACCGATTCCGGCTGCCATGACTACCAGTGTTGTTTTCATGCCCTGTTCTCCCTCTGAAGACGGCTTGTCCGCCTGTCTCTCCTCCGGCCGGAATGCCCCCGGCCCTCCGCTTGTACTGCCTACAGTGTAGCATAAGTGCGCGAAAAATGCGCCAGAAGAAGTGCCGATTGAATCAGCGCCTTCTTAAAAGCTGCGAATCTCGTCGTCCGTGTGGTCCTCACGTATCGAAAGTATCTTAAGCTGATAGCCGCCCAGCTCCGTCTTTACCTGCACTGTATCTCCGACGCGGTGACGCAGCAGGCTCTTCCCGAGCGGCGACTCAATGGAGATGCGATTCTCCATGGTATCGCCGCGGATCGGCGTCACGATCTTGTAGCTCTCCGTCTCGCCCTCCTCCACAAAGAGCACCTCCACCACCTTGTTCAGGCCGACCTCATCCGCCCGGGAATGATCCTCGATCACGGTGGCACTCTTCAGCATCCGCTCCAGATAGCCGATGCGGCTCTCATTTCTGTTCTTCTCCCGCTTGGCAGCGTAATACTCGAAGTTCTCGCTCAGATCTCCCTGCGCTCTGGCCTCCTTCACCGCTGCGATGAGCTCCGGGCGGAGTGTGAGCTTTCTGTGCTCGATCTCCTCCCGGATTTTCTGAATATCCGCTCTTGTAAGCTTCTCTCCCATCTCTGCTCCAATCTCTCAGAAGAGCCGCAGCGCCTTCTCAGCGCTGCGGCTCGATCCCATATCCTTCTTTATCAGGTCCCGACGGTATCTCCGGCTGTTCCGTGCTTCACTATATCGCGACGCAGCTCTCTGCCTTCTCCCTGTAGTGGTGTGCCTCCTCCAGCATCATATCCTTCACCTTCATGAGACGTATCTGTGAGCTGCGCTCATTCTCATCAAGCTTCATGGTGATGAACTTGATGGTTCTCTCCATCTGCGGAATGAGCACATGCTCCAGCGCATTGACGCGGCGCCTCGTCTTCTCTATCTCCGAGGCCATGAGCTGACAGCTCTTCTCGCTCTCCGCGAGGGCGAGCATATCCGGCAGAAGCTTAGAGAGCCCGCTCACCGCAGCATCCAGATCCGCAGAGGTGAAGGCAAAGCCGTAGGAATAGATATCGTTGCTGTCACCGGTACGGGTGACAGCGCTGTACTGCGGCACATCGACGCTCATGATATTCCTGTAATTCACCTCCAGCGTGAGCTCCTGACGCGGCTTCATGAAGGCGACGCGCACGGCTTCATCCGACATCGAGGCGCCGGCGAGCGCAAAGCTCGCATTCGTCTCCCGTATGCCCTGCTCCACCTTCTCGCGAAGCGCCTTGTTTTTTCGCACCAGCTCCAGAAACTGCCGCATCAGCTCGTCCCGCTTATCCTTCAGGAGCTTGTGTCCCCGGCGTGCGGTCATAAGCTTCCGCTTTGTCCGGGTGAGCTCCATCCGGGTGGGGTTCACTGTCTTACCCGCCATTCCTAAACCTTCCTTCCTGTCGCCGCACTGCGCGGTCTAAGCAGAGCATTCCGCCCTGCGCCCTTTTTGCAATGCGGTGCTCACTGCTGCACGTAGTACTCATCGAGATACTGATCCTTGATGCGCTTCAGCTCCGTTCTCGGGAGTATGCCGAGCAGCTTCCAGCCGATAGAGAGCGTCTCCTCTATGCTGCGGTTTGTCCGGTAGCCCTGATTCACATACTCATTCTCAAAGGCATCCGCAAATTTTGCATACAGCTTCTCTATGTCCGTGAGGGCTGCATCGCCCAGTATCACCGCGAGCTCCTTTGCGTCCTTTCCGCGGGAATAGGCCGCAAAGAGCTGGTTCATGGTGTCTGCGTGGTCCTCTCTCGTCTTCCCTTTTCCGATTCCCTTGTCCTTCAGTCTGGAGAGACTCGGCAGCACATCGATCGGCGGCTCCAGTCCCTTTCTGTAGAGCTCACGGCTCAGGATGATCTGCCCCTCCGTGATATAGCCCGTGAGATCCGGAATAGGGTGAGTCTTATCGTCCTCCGGCATGGAGAGTATGGGAATCAGGGTGATGGAGCCCGGCTTTCCCTTCTGACGTCCCGCTCTCTCATAGAGGGAGGCGAGATCCGTGTACATATAGCCCGGATAGCCGCGGCGACCCGGAACCTCTTTTCGCGCCGCAGAGATCTCGCGGAGTGCATCCGCGTAGTTTGTGATATCCGTCATGATAACCAGCACGTGCATGCCCTTCTCAAAAGCAAGGTATTCCGCTGCGGTCAGCGCCATGCGCGGCGTCGAGATGCGCTCGACTGCCGGATCGTTTGCCAGATTGATGAAGAGCACCGCGCGGTCAATCGCGCCGGTCTCCTTGAAGCTCTGAATGAAGTAATTGGACTCATCAAAGGTGATGCCCATGGCCGCAAACACGACTGCAAAGGGCTCATCTGTCCCGATCACCTTCGCCTGACGCGCGATCTGCGCGGCGAGCTGCGCATGCGGCAGTCCCGAGCCAGAGAAGATGGGAAGCTTCTGTCCGCGCACCAGTGTGTTCAGGCCGTCAATCGCGGAGACTCCGGTCTGAATAAACTCCGCCGGGTACTCACGCGCCGCCGGATTCATGGCAAGTCCGTTGATATCCCTGCGCTCATCCGGAAGGATCTCCGGACCGCCGTCGATCGGACGTCCCATGCCGTCAAAGACACGGCTCAGCATATCCTCGGAGACACCGAGCTCCATGCTTCGCCCGAGGAAGCGCACCTTACTGGACTCCAGGTTCAGACCGGTGGAGCTCTCAAAGAGCTGCACCAGCGCGTTTCCGCCATCGATCTCCAGCACCTTGCAGCGGCGCTTCTCACCGTCTGCAAGCTCTATCTCTCCCAGTTCATCGTAAGCGACCCCGCTGACGCCCCGCACCAGCATCAGCGGTCCCGCAACCTCTTCTATTGTTCTGTATTCCTTCGGCATTTCGCTCCGTCCTCCTTTAAACAGCCTCGCTCATTTCCTGCCTGAGCTGTGCAAGGACTGCCTCATATTCCTGATCCAGCCTGTCCTCCGTCGTGTACTTGTAGCGGCCGATCTGCTCCCGGACCGGCAGCGCGGCGAGCCTGTTCACATCCGCGCCCCGCTCCAGCGCCTCTCTCCCCTCGTCGTAGTAGGCGAGAATGAGCTGCATCAGGAGATGCTGCTTCTTTAAGGAGGAGTAGGTATCCACGTCGTGGAAGGCGTTCTGATGCAGATAGTCCTCGCGAATGGAGCGCGCCGCCTCCATCTTTAAGCGATCCGGTGCGGAGAGCGCATCCATTCCGACGAGCTGCACCATCTCATTCAGCGCATCCTCCTCGGTGAGCAGGAGCATCAGCCGGGCGCGAAGCTTCATCCAGTCGCTGCCCTCAACATGCTCATTGAACCATTTTCCCAGATTCTCAAGGTAGAGGGAGTAGGAGCTGAGCCAGTTGATTGCCGGGAAATGTCGCTTGTAGGCGAGTGCGGCATCCAAACTCCAGAAGACCTTCACCACGCGAAGCGTCGCCTGCGTGACAGGCTCCGAGATGTCGCCGCCCGCCGGGGATACCGCACCGATCACGGACAGCGCGCCCTCTCTCCCCTCGCTTCCGAGCGTCGTCACTCTGCCTGCTCTCTCGTAGAACTGCGCGAGGCGGGATCCCAGATAGGCGGGATAGCCCTCCTCGCCCGGCATCTCCTCCAGACGGCCGGACATCTCGCGGAGCGCCTCCGCCCAGCGGGAGGTGGAATCGGCCATCAGCGCCACGGAGTAGCCCATATCCCGGAAATACTCCGCAATGGTGATACCCGTGTAGATACTCGCCTCACGCGCCGCAACCGGCATATCAGAGGTATTTGCAATCAGAACGGTTCTCTGCATCAGAGACTCGCCCGTCCGCGGGTCCTTCAGCTCCGGGAACTCATTCAGAACATCCGTCATTTCATTGCCGCGCTCACCGCAGCCGATATACACGACGATATCCGCATCCGCCCACTTTGCGAGCTGATGCTGCACGACCGTCTTGCCTGAGCCGAACGGCCCCGGAACCGCCGCGACACCGCCCTTTGCGATCGGGAACATGGTGTCGATCACTCGCTGACCGGTGATAAGCGGCGTAGAGAGAGATTTCTTCTCCCTGTAGGGACGTTCGCGACGCACCGGCCACCTCTGCATGAGCGTGAGGCTGTGCTCCGCGCCCTTCTCGTCCTCAATCACCGCAATCTCCTGCTCAACGGTATAGGAGCCGGAGCTGATGCTCTTTAAGATGAGCGTACCTGCATAAACCGGCGGGATCATGATCTTCTGCAGCACGGTCGCCGTCTCCTGCACGGTTCCGATCACATCGCCCGCGACCAGACGGTCCCCCGGCTTCGCCGTTGCCACGAACTCCCATACTCTGTCCCGCTTCAGCGAAGGAACCTCGACCCCGCGCTTTAAAAGATTGCCGCCTGTGACCTTCAGGATATCGTCCAGCGGTCTCTGAATCCCGTCATAAATGCTGCCGATCAGTCCCGGTCCGAGTTCCACGCTCATGGGTACTCCCGTGCTCTCCACCGGTGCGCCCGGCGCGAGACCGGAGGTCTCCTCGTAGACCTGAATCGAAGCCAGTTCACCGTGCATCTCGATGATTTCGCCGATCAGCCTCTGGTCGCTGACGCGGCACACGTCAAACATGTTTGCGTCACGCATCCCCTCCGCGACCACAAGCGGCCCGGCGACTTTCTTGATCGTTCCTCTGCTCATGCTGCTATTCCTCCAATTTTGATGGCTGCAGGGTGCTTTTGCCTCCGGCAGTCACTGACTCGTCTCAGTTGTTCCCGAAGATGATATCGGAACCGACTGCCTGCTCCACGGAGCGCTTCACCGCGCGTATTCCCTCCCCGGTGTTGCCTGAAATTCCCGGAATGAGTATCACCGCCGGCATGGGCTCTGTCCGCAGCGCATCGATCGTCTCCGGGATCCTTGCCGCGAGCGCTTCCGTGATGTATACGACTGCAAAACCCTGCTCCTTCAAAAGAAGCAGCTTCTTTGCAGCGTCCTCCGGAGAGGCGCCGTCCTCATTGACTGTCGTGAGTCCCAGCGCGCCGAAGCCGTAGATTGAATCCCAGTCTCCCATCACCGCGACCTTATACATACATCTCCCTCACTCTCTCCCGTATCACGCCCTCTTCCATCCGGTTTCGTTTCCCGGAGAGGATGATGCGGACGGTCCGTATCTCATTCTCCCGCGCCAGAATAAATGCCGCAAGCGGTCCTGGCCCAAAAGAATTGTACAGCTGCGGACGTATGCTCCGGATCACGGAATTGTCGCACCAGCGCTCAAAGGCGGAGGGGCTCTTCTTCAGCTCCCCTACCGCATCCGCATAGTCTGTGTGCTCCAGATAGGAGCAGATCGCCTCCATGCCGCTCATCGCCGCCTCTGTCAGCTGAGACAGGTTCAGTGTCTCGCAGGGCGCGAGGGCACGCTGAAGAAACTCTCTGTCCTTCCCTGTGCGGCAGGCGCGAACAGCCGTCTTAATATTCGCGGCTGCACAGCGCAGCTCACCGTAATGCGCCAATAGCTCCTCACCGCTGCGCTTTCCGGCATCCCTCATGTCAATCAGCGCCGCCCGGTCCAGCACACAGTCACAGAGCTGTCCGTCTCCTGTCTTGAGAAGAAGCTCCATCGCCTCCGCCCCCGCTGCCGCCATCTGCTTCGGCAGCGCGGAGAAATCATGTGTCTCTGCCGCCTCCCGTATGAGCTGCGCCGGGATCACACCGTCCTCCACATAGATCCCCGGAATATGCGTCTCCGAGCAGCTGTCCTTGACTGCGGCCTTCAGGTTGTGATAATCACTTTCACAGCGAAATACATCAAATATCTCCATCTGCCCGCCGGTCAGCTCAGAGATCAGCGCCCAGGTCTTTCTCCGCTCCTCAGAGAGCACGGTCCCTGCGTCCTGTCCCGCGGATCCCCAGCCATGTTCATTCAGGAGCTTCAGACCGGCAGCTTCATCCGGCAGCGCGAGCAGCTGCTCAAGAAACGCAGCGGAGAGGAGCGAGAGCTCCTTCGCACGTATGCGCGCAACCGCATATACAAAATCATTTTCTGGCATATTCTGTCTCCTGTCTCACGCTCCTCAGAACAGTATCCTGTGTATCCTGTCCTGAAGCTGCTCCCTCTTCTCTGCAAACACGGCATCAAAGGAGCCATTCTCCTCCACCCCGTCATAATCCAGCAAAAAGCCGCTCTCAATCTCCGCAGGGCGCTCCGATACAGAGAGCTCCGCCCCCGCCGGCAGCAGCTTCTTGAGCCGCTCTGCAAAATCCGCCGGAAGACACTTTCTGTCCGACTCTGAAAAACGGATCTCTCCACGCTCGCCGCCATGCGCGGCGGCCGCGCTCATCTTAAGAATGAGTGCGAAATATTTCTCTGCCGGAAGCTCCCGCACGGCCTGTTTCGCCGCAAGCATCACCTCCGAAATCAGCTCCTGCTTCGCAGAGAGAAGCGCCCGTCTTCTCTGAAGCTCCGCAGTAGAGCGGGTTCTCTCCCCCGCCTCCGCGATGCGCGCCGCACTCTCCCTCTCTATCCTCTCGCACTGTGTCCTGGCCTCGGCCTCCGCTTCCTCAGCAACTGCCGCTGCCTGAGACCTCGCCTGCCTTAAGACCGCCTCCGCCGCCTCTCTGGACTCCGTGCGAATGTCCTCAATGATCTTTTCAAGCCCTGTCATATCGTTCCCTTTCAAGAAATCCCTCTGTCCGCTTCATCCGGCTCAGACATTCAGGGCGCCGACGCCGAAAATCGCAAGGATGGAAATGAGCAATGCAAGAATTGCATAGGTCTCAACCATCGCCGGGAATATCATCGCCTTACCGAACTGATCCGGTCTCTTCGAGACAAGGCCTATGGAAGCCACTGCCGCCTTGCCCTGCGCAATCGCAGAAAAGAGGCCCACTACACCCATGGGAAGGCAGGCCGCAAGGTACAGAAGTCCCTTCGCGAGAGACATGTCTGCACTTCCGCCCATCACACCGATCTGGGTCATGGTGATGAAGGCAATCAGCAGGCCATAGATACCCTGGGTTCCCGGAAGCAGCTGCAGAATCAGAACCTGACTGAACTTATTCGGATCCTCCGTCGTGACACCTGCTGCCGCCTGACCGGCAATTCCTACGCCCTTTGCGCTTCCGACGCCGGAAAGAAGTGCGGACAATGCAGCTCCAAGCAATGCAAATGCAACTCCCAAGCTACTCATAATCATAGATCCTCCTTGAATTTGAAGTATTTCGTATTAACAGCAAACGGCGCAAATCTGCGTCCGCCACCTTCATAAAATTTGCCGAAGAACTCGACATAAGTGAGACGGTTCGTGTGGACGTAGGCGCCCAGCGCGTTGATCAGTATATTCATCGTGTGGCCGATGAAGAACACCAGAACAAAGACAATCATACCGAACAGATTTCCGCCGAGCATGGAGCCCATCTTATTGAAAACCTGCGCGATAACGCCCGTCGCAAGACCGAGCGCCATGAGTCTCGAATAGGAGAGGATATCACTCAGATATCCGCTGACTCCATAGAGCGAGTAAAGTCCGGAGCCGAGACGCGCGCCGATATTTTTGCTCTCTCTTCCGCCGGTCAGCACGATCCCCACCGCGCCGACAATTGCGCACCACTTTGCCGGCTCCGCCATCACTGCGTTCCATGGGGCGATGCCGAACATATCCGCGGCCATCTGCTGCGTCATGAGAAGGACGATGAGTCCTCCCACGAGAAGGTACCAGAACACCACATCAAACACCGCTCCGGCATAGTCCTTCTTCCGTATGCAGATCCAGAGCTTGCAGCCGAGTCCCACAAAGAGGTGAATAATCGCAATCGCAAAACAGACGACCAGCATCTTCATCGGTGCGTTGATCGGTTCCATCCACAGTGCGCCAAGTCTTAAGTCCGGGCGGTGGAAGAAGGTCGTTGCGATCACATTGACCGCGTCCCCAAAGAAGGATCCGAAGAGAAAGCCCGCAACCGTCGTCGCGATTCCGCAGTAGAAGAAGAGACGTATGTTGCGCTTCAGCCCCTTCTCCATATTTGGATATTTCCTGAGCAGCAGCCCTGTTGCCGTCGCCATGATGATGCCATAGGCCGCATCGCTCAGCATGATGCCATACAGGATATAATAAAACAGCGCCACGATGAAGCTCGGATCAAAGGAATCCGCCGCCGGAATCGCGTAGCCCTCCACAATGCTCTCACAGGGCTCCGCAAAGAGATTGTTCTTAAGCAGCACAGGAGTCTCCTTTGCGTCCTCCGGCTCCTCAAATTCCAGTACGGCGTCATACGGGGTTAATGCCGCCTGAAGCGCTGCTTCCTTCTGCTCCGGCAGATATCCGCTCACCAGGAAGGTACGTCTGCTCTGCGACAGTGTACTGAGCAGCTGATACTTCTCTGCGCGAAGCGTATAGCAGTCCGCCGCGAAGCGTATTGCCTCCCGGTGCTCCGCTTTTTCCCGAAGCGCCTGCTCTGTGTCCCCCTTCTCTCTCTGCAGTCGGCTTTTCTCCTCCGTCACAGCTGCACTCTGCGCCGCCGGGTTCACATCGGACGCCGGGGGGCGCG
Organism: Fusobacterium naviforme; assembly: GCA_003014445.1. Classification (GTDB taxonomy): domain Bacteria; phylum Bacillota; class Clostridia; order Lachnospirales; family Lachnospiraceae; genus Moryella; species Moryella indoligenes. Next base: position 131,650 of record PYGH01000001.1, on the reverse strand, counting down.
CAAAGCCGAGCTTCCGGAGCGCTGTGAAGACTTGATCTCCGTCCTTCTTTCCACAGACCACAAAGATACAGGTCTGCTCCTTCGCTGCGCTCACAATATTCGCATCAAAAGCCGTATCCGGAAGCGCTGCGCTGAGCTTCTCTGTCAGCTCCTCAAGATGTACTTCATGCGGCAGTGTGCCTGTAAAGACGGCTGTCTTCTCCGTCCCGACATAGCTCAGCGGGAGATCGTACAGCAGCCAGGGCTGCAGCGCGATGAGCTGCTGCTCCAGCTTTGGAAGCTCCGCCGCGAGCTCCGCGTGCCGCTTCTCGAGCCCCAGTATCTCCTCACAGTGCGTGAGGGCTTCCTCACAGTGCACTGCGCGCCGCCGGTACTCCTCCTCCGTGAGAACCTCCCGTCCCGCGAAGCTGTCCAGCATACCGCTCTTCTCCGGAGCCCAGAGTTCCAGCACAGAGAGTGCGCGCTGTGCGGTCTGCGCCTTCTGTCTCAGCAGAAGAACTGTCTCGCTGGTGTCCTCTCTCCGGAATACTTCGTCTTCCTCACCTCCCGGAGCTACCTCCATGAGCTCCATGCGCTGCAGGAGCTCGAGTATGGACTTGCGATCCCGCTTCTTTGCGAGTATCACCGCCCGCTTCATCTTCATAATTGCCATAAAACGCCGCTCCTTTCCGCCGCGCTTATTCCGTCAGGGACTGAAGCACGCTCTCCACAGCCTCCGGAAGCTTCTTCTCCGCGCGATTTTTCAGCAGCTGGATCTCTGCCTCCGTCTCCTTCTGTTTTTCAGAGAGAAGCGCTGCATTCTCCTGCTCTGCGATCTGCATTGCCTCCGCAGCCTGCGCCGCAGCCTCCTCCACCTTCTTTTCTATCAGGGCCTTTGCCTCCTCCTGCGCTTTTCGGAGCAGCTCTCTGGCCTGTCTCTCTGCTTCTGCCTCTGCATGCACAGTTTCCTGCTCTGCTCTGCGAATCGCATCTATTGTTTCCTTCGCCATTTCGTCTCCCTCCGTTCTCCTCAGACTGTATTGCCTTCGCCCTCAGAAAAAGCATATGCATTTATTTTAGCACATCAATATGCCCCCGTAAACTTTACGGGGGCACACAGTATTGGCTGTTTTGTCCATTTTTAACGCACGCACAGCGCTCCTGTTTATTTTCTGCGCACATCAGCTGGCATTTTTTCACTTAAAATACTGCTCGATTCCGTCTGCCAGTCCCTCGGCAAGTGTATCCAGTGTCCCTGCGCCGTGATCCGAGACCTTATCCCCGAGTTCTATATCCACGCTCGGAACCGTGGAGTAGGAGGTCTGTGTGAGATCCATATCCATCGTTCCGTCACCGTAGATTCTGACGCCGCGGCCCTTCAGTCCCGCGATGAGCTCCGCACCGAAGCGCTCACTCTTCTGCCAGGTGGAGGCGACCGGTTCCATGGACTTCAGCGCATCGGGAACGCTCATGAAGAAGGCACCTTTATCTGAACTCGTCGCATCCCAGTGTATTGCGACGTGACAGCTCGCGTAATTGTTTGCGAGCACCGTGCGGGCGATATTGTCCAGCTGGACATCGCTTCCTTCCCGTATCATCAGCACGCTGTAGCCGCGGGCGAGAAGCTTCTTCTTAAGAAGCTGCGCCTCCTTCAGATTCACCACATGCTCCGGCGTTCCGTCCGCAAAATCCATCCCGGAGGAGACCGCCATGGACTGCACCATGCCGTGCGCATTGGTTCCGCCTGTCACCTTTCCGCTCCCGTCCGGATGCGACTGCGTCTTCACGGACGCACCGCCCTTTGTGCCGTGACCGGCATTTACCGCGATCACGATATCTCCGTGCGCCCCCTTCGTGTTCCGGTAGAGCTGCGCAGCGCCGCTGTGGATCTTTGAAAACTCCGCATAGCGAAGGCCATCTGTCAGCGTGATCTCTGAGACAGTGACCCCCGCCGGAAGCTCTGCCGCAGCACCCTCTGTCGCGCCGGCTCCGGCGGTCGACGCCGTCCCGGCCGCGGGAACCGTCTCCGTGAGATAGCGTCGCGCCACATAACTGCTGCTTCCGTTCAGCTCAATCCGCGCCCACTCGCCATCAAGTCCCGTCACCTTCACCGCCTCACCTCTGTAGAGTTCTCCCCGGACTGCGCCGGAGAGGCTCGGCTCTGCGCGCACATTCAGCGCGCTCGCCGCCACATACATGGTCTGACGCACAGCTGTGAAACCTGCCGCCTGCGCGCTCACGGCGAGTGCTGCGGAAAGAAGGGCAGCCGTCCCGACCACCGCCCAGTGATTATTTCTCTTCATCTCAACTCCCCCTCCTATTCCAGAACGATGGTCTGCGTCTCCGGCAGCTGCCGCCAAGACGCCCTGAACGCTCCCGCTGCAGCCGCTCCCGTCTCTGAATATGCTGTATATACTGACTCAAACTGACTCTCCGGCGCCTGTGCGACGTAGAGCCCGCCCTTCGCATAGAGACGCAGTATGCCCTTCATCGCCTCCGGATCCATGGCGACGCAGCCGGCGGTGGAGGGCTTTCCGGCCTTCGTGCAATGCAGAAAGAGCGCCGTTCCTGTTCCGGGCTGCGCCCGGTCCCTGTTGAAGCCGGAATTCAGCGCATAATCGTAGATCGTCGTGGCCCAGTCCGCCCAGAGCTGCTCTCCCTTCTGCGCAGCGATATCGCCATTCGTCTCCAGGCGGTTGCTCATATCCGACCAGAACTGATTTCGCGCACTCCGTGAGATCTGTATGTAGTCCGCCGGAAAACCCGGCTCCGCAGCTTTCAGACCAAAGGGAGTGTCCGCCTTCCACAGTCCGATCGGTGTACTGCCGTCCCCCGAGTGACGGTGGTTTGACATGCCTCCCCAGCCATACACTGCCGCAGACTGGATTTTCTCTGTCCAGCCACCCTCCGTATTCTTTGTAAAGACTGTGACCCGCGCGCGGTTCCAGAGCTTTGGATCCGCAGTATACTCTGCCTGATAGACACTCCGTCCGCCATTCACCGCAAAGCCCTCCACGACAACGAGCGCCCGGGCATCCTCCGGCAGCACAAAACGGGACGGCTCAAAGCTCAGCTCCGCAAAGCGCTGCTCCGCCTGCGCCGTATTTTTCGTGACGACAGCCGCTTCTGCACTGTCGCTCCCAAGCAGCAGCGCCCCGCAGAGCAGTGCCCCCGCCGCCAGATATCTGATTCCGATGTTCTTTTTCCGCATTCCAGTCTCCCCTGCATATGAGCTTATACTGTGACGTATACGTCTCAGCTGCTTTCACGTATTTATTACACTTTACTTTAGCGCAAAGCAGACGGCAAGTGTTTGCTTCTTTCTTTTCATTTCCGGTCGGTTTTATGAACCGAACGCTCCTCTCGTTGACTGCCGGCGGGAAATCCCTATACTTATCTTTAAGAAGAATTTTCCCGCCCGATAAAGGGGACAGGTGCATATTCAGCAGAACAAGGACAGCGGGATATCTGTATTTGAGAGGAACACGCCCCTCACAAACGCAGGTACGCAGTAAAACACGTGCAGAGAGGAGAGACATGGAGCAGAACTACAAGCTCACGATCAGCTATGACGGCAGCCGCTACTTCGGCTGGGAGCACCAGAAAAGCACAGAGAACACCATACAGGGCAAGCTGGAGACAGTTCTCGCCAGAATGCTCCTCGCGGATCGAGAGGAAAGAGAAACAAAAGCGCACTGCACAGACTCATCCAAAGAGACAGCGCAGACGGAAGCATTACCCGCAGTCAGTGTAACAGGCGCCGGAAGAACCGACGCAGGCGTCCACGCGAAAGCCATGATCGCGAGCGTTCGCCTGGACACGCCGCGCAGCGAGGCAGAAATTCAGGACTACATGAATCGCTATCTCCCGGAGGATATCAGCGTGGACGGTCTGCGACGCGCCGCGGAGCGCTTTCACGCCCGCTACTCGGCAGTCGGAAAGACCTACTGCTACAGCTGCTACGCCGGAAATGCAAAGCCGGTGTTCGAGAGAAAATATCTGACGCTGCTGGAGCAGATGCCGGATGTCTCCCGCATGAGAGAAGCCGCCGCACTGCTCACCGGAACGCACGATTTCCGGAGCTTCTGCGGAAATCCGCGGATGAAAAAATCCACAGTCCGCACTGTGAATTCCATAGAGATACGCGTATCCGGCCCCTATCTCCGCATGTACTTTCACGGCAACGGCTTCCTGCAGCACATGGTGCGCATCCTAAGCGGCACGCTTCTGGAGGTGGGCTTTGGAAAGCGCAGCCCGGAGGAAATGTCTGCGATTCTGGAGGCCAGGGACCGCACTGCCGCAGGCTACACGGCCCCCGCGCAGGGACTCTGCCTCATCCGGGTGGATTACTGACGCGGCAGATAGCCATGCCAAAACAGGAGTATAGGACGCCAGGAATAAAAAGTGTCGGGTCTCCACCAAGATAAGCGACACTGAAGCTGAAAAACCATTTCCACCTACCTTTTGTGGTGCAGTGCGTTCTAAATCCGACAAAAACGTACCGCCTTTCTGTAGGCGGTACGTTTTTGTCGGCAGGGACGTGAGATTACAAGCAATGGTTATCTTGAAATAATCGTTTAGTTCGTCCCATACTGTAACGGAGTTCACAAACAGGTCAATAACCATGCGCCTAAAATCTTCATCCTCTATATTTCCACCCTTGAACTGTTCCAAGGAATAGAACCGCCTATAGAATTATGTTTGAAAGCGGATTCTCTAAGCCCACGTGTTATCTTTTGTGATAGTTCAGCACTATAAAATTCAGCCATACCTTCAAGCACAGATTCAAGGATAATCCCTTCTGGGTCTGTGCTTATGTTTTCTGTAGCAGAAATGAGTTGGACACCGTTTTTACGAAGACGGTATTTGAAGTTCGCCATATCGTAACGAGAACGGGAAAAGCGGTCAAGCTTGTACACAATAACAGCGTCAAAATTGTGCTTTTCACTATCTTTAATCATTTTCAGAAAAGATACTCGTTTCTCAATATCTTTACTGGCAGATGCAGCACGGTCAGCGTAAATGTTTACGATTCTAATGTTGTTTCGCTCTGGCTTTCGTATTCATCAATCTTAGTCAAGATGCGATGTTCCCTTACTCTCAGAATGCGCAATTCATATTCAAGGGCAGCCTTTCCGTTGGTTGAGGTATTCTCTGCTAATTCTCTTTCAGCCTCTGTCGTGGTTTCAAAGGTAATAGAACTATAGGCGCCGTCCTTCTCGGCGTTGTGGCTCCCCTTCGGGGCTCCGCTGGTCTTGCACCCTTTAGCATTCTTATGCCCCTTCGCGTTCTGGTTCCCCATCTTAGGGCCGTGCAGGCCTTTCAAACCAGAATCCCAGTTCCCCTCTGTTTTCCATTCCCGCAAAGGCCGATATGTAATCCCAAGTTCTCTAGCCAACGTCTTCAGCCTGACCGGCTCCCCGCGCATTTTTCGGGCAAGATACTCAGCTTTGGCGGCTTCCTTGTTCACCACTTCCATCTCAGCCTCCAAATCTTTGCATTAAAAAATCCCCGCAGATATTTCTGCAAGGACTCTACACTTTCTGACGCTATCATTTTAACACCTAAAAAGCGCAGTAAACGCTAATAGTTGCTAATTATTTTCGATCTGAATGTGCGCACTTTTCTGTCTTGTCAAGATATCCCCTTGAAAATCCTGTCCCCAGACCGCCTGAAGTGTTAAAAAAATGATCCTACCTAGAAAACTTTTGCGCTGCTGCACCCGTAACAGGCAAGAATTTTCCCAAAAGAACCTGCCAGCATTTTTATGCGCTCTCTTTTTTTGTATTCCCGTCTTTTTTTGATACTTTCAACTCTTTTATGCGATTTTATGTATATATTTGTTCTTTTTATGTATATGTATGCAGTTTATGTAGCGGCGGCTGTGTACTTAATTCATCCTATCTTTTATATAATCAGTGTATATATGTAGGCGTGTGACCCTGCCTGGTCTGGTGTGTATGGGTGGTCTGGTGTGCGCTGGAGCGCGCGTGCGTGTGAGGGCGGAGGCGGGCGGCGCGGGCGTTGTATAAATCAGGGCGAAAAAATAGCGAGGTTCTGGATGTGACCAGTCCCCGCTTGCGTTGTGGTTTACTCTACTTTTCCGTCGCGCTCCATGCGCTCTTCTACTGCCTGCAATATATAGCCCTGCAAGCTTTGCCCTGCTTGCTTTGCTGCTTCTCTGATCGTTTCGCCTTTTTCTTTTATCGGTCTAAGGCTTATATAATCGCACTTAGAATTATATTTGTCATTGCTTTTTCTTTTACTCTCTGATACCGGCATTGTATCCCTCCTTCCTGTATCTTTTATATAGTTATATAAGTATATACATCGACACGCAATAGTGCATTTTCCACAATTCACGCAACAGTGTTTTGCTCACTTCTCACAAATCGATTTTTCCCACGCAACAGTGCTTGACAATCCGCACGCAACAGTTCTAGTATGCAATCACAGCAAGCGAAGCAACGCAAGCTGGGAAAGGAGCGGAGAACATGGGGAACGAAGAAATGATAGTAACGGAGGCTTTAATAAAAGCAATTATTACAATTATTGAACCATCGGAAAGTAAAGAGGAAACAATCAAACGGATAAAAGAACTACTAAACTAATCTACTAAATATAAAAATCCCCGGTGAGGCACACCGGGGACGTAACCAAAAACCTGGTAGCGGTATCCGCTCCGCCGCTACTCATTAAAAGTATAGCAGATAAAGACTAAAAAGACAATCAGATCACGGTCTCCCCGGACAAGCGTATCAGATCACGGTCTCCCCGGACAAGCGTATCAGATCACGGTCTCCCCGGACAAGCGGTTAATAAAAGAAAGCGTGGTGTGTGTGCGCTGTGATTTAGTCTAGCTTTCCGTCGCGCTTCATGCGCTCCCGCGCTGCCTGTAAGATATAGTTTTGTATACTCTGCTCCGCTTCCGCCGCTGCTTTTCTAATCTCTGCGCCTTCTGTCTTCTCCGGTCTTATGGTGATACTGTCCCGGCTGGCGTTGTACTTATAGCTTGCTTTTTTGTGTGCCTCTGATACTGCCATGTATAGCTCCTTTTACAGTTTTTATATATTATACACTAATTCATGCATAACCGTCTACGGTTTTATGCTGTTTTCACAATCTTTGAAATTTAGGAGTTGACTTTGTATCCGTCTACGGTTATCGTTAAGGCACAGCAAGCGACACGGGCAACCGAAAAGCAAGCGAGTATCCGCAGGGTGAAACAGGAGGAAAGGAAAATGGATGAAATGAATGTTTCTGAAGCTTTGGTAAAAGCGATTCTGGAAATTCTGGAAAAGTGTAAAACACTTGAGGAAGCGAAAGAATCAATCGGAAATTTACTGAAGTAAGCAATAAAAAAAGAATCGGCCCGCCTACAGAGCTAAACCGATTCAGAGAGACCCGGCGAACCTGCCGCCGGGGCTCCTCTTGAAAAACATTATAGCAGGAAAACAACACCGGTGCAAGCCGTGAAAATAGCATAGAAAAAGCGCGGCCCTTTATGATCCGCGCTTGTTTCGTTCCTGGTATCCCGTTTTAATCTAATAATGCTTTATCTTTCATGTATTGATTGACTGATTTTTGCGCTCGTTTTGCTTTTTCCTCTATGGCTTGCTTTTCTTCCGGCGTAAGCCATATATAAACCCGTTTCAACTTTTCCATGTATTTCGCATTGCTTGCTTTTTTCTTTTCAGTGTATCCATTATATCCCATGTTTGCGGGCCTCCTATTATCCCGTCAATATTATATATCATAAAAGAGCATAGCGTTATTCGACGTTTTGCACAAACTGCGCTATGCGATTTTGTGCAATTTCACTCTTGTTGTTCGCATAGCGCTATTCTAGCATAATGGTACAACGAAACGAAAGCAAGCCACCAAGGCAAACGACAACGGCAAATGCATAGGAGGTTAGAAAAGACATGATGACAAGTAAAGAGCTTAGAGAGATGAGCACAGAAGACTTCGCGATGATCGACCAAGTGACACTACTCTCATTTGTAAATGACAAAGAACTTGAGATTGCAATTCTACTAGCGGCATTCGGCCCGCTCCGGCGTTCCGAGATCTGTGCGCTAACCAGTTCTGACATTGACGGGAATTTTATCCGGATTGAAGAAGTAGTCGTAATCAATAAGAATCGCGAGTGGATAACCAAGCAGCCGAAAACATTTGCTAGCTATCGCAGAATTGAAATGCCGGAATTTGTAATACGCAAAATGCAGGGAATTGAAGGAAAGATTATTAAATGCACTCCTAATGCTTTGACTGCCCGCTTTATCAAGGCAAGAAAGCGCTCCGGCTGCCCGCATTTTCGGTTCCATGATCTGAGACACTATGCAGCCAGCATCATGCACGCAATCGGTGTTCCGGACGAATATATACTTGATCGCGGAGGTTGAGGAACTGACAGTGTAATGAAGAGAGTATACCGGGATGTGATCGGAATTGAAAAGAGAAAGCAGACCGATGTTATCAACGGACACTTTGAAAAGATCACACAGACACCAAAGTCACACGTGTGACAAATGTACCGTTTCCGTGTGCCTTTTTCCGGTTTCTGCGTTCCGTTTTTCGGAAACTAAAAACCCCGGAGGCCGCTTGTTTGCTGAAGAAACAACGTATCTCCGAGGTTTTACATGAGAGCGATAGACGGGGCTCGAACCCGCGGTCTCGACCTTGGCAAGGTCGCGCGTTACCAACTACGCCACTATCGCACGTGCCGTTCTTTACGACACAAAGATATTATCATATTTTTACTGTCACGTAAAGTACTTTTTATTGTATTTTACGCCTCTGTCCGGAACACGCCGGCTGAATCTCCAAAGACACGGAGCGTGAGCACGCCGTCCCGCACGGGATATTCCATAACTCCCACATTGTAGCCCACCTCGGAGGTCAGCATCACCCGATTCAGATGATCCTCATCACTGATGCCGAGCAACCATACGGGAAGCTCCAGCGTCGCAGCCTCCTCGCCGGTATAAACAAAGGTAAGCACTCTGTCTCTGCCGAGAACGCGCCCGTAACAGACGAGATTTTCTTCCATGCGTAGCGGTATGAGAGAGCCGCGCCGCAGTGCAGCTGAGTCCCGGTGTACCCTGCACATGTAGCGATGAAAGTCCAGCAGGCCCAGATTCTCCCGTCCCCAGGGGTAGCTTCTGCGGCTGTCCGGATCTGTCCAACCGCAGACACCCGCCTCGTCTCCATAATAGATGGTCGGCGCCCCCGGCCAGGTCATGAGCATCACCACTGCCTGGCGCAGCACTGGTATCCGCACGCCCTTCTCTGCAGCGGCGCCTCCCTTGCCCTCCAATCTCCCGACCACGCCGTTGGTCCGCGTCAGAAAGCGCGAGTGGTCGTGATTGGAGAGCTGATTCATCGCCGTGAGCAGTGAGCTCTCCGGAAGTCTCGCCATACCTGCGCACATGCTCTCCCAGAAATGAGCACCATCGCCGCGAAGCGCGGGCTCCGCCCGATCCGAGTGCTTCTCCAGACCGGTCAGGAACCAGCTCACCGGCTCCATAAAGGCATCGTAGTTCATCACGCTGTCCCACTCCCTGCCATTCAGCCAGGAGGAGGGATCTCCGTAGTGCTCGGCGAGAATCAGCGCATTCGGATTGACTCCCTTCACCGCGCTGCGGAAGCGCGCCCAGAAGCTGTGATTAAAACGCACGGACTGCCCTAAATCTGCCGCAACGTCAAGCCGCCAGCCATCTGCCAGATAGGGAGCGCTGATCCACTTTCTTCCGACTCCGAGTATCGTGTCCACCAGCTCATCGCTCGCCTCATAGTTCAGCTTCGGCAGAGTCTCATTGTCCCACCAGCCGTCATAGCTCACATTGTCCGGCCAGGCAGAGGGCGCATCATCCGCAAAGGCAAAGTAATCATGATACGGACTCTCCATGCTCTCATAAGCGCCGGGCGCATATCCTCCCTGCCTGCTATAAATTTTCTCCCTGTCCATCCACTTATTGAAGGAGCCACAGTGATTGAACACACCGTCCAGCAGGACGCGGAAGCCCATTTTATGTGCCTCCTCCATGAAGGAGGCAAAGAAACGATCGCTCGCCTCCAGATTTTCGCGGTCTGCGGTACGGCAGATATAGCGCGTAGCCTCCTCGTTATTGACCGCATCCGGCGACAGCAGCTCCCCCTCATCCTTCACAATTACCCCCAGATGTGGGTCAATATGCTCATAGTCCTGCGTATCATACTTGTGATTGGAGGGCGAGACAAAGAGCGGGTTGAAGTAGAGCACCTCGACGCCGAGAGCCTTCAGATAGCCGAGCTTGCTCTGCACGCCGATCAGATCCCCGCCGTAGAAATAACCCACATCAAAGGTCGAGGGCATCTCATTCCAGTCATCAATATGCCGCACCGGAAGACCAATATAGAGATATTCATCGTCCAGCACATCGTTCTTTGAGTCCCCGCTGCAAAAACGATCCACAAAAATCTGGTACATGATCGCGCCCTTCGCCCAGTCCGGCGTATGGAATCCCGGAATCAGCTGAAAACAGCTGTGACGCGCGGTCTCCGAGACACCAAGACGGTCATAGTAGCGCAGCTCCTCCCCCTCTGTGATGCGAAAATACCAGCGAAGTGGTTCATTTCCCATCTCCTGGCTTGCTTCATAGTAGCGAAAATAGCGGTCCCTTCTCGTCTCAGACATAGGAACCGCCACACCCGTCTTCTCATTTACAAGCTCAACACGAAGCACATCCCCCGCATAAGCCCGGAAGCGGATGCGCACGCGCTGCCCCGCCTCCGGCTCTGCCGGTGCACAGTAATTCTCACTCGTGTCACTGAATAAAGCCCCAGTCTTCATATCTTTATGCCGATACTTCAGCAAACAGAGCCTCAAACTCCGCCTGCCCTATCTTCTCCTTTTCCAGCAGCAGCTCCGCGCAGCGATCCAGTACCGCTCTGTGCTGAAGAATGATCTCCTTCGCCTCGCGGTAGCACTCATCAATAATGCGCTTCACCTCTTCGTCGATGACGGTCGCCATGTGCTCGCCGTAGGACTTGGTCTGTCCGAAGTCCCGGCCGATAAAGATCTCGTCGCCCTCGCTTCCGTAATTCACCAGTCCGACCCTCTCGCTCATTCCGTACTCCATCACCATGGACTTCGCAATGGCGGTCGCCTGCTTGATATCCTGGCTCGCGCCCGTGGTCACATCGCCAAAGATCAGCTCCTCCGCGATGCGGCCGCCCAGCGACACCTGAATATCCCGGAGCATACGTCCGCGTGTATTGAACATCTCGTCCTTGCCCGGCAGAGGCATGGTATAGCCCGCCGCGCCGTTTCCGGTCGGTATGATGGAAATAGTGTGCACCGGTCCCATATCCGGCAGCACATGAAAGAGTATTGCGTGGCCGGTCTCATGATAGGCGGTGATGCGCTTCTCCTTCTCCGAGATGATCCTGCTCCGCTTCTCCTCACCGATCCCCACCTTGATAAAGGCGCGGTCGATGTCGGCCTGCGCGATATACTTTCTCCCCTCGCGCGCCGTGAGTATGGCAGCCTCGTTCAGAAGATTCTCAAGGTCGGCGCCCGTGAAGCCGGCCGTTGTTCTGGCAATGCGCTCCAGATTCACATCATCTCCCACCGGCTTATTCTTCGCATGAACCTTCAGAATGGCCTCTCTGCCCCGCACATCCGGGCGACCGACGGTGAGCTTTCTGTCAAAGCGCCCCGGACGCAGAATCGCAGGATCCAGTATATCCGGGCGGTTCGTCGCTGCCAGAACGATAATTCCCTCATTCACACCGAAGCCGTCCATTTCCACCAGCATCTGATTCAGCGTCTGCTCTCTCTCGTCGTGTCCGCCGCCGAGCCCCGAACCTCTACGCCGTGCAACCGCATCAATCTCATCAATAAAGACAATGCAGGGAGCAAATTTCTTTGCCTCCTCAAAGAGATCCCGCACACGGGATGCGCCGACACCGACAAACATCTCCACAAAATCCGAGCCGGAGATCGAGAAGAAGGGAACTCCCGCCTCTCCCGCAACCGCCTTTGCGAGCAGGGTCTTACCGGTTCCGGGCGGGCCTGTCAGTATGATACCCTTCGGAATTCTGGCTCCGAGCTCCGTGTACTTCGCCGGGTTTTTGAGGAAGTCGACGATCTGCTTCAGATCCTCCTTCTCCTCGTCCAGACCGGCAACCGAGCTGAAGTTCTCCTTATTCTCCTTCGTCATACGCGCACGGCTCTTCCCGAAGTTCATCATCTTCGAGTTAGATCCCCCTGCGCCGCGGTTTTGCAGGAGATAGACGATCACAAGCGCTCCGCCGACCGCAATCAGCGCCGGCAGTATGTAGCTCATCCAGTCACTGCTCTCCGGAACATCCTCCAGCACATAGTCGACGCCTCTCTCTGTGAGCTCAGTCTGAAGTGCATTGACATCCGAGACATAGTAGCGCTCCCGGCTCTCCTTCCCTTCTGCGTCGCTGTAGATAAACTGAACCTTTCCTGTCGGTGTCTCCCGGTTCTGGTGAATCACGACCTGCACCACGGTTTCACTGCCGAGCAGAGAGTCGAACTCCGCCTTTGACAGCCGCTTCTCAAGTACCTCACTGCCGAGACTTGTGACCATCCAGACCACAATCATAATCACGAAGAGGAAGGTAAAATTCCGAAATGGATTTTCTTTCTTCAAGTCAAAACCTCTTTTCATCTGTATCTGCTGTACTTTTCAGAACGCCACTCACGCCTTGGCCGCATTCTCCGGATCAAATTCCACCACGCCGATAAAGGGATAGTTTCTGTACTTCTGGTCGTAGTCCAGACCATAGCCCACGACAAACTCATCCGGAATGGTAAAGCAGGTGTAATCCACTCTGACCTGCTTCTTCACGCGGCGCTCCGGCTTGTCCAGAAGCGTGCAGAGGTGAATATCCTTCGGCCCGCGCTGATTCAGTATGTCAATGAGATAGGCGAGCGTGCGTCCCGTGTCGATGATATCCTCCACAATCAGGACATGCTTGCCCTCGAGAGATTCATCCAGATCCTTGATGATGCGCACCACGCCGCTGGAGCAGGTGCCGCCGCCGTAGCTCGATACACTCATAAAATCAAAGGATACCGGCATGGTGAGGCGCTTCGCCAGCTCGCACATGAACATCGCACCGCCCTTCAGGATACAGATGAGATGCAGAGGCGTATCGCCGTAATCCGCATTGATCTGATCTGCCACTTCCTGTATCCTCCGCTTGACCTCTTCCTCCTGAATCATCACTCTGACACGCTCTGCCATCTTACTCTCCTTCATAGCGCACCTCAAGGACACGCCTCGTTCCGCTGTCTATTCTATAGCCCGCGCTGATTCTGTGCCCCACCACCCAGAGCACATCCGATCCCACAGTGAGCAGGGGAATGGAATTCCTCTCTGCGGCAGGAATCTTCTCGTCCGCCATCAGCGCCTTGACTGTTTTTCTTCCACCGCTCTCAAGCATGATGTAATCCCCTATCCGGCGCGGTCTGATCTCCATAATATCACCAATCTTGTCATAATCGAACCACTTTATCCGCTCTCCCGTCGGAATCTTCATATCCGGACCGTAATCAAAGACGTCAAAGTGAAAATTTTCTCTGTAAAAGCCCTCCTGCCCCGCTCCCGGTTCCTCTGAAACTGCTTCCCCGGCAAAGCCCTTCTTTCCGATCCAGAGCATGTCATAGGTACGGACCGCCTGCATCCCATACGGAAGATCCAGCCGCTTTCCTGTCTCTGCCTCTGAGAGCCGCGCAATATCCTCAACGTGCTTCGCCGTAATATTCTTCATGCTGCGGTTCACCCTGCCTATCATGATGCGCAGCATATAGCTTTGGATGATGGACTCCTGCCGCAAGAGCTCCGCAGTTGAAATCCCGACGCTGTCTCTGTCTTCCACCAGCGTGTCCCAAAGAAAGCGCTCCGCCTGTCGCATGAGGTAGCGATCCGCCTCGCCGATGAGCCGTCCTGCGCGGGTGATGTTGTCGATCGCACCGCGGTTCACCTCCCCCACAAGCCGCGGAAGAATCTCATGCCGTATGCGGTTTCGCGTGTAGTCATCATGAAGATTGGTAGAATCTGTGCGCCAGGAAATTTCCTCTTTTCTGAGATAGCTCTCAATTTCTGCTCTGGAGACAGTGAGCAGCGGGCGGATAATGCGGCCGCGCACCGGCTTCATCCCCGCGACGCCCTTCAATCCGCTCCCGCGGGAGAGCTGCATGAGTATGGTCTCTGCATTGTCCTCCTTATTGTGAGCGACGGCGATCTTCACTGTCTTTTCGGTATCTGCCTCTCGCTCCCAGGCCTGTGCCGCCTCCTCAAACACAGAATAGCGCAGCACACGCCCCGCCTCCTCCACAGAAATACGGTGCTTCTCTGCGAACTCCTCTGCCTGCACCTCCACGATACGGCAGGGAATCCGGTAGCCCGCACAGAGGGACTCGACAAAGCGCGCGTCCTCCTCTGCCTCCGGGCCTCTGATACCGTGGTTGATATGAATCACCCGGTACTGTGCCTTCAAAATACCGCCCAGCTGTACCAGAATATGCAGCAGCGCAGTGGAATCTGCGCCTCCGCTGACCCCGATAATCACGCGGTCTCCGCGCTTTATCATGTGAAAGCGGGTGATGTTATTTCTCACTTCATTCTGTACCTGACGCATACGATGTCCCCGCCCATTCTCAAATGAAGACCTCCGACCCGTTTTGCAGGGCCGGAGGTCAGGCTGTGTCCCAGGCTTACTGCTGCTCCGGCTTCAGCAAAATCTCATCCGGATTGACAAGGCCCAGCTTTTCCTTTGCCGTCTTCTCAATATATTCCTTGGTCTGAACGTAGATGCGGTACTGCTCAAGATCTGCAGCCCGCTCCTCCTCCTTTGCGACCTGCTGCGAGAGCGCCTCCTCTCTCGCCTGATATGCCGCAGCCTTCTCCTTGAGAGAGGCCACCTTCACATTGACGACCAGTGCCATGCAGATAACCACAACCGTGATCGCAAACATCGCGATGCGGTTGCTGTCGCGATCCGCCGTCTTCCTTCTCACAGCTCTCTGTCTCCCCACAGCACGCCTCCTCTCCCATATAATCCGTGTTTTTCACGCAGTTCCATGCAATTCGCACATTTATTTGTATGATAAGTCATTCCAGGCTGATTTTCAAGACTTATCGCAGCAATGCGGTCTGTCGCATGTCTGCGCTCCACCGACATGCAGAACAGACGCAGATATCGGCCGCCGCAGCGGAACGCCCGCATGCGACAGCCGATATCTCAGAATCATACATATCTGAAGAGCTCTTTTGCATCTTCCTTTTTCGTCGTCTCAGCGATGGCAGTCACCTCTGCCTTCACCGACTTCTGTCCGAAGAGGATTTCAATGATATCCCCCTCCTTCACATCATAGGAAGCCTTCACAGCCTTTCCATTCACCAGAACTCGGCCCGCATCACAGGCCTCATTCGCCACAGTGCGGCGCTTGATCAGTCGGGAGACCTTCAAAAACTTATCAATTCTCATTCCAGCTTACGCGTTGACAGCGTCCTTTAAAGCCTTTCCCGCCTTGAACTTCGGCGCTTTAGCCGCGGCGATCTCCATCGCCTCACCGGTCTTCGGGTTTCTGCCCTGTCTCGCCGGTCTCTCAGATACCTCAAAGGTACCGAAGCCGACAAGCTGAACCTTGCCGCCCTGGACAAGCTCCTGCTCTACCGCCTCTGCAAATGCCTTCAGTGCAGCCTCCGCGTCCTTCTTGGAAAGTCCGGCCTTCTCTGCGATCGCAGCTACTAACTCAGTTTTATTCATCGTAAAATCCTCCTGTATTGATTCAATTCAGACACCGCGGCCTTCATTCCGCGAAGTAAACTGTATGCATTATTTATAACGATCACACCCTGCATTGTCAAGTAAAACTCCCATATTTCAGGCTTTTTCCGGGCTTTCCGGCCGCAGCATGCCAAGCCCCTCGATCAGCTGTCTGACATCGGAGAGGACGGCCGTCCGGTCTCCCCTCCCTTCTCCATCCGAAAGAATGAAGCGCACCTGCTCTCCCGGCCGCACCGAGAGCTTTCCTCTGTAGCTGCTGATAAACTCCGGGATCCGCGCAGCATCCAGCACGGCCTCCTTTGTCATTGTGACTGTCGTCTCGCTCTTTCCGACATTTACCTCTGAGGCGCCGAGCCTGTGCGCCGCACTGCGTATCCGTGCAATGAGAAGCAGATTTGTCACAGACTTCGGAATATCCCCGAAGCGATCCAGCAGCTCATCCTGCATGTTGAGCTCATCCTCCTCCGTCTCTACCGAGGCGATGCGCTTGTAAATATCAAGCTTCTGCTCCTCGCTCCTTATGTAGGAAGCCGGAATATAGGCATCTGCAACTGCATCCACCGTTGTCGTGAAGTCCTGCTCCTCCGCCCTGCCGGAGAGGTGGCGCACCGCTTGATTCAGCAGCTTGCAGTAGAGCTCATAACCAACTGCCTGCATATGTCCGTGCTGCTCCGCTCCGAGCACATTGCCCGCGCCCCGTATTTCAAGATCCCGCATTGCGATGCGGATACCGCTGCCCAGCTCGGTGAATTCGCGTATCGCCCTGAGACGCTTCTCTGCCTCCTCCGTGAGCATGCGTCCGCGCCGGTACAGAAGAAAGGCATAGGCCGTCCGCGCGGAACGCCCCACGCGGCCGCGCAGCTGATAGAGCTGAGAGAGGCCGAAGTGATCTGCGTCCTGAATGATGATTGTGTTGACATTCGGGATGTCCAGGCCGGTCTCAATAATGGTTGTGGAGACCAGCACGTCAATATCGCCGTTCATAAAATCCAGCATGATGCGCTCCAGATCCCGCTCGTTCATCTGCCCGTGCGCATAGGCGACCTCTGCATCCGGCACCAGAATCTTAAGCCGCGCTGCAATATCAGAAATATGATTCACCCGATTGTAGACAAAATACACCTGGCCGCCGCGGGCTATCTCCCGGCGCACCGCCTCCCGCACAGTCTCATCGCTGTACTCCATCACATAGGTCTGAATCGGCTGGCGGTCCTGCGGCGGCTCCTCCAGTATGCTGAGCTCCCGTATCCCCGCAAGACTCATGTGCAGCGTTCTCGGAATTGGCGTCGCAGTGAGCGTCAGAACATTCACATCTCTTTTCAGCCGCTTCAGCTTCTCCTTGTGCGTCACGCCGAAGCGCTGTTCCTCATCCACAATGAGCAGCCCCAGATTCTTTGGTTTGATATCCTTTGAGAGCACGCGGTGTGTCCCGATCACAATATCTACCTGCCCCTTTGTAAAATCTGCGAGTGTCTTTCTCTGCTCTGCCGCTGTGCGAAAGCGACACAGCAGATCGACCCGGACAGGGAAGTCCTTCATGCGCTGCGTAAAGCTGTTCCAGTGCTGCTGCGCGAGTATGGTCGTAGGCACGAGGAAGATCACCTGATACCCCTCCTGCACTGCCTTGAAGGCCGCGCGAAGTGCGATCTCTGTCTTTCCGTAGCCCACATCTCCGCAGATCAGGCGATCCATCACCTGCCCGCTCTCCATATCCCGCTTCACATCTGCGATTGCTTTCTTCTGATCCTCCGTCTCCTCGTAGGGAAAGAGCTCCTCAAACTCCTGCTGCCACACCGTATCGGGGCCATAGCTGTGCCCGCGCTGCTTCATGCGGCTGGCGTAGAGCTCCACCAGCTCCTTTGCAATCTGCTTTACCGCACCCTTCACCTTCGCCTTGGTTTTGCCCCACTCCGGGCCGCCGAGGCGGTTCAGCTTCGGAGCGGGCGCGTCTCCCGCCGCATATTTCTGTATGGCATCGAGTTTTGTCGCAGGAACATAGCAGTTGTCTCCGCCGCGGTACTGAATCTTTATATAGTCCCGCACCACACCATCCGCCTCTATCTTCTCGATTCCCTGATAGATGCCGAGACCGTAGTCCTCATGAACGACATAATCCCCGATAGAGAGCTCGGAGAGACTGGAGATGCGACTCCCCTCCGTATATTTCTTTTTCCTGCTCTTCCGCTTTGTCTTCCCAAAGAGATCGCTCTCCGAGAGCAGTGCAAACTGAAGCAGCGGATACTCAAAACCCCTGTGCAGATTCCCATGCATCACCATGATGGAGCTGCGCACAGCCTCGGGAAGGGCTGCATCTCTCCCATCCGGCGCATCCGGACAGAAGGCAGAGAGTCCGTACTCCCGGAAGCTCTGTGCGAGACGTCCGGCCCTGGTCCGCGACGGCGTGAGCAGCACCACACGCCACTTCTCCTGCTCATAGCGCTTCATATCCGCAATCAGAAGCTCAAAGCTTCCCGGGAAGGATGCCACAGTCTTTGCACCGAGAGAAAAGTATTCACGGATTCCGTACTCCGGAAAACGCGCGTCCAGTCCGGAGAGGCACAGCGTGACCTCTGTCTTCAACTCCTCCAGTATCTCCTCTGCAGAGAAAAGCTGTGGGATCTCCGCCTCCGTGAGCTGGCCGGAAGCTAAGCGCCCTGCCATGCCCTCCCGGAATTCCTGCTCTATATTTCGCGCGCGCTCCTCACAGCGCACCGGCTCATCAAAAAAAATCAGCGTATCACGAAGGTCAAAATATCGGAGAAAAGATGCGCTTCCGCCGAGCTCCCGCTCCCGCGCAGGGTAGACCGTCACAGTCTGAAGCCGCTCCACAGAGCGCTGACTCTCCGGGTCAAAGCTCCGGATCGAGTCAATATCTGTATCCCACAGCTCGATTCTCACCGGGAGCTCCTCTGTCACCGGGAAGAAATCAATGATGCCGCCCCGGATCGAGAACTGACCGATGCCATCCACCTCCGCGGTGCGCTCATAGCCGAGCGCCGTGAGTTTTTCTGCAAATTTCTGCGGATCCAGACGGTCGCTCTCATCTATGGTAAATACCGATGCGCGAAATTCCTCCGGGGTATCGAGCTGATCCATCAGCGCATCAATGGTAGTTACTACGACGCCGCCCGGCTCCTCCATGAGATGCCCCCACAGCTCGATGCGCGCAGCGGAGAGCTCATGCCCGCGAATATCTGCCGCAAAGAAGAGCAGATCCTTCGCGGGATACAGCCACGCCCGCTCGGAGAAGCAGCGGCAGTCATCACAGAGCTCCTTTGCCCGGCCCTCATCATAGCTCACCACCAGCTTCCACCTGCGGGAGTTCTCGCAGAGACTGCTGATGAGATGAGCCTTGGCCGCATCTGCGATGCCGGTCACCGCAAGCGGGCCCCCAGCCTGCTCTGCTCTTCGGCTCAGCGCAGCATAGCTCTCCAGATCCTTCAGAGGATTTTGGAATATGCTCATGACAGTGCCTTTCGATTATAAAGATTCATGGCCCGCTCGCCGCCATCGGAGAGTATGACCTCCACTGCCTCTGCCGCAGTGCGGTAGGCCTGCTCCATGGCCTCTGCATCATTTCCCTTCAGCTTCCCGAGCACATAATCTGCGAGATCCCATCCCTCCGGCTTTCCTCCGATTCCAACGCGCACTCGCATAAACTCCTGAGAATTTAAGTGGGAAATGATGGACTTCAGCCCATTGTGGCCTCCGGCGCTGCCCTTCAGACGTATCCGGAGCTGCCCCTGTGCAAGGTCGATATCATCCGAGATCACAATAATCTCCTCCGGCGCTACCTTATAGAAATCCGCCGCCGCGCGGAGACTCTGTCCGGAGCTGTTCATATAAGTCTGCGGCTTTAAGAGCAGCACCTTCTCGCCGCAGAGCAGACCGCGCCCGCAGAGCGCAGTAAATTTCCTCTCTGTCAGCTCTGTACCGATTCGCTCTGCGAGGCAGTCTATCACGTGAAATCCCACATTATGCCTCGTATTCTCGTACTCTGCTCCCGGATTTCCAAGTCCTGCGATAATATACATTGATCTCTCCTCTGTGAAGCGCGCGCCTCATCTTTCCCCATATTCTGTCTATATCCAGTGTATCGTCTCTCCCCTGACAGCAGAGGCACGGAACAAAGAGGCTCCGCGTCCGCGGGGCCCCTGCTGTATCCTGTTTCCGGCTTGTTTACCTGTACTGCTGCTGTTCTCCACAGAATTTCTGCTCCCTCACCGCCGTGCAGGAGTACATTCCGATCTGGTCTGAGCTCACTCCTCGACGGAGAACTCGTCCTTCCCGACGCCGCAGAGCGGACATACAAAATCCTCAGGGAGCTCGTCCCACTTTGTGCCCGCTGCAATTCCGTTATCCGGATCTCCTGCTACCTCGTCATAGATATATCCGCATACCTGACATACGTACTTCATAAGCTTCCTCCTTGTGCGCCGTCTCTTACGGCCCTGTTATGCACTGCGGCTGCCTCACCGCACTCTGCATCCCGCCCAGCTGTCTTCAACAGCTGCAGCAACAAGGCAAGTGTAGCAGAAAGCGTCACAGTACACAAGTTCTCAAAATCACAGGAAATATAAGCTTTATTCGCTCTTTTATCGTCGAAATAGCTCAGCCGCAGGTTCTCAGAACATCACGCGGTAGCTCTCCGGGTTCAGACAGAAGGAACTCAGATCGCCGCGGTATACAGAGCAGCGTCCGCGTCCTGTCTCGCGGTCAAAATCATAGAGGCGATACAGGCGGTAGTGCTCTGCGTCCCGCGCGCTCCGAAGGCGCTCCGCCTCAGAGATGCGAAAGCTCTCATTCTCCGGTCCTGTCGTGACCTTCACTGCAATGTGCAGCTCCTCCCCCCTGCGGTCATAGGAAAGAAGATCATAGCCCTCTCCGCGCGCTGTCCCTGCACTGAGAAGCTCCGGCTGCTTTCTGGCTGAAAGGCGGTAGCTCCTGACTCTCAGCCGTTCCTGCGAGAGCAGAAACTGAAGTCCGCTCTCCCTGAGCTGCGCCTCGTACTGAGCGATCTCCACCGCATCATAGAAGGGCACAGCTTCCAGCGGCAGATTCTTCTGCACCGGCGTGAGGCGAAAGCGCTCCATCTCCTCTGCCTCTCCGCGCTCCGAAAAGAGCTCCGGCGCGGTATAATAGGTCGCCGCACAGATCAGAATATCCTCTGTCAGCAGTCGATATGCCGGATCTGCCTCCGGATAGCGCGCTCTTCTCTCCTCCTCCCGCCGAAGGAGCTCCGGCGTCGCAAGCAGGTGCTCACGTATCTGATCGCAGAAGCGATAGAACTCCGAGAGATTTCTCGCGTCGCTTCGCTGTGGAACATAGCGATAATCCAGAAGCTGCGCCGTCTTCCTGAAGATACTGTACTTATATATGTAGTAATGTGCCGGGTCATGAAAGGAGAGATATACTGAGACCGCGTGCTCGTCCTGGTCGTCCGCGGGAAGCTCAGTCTGCGTAAAATATTTTCTCCGGAGCTCCCGCGCCTTCATCATAAACACGGCGACCCGGTCAAAGAGCGCATCCTCCTCACAAAACAGATCCTCAAACATCAGTCTGACTGCCTCCGGGTCGCGGGAGAGGAGCATGCTGAGCGCTGTCCGCGGAAAATAATAGCCGGAATCGAGCAGATTCCCTGCCTTTTTCAGGCCCTCGCGGAGCGTCACCGGAAAGAGCTCTGCCTCTGCACGCATCGGTGCAGCATTCTGAAAGGCCATCACTGCCTCCCATTTATAGTTCTCTCTGCTTCGGATCTCCTCGTAATGGCAGAGATAAAATTTAATCACTTTGTTCAGCTCTGTATAATTCATGAAAGTCCCCTCTGCTTCCGGCAGTCGGCATTTCCCGACGCGCTGCCGGCATGATCCGCGATATAGATTTCTTTTTTACAGTGAATATCAAAAATAAGCTGCCATTTTCTATAATTATAGGGCTCTGGATTCTTCAATTCAATCTCTGTTTGGTGTATGATAGGGAACATAGGCGCAGTGACGGACGTTGCCGCGCAAACTGTTTTGTATACAGGAGGTTTTTATGAAAAAGCAGATCGTCTTAACTGCACTGACAGTTGCGCTCAGCTGCGGAGCCGCTCTTTCCTCTCTCGCCGGCGCATGGGTCCATGAGACCGGCAGCGGAAACTGGCACTACGACTATCTCGGAAGAGGTGTGTCCGAGGGCTTCTTAAAAAATCAGTGGGCGTGGCTCGACGGAAACCATGACGGGGTCTCCGAGTGCTACTACTTCGACGCAGAGGGAATCATGCTCGCGAACACCACAGTGAACGGTTCCGCAGTAAATGTAAACGGACAGTGGACGGTAGACGGTGTCGTCCAGACCAGAGTGAACGGCGTTGCAGGCTCCCTGGAAAACATAACGGAGCTGGTTAACACCACACCGAAGGAAAGCGCCTACTACGAGCGCTTCGAGCAGGCGGAAACCGCATCCGGTCTGAGCTGGACGGATGGCTTCCGTCTCTCCGGTGATTTGAGCCATGCCGCCTATGCGAGCTTTCAGCTCGATAAGCAGTACTCCCTCCTGACACTCACCTTCTCTCCCGCAGCAGGACAGAGCGGAAAGCAGAAGGGCCGGGTCTCTGTGAGCGGTCTCACCAGCGGCAGGTCTCTGTACCGCTCCGATACGCTCTCACCCGACAGTGCGCCCGTAAGTGTCACGCTCAAGGTCACAAATGAAGAGGCCGTCCGCATCAATGTGATCCGCGGCTACGATTTCCTCTTCGACTCTGTCGCAGTACAGTAAAAAAGATTATCCTCGATTTTTCAGCTTAATTTAAGCTAGGCAGCGTATGATATCCGTAGTTAAAGAGCAATCTTTAACTCTCATACCCACCCTTTATCGAGGCGTCCTGTTCCCACAGGACGCCTCATCCCCTTTTGTCCGGAAAGTTTACCTATGAAGCAAATCGACTTTGAGAACGGGCGCACCCGCGACAATGTGCTGAAGGCATCCCTGCCCATGCTGGTCGCACAGATACTGAGTCTGCTCTACAGCATTGTGGACAGAATCTATATCGGCCGCATTGAGGGCGTGGGCACACTCGCTCTGAGCGGCATCGGCCTCTGCTTTCCTGCCGTAATTCTGATCACCGCCTTCGCAAATCTTTACGGTTTCGGCGGAGCGCCGCTCTGCGCAATGGAACGGGGCAGACACAGACTCCGGCAGGCAGAGCTCATCATGAACAGCTCCTTTTTCATGCTGCTCCTGCTCGGCATCCTGCTGACCGCGCTGGGGGAGCTCTTTTCGCGTCCCCTGCTTCTCGCCTTCGGCGCGTCGCAGCAGAGTCTCCCCTATGCAGAAAGCTACTTAAAGATCTATCTGCTCGGCACGATTCCCTTTATGCTCTCTACGGGGCTGAACCCTTACATCAATGCACAGGGCTTTGCCCTCACCGGAATGCTCACCGTGCTCACAGGTGCACTCGCTAATATTCTTCTGGATCCGCTCTTTATCTTTGGACTGCATCTTGGCATACGGGGCGCAGCCACGGCGACTGTCCTCTCCCAGCTGCTCTCCATGTGCGTTGCGCTTTTCTTTCTCCGCTCGGACACGGCAGAGCTGAAGCTTAGGCTGCTCAGACCCTCCGAGCTCCGCCCTGCACTCATCCGGGAGATCACCGCTCTTGGAACTGCAAATTTCATCATGCTGTTTACCAACAGTCTCGTAGCAGTTGCCTGTAATCACATGCTGTCCCGCTTTGGCGGCGATATTCAGGTATCCGTCTACGCCATCATATCCTCGGTGCGGCAGATGCTTGAGGTTCCGCTGTTTGCTGTTGCAAACGGCGCGGGGCCGGTGATGAGCTATAACTACGGTGCGCGCCGGGATCGGAGGCTGAAGGAGGCCATACGTCTCATTACAATCTGGGGACTCGGATACACTCTGGTTGTCTGGGCGCTGGTACTTCGCTTTCCCGCCTCCTTTATCCGACTCTTCAGTCCGGACTGGAAGCTCATTCAGGCGGCGATCCCCGCCCTGCACATCTACTTTTTTGCTTTTATCTTTCAGGTCTTCCAGTTCGGTGCGCAATCTGTCTTCAAGTCTCTCAATATGAGGTACCGCGCGATCTTCTTCTCACTGTTCCGCAAGATCGTGCTGGTACTCCCGCTCTCCCTGCTCCTCCCCTACGTCGGCGGGCTGGGAACCGCCGGAGTCTACATGGCCGAGCCCGTTTCCAATGTCCTCGGCGGGCTGGCAAGTTTCACTACCATGATGCTCACTGTCTATCTGAAGCCTGACCGGGAGGGAATCGCATGAGTCTGTATATACTGCTGTGGTATTTCTGCATCTACTCCTTCCTCGGATGGGTCACAGAGGTTGCCTATCACGCTGTGACCCGGGGAAATATCGTGAACCGCGGCTTTCTGAACGGTCCTGTGTGCCCGGTCTACGGGTTCGGGCTCTGTGCTGTCCTCCTCGCCATT
This sequence comes from Fusobacterium naviforme, assembly GCA_003014445.1. Classification (GTDB taxonomy): domain Bacteria; phylum Bacillota; class Clostridia; order Lachnospirales; family Lachnospiraceae; genus Moryella; species Moryella indoligenes. The sequence goes on along the minus strand of PYGH01000001.1, from coordinate 107,420 downwards.
GTCCGTCTGACACACACAGACAGCACACGGCTCCACGCAGCCATTGTGTTTTTCGGCGGTATGCTGCTCGCCTCCTCAGTGGAATTCCTCGCAGGGTGGGTGCTTGAGCTCCTCTTTCACGCGCGCTGGTGGGACTACAGCGATCAGCCCTTCAACCTTCGCGGCTATATCTGTCTGAAGTTCAGCCTCCTATGGGGACTCGCGACCGTCTTTGTGGTGCGCATTGTCCATCCGGCAGTACAGCTCGGCGTCTCCGTCCTGCTGCCGCAGCGCATCGGCTGGCCGCTCCTCGCCCTGCTCTATCTCATCTATGGGGTGGATCTCGTCCTGACAGTGAGCACCGTGCGCAGGCTGAACCGTGAGCTCCGGGAGCTGGAAGGCTTTCGCAGAAGGCTTCGCGGCTTCAGCGACAATATGAGCGAGATCATCGGCAGACAGACCCTGCACACGCAGCAGCGTCTGGAGGAGCAGCAGCTTCAGGCGGCGCTCGCCTCTGCAGAGCTGCGGGACAGCGTGGAGGAGCTGGAGCAAAAGCTCTCCGCCTACAGAAGCCGTGCAGAGCAGCTCCGAAGACGGCTCTCCTCAAAGCACTGGGGCTCCGGCCGACTGCTCCGCGCCTTTCCAAGGCTTCATTTTTACAACTGTACGGAACTCATCGATGAGCTAAGAACCCATCTGGAGGAGTTGTAACTTCATTTGCCGATACCATTGAAATTTCATGATTTCTTTCAGACGACGGCAAACCAAAGAATACCGCCAGCTGATTGCTCAACTGACGGTATCCAATGATTTATTATTCCGTATTGCCTTCTTGATATCTCACTTTGCAGCTTCTGCACCGGCATTCTCTGCCTGAAACGCAAGATATTCATTGACGTAATCCACAACCTCATCTGCGTTCATGCCGTGAACCATACTCGCATCGGAGAGGGACTCCGCCTGTGATGCCGGGCAGCTGATGCAGCCCATGCCGCACTGCATCAGAGCAAATGCCGCATCCGGATACTTACTGATAATCTCTCCGACCAGCATATCCTTGGTCACAAGAGCCTTCTTTTCTTCTGCCATAACAGTCTCCTTTCATCTGAACGAATCAGATCATTCATCTGCTTACTGCGGCGCTCCTCCGAGCGCCTGTGCTTATTCTAACACAGGCACTTCCTCCGCCGCAATACGCGCAGGCGGAACTCCGCATAAATTCACTCTTTTTTCACTTTATGAGAAGCTGAGCTTCACGCCCGTCCGGAAAATAATATCTGCACGCATGACGAAACTCAGCTGTGCTAAGACGCACGGGCACGCTTTGCTTCGAAAGCACATCAGCGCTTCAAAGATACACCACGCATCGCATCTCCGCGCGCATTGACGCCGAAGTGGTAATCATTGCCCGGAAGAATCGCGTTCAGAAGTATGCCTGTGATAGATGCAATAGCGAGGCTCGTCAGCGTAATCGGCGTTCCGCCCACAGTGAAGGTCACACCGGAGGAGAAGCCGAGGCCAGAGACCAGAATCACAGCTGCAATAATCAGGTTTCTGCTGTTTGCAAAGTCCACACGGTTCTCGACGACATTTCTCACACCAATCGCAGAGATCATCCCATAGAGAATGAAGCTGATGCCGCCGATGATCGCAGACGGCAAAGAGGAAATGATGCTCGCAAATTTCGGCACAAAGGAGAGCAGGATCGCATAGCAGGCCGCAATGCGGATGACACGCGGATCGTAGACATGCGAGAGCTCCAGCACGCCGGTATTCTCTCCATAGGTCGTATTCGCAGGGCCGCCGAAGGTTGCGGAGAGCGCTGTCGCGAGTCCGTCGCCGACAATGGTGCGGTGCAGACCCGGGTTCTCCAGAAAGTTTTCTCCCACAGTCGCGGAGATCGCCGAGATATCCCCGATGTGCTCCATCATGGTTGCGATTGCAATCGGCGCCATGACGAGTATCGCTGTGATATCGAACTTACAGAGCTGAAAAGGGGGAAGTCCCGCCCAGCTGGTGGCGACAACACTGCTGAAATCAATGACTGCAGAGCCGTCCGGGTTTGTGAGTCCTGTAAACTGCATGACAAGCGCCGCTGCATAGGAGATGACAACACCCATGAGTATCGGAATAATCTTAAATATTCCCTTTCCCCAGACATTGAAAATAACGATGGTCGAGAGGGCAATCAGCGCAAGAAACCAGTTTGTCCGCGCATTATTAATGGCAGAACCCGCAAGCGACAGCCCGATACAGATGATGATCGGCCCTGTGACAACCGGCGGCAGATAGCGCATAACCCGCTTCACGCCGACCAGACGGATAACCACTGCCAGCACGAGGTACAGAAGACCCGCGACCACAATACCGCCACAGGCATAGGGAAGCTTCTCTCCGTAGCTCATATTGGCATAAATTCCGGTATTCAGCTCCGCGATGGTCGCAAAACCGCCGAGGAAAGCAAAAGAGGAACCCAGAAAGGCCGGAACCTTAAATTTGGAACAGAAGTGGAAGAACAGTGTCCCTAGGCCCGCCATAAACAGCGTAACCTGCACAGACAGCCCCTCCCCCTGAAAATAGCTGTTCACGAGTATCGGCACCAGCACTGTCGCGCCAAACATTGCGAACATATGCTGAAGACCCAAAAGAAACATCTTCGGCCTGCCCAACTCTCTCGCATCATAAATCGCATCTCTCTTTTTTTCAAACTGTTCGCCCATAAAACCCCCTGTGATGACAAAGCCCGCCAGTTCCACCGAAAAGGATACAACGATTTCTGATTTAAGTCCAGCGCGTATTACAAAAGCGAAAAATGTACTTGAAATTCCTCCTGCAAAACGCTAAGGTACTTTTTAACAACAGAGGGGGAGCCGCATGAACCTTGATTTTTTCTTTGTATTTGCAAATCTTATCAGCTTATTTCTTCTGATTGCCGCCGGCTACGCGGCAATGCGTCTCCATATGATTCCGGATCATGCCTCTCCGGTGCTTTCTGCCCTGCTCATGCGGATCACGCTTCCCGCAACTATCTTCATCTCGCTCGCCACAAAACAATACGATCCCGGCTTTCTCTCCGACAGCATAGCGATCCTTCTGATCGGCTTTCCGCTCTACGGCGGAATGCTGCTCCTTTTTTATAAAATTGCAGAATTCATTCACGTTCAGGAAAATCATCGCGGCCTCTGGGCCTTTGGCGTTGCATTTTCAAACAACGGCTTCATGGGATTTCCCATCATCCTCGCACTGCTTGGCTCCGACGGACTGGCGCTCGCAGTTGTCTATAATATCGCCTTCAACCTTACCCTGTACACCATAGGAGTCGTCATCATATCCCGGGACAGCACAGCTGAAAATCAGGGTATAGATCTGAAAAAAACTCTGCTCAGCGAGATTAATCTCGCTGTTCTGCTGAGTCTTATCTTTTATCTCGGACGCATCCCGCTGCCCTCTTTCACTGGCTCCGCGCTCACACAGCTCTCAAATATCACCACTCCGCTCTCCATGTTTATCACCGGAATGGCGCTCGCCGGGAACAGCGGACGCGCATTGCTGACCGACAGGGATGCATACAGCTGTGCTATTTCACGCCTTCTCCTGCATCCCATTGCAACTCTTTTGCTTTTGCGGCTCATTCCAGAGCTCAATCCCCTGATCTTTCAGGTTGTGATCCTGACTGCTGCTATGCCGACTCCAGGGGTTATGACTGTACTGGCAGAGAGCTACCACAGCGATCTTCGCTTTGCTGCGAAGGCAAGCTTTGTATCAAATATTCTCTCCATTGCAACCATACCGCTGATCTGTCTGCTGCTATAAGATACAGAAAACAGGAGGAAAGACATGAACTCTCTCACACTTCGGGGGCTCACCCTCGGCGAAGGAAAGCCCAAAATCATCGTTCCGCTCTGTGCCGGAAATCAGGAGGCCCTGCTGCAAAAGGCGTCCGCACTCTCCTCCCATCCCTTCGATCTTGTAGAGTGGCGCGCGGATTTTATGGACGCGGTTCATGCCGCTGACACGCCGGACCATGCCCTTGCCGCAGAGCTGTCCCGCTGTGCAAAGGCACTCCGCGGACTTCTCGGAGACACCCCGCTCCTCTTTACGCTGCGCAGCCAAAAAGAAGGAGGGGAAGCTCTGCTTCCCCCCTCCCGCTATATGATACTGAATCAGGCTGCCGCAGAGAGCGGCGCTGTGGATCTCGTCGATGTGGAGCTCTCCTGCGGTGCGGACTGCGTCCAGGAGAATATCCGCCGCATCCACGCCGCCGGTGTCCATGTCATCGCCTCAAGTCACGATTTTCAGAAGACCCCCGAACAGGCAGTACTCACAGAGCGTCTTCTCGCCATGCAGCGCTGCGGCGCGGATATCGCCAAGCTCGCTGTGATGCCGCAGAGTGCCGCTGACGTGCTGACTCTTCTCGCAGCGACGGAGGAGGTGCACCGTCTGCACCCGGAGCTCCCGCTCGTGACCATGAGCATGGGAGAGCTCGGCGTTCTGTCCCGCATCTCCGGTGAGCTCTTCGGCTCCTGTATGAGCTTTGCAGCTGCCGTCGAGAGCTCCGCACCCGGACAGCTTCCGGCAAAGACGCTCTCTCAGCTCCTCTCTGTACTGCACGAGGACGGACGCCCTTCTGTCTCCTAAGTCACAGCCGCTGCCTCTGTGCCTTAAGCAGAACCGCTCCCCTGCAAAACGCGCTCTGCTCTCTGAATTAATCCCTGCTCCCGGCGCGCGAGAGCTTCAGATACGCTCCTCGCAGCGCATGGTACAGCCCCGGCAGACGGTACTCAAGGCTGATGAAAAAGCGCTCACGGAACGGAAGCTCCCGATAGTAGCGCCGGTAGCGGGGATCAAAGATCCCCTGAAACTCCCTCAAATTCACCCGCGTCAGAAAGTAGACCCGATGCGAGGCGGAGACTGCCTCGCTGTGATAACGCCCCTCCGTGCTCCTGTCGAAGCCCTCGTACATCTCCCGCATTTCCCGCGCGTAGCGATCCTGCTTTTTCTTAAAATCCCCACTCTTCATGCTCTTCGTCCATGAGCCTGCACCGTTGAAGCGGTAAATGCTGAGCGGCCGGTCAATATAGTGGCAGTAGCCCCGCGCCGCCGCCATAAGCTCCAGCGGTCTGTCTCCCACCGGACAGTTTACATACCAGTCCGGAAGCTTTTGCACCAGCTCCGCGCGCAGCAGCATGGAGCCAAAGGGAAAGCTCCCCGCCTTGTCCACAAGCTCTGCCGGACTCAGATCGCGATCCCCGCGGTAGGGACGCATCAGCGCGCGATTCACAAGCTCCCCGTTCTCATTCACCACCTCCGCGGCGTGCACACAGAGCTGACAGTCCGGATGCGCCTCCATGTACTCCAGCTGAAGCTTCAGCTTCTCATCGCTCTGCCAGTAATCATCACAGTCCATCAGCGCGATGTACTTTCCCCGCGCCCGCGGGAAATTAAACGCACCGGAAATATTGGTGATCCCCTGTGAGTACTGATTCTCCGTCTGCAAAATTGGAAAGATCAGCCCCGGGCAGCGCTTCTGATATTCGCGGATGATGTCGGCCGTCCCGTCTGTGGAGGCATCGTCGTGCAGCAGGATCTCAATGCCGAAGCTCCTCTGCTGCGAAAGGAAGTGTTCCATCGCCTCGCGAATATAGGGCGCATGATTATAGGCCACTGCACAGATGCTGACCAGCGGACGCGTTTCTTCCGCCTGTGCCTCTCTGCTCACTGTCTGAACCTGTGTCTCTCTGTCTCTCTGCTTTTCAGCCTTCTCCACGCGCTCCCCTCCTTCCTCTCAGAATTTTCCAAAGATACCGCACGCTCTCCCGATTCAGGATGAGAGAGAACAGTACATAGATCAGGACACCCGCCGCAATCTGTATGAGCAGTGCGAATCCGGCGGACTCTGTGACCTGTGACAGCTTAAGAACAGCCGCTCCCATGAGCAGCGCACTCGCCGCGGAGGGCAGCATATCGAGATACTGCTCGCCCGCTCCATAGCCGATGAGCCTTCGCAGCGGCCACGCATTCAGAAAGGTGCAGAGGAATTCGTCCAGCGCCTTCAAAAGCAGCATCGCCACAATGCCGTAGCGGAGACTTAAGACCAGTATCACCGTGCCCAGCAGCTTCTTCAGGAGCTCCAGCTTCAAAAAGAGATCGCTCCTGCCGAGCGCCGTCACCATCTGCAGATTGGTCACATGCACCGGCCAGAAGGCGTAGCAGAGACACATCACCCGCAGATAAGGCACACAGAAGAGCCATTTCTCCGTGAGCAGCACCCGGACCAGAGGCTCTGCGCAGCCCGCAAGCCCCGCCATCATCGGGAATATCACAAGGGAGGAGAGGCGCATGCTGCGCTTCATCATCTGCTTCAGCATCCCCGGCTCACCCTGATGTTTCGCGTAGGCCGGCAGCAGCACGGACTGAATCGCCGCCGCAAGATTGGACGCGATGAGCTTTGGGAACTGCTCTCCGCGGTTGTAACCGCCAAGATCCGCCTGTGAGTAACGCTTCCCTATGATAAGACCGTAGGCATTGTTCCAAATGGTGTCGATGAGTCCTGAGAGCAGGATCTTCCAGCCAAAGTGAAAGAGCAGCCTGACCCGCGAGGCGTCAAAGCCGCCGCGTGGACGCCACGGCACTGCGACGAAAAGTCCCAGCATCAGCCCAAAGCAGTACACCAGCTGCTGCGCAGCCATCGCCCAGACTCCATAGTGAAAAAAGGCCATGGCGACTGACACAGCTCCGGAGAGCAGCACCGCAAACATTGTCGCCTCAAAGAGCCTGCGAAAATTCAGATTCCGCGCGACATAGGCACTCTGAATCGAAATCACCGCACCGGGAAAGAGCACCACTCCCATTACACGAAGCAGCGCTGTGAGTACCTCCGTCTCATAATACGCCGCCACGAGCGGGGCCCCGAACCACAGAAGCAGATACACCGGAATGGAGATCAGGATGCTGATGCGAAACACAGAGGAATAGTCCTCCTCCCGCACCTCCGGAGCCTGAATGAGCGCCGTGGCAAAACCTGACTGCACAAAGACATTTGCAATGGTGATGAAAATCATGATGAGGCCTATGGTTCCGTACTCACGGGGAGACATGAGCCGCGCGAGCAGCAGTGCCACGACAAACTGCACGCCCTGCGCCCCGGTGAGCTCCAGGAGCTTCCAGAACAGGCCGTGCACAACTTTCTGCTTTAAGCTTCCATCTGATGCTTGTATCATAGGAACAGGCACTCCCCCACCGTGCGGTGAAATCTGTTGAAGGTGAAACCGCAGCGGAGTATTCCGTATATTTTCCCAGCCCGGCTCTTATGCCTTAGAGACAAAAACTCCCGCAGCGTCCTGCGCTCTGCTGCCGGCATCTCCTTCCCGTACTGCCGGAACAGCTCCGCCGCCTGTGAAAAGAGTGCGGCATAGGCGGCCTGTGAGCGGAGATTCATCTCCGCGCGCGTCCTGCCATCCTTCCGAAAGAGTCCCAGCCGGTCAAGGATCTCCCGCACCCGGCTTCCCTTTGCCGCGCCGAGCACATTCTCCCCGTGCTGCCGGTAGTCATACAGTGCTGCGTCAAGAAAAACGATTTTCCCAAAAGCAGCGGCCACCAGCGCAATCCAGTGATCGTGCATGACCGCGCACTCCGGCAGCGGATGTCTCCAGAGAAGCTCCGCCAGCGCCCGGTTCATCATCAGCGCCCCACCGGTCACATTGTTCTGAACCAGAAGCTGATTCAGTCTGTTTCGCTCCGGGCTCATCCCCTGATAGCGCACATAGGAGGAGGCGAGCTCCGCTCCCGCCGCGTCCGTGACGCGCATATCACAGTGAACCAGCAGCGGCGTGCTGCGTCCATACTGCGCCTCCGCATGCTGCATGGTCTGAAGCGTCCGCTCTATCTTGTCGGGATGCCAGTCGTCGTCCTGATCCGCGAACATGATATAATCTGCCGCGCCGCGCAATGCCGCAGGCTCCGTCTCCTCCCCGTCCGGAGCCGCCGCCCCGGACGCCCCCGATCCATCAGCCCCCATGTCCGCATTACCCGCGCAGCACTTCTCACCGTATGCCTTCAGCACCGACAGAAAGTGCCGGGCAGCTCCCCCGGACGCTTCGGTGCGCCGCCAGAGCTCCACCCGCTCCGGGAAGCGCTCTACATAGCCCGCAGCGAGCTCTGCCGTTCCGTCTGTCGAACAATCATCCGAAATAAGCAGACGAAAACGTGTTTCCGTCTGCTTAAGTATGGAATCGAGCTGCGCCATCAGATAGCGCGCTCCGTTATAGCTGCACAGTATCAGCTGAACCTTCATATGCGTTATGCCCTGTGTGCGAATTTCTCCGCCTGGGAGCGAATCAGCTCCACATCGTCAAAATAGTTGATCTGCATGGCGTCCTTCACCTCGTGCAGGGTCTGGGCCGCAATCTCCCGCGCTGCCTCGCTTCCCCTCTTCAGGATATTGTAGACCTCCGGAATATCCTTCTCGTACTCCGCGCGGCGCGCACGAATTGGCTCGAGCTCCTCCTGAATCACACTGGTCAGGAACTTCTTCACCTTCATGTCTCCGAGGCCCCCGCGGGTGTAGTGATCCTTCAGCTCCTGAAGATTTGCATACTCCGGCCAGTAGCGCGCAAAGTGCTCGTCTCGGCAAAAAGCATCAAGGTAGGTAAAGACCGTATTCCCCTCAAGATGTCCCGGATCAGAGACCTTCAAATGCTCCGGATCCGTGTACATGGTCTTGATCTTTGCGGTGACTTCATCTGCACTGTCGGATAAGTAGATGCAGTTTCCGAGCGACTTCGACATCTTTGCCTTGCCGTCCGTTCCCGGAAGCCTGCGGCACGCATCCTCCTTCGGAATCATCGCCTCCGGCTCCACAAGCACCGGTGCATAGATGGCATTAAAGCGGCGGACGATCTCTCTCGTCTGCTCGATCATGGGCAGCTGATCCTCTCCGACCGGCACAGTTGTAGCCTTAAAGGCAGTGATATCTGCCGCCTGGCTGATCGGATAGGTGAAGAAGCCCACCGGAATATCCGCCTCAAAGTTCCGCATCTTAATCTCATTCTTTACCGTGGGGTTTCTCTGAAGACGCGCCACAGATACGAGATCCGAATAGTAGAAGGTGAGCTCCGTGAGCTCCGGAATCTGGGACTGAATGAAGAGTATGGACTTCGCAGGATCCAGCCCGACACTCAGGTAGTCCAGTGCCACTTCTATGATATTCTGGCGTATCTTCTCCGGGTTGTCAAAATTGTCCGTGAGCGCCTGCGCGTCCGCAATCATAATCATGATGCGCTTATACTCTCCTGAGTTCTGCAGGGTGACTCTTCTTCTCAGAGAACCTACATAATGCCCCATATGCAGCTTTCCTGTCGGCCGGTCTCCAGTCAGAATGATTTTGTCCATTGAAATCAACTCTCCTTTTTCCTGTTCATTGCTCCAGTATAACACTTTTTTCTGCTTCTGCTCTCACTATGATTCGGATCCGGACGCGCGATCATCAGTGCGATGCTCCGCTCCGGCATCACATAGAGCTGCTGATCCGCAAGACAGCGCGCCTCCTCCTCTCTGCCAAAGCCCTCTTCTGCTGTACTCACCAGCAGGTGCCAGGCCATGCCGCGCTCCGGGTGCGGCAGCGCAAATTCATGCGGCTCCCAGTGCATATTACAGAGCAGATAGAAGCTCGCGTCCACTGTCCCCTCTGTGGTTTGTGCGTAGTGCCCGCTGTAGAGTACGCCGAGCTGCCGCCTCCACGGTTCAAATTCCGGCTGCCATGCCCGCGTCCCGTGATAGGATACATCCGGAATGCCGCAGCCGTCCGGATCCAGAAGCCGCGGCTCCTCCTCCATATGAAAGGCCGGGTGACGTCTCCGGAAAGCGATACAGTCTCTGACAAAACGTAGGAGAGCTGCCTCCTTTTTCTGCTGCTTCCAGTCGAGCCATGAGAGTGCGTTGTCCTGGCAGTAGGCATTGTTATTGCCGCTCTGACTGTTTCCAAACTCATCTCCCGCGAGAATGAGCGGTGTCCCCTGGCTTAAAAACAGAAGCAGAAAAGCATTTTTCAGCTGCCGATGCCGGAGCTCCAGAACCTTTTTCCTTCTTGTCGGTCCCTCCGCGCCGCAGTTCCAGCTGAAGTTCTCGTCCGTACCGTCCCGATTGTCCTCGCCGTTTTTTTCGTTGTGCTTCACATCGTAGCTCACCGCATCCATCAGCGTGAAGCCATTGGTTCCCGCGAGGTAGTTGATGACAGCAGCGTGGCCGGGATTATTCTTCGTGTGATAGATAAGTGCTTGAAGGAGGCCCTCGTCCCCCTTCAGATAGCGCCGTATATCCCTCAGGAATCCGTCGTTACAGCTTCCGAGCCGTCGGCCTCCGCCGCAGTCTCTGCGCGCCATTGCGCCTGCATGCTGCCCCGCAGCCTCCGGCTGCAGCTCCCCATTCCTCATACCGAAGAATGGATAACGTTCCCCTGGCTTCGGCAGCCCCCAGCCATCTGCAATCAGCTTGATATCCGCAAGATATGGATCCCGGGCGACAGCCTCCGTGTCCACGTGTCCGCTCAGCCTCACGCCATCCACATGAAAGAAGCGCGCATAGTAGCGCAGCACCGCGAGCACATAGGCGATATCCTCACTCCCGTCAAAATAAAACTCCGGTATGAGCTCCATCCCGGCGCGATGCAGCTCCCGCACCAGAAGCCGGAACTCGCCCGCCGGATCTCTGTCCTTTCTCCGGCAGTAGCTCGCCTTCGGTGCAAAATGATATGCCTTTGTGTAGCCCCAGTAGTTCAGCCGTCCGCCTGTCTTTCCCGCCGATGCAGCATCTGATGCGGAGGGGAAGCCCTGCTGCCCCGCCTCCCGCGGCATGAGCTCCTCAAATTCCTGACAGGGCAGCAGCTCGACAGTCGTGATACCGAGTGCCTTCAGATAGGGAATCTTCTCAATTACACCGTAAAAGCTTCCGCGCTGCACCACTCCGCTTGTAGCAGATTTCGTAAAGCCGCGCACATGAAGGCGGTAAATGACGCTGTCCGAAAACGGAAGCCCCGGCCTCCTGTCCTCTCCCCAGTCAAAGGGCTTCAGAAAGACCGGGCTCCGGAGCACCGCCCCGTACTGCTCCTCTTTGCCCCAGCTGTCGCGTCCGCTGAAGGCAAGACCAAAGGGATCTGGAAAGCTCCCCCGCTCATCCGCAAAATGATACTCGGCGCTCTGCAGCGTCTCCTCCGTAAAACCGATTGCAAAAAGCTCTGAAAAGGAGAGGAACATACTCCAGACCAAGCCCTGACGCTCTGCCCCGGAAAACGGGATTTTTATAAGCGGCGCCGCCTCATTTCTCCTGTAGAGAAGCAGCGCCGGATGGTCTCCGGCTGATACAAGACTCAGATGAATGCCCCGGTCTGTAACAGTAAGTCCCATGGGAAAGATACTTCTTCCGTCAGCAGCTGAATCTGTCTGACTGTCTGGCTGTACCGTGCTGTCGCTCATTGTTCTGTCCTCCAAACTGCCATCCTCTCTTCTCTCTGCCGCATGGGCGCAGTATCATCTGTTGTCTGGCTCCGCGCTCTGCTCAGAGCTCAATCTGAAGCTCCACCGGGCAGTGGTCGCTTCCCGGAATCTCCGCATGAATCACGGAATCCCGTATTTTGTCCCGCAGCACGTCCGACACGATGAAGTAGTCGATGCGCCAGCCCACGTTCCGCTCCCTCGCCTTCATCCGATAGGACCACCAGGAGTAGGCCTCTGTCCTGTCCGGATAGAGATAGCGGAAGCTGTCTGTAAAACCGGAGGCGAGCACTTTGCTCATCTTTTCTCTCTCCTCGTCTGTAAATCCCGCATTTTTATGATTGGTGGCAGGATTTTTCAAATCGATCTCCTGATGCGCGACATTCAGATCTCCGCAGTAGATGAGGGGCTTCCGCTCCGCGAGCTTATGGATATAACGCAGAAAATCCTCCTCCCAGCGCATTCTGTAGTCAAGACGCTTCAGCTCATTCTGGGAGTTCGGCGTATAGCAGGTCAGAACATAGTAATCTTCAAATTCTGCCGTGATCACACGCCCTTCGTGATCGTGCTCCTCCACCCCGATCCCGTAGCTCACGGAGAGAGGCTTTTCCTTCGTCCACATGGCGACTCCGGAGTAGCCCTTTTTCTCCGCGTAGTTCCAGTAGTCATAGTAACCCGGGAAATCCAGCTCGATCTGCCCCTCCTGGAGCTTTGACTCCTGAATGCAGAAGATGTCTGCATCCAGCTCATGAAACACATCGAGAAAATTCTTGCCTGCGCATGCACGCAGTCCGTTCACATTCCATGAAACAAATTTTTTTATCATATCCTTCCTTTCGGGGCTGCCGGATGCGTCGCACTCCCTCGACCATGGCTCAGTCGTCCGACTCGTCAGAATCGCTCACTGTGTAGGTGAAGCGCTTACGGGCCATCTCATCGCTCTCCAGATAGGCGTCATAGGTTGTGATCTTATCGATGAGCTTTCCGTTCACGATTTCCATGATGCGGTTGGCCGTCGTCTCAACAATCTGGTGGTCACGCGAGGAGAAGATAAGCACGCCCGGGAACTTCATAAGACCGGTGTTCAGCGCTGTGATGGACTCCATGTCCAGGTGGTCCGTCGGCTCATCCAGCATAAGGACATTGGCCGCGCTGATCATAAGCTTTGAGAGCATCACGCGCACCTTCTCTCCTCCCGACAGGACATTCACCTTCTTCACGCCATCATCACCCGCGAAAAGCATGCGGCCCAGAAAGCCGCGCACATAGGTTGCGTCCTTGATCTCAGAGAACTGGGTCAACCACTCGACGATGGTCTCATCTCCCGCAAAGATCTTTGTATTATCCTTCGGAAAATAGGACTGGGTAGTGGTAATTCCCCACTTGTAGCTTCCCTCATCCGGCTCCAGCTCTCCCGCAAGGATCCTGAACAGCACATTTTTTGCGCGCTCATTCGGTCCGACCAGTGCCACCTTGTCCGTGCGGTTCAGCGTGAAGCTAATGTGATCCAGAACCTTCACCCCCTCAACGGTCTTGGTGAGATTCTCCACCGTGAGAACCTCGTTCCCGATCTCCCGCGCCGGGCGGAAGTCAATGAAGGGATACTTTCTGCTGGAGGGACGCATCTCGTCGAGCTCTATCTTCTCCAGTGCACGCTTACGGCTGGTCGCCTGCTTTGACTTGGAGGCATTTGCCGCGAAGCGCTGGATAAATTCCTTCAGCTCCTTGATCTTCTCCTCCTTCTTCCGGTTTGCCTCCTTCATCTGTCTCACAATGAGCTGGCTGGACTCATACCAGAAGTCGTAGTTTCCGGTGTACAGCTGTATCTTGCCATAATCGATATCGGCAATCATGGTACATACCTTGTTCAGGAAGTAGCGGTCGTGGGAGACCACGATCACAGTGTTCTCAAAATTGATGAGAAATTCTTCAAGCCATCCGATGGCATCCAGATCCAGGTGGTTCGTCGGCTCATCCAGAAGCAGAATATCCGGATTTCCGAAGAGCGCGCGTGCAAGCAGCACCTTGACCTTCAGCGCACCGTTCAGATCCTGCATGAGGGAGTAGTGGTGATCCGCCTCGACGCCGAGACCATTTAAGAGATTTGCGGCATCACTCTCCGCGTCCCAGCCGTTCATGTTGCCGAACTCCGTCTCGAGCTCCGCCGCCTTGATGCCATCCTCGTCCGTGAAGTCCTCCTTCGCGTAGAGGGCCTCCTTCTCCTTCATGATATCGTAGAGGCGCTGATTGCCCATAATGACCGTGTCAATGACGGTAAAAGCATCGTACTTGAAGTGATCCTGCTCCAGAAAGGAGAGGCGCTGTCCAGGCGTTATGACAATGCTGCCGTTCGTCGATTCCAGCTGCCCGGAAAGAATCTTCAAAAAGGTGGATTTTCCGGTTCCGTTCGCTCCGATAAGTCCGTAGCAGTTGCCCTCTGTAAACTGAATGTTGACGTCCTCAAAAAGAGCCTTCTTTCCGACCCGGAACGTTATGCCGTTTGCGCTGATCATAGCTGAATATCCTTTCTTTTTTTCGGCGGAGACACCGCCTGTGTGCTGCGTCCTCTGAGGCCGCTTATTCTGCCGGGAAATCCCGTCTGTATGCTGAAGCTGCTCTTCCGCCTCAGATATGCTTCATCTTCGCCCCGGCGGGGAGCTTTCTCGCCCGGAAGGCCTGTGTATCTTCATAGGCAACGCTGCCGCCGCAGAGCGTCAGCACAATCTTTCCCTTCAGGGACTTGCCGAGCCACGGTGAATTTGTGGACTTGCTCTGAGGCGCCAGATACGCCCAGCTTCGCTCCGGATCAAAGAGCATGAGATCCGCAGGGCCGTCTTCCTTCAGCACCCCGCCGTCCAATGCATAGAGCTTCGCAGGCTCCGTGCTCATTCTGGCAATCAGCTGAAGCAGGGTCAGATGCCCCGGCTCCACAAGGTTCATGAGCCCCAGTGAAAACGCTGTCTCCAGCCCGATGATGCCGCTCGGCGTCTCCGCAAAGGGTCTGTCCTTCTCGTCCTTTGCGTGCGGTGCATGGTCTGTCGCAATCACCTCTATGGTTCCGTCCTTCAGACCCTCGATGATCGCCAGACGATCTGCCTCTGTGCGGAGCGGAGGGTTCATCTTCGCATTGCTTCCATAGAGACTCACCGCGTCCTCTGTAAGTGTGAAATGATGCGGTGTCGCCTCTGCAAAGACCCGGGCGCCTCCCCGCTTTGCCTTTCGCACCAGCTCCACACTCTCCGCGGCGCTGATATGCTGAATCACAACTGTGGCTCCTGTCTCACGCGCCAGACGGCAGTCGCGGCTCACCATGCTGATCTCAGCCTGACGATCTGCCCCCGTGAGCCCCAGCCGCTCCGCAGCAGGGCCGCGGTTCACTCCCGGATCAGTGACAAATGTCGGATCCTCTTCATGAAAGGAGAGCGGAAGCTTTAAGCGTCGCGCGGTGAGCATCGCCTCCTTCACCAAAGCCTCATCCATGATGGGACGTCCATCGTCCGTGAAGCCGACTGCGCCGCACTCCTTCATGAGCTTCATATTGACGAGCTCCGCGCCTTCCATCCCCTTTGTTACGGTGGAGCAGGCGTAGACATGGATCGCTGTCTTTCTTCCCTTCCGGATGACAGAGACTATCGTCTCCTCACTGTCAATTGCAGGCTTCGTGTTGGCCATGCATATGACAGAGGTATATCCTCCGGCGGCAGCCGCCCGTGCGCCGGTCTCAATATCCTCCTTCCAGGTCTGTCCGGGATCCCGGAAGTGCACATGGCTGTCCACAAGTCCCGGCGCGGCACAGAGTCCGCGGCAGTCAATGACCTGCAAGAGCTCTCCCTTGGCCTCCGCGATCATGCGGGCATCCAGCTCCAGTGCCTCTCCGATCTTTATGATTTTCCCCTCCGCGATCAGAATATCGCAGACTGTATCTGTGCGTGAGGCAGGATCCAGAAGCCTCACCTCTCTCAGCATCATCATATGATAAATTCCTCTCCTTCCGTCCCCGTGCCGAGGATGCGTTCCGCATAATCCGCCGCGCAGGGAAGCTCCCGCATTTTCTGAATCACGGCGGGATCGCCAAACAGATGCATCGGGAAAATATGCTGTGCCCCCACCTGTTTCATGTATTCATCCAGTCCCATCCAGAAAAAGCGCCCGTCTCCAAGCCGCGTATCCAGCGGGACAAAGGCCGCATCCGGAATGTGTCCGTCCCGTCCGATGAGCTCCGCCATCGCGCAGAGCTCTGTCTCATAGCCCCGGCGCTGCGCCTCATTCCACGGACTGTCCTCCTCATCCCAGTGCCAGTCGTTCAGATCTCCGGCATGGTAGATGCGCCTTCCTCCTGCATCGACCATATACGCGACACCCTCATCTGTGGACCGGAAGCTGCGAATACAGATCTCATTGCTTTTCCCGCCTGGAGCCGGCATTTCCCGCGTCACCGGAAGCTGCACAATCTCCCCTGCCTCCTCATGGCGCGGCAGTCTGAAACAAAGCTGCTCCCGCGGTCCCATAAAAGAAACTCTGCTTCGCAGCTCCTCCGGAACATCACGCTGCGACACATCGTCCGAGATCACATAGCGAATCCGCTGCACCCGCTGACTGAGCGCAAAAATCCGCGGAGAAAAGTGATCCGCGTGTGCATGGCTCACAAACACAAGCAGCGGCTTTTCGGGTTCCGGCTCCGGAAGCGGTCCCCGGTAGTAATCAAACAGGAGATTCAGCTCCGGAAGCTCCAGGTAAAAGCCGCTGTGTGCGACAAATCTGATTTTCATCTCTCTCCTCAGAAAAATATAATTTATCTTTATTATGATAGCATAGGAAGCGCTATGCCTCAATGCGCACAGTGCTCCCGCCGCTGCGATTTTTTGTGACGATGAGCTTCTTCTCGATCCTGTCCTTCAGCTCACTGACGTGGGAGATGATGCCGACGAGCCGCTGTCCCTCCGCGAGATCTGCGAGCGCACGTATAGAAAGCTCCAGTGCATCCTCATCCAGCGAGCCGAAGCCCTCGTCTATAAACATGGAATCCAGCTGAATGCCACCCGCCTCCGACTGCACCTCATCCGAGAGCCCGAGCGCCAGCGCCAGCGAGGCCTGAAAGGATTCCCCGCCGGAGAGCGTCTTCACGCTGCGCGTGCTTCCGTTGTAATGGTCGATCACCTCGAGCTCCAGCCCGCTCTGGGAGCGGTTATTCTCCGCCGCTGCACTCCGCCTGAGCTCGTACTGCCCTCCGGACATCCGCATGAAGCGCACATTTGCCCTGCGTATCATGCGGTCAAAATAGCTCATCTGAACGTAGGTCTCCAGCATGATCTTCTCCTTGCCGCTCAGCATGCCATTGGCTGTGTCCGAGAGCAGCTTCCATCTCCGATATTCCCGCTCCGCCTCTGCAAGTGCGCTCTCTGCCCTACGGATTCCGGCGAGCGCCTCCGTGTTGCTGCTGAGACGTATGCTGTATGCAGTCTCCTGCTCACGCAGCACGGCGATGTGTCCGCGCTGCTCTGTAAGCACCCGCTGCAATGCTGTGATCCTTTGATCTGCCCGGCCTGCAGGTGGATTTTTGTCGTCGGGCTTTTCCCCCGATTCCAATGCTTCTGCGTCTGCCGCTGCCTCCGGCAAAGTCTGTGCCGCCTCCTCCTCTGTACTTTCTGCTTCCAGCTCCTGCTCCGCTCTGCATGCCGCCGCACGCAGCTCTGCTACCGAGCCCTCCCGCTGATCCTGCACAGTCTTCTTTTCCTGATAATGATGCTGCGCTTCTGTGTACTCCCGCTCTGTCTTCGCAATGCACTGCCTCAGCTCCTGCTCCCGGTGATCCGCCTCCGCCGCTGTCGCGTAGGGGAGATTTTTTAAAAACAAAGCTGCCGTGCGCTCTGCTTCCGCAAGCGCCTCCGCGCCCCCCTTCTCCTTTTCCGCAAGTGCCGCACATACGGCGTCAAGGCGGTTCTTCTCCTCCTCCGCCTTCGGAAGCAGCGCCGTAAGCTCCCGGCGCCGCTTTTCCCTCAGCTCCTCCAGATGCTGCTCCTGCATGGCTTCCCGGCACTGAAGCTCCGTCTCCGCCTGCTCCTGCTCCGTGTGCTTTTTCAGATCCCGGAACGGGATCCCCTCAAAATAGCGCGCTGCGCTCTCCTGAAGCGCTTTCTGCTCGGCACCAAGACGCCCGCCCAGCGCACTCGCGGCACGCGCTCTCTGCTCTGCACGATCCGCCGCTGCCTTCCATATCTGCTCCTGCCTCCGCAGCTCTGCCTCTGCGGGCGCCTCCGCCGAGAGTTCTGCCGGCCGTGGATGATGCAGCGCCCCGCAGACCGGACAGGGCATATTTTCTTTCAACCCCTGCGCAAGTATCCCCGCCTGCTCGCTCAGAAAGGCGAGCTTCATTCTCTCGTACTGTTCCTTTTCTGCCTGTGCCGCGGATTCCGCTGAGAGCCGCTCCGTCTCGGCACTGCGAAAGCTGAGAAAGAGCTCCACATAGGCCTCGATTCCCTCCTTCAGCGTCCGCAGCTCCTGCCGCCTCTTTGCCAGTTCCTCTGTGCGGTGCTTCAAAATCTCAAGCCGCACGCCCGCGTCACGAAGCTGCTCTGCCTCCTCCCTCAGCGCAGTGAGCCTGTGCTGCAGTTCTCCAAGCTCAGCTTTTCTCCGCTCCTGTTCCTTCAAAAGCTGCTCCTGCTCTGCGCGCCTCTCTGATATACGCTTCTGCTTTTCCTTAAGCTCAGCATAGCGCGGACGCAGCGCCACCAGCGCACCGAGCTCCGTCTTCAGGGGCTCCGCTTCCTTTGCCCCTCTCTCCGCTGCTCTCAGCTTCTCCTGCGCTTTGAGAACTTCTGTCTGAATCGCCTGCAGCGCTGACTCGGTCTCCCACAGCGCCTCCTGCTTAAGCTTCAGCTCCTCTGCGCGGCCGAGCTTCCGCTGCAACAGAGACACCGTCTCCTCTGCCTGACTGTACTCCTGCCGCAGCAAAACAACGGCACTCCGATCCGCCTCGATCTGCTGCTCTGCCAGAGCTATAATCTCCGGAACCGGCATCTTCCGCTCCCGCGCCGCCCGAAAGCGCTCCTCCGTATCGCCCTTCAGCAGTCCGATGTCGTGCAGCTCGCTCTGCTCCAGCTCACGGCAGCTCCCATAACTCGCAGCAGTGCTTTCCTTGAGCCTCCGCTGCAGCAGTTCAAAGCGCTCTGTCCGGAAGATACGCTGAAAGATACGTTTTCTTTCCTCTGTCGTCGCGAGCAGAAGCTTCAGAAAATCCCCCTGCGCGATCATCGCAATCTGAAGAAACTGCTCCCTGTCTATCCCAAGTATTTCCCGAATTCCGGCAGTCACATCCTTTGTCTTTGTCACCACAGAGCCATCCGGAAGAAAGAGCGACGCATCTGCCCGCTGCAGCGTCTCCCCCCCTCCGCGCTTTGCCGGACGCAGATACTCCGGATTCCTGACCACCCTGTACTCCGCTCCACGGCAGGAAAAGAGAAGCTCTGCCTCGGTCGCAGTCTCCGGCGACGCATATTTCGAGCGCAGCATATCCGACGCCCGGAAACCACCGCTTGCCTCCCCATAGAGCGCAAAGACAATCGCATCAAAAATTGTTGTCTTTCCCGCCCCGGTATCTCCCGTAATGAGATAGAGCCCATGATCTCCCAGCTCTGTAAAATCAATTTCTGTCACTCCGGCATAGGGCCCGAAGGCAGAAAGCCTAAGCTTCAATGGTTTCACAGCTCTGCCTCCTCTTCCCAGACCGATGCGATCAGTGACTCCATCAGCTTCCGCTCCTCCGCATCCAGTTTCGCATTGTTCTGCTTCTCATAAAACTCCGCAAAGAGCGTGAGCGGCGACTTCCGCTCTGCCTCCGCATCGGCACTGATCTCCTGATTGCTGCGGGTGCGGCAGTTATCATAATCCAGCTTCATAAGATTGTGATAGATCGTCCTGAGTTTATCCACCGCATTCGGAATATCCTCTTCATCTGTCAGAGTCACATGAATATAGTCCTCCCGGTTTATCCCGCTGTAGTAATCCCGCGCCGTGAGCTCCATATAGCTTCCGCGAAGTTCCCGCATATCGTGGAGCGGTCTCAACGGGAGCGTGCGTAGCTTAAGCTCCGCGCGCCTGTTTCCCCGTGGATCTGAGGCTTCACCGGGGCCTACAACGCCCGCTGTCTTTCCTGCCGCACTCCGTACTACAGTCTCTTCTCCGGGCAGAGCACCGAGCTCCACCACTGTGATACTCTTCTCCTGTCCCGCCTCGGAAAAAGAATATTTCAGCGGCGTCCCGCAGTAGCGTATCCGCGGCGAGCCGATATTCTGCGGGCTGTGAATATGCCCCAGCGCCACATAATCAAAGGCAGAAAATACCGCTGCGTCTACATTGTCCATGCCGCCGACCGATATCTCCTCCGACTCCGAGCGCGCTGCGCCGGTCACAAACTGGTGTGCCAGCAGCACGCGGCGTCTCTGCTGCCCGGAGCTCTCTTCCCTCAATGCGCGCTCTACCACCAGCCGCAGCGCCTCCGTGTAGCTCTCTATTTTCTCCTCCGGGAAAAAGGGACGAACCGCTGCCGGCTTCAAAAAGGGCAGCAGATAAAAATCCACCTCTCCGAAGGCATCCGTAAGAGTCACCCGACGCAGCCTGCCACTGTAGACAGGCGACACAAAGACCCGGCTCTCCGCCATCAGTCTGGCACCAAAGGCAATGCGCTCCGCGGAATCATGGTTTCCGCTGATCGCGAGCACGGTACCGCCAAGTGCCTGCAGCTCAGACAGAAACCAGTCCATGCAGCGCACGGCTTCTGCGGAGGGCACAGGCTTATCATAGAGATCTCCGGAGAGCAGCACGGCATCCGGCTGCTCTGCCTCCACAAAGCGCAGTATCTCCTTCAGAATATGGCGCTGATCCTCCAGCATGGAATACTCATTAACACGCTTTCCGATATGCAGATCCGATAGATGAAAAAGCTTCAAGCTTGCCTCCTGTCAATACAGCAAAGAGACGCCCTGAAAGAACGTCTCTCTGCACTCTGTCTCTGAATTGCCGCGAAGATTCACTCTGCTTCCTTCAGCGCACCGGTCTCCTCAATCTCCGTGATCAGCGCGACTCTCTCCGCGTGACGACCGCCGAGGAATTCCGCATCGAGCCAGGTATCTACAATCATCTTCGCGAGATCTATCCCCACGACACGCGCGCCGAAAGCAATGATATTCGCGTTGTTGTGCTCCTTCGCCATCTTTGCACTGTAGGGCTCGCTGCACACCGCGGCGCGGATGCCCTTCACCTTATTCGCCGCAAGGGAGATCCCGATGCCGGTTCCGCAGATCAGCACGCCGCCATCCACCTCTCCGGCTGCGACGAGCTTCGCTACCTTGTAGCCGGCAACCGGGTAATTATAGCGTTCTGCCGTGTCCGTGCCGACATTAACCACTTCAACGCCCCGCTCCTCCAGATGCTTTTTGATCTCCTGCTTCAGCTCCACCGCTGCATGATCATTTCCGATTGCTATCTTCATCTGCGCCTCCGATCACTCGCCAAGCAGCTGCTTTCTTGCCTCTTCGTAGCCCGGCTTTCCAAGCAGTGCAAACATATTGGACTTGTAGCTCTCAACGCCCGGCTGATTAAAGGGATTCACGCCCAGCATATAGCCGCTGATGCCGACTGCGAATTCAAAGAAATAGAACAGTGCGCCGAGAGAGCGCTCGTCCTGCGCAGGAATATTCACCTTCAGCACCGGAACGCCGCCGGAGACATGCGCGAGTATGGTTCCCTCCATGGCGCTTCTGCACACAAAGCCCATATCTCTGCCCGCAAGGTAGTTGAGACCGTCCAGATCCTCTGCCTCTGCCTCGATCACAAGCTGGTTCTTCGGCTTCTCCACATTCAGCACCGTTTCCAGCATGATGCGGGAGCCATCCTGTATGAACTGTCCCATGGAGTGCAGGTCTGTGGTGAGATTTACGGAGTGCGGGAGCAGTCCCTTTCCGTCCTTGCCCTCACTCTCGCCATAGAGCTGCTTCCACCACTCGGAGATCATCGCGAGACTCGGCTCATAGTTCGCAAGAATCTCAACAGACTTCCCTCTGCGGTGAAGTATATTTCTGACCGCCGCATAGAGCATGGAGGCATTCTGCTCATACTCCAGATTCAGTGCCTTCTCTCTCTGCTCCGCTGCGCCTGCCATCAGCGCATCAATATCTGCGCCGCTGACCGCAATCGGAAGAAGGCCCACTGCCGTAAGCACGGAGAAGCGGCCGCCGATATCGTCCGGAATCACAAAGCACTCGTAGCCCTCCTGATCCGCAAGCTTCTTCAGCGCACCTCTCGCCTTGTCTGTCGTCGCAAATATCCTCTTTGCGGCCTCTGCTTTGCCATACTTCTGCTCCAAAAGCTTCTTAAAGACGCGGAAGCTGATTGCAGTCTCTGTCGTGGTTCCAGACTTGGAGATCACGTTTACAGAAAAGTCTCTGTCTCCGATCACATCAATCAGCGCATTCATATACTGACCGCTCATATTATTGCCGACAAAGTAGATCTCCGGCGTCTTTCTGAGCCCTCCGGCAATATTGTTATAAAAGCCGTGGCGGAGGAAATCGATCGCGGCGCGCGCACCCAGATAGGAGCCGCCGATGCCCGCAACTACCAGCACCTCCGAATTTTTCTGAATCCGCTCCGCTGCTGCCTTGATGCGCTGGAACTCATCTTTATCGTAATTCACCGGGAGATCCAGCCAGCCGTGAAAATCATTTCCCGCACCGACGTGATTCACCAGCTGATCGTATGCCGTCTCAGCTGCTGCCTTCATCAGCTCAATCTCACCCTCGTTCATAAACCCAAGTGCCTTGGAATAATCAAATGTAATACCGCTCATCGATACACACTCCTTTTTCCGGACAATTCTGCCCAATAAGCCCGACGGACATCTTCCGTCGGGCTTATTGTAGCATATTATTTCCGCTATGGCTAAAGCAAAGTGAACAGGGGAAAGTTTTCTTACGTGATCAAAAGTTTCTCCTATCCTCTCAAAGTATCTTGAGATTCTTTTTACATAACAATAAAAGAAAACTTCCATTGATGCTCTCCGCTGCTTACATCTCCTTCACTGCAATAATTCAGTGCCGCGTGAAGCGCAAGGTTATCGCCCGCACGGCACTTTACAGTAAACGCCGGTCCGACCATCATCTGTGCCTTGGGACTGCTCACCAGGTGAATTCTCGGATTCATGGCACAGTTTCTTCCCATGACATCCGCCGTATCGGATGCCGGAATCTCCTTAAACTGCTTTATGATCTCCGGATCAGGTAAATTTCTCTTCAGATAGATTCTCTTTCCTACTGCCATACTGCCACCTCCGACTCTCTGAATTTTCTGTGTCTCCGGCTTCCGCCACCTTATTTTTTCTATCTGATGGTATCATACACCCTTATGTAACTTGTTCCAAGTATAATTATAACATTTTGCAACATTGTACAAATCTTCATTTTGTTTTTGTGCAGGATTACAGACAGAACAAATAACAGCTGCCATGCAGATCCGCATAACAGCTGTCCATAAACTTCTCTGTTCTGTTTTATTTAATCGAATTTTAAATACGCTCCCTCCATGGGACTGGCCGCGTGTTCACTGAACATCCGCAGCACACCGCTCTTATACTTCAGCGGACGCGGCTTCCAGTTCTTTCTTCTCTCTTCCAGCACTGCAGCGATCTCCTCCGCACTGCGCCGCTCCCCGGCGATGCCCACAATATTCAGGCGCCGCTCCATGATATTGATCTCGATCAGATCGTCCTGCTCCACCAGCGCGATGGGGCCGCCAGCTGCCGCCTCCGGGCTGCAGTGCCCGATCACGGGTCCCGTCGATGCACCCGAGAAGCGTCCGTCCGTAATGAGGGCAATGCTTCTACCCAGCTCAGGATCCGAGCTGATCGCCTCGGATGTGTAGAACATCTCCGGCATTCCGCTGCCCTTGGGTCCCTCATAGCGGATAAAGACTGCATCTCCCTTCTGTACCCGGTGATGCAGCACCGCATCGAGACACTCCTCTTCACTGTCGAAGGGGCGCGCCTTCAAAAGTGCTGTAAACATCTCCTGCGGGCAGGCTGTATGCTTGATCACCGCTCCCTCCGGCGCAAGGTTTCCGTAGAGAACCGCAATGCTTCCGTCTGTTCCGAGCGCCTGCTCTGCCGGACGGATGATGTCCTCTCTGACCAGCTTCAGTCCGTACTTCTCATTCGCCTTGTCCAGCCAGCGCTGACACTTCTCGTAAAAGCCCTCGCGCTTCAGCGCATCAAGATTCTCTCCCAATGTCTTGCCCGTCACAGTCATAACATCCAGATGCAGCACATCCCGTATCTCTTCCATAATTGCAGGAACCCCGCCCGCATAGTAGAAGAACTCTGCCGGCCACTTTCCGGAGGGGCGCACATCCAGCAGATACCTTGCTCCGCGGTGCAGACGATCAAAGGTCTCCCCATTGATCTCTATGCCGTACTCGTGTGCGATCGCCGGGATATGCAGCAGCGCATTGGTGCTGCCGGAGATTGCCGCATGCACCAGAATGGCATTCTCAAAGCTCTTCATGGTCACGATATCTCTGGGCTTTAGTCCCATCTTAGCAAGTGCTACAGCCTGCACGCCCGCGCGGTGGGCATACTCCTTCAGATCCGGGCTGGTTGCCGGAAGCAGGGCGCTCCCCGGAAGGCTCAGCCCCAGCGCCTCCGCCATGATCTGCATGGTGCTCGCAGTACCGATAAAGCTGCAGGCACCACAGCTCGGACAGGCATTACACTTCGCCCAGTTCAGCTTCTTCTCATCGATCTCACCGCGCTCGAACTTTGCGCTGTACATGCCGAGCTGCTCCAGCGTGAGCAGCTCCGGTCCGGCACTCATGGTTCCGCCCGTCACCATGAGGGAGGGGATATTGACACGCGCCATTCCGATCAGATTGCCTGGCATGCCCTTGTCACAGCTCGATATAAAGATCCCGCCGTCAAAGGGCGTCGCATTTTCATGAATCTCTATCATGTTTGCGATCATCTCCCGACTGGCAAGACTGTAATTGATGCCATCGGTACCCTGACTCTCACCGTCGCAGATATCGGTACAGAAGTACTTCGCGCCCTTGCCGCCTGCCTCCTGCACGCCGCGCTTCGCCTCCTCCACAAGGGAGATCAGATGGCCGCTTCCCGGGTGACTGTCGCCGTAGGTGCTCTCTATCATAATCTGGGGGAGGGCAAGCTCCTCCTCCTTCCAGCCGGTTCCGATCCGCAGCGGATCCAGCTCCGGCGCCAACGTTCTCATTTTCTGACTGACCAAATCCATACTTACTGCCTCTTTTCTTTCTCTGTGACACGGAGCAGGGCATTGGCCGGGAGAGAAGCATCCAGGGTCTCTCTCTCTGCCATTCCGTCAAAAATACGGCTGGACTGCTCCTCATCTCTGCCGTGCTCCAGCATCAGAGTTCTGGCGCGATCCGCATTGTGCCGGCTGATCGCGTCGGTAATCATCGCGTGAAAATAAATTCCACCCATATATCCAAACTTGTCATTTACAAAGAGCTGCATCTCCCGCATATTGAGAAGCGACTCCAGGCACTGCATAATGAGCTTATTCCCCAGAAATTCAGCCAGCGCCATATGGTACTCCTTATCCTTCTGAATAAAGAGCTCCTGCTGCCCGATGAGCTGCTCCTGCTCCCGGTTGATGCGCTTCAGCTTCCGCACAAGCTCCGGTGTCGCAGCCTCCGCCACATAATAGGCGATCTCCGGCTCGATCACGTTTCTCGCCTGACGCCACTCCCGGAAGGTTTCCTTTGTCATTTCGTCTGTCTGACTCAGCGCATTCAGGCGCAGCTCCTTCGGTCCGGGAATATAGACCTTGTCCGAGCGGACAAAGGTCCCTCTGCCGTGCTGACTCTCAAGTATGCCCAGTACATTAAAGCGCTGCAGTGCCGCCCGGACACTCGTTCTGCTCACACCGAGCAGCCTGCAGAGCTCATTCTCCGAGGGGATTCTGCTGTCCAGCGGCCACTCTCCGCCGGCAATCTGCTCCTTAATGTATTGCATCACCTGTTCCGTTACCTGAGAAGCCTTGTGCATCCTGAAGCCGCCTTTCCATCATCAAACTGGTGTTACAACTTTATTTAAACAGAATTTTCCAGCTTATGCAACCAGCGCAGGAAGGGTCGTGCTGAGCGGCGGGAAGTAAGCGACCAGCATCATCACGATGAAGAAGAGCAGAATCAGCGGCCACATATCCTTAACCAGCTTTGAGAGCGGAATATCTCCCACCGAGCTTGCGATAAAGAGCGTCGCGCCGACAGGGGGGGTAATACCTCCGAAGATAAAGGTTAACACCATGACCATGCCGAAATGGATGGAATCAAAGCCCAGTGCCGCCGCCAGCGGCTGAAAGATCGGCACCATGATGATTGCAGCCGGAGTTGTGTCCATAAAGCAGCCGATGATCATCATTGCAAGTATCATCAGGAAGAGGATCAGGTAAACATTGGTCGTGAGTCCTGTAATCCAGGCGCTCAGCTTGTTCGGAAGCTTCAGAATCGCAACACAGTAGCTGAAGATCGAGGTCGCCGCAAAGATGAGAGAGCTCTGTCCCACGGTGAATGCTGTCGATTTCAGAGTTTCATACATATCCACAACACGGAATTCTCTGTAATAAAAGACACCGACCAGAATACCATAGAGTCCTGCAACCGCACCGGCCTCTGTCGCCGTGAAAACGCCGCTTAGCGTTCCTCCGATAATGATACCGGGCATAATCATCGCCGGAATTGCATCCTTTGCCGCAAAGAGAAGACGCTTTCCATTGAACTTCGGACGATAGTTTCCGTCGCAGTTCACCGGATCACGCTTCGCCTTATAGAAGCAGAAGGCCATCTGGGAGAGGCAAACCATGAGTCCCGGAACCATACCTGCGACAAAAAGCTTTCCGCAGGAAATTCCTGTGATGGAGGAATAAAGCACCATCAGGATGGAGGGCGGAATGATAGAGCCTATCGTCGCAGAAGCACAGGTGATCGCCGTCGAATAGGACCTGGAATATCCGGCCTCCTCCATTCCTGCAATCTCCATGACGCCCAAAGAGGCGACATCTGCAGAGGTCGATCCGGAGATGCCGGCAAACATCGTGGATGCGAGGACATTCACCAGTGCCAGACCGCCGGGCAAAAAGCCCACGATTTCCGATGCAAAATTAAAGATACGCCTTGTGATTCCGCAGCGGTTCATGATCTCTCCCGCAAAAATATAGAGCGGAATCGCCATCAGTGTGAAATTGTCCGCTCCGGCAAACATACGCTGCGGTATTGTGAGCAGATCAGCTCCGCGGCTCAGAAGATAGAGCGTGGAGGAAATTCCCATCACTGCCGCTACCGGAATGCCAAACATTAAAAGTGCAAAAAAAGCCACCAGTAAAATCGCCATTACAACAGTTCCTCCGCTTCCTCTTCGCCGCGTTTCTTTGTCTTGATGCCCAGCTGATACTCAACAACATTGAGCAGTGATTCCAGGCATATTCCAACGCTGCCCACAAACATGATTCCGTACGGAACCGCCATCGGGATCTGCATCGCAGAGGATCTTACCGCTACGTTTGCAATTGTCATGCGGAAGGTCTCATAGCTCAGGAGACCGAAGAACAGAGTCATCAGGACACGCCCCGACTGCTCCGCGATAAAGCGAAGCTTCGGAGACATCATCCCAAGAAGAAAGTCGACCTGAATATGCCTGTCCTCTCTCGTCGTAATAATGGCGCCGAGAAAGATAATCGATACGAAGCAGTAGCGCCCCATCTCAACAGAAAAACTGATCGGCTTATTTAAAAAGTAACGCATCAAAACATTTAGATTGGTGATGCCAAACATCAGGAGAAAGAGCACCACAATGAGATAGGTGACTGCCTTCTGCGTGAAATTCTGAAAACCTTTAAAGCCCTTCATCTCTGCCTCCAAAGTCGGTGAGTGTAATCATGGTCGAACAGAAAGGCCGGGTGAGCGAGCACCCACCCGGCCAAAGTACAGCTCTCTTACTTATTTGCCTGAACCAGCTCGAACAGCTTCTTTGCTTCCTCAGACTGCATGAAATCGTAGTTGGTGTAATCGATCTTTGCTCTCATGGACTCGATATCGGTCTCGACAAAGGTCATGCCCTTCTCCTTCAGCGTCTCACGGTTTGCCTCGTCGGAAGCCTTGGTGCTCTCAAGACCGAAGTGGGAGGTATCAAGACCTGCCTCGATCAGGATCTGCTGCTCATCCTCATTCAGCGCGGAGAAGACCTTGTCCGACATGGAGATGGTGGTCGGGGCATTCAGGTGGTTGGTCATGTTGAAGTACGGAGCCACCTCGAAGAAGGAGTTGTGCAGGCAGGTATCCGGTGTATTCTCCATGCCGTCTACGACGCCTGTATCAATTGCGGTATAAACCTCACCCATCGCAAGCGGAGTCGGTGCAGCGCCGAGCATCTTGAAGGTATTCACATACAGAGTGGACTCCGGAACGCGGATCTTGAGTCCGGCAAGATCATCTGCGGTCTCGATCGGCTTTGTCATGTACATATTGCGGAACGCCATCACATAGTAGCCGAGGTTCTTTACCTTCGCCACATCGAGAAGCTGCTGGTTTGCATACTGCCCTGCCTCGCTCTCAAGAACCTTCTCGACCTGATCATAGTCCTCATATACATAGGGAAGAATGAGCGCGCCAAGCTGCGGGATAGAGTTCGTATAGAACTCAACTGCAATAATAGCCATATCCAGAGTCCCCGCGGTCAATGCCTCAAGGTTCTGCGCCTCGGAACCCAGAGAAGACCCCTCGAATACATCGACGGTCATCTTTCCGCCGGACAGCTCGGAAACCTTGTCTGCAAAATGATGTGCGACATCTGCCAGTGCGCTTCCAGCAGTCGCAGTGGTCGAAAGGGAGAAGGTATGCTCCCCGATATTGTCCAGGTTTACGCTGCTCGCCGCCTCCGTTGCTGCGCCCTCCGCCGCTGCGCTAGTCTCTGCTGCGGTGCTCTCCGCCGGTGCCGCCGTGGTCGGTGCGGACACAGAGCTGCCCAAACATCCGGTCAGAGTGGTAACGGTCATTGCTGCTGTCAGAAATGCTGCCAATGCTTTTTTCATTTGTTTCTCCCTCTCTTGGAAAAATTTGTACTACAGGTTTCGTCAAAACATTAACTTGTATTACATCTATGGAGATTATAATTTTTGCTCAGCGCTCTGTCAATACAAACCGTTCCCGAATCATAATTTTCTATATTTTATCTATTTTTACGCCCGATGTTTGTGCGTTTTTACAGAAGCACTTTTTTACAGAAGGGTTGATCCTTCCTTGGGATAGTTTTTAATCTGAAAGCTGCACTGCGCTCCAATTTTCACAAAAACAGCGGCCTTCCGTTTTTTCGAAAAGCCGCTGTCTATCACTCATTACTTCTTGGGCAGGTCAACAGCCCTTAATTCATCCACGCTCCAAAAGCTCCGACTCTATAGCCGTCCGGCGTCCAGGTATCCTGTAACATATCTCCACTTTCAGAAAGATAATACCACTGATCTCCGTCCTTGATCCACCCAGTTGCCATCGTACCATCCGGATTAAAATAATACCATTTTCCGTTAATAAAGCTCCAGTTTGTTTTCATCCGTCCATTCTGCTCCAGATAGTACCAGCGCTCCCCGCTGTACTGCCAGCCGGTGCACATATGTCCTGCTTTATCAAAGCAATACCAGTATCCCTGCACTTTTCTCCATTCTGCGCAGACATTGCTTTCATCATTTTTCCTCAATTTCCAGCCCTGTCTGTCCTTCGTCCAGCGTGAAACCGTCCACATCAGCGCTGCCCGGCGAAATGCGGAATGTATTCCGCTGCCTCCCGAAGATCTTCTGGTCTCTATATCTTCTTTATTCCCGGACTGAATGTCCTGCTTGTCCTTCGGCACAGCATCTGGTTGTTTGCCTGTGTTTGTCTTTCCCCCTGTATTCGGAAGCTCTTCCTGTTTTGCATCGGAGGGGGTTGCATTAGACGAAGACGCCTTAGATCCATCGTCCTCCCCATCCAGTTTATCTCCGGAGACTTCCTTATCCTTCAGCACCGCCCGCAGCACTACAGCGTGCGCCGGCATAATGAAGCGCATACCCTCCAGCTTGCTTCCATCCAGCAGAAGCTCCTGCAGTTCCTTCCTGCTGTCTGTGATCTCCGCAAACACCTGAATTTCTGTGCCCTCTGCCGCCTCGTCTGCCGGAATGGTGCTAAGCATAACGCCGTCTGTCTCCTCAAGCCTGATCTCATAGCTCTTCGGCTTTTCCCTTTCCGTCAGCAATGCATAATAACTGAAGTGATCCACGGTCGTGCAGAAGCAGCGCTTCGTCTGATCCATTTCTCCGGCGAGCCTTCCTGCGCGATTCGCCTGCCCGGAGAGATAGAAGAATGCCAGTCTTTCTGCCTGCTCCTGCTGCTCCTGATTCAACTGCAGACTGAGCTCCAGACGCTCTCCACGGGGAATCGGAACCTGCTCATGCTTCTCATTTTCGAGATGGATTTCATACAGAACCGCTTCGCCCTCCGGCAGAGAAGCCATTGCCTTTCTGAGCTTCTCCGGCACTTCCTCCACCTTTTCCGCGATGAGCTTCACCTCCTGCCCGGCAAGGCGAGAGCTTGCCGGAATTCTGATACTCACATCTCCGTCTTCATTCTGCAGTTCCCTTTCCACTGCCTGCGGGAATGCAGTCTTTCCATAGCGAAGCTCTATTGTCTGGGTCTTACGGTCAATCTGAATGATCTGTACAGGACGATCTACAAAATAACCTTCCTTTCCGCTGAGATCTGCCGTCAGCCGATAGCGCCCATAGGGAATTCCCGAAAGAACAAGCGGGTCAAAATACGGATCCGGCAGTTCAAAAAGAAGTTCCTCCGATTCATGATCCAGCGCTTTCAGGCGGAATACATAAGGCTTTTGACCATAGGGCCCAAACGCAAATTTTGCTCCGTAATCATCTCCCCAATTCAGTCGGATACGGATACTCCCACTCTTTTCGCTGCTCTCCAGCTTCTTCCAGCCAAAGCGAATATCCGCCGTTCTGTTATCAGGTCCAAGATGCACGACAATCTCCGGTCTTTCCGGTATGTACTCCGCACTGTCATATTTCGGGCGCACTCTCCACTTTCCATAGCTCAGCTTTTCGCCGCTTTCATACGTCTCGCCCTGAAGATTGACAAAGATATAGTCTGTGACAAAGTTCTCTGCTCCCTCCGCCATCGTGGTCACATGAATACTGCCAAAATCCTCCGCACCTTTTTTATAAATATGGAAATCCGGTGTCACAGTCTCACCAGAGGCATCGCGCAGATCGACTCGCTTGCTTTCCGGTACACTATAGTATCCTTCCGGAAGCACCGGGCGCAGCTGGTAAACCGCTGCCGGAAGTATGCTGAAATCAGTGAACTTCATTCCATCCCAGGAATGCTTTTTCTCTGCCCCCTCTTCTGCCTCCGCGTCAAAGACAGCCTCATAGCTGATCTGATCCAGCGTAAGCTCTTCCGTATGCAGTACAGACTTCGGATACATGGCACCGGTCTCCGGACCAGCGAGCAAAATCGGATGCTCCTTGCTTCCCAGATCCCTGACCACACCTACCTCGCGACCATACTGCGTCTGCGCTTCAATCTCAATGACAGGTTTTTCCGGAATCAACTTCCAGGCTCCCGCAGCATTTCTAAGGCGCAGGGTCCATCTCCCCCTGCTGAGCTTGACAGATCCATACGGAAGTCCACTGAGGCTTGCCAGCTGCTTTGTCCCCCCGAAGCTCATGCTTGCCTTTGCAGGCACCTCCGTCCCGTTTTCATCTGTCAGGACCACCTCCGGTCTGAAGCCTGACGGCAGCCTTCCATCCGCCGTAGACACCTGAAGCATAATGTCACGAACCTCCAGCGGCTTCTGCGAAACCAAAAGGAAGGTGAGCTCTGCCTCCGGATGCTCTGCACTGATCTCAAAGCTCTGCTCGAGCTCTTCTCCCTTGAAGAGCAGCGTCCGCAGCTTCAGCTTTGCCGTATAACTTCCGTAGCACAGCTGCTCAGGATTCAAAACAATATGTCCATCCCTCGCATCCGTGACCGTCACACTGTAATCATCCGCTGAAAGCTTCTCAGGATCAATTTCAAGAGTGTTTCCTGTCTCTTCATTCTTTTCCATAATCTTTATCTTCAGCGAGCCAGTCTGCCCCTCCGCCATCAGCGTAGCAAGCTCCTGAAGATATTCATTTCCCGCATAGTCGCGAATACAAAGGTTGACACCTGCGCTCTCCTCTGTGGACAGCACCAGCCTTCCGTCTGCCGGCGGTACGATCCTCTTTATCTCCGTCACATTTCCGCTTCCATCGACCTTCTTCAGCGAAATTTCCGCAACTCCACTCCCGTTCTCTGTTACCTTAAGCGCGAGCTGCTTTTTCCCGGCATCTATCTGTACGTCCGAAACAGCAGGCCTTGTGTTGTCCACAATCACATCGTACGCATAGATCTGCAGCGCGGCATTCTCCGCAACAGGCATCACTTCAAAGATATAGCGGTATATGCCTTCCTCCGCCGTCTCTTCTCCTTTGGTTCCATTCCACCTGTATTTCTCAGATTCAGAGTACAGCATACCAGCAGAGGCATTCTGCGCCGCTGCATAGTTCTTCCTTCCGACCGCTATATTTCCGTTGCTGTCTGCCTTTCCGCTGTAGTTTTCCTCACCGGAATATACTGTTTCGCCCTGTGCGTCCTTCACAGTGATTCTGTCGTGATAGTAGGGAGCAATAAACACGCCGCGGAATTGCACATAGTCGTTTCGTCCATCTCCGTTCGGGGAGATGGCGATCCGCTTTCCATCAAAGCTTCGCTTTGCGCCGGCATCCTCAGAGAGCTTTTCTCCCAGCACAATCTCTTCGTGATCTGCCTCAGAGGTCAGGCAGGTAAAGGCATTCCTTGCATCGCTGTTCTGCGCGTGGAAATATTTCGGAGCCTCTCCCGCAGCTCCGACCGGCTGCGCATAATTGTAAATTGCACTTTCCAATACCGGTGTGTCTGTGAAGGCCTTATTCTCCGGATGGCGGAATGCAATGTAGGGCACGCCGATATCATTTTGCCCCTCCGTCAGGCTCCGGAGGCGCACGAAGCCCTCTACAAAATAGCCGTTGCGGAAGCACTTTTTCAGGCGTTCATCCTCCGATGCAAAGCTGACCGGAACAGAGACCTCCACGCTTCCCATAGCCGGAACTATGTAAACTTCGTTCCCGCTCTTCGGAGAAAGAATCTCCTGCACCCCCGCCGGTTTGATGAGCTTTGGATTTTTCCCGTCCAGCTGATCTGTCTGTACGGTCAGCTCCGACAGCTGAAACCGGAGTTCCCTGCTTTTACTTGCATTATGCAGTGTAAACTTCAGGCTGAAGTCCGTATTGATCGCGCCGAGGTTTATTTTCGCCGTCGGCTCCGCATTCAGTCTGTCCGGCTGCTTCGCTGTAATATAGGCATAGGAACGCAGGGTATTCCGTTTATTCATGACGCCTGCTCCCTGCTTCCGCGGAGAGGTATAGTGCCCCTCTCCATCCCTGTGCGGCACGGCATTGCTCATCAGCATATTTTTCATAAACATGTACTGCGTATTTTTGTCCGTTCCGCCGGCCTCCGGCAGCTTTAAGTCTCCGTCCTTCCGTATCCTCTCGGCAAGAAGCGCCGCGAGAGAGGATACCTGCGGTGCCGCCATGGAGGTTCCACTCTTATCCGCAAAGCCTCCTCCGGGCTGCGCCGCCCAGACATGTCCCCCTACTGCGGCGATTTCCGGCTTGAGATCAAATTCCGGGGTGGGGCCCCAGCTTGAAAAATAGGAGAGATCCCCGGCACTGTCAATTTTGAAGCCTGCGATCTCGCGGTGAAGAACTATCTTTTTCCCATCCATGCCCTTCAGAAGAAGACCATCCCTTTTTCGGATGAATACCGCCGGAATCGCCGGATCATGGATGCCCATGTTGATCCAGTCCCCGGATTCCTGATCGTCGTAAATAATGGCAAGACGCGCGCCGAGATTGGCGACGCTCGCAACCTTTTCATCAAAGCGGCGTTCTCCTCGCTCGATCAGCACCGCCTTTCCCCGCAGCGCTCCCTCCGGAAGAGCTGCCAGTTCCTCAATTTTGGCCTTCCCTGCCTCCGTATACAGCGGAAGCTCCAGCCCGTATGCGCTGCTGGCCGCCTCATCTGTCGTGGGATAGTACGCAATCCTTTCTCCTTCCACCTCCAGATATGGCAGAGATACTGTTTCGCTGTCGATCGAAGCGACGGCTATGACATCCCCTGCAAGTGCAGGGGCCGAAATCGTGCCATAGTTCGGCTGATCCGCAGTCGGAGGCATGAAATCTGCATCCGTCAGACTTTCATTTCCGGCTGAGGCATTGATTGTGACTCCCATTTTTTTTGCGGCAGCTATGGCACGCAGCAATTCACTCCCCACGCTCTTCAGTGTTGCAGCCGGCACACCGAAGCTCAGATTGATGACATCCGCTCCCAGAAGCAGGCTGTCCTCGATCGCACGCGCATATTTCGCGGGCTCGGAATAATCGCTCTCTCCCGCAAGCACACGCATCGCAATCAGCTGTGCCTGCTTTGCATCGCTCCGCACGACAGAGGCAGCAATTCCTGCGACGTGTGTTCCGTGAGAATTGCCGTCTTCATTGATCTCTCTGCTGTTATTGGCATAATTATAGCCATATGCATACTTGTTGCTGAACCACTTTCCCTTCAGAAGTTCTGTTCCCGCAGTTGAATTGATCTGTGCAATTCGCTCTTCCATGCTCTTTGCATCAGGATATTTTGCGCCTTCCGTATCCTTCATGTCGAAATCCGGATGTGAAACGCTGAAGCCAGTATCAATCACCGCAATCACAGTTCCACGACCACTCAGTTCATCGGGTTGAAAGGCTGCACGCTCATGCACATCCAGCGCACGCCTGCGACGGATACGTCTCCCGGGTCTGCTCTGCCAGGCTTCTTCTCCCTCCAGGCTCCCTACGTCAATCGCAGCAAAGTTCGGAGAGATGCGCAGAATTTCACTCATGGGCGCCAGCGCTTCCAGCTCTGCTGCTGTGAGCTCTGTCGCAAGGGTATTTCCAAGGACATAGGTGACTCCCTCATAACAGAACTCATGTCCCAGCCGTGCCTCTGCGCGCATCGCAAAGTGCTTCTGTTTTTCCACTGCCCCTCCAAGCTGACGGAGTATATCCTTTGAGAAATCACCTTCGTCGCTGCCATCTCCCAGCGCTATGATGACCGGAATTTTTCCCTCATAGCTGTCAAGCGACTCTCCTTGTTTCAGAGCGCCCTGCTCCTTCATCCGCTGCTCCAACGCTTCCAGCTTCGGCTCAGATGCAGCAGCCTGCGTCTCCGCATGCACCGTAAACGACTGCGGCCACTGCATTGCTGAAGTCATCGAAACAATCATCAGCGCTGCAAACAGCCGTTTGACCATCCTTTTCATACCCCTGCCCCCTGCTTTGAATGTATTTTTTCTGCTCGCGCATCAACAAAATACATATTAGTTTGCCTTGACTAATTTGTCAATTCAAACTCTTATCACACAGGGCGTTCTGTAACAAATGAGAACGGCTATCTCCAGCTTGTACTATTTCCTGACACAGAACCCCGCCTGAAATACCTGACAGTCCGTATTACCGACAATGGTATTGGCAATTATAATTCCAAAATCTGACAGAACAGAATCTGCTGAAAATTCTCCTTCAAAGGCCCAGAAGCAGCTCCGGAATCCGCCGAAACATCATCTGCAACTCCTCTTCCGTGAAACCCTGCGCGAGCAGCAGCTTTGCATATTCCAAAAGTCCCTCATCAAAATAAGGGGACTTCGGCTGTCCAAAATCAGTTGAGAGATATACATGCTCACACCCCACGGCGCGTATCTGTGCGGCGATTTCCTCAATCGAGGTTCGCCCATAATAGCTTGTGAAATAGCAGTGCTCCACATAAGCTCCCAGCGCGACAGCCTCCTTCTGCTGCTCCAGGCTGTAGCAGTCTGCCGGATTGTCCGCGTGTGTCAGCACTGCTTCACAGCCCTGTGCACGTGCCGCACGCACCAGTGCCATTCCTTCCTCTGCGCTCATGTGTCCCGTCGCGACCACCATGGAATACCGCCGCGCCGCTTCCAGAACCTCTGCCACCTCCGGAATCAGCTCTTCCTGCACATCCAGAATATAGATGCACTTTTGCAGATCTGCCTTCTTTCCGTTTTTTTCTGAAATTCCTGATACTTCAGCGCATCCATGGTCGGAAACCAGACAAAGCGTCCGCCGAGTTTTCCACAGGCTTCCACCGCTGAGGCGTTGATTCCGCCGACTGCCCGGTTTAAGGTAATCCCTCCCGCAAGCTTCAGCTCCGGGCAGAGCTCCCTGAGCAACGCCGCTCTCCCTGCCGTCTCCCCGTAGTGATACTTGATCAGGGCGCCGCCCAGCCCTGCTGTCCGAAGGCGCTCCATAAGCTCTATATCCGTACACTTTCTGGAAGATACGTCCGGCGCCGTATGTACATGCATTTCTATTGCATCCCTCATAAAATCATACTTCATTGTTTTCTCTCCTCTCTGAAACACAGCAAAACTCCGCACCCCCTTATCAATGCTATTGTAATTTGACTCATGAATGTGTCCCCCTTCGGCATACTTACGTTGTAAGCACTCAGTGTGAAGGCTTACCTTGCACCGGTTAGAAACGTGCGCCATCAGGCGCACCATAAAAGTATCGCCCGCAAGGAATGCGGGCGGCACACAAACTGACGATCAAATCTAATTTTTTATAGATTATTGCAATAATAGCTTCCATATGCAGCATAAAACGAAGCGCACACCACTAAATCTTGCTTCCATGTGATTTCATTCGGAGCATGCGCCTGTGCCTCCGCACCTGGCCCAAATCCGATCACCGGTATATTATTTCGTCCCATGATGGAAACGCCATTCGTTGAGAACGTCCATTTATCGACTAAAGGACGTTTTTCTCTCTCTTGAATTGTGCTTGCTGTTCCAAGACGTTTATCTCCATAAAGTGCCTCATATGCCTTAACAGCCGCCTGACAAACTGGATGCTGCTCTGGTAATACCCATGTAGGGAAATAGCAGTCTGTCGGATATGATAAGCCTGTATAAGAAGGCGCATCATATGTATACATGCTTACCTTGACATCCTCACCATATCTCTGAACTGCTGGCAAATTCTTAATTTCTTCGATGCAAGATTGCCATGTTTCGCCAGCTGTCATGCGCCGGTCAAGAGAAATAGCGCAAGCATCTGCCACTGCGCATCGTGAAGGAGAGGAGAAGAATATCTGCGAAACAGTAACGCTTCCCCTGCCAAGGAATCTGGCCTCTTCCCACTCCTTATTATATTTCGGATCCAGCATTCTAGAAAGCCCACGTATGTCCGTAGATTCATCGTATCCATTATTATTTAATGCTCGAATATCCTGGATAATATCGGCCATCTTATAAATCGCGTTATCTCCTCTTTCAGGAGCCGATCCATGGCAGGAAACGCCTTTGACATCCACGCGAATTTCCATTCGGCCTCTCTGTCCACGACAAATACCACCATCTGTAGGTTCAGTAGAAATCACCAGATCTGGAACAACCTTGTCTTCCTTGCAAATATACTCCCAGTTATTTCCTTCACAGTCTTCTTCCTGTACCGAACCAACCACCATCACTTTATACTTTTCATTGAGAAGGTTAAGATCTTTCATTATCTTCGCAGCATATACTGAAGATACGATACCTCCAAGCTGGTCAGATACTCCTCTACCTCCGATTTCCTCGTCATTCTCATAACCTTCATAAGGATCAAATATCCAGTTATCTCTATTTCCGACACCAACAGTATCAATATGACTGTCGAATGCAATCAGTTTCTCACCACTACCCATGTAGCCAATAACATTGCCCTGTGGATCTAATTCCGCTTGATCAAATCCAAGTTTTTTCATCTCTGCAAGGATCGTTTCAGCGTGTTCTTTCTCTGTTCTGGATTCGCCAGGATTTTTAACAATTGCACGCAAAAAGCTTGTCATATCCGGAAGATATTCTTTAGCTGCCTTCTTAATACTTTCGAGGTCTTTCTGCTCCAATATACTCATATTCTCACCTTTCTAATAGAAATGCCGCGGTATATATTCTGTACCGTGGCAAATGCCAGACTTATACGGTATTGCCTTTAATTTAGCTGAAATTGTGACAGATATCTGCATACATTAATGCTGCATCTACCATCATCTGAATATCACAGTACTCGTCCGTAGCATGTGCTTGCTCCATATTACCTGGTCCAAAAATAATCGTAGGAATATGCAGCAATCCTGCCGTAACAACAGCATTTGTACTTGCTCCCATCTGATATAACACTGGATCCTGCTCTTTAATTTCTTTAAACGCACTTATTGCACCCTTAACGAGAGAATGATCCGATGAAATATTCCAAGCTGGTAAAAATGAATGGAACATAAAGTCTGTTTCAGTCCAGCTCTTTCCTGGTATATCCATAAATTTCCAGGATCCCTCTGTTCCTTCCAGTAATCTATTCATTTCCAGGCTGATACTTTCTTCCGATTCTCCATTAGCCAGTCTACGGTCAAGAACGATTGTCGCGTCATTAGGTACAGAATTGTTGGAAGCAGTATTGCAATAAATATTTGTAAGTGCCACCGATCCATTATCTTGACCATCCTGATAATCCAGATCATCCGAAAGTTTCATAATATTACGAATAATATCCGTCATCAAATAAACAGGATTGACTCCATTATTTGGATTACTTGCATGACATGGTGTGCCCTTAACATTGATTTCAATCGAGGTCCTTCCTCTATGGCCAGTTGCTATTTTCAGGCTCGTCGGTTCACAGATGATAACTGCATCTGGTCGAAGATTGTGTTCCTTCAGCATTAACCGAACAGCCTCTCCATCATAATCTTCTTCCATGCAAGATGCAGACACAAGCACTGTAACATCATCTGGAATGCCGATCTCTTTCGCAATATATCCGCCATAAACAGATGCTGCCAGTGCGCACTTCATATCGCATGCGCCTCTACCATAAATCCTGCCATTTTCGATAGCCGCACCAAACGGATCGTGTTCCCACTCGTTTAAATTGTTGACTGTCACCGTATCCATATGCGAATCGAACATCAGAATCTTCGCACCGTTTCCTATACGTCCAAGAACGTTTCCAACACTGTCCACCGTCACTTCATCGTAGCCTAGATCCTTCATCTTCTCTTCAACGAGAAAAGCAACTTCTCTTTCTTGACAAGTAAGGCTCTTTGTCTGAACCAGCTTCTGCGCGAACTTAATGAAATCATCATGAACAGAAGTTTCAATGTTCTTTAAACTCTTTGATATATCTTCATTACTCATTATCATCCTTCCTTTCGGAAACTAAAACATTCCAAACTTCGGATTAGAATGGACCCCACTGAATTACCTGCGCAATAATCATGAATGCTGCAGCAACACATGTCCAGATACCGAATAACGGCAGCATCTTTTTAATCCACTTTTCATATGGCACATGTCCAAGTGCAAGAGTTGCCATAAAATATCCAGAAACCGGATAGAAAATATTAGAGAAGCCATCACCGTACTGCAATGCTAAAACTGCAGTCTGTCTAGTAACACCAACAAGATCTGCTAAAGGAGCCATGATCGGCATCGTAACAACGGTCTGGCCAGATCCTGAAGGGATTAGGAAGTTCATCAGTGTCTGAACGATCAGCATACCAACTGCCGTTACTGCAGAAGGAAGATTCTGCAGAACCATTGCAAGAGAATGAATAATAGTATCTGTTATCTTCGCATCATTCATAATGACAGATACACCTCTTGAAAGACCAACAATAAGTGCGCCTAATAATACCTGCTGACAGCCTTCCATAAACGCGTCACAAATTTCATTACCAGTCATTCCGGCAACAAGGCCGCAGAAAATAGCCATCATGATAAATGTTGCGCCAATTTCCGGCATGTCCCATCCCCAAAGGAATACACCTACAATCATAAGTGCAAACAGAACAAGGAAAATGACTCCGGATAATTTCTGACGAGGAGTCAGATGAACCTCCTTATTAATGGTTTCAGCCATATCTTCACGTAGTTTCAGATCGCTTTCATACACAATAGAAGACTTTGGGTCCTTCTGGACTTTTTTCGCATAAAGCATCACGTATGAAATTCCGCAAATACCCACAACAAGCATCGAGCATAGACGGAATTGCCATCCAGATAAAAGTGGCAGGCCTGCAATCTTCTGTCCGATAATAGTTGTAAACGGGTTTGCAAGGGCAGATGTGAAACCGATACAGGAGCCACAAAGTGCAGTTGCACAGGCCGTCATAGAGTCGAATCCTAATGCAAGCATTAAAGGCAAAATAATCGGCACATATACCATGCAAAGCTCGCACATTCCAATAAAGCAGTCGATTAATGCGAATGTGATCATCAGAATAGGAATGATAATAATTCCTCTCCCTTTCATTTTCTTCGCAATGGCCTGAATAACGCCAGCTACAATTCCACTCTTATTAACAACATAAAATCCACCGCAGACACAAAAAGTTAATACAACAACATATCCAGCTTCTACAAAGCCTTTCGGGAAGGCTTCAAAAAATTCCATAATGGATGTAGGGGTAGAAGCGATTACCTGATAGGAATTAGGATCAATAATCTCTCGCCCTGTAACTGCATCAGCGATACGGGTATATTCTCCTGCAGGAATAATATAACTGAGAACAGCCATAACCAGAATAATTGCGTACAGGATAATAAATATGTGCGGCATTTGAAATTTCTGTTTACTAAGTTTCTTCTCTCCCATCTTTCTATCCTCCAATCAAACTAAAAAGTAACACTTAAATATCGGTGCTATAACAACACTTAAAAGCCTGGATAAAGTCCATCCCAGACAATACGCTTGTAATTAGCTTTATCTGTATCTCCTTCTGTAGAGAAACAAAGAATTTTTGACGTTTCGTCAATTCCTAATTTCTTCTTGAGCTCCCAGAGACTCGGATTACGAAGGAGTTCTGCGACAAATCCTAAAGTAGATGCGCCACTTTCTCCTGAAATCACCCTAGGGTCTCCTGTCAACGGCGCGCCAAGAATTCGCATTCCCTCTGCTGCAACATAATCTGGCATGGAAACGAAATAATCTGCATGATCGCGAAGGACTTCCCATCCTAATGTACATGGCTCACCGCAGCAAAGGCCTGCCATGATAGAATCCATATCGCCTTTTACAAAATGAAGATTGCCATCATCAGCTTCGGCTGTCCGGAAAATGCAATCCGCTTTATTTGGCTCTACAATTGTAATCACTGGACGTTCTTCATCACCATAGAGGTCAGCGAAAAATCCAGTTATACCACCACTCATTGCCCCCACACCCGCCTGAAGGAAAATATGTGTAGGTTTATTATCGCCAAGCTGCTGGATAGCCTCATAAGCCATGGTAGTATAGCCTTGCATAATCCATCTCGGGATTTTTTCATATCCCTCCCATGCAGTATCCTGGACCATCACCCAGCCATACTCATCTGCATTTTTCTTTGCTAAACGAACAGCATCATCGTAATTAAACTCTGTAATTGAGGCATCAGCACCAAGCAACTGAATATTATGAAGTCGCTCTTCAGCACTTCCCTTCGGCATATAAACAACACTCTTCTGATTCAGGCGATTAGCCGTCCAGGCAATACCTCTACCATGATTTCCATCCGTAGCTGTGACAAAAGTGATATTCCCTACTTTTTCTTTTACTTCTGGAGATGTAATTCTCTCAAACGGCATCTCACTTATATCCACTCCGAGCTGATCCGCAATATAACTGCCTATACAATAACTACCGCCCAGAACCTTAAAAGCATTCAGCCCGAAACGATAGCTCTCATCCTTAACATAAATGCTGTTAACACCTAAATCTGCTGCAAGTCCCTTTAAATCCACAAGTGGCGTTGGCTCATACTCAGGAAAGCTTTGATGATACTTAATAACCTTCCTTGCATTCTCCACTCCAAAATCCTTAACAGAAGAAAGGTTATTTAAGCGTCTTTCCTTATGAAAATACTTAATAGACTCCTGCATTATAAATTCCTCCTACATATTTCCACACATTTAGGATACTAGTTGACCGATAAACAGGTCCCTCGGTAACCGGCGGTGGTTTTTCAGTTCTTATTATTCCCTTTTTCATAAGAAAACCTCCAACGAATTAAAATCATTCACGCTTCACGATATCCAGTAGGCAATATATTGCATACTTATTAATACAAGTATATAGGTTTGACTATTTTTTTGCAATATAGAATTAATCAATTATTTATTTTGCACAACGCCAATAATATGATACCATATATGCGATATATCGGATGAAAGGACCATTAATTACTTGGAGGGAAAATATGCCAATTCCAAAAAAAGTATATTCTGCGCCAAAAAGCGCAAAACAAATGATTTATGAATCTCTGAGAGATTGGATTATAGATGGAACACTTGCGCCAGGAGAAAAAATCCTCGATAGTGAAGTAGCAGAACATTTTTCTGTCAGTCGTACTCCTGTACGAGAAGCAATGCAGGTTCTAGCTGATCAGAAACTAATTTCGATTAGCCCAGGACGGGAAAGCCGAGTTACTAATATCGGCGATGTGGATATCATACAAGTTTACAGACTTCTGGCAAATCTACATTCTCTTGCTGTAGATTTCTCATATTCAAAGATAGATAAAGACACGATTCTGCATCTAAAAGAGATTAATAGACAGCTTAGTAATGCAATTCAAGCGAAAGACAATGCCATGAGCCGTGCATCTGACACTGCATTTCACAATATTTTTCTAAATCTTGCTGATAATGATTTCTTATCACGTTTTACAAGCACATTAAGTGCACATGTTGCTCGTGTTGAAAATGTTTATTTCGGCAACATAAGCGACACGAAAGATTCAGTCAAAGAGCATATGAAAATCATCGAAATGTTAGAGCAGCATGATCTCGCAGGGACCAGAGCTGCAATGGAGTATAACTGGTTACACACTGTTGAAATTTATAAGCAAGTTCAAAAGGAATCTACTGAAAATCGTAAGCGCTCAGTGTTAGCTGAGTGCACTAACTTACTATCGTGAGATCTTTGGATTTCCATCCTTGTCTTCGATAGTTGCCTTCGTGTCTATTGCACAGAGTTTCTTCATCTTATCTGACCATGGCATCAGTTCCTCGATGCCCTCGGGCTCATGAACGTAGTCCGGCATGTAAAGGAGCACCGCCTGCAGATATTTGAAGACGCTCAGATTGTTAAGTTTCGCTGTCTGCGCCAGACTGTAGATGATGGCACTGGCTTCGGCACCAGCAGGTGTATC
Organism: Fusobacterium naviforme; assembly: GCA_003014445.1. Lineage (GTDB taxonomy): Bacteria > Bacillota > Clostridia > Lachnospirales > Lachnospiraceae > Moryella > Moryella indoligenes. The sequence goes on along the minus strand of PYGH01000001.1, from coordinate 64,542 downwards.
GTGAAAGTAGAAGTTTTTCCGTCCCACTGCATACGGTCTTGCGCCACAGCTCTCGGTGAAGTTGTTTGAAATCGGAATACTGCCGTCCAGGAAATAGTTCTCCATGTACGGTTTCTGATTCTGGGCATACGTCACCGCTTTCCCCAGCAGGCTGGTTTTGCTTGCTGAGATTCGATCTAAGGCATCCCAGATCTGTTTCCAGATCTCGTGCTCCTTAGATGCTTCTCGTCTGATTTTGCGTTCATCCGCGCTTAGATTGATAAACTCACGCTCGATCTCAAACAGCTTCGAGCAGAGATTTACGACCTTTGCGGCAGGTGACCTGGACTTACCACTCTTGCGGTCCTCTGACGGTATTGCGTCATAGAACTTACGCCGGAAATGTGCCAGGCAGCCACATCGGAGGACGCCCTTCGGCAGATGATTGTATCCCTGATACCCATCTGCCCGGAAGTACTTGCCGCTGAACGACTTGTAGAAGTTCTGCGGTACCGCTCCTGCCCGTGAAGAATTGTACTCATAGAGCATGATCGGCGGCAGACCATCGAGATTCGCTGAGCAGTGGATCCACATGTAGGATTTCTGCTGAGCTTTACGGCCATCTTCCTTGAGTACCTGGCACGGAGTTTCATCTGCGCAGGTGACCTCTCGTTCGAGGAGGTGCTCGCCAGTGCGTCATAGAGTGGCTTCATATAATTCTTGCCACAGTAGATGCACCAGTTCGCCAGCGTTGCGTGCTGGATCGACACGCCCATCTGTTTCCATTCCTTTTCCTGCCGGTACAGAGGCATGGAGTTGATGTACTTCTGGTACATCACATACGCAACGGTCGTCGGCGATGCCGGGCTGTGAGGAATCAGTGGAGATGGAACCACGGCACGGGCAAATCCCGCGTATCCAGTCTCTTCGTAGCATTTCTGGCAGCGAACCGTCTCCTGATAGATATTCACGAGACGGATCTGCGCCGGAATGACCTCCAGTTCGGTACGGACTTTCTCCCAGCCAACGCGCTCCATGGTGCTGCCGCATTGTGGGCAGATCTTCGCATCCGGAGCAAGGTGGCACAGAAGGTCTCTCGATGGAAGCTTGTCATAAAGCTCCTTATAAGACGCCTTCTTCTTTTTCTCGCCTTCCTGCTTGCGGATGCAGCCCTTGACGATAGTCTCCTCTGTAGGTTCTTCAGCGTTCGGATCCGCTGCCAGCTCCGCTTCGTTGAAAAGGTCCATCAGCGTCAGCTGCTCAGGGTTATCATAACCAACGTGCTTCTTTTCGGATCGTGAGGCAAAGATCATCCGTTTAAACTCTTCGATGGTCTCCTTGGCCTCAGCAAGTTCCTGACGGAGCTGAGCTGTCTCACGTTCCGTGGCGTTGTGCTCGTCTATGAGGTATTCGATTATTTCGTCTTTGCTTTTATCGCCGAAATCCATAATGCTCATGGTATACGTCCTTTCAAAACTGCTCTGATTATACCGCCGAAAGCACGTATTTTCTAGGGTGCGTGGGCCTTCCCGGAGGATAGCTTTATGCAATTTTTGAAAGTTTGTGCAACATTACCAAGCTCAGAAGTCGTGCTTCTCCCGACTCGGCTGAATGGCATTCGGCTGATCGATGGAAAGGCCATCGAGTAACCAGCGGAACTCCCGTTTCGTAAGGTTGCGAACTTCGGATGCGTGGCGCGGCCACTGAAACCGGAAGTTGTCATTCGCGCCTTTCTCAAGCCGCTTATACAAAAGGCAGAACCCATCCTTTTCGTAATGGAGCGCCTTGATGCGATCGGCACGTCTTCCGCAGAAGAGGGATACAGCATTACTGTACGGATCCAGCTCATAGGTGTCGCGTACGATCGCCATCAGACCATCAATGCTCTTTCTCATATCTATAAGCCACAAACCAGGTAGATGCGGTTTGCGCTGGAGATATCGCCTAGCATCGGCTGTTCAGCATGCTCAGGATACTGGCAACCAGTGCAGTATCTGCCTGGTTGGTCAACTCCAGCGTGCCGCCTTCAAGTGTGATGCGCATCGTCGCTTCAAACGAAGCTGGCAATGGTTCATCGACCATGTGCAAATCCGGATGCATCCGATCCTCTTTGCTGATCGGGAGCTCCGATATATTTATCGGAACAACCTCCTGCTTGTACTTGGGCCTTTCAGCTCTCGCCTGGATCTCACAGGCATGCAGACGTAATCGAGCCAGTGCCCTGTAAAAGGTGCTGCGCGGGATGCCGTTAGATCTGCAGTATTCAAAATCGTTCAAGCCGGATGATCTGGCTGCAAGTATGATTTGATGCCACTCTTCATCAGAGCGGGGATGTGCACGTTTACTCTTCATCAGAGCGGGGATGTGCACGTTTACTCATCATGGGACTTCCTCTCTTCTTAAGTAGAGTAAAATAGTCCCATCGTGGGAAGTGGCAGTGTAGTGAAATGATCCACTACTGTGAATGCCAGCAGGAAGACTGAGACTAAAATACTCTCGTTTTCCACGATTATGGCACATTCAAAAGTGTTAAACTAGCCGCACTGACACTGAGCGCTTACCTTACGTTTTGAGATACATTCATATTACATTTATTTGTATTATATTTTAAGCTTATTTGTATTTTTTGTTCTTTGTTACAATATATATCAATCCTTTTTATGCACCGTGCACAGATCCCTCCTCCACGTGGATTGAAGCAGCTGTGCTCTGCTTTTGTCAATCTGCCTTCAGCTTTCCTCCACCTGTCGTATCTTTGCGATGCGAAGCTCCTTCTGTCTCAGCTCATAGCGGTCCAGATCGCTCAGGGCGAGCTGCTGCTTGCTGCGCTTCACGAAGCGATCATAATACTTTGTCACTGTACAGAGCATCAGTACCTGCAGCACGCCCAGCTGGCACAGCGCAGTCGCAGTAATATTCATTGCATTTCCGCCCGTGCGCGCAGGCGTATATAAAATACAGTCCGCATAGCGCCCCATCAGGGACTCCCGCATAGACGTAATCAGAATGACAGCCGCGCCGCCCTGTCTGGCCAGCATCACGGAATCTGCGCTGCTTTTTGCCTGTCCGTCATAGCTGATCACGATCAGCACATCCTTTTTCCCCAGCGTCGCCGCTGTCCGAAGCTGCAGCAGTCCATCCGAGACAACAAAAGCGTTAAAGCCCATGGACATGAGCAGTCCCACCCCTGCCTGCACAATGCCCCCCGCACTTCCGTTTCCGCACAGCATGATGCGATCCGCATTTCCCATGAGCTCCACTGCGCGTTCCAATGCCTCATTGTCCATGTCCATGAGGCAGCGGTGCAGAGAGTTTTCACTGAACTGCAGGGCCTTCTGCTTGATCACATTGATGCTGTCATTGCGGGTGATGCCGATGTCCTGGCTCAGCGAGACCGCCTGCTGCTGCATATGAAACTTCATATCAGCAAGTCCCTCATAGCCGATCAGCTGGCAAAAGCGCGTCACTGTAGCGACACTCGTCCCGATCTTCTCCGCCATCTCATAGATACTCATCTCCGTCACTGCGCGCTCATCATTCAGAAGAAATTCCGCGATCCGCGACTGCGACGCGTTGAATTTCATCCGGTACATCGCGATGCGGGAGGCGAGCTCGCTCTGTCCCTCAATAATAGCCCTGTCTTCCTGCCGCTCTCTCATGCTTTCTCCGCCCCTTTCTGCTCTTTCAGAATCAGGAATGTACATCCGGTTTTCCCATAAAACCAGACAGAGATCCGGGAAAGCTCCCGAATCTCTCAGCTCAATCCTATTTTATTATTATACAGAAACACCTGCCTCTGTGAAACCGTGTTTTCTTACATTGTTTCGCTATTTTTTTGTGTTATATTTCCAACGCAAGTTCTGCTCACCGCTCCGGCAGCTCCTGAAGTCTTTGGTAAACCAGCTTTCCCAGCAGCTCATATCCTCTGCTGTTGAAGTGCAGACCGTCATACAGAAGACTCTCCGGCATCCTGCCCTTCTGCATATCCGCGCAATCCGCCTCCGTCGGTTCCATCTCAGCATCTGCAAGTCCCTGCGTGCTCATATAGGCACGCAGATTCACAAAATGCGCTCCAAAGCGCTCCTGAAACTGCTCCTCTGCCTCCCGCATCTCCGCTGCCGACCCGAGATGCAGACCCAGAATGAGGTAGCGCCCCGCCGGATCCCTGTAGAAGCGCCTCAGCGTCTCGTGCTGAAGCAGCAGCTCCTCCAGCGTCTCGTACTGCCCGTTCGCCCCCATCAGAATCACCGGAATATAGTCCCTGTAAGCCCAGGCTGCCCGCGGAATGAGCTGCGTCCCTGCCGGAAAATACAGCGGAGCCTCCGCGTCGCTGCCCTCAGAGGACGCGGGTAATGCTGCCGTCCTACCGCTCTCTACCCGTCCGTCGGCCTTTTCCCGTCTCTCCATCGCCGCTCTCACCCGCTCCAGCCGAAAGCAGAGCCGCTCCCCGAAGAAGTATCCTCCCTCACGGCTGAGACTTCCCTCTGCGACGCGTCCGTCTTCCGCCGTAAGCCGCACGCGCTCCAGTCCGGCATTCCCATAGACCAGAGGGCAGATCTCAGGCGTTATCGGAGAGTGAAGCTTAAGCTCCGCCGGATAGCCGTCCTGCCGCAGGATAAGCGACTCTGACAGACAAAAGGGCAGAGCTCCCGTGCGCCCCAGTATCGTGATGCTGTCCTCTCCGTTGACTCCGAGATTCACAACCTCTGTCAGTGAATCTCCCCCAGTCCGCAGACAGGATTCCAGTACCTTCGGATAGCTGCTGCCGCCCCCGCCAAAGCCCGCGGTGAGACTGTCTCCGATGCAGACGATCCCCCTACAGTTTTCAATCTGAGACCGTTCTCCCATCTGTGCCTCCATCTCTGCCGAGCCCTGTTCTCTGACCCGGATCAGCCAAACACCAAAAAGCAGCTCTTCTGTATTCTCGCTGCCCCTCCCTGACCCACGGTTTCTTCGGGAGTAGTGCCTCTGCACGCACTTGCCGCGCCTTCCCGGCTGTGCTAAAATTCACGAAACGGAAATCGCTCCGCCGCAACCCGGCACCTTTTCAGAATCGAGGCAGCAATGCAGAACAGGCTTCAAAACACAAGGGGCTCTGCCCCGGATACAGCGCTCTCAAAACAGCACATCTTCCTCATCGGCTTCATGGCTGTCGGCAAGACCACCCTCGCAGCAGAGCTTTCCTCCCGGCTGAACCGTCCCCGCGTCGACACTGACGAGCTGGTGGTTCAGAATGCCGGCATGGATATCCCCAATATTTTCAGACATTTTGGCGAGGCACACTTTCGCAGACTGGAGCACAGTGCGCTCGCCGCGCTGGCAAAAGCCACCCCCTCTGTGGTCTCCTGCGGCGGCGGCATAGTCCTGCTGCCTGAAAATGTGGCGCTGATGCGCAGTCTTGGCATCGTGGTGAGACTCACAGCGACAGCAGAAACCATCTGGAAACGCAGCTGCGAAAGCTCTGACCGTCCCCTGCTGCCCGCTTCCACCGGAGTTGAGCGTCTCGCCTCCATCAAAACCATGCTTGCGGAGCGGGAAGAGCAATATCGTGCCGCCGCAGAGCTTGCGATCACCACCGATGACCGCAGCGCCGGGGACATCTGTGCAGAGATCCTCTCACGCTGCACAGAGCTGACCGTGCAAAAGGCAAGCTCTTCTCAGCTCAAAGCTTGAAGTATTCCCGTATTCCCTCGCTCCGGCCGAGCACCAGAACAGTCTCTCCCTCAGAAAAGACTGTATCCGGGCTGATCTCCATGCTGAGCGCCCCGTCCTGCTTCCGCGCCAGTATATTCAGCTTCAGGTTCTTTCGTATATTCAGCTCTCCAATGCTTCTTCCGATCCAGCTCTCCGGAACCTCCACTTCAAAAATCGCGTAATCCTGATCCACCGGAATATAATCAAAAATATGATCCGCGCTGTAGCGGACGGCGGTCCAGTTCGCGAGCTGCTCCTCCGGGAAGACCACCTCATCCGCGCCGTTCCTCTTCAGAAACTTTGCGTGCACCGCACTGGCCGCCCGGGACACGACCTGCTTCGCTCCGAGCTCCTTTAAGAGCGAGGTCGCCTCCAGTGAATTCTGAAAGTCGTCCCCGATGCTGACAATACAGAGATCAAAGTTCGGAATCCCCAGTGATTCCAGAAAATTGCGGTTGGTACAGTCCCCAATCTGTCCGTTTGTCGCGCAGTGCATTGCTGCATCCACGCGCTCCTCAACCTTATCCACCACCATGATCTGGTGACCCATCTCCCGAAGCTTCTCTGCGACCCGCGCTCCAAAGCGCCCCAGGCCGATTACAAGCACAGATTTCATCCCGTTTTCCTTCCCCGGCCTGAGGCCGTTTGTTTTCTCTGCTGATTTTTATCTGTGGCAGATATTCCCGCCCCATGCAGCGCAGGCTCTGCTCCATGGCGGGGCTCTTTCCCTTACCCGACCGGAATCGCCTCCTCCGGCATACGGCCGCTTCCGTTCCTCTGCCTGGCAACCGTCGCGAAGATCAGCGTGAGCCCTCCTACCCGCCCCATGTACATCAGCACGATGAGTATCACCCGTGAGGTCGCAGAGAGCGTCGGCGTGAGCCCCATGCTGAGCCCGACTGTGCCGATGGCGGAGGCCGTCTCAAACATACATAGCTTTAAGGGGACCGCCTCAATTCCACACAGCAGAAAAGAGCCGCAGAGAAAGAGAAAGAGATACATCAGCAGCAGCGCAGCCGCATCGCGTACACCTGCGTCTGAAACGCGCCGCCCGTAGAGCACCGTATCCTTCCTCTGCCGGAATACAGAGAGCGCTGAAGAGATGAGTACGATCAGCGTCGTCACCTTCATACCGCCCGCTGTGGAGCCCGGCGCGCCGCCGATCAGCATGAGACATATCGTCAGCGCCACTCCTGTGTCGCTCATCGCGCTGTAGTCTGCGGTATTAAAGCCTGCCGTGCGCGGCGTCACCGCCTGAAAGGCGGAGAGCAGCAGACGGGCGCGAAGCGGAAGCCCCCGAAATTCCACAAGGAAGAAGTAGCAAAAGGGCAAAAGAAGCAGCAGCGCAGTGGTACTGAGTATCGCCTTGCTCTGAAGGCGATACTCCCGGAAGCGCAGCCTGTGCTCTGCGATATCCTTCCATGTGAGGAAACCCAGTCCGCCTATGACGATCATCAGCATCACAGCCGCATTCAGCATGAGATCCTCAGAAAAATAAGTGAGGGAGGAGAACTGCTCTCTCACTCCCATGAGATCGAAGCCCGCATTGCAGAAACCGGAGACTGCGTGAAAGAACGCATACCAGCTGCCGCGCGCCGCTCCGAACACGGCCGCAAAGGAGGGCAGCATGAGCAGCGCTCCGATGAGCTCCAGAAGCAGCGTGCTGCACAAAATGAAGCGTGTCAGACGGATAATCCCCTGCACATGGGGCGCCGCAATGGAATCCTGCATGACGCTTCGCTGCATAAGACCGATCTTTTTTCCTGAGATCAGCGCAAGAAGCACCGCAATTGTGACAACACCGAGACCGCCGATCTGGATCAGCAAAAGAATGACCCCCTGCCCGAAGGCTGTCCAGCAGGACGCTGTGTCGTAGACAACCAGCCCCGTCACGCAGGTGGCGGAGGTCGCTGTGAAGAGTGCATCCAGAAAGCTCACCGAATACGGCTCCCGGGATGCAACCGGCAGCATAAGGAGCAGCGCCCCCGTCAGTATCATCGCAGCAAAACCGAGCAGTATGAGCTGTGCCGACTGAAGGCGCTGCAATTTCTGTAGTAAAAACCTGTGCATGAATCCTGCCTCCCTAGCTGTGTATTCTTATTCTCCGTAAAACACCTTCACGAGAGGCGAATCCTTGTCCAGAATCAAAGTTTTGTTGCCGTTCTTCATCGAAGTCTTAGCCGCATCCAGCGCGCGCACAAAGCTGTAGAATTCCGCGCGCCCGGCATCATTGTAAGCGCCGGAAAGGATCTGCATATACTGCGCCTCTCCCTCCGCATGAAGGATTTCTGCCTTCTTCTGTGCCTCAGACCTCATGACAGAGACCTCACGATCCGTATTGTTCCGGATCTTCTGCGCCTCAGAATTGCCCTGTGCCGTGTAGGAGGCTGCAATATTATTCCGCTCGGATATCATGCGGTCGTAGACAGCCTGTTTATTGTCGTCCGGCATATCAAGGGACTTCGTCTCCACCGCCAGCACCTCAATGCCATATCCCTCCAGAGAGTTTCCGAGATTCTGCGTGATATCCTGCGCGAGCTTCCCGTTGCGGTTCTCGATGATCGCCGCCTGATCCATATTGGAGATCACGCCCTTCAGGGAGGAGAAGACAGAGGCTGCGATTCTGGACTGTGCCTGCGCAAGCTGGCCATTCAGATAGCGGGTGAATTTCACCGGATCACTGATATGCCATATGACAAAGGCATCTGCAATCATCGTCTTCTTATCCTTGGTGATGACATCCGACTTCGGGATATCGTAGAGCTGAATCGCCTTCGGCAGCGCATCCGCCGTCTGAATAAAAGGAAGCTTGAAGGAGACACCGGGAGTCTCGTCCACACGGACAATCTCCCCGAACTGCCGGATCATCTTATACTCGTTCGGATAGGTCACAACAACAGAGCCCGCCGCTGCAAAGAGCAGAAGAAAAGAAAACAGCAGAACTGTCGTTTTTTTCATATTTTTCATCTTTCCGCTCCTCTCACTGTCCTGACTCTGCACTGCCCGCGTTACTTCCTTTTGCCGCTTCTCCCGACGCCTCTGCCGCCACTCCCATGGGTGCGGAGAAGCTGTCCAGCGGAAGCATGGTCGTCGCACCGCCATCCGTCACATAGACTCTGAGCTCCGGAAGGATATCCTCCATCGCCTCATAAAACATGCGTTGTCTCGTGATCAGCGGATATTTCTGATACTCCGCATACATCTGTTCAAAACGAGCCGCCTGTCCCTCCGCCTCATTGATGCGGGCGAGCTTCTCCGCCTCTGCCTTTTTGATGATCTGGTCACAGCTGGCCTCTGCCTGCGGAATCTTCTCGTTTCTGTCCTTATTCGCGTTATTGACCGCGGTCTCCTTGCCCTGCTTTGCGTTCTCCACGTTCTTAAAAGCGCTCAGCACCTCCTCTGTCGGGGGGAAGGCATCCTGAATTGTGATATTGACCACTGCGAGGCCGATATCCTCCCCAATCATGCGGTTTGTGAGCTTCTCCTTGATCTCCGACTGGATCGCAGCCTTGCCGGTGGTGATGACATCATCCACATTGTAGATTCCCACGGTATCACGGATATAGGACTGCGCAAGCATCTTTAGAGTAGACTCCGGATCCTCCGCAGCGTAGAGATACTTCACCGGATCGCTGACCATGTATTCCAGATAAAAGTCCGTATTGACAAAATTGAAATCCTTGGTGATCATGATCGCTTCCTCGGAGATGGCCTGACTGGTCTCCGGAACATAGCCGATCGGCATTCCCTTGATCACCTTGGACACCTTCCTGAGCTGCTGTACCAGCGGAAGCTTGAAGTGCAGTCCCGCCTGGGTCACTGCCGTCGGGCTTCCGAGTGTCGTGATAACCGCGTAGTTGTCCTCCTCCAGGAGATACCAGCAGCTGTTTGCAAGCGAGAGCGCCAGAGCGATCAGCGCCACGGGCAGAAGGCGCTTAATCCCCGGAAGCTTTAGCTTCTGCCGCTCCTTCATGGGTTCCGGGTTGATGTTCCCGGTATCCATCCCCTGATGCCGCCCTCTCTGCTGGGCCTCTCTGATTGTCTGCTCCATCCTGTCCAAAAACGGGTTTCTCAAAGGCTCTCCCTTCCGCCGCTGTTTCCGGCCTCCTGTTATTTTGCTCTCAGCCTGATGCCGTTCACCGTCACATTGTCCGTGACCGGAATCAGAAAATATTCTCTTCCCTCGATCACACGGGTCTCAATGAGCTCCGCAGATTCCGGCTTCACATCCAGCTTCAGATGATCCGACTGGATCGTGAGCTTCTTCGACTCAGCGATATTGTCTGCGAGCAGCGGCTGTGTGTCCTCTCCGATCAGCTCCTCATATGCCTCGTCAAAGCGCTCTATCGTCTCCTCATCCGCTCCGTTGTCGTAAAGAATGCGGCGTATGTCGTGCTTCTCAATAAGCGCCGGCTCCCCGGCCTCCTTCCCCGCCTCCGCAAGCTGATTCACCGCCTCGTTGACACGCTTCACATTCTCGAAATCACAGTTTTCACCGAGCGATATCTCTATAACCTCGCGGAACACATCCTTCTCCGCGCTCTCCGGCCGGGGGAGCTCCATCCCCAGAAGCTCCTCCGCCAGCTCATCGTGACGGCTCTTTTCATTCTTCGCATACCAGAGTGCCGCGTGAAGATCCGTACTTCTGTCATTGAAGGCCGGATACAGAAGTCCGACCTCCGGCTTCTGGACTCCCCAGTCCTCCGTCCGGCTGAAAAAGGCCTGCTCCGCCGCGTCATAGCAGAGCCCGTCGCGCAGCAGCTCCACCGGACACACAGACAGCTCCAGAAAACTGTATACATCCTCCGAGCCGTCGTCCAAGCCCATATTGTCCGAGGTTCTCCCCGGAATATCGTAGACACCGTGCACCAGAAGAATGAGGTACTTCTCCGCGCTCCGGTAACTGTCGATGATGCGCTGGAAGAGCTCTTCCACCAGCGCCTCGTCCTTCAGCCCGCTTCGAAGCAGAGCAAGCAGCGCAGTCTGATGCCCCCCCTCCCGCTCCTCCGCGAGCGGAAATTCCATATTGAACAGCGTTCTGCCGATACGCCCGGAAATAGCTTTCTTAAAAAGCTCACAGTACTTAAAGAGCTCCTCGTCCTGCAAGCTGTGAAAGCTGTCCTTCAGCTCAGCGATCCGCTGCTTCTTCTCATCCACATAGCAGCCGTACATCCGATCTACGCGGCAGTCGTTCTTATCGAACAGTCGCCGGATCTCATTGACACCCTTTTTATCCATAATGATTTCTCCTCAGAACCTATCATAGCAACTGCGCGAAATCCGCACAAGGGAAGAAATCTTTAAGAACGGAGGGCTCACCGGATCTGCGTAATGAGTGAGAGCAGCTCCTGTTCACTGAGTTCTGCCATCTCTGTCGTCAGAGCAAAGCTGTGTGCCCCGTCCGTCCAGCCTGCCACATAAGAACGGCCTTCTTCGCCCCGCAGTGTGAGCTGCCTGCCGTCTTGAGAGAGCTCCCTCACCGTTCCATATTCGTTATAGTCTCCGCTGACATCCTCCGACCCTCTGCCCTTCCGGATACGATAGCCCTCTTTTCCTTCTGCGTCGCTGTAGATCACCTCGATCAGTTCATCTGGTATCGCGCGATAGGAAATAGCCGCATACGCGGGTAATGCTGGGGGCAGCAAAAGAGAGAAGCCTGCCAGCTGCTCCGCCTCCGCAAGCGTCCCGCAGTCCGTAAAGGGATCCGGAAGCTGTACACACTCCTCCGATGCCGCAGCCCGCATCTCCGGCGCCTCTGCCGCAGCGTCAGCAGCGCGCTCCTTGGCTGCTCCCGCCGCATTTGGAGCAGCAGCCGCTCCGGCTGCTGCCTCTGTTCCGGGCCGCTGCTCCGAATACACAGCAACCGGGGCTTTGGCTCCCATTTGAAGCCGCGGCAGAAGGGCAAGCGCCAGTACTGCTGCCGCAGCAAACGTCCCCGCCGCCATCATCGGAAAACGTTTCCTCCTCCCCGGTGCGGCCTCCTCAATATACTGTTCGTCAACATCACCCAGCTCTTTTAGAAGCTCCTGCTCTGTCACAGTACGATTCCCTCCTCTTCCAGCATTTCCCTGAGCCGCCCGCGCATCCTTAAAAGACTCATCTTTACCCGGCTCTGCCCGCAGCCAAGCTCTGCGGCGATCTCCTTCACCGGGCAGAAATACCAGTAGCGCTGAAGAAACATCACCCGCTCCTCCTTCCTTAGCTCTGAGAGGAAACGCTGCAGTGTATCGTGAAATACCATGCGTTCCTCCGCATCCGCAGGGCTGCCGTCCGCGATCAGCTCCGAGAGCTCCGAGAGGGCAAGCGTCATCTGTGCCCTTGCTCCGCCGCGCTTTTCTGCATGGATATGCTCAAAGACATTCAGCGCGAGGTTTCGCGTGATCCTCCCGAAAAAAGCCCGGAGTATCGTGGGGCGCTGCGGCGGCATGGCCCCCCACGCGTGGAGCCAGGTGTCGCTGACACATTCCTCCGTATCCTCCCGGTTTCGCAGTATGCGCTCCGCAATCGTCCGGCAGTAAGCGCCGTATTTTAACTGGCTCTCCTGTATCGCTTCCTCTCTGCGCGCCCAGTAGAGCCGGATGATCTCACTGTCCTGCATATTGCTCCTCCTATAATAAGAGACAGGAAATAAGCGCTGCGGTCACTGTGTCTTTCCGTAGCGGCAGATATCCTTCAGGCAGCACCGGCTGCACTGCGGTCTACGGGCGATGCAGACCTTCCGCCCATGATCCACCAGCCTGTGACAGAGCTGATTGCCCTCCTCCGGAGGGATGATCTTCCAGAGCAGCTTCTCTACCTTGCCCGGCTCCTTCACATCGTCCACAAAACCGATGAGATTGCTGAGCCGTATGCAGTGAGTGTCCGTCACAATCGCAGGCTTTCCAAAGACATCTCCCATCACCAGATTGGCGCTCTTTCTCCCGACGCCGGGAAGCTTTAAGAGCTCCTCAAAGCTCTCCGGTACCCGGTCGTCGTACTGCTCATGCAGCATCTTCATGCATTTTGAAATATCCCTCGCCTTGCTCGGACCAAGGCCGCAGGGCCGGACTATCTCCTCTATCTCCTCCACCGGGGCCTCCGCGAGTGCCCGTACTGTCGGGAACTTTGCATATAGCTTCGGTGTCACCTGATCCACACGGAGATCTGTGCACTGTGCGGCGAGCCTCACACTCACCAGAAGCTGCCAGGCATCCTCGTAATTCAGTGTGCAGTGCGTATCCGGATACTCCCGCTTAAGCCGTGCGATCACCTCCAGTGCCAGAGCGGCACGCGCCGCAGTATCCTGATCCTGACTGTTTGTCTTCATCTGTTCTCTTCCTCCGAATACTCTGTTCTGCTGTGGATATTTTTTCATTATCTCATAAAGTACCGATTTTTGCTGATTTTTCCATCATGCGTCTCACACGAGAGTTCCAAAAATTAAAACATCACTTTTGTAAAACGTATTGCTGCCTGCTGTGCGTCGAATTCTTGACAAAAACAATATACAATTCACTTCTCCGTAAAAATGCGCTATACTACTGCTGACAGACGCAAAGTGCAGCTGTAGCTGTGACCGCGCCCGAAAATATATAGGGAAAGAAGGAAAGATTATGGCACGCTGGGGATACCGGGCAATGGAATCTGACACCGGACTGGATATTTTACAATATATAGGGAGCAACTGTATGAAAGAAGGGAAGGAGCTCTCTCTCCGGGACACACTGAAGGCGCTGCAGGACGCCGGGATGCTGGACTCTCCCGACTGTAAGAATACCGAGCCCTTTGACGAGGCCTGCGTGGCCCTCACAGAGCTCTGTGTTCACTGGGCAGAGACCGCTGAGCTCTGCTCCTATCACAACAGCCGCCACGCTCTCACAGAGCTCGCCGGACTGAAGCGCTTCCACATGGAAGCCGATGCGCTGGGCTTTCTCCGCCGCCGCATGGAAGAGATTCAGGACGATATCGACTGCTGCGAGCGCGAATACGCAGCCTTCTGGTTTGAGGCAGCCGATTACTACGACTGGACCTGCTACATCGACCGCATCACCTCAAAGCTTGCCGCACTTCCGGAAGCGTAAACACTGCAGAGGAGGCGAAGCAGCATAAACGCTGTTTCCGTCTCCTCTGTTCTAATTCTCATATTTTAATTATTTCACGAAGTAACCACCATCTACCGGATATGCTGTTACGGAGTCTGAAGCGCGCCGTCCCGTCTTCTGGTCTGCGTCCAGGTCGTCACTGTCACTTCGCAGGGGTACTTCGCAGCTTCCCGCTCATCAATATCTACACCAAGGCCAGGCTTATCGTTCGCATATACATAGCCCTGCTTAAATTCCAAACAACCCGGAAACACCTCGAGCAAGGCTCCATGAGGTCCCTTCAGCTCCTGAATGACAAAATTCGGTGGCTCTATGCCTGACCACTCCTGTACGCCGAAATTTCTCGCGGCAAGATCAATATGAATATTGGCCGCGTGAGCCAGCGGACTCATATCTCCCGGCCCGTGCCATGCAGTGCGCACCCCGTACTGTTCTGCAAAAATCTGAAGCTTTCGCGCCGGGGTGATGCCTCCAATCTGCGTAATATGTACCCGGATATAATCGATCAGCTGTTCAGAAATGATCCGGCGCCACTCATAGACATTATTGAAGAGCTCTCCCTGTGCAATCGGTGTCACTGTCTTCTCCCGGAGCTTCCTGAGCCATGAGAGCTCCTCCAGAGGAACCGGATCCTCAAGAAAGAAGAGATGATAGGGCTCCAGCTCCCGCGCGAGGCGTATGGCCTCAATCGGCGCGATGCGCTCATGCACATCGTGTATCAGCTCTATCTCATCCCCGAGCCTCTCCCTTATTCCTGCAAACAGAGCTACGGTATCGCGAATATATTTTCCAGAATCCAGATAGATGCCATCCCGCGCGCAAAGCGGCGCGCTCGCCGGAGCTGTACCGTACCCCCCTCCTCCGTAACCTCCGCACTGACAGCGGATATGTGTGAGCCCCATCTCCCGGAAGCGCTCTATATTTTCACAGAGCTCCTCCAGATTCTTTCCGTCCGCATGGCGATAGACCGGAATCCCCTCTCTGCATTTTCCGCCGAAGAGCTGATACAGCGGCATACCAGCCATCTTTCCTTTAATCTCCCAGAGCGCCATATCAATGCCGGATATCGCATTGTTTTCGATCGGTCCGTTACGCCAGTATGCATTCTGGTGCATCAGCTGCCAGAGCTCCTCGATATCCTCAACGTCTCTTCCCCTGAGAAGCGGTGTCAGATATTCCTCGATGAGATGCTTCACAGCGAGATGCCGGTAGGCAAAGGTCGCGCAACCCAGACCATAGAGCCCCGGCTGGTTTGTAATGAGCTTTACAACCACCAGGTTGATGCCTTCCGGCGCGGTACAGATGACCCTGATATCTTCTATTTTTACAGACATAGATCCTCCTTTTGATATGTCATAATAAACACTCGTTTCCTCTTCATCTGATATCCACAATTATATTCCAATCACATATCATGAAAAAGACCGCTTCAGACAATAATCCGAAGCGGCCTCAGTGTGCGCCTTCAGGGACTCGAACCCTGGACAAATAGATTAAGAGTCTACTGCTCTACCAGCTGAGCTAAAGGCGCAATGTGAAATTATAAAGCACAGAAACATATCTCAGAAAACGAAAGCTCCGTCCCAGCAGCTCGCAGTCTGCCAAGTCAGAGCTTCAACTGCGCCTTCAGGGACTCGAACCCTGGACAAATAGATTAAGAGTCTACTGCTCTACCAACTGAGCTAAAGGCGCTTTTTAAGGGCATTTCTGTGACACGAACAGTATTTTAACCGCACAGCCCGCTTTTGTCAACCGGGCTATGCGATTTTTTCAAGAAAATCTTTTCTCACAGGGCCTTTTCAATCAGGGCCTTCAGCGCATCGAGATTCTGTGCTCCAATGGCGCGCGTCACAACCTCTCCATTCTTAAATACTACAAGATTCGGGATCGTCATAACCTGATACTTCGCCGCAAGATTCTGATTTTCATCCACATTGATCTTCGCAAAGCTGACATTATCCACCATCTCCGCAAGCTTATCCAGCGCCGGAGCTGTCATCTTGCAGGGACCGCACCAATCCGCATAGAAATCCACGAGCACCGGCTTCTCGCTCTTCAGTACCTCTGTCTCAAAATTCGCTTCAGAAAGCTGCTTTACCATCATGATCCTCCTTATTATATGCCTTCCGGCTCTTCCGTACCGCGATCAGCTTACAGATCTTCTGACCCTTCGCGGAAAATTTCTCCTCATATTCTGTCATGACATTGTCCGCTGCCTCCGGCTCCGCATGGAGATCATGCGTCACATAGCGCAGCTCCCAACCGGCCTCCGGAATGGCTTCAAGCGACCACGCAAAGAGCGCCTGATTGTCGGTCTTGAACTCCACCTGTCCCGCTGCCGCCAGCACAATATCATACAGCTTCATGAATGCAGGCGAAGTAAGCCGTCGCGGCGCATGAGAGACCTTCGGCCAGGGATCCGAGAAATTCAGATAAATCTTTGATATCTCTCCCTCAGAAAAAAGCTCCGGCAGACGCCTTGCATCCTCACAGAGAAAGTAGAGATTCCTCCGGCGCAGATACTCCGGAAGCTCTGCCTCTTCCCGTTCCTTTCGCTGAATCGCCTTCATCAGCACTGTCTCATAGCGCTCCAACCCCAGAAAGTTTACCTCCGGCCGACGCCGGGAGAGCTCTCTGATGAACTGTCCCTTTCCCATGCCGATCTCAAGCTCAATGGGATGTGTATTACCAAAGAACTGACTCCATCTTCCCTGATACTGCTCCGGACTGTGAACCACGCTCGTACTGCCCGCAACAAAATCCTCGCAGCCCGGGATATGCCTTAAACGCATACAGTGCTCCTTATCTCCTGCTTTCCGGGGCGGAGGCAAAGAGCACAGAGCTCTCTTAGCGCCGGTATATCTCATCTGTACACCAGCTGCACCAGCCCTCCGGATGGTCACATCATAGCAGTTTTCCTCCCGAAACACAAGGATGAAGCCGGAGACATAAAACGGCTGGAAATTCACGTCATATTTAGTATAATATACACAGTAGCTATAGAAGGAGGCAGCGATGGCAGAAGAAAGAAAGACAGTGAGAGAGCTCATCGAGGAGGGACTCCGCGACACCGAGCGCCTCATTTCCCAGAAGCAATACAACCTGTCCATGATTCGCTCCCGGCAGACACTGGAGTATATCGTAAGAAGTCAGTGTAGGCGCAGCAATATTCCCGATGGTGATCTGATGGTCATGATCGACGAGCTCTACCGCAAAAGGATCATTTCCCGTGATTCCTGTACAAGCTACCACAAAATCCGTATTTTAGGAAACAAAGCAGCACATGAGGGGGATAATAACGCCTATAACGCAAATAACTCCTACCAGCTGCTCAGCAAGGAAGTCTACTCCTACCACAGTGCGCGACCAGCACGAAGCAGCTCCACCTCCGGGCGCAGACCGAAGAGGCGGCGTCCCCGCTTTGAGCTCGCTGACCTGCTGAAGCTCCTCATCCCTGTTCTCGTGATCATTCTGGTGATTTCGATCATCCGCCTGTTCCATCCGGCGACCAGCGCAAAAAAAATGAGCAGCAGCGCAGCAGAGACCACACTCGCAGAGGAGAGCTCCGCGCCGGAAACCAGTGAGGCTGCTCCGGAATCAGTGATGATCTACACCACCACCAGTGCCCTGAATGTGCGCTCTGCTCCGACAACGGACGGTGAGCTTCTCACGACTCTGCCGGCCGGCACGGTACTTGACTATGTCGGCGCACACAGCGACCAGTGGGCCATCATCAATTATAACGGCGGTCAGGCCTATGTCGCCTCGCAGTATATCAGCGCTGCTGAGGTACCGGCAGACACGACTCCCACGGACAACAGTGCGGAGGCGGAGCCCGCGGTATAAGCCGACAGCTGTGATTTCAGTATCAGTCTGACGAGAAGCGTTTCTGTCGCTCATCTGTACCGACACCTTCACTTCGCCGAGTGAGTGTCGGTTTTTCTATGGAGGACATAAATATGGACAATATTATCGAACAGCTGAATGATATTGAACACCGCGCCGCTGCAATTATGGAGGCTGCGATCCGGGAAAAAAAAGCTCTGACAGAGCGCTATGCCGCGGAGAGTGCCGACTGGGATGCGAAGCTTGCTGCCGACAGCGAGGCACAGATCGCCGCATTGCGAAAAAAAGCCGCAGAGAACACCGAGGCACTGCTCTCTGCGGAGCGAGAGTCCATCGACAGAGAGCGCAGGAAAATACTCGCTTCTTATGAGCAGAATCACGCGCTCTATACTGATCGTCTGTTTGAGAGCATGACACAGGAGTGACAGCATGGGGAACCTATATCGCTACAGCGCAATATCCACCAAGCTTCGTGCCATGCGTCGGCAGCTCATTCCGGACAGCGCATTCCGCGAGCTGGCTCACTGCGGAACAGTTCCGGATATTATCCGCAGTCTGGAGGAATATCCGCAGTATCAGGAAATCTTCTTAAGTGTTGATCCCGAGACTCTGCACCGCGATGAGCTGGAGCGACTGCTCCTGACCGATCAGTACGCAGATTTTCTTCGTCTCTACCGCTTTGCAGACGGCGCACAGCGAAAATGCCTCGATCTGGAGCTGATGCGCTTTGAGACGGTGCTCTTAAAGCGCTGCCTCCGCTGCCTCTTTGGACAGCTCCCGGCACTGGATCTCTCCCACTTTCACGACTTCTTTCTGCGGCACGGAAACATCGATTTTTCCCGGGTGACTGCCGCAAAGAGCTTTGATGAATTTACGGAAGCTCTGCATGGGAGTCGCTACGCCACTGCTTTTCAGGCACTTTCCGGAAACACTAAGGTGCAGCTTCTGGACTGCGAGACTGCCCTGGACATCTGGCATTTTCGCACTGTCTGGCATATCGCACAGCAGGGATTGTCCAAAGAGGATGCCGCATTCTTCTGTCAGATGAAGGGCGCGCAGATTGATCTTCTGAACCTGCAGTGGATACGTCGCGCAAAGCTCTACTACCACATGACAGCAGAACAAATACGTCCGCTGCTCATCCCGCTCCGCGGAAGATTAAGACGGGGGGAGCTGGAACACTTCCTCAGCACAGATACGGAGGCCGCCTTCCTGTCCGCACTCCACGACAGCGCCTACAGGCGCGAGGCAGCCGCCCTCTCCTCCGATATCCCGGATATGGAGGTTCTCTGCAATACCGTACTGGATCACCTCTGCCGTCTCGCCATAAAAAAAGAGCCCTACTCCTGTGCAGTCATCTTTGAATATCTGCGCGCAAGAGAGGAAGAAATAAAGCGCATCATAAGTGTGACTGAGGCCGTTCGCTACGGACTCTCTCCGGAAGAAACCGTTTCTGATATACTGAAGCTGGATCACAGGAGGTCATTTGCATGATTGAAGCTATGTATTTTGTCACTGTCACCGGCCCCAAGGAGGATCTGGAGCGCGTGACAGATCAGTATCTCAGCCAGTATTCCATCCAGCTGGAGAATGCACTGACTGTTCTTCGAAATAACGCAAAACTCGTCCCTCTGACGGACAAGGATCCGTACCGGGAGATCTATGCGCAGTCGGAGAATATGCGCCCCGCCTTTGGCGACCTGCGGACTGCGAAACTTCACACTCTCTCCGCCGATCGCGCGGTAGAGATCGTTCATGAGCTCTCTGACGCGATGGACGGCCCAAACCGGGAGCTGACAGCGCTCCGGGAAGAGAAGCAGGCCCTGGAGGAGCGTCTCTCTCTGATGGAGCAGTTCATCGGCCTGAACTACGACCTTGACACCATCCTCCATTTCAAGTATCTCCGCTACCGCTTCGGCCGTATCTCCAAGGAATATTACGCGGAGATGATGGAATATGTCATCTCCCGCGGCGATTCTATCTTCACCACCTGCCGTAGCTATGATGACTATGTCTGGGGCGTCTATTTCGTTCCCGAAGCGATCAGTGCCCGTGTCGATTCCGTCTACGCCTCCCTGCACTTCGAGCGCTTCTTCCTCCCGGACGAATATACCGGCACCCCGCAGGAGGCAAGCCGGGCTCTGCAGGAAAAAATCGCAGACACTGACCAGAAAATTGCAGCCGTGAGCCAGAAGCTCTCCGCAATGCTGGAGGAGCGGAAGTCCGACTTTCTCTCTGCCAATCGCCTTCTGGAACAGAAATCCCGCTTCTTCGGAGTCCGCCGGCTCGCAGCCTTCTCAAAGCACGACGGCGGAACCTACTACATTCTCTGCGGCTGGATGCGGAAGAAAGAGGCGCTCTCCCTGAAACGGGAGCTGGATCCGGATCCGCTGACTTACTGCGTCGTAGAGAAGGACAGACCGGATGTGGTAAAGCCCCCTCCCACTCTGCTGAAAAACGGACCGCTGACGCGCCCCTTTGAGCTTTTCGTGGAGATGTACGGACTGCCGAACTACCGCGAGCTGGATCCGACCTCGCTGATTGCGTTCTCCTACTCCTTCTTTTTCGGCTTTATGTTCGGAGATCTGGGACAGGGACTCTGCCTCGCGCTGATCGGCGCCATCATCGCCAGAAGAAAGAACTCCCGGCTCGGCGCCATCATTGCCCGCTGCGGTATCTTCTCCGCGGTCTTCGGCGTACTCTTCGGCTCCGTCTTCGGCCTTGAGGATATGATCCCGGCGCTCTGGCTCCGCCCCGCCGAGGCGCTGATGCAGCTTCCGGGCATAGGAAAGCTGAACGCCGTCTTCATCATAGCGATCTTGATCGGCATGTGTATGATCCTTCTGATGATGGGCTTCAGTGTGGTCAATCATCTGAGACTCCGCGAGCCGGGAGAGGCATATTTCGACACAAATGGGCTCGCCGGAATGGTCTTCTACTTGAGCCTCCTGTCTGTGGTGCTGCTCGCCCTCGCTGGCCGCAGCATTCCGGGACATCAGCTCATGGCGCTGCTCTTTGCGCTGCCGCTTCTTCTGATTTTCTTAAAGGAGCCGCTCTCCGCAAAGCTGCTTGGCCAAAAGCACGAGGAGAAGGAGGATCCGGTTATGTTCATCGTACAGGGCTTCTTTGAGCTCTTCGAGGTGCTGCTCAGCTACTTCTCGAACACGCTCTCCTTTGTCCGTGTGGGTGCCTTCGCAGTGAGCCACGCCTCCATGATGGGAGTGGTGCTGATGCTCTCCGGAGCCGGAAGCGGCCAGATCGGGTGGCCCGGCATCGTCCTCGGAAATATCTTTGTCTGCTGTATGGAGGGACTGATCGTCGGGATTCAGGTGCTCCGGCTGGAATATTACGAGCTGTTCAGCCGCTTCTATCGCGGCGACGGACGCCCCTTCAAGCCCTATAATCTGAAGCAGTCTGTGTAGACTGTACGCACGGAACGGAGTGACCTGCACCTTGGCAGATTTTCTGAATTATCTTAAAAAGACAGGAGAAAAATCATGACTACACTTGTAAAGCTTACGCTCGCCGCTGCACTGATCTTAAGCATCGTTGTTCCTTTTGCCACATTTTCCGCAGGTGCCAGAACAAAGGGACGCTATAAAACTGCTCTCGCAATGAACCTCTTCGCCTTCTTCGGCATTCTCTGCCTCACGACTGTGCTGCTCTTAAATGGCAATGCCTATGCCGCAGAGACAGCAAAAGAAACGGGCAGTGCTCTGAGCAGCGCGGGTCTTGGCTACATCGCCGCGGCGCTCTCTGTGGGCCTCGCCTGCATCGGCGGCGGCATCGCCGTCTCCTCTGCCGCAAGCGCCGCTCTCGGCGCCATCAGTGAGGACTCCTCCGTCCTCGGTAAGTCCCTGATCTTCGTGGGACTTGCAGAGGGCGTATGCCTCTACGGCCTCATCATCGCTTTTATGATCCTCGGCCAGCTGTAAGTATGCGAGGCAGGCCATGAAACTATATCTCATCAGTGACAGTCTGGACTCCCTCACCGGAATGCGACTCGCAGGCGTTGAGGGCTGTCTGGTACACACCGAGGCGGAACTCTTAGAGGCGCTGACCAGAGCGGTGAATGATCCCTCTGTGGGTATCGTCCTCCTCACCGAGCGCTTCAGCCGGGAATACCCTGCGCTTGTCGCAGAGTTCAAGCTGAACCGCCACCTTCCGCTGTTTGTGGACATTCCCAACCGCAGCGGTACGGGAAGAAGCGCCGATTTTATCACGGCATATGTCAGCGACGCCATCGGACTGAAGCTGTAGGGCGCACAGGGAGACAGCAATGAATACAGAAGAAAAACTGAAGCACTTTAAGGAAATCTGTGAGTCGGACGTCCGCATTCGGGCGGAAAAGCTCCTGTCCGAGCAGCGGGAGACACTGGAAAGCCGTTTTGCCGCACACAGGGAGGCGGCGCTCCATCACCAGAGCATGCAGCTCCAGCTTGAGGAGGAGCGCATTGCCCGGGAGCAGAATAAGGAATATTCTCTGAAGCTCACAGAGCTGCGGCGCGAGATCGGCGAGCTGCGACGTGAGCTGAAGGATCAGCTTTTTGTAGAGCTTCGGGACCGCCTCGCCAACTTTATGGAGACGCCGGCCTACCTGACTCTTCTGAAAAAGCAGATTAGTGCCGCAAAGGAATTCGCAGGAGAGGATGAGATCCGCATCTATCTTGATCCCGCCGATGAACCTCTCCTGAAAAAGCTCTCACTTGCACTCAGCACGGAGCTCACCCTGAGCCGCTACTCCTTCCTGGGCGGTACCAGAGCGGTGATTCCCGCCAAAAATATTCTGATTGACAATTCCTTTGAGACAAAGCTCGAGGATGCCCGTGCATCCTTCCGCTTTACGCTGGAGAGCGAACACGGAGGTGAGGCACAGGATGAGTAAGACCGGAGTTATTTTTTCAATCAACGGGCCCATCGTAAAGACCCGCGGCGACAGCGGCTTCACGCTGCACGAGATGGTCTATGTCGGACCGGAGCGTCTGGTCGGTGAGATCATCGGTCTCGACACAGAGAGCACCACTGTCGAGGTATATGAGGAGACAAGCGGACTGAAGCCCGGACAGACAGTCTCGGGAACCGGGGCGCCGGTCTCCGTCACGCTTGCCCCCGGCATCCTGCACAACATTTTCGACGGCATCGAACGCCCGCTTACAGAGATCGGCAGACGCAGCGGCTGTTTTATTGCAAGAGGCGTCTCCGTATCCAGCCTTGATGAGGAGAAGCTGTGGCACGCACATCTCACCGTATCCGAAGGCGATACCGTGCGCGGCGGCGAGGTGATCGCGGAGGTACAGGAGACCGCCGCAATTCTCCACAAAGTTATGCTGTCCCCGCTGCTCTCCGGGCGTGTGAGCTCCGTCGTTTCGGACGGCAACTACCGCATCTGCGATACGCTCTTCACGCTCACAGAGGATGATGGCACGGAGCACCCCGTCACCATGACGCAGCACTGGCCCATACGCCTCGCCCGCCCGGTCTCACGGCGCTACTCCGCCACAGAACCGCTGGTCACGGGACAGCGTATCCTCGATACCGTATTTCCCATCGCGAAGGGTGGCACGGCAGCGATTCCGGGCGGCTTCGGAACGGGAAAGACCATGACGCAGCATCAGATCGCCAAGTGGGCCAATGCCGACATCATCATCTACATTGGCTGTGGCGAGCGGGGAAATGAGATGACACAGGTACTGGAGGAGTTCTCAGAGCTCATGGATCCCCGCAGCGGGAATCCGCTTCTGGATCGCACCGTACTCATCGCGAATACCAGCAATATGCCGGTCGCAGCCCGTGAGGCGAGCCTTTACTCCGGTCTGACTCTGGCAGAATACTACAGAGATATGGGCTACGACGTCGCCATCATGGCGGACTCCACCTCGCGCTGGGCAGAGGCGCTGCGCGAGCTCTCCGGCCGTCTGGAGGAGATGCCCGCGGAGGAGGGCTTTCCCTCCTATCTCGCGAGTCGCCTCTCCGGCTTCTATGAGCGCGCCGGAGCCATGCGTAATCTGAACGGAAGCGAGGGCTCTGTCTCTATCATCGGCGCAGTTTCACCGCAGGGCGGTGATTTCTCCGAGCCGGTGACACAGAATACCCGCCGCTTCGTGCGCTGCTTCTGGGGGCTCGACAAAAACCTCGCCTACGCCAGACATTTCCCCGCGATTCAGTGGATGGGCAGCTACTCTGAGTATCTGAGTGACCTTGCGCCCTGGTACAGCGCCCATGTGGACAAGCGCTTCATGGATTACCGCAATCAGCTGGTGCGCATACTCACAAAGGAAGCCTCTCTGATGGAAATCGTAAAGCTGATCGGCTCTGATGTGCTGCCGGATGACCAGCGCCTCACGCTGGAGATCGCCCGGGTGATACGCCTCGGCTTTTTGCAGCAGAACGCCTTTCATGCGGAGGATACCTGTGTTCCCCTGAAAAAGCAGTTCCTCATGATGGATACGATTCTGTATCTCTATCGCCGCTCTGCGGAGCTGATTCGCATGGGTATGCCGATGTCCGTTTTGAAGGCACAGGGCATCTATGATAAAGTGATCGCTATCAAATATGACGTGCCGAACGCACACCCGGAGCTCTTTGATGACTATAAAAAAGACATTGACCGCTTCTATGATGCTGTCGTCGAAAAGAATGCATAAAGGAGGCTGATGCTATGGCAATCGAATATCTCGGCTTGAGCTCGGTCAACGGGCCCCTCGCAGTGCTGAAGGGTGTCCGCAATGCAGCCTACGACGAAATCGTGGAGATGAAGATGAATGACAGCGAGCGGAAGCTGGGCCGCATCATAGAAATCCATGATGATACGGCTGTCATTCAGGTCTACGAGGGCACGGAGGGCATGGCGCTGAAGAACACGCACACGCGCCTCACCGGCCATCCCATGATGCTTGGAGTCTCCGAGGATATGCTGGGCCGCAGCTTCAACGGAATTGGGGAGCCCATTGATGATCTGGGCCCCATCCGCACTGAGAAGCTTCTGGATGTGAACGGTCAGCCCCTGAATCCTGTGATGCGTGAGTACCCGCGGAACTATATCCGTACCGGGATCTCTGCAATCGACGGACTGATGACGCTGATCCGCGGGCAAAAGCTCCCCATCTTCTCCGGCAACGGATTGCCGCACGATCAGCTCGCGGCGCAGCTGGTGCGTCAGTCCTCTCTCGGCGACAGCGCCGGGGAGAGCGACAAATTTGCAGTGATCTTTGCCGCCATGGGAGTGAAGCACGACGAGGCAGCGTATTTCCGCCGCACCTTCGAGGAGAGCGGCGTCTCCTCTCACGTCGCTTCCTTTATCAATCTGGCAAATGATCCCGTCGTCGAGCGTCTCATCACGCCGAAGGTCGCCCTGACGCTCGCGGAATATCTCGCCTTTGAGCGGCATATGCATATTCTCGTTATTATGACAGATATGACAAGCTACGCCGAGGCCCTGCGTGAGGTCTCCTCCTCCAAGGGAGAGATCCCCTCGAGAAAGGGCTTTCCGGGCTATCTCTACTCGGATCTCGCGACCATCTACGAGCGCGCCGGTATTGTGAGCGGGGTGGAGGGCTCTGTCACCCAGATTCCGATACTCACCATGCCAAACGACGACATTACCCATCCTGTCCCGGACCTCACGGGTTATATCACAGAGGGGCAGATCGTGCTGGATCGCGAGCTGCATGGGCAGAGCATATATCCGCCGATCGCAGTACTGCCAAGCCTCTCCCGTCTCATGAAGGATGGTATCGGAGAGGGCTATACCCGCGCAGATCATCAGGATGTCGCAAACCAGCTCTTCTCCTGCTACGCAAAAGTGGGGGATGCGCGCGCACTGGCCAGCGTCATCGGCGAGGATGAGCTGTCCCCCGGCGACCGGCAGTACTTAAGCTTCGGCGAACAGTTTGAGCAGCGCTTCCTTCAGCAGCGCCCCGATGAAAACCGAACCATACTTACAACCCTTGAGATCGGCTGGAAGCTGCTGGGACTGCTGCCGCGCACGGAGCTGGACCGCATTGACACCAAGGTGCTGGATCAGCACTACAGGCCCACCGCTCTGGACGAATTCGGCGAGCTGAACTATACTCAGGGAGACGGAGATTGATGCTATGAATCTGAACGCAATCCCTACCAAGGGCAATCTGATTAACGCCAAAAATACGCTCTCTCTGGCCCGCATGGGCTACTCCCTCATGGACCAGAAGCGCAATATTCTGATTCGAGAGCTCATGGCGCTTATTGAAGAAGCCAAGGACATACAGTCAAGAATAGACCGCAGCTTTACAGAGGCCTACCATGCGCTGCAGCGCGCCAATATTGAACACGGCGTGGACTTTATCCAGAGTGCTGCAAGCTCCGTGCCACCGGACAACGGCGTCCGGATCAAGGTTCGCAGCGTCATGGGCACAGAAATACCCCTTGTGGAGCACGAGAGCCTGCCGCCGCAACTCAGCTATTCCTTTATGTCCACCCGCGAAAGCGTCGATCTTGCCCGGCAGAAGTTCGAGCAGGTGAAGGAGCTCACGGTACAGCTCTCCATGATTGAGAACTCAGCCTATCGTCTGGCTTCCAATATCAAGAAGACACAGAAGCGGGAGAATGCCCTGAAAAACATCACAATTCCGCGGCTCACAGCCCTCACAGCCAGTATGTCCAATGCGCTTGAGGAGAAGGAACGCGAGGAGTTCACCCGCCTGAAGGTCATAAAGCGGCGGAAAACAGACTGAGCCCCGTATGATATCTACCCGATCGGAGGTATTTATTTTGCTGATATCCCATACCCGACGCAGCGCAGCGGCATTCTGCCTCGCTCTGATACTGCTGTTCACGGCTCTCGCTTCGAGCAGAGCAGCAGCAGCCCCTGCCTGGCCCTCCAATCTTCTGATTCAGGCGGACGGCGGCATTCTTATAGATGCGGACTCCTCCTGCGTCATCTATGGGAAAAATATCCACCAGCGCTACTACCCCGCCAGTATCACCAAAATCCTTACCGCCCTGATCGTAATAGAGCGCTGCGATCTGGATGAGACCCTCACCTTTTCCTATGGCGCTGTCCATAACGTGGAGAGCGGCTCCAGCAGCGCAGGCTACGATACCGGTGATCAGATCACCGTCCGTCAGGCACTCTACGCTATGCTCCTGAAGTCTGCAAATGAGGTAGCCAATGCGCTCGCAGAACACTGTGCCGGCAGTATCGAGGCCTTCGCCGGGCTGATGAACGAAAAGGCTGCCGCCCTGGGCTGTACAGATTCTCATTTTGTGAATCCCTCCGGCCTGAACGATGAAAATCACTACACCACACCCTACGACTTTGCCCTGATTGCACAGGCAGCCTTTGAAAATCCGACTTTTGTCGAATTTGATTCCACCACCTACTATGAGCTGCCTCCAAATGCGACCAATCCTGAGTCCTTCATGGTCTACTGCGGACACAAGATGCTGAAGAAAAACTCCGGCCAGTACTACAGCGGTATCATCGGCGGAAAGACAGGCTACACCCTGCTCGCCGGAAATACGCTTGTCACCTGTGCCGAGCGCGATGGTCTGAAGCTGATCACTGTCGTTCTGAACGGACACCAGACGCACTACAGTGACACCAAGACCCTGCTGGACTTTGGCTTTGAGAACTTTAAAAACGTAAATATCCAGGCGAACGACAGCCGCTACAGCGCAGCGGAGACAGATATCAATCTGACCGGGGAGCACACGCCCCTGCTCACTTTGGACGACATGCGCTCCGTGACTCTGCCGAAGACTGCGCAGTTCTCCGATACGCGCAGCGAGCTGAAATACAAACCCTCTGACTCAGCTCCCCCGGGGGCAGTTGCCGAGCTGAGTTATTACTATGAGGACCGCTTTATCGGAAACAGCTGGCTCTGCTCTGCTGAGACAGCCGGCGCCGAAATTAAGAGTGATGACAACAGCGCACACGCCGACTCCGCAAGTCTGCTTCACAGGCTCTCCACATCTGTCTCTGCACTTCAGGCAAAGACGCCGCTGCGCAGAGCTTCCTTCGCAGCGCTGATCGCTCTCATGGCGGCTCTTCTGGTTCTCCTGATCCTCATTATCTTCCTGGTTCAGAACTTTCTCCGCAGTGCACGCAGGAGTAAGACTGTGGAGCTCTCCAGAGCTGTACCCAGATCCCGGAACACAGATCCCCTGCTTCAGCAGGAGAAGGGAACTTCCGACCCCCCTCTCTCCATAAACCGGTACCCACAGAGCTTACGTCCGCGTTCCCGCAGGCGCCGGCCGCGGCGCAATTGGTTCAGAAAGGGATGAGTTAATTCTTATACTGGGACTGCCGCACTAATTCCTTAGTGCGGCAGTCTTTAATACGAAATATCATGGCTATTATCAAATCAAACTTCCTCTTTCCATGGAAATCATAATTCCGGCTGATGACCCGGTCCGTTTTTTCTCCTCTTCTGCCGCGCCTTTTTTCTGCGCTTCCCCAGTACCGCCTCCTTCTTTCCGAGCAAGGCCTTTACACCATCATCATCCGTGAGCTTGATCGTCTTCAGGCAGTAGATCTCTCCCTCTGCCGTACGCCGCATACGAATCTTTCCTCTGGCAAATCCATGCTCCGGACACCACGCAAGGCAGTAATAATTTCTCTGGTTTGCAGTGAACCAGCGCACCCGCTTTTTTAAGAGACGCTTACATCTGTAGCAGAGCATATCCGTAACTGTCTTATCTGCTATCGCTTCCTCCCTGCTCTGAAATCTTCGGGATACATATTTTGAGTAATCCGGAAAGACCAGATAGATCTCCTCCTCGCTGCTCTGCGGAAGCTTGTAATAGTCCAGCGAGAGATACGCCCGCACCGCCTCAAATTCCATATTTTGCAGGATCTCAGCAGTATAGCGCGCATCGTCCAGCGCCCTGTGGAACTGCCCGGCGGCCGGAAGCCCCATCTCCTGCACGGCCCGATCCAGAGGAAGCTTGTCCTTGCTGTTCTGCTTGTACAACAGATTATAGAGCTTCTGTACATCATAGTAGAGCAGTGGGTAAGGGAAGGGATTTTCCATCCCGTAATATGCCATATTTCTCTGGAGCTCTGTGAGATCCATATTTCCCCAGGTACAAAATACCGGCTGCCGCGCCTCTCCCTCCCGACACCAGGACAAAAAAGCCTCCATTACCTCCGGAAAAGGCTCACCTCTATTTCTGAGCTCCTCCATCCCGACCCGCATGATCTCAAGCACCTTAAAGTGCAGTTTTTTATAGACGGTCGGACAGATAAAGCGGGAGAACTCCCCGATCTTATGAAATGTTTCATCCAGCTTCACTGCGCCCAGCTCTATAATTTCAAACGGAAGGCCGGGCATCTCCCCGGCCTTTCCCTCTGTACTCTGGTTCCACTCAAGATCAAAAACAATGTAGCGCGTGCTGTCAATGCAGTCCGCTGCAGCTTCCGAAAGCTGAATGCTCATATCTTCTTATCCTCTGCCTGCAGCAGAGCTTCATACTCCTTAAGAATCGCACGCTGCATCATCTCTCTGACTGCGGAATTGATGGGATGCGCGATATCTCTGTACCCTCCGTCCCCTGCCTGACGGCTTGGCATCGCAATAAAAAGTCCCCTCTCTCCCTGTATTACCTTCAAATCATGAATCACAAACTCATTGTCCAGGGTGATGGAGGCAACTGCCTTCATTGACCCCGGCTTCTCAATGCGTCTGATGCGGACATCTGTAATCTGCATGGCGCCTCCTTCGGCACAACGCGGACTCCATAGGGCTGTGCCTTAAATCGTGTACCTCTCATTTTTCTCAATTACGATTTTCAGATCATCGGGCTTGCCAATATAGGTCGTATTTGCCCGGATCGTGTCCCGGCTCTCCACAATGCAATTTTCTATTACCGTATTATCTCCGATATAGACATCATTCAGAATGATAGAATTTTTGATCACACAGTTGTTTCCCACATAGACCTTACGGAACAGTACGGAATTCTCCACTGTCCCATTCAGTATGCAGCCACTGGATACCAGTGAATTTCTCACCTCTGAGCCCGGATTATATTTTGCGGGCGGAAGGTCATCCACCTTGGTATATACCTCCGGATAGCTGCGGAAGAAGTAATCCCGTATATCCTTTTTCAGGAAATCCATGTTGGTCTTAAAATAACTGTCCACGCTGGCAATATTACTCCAGTAGGAATTTAATTTATATGCATAGATCCGCTTCAGGTTTTTATAGCGCACCAAAATGTCCCGCACAAAATCATAGCGATCCTCTGCCGCACAGCGCTCAATCAGCTCAATCAGCTGACGTCTCCGCACGACGTAGATGCCGCAGGAAATCACATTCGACTCCGCCACCATGGGCTTCTCATCAAACTGCGTGATCCGCCCGTCTTCATTCAGCTCCAGAACCCCGAAGCGTGTGATATCCTCCTCCTCGGAGGCCTCCTTGCAGACCACGGTGATATCGGCCTTCTTCTCGATATGATATTCCAACACCTTATTATAATCGAGCTTATAGATGCCATCCCCGGCTGCAATCACGACATAGGGCTCATGACTGTTCTTCAAAAAGCTCAGATTCTGATACAGTGCATCTGCTGTTCCCCGATACCAGTCATTCGACTTCGCTGTGATAGTGGGCGTGAACACGTACATTCCGCCCTGCTTTCTTCCGAAATCCCACCACTTTGAGGAGCTCAGATGCTCATTCAGAGAGCGGGAATTATACTGCGTAAACACCGCTACCTTCTGAATGTGTGAATTTGACATATTGCTCAACACAAAATCAATACTCCGATAGCTTCCCGCAATCGGCATGGCTGCGATTGCTCTCTTATTAGAGAGTTCCCTCATCCTCTTGGAGTTTCCCCCTGCTAAAACGATTCCGACAGCTCTCATCTCAGACCACCTGCCTTTACTATCGCTCCGCCGCTGTTCAGCACTCCGTCGGGATAATCCTCCGCGTTCGTGTTGCCCCAGATCGCAGTATTCTTGCCGATCCGAACCCCATCCGGAATCACGGATTTCTCCCCGACAGTTACAAGGTCTGAATTATAGACCCGGGTATCATAGCAGCTGTCATGATACTCTCCCACGCCCAGCACGCAGTTCGCACCGATCTCGACGCTCTGCGCAAGTATGGCCTTATTGATCTTCGCTCCCGCCTTGATAACAGATTCTCTCATGATGATAGAATCTCTCACCTCTGCCCCCTCCTCGATGATGACGCCTGCGCCGATCACCGAATTGTAGACAGAGCCATAGATCTCGCAACCCTCACCGAGGATGCTTCTCTCTATGTGCGCATGCTCCGCAATATACTGCGGCGGTATAATATCGCTCTTCGTGAAAATTCTCCAGTACTCCTCATAGAGATTAAATTCGGGGATGATGTCGATCAGCTCCATATTGGCCTCCCAGTAGGAGGAAAGTGTTCCGACATCTTTCCAGTACCCCGTAAACTCGTAAGCAAAGAGACGCTGCCCTTTGTCGCGACAATAAGGGATGACATGCTTGCCGAAATCGCACTCCGGTACCTCGCGGAGCTTTAACAGCGCATCCTTCAGAACCGGCCAGGAGAAGATGTATATCCCCATGGATGCCAGATTGCTTCGCGGAACTGCCGGCTTTTCCTCAAAGTCCGTGATGCGGTTCATCTCATCTGTAATCATGATACCGAAGCGGCTCGCCTCCTCAATCGGAACCGGCATAACCGCAATGGTAACATCCGCCTTATTTGCCTTGTGGTAATCCAGCATCACCTCATAATCCATCTTGTAAATATGATCCCCGGAGAGGATCAGGACATAATCCGGATTATAGGAATCAATATACTCTATATTCTGATAGATCGCATTGGCCGTTCCGCTGTACCAGTCACTCCCCTTTGCACTCTCATAGGGTGCGAGCAGCGTGACACCTCCCACATTGCGGTCCAGATCCCACGGAATTCCAATTCCGATATGTGCATTGAGGCGGAGCGGCTGATACTGGGTGAGCACACCGACAGTATCCACACCTGAATTAATGCAATTACTTAAAGGAAAGTCGATGATACGGTACTTTCCTCCGAAAGATACGGCCGGCTTTGCAACCTTCTGTGTGAGAACGCCAAGCCGACTGCCCTGACCTCCGGCAAGAAGCATGGCAATCATTTCTTTTTTAATCACGGTATCACCTCGCAACTGAATTTCAGCCTTTCACTGCCTGTTTCCTTAATCTCAGTTTCTATATTTAGTATAGCACATTTTGTACTAAAGTATACAAAAAATACCCCTGCTTTTCCAAAAATCATGTCCACATTTTACATTCGCCTTCAAATATAATTCTTCCTCGCGCACATTGCGATTCCGCCTGTTATTTTTATTGAAAATGGGGTAGAATAGAACTAATCAGGCGCTTTTGCGCCTTCTCATATTTCAAAAAGAAGGGACGTATCCAAATGAAATTTACTACAGTCCGGGATATTCAGAAAGACAAGGAGCGCTACCTCGGCAGAGAGATCACCATCGGCGGATGGGTGCGCTCCAACAGAGACTCAAAGACCTTTGGCTTTCTGATGATCAGTGACGGAACCTGGTTCGATCAGCTTCAGGTCGTATACCATGACAGCATGGAAAATTTTGCTGAAATCCGCAAGGTAAATGTCGGCGCTGCGCTCATCATCCGCGGCACGCTGGTTGCGACGCCGGAGGCAAAGCAGCCCTTTGAAATCCAGGCAGAGGAGATCTCCATCGAGGGAAGCTCTGCCGCCGACTACCCCCTGCAGAAGAAGCGCCACTCCGCAGAATTTCTCCGCACGATTCCGCATCTCAGGCCGCGCACCAATCTCTTTCAGGCGACCTTCCGTGTCCGCTCCCTGATCGCCTATGCGATTCACAGCTTCTTTCAGGAGCAGGGCTTCGTCTACGTGCACACACCGCTCATCACCTCCAGTGACGCTGAGGGGGCCGGGGAGATGTTCCACGTCACAACGCTGGATCTGAATCATGTTCCGAAGAACGAGGACGGCTCTGTAAACTTCAGTGAGGATTTCTTCGGCAAGGAGACCAATCTCACCGTCAGCGGACAGCTAAATGCTGAGACCTTTGCCCAGGCCTTCCGGAACATCTATACCTTCGGACCGACCTTCCGCGCCGAAAATTCCAACACAACCCGCCATGCGGCGGAATTCTGGATGATTGAGCCGGAGATCGCCTTCGCAGAGCTCTCCGACAACATGGAGCTCGCCGAGGCGATGCTGAAATATGTCATCCGCTATGTTCTTCAGAACGCTCCGGAAGAGATGAATTTTTTCAATACCTTTGTGGACAAGGGCCTTCTGGAGCGCCTGAATCACGTCGTAAATTCCGATTTTGGCCGCGTGAGCTATACAGAGGCGGTCGAAATTCTGGAAAAGCACAACGATGAGTTTGACTACAAGGTCAGCTGGGGCTGCGACCTGCAGACCGAGCACGAGCGCTATCTCACGGAGCAGATCTACAAACGCCCTATCTTTGTCACCGACTATCCGAAGGAGATCAAGGCCTTCTACATGAAGCTGAATCCGGATGGAAAGACCGTCGCAGCGATGGACTGTCTGGTTCCCGGTATCGGAGAGATCATCGGGGGCAGTCAGAGAGAGGACGACTATGAGAAGCTCCTCTCCCGCATCGAGGAACTCGGCATGAATAAGGAGACCTATGACTTCTATCTGGATCTCCGCAAGTACGGAACCACCCGCCACGCAGGCTTCGGACTCGGCTTCGAGCGCTGCGTCATGTACCTGACCGGCGTCGGAAATATCCGCGACGTACTGCCCTTCCCGCGCACGGTCGGCAACTGCGAGCTGTAAATACAGGCAAGGAGTGCGGTATGAAATTTGTTCACACCGGCGATATTCACTACGGAATGTGCCCGGACTCGGATAAGCCCTGGGCCAGAGAACGCGAGCAGGCTGTAAAAGCCTCGCTCGCTTCGATTGTTGCGACTGTAAAAACAGAGCAGGCAGAACTGCTTCTGATCGCGGGGGATCTCTTTCACCGCCAGCCGACACTCCGAGAGCTGAAAGAGGTCAATTATCTCTTTTCTGTGATCCCTGCGGTGCAGATTGTCATCATTGCCGGAAATCACGACTATATTCGGGAGAGCTCTGCTCTCCTCTCCTTTACTTGGGCGGAAAATGTCCACTATATCACAACTGCAGAGCTTGACAGTATAGCTCTTCCCAAACTGCACACGGAGGTCTATGGTTTCTCCTACCATCAGAAGGAAATCACAGAGGATCTGCTCGCTTCGCTTCATATTCCCGAAAACGAGAGCATCCGCATCCTTCTCTGCCATGGCGGCGACGCCAGACATCTCCCTCTGAACCCCAGTACACTTGCCGCTGCCGGCTTTAGCTACTGTGCCCTGGGTCATATTCATAAGCCTCAGGCTCTTTGTTCAGACAGAGTCGTTTGGTGCGGCTCCCCGGAACCTCTGGATCTCACGGAAACTGGTGCGCATGGATGCTACGTCGGCGAAATAGACGACAGCACGCGGCAGCTCTCTTCGCTCCGCTTCATTCCCCTCTCAAAGCTTCAGTACATCTCACTGAAAATCCAGGTCACGCCCGAATCCACCAATGAGGAGCTGCTCATGAATGTAGAGGAGGAGATCCGCCGCCGGGGTGCTCAGAACATCTACAGACTGAAAATCCATGGGATGCGCGACCCGGATATCCTGTTTGAGGCCGATCGCCTGAAGGATCGCTATCGCATCGCAGAGCTGATCGACGAATCCGAACCAAGGTATGATTTTCCGCGT
Source organism: Fusobacterium naviforme (assembly GCA_003014445.1). Classification (GTDB taxonomy): domain Bacteria; phylum Bacillota; class Clostridia; order Lachnospirales; family Lachnospiraceae; genus Moryella; species Moryella indoligenes. The sequence continues at coordinate 30,201 of PYGH01000001.1, read as the reverse complement.
CTCTTCGCGGAACATCCCTCCGACATGATCGGCTTTTTCATCCAAGAGCTCGATCGTCCGGATATGAGTGAGCTCGATCGCAAGGCGCTCTACTACGGCGTCAACGCCCTGCTTCGCACAACCGATGAAAGGAGCTCAGGCACATGATTCTAAAAGAGCTTACGATTCGGGGTTTTGGAAAAATACATCATTATCACATCGCTTTCGGCGATCATCTCAATATCATTTACGGGGGAAATGAAGCCGGAAAGTCCACACTGCACGCTTTTCTCCGCGCGATGCTCTACGGCCTGGAGCGGGCGCGCGGAAGGGCCGCCCGGAACGATCTCTTCTCCCGTTATGAGCCCTGGTTTGGGGATGGCGCTTACGGGGGCAGTCTCAGGCTTGAGGCTCAGGGACAGCTGTACCGCATTGAACGGGATTTCAGAAAAAATCCGCTGGATCTCTCTGTCACAAACGAAAGCAGCGGAACCCCGGTTGAGAATCCACAGCTTTTCATGCAGCAGCTGCTCGGAAATCTCAGTGAGACCGCCTACGCCAATACAGTGAGCATACAGCAACTGAAGAGCGCCACAGACGACGGCATGGTCAGCGAGCTGAAAAATTATATTGCCAATATGAATACGAGCGGAAACCGTGCGCTCAACATCTCAAAGGCCAGCGCCTTCTTAAAAGAACAGAGGAAAGGCTTTGAAAAACAACTCCTGCCGGATGTCACCAAAAAATATACGGCCACGCTCTCTGAAATACGAAAAATAGAAGACTTCATCTCTGCACCTGAGAATAAAAATCAGATCAGAGCCCTCACCAGCTCCCGGGATGAGACAAAAAAGCTGCAGAGCGAGCTTCAGGGAAAAAAGGAAGCGCTGCTTCAGCGACTCTCCGCGGAGCAGCAGACACTTCTTGACAAGCACTTTTCCGGTCGCGAAGATATCCTCGCCTTTCGTGAGCGGCTGGATGCGGCCTTTCAGCAATATCAAAGTGCTGCGCAGCGCTCCGCCGCAGCCGGATTCCGGATCGGAGCCATTTCCTTTGCGCTCACTGCTCTGCTTCTAGTGATCGCAGCTCTCCTTGCCTCAAAAAACAATACTATCCTGTATACGCCGCTCGCTCTGCCGCTCAGTGCACTGCTCGATGCTGCAGCGGCAATCTCCGCCCTGATCGCCCTGCTCCTCTACTGCACAGACAAGCAGAGAAAGAAATATTGCAGCGCTGCTCACGGCGCATTGCAGACGCTCATACAGGAGCACTTCCATCTTGCTTCAGAAACTGCCACGGACACAAGCCCTGCATCAGAGCCGGAGAAAGCAGAGACAATACGCGATACCCTGAACGCGCAGATTGACAGCCTGCTGCAGAGCTGTGCGCAGACAGAACAGCATGAAAAGACAGTCACACAGATAAGCGAGCGCCTTGCACAGCTGAGTAAACTGCAAAACCAGACCGACGCCGCGATCAGTGGACAGCAGAAAAACCAATGGCTCCTGGAGCAACAGCTGGAGCTCCTGTCTCAGCGAAGGGCAGAAGCTGCGGGGCTCAAAAATCTCGTCGCAGAGAATGAGCGCCTGCGCGGAGAAATTGAAGCGATCACGCTGGCTCAGGACACGATGACCCGCCTCTCTACCACCATACGGGATTCCTTCGGACTGTACTTGAACCAGCGAAGCTCTGAGCTGATCCGCGGTGTAACCGGGGGCATCTACAGCTCTCTAAGCATAGACCAGAATCTGAATGTCTATCTCAACACCAGCGAGAAGCTGATTCCTCTGGAGCAGGTCAGTGCCGGAACTATGGATCAGGTCTACCTCGCGCTGCGCCTCGCTGCTGCCGAACTCATGCAGAAGGGGAGCTTCCATCTCCCGCTGCTCTTTGATGACAGCTTCGTAAACTACGATGAAGAGAGGCTTCGTACGGTCTTAAGCTGGCTGCCTGTTGCTTTTCCTGATATGCAGGTGCTAATCTTCACCTGTCACCGCAGAGAAGCACAGCTCCTCAGTTCCTCCATGACAGAGTATCAGCTGATTGAACTCTGAACCATTCCGGAAAACCAGAATTCTGGTTTTCCGGTCTTTTAATTTTTGTCACCTGCACTCTGTTTCGAAATCGCAGAAAAGCTGCGCTGCCGCTCCGCACGCCGGAGTGCTCTGCGTGTACAGATTCTCTCTGATATTGCAAAGCTGAAGAGCGCGATCAGCAGTGATACGAAGATCATACGCACTCTTGCAGCGCCTCCACTCTGATTCATTTCATACAGTGAGAGAAAGTGCAGCTTCCTGTGCCCCTCCTCTCCGCTCTGCGCTGTAAACAGCGCAGGTCTTCTCCGGCTGCTCCCCCCATAGGCACTTTTTTCAAGTCCCGCCAGAGACCCTGTGAGCATCAGCTCCTGCATCGGAACTTTTCCTGACTGCATCAGATTAATCACTAGTATTCCGCTGCGCCTCAGCTGTACAGTCCGCTCTCTCAATGGAATATCAAATGACTCCCGGCTTGAATGCTCCAGACCATAGCCGCGCAGAATCAGTGAGATCTCCATCTCCTCCGCAGCGCTGAGTTCTCCGGCCTGCGCTTCGGCTCTCTCTGCTCCGACAGTATTTTCTATTTGCTTCTCTGTATGGACAGCACCTCCTCTTTTTCTCTTCGCCCTGCCCTGCGCAGTCACTCTACAGATTGCCTGAATCGGAAAATCTGAGACGAACAGCTTCATGCAGCTTTGATCCTGCTCCAGATTCAGCCTGCCATCTGTTTCCCCTGCCTCTGTGAGCTCGCAGCTATCAAAACGCAACACTCCGGTTTCCGGGAAGCAGACGCAAAGCTCCGTCTCAGGAATCACCATATCACTCTGATTCGTGACTGTATAACTCAGGCGGAAGCTCTCCTGTTTCTCATCCAGCCAGGAGAATTCCGGCTCCACACAGACCTCGCCCTCTGCCTCTGTCAGTTCTGTGACTGAAAGCTGTTCCGGTATAATCTCCGTCAAATCCTCTGTCTGATCAGCTGGTGCCGTTTTCATATCTGCAAGGGCCTCTGTACCAATTACAGCAGAAAATGTACAAAGGCAGAGAAGGAACAGGAACTGTCTCTTATATCTCTTCATCCGCTGCCTCCTCATCCTCAAAATATTCTATCGTGTTGCGCTGCAATGCATAAACACTGTAGTTCCCGGCCATATCCTCGACCTGAATCTCCAGCGGAAAACAGTCCGCCGGAAACAAAACTTCGCCCTTTTGTCTGTCAATCGCTGTCGCCTGAATCTGCTCTCCATCCACATTTCTGAATTCTGTCCGCTCCCAATTGATGCCGGACAGCGCGTCCTGAAAGCGCAGCCGCATATGGCTGCCGTGCTCTTCTCTGTACGTGCAGTAAATCGGTGCCTCAGAGTCAATATTTGTGATCTCCAGCGGCTGCTCTGCCCTCTGCCCTGCCACATCTGTCACAGTAAGCATATAGCTGCCATTTTCCGGGATATTCACCCTGTACAGTCCATTTTCTTCTTCAATCCTCCAGCTCCTCCCCTCAATGCAAACTTCCTTAATCGGCAATACACTGCTCACAGTCCACTCCACGGTCTGTTCGTTGACATAGTGCGTATCGCCATAGTAGTAAAGCTCCTGTATGGACGGTCCCTGCATCACTACAGCTGCCGCGATTCCCGCCGTCACCCCGGTCGCAAGCGCTCCTCTCTTCCACAGAGCTGCCGGTACTGCGGCCTCTGCACAGCCCAGTGCCCTGCGGCACTGCTTTGCTGCAGAATGACGAAGAAAGAAATACGGAAATACAGAATACATACCGGTGAGCTTTCCGGACAGCTGTTTTTTGGCAATCATCAGGCGCCGTTTTACTGTACCAAGCGGCACATCCATGATCTCGGCGATCTCTCTCTCCTTCAGATCATTAAAAAAACGAAGCAGCACAGTGGTGCGCAGCAGTGGATTCAGCTGATCCACTGCACTCATAACCACATTATGCCGTTCTGTCGCAAGAATCTGTTCTCCGGCATCAGAGATCTGCTCCTCCAGCTCATCTGTCTCCAGCAGCGCATCCAGATCGCAACCGGCTGTGCTGTTCATGCGCCTTGATTTCAAATAATCTATGGTGCTGTGCCAGGCGATGCGATTGATCCATTTTTTGAAGCTCTGCGGTTCTTTCAACTTCTTCAGGTTCTGATATACTGCTACGAAGACCTCCTGTGTGATGTCCTGTGCCTCGTACTGATCTCGCACCATTTTTAAAACAAAATAATATATTCCTGGATAGCTCAGAGAATAAATTTTATTATAGGCTTCCAGATCTCCAGACTGATAGCTCTGAACCAGCCCCACGACATACTGCTCCTGTGCACTGAGCCCTCTCAGCTCCTTCTGCATTTCTTCTCTCCTCTCCCCTTTCCCAGCCTGTCCCGCAACGCTGTAGTCAGCAGGTACAGAAACACTGCAACAGCCCAGATCAGCGCCAGCCTCAGCATGGGATTTCCTGCCTCTTCTCCCATCTCAGGGACACGGGCACGCACTCTACGGATTGCATCCTGCCCTTCGACTTCCCCTATTCTTCCATAGGGCAGTCCCACAAGCCGCTTTATAATACGATGCTCCTGCGGCTCCGGCCTTGGGGCTCCCGGATGTTCCGGCAGCTCTGAGACAGGCGGCTGCTCCGGAGGTATCGGGCCACGTGGCTCTGTCGGTCTTCCCGGGTGTTCCGGCTTTTTCGGCCTGCCTGGTTCTTTTGGACTCTCCGGATCATCCGGTTCATCCGGCTTACCCGGTCTCTCTGGCTCTGTGGGCTCATCCGGCCTCTCTGGTTTTCTCCTGTTCAGGACCTGAAACATGGCATTTCCCTGGCTGTCAAGGCTTCCTTCGCTGTACTCGGCTGACCAGCCTTCCGGAGTATCTACCTCCTCAACCCGTATACCGAGGATCAGATCGTCCAGAACCATTCCATCCAGAAGTACACCATCCTCATCGTAAAGTCTGGCATTGGATGGGGATGCATTGCTGTCGCTGCCCTTGCCTGCTCCTGGCTTCAGGGCGTCGGAGCTCGTTCCGACGAGTTCTCGCCTGATCTCCCTGAAACTCCACTCCGCCGTCCAGCCATTCCTCACCCCTGCTTCTTTTGTCTTCCCGACGACGCGCGTGCTTCTGTCTCCGAGAATCAGCAGCAAACGAAATAGAGCTCTCGCCGGGTGATGCTCCTGACTCCATATCTTTTTTACACGCACCTGCTTCAGACGCTCAATCGAAAGTGGCTTCGGCTCATCCTTTCCCGGTGGCGTATTCTGCTTTGGCTCATTGACCTGCCGAACAACCGTAAACCGGGACGGATCTGTCTGCTCATAGACAAAATGCGCCTCGATACGGAGATTCCCAAAATCCTCATCCATCCCTTTTTCCGTCAGAATTTGATTCAGCGCTGTCCTGAGATCCCCGGCGCTGTGGTATACTCCGAGCTCTGTGGCGCCTGCATAGAGTCTAAGCTCTGTCCCACTTCCTTCTCTGTAACCCGTTCCGGGATTCAGCTCGCCCTTCAAGTTCTGTAGGCCCTCTCCACCATTTCGAATAAAGCAATCGACACCGAGCGCTTCCGCGCGAAGAAGCCTCGTACTGCCGCTCTTCATTCGCATGATATGCTTCGTATGTGTATGTCCCGCTGTGTCCTTCTCTTTTATGCTGTCCCACTGCGGCTGAAACTCAGCGCCATCCTCCGTGATCGTGATTTCTGAATAGCCGCCAACGATACGCTCCGCTGCCATCACCGGATCCGGACGGACTTCCACACTGATCGGATTCTTGTCCAGCAGATAGCCCTCTGGTGCATCCGTTTCCACAAGCTCATAAGTTCCCTCCGGAAGTGCGGAGATCACAAGGCCTCCTCCGACATCTGTCGTAAAGAACGTGTCCGCATCCGGATAGCGGCTCCTCACAGCCCCCTGCACCCGATACAGCTCGTAACGCGCATCTTCCAGCCCCTCTCCCTCCGGATTTGTCTTAGTCAGAACGATGCCGCCGCGCAGCTCTACCTCGGTATTCTGCCTCAGGCTTCTGTAAAACAGGGTCTCAAAGGGATAATTCCAAACCAGGTTCAGCTTTCTCTCAACAAGATTATCGGACCAGTAGTGCACTGTCGCAGGCATATAGGGAGACAGATTTTCATTTGCATTTGCAGCGATCCTCAGGCTTCCATCCAGGCCAGGAAAACGAATTCTGGTTCCTGTGTAGCGCTTGGTATAATCTGCATATGTGGTCCAGCTCGCCTTTACCTTGTTTTCTGTCTCAGCTTCCGAATATGCCTGATTGAAGACACCTCCTGCAGCGCCATGCAGCTGCAGCCCAAAATCCAAGCCGACCTCTTTCGCCTGTCCGTCATAGAGATAATTCAGCTGCACCGGCTCAAAGGACATTGTGCTGTCCACAGTGATATTTCCATTGAAGGTTCCAATGAGTTCGGAAGGAATGATGTTTTGGAAGTTACCATTTGCTATTCGGATATGTGTGTTATTAAAATATAATTTATCTGTTGAATTTCCGACATCTCTTTTCAAGGGCCCTAAATCATGTATTTCATTTTCATTTAAATAAATTTCAAAAGTGTTTTTTAATAATTTAATTCCTTCAATACTTTTTATATTTCTTCTAGTCGCCTCAATTACAGCTAATTCACCTATTAAATTCTCATCCTTATAATTTTCTAATATTTGTGTGGTGTCCCATGTTACATCTACAAAATATGAATCATTTTCTATCTTTTCTGCAATGCTCTCATAGATCGCCTCTGCAAAATTCTCATCTTCAACGCCTGCCGCCATGATGGCATCCTTCGTAAAATGTGTGGGTATCTCTGCCGCACAGCAAGACACATTTTCTGCTACAGCTATCAAAAGCGACAGCAGTAAAATTGCTGCTCCCTTCCAACGCCAATATCCTTCTCTGTTCCCCATTTCTCTTTCAACCTCCCTCCCTTTATTCCACATCGGAATGATCACAAAACTTTATCTTTAGCAGTTCTCTCAGCTCATGACGCCCGGTAAAATAAGATTCCTCCCCTTCACTGCTGCAATAAATACGGCCCTTCCATGTCCCATCTGGAAGTACGGAAAAACAAAGCGCGGCGCTTATATTTTCCGGCAGTCCCCTCTTAATCCAGCGATTGCAGCACTTCACCAACTCACCTCGCCTATCCTGCTCCTGCAAACAAATAATCAGTCTTTCTATCTTCTGTTCCAGCTCCTTACAGCTCTGGAACATTGTCAATCTGTTTTCCTCATAGGGATCTATATAGAATCCTTTCTCTACAGTCCCCTCAAAAAATAATAGAAACAGATAATTTCTTCCATAAGAGAGATCCATAGTCTCGCGCACCATGGAGTATAGAGGCATTCTGCTATAGGCTATATCTTTCATCTGTACTGCTCCTTTTCCGCTCTTTTATAAAATGACGACATTCTCAGATGAAAGGTTCATTAAAATCTTTATTTTTTTCTTATATCATGCCGAGGATACTATTTTTTATGATTATTTTCTATTTTTTCTCATTTTTCTCTGCATTATTTCTTTCATTTTTCCTGAAATATATTTTTTGACAAATAAAAGAGACCAAAGTGATTTTTCTCTATCACTAAGGTCTCTCCATTACAACTCTGACATTCATCCAGCTACATTTTGATTCCATAAGTATAAAATTTTCGGCCTTCCCAGTTCCCCGTAAGAATACTGTTCCTGTACCTTTCCCATCCGAACCAGATACAAGAGATAGCGATGCAGCGTCTTTTTCTTGATACCAATCTGTTTCTCCAGCTCCTCGAGCTCAAGAAATTTCTCCTGCTTCTGCAAAACTTTCTCTACCTGCTCCAAGGTGACAGCACTGATTCCCTTCTCGTGTTCTCTCAATGTAAATACCTGTGCTGTGTAATTCAAATGGGCCTTGATTCTGGCAATCAGATCTATCACTTTTATTGGCTTCAATGCATAATCACTGGCTCCCGCCTGCATTGCCCGCCTGAAAATATTTTCCTGTTCTGCCACTGTGAGCACTATGATTGGAATTTTGGGCATTTTTCTTCGAATTTTTCTGATTACCTGCACTCCATTCATCCCCGGCATATAATAATCAACCAAAACCAGATCTATCTGTTCGTTTTGTAAAATCTCAACGGCCTCATCAAAGCAGCTTGCTAAAAATGGCTGCCAGTTCTGAAACAAGCACAGCTGCTCCAATGTATACAGTATATCTCTGCTATCATCAAGCACAAGTATTCTCTTCCTCCGCATCCTTGCTGTCCTGTCCCTTTAAATATATTTTAAATTCTGTATACTCCCCCAGGGTACTTTTAACTGCAATCCATCCCCCGTGCTGATCGATAATTTGTCGCATAACAGGCAGTCCCATGCCACTGGAATGATGTCCGGAATAACCGGGCTTAAAAATAAAATGTTGTTCACTCTCAGAAATACCTGTTCCATTGTCCCGCACAGAAATTTGAATGTATCGATCCTTCGCTTTTACACAGATATATATCTTTCCACTTTGCTTGTCCACAGCCTGAATCGCATTCTCCACAATATTGTGAACTGCATGGGCAAGCTGCAGCTTATTTCCCCGTATTTCCTCCTTCGGGCTGATATTTTGATACTCAATCAGTTCTTTTGTATGTCCTGCCATCTGCAGTCCCAGAACAGTTTCCATCAATTCCGCTGTTGTAAAGATTCCAACTTGATTCTCATGCAGACAGAGCGAAATAGTCTGGTTCATACTTTTCATTACAGAGGCGGCTCTTCTGATATACTCATGAGACCTCACATCATCTGCCGGCAGAAGGGCCGTCAAATCGAGCAGTCCCTGTGCTGCACTGAGTGGCGTCTTGAGATGATGTATCATTAGCTGCAGCTCCGAGCGGTGTTTCTGTTTCATCTCCTTCAGCCGGGTTTGATATTGCCTTTGCTCTGTCTCCCTCTTACTTGCATATAGGAAACTCTGTCGATTTGCCCATCGCAGCGCCTGAAATTGTATCGCCGCAGAGAAAAAACAGGATCCTGACATCCATAGCGCGAAATAATACAGGGCCTTCTGTACTCCGAGTATGCCCGCTACCATCTTGATTTCTGCTTCGATTCCCTCCAGTCCGAAACCATAATGCGTCAGTGCAGGTGCCACTTCCAGCCACTGAATGCTCATTAAAAGGCAGAACAGCATCATAAGTCTATGAAATACTCTGGTATACGACAGCTTCAAATACAGAATTGTGAGAAGCAGAGCCCAGATGACAAAAGATGAAATGCCCCACTCACAGGACCGTCTGTATAGCTGAAAGATGAGCCAGCGAAACAGAAGCATCAGAAGTAATGTAAAAACAAATGTGCAGCCAAAACTTCTCCTGTTCCTTTTTTCAATGCGAATGCCTTCATGTAAGAAAAATGCACCTATATAGAGTGGAAACTTTTGTACTCCCCTTACAGCGACAGCTTTTATACTCACAATAAAAAGAGAAGCGGCATGTCCAAACAGGAGTACCTCTTGTAAACCTCGATAAATCCCAAGAAATTTTTCTGTTAAGACTGCCGTTCCCAATAATCCCAATACTATCAGTGCACATCCCCACAAAAGCAGGTTCAAATTGCATTGTATTTCGTATCCATAGTAGCGTCTTCTGATGCCTCTCCCCATAACAGCATCTCTCTCCGTGCTCTATATCTTATCGATTCAAGTATCCCAACGCCTGTTCCAGGGCTTCCTTTTCTTCCGCACTGAGCAATATTTCTGTCTGCCCGCAATCTACCGTTTTAATATACAGATAGCATCCCTCTCTCGAATGAACTGTATTGATAATAAAACCTGAATTTGTATAATCCAGCTCTGCAATTGCAAAGCTCATATTACCGCCCATATCCTTAAATGCATTGTAACGGACGATTCCAAACTTCTGAAAGGATGCCCTCTGATTTTTATTTAGAACACGTATTGCATCCTTATTTGCCCTGTCTTCAGCTCTGAGATCTCTGATCTCCTCTCCCAGTGCTATGACCGTGTCCTCAAGACTCTCCGCATCCTTTCCCCGCATAAACAGATCGTATGCGTGGTACAGTTTACGATATTTCAGGTACAGCAACAGACCAAGTATAAGCAGTATCCCTTCCCCGGCCATACCCAGTATCAGAAGCCAATTCTGCATATGTTTGCCTCCGAATATTAATGACGAATGCTCCTCAGCAGATCCATGATGCGCTCCAGCTCCGCTGCAGAATAATAATCAATTTCAATTCTTCCCTTATTTTTATCTCTCCGGCTGATATGAACCTTTGTTCCAAGAATACTACGCATGCGGTCCTCATACTCCTGATAGAAAATATCATAGGAAGCCTGTCTATTTTCTTTTGTACCTTCTGTCTTCTTCGATCTTCCCGCCTGCTTTACCAGTCGCTCTGTCTCTCTCACGCTGAGGCTTTTTTCTACTACTATGGCGGCGATATCCCGCTGCAGCTTTGCATCCTCAAGACTCACCAGTGTACGTGCGTGACCGGCGGATAACGCCCCCTCTGCAACCATTTCCTGCACTTCTTGGCAGAGCTTCAGAAGGCGAAGTGCATTTGTTATCGTGGTTCGGTTCTTGCTGACGCGCTCTGCAATCTCTTCCTGCTTCAGACCATAGTCCTTCATCAGCATCTGATAAGCCATTGCTTCTTCCAGAGGATTCAGGTCTGCACGCTGAACATTTTCTATGATAGAGATTTCTGCCGCCTGCTGACTGCTGTAATTTCGGATAATGACAGGAATTTCTTTCAATCCTGCTGCCTTTGCCGCCCGATATCTTCTCTCTCCTGCGATAATTCGATATCCTGTCCCCTCCTTTTGAACAAGAAGGGGCTGTAAAATTCCATACTGACGTACAGAAGATGTCAGTTCCGCCAGGTCGGATGCATCAAAGCTCTTTCGAGGTTGATTTTCATTTGCATAGATCTCTGAGAGCTTTACCAGTCTCTCCCCGGTCTCAACTGCAGCACTCTTATGCGCCTCCGTATTTCCAGAGACTGTTTCTTCCTCTGCTTGCTTCTCTTCTGTATCAGTCTTCAGATTTTCTTCCTCAATATCTCCCATGAGCAGCTTCAGACCTTTTCCAAGCCCTCGCCTGCTTTTTGCTGCTGTTTTCTTTACACTCATAGCCCATCCTCCCTGGACAGAAGTTCTGCGGCAAGTTTCCTGTAGTTTTCAGCGCCGTTGGATTTGGGGTCATACTCTGTCACCGGCATCCCATAGCTCGGTGCCTCTGCGACACGCACATTTCTTGAAACTACTGTCTCGTAGATATACTCATGCAATGCTTCTCTGACGCTATCTACCACCTGCTGAGAAAGGTTATTTCTTGCATCATACATTGTAAACACAATACCGTTGATGCGAAGCTCCGGATTCAGTTTTTTTCGGATCAGCTGTATGCTCTTCAACATCTGATTCAGTCCTTCCATCGCATAGTACTCACACTGAATGGGAATGAGCACATCCGTCGCAGCTGTCAGGGCATTAATGGTCAATAAACTCAGAGAAGGCGGACAATCAATCAGAATAAAATCATAACGGTCTGCCACCAGATTCAGACAGTCCTTCAACCTTGCCTCTCGTTTTTCCATATCCAGAAGTTCTATCTCTGCCCCGGAAAGATTGATATTGGAGGGGATAATATCGAGATAAGGCGAATAACTTCTTTGAATCGCATCCGCAATCTCGCAATGCCCCATGATAAGTTCATACACTGAGCTGACAGTTTCATCTTTCTCTATGCCCAATCCACTGGACAGATTCCCCTGAGGATCAAAATCGACAGCGAGCACCCTCAGCTCTGCTTCCGCCAGAGCTGCAGCAAGATTGACAGCAGTTGTGGTTTTTCCAACTCCGCCCTTTTGATTTGCCATCGCAATAATCTTTTTCATTTTTCCTCTTTACTGTAAATGCTGACTCCATCACTGAATCATATATGGGTCAGCATCTGTGCAGATATCTCTTCTTTCCTTATGGCAACTATTTTGCTTTGCTTTTACAAATTATTTCTATATAACCATCTCTCGCCGCTCGATAATTTTGTTGTCATCACTCAGTTTGTGCAGGTCTTTTATGGAACTCTTTGCTATTATGATATCCCTGCGGCTAAACTCCTGCTTCGCTCTGCTCGCACTCGTTAAGTCTCCGGGTATGACTCGCTCTAGGCTCAACCTTCGCCTGTGGCTCGCTTTCGCCAAGTGCTCCTATTATACCGCTGCGGCTAAACTCCTGCTTCGCTCTGCTCGCACTCGTTAAGTTTCCGGGTATGACTCGCTCTAGGCTCAACCTTCGCCTGCGGCTCGCTTTCGCCAAGTGCTCCTATTATATCACAGAATAGGTTTCACGTGAAACATTTATGAAGGATCTTTCTCCTGACACAACAATCTAAAATGAAGCCGTTCTGATTGCTCCGGATCAACTGTTTTCTTTGCTCTTTCGCATAACTCGGCTTTGATGTTTCACGTGAAACATTTCACTCAACGCAGCGGTTCCTTTGCCGGAAGGCCAGCCTTCCTTGGGTATTTTTGTGGTGTCGCTCTGATTTTTTTAATTCGAAGCAGGCAGCGCTCACCCTCCTCCTCCGGTAATGAAAAGCGAATGATTGCATCCTCCACTCCTCCCAGAATGTTGAGTGCTTTCTTTGCTTCTCGTCTTTCTTCTTCGACTTGTCCAGATTTAAATGGGATAAAGGTTCCGTCTTTGTGGATAAATGGCAGACAATATTCCGAAAGTGTGGATAAGTTCGCCACGGCGCGTGACACGCAGAGGTCATATTGCTCTCTGTAGGAGCTGTCTTTGGCAAGATCCTCCGCTCTGCTATGTACCGCTTCAATGTTTTTCAGTTCCAGACGAGCTGCTTCCTCCTGAATAAAGGCAATTCTCTTATTCAGACTGTCCATCAGGGTAAAATGAAGTTTTGGCCACATAATTGCCATGGGAATACCTGGAAAACCCGCCCCCGTCCCGATATCAATGACTCTCCATTCTTTTTCTCCAAGGTCTGAAATCGCCTTAACAATAGAGAGGCTGTCCACGAAATGCTTCACGATCACCGCATGCATCTCTGTGATTCCTGTGAGGTTCATCACCTTATTCTTTTCGATCAAATCCTCATAAAAGCGGTAAAATTGCGCCTCCTGCCTCTCTGTGAGCCGGAGCGAGAGGCTCCGAAGCGCCTCCCTCATCCACAATGAAAAGTATTCCCGCTCTGTCTTGGCGCATTCCTCATTTATTTCCTGCCTCTGCATCTGCACTCCTTCCTCTTGCCTCCAGCCAGACAAGCAGTACACTGATATCTGCAGGCGACACGCCGGATATTCTGGAGGCCTGTCCCACAGACTGCGGCTTCACCAGATTCAGCTTTTGCGCCGCTTCAATGCGCAGACTGCTGATTTTACTGTAATCAATCTCCACCGGCAGCGCCTTGTTCTCCAGCCGTTTAAACTGCTTCACCTGCTGTTCCTGACGCCGAATATAACCTTCATACTTGATCTCGATATTCACCTGCTCCCGCACAGCCCTGGAAAGCATCGGACGCCCCGGATCCAGCTCGGTGAGCGCATCATAGCTCAGCTCCGGTCTGCAGATCAATGACGCCAGTGTCACTCCTGTCTTCAGCGGAGAGGAACCCTTTCGCTCCAATATCTCATTTACCCGTGCATTGGCTCCCAGATAACAGCTCTTCAGCCGCGTAATTTCTGCTTCAATCTGACTCTTTTTCTCCCGCAATCTCTGAATACGCGTCTCAGAGACCAGACCTATGCGGTGGCCAAGCTCCTCAAGACGCAGATCTGCATTGTCCTGCCGCAGCAGCAGACGATACTCCGAGCGGGAGGTCATCATACGATAGGGCTCATGACTTTCCTTTGTCACGAGATCATCAATCAGTACGCCGATATAACCCTGAGAGCGGTCTATCACAACCGGCTCTCGCCCCTGTATGCACATGGCAGCATTCACCCCTGCCATAAAGCCCTGTACTGCTGCCTCCTCATACCCGGAGCTTCCGTTGAACTGTCCGCCCGCAAAGAGTCTCTCTATCTGTCTGAACTCAAGAGACGATTTCAATTGTCGCGCGTCAATACAGTCATATTCAATGGCGTATGCGTTCCGGACGACCCTTGCGTGCTCCAGTCCAGGCGTTGAATGTATGATCTCATATTGCACATCCTCCGGCAGTGAGGACGACATTCCACCCAGATACATCTCATGTGTATAGAGCCCTTCCGGTTCGACAAAGATCTGATGTGCATCCTTATCTGGGAATTTCATTACCTTATCTTCAATGGAGGGGCAATAGCGCGGTCCGGTGCTCTTTATACTTCCATTATAGAGCGGAGAGCGGTCGATATTTGCGCGAATAATCTCGTGCGCTTTTTCTCCGGTATGTGTGAGCCAGCAGCTGACCTGCGCCTTCTGTATTTTCTCCGGATCTGTGTCAAAGGAGAAGGGGATAATGGGCGTATCTCCCTTCTGCTCCTCCATCTTGGAGTAATCGATGCTTCTTCCGTCCACACGCGCCGGCGTACCGGTCTTAAAGCGATACATGAGAATTCCGTTTGCCTTCAGAGAAGAGGTCAGATGATTTGCTGCCTTCAGACCGTTTGGTCCCGTATACTCACTGATCTCTCCATAGATACAGCGCGCATTCAGATAGACTCCTGTGGCCAGAACAACTGCCTGTGCGTAATAGCGCGCGCCGGATACTGTAGTGACCCCTGTACAGCGCTTCCTGCCGAATCCATCCGCTATTTCTTCAGTGATGAGCTCTGCGACCTCCGCCTGACGTATGGTGAGATGTTCCGTCTGTTCCAGTGTCCTTCGCATTTCTCTCGTGTAATCCTGCTTATCTGCCTGCGCGCGGAGAGAATGTACAGCCGGTCCCTTCGACTCATTCAGCATTCTGGACTGTATAAAGCTCTTATCTATATTATGTCCCATCTCCCCGCCGAGTGCATCCAGTTCCCGCACCAGATGTCCCTTTGAGGTTCCGCCGATATTTGGATTGCAGGGCATCAGTGCAATGGCATCGACACTTACAGTAAATATGATGGTCTCCAGCCCCAGTCTTGCGCAGGCGAGTGCAGCCTCACAGCCTGCATGTCCCGCGCCGACAACTACAACATCATAGCTTTCTTCTACTACTCGCTTCATAAAACTCCCTTATTTTCCGGTACAGAACTTCTCAAATATGCGGTTCACAACATCATCCTCCACTGTTTCTCCGGTGATGATGCCGAGACTTTCATAGGCATCCTGTAGGTCAATAGAAAAAAAGTCCTCCGGCAGACCATTTTTGATACTCTGCTTCACTAATCTGACAGAGGCCAGCGCCTGCTCCAGTGCCTCTCTATGTCTGCTGTTTGTAATATAAATCTGATCGTTAAAATTGATATTCCCATGATAGAACATTTCCCTCATCGTCGTTTCCATCTCGGAAAGGCCGGTTCCGTCTTTCGCGGAGAAGAGTATGACAGGATGGGAGCTGAGTTTTTGAAGCTCTTCCAGCGATATCTGTGTGTCCAGATCGGATTTATTGAGAAGTACAATGGCATTCTTTTCTTCGATTTCATGCAAAAGCAGTCTGTCCTCCTCCTGAAGCTCGCTGCTCCCATCAATCACAAGCAGGAGAAGATCCGCCTCCTCCGCAGCTTTTCTGGCGCGCTCCACTCCGATTCTTTCAACAATATCCTCACTCTCCCGTATTCCCGCCGTATCGGTGAGATTTAAGGACAGTCCCGCAAGGCGGATGTGCTCGGTCAGAATATCCCGCGTCGTTCCTGCAATATCTGTCACGATCGCCCTGTCTGCGCCGGATAAGAGATTCATAAGAGAAGATTTCCCCGCATTTGGTCTTCCAAGTATAACGGTAGAAATACCTTCCTTCATGACTCTTCCATTTTCTGCATTCCGGATCAGAGTTTCGAGATCTGCAATCATTGCATCTGTTTTTTTCTCCAGTTCCTCCGGATATCCGGAAAGATCATAATGTTCCGGATCATCCAGAGCAGCCTCGATCCACGCTGTCTCGTCAAGGAGCTGATTCCTGAGCTCCTTAAGCTTTTTTGAGAGTGTGCCACTGAGCTGACTGACCGCTGCCTTCAGGGCAAAGCGATTTTTAGCCTGTATAATGTCCATCACTGCCTCGGCCTGACTCAAATCAATGCGCCCGTTTAAAAAGGCTCTCTTGGAAAATTCTCCGGGCTCGGCCAGAGAAGCGCCTGCCTTCAGTACCTCCTCCAGCACACGCTCTACCGCCAGTACGCCTCCATGGCAATTGATCTCAACGGTATTCTCTCCTGTATAGCTTCGCGGTGCAAGCATAACAGAAACCAGCACCTCATCAATGATTTCATTTTTACAGACTGCATGCCGGTAATGAATCGTATGTGTCTCTGCCTTCCGTACTCCTCTGTCCAGAACGCGGCTCGCAATATCTACTGCATCTGTACCACTGATTCTGATGATTCCTATTCCGCTCTCCCCCAGTGCTGTGGAAATCGCAGCAATGGTATCATTTTCTCTCTGATGCCTCATTTTTTCTGCCCTCCATCTCCCGAAGCTTTTCCTGTCAGGCTTACAAGCTGAATATTATCTGTATCATTGAATAAAGTCCAGTACCTTATTTTCAGAGAATCTGTAAAGAAAGAGAAGGCAGGCGAAAACAAATGTTCCTGTTTTCGACAGCCTTCTTTCACAAAGCCATCCATATCTATGCTCTTTTATAGCAGCAGAGGCAGAATTCTGCGATTCCGGCTTCCGCCAAAGCCTTACTCCTCGCTGTTCCTTTCCTCACGCCGCTTAGATCTCTGATCCTTTTTTAAGACAACCACAACGTGGCGATAGGGATCTTCCCCCTCAGAACAGGTTGTGACATAGGGATCCCTCTGCAGCGCAGAGTGGATGATTCTGCGCTCATAGGGATTCATCGGCTCCAGAGTGACAGAACGTCTCGTCTGTTTTACTTTTCTTGCAATATTTCTTGCAAGAGAACGCAGCTTCTGCTCGCGGCGCTCACGATAATTTTCTGTATCCAGCTTGACACGAATATAGACATCTCGATGCTTATTCACCACAAGGCTTACTAAATACTGAAGGGAATCCAGAGTCTGACCTCTCTTACCAATCAGAGCTCCCATATCATCGCCGCTCAGGGTGACAGCGAGCTCATTTTCCTGATAGTTAAAGTCCGTATCAATCTGAATCGTTTCTTCCATAGCGCGGAATATTTCTGAGAGAAACGCAGCTGCAGCGCTTTGAATTTCCTCTGCTTCTTCCTTCAGTACTTCTCTGCCGACATTTTCCTCCCGACGCTTCTCAACGTGATTTCTTCTTCCGTCTCTTGATCTGGATTTTTTCTCGGAGCTCTCTTTTCTGCCTGACTCCTTTTTCTCCTGCAGCTCTTTCGCTGTCTCCGGCTGTACACTTACAGCTTCTTCAGCAGACTTTGCAGCTTCTCTCTGCTCCTCTTCTCTCCTGCGGGCAGCCTCCTGTTCAGCGGCTTCCTTCGCCTTTCTCTCCTCGGCTTCCCTTGCAGCAGCTCTCTCGGCCTCTTCCTTTTCTTTTCTCTGCTCCGCTTCAGCCTGACGCTTTGCTTCCAGCTCTCTGGCCTCTTCTTCCTCACTCTTCACATGAGCCCGTATGGTCCAAGGTCTGCTCCCGATCATACCAAAAAGGCCATTGCTTCCCTTTTCTAAAACCTCAACAATCAGATGCTCACTTGTTGTCTCAAGCTGAATCAGTGCCTTTGTAATTGCTTCATCATAGGTCTTGGCAGATACCGTAATATTATTCATCCTGGCTCTCCTGCTTTCCCTTATTTTTCTTTTTTTCCATCTGGCGCTCATCAAACAATGCAACCATATTTGCTTTGGATGCAAGTGAACCGGGTTTTGCATTCTTATTATAGTATGCCGAAGAATCTGCCGCCTGCTTTGCCGCCCGATCTATTTTCTTCTGCAGCGCCTCTTCTTCATTTTCCGCTTCCTGCTCCTGCTTCTTTACATTGCGAAGAACTTTGTCCGTATTACTCTTAATCTGCGAGGGGCTCTTTCCCTCCTTCAGCGCCTTGGCATTTGCCTTTTCAAGATTCTTTTTTACAATTTCATCAATATCCATCTTATTCAGCTGGCTGTTGATAATCAACTGCTGAATCATGCGGCACAGTCCGCTGGCAACCCAGTAAATACCAATACCGGCCGGCAAAGTGAAGCAGAAGAAAAGAGACATCAGAGGCATCATAGTGTTCATACTCTGCATCTGCTGCGCCATAACATTTTCTTCATCTGCCCTGGAACTTTTCCTGTTTCTGGTCGCATCCGTCATGAGTTTTGCAGAGTACCACTGTACAGCCGCAGAAACAAAGGGAATGATCCATGCCGGGTTCGGCATAAAGCCCTGGAAAGGTGCTGTTGAGAGGTTTACGCCGAGGAAATAGTTCATCTTTCCAATTTCTGCAGCTCCTGTCGCAATGGTAGCTGCAAGTGCCGGGAATTTCCCCTCAAGCATGATCCACTGCTCCGGTGTGAACTTATACAGGAAATCGATAACCATATTTAAGCTGGCTTCATCAACCAGCGCCGGCTTAATTTTCGTCCCTATCTCATTCAGAACAGAAATATAACCGTTCTGCTGCATAAGCGGATCTGCTATTGTCTGAAATACATTGTACACACTGGGCACATATGCCGGAATCTTATAAATAACCTGATAGAGAGCAAACAGAATGGGCATCTGAATCAACAGGAAAAGACAGCTGCCGCTCATACTCGTTCCGTACTTTGCATACACCGCCTTTGTCTCACTCTGCATACGCATCACAGATGCCTGGTCTGTCTTGTTTTTATATTTTTTCTGAATTGCCTGAATCTCCGGCTGCATCACACTCATCAGCTTGGAGGATCTCTGCTGCGAGACCGTCAGAGGCCACATTAAGAGGTTAATGATGATGGTGAAAAGAATGATACTCAGTCCTATATTTGTAATGCCAAACTGACTGGTAAATTTAAAAAGAGCATCCATAATCATACCGAGTATATAAGCAACCTGTCCTATTACCGGTACCGATGATTTTGTCAAAAGAATAAGTTCCAAGGCCTGGCCTCCTGATGTTCTTTATGTTTATTTTTACACTCTGAGTTTCTTTTCCTGTTAAGGAACAGGATCATATCCACCCTTTGAAAAGGGATTGCAGCGCAATATCCGCCAAAGCGCAAGCCTGCCGCCCTTCCATGCACCGTACTTCTCAATTGCTTCTATCGCATACTGAGAACAGGTTGGAATAAATCTGCAGTGTGTACGCCATTTCAGCGGTGACAGAAATATCTGATAAAAACGAATCAATCCTATCATTCCTGCCTTTACAATTCTTCCTATCATAAAGCATCAACCATTGATACTGACAGATTCATGTCTCTCTGTCAGTCCATGCAGCTGCAATAAATGAAGATATGATCTCTCAATTTCGTGAAAGCTCTGTCCGACCGCAGCGGCCCGGACTACAATTACTATATCACAGCAGCGCTGTATCTCTGCTCTGTGAAGCCTGAATGTCTCCCGCAAAAGTCTTGCCATATGATGTCTCACTACACTGTTGCCTATCTTTTTGGAAGTACTGATTCCTATTCTGCAACAGGGTCTTTTCTCATTCTCTTCTTTATATAATACATACATAACCAGAGAACGATTTGCTTTTGATTTTCCCTTCTCATAAACGGTACGAAAATCTATATTCTTCTTTATAGAAGGAAAACGTTTCATTGATCAACCTCCGGATAAAAACAAAGTCCGCAAGCGGACATCAACTCTCATTGTCCCTCACGTATGAGGAGAGCTTGCCGGATTTTACCCGCTCACAGCTGTGTATGCAGTCTGTCTCTGTGGGCACTATGTATTTCCTGGAGAGTTTTAATAGTACAAGTAATTCTTTTGAATTTCCTATACTACAAAATAATGAGGTCGTCGTCAGACAACCTCATCGTTCTTCGACGTTTATGCCGATTAAACTGTTAATTTTGCTCTGCCCTTAGCTCTTCTGGCAGCCAGAACTTTTCTGCCTCCCTTAGTAGCCATTCTGGCACGGAAGCCATGAACTCTGAACTTCTGTGCGTTGTGCGGCTGAAAGGTCATAGTACCCTTTCTCATAGTCGGAACACCTCCTCACTCATTTCAATTTTCCCGACCGGTCCTGACTGCGAACGATCTTTTCTTCACACGGATTCTCTTCCGGATATACTTTTTCTGGGAACATTCCCGATTATTATACGGAAATCAAAGGCTTTAGTCAAGGTATTTCAAGCTCCTTTCCATCTGGTTTTCCAATCTTTTTTTGTTGCTTTTAATATCTCCAAGATATAGAAATTTCTTTTCTATATTTTGTATCTCCATAAGTTTTATTTTTCCTCATCTACATAGGTTTTCCACATTTTTTTGTGGATAATTCTTTATTTTTCTTTCATCTTCTCTAAATTTTACTTTACATAATTTTATCCACAAGTTGTGGATAGTCAGTGGATAACCTTTCTCTTTTTTCGGCTTTCTATCCTTAACACTCCCATTTACAGGCTTTTTTCACTGTGTATTTCCGGATAACTCCTTTTCTGAGCTTTCCACAGAGATTATGCAAACAATATTATTTCAGCTGTTTTTCCTATTCTCCACTTAAAATCACATAAAATAAACTACTTATCTACAAAGTTATCCACAATCCCTTTTCTTATAATGTTGATAAAAGTGACGTTTTTTGCTATATTAGGAATGTCTTTTACCAATCTTTTCAGGAGCAAAACATGGCACAATCGTCCTTCCAAACAATCAAAGATCATTGGGATGAAATTCTTAGTTTTCTCAGAGAGAATTATAATATTATTGAAGTTACCTATAATTTATGGCTGGCACCACTGGTTCCACATCACATAAGCGGAAGCCCCGAAAAGGGGCTTACTTTGCATATATTGATTCCGGAGATTTCTTCCAACAGTAAGGAAAAGTTACCGCTCCATTTTCATATCAGCTTTCTCACAAGAAATTATCTGGCTGGTCTCATGGTAGCAATTCAGGAATGTACCGGCGTAAACTGCTCCATTCATTTTATCTCTGAAGATGACAATAAAGCGCAGGACAAATCCATCATCAATAAGGTACCGGAGCATGTCGATCCTGCAACACTTTCAAATGCAAATTTAAATCCACGTTATACCTTTGACACCTTTGTCGTCGGAAAAAATAACAATCTGGCACATGCTGCATCACTCGCAGTAGCTGAAAAACCCGGAGAGGCATATAATCCCCTCTTTATTTACGGAGGCGTCGGTCTTGGAAAGACGCATCTCATGCAGTCAATTGCCCATTTCATACTTCAAAATAATCCGAAGGCCAAGGTTCAGTATGTGACCAGTGAAGCTTTTACAAACGAACTGATTGATGCCATTCGAAATAAAAATAACTTCACCACCACAGAATTTCGTGAAAAATACAGGACCAATGACGTACTTCTGATTGATGATATTCAGTTTATTATAGGAAAGGACAGAACGCAGGAAGAGTTTTTTCACACCTTCAATGCCCTGCACGGCGCCAAAAAACAGATCATCATATCCTCTGATAAACCTCCAAAAGATCTGGAGACACTGGAAGACAGACTTCGCTCCCGCTTTGAGTGGGGTCTGACAGTCGATATTCAGCCTCCGGACTACGAGACCCGCATGGCTATCCTAAGAAAGCGTGAGGAGCTGGATCACATCAATATAGACAATGAAGTAATCCAGTATATTGCTGCCAATGTAAAAAGTAATATACGTGAACTTGAAGGTTCCCTCACAAAAATTGTCGCGATGAGCAAGCTCGACCACAGAGAGATCAATCTTGAGATGGCACAGGATGTATTGAAGGACCTCATTGATCCGAATGCTAAACCTGAGATTACACCGCAATTTATCGTTCAGGTTGTAGCAGAACACTTCAATATCTCTGAGCTGGATATTATGGGACAGAAACGAAACAAGGATATCGTATTCCCCCGACAGATTGCCATGTATCTCTGCAGAGAAATGACAACTGCTCCGCTTCAGCAAATTGGAAGCTGCCTCGGTGGAAAGGACCACACAACAATTATCCACGGTATCGATAAAATATCCACAGAACTAAAGTCAAAACCTGAACTTGAGAGCACCATCACTGTGCTGAAGAAAAAAATATCCGCACAATAATCCACTCTCATTCACATTGTTTCAGGACGGTATCCACTGGTTTATCCAAGCGTAAAAAGCCTTATTTTATCAGCTTCTTAAGCCTGTATCTACAAATTCACAGTCCCTATTATGATTAATACGGAATGATTTTAAAGAAAGGACCTATACCATGCGGCTTGAATTCAATAAAGAAAAACTGATCAGTGCAATGGGGATTGTTTTTAAAGCGATCCCTTCCAGAACCACCAATCCCATACTTGAGTGCATTTTATTTGATGCCAGCGGAGACAAAATCAAACTGACAGCCAATGATACGGAATTGGGGATCGAAACAGTAGCAGAAGGGATCATTGTTGAAAAGGGAAAAGTAGCGCTTGATGCACGGCTGAGCTTTGATATCATCCGGAAACTTGAGGGGGGAGATGCTCCGGTTGTGATAGAGAGCGACAGCTCTTTTACGACAACAATTTCCTGTGAAGATGCAGTATTTCACATCCAGGGACGAGATGGAGAAGAATTTTCATATCTTCCTGTGATAGAAAAAGATAATTATATCTGCCTGTCTCAGTTTACCCTGAAGGAGGCAGTAAGAAAAACTATCTTTTCTGCTGCTCTGAATGATACGAATAAAATGATGGGCGGCGAGTACATAGAAGTTAAGGATCATATCGTCAAGTTCGTAGCACTTGATGGTCATCGAATTGCAATACGAAGCATCGAAATGAAGGAAAATTATGGCAGCGCAAAGGTCATAGTCCCGGGAAAGACGATGAATGAAATCAGCAAGATTATGACGGATGACAATGAAAAGGAGGTATTGATTTACTTCTCTAAAAATCATATTCTCTTTGAGTTTGATGAGACCACTGTTATTTCCCGTCTGATTGAGGGAGAGTATTTCCGTATTGATCATATGCTGTCAAAGGATTATGAGCTGAAGCTCAGAGTAAATCGTACGAAACTCCTAAACAGCATTGATCAGTCTACGATACTGATCAAGGAGAGTGATCATAAACCGATCGTGCTGGATATTTCAGAAAACAATATCAATTTAAAGGTGAAATCTTCTTATGGCACGATGGACGGAAAGGTTTCCTGTGAAAAGACAGGTAAGGATCTTCTTATTGCCTTTAATCCAAAGTTTTTGCTGGATGCATTGAGAGCAATTGAAGATGAGGAGGTCGATCTGTATATGACAAATGCAAAGACCCCCTGTTACATACGCGATGAGAAAGAAAGCTATATCTATCTCATATTGCCTGTAAATTTTATTGCATAAGTCCCTGTGCGGCAGCAAAGCCTGCGCAAGAAAGCTTGCAGGCAGGCTTTGATATCGCACAGGACAACAAAAATGAGCAAAAAAGCAGCGCAAATGAAATGAGCGCTGCGATTTGCGAATTTTTGTGAGCACTGTGAGAGCGGCGGAGCCGCAAAACAGTGCGAGACTTATGCAGTGCAGTAATGAGCTGCAAATTTGAAGCACTGTGAGAGCGGCGAAGCCGCGAAACAGTGCGAGACTTATGCAGTATAGTAATGCGCTTTAAATGCAAAACAGTAATGAGCTGCAAATATCGAAGCAGTGCAAATGAAATGAGCGCTGCGATTGGAGAGTCCATGACCGATATAAAAATAAAGGATGAATATATCAAGCTGGAGCAGGCCCTGAAGCTCTCAGGTGAATTTTCAATGGGTTCAGATGCAAAATATGCGGTGAAAGAAGGAAAGGTTCTGGTAAATGGTGCCGTTGAGACACAGCGGGGAAAAAAGCTGAGAGACGGAGACATATTTTCCACAGGCGGACATGATTATCGAATCATTGGAGCTTAAAAATTTCAGAAATTATAAGGCATTGAGTCTCTCTCTGGATCAGGGAACCAATTTGCTCTATGGGAACAATGCGCAGGGAAAAACAAATGTGCTGGAGGCTCTGTATGTCTGTGCTGTGACGAAGTCACATCGGAGCAGCAAGGACAGAGAAATGATACGCTTCGGTGAAAACGAGGCACATATCAAGCTGAAGCTTTTAAAGCAGGAAATTCCCTATCGCATTGATATTCATCTCAAAAAAAATGCTGCAAAGGGAATTGCAGTTAATTCTATTCCAATCAGACGTGCAAGTGAGCTCTTTGGAATATTAAATATTGTGCTTTTTTCTCCGGAGGATCTGAACATCATCAAAAATGGTCCTGCTGAGCGGCGCAAATTTATGGATATGGAGCTGTGTCAGTTGAATCGTTCCTATGTCCATGAGATGTTGAGCTACAACAGAGCACTGCTTCAGAGAAATAAGCTGCTGAAAGAAATCAGCTTTCATCCGGAGCTCATGGAAACGCTTGATATCTGGGATGAACAGCTGGTGCGCTATGGTTCGGAGCTTATTCGCTGTCGAAGAAAATTTATTGATGACCTGAATCCGATTATTTCTGCATTATATACAGGAATTACCGGAAATGAAGAGTGCATAGAGCTCTGTTATGATGAAAATATTTCGGAGGAGAGATATCGTGCAGCACTGCTGGAAAGCAGAGAATCTGATCTGAGGCAGAAAATAAGTTCAGTTGGTCCACACAGGGATGATATTGGTTTTTTTGTGAAAAAAAGTTCTGAGATCCAGAATACAGAGTCTCAGGCAATGGATCTGAGAAAGTTTGGTTCACAGGGACAGCAGCGGACGGCAGCATTATCCTTGAAATTGTCTGAATTGGAATTAATGAAAAAAGTAACGGGTGAAGATCCGGTTTTGCTTCTGGATGATGTGCTCTCAGAGTTGGATACGCAGAGACAGAAGCAGCTTTTGAAGGTAATCAGTCAGACACAGACAGTGATTACCAGTACGGGAATGGAAAATCTGTTAAAAAATGATTTTCAAATTGATAAAAGATTTAAGGTCACAGATGGTGCGATCTGCACAGTCGAATGACAGGGATCTAAGGAGGACAGTAAATGAGTACGGAATATAATGCAGATCAAATTCAAATTCTGGAGGGACTGGAGGGAGTCAGAAGAAGACCCGGAATGTATATCGGTTCCACTGCTGCAAAGGGACTGCACCATCTGGTTTATGAAATTGTAGATAATTCCGTTGATGAAGCTCTTGCAGGATATTGCAGTGAGATTATTGTCACAATTAATCCCGATAATTCTGTGACGGTGGAGGATAATGGGCGCGGAATTCCGGTTGATATACAGAAAAAGGCAGGAATTTCGGCGCTGGAGGTCGTATTTACCATACTTCATGCAGGTGGAAAATTTGGCGGTGGAGGCTACAAGGTGTCCGGCGGTCTTCATGGAGTGGGAGCATCTGTTGTGAATGCGCTCTCTGAGAATCTGGAGGTTCAGGTATTTCGGGATCAGAAAATATACGAAGTAAGGTTTTCGAGAGGAAAGATCACGCAGCCTATCGGGATAACAGGCAGCTGTGGCAGTGAGCAGCACGGAACAAGAGTTCATTTTCTTCCGGACAAGGAGATCTTTGAGGAGACAGTGTATGACTATGACACACTGCGTCTTCGCCTGAGAGAGACAGCTTTTCTGACCAAAAATCTGAAAATAATTTTACGGGATGAACGTGAGGAGAATAGAGAAGATATCTTCCATTTTGAGGGAGGAATTCGCGAATTTGTCAGCTACCTGAATCGGGGAAAGACTGCGCTCTATGAGCAGGTTATTTATTGTGAGGATGTGAAGGATAAGGTTGTTGTGGAGGTAGCACTGCAGCACAATGACTCCTATAACGAGAATATTTATACCTTCGTCAATAATATCAATACGCCGGAGGGCGGTACACATCTCACAGGTTTTAAAAATGCGATCACAAAGACCTTTAATGACTATGCGAGAGCCAATAAGCTCCTAAAGGACAGTGAGGATAATTTAAGCGGAGAGGATATCCGTGAGGGTATGACCGCAATTGTCAGTGTCAAGGTGGAAGATCCGCAGTTTGAGGGTCAGACAAAGCAGAAGCTTGGAAATTCAGAGGTTGTGGGTGCAGTGAGTTCTGTGGTCAGTGAGCAACTGACATATTTTCTTGAGCAAAATCCGACTGTGGCAAAGCTGATTTGCGAGAAAGCCATACTTGCGCAGAGAGCAAGAGCAGCGGCAAGAAAAGCCCGTGATCTCACAAGAAGAAAATCTGCGCTGGATGGTATGGCACTTCCCGGAAAGCTGGCAGACTGCTCCAGTAAAAATCCGGAGGAATGCGAGATATTTATCGTCGAGGGAGATTCTGCAGGAGGCTCTGCTAAGACTGCAAGGAGCAGAGCGACACAGGCCATACTGCCCCTGCGCGGAAAAATTCTGAATGTTGAGAAGGCAAGAATGGATCGTGTCTTTGGTAATGCAGAGATTCGCGCCATGATCACGGCCTTCGGTACGGGAATTCATGAGGACTTTGATATTTCGAAGCTTCGCTACAATAAGATCATTATCATGACAGATGCCGATGTCGACGGTGCGCATATTGCAACCCTGATGCTTACCTTCATTTACCGCTTTATGCCTGAGCTCATAAAAGAAGGGCATGTATACCTTGCACAGCCGCCGCTCTATAAGCTTGAAAAGGGACAGAAGCTTTGGTATGCGTACAGCGATGAGGAATTAAATTCTATTATCACTGAGGTCGGAAGAGATCAGAATAACAAGATTCAGAGATACAAGGGACTTGGAGAGATGGATGCAGAACAGCTCTGGGAGACAACGATGGATCCGGAGAGAAGAGTGCTGCTGCGTGTCAATATGGATGAAGAGTCTATCTCGGAGCTGGATCTCACCTTTACAACTTTGATGGGAGATCAGGTAGAGCCAAGAAGAGAATTCATCGAGGCAAATGCAAAGTATGTGACGAATCTTGATATTTGATGAACGGGGGCAGTAAATGGAACCGAATGTATTTGATAAAGTTCAGGAAGTTGATCTGAAAAAAACCATGGAGAAATCCTACATCGACTATGCGATGAGTGTAATTGCCGCGCGCGCACTGCCGGATGTGAGGGACGGTCTGAAGCCGGTTCAGAGAAGAATACTCTACTCCATGATAGAGCTGAATAACGGTCCGGACAAGCCACACAGAAAATGTGCCCGTATCGTCGGCGATACCATGGGTAAATATCATCCGCACGGTGACTCCTCTATTTACGGTGCTCTCGTTAATATGGCGCAGGAGTGGGCGATGCGCTACACTCTGGTCGACGGGCATGGAAATTTTGGCTCTGTAGATGGAGACGGAGCAGCGGCAATGCGTTATACCGAGGCAAGACTCTCCAAAATTGCGATGGAGATGCTCTCCGACATCAATAAGGACACAGTCGATTTTGCTCCGAACTTTGATGAGACAGAGAAGGAACCTGTCGTTTTGCCGAGCCGTTTCCCGAATCTGCTGGTCAATGGAACCCAGGGAATTGCGGTCGGTATGGCAACAAATATTCCACCGCATAATCTGCGTGAAGTGATCTCTGCTGTGGATAAGATCATTGAGGATCGCATGGAAGAGAGGATAACTTCGCTCGACGATGTTATTTCCCTCGTAAAAGGACCTGATTTCCCAACCGGTGCGATGATACTCGGAAAATCCGGAATTCAGGATGCCTATCGCACCGGGCGCGGCAAGATCAAGGTGCGGGCAATTACAGATATTGAGCCCATGCAGAACGGAAAGCACAGAATTATTGTGACTGAGCTTCCCTATATGGTAAATAAGGCGCGTCTCATCGAAAAAATTGCAGATCTTGTAAAGGACAGAAGAATTGACGGAATCACAGACCTGCGCGATGAGTCAAACCGTGAGGGAATGCGCATTGTAATTGAACTCAGAAAAGACGTTAATCCACAGATTGTTCTGAACAGACTTTTAAAGCACACACAGCTGGAGGATACCTTCGGCGTGATTATGTTGGCACTCGTGAACAATGAGCCTCATGTGCTGAATCTGCTTCAGATGCTGGAGTATTACCTGAAGCATCAGGAAGAGGTTGTCACAAGAAGAACCAGATATGATCTCAACAAGGCAGAAGAAAGGGCTCATATTTTACAGGGCCTGCTGATTGCTCTGGATCATATTGATGAAGTGATCAGAATTATTCGTGGAAGCGATACAGTTGCAATTGCAAAGCAGGAGCTGATGCAGCGCTTTGGTCTCTCAGAGGTGCAGGCACAGGCTATTGTGGATATGCGGCTGCGTACATTGACAGGTCTTGAGAGAGGAAGGCTTGAGGCAGAATTCAAGGAGCTTGAGGAAAAAATCGCATATTATAAGAGTATACTTTCGGATGAAAAGATGCTGCTTGGCGTAATTCGAGATGAGATCAATCTGGTAGCAGAAAAGTATGGAGACGAGCGCAGGACTATATTCGGAATTGATGACGAGATGGATGCAGAGGATCTGATTCCGGATGAGGATATCGTTGTTGCGATGACAAATCTCGGCTATATCAAGAGAATGAGTCCGGACAATTTCCACAGCCAGAACAGAGGCGGCAAGGGAATTAAGGGAATGCAGACCATAGAAGATGATTTTATGACAGATCTGCTGATGACGACCTCACATCATTCCATTGACTTCTTTACCAGTAAGGGTAAGGTTTACAGGCTTAAGGCATACCAGATTCCGGATGCCGGAAGGACTGCAAGAGGTACGGCAATTGTAAATCTTCTGCAGCTGCAGCCGGATGAAAAGATTACAGCAATGATTCCTTTTAATAATGAGGGAAATGATAAATATCTCTTTATGGCAACCAGATCCGGTATGGTAAAGAAGACCAGGCTTTCGCAGTATGCAAATGTGCGAAAGAACGGTCTCACGGCAATCGTACTCCGAGAGGGAGATGAGCTGATAGAGGTGAAGGCCTCCAGCGGCAATGAAGATATTATCCTTGTCAGCAAAAAGGGGATGAGCATCATCTTCTCTGAGAGGGATGTTCGAAGAACAGGCAGAAGCTCTATGGGAGTCAAGGGGATGAAACTCGCTTCCGATGATGAGGTTGTCGGCATGCAGCTGACCAGACAGGGAGAAGCTCTTCTCACTGTATCAGAATTTGGTATGGGGAAGCGAACTCTGCTCAGTGAATTCCGGAGACAAAATCGCGGTGGGCGCGGACTGATCTGCCATAAGCTGACAGACAAGACAGGGGATCTTATCGGAGCAAAGCTCGTAAATAATGAGAGGGAGATACTTCTGATTACAAATGAGGGGATACTGATCAGAATTGCAGTATCGGATATCTCTGTTATAGGAAGAAATACTTCAGGCGTAAAGCTGATGAGCATAGACAGAGAGTCAAATATCCGTGTTGCGAGTATCGCTAAGGTGAGGGAGTCAGCAGAAAAGGATGAAGAAACAGAGAATTAAGATTTTTCTGAAGCTATTACTGGGGCTTTTCTTCTGTACTCTGTCACAGCTCATGACAAATCGAATGAACAGCCTGAGCAGCACTGCCGGACTGACAGACTATATATATGTAGGAATACCAGGCGTAGCTGCAATATATTGTTTTATAAATATATATTTTTCATATAAAAAATACATACAGGAAACAGGAACAAAATGAACTAAAATAAGCGGCAAATCAGGTTGACAAAGCAAAGGAACATCCTGTATAATCTGATTTGCACTTTGGAGAAATACTCAAGAGGCCGAAGAGGCCCCCCTGCTAAGGGGGTAGGTCGGGTAATACCGGCGCGAGGGTTCAAATCCCTCTTTCTCCGCTGAAAAGCAGACAGAAAAAAACTGTTGACAAATTGCTTTTCACTTGATAGACTATCTAAGTTGCCTCTCACGGAAGGCGCGGCACAGAACCTTGAAAATCAAAGATCAGACAGTACACACAACCCTGAAAATTCTAAAAAGAATTTCAAAAGAAGAACCAAACCAAGTAAAACGGGTAAGATAACTGAGAAAAGAAGTCAACGTTATCTGAACCGGAGAGAACTTAAAACAGAGAGTTCGATCCTGGCTCAGGATGAACGCTGGCGGCGTGCTTAACACATGCAAGTCGAACGAGAG
>PYGH01000023.1 GCA_003014445.1 Fusobacterium naviforme | reverse complement strand
AGACGTATCGACACCAGATAGTGTAAACCTCTTAATCAACGACCAGACAGCACACACAACCCCTACTCTCTTCCTTAGAAAGGAGGTGATCCAGCCGCACCTTCCGATACGGCTACCTTGTTACGACTTCACCCCAGTTATCCGCCCCGCCTTCGGCAGCTCCCTCCCTAAGGTTGGGTCACTGACTTCGGGCGTTGCTGACTCCCATGGTGTGACGGGCGGTGTGTACAAGACCCGGGAACGTATTCACCGCGACATGCTGATTCGCGATTACTAGCAATTCCAGCTTCGTGCAGTCGAGTTGCAGACTGCAGTCCGAACTGAGACGTTATTTTTAGATTCGCTCCGGATCGCTCCTTCGCTTCTCTCTGTTTACGCCATTGTAGCACGTGTGTTGCCCAAATCATAAGGGGCATGATGATTTGACGTCATCCCCACCTTCCTCCTGGTTATCCCAGGCAGTCTCGCCAGAGTGCCCAGCTTTACCTGCTGGCTACTGGCAATAGGGGTTGCGCTCGTTGCGGGACTTAACCCAACATCTCACGACACGAGCTGACGACAACCATGCACCACCTGTCTCCAATGCTCCGAAGAGAAGGCCTCTTTACAGGCCGGTCATCGGGATGTCAAGACTTGGTAAGGTTCTTCGCGTTGCTTCGAATTAAACCACATGCTCCACTGCTTGTGCGGGTCCCCGTCAATTCCTTTGAGTTTCATTCTTGCGAACGTACTCCCCAGGTGGAATACTTATTGCGTTTGCGACGGCACCGACATCCTTTGGATGCCAACACCTAGTATTCATCGTTTACCGCGTGGACTACCAGGGTATCTAATCCTGTTTGCTCCCCACGCCTTCGAGCCTGAACGTCAGTTATCGTCCAGTAAGCCGCCTTCGCCACCGGTATTCTTCCCAATATCTACGCATTTCACCGCTACACTGGGAATTCTGCTTACCTCTCCGACACTCTAGCTGCACAGTTTCCAAAGCAATCCCGGGGTTGAGCCCCGGGCTTTCACTTCAGACTTGCATAGCCGTCTGCGCTCCCTTTACACCCAGTAAATCCGGATAACGCTTGCCCCCTACGTATTACCGCGGCTGCTGGCACGTAGTTAGCCGGGGCTTCTTACTCAGGTACCGTCATCTTCTTCCCTGCTGATAGAGCTTTACATACCGAAATACTTCTTCACTCACGCGGCGTCGCTGCATCAGGGTTCCCCCCATTGTGCAATATTCCCCACTGCTGCCTCCCGTAGGAGTTTGGGCCGTGTCTCAGTCCCAATGTGGCCGGTCATTCTCTCAAATCGGCTATCGATCGTCGCTTTGGTGGGCCGTTACCCCGCCAACTGGCTAATCGAACGCGGGTCCATCTCATACCACCGGAGTTTTTACCCCTGAGTCATGCGACTCTGTGGTCTTATGCGGTATTAACAGTCGTTTCCAACTGTTATCCCCCTGTATGAGGCAGGTTCCCCACGCGTTACTCCCCCGTCCGCCACTCGATCTACCGGATTCCATCCGAAAACTTCCTCCTGTAGCTCTCGTTCGA
>PYGH01000022.1 GCA_003014445.1 Fusobacterium naviforme | reverse complement strand
TTCCGTCCTGGCGCAGGTCACCAGCATCTTCACTGGTACTTCAATTTCACCGGGTGCATTGTTGAGACAGCGCTCAAATCATTACGCCTTTCGTGCGGGTCGGAACTTACCCGACAAGGAATTTCGCTACCTTAGGACCGTTATAGTTACGGCCGCCGTTTACTGGGGCTTAAATTCAAAGCTTCGCGGGTTTCCCCGCTGACCTCTCCTCTTAACCTTCCAGCACCGGGCAGGCGTCAGCCCATATACTTCACCTTACGGTTTCGCATAGACCTGTGTTTTTGCTAAACAGTTGCTTGAGCCTTTTCTCTGCGGCTGCATCTCTGCAGCACCCCTTCTCCCGAAGTTACGGGGTCATTTTGCCGAGTTCCTTAACAATGCTTCTCCCGCCGGCCTTAGGATTCTCTCCTCATCCACCTGTGTCGGTTTGCGGTACGGGCTGACATGATACAATAGCGGCTTTTCTTGACAGTTACGGTCACCGGCTTCGCTACTTGATTTCGCTCCCCTTAACGCCTTC